>JBKAHA010000001.1:0-1085099 GCA_046290675.1 Aureliella sp.
CCAATAGATCGGTTGCGCAAACGCATCTGCAAAAACTGAAATGACTGTGCCATTCCGGTCTGGCACCTTCCGATCGCTCACAGCGAAGATCAAGCTAGCCTCGGGTTTCCGGAGTCATTCATATTCAGTGCATTTTCGAATAGCTCGCGGTTGATGCCACGTTCTACGAAAACGCTATGAACGCCAATGGCCGAGATGTCGTGAATGTTCCGAATCTCGTCATCGAAGAAGACCATGTTGCTCAATTCAACTCCGCTTTCTCGTTGAATTGCACCAAAATGTTTTGTCTTTCGCGTCGGATAAATCTCTTCGTACTGAAAACGATCTCGGATTTTCAATCGCTCTAGCAGCTCGGCAGCCCACTTGGGCTGCTCCGTGCGCGACGCGATTCCCATTTCGATACCGCGCTTCTCACATTCGTTCAGAATCCATTCGACATCTGGGTAGAGGCGTATCTGCGCCCCTCGCGAATCGACGACCCGCCCGCCAGGTTTTCCCTCCGCTGGAGCATCCGTCACTTCCTCGGCATACCCGTTGAAGGGCGGGGTCAAGCAATCGCACCAAGTCCCGCCACAATCCCAGAGCGTAAAATCTAAATCGAAGACAACTAGTTGCGTTTCGTTCGAACTCACCATGGCGACTCAAAAGACCTCCAGCTCAGCAAAATTGAGGAATCATCGGACGCATTAAACGAGACATTGAAACTCCTCGAGTGTTTGATTAGCAACCGAGCTGTTTCCGGCGAAATCCCAGGCGACACCTCACGCAAGATACTCAGAAAGCACCAACATGCAGTCCCCAACTCGCCCGATCGCTCGCATGAATCACATGCTCGCAGTCCTCGCTCTGCTGTCGATGTTTGGCTACCCGTGTGCAGCCGAAGACGGTGCTACTAGTGACGCAAGCTGGCCCGATTTGTCCCAGCTTCCTTTGAGCTCGGATGTCCTACACGAATCCACGCGGAAATTATCCGGTCTGCTCTCAAGTTTCCATATGCGTGTCATGAGAAAGGAGGAATTTCCAGGCCAGTCAAGCGAGCACGCAATTCAAGAGTCTCAACTAGCTGATCATTTCGCTGCATTCAAGCGACATCAACTAGCAAGCCGTCAGAAACCTCGTGAGGAGCTCTTGAAACTTGATTGGAATTTCAGGTTGATCTCGAAAGATGGATTTGCGAACAACTTTCTGAGAATCAGCGCAGGTGGCTCTTCTCTCAGCACATTGTGACGAACGGATACAAGGGCATTGATTGCGGTTGGCTGGCAACCGCCTTGGATCTTAGTCCTGAGGCCCTGGATGAAATTCGGGCTGCGGTCAGCGAAGTAAAACGAAGACTCAAGGATTCAAAGCCAAGCCTAGTCAGCCGAGACTCGGACGAGTGGCCGGCCTATGTTCAATCGCTCCGGGATTACTACGCGAAACTGAGGAAATCGGAAGACGAACTCATCATTCCACTGCTTAGTGAGCGACAGCAGGAGTTTGTCCGCACTGCGGAACAGTTCGCTGAGCGTTAAAGAACTGTCGATCAGCTTCCATTTGCCAGCAGGTCGCGAGGACCACACAGCGACTGACGCAGCTGAATTGCTACTAAGTCGATTCAACAGCCTCCCTCGACAGGATTGCCGGGCATGTTCTCATCGATATGCCCGTTTCAGCGTTTGCCAATTCCGAACCGACGAAGCGAACAAGAACGCCCCGAGACGAAGTCTCACTATCCGTTGCGAATATTCCGATTCTGAGTTTCCCAACTCCTGCGAAACGCTAGCTGGCTGGAGAACCACTTCCAACAATTTCGGTTGCCACAAGTTCGTCGTTCCCAATCTCATGCTTCTCCTCCTCGGTTGCCTCTATTCTCTTGGCAGCACCGTTATCTGTGGTATCCCCTTGGAGGGGCCCGTTGCGGCACAACACGTGCCCCCTTTCGCAATAAATCCAGACATAACCGTTCGGCATCACCAATGCGCTATATGCGAATCGAATGGACTGTACAGCAATCCACACATCTCCACATTTCGGGTGTGACATAGCTCGGGATTTCCTTCCTTGAGACGTTGAGGGTGCACAGTGATCGAGCTGAGCAATGGCAGCATACGCTGCATCGCCGCGGCTACGAGCCGAGATCAAGAACGCTTGGGTCGCGAAGATGTAGATAGATACAATCAAAAAGGAGTAGCCAGTGGCATTGTTCCACAAGGGACTATGGTGGAAAACGCGAATGAATCGCGAACAATCTCAAAACGCTACCAAAGGACGATTTAGAACAACCAAGTCAGGGCTAACACTGGAACCGCTAGAAGAGCGAGCGCTACTGGCAGGTGACTGCGGCGTGACTCCCGTCATGGCCACTGTCTTCGCCGCGTCCGACGTGCCGGGTACCGAAGCGGTGGAAACCGATGTGCAGACATCGAACGATGCAGGCACTGAATTCGCCGAGCGAACCATCCTCGATCTAGAGGAAGCGGACGACCTAGCGAGTCTGGACTCCGACTCAGCCGGAGCCTTGAACTTCTCAGCATCCGATGCAGGCTCTTCAAGATCGTCGGCACAGAACTTAGGAGTCATTGTCGGACAGCAAACCCTGCCAGGCTCACTCTCCTACTTTGATCGGCTCGATGTATTTCGATTCGATGTGCAAACTGAATCCGCAACCAACCTCTCGTTAACCGGAATGTGGGGCGACGCGGATCTGTTGCTTGCGGATTCCAACGGCAGGATTTTCGCTAGTTCCACCAACTCAGGAAACTCGAACGAATCTTTGTCCGCCGATTTGCTACCGGGCGCCTACTATGTAGCGGCACAGGCTCGCTCGTTCTGGGGAACGTCCTACCGCCTGAATTTTGACGTCACAGCGGCAACGCCTCCGGCCGAATCGGTACCACCCAACACCTCGCCGACGGCAGACCAACCTCCCGGCGCGTCGACACCATCCTCGCCACCCCCTGGCAATCAAGTGGTTGAACCACTTGCAGATGCACCCTACTTTGGTAGTCAACAGGACTGGAACCTGAACTCGATTAACGCTCCAGAAGCATGGCAAGCCGGGTACACAGGCCAAGGTGTTACCGTTGCGATCGTCGACACGGGGGTCGACTTAGACCATCCTGATCTCGTCACAAACTTGTTTGTGAATCCTGGCGAGATCCCAGGAAATGGACTCGACGACGATCAAAATGGCTACGTAGACGACGTCCATGGATACGACTTTGTTGATCGGGACGCGAACCCGAATGATGGGAACGGACATGGAACTCACGTAGCCGGCTCTGTAGCCGCTGCCAATAACGGCGTGGGTGCCACGGGGGTCGCTCCCGATGCCAAGATTCTGCCGGTCCGTGTCTTGGGTGACAATGGATCCGGTAGTACGCGCAGTGTCGCCGACGGCATTCGCTACGCCGCCGACCTTGGGGCCCAAGTCATCAATTTGAGCCTGGGTGGGGGGTACAGCCAGGCCGTCGCAGCAGCGATCAATTACGCAAACTCACTGGGCTCGATCGTGATTGCTGCCGCAGGTAACGAAGGTGCGTCCGTACCGAGCTACCCGGCGCGGCTCAGCTCTGGATACAACAACGTTCTTTCTGTCGGCGCGTTCAACTCAAGTAGTCAGATCGCCGGATTTAGCAATCGAGTTGGAAGCAGCAACGCATCTCAGGTCGACGCGCCCGGAGTCAGTGTCTACTCAACATATCTGAATGGCTCCTATTCACGTTTGAGCGGAACTAGCATGGCCAGCCCACATGTTGCCGGTGTTGCCGCGTTAGCGCTCTCGGCCAATCCTTCGCTCTCGCCTTCGACACTACGCGAGTACTTGCAAACGGGCACGACCAGCCAAGCTCGCGGATCGGATGCTGTGGGAATCGTGAATGCGGCCACGACAGTCGCGTACGCTATTGCAGGTACCACAGGCACCGGCGTAGGGGCCACGAATAACGCGTCCTTCCAAGGCAGTGCAAATGCGAGTCAAACCAATGCGCGGATGCTACCGGGACTTGCGACTCCACCGGTCGAACGCCCAAAAGCTTCGTCGCTGCGTTCATCGTTCGGTTCAACCAATGCATCTGTCGAAATCGACTCACTTTATAGTCTGGCGACGGCAAGTGAATTAGATCCGCATTCGTTAGCCGAACCGACGTCTCTGCAGACCCGAGACGTTGGTGTTCGTGACCGCATTTTCGCAGAAGAAATGCTAAGTGAATTCACCGAGGCGGAAGAAAGTTCCCTCCATCAAATTGCTGCACAATTCGAAACGCCTGGTGTCGAACGAATCGGATGATCTGAGGCAACTGTAACCCCAATAGGGGCTTCTTCGGCCCAGAGGTTTGTTCGAATTTGCAACGGCGAGCAGCTCTGGTGCGTGGACCAATCGGAATTAAGTTCAGAGCCGTTCGCACTCCGTCGCTACTCGCTTTCATTCTCTGTAGAGGAGCTGCCACATTTGGCCGACTCCGAACCGCCGAAGACACCGGTTGCCCCCATCGCGGCGCCTAAACTGAGTCCGATTGCAATTCCTAGCGCGAGGTTGTCTAGGGCTACCCCGAGAGAAACACCTATGGAGGTTCCTACTCCAATGCCGAGAGCCATTGAGTTCGACGCCTCACCTTTTTGACTACAGCCCTTTTCTTCAACCATCGCTTCGCACTTTCAGTTTCTTTTCTCGCCCAACCGACTCAATCCAACCGCCCAATTCAAGCTGATTCGAGCAAGGTCGCATCAGCCAAAATCAGCCTAACCAACTTGGCCGGAAATTTGTCGGGGCCAGGCGCACAGAATCAATTTTCATGAAAAGCGACCAGAAAAGCCGCGTTTTCTGCATATCCCGAGGCAGTTTCCAGATTTGGAGCAGGTCAGACCCGATTCGTCATAGACGTAATCTAGATACTAGGAATCTATGTCGTCCGTTGTCCATTTCTTATCGACGAACCGATAAGCCCCTGTCGGGTTCTTGTTCTGCAGAATCGCAGGCAATCTGGCCGGACGAATTCCATCGTAACAAGTCAATTTCGCGAATCTCGGAATGCTCGCAGGTATTCCCACCGCAGTAAAACCCGGGTGGCCGGTTGCTGGAAACGGCCCACCGTGATTCATGGCCGGGCTGACAGCGACTCCCGTCGGCATCTTGTCATTGAGAACTCGCCCTACCTTCGAAGCCAAGATCGGTGCAAGCTGGTCGTAGGCTTCGTCGTCACGCCCATCGGCAGCTGAATAAACACAACCGGTCAAGTTGCCTTCTAGAGACTTCAGTACCGCAGCCATCTCATCGATCGATTCCGCCACAACGACCAAAGAAGCGTTTCCGAAGGCCTCGGTCTGAAAGACTTCAGGAGCTTCCACAAATTTCTTACCATCGACTCGCAGGAGCGTGTTTTGGACGCTGCAAGTATTCTCAACTACCTCACCACCGCACAACAGCTCAGCACCTGCACCGGTGAGGGTCGCAAGAGCTGAAGTTAATGAACTTTGCACGCTCTGCGAAAGCAGCGTTCCTGGGGCGGCAGCTTCGAATCGCTCCTTGACCGAAGATATAAAACTCTCCGTCTCATTGCCGGCCAACGCGAGAACCAACCCCGGGTTCGTACAGAACTGCCCCGTGCCCATCAAAACACTGGTAACGAATTCGTCGACAATCTCGCCGCCGCGCTGTGCGAAGGCGCCTGGCAACATAACAACAGGATTTACACTGGACAGCTCCAAATAAATGGGAGTCCCAGTCGCGTCAGCTGCCGCT
Organism: Aureliella sp.; assembly: GCA_046290675.1. GTDB lineage: Bacteria > Planctomycetota > Planctomycetia > Pirellulales > Pirellulaceae > Aureliella. The sequence continues at coordinate 5,723 of JBKAHA010000001.1, forward strand.
TTCAATTTCAGCCCAGCTCCGCGGGATCCAGTGTAACCAACCGCTGCACAACGCGGGTCACTGACTAGCTTCGCACCATCCTCGTGGGACACACGGTAAATCAATTGGACGGTCGCCGCGGGAAGCCCCGTCTTTTCAATCGCAATAGCAGCCAATTCAGCCAACTTCTTCGTCGTCCCGGGATGCGAGGTATTCGCCTTACCAATAACGGGATTGCCCGCCGCTATGGCCGCTGCAAAATCTCCTCCGGAAACACTACCGAAAGCAAATGGAAAATTATTTGGCCCAAAGACGCAGACGGGACCAATCGCTTCCATGACGGAACGGATGTCCGTCGCAGTATCGATGGTGGCCTGAGCCCAAGTCCCATCGCGCGCCGCAGCAGCGGCTTGACGCAGCTGTCCAGAGGTCCTGGGCCCCTCGACCTTGGCCAACCGTGGTTCGACCGGCAATCCTGTTTCCAGATTCGCGATGCTTGCCAATTCGTCGATATTCGAATCGATCAAATCCGCGTAAGCTTCCAAGAACTCCGCGATTCGTTCGGCGGGTAACCTTCGAAGCTCTTCGGCGGCAGAAACGGCCGCATCCAAAGCGATTTCGCAATCGTGCCAAGAACTGACAGGGAATGCGTCCGCAATAACCTCGCAGGCAGCGGGATTGTAAGCTTGGAAAGTTGACGTCGAGTTCCCTGGTTGCCAGCTTCCTGCCAATAGAACCGGCTCATGCTCAGTCACCGTTGCCATGATGGTCTAACTCCACAAATGTGATGATTGTTTAATGGTTCGATTTCATTTCGACTCTTCTGGACTCAAGGATGGAACCCCTAGAAGGCCACCTGGAGTTTCCCGCGGCGAGCACGGATCCCCATTGTAGATATTTCTTTCGCTGAGAGAATGCGGCTCGGTCCCGCGGCGGCTTCCCACAACAGAGCTTGAGGCAAGATTTAGCCGCGCAGCGCCGAAGTGCGTGCAATTCACGCATTCGATGAGGCGACGTCGGCCAAGATTTGAGTCAGAGAATTCTCAGGTTGCCATCCGATCAGTCGCTTAGCCTTCTCGATACTTGGCACTCGACGCTGCATATCCTCAAAACCGTCGCCGTAGACAGCTTCGTAGCTTAGATGTTCAATCGTCGATTGACTGTTGAGTTCGGCAATCACCTTCTCGGCAAGCCCGAGAATCGTGATCTCTTCCTCACTACCCAAGTTGACGACTTGCCCGCGCGCCTCATCGCACTGCATCAGTCCCACCAGACCACGCACGACGTCGGCAACATGGCAGAAGCACCGGGATTGATTCCCTTCACCGTGGACAAACAATGTTTCACCACGACGGGCGCGGTCAATAAAATTTGGGATTACCATTCCATATTGGCCCGTCTGGCGGGGTCCAACGGTGTTGAACAATCGAACAACGACCACAGGAAGCCGGCTCGATTTCCAATAGGCCATCGCTAGGAACTCGTCCAGCGCCTTCGCACACGCGTAGGCCCAACGGTGCTTGGTCGTCGGACCTGCCAACCGGTCTCCATCTTCTTCGAACGGTACCGATGTCGATTTGCCGTAGACTTCCGAAGTCGAAGTCAACAGCGTTGGCTTTCGATATCGATTCGCCTGCTCGAGAACGATCTGTGTTCCTGAGACAATCGTATCGATCGTCTCAACAGGCTTCTCCATGATCAGTTTCACACCCACTGCCGATGCCAAATGGTAAACGACATCGGATTCGCCGACGGCTTCGTGAACGAAGTCTTTATCCGTCACGCTACCGACAAGAACACGAAAATCACTATTGGATTCCAGGTGCTGAACGTTCGAGATCTTGCCCGTCGACAGGTCGTCCAGGACCGTTACTCGGTGACCTGCTGATAGAAGGGATTCAGCGAGATGGGACCCAATGAATCCACAACCACCGGTGATCAGATAATGCATCGAAACGCCTGGCCTAAAACATTCAACAGTACCCCCCCTGCATCGAAAAGCAGGGGTGACCGCCTAGTTCACTAACGATATCGTCCAAACGAGAAGCAAACTCGTAGCAACGCCTAACCGTCGGATGAAGTTCCTACCGCTCTCGCTCTGACGTGTGAGATGACTCCCATGCGGTCAAAGAGGAATGGCAAGCATAGGCTACATCGCCTTGAACGACTAGCTAGCTTGCTTGGCATTCAGGGCGAATCGGAGTTGGAGCTTTGGCATTTCCCTCTCTGTGCCAGAGAGGCCCACTCCAACCTAATTCCTCCACGAACCGATTTACATGTGCCGGCACGGACGGGGGAGTTGGGATACGCTCGAACCGACTTCGCAAAGGAAAACTCGGATTAGCCCTGGCTTGGTATTCCGCGGGCTGCCAGCTCATAAAAAAATGATTGCGAATCGAATCACCTTTAAAACAGTGAGCTGACCAAGCAACCTGGCTAGGGTTCGCTTCCAACCTCACGCGACATTGCCGGCCCGATCATCGTAACTGCCGAAGCCAGACACAGAATTCCCAGAGCGGCAAACATCCCCTGGTAGCCGAAGTGTTCACCGATCATGCCCAACGCCGGAGCTCCTATGAGCGTGCCAAAATCCAGCATCATGAGAGCCAAGGCGGACGCAGTTCCACGATACTCCGTGGGAAATGGGGCGATCGTCAATGAGGTCATTGTGTGGAACGTGAGGCCGTGCCCGAGTCCAATCAAAGCAGCTGGGAGTGCCAACATCCAAGGAGTATCGGGTCCGACGACCAAGAAGGAACAAACGCCGATAGCCATGGTTGCGAGCCCCATGCACAGGACTTTCTCCGCTCCAATCCGATCCGGCAATTTCCTCAGTCCCAGCCGGAAGAGCATCCCACAGCCTGCGTAGCACCAGAAAAAGTAGCCGATTTCGGAAACACCAGACAGCTGAATCGGAGCTTCATCGATGTAGCTAGCCAAAAAGACAAACGGTACCGTCATGCACACACCGAAAATCAAATCGACCAAGATGATCCGCCCGGGCCAGTAGCGAATCGAAATCTGAAAGAACTCTGACAATCCAAACGACTGAGGTTGCACGCGTTTCGGCGGACTTCTCAGGAAGGTCAACAGCAGCAGCGGCACGACGTTCGCCACCGCTGCAACGATGAATAGAAACTCAAAATCGATGCGCTCTCGACTGCCTGCTCCCAGAAAGAGATCACCAAGCAATGGCCCCATAAACATGCCAACAAAACCGCCCACACCAAGCGTTCCAATTGCTTCGGTACGCCTTCGTTCGGGAGCGATCTGCGAAATGTAGGTCAAACTGCTGGCAAAGACCAATGCAGCCCCAAGCACGTTTGCGGCCCGCAACATGTAGAGCATCGGCCCGACATCGCCCAGGATCAGGTTTGCAATCGCTGCAATCGAGAAGACGATGTAACCGGCAGCCCAAGTCGTCTTGGCTCCGAGAATATTGATGCTCTGCGCCAACGTTGGCCGCAGCACTAGACCAGCTGCCGCGCCGAGTCCCATGACCCATCCAATTTCGGTCAAGTCTCCGCCCAAGAATTCAATCCAGCGGGCGTAGTGCGCTAAAAGCGTATTGGCGACGACAAAGCACGTCTGGCTGATAAAGGTGAGCAGAAAATTGCGATCATAAATCGGCTCATCGCTCGCTGCAGTCCGTTCGCGATCGTCTCCCCGCTCGTGGCCGATTTGATTCGAATCGGTATCCATCTCGCCAACCGTCCGGACCTCTAGTCCACTCGGTCCAACGCTCGAGCGTCCAAATTCGCGCGTGAGATCTCCGCTAGTTGCATCAAGCGGATCAGCGTCGTCACGAACTGTGTTGGATCGAATCAAGTCATGCTCTTTGAACTAGGGTAACCATGGGGCGTCAGGCCTGGTTAGCAGGCGGACGTGCCAGCGTACCAATTAGCCGTCGTCCGCCCGAATACGTCCTTGGGCGTGAGCTTAGCCCCAAACTCAAACTGCAGTAAGCCTGAATCTATTCCCACCAGCGGGAATTAAAGAACTCCAAATGATTCACTTCGCAGCTCCAAGATCTACAGCGTATTGACTACTCAAATGTCGTCCCCATCAATTCGAACCGACGCATTGCCTTGCTCAACGCCTATTGGTCCAATGCGTTACGATAGAACGCCGCAAAGGCAAGAAACCAACCAAGAAACCGACCAAGAAACCAACTGTATCCGATAGGTGCCCAACTCAAGCGAATTCACACCGGAACGGCAAACCTAACGGAGTAGTCGCATGGGGCTGAGCCACATCCCGTAGACTCGGAATCCGTCCTGTAGTCGCGCACGTCGTACTCTCAACGCCCTACTCTCAGTTACCCACACCGAAAATGCGCACCAAAATCGAGGTCAAGATGCGACCCCAATGCAAACTACTTCCCCCGCTCAGTGCCGTCGGTTTGATGATCATCGCCGCTTGGTGCATAAGCACTCAGACTATTGCAAAGGAGCCGAACCGCGTGCAGAAGGTTCACTACTACGGTTACGAGGACTGTATCGAACTCAGGAACGAAACCACACGTGTGGTCTTGTGCCCTGCCGCGGGCGGACGGGTGCTCGAATACTCGTTGAATGGAAAGAACGTCCTCTACTTACCACCGGGAAACGAGGGCTGGGTCTGGGACGGGAGTAACGCGCGTGGACAAATGGACGCCGGACGTTTTGACATTGGACCGGAACAAGTGGTCCCCAAACGACCGGAACTGTGGCAAGGAAAATGGACCGCAGAGGAATTCGGACCAAACTCGGTAAAACTGGTCAGTCAAATAAGCCCGTCGGCGGGCGTCTATCTCGAGCGCGAATTCAAACTCGCTTCAGATAGCTCGCGACTCGTGTGCACTCAAGCAATCGTCAATGCATCGGGCAAGCCGGTCGAGTATTGCCATTGGAGCCGTACCTTTGCGGTCGGTCATGGAAATTGCATCATCCCTGTCTCCGAGCCAAGACGTTTTACCGAGGGCTTCGTTCGGTACGATCCGCCCGGTCGGATGCTTAACATGAAACCTCAGGATGAACATGTCATTGCACAGGACGAATACCTTATTGTGAACGATCGACCGCAATATCCCAAACTGGGATTCGATTCGATGACTGGCTGGTTCGCCTATGAGGCCCCCAACGACTTACTCTTTGTCAAAGAGTACGAGACTTATCCCGACCGGGCCTATAACGAAGTCGCCGGGCTCACCATCTCAGTCTGGTACCCGGACGGCGACATGGTCGAATTGGAACCGATTGGACCACGTGAACGACTTGAGAAAAAAGGCGACCGTGCGGAATTCACCGAAGTTTGGCACCTCGTCGAACATAAATTCCCGGGTACCAATGGGACCAATGCCGCCAAAGTTGCGTCCCAAGTCGAACCACTACTGGAGAAACGCTAGATGGCGTTTACCAAAACGAGAACGTGCTTCGGAAACCAAGGATGGATCGGGCACGGCGGCAGACCGGAAACTGCCGCACATCGCCGTTACTGAAATTGTCGTACCGGAGCGGGTCGGCCAAAGTGGTAGCCTTGCGCTGTCTTGAATCCCATGGCACGACACACGTCGGCTTCTTCAGGAGTCTCAATGCCTTCAGCGAGAGGATTGACGCCTAGGTCTAGTGCAACGCGAACGAGTGATTCGAGTGTGCGTTGCCGCTCAGGGCTAGCCTTGTCGATGTCCCGAATCAATGAGATATCGAACTTGAGGTAATCCGGTGGTGCCTCGATCAATTCACTGAGTCGAGTCTGCCCGGCTCCGAAATCATCATAGGCGATCCCAATTTCTAGTGCTCGAAGGTCGCTTCGAAGCTGACGCATTTCGGCTGGATCGGTAATCGCAGCTTCGTGAACTTCCAAAACGATCGGCACTTCGCGAGAAAGCTGTCTCGCGCTCGCCATCGAATCCACTAGACCTTCGGCTTGAATTTCGAGGGGATGTGTATTGACGAATAACGTCGGCAAATTAGGAAGTTGCAGGCCCTCACGAACTCCTTCCCAACGGAGCATCCGACTCAAATCAACTTCCATGTTCAATCGAGCTGCGGCGTCGAACATAGCGCCAACCGACTCAAGACCAAACAAGCGGCTGCGAGCGAGCACTTCGTAACCTAAGTACTTGCCCGTTCGAAGTTCAATGATGGGCTGGAAGAATGGCGTGACCAGTCGATTCTCCATCAGCCTATCGAACTGGACCAATGCGAGCGCATTATCGCACATATCCTCCTGCATCGTCGCCGTCGTCGAATTCGTCTGTTCCGCCCGAACCCGAAAGGCAACATCCGCAAATTGCAGCAGGTCAGTCTCCTTGAGCACCGTTTTCTCGGTGATCTTGCGTCCGTTTACGTAGGTACCGTTTGTACTGCCAAGATCCTCGACAACGAGTTGCTCGTTCTCAACGAGTAGCTGCGCATGGTGACCCGAAATCGTTTTGTAGTTCAGTTGCAAGCTTGTGCCAGGGCGACGTCCAATCACAAATGGGATTGGAGTCACAACGAAGGCCTCTTCTTGCTCCGTACCGGTACCTCGCACCAAAATCCAATTGGCGTCTGCAACCTGTAGATTCGACTCTGAGCTTTCTGATTCGAAAAATTCAGATGGTGTGCTCATGAAATTGCCTGAAACAGTTCAACGAGGGCGTGGTCCAATGCTTACCAACTCAATGAGCGGTGGAGCATCTTTGAAAGGGCTGAAAAGAGACAGCGTTGTTAAAAGGTAGTGGGGGGGTCTCCATATGTAGAGAACCATCCAACCATAAGACACAGGAAAGTTGCGGCTGAATATTCTTCTGATTTCTAAAACGAAATGGCATTCGTTTGTAACGATCGAACAATTTCTGGCCGGTAAAACGATTTTGCGTGGCTTCACGCTTGGCCACATATCGCTGGCCAGCCATCGTTAATACGGATCATCGTTAGCCATTGTCGTGAGTGAATCACGCCACCCGAGAATCGCAATTCTCCCATTCTTCGTGCCAAACCATACGACCCAGCAGCCCGCAGTTCTCTTATCTCTTTTTCGCTTCCAGTAGCAATTACCGGACCCGCATGAGGGGTAACTACAACCTATGTTTCCTCGTTGGGTTGTGCGCATACCTCGATGCGCCCGCACCGTTGACGAGTGGACATTCCAACCTTGTTGGATCCGCTGTTGCTCGCAACGCCCCCAAGATTGCAAGACTGGAAGTACTTTTAGGCTAGGCACATGGAACTCACACGAAACAGGCAAACTGTCAAAGCAAGCGATACGGATTCGATGGTCGCCAGCTCGCTGCCCAGTGTGATGCATGAAGATCATTACTGGCCGGCTGAACCCACGTCCGTTGAAGACACGGGACTCAGCGAACCTCTCCTAGAATCGATCATCTGCCAGATCCTCCTGGCTTCCGGCACACTGAGTGGTCGGCGTGTAGCCGAGATGATTGGACTGCCATTTGGAATCATCGATGAAAAATTAGCCGGTTTAAGAACCAGGCAGATCGTTGCGCACGCCCGGTCCGCCCCACTGAACGACTACTACTACAGCCTGACCGAAGCGGGGCAACAGCGTACTCTCAACGGACAGAAGGCGTTCAAATACACGGGGCCTGCCCCCGTACCGATGGCAGAGTACCTGCTTTCGGTTGAAGCTCAAGCAAACCAATACACACCCGTTGAGCGAGAGCAACTCACCGAAGCTCTATCGGAGATCTCCTACGATGAGACTTGGCTCGACTTCATCGGCCCAGCAGTGAACAGCAATGGAGGCATCTTCCTCCATGGACCTCCAGGCAATGGCAAAACAACTCTTGCCAAGTGTTTGACCATTCTGCGTGGTGAAAGCATCTGGATTCCACATGCGATCATTGACGACGGGATGATCATCAAGCTCTACGACTCGGCCTACCATACCCCAACCAGGACACCACAAGAATCGAGCCTAGTCGATCTTGAAAACTATGACAAACGCTGGATTCGGATCGAAAGACCCACCGTTGTTGCCGGCGGCGAGCTAACGCTTGAGAATCTCGAGATCCGACACGACCCGCGAAGCAACACTTGCGAGGCCCCACTCCAGCTGAAGAGCAACTGCGGTAGCCTGCTCATTGATGATTTCGGCCGGCAGCGAGTTTCGCCCACCGAACTCCTCAACCGATGGATCGTGCCGCTCGAAAACAAGATTGATTTCCTTACCTTGCCGACAGGGAAGAAGATCAGTGTACCGTTTGAGCAGATTGTGCTTTTCTCCACCAACCTGCAACCGAGCGATTTGGTGGACGAAGCCTTTATGCGACGTGTGCCATTTAAGATCGAAATCCGCGATCCGTCGCCGCCGGAGTTTATGCATCTCTTCAAACTGGCTTGTGATGCCATGGGATTCCCCTGGCGTCCCGAGGTCATCAAACAATTGATCGAAGGATTCTTCATTGCTCAGAATCGCCCGCTCCGGCGATGCTACCCGCGAGATCTGTTGAAACAAGTACGAGCCTACTGCACCTATCGCAGCGAACCATATGACTTGCGTATCGATTACCTTCGCCACGCGTGCCGCAACTACTTTGGTTCCTTGTCGGCCGACGCGAATAACGCGGGGCAAAACGCGCTTAGTGCGACTCCCGCGATGAGAACACAGAGAACGCAGACTTCACAACATCGAGTTCCCCAGCCGTTGCCGTCCATTCCACGCCCTTCGCAAGGTGGACAGCCACACCAGACTAACGCGGTCGCTGCAACGCAACAGGTCCAACCTGCGGGGATCGACGCAACTCAACAAGTCCAGGTGCCTGCATACCAAGCAACGCAAGTAGTCCAGGCCAATGACACCACTTCGGCCCCAAAGACAACGAGCAACACAAAGTCGGGCCAACCAAGAAGCTCGGAGCTATACCGACAGAACCTTGCCGAAGAGATCAAAGCGGAGAACTCAAAGCCTGAAGCAACTCAGCAGATAGCAACCTAGCTTCCGTCAACGTCTTCCCATCCTCTCTCGGTCTACATCCAAATACGGAAATCCCCTAACCTCGAACAACGTCGCCGATCGACGAACCCCGAAACGCCGCACCATGAAAGCACACTCGAACAAAGTTGGCTCTGAACCGATCGCAGGTTACACACTGCGCAAACGGCTCGGAGCAGGTGGCTATGGCGAGGTTTGGCTTGCTGACGCTCCTGGCGGATTGCAAAAAGCGATCAAGTTAGTCTTTGGGGCGGTTAACGAATCGCAGGCAACAAGCGAGCTCAAAAGCCTGCAGCGCATTAAGGAAATCAGCCATCCTTTTCTACTCTCGCTTGAGCGTATCGAAATCGTCGATGACCAAGTCGTCATCGTTACGGAACTGGCCGAAAGTAGTCTGCTAGATCGATTTGAGCGTTTCCAGAACCGTGGCGAACCAGGCATCCCGCGCGGTTCCCTGCTTGAGTTTCTACACGACACTGCGGACGGATTGGACTTCCTCGCGCAGAAGCACAACCTTCAGCACCTAGACGTAAAACCGGGTAACTTGTTAATCATCGCTGACCGGGTCAAAGTTGCCGACTTTGGTTTGGTCAAAGACTTGAAGGAAATGTCCCAGTCGATGGTCAGCGGATTGACGCCGACCTATTCCGCGCCCGAAATCTTTGACGGAAAGCCAGATCATCGAAGCGACCAGTACTCGCTGGCAATCGTCTACATGGAGATGTTAACAGGTCACCTCCCCTTCGACGGCAGTACAACTGGTGAAATTGCCCGCCAGCATCTCACTGCGGCACCGAACCTAGAAGCCTTACCTCCAGCCGATCGCAATATCGTCGGTCGTGCTTTGTCGAAGAATCCTCTCGATCGATTCAGTTCTTGTAAGCAATTCATCGAACAGCTACAGAAAGTCCGTTCGGCGGTTGTACCCGATTTGGAAACCGCGAAGCAATCGTCCGATGGAACCCAAACGTCCGAGTATGCCAATACTCAATTTGCAGCCACGGTCGGCGGACTGGCGACAGAAGGCATTGCCAGCACATTTGAGAAGGCAATCGATGCAAAGACGGCATTCCAACAGTTCAGCGAAACGCATTGCTTATTTGTTTCGCTGGGCGGCCTTGGTGGAAAGGCTTTGTCGAAACTTCAAGAATCCATCGTCCGCAATTGCGATTCGCGGCTACCTGCCAATGCCCACCAATGGCTGGCCGTCGACACCGACGCCGACGCACTTTCCAACTTGATTGGTTTGGCGGAAACAGATGGTCTGAATTCCAATCAGACCGTTCAAATCCCCGTCTATAAGCCAATCGAATATCGAGACGCCGATCCCGAACTACTTCGCCCCTTGTCGAGGCGTTGGCTTTACAACATTCCCAAATCGCAAAAGACCGAGGGTGTCAGGCCGATCGCTGTCCTAGCAATGCTCGACCACTTTGAGGCTCTGAGGATCAAGCTGAAGGAAGATATCACCAAGTTAATTGCGGATCACGAAGCAGACGAAGCTGCCAAGGGTCCAATCCGTATCTACCTCATGAGCTCGCTCCACGGAGGAACTGGTAGCGGGCTTCTCAACGAGTTTGCATTCTTGATTCGTCAAGTACTCGGCGAATTGAACTTCAACAACTATCGGTTGTCGGCTTGCCTAACACTAGCCACCACGCCTTCGGCATCATCGGCAAGCATGCCAGCTGCCGCCGCGTTGTCTTGCTTGTCAGAACTCCACTACCTGATGGGGCCAGAAGCCGAGCTAACTCCGATTTACTACAAAGATCGCGCCGATTCGATGCGGGGCCGTCCATTTGATTGGGTAACACTTGTCGATGGCGGCTTGCATGGCTCCAGCTCCGACTCGGCCAATGCGGCTGAGAGTCTAGCCAACATTGTGCTTATCGATTCCACCACCGTGCTCGCCGACCTCCTTGCGGAACCACGTGCAGCCGCATCATCTCAAGAGAGCGGATGGCTACGCTCTGGATGCGCAAGCCCCGTCGAAATGACTGGCAAAGCATCCCCCGATGAGATCGCCAGAATTTGCACCGAACAAACGCTTCGAAACGCATCGGAATTCATGCGTGGTCCGCGCGGCAAGAAAACGGAGCCCGCTGCAGAAATCCCGCACGCACCGCCATCGGTCTCCGGCGATATTCCGCTAACGGAGAAAGCCCTTGGCGAGTTTCGCGATCGATTGTTAAAAAACATTGGAGTCATCTCAACAGCAGGTGGACTGGAGAAGCTGACGAAGGATGAAGACGGAACAGCGGTCATCAGCCAATGGGCCCGGCGGCTATCTTCAACTCCGGAAATCGTTTCCAAGCAACTCTTCGAGGATATCAACAACTGGAAGAATTCGATCAGTAACGTCATTCGGATGCGAATGTACAACTGGCGTCAGGTCGAGCAAATTCAGTTGAACGTCATCGAAGGTGTCGTGAGCTATGCCGAAAACGACATCGAAAAACTTACCGAGCTATTTCGTCCATTCGAAAGCATGCTTGGACCAGCGGACCAGATGCGTGATTCGGCCGCCCGCTATCTTCGCATCTTTTCAGAAGAATGCATCAAACTGCTCAGTATCTTTCAGTCGAAAGGCAAGCAGCTAGCCAAGAAGTATTCGTCTTGGCATAACTCACTGCTGGCAGAACGCGAAGCCCGCAGTGATCAACCGCCTATAGACGTCGCAAACCTACCCAGTGACGTGCAAGCTTTAGTCAAACGCGTTATGTCGACACTGGAAGAGGCGATCCAAAAGGAAACCATGGGAGTCCTCGATGATGCCATGGGAATACTCAAGAACCGTGGCCGCAGCGCGGGACCATTGATTCCCGATGATCTCAGCCTGCAACATGTTTTGGTGCTCGCCCGTGATGTCGTCACAAGGTACAGCAATGAAATTGGGGTCGACTTTGAAAAAGACCCGAGCGATACCACTGTACGCAACCAGACGATCCGAGCGCACGAAGTAAAGACCTTTGCACCGGGCCTGGCAAGATTCGGCGGTCGCATGTACCGATTTGCAGTCACGCCACACGAGCAAAGGCGCGTCATCCTCAATACGCTTTCCGAGCAACGCTTGGAGCACACGACCACGGTGGTACCTGGCCCATCCAGCCTGGGCTCGTTTGTCGTCTGCGACGGAGTACAAACAGGACTCTCACACTTGCTGACCAACACCTGCCGCCCGACTCCGCAGACACTGCAGCTGGCGGAACGCTTACGTACCCGGGTTGATATCGAGTGGCCCCAAGTCAATATCCTGTTCGAGATCGTGAATCCAATTCACACCTTCGCTGGGGACTCGGCACCAGTTTCGACGCCGGCCTGAGCCGACAGCTGACAGCTGACAGCTGACAGCTGACAGCTGATGAACTACACGTCGGTTTTTCTTCGCGGTACCGTCGCTGTTCCGCTGGCAGACTGCATCACGCGCTGCCGCTTTCGCATATGCGGCTCACGAGGGCGCATTGTCGACGCGTTTGACGCGGGTGCGGTCGTTGGGATTCCGGGCGCCGGACGAACGTCACCACTGATGTCACCAAGATATTCTTTCCGCACATCCGGGTGCTGCATGATGACATCGGGGCTACCTTCAACCAGCACGGTTCCCTTGCTGATCACGTAACACCGGTCAACTGTTTGCAAGATCTCGCGCGCCGCATGATCCGTAATGAGAATTGCGATCCCCCGATCCCGAAGCTTCTCAATGATCTCCTGAATGCTCTGAACCGTGACTGGATCAATACCCGCAAAGGGCTCGTCTAGCATGATGATCTCAGGCTCGGACACAAGGCAGCGCGCTATTTCCAAACGTCGCCGCTCACCACCCGACAACCTCCCTGCTTTGCTCTTCCGGATGTGGGTAATCTCGAAATCTTCCAGCAGCTGATTGGTGCGCATCTTGCGTTCTCGATACGGCACACCTAGCAACTCGAAAATCGCGAGGATGTTCTGTTCCACGCTCAATTTGCGAAAGACACTCGATTCTTGGGCGAGATACCCCATTCGCCCTTCACTAGCACGTCGAAATAAGGGCCATGTGGTGACGTCTTGGTCACCCAGAATCACTCGTCCACGATCCGGCTTAACAATGCCACACGTCATCTTGAAGCTAGTTGACTTACCAGCTCCATTCGGACCTAGGAGCCCAACAATTTCCGACGGCTCGACATTCATGCTGACACCGTTCACCACTTTGCGGCGTCCGTACGTCTTTTCGAGCCCCTGAACGGAAAGCACACTCATGCGACGTCATCCATGACGATGATAGTTTCAAACGTAAATCCCCAAACGAGCCAATCCGTCGCTGCAGGCAACGAACGACCAAGGGGTAGATACCAGATCTGAGGGCTTGAGACTAGCAACAACTGCAAATGCTAGCCATCCAGCCTCGATCCTGAGAACAAAAAATCGCTTGCCAGCTCAATTCGCGTTCGAACTAGCGTATGAACCCCATGCGTTTCACGTTCGGCGTAAATGGAACAGGCGTATTCCAGGTATGCGGCCAAAACACAAGGAGCGCTTTACCAAGCAAATACTTTTCTTCCACATAACGGTGTCCAACCCACTCACTCGCCCTCGCATCCGAGCTCTGAGCGCTGTTGTCACCGAGTGGAAAGTACTGTTTCTCATCTAGGGTAAACTCGCGAGAACCTCGTAGATCGAACAACTCCGTCTGTCCCCAGCTTTCCGGACTCGCAAAAACTGCCTCTAAAGCAGATCGTAAACCGAAGACTCCCGCCCGTTCCGATGGGTTGGGAAGGATTGTCGAAACGCTCAGCCGATCGACGTAGTCATTGAAACCGATACTTCGTTCGAAGGGACTATTCTTCTGAACGGCAATGTAATAGATATCCCGATACACTTGGCTAGAAGTGATCGAGGCTTTCAGCCCATCGACGGCACCGATCCCAAGGGGCGCGGCATCCAAAGGATCAGTCGAGCTCCAATAGGGTCGACGGGACGAGCCAGAACGAAATGATTCCGAATCAAACGCCGTCGCCGCATCGAACTCAATCACTCTGCCATTGACCCAAAGCACCAGCTGATCGTCGAAGTTGGCGAATTCAAGCTCGTAGGTCCCAGGTCCTTGCACGGGGGTCTTGCCCTGGGACACTTCCTTGCCACCAAAGATCGGAAGCGAACGCTTGCCTGATTCCGACTGCGAATCGAGCGCTCGGAGTTCTGCTAGACCGCTGCCGACATCAATCGTGCATTGAAAGTGAACGCCGAATTCAACCAGATCCAAAAGTAGTTTTCCGGATTCGGATTGGACGTCCACCGAGTAGGCACCCGACAAATCGCCAACCCAGTGGATGCCATCGTTGGTATCGGAAACAGACTGGTACATAACACGCTGTTGCTTCACCGCGTCATATACCTTCAAGCCGCCAGTCTTCTCTTCACTGTAATTCCAACCTGGCTTTTTACGAATCGGTGGCGGGACCAGCCTCTGAAGCGTCGAGAGTGTACTTTGCTCGAACATCACGTCGGCTTTGGACAGCGCATACGAGGTGTTGTAAGCGAGATAGTCGGTAATCAATCGCGAAGCATACGCATCAACCGGCGTCAGCGAAGCACCATCCTCCATGGCCTCCCGCTCGGCGAGCGGTACAAATTTGTGATAATAACGCAACCACTGCGTGTTACCGCCCGATGCATCCAGAGTTCCCGACCAGCGTTCGGTGGTGTATTCGACGCTGGCTCCTGTGCTCCCGGGAAGCGGCTGCCATCGGCTTGGCCACCCTTGGTCGATCAGTTTCGGGTCTCGATGATCCGAATTGTAGACCAGCTGCTTCATCGCCTGGATCTTGTGAGGCGGTTTTCTGGCGATCTCAAATTCCTGTGTCTTCGGATCCTGAATGAACACGTCACCTTCAGATAGAGCGAGTGTTTCGCCCGGCAGCCCAATGAGACGTTTGATGTAATTCATCCGGGCCTTGAGCGGATACTTAAAAACGAAAACATCCCAACGCTTCGGAGTTGTCAAAACATAGTCAAACTTGCTGACGAGGATGCGGTCCCCTGAGAACGTTGCGTGATCGGCGTTATTCTCGAAGTCGTAGGCGTTGACCCCGCGACAGTTGGAGCACAGGCTGGCAAAAGTCTTGCTTCTCGTAATCGCCCCCGTAGAGGGATCGAACTCATTGCTCGCACTCGCCTGGTACTGCTCGCCGCAATGTTCGCAAAAAATGTCTTTGTGGGCTCCCATTAACGTCGGAGCCATCGATCCAGTCGGAATGACAAACGCTTCAGCGACGAAAGCTCGGAACAAGAAAGCCAAGACAAAAGCGACGACAACGGATTCCACTGTCTCTCGAGTGCTTTGGAACGAATCAATTGGAGCTTCAGCCGCAGAGCCCCCCTTCCGCTTTTTGCTCGAGTCGCCATCGGCATTGGATTGCATGTCTCCGCTCTTTTCGCTCTTCGTCTTCTCGCCCTTCGAAGGCACAGACGCCTTGCCTGACGTCTTCTTCGAGTTCCCTTTGGATTCCATAGACGGAGCCATCGCGGCACTACCTTTATTAAACTGAGTAAGCTGGGTGCTCTAAAATTCCAGCTGAGTGGCGAGAGTATAGCAAAGCCCGCCCGCTGGCTGAATGCGAGCATTCCAAGCCATTCGCCGATCCATTATCGATTCAGACGGACAGACAGCCGTTCATGCAATCCTCGCAGTCCCAAGTGAAGTTCTCCTGGGTTTTCGTACCGGAGCTCCCGTGCTTGCAACCCAAAGTCGCGAGCCAGCCAATTTTCACGCGAACAGAATCAAAACCACTCGTCCTTGAGGCGACACCGGTTGCGAGCCGGTTATGGCCAGGTCTTTGGCATTCCCAAGAAAACTAGCAGAAACTTGGGCAAGATCCTGTAACTGACACCGAATACGAACGAAAACAACGGGTGGCGACCCGAGCGGAAAAACACAGGATTCCGTCGAAACGCCGATCGGAAGCGTTAGCAGCGATCAGACGAATCGTTTCCGGCCTGTTGCAATTGGTTTACCACGACCGTGATCAACACGGTGCTATGTTTGATACCGATTAAAGTTTCAGTCTGGATGGCTCCCGCCCCACTAGAAACGTTGAATCCCATCTGGGTACATGGAGAAGATTGAATGCGTCTTTTGTTAGCTACCGTTTGCCTATTGGCGAGCTCGACTGGCTGTATCAGCTCTCGATTCAGTGCCATGCGCGTTGAAACGCAAGAACTGACGACCGAGCCACTCGTCGCGCTCGACGTTTCCACTTACAACGGCAATGTCACCATTCGCCCAGCGGATGAGCAGAAAGTCGAAATGGAAGTCACCTACAAAGCCTATGGTGCTACCCAAGAAGACGCCGACGCGAATGTCAAGGAACTCACCTGCGACATCCAGGCTGACAAAGGCACGCTGATCTTGAAAGCCACCAAGCCGTCAAATCAGTGGATGGCCTCAGCTGCTTTCGACTTGAAAGCACCGCGGAATTGCAACCTCAAGATCGTAACCAGCAATGGAACAGTGGACGTCGCTGATTTCGACTCCCCGATCAAGGTCCAGACTAGCAACGGGACGGTCAAACTAGCCAACATCTCTGGATCAATCGATGCCGGCACTAGCAACGGCACCATATCAGCGAAAAACACTGTGGGGCCTGTACAACTTTCAACGAGTAATGGACGCATTAACTTCGCTGGCTATCTCGTCGGAACCGAAAATCGGTTTTCGACCAGCAATGGCCGAGTTGAAGTTGCCTTGCCTGTCGATTGCTACGCTCGTATCAATGCAAAGACTTCGAACGGAAAAGTGAAGTGCTCTCTTCCAAACGAGGAGATCAAGGCCAGCAAGCGTTCCCTAGAAGCGATGGTTGGCCTGCCTCAATCGGGACAGCCAGAAGCATCGCTTTCAGTTCGCAGCTCAAACGGCAGCATTACTATCAAGCCAATGGACGAGATGCCAACCACTTCCGAGCAACCCTCATCCGAAGTGGCCAAAGCCTCCATTAGCGACGAGAGCGACGCCGAGATCAGCGGCAGCGAGATATCACTATAAAATCAAATATCTCGCAACGAACGAATTTCCGAAGCTTCCAATAGCTCAGTGGCCTTGAAGATCCCGACAAGCTGGAGAACCACCGCAAGCACTTAGTTGCTAAACAACGACTCTGCTGCGAAGAGCTAAGGTGAAGAGCAGTACAAGCGAAAGCACGCTATCCCTCGAGGATGGCGTGCTTTTTTCGTATCAGCAAAATCGTGCTATCCCCACTGCACCATGATCCCGCACCGTGACCCCACATGGGATTTTGTCCTCGGCTTTGTTCGCTACAAGTCAGCTGGACAGGCTCACCCGACTGGACTGGCCCTTCCGAAAAGATCGCCAGCCAGATCTATCCGAAGCAAAAATATGGTCCAATACTGCAGATGTCAGCGTTCGATGGCTGCCAAACGGCTTTGAACTCAAGTCAAAAAGCTAACATGCTTGACCAACGACTCCAGCACCTTAGAGTGAAAATTTCTCGTCTCAGTCTTTTCCACACGGAGCGACTTATGATTCCAAGATCAGTGTCGATGTTGATCGTTCTCGGTCTAGCTTTGTGCTCGCAGCAGTACGCGGTTGCAGACGATGAACTGGACTACCACTACTGCACGGTGCCAACTTCAGAAACCGTTTATGGTCTCTCATTGCTTGAGGTCTCCGAGGCTCATGCGGCTCTCGCCCGCAGGATTCACGGTGAGTATCGAGACGCAGTGCAAGAATCACTGCCCCTTGGTCACACGATTGTAGGCGTCGAGGTATCAGGCTCTGGGATCCAGGGAACGCCGGAAACAGGCTACAGCATCACGCTTAGTTGGTATTACTGCGTAAGGATCGGTCCAGCGCCTGGTCCCATCCCTTTGCCGGTACCTCCAATTGAGCCCTAAACGTTTAAACACGTTCGGTAACCGTTTAAACACGTTCGGTAACCGACATCAATCGCGGTTGACCGCCAGGTCGGCTTCAGTTTTGCTTCTGTTAGTAACAATGATCACGGCTCACCTAGAAAAGGTCTTGCGGGAAATTTTCCCCTGACCTCTGTCCATGAACTCGCGTGGCAACAAAAGGGACACAAAATGAATCGATGCATTCCTTTGCTTATGGTCGCTTTCGGGCTGACATTTGCCTCTAAGCCCGCTTTCGCCCAGGCAACCAACTTACCGAAGGTCACTGACAGGCAGCTAAGCGGCACCACAGTGGCTCTGGCTAACCTTCCGCAGCGAACCAATTCCAATTCGGTACGTGTCGCAAAAGGAAAAACCGAAAGCCAGGCAATCGAACGCGGCGTGGATTGGCCGCTACCAAAAAACGGCATTCCCAATTGGCTGACTGCCAAAGACGCCGCCAGGGAAGCAGAAGACCGCTTGCTAGCCATTTTCAACACGAAGGTGGAAGCGGACTATGCGGGAATACCACTCCAGCAGATTATGAGTGGGTTTGCAGACGATTTGAATATCCCAATTTGGATCAACACAGGGGAGCTTGATCTATTAGGTGTTGACCCACAGACTCCAATTTCGCTCAGTCTACCAAACACTTCATTCAAGTCCGTGCTCCGATTGATGCTCGAACCACTCGAGCTAACCTTCGTCGTTCGCAACGAGGTGATGGAGATCACAAGTAAAGACTCGGCCAATATCGCCCCAAGCGTTGCCTACTATGATCTCGCCTGGGTCCTTGAACGTCGAGAAGATACCAGCTCTTTGTTGGTGGCAATCACGAACACAATCGATCCCGATTGTTGGGTCGAAAATGGCGGTGCCTCATCGCTGCACGCCGTTGGAAGAGTCTTGATCGTTTCCGCGTCTAGATCAACGCAAGAGAAGATTCGCACGATGCTTAAGACGCTTCACCAATTCCGCCTACAAGCATCGACGCCATCGGATGGGGATTCGGAATAACTCCTTCGCCAGGCTTTGGGTTGCCAGCCGCCGCCCGCTGGGTGAATATCCGAAACGCCGAACGCGGAGTGCTCCTAAAATACAAATCTCGAACGACTCGGACACGCTCGCATCGCAGCCATTTGCTTGAAACCGCATTCAAGCCTCCGAAGGATGTTGGACGGCTCCGCCGTGGTGCGTGAATCACAACCGGGGCGCTCTTTGCAGCAAGGGTTTTCATGCAGCTTAGCGTTTCCACGCCAATTCAGCTGAGTGTGCTATCTAACAATCTATATTCGGATAGCCCTCTGTGCGGACCGCGCGGATAGCCGCGTGTTAACCCCCGCTATGGACTAGATCGCTTCGCATTGCAATTTCGAGAAAAGGCTGCCTCAAGAGGCGATAAGGCGAACAGATGAAACCCGATTTTTCGCCTGGACTCGTCGCCTTGCTGCTCATCCCAATCTGGGCACTGGTCCTGGTTTTTGAGTATTTCTTCTAATCCGATTTCGCCCGTCGCATCCCTCTCGTCAGCCCGCCAACTAGCCTTCGGGCAAGAGAGTTCGCCCCTATGCAGCACCTTGAAGATGGGCTTCTACTGCCGCACGACGTGAGCATGGCTGCTCCGCAGCTATAATGGCAGTCTCTGTATCTATTATTTCTGACGAAATGTTTGGCCCACCCTTAGCCCATCGCCCCCTCATGCTTGGCCCATCGCCCCGAAACGCGTGCGATTTGCAATTTGCGATTTGCGAACGCTCTAGCTAAAGCCAAGCTTGATTGATCAGAGAGTCACCTGCGCGGCCAACCAGCCAAAATATCAACTCGCTACTTTGGACTCATCTCTTTATGAACCGTCTGTTTCTTTGCATCTTCCTGTGCGCTATTTCATTCACGAACACATCGGCTCTGGCTTTCGCCCAAGATGCCCCTCCGACAGCTCGAATTCGATATGAAATCACGTTTCCCCAGGTCGCAAACCATTACGTCTCGATCAAAGCAACTTTCGAGGAATGCGTCGCAGACCAAGAGGTCTTTATGCCCGTCTGGACTCCCGGATCTTACTTAGTCCGCGAGTATGCCCGGCATGTCGATTCAGTAAGTGCAACCAACGCAAATGGCGATCCTCTTGCGGTTGCAAAGGTCAGCAAGAATCGTTGGGGAGTCAGCTGCGAAGACGGAGATACGATTCATTTCCATTATCGCATTTACTGCAACGAACTCACGGTGCGTACCAATTTTGTCGACTCCGAGTTTGCTCTACTCAATGGTGCAGCCACCTTCATGACGATCAGCGAGCGCCAATCCGAGGAGCATCTGGTTACGCTCGTATTACCAAGCAGTTGGCAGCAGGCAATCACTTCGCTGGAACGCCGTGTTCAACTTGGATCCAACACCTTCGGAGCGAGCAGTTTTGATGAGTTAGTCGATTCCCCGATCGTTGCCGGTAATCCCACGCTGCACCCATTCGAAGTCGGAGGTGTCGAGCATTACTTGGTCAACCTCGGCGGAGATCGACTCTGGGATGGAGACAGAGCGGCGGCCGACGTGGCTAAAGTGGTTGAAACACATCAAAAGATGTGGGCCACAGTTCCCTACGATCGCTATTTCTTTCTCAATGTGATCGCGGAGAGTGGCGGAGGCTTGGAACATGACAATTCGACGGTCATGTTGACCAGCCGCTGGAGCTATCGTTCTCCGCGGCGGTACCAAAGTTGGCTTGGCTTGGTCAGCCACGAGTTTTTTCACACCTGGAATGTACGACGATTGCGTCCTAAAGCTCTCGTTGAATACGACTACGAGACCGAGAACTACTTTGATGAACTGTGGGTCGCGGAAGGTGTGACCAGTTACTACGACGACCTCGCCCTCGTTCGCGCGGGCCACACCTCTGCGAAGGAGTATCTGTCTGCGCTATCGCGTCAGATCCAATCACTCGAGACGACAGAGGGCCGGAACCGTCAATCACTCGCAGAGTCGTCGCATGATGCTTGGATCAAATACTATCGTCCGAATGAAAATAGCAAGAACACCATGATCAGCTACTACACCAAGGGAGCGGTCGTGGCCTGGTTGTTGGATATTGAAATCCGTAAGGCAACGGACAATGAAAAGTCCTTGGATGACATCATGCGGAGCCTCTATTCCAAACACGCGTTGAGCGATGGATACAACAACGATGATGTGATCGCGGAGCTGAACGAAATCGCGGACAAAGACTGGAATGAATGGCTCACACAGAGGGTCAACACAACCGCTGCATTGGATTATCAATCAGCGTTGGATTGGCTGGGACTTACCTTCCCCAAGCCTCCTTCCACACCAAAGTCAGACAGTGGTGCAGCTCCGGCGAAAACGGCAGAAGCAAACAGTGGGCCGCTCTGGACAGGAATCTCCACCAAATCTGAAGACGGACGCCTTGTTGTTAGCGCGGTCGTCGAATCGGGGCCAGGATTCGAAGCTGGATTGAACACGGATGATGAAATTATCGCCGTCAATAATTATCGGGTCTCCTCGGGCCTTTCGGATCTCCTCGACCAATTCGAAAAGGACGGACAAGTTGACCTTCTAGTCGCGCGAAGAGGTGCCTTATCAACCAAAGTCTTGAAACTCATGCACCGTCGTCCAAGCGACTGGAAATTGCGGACTGTAAAGGAGCCCACCGCGGATCAGAAGTCTCGGCTCGCAGCTTGGCTTCACCAGCCCATTCCGGAAACGGATCCCAAAACGGAATCGAAGGACGAGGGCAACGAAGACGGAGAGCCAAGTTAAACGCCCATGCGGCGGCCAGTTTGGCACCTCTATCATTCGGCAAATTGCTGTCAATCGTCGTTGCAAACCCCACTGGGCAATCTGCATTCACAGCCAAACCGAGTTCATGCTATCATAGGGGTCCCACCCAACTTAGGCGTCGCAGTCCTGCGCGCCTTCTCCACGCGCCACATCACTTCCACCCTCGCGCGAGATTCGCTCTATGCAGCCCAATCGTCCGCTTCATCGTTGTACTGGCGTGGAGTTGTTATTCGCCCTCTGGTTTAGCCTAGGGGTTTCCGCCGGACATGGTCTGTGCGCCGAAGTCGATCACGCCGCTGTGAGGCTGAGTGATGCCAACCGAAGCATGCTAGAAGAATCCTGTTTCGATTGCCATTCTGGGAACGATAGCCAAGCGGGACTTGATCTCGAAGGGTTGTTGAAAGTTGAATTACAGGGCGAGAGCCTAGAACAGAACTTTGGCACTTGGGTTCGAATTTTCGACCGCGTGGAATCTGGTGAAATGCCTCCGCCGGACGACTATGGACAACTGGACTCCGAAGTCCAGAGCGCATTCAGCGAGCAACTCGGCGAAATCTTGCGAAACCACCAATCTGACCGACAGGAACGCCTTGGTCGAGTGCAAGGGCGAAGGCTGACGAATCTCCAACTCGAGCGAACATTGCACGATCTGCTTGGTGTCGACATTCCACTCGAACGAGAGATGCCGGAACCTCCGAAGTCGGAAAGCTATACCACCAACGCAGCATCGCAAATGATGTCGCATTTTCACTTGCAGCAGCACATCCACGTTGTCGATTTGGCATTGGACGAGGCGTTCCGGCGTGCTTTGAGTAAGCCCGACGAACAGACTTGGGAGTTATCACCGAAGAAGCTTTCTCGTACACGCCGTCGGACACGCGAGCCCGAGTTCATCGACAACTCCGCAGTAACCTGGTCTTCGAGTTTGGCATTCTATGGGAGACTTCCGGCAACGACCGCCAGAGAATCGGGTTGGTACGAATTTGAGTTCGAGGTTGAGGGTTTAAAGGCTCCCAAGGGTCGAAATATATGGTGTTCGGTACGGACAGGAAGCTGCGTATCCAGTTCACCACTAATGACTTGGGTCGGATCTTTCGAAGCAACCAAGACCCCACGCACCGTGACCTTCACGACTTGGCTCCCGAAGGGGCATATGCTTGAGGTGCGTCCTGCGGACACAACGCTCAAGAAGGCGAAGTTCCGTGGCGGACAATCTGGTACCGGCGAAGGCGGCAAACAGGATGTTCCGGGATTGGCAATCAACTGGATGCGGATGAGTCGCATCCACCGCGGCGCCGACGACCAGGGGATTCGAGAGCTGCTTTTTGGTGCGTTGGCAGAGCAACAACCAGCCGGAGAGATCATCGACTCCCTCGCCGGTGAGCTAAACACGCAGGAGCTGTCGAAGCACGCGGACCAACTTATCAAGGCATTCGCGACTCGCGCTTTCCGGAGACCGGTAGAAGCGTCAGTTGCTGCGCGTTTCCAAGCGGTCTTTGACGATCAGTATGCGGAACTCGGGGAATTTTTGCCAGCTCTGCGCACGGCATACCGCTCTATCTTGTGCTCCCCGAGATTCATGCACTTCCAGGAAATGCCTGGGCGACTAGACGACTTTGCCATCGCGAACCGGCTGAGTTATCTAATCCTCAATCGACCACCTGACGCAGAATTAGTCGAAGCCGCCGCGGCTGGGAAACTCTCAGGTAGCTCGAAATCCTCACGCAATGAAATCCGCCGCCAAGTTGACCGGATGTTGTCCGACAACGGCGAAGAATTCGTCCGGGATTTCGCGAATGAATGGCTTGAGTTAAGTGAAATCAATTTCACGACACCAGACCGAAGAATGCACCCCGATTTCGATTCCATCGTCCAAGACGGCATGGTCCAAGAGACGATCACTTACTTAGTCGACATGCTTGAGCATGACAGGAGTGTTCGAAATTTTGTGAAATCGAACTATACGTTTGCCAACAATAGACTCGGTCGGTTCTACGATCTGGCAGAGACTGACACGAACGCATCCGAAGAAGAGATTGATGGCAACAAGCGAATCTCCCTTTCCGAGGGTGAGCATCGTGGTGGATTGCTAACGCACGGATCGATTTTGAAGGTGACGGCAAATGGAACGAACACTTCTCCAGTGATACGAGGAGTGTGGGTGTCCAGGCGAATACTTGGACAAGAGATTCCACCTCCACCAAGCAATGTGCCGGCAATCGAGCCTGACATTCGTGGGGCGACGTCGATACGAGACCAGTTGGAGAAGCATCGCAGCTTAAGCGAGTGCGCTTCATGCCATGCGAAAATTGATCCACCTGGATTTGCATTGGAAAATTTTGATGCGGCCGGCAAATGGCGTGAATACTACCCCAAAGTGATTGGCAAGAATCGCTCGCGTGGGACCAAGATCGATGCCAGTTACGTCACCGCCACCGGCAAGCGATTCGCCAATGTGCACGAGTTCTCGGAATTGGCAGCGGCAAACATACATCCGATCGCGAAGAACTTCGCTCGGCAGCTGCTTGCCTACGGCACAGGAGCCGCACCAACATTCGCGGATCGAATCGAGATCGACCAGATCGTGCAGAAAGCTTCCAAGCGTGATTATGGTATGCGTACCATCCTCTACGAAGCGGTCTGCAGCTCGATTTTTTTGAACAAGTAGTCGAAGACTGAATACACCGACCACCACCAAGTTTCAACAAGAGATTTCCAATGCAGCGTAGCCGCCAAAGTCAAGCCGCAGAGCGCCGAGCCTCTTCTATTGAGTCCACCGCGCAGAAAAGCTCCGGCAGCGGGAAAAAACTTTCCCGGCGTACGGTGCTTCGCGGTACCGGCGTCGCCATGGGGCTGCCCTGGCTGTCGGCCATGGAGCCTGCATTGGGTGGCATTCGCGTTCGTGAACAAAAGTCGCCACGCCGGTTTGTTGCGATGACCCTGACGCTGGGTTTGCATGGCCCAAACCTGATTCCAGAGGGCCACGGCAAAGACTACAAGCCGTCGACGTATCTTCGTGGACTTGAAGACCTACGAGACCACTTCACCATTGTTTCAGGCTCATCTCATCCTGGTGTTACAGGCGGACACAGAGCCGAGGCGAGCTTATTGACAGGGACTCCACAAGGTGCCGGTCGATCCCGAAACACCGTTTCCATCGATCAACTGCTAGCGAAGTATCTGGGTGACCAGACACGATTCCCCTCCCTTGTGTTGAGTGCCACAGGTAGCGATAGCCCTTCCTACACGGAAAATGGCTCCATGATCCCAGCTGAGTCCTCACCAGCTCGCTTGTTCGAAAAGCTATTTGTCGATGACTCCGCGGAAGAGAGGGCCAAACAGGCGAGACGGATCGTCGAAGGACGCAGCATCATGGACCTCGTGGCGGAGGATGCAAAATCACTGCAACGCGCGGTGGGCAAGAGTGATCAAGAGCGCCTAGACGCTTACTTCACCAGTGTGCGTGATCTCGAAAAGCGAATGGCGGAGTCTGAGAAATGGGCACACCTACCAAAACCAAAGGTCGATATGACGATGCCGCGTGACATCGCCGACCCAAGCGATGTCATTTCACGACAGCGTCTCATGCATGATGTGATTCGGCTTGCCTTAAAGACTGATTCCTCGCGGTTTGTCACCTTCCACACGGGCGGTGGTGGAGGCGTCGTTCCAATCGAAGGAGTCGATGAGGGGTACCATTCGCTCAGCCATCATGGAATGGACGAAACGAAGCTCGAGCAGCTGGCAATCGTCGAAAAGGCGATCGTCGACCTTTGGGCTGATTTTCTTCGCTCACTGCAAGAAATCGACGATAGCGGTGAGACACTTTTGGACAACACCGCTGTTTTGTTGACCAGCAACCTTGGCAACGCGTCGAATCACAGCAACAAGAACATGCCAGTGCTCCTGGGGGGCGGTGGATTTAAGCACGCAGGTCACCTGGCATTTGATCAAAACAACAATTATCCGCTTCCAAACCTCTTCGTATCGCTGCTGCAACAATGCGGATTGGAAACCGATCAATTCTCGAGCGGAACCTCGACGATGAACGGCCTCTCGCTTCGATCGTAGGGCCCCACGACATCGTTGCATGGGAGTGCCCGGTCATTCTTCGACGGAAAGCTAAACGCAGAGCGACAGGTTCGCGTGGCCGTCCAATAACAAGATGCCGGCGCTGAAAAGCAATCGCCCCAGTCGACGCGCGGTGCCAATCCGCCGCGGTCCAAATGGTTCAGACCGCGGATCGGAGTAGAAATTTTCGCGATTCGAATTGACTCATTTGCGAATTGACTCACTATCGAATTGCTTCCATCGCGAGGGCTATGCGAAGCATCAAATGTCAATCTCGAAGCCTTTGCGGCTTTCACGCGAAAGCAGTGCATTGGCTTCTTCATCACCAATGATCTCACGTTTCGCAGGATCCCAGTTCAACTTACGACCGAATCGGATCGCAATGTTGGCCAGATGGCAGGTTTCGAGCATGCGGTTGTGAGACCATACATCGGAGATGGGTTGCTCACGAGATTGCATGGCCGCGATCCAGTTCGCAGTGTGATTTTCACTCAGTGGTCCACCGTAGACTTCTTCGACCGCCCCATCCGGCAAAGGATTCGTTTCCAAGTCCTCAACTGGCTTACCGGTCAACCTACCGCGATTCACAAAGATACGTCCTTTGGTGCCCTCGAACAGGATCCCGTTGTCGCCCTCGCTCTTAATGATGAGCGGAATATCACCGGGCATCTTCGCAAGTATCTCAAATTTTGTCGGCGTGTTGTACTGATCCTCAACAACCGGATAACCATCCTTGTACTCAACCGGAAGCGAGTAACTCACTGGCTCAATGCTGCTCGGCCCCGTATCGCCGGCCCCCATAGCCCAAGTTGCAATGTCGACGTGATGCGCTCCCCAGTCATTCATTTGCCCGCCGGAATACTCGTACCAGTTTCGCCAGGCATAGTGACAATTGGTATAGAGCGGCACGCCGCCGCCATATCCTTTTCGCATCTCGGGCAATGCTCGGTAAGCGGTCTTTTCAGCGGGTCCGAGCCACATATTCCAATCCAAGCCCTCTGGTGCATCGATCGCTGGGATCATAGGCGAACTTGTGGCCCCCCCGATCCCGCAGGTAACCTTTTTCAATTCGCCGATGCGCCCAGCACGAATGATGGCGATCGCTTTTAGGAAACGACGACCGTTTTCGGTTCGCTGCATCGTTCCAACCTGGAAGACGCGGCCTGTCTGCTTGACCACTTTCTCGATTAGCTTGCCTTCCGCGATCGTCAGCGTAAGGGGCTTTTCACAATACACGTCCTTCCCCGCCAGCATGGCTTCGACGGAAATCTTGGTGTGCCAGTGATCTGGAGTCGCGATCATGACTGCGTCGATATCATCACGCTCTAGGACTTTTCGATAGTCCGCGTAACCGTCTGCAGCCTTGCCCGTCTTCTCTTTTAACTTTTCATTCACTGCGCCAAGCACGTTGGAGTCGACGTCGGCGAAAGCGGCGAAGTCAGCAAACTTGGTCGATTTGTTCGTGATCGCCCAGCCTTGGTTCCGCAAACCGATGGTCGCGAAAACAGGTCGCTCATTTGGAGAATCCTGCGCAAGGGACCGTTGACTGGTCCCGGTAAAGACTCCGGCAGCAACCGCTGCCGAGGTCGTTCCAAGAAAATGCCTTCGATTCAACTGGCCTAAGTTCGTCATGGTTGGCTTTCCACATTCATGTTCAAAGAGGATTAATCGAGCTTCACGGTTCATGGATGATCAACGCGAGAAGCATTGCTAGGCTAAAACAGATAACACCTGGGCGCCAAGTGAAATGTAATTCGCAAATCCAGCAGTGTAGAGTTTAACCGCAGACATTCTGTCGGATACGGCTCAAAACCGGTTTACGATGCTCCGTATTGCCGCGAGGATCGGGCAGTCGCTGCAGCCGACACCGCACTTTGAAGTGTCTATTTCCACTTCACCACTTTGGGCGACCAGCTCTGGTCGATCCTGTCAAAGGCAACCACGTATCCGTTGGCTCCAGCACGTGTGGCCGCGTTCTTCTGTGCCGCGATTTGGGCACTCGTTACATCCCAACCTTGGACGACAGCGATGATTCTTGAAGCCGCAATGGCTTGAGCGTTGTGCTGCGGCGGCACCGTTTGAAAGGTCTTGACGGCGAACTCGACCCAGCTGGCTTCCGAAGCTCCGTATCTCGGCAAGTCACGTTGGAACTCTTTGTAAGTCGCAAGGACGGCGATCCGGTCGCAGGTATTCGCGACTGGTACCAGTTGGCGTGTGTAGGCTTTCCAACAGATCCCATCATAACATCCCACTCCAGCACATAGACCGTCGGGAGCCCCATCATGCTCTTCGCACTCCGTAGTCCACACGGGAATGACTTCGGAACTCGGAGATTCTTTCTCAATCAAACTCACAAACAACGCCGCTGCATCATCGCTAACGGGAATGGTCGTTCGTTTTTTTCCGTAGTCGCTTGTCCATCGACATAAGGGATTACCGCATCCGCAAGCGGAAGGTGCCCCTTGAAGATCATTCAGAAAAACGACCTTGGCCACGGGCAAGTCTTGCAGCAACGCGGTGACTCGCGTTTGCTGTGCTGCAAAAGACTCTCGCGATAGGATGGGAACCCAAGGATAGGTTTTGGATACTTCACTCGCACTAGGATTTGGAGCGTCGGGGAAAAAACGCCGCCACTCGTCGTGCGTTTGCAAACTAGCCATCCATTCCGGGTGCGCTTCTGCTAATACAGGCGAACGCGCAACTTCAACCCAATAGGCCAGGGCAAGTCCTGATTCGCCAACGACCGCGGCCGCCTCCCGGATCGCTCGTTTGGCTCCGTCTCCTTGCTTCAGTTGAAAAGCGACCGTATCGATACCTGTGGACTTGAGCTCTGCTAGTCTGGCCGGCGAGGCATCAGAAACCGCAATCATCGCTGCAGCTAGCGGCGGGCGTTCGTTCGTCGCAATGTTTTCAGCGACCCCTCTGCGCACCGACACCTGCATGATGCATACGAATCCCAAAACGATTCGGCACCAATTCCATGAACTAAGGGACGGGAATGGATTGAGGCTCATGGCTCGTCCGTGCCAGCTCGAAAGACGGAGGTATCGGGATATTCGTTGGACCATGCATACCAGCTGCACTGAACTCCGGTTGCCCAGCTCAACTCCTGACCACGGAGTGGACCGTCTATTCCCCGTCCGGCGATCGTCCAGCGAGTTCCAGTTTCTTTGTCTTTGAAAGGAGCCGACTCTGGGGAGATCTCGTCGGCGTAAAATGTAAGTGTCCGCCCGTTTAGCTCCCGCCGAAAGGCCACAGCCGTCTTCGTGTTGCCATACCAGAACACCGCGATGGCTTCCCCGTCGACCTCGTCCAGCATACAAGCCCGTTCTTGTTCCATCGGCAACGGATAAGCCCGCACGGAATCGGCAAACTCAACACCCAATACGGCCGCATTAGGTTTGAGACGTTCATCAGCGCGTTCCATTGCATCCTTTGCTGCTTGGCTCACTTGGGAGGGCAAAGGAGTAGACGCATACTTCTTCCCATCGAAAAGATCGTAGGTCGTCGATTCGGGATGAAGCATAAGCCAATAATTCCAATCAGTGACTAAGCTCGGGATGCGTTTGAGCTTCTTCCCTTGCTGAGGCCCTTCGATCGCCTCACCGGACAAGGCCGACCACAACGATCCGTCTTTTCCCTTGACTACCATCACACCATTTCGTCGGCCATGGAATTCATAGCCATAGTCTTTTTCGTAGGCCGCCACGTAACCGCCGTCAGGATCGTAGAAAAACAAACCATACGTGTCGTTCACCACACGCGGCCCCGACAAAAACAACCGAAGCGGAAAGGCACCGCCATTGTGGCTGGCCCGCAACCAAGCGATCACACGATCGTCGCCACGAATCAAAGATTTGACATGCTGAGTTGAACAGTAGGAGCAAGGCGGCTCGGTGATCGGCACCACACGATCATCGAGTAGGATGATCGGTTCAGATGTCCCTTGGGCAGTCGGACCTTCCTCACCACCGCTGGTCTGGGGTTCGTTGCCTAGAGCACTCGTACCGAAAACACTCCCACTTAACACGAATGCGGCGAGCAAAGCACAACCGAGTTGCTTATGTAATGTTCTCATGTCAATACTCATGAACTTCCAACAAAGTTACGAGGTTGGATCGGCATAGGAGTCAAGGCAGATAGGCCAAAGCCAACACGGCTCGGGAAAAACGGCGAGTAAATCCGCTTCCGCGACTATTGGAGCTCCCGGCTGCCGAAGCCTAAGAAAAATGCTCAACACTTGTCAAACACATGATCTGCACATGGTCATCAATTCTACTAATCCGCTTGTGAAGCATACTCTGCACTGTCCTTAGCCGCCTTGGTAGGTTCGCCGATCGCGTTTAGGAAGCCCAAGTCCTCAAACCAATCGATAAAGCGATATTGCCAAGTCCCAAACGGAATTCCGTTTCGATGAGTCAGGCCACCCGTCGCTCCTCGAGAACCTGGGTGATAGCCGTTTCCGTAGATGTGCATCTCGACATTGG
Organism: Aureliella sp.; assembly: GCA_046290675.1. GTDB lineage: Bacteria > Planctomycetota > Planctomycetia > Pirellulales > Pirellulaceae > Aureliella. The sequence continues at coordinate 35,854 of JBKAHA010000001.1, forward strand.
GGACACCGGCCTTCAGCATGGCTGAGAAATAATCCGTAGCCCAAATCGCATGGATTCGATCTCCAGCTCCAGCACTGGCAATGAATGCAGGCGGCGTCGATCTGGGAATTGCCGTGTCTGGTTCGCGAGTAAAAGGCGTGGGGCCGGGATAGATGATGCCAACGAAGTCGGGTCTCGACGAAACCTTGGCGAGTGGATCGTCGCCCTGGCTATTCTCTTTGTCGAAGCTCTCGTATTGGATCGCAGAAGGCGCCGAGAGTTCTGCTCCTGCGGAAAAGCCCATGATGCCAATGCGATTCGGATCGAATTTCCACTTCTCTGAAAAGTAGCGAACTAGTCGAATTGCCTGTAGTGCGTCGCGGACTGCGTCCGTCTTGGGCTCGTAGCCATCGCTGCGCAATCGATTTCTTAGGATTACGGTGTTGACGCCGTAGTTGTAGAAGAAGGGAACAAAGTCGGCGCTTTCGGTTCCCACATTCAGTGTTCGATGCCCGCCGCCTGCAGCCAGGATGACAACTGCGCCCGTATTCATGGACGGACTGGCAAAATGGACTTCAATAGAAGGATTATGAATGTTGACGATGCTATTGATTCGGCCGTGGACCTGGTTGGAAAGGCTGTACTTCTCAGGTTCCTTGATCTGGTCGGCGTTTAGAAATGGAGATTCAGGCGAGTAAAGCGGGACTACGATTCCACCTGGCAAAATCGCTCTCGGCGAATATGGCTCGTCTGTTGCTACGCCCGGATCAGGAATCCGCATCGGATCTGGGATCTCAAGTTGCGAATTAGGGTTCGCTGGTTCAGGTGTCTCGTTTGACGAATCAGCTTGGGGCTTAGTCTCGATCGTCCCACTTGCTTCAGGTTCTTTCTCCACTGCCCTCGAGCTTTCGGCTGCGACTCGCTTTGCCATCCATGGTGATTCGCGCGTGTTGCCACCGAATTCGACTGAGGTCAGACCGGCAATCTCATCACCTGAAATTACGCCTGCAAACTGCGTGGTGAAATCGTTGGGGCCAAACTTTCGAGTCACCGAAAAAGAGATTTTGTCGCCCTCTAGTTTGGCATCGGCGATATCAGTCGGAGCATCAGATCCTCGCCCGAATCCACCCCTTCTGCCCTCGCTACTGGGCGGCGTTGGATTTCCGTAAACACCAGTCAACTCTCCGTCTGTGAATTTGAGCGTGACTTGCCTCTCAAAAGAGCGACTGCCAAAAGACTGCTCCCACTTCCAAACACCGGTTGGATCCACTTTCCCAGAGACGTTGGGTTTATCGGATTCCTTTTGACCGCACACGCTCTGAGCGACTGCAGCCACCAGAAAGCTTGCTACCAAAAGTCGAGTGCTGATCAGTCGATACATTGAGGGCCCCGGCGTAGAAATGGTAAGAACTGCACACGCAATGCTAAACGTCAGTCAACACAGTCGTGGAATCGCCGAACTCGGTTACGTCTTCGAGACCCAGGTTCTGGGCCATGCGTAAGTAGAGATTGGCAAGTGGAACATGTTGGTAATCCACGAAGCGTCCCGTGTTGACGGCTCCTCCTGCTTTGCCCGCCATCAGAATTGGCAAATCTGTGTGAGTATGCCGATTGCCATCCGCATTGCCACTGCCGATCAAGATCATCGAATTATCGAGGATAGAATGACCGTCTTCGTCGTGAATCGAGTCGAGACGTTCCATTAGTTTGGCGTACTGCTTTGCATACCAAAGGTCGATTTGCTCAACCTTTCCAATTCGATCTTCCTTGTTCTGATGGTGCGTCAGATCGTGGTGCCCTTCCGGGATTCCCAAGAAGTCGTAAGAGCGATTATCACCGTCATGGCCGAGCATGAGGGAAATCACTCGAGTCGAATCCGTTTGGAATGCCATAGCCATCAGCTCGAACATGAGTTCGACATACTCTTCGTGCGACTGAGGCACACCGGCCGGCGTCTCGATGCCCGGATCTTGTGGATCTCCCAGCGCCTCAGCACGCTCAATTTGCATTTCCAGTGACCGAACTCCAGACAAATACTCGTCCAACTTGCGATGATCCTGCGTCCCGATTCGGCGACGCATAGCGCGAGCATCTTCCATGACATAATCAAGAACGCTTCGCTGCTCCTCTCGACGCTTCTGAAGATTCTTCACACGCTCGCCCGGAGCACCAACTCCAAACAGACGCTCGAAAACGGCTCGCGGGTTATGTTCAGTCGCCATAGGCGTCGCTTCAGACTTCCAGGAAATGTTGTACTGATAAGCACAGGAATACCCGGAATCGCAGCCTGTTGCTTGTCGCCTAGGATCTGAAGCCAGCTCAAGTGATGGGAAGCGTGTCAGATGCCCGATACGATTTGCAATCACCTGGTCGATCGACACACCCGCACGTAGAACAGTCGCACTCTTCTTGATTCGTACTCCAGTCAAAAACGTTCCGTTGCCGCGGGCGTGGTCACCGGCGCCATCCGGGCCAGGTTCGGCCGACACATTGTCGAGTCCCTTCATGATTTGGAATTTGTCTTTGACTGATTCCAACGGTTGCAAGGTTGGGCTGAGCTTGTAGTCCGATCCTGTTTCTTCTGGCCACCATGAACGTGGAATGGCACCATTGGGAAAGAAAAGGAAAGCCGTGCGCATTGGAGCGCCCGACGCGGTCGTTGCGAGCTTGGACGGGATTGCAACGTTTCCCCAAGCCGTAGTGCTTCGTAGTGAGGCCAGTGAGGGAAGTGCGATGGCAGCTCCAGCGCCTCGCAAGAAACTTCTTCGACTCGGTAGTTTGGTCATGAGTTATCCTCTGTCTTTTTCACTGGCCAGGATAGGGAATGCTAGTTGTGGCTGGTCGTCTGAGTCCGTTGGAAAGCACTGGACCCGACAATCGCATGTATCAAGCTCTTGGCTCTGCCACCATTGGATTTAAGCTGGTTCACGATTTCGTCCACCGTGTGTGCGTCCGAGTATTCGACAGCTCTCCCAAGAGCGTAGGTCATCATCTTTTCCGTAATGCAGCGATAAATCTCTTCGCTGCGATTCGATACCAGGATTCGTTTCAATTCTTGAATCGTCTCAAACTCTTCGTCGGGCCCAAGCGAACCTGCTGCATCGACTGGTTGATCTGAATCAATCGTGCGAAAGCGTCCAAGAGCATTGAAGTTTTCCAAAGACAAGCCCAGGGGATCCATCTGGTTGTGGCATGAGCTACAGAGTGCGTTCTCACGATGGATAGCAAGGGTCTCCCGCAGACTTAGCTTGCGATTCGTTCCCGGTTCCACATCCTCGAGGGCCGGTATGTTCGGCGGAGGCGCTGCCGGAGGTGTACCAAGCAAGTTTTCGAGAATGAACAGTCCGCGTTTGACGGGCGAAGTACGATCCGGATTGGAAGTAACGACCAACGTCGAGCCTTGCGTCAACACTCCACCACGAAAGCTGCCCGTTGGTAAGTTGACCATTCGCATCTCGTCGCCGCTGATTGGCTCCAAGTCAGGCACCATATAGTGATCGGAAAGCGCCTCATTCAAGAACGTGTAGTCGGCGTCAATGAACTCCAGCAAACTCCGATTGTTGTCGATGATGTAGTCGAAAACCAATTCAGCTTCTCGTCGCATTGCAGTTCGGACTTGGTCGTTTAACTGACCGGGCGAGCCGCGGAACGAACGAAGATACGCTTCCTTCGCACGTTCGTATTCTCGATTCTCTTCCTCGTTTCGCTCAGCGCCCTTTCGAAATAGGGCAAAGAACCTCCTTCGCCGCGGATTGCTTTCGGGATCGACAACCTTTGGCTCGCGTGAGAGTACGGCAGCGGTGTTGATTTGGATGGATTCAACAAGTCGACTTCGCAGCCACTGACCGACGAAGTTTTCCGAGAATGCTTGCGACTTGGGATCAGCCAGCATGCGCTCGACCTGTCGCTCGAGTTGGTCGCGCAACTTGCCTGCTTCGGCCAAAGCGAAGAGTTCGTCGTCGGGCATCGAGGACCAGAAGAAATACGACAACCGAGAAGCTAACGCATGCTCGTCGACGAGAGGGTACTGGCTGCTTGATTTTTGCGAGTCGTTCAGACGTTCTGTTGTGGTTTCCTCGCGAAATAGGAACTGAGGGGAGGCTAGCACGGCAGTCATTGCCTTCGCAATTCCACTCTCAAAGGTGGCGCCCTCCGAGTAGACACTTTCCGCGAGCGCAACAAGTCGGCCAAGGCTGTCGTCATCAACCGGTCGGCGAAAGGCCTTGGATGCGAACGGCTGCAACAGCTCGCGAGCATAGGCCCTACGTCCGTCAGCATCCTCTGGTACATCTTTCGCAAAGAAGTCGCTGTAACCATCGGGGCGATCAAAGTACTTTTCGTCGTCCGGACCAAATACTTCGACGGATACGATCTGAAGTCTCAAGTTTCGAATCTGCGGTTTATCGGACAGGGGCGTTACCGAAGCGGACAACGTGAAATCGCCTGGCTGCAAGTCACGACTGAAATCAATCTCGAAGGCCACATCGTTCTGTCGACTAAACTCTCTTTGAATGAGTTCGTCGTCATTGAGCGCAAAGACGAAGCGGCAGGAGTTCTCATCGAACTGATTGTCAACGTAGTCTTCTTCCGCAACCAAATTGAGGCGTATTTTGTACATCCCTCCAAGTTCGACCGTAAAATTAGTCTTAGCGGTCGCCTTCTGATAATAGGAGAGCTCGAACAGTTCTGAAGCGGATTGCTCGTCATTTGCCCCACGCTGCGGCCCACTGCGATTGATTGCTTCAACCAGAGATTGGGCGTCCAATCGAAATCGATTGCCCTTGATCTCCTGCCTGCGGATTACGCCAGGAACAACAGGCACCACACTCGAGACGATCTCTTTGGCGGCATCAACATACTTTTCAAGCAGCAAGGGGGACATCGAAAGCACTTCGCCGATGTTGTCGAAGCCGTGCCCGGTATCATCTGCAGGGAAATTGCTTTCGGTGTCGTAGTCGACTCCCAGTAAGTCGCGCACTGAATTGCGATATTCGACGCGGTTGAGTCGGCGAATAACGACGCGGCCTGGATCGGGATCCTGTGCATCGATCCCCAAAGCCGAATACTTGATCCAACTTTCGAGTGAGTGCGATTCTTCGTCCGACAGCTCGCCCTCCTCTGGTGGCGGCATCAGGTTCGCCTGAACCTTTTTGAGCACTTTATGCCAACGTTCTTTCGCTGCGTGGGAAGCGTCGCCAGCAAGAAGTTCGTCTAAGGCAAATCCACCCTCGTTCGAACCTTCGGCGTGGCAAGCATAGCAATGCTCCTGCAAAATCTCTCTTGAATCGAGAACTCGATCCTCTGCGGATGCAGTCGCTGCCGTGAAGGCAAGGGCCAAGCAAGCAACAACGTGAATTATTCGAAGAGACGGTCGAGTGGGATGTGCAGCTAACGACATCTTAAGCTCCGTAGAACTCGTAGTAAGGGGCTTCACTATAGCTTAAACTGCCGTTCTGCACGATCCGAACATACAGTTTAAACCCCAAGCATGCCTGTATACGAGCAACGGAGCCGACATGAATACAACATCCCAATCTGTATGCTTGAAGCTGTTTCTCGCCTTAGTTCTAGTTCAGTCTTTGCCCGCTCAGGAGAAGCAAAGGCGAGACCCCGAACCGCAAGTTCGCTATCCCCTTGGTGAGGATTCTTTGGCTCAGGATGGCGTGCCGGAAGGCAAGCTTGAAGGACCTTTTCTACTCCATAGCAACATCATCAAAGACACTGTCCGCAAGTACTGGGTTTCTGTACCAGCTCAGTACACCGGCGATAAGCCAGCGGCAGTTTTGGTCTTCCAAGATGGTGCTCGAGCAATCAACCCTGAAGGAGTGATTCGCGTTCCTAAGGTGCTCGACAACCTGATCCACAAAAAGCAGATTCCCGTCACGATCGGGATCTACATTTCGCCCGGCCAGCGCGGTGATGAGTTCCCAGACTCGATAGGAACCGGCAATCCCAACAATCGCGATCGCGAGTATGACGTTCTCAATGATGACTACGCGCGAATGGTGATTGAAGAAATCTTGCCTGAGGTCGGGAAGAAATACAAGCTCTCAGATAACCCACGCGAGCGCGCCATTGGTGGTTCCAGCAGTGGAGCGATCTGCGCGTTCACGGTCGCTTGGGAACGCCCTGACGAATTTCAAAACGTCGTCAGTTTCATTGGCAGCTATACGAACATCCATGGAGGACATGTGTATCCTAATCTAGTCCGCGAAGCCGAGAAGAAGCCAATTCGGATCTTCCTTCAGGACGGAGTCAATGACCTGCGAAGTCCCACTAATCTGGAGCGAGATTGGCACATCCAAAATCAGAAGATGGTCGCAGCTTTCGAAGAAAAGGGCTACGACATGGCGTATGTCTTTGGCGAAGGAGGACACTCCGATGATCATGGTGGCGCTATGCTGCCGCAGATGCTCCGCTGGATCTGGCGTGACCATCCCGATGTGAAAGCGTCGGACATAGACTTGGTAGCCCAAGCGAAAGCAATTGAGCCAACGCGAGAGGAGCTATTCCCTGGATATGACCAAGACAAGAAGGTCGATCCATCAGGTGAATATGTGTGGGAAAGCCGATTTGGGCCGATGACCATCAAAAACAAGTTGGTTATCGCGTATGAGAACGGAAAACTCTCCGGAACCTATATGACTAATCGAGGAGAGGAACAGCTTGAGGTAGCGATTGGAGATCCGGAGTTGCGAGGCAACAAACTGCTCTTCGATGTCACGATGGATTTCCGAGGGCGCGATTTTACGACCAACTACCAAGGGATCATTTCCAGCGATGCAATTGAGGGCTGGAGGTTAATGGACTTTGGCGGACAAAAAAGGGATTCGCGCTGGAGTGCAAAGCGTGCTTCAGAGTGAGCCGTAAATAAGCAGTCCGCACCGCGTACTTGATTCAAAAAAGCAACTCCTTACTGCTATGCGCAGATCCTCGAGGGACAGATCGTGAAACTTCATTTGTTCGTACTTTACTTCTGCATAGCTGCTAATTTGGCCACGGGGCAGGAGCAAGAAATGCATCTGGTTACCGTCGACTCGACTGTGAACGGATCCCTCTTCATTGAACCACCTTTGCCCGAAGACGGTCGCGTTCCAGCAGGCACGAAGCTCAAGTTGCGGGCGAAACCTGTGGAAGGCTACGCTGTCGATTCGATCTACTACTCCGTCCCAGGACGCTGGGGAGCGATGTACCATGAGTCGCTTACGGATGAGTTCGAAGTGGTTATCGATCAAGATAAACACCTCGGCGCTTCGTTCATCAAGTCGGAAGAGGTCGAGCATGTCGAAGTCACCCACAACGTGATCTACGCCCACCCCGGAAAGAAGCCACTGAAGTATGACGTCTATTCTCCGGACGACGCGCAGGATTTACCAATGGTTGTGATCATCCATGGCGGAGGCTGGTCGACGAATGATGAAGACATCATGCGCGGCCTGGCACGGGAGTTGACTAGGGATGGAAAATTCGTTGTCGCGAGCCTGGACTACCGGTGGATCGGCAACGCGGATGGCGATCAGAAACCCAACTCGATGGCAGATCTTATTGAGGATGTATTTGGTGGAATCGCACATATCCGCGAGCACGCAGAAGCCTACGGTGGTGATCCAAACCGCATTGGCGTGACAGGAGACAGTGCGGGCGGGCACCTAAGTGCTGCCGCTTCGCTTCTGATCGAACGGATCGGCGATCGTGGATTCGGAGAGACGGAAGGCGTTTTCGAGTTCAAGCCAAGTTACCTTCCGAAAGGCAAGTCTGCGTCCGGACTAAAGCACGAGCTGCTGGACTCCATCAAAGCTGCTGCGCCGAGCTATGGAGTTTTTTCCAGGGAAGCGCTTGGGCGATTTGTGGTAGGGCTTGGCGAAGAGGCAAGCGCGGCAGTTGCTCCCCAAGACAATATCCCAGAGGCGACTACACGCAGAGTTCCGCAATACCTACTACGCGGGACGAAGGACTTTCTGATTCGGAACGAAGGCGTTCAGGCGTTTGTGAAAGCGCTCGAAGCAAAAGGGCAGACAGCTATCTATGAACAAGTCGAAGGTGCGGGCCACGCATTCTTTGACTGGAAGCCCAACGACGAAGTCAAAGCGACCTTTGGCGAATTTGGCAAACCCTACGCCGAGACGATGCGTGAATTCTTCGAAGAACACCTTTAGGGCTCACGTTTCTCCCACTAAGGCCCATGAACTCCACCGCTTCTTGCCCATGGCAAAAAAAACAATGACCGTTCGCGCTGCAATTCTAAGTCTTGCGACAGCATGGATTCTTTTACCCTCGTCGCCATCATTGCCTGATGATACGGGCGTGTTCATCCCTCCAGCGGTAGCATCGATAGAACAATTCCCAGTACCGGCGATGACCGAGCCAAACGCTGATGTCGCCCCGTTCGAGTATGAAGAGGTGGGGCCAAAGATCCCCAACTATTTACCCGATCAACAGTGGGGCACGCAGGGCGACATTATCACGAAAATGCAAAGGCCTTTGCCTCCCGAGGAGTCTGTCAAGCACTTCATCGTGCCGCAGGACTTCCACCTTGAACTGTTTTTGGATGAGTCCGATCTTCAAGGCAAGCCAATTTCCATGAATTGGGACGAACGCGGCAGGTTGTGGATTTCGGAAACCGTCGATTACCCCAATGAACTGATGCCTCCCTCGGAGGGACGAGACCGAGTTCGCATTTGCGAGGACACCGATCAAGACGGGCGTGCAGACAAGTCCACGGTATTCGCCGAAAACTTGAGCATCCCAACCGGAATCGAGTTTTGCCGCGACGGCATTGTCATTCAAGCTGGCATTGAGACTCTCTTCCTGCGCGATACGGACGGCGATGGTAAAGCTGACCAGCGCGAGGTGTTGATTACTGGCTGGGCAATGAACGACACGCATGGCGGAGTCAGCAATTTTCAATACGGACTCGACAATCGCTACTGGGCCATGCAAGGCTACAACGACTCAAAACCCAAGTTTGCCGGTGGCGAGCACCCTGGATTCCGCCAAGGCCCTTGGACTTTCACGATTGGTGGATCGCCGACGCAACCTGAAGTGACCAGCGTCGAGTTTATTCGTTCAACCAACAACAACAGTTGGGGCCTGGGCAGCAGCGAAGAAGGATTGGTGTTTGCCTCGACTGCGAACGGAGTCCCAAGTGTTTTTGTTCCCATTCCAAACCGATACTATGAACGTGTTCGTGGCTGGACACCGCAACTAGTCGCCGAGAACATTGCGCGCGATCACTTGTTCGCCCCAATTACTGACAACGTCCGACAAGTCGACTGGCACGGCGGTTACACGGCAGGCGCTGGACACGCTCTTTATACGGCTCGAACCTACCCCAAGAGCTGGTGGAATCGAGTTGCCTTCGTTTGCGGTCCAACCGGCCATCTGGTTGGAACTTACGTACTAGAGCGCGATGGTGCGAATTATAAAGCGGATAACCCGTTTAACCTGGTGGCCAGCGATGACGAGTGGAGCGCACCGATCATGGCCGAGGTTGGCCCTGATGGCAATGTCTGGATCATCGATTGGTATAACTTCATAGTGCAGCACAACCCTGTTCCAAACGGATTCAAGAACGGCAAAGGGAACGCTTACGAATCAGATCTGCGTGACAAATCGCATGGGAGGATCTACCGACTCGTATACGACGGTGACGAAGGCCAGCCCGATGCCGCGATTCCCCCAACGCTTGACGCTGCCAATCCTTCCACGCTTGTCGCTGGCTTGACTCACTCCAACCGCCTCTGGCGGCGGCACGCTCAACGCTTGCTTGTCGAAAGAGCGGACTTGGACGTTGTTGATCAGTTGATTGAACTAATTCAGAATTCTTCGGTCGATGAAACCGGCAATAATCCAGGAGCTATCCACGCACTCTGGACTCTTCATGGTCTCGGAGCACTTTCCGAAGCAGAAGGAGACACGTTTCAGGCGGCTGTCTCTGCCTTGAAACATGCGGCTGCTGGAGTGCGACGGAACGCCGCTCTCGTGCTTCCAGCCGGTGACGCATCGACCGTAGCATTGCTCGAAGCGAATCTCTTGGCCGACTCGGACATGCAAGTTCGCTTGGCTGCACTGATGGCGCTGTCAGATATGCCCGCGCACGAGAATGCGGGCGAAGCACTCGCCAGTTTTGCTTCCGATGAAGCCATGCTGGCAGATCGTTACTTGAGCGAGGGAATCATTTTCGCCGCTGCCGCACACCCCAACGCTTTCCTAGCAAATCTACTACTTACGCAGGTTTCGACCAACAATAATACTCGGGACAACATTGCGAGGGTCGTCGGTGAACACCTTGCACGATCGGGTCTTGAAGCAGCCGACCTTCAAAAGCTATTGACCCAGATCGCGAGCTCAAAGGCATCAGTACGCCAAGCCGTAATCGAAGGACTTGTTGCCGGATGGCCTGACGAAACGGAAACTGTCGGTATTGACGCCGGCATCGAAACAGCGATTGTTACTGTCGCCGAGTCGACACCAATCGCTGAAATCGGTCCACTATTGCGGCTAGGAGCCTTACTCGGAACTTCGAAACTGGGAAAGTACTCTGCCGCGTTTGCTGAGCAGTTGCAAACCAAAGTGGATGACGTTGAACTGAATGCCTCAGATCGCGTTGCGGCTGCCGAAGAGTGGTTGGCAATTTCTGTAGATAAGGAAGCAGCGGTCGCCAACTTAGTCGAACGGCTGTCTCCTCAACTGGCACCAGAGGTCTCGACCGGAGTTATCCGTTGTCTCGCGAATACAACCGCCGAAAATGTGGCCACGCAATTGCTCGACGTCTGGTCAACCATGACTCCCGCCCAACGCACCGACATCGTGGCGGTACTTATGACCAAGCCCGACACCACCCTGGCATTGCTCGAAGCAATCCGGGAAGAGGAATTGGCATTCGGAGACCTTTCGTTGGATCAACGACAAACGCTCGCAAACCACCCGCGAGAACTCGTTCGAAAGCAAGCTCAGGAGTTGATGGATGCCGTGGGAAGCGCTGTTAATTCTGCGCGGCAGGAAGTGATCGACCAATACTCGACGGCTGCACACGCTACCGGTGACGTAGCGCTCGGAAAGGCACTGTTTACGAAAAATTGCGCCATCTGCCACATGCATTCCGGCGAAGGTAAGGAGGTCGGTCCAGACCTAACCGGCATGGCAGTTCACCCCAAAGAAGAACTGCTGACCCACATACTAGATCCTAGTCGCGGGGTCGAAGGCAACTTTCGTCGATACACATTACTGACCGTAGACGGCAAGGTGCTCACCGGAATGCTCGCGGCCGAGTCTCTCGCCTCAGTTGATTTGATCGACGCAGAAGGAAAGAAACAATCCGTATCTCGTGACGACATTGAACAATTGACCTCCTCGAACAAGTCTGTCATGCCTGACGGTATGGAGCAACAGCTCAGTCTATCTCAAATGACTGACTTGCTAGAGTTCCTGACCAACAAAGGGCGGTTTGTTCCTTTGCCGATTGCCAAAGTTGCCACCGCCGTTAGCACAAAGGAACTCTTCGACAACCAAGGCGCTCCGGACACCATTGAGTTGGACAACTGGGACCGGCGAGATGTCGAGGGCATCCCGTTCCAACTGGTGGATCCGCATGGCGACAAGCGTGCCAACATCGTTGTACTCAACGGAAGCCTGGGCGTTGTCCCGCCGAAGATGCCTCCCTCGGTCACGCTGCCGTGCAACATGATTGTCAAGAACCTCCACATACTCGGGGCGATCAGTGGGTACGGATTTCCAAGAACTGCAGAAGAAACCGTCAGTATGGTTGTCAGGCTGCATTATGAAGATGGTGAATCCGAGGACCACGAACTGATCAATTGCGTGCACATCGCGTCATTTGCAGGTAAGTCGGACGTTCCGCAATCTACCTATGCATTTGCGGCGGGAAACAGGCAGGTTCGCTACCTCGCTATTCAGCCCACAAGACGCGAGCCGATTGAGGCTGTTGAGCTTAGGAAAGGTGACGATGAGTCTGCGCCCATCGTTCTCGCCATTACCGCAGAACAACAACAATAGTCCAGCAATTGAAATGAGTTCCTTGCCGTTATCGTCGAAGGCGGCTAGCCGAGCGGCGGTGCCCGTTGAGCCCCAAAATCGGATTTTCACCAGCGTTGAACCGGAAGATCATCGCTCCAACGAATCCTATGGAGAGGACGGATGCGACTCAAGCGTTTCAGCTCGGTAATTCAGTAGTACGGACACGGGACAGCGAATTTTCTGCCTTACCACCGCTAACTTAGGCTGAGAAGCCATCCGTTTCATCGCGGTAGGTCTTTTTTTGTTTCATACCCGTTCGCAAACCGAAGGACGGAACCCGAAAGAATCCCGGTGGATTCAACGTGGGCGGTAAGCTTCTCTGAATCTTCAGTTTGTTTGAAGACGATGTGCGTGTGAGTCGTCGTGCCAGGATGAGTGATCACGCCGGCCGCGTCCTTGGCAAAGACTCCGACGAGAGTGCCACGAATCTGAGGCTTTGTCGTCTTATAGGGCTTCACGTTGTCCGCCATTTCTACGCCGTGAAGTTCAGCGTGCACGGGACATGCGCCGTTGATCACGTGAAAACAGCATTCATTAAACTCCCCCTCGATGGTGAATACTGTTGGCATCGAGAGATCCACTTCATTCTTTCCAGCAACCTCAGCGAGATACGCATCGAATTCGTTTGCAGCGATATCTGATTCGATGGCAAATTCAAGCCATTGAGCCGCGACCCTGCCAACCAATAGGGTTGCTTGGGGCCATGGGGCCGCGACCGGAGACAGTGAATTCGCGTCACTCACGCTGGTCGCCACGATGTTACTGTCGAAAATAGTTACTTCACCAGCAAGGCCTTCGAGGGCGCCTACTGCGTAGATGTGCTCGGCTTGGACGAGTTCTGCGAGTTCGACTCGTCCGTGGTGCTTCTTCTGCCCGATGACCTCACGCATCTTTCCGAACTGTAGCAATTCTTGATGATCTGCTTCAGGCCGGTTCGCTACGCCGCTGGGACCTGAGGGCTCTTCGGCACGCGAGGCCGGTTCTGGAGTAGTTGAGTTGCAGCCAACCGAAGCGATGACGGCCAGTCCAAGCACGACTTTGCCAAGAGTTTGCATCTTCCTAATCCTCCGTTTTCGCAAGATTAATGGCTACTTCCTTCATTCCAGATGGATGCCCCAACGTGAACTGTTCCCCAAGCCACGACCAGCGTTCGCCGGGAAACAGTTCTTTCATGGCCTGTAAATCGCAATGAAACGGAGGTCCTTCCGAAGCGTCGGTTTGCATGAACAATGCGAACAGCCGTCCTCCTTTCTTGAGGCAAGCATGCAGTATTCTTTCATAGTCTGTCCGTTGCCGCGGAGAGATAGCACAAAGACATGTCTGTTCGTATATCGCGTCGATAGGCTCAGTATCGCGTCGATAGGCTCAGTATCGCGTCGATAGGCTCAGTATCGCGTCGATAGGCTCAGTATCGCGTCGATAGGCTCTTTGGCAACGTAGTTCAGCACGCTTTCCTGAATCACATCGGCACGAAGACCTTGCTCATCCAGTTGCTTTGTCAATGCTTGGATAGCGCTCTTGGCGAAATCGATAGCTGTGACGTCAAATGCCCGACTCGCCAGTTCAATTACCTCAAGACCGAATCCACATCCTTCTATCGAATCGCACCGAAGCTCGTTGCGACTCTTGCCCCTTGGACTATTCGTCCTTCCAATCTTGGAGTGCGTCCAACGTGTCCGGCGCGAATGGTCGGAAGCGTTGCTCTTGTCCGGTGGCTTCATCAAATAGCAGCATCACGTGTTCACCGAGCTTGGAAGCGGCAATAGAATCAATCAGATTGGTCGAGTCGTTGCCGCTCATTTGCATCAACATCCGAATTTCGATCTCACGAAGCGCGGTGCGTGACAGCCATCGATTCACCGTTGAGTAGCCTTCGGCCCAGATCATCGCATGAATACCGACAGAGGGACCGTCGCGCAGGATTTCTTCAAGCTGTTTGTCGGGGCTCTGAGCGGATTCACCGAAGCTGGCGAAATCATCTTCTTTGCGCAACGTCCGCATGCGGCCGAGTTGAATCAAATTAAGCAGCACCGGCGACTGGTCGGCTTCGTCTTCCGACTCAACGCGACTCTGCACCATGGCATGGACATCGGCGATCATCGTGTCGGTATCGCGAGCTTCACTAGCATGGAACTCACAGTCGAGTGATTTCCACTTGTCCGGCAAGCGGAGCGTGTTCGCGTCTGTCGGTTTCGCGCCTTGGATGGTGTAGACCTTTGGGCGTGCGCCTGAAGCGTTTGCATTCTTCACAAAGGAGTAAGTAGCAACATCGAGCAGCGACGCGGCTTGCGAATCGTCGGCTCCTGCGATCAAGACGTTGCGTCCTGCTTGGCGAGTCATCGGGAAGACGACTGCCGGATTGATAGCCACGCTTTCGCCTGCCACGCACCAGATTGCATCTGGGTTGATTTCTTTCTTGGCGTTTTGAATCGCAAGATTGGCATTGGTTTCGCTCCAAGTCGCGGCACGATTGCCATCGTAGACAACGGTGCGTCCCAGGAGATTGGTGGTTGCATCGGCGTTTCGGTAGCCTTGATGTTGCTCGCCGAACCACTCCACTTGCTTCTGCTTCGGCAGCCAACCGATTTGCATCGGTTGGTTGCCTTCAATTCGTCCGCCCGCGTCGTTGTAAACCGCTTGCCCCGGATGCTTCAGCCGTGCGGCTGCTGGGTTATCCTCTGAAAAGATAATTTGGGCGTCTGACGCATCGCATTGCAACGCGATTCGCACGGCCATTTGGCCCAATGTTGTACGTGGCAGCGAATAAGAACCCGCAAGAGTTTGGCTACTGAGTACGGCATGGACTCCGAAAGATCGACCTTGTCGGACGATTCGGTCCAGAATCAAACTAGCTTGCCCCGAGAGTTTGTCGTCCTCGACAAAGAGTTCCTGAAATTCATCGACCACGACCAACATGCGCGGAATCGGTTCATCAGGATGGAGAGCGTTCCAACTGGCGATATCTTGGACACCAGCAGCCCGGAAGGATTCACCACGACGTTGCATGCAGCCATCAACGTATTCCAACGCACTCAAACCAAACTCGCGATGTGATTCGATTCCAATGATGTCAGCATGGGGAACTTCGGCATCGGAATAAGTTTGGAACTCGACCCCTTTTTTGAAATCGAGCAATACAAGCCGCAACGCTTCCGGCGAATACTTGAGCATGGCACTGGTGATCAACGCATGGAGCAAGCTCGATTTACCCGAGCCCGTCTTACCGGCAATGATCGCGTGCTGGGCGGTTCCGACGCCTAAAGTCAGACAGTGAGTCCTGCCGACACCGCTTTGCCCGATTGGGATTTCGAGTGAGCGAGACGAATCGCCTTGCCAACGCTCTTCGGCGGGCGGCACCATCCTCTCCAGTGGAACCTCAACGCGGTTGGAGAGCAACGAACGACGTCCGACTTCATTGACAATGGCCTGGGACGCTTTGTCACCAGGGACCTCTGGTGGCAGGAATTCAAGGTGCTTCTGGCCGGGCCGACTTGCCACAAACCTGCCCTGCTCCGAATCGTAGCGCACATGAAGACCACGCCGTTCTAGCGTTTCCGCTTGGTCATTTGTGGGCCAGGGGAGATCGGGATCCACCACCATGATTGGAATAATCCCACAACGTGCTCCAGAGTCCAACAGACTTTGCAAGTGTTTCCACCCCTGGTCATCTAACCCACTGGGCATCGATGACCAAACCAAGAATCGGAATGGCTCCGCCAGAGCCCCTGCATCACGGTTGTATTCGACGATGTTGGTGTATTCGTTGCGCAGCGCCTGCTGAATTGTGTCCTCCGCAGCCAAAGCCAACGTGCTCAGCTGTTTGTTGATGTGAGTCGTCTGCGTCCACACGCGATGCCAGACCAATTGAGCATCGACGTCACCCAAATGCATGAGCCAACCGAAGTCCTGTCCGAGTCCAGGCGGATCGACGACGCAGACCTGGGTTCGTCCGGCAGGCAGCGACGTGATGGCTCGAAGTAGCAGACTACGAATCAATTGCTGAATCTTCTTGCCTTGGATCGGATCCGTTGGACTGCCATGAATAACGAGATACTCATCAGCGAGTGGCGAGAACAGAACAGGCGTCTGCAATGAATTCACGTCCAGCTGGATGTTACTGGCACTCGGCAACATCGCCTCAACGGCCAAATCGCCTAACGGCAAGATCGGTGTATCGGAAACCTCAGGCCAGAACTCCGAATCGTCAAATTTTTGCCAGCTCGGGAAATGGGCGTCGCACCAAGCCGCAGACCTACTAACGATATTTTGAGCTTTGCGTGATGCGACGGCGATGCGATGCGCCCCCCCGCGATCGATTTCCTCGATGCGGCTGTTGATTTCATCGCGCGTCGACTCGAACGACGACTTCCTATTCGAAGTCGCTTGAACGAACTGCTGCTCGTTAGCAGTGCGGCGCGTCGTAAACTTATCCTTCTCCGACTGGAGACTTGCCGTTAGCCACTCCCTCGCTGCGGCTTTCTCGTCCGCTGCTTCCTGCTTGAGCCGAGCCAAAGTGGCTTCATACTCGTTGGAAATGCCAAGGATCGTTTGCTCGCACCAGTTCTTGGCCTGTTCGAAACTGGAGTCGCGTTTTTCGGCCAATTGACGCAGAGCCTCTTCGTTCTCGCTCATTGCCAACGTTTCACCCTGAGCGTGGATGGTATTACCCGTCTGGATCAATTCTTGCAGCACCGGATATTCTCGAGTGATCGCGCGTTTTAGCCAGGGTCGGACGCCCAGGAATCCAAGGAGCACGAATGAGGCAGCCGCAATGGAGGCTGCAACAATGCCTTCGATGAAAGGTAGGTACTGCATTCCAATGACGATACCAGCGGTCGCCAGGAACACGACGACACTGAACATCCAGAATCCGATTGAATCGAAGAACTTAGCCAACGCGTTGTTGGTAATTTTGTCAGCTTGCTTCTTCGTCTCCGTGACTTGGGTTTTCAGCAGTTCAAACGCTTCGACCGATGTCGCTGGCGTTTCAGGCAATTGAGCTGCCGGGACATCGTCTACTTTTGGAGTAGAAAGGCTCCGTTTGGCGAGTGATGCTTCAACCGACGAATCGATTTGCTGCAGTTGGTCTTTGAGTGAGTTATTGGCATTTCGAAAATTGCGGAGCCGGTTAAGCGGCTTGTCTTTAGCCTTGAGAAACTTTCGTTCGATCTTTTTGGCTTTTTGGTCGGCGTCCGCTTTTGCCTTGTCGATCTTGGCCTGGGCGTCCGTTTTGAGTCGCTTTTCGCGTGCGGCGGTATCGTAGATCGCTTTGTAACTGCGCAGTTCTGCATGATCCCACGTGGCATGCAAGGCTTCGTCTTCATCGTTCGTCGTTCGGGTCGCTAACGACGCATTGTCCCGCTCAAGTTGCTCTAGGCTGGCTTCAAGTGATTCTTCTTCCCGCGTGATTTCTTCGCGGAGCGACTGAACCTCGTTGGCAGTGCGCTGCAGACTCCCCGTCATGCGTTCGCGCAGTCCGTAAACAAGCTGATTCAATCGCTGTTGCGGCAAGGGTTTCGGATTGGTCGATTTCATGAGGTAGCCCTCGAAGAGTACGCATGCTTCAGATTTTTTGACAACTCGGCAAATAGGAGATTTGCCTACCCGCCATTTCGTCTGGTCGATGTCGGACGTTCGTAAAATGGGACGAATAAGGTTACCAATTGTCGGGGTCTCGAAGCCGTTTACTAATTTCTTCAAACAACTCGATGGACTGCGACAAACTGGACGTCAACTGGCCAGCGATTGGACGCACATCGGAAAAATGTTTTTGCAGGAAAGCTCGACCTTTCTGGTCTTTCCAAATCTCACTCGTTTCCTGAACCGACAATTCGAGTTCCTCGGACAGCTTGGCTATGCGTTGGGTAACGCCTGGCAAATCGTGGCTAATCCGACGCATTGGATGACTCCGAATTTGAACCGGTCTGAGTTTCATTGCTGCGAGCCGAATCGCCTTTTGAAGAGTCGGCAACGGGCGAAGACGTTGACTTATCCGCCGAAGGTTGATTAGCAGCAGATCGCAGTCCTGCGTATTCTTGAAGCGTTCCAACTTGGGCTTCGAGCTGGTGGATCGCTACCGTAACTTCCGATTCAGCAAAATCGCGGCAACGCTGAATCTTGGCTTGGTTCTTGCGTCGATCTCGATCCCAGGCTTTGGCCGCGCCTCGGGCCGTCTGCAACTTTTCTTCACACAGCGCCCGTCGATCTTTGGCGACTTTAACTCGCTTCTTTTCTTCGGTGCACGGACGTCGTTCATCTTCCCGGACGTAGGACATGCATCGCGACAGGGCGTCTTGGGCTTCCACGAAAACACGCCGACTCTTGACCAATTCTTGCTGCCAATACTCAGTTGCCTCCTTTTCAATCCAAGTTGTCAATCGCCGAAGCTCCAAGTTGAGATCTTCAATGCATTTCAGCGAGCTTCCTCGGAAGTGCTTTGCCTCTTGCAAAAACTCTTCGAGCCGTTCCAAGGAACGCATGTCGGCGAAATCGTTCATATTGAAAACTACTTGAGTTTCTTACGTGTGGTCGTGCCCACGCAGCAAACCCAACGACTCCGTGCAGAGTCGTCGCAAGCTCGCGTGGTTATGTCGAACCCGAGTCAGTGCTAACGCTGAAGGTACTGGTCGATGATTTCTGCCTTTTTTAGCAAATAAGGCACATGTTCCTCGGTCGATTCAAGGAGCTTGTTGACCATCTTGACCTGCTCTTCAAACTCCTCAGCGAACTTGCGATGCTCTTGGTCACGCCACGTCTCCGATAAACGGGCCTGAGCTTGACTGAGGGATGCCGTCGATTCCCGAACCTGCTGTCCGTAACGCTTTAGCATCGCAGCGAATTGGCGTAGCTGCTCCGGGTCCACAATGGCTTGAGCCATAGTAGCTTCCTTCCGAAATGCGTGTATTGAAGATAAGAGCTGGATTGATGAGTAGCGGACGCCGTTCCAACAAGCTACGTCGGAACTCCCCTTCAGTAAGTAGGAAGAAATCCGGACGAATTCGAACAGTCCAGCTGGGCTGCTCAGTTATTCAGCGACCACTGTTGTTTCATTTTATCATTTTTGACTGAGGAATTCCTATATTGTCGCGTGACTCCAGATTTCAAGTTGAGACTTTGTGAATTTGCGACTCAAACGGACCGCACCTAACGGATTTTGCGCGGATAGTTCTGGAACTGGAGCTTGTTGGCTTAGCATGGATTGCACTGCCAGTTCTGGCGGGAATTCCTACAATCGAAGACCGTAGACAGTCCGTATGTCAGTATCTGTCGATCCGTTCGAGCTGGTCCATCGCGTCGCACGCTAGAGGCAGGGCGCAAGAAATATACAAACGATAAGAAACGGAAATGAGCGATTTCGAGCCGATCACTGAAAACGATTTCAGTAGCCACTACGATGATCCTTACCATCGGGGCGCATGCGAATGCGTTACGCATGCGGCAGAGATGGTTTTTCAGCTCCCAACTCCTAAATCCTCCCCGGAAACAGGATCTCGCGCCGATCCAAGCCAAACTGGCCCGGATGCCTGCGGAATTCGTTTTGAGCTGGCCATCGATGAATCACGGCAGGTCGCTGAGGCTTGGTGGGACGGTCAGGGGTGCAAATGGTGTGAAGGATTCGCGTCCCTACTTTGCGAACGACTGGAGAACCTCGCAGAGCCGGACGCATTGACCAGCACTTCACACCTCCTGACTAGCGCCAAAGCCGCCGTTGCGGACAGGAACGAACCTACGAGTGGCGAAGCGAGTCTGGACCGAAAAGCAGCCTGCCTAGCAGCCACGGCGGATGCGTTCCGCCAGGCCTGGAAATCACCAGTTCAAGATCTGGAAGATGACCTTGCCGACGGCTCCCAATTTGGCGGCCCCAGCCTGCGTGAAGAGTGCTAGACGGTTTGCGGGCATACTGGGATGCTATGAATTCCAAAGTGGTCTGCGCGGATTGGCTTTCTCGTCGACTTCAAGGCCCAAACAAAGCCCATTATTCAATTGCGACCACTGACTGGGCCTAACTCGCCCGTCCCGAACTCGCAAGACCAACCTTACCGACCTTTTATTGCTGAATTGCTCGACGCATGTCCCCGAATCTAGCCTCAAGAATTCGAGCCGACTTTCCCATCCTTCAAACGGAAATGAATGGGCATCCGCTTGTCTACTTTGACAACGGTGCGACGACGCAAAAGCCACAAGTGGTCATCGATGCGATCTCGAATTACTACGCACGAGACAACGCCAACATTCATCGCGGCTTGTATGAGCTCAGCCAGCGTGCAACGGATGGATATGAAGAAGCTCGGAAAACAGTCGCCAAGTTTTTGAATGCGGGCGCCCCCGAGGAATGCATCTTTACTCGTGGCACAACGGAATCAATCAACCTGGTCGCAACCAGCTGGGGCGGTGCCAACCTTCAAGAGGGAGACGAAGTTGTCGTTTCGGGACTGGAACACCACTCGAACATTGTCCCATGGCAAATGGCTTGCGAGCGAAGCGGCGCTGAACTGCGGGTGCTCTACCCTGATGAATCGGGTGAACTGTCCATGTTTGGGTTGCGTGAGCTGCTGAATGATCGAACAAAGATGGTGGCAGTTCAGCACGTTTCCAACGCTTTGGGAACCATCCACGACGTCAAGTCAATTTGTGCGGAAGCACAAAAAGTGAACGCGGCCGTCTTGGTGGATGGAGCCCAGTGGGTGGGACATCAACCCACGGACGTTCAAGAGCTGGGCTGCGATTTCTATGTCTTCAGCGCTCATAAATTGTTCGGACCAACCGGGATCGGAGTCCTCTGGGGAAAGAAAGAAATCTTAGATGCGATGCCGCCTTACCAGGGTGGAGGCGACATGATCGAGACGGTTGCGTTTGAGAAGTCAACATTCGCACCGCTGCCGAATCGCTTCGAAGCCGGAACGCCCGACATCGCCGGGGCCATTGGTCTTGGAGCAGCGATTCAATACGTCTTGGGAATCGGATTCGACGCTATTCAGGCTGAGGAAGACCATCTTTTGCGGTATGCAAGCCAGCGATTGCGGCAGATTGATGGGCTTCGGATACTGGGGCAGGCAAAACACAAGGCCAGCGTCATCAGTTTTGTTCTTGAGTCGCCTTCCATCGCACCGATGGACGTGGCCACCGCACTAGCGAACGAAGGCATCGCCATTCGGACGGGGCATCACTGCTGTATGCCGCTGATGGGACAGTTGCAGGTCAGCGGGACGAATCGAGTCTCGCTTGCCATGTACAACACGGAAGAAGAGGTCGATCACTTGGTGACCGTTCTGACCAAGTTGATCGAGACTCGCCGAGCGTCATCTTCTTCGGATGTTCCGTCGGCAGAGTCGGCAACCGGTGAGGGAATCGAGGGCATCGTGTTTGCCCAACCCGCGGCTAGCTCCGTTGCTGCGGCTGCCGACGACCTGGCCGAGGAGTTTCTCGATTTCGACGATCGAGAAAGCAAAACCGAGCTACTGATGGAGATCGGCCAGTCCGTTCCAAACTCCTTCGAGCCGCTCAAGAAGATCAGTACCGCTGTACCAGGATGTATGAGTGAGGTTTATCTGGTCGGTCGGCCTCAGGCGGACAATTGCGACGTCTTCGAGTTTTCGGCTGACTCCAATGCGGAGATTGTGCGAGGGTTGATCGGAGTACTCCAATCGCTCTTTTCCGGTCAAAACGCAGAAGAAATTCTCGCTTTCGACATCGAGGCCTTTTTTCGGAGAATCGGCCTCGATCAGTTTGTCTCAACCCAACGTCGCAGCGGTCTTGATGGCATGATCCGACGGATTCGGACTCTCGCAGAATCGATCCAAGAACGGACGGCATCTTAGGGATCGATGGCGGCCCAGAATAGTAATGCGAGGCTGACAACGCCTTGGGCTGTCCATTTTATTGCCGACCATCTGATCGCCTTTTTGTACCTGGACGATAGCTGAAAATACGCTGCGAAGCAGACTCCACCCAGACGTATTCTCGAATGCAGATCGCTCGAATCGCCCACTTATTGCCACCATGCATGACCGCCCAAACGAACTTCCGATGGCTTCCGGCCGTCAATGCAGTGTTTTCTGTTCTTAGCTAATGCACAAAAATCGAACTCTAGCCCTATCAAATCACCGAAATGTCTAGCTCCACCGTGGAACCCCAGAACTCAGACTCATCCAACCGGTCCCCTAAGGCTCATGGCAGCCATACGAAGCCAGTCGCCGCGAACTTGCTGAGCGAACGCGCTTCGCTCGCCCAGGGGCAGGCAATCGGTAAGCTCATGGCTCAGGCGTTGAAGTACCCAGAGCTAATCTCCTTGGCGGCAGGATTTGTCGATAACGCGACACTGCCATGCGAAGCGACCAGAGAGTCGATGCAAGCCCTTGTAACGGACGATTCGAAACTGCGCCGCGCTCTGCAGTATGATTCCACAGCCGGCGACCGAGCTTTTCGTGAATGCCTAGCCGAATGGAGCTACCGTGATACCCCTAAGTGCACCCCCGATCCTGATCGAGTTATCCTGACCGCTGGGAGCAACCAGTTCCTACATCTTCTCTCGGAAGCGATCCTCGACCCGGGTGACATCGTCATCACCGCAGCGCCAACCTACTTTGTCTATCTCGGCACGCTCAAAGGCGTCGGAGCGAAAGTCATCGGCGTGCGGGCCGACGAAGATGGCATGTGCATGGACTCGTTAGAAGCCACGTTGGCAGAACTCAAAGCAAGCGGGGAGGCCAAACGCCTCAAGGCGATCTACACGGTCACTGAATTTGATAACCCCGCAGGCAGCACATTAACACTCGAACGCCGTCTGCGTTTGCTGCAGTTGGCCGAGTCCTGGCATGCCGACACTGGTCCCCTGCTCATTCTCTCCGACAACGCTTATGAGCTTCTCCGCTACGAAGGCGAAGCGCTACCTTCGCTGCTCTCGTTATCCGACAGAGCGGATGAATACGTCATTGAATTGGGCACTTTCTCGAAATCCTTCTCCCCCGGAATCCGCGTAGGGTGGGGCGTTGTCCCTGAATCGCTCGTCAACGTCTTGCTCGATATGAAGTCGAATATGGATTTCGGGTCGCCGCACTTCAGCCAAATGCTCGTTCATGAAGCGTTGGCTAGCGGCGATCTGGATCGACACCTTCCGACCATTCGCGAAGGCTACAAGGCGAAACTCGAGGCAATGCTGGAAGCTCTCGAAGTTGCTTTCTCGGGAGTAGAGGGAGTGCAGTGGCGTCGCCCTCAAGGTGGCCTCTACGTTTGGTTGACTCTACCCCAGAGCGTCGACACGACCGAAGGCGGAGCACTGTGGAATGCGGCTGTCGAAAATGGCGTACTCTATGTTCCCGGGCACCACTGTTTTCCACCCCATGGAGAGCCGGTGGCGAAGAATACCATCCGACTGAGCTTCGGAGTCCAAGATGCAGAACGAATTCGAGATGGCATCCAAAAATTAGCCTCAGCAGTTGCCTCCGTTGCCTGAAACCAGACCGCAGCATCACACGCAGTTTTCAGGAAAAGACGTTCTGTTTACCAGGACTGCGGTCGGTTAGGAATTCGGCGAAGCCGGGTCACGAAAAGCGTGTTCCGCAAACAATTCACTTCGGCATCGACCTGACCGATCGCGAACTCGAAGCCAAGACAACAGTTGACGTCGTGTCTGCCTAAACGGTACGGCAATGATTCGATGCGCTCTAATCCACCACGGAGGATCCAAGCTTGTCGGAACACTCAACGCCTCGGCTTGGTCGGGGCGAAGCCTCCGAACATGTTTTTCGAAGCAGAACATATCTGAGTTGCGCAGAAGGTCTCGAAGCCAACGTCCCGGAACCCGTCGCAGCAATCCTTGTGGGCGATGTTGGAAACTAATTTGAAAATCGACCAGCTTGGGTAAGCCGTCTTCGCCGACGAGAATGTTCTCCCTCTTGTGCAAATCCATATAGACGATGCCATGCTCATGCATCGTATGAAGAATTCTTTTCAGTTCCGGGAAGAACTGGTCTGAGGGGGATTCGTTTTCGCCTAGCGGATGGCCTTCAACATATTGATGAGCAAACGCATTTCTAAGGCGTCGACCATCGGAGCAGACTGTACCCAGCGCAGATGGAATCGCCGTCAAATCGGAAAGTGCTTTGTAGGCACTTGCCTCACGATTGGCGAGCGCCCGGCCAATCCAACCAAGCGGGAGACCAAAGAAGGAGGAGCGACGATTGAATTTGCAGATAATCTTCTGGCAAGCCTTAGGCTGCCCGGTCATCACCCCCGTTCGAGCCTCCGAACACTGAGCTGCCGAATACTGAGCCGTTGCGGCCCATGAATCGTGCTTGTATACCTCGACCAGTTTGTATTCCACTTGGTCCACGAAGATCGTCTCAGGTGGTTCCTCTTTTCCCAAGGCCCTGAGCCAGTTTGGTCTTTGTTTGACTGTTTGCATGGGACGTCCATGTTTTGAGTGGCAGCACCGAGCGAAAAGCCGCCGCTTACCGGATGAAGTCAAGCCCGGCAGCTCATCCACCGTAGCGATCACCATGAGCTACGGGCAGAGTCCATATTTAAGGAGCATCGGTCCGTATTAGCTGATTCGCTTCGGGCATTTGCCCCAACCATCGGCGCCAGTCTTGCCGTGGAGCGTAGAAAATGCCCCGTGTAGGACGCAAGCCGTGTCTCCAAGGCAGGCAATGGAAACAATCGATGCCTAGGTCACGACAAAAACGCGTCAGAAAACAACCCAGTGACCAGTTAGCAGCCGCCATGCTTATGGGTAGAGCTAGCGTTGACGACAGTGATCTGACGGCAATGACCATTCACTAAGTGCGATGATTACCGGTTGGCGACCACGAAGGCGTGAACTTGGTCCTCAACTTCGCGAGGCCAGGGCTCGTTGTGTCCCAATCCTTCAGCTTCGATGAAATGCTTGGGCTCTGAATTCGCGGCAGCGAACAGTCGTTTGCCGAACTCAAGATCAACCAATGCATCGTCCGTTCCATGAACTTGGACCAGCGGTCCATGATAGGACGCGATTCGCTCTACCGAAGGATAACGGTTCTGCAACAACGTTTTTACGGGGAGCCATGGGTAATGAGAATTAGCGACGTCAACCATGGAAGAGAACGTCCGATCCAGGACCAGTGTTTTTGCACCCGAAGTCGCTGCGCAATGAATCGCAACTGCTCCACCAAGAGATCGTCCCCACAGAACGATTTCATTGGGTGATTTTTGGACGCGTTCTGCCAGCCACTCGTGGACCGAAACGGCATCGGTCAAAATGCCAGCTTCGAAAGGCTTACCAGGGCTCAAACCATATCCCCGGTAATCGAAAGCCATCACCGTGGCGGAATAAGACTCGCACAACTCGTGTAACTCATCCGCCAAATAGCCAAGATGTTCGCCATTGCCGTGGAACAGCAGGATGACATGCTTGGGTGACGGATGCTGACAAATCCAACCGTGTAATCTATTTCCAGCAGCAGACGGCACCCAAACTTCTTCGTGATCCAACCAGTCTGGAGACCAATCCCCTCTCGTCACTGGTGGAGCTGGATAGATGAGTTTGGTTTCGATTAACGTCAGTAAACCCAATGTCCCCACGTAGAGAATCACCAAAAACAGCACCGCTCGACTGGCGAAACGCCAGATCAATCGCAAGGAAATTTTGCGTTCAGTCGTTGCTGTTGGTGTTTCAGCCACGTCGCCTCCGCAAGAAAGGTCGATCCTACCGGTGGAAGATGGAATCGGTCATTGATGGCATTGTGAATGCGACAACCGTCAACGCACGAACCCAACGAAACTGATGTCCAGTGTAACCGATGGCCGTTCAAGGTGCGACGCACTTTAGTCCGCCTTTCCAAGGTCGGGCTGGACAAGCGGAAGGACTTCGGCGGCCAGGAAGAAAGACCCTGCCACGTAAACTAGGCCGCCAATGGAGCTGGCCACGTTCAACGCGTTGCAATACGCAGCGTCGGGATTCTGGCACGAGATTAGCTCAGGCCCGTCGACTGGGAGAGTTTCAACGCTTTCACGCAGATCATGAACCGATGCCGCGCGAGGATTCTTGAGATACTCAGTCAGAATAACAGAATCGCTGAATTGCAGCAGCAATTGGAGCATCGTGCGGAAATCCTTGTCTTTGCTAGACGCAAATAGACTAACGATCGGAACTCCCGGAAAATGCGTATTCAGCGCGTCTAAACCTGCCTGGATCGAATAGGGGTTATGGGCTGTATCAATGACTTGCGTCGGAGATTCGCCAACGCACTGCAATCGCGCTGGGGGCTGAGCGGAGAGGACGCCTTGCTTTAAGGCTGCATCCGGAATGACCCATTCGCGTTGTTGAAGGATGCGTATCGAAGCAACTGCGGCAGCGACGTTCGGCGCCTGATGGCGACCGAGCAGCGATGTCTGCAGTCCCAGACATTCCGTCTCTTCGCCCCCCTCTGACTGAGCAAAACGGAGCGTGACATCCGCTTGCGGATGAGCTGGCGAAATGCTCAAGAGCATCGAGTCTGGTCCCTCGCCCTCGACGGCTGACGCGAAATGATGGCTCGTGTGCGAATTCGAAATGGGGCTCCACTGCCAGACGAGATCTCGGCTGATTTGGAAACAAGGTGATTCGAGCTCCGCTGCGCGATTTTGGACAACTGCAATGGCGTCTGCAGCATCAGCCGCGTTGACGACCGGAATGCCTGGCTTGATGATCCCAGCTTTCTCCGCCGCAATTTCAGCGACTGTGTCACCCAATTGTTTTTGATGATCCAGACTAATCGACGTCACCACGGTCAGCTCGGGCGAGCAGATATTCGTACTATCGAGCCGACCGCCCAGTCCGACTTCGAGAACGACGGCTTCGCATTGCCGCCGCGCGAAATGCAGGAACGCCATCGCTGTTGTCTGCTCGAAAAACGTTGGACGCGTCGCCGTGCTGTTGGATGCTTGGTACGTCTCGGTTGCCTTTCGGATCGTACCGATCAGCTCGACCATTTCGGCTTTGGTCGGAGAACGGAAGTCGCCATGGTTCCCAGCTTGAAATCGCTCCTCCAAACGGAGTAGGTGAGGCGACGTATAAAGACCGCAACGGTAACCGGCATGTAAAAGAATGCTCGAGAGAAGGTGACAAACAGTACCTTTTCCCTTGGTACCGGCTACATGAATGATTCGGTAGTCGTCTTGCGGGTTCCCGATCAACTCCATCAGCCGCCGCATGCGGTCCAAACGGAAATTGTTGACGTTGTAGGCGGTGGTGCCAATACGCTCGTAGTTGATTTGAGCGTACAGGTAGTCAATGGAGCTTTGGTATTCATCCATGCGGCACCAGCCATTCAGGCCGAGTAGGCTTACCGATCAAACGCAAAGGTCGTGACGACCGTACGAGTCGCCAAAAGGGTTCCGTTATGAGGATCCCCGTTACCAGGATTCTTAACTGGGCGAATCAACTTGGCGACTCAATCGCCTGGCGCAGATCATCCAGAAGGATCGCAGCTTCGGAAATCGGTCGTCGTCGCCACAAGATTCTAGGCGGTTGAGAATGAAACAGTAGTCGAAAATGGGTCGGCCCGGAGACCTGTGGAACTTGGGTTCCCACCGCGGCTTCCTGGGATGTTGGTCGGATCGACATGAGCAACCAAAAGGGATGTTCCTGATCATTGTTAGCGGACTCGCATGGTACTCGAGCTATCCCGTTGCCAAGATGCAAGGCAGAGATGACTGGTGATGCCGGTTATGGCAATCACAGCGATGTCTGGATCGCTACGAGAGCCACAATAACGGCTGCCAGAAGGTTCGAACTTGTCGATGCCAGGGTTCGTAATACACTGACCATCCGGTTCGGATCATCCGCCAATGTGGCCAATGCTGCCCGTAGGCAAGGAAATTGGATCGATGCGCGACGCTTCTCGGCTTCTACGACTTCTTTTCGGCTAGTCCGATTCCAGGTCGCATAGAACCGGAAAACTCGTTCCGTCGAACTGACTAAGATCAACACGGACCGCCCCCAAAACCTAACTTCGCCTGGATATGGTGAGCTTTGCGGACGTCCCGATCGTCGAATATGACTTGTTCAGCAAGGAAATCGAGGGGTGCACGCGATGGATTGTGGGTATGAAAAAACACGAATCGTTCTAGAATCTCCGCCGATTGAGCTTTCTTTTCCGACTGGATTGAAGGAATTTCTTCTCCCATGAGTGCTTCAGCAGCCCCAGAAGCTGAGACCCAAGCTTCGCCTCAGGAAGATACCAACGTCATTATTGAGACTCGAAACCTGGGAAAGGTGTATCGGGATTTTTGGGGCCGCAAGAAAGTAGCGGCTCTGAAATCGCTTGATATCGAAGTCCAGAAGGGCGAGATTTTTGGGCTATTGGGCCCCAATGGCTCCGGCAAATCGACGACGATCAAGCTGATTCAAGGACTCTTGTTCCCGACTTCCGGACGGGCTTTTGTCTTTGGCAAAGAGGCTCGAGATGTCACCAAGAACGAGCGAATTGGATACCTCCCCGAAGAATCCTATCTTTACAAGTTTTTAAACGCAGAAGAGACGCTGGATTTCTACGGGCGTCTCTTTGATATGCCTGCGGCCGTTCGTAAGGAACGCGCTGATCAACTCATTCGCATGGTTGGTCTCAACAATGCTAGGCGACGTCAGTTGCGTGAATATTCGAAGGGGATGACTCGGCGGATCGGACTAGCTCAAGCACTCATCAACGAGCCAGATCTGCTGATCCTCGACGAGCCCACCACAGGGATGGATCCGATCGGTAGCCGTGAAATGAAGGACTTGATCATTCGTCTTCGTGACGAAGGCAAGACCATTCTGCTTTGCTCACACCAGCTGGCTGACGTCCAGGATGTTTGCGATCGCGTTGCGATTCTCCACCAGGGTGAATTGCGGGAGCTCGGGCGAGTCAACGAGCTCTTGAAGGTTCGTGACGTTACTGAGGTCCATGCCAAAGGCATGTCTGATGAACTCAAGGCGAAAGTCGCAGAGCTGATCAAGAACGAAGGCGGTGAGCTTGTTGCGATCGACAATCCGACAACAACCATGGAAGAACTCTTCCTCGATATCGTCCAGCAAGATCGACCCGGTGCCCGTCCAACGGATGCAAATTAGCATCCGTGTGGCTTTGCGAAGCCGCTCTCTCGGATATCGAATGTCGACTTCTGCAGATTTTTTGACTGCCCAACCACAACCCGAATCATAGACTTCCGCAACGATGCGTATCGAAGAAAGTCAAATGTGGGGCTACTTTGAGTGGCTCATTGTAAAGTTCGGTCTGCTTCAAGGACTGCTCGTTGCGGTCTCATTGGCGGCACTTGGATTTATCGGCTGCTATCTCGTTTCGATGGCGCGATATGGTCCTGGCGAGGGCTTCTACCACGTAACACGTGTCATCTACGACCTGCTAGCTCGAGATTTGCCTGGGACCTCTTTCTCACGTGTTTACGCGTTGGCGAAGCTCGCGTTCCAGGAAGCAATTCGACGTCGTGTTCTTGTGCTGATGGCGGTTTTCATCGTTGGACTACTATTTGCGGGTTGGTTTCTGGACCCCGATACCACCAATATCGCGCGGCTGT
Source organism: Aureliella sp. (assembly GCA_046290675.1). Lineage (GTDB taxonomy): Bacteria > Planctomycetota > Planctomycetia > Pirellulales > Pirellulaceae > Aureliella. Next base: position 65,401 of record JBKAHA010000001.1, read on the forward strand.
ATATCTCGTTTGTCATGACCGGGACTAGCTATCTCGTTCTCTTGCTTGGTTTGTTCCTAAGCACGTTCAGTCTGCCAGCCGACATCAAAAGCAAGACCATTCAGACCATCACGACGAAGCCAGTCCGTCCTACTGAGATCGTTCTAGGACGCATCCTTGGTTTTACGGCTGTCGGAACAATGCTGTTGGTGCTGATGGGTATCCTGAGCTACTTCTTCGTGACTCGCGGAATCATTCACACTCATACGATCCAAGATCTGTCGCCAGACGGCCTCGCCGGATCGACCAGTTACGATTCCAGTCACTCGCATGATTTCACGATGGTCGACAACGGCGACGGCACCTTTTCGTTGGGTACGACTGACGAGATCAAAGAACACAAACACGTCGTAACCTCTCGAGAGGTGAACGGAGAGACGATTTACGAGATTGGCGAGCCGGAAGGATTACTCGACGCCCGCATCCCGGTATTCGGCGAACTCACCATGTACGACCGCCAAGGGAATCCGTCTCGAACCGGTTTGAATGTGGGTTACGAATCTGAGTACCAGACCTACATCGAGGGTAACTCCCAGATGGCGGCGGTCTGGAGATTCGAAGATGTAAGGGCCAGCCGCTTTGGGGACGGGAGCGAGTTGCCAATCGAATTGACCTTAAAGGCTTTCCGAACATTTAAAGGCGATATCGTCACCGGAGTCCAGGGTGAGATCATTCTTCAGAATAGTGATGGAACCATTGAGAGTGAGCGGATACCGTTCATCGTCCAGGAATTCGAAGTCGACCAACAGAAAATCGAACGCAAAGTCGCCGGCTTTGTTAACGGTGAGCCTCGAGATGAGCTAGACATCTTTGATGACATCGCTGGTGCAGACGGTATTTTGGATGTCAAAATTCGATGCACCGATCCGGCTCAATACTTCGGGATGGCCGTCGCTGACTGCTACCTGCGTGCCGGAGACGCCAACTTTGGCTGGAACATGTTCAAAGGCTTCCTGGGCATCTGGATGCAGATGGTTCTCATCATCTGTGTCGGCGTGATGTTCAGTACCTTCCTGAGCGGGCCAGTCGCGATGGTAGCGACCATGACATGTCTCGTGCTCGGATTTTTCGGAAGCTTTGCTTTGGAAGTCGCTCGCGGAGATAACCCAGGCGGAGGCCCGATCGAAGCAACGATCAAGACCTTGAACCAGTCCGGAGCCATGGTCGATTTGGACTTGGGCAACCAAGCACTCGAATCCATCATCAAGGGGGCGGATACTGGAATCATGTATTCCTTGGTCACGCTGGTTCAAGCAATCCCAAGTTTCGGACAATTCAATACGGCAGATTTCGTCGCATATGGGTTTAATATCAACGCAGACTTGGTGGCTAGACACCTGACGATGACATTCTGCTACTTTTTATTGACGGGCGTAATCGCTTACTTCTTCCTTAAGACCAGGGAGCTGGCTGCGGCATGAACGTAGTAGTCTTAAGACGCCGACTTTTCTACATCTGCGCCATCGTCGCGTTGGTGGTTCCGTTGTACTTTCTTGGCAACCCATCGGTTCGGAACGACGATGGCTCGGTCAAGTCAGCAGGCGGTGCGCTGGCAAAGATCCGCGCGGAATATGATTTGGGCCAGGGCGACCTCGGTGAACTCGATCCAGCTAGTGAGTCGATGCGGTTGGCGACGCTGGGGTTAAGAGGAGTCGCCTCGACGATTCTCTGGCAGAAAGCGGAGTACTACAAGCGTGAACAATATTGGGATCGCCTCTCTGCAACTCTCAACAATATTGCAGTTTTGCAGCCCCACTTTATTGAGATCTGGAAATTCCAGTCTCACAACTTGTCGTACAACGTTTCGACCCAGTTCGACAACTACAAGTACCGCTACGACTGGGTGAAGAAGGGCATGAACTACCTGGTTCGCGGTAGCAAGATCAACAAGAATCGGACTGAAATGCCCTTCGAACTCGGCTGGTTCTTTGGCAACAAGTTCGGCGTGGCTGACGAAAAGTTCCAGTATCGAGATCTATATCGGAACGATGACAATTTTCACGCGGACATTGAGAACCGTACTGGTGTCAATGTTGCCGCTCCAGAGGGTCTAGGACCCGATCGCAAACCTGATAACTGGCTCACTGGGCGGCTGTGGTACGAAAAGTCGTATGCGATGGTGGAGCAAGGCGCTCGCCCAGCGAAGAGCACGATGATGTTTTATCGCCAAAGCCCTCAATGGCTGATGAAGCACTCCGAATCCATCCAAACCGATGGCTACTTGGACAATGAAGCTCGTTTCGCATGGCGGCGCGCGGGAGAGGGTTGGCAGCGATTTGGAGAGCGTTCCATTCGAACGTCGTTTGGTGACACCATTTTCCTTACTGAGATCGAACAGGCCAATGTCGATTACAAAGAAGCGACTGAGGCTTTCATCGAGTTCAGCAGTGAAACTTACGAACGACTGATGAAGGAACGTGAAGCTTCTCTAACACCCGAAGAACGAGAAGCCATTGAGTTGCCCTATGCAGAACGGACTTTCGATCAAGTTCTTGTCGCAGAAAAAGCGCTCACGAAGTTGGCAATCGACCCGCAGGAGGCTGCTCGTGAAATGCCTCCAGAGCTTCGAGTGGATGGCATGCAGAAAGCCAAGCAGCTTGTTGCTTTGAGGGAGAAGATTCAGCACATCGAGATTTACCGCAATCAAATCAACTACGCTTACTGGGAACAGCGTTGCCTGGCCGAACAACAGGATTCGGCCATTGCAGCTCGGACCAACATGTACGAAGCGGATGAGTTGCTTGAGAATGGTTTGCTGGATGAAGCATTCGAAAAATACGAAACGGCTTTTGAAAATTGGGAAAAACTGTTTAACACGCATCCAGCCATGATGATCGACGATGCGGCTGAAGAAGTCGCATTTGCGGTCGAACGATATCGGCGACTGTTGGATGTGCCGACATTAGCAGAAGACTTCCCCCTGAGTCGATTCCTCGAATTTAGGGAAGCTTATGAAGGCGAATTCGCGGATCCTGCGATGATGAGCGTGATTGCTTCCTGGCCGAAGAACTACCCAGGTCGTAGCTTCCTAGACGAGATGCTGAAGAAGAGCGCCGACTTCAAAGAGGATATCGACCAGCAGAACTTAGAGGATGCACAAAACGCGGCGGACGGGGAGTCAACCGGCCCCGAGCCACCAGAGGAGTCTTCGGGTGACGATTCGCAAGCGAATAACGAAGTCTCCGCAGAAAACAGCGAAGAGAAACCTGCGTCTGCAGACATGACCGAGGCCCCTTCGGAGCAGAGCACAAACTCCGAAGAAGCTAAGCCTGAAGAAGCTAAGCCTGAAGATCCTACGCCTGAAGATCCTAAGTCCGAAGATCCTAAGTCCGAAGATCCTAAGTCCGAAGATCCTAAGTCCGAAGATCCTAAGTCCGAAGATCCTAAGTCCGAAGATCCTAAGTCCGAAGATCCTAAGTCCGAGGGTAGCAACGACTAATCCAGTTCCTGACTTTCTTACAGCCTCCCTGGCTTTCGACCTCGCTTCTAATCGATGTCAGAGAGCGAGTTCAAATTGCTCCCATTGACACGGTTATACGTCTTCAAGGTTTCATCCTTGCCTGAGTCCGCTCGTACCCGAGCACGAATGATGCCTGTATGCGGGTTGTACCAAAAAGCTCCAAGCCGGCCGGTCGTTAACTCCTTGTTCTTCGGATGCAGTCGGTCATCGGACTGAAAAACGTGGACTTCTCGCAGGCCGATATCATTCATCGGATGACGCGGGAGTTTATCTCCGGCGAACCATTCCGGGCGAATCCGATCGGGGTAGCTCCCGGTAGCTTGAGCATATTCGTCGATGACTGTTTGAATAGCTTGTAGCGATCTCTGGGTGGCAGCGACTTCTGCCTCGGTTTTGCGGTCGGAGAAAGCAGCCAAAGTAGCACTCGAGAGGATGGCTACAACGAGAATCACGACCACCAACTCGGTCAGCGTAAATCCGTTTTTTCGAGTGGCGTTCACTTGGCTGTTCGAGCAGAGCAAATGGGAAGATGAAGTTGGAACCGTTCTCCTACGAAGCTGGAACCGCCCCTTAAGATGGCCCCAACGCGACTCCCAATTCGATCTCAGCGCGACAATGACTTAAAGCCGGATCGACGGGAGCCTATTGAAGGTTACATTCCGAAGTCCACGCCGAGAGCATTTCAACACAAAAACGCGGTTCGCAGCCACGAATGCCGTATTGTTTACCGTTCTTTATGTCCAGGTTCAGCCCTGTTATTGCTTGGTTCAGCCCAACGGCCGAGCCGTTCCAGCCCTATGGCGAGCCGTTCCAGCCCTATGGCCTAGCCTGAAATCGATTTGCGACTTTCTTTCCAAGTCACAGCAGCGCCAACAAGACTGATCGCAAACCAAGCGACCTCAATCACAAATGCAGATAGGTTAAAGCTGAAGAGTAGCGAAAATGCGATCAATCCCGAACCGGTGGCATTGAGTTGCGAATACAGCATGGATTTAGCTTCAATGCGGTTTACTTGCAGCAGGAAGTAGGTCGACAGGAGAATGGCGGCGCCGATGCCGCCAAAAAGATCATGAACTTCAAACAAGACGGATTACTCCATTGGCTGACATGAAATGCGTCATTCACGCATGGTGCGTGAATGGTGACCGCTGGCGACCTATGTTGGATGGGAAAGCCAACTTCGACTGCCCATCGACTGCCCATCGACTGGGGTGGGTATCCATGGGGTGGGGTTTCCAATGCGGCGGCATCTTTTAATCTTACTGTGCCCAAGCAGTTGGACGAATGATCCGCATTGAAGCCAGGGCTAATCAAAGTTGCAATTGGTGAAGTTAATTCAACCGTATGCCAACTCCCCCTTTCCGAGCGGGCACGCGAGTCGTCGAGGAATTCAGGGAGAGTCGGCCGCTACGCGTGGGCCCGGGGCCGGTGGAGCGCCAAACTTCAGACTTTGATTCGTCCTGGCACAGGAGCAATGCGGTATTGGCCTGACAAGAGTGTGTTAAAGCACTGGCAGGCCTATTGCAAGTGGCGGCATCAAGCGAGTCGGTTTGCACAAAGAAGACTGCAATTGCTGCCTTAGGGCTTCCGTCGGGGATGGCCGTGAGTTCAACCGGTTGTGTTGATCAGTTTGGGTAGAGAACAGGATATCGAGCCAGGGAGAGTCGGTCATGGGGATCTACGATCGAGAATACTATCAAGATGACCAGCTAAGACCGCTACGCCCATGGGACAACAAATCCATGGTGACGCTGCTCATTATTGCCAACGTTGCCGTCTATCTGGCAAACTTTCTGGTATCCAGTGGTAGCAACAGTCTCACCAATGCGATTTCACTCAAGCCTGACTCGCTTTACTCCCCCATCTATTGGTGGCAGTTTGTAACCTATGGGTTCGCTCATGATCCTCGCGGCATCGGACACATCTTGTTCAATATGATCTCGCTCTACTTTCTTGGGCGGAGCGTCGAGGACCGGCTCGGGAAGTGGGAGTTCGCGCGATTTTACTTGTTCACGATCGTGCTCTGCGGCATCGTCTGGGCAGTTGCGCATTCAGGAGCGTCTTCCTTACTCCTAGGAGCATCGGGCGCAACGACGGCAGTGGCGATGCTGTTCGTCTTCTATTTCCCGCAAGCGACCTTGATGGTTTACGGTGTGATCCCCGTGAAAGCTTGGGTGCTCGGGATCATCATCGTCGTCAGCAATCTGTTTCAGCCGACCAGTATGGATGGTAACGCCGTGGCTTACGACGTTCACTTAGTCGGGGCAGCTTTTGCGGCCGTCTACTGCTTTGGCAAACTGAATTTTGGTTCACTCGGCTCCTTCTGGACAGATTGGAAAGCCGAATCGAAACGCCGTCGAAGTGGATTGAAGGTTCATCGCCCCGCCGAGTCAAGAACGTCTAGCCGCGACGAGAAAGAATCGGATCGCATCCTGGAGAAGATCCACCAGCAAGGCGAAAGTAGCCTGACCGCCAAAGAACGTAAGTTCATGCAACAATACAGCAAAAAGCTGCAAGGCCGCAGGAACGACGACTAAACATTGCCTTGAGCTGCATTCCTAAGTCTCTCAATCAACCAGCTTTGCGTTGAGACGTCCTTTCGCGGTTGGTGAACCCAACGCCTTGCAAACGGTCTTAGCCACTAGTCACCGGCTACAATCTCCCGATTCGCCTCCGAGATACAAACGAACTCAACCTCACACAGGATACCGTTATGTTGACTGCACCCGAATTTTCGACCAGCCGAAGCACGATTGCGGGACTGCAGATCGCCGACTTGGCGGCAACGTTTGGAACCCCTAGTTACTTTTACGACATAGAACGAGTTTATGAGCGGATCGCAGATCTCGGCGCGTTTGATGCAATTCGTTACGCGCAGAAAGCACTCTCCAACATCGCGATCCTAGACCGAGTTCGTCAGAAAGGTGTCGTTGTCGACGCGGTTAGCGCGGGGGAAATCGAACGGGCTTTGAAAGCAGGTTTCAAGCCTAACAGTGAGCCGGCAGGCATTGTCTATACCGCGGATGTTTTCGACCAAGCCGCCTTGGATTTGGTGGTCGAACACAACATTCCCGTCAATGTGGGTTCCCCAGACATGATTGATCAACTTGGCGACGTTGCACCAGGACGCGACATTGCAATGCGGATCAATCCTGGTTTTGGTCATGGGCATAGCCAAAAGACGAATACAGGTGGGCCCCAATCAAAGCACGGAATCTGGCACGAGGATATTGATGAGTGTCTTTTACGTGCAGACCGAAACGGCCTCACCATTACCGGAATGCACATGCATATTGGAAGCGGTACGGATTTAGAGCATTTGAGCCAAGTCTGCGGCGCCATGGAAAAGGCTTGCGAGCAAGTCGGAAGAACGATCAAAACCATATCTGCAGGTGGCGGACTTCCGGTTCCGTATAAAACCGAAGAGACCTACGTTGACCTCGAGCAGTACTTTTCTCTGTGGAACTCCGTTCGCAATCGTCTCCAGGATAAGTTCGGTCATGCGATTCATCTCGAAATTGAACCGGGGCGGTATTTGGTTGCCGAATCAGGTTTCTTGCTGACAGAAATCCGATCGGTGAAATCGATGGGCGAGAACCTCTTCTACTTGGTCGATGCAGGCTTTAATGATCTAGCGCGTCCAATTCTCTACGGTGCCTACCACCCGATTTCGATCGCTCGTCGAGATGGTGTAGATACACAACCCCGACCGGTTGTCGTGGGTGGGCCGCTCTGCGAGAGCGGCGATATATTCACGCAAGAAGAAGGGGGTTTCGTTGCGAAACGCGACCTGCCATCTGCCGGCGTTGGAGATTGGGTGATTCTCGAAGTCGCCGGCGCTTACGCATATGCCATGGCTAGTAACTACAACAGCAAATACCGCTGCTGCGAAGTGATGATCGAAAACGGTGAAGCGAAACAAATTCGCCGGCGTGAGACTGCTGCCGATTTGCTCGCTTTAGAAACGATCCCTCAATAGCGAGCTTGTCATGCAATTGGCCTCTGCTCCAAAGGGCGTCTGCATCATTCTCCGATGAAGCCTGCTGTTTCGTTTTGCGAACGCCAGATTGGTTCGCATATCGTGCGAAACGTGATGCTTAATGCTCGGGTTGCAACGCCTGGCACAAGGCGGGGATCAATGACAAAGCCAAGGTTTAAGTACCAAGTTCAATGGAGCTCAGCCCAACTCCCACTGTCTGAGTTCAAGCGGAATCTTGGGGGGCTTCGGCTTGGCCGGGCCGGAGTGGTAAATACTTCAAGCCACGGTCATGACTGGGGCGAAAGAACAGTCCCTGGCCTACACTCAGATCCTTGCGGATGAACCTACCGCTACCAATTGCTTAACCGGCGAAGTGGACTTGAATTACGCAGGAAGTCCAGATGCATCGCAACTGGCGTTTTGCATGCAATGCGTCGATCTCACAGGTACACATGGCCACAATTGGATAGCTGTTTCCCAAGGATTATGTTGGGAAGGCCGGCCAGAATCGCCTTGGTGGCTCGCCAGATTACCAGCTCCACCACTCTAGCCTCCCGTTTAAAGTGGATGAAGAGCTCCTTACCAGCCCTTTCTGGGGGTGCATTTCGCCTTGAAGGGGATAATTTGAAAGTAATCCGTTGCACAGTCTGTTCGAGATAAGTGGGATTTTTTTCAAATTAATAGATACAAGCTGTTGAAAAGATACCTTTAATCTTAAAGAATGGATTTCGCGCGGGACCGGTTGCACACTCTCACCAACTGCCCCGCAGTCCTCTTTGGCAGACGCACAAAGTCCTTGGCAGTGCGTTAGTTGCCCTTATATGGTTTTTGTTTCATTAATTTCTTCTGCGAGGTTATGCAATGAAGAAGAATGTACGATCGGGCTTTACGCTCGTCGAGCTGTTGGTCGTTATCGCGATCATCGGCATTCTGGTAGGACTGCTGTTGCCAGCGGTTCAAGCGGCACGGGAAGCTGCACGTCGTATGCAGTGTCAGAACAACCTGAAGCAACTGGGTTTGGCTTGCCACAACTTTGAGTCGGCAAACAAGCAATTCCCTCCAGGTTACATGGGTGCGGGCACTCGAAGCACCTTCGCTTGGACTGGCGGTCAGTTCGGTAGCCAAAACATTGGACTTCTGACTCACCTGTTCCCATACATCGAGCAGACGGCTATCTACACCTACGTTGGTAGCGTTCGGAACCTCGATCCTGCTCAACGCGACCCAATGGTGTCCGGTGATCAGCGTTTCCAGCCTTGGTGGAACGACGATGACTTCGATCCTTCCGACATCGACACGATGTGGGACCAAGCGAACTACAAGTTCAGCACGTTTCAATGCCCATCCGATCCAGGTGGTGATCCGCTAACGGGTAAGTTTGTTGCTCTTCACAACTACAACCCGAACCCAACTGGTGGTACTCTGACCGGCGGTTACTTCACTCCAGCTAGCTCCGAATTCTGGGGCATCACGAACTATGTTGGATGTGCTGGTGGTCTTGGTGATGTTACGTCGAACTGGGCGTACCTCCGTGGTATTTTCTTCCACCGATCGGAAACTACGTTTGGTAAGATCGCAGACGGTACTTCGAACACGCTTCTGTTCGGTGAAACCATCGGTGACTACACCTACGCCAACGGTCGACGTACTCGTTACAACTTCGCTCAACACTGGAGCACCGGCCCGATGCCAACCGCATGGGGTATGGGCGGTTCTCAGCCAGCGAAGTGGTACAAATATTCTAGTGCTCACACCGGTGTTGTTCAGTTCGGTCTTGGCGACGGTTCTGTTCAGGTCCTGAGCGAAAGTATCGATAACCAGGTATATCGCTTCTTGTCTGGTGCCAACGACGGCGAAGTAGCAACCATTCCTCAATAAGATTTGAGTTAGGATAAGTTATGAAAGTTAACCTGCAGCGTGTTTTCGCTGTGTTGTGTCTGGCAGGATGTTTGTCTGGTTGCGGCGGTGGAAACACGGCTTCGGTAGACGAAGGATATCAGAATTCTGAGCCCGGCGATCCAAATGCTCCGAAGGGACCTGTTGGGATTTCTCCTGGAGCTGGTAACCAAGAAGCTGAGATGAATGCTCCGGCACCACCTCCACTGCAGTAGGTAGCTGAACAACTGTAGAATAGAACAAAACGCAGGTCCCCGTGACCTGCGTTTTTTTTTGCTAATCTTCGATCGGCAAGTTGTTTCATCCATCTAAAAATCCAGACATCACGCCATCACGCCATCACGCCATCACGCCATCACGCCATCACGCCATCACGCCATCACGCCATCACGCAGGCTAAAACACACGAGAAGAGTGGAATGAGAGTCGCACTATCCGGTCTTTCGGCGGTCCTATTTTCTTGTGCCTTTTTACCGGGCCAGGAGCCCAAACTGCCGCCATCGCCGGCACCAGCCGTCAATCCGCTGGTCTCGCGAATCGCACTGGGATCCTGCGCTAGTCAGAACCGTCCGATGCCGGTCCTGAACACCGTCGTCGATCAGAAGCCAGAGCTATTCATCTTCTTGGGAGACAACATCTACGGCGACACTCGCGACATGTCGTTGTTGAAATCCAAATACGGAGCTCTTGAAGCTAGGCAAGAATTCCAGAATCTACGCACCAGCGTGCCCATCATCGCGACATGGGACGACCATGACTACGGCGAAAACGATGCAGGAAAGGAATACCCGTTCAAGTCAGAGTCAAAAGAGATCTTTCTCGAGTTTTGGAATGAACCCGTTGAGAGTCCTCGTCGACGGCACTCAGGCATTTACACTTCATACCTTTTTGAGGACCCCGCCGCCGGAAAGAGGTTGCAGATCATCCTTTTGGATACGCGGACTTTCCGCGATCGACTGTCCAAGAATACGCTGAGCTCATGGAAGAACGCATATCATCCAGACACGGATCCGTCCAAGACGTTCTTGGGAGAAGACCAGTGGAGTTGGCTACGTGAACGCCTACTTGAGAAAGCTGACCTACGCATCATCGGCAGCAGCATCCAGTTCGGCCATGAGTACAACGGATGGGAGTCATGGACCAACCTGCCCCATGAAATGATCAAGATGGTTGACCTGATCAAAGAAACCGAGGCGAACGGCGTCGTCTTCGTTTCCGGCGACGTTCACTGGGGAGAACTCTCCATTCTCAAGCCACGTGATTGTTATCCCTTACACGATCTGACCGCCAGCGGGATCAACCAACAGTGGGATGTTCTTGAACCAAATCAGAATCGCCACGGCGATGCCTGCATGGATCATCACTTCGGAATGATCGAAATTGACTGGACTACCAACGACCCGGGTATTTCATTCCGCATCCATGATGCCACGGGCAAGACTCGCGTTAGCAAGACTGTTCAGCTCAGCGAGTTAAGCTTCTCAGCAAAGTGAATTCCACTTCGCCTCGCAGTGATATAACCGATTCATCGGGGCCGGCCGAAAGTGTCGTTTGCCAGGCATCGTGACTTGCCCTCGCTCGCAGCTCGCTTCAGTCGCTACCGGCTTGTTTCTTTGAAGCCTCGGCTTGCTTCGTTGCCTTCTTGATGATCGCTTCAAAGATCTCGCGGTAGGAAGCGTCCTTCGAATCCAACAACATATCAAGAACAACCAAGTTCTTATTGAATGAGCGGGGGACCTCGGCCTTAGCGACCTCCTCGCGAGCGGCCTTCAGTTTGGCCCTGTCTTTCTGAAGAAACGCAATGGTCCCGTTCACATAAGCATTCCAACGCATGAAATCATTTTCGCTCGACTGAGTGCTCTTTTTGAAATGCTTGATTGCTTTCTCTGCTTGGTCTCCCATTGCCCACATCTGCCCCGCGTGAAAACGGAGCATACGTTGGTTGCCCTCCGTAAGCTCTTTGACGCCCGCGAGGTAGGCCTCAATCATTTTCGCAGCTTCGGAATACTTCCCATCCTTGGCATGAACTCGCCATCCACCATTCATGTCTTGGTCGAACTGTTCATAGTCGAGCTGCAAAAAGGCCTCTGTATTTTCCTCCTGAGCACAAACGATGCATCTTCCTGCGTCGCCAGAAGCAAATGCGAGCGCGACAACGAGTACGTTTTGCAGCGTTTTCAACATATCGTTTTTCCTACCAACATTTTGGCAAAAATCAGTTCGTTTGAAAAAAGTAGAGCACGATGAGCCTCGGTCCAAGATCAGCGAGGCACGAGAACGTGGTTGCCTTACAACGCAATCTGTTGCATCTTTTGCAGATCTCAATTCCGCGTCGCTTGCACGCTGACGACTACACCTAGCAGCTGACGAACCTGTATTCAGAGCTCCCACGAAGCCAAACGGTTGCATTTAACTTTTGGCTGGCGGGTTGCGATAGACAGGTAAACGCAAAAGAAACAAGAATAGGGCACCGGCTGCGAGCGATCCGGCCCACATTCCATACATCCCATTGCGGGACGCAACAGCGACAGGCAAACAGATACCAAAGAAGGCGACAGCGCTCGAAGCCGCTATTGTGCAGACAAAGACCAAAGAAAGCGCAAACGCTCCAACTTTCTCCAACAAACTCAATGGGATCTGATGTGCCTTTCTATAAGCGGCGAAAAGCGTTGTGCGCATCAACGCCAAGAAACTAACGACGGATAGACCAACGCCCAACTCAAAGCGAACGCTGACGACTGCGACGCAAGCGGCGACCAAGGCAGTCACCAATGCAAATGAAGCGATCGAAATCGTCCGCATCGCGGTCAACAACATGCCCACAGTGACCCTTACGGAGAGGATCGAAGGTGAGCGTGCCGCGGCGGGTGCCCATCCACAACCCGAGCATGGGGACTCAAGCGTGCGTCGAGGTTGCCCACATCGCGGGCAGGGATTCTCTGCCCCGCCTGATTCTGAATCTGCTGATGATCCCCAGCTTGCCATTGGCCGAGATGAAGCTCCCGAATTAGGTTTTGAACCTCTCAACCTGAGCACCTGACCTCATCAAGGCCCGTGAAACAGCTTTACGTGAAAAGCTGCAATAGGTGCTTCCATCCAACAAGAGCGGTTCTCGCAAGCGTCATACGGCTCCAGCTGATTCACCCAAACTTGCACTAGGCAATCACTCGAACGCGGTGAGCTCCTATAGAAGCGTCGGTAGTGTCCTGACCGATTAATCCTATCCGCGTCGTTTTTCGAGCAGCACCAGCATGAGTAACGCCATCAGCGAACGTAGCTCATCATCCTCGGGCATATCCGAGAGCTTGTCCAAGGTAAATCGCCCTTCCCATACAGCGGGCTTCTTGGTCAGGCGCAATAGTTCAGTTCCGTCGGGCCGTCGAACGATGTAACTGGGATTCAGGAAATAAATTGCAAGCAAACCAACAATGGGTATCTCGCCCAAAATGGACTCCAAGATCTTCTTCGCAGGACTTTCTTCATCGATGATCATGTCGACCTGTCCATCTTGGATCACTTCGTAGTGAGCTGACCAAAGTGACTTCATCCCTTTGCGTCGCACAGCACCAAAGTCGTTTCCACTCGTATCCGAAAACGCATAGTTGGCAGAGAAATCAATGACTCGATCAGCTTGGATCGTGAAAAGCAACTGAGATTGAGAATCGTCCGAGAAGATCTCCACCTTCTCTTTCAACTTAAACATCTTCTGCTTGATGAACATCAGCATATTGCCGGACGCATCCTTGACAGAAATGCGTTGACCAAAAGTGAGGAGTTTGAAACTAAGTTCAAATGGATATTGCATCAGCTGTCCTAGCGCACGAAGATCACAATTTCTGATTAACGGACGTCTTGGTTTAATTGTACCGCATGCATTCTTGCGGTGGCCTCGGCATCGTTTCTGTCCAGGTCTAAGCATCACTGGCCTGCTGTTTAAAAACTGGTCCATGAGTTATGTAGATCTCAGAGCCATTTTGAGGCAAGGAGATCATGATGAGTACGAAACGTCGGAAGCGTCACACGCCAGAGCAGATCGTGAAGAAATTGCGAGATGCGGATGCGATGTTGAATTCAGGCAAAGATGAATCCGCAGTTCTTCAGTCTTTGGAGATCAGTCAGGCGACCTACGACCGCTGGCGAAAGCAATACGGCGGAATGAAGGCCGAAGAAGCGAAGCGTCTGAAAGACGCTTGAGGATGAGAACAAGCGTTTGAAGCAGCTTGTTGCCGACAAAGAGTTGGACATCCAAATGCTGAAGCATCTCCAGGAGGGAAACTGGTGAGCCCTTCGCGTCGCAGACAGGCCGTAAAGGAGTTGCAGGAGGCCTATGAAGTTTCGGAGCGAAGGGCATGCTCTCTCGTAGGTCAGCCGCGTAGTAGCCAGCGTTATGAGAGCCATCCTCGTAACGATGAAGGTTCGCTGGTGATTCGTATGCTCGACTTGGTGAAACAGTTTCCTCGCTACGGCTATCGACGGATTGGCGCTCTGCTTCGCCGTGATAATTGGAAGGCGAGCGACACGCGCGTCTACCGCTTATGGCGTCGCGAAGGCTTGAAAGTGCCTCAAAAGACGAGAAAACGCCGTCGTTTAGGCGTAGCGGCCAACGGCTGCCATCGCCATCGAGCCGAGCACCAGAATCACGTTTGGTGTTGGGACTTCGCGTTCGATCGTACGCTAAGTGGTAGCACCTTGAAGTGGCTTTCGATCGTTGATGAGTACACGCGTGAGAGTTTGGCACTGAAGGTCGATCGTAACATCACCAGCGAGGATGTGATTGACACGCTCGCGGAACTATTCGCGATGCGTGGCGTTCCCAAGCATATCCGCAGCGACAATGGCCCTGAGTTCATTGCTCACGCTTTGACGGGTTGGTTCGAGAAGACTGGCGTCGCCGCGCTGTACATCGAGCCAGGCAGTCCTTGGGAGAACGGTTACGCAGAGAGTTTCTTCAGCCGCTTTCGAGATGAGTTCTTGGCCATCGAAGAGTTCGAGTCCCTTAGCGACGCTCGCCAGCTGACGAAGGCTTGGCGGCACAGTTACAACCACTTTCGCCCGCACAGCTCGTTGGACTACCAGACGCCGAGCGAGTTCGCAGCCCGCTGCACTGCTTCCGAGAAGGCTACGCCTTCTCTCCAGCTGTGCAGCGATCAATCCATTGTTTAACCAAGTTCCCCAACCCAGATCCTCATAACCGCTGGTACAGAAAACTAGAGCTGGTCATCACGTCTGTGATATTCGTCAGCTCGAGAATTCCGCGCAATGAGCAGTGAACATTTCAACCGCACGGACCGCCTCCTCGAAGCCATTCGTCAAGCTCAAGCGAGTTTCATTTTGGAATCCGGAACGGCCGGAGCATTCCGCCTGTTGCTAGATGAGCTACTTGCGATCACCGAGAGCGGATATGGATTTATCGGGGAGACAGACGAAGACCAAGAGGGTTCTTTCCTTCGCGTCCGTGCTTACACCGATATTTCTTGGAACGAAGAAACCAGGAAACTGCTGGCCGACAGCGCAGCAACCGGCCTCATGTTCCGCAACATGGACACCCTTTTCGGTCATGCAATATCGACTGAAGAAGTGCTCATCGCGAACGACGCGGCAAACCACCCTGCGGCAAGAGGAATACCGAACGGCCATCCTCCACTAAAATCGTTTCTCGGCATTCCCATCCACTATGGTAAGCAGTTGGTCGGGCTGATCGGATTGGCCAACCGCCCGAATGGCTACAGCCAGGAATTAGTCGACTTCCTCTCTCCGTTGATCAGCACCTGCGGTCTGCTGGCCCATTCGCGCGGTCTTGCAGAGCTCGAGGATCGAACACTTCGTCATGAAGAGGAGTCACAACGACTAGTCGAGTTCGCACAAAAACTTGCCCACGACCTGAATAATCTACTGACAGTCACTCTCACCACTCTCGACACCGCCCTGCTCCAACATCCGCCTCATATGGGTTTGGAGGCAATCGAACGGATTCAGCTTGCGACGATGAAAGCAGCTGAACTATCCGAGAAAATCATGACGTTTGCGGGCGACATGGCAGTCAACCGTCGTCCATGCGACATTTGCAAGGTACTTACTGAAGTCGAAATCATTTGCAGTGCGATGCTGCCCAAGTCCATTAACATGGAAATAGTTGTGGAAACGAACGTGCCACCGGTACTCGCCGACGAGACTTCGCTTCAACAAGCATTGACTAATATCGTGTTCAATTCGATCGAAGCGATTGACGGCGGGCAAGGCAATATCACCTTGACAGCATCCGCTATTGCTGAGAACAAAGTTGCCATTGCTGTGACCGATGATGGTCCAGGCATGAGCCAAACGATCTTGAACCAAGCCTTTGACCCGTACTTTACAACCAAGGCTGGGAATCGTGGGTTTGGGCTGTCATCGGTTCGAGGGTTGGCAAAGTCGCATGAGGCCGAGCTCAATCTAAGTAGCGCACCAGGCAAGGGCACCACGATTACAATCGAACTACCTTGCGCTCCTTCCTTGACTCGCCGTCAGGATAAGAGCGAACAGAGTTTTCAGTTCACTGGACGCCGCATCTGGGTCGTCGACGACAACCCCGCGGTGCGGGCTGGCGTCACTAGTTTACTTCAGTGCGTTGGGGCCAAAGTCGTCGAATTCTCATCTGCGAGCGAGGTCCTCGAGCGCCTTCGCGACCGGTCTGAAGTAGATCTCTTGATCACGGACATCGTGATGCCTGGAATGAGCGGCATTGAGTTGGCTGAATCTCTGCGTGAAAAAGGCCAGGGCGTTCCCATCATCTTCATGACTGGCCACATGAATCGCCCCGCGTCTGATTCGATCCAGATCGAAGGAGCATCGGTTTTCCTGAGAAAACCATTCAAGCTGCGACAACTGCGAGAGGCTTGTGAGGCAGTTTGGTCCATCTAGGTGTCGCGGTGTTGGAAACAGTTGGGCCTTCACGCAACCATGCGACCGAGTCAAGCTTCCTGATTCGAGGTAACATCAACTTAAGAAGCCGATCGATGGTGCATGGTCCTCTCGTAGATTTCGCGAAAATCGGCTCGGGAAAGTGGTCGTGGATTAAAGGTTCCTGTCCACTGGCTCGTTGCGTCCTCGGCCAGTTGATCTAGGGACGCCTCCTCCACTCCTACCTCTTTCAACTCAGTTGCTAGTCCCGCCTTTTGTACCAAGTGGTGCACGCAACTCGAGAGCGCCGCAGAGACGTCCACTGCACCGGTGTCATCTTGCTGCACTTGAGCGTATTCGCGACCCAACTCGGTATGTGATATATCCCGCCACAGATCCCCGTACCAATCCCCAACTTGCTCTCCGTTGAAGCGGATCACTTGCGGCAACATCATCCCAACGGCTTGTCCATGGACTACTCCATAACGCGCCGTCAGCGGGTTAGCCAACGCATGCGCCGCACCCAGCATACTCGTTTCTATTCCCAGTCCGGCGAAAAACGCACCGAGTTGCATCCTGCCGCGGGCTTCTAGATTCTCCGGTTCATCCAGCACGGCCGCGAAGCTGGTGCTGAGTAACTGCCAAGCTTGACGGCTATAGCACACACTGAGAGGGTTGCGTCGTTTCGTCACGTAACTTTCCAAAGCGTGCGATAGTGCGTCGACTCCCGTCAACGCAGTCACACTAGCCGGCTGAGTCAACGTTAGCTTCGGATCGAGGATCGCTACTCGACACGCCGCTTTACTGTCACCGCAAGCCATTTTGACGTGGCTGTCTTCTTGACTGATTAAAGCGAATGACTGGGCTTCGCTTCCCGTACCCGCCGTCGTCGGAACGGCGATCATCGGAAGCATCTCATCCGTGGCTTTGCCTACGCCCCAGTAATCTTCCATTCTTCCGCCACAAGAATGGAGAAAGTTGATTCCCTTCGCACAATCCATCGAGCTGCCACCGCCGAGACCTACGAGCAGATCTGGCTTATAGTCGCTGGCAACGTTGCGTCCGGCCTCCACATCGCTGGTAGATGGGTTCTCACGCACGCCATGAAACGCTGCGACCTGCAAACCGGCTTTTTGAAGTGCGTCCACACCTCGTTGGAAATGCCCAGCCGAAACAACACCCGGATCAGACACCACGAGAACGCGCCTCGCGCCCTGCTCCTTGGCCAAATCACCAAGCTGTTCTATCGAGTCGTTTCCAAAAACGAGTCGCGTGCGGTGTTGAAAATCGATATTTTCCATGCGGCGTGAGTTTCGCGGTTCGAGTGGAAAAAGTCTTGTTGATCCGTTCCTTAGGATTCTAGTCGAATGGCCATAGCACCGCGTTACCAATCACGCCCTGTTTCCAACTGGATTCGGCGGGTGTCGGCCGATCTTGGCCACGCTACTAGCAGGGTCTATTGAGATTTCCTTTGGCAGCGTAAAATTTTTTGCTCGTCGACAAACACTAAAATGGCTCGGACACTGCGGCTCCGGGTGCGTTCGGTCGAACCAACACCGGATGCCGGGGACGAACTTAGCCGGAACACGATTTTGGGCACTTTCGCCTCTCTCACGCGTAGAAAGACGCTAAATGGACACGGAAAAGATAACCCCCGCGAGACTATCTAGCAGCGTTATCGCAGTGCCGCCCCTGGCCCGTGATCGAGCGCTTGCACTGAATGAACCAGAGAACCGAAAGATCGTTCAATTTATCGAATCCGGCGGCGTGTCGACTTTTCTTTATGGTGGCAACGCGGTCCTTTACCACATCAAAATGTCCGAGTACGGCCGACTGTTGCAGATGCTCGCGGAGATTGCAGCGGACAACACGCTCATGATTCCGTCCGTAGGCCCTGCCTACGGAACCATGATGGATCAAGCGGACGTATTGCAGGATTTCGATTTCCCAACCGTCATGGTTCTACCGCAGAAGGATGTCGCAGACCAATCCGGACTAGCCAACGGGATTCGCCGATTTACAGAAGCTTACGGAAAGCCCATTGTGCTGTACCTGAAGCACGATCAGTGGCTACCCGCGGAAACAGTTGGCAAGATGTACGAAAGCGGCATGATCAGCTGGATCAAATACGCAGTGGTAAGGGACGACCCAACGCAGGACGAGTATCTACATCAAGTGCTTGGGGTAGTCCCAGGTGAAATCGTGGTAAGTGGCATTGGCGAGCAACCAGCAATCGTCCATATGCGTGACTTTGAAGTTGGAAGTTTCACGAGCGGTTGCGTCTGCGTGAACCCATCGAAATCCATGAAGATGCTGGACGCGATTAAAAACTCGGATTACGCGACCGCAGAATCACTGCGACAAGACTTCGAAGGCCTTGAAGATCTGCGCAATGGGATCAACCCCATTCGAGTACTCCATCGTGCTGTCGAATTGGCCGGAATCGCGGAAACAGGACCCATGTTCCCTATGCTTGGCGAGCTCTCGGTTGATGAGACCAGCGGCGTAGGAACCGCGGCAAACACCCTTCGGGGCGGCTAATCTCGCCGCATCAAACTCATGAACACCAACCCACCAGCGTCCATCCAATCGCTTGAGCTTCTCAAATGAACTCTCGACTCTTTAAAAGAGAGTCTCTGTACACTTTCTTGGAAGAGGCAGGGAAAAACGATTGGTCCAATCGTCTTCGAGATCTCTGTGCGACACGATTCCATCCCGACTTTCACGGCACCCTCCCCAAATGGATCGAAGCATGGAACAGGCTTCCGGACTGTGAATTGACCAGCTGGGAACTGCGTCAGAGTGCGGTCGCCGTGGATGGGCTCCCGCTCTCCGCCCCTCAATTCAAGCTTGAAGAGACACTTCAAGCCTTCCACCCTTGGCGGAAAGGGCCCCTCCGGCTATTCGACTGCGATATTGAAACCGAGTGGCGATCGGATTGGAAATGGAACCGTCTGACAACCTCAGAGGGTCGTTCGGCCATCGATTTCTCAGGCAAGTCCGTGCTGGATATTGGTTGCGGCAATGGCTACTACGGCTGGCGAATGCTAGGCGAGGGTGCACGTACCGTGGTTGGACTGGAGCCATTCCTCCTGTATGTCATGCAGTTCGAAGTGTTCCGAAAGTACGCTAGCGAGAAGTTGGCAAGCCGACACACGATCGTCCCCTGTGGGGATGAGGAGATTCCTATGGGGCTACACCTGTTCGACGTCGCCGTCTCGATGGGAGTTCTCTACCATCGCACTAGCCCCGTCGATCATCTCAAATCGATCTTCGGGGCATTACGTCCCGGCGGAGAACTACTCTTGGAAACCATCATCATTGCCGGTGAAGAAGAAGCCGTGCTTGTACCCAAAGGGCGATATGCCAAAATGCGAAACGTGTGGTTTTTGCCCACGGTGCCCATGCTTGAAAAATGGCTCGAGCGCACTGGATTCCGTAATATCCAGCGGCTCGATGTTAGTATCACGTCTTTAGAAGAACAGCGGCGAACCAAGTGGATGACTTTCGAGTCGCTAGCCGACTTCCTGGATCCGCTCGACACGGACAAGACGATTGAAGGCTACCCCGCACCTCGCCGAGCAATGTTGGTGGCGCGACGAGCTTGAGTGCAGACCCGACTCACTCAACCACTGTTACTTGGTTGCGAAGATGGTTCTTCACTGAGCTTCGCTCGCTGAATCTCTAACCAATCTGAAAAGGTTCCGTTGGCGATCTCGTCACGAGCTTTCAGCATCAAGCGCTGATAAAACGTTAAATTGTGATGCGTCAACAAAATTGGCCCCAGCATCTCTTTGGCAACGAATAAGTGCCGCAAATAAGCTTTGCTGTGGCGACATGCGAGGCAAGGGCAAGTTGGATCGATGGGTTCAGGATCATCGCGGTGTTTTGCATTCCGCAACCGCACTTGGCCCTCCCAGGTAAAGGCCAACGCATTGCGTCCGTTCCGCGTAGGCATCACGCAGTCGAACATATCAATCCCGCCAGCAATTCCCTCGAGCAAATCAATCGGTCGGCCAACCCCCATCAGGTAACGCGGCTTATCGCTTGGCAATTGAGGCGTTGTCGCATGAATAATCCGAACCATTTCAGCCGGCGGCTCGCCTACGCTTAGACCTCCGACAGCAAATCCATCAAATGGAAAAGCCCGCAATCCTTCCGCGCTCCGTTCTCGTAACTCAACATCCAAGCCGCCTTGCACGATTGCAAACTTAGCCTGTTGCTCGCGTTTCGCCGCATTCAAGCATCGTTCTGCCCAGCGAGTCGACCGCTCCATCGCCTCCTCAACTAGCTCTCGTTCAGATGGAAGTGCAACGACGTGATCAAGCACCATCGCAATATCGCTGCCCAGTCGCTCTTGAATTCGTATCGACTCCTCCGGAGTTAGCTCCAACTGAGACCCATCGATATGCGACTGAAAGACCGCAGAATGCTCAGTCACCTTGCTGATCTTTGAAAGGCTAAAGATTTGAAAACCACCACTGTCGGTGAGAATCGAACCATCCCACCCCATGAATCCATGAAGCCCACCAAGCTGCTCAACCAACTCACTGCCGGGTCTCAAAGCGAGGTGATAGGTGTTTCCTAGGATCAGTTTCGCGCCGGTCGTTTTGACTTGATCGATTGTCAACCCTTTGACTGTACCGACCGTACCCACGGGCATAAAGACCGGTGTCTCAACGGGGCCGCGAGGCAAGTTCAAACGACCAAGTCTCGCTTTTGTTGCAGAGTCTTGCTTAAGAAGATCAAAAGAAAAGGCAGGGCTCATGGGGGAAAACCAAGCAGGTCGTTCAGCGGGAAAAATGAGACACAGAACCGAGACACATAAACGAAAACGGCGAGCCAAAGAGGCTCGCCGTTTCAATCTTTCAGAAGCTGGTCGTTGGCTGGCGGTGCTCCCTAAGCAATTTCCAAGCACCTAGCACAAAGGAGCATTGCTCGCCAGTCCAGGATCAGTCTCCACGCAGTTTGAGGTCCATCGCCGTCAGCTTTTCTCGTACTTCGTTCAGACTGGTGACACCGAAGTTCTTCGATTCAAGCAAATCATCACCGGTCTTGCGGATCAGCTCAGAAATCGTGTTGATTCCCAAACGCACCATGCATTTACGAGCACGAACCGACAAATTCAGTTCGGAAATTGGTCGATCCAGAACCGCCTGTTGGTCTGGAGTCATACCCGACAAATCCAATGGTGGATCCGGCTCGCGTTGCTGATCTTGCATCTGTCCAAGAGCCAGTCCACGGGAGCCGAGCATTTCCCGAATTTCGACAAGACTTGTCTCGCCAAAGTTTTTGCTTGAAAGCAGTTGTTGCTCACTCGTCCGTACCAGATCTCCGAGCGTCTCAATGCCCATCTTTTGAAGGCAGTTGCGGCTTCGAACCGACAGTTCAAAGTCGTTAACCGATACGGCCAACAGTTGCGCCATGCGCTCCGACTGGCGAGCAGAGTCTTCATCGTAGTAAACATTTCCAGACGCGGACGCATCCTTCATGTACAAGCGAGCTCGAGGATGATCTGGGAATACGTCGAGCACTCGCTTATAGCAGGCTTGAGCTTTTCCAAAATCGTTCCGGTCCTCGTACATGATGCCGAGGTTCAAGAGCGTCCCAACATGAGCTGGGAAGCAAGAAGCTGCACGCTCGTAAAGCTGGAGCGCTTCGGCGTCGTTCCCCTTACGATCGTTCTCTAGTGCCAAACCGAACAACGCACCAGGGTGCTGATCGTCATACTGAATCGCCCGGTTGTACAGACGCAAGACTTCATCGAAGTTGCCGTCGCGGCTCGCTACCGTCGCACCGCGCTGGTAGTTGTACTCCGCGGTCTGTTCTGCTGGCCCAAAGATATTATCCAAAATATCCATGGCTTCCTGCAGCTTGCCCTGATAACGCAGCACTTCGGCGGAAGCGACTTGGCATTGATCTCCGTCGTAGCCAGCGGATTTGGCCGCATCAAAATTCTTAATCGCGCCGTCGCAATCGTGAAGCTGAAAACACGCCTTCGCGAGATAGTAGAGCGCTAGCGCACTGCCATCAGCATGAGCGAGGGTATCGTGTGCGTTCTTAAACTTGCCAATCAGATACTGACAAACCCCTAGTCGTACGGCTTGTGCAGGACTGCGTTCCGTCGCCTGTTCTAACTCGTTGACGGCATCCTTCAGGATTCCAAGTTGGCTGTAGTCCTCCGCAATGGTCTTGCAAATTTGACTGATTTCCGAGGGGCCGAATGAATGGTTCGAAACCACCATTTCATGCACATCGAGTGTGGAAGCTTCCGACATCCTTTAGTAACCTCGTATGATTCCAAAGTAGGAAATACACTTGGCACGACGCCAAACCACGAGCGAAACGCTCGAGTCACATCGGCCTGAGTTCATCTATCCAAGGGTTCCGCCAACAGGGATTCGGTGTACGAACCGGAAATCCATGTACGAACCGAAAACTCGAGACTTTGACCTCGAATCTATAAGAGCCAGCGGCGGGAATCGAACCCGCAACCCCCGCATTACGAATGCGGTGCTCTGCCGATTGAAGCTACGCTGGCATCGTCCAAAGACAAAGGATTCAGTTGAAGTGCCGCCAGTAGAGTGCGCCTCGCCTTTTCTCTCTAAGTCCTTGATCCTCAACGCTTTACGGCAACACAAAAGGGACCAAAGAGGGGATTTTCTACCCCAGCCGGTGCGTTCCGCGTGCCGATCGTCAAAGATTTAGAGAAATTCTACAATATCTAGCAAAAGTCCGGAAGCCGTATCACCTTCGACCAGGTTCAATCAAAGTTTGAATCTGGGTTGAGTGGCGATTCAATACCCAACCCTCCGTTTCCGAGTCTAGCGAGGAATTTACGGAGGGTCGCAGCCTGAGCGACGGGGAGGAGTTCTTCCCAATTCTAAACTTTGATTGGCCCTGACCCTTCGACGCAAATGTCACACCAAGCTAGGCAACGGGCGGCTGCCGGGGATAAAACGTGGGCTCTTTCCCGTCTGGTCTCGTTACCGACCCCAAGTCAGCGGTTTTTGCCTTCTCACATTTTGCCATAATCCAGGCACCTGACGACTGAATGCCTTCCACCCACTCGCCGCGACGTGAGTTGAGGCTAACTACTACGGAAAGACTGTTGCATGACCAGAGTCGCCACGCTCCTCATTCTGCTGCTGCTGGCCATTGTCGGGATTGTGGCCGTCATCCTGTTTCCCCCAGGAGGCAGCGCGGGACCAGTTCGGGGCGCAACGCTCGCGAGTGCGCGAAGGGCTTTCGATTTTGGCAACTTCAACGAAGCGATGTCGCTTGCCGAACAAATAGCCGCAGCCGAAAACGACGCGAATTCCAATACCACTGCCGAGGCTCTCATGATTGCGGGCGAAGCAGCCACCAAGCTCAATCGGTTGCCTGAAGCAATTCAATTCTACGACCGGGTTCCTTCGTCTAGCGCTGCTGCGGTGACGGCTCGTTGGGCTGCAGGCGAGATCCACTTCTTCGAAAAACGCCCAACGGAATCCTACAAGTCTCTCAATGCTGCTTTGGAGTTGGACCCTGGTTTTCTAGGCGCACACGAGCGTATGGCGGATCTCTGCAATTCAGTCGGTATGCGCCGTGATGGATTCGATCACACGATGAAGATGATCCAAGCCCAACGGATCAAGCCTGACTATTTGATGCTAGTTGGCAACGTGACCAAAGAAACATGGACCGCTGAGAGTTTGGAGACACTACACACCGCATCACCGCAAGACGCACTCCCGCTGTTGGGACAAGCAAGGATCGACATCGCCGATGCCGACTTTAAATCGGCGGAACAGCGACTGGGACAAGTGCTATTGAAGTTTCCCAAGTTGCTCGAGGCCCACGTTCAATTGGGCGAAGTGATTGTCGAATCGAAACCAGAACGCTTCGCGCAATGGAATTCGCAACTGCCTGAATCGGCGGAAGAAAGCGCGGACATCTGGTTTCTGCGAGCAAGATTCTTGCGGGCAACCGGGAAGTCAAAGGAAGCTCTTCGATGCCTCGGCGAGTGCATTCGTTGGGACCCGAATCACCTCCCCGCTCATCAAACCGTGGCTCAGATGATGCCCAGTCTGAATCAAAACGAACTTGCCAATCAGTTCGCAGCCAAGGCGCAGAATTTGCAGAAGCTCAACATTGCACTCGAGCGAATCTACAAATCGCAAACCAATACCGAATTGATGGAAGAGATCTCGCGGCTCTGCGAAAGTATGGGAAGGACGTGGGAATGCATTGGATGGAGCAGCATTGCTCAGTCGATTAACGCCAACCTAAGTTGGCCTCAAGAATTAGTTGGACGTGTCACAAGCGAAAATGTGATCACGCCTTCGACGCCACACACTCTGCCCGCGTTCAATCTGGCAGCCAAACACAGCCAATTCTTCGAACAACTCGACTTACCCAGCGACGAACTACTGGCTTCTTTAAGCAACTCCTCGAGCCGAACCGGAATGGAGTCTCCCTCCAACCGTTCTACCAACATCCAATTTCGAGATGTAGCACCGGAGGTCGGAATCCATTTTCAGTACGACAGCAACACAGCCGCAAATCGAGACGGCAGACTCATTTTCGAGTTTCCTGGCGGCGGCGTCGGTGTTCTGGACTACGATCTCAACGGTTTTCCTGATCTTTACTTGGCACAAGGAGGAGATTTCCCTGCCTCCCAGCAAAGCAACTCGCACCAAGACCAACTTTTTCGGGCAAAGCCACTCGGGGTAGACCTGACTCCCGAAGACCGCACCGCGCCGCAGGATCCAATTGCGACAAAATATGAGGACGTCACCAATCAAACTCGACTACAAGATTTCTCATTCGGTCAAGGCGTTGCTACGGCTGATGTCAATGGCGATGGATTCGATGATATCTTGGTTTGCAATATCGGCCAGAATCAGCTCTGGCTCAACGCGGGTGACGGAACGTTTATCGATGCAAGTATGCTGATAGCCCCCAATCAAGACTGGACTGTTAGCGCCGCCATTGCGGACCTAGACTTTGATGGCAACAGTGAAATCTACGAAGTCAACTACGTCGAAGGCGATGACGTTTTCACCAAGACTTGCACCATCGGCAATAAGCCCCGAGGCTGCTCGCCACTTGACTTTACGCCAACCAACGATCGAATCCTGTCCGCAGCGACAGAAGGTACTTTCCAGCCCATCGCAGCGATGGAGGGCATGCGTGGCAACGGACTAGGCGTTTCGATCTTCAAGGTCGAAAGCGACGAGCTGCCAAGCGTTTTTGTTGCCGTTGACCAGGAAGCGAACCTCTTCGGCACCATCCGCCGTACCGAGTCCGAGCAATCCAAAGCACCTTTCTCGATTAGCAATGACTCCATCCTCGCCGGAATCGCTTACGACAAATCCGGGAGTGCACAGGCCTGCATGGGAATCGCTACAGGTGATGCGAACAACGACGGAGCCATCGATCTCTACGTCACCAATTTTTATCTCGAGTATTACACGTTGTACCTTCAAGAGGCGGGCGGTTTTCGCGACGCTTCTGCAGCCAGCGGCACCATCTCAGAAACAAATCCGCTGCTTGGGTTCGGGTCTCAATTTTTGGACGCAGATCTCGACGGGAACCAAGATTTGTTCGTCCTCAATGGACACATCGACGACCACACTCACATTGGTGTACCAGAGAAGATGCCGCCTCTGTTCTTCCGCGGAAATGGTGCTGGACGTTTCGATCTGCTGCCCGCTGAAGGCAACTTCCTTAGCCGGCTCGGATTGGGCCGAGCGCTCGCGACACTCGACTTCGACCGCGATGGGCTGACAGACTTAGCGAGTACCGATCTTGAAAGTCCATTCTCGTTGGTCCGCAATGAGTCCGAGCCCGTCGGCCAATCGTTGACTCTACGCTTGATCGGCACGGCGTCCGATCGCAACGCATTCTGCTCCACAGTCACGTTGTCAGTCGCAAGTAAGGATCACAAGGAAGCTCCAAATGGGGCCTACTCCCAGACCCTCCAGCTGACAGCTGGGAGTGGCTATGAAGCAAGCAACGAACGCGTGCTTCGTTTCTCAATCCCAGAAGCGTTCATCGAAGCGCAAACAACGGCTACGATTCGGATTAAGTGGCCAAATACCACGCAAGAATCTTACGATTTGCTTCAACTAGGCAAGGCGTACACGGCCGTTGAACAACGTGGGATTTATCTCGATTGACTTCCCTAACTCCGGCTCGAAAACTGCTCCGGCAAAACGCACTTTGCGTTTTCAGCTTCGCAACTTGGCACCACTCATCCGTTGTCAACGGGGCTCTCAGCCTCGGATGCAATCTTCCCGTTGCCACCGGCAATCAGCCAGCCTAGATAGCCCATGGGGATGTACGCGGTAACAAGATCAAGCACCATGAACCACAACGGTCCACCAAAGAGTGCGACCGCAGTGATTCCGCCGAACAGAAAGAAAACACCACAACCCATGGCGAGACCAAACTTGTGGTTCGGCGCAATGAAGGCAGCGATCGTCGCACCCGCCAATGTTCCTAGAGCGTGTCCAAGATATGGGAAGATGAAGTTCACGGGCTTCATCACTCCCATCGTTGCCTGGAGACCTTCCACGGTCGTGATATCGGCACCTTCGGGCAAGGGGAAGACGGTTGGGCCTAAGTTCACCAGTGAGATATTGACGAATGACCCGACGACAAAGGCGAGCACGACCGCCAAGATGTAACGAATTGCAGCCAATGAACTTTCTCCAACCAATGAGACTTCGGTGCATCGTCTTGACTCGCTCCTGGCACGAGGACCGGCGAAAACGAATGGAAACGCAAACAGCGCTAGGCAAAGCACGTTGTGTAATTGAGCCTCCCGAGCAAACAACCACTTGCACCGAATTGTACCTTCGGCCAGCCACATCAGGTTGCAGAATCCCAAACTTCTGACTGTCGCGTGCCTCCTGCGGAGGGCCGAAAGGGATACTTTGGCTAACCCTTAAAGCTTCCCAAATGTACGGATCGGGACAGCAGGGATTGCCAGCAAGATAGCCTTAGCCAACGGCTTGTCGCATGAATCATGCAGATTTTAGGGCGTCCGCGACGATAACGCGGCATGGTGAGAAAACAGGGGAGGAAGTGAAATCGAACAGGAAATAGGTCACGCCCATCTATTTGGAGAAATCATGCGCCGCGCCCATATCTTTACTTGCATCATCGGAGTTGCCAGCTGCCTGAGCGGTTGTGCCGTCACGAGCAAATCAAACACATCACGAACTGCAAGTGAGCAAGTCTTGCTCTCGAGCGCCATTGATCGCGCTCTGTCCAACGTCCACTTTCATCAAGTCGCTTCCAAATCAGTCTTCGTTGACGACAAGTATTTAGATTCCGTCGACAAAGGCTACCTTGTTGGCTCCGTTCGTCACAAAGTCCTTGCGGCTGGTGGCCGGATAGCGGCTGACGCAGCAACAGCCGACTTAGTTCTGGAACTTCGCAGCGGTGGGGTGGGAACCGACATGGAGCAGAGCTTCGTTGGTATTCCTGCCATCGGCGTTCCCGGCCTGCCAATTGAATTGCCCGAAATCAAATTGATTTCGAAGGACAATCAACGCGGGACTGCCAAGATCGGTATCGTGGCCTACGACCCAAAATCAGGCGAAGCGGTTGGACTGGGGGGAGAAAGCACCGCTTTGGCGGACAACGAAAACATGTACGTCCTAGGCATTGGCCCGTTCAAGTCCGGAGCCGTCAAGGAGCAAATGGAGTCTGCCGTTGGTGCAGAACGGGACGGAAGCAGTCTCTCAGAGGCACTTGGAGTCCAGCCGCCACCCCGCAAGCGTGCTCGCCCTGTGGGGCTGGTCGATGCCTCGAAAATCAGTCCGGCGTTCAATGTTTCCAAGCTGCCCGCCCTGCCGGCTTCGCACAGAAAATAGGAACAAACCAGAGTCGGAATCATGAAGCAGCTGCTGCGAACTGTTGTTCAATGTCGTTCCGAATTGCGGTTACTGCCACTGATTCCTAGACCGGCTGGACGCTAATAGCTGCTGTGCCTCGGGGCTCATACCGAATTCTAATCCAGCCTGGTTCAGTTCAGCGAAGAACTGGAATCGCGAATAAAGGTTGTCTTCGGTCAGCACCGGGGCTTGGGCAGTGTAGACCAGGCTCGTTGGTCTGCCGTTCCACTTCTTCAAGTACAAACCACCGCCCAGCGATGGCTGCTGCTGAAGTTGGTAGGCATGCTGCAACTCGGCCAAAAACCGGCTTGGGTCCCCGGTGACCGCATGCACGGTGATCCGTTGAACGCGTTGGTATCGGTCAAAGAAGTAGGTCAGTGTTCCCGCCAAGTCCGAGGGCTGTGTTCCGGTCACTAGCGGCACCCTCATGCCGTCCAACTGCATGTTGCTGGTGATTCGTGTAACACGCGGGAATCTTGCCGGTACCCAATTCGGATTGATGTCGAATCGAACGACTTCACGAAGCGCTTGGATGGGCTGGTAGCCGGTGCCGATGGGCGAGTCCGCCCCCGTCATCGGAAGCCCTCCGAAGGAGCCATTTACACCGGCGGCTTGATTGGAATTGCTTGTAGCGTCTATGCCGGACGCGCTTTTACGCATCAAGTAGCCTAAATCTGGCATTGAGCCTGATTCCCAAGCCCCAGTGGAGTCCATACCAGCTTGCGCTAACTCGGTCGTATCATCGCCGCCTACGCCGGTCGAAGAGAGAAACAGACCAGATACGTTCCGGCCAAGCGGAGTCTCGAAAAGAAAGTATGGAATTCCAAATGCGGAGACCAACAAGAGTGCTCCGACCCACGGTTTCGGCATGATGCTTCCCTTCTCTACCAGGAACCGACTTCTAACCTAGGTTTCGTCTTCGTACCGACTCGTACCACACAGTTCTTTGCTGGCATTGAGTGCGTGTTACAATCCGCCAGGTCGAGCGTGCACACCTTCGCCAACCGCTATTTCTTGCACGGACTCATCGACCTTCCGCGTGGAAGCCACCGTAAATGCCGCACTACGAGCGTGCCCGAACTCATTTGAACTCCGCTAATTAGGAGGCCTTCACTCTTGGACAAAACTGATTCGGATCAGGAATCGCCATTGGATGCGCCCGAACTAGCGCCCGAATGGCAATGGTTACTATGCGAAGGTTCTTGCCGGCTAGAGTCGGATTCTCTGTCAGGTGGTCTAACAAGCTGGCAGAAGATGATGTTGGACGAGCAAGTTCAACTTCAGAAACGCGGCTTGGTTCGAATTCCTTACGCCCAGTCCTGGTTGTGGACGGACCGAAGTTTGTCGCAAGCCTCCGACTGGTCAACGGCTGTCTTTAAATCCAAGCTTGTCCCGATCGGCGCCTCGGTCATCGACGGATGTTGTGGAGCAGGAGTTGATCTCGCCGCCTTCGGTCTAATCGGGGGTGCAACTGGTATCGAGCAAGACCCATTGCTTTGCCGAATCGCCGAACACAACGCTGCTGCTATCGAATCGAGCGTTGCCTGCCACCAAGGGGACGTGCTCCAAGAAGTCACGTCGCCGGGCAACGAAAACACTTGGCTGCACGTCGACCCCGATCGTCGCGCAACGGGCCGCAAATCGACCACAGCCGAGGACTTTTCGCCTCCAATCGATCAGCTGCTTGAAGTCGCGGATAAGGCATTTGCTGGAGCCATCATCAAGATCGCTCCGAGCACCCAAATCAGCTCGAGCCTCGCCTCCAAATTATCGCAACGATGTACCCGAGTTTGGGTTGGATCCGGAACTGAGTGCAAACAACAACTACTCCTCCTTGGATATGCGAGAAACCGCCTTCTTGAGTTTGCAGCCAATTCGTCCCCTGACCAGTTCCGACAACTCTCGGCAGAGAAAGGTAGCGCTCGCAAGGCAGACACTCCTCTGCCCATGTCGGCAGCAGTCTGGCTCCCGAACCGTTACGGTTGGCCGGAGGTTCAATCCGGCTCTGGCCAAGCCCGCGAGCCAGTTATTCTCCTTGGTGAAGATACCTCCAATGACCATCCCGATACGGAAAACGCAGTCGATCACTGGTCCTGGTCAGACGATCCGTATGGAAGTGCAAACACAGATTTTGCGAAAAATCCAGGGCGTTTCGTTTTCGATATCCACCGCATTCTGCACGTCGCTAAGTTAGCTCGCGAATGGGCGTCGTCGAACGAAATCATGCCACTTTCCGACTCGAGCGGATACTTCACATCAGACGAGGTACCCGCCGCTATTGCTCCGTGGGCCCAAGTTTTCGAATTGATCGAAGTCTGCCCTTGGGATGACCGCAAACTGCGCAAACGATTGCGGTCTCTCGACGCAGGCACCGTCGAAGT
Source organism: Aureliella sp. (assembly GCA_046290675.1). Classification (GTDB taxonomy): domain Bacteria; phylum Planctomycetota; class Planctomycetia; order Pirellulales; family Pirellulaceae; genus Aureliella. Next base: position 95,923 of record JBKAHA010000001.1, read on the forward strand.
GAAAAATCGCCTCTGTAAGCTCGACGCAAGTGCTGCTCAGAAGCGGTACTCTCGACCCGAAGGCAGCGAAGAATACTCGCTACTCGTCACGCTCTTACGTGGCAAGCAACGTTGCCTCATATGCCGCCGAATTTCCAATACATCCGGACCACTCTAGTCCGCACTCGCTTAGCCGAGGTTCGAGTCGAAGACTCGAACACTCTTCCAACCCGCTTTGTTTGACTCGATAAACTCGAGGTGCCGCGGATCAACTTGGTAGCGGTCGTGTGCTTCGCGATCCGTGAATACGGTATGCAGACTAACATGGAAGTCCTTCACGTTGACTTCTCGGCTTAGATCTTCATTCAGAGCTCCAGCACCAAAGTACTCAAGGCCTTCATGGTTATCGAGGTACTTTTTGCACTGACCAATCATCGCTTCGATGTTCTCCGGTGTTGGATCTTCCAATTGGAAATAGACCATGTGCGCGATCTTTTGACTCATGACAGCTCCTACGCGATTCAATTGCGGTGTATTGGCGGTGCAGGGGAACGGAGCCAAACTTCGCATCACGTAAAGAGCCAGCACGGCTCCACAGCGCGACGTGCAGAAGGGACGTCAAAGTACCTCAATCAGCTCGCGTCACTTTGTGACCCAATCAGGTCATCAACGCCATGATTATGCAGATGAACGGTCGTACTGCCAGGACGGCGAGGGTTATCGAAAGGGCCAATCAGAGTTTCAAGCTAGGGAATGAGCCGCGACGCGTGAGCGGCCGGGTGCGTCATGAAACCCGTTGCCTTACAGCCAGCGGCTCAATGGCGAAACAGCCTAGAACCAAACTTTGATTGGCCCTGAGGTTGTCGAAAGGAGCCGAATTAATCGTCGTCGAGAAGATCTCGGTTCTTCCCACGATCGGAGGTATCCCGACGCTGAAGTCCAGCACGATCCATTAAACCACGCCGCAACACTTCTTCAATCTGATCGTCATCTGGCGGCGGTGGTCCAAACGCACCTAAATCCTCTGGGCTGTATTCGATGACGTAAGTGTGTTTAGCAAACGAGATCGTGGCGCCGGCATCCAAGCGCTTCCGACTAATCTTGTAGCCGTCAACCTTGGTACCGTTGCGGCTACCGAGGTCCTTGACAAACCAATAACCCTGCTCAAGAGTCATGCGTGCGTGTTGCCCCGACACGTTGTTGAAACGCAATACAATATCGCAGCCTTCACGACGACCGATGACCAGCTTTTCCTTCTTCAGGACGATGTTATCTCCACCGCCAGTTGGAACGAGTTCACCATAAAACTTGTCGGGGTCACTTGGCATTTTCTTGGCTCCAAGTCCTCTGGGGTCACCTTCGGATTGCTAGTCGGTCGCGAAATCGATGTCCGGCAAGACCGAACGGCAATTCAAAATGAGCTTTTCGGTGGCTGGACTCAGCACTTCGTCCGCCCGACTCCATCGCACTACCACGCTCTACGCAGGAATCCTCAATTGCGTTGGCAAGTAGTTAGGCAGATACTGTCGGGAACAAAGAAAAGCGAGTGAAGTGAGAGGTCCAACAGCTGAAACAGCGTGAATCGGCTGCGGCTACCACAGCGAAATCCACTTTTTACTCTACGTACTATCGGGCATAGCGTCAATTTTGTTAGCGGAATCGCTCATTGAACTCCAAATTGAACGTCGATTGGCAGAGCCAGGGATACCGTTACTTCCCGCTCAAGCTGCATTACCAATCACTTTTTGGCACCCGGGTCCAGAAAATCAGCCTTGATGGCGGATTCACTTGCCCCAATGTGGACGGCACGGTGGCTACGGGTGGGTGCACTTTTTGCGACAACAAGGCATTCAGTCCGAGCCGCCGAGTCAAACGAGACGCCATCCAATCCCAGATCCAACGTGGAATTGAAGGTCTCCGCCGTCGCTACAAGAGCGAGAAGTTTATCGCTTATTACCAGCCTGCCACGAATACCTACGGCTCGTTGGACAAGCTAAAGATGCTCTGGGACACGGCACTGGAAGACGAACGGGTTGTCGGCCTCGTCATTGGGACTCGCCCCGATTGCATTCCGGACGACGTGCTTGATCTAGTCGATGAGTACGCCCGTGACCACTACGTATCGCTCGAGCTGGGCGTCCAAACCATTCACGACCAGAGCCTGGAATGGATGAACCGCGGTCATGGACACGCCGAAGCAGTGGATGCAATGCAGAGAGTCCAAGGCCGCGACTTCGAAGTCAGCCTGCACATCATGCTTGGCTTACCCGGCGAAACCCTTGAAATGATGATGGCAACTGCAGACCAAGTGGCCAACTGGGCTCCTGACGGAGTCAAGATTCATAACCTCTACGCAGTCGAACGTACCAAGCTTGCAGATCAAGTTCGAAGCGGCGAAGTCAAAATGATGGATCTCGAAGAGTACATTGAAGTCCTCGCCGATTTCATCGAGAGACTCCCGCCGAACATGGTCATCGAGCGAATTTCCGGCGACGCCCCGCCATCCAACCTGGTCGCCCCACAGTGGGTGCTGGCAAAGGGCTCAATCATCAAGTCGTTGAACGAAACTCTGGAAGCCCGCGGTACGATGCAAGGTAGCCACGTTTCGGCCAACTCATAGTACTACATACGTCGTGGTGCACTACCCTATGGGTCGCCTGCTGCAGTCCCGCACCAAAAATTTCGGGCTCTCGGCTCTCTATACGCCTTCTTCAACAACCGTCGTTTGGGTCGGTTCAGACATCGGACCGCGAACTTTGACGAAGCCTGAGATGCCGACAACGATGGCAGCCATCAGGACCAGAACCGTCAGCCACTTTGCCTTTGTCTGCCGCATGAATTCGAATTTGGCACTGCGTCCGACGAGCGCTGAAGCAATAAAGAAGATGCCAAACGCCAATAAGATTTTGACGCCGACCAATCCGTGGTAAAGACCATCCCCCTTATGCTTAGGTATGGCCTGAAAAAAGTTGTAGAACCCGGAGACAAGAAACAGCAAAATGCCACCATGGATGAACTTCTTCCAGCGTCCTGTGATCGCGGCCGAAAGCTGGTCATGTGCCTCCTGAGAAATCGATTTGACAGCGGGAAGAAGCACCAGCAACGTAAATACGCTTCCGCCGACTAACGTGATCGCAGTACCAACATGGACAATTCGGGAAATGGTATCGATGACCATCTTGGCTTCTCAGTAACAAATTCTGTTAGTTGAAAGGTTATTGCCGTTCGACCACCTTGTCGGCAGCTCGAACACGCAGGATCGCCATGTTGCAGTTTTCGAAAGTCTCAGCAAGCCCCGTGCGTAGACTAATCCGATGCAATGGGTTTAGTCAAACGCTGCAAATTTCTTCGATAACGGGCCGAGCGGTGGAGCTTCCAACCGATTAGTTCTGTGAGAACTTAGGCGGAAAATCATCCGACATGAGGCCATAACTACTATCTTCTCGATTCCGAAGCTGCTCTTCGAGACATCGAATCAAGATGCGGCTACGAATGTCAACGTTGTACTCCGCAAGCAACTGCTGCTTGATCGCCAAGGGCAGATTCAAAGCGTACGTAATCGTGTCGGTCAAAATGCCGAGCGGTAGTTTCTGTCCGACTAGCTGATTGAAACTATCTTGAGCCGCGAGCCCTTCAGGCACAAAGTTCGAGAACAAATCTTGCAATCGAACCGCAAGCGATTCGCGGCCTCCGAGATCTTCGTCAGGATAGACATCCTCTTGTACCGTCACGCTCGCAGTCCGAAAGGACTTGTTCTCGCACAATTCCTCGTTGATCGTAGCTCGCTTCATCCCCAATAGCAGAATATTGTGACGTCCATCGTCGGTCGGCGTATGCGAAATCACTTTTCCAATACACAGCGTAGACGAAACTGCCGGCTTGGAGTGAAGCTTGTGCTCCCACCCCTTCTCCAACAGGGTCATGGCGATCAACTTATCCGTTGCCAAAGCTTCAGTGAGCATGTCGCAATAGCGAGGCTCGAAGACATGCAATGGCTGAACCACGTGCGGAAAGAGGACTAGATTCGGCAAGGGGAAAAGACGCACTTTCCCACAGAAATCCTCAGGCCAACCGCTTATTCCCTGGTTCTCTGACATAAGTCCGTTTTATCGCCGGCTAAAGGAATTCAATCGGGGAATTCGTCGTCTCAGTCAACTAAGCGTGCTCGCTATCCACGCACCACAATGGTTTCCAATGAGCCTGTTTACTAGGCGCTAAAACCGTGTCATTTCTCCAGCAATCGACTCAAAACCCCGCGGCTCCAACCGCCAGGCTTCGCCTACCTCCATCTGTTTCGCGAAAACGCGGTCGTGGATTGTAGCGAATAACAATGTGCGGTGTGACGATGTCGGCCCCATCGGGTCGCCAATCGTCCTTCTATCGAATCGAGAACGAACCTCGCAGCCAAGTCGAAGAAGCCCTCGGATCAATTAGGGCAGCTACAAAGGATCTGTGATTGCTTTATGATACAGACGCCGGCAAGCCCTCCTCTATATTGGAGAGGGACGACTCCCCAGCCCCGGCAAGAAAATAGTGCCTTTCGCGACCCAAACTTGTGTTTTGTCCCAGTAACCGCCTCTTTCCACCGCGGAGCATTCGCGATGATTCTGACTGGTACTGAAATTAAGAGCCGCATTGGCGGGGACATTTCCATCGCCCCCTACGAGGAAAGCCACCTTACCACCAAAGGCTATGACCTTACGCTCCACAATGAGCTGCTCGTTTACGAAGAAGTCGTACTCGACATCAAAGAACCCAATCGCCACAGAAAACTGGAAATCCCTGAAAGCGGATTGGTACTAAGCCCAAATCAGGTCTATCTCGGGCGAACCGTCGAACACACAGAAACGCACAATCTTCTGCCATCGATCGAAGGGCGCTCGTCGCTCAGCAGACTTGGGCTCTTTGTTCACCCAACGGCCGGCTTAGGCGATGCCGGTTTCCGCGGATTTTGGACGTTAGAGATGTTCGCCGTCCAGCCGATTCGAATTTATCCCGGAATCAAAATTTGTCAGCTGATCTACCACACGCTCTGCGGCGAAATTGAAGAGTACGATTCGGAGAAATACCAGAATAACCACGGGATACAACCGAGCCTACTCTACCGAGAGTTTGGACGCACCGAAGACGATCAGCAGCTCAAGTTCGAATTCCCCACTCAGCAGTGAGCATTCAGTTCGAGCGATCTGACTTTGATACAGTGCTCTGCTAGAATTCAACAGCATCTTCAACAAAGAGAGAGGCCGCAGAACCATGGCTGGAAACGTGGAGAACCAGTCAGACTGGCGGCAAAGTGGATCTCAGGACCTACCTGAAATCACTTCTTGGAAACCCTTCATGCCCTGGTGCCCAAGCTTGACTCAGATGAGCAAACAAGCTCAGGCTCACGAGTTTGTAACGGTCGGCGTTTACAGCAACTCCTGCTTGCTGGTTGCATAGAGCACAGCGAAGTCCGCGACGGAAGCAACATCGAGCTTCAATAATGCGGATTGACGCCGACGGTCAATCGTTCGCGGGCTTAAATCGAGTTTCTGACTAATTGCCTTGTTGGGAAATCCGGCTGCTGCCAGCTTCATGATTTCCAACTCTTCGTCGTTCAACTGGCCAATCTTTTGCTGTGCATCGCCAATACGATTGCGGCGCTCAAAAGATTTTTCGCTAACTTCAACCGCCTTCTCGACCGCGGAAATTAGCTGCTGCGACTTGAATGGCTTCTCAAGCAGCGTGACCGCACCTCGAGACATGATTTGAATCGTGCGAGGCACATCCGCATGAGCAGTTACAACGACGACGGATAGACAGCTACCGGCTTCGAGCAATTTCGACTGCAACTCAAGACCGTTCGTCCTAGGCATTTCTAGATCGGTCACCACGCATCCGATATCATCTGCGCCAACACTCCGCAACAGTTCGTCTGCTGAACTGAAGACCTCTGCGTCATAACCATTGGATTGGAGTAGCTGTCCAATTACGGTCAAAACACCAGGATCGTCATCCACGACTAAGACCCTAGTCTTCGTGGGATCGGCTTGTTCGATTTGCATTTCCGTCATCAGCATAGGTAACCAATTGGCTAGCACGATTGTCAGGCAAACTACTCCGCCAAAAGACGATTCTTCGCCATACAGGAAGCAGTCCGCCCCTCATAATAACGAAATCTCGGTACGGCTGTCCGCAATATTCTTCGCAATGCTCAAGTTGTCGAAAACGCGCCAATTAGCGTTTTATTCGGGCTGCCGCGAATACGCTGATAAGCTCTTTTCAAGGTCCGAATAACCTGTTCGTAGCAAAAATCAAATCGCAAGCCGGGACAAAAGAACCACGCCGTGCCCCAGCGCATTGCATTCATTTGCCTCGAAGTCAATTCTTCGCAGCAGGTTCACTTCAACCATTTCGAAACAAGTGAATTGATTACAAGCACCCACCATTAACGGAACTGAGAATCTCAAGGGGCAATGAGATTCTCATTAGTGGGTTTCCCGTTTTGCGGGAAACCCATTTTCTTGCGCCATTTTCCTGCGCCTTGAGGTTCCCGTCGGAACTGCGACTTCAGCTGCGTCCTCGGCCACTGCAATTTGCGAGCTTCGAAAGATCAAAGCAAAAGAAAGTCCGTCAATCAGCCGCTTTCCCGCAACACCGAAACCTCGCGAAGCCCCCAGCCTGCGTATTCACCCACCTCCAAACGCATTCGCGACACCATATCGTCGTTTCTGTATGCCGGTCCTCTTGCTCTTAGTACGACAGATCGAAACCCGAAGTGCTGCCAGCCGTTTCCGCATCCGACTCCAGGGTCAATCACAGTTTGAATCTGGGTTGAGTGGCAATTCAATACCCAACCCTCCGTTTCCGAGTTTAGCGAGGAATTTACGTAGGGTCGGAGCCTGAGCGGCGGGGAGGAATTCTTCCCAATTTCAAACTCTGATTTGCGCTGGCATCCCACTCACTTCTGAATCATCTGAGGAAAGCTGTATGGTAAAATAGCATTTCATCCGACACGATTCGGAACGGCGGTAATTCTCTAACTCCACTGAGGCAAATTGGCGTGGAACCGAAACGTCTCGAACGGCGCCAGATTCCAACGATACCGAACGACGGGCGTGGATTGCGCAGCTTGCCAGCCTGGGCGCTATCACTCGTATTCCACGTCTCGATCATCACGCTGCTGGGCGTTTTCTGGGTGGCAAGACCTAGTGGCACCGGCGGTCAATCCGACCGGCCTATCGGTATCGCAGTTGTTTACAAGTCCGCGGGGCAGGAAAACTACTATCTGAACGGCGATGGCCAATCGAACACTTCGGATGCAGCTTCCAATCTACAAAACCTCCTGCCGAGCGCTGAAGTAAGTAACGCGGCAGAAGCAGCAGAATCGGCACTGATCTCAGATCTGGTTCCCGGTTCATCTTCAGCGGGTGCAGATACCGGATCTGCCGCCGGTGCTTTCGGTCTTGGCGACGGTGGGGGTTCATTGGGCGGTAGCGGTGAAGCCCCCAAGGTGAAAACGACCGTCTTTGGAATCGAAGGGGAAGGGTCTCGTTTTCTCTACGTCTTTGACAGATCCGACAGTATGAATGGGTATGGCGGAGCTCCCATCCAATCGGCCAAGTCGGAGCTACTGAAGAGCCTCGAATCACTGGGGCCGTCACACCAGTTCCAAATCATTTTCTACAACGATTCGCCACTCCCTTTTGGCGGACTGAACAGCGGAACTCGCCTGCTGCGGGGCGACGACAAGGACAAAACTGCCGCTCAACGCTTCGTTCGCGACGTCGCCGCGGTAGGAGGTACCCAACACATTGACGCTCTTCGCATGGCAATGCGAATGAATCCAGACGTCATCTTCTTCCTGACTGATGCCGATGCAGCTCCCCCCAGCCAAGATATAGAAAGGCTCCACTCACAAGCGGCTCGCATTGGCGCAACGATACACACGATTCAATTTGGCCGCGGTTCAAATCAGAGCGGCGGTGGATGGATTGAGTACCTTGCCACGCAGTCCGGCGGGAAATACCGGTACATTGACGTCAGCAAACTCCGAACGCAATAGCTTGGTGCTCTCCGAAGTTGCACGCCCCTGAGTTTTTGGCTGCAAACATCCCCATAGATCTAGCTCCTCGCCTGCCTCAACGGTCAAATGCTCTTCGGCTCCACCGACGACACTTCGCTGCGCGACATCAGTCTCATTATAATGCGGCCTAACCAGATCGCAGCCAGTCAAAAATCGCGGCCAGTCAAAAATCGCGGCCAGTCAACTCGATTCCGTTGGCGCACGACCAAAGCGATGACGGTTAGAGACGCTTTCGGTTCACAATGAAATCGAGCGAATCTTCCGAAACCTCTCGAGCATTTTTGGCACTCGCCGCGTTCCAACACAACTCCCACCTGCCTCTACACAACAGGAACCGACCCAATGCCTCTCCGTCATTTCGTTTGCAACCTATCACCGCTAGCGGCCCTTGTACTCGCGTTTTCAATTGGTGCGCCACCCGCGTCTGCCCAGGAAAAACAGGCTCCGGTTGTGATGGGCGCGGGTAACATGACCTTTGAAACAGTCCCGGGTTGGGGACTTCTCCCTGATGGCACTTCTGCCCTAGGACCAACCCACGGATCGGTCGTTATCGACGAAGAGGGGAACATCTACACCAGCGCCAGGAAAGGAGTCGTGGTGTTTGCACCGGAAGGCAAAGTCATCCGCGAGTATTTAGGCGAAGACTATTCGAACATCCATGACATGGAAATTCGCAAAGAAGGCGATACCGAATACATCTATGGTGCTCGCAACGCCAATGCCGAAGGCATCAAATTCAAAGCGAAGGGCGGCGAAATTGTTTTGCGACTTCCATTCCCGAAAGAATCCGAATTGGATCTCAAGAAGTTTAACCCAACAGCCGTTACGGTCGCCCCAAATGGCAACATCTACTTGTCGGACGGCTACGCGAGCAACCACATTTTCGTGTTCGATCCCGAAGGCAAATACCTGATGCATTTCGGGGAAAAAGGCAACGAACTAAAGCAGTTCAACACCGCGCACGGAATGACTCTAGACACTAGATACACACCGCCAAGACTGCTTATCTGTGATCGGAACCACAAACCAAAAGGGCGGCTTCTTCATTACGATTTGCAAGGCAACTTTCTTGAGGTCGTGATTACCGGACTTGGCATGCCCACTTCCGTCGCGATTCAAGGCGATTTTGTATCGGTGCCGGATCTCCACGGTCGTGTTGTCATATTAGACAAGACCAACACCATCATCGCAGTCCTCGGTCACAATCCAGACCGGCGAGTTGGCGGCAGCTTCAACGTCCCCCAACAAAACTGGATCGAAGGCATCTTTAGCGGCACGCACGGATCCTTCTGGGACAAGGACGGAAACCTCTATGTCCAAGATTGGAATATCGCTGGCCGCATCACGAAACTGGTCCGTGTGGTCCGCTAACGATGCGAAAGCTTTCCTGTCTTCTGAAGCCGTTCGCTTCGTTCTCTCAAAGACTCGCGAACTCTGAGTGCGTTTCACTCAGGATCTCGAAGATTGCTCGGCGGCATTCCGGGTCCAAGTGAGCATAGTCTCGCTTGGCCTCACTAGTCGATTCACTGCCACCTAAGTCGGCCGCATTTTGATCCAGCAAGATCTCCCTGAGACGCTGGAGTGTTGGAACGCGTATTTCGTCCGGCAATCCATGAAATGCGTCTGAGTAGATCAGGTAGCTGCAAGGGTACTTCATCAACCGCGTGGCTAGATCCAACTCTCTTAAACTACGCCCCCTCGAATCCCTAGGTCCGCCCGACTGAAACTCCTCTGTAAAACCGCTAGTGCCCCGCACCTTGTCAGTTAAATCAAACTCGTCTGCGAACAACAAGTAGCGTAGGATGCGGTCAATCGATCGGTCGATGCGCCGGCGAGCACTATCACTGATATAATTCTCGGGCCGATCAAGGAGCTTGTTCATCTCATAGGACTGGTACAGAGCTCTTCTTGTCTCGTAATTCGCCGCCGCCAAAGCGTTGTGCATCTGCGTCTGATGCTCGAGCACCATAAGGGCGACGATGTCGCTGTGCGAAGTCAGGTAGGCACCCGTCCCAAAGTTGTCAGACAGATCGCAGTCGTTGGCTCCAGCCTCACGGTCGAACTCTTCCGCATCACCACGGCTGATCACATTTCCCATGTGCCGCATCGAACCGTGCTCGCCACTTACATACCATCCGCCCCATCGCTCTCGGAATTCACTCGTGTGATCCGTTACGAACGTGCCGTTGGATAACTCTGGGCGGCCTGCAGCGTCCGGGAAGACACTCCGAACCAAATATCCGGGTACCTTCTGGGTTCTCGTAGAAGCATGGCAGGTTAAACAGCTTCCGCGATCACGTTCCAGCTTAGGCTGAACGTCGTTACCAGTTTCCGAGTTCGATTGTCGGTTCTGGTTTTGGTCGATCGTGTAGAAGACAGCACCTAGTTTCGAATCGGTTGCTGCTATTTCGAGGACGTCGCCTTTTTGGCAATAGCCGACGTAGACATCATCGTTGAAATAGAGTGCTCTAGGCCGCCTAGGTGATATTCGGTGAAGCTGAAGACTAGTTTTGGAGAACACTAACGTCTGAGAGCTAACAAGAATGTCGAGCTCATCCAAAACCGACTTCAGATAGCCGAACTTGGCGTCGTACTCCAGCTCGACTTCCCCACGCTCGATCCGCGTCGCCAGCCGTGCAACCGGATCATCTGCTTCCGTCGAACCATAATTGATCGGCGGCCTCGCGTATTCATCCTGTGCTACGCAGAGCGTGGTTGCTGACAAGCATGGCAAGACAAGAGCGAAGATAGCTCCTTTGATCAGAATTCGCATGTGCCTAGACGCTCGTCCCTTCGCTAAATCAGAACTCAATCAATGAAACGCCCTGAATGACTGCCCGCAATTCGAGAAAGCAATAATAAACCTTGGATTCCAGATTTCAACTTCGTGGCACCGCCGTACGTCTGACTCTAAGCTTGAGAGATAAAAAACTAATTCTGACTTCAATCATGCTTTTCCTATGGCGAGCCGGCTTCCAAAGCTCGCTGCCAGGTCGTGTTGCAGCCTCGCTCGTGAAGTCGTCGTGATAACAGCGTGCAAGGTGACAAGCACTTTGGGTTGCCTCAATGAGGCATCGCGACAAAACGTTGACCATATGCCTCCGGCAACCTCGTTAAATTCGAGTCTTGCAACTCCCGAATCTTGCCGAAGCAGAAAGGCCACCAATGACCACGATTTGCTCGGAAACTTCAACCTGCTATGCGAAAAAAAACACCGGCGATACCGCGACCCCGAAAGCCGCAACGGTTGCCAACTAGCGAATGAGCACGCGAAAGCTGGTCATTACCCGGCGGCAGAAATAGTTCTTCTCTCACCATACTCTAGCTCTCTTGCGTCTCGGCTCTCCCGTGTATTCTCTCTGCTGTCAACTTGATCTCAACCGTAGACGTAGTTCGACTGTCCAAGCAAACTACTTCCCCTTCTGAAGATCCACGACAACCTCGGGCGTTAGTGTAGAAAGTGGAATGTTTCCCCCGGAATCTTCAAGTCTTTCTTCGATTTCTGAAACTGTCCCCAGAAATCCAGCCGCCTCACCAAAGATAAGCAGTCCGTAGGTTGCGAATGAGAGTGAAACCGCGGACACGGCGTCTGCGACTGCCAATGGAACAAGAACATTAACTAATGCAATTTCACTTGCAGCTGTTGCTTCTGCGACAAGTATAGCCTTGGCCGCACCCTCGATACCTGCACCTACTGCAGCGAATTCGATTGCTGCAAAACCGAGCGCAGCACCGCCTAGAAAACCAAGAACTCCACCAACGACAGCACCAGCAAGCTGGTTGCCGGCTGCTTCGCCAATCGTGGCGCCCACATAGATACCACCCAGACTACCTATGATCCCGTTTACAACTACAAGTTCCTTCAAGGTTAACAATCCAGACGGATCAGAGCCGTTCACTGGATCACTGGCAGCGTAGACATATGAATTGATCGTAATTGGATCCGTGGCAACGCCGGGAAATGGATCTGCCGAAAGAAAACGACCATTCGAACTGTCATAGACACGCCGGCGAAGGTAGTCAAAGCCGAGCGCGGGATCGCGGTGCTCACCATTGTACAAAAGACCTACGGTATCTTGCGAACCCTCTGCCGCTGTCTCACCAAACGCCGTGTAGTTAATGCGTTGCATCTCCTGTCCCGAGGCACTCGTTACAAGAATAGTGCTCTGTCGATAGTCGCTATGCAGCATTTCGACACCATCGGCTGTTCTTTTTGCGATCGGTGCATTCTCAATCGCGGGCAGGTCGTATGCGACCAAAATGTCGCCCTGCGAATTCAGTTCAGCGATCTGCTGTGAATGTTCGCGGGCCGTGTCGCGGACAAAGCTGGTCGTTTGACCATTTTCCGACCGTGAGAGAATCTCACCATCGGGCGAGTAAGTGTAGGAAACTACCGTCGTGCTGCCGTCGGTCGTTTTCGTTACCGATTCAAGTCGTCCCGCGGCGTCCCAAACAAAATCGGATCGATCTCCGCTTGTGGATTGTTCGACAATCAAATTTCCGTTGGCGTCATATTCGAATGAGACAACAGCATCATCTGCAATCGTTTGCACCAGTTGCGAAAGCTCGTTGTACGTTGACCGCTGCTGGCCACCAGTGATGTCCTTTAGCGAGACGCGGTTTCCAAATGCGTCATATTGGAAACGATCTTCTCGCACGACGATTTCGCCGTTTAATGCGCGTTCGCTAATCAGCCGTCCGCTTTGATCGTATTGATATTCGCTTTTCGTTCCGTCAAACCTGGACTGCGAGACAACTCGACCAGCCGCATCGTACGAAAATTCAAGATGCTCGAGCACCTCACTGTCAGGGGATAGGATTTGTTTATCACGCATCCGGCCCATCACGTCGTAGCTGATTTCCTCAACCGTTCCATTCGGATACGTGGCCCTGGTCTGCTCGGCTGCAGCATTGTATTGGAATAGCGTCTGTTGGCCGTCAGCGATTATCGAAATCAGATTATTCGCTTGGTCGTAGCTGTACTGAGTGGACCCCGCAATGGATATTGTTTCGACTTTGTTGCCAGCCAGGTCATATACCGTCGCTATGTTCTGCCCGTTTGGGTCGGTCCGGCTAGTCTGACGGCCGAGACTGTCGTAGGTGAAGGATGTCTCTTCGCTACCAACACGAACACTCGAAACTAATCCATTGTCAGTGTACGCATAGGTTTCTATGAGTTGATTTCCGAAGGCACGTTCAGTTAACTGTCCCAGCGAATCATAGACGTAAGTTACTACAGATCCGTCGTGCCTCGTTTCGGAAATCAGATTCCCAATGACATCGTATTCATACTCGACCGTGCCACCATCGGGTCGTGTCTTTCGGGTGACATTTCCAAACGCGTCGTAGTCATACGAGGTGACGTTGCCATTCGGGTCTTCGACATTGGCTAGTTCTCCAGCGTCGTTATATTCATATCTGGTAGAACCGTGGGATGTCCGTACCTCTTTCAGCTGGCTGTAATTGCCATAGACATAGGTGGTCTCGGAGCCAGTCGGATCGATGGCACGAGTCAGCCTGCCAGCTTGATCAAATTCTCGAAGAACTCGATTACCATCCGCGAGCTGTATTTCGACCGCGTTGCCCAGTCCATCTAGTCGCTGGGTTGTGCGTCGTCCCAATTGGTCTGTAACGGCAACTTGGCGCCCGTCCGCGTCAAATTCGTTGGTAATGATTCCGCCACGAGCGTCCGTGATGCCAATCAAGTTTCCAACCAAGTCATAGTTGTAGGAAACTGCGTGACCCAATTGATTGATTTCTTGGGTTACGCGCCCCGCAGAATCATGCTCGTAGGTAATCCTGGGATTATCCAAATCGTTTGCAGGCGTAAGATCAGGCTCAATAATTTCTACCAAACGTCCGCCGGCATCGTAACGGAAGCGATGAATATTACCCTCGCGATCTTGCGTCAACGTGACCCGACGCAATGGATCGTATTCATAGCGGTCGAAGAGTCCATCAGGATAAATCTTTTTGCTGACAAGATTGAAGGAGTTATATTCGAAACTTGTTTGGTTTCCGAGTGAGTCCTCACGAGACACCAGATTATTGAACTCGTCATACTGGAACCTAGTTGACCGCGCACCAAATTCCTGTACCGCCATCACATTACCATTTGAATCGTATTGAATTTCGATATCTCGTGCGTTCTGGATATCTGTAAAACTGAGTGGTAGTTGATTTTCGTTTAGTTCAATGATCGTCGATCCACCTAATGCATCACGTATTTCTGTTGGTATTCCGTCGGTATATCCGAATTCAATACGAGTCGATCCGACGGCGGTAACGGCTGTGGTCAGACCAGCACCATCGATCTCATACAACGTACGTCCGCCGACTGCATTCTGTGATTCGACCAACGCACCGTTTTGGTTGTAGCTGTCCGTTTTGCTTATTCCCAACGGCGTGACGGTCGACGTACGGTCTCCGAACTGGTTGTAGGTGAATGTGGTCTTATTGTTTAAAGCGTCCCAACGCGCGATTTCATTTCCTAAACTGTCGAAAGTCGATATGGTCTCAGCACCGACCTGGTCGATGATTCTTGTTTGGTTGCCCACTTGATCGTATTCGCGACGGACTGTGTTACCCAATGCATCGGTCTCAGATACTACCAAGCCACGATTATTCAGCTCGATTGCGTTTGGGTTCCCTAATGGGTCGGTTGTCACAACCAGGCGATTATTTGGATCGAAGGAGAAAGAGACCGAGTTTCCATTCGCATCCACTTCTCGGAGTAGCCGCCCATCTTCGTCGTACTCAAGACGCAAGACTGGTTGGTTCGTTGGGTCGAAAATCTCATCGAGATAATGAGCCCGCTGTGGCGAGTAAGCTAAGTCGACAGTGTTACCATTTCGGTCAGTTACCGAGCGAAGATCTCCCCCGGCGGAGTATGCATAGGATATTGCGTTTTGACTGGGATCAATGATCGCGGTAATCCTGTTATTGCTGTCGCGGCGGAACGAGACAATTTCTTTACCCTCTTTCGAAATGCCTGATTCGGAGAACAACAGTTGGTCCCCCATGCGGTCTCGTAACGAGACCAACTGCCCTGACGCGCCGTCGATTCGGTAAGACATGCCCGCTCTCGTTGTCAGCACATAAGCGCCACCAAAGTCGGGTGAGGCAGGGTTGTAAGGGATACCGCCGGGGGCGTAGAGTTCGCCACGCTCGTTGACTTGGAGGTAGCTGCTGGTTCCCGTTCCAAGTGTGCTGGTAACACCTGGATCAGGAGTAAACCTCGGTCGGGCCAGCACAAGGTTCTGACCGCCCCAACCGGGAAGCACTCGAATGTCGGGATCAAACGTAAAGCCCTGGCGGCCTTCGCCAGGAACGTTCAAAAAGACTTTCACACCGGGTCGCAACGCGGAGTAGATGCCGATATCTTCGAGTCCGCTACTGGGCAATCCAACTCGCAAGTCGGTGTTACGATAATCCAAACGCCAACCATAGCCGAAGTCGCCTTCAACATTGGCATCAAGAGTGTCATAGATGCGTGTGATCTCAATCGGAATCCCTGCGACGGGAATCACCATATCGGTGAAACTCAGCTGAAAATTACCCAATTTGAGTTCGCCAGCGAGTCCGACGCTGTGCTCAACCACGTTGGCAGCGCCTTCAGTCGTGGCTACTTGCAGACGAATCACATACTCGTCGTTGCGAAGCAGGCTAGTGTCCCAAACTCCTAGCTCGCCATCGACAACGGGATTGGTGCTTCGCAAAATCTCTGTGAAACTAGTATCGTCAGCCCGGCGATAGGATAGTGTGTACGCCCCGAAGTCCTCATGGTTGGCCGTTCCAGTAATCGAAACCATGCCGACGGCGGTGCCGTTGTCAGCGGGACTCGTGATGATCGCAGTGGGAACCTCCGGCCCGGGGTTGGTCGACCAGCCTTCGGGTACGTCGTAATTGAATGAAATCGTTTTCGTTGTAACGTTGCCGCTGGTGTCCACGGCCGTTGCAGTAGCACGAATCGTATTGAAGAACCAGTCTTCGAATTCGAAGGTCGCTGTACCTGCAGCATCCAGTTGAATGTCCTGACCATTCGCCGTCAGCGTCAACGAAGCCACTTTGACATTGTCGATCGCTTTCGCATAAACGACAAACGGTCCCTGCCATGGCTGCACATTGCGGCTGGCATCATTAGGGGATTCAATCAAGCTGACGCGGGGGCCTTCCGTGTCCGCAACCAACTCGAGCGTGAAACTCTGCGTAGCGGTCCCGCCACGAGGATCTGCAACTGCAATTGTGAAGTCATATTCACCCTCGTCACCCAGCTCTGTTTGCCAACGCAAACGACCAAAGGCATCGATCTCAGCACCAGAAGGTGCTTCGGTCAGCTCGAAAGTCAACGCATCGAGATCCGCATCGCTTGCCATCACGTCATACATGAATAGCGCACCCGCAGTGGATTCGGTTGGTGGAAGGCTGTTGAACACCGGGCGCGTATTCTGTGCCAACACATCCAGCTCGAATGACTCCACCGCGCTCGCGCCATCTTCATCCGTGGCGATCAGTGTGACGACGACTTTGCCTTCGTCGCCTGCCGCAGGGATCCAGGTTACTTGCCCCGTGGTACCATCAACGGTCATCCCAACTGGCCCTCGACCAAGCGAGTAGGTGATCGCGGTATTCTCTGGGTCACTCGCCAACAGCGTGTAACTGTATGGACTTCCAACAGCACCGAATCGTGGCGCACTCGATTCAATGACCGGCGGGAGATTGATGGCACCAGCTTGGACGCTAATAACGAAGGCTAGCGTCGCCGTGCCGCCGATACCGTCACTTACCTGAATAACGACATCTTGCTCACCAACTTGGTCGGCAGACGGCGTCCAAGACAACTCCCCTGTCGTCTCCACAATCATCATTCCTGCTGGGGCGGCAAGCAAGCTGAACGTCAACGGATCGCCTTCACGATCGACTGCATCCACGGAGTATAAGAACGCTGTTCCGACACTTGCATTTGTTGGTGGAATACTCACGATGCGTGGTGGTCCACCGAAACGACTGACCGTCAGAGCGAAAGATTGTTCTGCAATGCCGCCCTGCGGATCACTGACTTGAATCAGTACATCGTGCTCGCCAAGCTGATCTTCGGCCGGCATCCAGTACACGGAACCAACCAAGGGATGAATGCTCATCCCGACAGGACCATCTAAAAGGGTAAAGGCGTGGATATCCGAGTCCGAATCGACAATCTCGGGTTGATACTGAAAAACCTGACCTAGGGAGACGGAAGCGTTCGGCTCAGAATCAAAAGTCGGGGCCGAGTTCAATTCGCGGCCTGTTACTTCGATTTCCACAGGGACTGACTCCGATGCACCGTCGGCGGTAAGCGCAGCCAGCACGATCTGGTGAACGCCTAGCTGATCCGCAGACGGACTCCAAGTCATGGTTCCGTCCGATGCAACGGTCAACCCGGACGGACCGGACGTCATAAGCCACGTTACCGGACGACCAATTGCATCTGCTGCGGTGATTCTACTGAAGTAATCCCGCGCGACTGAGGCGGTCACGCGCGGATAGTTCAAGGTAAGCGGCAGCACGGTTGGCGAGGAATCCTCGACGCGCACGGTCCAAGTTGCTGTCGTAAATCCACCGAATTCGTCGGTAACGACAGCAGTGAACTCATGTGTACCGACATCAGCAACGGAAGGTTCCCAATTGATGAGCCCTGTTGCCGAGTCGATGGTGGCACCCGATGGCGCTTTCGCCAGCCAGTACGTCACCTCGGTTGATTCCGCATCTTGGGCAATCACCGGATACGAGTACGCTGTTCCCACGAAACCACGGGCCATTTCTGCGGTTGGATCGTGGATGACCGGAAGGGTGTTGGGCGCGGTCACGCTGAGCATGAAATCATGCAACGAGATGGAGCCAGCCGCATCGGTGGCTCTAAGAATCACAAGATGCTCGCCAACGTCGTCTACTGACGGCTTCCAAGCAACCAAACCAGTAAACGCATCCACCACCATTCCTTCTGGAGCCAAGGAAAGATCGTAGCGGATTGCTGCATCGGAAATCCCGAGTGCCACGGACGCGTAGGTATAAGTCAATCGAGCTTCGACTTCAGTGGTTGGAGTCGTTACAAAGTGGACTCCGCCGGTGACCGATGTGTTCGTGGGTTCGAGCACAAAGTCGTTGCCCGCCGAAATTGCATCGGCGGCCAGGTTCACCTCGAGCCCGTCGCGACCTGCGGAGTCGATCCATCCCGCTGGCAGCTCCGTTCGAATCGTGTACTTGCCTGCTGCCAAACCAGTTAGCGCGTAGTCGCCGTTGCGATCCGACATCGCCGCAGGCTCGTTGTCATCGCGCTGACCGTCGCCATCTAGATCGGCAAACGCCTTCCAGTATGCAATGGCATCGCCACCTCCGGTTTGCAATTGCCCCCGAATGTGGCTAAGCGAGAGTTGTTCAATGGCTAGGTCGTAATCCCTTACGTTTGCATCATCCAAGTCACGAACGATCTCGGGTTCAACCGTCGCGATAAATTCACTGGGCGTTTCGTATCCCGCGACAGGCGAGACCTTGACCGGATAGTCTCCAGGAAGCAGCCCCGAAAACGTATAATTGCCATCGGCGTCTGTGGTTGTCTGGACTTCGTGTGCATCAGGATAAGCGTTGCTATTGCTGTCGATCCATAGATGCCAACCTGCGAGGTTTGGCTCAGCAGCCACGCCGTCTTCACTGCCGTCGTCCTGGACGCCGTTGCCATCCAAATCATCGAAGAGATGGCCGTTGATACTGCCACGGAGTTCTGGCATTACATTCAAGGTAAAGCTCTGGGTATCCGATCCACCACGGCCATCTTCGACCAGGACTGAGAAACTGTAGTTGCCGGGGGCAGTCAGGCCAGGTCGAACTTGCGTCTCACCACCGTTGCTGACGCGGTAGCCAGTATTACCATAAATCGAATGGTCGCGGACCGAACGGTAGTTGGCTATGTCTTCGAAGCGATAATCAAGGATCAAGCCAACCTCGTTCTCATATTGTTGTGCGAGCCCTTCGGCGATCTCCGATTCGCTGCGTGCGCTATTCCAAACCCGATAGCTGTCGATACTCGCAAACGTCGGGTAGCCGACGCCAACATTGGTTGTACCCGGTGTGGTATCGAGCGGTCGCGGTGACGAGAAGCTAGCCGAGTCAACTTGATTTCCATCGATGAATAGACTGCCGGTGCCCGTGGCGGCATCGTAGGTGACGGCCACGTGCAGCCACTGCCCGACCTCAGCCTTTCCATCGTGGTAAAGCCGGATGGTCTCTCCTTCTAGTGAAATATCGGTTTGAAATGTCTGATCGCCCAAAACATAGGAGCGTATCCCCTGCTCTCGAAAGATCTCACTGCGGTAGGGCCAAGTCGATACATCTCGGATCTGAAACCAGCCTTCCATCGTGATGCTCTCAGGCTTCAGCGACTCAGCGTACGGGACGAGGATGTAGCCCGCAGCCCCACGCAGCCCGTAGGCTTCTGACTGCTTTCGGCCATCCCAGTTCAATTCGCCTGTCGTCGGATCGAGTGTCGTCCCCTCAGGGCCCTCCAACAAGGTGTAACGTAACGGATGCTGGTCATTGTCGAAGGCTTCCACGGAATACGTGAAGCTCTCATTGGCTCCAATGCGGTTGCTGGCGTTCGACGCAATGAGAGGCGAAGCATTCTCGCGGGCTGGTTCGACTTCGATCTTGAAGCTCTGCGTAGCCACACCTCCGCGACCGTCATCGGCAAAGAGGGTCACATCATGAATGCCAACTTGATCTGGCGATGCGGCCCAAAGCAATTGGCCGGATTGGCCGTTGATAATCAATCCGCCAGGACCGTCAACAATGGAATAGGTGAGCGTATCGTCGTCAGGATCGATGGCGTCACTGTCGTAACGATAGACTTCGTTTGGATCGAATCGGTTGTAGACGACGCTCACGGTATCATCGCCACTGTTGGATACAACCAAGTCCAAACGACCATCTTCATCAGCGTCGGCAACAGCGACCCGATTCGGTTTTTCACCGACCATAACCTCCTGGGCTCGAGCGAACTGATTGCTACCCAGCCCGTAATGGACACTCAAAACGTGAGAGCCAGCAATCGTCGAAGCCAGATCGGGATGGCCATCGTCGTTTAAATCGAGCACGGCGATATCACTGGGGGAATCATTCAATTCGACATAGACCGGTGCCCCTGCGAACTCGTTTCCGATGCTGCTGAGGATCATCAAACGATTGGAATCGGGCAGAGTGACCACCGCATCCAGCCCCCCATCGCCATTCGCATCTTCCAACACAAAGCGGCCAGGCTGATCGCCCAGCGCAATGGCCGTGGGCGTGCTCAGCGTGCTCGTGCCATTGCCAGGAAAGATCCACAAAGCCTGATTACCCGCATCGAGCACCAAGACGTCTGGATGCTCATCGCCATTCACCTCTGCGGCCGCAATGTCGATCGGACGTGTTGCTAAGCTGGAGGCATCCCCGACAGCCATGCCCTGTTGGCTGTAGCCCTGCTTTAGGTCACCACTGTAGACCGTGACGTCGCGGCCGACCCGGTTGGCCACCAGCAACTCCATCCGACCATCACCGTCGAGATCGGTCGCCGCGACTGCCTGCGGAGCAAGTCCAGCTTGCAGATCTTTCTGCCGCGTGAGCCGGCCCAAATTGTCTCCCACAAAGATCTGTAAACGCTCCATCTGCTCCTGAACGGCAATCACGTCTTCGTTGCCATCTCCGTTCAGGTCCACAGTCAACATGTCGACCAAGTCATCGCGGCGACCCAGGTAGAAAGCAATCTCATCGGAGGTCGTGCCGCCCGTGTTGTAGACCAGGTCGAGGTGTCCGTCATTGTCCCAGTCGACGAAGGGCTCGCGAATGCTAAGCGGTTCTGCGTGCATGTTAACGCCCTCGACCAATTCGAAGTTGCCAGCGCCATCTCCCTGCCAAAAAAGGAAAGAACCATTGATGTCGGCGGCAACGGCGACCACAAAATCAAGGTTCCCATCTTGGTTGAAGTCGACCAACCAGCTTTCACGACCGCGCTGGTTTGTGCGCACAGCGTCTAACCAAGTCCCAGTGATGGTAAAATGCCCGGTGCCGTCATTAAGCAACACTCGCGCACCCAAGTAGGAATGAGCAAGCAGGTCGAGGTCGCCGTCGTTATCGATGTCTCCAGTTGCAAAGTCCCCGGGCTCGACGGCGAGTCCGTAGATGCCGCCCATCCTCTCCTCTTGGAAGGCGGCTAATTCGCTGTGCGGGGTGAAACCACCTTCGCCATCACCGGCAAGAACAACAACGCGAACTTGTGGACCTGAATAGCCCTCACGGTCTGCCGTTAGCAAATCAGGAATGCCATCACCAGTAAAATCTCCAACGTCCCAAGATTCTTCCCAGTTGGAGACATTGACTCCCTGAGCGCCCTCGCCCAATGAGTAGCTGAAGCTCATCGTGAACGTACCTGGATTCAGCGGGTCATTGAGATGCGCCTCAAAGTATCTACCGACCTCCACCTTGACGACGAAGTCCATGAAGCCATCTAGATTCAAATCGATCGGGTCGATCGTGTTGTATCCGTAGAAGCCCCCACCGTTGATCTCTTGATTGACGGCGAAAGTTCCGTCGCCATTGGATAGACCGACGTAAAGCCCGCCGCTTCGATTGGAAACCACATCATCCAAGCCGTCGTTATCGAAATCGGCAATCGCAGCAACCCAGCCGGGACGACGCACACCCGATGCTGGTACGAGCTCCCCAAAGCTGCCGTCTCCATTGCCCAAAGCCGTGACATCGGAAGCGGTGTCGAAGATATCAAGGATTCCATCGCCGTTAAAATCGCCCGGGTGGGCCACATCGTTCCAGGAAGTTGTCAACCATGGCTCGGTTCGTGTTCGCCCGAATTCTCCGGGCTGTGTTCCGAACAGAATCCCCACCGATTGCTCATCGGTCTGCCCACTGAGATTACTGTCGGTTGTGAAATAAGAGACATCGATAACGCCATCCGAATTGTAGTCCCCAAACAGTGCTCCGCGAACCGTCGCGTCGGTGTAAGTCAGCTTCAGGCCGGTGGACACCTCTGGAATGGCATACTCGCGAATCACAAATCGGCCAGAACCGTCGTTCAGTCCTACGCTAACTCCTTGTCGCCCAGTCTCGGATCCGAACACTATATCTAGGTCACCATCGTGATCCACATCTTCGGGTTCGAAGCCTAAAGCCCAGTTGTCCGCTCTCAGCCTGACTTCAGTGCCTTCTTCATATGTGAAGTCGACTCCGCTTTCATCGCCAACCATCAGATGCAGGTAGCCCTGCCACACATGAAAGAACAAAATGTCTTCGTGACCGTCGCCCGTAAAATCTCCTACCACTAGCCAGTCAGGGTTGTAGTATGCGTACGCATTGGGAGGTGTGAGTTCGTTGACCAGCGTAAATTCGCCAGCGCCGTCGTTATGGAATACCTGAATGAGTGGGTAATCGCCGGACACTACAAAATCGAGATCACCATCACCGTCCAAGTCGCTGAGCTCGTAAGGGGCAGCCGTCTCGCGCTGGCCCGATATTCGCGTCTGGCGAAACTCATTGGGAGCTTCGAAGGTTCCGTCCCCCAGTCCTCGACTCCAGAACAGGCTCCTATCCGCACGGCCCAAGCTGAACGGCTCTGTCGTGCGTCCAAAAAGATCTAAAACACCATCGCCATCAATATCCGCGATCTTGAAATCCGCGATGACCGTGTCTTCGTAGCTGGTTTCCGTGATCGGATGGAAGCTACCGTCTCCATTACCCAACGACACAAACAGCGTACCGCCGTTGTGGTACTCCGCGAACAGAACGTCTGCATAACCATCGGCGTTCACGTCTTCAACCAGAATCGTACGAACGTAGGTCTGGTAGCTGTAGATCTCGTTCTCATACAGGTCGACTGGCTCTCCAAACGTCCCGTTGCCGTCGTTAAGCACCACCGAGATTTTGTAGGTGCCGTTGCTGCCGTCGTTGGCTCGATCAAAGTGGTGCCCCACCACCAGATCGAGATAACCATCACCGTTGAAGTCGCCATGGTCATACGTCGAGATGTCGTAGGCATCCGTTACGAGCTCGGCTTCAAGAGCGCCGAAATCAACTGTCGTACCCGAATCCAACCAATTGCCGTTACGGCGTGGATGTCCGGTTGAAAACTCGGTCACACTGTCGAAACGATCATTGTTCTCACCCGCGTAGACTCCGATGGTCTGGTCACCCGCATTGGCCGTGACCAACCGTGGCCCGCGGAAACCGCTGATGACTGCCGCGCCCGCGGGAGAGTTGCCAACTCCAACGGTTGTGACTTCAAATCCACTCGAAGCGATGGCCTCCGTGACTGGCTCGCTTACAAAGATCGGCGGGCGGTTCTGTTGCGTTTCAACTACGTCAATGGAAAACTTTTGTTCAACATACAGACCATGCGGGTCCGTGGCTCGAATCACAACTCGGTGCCGCCCCACGTCGCCTGCTTCTGTCTCCCAACTAACTTCACCCGAGGCCGAATCGACTTGAAATGACTCGGGACCAGCGACCACGCTGTAGACCAGTTCCTGCCCATCCGGGTCGGTGGCTTCAGCAGGGTAGCGGTAAGTCCTCCCAGCTTCGATCGAGCTGAGCGGCGTCGTCGAAAAACCAGTCGGCGCTAGATTGAGGCGTCCGTAGGCTTTCAACTTATATGTGAATTTGTCGCCCGAGTCATTTCGAAACGAGATCTCACGTGAACGAATGCTTTCACCCGGTCCCAACGGATTCCCGTCCATCTCAGGCGTCAAATTCCAGTACGGTCGCCCGTCAAGCAAGAGTCCATCGGGATGCATTGCAGCGACATCGAGATCCGAAACGTTGTCGACCGCAACGATGATCTCACCAGTGACCGCCTGATTACCTCGATTGGTCACAACCAAATCCGTCATCAACTCATTGTTCTCTCCTGCCAGCGAAGTTCGGCCATAGCTCGCCCCAATGAAGCCACTGATATCCTCCAATCCATCGAAACCGATCTGGGTGTGTTCGACAAATCGCCCGCTTGCACCAGCAGTTCCCGAAGGTGCGGGTGTCTGAGAGTCGACAACTTCGAAGCCGCGAATAATGACGCTGCTTCCCTCATCGCCATCGTTGTTCACGAGTCTCATCGTGACCCTAATCCGCGATCCAGCTTCCATGCCAGCTAGATTGATCGTGGCAGTTGAGTCTTGGTCGCCAAACTCAGTCGTTGTGGAGACACCGTCCGCAAACACAACACCAAGCATCTCACTCCAGTTGTAGGACGCATCTCTTCCCGGCATGTAAGGAAAGCTAACTTGGTTTCCGTCCTGATCGGTTAGCTCTATTTCAAATGCATCCCGAATCTGGTCACGGCTCGAAGTATCGAACTCAGGCGCGCGGAAGTGCACCTTTACAGCCGATGTATCGTCGGGCAACGTTAGCTCGTGAGCAAACTCTTCCGAGAATTCACCTGACTCCAGCAATAGAGGCGAGCAACTGACGTTTGGATAAACCCCCGTGCCGTTCGTCCCGCCGACTTGGTTATCACTATTGAGGTAGTTGATAACTTCAAGAGCGTCGATCGGCGACACGAAATTGTCGCAATTCACATCGTAGAAATGACCCGACTGAGCACCGCTGATTTGCCGCGGTAGTGCTCCCGTAATTGGATCGCTCGAGCCCCGAGAGTTGATCTCATTGATGACCAACAACGCATCGATTGGAGAAACGACACCAGCGACGTCACCGTCCACATTGGTGGGATGACCGACATTATTCCAGATTGCAGCCGCCAGGACTCGGCGTGCTTCAAGTTGCTCGAACCTGGAAACCCTCGACTTCCTTGCCCTCTTTTGAGGGGCAGAAGCGGCTGTTCGAATACGGTTTCGGATCAGTTCGTACGGTCGTTTCCAACCCATGATCGTCTCTTTCGTTTGGTCAACAGAATCCGTTTTGGATCGCAGCACGATCTGCAACTGACGCCGTTACCCATGGAAAGAGGCTTTCTTGCAGCAAAATCGGACAAATCGCCAAATTTGGCTCAAGTCGTCAAATCTGCACTTTCGCATACCCTGAGTGCAAGGTTCCATCACAATTGCGGTAACTGTTTGTATTACCGGTTTGGACGCTCGCTTCGGGATGCGAACGATCATCGTTGGCGGAGTTGGCCCGACGCGCGAGCTATTGGCTACGCGGGAATCGCCAACTTGCGAAGAGCAGCATCCCTTAGAATCCAGTCCATTGGAGCTGCAACGGATTGAAAGAAGTGGTTGGCCGAAGAAACACCGACCGCTGATTCATCCTTAGCCGACTCACCGACTTGCTCGCGAAAACTTTAATAATAACGATTGCAATGACAAAGAACTTCAATCGTCCCGACCAGTTACTTGTGCTCTGCGGATGCATATCTGGCACCACTCTTGCAGCTCCCCGTGCGGATCAACTTACTCTAAAAACTTCTTAGCTGACGTTTCGTCACTGCCAACGAACGAACCGAGGTTCCAGTGGAAAGTTCCAATTCGCAACCGGATTCAGATCAACTTGCTTGTCCTGGCACATGTCCACCGCCAGCGCGGTTGAGAGACTGGTTAGCCGATCGTACAGAGCTAAGTGAATCCGAGATAGCAAGCGTCAACTCGTGCAGCCGTTGCCAAGCGTTGCTAGAGAAAATCTCGGCCGAGCCATCGTTAGCTTCATTCAGCAATCTATCCGATTTGGAATCCAACAGCTTCGAAAATGAGCCTGAGTTTCAAGCAATCTCACCACTCCCGTTACCGCGATTTTCTGACAACGAAGAATCCATCGAATCGAACTTCGCCGGCAATTCGCTCGCCACGCCGGTAGATGACCGAACGGTCTTGGAAACCGCCGATCACCGTGATGCCTCAACAGCAACGGAATCAGAACGTCTCGATTCACTGAACGCGGCGGAGCTGCGTTCACAACTACCGGGCTCGCGGTACGAAGTCCAGCGAGTCATCGCATCCGGCGGTTCTGGCAGTGTTTTCCTGGGTTACGACACGCAGCTTTCACGGGAGGTTGCAATCAAAGTACTTTCACGTAATTCGATGCGTGATCGCCAACGCTTTCAAAGAGAAGCAAAACTACTCGCCGATATTGATCACCCTAACATCGTCCGCATATTCGATTTCGGTACTTTGGACCCAAGCGATCTGGGAACCGAATCGGATCGACAGTTCCTCGTTATGGAATTCATGTCTGGCGGAACTGTTCGTCGACTCGGCGGGGATCCAGTGCAAGCCCCCGGAACGGAAGAATCTGAATTCAAACGACTCGCTGAGCTGTTGGCAGGCGCCGCTGACGGTTTGGGCGCGATTCACGAACGCGGCCTAGTGCATCGAGACATCAAGCCCTCGAACTTGCTCCTCACCCAAGATCGGTCATCCATCAAATTAGCGGATTTTGGCCTGGCCAAGTTTGCAGACGCCCAGGCAACCCAACTGACTCGCACTGGCGACGTCATTGGGACACCTGAATTCATGAGTCCCGAACAGGTTTCTCCCGACGGAAGCATCACTGCCGCCACCGACATCTATGGCCTTGGCGCCACACTCTACTTCATCGCGACAGAGACCGTACCCTTCAAGGGCAATCCAACTGCGGTGATTCGACAGGTTGCCGACGTCGATCCGATCGCACCTAGAATCCTGAATCCGAGCTTCCCTGCGGATCTCGAAACCATTTGCTTGAAGGCGATGGAGAAAGAACCAAACAATCGATATCTCGATTCCGCGGCACTTGCTGCGGACTTGAGACGATTCGCAAATGGTGAGCCCATAACCGCCCGTCCAATCTCAAATCTGACTCGTACCTACCGTCATCTCAAACGCAATCCTGCCCTCGGCTTCGCGGTGACGACTTGCGCCGTCCTTGGGCTTTTGCTCGTCGTCGGCAGTATGGTTGCTGCGACTCTGTTGGGCAGCCAGAACCGCCAGCTAATACAGGCTCTTGAAGACGCACAAACTTCGGAAGCAGAATCGAAGTACGCACTTCAAAAGTCGATCGAAGCCGCAGACCAGCTATTGGTCAGCGTCGCTCGAGACACAGAGTTTCTGCCAAACACGCCGGGCTCCCAGGAAGTATCACGTAAACTCCTGGAAAAGGCCCGATCCTATTTCCAGTCATTCTTGGACACCAATAGCCAAGATCCTCAACTCCTGTTCGAGCTGGCTCGTGCTCAAGCCGGACTTGCGGAGATCGCCCACCGGCTTGGCGAACCAGAGACCGTTGAAAAAGAAACACAAGAAGCACTCACCGTTCTCAACACACTTCCACCACTGCCACCAGAGCAAGAATTCCGAAAATACATCTTGCTCGCGGACACGCTCGTCAATTTTGGCAACTACCAGTACGACGCGGGCGAAGCAGAGGAAGCCATTAAATCTCTAAAGAGTGCCGCCGAAATTTGCGATGCAGCGTTGCAAGATCCCTCGTCTGATTCCGTGGCGGTTGACCAACGCCAGGATCTAACCAGTCTCATGGCTCTCGCGCTGAGAGGACTGGGCGACGCGGAAATCGTTGCTGGGAAAGCCGACCAAGCGATTGAGCACTTTGGACAAGCCAAGGATCTATTCCGCAACTTACTTCAAGAGTCGCCAACGCAGACTCGCTCCAAACGGGACGCAGCCATGGTCGAAATGAGTCTTGCCACAACGGCCATCGACCGCGGCGAACTGACGGAAGGAAAGCAGTTCTGCCTGAATGCTCTGCAACTTCTGGATCAAGTTGCCGACAACGACGCAGGCAGCCTCCGAGTCATGGAGTTAAAAGGCGTAGCACAAACCAACCTTGGGCTTTCCGAGCGACGAATGGGCAATACGGAAGCCGCCCAAGCCGCCTACGATTTCGCCATCGCACAACACAAGACGCTCGTTGCGTTGGAGCCTTCGGTCGTCGGGCACAAGTGGAACCTAGTCACGGCCACCCTGAACTCGGGTGGTCCGATGCTGGACCGCGGCGAGATGGAACCACTCATCGAGCGTTGGCGTACCATTCTGCCTACTCTGGACTCCCTGATCCAAGCCGAACCAGAGACGATGCGGTACCGGCAAGTACAAGCGATGCTGCAAAGTAATATCGCTATTGTGCTTCGCGACATTGGAAAATTGGAAGAGGCGATCGAGCCGCTGCAAGCCGCCACACTAATCCTTGCCGAACAGTCCGAGCGAGTCGGGAACTCGCCGGAAGCCTACCTACCAGTCGCCTTGAACCACTACGAACTAGCGGCAACTTTCTTACAACTAGAACGTTTTGGAGAAGCCCTTGCTGCTCTCGACGATTCCGATTCCGTTACCGATGCAATTCTCTCAGCGGACCAAGACTTCACGCCCGCGCTCGGCCACGCGTTGGATGTACGCCTAATCCGATTCGCAACGCTGCGAGCTAGCAACGCTCCGCCGGAGGTTCTTGTCGGTCTAGCATCGTCGACGCTCGCGATCGCGCAGCAATTGCAGGCCGAGCAACCCGACGTTGAAGATTACCAGCAAGAACTTCCCAAAGCACTGATTGATGCCAGCATCGCCAATCGCCTTGCCGGCGACCTGAAAACCGCATCCGATCAAATCAATTCTGCCCGTGATTGGTTCGCATCCAAATACGACCCTCAGGACAAACCAGCGACGGCAGAACTGTGGAAGAACATTCTCGTCGAGCAAGCACGTGTCTTGAGCTCACGAATTTCGGCAGCAGACAATGAGTCCGCCGACGAACTGAAAAGCAAACTTGAGGCTACTGTTGCAAAAGCCAAGCTCGCTGGGGCGACCGATTCCGATCTGAAACCAGAATCCGACTCCCAGTGATTTTCCGGCACCGAACACGTCCCCTTGTACCGCAACCAGTTTACTGGCTGCCTCGCAGCTGCCACTGCCGGACACCGATTCGAGAACGACCTCGACGGCGAATCCCACCTGACCGTCCGACATTCAAACTGCGATGGCCTATTAGCTGGTCCGAAATGTCTTGACTTTGCGCGAACCGCAGCTTACTTTGCATCGTAAAGTAAGTGACTTCGGGGCAAAATACAAACGGGACTTGGTCATCGAACTTCAGCAGGCACTGCAGCAGATTTCAGCGATCCGGGAACAAATGGCGGGCAGCCAGGTGTTTCGCGGCTATCGTTCTGTGACGGTTGGCTTTTCTGGTTTGCTCGGATTTGCGGCGGCTCTGCTTCAGTTTTGGTGGCTGCCTGAACCTACCGGAGATCTCCATCTTTATGTCGGTTTGTGGATGGGCACTGCCGCATTGAGCCTTGCTGTCGCTGGCGGCGAAATGTTTTGGCGAGCCTATCGATCCGGTGCTGGACTAGCCCGTGAGATGACCATTCTTGCCGCGAAACAGTTTCTACCATGTATCGTCGTGGGTACCTTGCTGACATTTTGCGTCGTCGAAAGTGCACCCGAAGCCGCATGGATGTTGCCGGGCCTTTGGTCGCTCATTTATGCATTAGGAGTATTCGCTTCTTACCGCCTCCTTCCGCATCAAGCGGTATGGGTGGGGGTTTACTATGCCGGATGCGGTAGTCTCTGCTTATGGTTGGGCCCAGGGAACCAGGCTCTTTCGCCATGGTTGATGGGAATGAGTTTCGGGATTGGCCAGTTCTTGGCTGCCGGAATTCTATACTGGACTTTGGAGCGTTGCCGTGGCTAGTAAAAACAAGGCAGCCGCTCGAGACGAAAACACGTCAGGAAGCAATCTCTCCGATACTTCGAGCGGCAAATTCGCATACGACGGTCTCAACCGCGTGATGCACGAAAAAGCTCGACTTGGAATCTTGGCATCTTTGGCAGCGCACCAGCAAGGATTGCTGTTCAGCGACTTGAAAGAGCTCTGCGCACTCACCGACGGAAATCTAAGCCGCCATCTGGGCGTACTCAATGAAGCTGAACTCGTGGAGGTCTGGAAAGGAGCCACCGGCCCTCGCCCACAGACCATGTATCGCCTAACGACGGTTGGGCGAGAGCGCTTCAACGAATATCTCAGCATCCTGGAACGCGTGGTGTCAGATGCTCAGATTCAGCAGTCAAAGAAACAAGGCGATCAGGGCTGGCCCGCAGGAGATTGGTCGCCTGCATAAGCTCCTCCTTTTTTTTGGCTACCCACTTTGCATTGCAAAGTAAAGCCGTTCCTTACCTGCAATCACTATCAGAACGAGGTCCAAATGAGAGTCATTCGAGCCGATGAGATGGGAATGTGCTTTGGTGTCCGAGATGCCCTCGAAGCAATCCATCAGATTCAAGATCCGAAGGAAGTGACTATCCATGGAGAACTCGTCCACAACTCCGTCGTCAATCTCGAGCTGAAAGAAGCTGGCTTTAGGCAGTCCTCAGAGGAGAACCGGAAAATCCCGGAGGATAGCAATCAAGTTCTCATTACGGCGCATGGCATCAGCGACCGAGAGCGAAAACGGCTGCTCTCCGCCAACAAACAACTGATTGATACAACTTGTCCACTTGTCAGACGCGCACACGCGGCGGCCCTTGAACTTGAGGCTGAAGGACGCTTTGTCATCGTGATCGGTACCCCAGGACATGTCGAAGTGCGCGGCATCGTCGAAGACCTCAACGATTTCGTCGTGGTCAAATCGGGTAGTGAAGTAAGTGCCTATCGCCACACAAGACTTGGTGTCATGTGCCAGACCACGATGCCCTCGGAAACCGTCAAACAAATTCGGAACCGAATCCTTGAACTCAATTCCGACGCGGACATCCGATTCATCGATACCGTTTGCCACCCGACCAAGAAGCGTCAAGCGGCACTTCTCGATCTGATTGACCAAGTCGATGCAGTCGTCGTAGTGGGCGGCCACAACTCAAACAACACACGCAGACTCGTCCAGCAGTGTGAAGCACGATCTCGTCCAGCATTCCATGTTGCTAGCTCGGAAGAATTGGACCCCTCTTGGTTTCGCGAGTTCGAAACGGTCGGACTCACGGCTGGCACCTCTACGCTCGACGTAACCATCCGGGCAGTGCAGAAGTCATTGGAACAAATGCAGACGGTAAAGAGACAGGCAATCGGAGGCTGAGATGAAGTTCAAGTTTATTCTTCCCGCCCTGACCGAAGCGGAGAGCCCATACTGGCGGCCGATCAAATATTCTCTTTTTCCACCTCTCGGATTGGCGACGCTGGCTGCTTTACTGCCAGATGAGTACGAGGCTGAGATTGTCGACCAGCATGTGCAGTCACTCGATACGACTGACGAACCTGATGTCGTTGCGATCCAGGTTTACATTACCAACGCCTATCGCGCCTACGAAATTGCCGACCACTACAGAGCCAAGGGCTGTATCGTTTTGCTTGGCGGGTTGCACGTTACCTCCTTGCCAGAGGAAGCATCAGCTCATGGCGACGTTCTGTTTTTGGGGCCGGCGGAAGAAAGTTTCGGGCAGTTTCTCCAGGACCTTCGCGATGGTTTGATTCACGCGGGCCAGCCAGTCCAACGCTATGTATCGAAAACGCGATCCTTGGTCGGAATCCCTCCCATTCGTCGTGACTTGATTCAACGCCACCTCTACCTCGTACCAAATTCGATCGTGGTCACTCGAGGCTGCCCGCATCATTGCGATTTCTCTTACAAGGACGCATTTTTTCAAGGTGGTCGAGGCTTTTATACCCAGCAAGTTGACGAAGCCCTCGCCGAGATTGAACGCCTACCGGGACGTCACCTCTACTTCTTGGATGATCATTTGCTCGGACACCGTAGATTTGCAAGAGAGCTCTTCGATGGGATGCGTGGAATGAATCGCATCTTTTCAAGGTGCAGCGACGGTAGACTCGATACTGGATGGCGATCTCATTGAACGTGCGGCTGAAGCCGGGTTGCGCAGCATCTTTGTTGGCTTTGAGAGCTTAGATCCACGCAATCTGCAGCAAAGCAATAAGCGCCAGAACTTGGAAAGAGACTACCTGCAAGTGACCCAACGATTGCATGACTTGGGCATCATGATCAACGGCAGCTTCGTGTTCGGTTTAGACGGAGATGACGAAGGCGTTTTCGAACGCACAGTGGACTGGGCTGTGTCTAGTGGAATCACGACAGCAACATTCCACATTGCGACCCCATACCCCGGTACCGCTTTCTACCAGGCAATGGAAAATTCCGGCCGAATGACGACGAAGAATTGGGATAGGTTCGATACGAGAAACGTCACTTTTGAACCCGCACTCATGTCGGCTTCGATGCTCAAGCTGGGATATGACCGAGCCTATGAGGATTTCTATTCTTGGGGTTCGATTTTGAAGGCGAGCGTCTTTCATGGATCCGCAAAACATCGCCTGAAGCACTTCTTCTACGCCAGTGGGTGGAAGAAGTTTGAACCACTCTGGAACATGGTGATTCAACTGAAGCGACTGAATCTTATGACCCCAGTGCTAGAAGCCATACTCTCACGAGTCAGCCGAACAGATCAGGGCGACAGCTCTTGTTCGAACCCGCCGCAGCCCCAAGATCATGCAGCTGCGGTTGCTACGCCCAAATCTCTTCCAATCGCGAACCGTACCTGACGCGAACCGTACTTGACGCCAACCCCAAAGAGGATGCCTCTCGAACTTAGGCCGGGGTCAGCTGACTACGGCGCAGCGTGAGTTCATACAACGTTTCGCCCGATTCATGAATCAACCGAAACGTAACTGCGGGGTCTGCTCGAGTTGCATCAAACGAGAACTCGCCAAACGCGTACTTTCCATGAGTCGCAAAAAGGGCGTCGGGATGCTTGCCGGCACTGCCCGCCGGACCCGTTCGGCCGCCCAGACAAGCCGGCTCAAACTCGTAGAAGCTAAATCCATCGCGACGTGGAATCCGGAACACACTTGCCCCGTGACGATCCCCTGAAAGTAACAGAACACCGGGGATCCGATGCTGCTCAATGAATCGGAACAACTCCTCGCGGCCCTCTGGATCATATTTACCCCATGAATCTTTGCCTTTGCTGATGTGGTCAGTCCACATTGTTCCACATGAGACCACAATAAATGGCCCCTTGCACTCCAGTAGTTGCTTCTTCAGCCAATCCGATTGGCCATTCCCCAAGAAA
This sequence comes from Aureliella sp., assembly GCA_046290675.1. Taxonomy (GTDB): domain Bacteria; phylum Planctomycetota; class Planctomycetia; order Pirellulales; family Pirellulaceae; genus Aureliella. Next base: position 128,995 of record JBKAHA010000001.1, read on the forward strand.
CCGCGTTTTTCGCCGGTTCGGAAATAGCGGTTGTCTAACATGATTACGTCGCAGGGTCCCAATCGAGTGCGAAAAAAGACTCCCCCGCGTTCATCGCCAAATCCACTTGCAGGGTTCACCCAGGACTGCTGAAAAGTTTTCAAGACACCGCGTCGGTCAGCCTCCGCGAACCCCTTGGGAATTCCCGAGCGATCATTGTCGAAGTAATCGTGGTCGTCCCAAGTGGTAAACATGGGAACCGAGCAAGACAGACTTTGCCAAGCCGGAAACAAGTCACGGATCTGATAATCACAACGATGCTTTCCGAAATCGTTGTTCTTGTCTTGAGCCGCAATGTCACCATAAATCATGAGCGCTGAGGGCTCACGGCTACGAATAAGATCGGCCAGTTTCTGATTGCCTAGCCCCCAGCGATGCGGGCAGCTACCGAACGCCAATCGCATTCGTCCGCCGCTTGGTACCGTCGAGATTGTCGCGTGCTGGGGAATGACAATCGGGCTACCGTCGACCAGAACGCGATATGGGTACCGCTGGCCAGCTTCGAGTCCTTCGACAGGAACCGTTGCGACCAAGTCAGACTCTTCAGTGGAAACGACCGGCCCAAACTTCTTTTCAACGTTGCCGAGCCGAATCCTGACTTCTACATTCGCCGGCTTACAGGTTCGAACCCAAACTTTAACACTCTGCTCTCCAATGCACCCCAACATGGGTCCGCCGAAATGCTTCAGCCCCATCGATTTGCATCGTTCTTGAACCTTGGCGTCGCGACCCACGTCAGAAAAGGTAGCGAGGCGATCTCTTAGAAGCACACCTTCGATTGCTGAATACAGCCCCTGAATCGAGTCGGGCATATCCCCCCACAAATTCAACAGCTCAAGACCATCGATCTTGCTCAAGAACTTACCCGGACTATACCCCGTCAACTTCGCTGGCTTTTGTGTTTGGGCCTGCGTCTGGCCAACAAGCCCCGCCGAAGAAGCTGTGGCAGCCATAAAGGCTCGTCGGTTGTGTTTCATAGGAATTCCCAGAGATCAAGCGCCGAAGACGGAGAGCAGCAGTTCGAATCTACACCAAATCCAATGGGTTCGGTTTATGTTGATTTGTCAGGGTAAAGAATTTCAAATGCGATTCAAACGATGAATTGCGGAAAACGCAGCTTTCCTAGTCACCGACCTCAGCAGCGGAAAATTCAGCATTCCATTCTAAAAACAAACCAAGGTCAGTTCGGCACTTACCTAAGTCTCAGCTTGGCTAGTTCGCTTCACTGATTCACGCTAAAATCACGCCAAATAATCCAGCTCGCGGTGTTTGAGCCGCAGCAGCCTCGTGAGCTTCATTTCACGAATATGGATGTCAAAGCCGAGCATGCCCAGCTGTGCTTCGGCCATCACGAATCCTCTGCCCCCGTAGCTCAGCTGGATAGAGCAACGGATTTCTAATCCGTAGGTCGCAGGTTCGAGCCCTGCCGGGGGTGCTATTTGGTGGGGGCTCACAAGCCCCTCCAGGCCTCCCAAGCAGCCTACGCTTACTGGATTTACTCCGCACACTCGATGGCGCGGCAAGTGCAGATGCTAACCTAACTAACCTCGGTCGTTGCCTTGGTTAAGAATTCGTTGAGGAGCTTATCCAGCACGTAGGGTGGTTTTTGGAACGTGCTGTTGGTTCCGAGTTTCAATGAATGCGGGGCGCCTTTGGCATCGGTGTATGCAACTTTCAACGCGAGTCCGTTGTAGCCACCTCCGGACGCTTTGCCTTCAGATTGCGTGTAGAACCGTTGGATCTTTCCATTCGGAATCCAGACGCAATGCCAAGGATCGAGCATCGCTATCTTGCGGACGACGAGGTATTTGTTGTCAAGCAGCAGCCCGTACTGCCAAACATCGTGGCGACGCATCTGATAGTGGCGAATCAACTTTTGGATCGCTTTGAGGCCGTAAAAAAGAATGACCAGAGGAATGATCCAGCCAGCGTAACGCCAGCCTCCGAACAACTCGCGATTCTCATACATGAAAATGACGGGAATACACCCAAAGAGCAGGTAAAAGGGAATCGCGAGCAGGACACTCTCTGGATTTTTCTCAGCAATAAAGAATGCGTCTACTGCGTGGTTCGCCCCTTGCTCGAACACGGTTCGATAGTGACCGGAAAGCTGTGAAAAACGGCACTTGCCGATCACCTCAGGCCCGTCCAGCTCGGCACCGCCGTATTTCGTACTTGGTGACGTTGAATCGTCTACGCCGGTAGCATTGGTTTGTTTAATAGAAGTCATCTCAATGACTTGCATTCATAGCCTTCGCTCGTTGGGCAATCGCACCGTTGGCACCGTAATAGAGCATCATTGCAAAGAGCAACGCAGGTATACCACCAGCAATAGCTCCCGCAGTCAGATACCCGGCCACATATGGTCCTTCAAATTCGCCGATCGAGGGCGAGGTAAGGGACTTGAGCTCGACACTCCCACGAGCCGGATAAAATTCGATCTCCTGAATCCGCTGCGAGTATTCATCCCGAAGAGAACCTATGAGTTCGATCTCCTGGGCCAGTAAAGCATCTTGATTCAAGATACGCGACGTTTCTACTGCGCGTTCCCGAACTGATGCTAGCAGGGGTCTTAGCCTTTTCTCCTGCTCAGAAATCGACAGGAGCTGCTGCCGCAGAGTTTCGATGGCAAAAGCGAGCTGCTCTTTCGCAGACTCCTGAATTTCACCTGTCGCATCCGATTGCAAGCTTGTGACAGGCGGCACGCCACTGAGTGGACCGATCGCGACCAAGGCGACGCCCATGTTCTCTTCCGTCTTTAATGCATCGTTCGCAATCTCCATCGCGGCTGCCTTCTTTAGCCTGTCGATGCCTAAGTCCGTAAGCTCCGATCTGATTCGCTCGCATTCCAAAAGGTACGGGTTACGAAAGCGATCGTCGTCCGAGAAGTCGATGTTCCGATTCCGTTCCCAAAATATATGCCTTTCTTGATTTAGCCGATTGTGTCGCATCGACAGTTTCTCTTGAGCATCAACCAGCAAGTTGTAAAGCTGATTCCCATTCGTTTGCCATTCGTCGTTGACGTACTCCGAATAGGCATCAACGATGGAATTGACGACGAGCGCGGATAGCTCCGCATCATCAACGGAGTAAGCAACTTCTAGATGCGCAGCCTCAGCAGACAAGTTGAGAATGTCTACGGACAAATTTCCCGGCTCCATCAACTCCGCAACGATTCGCTCGCGATGATCCGCTTCAAGACTCTTTCGACCACCAAATTTCAATTCCTCATAGAGCCTCCCCTTCTCCACCGCGAGTCGCAAAACAGCTTGACTACTCATGACGTGGGGAATCGCTGCCAGCTCAACATGCTGCTTGGGCAGCAAACGGTACTCGTCGCCAATTGGCTCCCGATTATTCACTTCAATCAACGCCGTAGCCTTGAAAATACGTGGCTGTACGCGATGTACGGCGTAGCCGATGACAGCGCCGACACCAATGCCGAACAGCGGAACCAGAACAAGGCAATACCACTTAAAGAGCCTCATTCCTTCGAGAGCCTGAAGATGGCGTTTCTCACGAACGACTCCACTCGACGGATGACCTGCGACAACCGATGACATCTTTCTTCCTCGTGGATCTGTGAACTTTGGCTGGTTGAGGAGCTTGGACCGCGCGCCCCCAAGAGTTTCCTTCGCGTACGAAACGTTTAGTAAACACCACCTTGATCCCTGTTGTGTAGCCGATATTACTACATACCCCCCGAGAAACAGGGAGAAAGGAAATCTCTAGCCGTAAAGCACAAGAAGATTGGCAAAACAGCGAGCTCTGAAAACGTCGCCGAAGCGAATTGGGATGCCAGCTATCAAAGCCATGCAAGTTCTTAGATCACGCAATAGCCGGGCCGTGACCAATTGTTCAATTAGCTTCTAACTTACGTACACCGCGGTGCTGCTGACAGGCGGTCTCATTGCCCCACTGATACGTGTCGAGATAAGACGAGGCGAGACCTATCGTGAAGTTCTGGGGCGGCGAAACAAAGTTCGCTAAGACCCAAATTCGGTCCATCGCCACGTTCCTGAACAGAATGTTTCAGCCGCACCCATATCGCAGACAATCGTGTCGCCAGAAAAACTAGAAGCTGCTAGCCTTGAACGGCCAGTTACTTAGAAGCTGCTCATCGTCGCATCGAGTGCCACGTCTGCGGTTGGGTCCACCGGATAGAAGATGCCAGAAATCCGGCGTGTTAGAATTGCCAAGTAGAAACTTCGGAACTTGCTCTCAGTGGTCTCAGATACAGGCTTTCCGTCTGTCGTCGGGAACTCACAATCCGGCATCTGCTTACGGAAAATCAGTTTTCCTCCCCGCTCTATGTCATAGACCGTAACCGAAATGTCGGCGCTACCCTTGAACAACGTCGGCCCATTCGTCAGCCCCAATTTGGCCACTTCGACAGCGACCACTCGCTCTGCCTTCACCGCCTTGCCAACTTCGACGTAGTCAACGCCCTGCTGGCCATGTACATCAACCCACTTCTCAATCTCGGAATGAGGTACTAGATCGATATCCTCAACGTGCATATTCAGCGCGGCGTGCAAGTTATTCGTGAGAATGGTGCTAGCAGCTGTCGTGCGAAACCCCTCGTCCGTCTGGCAGATCATCGCAACGCGTTTTCCAACCAAACCGTCGTATTCCGCGGGCAATTCATTTCCGTTGATCGCATGCATCAGATTCGCAACAAGGCTGATGCAACCAGTCGAGCTTATGAGCACGAAGACCATGCCCAGCGCTGCGCACAATTTTGCTTTCCGGTGAACGACTGACATCATGATTCGCGGAATTGGCATTTAAGCTTCCATTCTCTTCACGCCATTCGCGGAGTATTCACAGAGAGCGAAAATACCACTGCGCGATGGCCACAACGATCGCAATCAACAAAGAGGCAGCCAAAAACAGCGAGAACCGTTCGCGTTTCGTAGCTAGCCCGGCTAGCGAGAAATAACAAGTCGCGGGAATGCAGACCAGAGCGATTATTGAAAGCAATGCTCCGCCAGCATTGGCATAGAATGCCTCAAGCACTTGGCCGCGTACCATATGTGCCCAAGACGTCGTCATACCGCACGCCGGACAAGGTAGATCCCAGAGTACGATGGAAGTGCACGGAGGCAGTCCCAATTGTTGGTGCGTCCCCAATCCATTCGGGGACGGCCTCAGCACACGCGCGGTCAACAATGTCCCAGTCAATACGATCGCTGTCAGTGCGCAAGTCGTCCTCAACCATCGAGGAATAGGTAGCCGTCCGGACGAATGGCTTCCGACTTGTCCAGCGGCCGCAGTTGGGGCCGCCACTTGTGCTGGCCCTCGCACGCCTGCTTCTTTCGAGTCAATTTGAATCATGGAACTAGAAATAGGAAACTCCGACAAGGAAATTCCGAAGATCCGAATGCAAAGTGTTTTCAGTGCCATGTTCGCGCACTGCCTTTTGCCGAACCCTACGTCATAGCAACGGAGTTGGTGACGCGTGCTTTCTGTTGTACTCAGCAAGTGGCTCTTGAAGGATTTGCAAACGTTGAATTGCTACGCATTTTCCACTGGCAGTCTGTATGTCCAACATGGTCGCGCTGACTCGGACGTCCTCAGTGGCAACCTGAAACGGGGTGGGCAAGGCGTTCAGCGTGGCTTCCATCACCGCGTCGATTTTGCGGCCAAGGATACTTTCAAACGGTCCAGACATCCCAACATCGCTTTGAAATCCGGTTCCACTAGGCAAGATTTGCTCATCAGCGGTAGCAACATGAGTATGCGTGCCCAGGACGGCACTCACCTTGCCATCTAGATGACGTCCCATCAGTTGCATTTCACTCGTGGCTTCCGCGTGGAAATCCACCAGGCGAAGTTTTACGCTTGAGTCGACGCTTGCAAGCTCGGCATCAACGGCCCGAAACGGACAGTCAATTGGCTTCATGAACACGCGTCCGAGTACGCTCGTGATGGCGACCCGGTAGCCGTCCTTGGTCTTTACAACGCAAGTGCCCTTTCCGGGAGCTTCATCGGGTAAATTCGCCGGTCGAACAATCTGGTCACTGGACTGCAGCGTCTCGAAAATCTCGCGTTTGCGAAATGCATGATCACCGAGAGTCATCGCATCCACGCCGGCCTCAAGAAGCCGGCGATAGTCTTTACACCGAATGCCGGATCCGTCTGCGACATTCTCCGCATTCGCGACGATCAATGCTGTTTGATACTCTCGTCTCAAGTATTCAACGCTGTCGCAAACGATTCGGATCCCAGGCTTTCCAACGATGTCGCCAATAAATACCAAACGCACGCAGCCTGGCGGCGGTGCGTCTGACTTCCGGCTCACCGCGCCACCTCAACAAACCGAGATTCGCGAACCACAGTGACTTTAATTTCACCTGGATAGGTTAGCTGCTGTTCAAACGCTTTTGCGATGTCGCGACAGATCTTGGCCGCTTTGGAGTCGTCCGTTTCACGAGCGCCAACGATGACTCTCAACTCACGACCGGCTTGGATCGCAAAGGCTTGCTCAACGCCTTTGAAATCCTTCGCAATCGATTCCAGCTCTTCCATTCGCTTGATGTAACGTTCGAGCGATTCTCTTCTTGCGCCTGGCCTCGATGCACTACATGCATCTCCGGTCGCTACAAGCAAGGTATAGGGATACTCGGTCGTCAACTGATCATGGTGCCCAAGTGCCGCATGGACCACCGTTTCGTTTTCGCCATGGCGTTTCAGCAAGTCGGCACCAATCTTCGGGTGACCGCCTTCCAGTTCGTGATCAGCCGCTTTACCGATATCGTGCAACAAGCCGGCTCGTCTCGCCAGATCAGGATCCAACCCAATCATCTCCGCCATCAGGCCAGACAGAAAGGCAACTTCAACACTGTGCCGAAGGACGTTCTGGCTAAAACTCGTTCGAAAATGCAAACGCCCAAGCATGTAGATCACCTTCTTTTGTAATCCGGTGATATTCACTTCCTCGGCCGCCTCTTGGCCTTTGCGATGAATGTACTTCTCCAGCTCCTTCTCTGTCTCGTTGACGACTTCTTCAATCCGCGAGGGATGAATGCGGCCGTCGGAAATCAACTTACCCAAAGACTGCCTTGCTACTTCGCGACGCACGGGATCAAACCCGCTGACAATGACGACGCCCGGCGTATCATCAATAATGACGTCCACGCCCGTCGCCTTTTCGAAGGCTCGAATATTCCGGCCTTCGCGACCAATGATACGGCCCTTCATCTCATCATTTGGAATGTCGACCGTGCTGGTCGTATTGTCAGCGGTGTGCGCGGACGCGTACCTCTGCATCGAAGTCAAAATAATCTCTTGAGCTTTTTGGTCCGCGACTTCAGCGACCCTTCGCTCGTGCTTCAAGATCTCGTTACCGACCTCTTGATCCAATTCATCCCTGAGCAGCTGCAACAGTTTCTCTCGTGCGTCCTCACGACTCATGCCAGAGACGTTTTGCAACTCCGTAGTTTGCTTCGAAATTAAGCCCTGCAGTTGCTCAGATCGCTTACTGGCCTCTTGCATCTTCTCCGATAGCCGCCGCTGATTGGCCTCAACCATCTTTTCTTGTTTCTTGAAATCATCAGCCGTCTGCTGGAGGACTTCCTCACGACGCTCTAGCGACGATTCTTTCTTCTGGATCTTCGATCTGAGCTTGTTGGCCTCTTTTTCAAACTCTTGCTGTTTTTGGATCACCTTTTCTTTGGCTTCGAGCTCAGCCGATTTGACGATCGTCTGACCATCGGACTGAGCCTTCTCCAATATGGCTTCAACCTTCGCCTTGACATCTTTGCCTCGGAGAAGATTAACGAGCAACACAATTCCGCCACCAACAATCAGGCCGACTACCGCCGCAATCATTGGTACCATGCTTTCATTCTGTGCAAGCAGAAGCGGCACACCAACGGCATTATTAAGATCAGCGTCGATGATGAACCCAGCCGGATTGCTCCAGCCCGAATTCAGGACGCATGTAGAGAGGTAAGAAACCACGAGGGTCGCCTTTCAATGGTTCGATGCTCCTCGGCAATCCGCACTGAAAGGCTCTGCGTCAAATCGTGTTTTCTCTCTGTAGGTTCCACTAGACGGCATTTGTCAAAGTGAATCTTTCGGGAGGCGAATGAAGCCATTGATTCCGACGAACCACTGAACACTGCCCCAGAAAACCGAGCGCTGACCGCCCCCGGCAAAAGATTTCTCTGAGTGGCCAATGAATCCGCTGGGTCGGAATGCGAATTCAATCCTCGCAGCCCATTGAAGTCGGCGACGAAACGCGTCTGCAGACTCAACGCCAAATGGCTGGAGCCCAAAAGGAACTCTCGCCAATTTCGGATCGGACCAAGAGTCGCAGTCTCGCTTCTAACCAATGACGAAACCCAGAGACGCAGCGTCTCCGGAATGCCACCCGATCGAATCGCATCCAACGCGACATCAGCGTGGCGCATCGCCAAACCGAAGCCGACGACAGCGAGCACGAAAAGAACACAGAGAAGAAACATAGAGTGAGTCAAACAGAACTAGTTCAACGAGCCGTAATTTGTGGCAAACGCCAAAATTACATGCGGATCTGAGTAGCATTTATCGCTTTTTGATCCAGTATTTTCATCGGTGATGCTCTCCGAGTGCCCCACCGATCAGCCTGCCGCACAAGCTCACGCAAACCATGCGTGAATGCGTCACAGACCATCCATCAATGTAGCTTTGCCATTTGCTAGCTGCAACTACGGAGACACTAGCTGCTGGTCAAACGGCTCATCATGGTTAGCCCGCCCGCGTAGCCACGCCACCTAGAGAGACCCCAGATTGCCTACAACACGCAGGCCAACACATGGATTCCGAAATCGCCCTGGCGGCCAGACCACTTAACTTGCAAAACTGAGCCGCCCAAATGAGCCTCCAAACCGTGGTAACCAACGAGAACAACATTCGTTCGATTGACGGTTCCCATCGTTAAACCCATAGGAACGCATGGCGTCACCGGGCCCCATTGCCAGTTCAACCGCAGCCCAGCTTCCTTCGTGTCTTCCATCCTGGATCAGACAAAAACAGAGTAATGCCCCATGTCGAAGCAGACGCACCGATCGGCCAACTCCGCGTCGGACAAAAAGGCTCAGGAGCTCCTCCCGGGTTCGAGTCCCCCAAAACGAAGGTGGCGCACTAGGCTGCTGATCTGCGTTGGCATACTGATCGTCGGAATCGCGATGCTACCGACGATTGCAACCTCAAAATCGGTGGTGCGTTTCGCAATTGAACGGTTTGCTGGACTGCAACCGCTCCAGCTCGAAATCGATTCAGTCTCGGCAGGCTGGCTCTCTCCGATTAAGGTCCATGGCGTCGTCGTCAAAAGCGATGAGGGCGAGCGGATTGCGGCGATCGAATCCATCACGACGGAAAAGGGATTAATTGGGTGGATCACTTCGAGCAATGATCTCCAGAAAATATCCGTCGCGGGTCTTGAAGCCAATGTCGTAGCCCAGGATGGAACGACCAATATTGAACGGGCGATCGGTCATTTAATCCCACCAGCGCCATCGCCTGAAGAAGAACCGCCCGCGGATGCAGTTGGCCCGTTGCCGACTGGCAGTATTGCGATCAGCGACTCGAAGATTTCGCTCGTCGAAGCCGGAAGACCGGAAGAGTGGCAGTTGAACATTGAGTCGATCCAGATTCAGCTTCCTAAGCCTGGTGAAGTCGTTGGGCCAATCGACGCTCGTCTGACGTTGGCTGATGACTCTGGGACGGTGTCCACCATTGGCACGATCGCAGCTGATATCCAACAAGTCACCACGGCATCGGGCGCGGCAGCATTCGAAGTGCGTGCGAAGGTAGATCATTTGCCAATTCATTTCTGGCACGTGGCCAAGGCTAGGTTGCCTGAGTTGCCGATTGACGAACTAGCCGGTGACGTTTCAGTTGCTTTAGCTGGAACGATACAGGATGAGTCGAGCTGGAATTTTGAGCTCTCAGAGCTGAAAGCTTCACAATTACAAGTCGATGCTCCCGATTTGGTCGGCAACGAACCGCTCAAAATGCAACAGATCATCGGGGCCGCGCGTTGCTCTGTTGCCGATGCGCTGATGACACTCAGTGATACCCAGCTCCAATGCGACTTTGCCGCCACGACGGCGAAAGCCACCATTCCTTGGCCCCCAACTGCCCCCACTCTTGAGTCTCCATTCCTTCAGGGCGCGGATATCGAAGCAGCAGGAGTCGTCGACCTGCCACGCCTAGCACAAGCTGCTCGCACCTTAATCCCAGTCCGTGAAGACACGCAACTAAACGAAGGACAACTCAAATTTCAGCTCGCCCATCATAGCTCTGCTGCAGAACAAGATCAGTTGAATGCGAAAATTGAACTTGCCAACTTGACAGCGTTGAATGCAGGCCAGACCATCCGCTGGGAGACACCGCTGGTCATCGATACTACGGTCTCGCAGGCGAACGCAGCAGAACCACTCGACGGATTTCATATTGCCGCGACCGTCGCCGCTGAGTTTGCCAACTTGAACGCGAAGGGCACGTTGGACGCAGGACAACTAGCCGGCAATCTCGACTTAGCTAGACTGCGAGAGAAGCTTAGCCGCTTCGTGGACCTCCCCATCACTTCGATGGCAGGGACCGCAGAGATCCAAGCGGCTTGGAATCGCGAAACGACAGAGCTTCTGGTCGCCAGTGGTAACCTCAATACGACTCCCATTACCATCGTTACGGCAGTCGGAAACGAGCTGCGTGAGCCGGCGTGGCGCGGTGATTTCGCTGCGGCATTGGCCCTGGAAGAGGCGGCTCCCGTGGCGATCCAGTCGGCTCAGTTCAACTTGAATTCAAGAAATGAGAGACTCGCGGTCGAACTCCTGCAACCGCTATGGCTCGAGGAAGGCAAAGGCAAACCCGCCGATTTTACTGTCGATGTTCACGCCGATTTGGGGAATTGCAATCGACGCGGCACGGTATGGCTGGAAGAACCAACCGGCGTCAATGTAAACGGTCAATTACAGTTGGCGGCTAGCGGCAGACTTTCAACATCGCATGTGGAATTGCTGCAAGCCAATTGGAATGGTCAGCCGATTGAAGTCGAAACCGAACAGATGAGTTTCGCCGAACCCCAGATCCAAGGGAATTTTCGCGGACGTTTTGATAGCAACAATATCACGGGCACTGTCATCGACGAACTCGTAGTTACCAGCTCGTCGTTCTCGCTAAACGCGCAAGATCAAGCAGCCCCGGAATCCGAGCCAGGAAGAGTTGGACGAGCGCGGTTCTTAGTTGACCTAGGCCAGTTACTAGGCAACGCGAAACCGGCGGCAGCCAACTCCTTGCTCCCCGCTGAGACTAGCTCTCCGCCTGCATCGAAGATTTCCGCGACCGGTCGATTCGGAGGCGATATCGCCTGGAACGTGAATGCCACCGCTGCGGGTATCAACATGTTGCTCAATGGCGAACAACTTGTCGTGACGTCACTGGCACCGGGCCAAATTGCTCCAACCGAATTGTGGCAAGAATCCCAGTTAACCTCGAGTTTGAAAGGATTCTGGCAGGCGGATGGCAATCAAATCAGCCTCAACGAGATGACGGTCCAGCTTCCTTGGCTATCGTACGCAGGGACGGCCGAGTACCAGGACGGCAGCTCGAATACGGCTGCTGCCACCTCCGGCCTAGCCAGCGCGAAAGTCGTCGGGCAAGCGTTGTACGATTGTCAACAGCTGACACAAAAACTGAATCCGTTCACCGGCGGGCAAGTCTTGTTAGCTGGGCAAGAGACAGTCCCAATCGAAGTCACCTGGATCGGCGCTCCGAATGGAATAGCCGACACCGATTCCCCGTTAACTGATCAGTCAGAACGAAGCGCATTGGCCGGCCTTAACGCGAAAACGCGCCTCGGTTGGCAACAAGCCAATGTAGCCGGAATTCAGTTAGGCCAGGCCGATGTGCCCGTCACGATCGTGAATGGACATTTGATGACAGCGGCCGAGATCCCTGTCAGCGGCGGATTTTTGCGATGGGACGTTGATGGCGACCTAGCGGCACCAGAACTCGCGCTCAATCAGAAGCCAATGACCCTACTGGAAAACGTCCAGATCACCAAAGAGATGTGTGATGCGTGGCTCAAGTACGTGACTCCCCTCGTCGCCGAAACTGCCAGCGTCGACGGCCGACTCAGCCTGCATATTGACCAGGCCAAACTGACACCGGCCAATCCTACAAATCAGACCATCGTCGGGCAGCTCGTCATTCACAACGCAAGAATCGGACCGGGGCCACTCTCCAATTCTGTCATTGGTGTCGTGAAGCAGATTGAAGCCATTCGAAAGAAGGAATTTGCTCAATCTGTCAGCAACACGCAACGAGTGTGGATGGATATGCCCGAGCAGCAAATCAATTTTGCGATGAAGGATGGTCGTGTCGCCCACGAAAATCTGAGCGTTGATGTCGGTGACGCTACAATTTCGACTCAGGGTAGCGTGGGAGTCGATGGAACTATGCAGATGTTGGCCCGTATGCCGATCCCCAATGATTGGGCCGACAAGAGTCCCTTGCTCGAAGGACTGCGAGGCCAATCTCTGGATTTTCCGATCGGAGGCTCCGTCTCCAATCCTCAACTCGACACGCGATTGCTCACGCAACTCGGTCGGCAAACGATACAGAATGCGGCGTCGGGCATACTCCAGCAGGGCATCAACCGTGGACTGGATAAACTATTGGGTGGTGAATCAGGAGGACTGGGTGAATTACTCCGTGGGCCTCCTCCGAATCAGACTCCAGCAACACCAGGTGGCAGCCAAGGCAACACCGGGGCCGAGAATCCGAACATGGGAATCGGTGAACAAATCCTCCGCGGCAGCGGCCTTGATTTACCAGGTCTATTCGGCGGGCGTGGCAAATAAGCAGTGTCGCGAAGGGTGGGAAATCTAGCGCGGCTTGAAATTCCCAGGCAGAGTGTTGTATCCCACATCGGAACAACAAACAGAAGCGTAAACCCGAGGCACCGCGAGAGCCCCAAAATCTCGTAGAATGTCCCCTGAGCTCACCAAGGCAGTGAACCCAACATTCCTCTCTTTGCTTCCGCGCGGTTACTAATCTTATGAAGTTGCATTGCCTGGGAACGACCGGATTTCATCCCAGCCCGCGAAGGCACACCGCGTGCTACTACTTGCCTGAGCAGAATTTGGTTTTGGACGCAGGCACCGGGATCTTTCGACTGGTTCCACTTTTGCTGCAAGAACCGAAGAAACACCTGGACCTTTTTCTTTCGCACGCCCACCTGGACCACATTGTTGGACTCACATTCCTAGTGGACACTTTCGCCGTTACCGAACTGGAGCATGTCCGCGTATTCGCAGAACAAGCAAAGCTAGATGCGATTCGGGAACACTTGTACAACGAGTTACTTTTTCCGGTCGAGCCTCAGATGGAGTTCGTTGCTCTTGAATCCAAGTCAGGTCATCTCGATTCTTCCGAATTGATCGGTGACGTTTCGGTCGACTGGTTTCCTCTCGAACATCCAGGCGGCACCATCGGGATGTGCTTCTCAAACTCGCAAAAGAAGATCGCCTACATAACGGATACAGTGGCCCGCCCAGATGCTGAATACGTTTCGCAACTTTCTGATTGCGATCTACTCATGCACGAGTGCTATTTCGATGACGAGCAAAGGGAACTTGCAATCAAGACTGGACACAGCTGGCTATCTGCCGTGAAAGAAATCGTCCGAAGAGTAACACCGAAAAAAACGCTTTTGATCCACATCAATCCGCTGGCAGAAATCTTGAATACGGAGTTGAAGATCGATCCCGCGTTCCTGCGACAGTTCGATATCTCCGCGGCCGAAGATCAAGCGCGCATCGAATTCTGATTCCACCGTAACGTTTCCACTCCGTACATTTAGCGTTGAACCTACACCGAAACGCGATGGCAAACCCTCGGATTCGACGCGTGTTTCACGCACTCACTCGCCCCCCCAACCATCTCTATGCTTCGCATGCCAGGCGTCACTGCAGTTTGGCGTTCGCGATTCTACCGCTAAGCACGTGGATCTTTGACGCATGAGCGTCACTGGAAGAAGTCAGTCCGAATAAAATGGCGCCCAACCGCTGTAAAGCATTCAGGTTTTACGGTATTTCCCGCGCCAAAGACCGAAAAGGGATGCGTAAGAAGAAAAGTAGGATATCTTTTAGATTGAAGAGGCTACTCGAAGCCACTTTGAGCCAAAAAGAAGAGCCGACCGTTGCACTAGAGCTGCATTAACTTCGCAAGACGCGGTCGACAAGAATAAATAGGGAAAACCTTTGAAGGGGCCAGCGACTCTCACCTGAGAGTCGCTGGCCCCGAACCGTTTATGGCCGATCGGCCATGAACGGTCTATCCCCGATCTCAAGCACCCATGAGATTCCATTCGGAATCGACGGCTTGGGCTGCAGGCGTGCTTTACGCGAATGGGCAATGCAGAACCTTAGGCCACGTCGTCTCCCATGCGTGAAAAACAACGACATTTCAGACAGGAAAATTTGCTGCCCTTACAAGCGCTCATATTTCTAACGGTCCATGACCAGTGCAATCGCAGGCTTGCTCGCTAAGCCGCATAACTCTGAAAACACCAGTGCTCTAGCTTTCGCTGGTATCAACGTCTCTCTTTCTCTGCGGTCCTCGAGAGATGCGACTAAGCGACGATCTCCTCAATGAGCTCGCCATGCACGTCTGTCAGGCGATAGCGCCGTCCCTGGTATTTGAAAGTCAAGCGTTCGTGGTCGATCCCTAGTTGGTGCAGCAATGTCGCATTGAGATCGTGAATATGCACCGGGCGATCGACGATGTTGTAGCTGTAGTCATCGGTTTGCCCCAATGACATGCCGGGTTTGATTCCCCCGCCTGCCATCCACATTGTAAAACATCGAGGATGATGATCGCGGCCATAGTTATTGGCGGTCAATTTGCCTTGACTGTAGGCGGTGCGGCCAAATTCTCCTCCCCAAACAACCAAGGTGTCTTCCAGTAATCCACGCTGTTTCAAATCCGCGACTAGTGCGGCTGAAGCACGATCCACCTCTTTGCACTGTCTTTTGATAGCACCTGGAAGACCACCATGTTGATCCCAACCACGATGGAAAAGCTGAACACAGCGAACGTCTCGTTCTAGCAATCTGCGAGCTAGCAGGCAATTCGCGGCGAATGTCCCCGGATTCTTCGAATCGGGCCCATACATATCGAAGACGTGATCGGGTTCCGATGAGAAATCCGCCACATCAGGCACCGAGGATTGCATTCGGAAAGCCATCTCACTTTGAGCGATCCGTGACTCGATCACGGGATCCATTCGCTGTTCCAATTCCAACTGGTGCAATTCGTTCATATGGTCCAACAAATTGCGTCGCTGGGAACGAGAAATCCCCGGAGGGTTATTCAGGTAGAGAACGGGACTTGCACCTGCGCGAAACTGGACGCCTTGGTGATTAGCCGGAAGAAAACCACTCCCCCACAAACGAGAATAAAGCGGTTGCCCTCCCTTATTCTTGGTCACCAAAACGCAGAAGCTCGGCAGATTTTCATTCGTTGTCCCAAGGCCGTAATCCAACCAGGAACCAAGTGACGGGCGTCCCGCAATCTGAGATCCCGTTTGGATGAATGTGATCGCTGGATCGTGGTTGATGGCCTCGGTGTAGACCGACTTCACAAAGCACAGCTCATCGGAGATTCCAGCGACGTTTGGCATCAGTTCGCTCACCCAGGCACCACTTTGACCGTGCTGCTTGAACTTGAATGCCGAACCGGCCAGCGGCAGGGTCGATTGGTTTCCAGACATCGCCGTCAGACGCTGCCCCATCCGAACTGATGCCGGCAGCTCCATGCCATTGTGTTCATTGAGCTTAGGCTTGTAATCGAACAGGTCCATCTGCGATGGGCCGCCGCTCATAAAGAGGTAGACAATGCGTTTCGCTCTCGGCCGATGGTGGAACTCTTTCAAAGCTCCTCCACTCGCCCCAAGATCAAGCCCCCTTGCGGAATCCTGCTTATTCTCCGCAATTAGGTCAGATGCAAAAAGCGAATGAGCCGCCGCGGTTCCAACCCCGAGTGCGGATCGTCCGAAGAAGTGGCGACGAGTCAGTGCGAGCCGCCTTGTCTCATAGTCTGCTGGAAACGTCATGGCTGTGTTTACTCTTGTCTAACGAAGTGTTTTTCTTCGCACGTACTTACGCAGGCTAAATTCACGCGTAGATTGGGATTTCAGGATGCCGTCCGTTGCTACTGTCGAGAGCTAACGCTTCATCACGGTCTCGTCGTAGCTCATGAGCCCTTCTGCAACCACCGTCAATGCTGCAAGCTCTGCCTTGGAAACTGCTGCTAAAGATTCGTGGGACGGATTAAAGTCTCCGATCGCTAATAGCTCTTCAGCATTCTTGGCATTCCTTTGGAACTCTTCTAGTTGACCGTGATACAGACGCTGGAGCACGTCCAGCTCGGCTTCACTTGGAACGCGCGTCACCAACGACTGAAACACATAAATCAGCCTCGAATCCAAAACGGACTCGCTCATCGCCGCTTTGGTAGCCAACGCCTTTGCTGCTTCGACGTACTGCGGGTCATTCAAAAGTACTAACATCTGTAGAGGAGTCATCGTCACCTGCCGTCGGACCACACACACCTCGCGATTACTAGCATCCAGCGTCATCATCGCCGGCGGCGGCGAGGTCCGCTTCCAGTATGTGTACAAACTTCGGCGGTGCGAGCCTTCTCCGGAATCGCGTTTGTAAGCTTGGCCAGACTTCTCCTTCCACAATCCATCGGGCTGATATGGTTTGACAGGGGGACCACCTTGCTTATCAACGAGAAGGCCACTGGCCGCCAGCGCCGTGTCGCGAATCATCTCCGCAGGAAGCCTCATTGCGGGGCCACGTGCGAGCCAACGATTCTCTGGATCCTCCCGCAACGCCTCCGCCGTCGGATTCGAAGAACGTTGGTAGGCATCGGAGAGAACAATCAAACGCACCAGGGCTTTCATATCCCAACCGGACTCCATGAATTCGGCCGCCAGCCAATCCAGCAATTCAGGGTGCGAGGGCAACGCGCCTTGCAATCCAAAATCTTCGGAAGTGGCCACGAGTCCAGTTCCAAACAGCGACTGCCACAATCGGTTCACCGCAACACGAGCAGTTAACGGATGGCGACGATCGACAAGCCATTCCGCCAACTCTCTCCGGTCATCGACCTTCTTGGGCATCGGCAACAACTGAGCCGGGGTGCCCCGCCCCACCTCTTCACCTGGAGCGTCGTATGCGCCGCGTGTCAGCACAAACGTCGGTCGTTGCCGAGTTTCTTCACGCATGACCATGATTTCTGGAATCGCTTCCACAATCTTCGCCTGATCTTGCCGCAAAATCAGTAGTTCGCTCCGAAGCACTTCAGCCGGCTTAGATACTGAATTGAAATAGCGCTCAAGGCCCGCGTCCGTCAAGTTGTAGAGATACTCCCGAATGTTTTCGGGAGCTGCGTCACTGAGGTAAAGGTACTTTGCTTCAAGATCTCCGAGCGATTTGTCAAAGACTCTTAGCTCATCCATCATTCCGAGTTTGAAGCCGTTGTCCCGAAAGCGCTGTCCCAGTGCTAGCTCTTTAGGATCACTCGCGATCGTCTTCGTCAGCTTGTCCCGAACGACGGCCGTATCGATTGGCTCACCGTTAACGTAAATCCGGAGTCCCTTGGCTCGGCTCGATCCATCGTAAGTAACCGTGACTTGCGACCAAACTCCAACTGGTACCTCGTCCATCGCTTGGACTCGCATCGCGTTGCCGGGCCAGAAATGAACTAGTGCCGCGGAGAGCCGACCGTCTTCAATGAGAAGCTCGTATCCTCGGCTGGCAGAATCCGTCCAAGCTCGCGAGCGATGATAAACCACAGCCCGATCGTAACGCTCCGCTGGCTTGATCCAAAGACTAACGGAAAACGGATCCATACGATCGAACGTGCCACCCGCGGGCACATTGACATTGTTATCCCCGCTCAGCAAAACCCCTGTTCCAATCCGACCTGGCTGAAATACTGGGTTATCTGAAACCTTGCCCGGTTTCGCTATGGCGGATCGATCTGCAACCTTGCCTTCTTTCAATCCGTCCAAACCAAAATCACCAACAAGGTGCTGGTCCAATTCCAACTGGATCGAATCCTTGATGGAAACGGAATCCTTGGCGTCCGACTCAAATGAGCGTGGGCGAATGTCAACCAGCGACTGTGACCAACGCTCGAATGCAGCCTTATCAGTGACCAACTCATCCAACTTGCTTTCCAGCACGGAAATCTGAGATTCAATCTCCTCGAGCTTCGATTGCTGCGTTTCGCTGGTCAGCATTAATGCTGGCGTCGGCGTAGATTCAGTAAAATGGGAGTACAACCCTGATTCATCGATGCTGTTGAAGTATGCCGCAAGTTGGTAATACTCCTTCTGCGAGATCGGATCATATTTGTGATCGTGACAGCGACAGCACTCTAACGTTAGCCCCAGAAAGGCGGCACCAAAAGTATTGACTCGGTCGGCAACGTACTCAGCCCGAAACTCCTCTTCGACACTACCACCTTCGTTGGTTTGGCGGTGATTTCGATTAAATGCGGTCGCCAGTATCTGTTCTTGGGTTGGGCTATCCAGCAAATCTCCCGCGAGCTGCCACCGAATGAAATCGTCGTATGGCAAATTGGAATTAAACGCATTCACCACCCAGTCCCGCCACGGCCACATAGGTCGATAGCGATCGTTCTGATAGCCGTGGGTATCCGCGTAGCGAGCTACGTCTAGCCAGTCCACGGCCATGCGTTCCCCGAAGTGCTTGGATTCCAGCAAGCTATCAACCAGCTGCACTACGTCGTTTTCATCGCGCTCGTCGCTGAGGAACTTCCTCGCTGCTTCGAACGATGGCGGCAGACCAGTCAGATCAAAACTGATTCGTCGCAGCAGGGTTGCTCTGTCAGCGGGAGGATTAGGCTGCAGCCCAACTTTCCCTAACTTCCGGTTAACGAAGTGATCGATTGGATTCTTTGATTCGGCGGTAGAGTCTGGAGCGACAGGTACAACAGGACGCTCGACCGTTTGGAATGCCCAGTGTGCGTCGTACTTCGCGCCAGCTGCAACCCAGCGTTTTAGAATCTGTTTCTCTTCGTCCGTCAACGCGATCTTGGACGACGGAGGCGGCATCACGGTGTCGGGATCCTCACTGAAGATCCGATCGATCACATCGCTGGAATCAGGATCACCGGGCACGATCGCGTACTCGTGGGCGAATTCCTCTAAATCCAGCCTCAAATCGGCTTCGCGAACACCACTGTCGGGACCATGACAAAAGAAGCAGCGATCCGAGAGAATCGGCCGGACATCGCGTGTGAAGTCCAACTCAGCCTCATCTTGAGCCGCGGCAATCGGCATAGGTCCGGCGATGATCAACGCGACGGATAACCACGTCAAAGAGCTGCCGTACCAAAAATGGCCAATGGAGCATGATGGGAATCGTTCCTCAGAGCCAGGAAGTTTGGCTTGATAGGGCCGTTTCAATGAGTTCATAGAACTGGACTTACTTCGTGTAAGTATGCGTGCAAGAGCTGCGGGTCGGATGACAAGATCGCACGGAGGATCTGCAGGGGGACTTTGATTATAGCTGACTGCTCCAATGAACCCAATGAAGCCGGCGACCGTCGCGGCCGCGGCCCGATAGACGAATCGCGAAGCCCCAAGCGACGCAGGGGCTATTTGTCAGCCCGTAAACAAAAGACCCAATCTTGTAAAAGAACCGCATCTTCCTCGCGATTCGCAACCTCTCGACTGCGATGAGAATCACCGGAATCGGTTGTTGGCAGAAAAGCCTTTAACACGCCTTCATTGTTGATCCGCTGCGGATCCGTCTTCGAACCATCACGTGGATTGAACCAATACCACTGTGCCGTGGCACCTTCAAAGCGTCCCAACTGAAATTCGATTGCTGATCGCTTCGATGACTCTTCGACTCCGCTACCTACAGGTAGACCAGGCACGTAGGCGATCGCGAAGTCGGCTCCAACTGCGCAAGCAACGTAGCCCTCCGATGATGGCCCGGTGCCCTCGTCGCGATTCACAAGCAACTCATCGTACGGTCTCAGTGATGCGAAGTCACCGAGGGATTCCATACAGCCGCGTAGATGCTGCATCTGCCCTGCGCCAGGCAGCGATAAAGCGTTCGCCCAATCCATTCTTGTCGGCGATAATTTGGGCAACGGGACTTCAGGTTTCCCCATTTCAGGTGTTCCCCACATCTGCCAAATTGGATGCGCGCCGTAGGTGTGCCCGAACGTCCCAGACAGGACGGACCACCATGCCGCTCGACGAACTTCGGCCGCACCAAAATAGCCATTGTCACCGCGGTAATCGCGAGGAATCTCTTCGTAGCAAGGCTCGGAATTCAGGGTCGGTCGATTCGGATCTGCCGCGAGATCCTTTCGGGCCATCCCAAAACTGCGTGCCCAATCTTTGGTGCTGTGGTAGGTACCCCACATATGAAAATCGAGCCAGGCTGTATCGAGCCACAATCCGGAGCTGGATGCCATACAGTGATAGCTCATTAGCGTCTGATTCCAATCTGCCGCTCCATCGAATTGACTCACTCCGGCAACGCCGTCGGTAATACCCTCGGCCATTGCATTCCAAACATCGCGTGCCCATGGTTTCTCGTGAGGACGACGATCACCTCCCAGCGCCCAAATCAGATTGGTACGGTCCTTCATTCGATCACCGAGAAACCGTCCATATTCGTAGG
This sequence comes from Aureliella sp., assembly GCA_046290675.1. Lineage (GTDB taxonomy): Bacteria > Planctomycetota > Planctomycetia > Pirellulales > Pirellulaceae > Aureliella. Next base: position 149,766 of record JBKAHA010000001.1, read on the forward strand.
CAACTTTGGGCTTTGAAAAAATCGCAGGCTCGGCAAACCGCGGCGTTACCCACTCTCCCCATGTAGGCAGCAGCAATACATAAAAACCACGCTGCGTCGCAGCGTCCAAGATGGCATCCACATCGTCCCAATAGTCGTTGTGTTCACCTGGCACCACATTCGGAACCAACGGAGTCAGATTCTTGAACGGGACATACCCTTGGCGATTCGGTACTCGTATTCCGTCCATCTCTGCCAACAAAACCGCTTGGATCACATTGAAGCCCTGCGACTTGCGTTGGTCCAAATAGCGAACCGCCTCGTCCTGACTTAACCGATGGAACAACTCCCAGGCCGTATCCGCCATCCAGAAAAACGGGCGCCCGTCGCTCCTCTGCAGATACCGCCGATTGGAAGCTACCTCAAGAGGTAAGAGATCCGTGCCGCGTGATCCCCCCGCATCGACACTTTGGGCGAGCACGCCCCCTTCTTGCCCGCAGCATATCGAGTTCGTCATGCAATCGATGCCTGGAACCGAATTTAGTACGGTCAGGCAGAAAACCAGAAACAAGACTGTTGCGAAGAATAGGCCTTTTCGGCGCTCACCAAAGTTGAAAGGGTTCATCGTTCGCTATGATTCAGAATGGCCAAAGTAGGATTGAATTAGCAACTACCCGCGATGCAAACTACATTGGAGAAGGCTCGCGAAACGAATTGACTCGGATTCGAGCTCACTAACCTAACGCATCGTCGAGTATTTTGCCTTATCATCTCGACTTGCCCTGGATTTGCCCCTCCGACAACGAAATCGCAATCCCCTTGTTTGCGACAGCCAACACGCTTGTTTGAGACAGCGAGTCCCCGACCAAATTTCGCTCCCTGCGTACGTCCTACCGAATTCCACCAAAGTCCAACATTGTCTTTATGTACCGACTTTCGACTCTACTAGTCACGATTGCTTGCCTCCACTTGCCGAACGCATTGGCTCAAGAATCCGTTTATGAATCGCCTGAAGCTGCTGCCCAAGATCCAGATTTTGCGATCCAAGGTGAATACAAAGGGCCGAAACGTGGGATGCAAGTCATCGCGCTCGGCGACGGCGAATTCGAAGCGGTCATCTACCAAGGCGGATTGCCCGGCGATGGCTGGGATCGATCTCCACCGCGCCGACTGGAAGCCGACGCGGACATCGTCGCGTCCGTGGCCGAAGCCAATGATATGGAACGAGTCCAGCGCCAGAGCCCAACGCTTCACCAGAAGGCACCTCCCGGTGCGGTCGTGCTCTTTGATGGCCAGCGAGAGACAATGGAAAAACATTGGAAGTCAGGCAAGATCACCGACGACGGCCTACTTCAACAAGGTGTCACAAGCAAAGATACTTTTCAGGACTTCAAACTGCACATCGAATTTCGTACGCCTTACAAACCGTTCGCACGGGGCCAAAAACGGGGCAATAGTGGCGTCTACTACCAAGGCCGGTACGAGACGCAAGTTTTGGATTCGTTCGGTTTGGAAGGAAAAATGAACGAGACGGGTGGTATCTATTCCATCCGAGATCCCGATCTCAACATGTGCTTCCCTCCACTCCAGTGGCAAACCTACGATGCCGAATTCACGGCGGCCAAGTTTGACAAGAATGGAAAGAAGACCGCTAACGCCCGCCTGACAGTTCGGCTGAATGGCGTGCTAGTCCAATCGGACGTCGAACTCACCCACAAGACAACGGCCGCCCCACTTAAGGAAGGCCCAGAACCAGGGCCCATCTTCCTGCAAAATCACAGCAACCCAGTAGTCTTCCGAAACATCTGGGTTCAACCACGTGATATCGAACGCGAAGCCCGACGACCGCTCCTTCCTTCTTTTGAACGATTTTTTGCGACCGATGCCTCAAGCTCAACTCAGAAGCTAGCCGGCGAGATGCTTGTCAACGAGCTAGCCTGTGCGCAATGCCACGATCTACCTTCCATGAGACTAAGCCCCAAGTCGGCACCCTCATTGACGGACGTCGGCTCACGATTGCGTCCGGACTTTCTCGTGGATTACATCGCCAATCCGCACTTGCAAAAACCTGGTACGTTGATGCCAAGCATGTTGGATGAACTTCCGGAGGCGGAGCGCATCGAAGTAGCGACCGCCATCTCTAATTTCCTGCTAGCAGAAAAACGGGTCGCTGCGGAATTACCGGGTAACGCCAGGTCCGCTAATCGAGGTGCGAGGATCTATCACGATGTTGGGTGTGTGGCTTGCCACGCGGCTCAGGATGGAACGAGAACGAATCCCGCTACAACCGTCCCCTTGGGACAACTGAACGAAAAATACACGCTTGCCTCACTCTCCAAGTTCTTGAAGTCGCCTCACGAGTTCCGTCCTAGCGGGCGGATGCCTGATTTCGGTTTAAGTGAGGAACAAGCGACGGACGTCGCAACTTATTTGCTTAGAGATTCCGTCGTACGCGGTGAAACTCAGAATGTGCAAGCGAAATACTACGAAGGCAATTGGACGAAACTGCCCGACTTCGACAAACTGGAGCCTTTCGCGCGATCAAAGGTGTACGGCTTTGATCTTCAAGCAAGCAATCGAAAAAACAACTTCGGCGCTCGTTTCGAGACCAACTTCGTCGTCAAGGAGGCTGGTGAATATCAGTTCTTTATCGGATCCGATGACGGCAGCCGGCTAGTTGTCGATGGGGAAGAGGTGATCCGTGTCGACGGAATCCACCCTGTTGTCTACGGCAACGCGAAACTTCAGTTAGAGGCGGGAGCGCATTCCATCCAAGTTGACTTCTTCGAAGCGGGAGGCGGCGAAGAACTCTACGTCGATGTTGCCGGCGGCGGATTAGGGCGTGCACCTCTCGAAACGTTTCTGACTCTGAAACCAGCTGCTCAGCGAGAGCCCATGGTCGAATCGCAATTCGTTTTCGATCCGTCGCTCGTCGCATCAGGCCAAAAGCACTTCCAGACCCAGGGGTGCGTTAATTGCCACCAGTTCGATTCGGACGGTCAAACGGTCAAGTCATCCGGAGCATTTTCAGACACGTTTGCTGTAACCGACCTAACCCAGGGCTGTTTAGCCCCGCCAAACTCAGACCAGAGCAGCAACCCAGTTTCCGCACTTGCGGCCAACTTCGATTTATCCGATTCCCAGCGGAATGCGATCCAGAGCTGGCTTCGTCAACCAGAACAACCGCTCCCCGCTGCCCCCACTGCTCACCTCACAGAGCATGTCGACCTAACGATGGCCGCCATGAATTGCTATGCCTGCCACCAGCGTGACGGCAAGGGCGGTCCTGAAGACGCACGTGACTTCGTCTTCAAGACAACCATGCAGGAGATGGGGGATGAAGGACGTCTGCCTCCTCGACTGACTGGCGTCGGTGACAAACTACATGGGCAGTATCTGTCGGATGTACTTCAAAACGGAGCGAATGAGCGGCCGTATATGCTCGTCAATATGCCCGGATTTGGGAAAGACAACTTGCCAGGTTTAACCGATGCGTTTGTGAGTCTTGACCAAAAGACGGAGGCTGAAATTAAACCGGCAGATTTGCCGCTGGCCCGAAGGAAAAATGTTGGACGGAAGGTGGTCGGGAGTCAGGGGCTATCTTGTGTGAAGTGTCATGTGTTTGGGTCTGAGTCGACACCGGGAATCCAGGCAATTGATATGACAAGAATGACGACGCGCATTCGCGAAGACTGGTTCCACCGCTACCTGCACTCGCCCGAAACGTATCGCCCCGGTACGAGAATGCCGGCTAGTTTCACCGACGGCAAATCGGTACTCACCGACGTTTTGGATGGTTCGCCATCAGCGCAAATTGATGCGATGTGGCAGTATTTGAGCGACGGTGACAAAGCAAAAACACCAATCGGCGTTGGCAAGCAAACAATTGAATTGGCACCGAAATTAAAACCAATCATTTATCGCAATTTCATCTCAGGCCTCTCACCGCGAGCAATCGCTGTGGGCTATCCAGGCAGTGGAAACGTTGCGTGGGATGCCAACCGTATGTCGCTTTCACTTGTTTGGAAGAATGCATTTATTGATGCAAGCAAACACTGGCTTGGCCGGGGACCAGGCAATCAGGAGCCATTCGGCGACGAGCCACTGAAATTAGAAACCACTCCGCCCGTGGCGTCGTTGAATGATATCGAAGATTCTTGGCCCGCCAAAATGGCGAGGGACATTGGATACCAATTCCTAGGCTACCGCCTAAACGATCAGGGCGAACCTACGTTTCGTTATCGATTGAGTCGCGACCCGAGCTCGCCGCTAAACGATGTCATCGTTGAAGATTACGTGCATCCGGTCCCGGATGAACAACTCGGGATCCGGTTGGTTCGTACCCTGCGCGTTAGCGGTCCAAAGTCGACCAAAATGATTTACATGCGTCTGGCACAAGGCGACAAGATCTCTACAAGGGACGACGGCGGCTACACCGTTGGCGAGAAGTACCGAATCTCGTCGGCTCCTACATTGCCTCTATCCACTCGCATTGTTGATTCAGAGAAGATGCAAGAGCTACGTCTGCCAGTAGATCTATCAACAGGCGAATTTTCGGTCACTTACGAAATCGCTTGGTAAACAGAACTGCTCTGCCGCCAAACCTATTTTTCCCATTTCAAGCCCTTAGCCATAGATGTACAAGCTGATGTTCAAGAGCAGCACTGCCGGGAAATACACGACTCTTGCGACGCGATGGATCTGCTTTGCGCTCTGCATTTGGACAGGACTCGATTCAGTCGCACAAAATCCAGTCGAAAGTGATTTTTATCAGATCACCTCGTTTGAAATCCCTAAAGATGTTGTGCTGGAATGTTGTGCGGTCCAAATGATGCCAGACGGTAAGCTTGCAGCCGCGTCGCGTCGCGGCGAAATATGGATGGTGGAGGATCCCTTCGCCAAGGAAGTTTCTGCGGATCACTTCAAACGTTTCGCTCATGGTCTGCATGAACCCCTGAGCCTAGCCGAAAAAGATGGTTGGCTCTATCTGACTCAACGCCCAGATGTTAGCCGTATTCGAGACACCGATGGAGATGGTGTCGCGGACGACTTTGAAGTCGTCGCTGACGGGTGGGAAATCACAGGCGACTATCACGAATATGCATTCGGCTCCAAGTTCGATGCCAATGGCGACATCTGGGTAGTGCTGTGCCTGACCGGATCATTTGGCAGCGATGATCTCTACCGCGGATGGTGCGTACGCGTGAAACCGGATGGCACGACCGTCCCGACGATGAGTGGTATTCGCTCTCCAGGTGGAATTGGTGCAAATGCCAATGGCGACATCTTCTATACGGACAACCAAGGCCCATGGAATGGTACTTGCCATCTAAAGCATCTTGTTCCAGGCAAATTTGCCGGCCACCCAGGTGGATTCCGTTGGTACGAAGAGGCCGAAACGGTCATGGGACCGCGTCCGGAAGAACCCCGCAGCAAAACCCGCGCCGTCGAAGAAGCGAAACGAATTCCCGAATTCGAATTACCTGTCATCATGTTTCCCTACAACAAGATGGGTAAATCTGCGAGCGGCGTTACCTGCGACCGCAGCGGTGGCAAATTTGGACCGTTCGAGAATCAACTGTTCGTCAGTGACCAATCTGCCAGCACCGTCATGAGGGTCTATCTCGAAAAAGTCAACGGACATTACCAGGGAGCATGCTTTCCATTCCTGGAAGGTTTCGCGTCGGGCAATGTGGCGACGGAGTTGACCGAAAATGGATCCATGTTTGTCGGCGGTACGAACCGCGGCTGGGGCTGCCGCGGCCCGAAGCCTTTCGCCCTGGAACGAGTCGACTGGACTGGCAAAACGCCATTTGAAATCAAAGAGATGCACCTCTTTCCGGATGGCTTCGAACTTGTTTTCACCGACCAGGTGGATCGAGATAGCGCGACGAAAGTCGATTCCTACCAACTCGGTACGTACACCTACATCTACCAATCCGCCTACGGCAGTCCTGAGGTGGATCATACGACACCCGAAATCAAGACAGCCACAGTCAGCTTAGACAATCTCCGTGTGCGCCTTCAGATCGAAGGCCTGCAAGAAGGACATGTACATGAGCTACATGCCGATGGTGTCGTCAATCGAAAAGAAGGGATCCCTCTCCTGCACCCAGAGGCATATTACACGCTGAACTATTTACCGAACGGGAAATCCAAATAGGCCGACCGATCGCTATTCTTCGGTGATGGGTTCCCAACTCAGTTGGTGAAACACAGGCGGTTGTCCTTTCCAAGGACCGCCGAATTTTTTGGGTGCCCCCTCTTGGCCTCTTCCCGGTCGCAGAGTGTGCTGCCGAGTCAAAGTCAGTCTCTTCGACTCGCGCCAGGTCTTCATCGACTCTCCAGCAAAGTTGCGAAAGTCAGTTGGCCTAAGTCGAATCACCTGCTCTTGCGGCGTAGCTCGTTCGCGACTTGGTCCGTCCAAATTGACTTCTGCCACAAAATCATCAATCACCACCACCATCGTGTTGGGTAAGTCAGCCGCTAACTGGAGCACCAACTCACCGTCTTCCGGGGCAGCCCAGATTGGTGAATTTAACTTGTGAGTCGTTCGGGCCCATTCGTCGGGTCGATAAGTGAACCAATGCCTCTCCCAACCATCGGCGAAATCTTCGATCACGGACTCTCGGCTCAAGCTAGGTTGGATCCCGCGCTTCTTTAACTGTTCCGCCGTCACGACCGCCATTAGAGACGAGATCGTCAATTGTTCCGCTTCGTATTCGCGGTAATAGTATCCGACTCCCTTCACAGGCAAATCCAGCATGTAAGTCACATTCGCGTAGGCCCAGACCGGCCGTTTCGTGTCAAAAAGCGGTAGCTCGGCCAGCCAGTTCTCGCCTTGCTTCTCCGTCCGAGCGTAGTGCCAAAAACGGTGCTGCGCATCAACGATCGATTCATCTCCCAGAACACCCTGTTGCGTGTAGTAGACTTCCACCGAACTGATCGGCCGCGAATTATCGATTTGAACAAGGAGTACCGCCCTGCCGTCTTCCGGGTCCAGCATCAGATCCGCAACTGGCGATTCCGGAAACTCAAAATCCTGCTTCAAATGCTGATCGAACCACAAGAGCGTCGCGCATTCGAACGGCGCCGTATCTTGGTGATTGTGGTGCGGCGAACAACTGACCCGCCATTGATCTGAACCTAAGGATTCAACCGCGGTTCGAAGGTCGCCGATGCGACCGTGAAAATCATTCGACGGACTTAACAACAGAACTGGGCAATCGATTCTTTTGAGACTTTGGTCATCCCCGAGAGTCCGGCGAAACAGCTCACTTGCATTGTACAAATCGCTGATGCCGCCGCAGGAGGGAGCCGCAGCCTTGACTCGATGGTCGATGCTCGTCAGCACCGTCAGCTTCCCACCCATCGAATGCCCGTAGACACCGAGCCGCTCGGCATTGACTTCGGGCTGTTGCTCCAGGAAAGTCAGAGCCCGGCGTGCGGCCATGGCACAGAGAAACCAACCACTGTTTCGCCCCGACTCAACTTTGTCGAGCGTCCACTCCGCCGATCGAGCACTTGGAAACGCGTTGCGAGGATTTCTGCTTGGAGCGTGATACCCATCCACAGCGCCCCAATCAGTTGTCAACAACACGGAGTCCTGAACGGAATCCGCAGCGTCACTTGCCCAAAATTCTTGCACTTCTTTGGATGTCACCGTGTAGCCCGGTGCCATGATACGACCAGCCCAAGCTATGGAGACGGTAGCATAACCGCGCTTCGCGTTCGCCAAACAGGCTCGATAGTCTGCGAACTGCCCTCCACCGTGGATCTGAACCAATCCTGGAAGCTTTTCCTGTTCGCCGGCGATGGCATTACCGGCAGTGATGGATCCGCCCTTTGCACCTGCTTCTACTGAGATACTGCCTTCGATGGGATATCCGTAAACTGCAGCCAGTCGGGCCACTTGCCCCTTAAAGACTCCTATTCGAAAGCGAACCACGCGGAGCAACACACCGTCCTGTTCCCACTCCTTCAACACCTCAGTCTCAAGCGGTTCCGACCGCGGATCAAATCCGCTCCACATCTCATCAAAATCACGCGCGCCGGCCTTCAACACCGGAAGTGTCTCGGGCTCCGCGGCTCCAACCACGACGCTCAAGGAGCACAGGATCTGAACGGACAACGCTAGCGGCAGGAGTAGGCTTCTGCGGTGTTCCATCTCAATTTCCGATGCTGGCGACAAGTTTGAATTTCGGCTGGCAAGGCTAGGACTCGACGACGGCGGATCTTCTATTCGTACTGAGCTGGTTCACCTGGTTCAGGAGTTGACTGCTCGATGAACTTCCGAATGTCATCATTGGCGGTTTCGAGGTCCGCAGCGCGGAGATACATCATATGACCGCTGCGGTAGCCTTTGAATTGAAGACGGTCCTTCAGCTTGCCGCTTGGATCGAGATGCCACATGGAATACTTGGCATTAAAGTAAGTGGTCGCACCGTCGAAATAACCACTTTGAATCATCACATTCAAGTAAGGATTCATCGCCATTGCTTGCCGCAGATTCTCTCCCGACTGATCCCCATCACGGTCCCAAGGCGAAACGGGTCCAAACATGTTGTATTTGATGTCCGTCTCGAACTTCAATTCATTGCGGAGATAGTGGTTAATCGCTGGTGTAAAGGAGTGCAACCAAGAAGCAATCTCGGAATTGAAGTCCGGTCGAGTTCCTGCATCCATTCGATCGATTCCCTTGTAGCGGGAATCCAAACGACCGATCGTCTTCCCATCATCGCGCAAAAGTTCCTTCCAAAAGAAACTCGTCGGAACATCCAAATTGTGTTGTTCGATCACTTGTTCGTTTAAGCCCGAATACCGAGAAAACTGACGAACGGCTTCCGCCTTCTCTTCCGCACTGGCCATCGCGGCTTTGGCCAACGTTGGAAGCAGTTTGTTCAAGGAGTAACTCTCGACCTCTTCGAGGACATCTAGCAAATCACGGTTCTGCAAATCCTCTGGGAGACGCTCGTGGTACCAAGCAGCTGCGGCATAGTATGGCAATCGATTTGCTGCGTTCACCGGACCATCGCGATCAATGCCCAATCCAGTCGGAGAAACGAGGATGACTCCGTTCAAGTACATCCATTGGTCGTCCTGCAGCTCCAAAGCCAATCCGGAGACGCGTGTGGTACCATAGCTCTCACCAATGAGATACTTGGGCGAATTCCAACGATTCACGCGGGTAACAAACGTATTGATCCACTCTGCCAAGTATTCAATGTCTTGATTGACGCCGAAGAACTGCTCGCGCTCTGCATCCTCGTCCACGATCCGTGAATAACCCGTGTTCACCGGGTTCACAAACACGATGTCCGCAACGTCGAGAATCGAATGCGGATTATCCTTCACACCGTACGGTTGGATTGGAAACCCTTCGTCATCGATGCGAAGAATCCGCGGGCCCGTATAAGCCAGGTGCATCCAGACCGACGCAGATCCAGGTCCGCCATTGAATGAAATGATCAACGGACGCGAATCCGCGTCTTCGACATCGCTGCGGCGATAGTAAGTGTAGAACAAAGACGCGATCGGATGGCCGTCTTTCGCCCAAACGGGTTGTGTCCCGACCTGCGCCAAGTACGGAACGTTCTCACCGCGGATCACGACTTCATGTTTCGTGACCACCGTCGATTCGACCGGTAACGCTCGGCTTGCATCTTTTTCTGCTGAGCTGCCGGAAGCTTCTCTTTGCTCTGAGTCAGCGTCCAGGGTTTCGGGCGCCGACGATTCTTGAGCGTTCAAACTGAGTTGAAAAGGCCCAACGAAGCTAATTGAAAATGCCAAACAGAGATACGATACGAATCGCATTTCGGATTCCTGTTGATAAAACGTGTTGAAGGAAATCGCATTATAGTCGGAGTCAACGGGCCACTTCGTGCCACCGTCGCCGGACGCCATGACGGCAACCCTCGTTCTTTTAAACTGTTTAAGACGAAGTAACAGATCAGCCAACTTCCTTGGTTCCCATTCTGTGCCTAACTACCAAAGCTGTGCGTACTTGTCGCCTAATCGCTGATTCCTATCATCTGAGCCAAAGAGAGCCATCTTTGATATCAAACTTCAGACGGGATTGTAGGCATGAAAGCTGTTGGATTAACTCGCTATCTCCCCATCGAAGATCCAGACTCTTTGATGGACCTCGAATTAGATCAGCCGCATCCGACAGGCCAGGATCTACTCGTCGCGACGAAAGCAATCGCCGTCAATCCAGTGGATTACAAAGTCCGTGCGCCGAAAGACACGATCGAATCCGAGCCCAAGATCCTAGGCTACGATGCATCGGGAATCGTCGAAGCGGTTGGACCGAATGTAACCTTGTTTAAGCCCGGTGACGAAGTTTTCTATGCCGGCGATATAACTCGGCAAGGTACCAATTCCGAGTTTCACTTGGTCGACGAGCGCATTGTCGGACGCAAGCCGAGATCGCTAGGATTTGCCGAAGCCGCCGCCCTGCCGCTAACCTCAATCACCGCCTACGAAGCGTTCTTTGATCGCCTTGGAATCGACATCGACGGCGCACGTGGAAATCGCAGCCTGCTCATTATTGGCGGCGCTGGCGGCGTGGGATCCATTGGTATCCAGTTGGCAAAAATTGCAGGACTGAATGTCATTGCAACTGCTTCTCGCCCATCATCCATCGATTGGGTGAAAGAACTCGGCGCAGACCATGTGATTAATCACCGAGAACCGCTGCGCCCCCAAATTGAAGCATTGGGCCTGAAATACCTGGATTACATTGCCCTATTCAATGACACAGATGATCATTGGGACGCCGCGACAGACTTAATTCTGCCTCAGGGACACATTGTTTCTATCGTCGAAAATCAGAGGCCTTTGGATCAGAGTACCATGAAGATGAAAGCCGCTTCCTTCTCATGGGAATTCATGTTTGCCCGATCCATGTTTCAAGCAGACGATATGGTTCACCAACATCATTTGTTGAACCGCATCTCAGACTGGGTTGACGCTGGACAAATTAAGACCACTGTGAATGAAGTCGTTACGCCCATCAATGCCGAGAATCTTCGGGCCGCTCACCGCCAGTTAGAAATGGGCACGGCCGTCGGCAAAATCGTTCTCGAAGGATGGAGTTGACCAGCACTCCAAGGAAGCTGAGCTCACTTCCACAGGGAACCGATTCAAGATCCGCTGCGAAGAACGGAGCCACAGCCGTTTAGCTTCTCTGTCCGCAGACTGCAGCGTTAACCCCGCCATGCGCTGCCACGTTGGGATCGTCTGAAACCAATTTCTGGGTTGCCAAGACAAGTGATCGGTAGAATATAATTTAGCTGTGGTCCACAGAATTGAGCTAGGGCCCTCGCGACTCAGTCGCTCTGTCCGGCTCTACGTGACGGATAACTCCTACCTCTGCCTCCGCCCCTTCCTTCAGCTTGAACGCATCCCATGCACACCTGTATGGCCTTGCTGGCAATCCTTCTACTCACCGTATTTCCAACTCGCGGATCAGCGGACGAGGAGATTGATTTCAATCGCGAGATCCGTCCTATCCTGGCAAACAATTGCTTTCCCTGCCACGGTCCCGACGAAGCATCACGTGAAGCCGATCTAAGGCTCGATCTGCCTTCCGAAGCAGCTTACGTGTTCGAGGCCGCTTCCCCCGAGGACAGCGATTTTTGGGCACGAATCACATCAAAGGACGAAGATCTGCTCATGCCTCCCCCTGACTCAGGCAAAGCTTTAACCGCCGAGCAAAAGGAGTTGATCCACGACTGGATCGGACAAGGCTACAAGTATGCATCCCATTGGGCATTCACTCCACCAACAAAACCCAATGTGCCTGAGGTCAGTATCAGCGGTAAGCGTTGGTCGAGAAACGACATTGATTTTTTTGTCTCTAGGAAGCATGAACAGCAAGATGTTGTTCCCTCGCCAAGAGCCGAAGTTTACCAACTCATTCGCAGACTTTCTCTCGATTTGACGGGGCTGCCTCCCACCCCTGAGTTGGTAGATCACTGGTCAAGCGAACTGGAATCGAACTTTGATCGCGGATACTCGGACCTCTGCGAGGAGTTGCTGCGCTCACCCCACTTCGGCGAACGCTGGGCGCGACTTTGGTTAGACGCTGCCCGTTACGCGGATTCCGACGGGTACGAAAAAGACAAGCCGCGAAACGTCTGGTTCTATCGCGACTGGGTGATCCACTCATTCAATGAAGATCGTCCCTACGATGACTTTATCATTCGTCAAATTGCGGGCGACCTACTTCCCAATCCGACGCAGTCCGACATCGTTGCAACAGGTTTCCTCCGCAATTCGATGGTCAACGAAGAGGGAGGCGCGGATCCGGAGCAATTCCGCATGGAGGCGATGTTCGATCGGATGGACGCAGTTGGCAAAGCGGTATTGGGCCTGACGATTCAGTGCGCGCAATGTCACACGCACAAGTACGATCCACTGCAACATCGCGACTACTACCGGATGTTTGCTTGCCTCAACAACACTCACGACGTCATCTCGACCGTCTACAACGATTCGGAACAGGAGCTGCGCCGAGCGTCGCTCGCTAAGATCGCCGAAGCTAGGTCGGGGATTCGAAAGGCGATACCAGACTGGCGATCTCGATTATCCCGATGGATCGAATCTCAATCCGAACGCAAACTTTCAACATGGCAAACCCCGGAATTCGAATTCTCGGACACATCGCTGAGCGGATCCAAGTTTCTTCGGCAACCAAACGGTTCCTATTTGTGCCAGAGCTATGCTCCAACAAGTTTTAGGCCGGAGATGACGGGACGGTTCGACGGCCCAAAACTGAGTGGAATGCAGCTCGATCTACTTCCACATCCCAACCTACCGCGAAGTGGGCCCGGCCGCAGCGTGGATGGAACCTGGGCCATTAGCGAAGTCTACGTAGATGCTGCCTTGTCGGGATCACCTGATAAGAAACAGCGACTGAAGATTAAGCGTGCCGCAGCGGATCGATCGCCGCCTCGGGCGGAGCTCAAACCGAGATATGACAACAAGAAGAATGAAAAACGAATCACCGGGGGCATCGAGTTTGCCGTGGACGGCGACGAGAAAACCGCTTGGACGAACGAAGTTGACTCCCCCCTGAGCAACACAGCCAATCGAGCTTGGTTCGTATTCGAAGAACCCTTCGAGATCCCTGACGACCAGCACGCCCTTGTCACAGTTTCCCTGGCGCAACGCCACGGAGGATGGAACAGTGACGACAATCAGACGTTTGCCGTTGGGTGTTTCCGAGTCTCCTTCACGGCGGATTCGGTTCCAATCGGTGATCCATTGCCGCCTGCAATCAACACGATCCTCGCTAAGGCTAGTGATGAACGCAGCGTTTCCGACCAGACAACGCTATTCGATTTCTGGTGTTCAACTTTGGAAGAAGTCAGCTCATGGAATGAGAAGATCAAATCAGCATGGGATGAACATCCACTCGGCACGACCCAATTGACTCTATCGGAGCTAACCAGCCCTCGAGAAACTTGGCTGCTCGACCGCGGAGATTTTCTCAGCCGGTTAGAAAGAGTCCAACCGGGCACTCCCGACTTTCTTCATGCTTGGCCAGACGATGGCGAACCAGCTCGGCTTCAGTTCGCACGTTGGCTCGTTTCCGATGCATCGCCGACAACGGCTCGCAGTATCGTCAATCGGATATGGCAAGCTTACTTTGGCATAGGGCTCGTCGAAACCAGCGACGATCTTGGTACCCAAAGCACGCCGCCATCTCACCCAGAGTTGTTAGACTTCCTGGCGACCGAGTTGATGGAGCATAATTGGAGCTTGAAACACATCCACCGCCTGATCATCAGCTCGGCGACTTACCAACAGTCCTCCCAAGTCTCGCCGGAGCTAGCTGAACTTGATCCGTACAATCGCTTGTTGGCTCGCGGAGCCCGTTTCCGAGTCCCAGCCGAAACCGTACGCGATATTGCTCTCGCGTCCAGTGGCTTGCTAGATCCAACCATTGGTGGCCGAAGCGTGTTTCCGCCCGCACCCGCATTCCTGTTCACACCGCCAGTTAGCTATGGCCCAAAGACTTGGGACGAAGAGCGGGACTCGCAGCGGTACCGTAGAGCACTCTACACATTCCGTTTCCGGAGTGTCCTCTACCCAATGCTGGAGAACTTCGATGCGGTCGCCTGCAACGTAGCCTGCGTGAAGCGCAGCACTTCGAACACGCCGATGCAAGCTCTCACAGCCATGAATGAACCGCTGTTTCAGGAATGCGCTGCGGCCCTGGCCGCCAATGTCAGCGAGACTCTGCCCTCAGCAAGCGATGTAGAACGAATCGACTTGATCTACAAACGCTGCTTATCTCGCGGTGCAAAACCGGAAGAACAACGTGTACTACTGGACTACCTCGCGACGCAACGAGAACGATTAGACGCTGGCGACCTCCAGGCCGCCTTGATCCTGGGTGGCCAAACTTCTTCATCACCCGAAGGGTCGGATTTTGCGACGGCGAAATCGTATGAATTGGCGAGCTGGACTCTATTGTGTCGGGTCGTCCTAAATCTAGATGAGTCCATTACGCGTGAGTGAATGAATTTGTGAGTGCCTGTGTTCGCACGTATCTAGTAAACGCGCGACGACTCAGCATACGAAAATGAAGGGCATCACGGACGCCCGCGAGAAAGCGATGAATGCAATGAATTTACAACGATCTCGTCGCTGGTTTCTTCGTGATTGTGGAGTTGGACTCGGTGCGATCGCAGCAGCCGGCATGATGGCGGAGGAATCTTCTGCCAACCAAGCAGATCCCTTGGCTGTGAAGGAACCTCACTTTCCGGCCAAGGTCAAGAATATCATCTTTCTATTCATGGCGGGCGCACCCAGCCATTTAGAACTCTTTGATAACAAACCAGAACTGGCCAAATATGACGGCACCCTGCCACCGCCAGAATTACTCGCTGGCTACCGGGCTGCTTTCATCAACCCGAACTCGAAGTTGCTGGGTCCAAAATTCAAATTCTCCAAGTACGGAGAATGCGGAGCCGAGATTAGCGAGATTTTGCCTCACACGGCAAAGGTTGCCGACGATTTGACGATCATCAAATCAATGAAGACCGACGCGTTTAATCACGCTCCCGCGCAAATCATGATGAATACCGGTTCACAGTTATTCGGAAAACCTAGCTTGGGATCTTGGACGCTCTACGGCTTGGGTAGTGAATCAAAGGACCTACCTGGGTTCGTGGTCTTCAGCAGTGGCCGCAAGGGCCCAAGCGGCGGCAACAGCAATTGGGGAAGCGGCTTCCTACCAACCGTGTATTCAGGCGTCCAGTTCCGCAGCGTTGGCGATCCAGTCCTTTACCTCTCCAACCCACCAGGCATCGACAGACGTGCCCAGCGAGATTCGCTCGACACGATCAACGCACTCAATGCCCAACACCTCGATTCAGTCGGTGATCCCGAGATTGCAACTCGCATCAACTCTTACGAAATGGCTTATCGCATGCAGGCCTCGGCACCGGATTTGATGGATCTGTCAACCGAAACGAAAGAGACTCTCGACTTATACGGAGTTGCACCTGAAAAGCCGTCGTTCGCAAAGAACTGCTTACTTGCGAGACGGCTGGTGGAACGCGGAGTCCGCTTTGTGCAACTCTTCCATGAAGCCTGGGACCAACATGGCAATCTGGTGGGAGGGCTGAAGACCAATTGCAAAGACACGGACCAAGGCTGTGCCGCTCTGATCCAAGATCTCAAGCAACGCGGGATGCTGGATGAAACACTAGTCATCTGGGGCGGAGAATTCGGCCGCACGCCAATGGTACAAGGTGGAGGAAACGACGGTCGCGACCATCACCCCAACGCCTTTACCATGTGGATGGCCGGTGGCGGCATGAAGCCTGGAGTCACTCTCGGAGCCAGTGATGATTTCGGGTTCAATGTTACCGAAGATGCTGTGCACGTACGTGATCTCCACGCAACGATCCTGCACCAACTTGGATTCGACCATCACCGTTTAAGTGTCAAATTCCAGGGCCTGGATCAACGGCTGACGGGCGTTGAACCCGCGCATGTCGTCGAAAAGATCATTGCCTGACGCGAGACCAATCAGCACTTAGGCTCCGATGACGGCAGACACTCATTTCTCTCGTCGCTAAAGTGAATCTACTTTACTCCCTGAGCGCGCTCTCGCGTGAGAGCAGCACCAGAATGCAGCTACCATCGTCGATCACGTTGACGCCCGCGTCGCGGGCTATTTGACTCGCCTCGGAGTCTTCAGCGCCTGGTTGCATCCAGACATGTTTCACGCCTGCCTCTACGGCTTGCTTGACGACTTCTCGCGTCACTTCTGGAGGGGTGATGATCGACAAAGCATCTACCGAATCAGGAACGTCGAGAACGCTCGGATAGACTTGCTCGCCCGCGATTACTTCGGCAGCAGGATTCAACGGATAGACGACTCGACCTGAATCCAACAAAGCCTTGAAAACCATGTAGCCGTATTTGTGAGTGCGGTTGGACGCGCCAGCCACCGCGAATCGTTCGGCACCAAGGAATGCATCGATATCCGGCATGATTAATTCTCTTCGCTTTATGGACTCGCCCAAGGATGATATTCGGCTCGCGGTGTCCGCAAATCAAAGGCTCGCTCTTTTTGATCTGGTTGATAAAAAACGATGCGATCGATTTTCAGATTTTGAGATCCCGGCAATAGCCAAATTCGATTGCCGCGTTCCTTGAGGTCGAAAGACAGCGGCTCAAGGGCTGGCACCTGTGATTTCATGATGACTCGTTCGGTTACCCAATGCCATTGACCTGAGGCAACCTCAGGCGGAATCTCCACGGACTGCCACTTCACAGCAAGTGCTTCTGAGCCTTCAATTACCGTCTCCGCTGTTTCTGCTGTCTTCCCACTCCATGGCTCCTGCCTTATCCACAGTCGTCTTGCCCGCCCTTGGTCCGGATGATCGGAGCGACAGCGAACGGCGCATTCCCACCGCCCAGCGACGTCGATGCTCAAGTAGATCGGAACTTCGCCGAGACGCTCTCCCTGGCTTAGCTCACGAATGGCAGCCGATTCCGAATGACCGCGAATGGCACGCAAGTAGGCGCTGCCGGTATAGCCAAGGAGCCCCGTTTCCACATTCCAACTCTCATCACGACGAACGGGGAGCTGCTCTGCTTCAACGATTAAATATCCACCTTGGTCTTGGAACTGATAGCGCTCGTAGACGTCATTTGGATTGGGTCTCGGGACCGTTTTAGGGTCGAATCCACGATATGGCTCCATCTCGTCCAAAACGGTTTGCAATCGGACTCTTGCTTCGCGTTGCTCGGGAGTATCGTTGCCGATGAAGATGGGCTGAGTCTCGTAGAGATCGTCCACCACATCAAATAATCGTCCGTCTTCGTAGAGCTTATATCGCCGTCCAACCACCAAGAGAATCAAGCGGAACCTGTCTTTATCCCAACCCGGTCTCGGATCTTGGTGGATGTAGGCCCAGTCGCGTCGCCCCCCGGTTCCTTCGGTAATCACATCCAAAAAACTCACTCCGTCCAGATCACCTGGGACGTTTGCGTTCGCGGCTTCCAACATCGTTGGCAGGAAGTCCACGGAATCCACTAGGTCCTGTCGGACTTGTCCAGGCTGAATTTTTCCCGGCCAGTTGGCAATCGCAGGGACTCGGATTCCCAATTCGATGCCTTTGCCTTTTCCACCTCGCACATACTTCCCGCGGAATTGAGATGCGACACGATTGTTCGTTCCGTTGTCGCTATAGAACAAGAGCAGCGTGTCGTCGCGCAAATTCAGCGCCTCCAGCTTCTCGACAATTTTGCCGATGACCTTGTCCGTGTATTCGATCATATCCTTCGTAAAATGCGTCTCATCGGAATGCCGAAGCTCCGGGTCTGCCCATTCCGGACTATCGGGCGTGGGAACCATCGGGTTATGCGGAAGGGCCATCGAGTAATAGACGAAAAACGGATCCCCCGCATTCTTCTCCATGAACTCGTTGATGAATCCTGAATAGAGATCGGGCCCGTACTTGCCAGTCGTATCATCCAACTCAACTCCGTTTTGCTCAATCACAGGATCCGCATAGCGAGATCCCTTGGACTCGGTGTGGCCCACATGCCATAGGCAATACTCATCGAATCCAGAGTCGCGTGGATGCACGCCGGTATCTCGCCGCAACGCTGCGCCGGGGTAGTCTGGCGGATCGTAGCTAGTCAACTGCCACTTGCCTGCGATACACGTTCTGTACCCCGCCTTCCGCATCAATTGCCCAAAGGTTGGCTCGCCAGGCGGCAGAATTCCAAACGCACTCCAATTCCGCAGATTGAGTTTACCCGTCATCAACTGGATTCGAGTATTCGTACAGAGCGGCATTGCATACGCACGATCAAACCGAACGCCGGTTGCAGCAAGTCGATCCAGATTCGGCGTCGCATAGGATTGGCCACCGTAGCACCCAACCGTTTCGTAACCCAAGTCGTCCGCCAAAATCAGGATCACATTGGGCTGACGTGCGTCAACGGCACTGCCCAGCAGAGTAGTGGTCAGCAAGGCCGAAAGAAGCATGCCCAAAAGTTCGAACCGTCGCCGCATAGACCAGTGGCCGTAAACGGTAGTGATGGACCTTCGTGCTAGCGACCTTTGCCCTAGTGTCGGAAACTCGTTTCGGATTCGAATTTGCAGACCGCAACCCGATGGAAGCGACTGGACTTCTGGCTTGGAAGAGGATGTCATGGTGCTGAGAAGATGTTCTACGGCGGCCTCGCTGTTGACGAAACGCAGCCGGCTAGATGTATGATGATGCGATTGAGACAGCCCCAACCACCCCGAATACATCATTCTACCAACTTCGATGCCCCAAGATAAAAGCACCTGGTTTGCCAAGCCAGGGCCAATCAAAGTTTAGAATTGGGAAGAAATCCTCCCCGTCGCTCAGGCTCCGACCCTCCGCAAATTCCTCGCGCAACACGGAAACAGAGGGTCAGTTATTGAATTGCTTCTCACCCCAGGTTCAAACTCTGATTAGCCCTGGTTTGCCAAGCAGGATCATGCAGAGTTTCAAGCTAGGGCATGAGCCGCGACGCGTGAGCGGCCGAGGGGTGTCATGAAACCCGTTGCCAATGGGGAGCCAGCTTTGGGCCAGCGGCTCAATGGCGAAACTGCCTGGATGCAAATTTTGGTTTACCCAGGGTTATCGTGGTTTGCAAAGACGCTATCCGCTGATTTCAGGTTCGACTGATTCCCCCGATGCCGTGCCTGCGGACTGGGCGGGCTGCCTGAACTGGCCTTTTTCATTTAGCGAATCATGGGCCCAGTCAACATCGCTTGCTTCAGTTTTTTGTCGACGGGTGCGTCCGAGAGCCAGATGCCAAACAGGGCTTTCTTAAATTCAATACCCGGAATTGATCCTTGCACTTTGGCATTCTTCAGAATGTACAGCCCGCGGCTTGGTACGTAGACGAAATCGTAAACATCGTTCTTCTTCACTTCGTCCTTGAGACACTTTAGAAACAGATCCGTTTCCTTTGCGATTGTTTCTGTGCGTCCCCCTGTCGACTGCTTCAGCCCCTCCTCAAGAGACGACACCAGCGAATCACGTTTCACGAAGCCCGAAGTTATCTGAACGCGAATCGCCATCCAGGCATCGCTGTCTAGCACCGTAGATGCGTTCGCGGTCGCGTCTTTCAGATAGAGTCCGCTCTCATAGATTTGGATGAAGGTCTTTGTGCGTTTACCTGCCCCGTTCAATTTAAGGGTCTGGCCACTGATCTTCAGTTCTTTCGCCAGGTCGGCAAGTACAGGCCCCGATGTCAGACTCCATACCAATGCCAACGTAGTCCCAACGACGAACGTCTTTGAAATCGGCTTCCGAACCATCTCCGCCTCCTGCAGAAAAGAAAACTTGCAACGATCCGATCTTAGCCCATCTGGCCCCCCAAAGAGAATAGCGGAATTGGGTACTCGAGAAATTGGGCACTCGGGCGCCTGATTTGCGATGACGTAGAGATTCTCGCGAAAGAGTCACAATCGAGAACGACATCCTATTGACGGTCATTCGGGCCAGTTGACGCAGGCAGAGTGTTCGCCAACTCTGACTTGTGTTCCCAAAGCTGGCATAATGGACACCCCGTGTTTTCTAAGCCAACTCCCTCTCCTGATGGCGGTCCGATGCGCTCAGATCAAAATCCCACCTCGAGCTCTCTTGCTTTTGCTCTCTCGCTACTGCCATTTTTCGTAACTGCCGACTTGATGGCGGACGACTCGACCCTCAGCCCTTGGTCCGAGAACAAATGGTATTGGTCGATGGACGGAGAGCCGATTTTGTTGCTCGGCGGTAGCGACGATGACAACTTGTTCCAATGGCCACTCGAAAAACTGATCCCACAACTCGATCGTATTGCCGCAGCCGGCGGAAACGTCATTCGCAACACAATGAGCGATCGACAGGACGGAGGATTTGAAGTCTATCCGTTCCTACGTCTCGAGAACGGAAAATACGATCTAGATCAGTGGAATCCCGAGTATTGGAAACGCTTCAAGAATCTGCTGAGCGAAACACAAAAACGTGGTATCTATGTGCAGATCGAAATCTGGGATCGCTTTGATTTTACGGACGTACGAAAAAATGATCCCCAACGTTGGGAGAAGAAGCATCCCTACAACCCCCAGAACAACACCAACTATTCTTTTGCTGAGTCTGGATTTGAGAAGCGTTATCCGGACCACCCGGGCGCGAACAAGCAGCCGTTCTTTTTCACCACACCAAAGCAGCGGAACAACAAAGTCGTTTTGCGCCACCAGGAACGTTTCGTCAAAAAGCTACTGTCACACTCGCTGGATCACGCCAACGTTCTCTACTGCATCGACAACGAAACCAAGGCTGAACCGGAGTGGGCCGAGTACTGGGCCCAACTGATTCGTGCGGAAGCCAACAACAAGCAGCGGCCAGTGATGATTACTGAGATGTGGGATGACTGGGATTTGACAGCCAAACGCCACCGGCAAACCTTCGATCATCCGGAGCTTTACGACTTCGTCGATGTGTCGCAAAACAATCAGAACTCAGGACAAAAGCACTGGGACAACTTCCTTTTCGTGCGCAAGTACTTGAGCCGTCAGCCACGTCCGATGAACACCACCAAAACCTACGGTGCCGATGGCAACAAATTTGGCCATTCGGATCAAGACGCTATTGAACGATTCTGGCGACACTTACTCGCCGGCGCCGCCTCCATTCGATTCCACCGCCCGGATTCAGGACTAGGCATCGGAGACAAAGCTGTGAATTGCATCAAAGCGGCTCGCGTGCTCGAACAAATGGTCCCACTCTGGGAATTAGAACCCGATAATTCGATTCTGAACAAACGCGAATCCAATGAAGCCTACCTAGCCACTAACATCGACCGCAAAAAGATGGTTGTGTACTTTCCGGATCAATCGGAAACAGGAGACGTAGCCAAAGTTGAGTTCAATCGAGAACAACTGTCGGCTAAGAAGAATCGACAATACAAAATCACGTGGCTGGATATCGCGAACAGGCAGTACAAGGCGACTTGGATTGATATCGATCGCGGAGTCACTGTGGGTCCTTCGGCTGAATTTGACATCACTGCAACTATCTCACCTCCGAGCGAGGCGAATATCGCTCTAGTCTTAATGGCTGAGTAGCCGGGCCATTTATCCCCTTCGCCAGTCAATCGGATCAGTGGCGTTTCTTGCTCTTCCAAGTTCCGCCATATTGGTATTCGGGATTGTTAGGCTTCACCTTTTCCAAGCAGGTCGGGCACACGAAGATCCAGTCTCCGTCCGCTTTGATTCGAACTCGGTAGAGAACGTCATTGTCTTTGCTGCAGAGCGTACATGACTTTGATCGAGTACGTTTGATCTTCGCCATCGTTTCGACCTGAGTGGCGCGAATCTAGGTTAACCGCGTTGAGATTTGGCACGAAACCGTCGCGTTTGCTCGCCCGCATCTGATTCCGCGAACTTCGCCTCGTGTTTTGTAACTCGTCCTTGAGTCCGCTTGCGCCACGTTTTGAATGAACTAGGTTTCATTTCTCTCCGCATGAGCTTGATCACATCGCCAGGCGACAAACCGAACTGCTCGCGAATTGCATCAAAGCTGGTACGGTCCTCCCATGCCATCATGATGATTCGGTCCACCTCACCTCTAGTGAGCTCACCGCTCGGAGGCAGGACAGAGCTAGAAACCTGGCCACTTATTTTTGACTTTTCACTCATCGCAGACGCCCCCTCCATCGCAAACTATCGTGATTCCATGCCCCGATGCTCTCAGCATCAGCCTCCAGTAGCTCCTCCGCGATCGATATACACATTCGCAGTTGCGTTTCGGTCAATTGTTTGTAGGCCGTGAGTCGGACGTCGAGATGGTTGTACCAGCAGTCTTGGAACAGCCGGTCAAGTATGATCCGCATGAAGCAATGATCGTCTTTGATTTCCCAACCACGTTGCATTGCCAAAGCTGGCAACTCACCTCGAGTCAATTCAAGATATCGCTCTTGTAATTCATACCGATGGAGCGAACTCAATTCATCTTCGGTCGTCATGGTGCATGATTTCGCGTCGTCAAGAGTTCCTCTGCCCTGACGGCCTGCCATGATGGTCCGGAAAAAATCTCCAAATCCTTGTCACCACTCTGCGTTTGCTGGCCTCCTCTATCTGCTCCCTTTGGAGAAACACGACTTTTTCGAGGAATTGGGGCCTTTCCAGTCCCGCTTTTCGAGATTCCTATGAAATCGACAAGCTGAATCGAACAAGGCATCCCTAAACTTTTCCGATGGAATCGACTCGCCAGATACCGCAATCTGGCTCGGGTGATTCCAGTCGGCTTGAAGGATCCGCTATGCAAACCGCTATTCCCAACTCCGACTCTGATCTCATTGAAGCCAGCCGCGATGGTGACAAAGCTGCCTTCGGTCAGCTCGTCACTCGCTACCAGTCCCTCGTTTGCTCCGTTGCTTACAACCGCTGCGGCGATGTGGCATCTAGTGAGGATCTTGCCCAGGAGGCATTCATCCAGGCCTGGAAGAAGCTGGGCGACCTCAAGGAGATCAGCAGTTTTAAATCGTGGTTGTGTACCATCGTTCGCAATCTCGCCAACCGCAATTCGTCACGCTACGCCTCCAAGCCAACATCTCAAGCAGCTTCGCTCGACTCTGTCGCTGACGTGGCCGAAGCCAAGGACAATCCCGTCGCGAATGTGATGTCCGCCGAACAGCAACAATTGGTTTGGAATGCACTGGCCGAGATCCCAGAGAACTACCGCGAGCCAATGATTCTGTTCTATCGCGAAGAACAATCCGTTCGTCGCGTGGCCGAAGCATTAGACCTGTCCACCGATGCCGTCAAACAACGCTTGGCAAGAGGACGAAAAATGCTTCATGCACAAATGGTCACCACCGTCGAAGAAACTTTGATTGCCTCGAAGCCATCCGAAAACTTCGCCGGCGCCGTGATGATGAGCCTCGGTGGGGGTGGCAAGGCGACTTTGGTGGGAACCGTCGCCAAAGCAACTTCGTTCTTCTCAGGTGGAAGCGGAATCTTCTGGCTATCTCTCGCACAGCTTCCCATGGCCGGATGGCTCGCACAAATGTCGGTCAAGGAAGCTCGTTCGGATGCTGAACGAGCGTTGGTGATTCGTCACCTTGTGATCTGTACATTGAGCCTACTGCCTCTAATTGCCCTAGCGTCAATGTACATCTATTTTCGACCGCCTATCCCGGTGGCACTTCGGGGCTTCGTCATCCCAGCCATCTTCGCGCCTTACATGATCTTATTCGTCCCTCTCTATAGCCGACGTCTGAGCAAGAAGATCGAAAGGCTTCGCGAGGAAGAGGGCACCGCCACACCCATGCAACTATTGCAGGACGCTGTCGGCCAGCCACTGAGTCTGATCTTCATTGGTAGCTCCTTGCTGGTCGCGTTGGGTACCACCTTTATTCCGATTTACACCGGACGCTGGGGAGCTGCTCTCTTGATGTTGCTGGCCGCGTGTGCGTGGGGAACTCTCACCCGCGTTCTAGCGGGGACCACTCCGAAACGCGGGCTCATCGCATACGGAGTTGGATTGGGCCTCACAGCGCTTTCATGCCTTAGCATCTATTACTACTGCCAAATTCATTGGCGTGAAGAACTCGAGAACCCGATGTTTTGGTTTCTCGTCGGCATTCAGATTCAATCGATTACCTACGTACTCCTGGTTGTGTACGCTCGGCGTAAGGTCTTCGGAGAAGGCAATGCCCCATTGAGATGACGCTGCCCCAAACGCTAGAAACGTCTGGGAACTCGTGCCATCGGACCTCCATCCAAGTATGGGATCACTCTATTAGCGTGGCCGGATATGCGAAGTGCATCACAGAAGCAGTCATTCGAAGACTCGCATTCAGCCTTCATTGCGACCTTTCGGGTACGTGACAGAATCAAGCTGTTTGTGCCCAGTGCCGTTGGACGATATGTTCAAATGTCACAACAGTGGTTCAGCGCTCGCTGCGACCGACTGCTTTCCATCAGTTTTGATTGTCTGAATTCAGCATGAAATCTTTACCTTCCAAGCAGGCGCTTTGGCGAATCGGCCTGCTCCAGCTATCTCTGCTAATAGCTTTGACCTCCTTGGTGCAGTCGCAATCAGCTAATGCTCAGTTACGCCGAAATCGCGGCAATAGCAGGCAGAACACCGAGCAGTCGAAGCCTCAAGAAAAAGCTGAATCCGGAGAATCTAAATCAGTGGAATCAGAATCCAAACCGGAAGAGGAGACCGAAGAAAAAGCGAAGCCCAAGAAGGTCAAAATCGGGGGCATCGAGTGGTATGTCGATTACGATGCGGCCCTCAAAATTGCTCAGGAAGAGAAGAAACCTTTGTGGTTACACTTTGGTGAGAACCCTGGCTGAGCGGGTTGCCAACAATTCGCGCGCGGTCCGCTCGCACATGGTATGGTGATTCAAGCTTCACAAGAATTCATCCCAGTCTTCGTCGATACTCTCAAAGACATCAAAACAACAAAACGCTTCAATGAAAAATATGGTAGCTATCCCGTGCTGAGGATCCACAACACAAGTGGTCAAGACATAGCGGGACGCATCGACGGCAACTTAGTCGCCGGTCGCATTCCCGTCGTTCAAGTCTTGAAGCAAATGCATTACGCGAAGATGGTCATGACAAGACAAAACTCGCAACAACGCAATCAGCCGCGGCGCTGACACAGTGCCAATCAGAGTTTCAAGCTAGAACAGATTCGCATTTTCCGAATACTTGCAAAGAGTCTTGCCGGCAACGAATGCCTTGGACACGCTGTCGGATTCTCTGGTTACACCAAAACGAAAAATGCTCTAGGGCATGAGACGCGACGCGTGAGCGGCCGGGCGCGTCATGAAACCCGTCGCCCATGTGGGCAGCACTGGGCCAGCGGCTCAATGGCGAAACAGCCTAAATTCAGGCTGTGATCACTACAGATTAGCCCTGGGCGCTGGCTGGCGAAGCACTCATTCCCGTGGTGGAGGTCTGAATCTCGCCACTTCTAAAAGTTTGGAGCCACCTTCAATGGCTTGAAACGAGCTCCAACGGCTCGGCTTATTCCGAATTGGCCCGAACAACACCGATCGCTATCAAGGCCTAGCGTTTCTCCCGGTTTCGCATCTTCTTCTGATCCAAGATAGCGATCGCTTTAGGAGGAATTGGGGCCACATTCCACGCTAGGCGAATCATACGCATCAGTGATATGATCATGTAGGTGGTGTCGAACTCCCACCAACGATGTCCATAATTAGCGGCCTTCTGATAGGCATGGTGGTTATTATGCCAACCTTCACCAAAGGTAATCACGGCGACCCACCACAGATTCTTACTGTCATCACCGTTGTCGTAAGTCTTGTACCCCCACACATGAGTCACGGAGTTAATGCACCAAGTTGCATGGAGAACGATCACCATGCGCAGAAAGATTCCCCAAACGATCAGCGACGCAGCAAGCGAATAACCACCAAACACGTAGCCAACACAACCAAACGTTAACGCGATTAGAATTTGCCAAAGCAGAAACGTCCGGTCGAGAAACCGAAGCACCGGATCCTTGAGCAAATCAGGAGCCCAACGCTCGTGCAGCTCTTGCCTTTCATTCACGCCCATGTGCTGCACGCACCACAACATATGGCTCCACAGGAAGCCTTCACGTGGCGAATGTGGATCCCCGTCATGATCGCTCTTCGCATGATGCACACGATGGTTCGCGCACCAATGGATTGCAGACCCCTCCCCGGCAAGTCCGCCAATCCAGGCGATCAGCCAACGTACAGGTTGATAGGTTTCAAAGCTCTTATGACTCAGCAAACGGTGGTAGCCCAAACAAATCCCCACGCAGCCCGTTAGAAAATACATCCCCAACATGACCCACAGGCCGGCCCAAGTGAATGTACATGGCGCAGCCAAAGCACCCAGGTGCACGACGGTGATCCAAGCTACGGCCCCGTAGCTAACACCCCTATTCGCCTGTCGTGCTTCATGTCTACCCGCCTCGGTGCGTTTGGATTCAACAGTCCCTGATTCCGATTCCATTAGCTTCGTGCTCATTAAATCTCCTTCGCGGATGGCATCGACAATCGTCCGCGTACAGCCAGTCTTCGTTGACACACGACGCCACAAAATGCGTCGCGTTGACCGGCAGACTACGACCAACGATTCGCGACGTCCAGGCATAGAATCGGTCGAACTTGCAAGTTTCGTTTAAGCGCGACAATCAGCGCGCAGACATTCGTGCCGCGTCCCTGCGAGTGTGCTGATAAGCGCGCTGCACATGTCAAAGTTTGCCGGTCGAAGGAAAGAAATTGCACCCCGCCGGTATCGCAATCCTCACGCAATTAGAGTCCGATGAATCGCATACACTTCGTACTGCAGTGCGAAGTCATTTAATGACCACGTGATGTCTTCAAGGAGGGAAAACAACGTGCGTAGGACTGTAACCAAGCTGCGTATCGGCGTGGGGCTCTTGCTCGCGTCGATCATCCCAAGCAGCAACGTAAACGCTGAAGAATGTTGCACTCAAGAATGTATTGGCGATTCCGCCATTGTGTTTGATGGCTGCGACTCGTCGTGCGGCATGGATTGCGATTCGGCCTGTGATGCAGGCTGCGATTCAGGAGTTGGAAGCTTGCTTGGCGACTGCAACTTGTCAAAGAGTTTGCTAAGCGGTTTGATTAAACCAAGTGATCATTGCTTTGATGATTTCATCAGCCCCATGATCAACTTTGTGTACTTTGAGGATCCACGCACTCTGACGGAGGTGCGTCCCATCTTTGTAAACCACTGGGTTCCAAACCAGATTGGTGGTGGTATCCCGGCGGGAGGTTCCATCCAACTCTATGCGGCCCAGTTTCGCATCGCGTTGACGGAAAAATTGAGCTTGATCGCGGTCAAGGACGGTTTCATCGTCGACAATACGGATGGCGCATTGGATACGCTGTTGGCGGACGGATGGGCGGACGTCACGGCAGGTCTAAAATACAATGTGATTCGCGACGTTGCTCGAGGTCGAATCGCCTCGATCGGTGCTACCTACGAGATTCCGATTGGCAGCACACGTGCGCTGCAAGACATTGGTGACGGTGAATTCCACTTCTTCGCGACGGGTGGCCAGCGTCTAATGGGCGGCGACGCTCACATCCTTTCTAGCATTGGCTACCGCCTGCCATTGGATGGAGCCGTTCAAAGCTCAGCCATCCATTGGTCCAATCATCTCGACCTCCGTTTGACGAAGACCAGTTATGTCTTCACTGAGATGGCTTGGTGGCACTGGACCGATGATGCGTCCGCTGGAGCTGCATTGGGAGTAGGCGGACAAGACCTTTTCAACCTGTCGTCAAACAATATCGCCGGCAACGATTTACTGACTCAGAACGTGGGTGTGAAATACAAACCATGCGGCAACTTCGAAGCCGGGCTCGCTTACGAATATCCACTGACGGCCTTCAAGGATGTCATCGAAGGGCGTTTGCAAACTGAGCTGATCTTCCGCTACTAACGCGATTTCCAACGGATATCCTGCTACCGAAAAAGCCCCTGGAATAAATCCCCGCCAAAAACAGCTGGCGGTGACGTGAATTCAAATAACCCAAAGGCCTCGTATACCGTCTGGATGCGAGGTCTTTTCATTTACACAAGCCATGACAGCGATCCGGCAATTCTCTTCCACTTACGATCTCTGATGGCTCGACGATGTTAGGACCATCGACCGAATATCCACTCCGCCAAATGTCATCGGAGCCAGCGAGAGCACACGGCTCGACTGCTTGCGTTCGATCACACGCAACCGTCGCAGGATTGCAACCGCGATGGAAGGTCATGTCAGGCACCTAAAAGACATACTGCGCTTCAGCTGTCTCGATTCGAACGACGCCCGTATTGAAAATACGCAATGCTGACTTACGCTCCTCGTTGTGTTCCCCAGTATCGACAGCAAACTCAATCTGCCCGTCTTCGATATGCCACGAACCCTCAATCACGTTGACCTCAGACGCTGTCCCGAGCAATGCGACCGAAAGGTCAGGTGGGATATGATCACCATCCACCACAAAACGAGTGCCTTCGAATGTCCAAGTAAAGTCGAACTTTTCGCCGCCAGTTCGATGCGAGAAGGTTCGGTCCAAGAGGACTTGCGAAGTGACTGGAGCGTAACCACCACCCACAGTCCGAGTTACCTTTTTTTGTCCGCAGCCTGATAGACCAACGCAACTGGCAAAAAGAAGAATCAGGATCCACCCGCTAACTCGAGTGGAGGTCGGGTTTGTTCTTTCGTGGTTCAGATTTCTCATTTGTTTCTAGTTGGCTCGTAATCTGTGTGAATCGGGATCCGGAGCAAGCATCCGGCCTGGGGGGCCTTCCGGTTGCCGGCCTCCTCGAGCCGATCACCGCCCTTCTATTTTGCCCCAGCACGCGGGCGACCGGCCTTACTTTGCTAGGCTTCCAATTAAATGACACACGCCACAGAAAACTATTAGTACGAATTCTCGGATTTCTGAAGGATCGGCCACCCCGACCTGAAGTCTGCCTTAGGCAGGAAGGCAAATCCGAGCCATCCTTTGGTTTTTCCTCCGTTATGTGTGCATTGCAGTATTGGCAATCTTCTGCGGAAACGCCGAAAGGTGTGCTATCATCCGGGTCACTGGTTTGCCGTGACGTTACAGCCCCACGTCTGGGCTCGTTTAGACCGAAAGGAGCCGCAATACATGTTCGCACCAAGAGCTCAAATGCTACTGATAGCAGCAATGGCAAACTTGTTCGCTTTCCCAAACTGGGGCTTTGCAACCGAAAGCGAAACTTCGCCGGCATCGACGAAATCAGAAGCGGTCGAGGTAACGGCAGCGGCCTGCAACGCATTCGCGATTGACCTGTACCGAAGTCTGAGTGAATCCGCCCCTGATGAGAACCTGTTCTTCTCCCCGTACTCCCTATCCCAGTCACTCGCGATGATCGCCGAGGGAGCACGCGGTCAAACTGCCCAAGAAATCGCAGACGCATTGCACTTCCCCAAGATCACCACCCGAACTAGCAAAGCCACTGCGGAAGATTCGTCTAGCCTTGCGCCCGTTCACACCGGATTTGCCACGCTCAACGAGCAACTGAATGCAGCGCAGAACCATCCGAGATTGGATGCAATCAGGCAAGAGATTATCAGGCTCGAAAGACAGTACAACGAGTTGGATTCGAAAGTAAAGGAGCAACAACATGCAGCAATGGGGTGGTTCGCGCCCTCTCCGAAGTCCGAAGGGGAAATCGCAAAATTGAACAAGAAGCAGTTTTCAAAACTACTACGTGAACGCAATCGTGTCGCCCATAAAAGAAGCCGAATCGAATCCTCGATACCATCGTCCGAGCTTCTTAGCGCCAATTCGATATGGGGAGATCTGAGTTTCCATTTCGATCCGGAGTTTGAACGCACTGTCAACCAGCACTATGGCTCGGATGGCATCCAGTCAGTTGATTTTAGAAGCCAATTCGACGCAGCTCGGCGCGAGATCAATTCTTGGTGCTCTAAAAGAACAAAAGGACACATCGATAGCGTCGTACCTCCACTTTCTGACAATGTCTCGCAGAAACTGCAACTAGCTGTTGTCAACGCGGTTTACTTTCGAGCTGATTGGGAAACCAAGTTCGACGTAGCTGAGACCAAGCTTCGAAGCTTCACCCTCGCCAACGGAGCGAAGTCAAATACTTCGATGATGCACGGTCCGAAGTTCTCCGTGCGATACGCGGCCTTCAATCAAGACGGCTCGGCCTTTTTTACACCTGAACAGATCAGGCATAACCAGACGGAGGGCCTGTACCCGGGCCAGGAAGGATTCTCGATTGTAGAGCTACCGTACCGTGGTGATGAGGTTGTAATGCTCGTGATCTCGCCAAATCATCACGCCGGCTTAGGGGCGATTGAGGCCAACCTGACCGCCGAGCAGATTGACGAATGGACACAACAGCTGAAGCGTCGTGAGACCAATGTCTTCTTGCCAAAGTTCAGATTCGAATCCGAATACGATTTGAAACCATTGCTTGTACAGCTGGGAATCAAGCAAGCTTTCGGCCCCACCGCCGACTTCACCGGCTTGGATGAAGACGAGATCGGGCAGATCACTCTCGGCATGATCCGTCATAAGACCATGATTGACGTCAACGAGACCAGCACCGAAGCAGCTGTGGCGACCTTCGTCGGTGGCATTTTCGGCGGTCCCCCCATGAAGCCCTTCATCCCAGATTTCCGAGCCGACCGACCGTTCTTGTATCTCATCCGCGACGTAGCATCCGGCACAATCCTGTTTGTTGGAAAGTACGCCAAGCCCGCCATTTAACTGGAAACTCCACCCATACGGCTGTGGCGTACATTCGCCACCCTGCACTCGATTGTGATCGTCTATCTCCCCGTATCGAAGTAGTTTTCCAACGGATCTTCGCGCGGTCCAAATGTTGCACTTGGAATAGGCAATTTTGGGTGGAATTTGAATTGCTCTTCGCTAGAGTAGCGAAATGCAATTTTCGCTACCTGATCAACAACCGAGGCACAACTCATGTCGGCGCGATACTTCTCCTTTTTGACACTCACTCTTTGTGCGGCTTTGGTCGTGGGCGGGACCATTTCAGCTCAAGAGCCAGAGCCAAAGTTGCCCGGCATCTTGAAGCGGGCCCCATCGCGGTCGAACACGGTCGTCTATATCAATCCACCAGCGTTGTCCAAGCTGATGAGAGACGCTGGGATGACGGATGGCCTCCGTTCCAACGTCGAAGAAGTCTGGGCCATTGCGGACCTTGATTTGGATTCGCTGCGTCCAAAATGGGAAGTCGGTTACGCCAAGCTTGGTAGCCCAGTGGACGCCGCCGCGCTGGCCGCCGGAATGAAGGGCTACGTAGATTCCGTCTCGGGCCGAGAAGTCGTTCGCACCTCCATGGAAAGCTATCTCATTCCGCTCGAAGACCAACGGCTTGGCTTTATGCGTCCTGCGGACCGATCCATGTTGGCCACCTGGGCAGATGAGTCCTCGGGTGGAGCGCGAGTTTCTGAGTTTCTACAAAAGCAAGCTGTACGACCTGAAAGTTATCTTTCGTTTATGCTTGCTGTCGACGTTGCCAATCGTTTCTCACCAGTTGGTCTAGAGGATCGCATTTCAACGCTGGGCGTCATGCAAGGTCAAGACGCGAAGAAGATGGCTGAGATCATGGCTAGTGTCAAAGGCATCTCGATCATTGTCGGCCGCAGAAGTTTGTCCGAGTGCATCTTGGCTCTAGAACATTCCAAGTCACCAGAGGCTCTTCTGCCGATTGCCAACAAGCTACTCGTCGAGATCCTCGAACGAAATGGTACCAGCGCCCCTGAAGTTGCAACTTGGAAGGCATCGGTCAAAGGCAACACTCTGCAGTTCCAAGGCCCAATCAGCGAATCTTCGTTGGACGGAGTTTTGGGGATCTTGAGCCTTCAAGGCCATGCCTCGCAAATTGCTGATGCGACCGCCAAATCGGAATTGCGTGAAGAGAACCTAGCCGCATACAAATCCAAGCAATACTTCGACAAAGTGAACGCGTACATCGAGCGAGTTCGCAAGTACAAGGCTCAAACGACTGGCTTCCGAGCGAAATGGAACGAGACACAGGCTCGACGCATTGAAGAACTCAATACGCTTGACGTTGACCCTGAGCTCGTCGACTACGGCTTCGCGGTCGCTCAAATGCTGCGAGGCAATGCCGTCTCCATTCAGAAGGGCAATGTGGCAGCAGGCCAACTACAAGCATCTCCTTCCAACGGCTACGGTGGTGAGTACTACAACTATGGCGGTTACGGTGGTGGATACTACGGCAACGGCTACAACGCGTACTCTCGAGCCCGTGACCAAGCTTCGGTTGGTGCACGCCAGCGTATGGGCGCTTACGGCAGCTACAAGGAAGCCATCGCGGCCATTGATGAGTTGACCGCTCAAACGCGCCGAAGCATGACTTCGAAGTTTGGAATCAATTTCTAGATCTCTTCGACTTGCCAAAGACGCGTCATTACGCGAACTCCATTGGTTGCAGCGTTAACCAGCTGGCGACACTCGTATCCGCGTTGATGAAGACATCCATGGCGTCCCGAGATATCTACATCTGTTTCTAATCTAATTTCTGACCAGACTCAGCGCAGGGCTCCTACAATACGTGGCAGCCCTGCGTATTTACTTTAGTGACCGAGTGACGGAAATTCGACTTTCTGCGGAGAGCGAATCACATCCCGCTTCATAGCAACATCACTTCGCCGCGGTTTTAGCTACGACTTCGCATTGCCATCAAGCCTAGGAGCTAACGTACGATGCAACGCACACATGTCTTGTCTATGGTTTTTGTTCTGTTCGCGCTCTGCGCACCTGCCGACGCGAAAGAACGTGAGTGGGTCTGCGCGAACGGCGTTTACAAGTTGAAGGCCGATGCGGTTGCGTACGGCGAGGACACGGTCGTCCTCAAGAAGGAAGACGGGACGTTAGTCGCCGTCGAACTCTCCGACCTTTGCGCAAAGGACAACGAGTTTGTGAAGGCACTGCGTACCGAGGACACCGAGAAAAAACCAGCCGACAAAATGCAAGTCTGGACCGGTGCTGACGGCATCAAAGTGCGTGGTCGTGTTCTCAAGTACGGCAAAAAACAACTGGTCATCTCCCGCCAACGCGGAAAGATGATGATTGGCGACAAAGCATTTGAGGATGCCAACGCGTTGCAACAGAAGGTACTTCTCAAAACCATTTCTAAGCTTGAAAAAATCGATCTTAAGACAGCCGACGATTTCGAGAATTGGGCAAAGCCAATGCGAGGCGGCTCCAAGAAATACGACCTAGAAGGCGTTTTGATGGAGCTCGAAAGTGGCGATGAAGTCGGTGTGCCGTTCTTCATGTTTTCCAAAGCAGATCTCGCAGTACTGCAACCCGGATGGGAAAACTGGCTCAAGCAGCATGAGGACGAGGAGGCTCAAGCTCGAGAAAGCCTCTACCTACAAGCTCAAGCAATGAACTATCAGCGAGACCGAGCTGCTCAACAGCAAGTCGAACTGCTCAAGCTCAACCTACTTGGGGCCGCAACCGGAGTCACCAACATCTGGCAAGTCCGCCTAGTACCTGGTCGCGGTCGATACGGTCGCCCAATGCAGGTGATGGTCTCGGCTCCCAACAGCCGAGCCGCGTCCGCGAACGCACTCCAGCGATACCCCGGCTACGTCGTCGCCGGCGTTCGTAAAGCAAGCTACTAGCAAGGGCTCGCTCTCCCCCTGCTTCCCTACGGTGGCATCGGGTCTGTTTAGCGAGCCCGCCCTGGGGTTCGACAACACTCGCAATGAGTGCGCCGTGAAATGGAAAACGGAACCCGCTATTAGCAAAACCGGGCACTCATAGCGGAGTTGGGCATCCAAGCTCCGATGCGTCAACTGCGATCAAGACTTGGGAGGCTCTACAACCCAAAGCCGCTGGAAGATAATGAATAGTAGTGCAGTGCTTACGCCAAACAGCATAAGGCCATCAATGGCCTCGAATCCACAGAGCAACCTCCAGCGTGAATCCAGTACGATGTCGCCATACCCCAGCGACGTGTAGGTCACAGCAGAAAAGTAGAGTGCTGATTCAAAGCCATCAAACGTGTCGGGATCAAGCCATTTCAGAAGCAGCGCCCACATCACGATGTCGACTAAGTGCTTGAAGACGAGTACACAAGCAGTAGAAGATACGACCAAGCTCTGAGCGACGAAGGGTAGTGATGCTATCGACTTGCCATACCTTCGCAGCAAGTCAACCAAGATTGAACCGGTGACAGCGTGCAAAGCGACCGTCGCAAGCAACCCAATAAAACCGAACAGAAAAACCACAGACTATTTCCTACCGAACTTTGTTCGCAATTCAGGTCATTCAATGAACGTCATCACAAGACGACTGATTCTAGAGTCTGGGCGCGAGTCCCGAATTCCCTTGTGCCTTGTTTCAACGATATTCGTTGCTTTTCTCTCGGGCTGCTCGTCAAATCAAGGCGGCCCGCCTTCGATGCCAACCCCGGTGGTCATCTGCATCGAAGCTCAAAGTCAAGAAGTCACTGACTTCGATGAATTTGTGGGGCGTACAGACCCTTCCGAGTCTGTCGACGTGCAATCACGAGTATCGGGCTTTCTCGAAACGGTGGAATTCGAAGATGGGCAACTCGTGAAGGCCGGCGACCTCCTGGCAACCATTGAATCGGATGAATACGCGGCCATTCACGCGCAATCACTTGCCAATATCGAATTGTGGCAATCCAAGCTTAGTTTGGCAGAAACCACATTTGCCCGATACAAAGAGCTGCTCGCAAACAACTCGGTGTCGCAGGCCGAATACGACGAAACCGAAGCGGCCGTCAAAGAGGCTCGAAGCCAGATCACGGCTGCGGAAGCCGCCGCTGCACGAACGGAACTGGACCTCAAATACACGCGGATTCTAGCCCCCATCTCTGGCCGGACGGATCGAGCCTACGTGACCCCTGGTAACGTGCTGAATGGTGGTTTTGGTGCGGGAACACTACTGACTCGGATCGTGAACGATACGCCGATGTTCGCGTACATCGACGTAGACGAGCAATCGGTTCTGGCTTACAAGCGGCAAGCTCTCGAAGCAGGGAAAAGCAATTCAGAGAGCGGCGCCCTCAAGGATTTGCAGATCCCGTGTCTACTCAAGCTCCAGGACGAAAAGGAATACACACACGAAGGTTACCTGGATTTTGCAGAAAATCGCGTTGATGGGGGCACAGGAACAATCCGAATTCGGGCAGTCTTTGACAATGAAGATCACTTCTTAACCGGCGGACTGTTCGTTCGCGTCAAGATACCCAAGGGCACGCCATACACCGGAGTTTTGATTCCTGAGCAATGCATTGCAACGGACCAGGCTGACAAGATCGCCTATGTCATCAATGGAAGCGGCGAAGCTGAGCTACGGGTCCTCGAACTTGGGACCAAGTTTGGAGCAATGCGTTCCGTCGTCTCGGGTATCAGCGCTGGAGAAAAAGTCGTTTACCAGGGAATCCAGAAAGTCCGACCGGGCGCAGCCGTACAAGCGGAAATGACATCGGTAAGTGCCCCAAACGCTGAGAACGAGACGTCGGGAGCAGTTGCTGATTCGGCACCCAACGATTTTCTAGATAATTCGAGCGACGAGAACGGAAGTCAGGGAGAAGACCAGTGATTCCTCACTTCTTTATCGATCGGCCAATCTTCGCTGGCGTCATCTCAGTCCTTATCACGCTTTGCGGAGCGATCTTCGTCGCAACCCTACCAGTAGCGCAATATCCGGATATCGCTCCGCCAGCGGTTCAGGTGTCCTGCGTGTACCCAGGTGCTAACAGCACAGTCGTTGCTGAAACTGTAGGGGCTTCCATTGAGCAACAGGTGACTGGTGTCGAGAACATGTTGTACATGTCTAGCCAGTCAACCAACGATGGCGCGTACAATCTGACTGTGACCTTCTCGCTTGGAACCGACTTGGATACCGCCCAAGTCATGGTTCAGAATCGCGTGAATCTGGCCACGCCCAGTCTGCCTGAAGAAGTGAAGCAGACAGGCGTCAGTGTCAAAAAGCGTTCCCCAAGTATCCTGCTGGTTGTCAATTTGGTTTCTCCGGACGATTCACGTGATCAGCTCTACCTCAGTAACTTTGCGACCATCCGATTGCGAGATGAATTGGCTCGCATCACGGGTGTGGGCGACGTTGGTCTCCTCGGCCAGCGTGACTACAGCATGCGTGTTTGGCTCGATCCGGATCGCATGTCGACCCTCGGCTTGAGTTCGACGGACGTCATGGCAGCCCTCCGAGAGCAGAATGTTCAGGTAGCTGCTGGTGCTTTGGGCCGTCCCCCGGTGCCAACTGGCGAAGCATTCCAATACACCCTGAGTACGAAGGGAAGGTTGGTCGATCCTGCCGAATTTGGGGAGATCGTGGTCAAGCAAGGCTCGGAAGGACGCGTCGTTCGACTGAGCGACATTGTTACCGAACAACGTACCTTGGCCGGCGGAGAAGTCAGCGGCGGCATCGCACTCGGCCCAAAGAACTCCGACACCGCCTGTAATCTGGATGGCTCGCCCTCCGTCGGAATCGCCATCTACCAGCTCCCGGGTTCAAACGCGTTAAGCACCGCCCAGCAAGTCCGAGTTCGTATGGAGGAGCTTAAGGCAACGTTCCCACCGGGTGTCGACTACAAGATCGTCTACGACACCACTCCGTTCATCTCAGAGTCGATCGCAGAGGTTTTCAAAGCCCTCCGTGATGCAATCATTCTCGTCGCCATCGTTGTTTTGCTCTTTTTGCAATCCTGGCGAGCTGCTGTGATTCCGTTGATTGCAGTACCGGTCGCCATTATCGGAACCTTTGCGGTCATGGCCGGACTTGGCTACAGCATCAATAACTTATCGCTCTTTGGATTGGTGCTTGCCATTGGAATCGTAGTTGACGATGCCATCGTGGTCGTCGAAGCCGTCGAGCACAAATTGGAACACGGCCGCTCCCCACGGGATGCGAGCCGAGAAGCCATGTCCGAAGTGACAGCACCGATTATTGCAATCTCATTGGTTTTGATGTGTGTCTTTATTCCGTGCATCTTCATATCGGGAATCACGGGTCAGTTTTTTCGGCAGTTTGCGGTCACAATTGCCGTCTCCACTTTTTTCTCGGCCGTGAATTCTCTGACTCTGAGCCCAGCCTTGTGTGCATTGCTTTTGAAGCCGAAAGCCGAGCAGACCGACCCTCTTACAAGAATCCTGAACGCGATCTTTGGCTGGTTCTTCAAAGGCTTCAATCGTGTTTTCGATACAGCTTCGAATGCTTATGCAGGGGTTGCTGGATGGTTGTTGCGTCTGAGTTTTGTTGTCCTGCTCGTTTATGCGGGGCTTCTAGGCGCAACGTATTTTGGCATGACGACCGTGCCGATTGGCTTTATTCCGAGTCAGGATAAGGGCTACTTGTTGGTCGATGTGAAGCTACCCGACTCGGCTTCACTTGAACGTACGACTGAAGTGATGAAACGCTTGGATGAGATTCTTGTTGGAGACGGACAGCATTCTCATTCCGAGTCCCACGATGACTCGGGATCAGATGGCGGCGTCCCTGGGATTGCTCATTCGATGAGCGTAATCGGTCAGTCCTTTGTCCAAGGCACAGTCGGTCCCAACTCGGGGTCCGTGTTCGTCATTCTCGACGAATTCCACCACCGAGAAGGCCCAGAGGAGGCCGCAGCCGCTATCTCGATGGCTATCCGAAAGCTGTCCGCCCAGAAGATCTTTGATGGCAAAGTTTCAGTCTTCGGCCCACCTCCTGTCGACGGCTTGGGTACCGGTGGCGGATTTAAGCTGATGGTCCGCGATGTTGCCTCTTACGGACTTTCGAGCCTACAAAGCAATGCCGACCAGCTAGCCCAGCAAGGCACCCAGTTGCCTGGCATTCTTGGAATGGCAAACGGTTTCCGCTCCGGCACGCCGCAGATGTACGTCGATGTGGATCGGGTCAAATGCAAGACGATGGGCGTATCGCTGAGCGAGGTCTTTGGAACGCTGCAAACGCTCCTAGGGGGGAACTACGCCAATGACTTCAACCAATTTGGTCGAACTTGGCAGGTCAACGTTCAAGCCGATCCGTCCTACCGTTTGAGCCCGGAACAGATTTCGAAGTTTCGTGTAAAGAGCGTGAGCGGGGATCTCGTTCCACTAGGTTCTTTAGTCACCGTGACAGAAACCACCGGTCCAGACGGAGTGACTCGGTACAACGGATTCAACGCTGCGGCCATCAATGGCATGTCGGTGCCGGGTGTCAGCTCCGGTCAGGTAGTCACGATGATTGATAAGCTCGTCGACGAGACTCTTCCGAATGGAATGGATGCCGAATGGACGGAACTCACTTATCTGCAAATTCAAGCCGGGAGCACGGCTCTCATTGTATTCGGCATTGCCGTCGTTCTCGTCCTTTTGGTCCTCGCTGCCCAGTACGAGAGTGTGCGTTTGCCGTTGGCGGTCGTTTTCGTGGTACCCATGTGCTTGCTCAGCAGCGTAATTGGCATCGCGTTGGCCGGTTTGGACATCAACATCTTCGTTCAGATTGGCTTTGTCGTCTTGGTCGGACTCGCGAGTAAAAACGCGATCCTGATCGTCGAATTTGCAAAGGAATCTCAGGAGAAGGGCATGTCAAAATTTGATGCAACCATCAACGCATGTCGCTTGAGGTTGCGCCCCATCATTATGACTTCACTCGCTTTCATCCTCGGTGTGGTGCCTTTGGCGTTGGCTACCGGGGCTGGAGCTGAGATGCGGCGTCCGCTTGGCATCGCCGTCTTTGCTGGAATGCTGGGTGTTACCTTCTTTGGAATCTTTCTTACCCCGGTCTTCTTTTACGTTCTAGCCAAGAAGACTGCCACCAAAGAAACGGCCACTGAAAAGTAGAAACGAAACGACTAGAAACCGAGCAGGCTGAACCTTGGTTTCTGTCTGCAGACTAGGCTAGGCCTGACAAATCTTGAACATCGTCCAGGTCGACCTTCTCAAACCGACCGGCCAGCAAATTGGCTAGCGGTTTTGTCGAGTCGTAGCCTTCCATCACGATCTTGAGTCCGGCCGTGATGGGCGTAGCCAAAAACATCCCGGTGATCCCCCACATCATCCCCCAAAACATGAGGGCTAATAGGATGACGACAGGATGAAGATCGGAACTATTCCCCATCACTTTTGGCTCGATCACACTTCCGCTGACGACCTGGATCGCCATGGTTACCGAGATAGCGGCGAGCATCCAAAGTATCGAACCATCAGGGCTGAGCAAGATGAAAGGGATCGGCAATAGACTTGCGACGACAGGCCCGATATTGGGAATGTAGTTCAAAAGAAACGCCAGTAAACCAAAGGTTAATGCCATCGGCACACCAAAGAGCCAGAGGGCTGCACCGAAAGCAACTCCAGTCAGAATCGATATGACCGTTTTCAGAAACAGGTAAGACCGAACTTGTTGATCAACCGCCTTAATCGAAGCCGTTGCTTTGGTCGTGTTTTCTGAGCCGAGCAAGATAAAGAAGACGTAAATAAGCACGACCACGCTAGTGGAGAAAAACTCCAACAGCGCCGACGTGACTTGCCCCAGTCCACGTCGTATAAATCCATCGATAGCCGTGCGAAAACTTGCGTAGTCGGCTTCAGATCCTTCAGTCTCGACCGAAGTGCCCGTCGGGGGCCCCGGCAGAATATCGCCTGGCTCGGAGTCAGATTCAGCAGGCAGCTCAGAATCTGGCTGCGTTTCTGATCCACCTCCCGCCGCTTCTGGTTCTTCACTCCGGACAACATCCGATCCAGTGCTTTCTCCTTCATCGGATTCATCCGGGACAGTACTTACCGGCTTCGGGAGCATGCTCGCGGGCAACCAATCCTGTGCGGACTCCAACAGATCGCTAACGCGTGCTCGATAGGCGTTGCCTTGCCGTGCCAATTGCTGAACAGAGCCCCACAGGCAGACGCTGAGCAAAAACAAGATGAACAACCCAGCCACAAACGCGATCACCGAAGCGATCAGGCGATTCACTCTGAAAATCCGCTCGACGGTTTCCAAGACCGGTGTAATGCCGCTAACAACAAAAAGGGCCACAACAAAGGGCACCAATACCGGACGCAGCCAATAAACCATGTAGGTCAAGACGGCGACGGCAATAACGGCAAGGCAATAAGTCTGAATCGTTTGGTTGGCAACTTTGCTCAAACGTCGGCTTTCATATCAGTGACAGAGTTCACATCCAATAAGGGCATTATAACGTGTCGCAATCGGTCGAAAGGGCACTTCCGGTCTCGAGCAAGTACCAAGCGAAATTGTCTCCGAATCGATTACACGCAGCTCTCCTTTCCCCAGACATGGGAGTGCCGCCGATGAGGCTGAAGCGACTTGGAACGGAAGATAACCACGGACCGTCGCCCCACATACCGTCGCAAAAGTTGAACGACTCACTCCATGAATCCCAACTCGCGTAACGTGGCTGGATGGCTTCATCGTTTTTCAAGGCAGCTTCAAAGCAGCCGCAGATCGCAGGTACATACTGCAGCAAGAGATGTCGCCTGGCGTCGACGGTCGACTCGTCATCCTTGTCATTCGCTCGACGAATCCGACGACTCTATTCCGAAGTGCCTGCGAACTGCTCCAACCATTCAACATATGCTGGCTGTTTGGACATAGAGGCAAAGAAGGGATGAGACCGAATCCAAAGCAGGTCTTTCGCACTCAGGCTATCAAGTGACTGAGCCAACTCTAAGCGCGAGACACAAACATTCGTAAGCTCGGCCAATCGGCCATCAACGGGATCGTCTTGAAGTGTATTTTCTTCGTGACCAACGATCGCGGCCATCAGAAATGCTAACTCCAATTGGATGCGACCATTCTCCGACCGGAGATCGTCAGGAATCTCATTTAAGATGCCTTCGAATGACCGAGCCCCTTCGCCAATGAAAGTCCTGAGCTGTTCCGTCTCAAGCATCGAAACCGTTTCGCGGAATTCATCACTGGCGTATTGAAATGAAGCCTGTTTTGCTTCTAAAGCCTCTTTGAGCTTTCCTTCGTACAGGAGACACTCGCCGCGTCCGAGATAAAGCGGCCACAGTTGCCGAATGATCGAGGTATTGCCCTCCGCTTTTTCAAGTGCCTCCGAGCTCATCTCCAAGCCCTGGTCGAAAACATCGAGTGCGGCTCGATGTTTCTGCTGATCCAACAAGAACTCGCCGAATGAGACCGCAGCTTCTGCCGCGGCGACACCGGTTTCGATAACCGCTGGGTTGCTTTCGTAACTGCTCAATGCATCTTCCCATGACACTTGGATCAGCGTCTCCGCCTCATCCAGTCGTCCTTGATCCACCAGCAAGTTTGCCAGATGTGACCTCGTTCGACTTAGGTCGCTGCGATAACGAACACTGTCCGGCTGCAATTCTACGACGCGCTCGCCAACTTCAACCGACTTCCTGGCGTAGGCTTCACTTTCTTCCTCGTTCTCAACATTCTCATAGTAGAGACTGACGTTTTGGTAGATTCTTCCCAGCCTCGTAATGTACTTGATCTTCTCTGGAAACCGCTGAGCTAACTGCTCGCGCAAGCGCATCGCTCTAAGACCATTGTCGAGTGCCTCGGGGTAGTCTTCGTTTTTCCACTGCGCGATGGCAAGGCTGGAAAGCTGATTGCTAAGGTCATATTGGTAGAGCGAATTGAGCGGATGATTGGTGACAAGCACTTCGAACGTGTCGATAGCTTGCTGGCTCGAAACAAGCGACTGCTCCACTTGCCCAATGCGGCTTTGCATATTGGAGATTCCGCCTTGAGCAACGCCAATGTAGCGCTGCAACAATTCGCTCTCGGGCTTCAGCTTCAGAGCTCGCTTGTAGTCGTCGATCGCATTGGCAAAAGCATCGACGGCATCTTCATATTTTCCAGTTGCTGTATCGATGCTCCCGACCAAACGAACGGCCAGTCCGCGATGCATCCACAGGTTTGCATCGTTGATGGCCTCCAGATCCAGTGCATTGAGAATGTCGAGTGCCTGTTGAGCTAGTTCGTAGGCTTGCTCGAAGTCTCCGCGGTTACCGTAGTATCGGACTTGCTTCCCAATAGACAGACATTTTTGAAGTTGGAATTCCCAGTTCTCTCCATCCAGCGCGACCAAGCGTTCCGAGTACTCCAGCGCTTGCTGCTGGTGAGCAAGACCGCCTTCGGCATCTCCGCTTTCCTCGATGTAGGTCCCTAAGGCATGGTGCACCGGAATCAGGCTGAGCAGCAATTCCTCGGACAACTCACCTTTGGATTCGGTCTCCCTTACCAAGTCATTCAGTAGTTGAATTGCCTTCTCGGTAGACTCAATGAAATTGGTAATCGTGGCGTAGCGGTAAACAGCAGTGACGTGGTCGGCCTGCAATTCATCGTTATTAGCTCGACGCTTGGCAAGGTCCTTGTAGAAATCGCCTGCTTCGGAGAGTAGCGTCTTCCGAAGTCCCTCCATACCAGGCTCTTCAAGCAGCGTTTCATTGGTAACTTGGTCATAGAACTGGTCGACTGCGTCGTAGGCAAGCTGGAAATTCTCTTCGGCCTGTTCCTTCTGCTGCTCGGCACGCTCGAAATTTTGGTCGCTCTCTTTCTTCTGGTCTAGGATGGCTACGGTCGCAGCAACAAGAACCGCGATCGTGCAGACCATCGAGAGCATGGCAGCCGTCAAAGCCACATTGCGTCGCATCCATCGAAACGTCTGCTCCGCCCAGGAAGCTCGCCTAGCAAGCACCGGCTGGTCCGCCATGAATCGGCGCAAGTCCTCTTTCACAGTGGCTGGTTCCGCCGAAATCCACGGATCGTCTTTTGGAGCAGGGGATATTCAAAAGCTTGGAACTGGCAAGCTCTACCTACGCGGCGATAACAGCAGCTACGCCGGCACGATTGCTGTTGAATCGGGACAGCTCATTGCTGGAGCCGGCGATAGCCTTGGCGATTCCACTCGCGTCGTAGTCGAACAAGCGGGCAGCTTTCGATTAGTGGGAGATGAGAACTGGGGATCGCTTAGCGGCGCAGGATTCATCGATCTTGGGTCGCATTCGGCAACACTTATTGAGAATCAATCGACGACCATTGCGGGCCGCGTTCTCGGTAGTGGCACGCTGCATATGACGGGCACCGGCAAGATCCGATTCGATACACACTCCAATCTGAGCAGCTTCACGGGCGATATGTCCGTTCACAGCGGTGCGATTGAATTGGACGGGTTTTCCATCAGCCGCTTTGATGGAGGCATGATCAC
The DNA here is from genome assembly GCA_046290675.1 of Aureliella sp. Classification (GTDB taxonomy): domain Bacteria; phylum Planctomycetota; class Planctomycetia; order Pirellulales; family Pirellulaceae; genus Aureliella. The sequence continues at coordinate 193,007 of JBKAHA010000001.1, forward strand.
CTCCGGCGAAGGTATCGCGGTATTCAATACTCGCAACACCAATTTGACCTATAGCGGTTCTATACAGAATGGGGGACGAATATTAAAGACGGGAACTGGAGTTCTGGAACTGACTCAAAACAACTTCGGAAATCCCGCAGGTGTTGTCGAAGTTCGGCAAGGAACATTGAAAGCGAGCATCGTCCCCGGCGATACGCTACAGCTGACCGGGGGAAAGTTTGAATCGACGGGAAGCTTCATCGTCGACCGAATCGATACGTCCTCCATCGGCGGGACGCTGGACACTGGCACGGGCAATGCAATTGTCCGTCAAGCACTCACCGGGGCTGGCAACCTACTCAAGCAGGGAACAGGCAACCTCGAATTGACCTATGGAAACTCGGATCATTCTGGTTTCACAGGAGAGCTCAACGTCCAAGAGGGAATGCTGCGACTGAGAACGAGTCTGAACAATGGTCGTGTTCACCTGGGATCACAGGGATTCCTCGAAAGTACTTCGAACGATATGGCTTTTTCGCTCGGAGGTCTGTCAGGCAGCGGCGCGGTCCACGTTGGTGAAGCTTCGATTGCGCGGTCTATTCGCGTTGGCGGACTCAATCAAGATTCCACTTTCTCTGGCAGCCTTGAAGGACCTGGTTCGTTGGTCAAGACGGGAACTGGAACACTCTCCCTCACTGGTAACAACGAGAACTCCTGGCTGGAAGTTGAACAAGGGGCGCTCAGACTTGGTAGCAATGCATTTGGACGCGGTGTTGGACTTGCCAATGGTACGACGTTGAGCCTAGCCGGCAACCTGAATTCAACGGGCACAGACACTTTAACGCTTCGGGTTGGGGATATGACCATTGATACAGGGGCGTTCAGCTGGGAACACTCCGGTGCACTCACGAGTACCGCTGGAACTACGCTCGTCAAGACTGGCGCTGGAACCCTATCATTCGGCGGTACCTCTCCGCTGGGAGGTGCACTAGTTCTTCGCGAGGGCGTTGTGCAGGCCAGACCTGATTTCGGGTCGATCCTTCTGTTTCAAGGAGGCTCCTTCCGAACAACAGCGTCTAATCATTCATTGACCGCCTCGATCCGAGTTGAGCAAACGGGAAGTGCCTTCGACATAGGTGCGGGGCAAACGATCGGTTTGACGGGGTCGCTTTCTGGAGACGGTGAGCTTCGCAAGATCGGTGCTGGACAATTGCAACTGCGCGGCCAGGCGTATAGATTTCGCGGAAGTCTCTCGGTAGAGGAAGGTAGCATGGCAATCTACGGGCAGCATGCACTTCCTTGGTCAACACACTTGAATGTCGATTCCGGGGCCTCCACTGAACTGCACAACGAAGGCACAAGATTCGCTTTCGATGGAGATATTTCTGGCGGTGGATTCGTCGGCCTATATGGAGATGGGGAATTCGTTTTCAATGGAGACGCAAGCCAACTCGAAGGCAATCTCTTTGTATCTAGTGGCACTCTTTCTGGCAGCGGAACGTTCGGAAACTTGGAAATTGGTGCGGCAACGTTTAGCCCTGGCGAAAGCCCGGCCATCATTGAAATAGAGAATTTCGACCTTAGTTCGACGGGTCTCCTCGACATTGAACTAGGTGGACTCTTGGCTGGGTTTGATTACGACCAACTGCAGATTTCTGGTGATGCGACCATTGCTGGCATGCTGGATGTTAGCCTGATCGATGGATTCACAATGGAGGTCAACCAAGAGTTCCTCATCGCTGACATCGGTGGCACACTTACCGGAGAGTTCCAAGGGCTCTCCGAGGGATCATTGGTTGGTGCGTTCAACGACCAAGATTTATTCATCACCTACAGAGCGGGCTCGGGCAACAGTATTGGGCTCTTCACCGCAGTCCCGGAACCTTCCTGTTTGGGCCTATGCCTAATGGTAGGAATTGCTGCGTGTATCCGTCAGAAAAGAGCCCAGCTCTAGCTTTGATTTGTTTTGGTGCCGCTATTTCCGGGTCGCAAAGGCTCAAAGCAAGCACCTTTTGAAGTTGCGTTTTTGGATATTACCTTCCCGCTTGCGGGAGGGTCGACCGTAATGCGGTCGGGGAGGGCATGCTCGGCCCCTCTCCGCTCGCATTACTCGCGACTCTCCCAAGGGAGAGTAAGTTGCATTTCGCTAACAGAAGTTGTAACAAAGCGTAGCTCAGCACTACTTCGCAATTCGATTCAAAACTCTTCGTCATGGTACGTGTGATGCGTTTACTTTTTTGCTTGGTCGCGTTCAGCCTGGTTTGCAACGTCTCCCGCGCGGATTTGTTGGGGATTGACGGTCAACCGATTCCCCATAGCGAACCTATGCTGAAGCAGCTCGAATCCGCACGCGAGTCTCTGGCGAATTCGAATTTGGAGGAATGCCGAACGAGACTCCATGACCTCGCCAAGAACCACCCAGACTGTCCACATCCAGAAATTATTCTCTCGAACTGGCTTTTGGAAGGCGGCTACCGAGACCAGGCCAGGCAAGTGATGGAGCAGTTATCCGTCGAGGACCCAATGCGGATGGATGTCCACCTTTGGTTTGCAAAGCTGGCGGTATCAGAAGGCCGTTTATTCGATGCGTCGAGCCATTTGCAGTTGATTCAACATCAGCACCCGCCGGAGACCTGGTCGGCGGCCTATCGGCGAGCCTTTCTCGCCAACGTACAGAAGTCTCGCGCCCAAGTGGCCGCAATGCGGGGCGAGTGGAAATCGGCCACCAAGGTGCTTACCAAATTGATCGAAGGGGGTTTTGACGACGCAGACGTTCGATTGTCACTTGGACAAGCTCTATTTGCACAGAACGACGTTGCCGGTGCCGAAGAACACCTACGAAAGGCCGCCGATCTGGCTCCGAACCGAGTCGTAACGGAACTGATTCTCGCTGAACTTCACGATGGGATTGGCAATGACGAAGAAGCCGAACAGTGGTTTCGTAAATCGATCGAACGAAGTGAAGACCGAGCTCTTCTCGATGTAAATATACAACGGGCTGCTGGTGCTTATGCAGCTTGGCTTCTTAGGAAGAACCGACCCGACGATACCTTGCGAACCGTACAGGTCTTTTCCGCTTCAGAGGGTCCCGCCTCGCATCGGATGCTGCGAGCTTTCGCCTTGCAAATGAATGGAGACTACGAATCCTCAGCATCAATCTTGGCCGAGTTGTCGCAGAACGATCCCGGCAATATTCTGGTTGCCAATAGGTTGGCGCTAGCACTCGTTGAAAGCGAAGACGAGGGCAAGAGAGGACGAGCTCTCCAGATCGCGAAGGCGAATATCAAGCTCGCCCCACAATCGATCAACGTGGCTTGTAGCCTCGCGTGGATTCAATTCCGGCTCGGTGACTTGAATGCGGCGTCTCATACCGCATCGGCAGTATTGAAGGCCGGCGGTCAACTGGACCGCGACTCCGCCTACTTCCTTGCCGAAATCCTGAATGCCTTAGGGCGTGTTCAAGCGGCCTCCGAACTGCGAAATTTAGCCGCCAGCGGACACAACGAATTCTACTATCAAGCACGCTTAGATGACGCGACACCCTCAAGAGTAGGTAGCTAGGCCACAGCAATCCGCATGCTAGACTCCGGTACCCAAACGATTGCTGGAACACAGATGAGTCTGAGTCGCTGAGTCAACGTACTTTGGGAACGGTATTCCCCGTTCCGAGCGCCTGGTGCTGCTTCTCATCGCGTACCAGAACCAGGTGATTCGTGGTTCGGAAAATAAAGTCGCCGTTGGAAATGGCTGCTGAGGCCATAACGCCTTCGCCCAGTTCATTCTCGGCGACCACATTCCAACTGGCATCATTTGTGATGACAGTCGTCTTGCCAGATTTCTCCGTCACAAAGATGTGCTCATCTGTGGCAACCATGGATGCTCTGACTGCTCCAACAGCTCGCTTCTCGTTCAGTACTTCTCCATCCACGGCTCTGTAGCTGCGGTAGACTCCATCATCAGAGAGAATGTGCACCGTGCCTTTGGAGACGAGGGGCGATGTCATATTGGGAAGCCCCTTCGCAGCCGTCCAAACGTAGTCGCCAGTCACCGTCTTTGGTTTTGACTCAAGCGAAAGAGCAAAGAAACGGTTGTCTCGACCACCGCACACAAAAGCTAGATTGGACTCAGGACAACGCACGATCGAGCTAACCGTCTTCTCAGCTGGGCCAGCAACTGTCCGCAGTATGGCTCCTGACTCTCGATGGTAGGCGACTGTTTGATTTGCTCCGGAGAGAAGAATTGCTGGCGTCTCGCCTACCTTGCAAAGAAATGGACTTGAGAAAGAACGAACTTTTTCTTCACGAGCGACTTTCCAAATCGTTTCCCCATTATTCTTGTTCAACGCGGCAACGAATGCGTCGGGGCCGTCTTGCAAACCGCTAACGAAGAGTTTCTCCTTGTCGAGCACAAGAGACGTGCAGAAACCGTGACGGGATTCGAAACTGCCGGGAGTAACTTGCCAGACCTTATTTCCGTCAAAGTCGTAGGCAGTTATCTGAATCTCATCATGGACCTGGAACGCAACAAAAACATGGTTGCCGTCAGTGACCGGCGTCGCGGAAGCAGGCGTGTTGTCGCGGTGCATTTTTTCGATAGGGCATATGGCGACGACGCGCTGCCATTGAACTTTCCCAGACTCGCGATCAACGCAAAGTAATTCTCGCGACATATCTTCTGTAATGCATGTCGTCACAAACAAATGGTCTTCCCAGACCACCGGGGAGGAGTGCCCAACACCTGGAATAGGAGTCTTCCACAGGATGTTTTCTGTCGGACTCCACCGAAGAGGAACGCCCTGCTCTGCTGAAATCCCGTCGTGGCGTGGGCCACGCCATCCTGGCCAGTTCTCCGCGTGTAAAGAAGTCGTTGTTGAGGCAACAGCGACCAGAGTTAGAAATGAAATCAGGCGAGAGATCATTGGCTTGAGTCTTCCATTTCGCGTGTAGAGCTGTCCCGGGAGTCGATTGACGCGATCTTGGTCGGCCCCTTCAAGGCTTCGATCGCCTTTTCCGTTCGGCGAGCCTGCGACTGAAGCACGGCAGAAAGCTCGTTTAGTTTTGAAAGTGCGGGCCGCCAATTCACTTCAGTCGGCAGCAGCGGCTTATCGGCTGCCGATTTCGCGCGAGTTTGCAACGCTTCCGCAGCCTCCAATATGGCAACTTGCTCGGCATGCTGCGTTTCGAGCGATTTCAAATACGCAGCTTGCAAACTTGGCGAATCCGTAATCGCCTGCAAAACCTTTGTTACACGGGAGATACGCTGTTGCGACGCCCCTATCAGCGACTCCTGCGTGGCGAGTTGTGTTTCCAACTGCCGAAGCTGATTTTGCATCGAATCACGGATTTGCAACTGCTGCTCCAACTCGCTCTTCGCATTGGTAACCTCGGATTGAAGAAGTGCGACTACACCCGCAACGCTATCTCCGCCGACTGGTAGTACATCGACTTGATTTTCGGATTGTTGGGTTTCAGCGTTCGCAACGATTCGCTCCTGCTCAGCTGCCATTGCCATCTGTTCCGCACGAGCGGCCATCTGTCGGGATTCGAATTCCCCATTCTCCTTTTCCAGTTTGGCGAGGAGCTGTGGAATTCCATCTTGGCGAATCGGCAATTCGATGGTTGCGAGTGCCTCCAGTTCAGGCAGACTCAAAACATAAATCCGGCCAGATGCGTCGGACGCTACAGCTCGGTTCGCACTTTCGCAGATTTGGACGCAATCGATTTGCTCTTCAATTTCGAATTCTCCCGCCGCTTCCTCCGGCACGCGATAAGCCATCGCCTTGCCGTTCCGGCCAGCAACCAAAGTCATTCCCGAGGCTCGGTCGAGCCCCAAGATTGCTCCGACGCCTGCATCCCATTGCGCGGTCAGTTCTCCATGGTGCATGTTCCAAACGCGAACGACTCCGTCTTCTCCACCGGAGAGAAGCGTTTCCCCATCGGCGTCCCAAGCGAGTGAGTGGACCGGACCTTGGTGTCCTCGCAGTGCGTGGAAGAGCTCACCAGATTGAGTTTCCCAGACAAAAAGCCCGCCGAATCGGTCCGCACTCGCGCACAACAACCCATCTGGGCTAAACGCCGCGGCGAGCACCCAGTCGGTATGTTTGCGAAGCGTATGGCGGACTTCACCGTCTGCGTCGATGATCTTCAGTAGCTTGGTCGGTCCACCGATGGCGAGAGTCTCGAGATCCGGCGAGACTCCCAGTGCCAAAATGGAATCGTTCTCGTCCGCCACTTTGGACAGCTGTTCGCCACTCTGAGAGTCAAACGTATAGACGCTACCGCTCAATCCTGGTGTACCGCACGCGACCAGGAGGCTAGCACCGTCCGCAGTGTAGCGAATCTCGGTGATTTGTTCTTCTGCGATCCGGATGGCTCGGCTCAACGTTGCCTCTGCTGGATCAAAGATCACGACTTGCTGATCCCCAGCCAACGCGACCATCGACTCTTTCGGGTGAGCCGCAATGGCTGTGATTGCTGTCGGTCGCAACGATGAGGTAACTGGCTGAAAATTGGAAGCCGCAGTTTCGTCACCGACCTCCATCTCTGGTTCGACTTCGGGCGCAGTCGCGACTTCAGGCGATTTGGCGACGTCGCCAGACTTCATCACCAGTCCGCCTTCGATCCATTTACGAATGACCGCGATCTCACGGGCAGGAATCTTGCGGCTGTTCGGTGGCATTGTCGGCTCATCCAAATGGGCCGTTGTCGTGTACAGCAAACTCTCTTTTGGTTTGAACGGAACGATAACTGGCCCGGAGGAAGAACCGGCTTTAATCGCCGTCATATCCGCCACGCTGAAATCACCGCGGAGCTCTTCCGGGTTGTGGCAATTTTGACAACGTTTGCGAAGAATCGGCTGAACCTGATCAAACCCGACCGTCGGCTCCGCTTCGTCTGCTTCGACCTTGTTCATCTGTCCCAAGACAGGGGTCGATGCAACTCCGCAAACCGAGAAGTAGCTCAAAACAGCAAGACGAAACAGCAGCGTAGGTCGCATGGTGAATAGAACTTGAGTGATGGAGTGATTGAGAATGGGTAACAAACGGAGAAGCAGCAAATCACGCGGCAACCACGAACAGCAATTGATCCCAACGTCACTGCTGCTCGGCATCGAAACGCTAGTGATTGAAAATGAATTCGTTTGAGTTCAACAGAGCCCAGAACAAATCTCCCAACTCAGCACGAGGATCTTCGCTTTGCGATAGCTGAGCTCTGATAGCGGTTGCCTCTTGCGAAGTTGGCTCCCGCCCGAAGCAGACGAGGTAAAGTTTCGCAGCCGCGTTTTCGAAGTCGGATCCATCAGAGAGTAATTTGCTGATCCGAGGTCCGGACTGGATCTTGCCAGTCGTGTTCTCTCCATTAAGCAAGTGCAATGCTTGCGAAAGCGTCGGAGCCGTACTGACTTCGCAGGAACACGCCGTCTCACGGTCACTTCGACCAAAGGTATCCAGGAAATAGTTGTTCGAATCACCATCCGGAATTTCGATGGCCCGACCGCCAAGCGGAAGTCCCGCGTATGTATCCGATGTCTCTGTTACTTGGTTAATGCAATCAAGCAATACCTCCGCTCGGAGGCGGCGAATGTTCGCGTGACTAAAGTTGCGATCATCCCAGCGATTCCAATCCGTCTTCTGCGTGGAGAGCTGATACGTTTTCGACTTACAAATGTCGCTGGCCAATTTCTTCACATCGAAATCATACTCGGCCAGCTTGGCCCCCAGTGCGTTTAACAATTCTGGGTTCGACGGCGGGTTACTGACTCGGACATCGTCAACGGGTTCCACGATTCCCATGCCCATGAAATGTGACCAGAGAACGTTCGCGATATTACGAGCAAAGGCGTGATTGTTATCGGCAAGCCACTCTGCGAGTGCACTCCGCTGATCGCCCTCTAGCTCCTCTTCAGAAGCATAGGCCCCTCCCAGGAACTTCGGTTTGACTTCACGACCGGGAACCGGATGCTCAAGCGCTCCCTCACCGAGGTTGTAGACCGTGATTTCCCGCGGGTCTTTCGCCTGCTTGTAACCGACCTGGCTGACGAAGGCCGCAAACCCGTAGTAATCATCCATCGTCCATCGATCGAACGGGTGATTGTGGCATTGTGCACACTGTATCCGCGTGCCGAGGAATGCTTGTGCGATGTTCTCTGCCAACAATTGCGGCGTGGTTTCCGTCTGGTAGTAACTTGATGCAGGATTTTCAAACGTACTGCCCGTCGCGGGAATCAGTTGCCGAACCAACTCGTTGAGTGGCACGCCGGCATGCACTTGCTCTCGTAACCAACCGTCATAAAGGCTTAGCCCCTTTTGGCTCAATCCATTGGCTCTCCGGACTTGCAACAGTTCGGCAAGTTGCATGATCCAGATGTCCAGAAAATCCTTGCTTTCGACCAACTCATCCACAAGTACATCGCGTTTGTCAGCAGCTTCGTTCGCAAGAAACTCGGCGCGTTGCTGCGGCGTAGGTAGCCGACCGGTCAGATCCAAGTAAACGCGTCGCAGAAACACCTCGTCGGTCGAAAGAGGTGACGGAAGCACTTGCAGATCGCGCCATCGGGCTGCCGCGAACTGGTCGATGTAGTTATTCTCACCAAACTCCAATCCGGGATAGCGTTCGCCGGAACGAACCACAATCGAGGTACCTGAGGTGAACTGGTCAAAACGTGCGAGGACAAATGCAGTACCAGCGCCCGAAGCAAAAACACTTCCGTCAGCACTGACACTGGCCGCACCGTCGTTGTTGCTCAAAAAAACGGCGGTGTCTGTCACGTCTCGGACGCTACCGTCGTCGTACTTAGCCATGACAATCAAGTTTTGCTTTTGACCTGGCTTTGCAAGAACCGCCTGGGTCGGAAACACGTCGATTGATACCGGTAGAGGCATCGACTCTGGATCGGGCTCAGCTCCGCCAGCGATCCACCGTACGAGTTTGACGTAGTTCGGATCGCCCGGCTCCATCAAGCTTCCCCCGGTGTGGGGTACTTCGCCGATCGCCTTGTTGACCATCAGGCAAGTTTCAGGTCGAGCTAAATTGATCCGTCGTCCGCTCATCTCGCGGGTAATTCGGAAGAAATCGCCTTCGGGATCAAATCCGTACAAGCTGAGACGGAAACCGTCCTTACCTGATGCGGATCCATGGCACTTACCCGAGTTACAACCCGTCTTTGTCAACACGGGAAGGATGTCGTTCCGAAACGAAAGTTCTCGAGGCCCCTTGGATTTACCCACCTGATAAGGCAGCGTGATTTTCTGTCCCGCGTACACCCCCTCCAATACGCCCATCGAGCCAGGCTTGCAATCTGCGGCGGACGACAACTTGGTTCCTTTAAGAACAACGTCTTCGTTCCGCAGCCATTCCACTTCGCCAGTGATGTCCTTCGACGTCCCATCTGGCATTCGAATCTGAACACCGATCCGTTGAACATCATCGACGTACTTAAAGTCAACTTGCTCGGGGAAAAGTACTAGTGAACTCCCCTCGAGTGGCATCTTGGCGGGCTTCGACTGTCCAATCTCATTCGGACCCGCCGCGAACGCAAAACTGTGGGAAAGGACTACAACCGCCATCAGCAAATGGCTTGTAAGGTAGATCGATAATCTCATAGAACTTCTATTCTTTACGAGATGTGCTAGAAGCTTGACGTGCACGAAGAGCTTCCAGCGGCGATAGGACGCGCCCGCTGGAATCACGAATGAGTTTTCCAGATTCCATCGTTGTCAACGATGTTCCTTCGGCAACAACGTAGCTGACCGCTTGCCCGTTGGACTCGCCAGTCAAACGACACTGAATTCCGCTGAAGGAGCCAATGGGTGCATCGCTGGCAATTTGGATTTTCAGCTTGATCAGTTGATCTTGATGCGTCACCGTCACAGGATCGGCAGTCACTCGAGCCGGCAGGCCCTCCAACGTTGCCTCAAAAGTGCCGACAAACTCCGGAGTCACTTTTAGATTACAAACCGCCTCTACCGACTCTCCCTGCACCCCAGCAAGTGTTTCAAATTCCCCAGCAACCGGGCTGCCGGTGATCTTGAGGTCCACCGGTGTCGAACAGACTTGGCGTCCCGCCACCGACTCAATTTCACCACTCGAGGACAAGGCATCCACCTCAGCCGTAGCGACGATTTGCCAAACACGCGGTTCAGCGCGGTTCGTCGCCTGCAATTCGATAACGGCCTTCTCTTCATTCGCTGGGATCAAGACATGGTCTGGAGAAATGATCCACGGAGGTAAGAACGGAAGACGGACCCGAATCGGTTCGTTGAAACCACTGGAACGCGCGACGGAAACGTTGAGCGCTAACTTTCCCCCAGCCGGCAAAGCCACCCGCGGCGTGAGCAACTCGAGTTCAAAAGGTACTTCAGGAGTTACCGCGACGGGAACACGATCAACAGTGACCGAGTTGAACAACTGGTCAGCTGTTGAATGCACCAAGTCGACGGTTTGCTCAAACTCGCCACGAAAAGCTTCCCCATCGACAGTACAGTTGGCGCTGATCCTCGCCAAGGAACCACCTATCTCCGCTTCGGGATCCGCTTGGAGAACAGCAGGAACCCAGAATTCGTCTTCAGCGACGACAAGCGGCGAAGCATGGACGCCTGGCGGAAGGCCAATAAATTGAAGGCTCACATCTCCGTCAATGTATTCTCTTCTCACCGCAACGCGTTTCATCACTCGGTTGCCTCTTGGAACCGAGATTGTCTGTGAGTCTTGCGAAACGCGATCTGGCCGCGGCAAGAATGTCCTCAGCTCCGGCTTCGCCTCGGTGACCTCGAGCCGATAAACACCGTTCTTTGCGCCTCCGCCGAGCTTGTCTGATACCTCGATCAGGTACTCTGTTTCACCCGGAGCAAAGAACTCGACGCGGCTATCATGCGAGCCCCAGTCGTCATTGGTTGCTACCAATTCTCCGTCCACGTCAAAAACGCGGAGCATCGTATCGATTGGCGAGCCCACGCGGTCAGCAAATGCTTCCACCCGAACCCGGACCTCGGAATCACTATTCAGTACGGGTGTCGTTAATCGGTAGTGGTCAACGTCACCCCGCTCAAGAATTCCGTCAAACGCGACCGGCAACTGGGAAGACGTATCCGTTTGGATTGGAATGTCGTTTGGCTCTTGCTCGCGGACCGATGCGAACTCGCTGACGCGAAAAGGCAGCGGCGTTGGTACTTGGACACCCTCAATAGATGGCAGAAAGAAAAACTCCCTTGGATCGCTAGGGATCCGCAGCGTATGCGTGCTACGTACTCCGTTTGTGTCCATCAGGTCGACCTTCACTGTCCGCCCCGCTTGTCCGCCAGCGGGCATCGCAACACCCGGCCTTGCGAATGAGCCAACGTGTAACACGTAGTGGCTCGTCAGGCTTCCCTGGTAGTTCGATTCATGGACACACAACTTGTAAACGCCGCTCTCAGGAGCAACGATGGAAATGACCGGATCTTGCTGGAATAACGGATCATCATCCGACTTGGCAACGATGTTTCCATCCGGATCTTTGATCTTCACCACCGTGTCAAGCAACTCGTACCCGAGCCGCACGGCTTCCACCTCAGCAGAAAACCTTTCCCCCTTTTCGACACGAAACGAGAACTCGTCGATATCTCCCGACTCAAGCAATCCGCTAATGCTCAGCGGCACCGATGGAGTTCTGATTTCCGATTTAGCCTTTTCCTCTGTCGCAACGTTGAACGGCGTCACTCGTAACGTCCGCAGATCCGAGAAACCGTGGGCGGACAGAACACGAAACGGCTGGTTGATCGGCCCGGCAGAACCCTCAACCTTCACAACCGCCTTTAGTTCATAGTCCGAGTCGGTTTGGACGCTCAAGCATCGAATTCTCGAGGAGTAGAAGACGAGCTCCTTACAACCCTCAAACCCCTCGCCACTGATCGACAACTCGACTTCAGTCCCAGCCTTGACGACTGGAGGCGATACGGATTCGATGATCGGCTCGGCTGCGACCAACGTCGAACAAGCGGCAAAGCCTGCCAACAGAGGTATTGCTCCCCATAGCTGTTTGTTACTCACTGCTGCAGTACTCTCTGTTGGGCAGTCAAATTTCTGTTCAATACTTCGCCGCAAAACGAAGGCTCCAAAGTGCCAAGGCACTAAAACGCCTCGATTCGAATAACTAGGCCAGGAGGTCGCGAACGACATTCCCGTTCATCACGATCGCTTGAGGACGATCACCCGGCGACATGAGATCTTTTCTGGCGTCGATCCCAAGCAGGTGATAAAGGGTGGTTGCGTAATCTTCGATGTGTAGCGCGTTGTCCGCAGGCTCTGCCGCAAGGGCGTCCGATGATCCGTAGATATGCCCACGTTTGATTCCGCCACCAGCGAGAGCGATGCTGAAGACTCGCGGCCAGTGATCTCGACCACCCCCTGCGTTAACGCGAGGGGTTCGACCGAATTCGCTCGTAACAAGAACCAGTGTCGAATCCAACATGCCACGCTGATCCAGGTCCGTGATCAGACCTGCATAAGCACGATCGAAGTCTGGCAGTTGAGTCGAGATTCCACGGTAGTGATAAGCGTGCGTGTCCCAGCTTCCGTAGCTAACGGTCACAAATCTCGCCCCGGCGTCCACCAACCGACGCGCAATCAGCAGACTCGCTCCGGCTCGAGGCCGAATGACCGGACCCCAAGGCTCCATACCATAGAGCTTCTTGGTAGCGTCTGTCTCGCCCTTCAGACTGAAGGCTTCTTTGGACTTCTTGGATGCGAGCAATTCGTACGCTCGACCATAGAACGAATCCATGGTTGCGAGCTTGTCATCCGACTCCATCTCGTTGAAGTGCTTCTCGACGAGCGACTTCCAAGATTTTCGTCGCTCAAAGCGTTCATCATCGACGCCCTCAGGCAAATTCAGGTCACGGACTTTAAAGCCAGACCTCGCTGGGTCCGAACCGAGTGCAAATGGTCCGTACGCGTTGCTGAGATAGCCACTTCCCAAGAACTGGCTCGATTGACGGGGAACCAACACATAGGGCGGCATCGCACCCTGGGGCCCCAGCTCATGAGCAACAACGCTACCCATACTTGGGTAGACCAATGCAGGACTTGGACGGTAGCCAGTGAACATACTGTGCTCACCACGGCTGTGGTCCACTTCGGTGTGCGTCATGCTCCGAACAACCGTGATTTTGTCAGCCACATTGGCTGTCTGCTGCATATGACTACTAAAGCGAACACCGGATAGCTTCGTAGGGATCGTATCCAAAATGCCTCGGTACTCCACGGGCGCATCCGGCTTTGGATCGAAGCTGTCCATGTGAGCAAATCCACCGGGAAGGTAGATGTGAATCACTCGCTTCGCTTTTGGCTCGATGGATTTCGCGGTGGATTCGGAAGCTTGCAGCCTTCCCCTGAGACCGAAATAGTCCCCAAGCGAAAGCCCTAGGCCGCCGAGCCAGCCGACTTGCAGCACATCACGCCGGCGAGGACGAAAATGGGAAGGATCCGAATGCCAGGTGCCGGGCTGATGAGTTTTGGATTTTTTCATTTGCTTTGCTCAGTTGCGATAAGGACAGACTATTCCGATTCCGTTGCAGACGCTGACGTGCGATCGCTTGGTTCTGGTGAGACGGCAACCTTAGTGTTGCTCGTCTTTTTCTTCGGCGGAACAAAACGCACGACCAGCTTCGGATGCTCGTCCTTGCGTTCGAACTCGGAGACATAGAAATCCCAGCCGTTTCCGCCGGTATTCAGAAAGACCCAGCCGTGATTCTTCCGACCGTTCACCCAGAGCTGAATGGTGTCTCGGACGTCAAAAATGGCACCCGAAGAGCTGGCTGCGATTTTGCCGAATGTGAATCCGTCTTTGTGTCGAGAGGCCTCGTAGCCATCGGCTGAAACGCCGGAAACCATGCTGTCCCAAGTAGCACACTCGGGAAACGGCACCAGCATCCGGTGGAGGTTGACGGTGGTTCCTTGGTCAAACGCACTCACGATCAGCTTGGCTGACAGGATCGTCGAATGCGGCGGTATCTGGCCGGCTTTGTTACCGATGATCTCGTCAAACCGCATGAGCACTTGGCTTTCGCCACCGTCGTTGTTGGCGTCACTCGATGCGTTTGGGTTCTTATGGAGATGAGTCTTTGAAGCCAGTGCCCAGATCTCGGTGTCGACGGTTCCCTTGTAGCCATTGAAACCATTTTGAAATGAGACCGTTTGCTCTGAGCTTCTGCCCGTCCTCGACCTGGCTTTGCCGGGCTCATCAGCCACCGACACCGCCGAGACCAATAGCAACCAAACCACAGACGCACAGACTATCGAACCAAACAGAAATCGTTGCCGAATTTGCTTCTGCAGAGTATCCATCGCTTCCTACGCCGAAAAGAATCATCGATTCGAGATGTGCAGGAATGTAGCAAACGGAAGTTAAGGATCCGTGTGCGCAAGATGAAGACTCCGACATTAACGAACTAAGTAGATAAGCCCAAGGAAAGCCACGCAGCACGACCTTAAGGTGAGCGATTCCGACACTGCTTTTTCCATTCTCGAATTATTCACAATGCACGATGTCGATTCTCTTTACCCGCCAGACGGCAGTGAACGTCACTCACGGACGATCTACAGCAAAGAAGGACTTCCTTGTCACTGCTTCAACATCTTCAAACCTTGCGCGAACCAAACCAAGGGCATGACACGTCTAGGAGTCAGTGAATCGACGGCAACGAACGATTCGACAGATACCGCGCAACGTAGCCCATCCATCAGTCGCACCGTCGCATCTGAGAGACTGCCCGCCCACGAGAGTCATCATGTGTCTACTACGATCCTATTTCATTGCACCGAGAGCCAGCGAGGCCTAGCCACGTTGATACCGATCGTCGTTCACACTGAAGATGACTCACGCGCGAGACACTCTCATGCCATCCAAAACCAGCTCACAACACCAGAAGCTGACCGTTTCCAAACGAGTCGCCGCCGAAGATCTTCTGCGCGGTGATTATGTAACGTTGCTGTACTACATCGTCGAAATGCCGACTTTTCTTTGGGATTGCGGCGTCGGCAACCACAGCCCAGAAGACTTGGTTCGGACACGTTACTTGCCGGAAGAAGCAGGCGTACCGTTCCGTGTTGTCGATGTTTGCTTGCCATTCATCTACACCCGAAGACCAAACGGGATCCAAGTTACGTTCGACGTCCGTCGACACGAACTGGTCCGTCTGGATCCCCAATGTGGACACCGAGCTTGGAAACGCCAGCAGCCGGAAACCAAGAAGAAAAAGAACAAGGCGAAGAAAAAGAACAAGTAGCCGTCCACTCGAAACAAGCCTTCCGACGAGTACCACATGCCGTGCGAACTCCAATTCGAATCGTGCTTCAATTCGGATCGAGTTTCCGCTGCAACGGTACTCGTTAGGAAGGCATCGGACGTGTACAGAGCCGCCAAAACGACCAGCTCTTCCAGATGTCGTTACGGCTGGTCTCCTACGACCTCGCGTAACTCGCCCTCAAGAATACTCAGCAATTCGCGTGTATCATCTACGGAGAACAGCATCGGATCACATCGCACGCATATCTTTAGACCTCGGCGATAGGTAAAGACCGATGTGGTCGCACGAGTATTTGGCCGCATGGGCGGCACCCCCGCGAATCCAGTCACACGCAAATTGCCACAACGAATGAAATCGCCGTCCTTCGGGAAATCCACGTAGAATCGGCGGCTGGGATCACCTGTATTGGAGAATGTTGCGGTTGCCAAGCATTTGGGCAACGCGACGACCCATTGCATCACTCGCTTGTAGTTCACAAAGCCAACGATCATGTTGTTGAACCGGCATTTGTGTCTCGAATTCTTGATCTCCATCATCTGATCACGCAAACTGTCTCGCAATCCTTCGAGGTTATCCAGCAAACTCTGTTTTGCCCGGACGAAAGCGTAGGTGACTACATTCGTTGCCGGCAGCGCGTAGTTCTTCGAGTCTCGTAGGTCGAGCGGCACCATCATGCACATACTGCCTCGATCGGACCCACCATGCAGGCAGTTCCATTGCCTCAGTGCGACCATCATTTTTTCAAGCAGCAACTCATTTGCCGTTACAGCCAACGATTGCGCTACTTTCCTAAATTGGCGATACCACTTCTTGTCGAACTCAATGGACTCGATTCCGGGAAAAGCTCTTTCTGCCGGTGAAGTGCGCGGTGGGCGCAAGCGATTAACCTGAGTGCAATACCAGCGAAACGTGCTTTTCCACTCCGTTCGAAACTTGCCATTCGCTAACTGATAGTGCTCCGGTTTGTAGGTTGCCCGCAAGCGATTCCTCAGCTCGGTCAAGGACACTTCCGGCAACGGTTCTAAATCGGTTGCATCGACCTGTTCTGCATAATACCAGAGGACATCGCCCAAGAATTGATAGGAACCGATTCCATCGCAAGTCGCGTGGTGAAACTGGGCGGTGACAACACCTCGTCCGTCTCCCTGTTGCACCCACATCCGGAGTCCTACATCGTTCCGCAAGTCGATGAACTCTCCTTGTTCGAATTCGATGTCCTGATCCTGCTCCAGAAAACGAACGGAGAAATCTCCTTCGGCCGCCACCCAGCAATCGCGATTCTGCTTTTTCGGGCGAATGATGGCTCGCAAGAGCGGATGCCGCAGGAGCGCTTGCTGGACTGCCGATGCAAATGCGTCGCGTTCCAAATCGCCTTCAAAAGAAATCTGGACGATAAACGTCATCGGATACCCCGGTGACTCATCGAGAAGCATGAACGACTCGAAAGGCGTCAAATGCAGCGGGAAAACCCGAGTCTTGGTAGCGGGTAGCTCTTCGAGCTCGGAAACTTGGGACACAGATCAGAATGCGGCAGATTGAAAGACAACTTCGAAAGACGGTAACTTAGCAGTAAAACAACACCTGTCCCAGGCAAAGCCAGCCGTTTTGGGTTTTCTCCGTCGAATCGATCGTGCCAGACCACTACAAAACGAACAAAGGCCGCACCGCACATTCAGTCGACGAACCCGACTTTGATCGACTCCGAGAGCTTTGCAGACTTTCGAATCGGTCTGACAACACCTAGAGGACTACATTCCAGTAATCGGTTGCCATACGTTCCGCATCGATCGATTCGTACAGCCAAACTTTTCGCCCCGTGTTTTCCGGCGGTGAATCCACTCTGCGTTGTTTCGCCATCGTTGGATCGAGAACGGCCTGGACCAGGGCCAAGTCCCACATCACCCACGTATCGAACTCAGCGAATCTCGCATTCCACTTCGCCGTTAAGTGCTCGCCAAGCTCACCCATCTTCTGGTGCCGATCAAAAGTAGTCTGCCGATCGAACGTCAGCGCCCGAGCCACGTTGGCCGGCATGACATGAAGTTCAAGCTCGACACAATTCAACAAGTAATCAGCGGCGTTCAGATCCCGCCGGACGTTGAACGATGACTTGTTCCAAACACCCTTTTCTAAGTCGTACCGGAAGCCAAGCAAATGAGCTTCTATGTTGGTCGCAATCCCCGGAGCCATCCGAATCGCCGACGCCAAATTGGTCGAAGCGCCTAAGCAGACCACAGTCAACTTCTGTTCGGGCGAAGCTTTGCGGGCCGCTTTGATGATGAATTGGGCAGCGGCCGATTCTTTGGGCTCATCACCGCCCCACGGCTTTCCCATCGGTTCGCTAGATCCCGTCGGAGCGGGGAGATCCGTTCGACCAAGCAGTCGCAAAAGATCCTCGTTTTCACGTTGGCTTGCTCCGACCGAATCGGTCTCAGCAAGGTAGTGAACCCACTGAGCAGATGACAGGGCCAACACTTCGTAGCGATCCTGCTTCAACATCCGCGTGATCGCGTACATGTCATCGATCTCGTTTGCCGTATCTGCATCCAAGATCAGCTTCGGCTTATCTGCTAGTGCCCGTGACTCACTAAGCAATTGCAAAGAAGGGACCATCAAAAATCCGAGAGCCAAGCCGAAGATGGTGCGTAGGCACATAGGTTGATCCCGCATGCAAAAAGGAACACATCTAATTCTGTAAGTTTAACTAGATTTGGCCGCCTTGTTGAATCCCGCCGGAAAGACGAAACCAAAGATTGGATCCGTGCAACCTATTGAAGTTCATCAAGGCGTTCGCCAGCAGCTGCCACACTCAACTTATCCCCCACGTGATCCGCATGCTTACCAAACGCTTGGAGGCAGTGAATCAAGAAGGCTCGAGACCTGGCATTCTGTTCATTCTCGCGGAGCATTTTCTCTGCTTGCGTAACAGAATTTCTAAAGCATGACCGCGCTGATTCCCATTCACCTACGACCGATTCCACTATCGCGATATTGAGATAAGTCGTCGCTAGAGCGATCCCAAACTCGCCAACATCCGGATTAGCGCGTACCAATTCATCGAAAATGTCGATTGATTTTGCATACGCCGTCCTCGACCTCGCTACATCACCAAGCTGATGGAATACATTCCCAAGATTGCCCAAGGTATTTGCATAGGAAACTACGAGCTGAGTATCGCCAGGATTCTCCTCTGCAAGCCGCTTCTGGATCTCATACGCGCGCCGGTTCAAATCAAGGGCTCTCTCTATACTTCCGGACTGACGATAGAAGACTGCGGTAGAGCTAAGCAGATTCGCATAGTCACTTTGCAACTGAATCATGGTGGGATTCAGCTGTGCCGCCGACTTTGCGACCGACAGCGCTGTCACATACAGCCCTTCAACATCATCGACTTTCCCCAAATCTAGGTTGGTCTGGGCTAGATTCACTAGGGCGTTGCTGTAAGTCGCCACGATTTGTAGATCGGAATTATCTGTTTCATACTCAACCTGCAGCAGACCGATTGTTTTTCGATAAATCGTCGCTGCTTCTTCCGGTCTTCCACCTATTTTCAAAAACGTCCCGTAGTTCATCATACATCCGCAGTGGTCCAGACGATCCTGACCATTTCCACCTACTTTGAGCGCATCCTCTTGAATGCGAATCGCGGCCTCACTACTACGAATCGCAGAGTCGATTTCATCGAGCTGGTACTGCAAAGAAGCCAAGTTGAGATAGCTGCCAGCAAGTTGAAACGCCGCGTCGACATCACCGGGCTGGAGTTGCGTACGCTCCTCCTTCAATTCGATCGCCTCTTCCAGTTCGGCGTGGGCTTCTCGCACCTTCCCCATTCGCCGTAACAGGTTCCCGTAATTCGTCTTCACCGTCGCTAGCAGCTTACGAGCCTTCGGATCATCCGGTTGAGCCTTTAGGAGTGCATCCAAAGTCTCCGCGGATTCCCGATATGCAGCAAGAGCGTTCTCTCGATCACCGAGATCTTCCGACAGCAGTGCTACACCCTGAGCAACCTCCGACAATTTGAGCATTGCTGCAGGCCGAGGGTCCTCCGATTTCAAGAGATTCCCTCGTAGCGAGACGAAGAAAGACAATGGTTCAGCCAGTAGATCATTTCGTAGCTGCCGGAGCTCCGGAGAACCGCTAAGTTCGCGGTTTGCCAGAATGATCCGAGAGAATCGTTGGACGGCTTCAATGGCGTCGTCCTCTCTCCCCTCTGCTTGCAACTGAAACTGGGTAGCCAATTCCTTGGCATCGCGTTCTTTGATGGCGGAGTTCTCTGCACGAACGTAACCAATGGCAGTCCCTACCAGGCCCAAGACGAGTGCGACGAGCACCGATGCGGCCGCTCCCACCATCAAACGATTGCGTTCGACAAACTTCTTGATCAGGTAGGACTTTGAAGGAGGCGCTGCTTGAACTGGCTCGTGGTTCAAGAACCGCTCAACATCGTCAGCAAAATCAGAAGCCGAACGATATCGCCTTTCTCGTTCCTGCTCGAGTGCCTTCAACGTGATCCAATCTAAGTCCACTTGAATAGTGGACGAATCGTTTTCGAAGCCGCCGGCGTGCCTTGAAGATAACTCGTCAGACATTGCGCTGAGACGTGCGCTGGGTGCTTCGAATTTGGCTTCTCTGATCCTATGCAGGAAGTCATTTAGATTCGAAGACCGATATTCCTCGAAATCAATGGGAGTCGTCCCAGTCAGCAGCTCAAAGAGAATGCATCCCAGTGAAAAGATGTCTGACCGTATGTCGACATCATACGGATCTCCAAGTGCCTGCTCGGGCGACATGTAGAGTGGCGTGCCGAGGATTCCCCCGTGCTGAGTCAAAGAGGCTTCGCCAAGCAGCTCACGATCCGACAGCGCCTTTGCAAGGCCGAAGTCAATCACTTTCGGGTGCCCTAGTCCATTTACTTCCTCGACCAGGATATTCGCCGGCTTAAGGTCGCGATGAATAATACCTTTTTGGTGGGCGTGATGGACGGCACGGCATACCTGAACAAAAATGCGAAGACGTTCACGCAACGACAAATGCTCGGTTCGCACGTACCTCGTTAGCGTTTGCCCACGGACAAGTTCCATTGCAAAATACGGGCTTCCATCCTCAGTTGTGCCTGCGTCCAGAAGCCTGGCTATATTGGGATGGTCCATCAACGCGATCGCTTGTCGCTCAGCTTCAAAGCGACTCATGAGCTGTTCCGCTCCAGCAAGGCTACTTCGGATCAATTTGACTGCCACACTGCGTTCAACTGGATCGAATTGCTCCGCACGCCAGACATCTCCCATGCCGCCTTTACCGATGCGTTCACGGAGCACGAAATCACCAACTCGGAGATCCGGACGACTACCGCCGTGCGCGTCTACGTGAGGTAGCGTCGCGTTTCCATCGAACGTCAGCGTCGCCACATTCCTCTGCCCCTCAACTAAAGCATCATCAAGAGCCTGATCCATCTCCGCTCCACTAGACGCTCCGGCATTTTGCTGCATCCAACTGCGAACCACTTCGCCTGCATCGGAGTGAAGTTCACTGTAGTCTTGCGGAGATATTTTCTCACCGGCCGAAAAGCGGTGGCTCAGCTCTATCGGCAATAGTGCCTTGCACAACCCAGGCAACGAATCGGGCTGAGCATCCCGTAGAACGACATAGATCGGTTGCGGTGTACCGCGATCAAGCTCGCGGACTAGAGCCTTTTCCAGCTGTTGGAGGAGCTTCCTATCAATCGTGTGCATACTCAAATCCCATCGACCAAAGATTGTCATGGGTTGTTCTGGGGGAAGCTCAAAATATCATCTTTCGAAACTTCATTCCACGTTCGGCGTGGCTACGCCAACAGAACTACAATGGGCCTAGCGCATCGATTTTTACCTTCGCTCTTGCTGCCCCCGCCCATTGCATGCCGCCAAATTGCCGTTAGCACACGGTTCATACTCTGGCGACGAATGAATAAGATCCTCGAACGCCCCCCCAAAAAAAGGCAACTGCTTTGCGTCATCATCACCCTTTATCAAAAGCGTTCCTTCCAATTGCAATATTCTTTGCCCTTGGATCAACGCCTCTGCATCCAGTGGCGATGGCGCAGGGTTCGAAGGCGGAATATGAGCGGGCGGCATCGATGCCCGCAAAATGGCGACGTGCTTGGCAGGCGGATCGAGCAACTTACCGATGGACAGAAGACCGACTCATCGTGAAGAGTCGTCCAAATGGAAACGAAGTCACCCAGGTCTTCGATGCATTCACCGGCCAGCGGCTCGAATCGAAACCTAGAGGCAATGGTGAACAAGGAACTACACTTGCTCCACAAAGCGCCTGGCGTCGCAGCAGAGGCGGAGACGAACGCGTCGACCTGACTTTTCAGAATACATTCGAACAGCCCGTTCGCATCTTTTGGGTTAGCTTTGATGGCAACCTCCAATCGTACGGCTCCGTCGAAGCCGGCCAGTCCAAAACCATCTCGACATTCGGTGGACATTGCTGGGTTCTCGACTTCAAAGCCGACGACCTAGCAGGGATCTTCACCGCCGCCGAATTCGATTGCAAAGCCATCATCAATGAGGACTCGCAAACGAAGGCAACGCAGCCAGCACCCGTGAGAAGTAGCAGACGCGGAGAACGGAGTGAAGCGGTTCAAAAGAAGTTGCGGATTCGTGATTCCAATGTTTGGCTTTTGAACCAATCAAGCGACAAGCAAGACGAGCAAGGCAAGCAGCTCACCACCGAAGGAAGCCAAGACCACTACTTTGAACGACGCTTCCACTACTCGCCAGACCGCCGTTTCGCCCTTGGTTTTCAAAGTACCAAAGTTGAAACACGACGCATCCCGCTAGTCGAATCTTCTCCGGATGATCAGTTACAACCAAAGCTGAAATGGCTCGACTACACCAAGCCCGGTGACGAGCTGAGCCAAAAAACGCTTTGGGTCTTCGATCTAGAAAAAGGACTAGCCAATCCAGTCAAGGAAAGCTCCTTCGACGACGCTTGGTCCATTCGTTTTCAACGTTGGTCCCCCGATGGAGACCTCGCCTATGTGCTCTACAACCGACGCGGGCACCAGCAACTCGCTCTCCGAGCCATTGATCCGTTAACTGGGCAAATTAAAGACATTGTCAATGAAACATCCGAGTCGTTCGTTGACTACTCACAGAAGACGATGCTCAGATGGCTGGATGATACGCAGCAATTGATTTGGGCAAGTGAACGTGACGGCTGGAACCACTTATATCGTTTCGATGCCATAACAGGCGAACTGATCAATCAGATTACCCACGGCGAATGGGTTGTGAGAGGCATCGATCACATTGACGAAGAAAATGAAGTCATCTGGCTTACAGCGTTGGGAGTCAACCCTGAGGAGGATCCTTACCACCGCCATCTGGCAAGAATTAATTTCGACGGAACGGGTTTCCAAGTCATCACCGAGGGCGATGGGACGCACGACTGGGATTGGAGCCCCGATCGTTCGCTGCTTGTCGACAAGTGGTCACGTGTCGACAAACCAGAAATCGGCGAATTGCGACGGGCAGCGGATGGCAAACTCTTGCAAACCCTGTGGGAGCGGCAGATCGACCGATTAGAAGAAGCTGAGTACGAGGCGCCTATTCGGTTTGCAGCCCCGGGTCGCGATGGCAAAACAATGATCTACGGATATCTAGTCAAACCATCCAGCTTTGATCCGACTCAAACCTACCCAATCGTAGAAGACATCTACGCCGGGCCGCACGATCATCACGTCCCCAAAAAGTTTGGCCTGCAATCTAGGGAACGCAGTATTGCGGAGCTTGGGTTTGTCGTCGCAAAAATCGACGGGATGGGAACGAATTGGCGCAGCAAAGCGTTTCATGATGTTTGTTGGCAAAACCTTTCCGACGGAGGTTTCCCGGATCGAATCGCGTGGCTAAAAGCGGCGGCAAAAGAGTACCCCTGGCTCGACCTTTCTCGAGTCGGCATTTTTGGAGGCAGTGCTGGCGGCCAGAATTCCCTGGCAGCACTGTTGCTCTTCGGGGACTTTTACGACGTCGCGGTAAGCGATTGCGGCTGTCATGACAATCGAATGGACAAAATCTGGTGGAACGAAGCTTGGATGGGCACGATGGGGCCACACTATGCCGCCAATTCCAATGTCACTCATGCGCACCAACTTCAAGGCAAATTGATGTTGACGGTCGGAGAACTGGACAGCAATGTCGACCCTGCCTCCACGATGCAAGTTGTTGACGCGCTCATTAAGGCAAACAAAGACTTTGACTTTGTCATCGTTCCCGGTGGCGGACATGGGATCGGTGAATCGAGTTACCTAGCTCGCCGACGTCAGGATTTCTTTGTTCGAAATCTCCTCGGCACTGAACCTCGACACGAATAATGGAGTCGCAGTCATGAGGGCGAGTTCTGCCATTTTTTGCTTCGATAACCCCAGAGTTGACGAATCCCATGGATGCCCAATTTCTGATTGATTCGCTCCGAAGGTTTCCATCGATCCTGCAACCGTTGGTTGCCCCGTTGGATGAAGCCGCATGGCGATTCAAGCCCAAGCCCGAAGATTGGTCGATTGTGGAAGTCGTATGTCATCTTCGTGATGAAGAGTTCGAAGATTTTCGCTTACGAGTTCGCAGCACGTTAGAAACGCCAGAACAGGCCTGGCAACCGATTGATCCTCCACGGACAGCAATCGATAGACAGTACCAGAATGACAATCCGCGGCGTGCGTTGCAGGCGTTTATGGACGAGCGAACGAAATCCCTCGAATGGCTCGACTCTTTAGATACCCCGAACTGGGAGACTTGCCATCCGCATCCTAAAATCGGCCCCGTTCCAGCAAGTCGACTACTCGGCTCCTGGGTTGCCCATGACCTGCTTCATTTGCGACAAATCACCAAGAGACTGTTTGAGCAAACGCAACTAGCTGCCGAGCACAATCTCGACTACGCCGGCGAGTGGTAAGCTCGATTGCACCTATCGTCCTTCCGCAGCAAGTCCCTGCTTGAGCAGATCAAGATTGCGGTGAATGAAATGCACGAAGACCGCAAAACCATCGAAGAGAATCTTCGGCTCCACGTGAATCGATTGGCCGGGCTGATCGGACCTCGGCACCTTCGCAAGCCGAAATCGATTCAAGCGACGGTCGGCTACATCGAAAGCCAGTGGCAATCCATGGGCTTTCACCCGCAGAAGGAACGCTTTGATGCCCTCGATGAGGAAGCAACCAACCTCGTGGTTGAACAGAAAGGGAGCCGCGATGCTGAAAACATCATCGTCTTGGGCGCCCACTACGACACGGTCCCCACTACTCCAGGCGCGGATGATAACGCTTCGGCAGTGGCGGTGCTCCTTGAGGCCAGCCGACTGCTTTACGAAGTGCGGACCAAACGGACCGCACGGTTTGTTGCATTTGCTTGCGAAGAACCACCGTATTTCAATGTTGATTCCATGGGCAGCCAGCATCACGCACGCAGATCACGTCGGCGTGGTGACCATATTGTCGGCATGCTATGCCTAGAGATGGTCGGCTATTTCACCGACGAGCCGAATTCACAGCAAGTTCCCCAAGCCATCCCAAAGTGGCTTCACCGCTTTTTTCCTAGCAGAGGCAATTTCTTGGCGGCGGTCGGGAACATGCACTCGTGGAAACTCTGTTGGCAATTTCGCCGTGGCTTTAAATCTGCGTCAACGGTACCGCTCTTCTCAATTTGCCTTCCAGAAAAGGTGAGTGACATACGACTCAGCGACAATAGTTCGTTCTGGGATCAAGGCTACCCAGCACTGATGCTGACCGACACTAGCTTCCTCCGGAATCCAAACTATCACAGAGCCACCGACACACCAGAAACCCTGAACTACGAGATTATGACCGAAGTTACTTTGGGCGTCGCAGGTGCGATGCGTCTCCTACTGCGTTAGCCATTCTCCAAGAGAACCCGCGATGGTTGCTTAGCAGCCTCAAACGGAGGCCGCTAAGATTGAGCCACAGAACACGCGGAAGAACGCCACAAATGGTTGTCTTCGAAGATCCGCGATTCTCCGTGACTTCAGCGGCTAATGAGACTATTTCCAACTTCGAAAATATGACCGGAGCAATCTTACGTTGACCGCGGAAAGTAAACCCTGTCTCGAAACATCAACTATTTGATTTCTTTTCGAAGTGGTTCGTCCACGATCAGTGCTTCCGGGAAGTCGGCCGCCTTAACTCCGTTTCTCGGACGCAGCCGCTTGTTCTGCTGTCGGCCGCGTGGTGGATTGAGAGGAATCTCCATCCCGCCCAGTTCATCCATCATGCTGTAGAGCCGATCCTGCATCGATTTTCTTGTTGCCTCAAACTCGGGCTTGTAGATCAAGTTGTTTTGTTCCATTGGATCAGCTTGGATATCAAACAGTTCGTCGGTATCCCATAAGCCGTAGTAAGTCGTGTACTTGAATTGGTCCCCGCGCAAACAGAAATGAGTGGGGGTCTGAGGGTAATTTTGCTCCCAATAATACACGTACAAGAAGTAATCACGCCATGGAATCGCTTTCCCTTCAGCCAGTGGCAAAAAACTCGCTCCATCCATATGCGGTGGCTTTTCTAAGCCCATGGCCTGCATGACCGTCGGAGCGATGTCGATGTTGGCAACCACCTCTTCCACGACGGAATCTCCTTTGATGAGGGAAGGACACTGCATTAGCATCGGAACGCGTGCGGAGGTTTCGTATGCAACGCGTTTATCAATCAGTCCATGCTCACCGAACATGTACCCATTGTCGCCCATGTAGATTACCAGCGTATCATCGTAGATTCCCATCTTTTTCAGTTGGTCCATCACGGTACCAATGCTGTCATCCACAGAGCGTAACGCTTCGCAGTACGATTTATAGAACGCCTCGATAGAGTTTCCGGTGTGCAACGGGAAATCCATACCATGCCAGCTATTACGTTGGTCCAGCAACCATCGCGGCCGGTTGATCAAGTTATCGGAAAGAAGATCGCCGGACGCGGGGACCTTGAACGGGTAATCTGCCAACGTGCCGTCATACTTGGGCTCTGGCGTGAAAGGTCCGTGGACTGCTTTGTGCGACAGGTACAAGAAGAAAGGCTGGTCGCTCCCGTCTTGTTCTTCCAAAAACTGAACGGCCTTTTCAGTCAACAGGGTCGTGATGTATCCGTCTTGCGGAACCCGCTTCCCATTCTCGTTGATCGTGTAATTCTTCCCCGGTGGGTAGTAGTGACCTTGTCCTTTGAAGCTAAACCAGTAGTCAAAACCAGGACGCGGATCATCACTTGCCGCCCCCATGTGCCACTTACCGATAAAGCCCGTGTTGTAACCAGCCTCTTGCAAGTACTGCGGAAAGAACTGAGTCCCTTCAGGGACAAGCCGCTGATTGTCGATCACCCTGTGTCGAAATGTGTATAGCCCCGTCAGGATGGATGCTCGACTGGGCGAACAAAGCGAGGTCGTCACGAACGCGTTCTTTAGATGGACGCCATTTTTCGCCATAGCATCCATGTTGGGCGTCTTGGCGAACGGATTCCCCATGAAACTCATCGCGTCATAACGATGATCGTCTGACAAAATGAAGATCACATTTCGGGGCTTTGCTCCGTCCAGCTTGGTAGGAACGACATCCTTCGGAACCGGGACCACTTCAGCCTGAACTCTTGACGCTCCGAACAAGGCTAGTGTTAGCAAACAAACGATCGAGTACCGCAACAAAGTCATCGAACCACCCCAAATAGAAGCCATTTCCGCGGACCGAAAGGAAGCCCGAGCCACAGCTTAGTCAACCGCCTGAGCTACCGAAACAAGATCAAATGCATTCACGTCTTTAATTTGTTCCGATAGCGAGGCCCCAAAGAACTCTTGCGGAAATTCTCTTGGCTCGCCCCAAGCAAGAATTTCCTGCTGTCAGGAGCCAGCTCCTGGACTTATTGTGGCCGTCTCCGACCGCATCGCAATCACTGCTACTTAGCCGATGCGGGACCGACAAGCTCAACCATATTGCCGTCTGGGTCGCGGATAATAGTGAGATCCATCTTGGTGCCCGGGATGGTGGCTGGTCCATTGGCGACGGGCTCGATGCCGGCCTTGCGAATACGTTCCATAGCGCGGTCCATGCTTTGGACGGCAATGGTGATGTAGCTGACGCCCAAAGTGGACTCAATGTACGAATGGTCTGCCTTGGCACTTTCGCCTTCCACTTCCATGAGCTTCAGTGAGGTTGCGCTCGGACCATTTCCAAGCTTGAGTACCTTGATATCGAGCGATTTTCCATCGGTGAGTCCTGCATATTTGGCAAAGTCGGCTTCGACGCCGAAGCCACCTGTCTCTTGGAACCCGACGACTTCGGTGTAGAACTCGATAGCCGCATCGATATCGCTCACGACGACGCCCAAATCGATGGTCAAACGAGTAAACTCGCCCGAGTCTTTCTTCTGCTCCGTCTCCTGCGCAATCGCGATGAAACTCAGACTGGCCAAGCAAACTAAAGTGCTAAAAATACATCGCTTCATATTGAAACTCCTTGTGTGAATCGAAGCCAAGTATTTTGGCAGATCGCTGGCCCTGCATCCACCTTGCGCGACAAAGTTGTTTGCGGGCCAAGGTCTGATTGAAGTCCCTGGCTGTATTGCGAGACATTGGACTTCTTCCGCGAAACACGTCACCCGTTTACGGTCCAACAACGACTGGATAGATCCTAATGCAGAGTAGACTAACAACGCTGTTTTCTATGTTTGTTCTCCTTCTTCAAACCAATTGCTTGGGTGACAACTATCCTCAGTTTCGTGGAACCAATGGCGATGCGGTTTCAACTCAGCCGCTCCCACTGACTTGGTCCGATTCAAACGGGCAACGCAAGAACATCAAGTGGAAAGTTGCGGTCGAAGGCGAAGGATGGTCGCAGCCAATTGTGTGGGAAGACCGGGTCTACATTACCGCAGCAATTCCAAGTGATCCAAATGATCGAGGAAACTCGAAACCCGAGTCAAACAACGGTGGCTATGGGCGTGATCGCCGTGACCTGGTGAACCTCAATTACCAATACCAAGTGATCTGCCTAAGCACAGAAACTGGCGCCGAAATTTGGCGAACGAGTGTAAAAGAGGGCAAGCCTCCCATTCCTCGTCACAGCACCAACACATATGCAACGGAAACACCAGTGACTGATGGTGAGCGCATCTACGCTTACTTCGGCATGAATGGCGTCCACTGTCTCGATATGGATGGCAATATCCAGTGGCAGAAAGACCTAGGGGTTTACGAAATGAGAGCCGACTGGGGGACATCGAGCTCGCCAGTGCTCCATGAGACTTCGCTATTTCTGCAAATCGACAATCAAGTGCAATCGTTTTTAGTTGCGCTCGACAAGTTGACGGGGGAGGAAGTTTGGCGGATTGATCGCGATGAATCATCGCAATACAGCAGCCCGTTCATCTGGAAGAATTCCGAACGAACCGAGCTTATCGTCGGCGGAATGCATTTCCGATCTCATGACCCAAACTCGGGAGAAATGCTCTGGGAAATCGATATGAATAAGGGGCGCGCGTCTGCGACCCCAGTTGCGGTGGGCGACCGACTCTTCGTCGGCAACGAGTTCCGAAATCGCGGGGGATCAGACGATGGAGGCGGTCGTTTGCTGGCAATCAAACCCGGGGCAACAGGTCGGCTTGCCCCGCCCAGCGAAGGTGAAAGTGGACCCTATGTCGAATGGAGAATGGACAAGTCTGGGATCCAGATGGCTTCACCGACCTACTGCGGCGGCAATCTATACTTCTTCGAAAGACGCAGCGGAATCGTTCGTTGCGTCGACGTCCAAACGGGGCGTCTCGAATATCAGAAGCGAGTCAATGGAGCCCGTGCCTTTTGGGCCTCTCCTTGGACAGATCAAAAGCATCTTTATGCATTGGATGCGAATGGCAACACACACGTTATTGCACCAGGCGACGAGTTCAAAGTGGTGGCGGTGAATAAGCTCGACCAACAGGCTTGGGGTACACCAGCACTTTCTAACGGCAAGATCTTTATCCGAACCGTCGACAACCTTTACTGCATTGCAGAACAGTAACGCGGGATCATGGCGAAAACGATACTCCGGCGTCGCGGGAAAGCTTTCGCTTGGGAGATCACAGATCGCCCACGATTAGATCGGTTTCTTGTGAGGCGTTTGTGAGGCGTTTGTGAGGCGTTTGTGATTTACGAGCCGATGCGAGACTTGCTAATCTTCACATCGTCGATGTAGAGGTGGTAATCTTGTTGAGCTTTCCACGTGCCTCCGTAGTAGACGTTGATCCAAATATTCTCGATCTTCAAATTCTCTACATCTCGCATTCGAATATCGGTCTTCTCGAAAACGAGCTGGTTATCGACCCAAGCTCGCAGAATGCCGTCATTCTTCCCCGGGGAATTCAGCTGAACATACTGTTCAATTTGGTACCAACGATTATTTTCAAGCCCGCTAAATCCATCTCGATTCCATTTCCAATGATCGCCGTACTTTCCTTTCATGTCGGCGTGATAACAGTAGAATCCGACAGGAGTCTTCCCATCAACTCGGCCTTCAAATAGCCCACGAGCTGACCAGCCGTCGGTTCCGTCGACCTTGCGTCCACCCCAGCCAGCTCGGCCATAGGTGCCTGCGATCCCAGGCAGCTTACCACCACGCTCCGGTTTCCAATCGGAGCCAAAGCGCAGTTGATATTGGAAGTAGATCGCTTCGGGTTCCTCCCCAATACGCTCTTCAAATCGATACGCAAGGCTCACGCCATAATGTCCCCCTTTGTCGACACGTACGCGTAAAGCCTTTCCGCTTTGCGGCGCGAACCCCAGCTTGGGATCGGAACTGATTGTGGCCGTCCGCGATGGCATTTCGCGTTCTCCCCATGCGTGCCACCACTCGTCTGCTTCAAAATCGCAGCAGAAAAGCAAATCGCCTACCTGTTTTTCTCCTTGGCCTTGGGCGGCCAGCTGCAATCCGCATAGCGCCACAGCGGCCGCTCCGGTAAGAACTAAGAATCGATCTACGGTCATGTTGGTCATGGTCCTATTTCTGCATGGCACGACGAAAGTCACTGGGGGATTGTCCAATCTCACGGCGAAAAACCACGGGGAGATACTCGGGATTGTCGAATCCGCAGCGTAGGGCTACCTCCGCTAACGGCAACTTCGTCTCAACGAGCATCCGTTTGACACGCTCCAACCGCAGTCGGAGTATCTCTTGATGAGTCGTCCTACCGAGGCTCGCCTTGAATCTTTTATCTAAGACCCGACGAGTCAGTGAGCAAGTTTTCATCACGTCGGAAACGTCGATGCCGCGCCAGTGGTTTTCACGAATAAACTGGACGGCGCGAGCCACCTCTGAGTCTTCGATCGCCAGCACATCGGTGGATTGTCTCGTTTTGACTCCGACAGGATCAATCAGGTGCCCCTCAGCAGCGACCTTTTCACCAGACATCATGCGATCCAACAGTGCTGCAGCTTGGTAGCCAGTTTCAATGGCATCGGGGATCACGCTAGACAGCGGAGGGGAACAAAGCTCGCACAAAAGACGATCATTGTCGACGCCCAGAACGGCGATCGATTCGGGGACCGCGATTCTTAGCTCGCGGCAGACTTCCAAAATCTGTTGAGCCTTAATGTCGTAGCACGCAAAGACCGCGGTTGGCTTTGGCAGTTCACTGAGCCATCTGGCCAGGCGTTTCTTCTCATTGTTCCATGAGTACCGCGCGCTGAACTGGGGTGTCGACTCAAAGTGATCAACCACCCCTCCGAGTTTCTCCACGCCAGAAGTAAAGAAGTCTTTCCGAAGATTCGACCAAGCGAAGCCCGGGTCGCCGCAGTAGGCGAAATTTTCAAATCCACGTTCGGTAAAGTGACTGACCGCCAGCTTGGCGATTTTCTCGTCATTCGTTTCCACAAACGGTGTTGAGGGAACATGTCTGGCAGCACTTACGTCGACGATGGGTATCTCGAGACTGGTTAATACTCCTGCGATCGCTTCCGATTCGATCCGAGCAATAATGCCATCGCCATTCCATTGAGCGATCCAATTCGGTGGTAGAGCGCCCCTCTCCTGCTCTGGCACATACAACGACCACGGCAAATTGCTGCGGGTGTAGCTGAGAATCCCGTCAAGCAATGCCCGAGCGTAGGCGTTGGACGTCTCAATCAACAGAGCTACCGACTTCATCACAATTTGAGTGGTAAAAAAACACAAATCCGCGGTTCAAAATCGCATTCTAATTGGCAAGTGATCCCCTAATATAGCAACAGTTGGGAAATTTCGCCCTCACTGCGCGGCCGCACAGCACGCACGTGAGGCCTTCAGACAATACGGAGTCCGGCAAATTGAGTGGTAACAAAGTACGTATGGCAATGGTCGGATTGGGTTTTGGTGCGGAGTTCATTCCGATCTATCACGAACACCCCGATGCGGAAGTGGTCGCCATTTGCCGCCGAAACGAGGCCGAATTGAACCAGTGTGGTGAGCGGTTCGATATTGCCAAGAGATATACGGATTATGCGGATGTTCTGTCTGATCCCGACGTCGACTGTGTTCACATCAATAGCCCCATCCCCGATCACGCCCCCATGTCACTGGCCGCGCTCGACGCCGGGAAACATGTGATGTGCACCGTTCCGATGGCCACCACCATAGATGAGTGCCGCCAAATCGTGGAGAAAGTCGCTGAGACTGGACTGCGGTACATGATGGCGGAAACGGTGGTCTACAGCCGCGAGTATCTATTCATCAAACAGATGTATGACAGCGGAGAGCTCGGTAAAATTCAGCACCTCGCCGCGTCGCATCCGCAAGACATGGATGGCTGGCCAGCGTATTGGGAAGAGATGATTCCCATGCACTATGCGACTCACGTTGTAAGTCCGTGCCTCGGCTTGGTCGACGGATTGGCTGAATACGTCAGCTGCTTCGGTTCGGGAACCGTTCGCGATGACATCGCGCAGAAATCCGGAAACAGATTTGCGGTCGAAAGCTGCCACATCAAGATCCAGGACTCAGACCTAACCGCCCACATTTGGCGATTCCTGTACGACGTCGCGCGTCAATACCGTGAGAGCTTCGATGTCTACGGCACGAAGAAAAGTTTCGAATGGACGCTGATCGAAAACGAGCCTCACGTGCTGCACACGGCGAAAAAGCCTGAAGCGGAAATTCCCGAAAAGATTGAGGTCCCCGACTTTGCTCATTTACTGCCGGAACCCATTCAACGGTTCACGCTTCCGGCCGAAATTCACGATGCGGAGCACTTGTCATTTGTCCAAGGCGGCGGTCATGGCGGATCGCATCCACACTTGGTCCACGAGTTTGTTAGTGCCATTCGCGATGGACGTAACCCACTGCCTGACGCGGTAACCTCTGCCAACTGGACTTGTGTAGGTATCTGTGCACACGAATCGGCAACCAAGGGTGGCGAAGTCGTCCACTTGCCCAAATTTACGTTGTCTCGTTAATGGGCTCGGCCTAGTCGACTCAATGCCCACCAATGTCCCCTCTTCCAAGCTCAGCGTACGGAGACACTTTGACTCCTCTCCGCACGCTTGATTATCCCTCCCGTTTGCCTGTTCATCTCCATTGGTCACGTCACCATGATTCGATTTCTCGTTCTGTTGATCGTTTACGTTGCGGGTTGCAACGCTGTTCTCGGCGAAGACTTGAAGGTACTCTTCCTGGGTGATCGAGGCGCGCATCAGCCGCGTCAGAGATTTGACGAACTCGAGCCCGTTTTGTCGTCTCGCGGGATCACGTTGGAATACACGGACGACCTGCGCGCGTTGACGTTCGAGAACCTTCAGAACTACGATTCTCTAGCGGTCTACGCCAATATCGACTCTATCGATGATCAATACGCTGAAGCGATTCTGAGTTACGTTGCAGATGGTGGAGGATTCGTTCCCATCCACTGCGCCTCGTTCTGCTTCCGCAACCAACCCGAATTGGTCGCATTGATTGGCGCCCAGTTTCAGCGTCATGGCACGGATGTCTTCCAAGCCCGCGTCACCAACGGAGAGCATCCTGTCACCGAAGGTTTTTTGGGCTTTCGCACTTGGGACGAAACCTACGTCCACCATCTACATGAAGAAAAAGGTCGCACCGTGCTGATGTATCGCATCGATGCGTCTGGCCGCGAACCGTGGACTTGGGTCAAGGATTACAAAAAGGGACGCGTCTTCTACACCGCTTCGGGTCACGATTCACGCACTTGGCTGAATGCGGGCTTCCAAAACCTCATTGAACGCGGCATTCGCTGGGCGAGTGGCGACGAACCGGGGAAAGCCGGGGATTACCTCTCCGAAAAGCCGTTCGATCCACCAGCGATGAAGACGTTGGCCGAAAACTCGGGCCAGTTTGACTACATCGATGTCGGCCCCAAAATCCCGAACTACACGCCAAGCCGTCAGTGGGGGACTCAGGGCGATCCCAAAACCCTGATGCAGAAGCCGCTGTCGCCTGAAGAGTCGATGAAGCGTTTCGTCACACCCGAGGGACTGAAGGTCGAAAGGTATGCTGACGAGCGTGATTTCGAAAGCAAGCCGATAGCCATGAATTGGGATGAGCGCGGACGACTGTGGCTGTGCGAAACGTTGGACTACCCAAACGAATTAGGCAACGATCGAGATCGCATTCGGATCTGCGAAGACACGGATGGAGACGCCGTTGCCGACAAGTTCACCGTCTTCGCTGAAGGCTTGAGTATCCCAACAGCAATCGTCATGGCACGTGGCGGAGCCATCGTCCAAAACGGAACTGAAACTATCTTTCTGAAAGACACCGACGGCGACGACATCGCTGATGAGCGACGAACTTTAATCCGCGGTTGGCAACTGGGCGATACACATGGAGGAGTCAGCAACTTCCGCTACGGTCTGGACAACTGGATTTGGGCCATGCAAGGATACAACAACAGCAGTCCCGAATTTGACGGCCAGCGGTCTCAATCGTTCCGGCAAGGATTTTGGCGTTTCAAGTTATCAACAGAAGGTGAGGTCAAAGTCACCGACCTTGAGTTCGTTCGCTCCAGCAACAACAACACGTGGGGATTGGGAATCAGTGAAGAGGGCTTGATCTTCGGCTCCACGGCAAATGGTAACCCCAGCATGTTCATGACGATCCCGAATCGATATTACGAACGGGTTCGCGGCTGGGCGCCCAGAACGCTAGGCGGCATTGCGGACACGGATCGCTTTGAACCGATCACCGAGAAAGTTCGCCAGGTCGACTACCACGGACGCTACACCGCCGGAGCTGGACACGCGTTATATACCGCCCGTGCTTTTCCGGAGCAGTGGTGGAATCGCACCGCATTTACTTGTGGTCCTACAGGACACTTGATTGGCACCTTTGTACTTAATCAGGATGGTGCCAACTATCAATCCGAAAGCCCCATCAACCTAATCGCGAGCGACGATGAATGGAGTGCTCCGATCATGGCCGAGGTTGGTCCCGATGGAGCGGTTTGGTTCTTGGATTGGTACAACTACATCGTCCAACACAACCCAACCCCGCGGGGATTTAAGACAGGTAAGGGTGCAGCCTACGAGAGCGATCTGCGTGACAAGCGACGTGGTCGTATTTACCGGATCGTGCCCGAAGCTGAAGATCGCCTTCACCCATTCCAGAGCCTGGAAAATGTGGACGCTTCGAAGTTAGTTGAAACGCTGAAGCATCCATCGATGCGTTGGCGTCTGCATGCTCAGCGGTTGTTGGTAGAGCAAGCCGCAGAGCTTAATTCATCTATTGTCGATCAACTACGCGAACTTGTCGCCGACGAGAGCGTCGACACTATCGGCCTCAACGTCGGAGCAATTCACGCGTTAAGCACTCTCGCGGCTTGCACTCAGCTAGATCAAGAAACCGCAAAACTCGGACTGAATCATGCTTCTCACGGGGTGCGGCGAAATGCACTCGCGGTTCTACGTCATGATCACGACGGCTTGGCCACTCTGATGCAACAACGAAACTTATTCACGGACTCGAATCCCCAAGTTCGTTTGCAGGCGATCTTGACTCTCGCCGATATGCCATCCTCGTCCGAAGCGGGGCCGCTCATCGTAGACCTGATCAGCAAAACTCGTGATCGCGTACTCGTTGACGCTCTGACTTCCGCTGCAGCCACCCACGCGGTGTCATTTTTTGAAGCGTCAGGCCAAGCGTCTGGCGGTGAACGTTCCACGTTACTCGGCATTTTACGCCGCGTTGCAGAACACGTAGGCCGAGGGCGCCCCGATGCTGGTACGGTAGCACGGATCATCGGGGGACTCGCAAACGCGGACGCGGCTGTATCCACTGCAATCTTGGACGGGATGGTAGCCGGACTTCCGCGCAATGCCGAAATCAATGACGCTTCCCTAGACAGCGCCCTGGTGACCGTATTCGACTCCGTCAGTGCCGAGACCCAAGTCAAATTGCTACGCCTGGCTACTAGCATTGGTAGTCGGTCACTGGAATCCAAGGCCAAGGCAATCGTGGAAGGCATTATGGACACATTGGCTGATGAGGAAGGCGAAGAATCGACCCGCATCAC
This sequence comes from Aureliella sp., assembly GCA_046290675.1. Classification (GTDB taxonomy): domain Bacteria; phylum Planctomycetota; class Planctomycetia; order Pirellulales; family Pirellulaceae; genus Aureliella. Next base: position 228,772 of record JBKAHA010000001.1, read on the forward strand.
TGCGGCTCGCGACTTGGTTGGTTTCCGCGGTGACGATGGTGAAGCAATTGTAGCCGTATTAGAGTCAATCACACCTCAAGCGTCGCCCGACTTTGCAAGTCGTCTTCTATCAACGATTCGTCAGAGTCAAGCTGAAGAAGGTGGTCAAGCAATCCTTGAGATGGTCGGCTCTTTTTCTCCTACAGTGAGAACCGAGGCGATCGATTTATTGCTCAGCAAACCAACCTGGGCAAGTTCGCTGATGGAGGCGATCGCCGAGCGCGAATTTGATCTCGATGAATTGTCTCTCGGACAAAAACAGGCCCTGCGTAGTCTGCCGGATGAGAAACTCCGAGCCAGGGCCGACGAAGTTCTCGCGATGGGAGGTGGTTTGCCAAGTGCGGACCGAGAAAAAGTCCTTCAGCAATTGATGCATATTACGGAAGCCTCAGGCGATGCGACGGCAGGCAAAGCTGCATTCGTAAAGGCCTGTGCAAACTGCCACCAGTACGGCGACATCGGGCAAAAAATCGGACCGAATCTGACTGGCATGGCCGTCCATCCAAAGGAAGAACTTCTAACCCACATTATTGATCCATCCCGCAGCGTTGAAGGCAACTTCCGTATGTACAACGTACTGACTGTCGATGGAGTCGTGGTCAACGGCATGCTAGCCGGTGAATCGAAAACCTCAATCACCATCATCGATTCCCAAGCCAAATCACGCGACATTCTGCGAGAAGACATCGACCAATTGGTCGTCTCGAAAAAGAGCGTGATGCCAGAAGGCTTTGAACAACAGCTCTCTGAACAAGAGCTAACGGATCTTCTCGAGTTCCTAACGGACACAGGTCCGTACGTTCCATTACCCCTCGACAACGTTGCAACTGCAATCAGCACAAAGGGCTTATTTAGCAATAGCGACGCAGGACCCGACCGAATGGTCTTCGAAGATTGGGAGCCAAAAGTCTTCAATGGCATTCCATTCGTGCTGACTGATCCCAAAGGCAAAAGCACTCCGAACATCATCCTGCTATATGGCCCCAATGCGCCGCTTCCAAGGCGGATGCCGAAGCGGATATCAATTGACCTGAAATCCCCGATTGCGGCTATACATATGCTCGGCGGTGTTGGCGGTTGGAACTTCCCCTATGACCGTCGGCGCTCGGTGTCCATGACCGTTCGATTCACGTACGCCGATGGAAAAACGGAAGATCACGATCTGAAGAATGGCGTCCATATTGCAGATTACATTCGAAGAGTTGACGTACCGGAAAGCCAATTCGCGTTTTCACTTGGAGACCAGCAAATTCGATTTTTGACGGTGAAGCCTGAACGTGAGTCCGTCGTCGATACCATCGAATTGATTAAGGGTGATGACCAGAGTGCTCCCATTGTGATGGCACTAACGGTGGAGCGACTTCACTGACCTTTCAGCCAACCGTTTACATTTGCCAACTAGGTAGCCGCAATGAATTCTCGGAAGCGAACCACGCAAGCCGGTTTGTTGGGTGTCTGTCTTTGGATGCTGTCCCATGCCACCGCGCCGGCAATCGCACAAGAGAGTTCGCCAATTGAGCTCGTTGAGCCTAGTTCTCTGCCAACGGGCAACGGATTCGCGAAGGATTATCCACGGGACCAGGGAATCTCGTCGTATCCCAGCGTCATTTTTTCGGACGACTTTGAAGAGGGTGATCTAGGCCACAAATGGGAGGAGATCGGCAACCGGGGTGATTCACTAGAATTGGTAACCCAGGAAAGGCCTGACCTCGACATTCGAAATCGTGCTTTGAAGGTCACGGCCACGCTGGGCAAAAACACGGGTGGCGGCTTGACGAAATGGTTCGAGTCTTCAGAACGAATTTTCATTCGTTTCTATACCCGCTTCGATGAGGACTGCGACTACGTTCATCATTTTTGCACACTGCGAGCGAACAAGTCGTTGCGAGGTGGCGAGCGATGGAGTGGTTTCGGCGGAGCAGGGAAACTTCCGATCGGATCAGAACGCTTCTCAACAGCAATCGAACCGTGGGGCAATTGGGGTCAATGGACTCCACCTGGTCGTTGGAATTTCTACAGCTACTGGCACACCATGAAAGCCAGTCCCGATGGTCAATATTGGGGCAATGGTTTCCGACCTGAAAGTCAGCCGAACATCAAGCGTGGCGAATGGATTTGCGTCGAGTTCATGCTCAAGCACAACGTGCCGGGCAGGAACGATGGAGAGCAAGCCTATTGGATCAACGGTCAGCTACGTGGTCATTGGCAAGGCATCAATTGGCGTTCCAGTCACGACCTCTGGGCAAACGCCTTCACATTGGAAAGCTACGTCACGGACCGCTGGACCGAGCAAATCCAAAACGTCGTTTACTTCGACAACGTCGTTATCGCTAAAGCGTATATAGGCCCCTCAGGCGAGCTCACAGACAAGACCAAAGATATCCCTGATTGATACGAAATCACCCAAAACTCGAGTGGCGGATTCGGGAGGATCCTCTCATGAATTATTCGTTCGGAACGAAACTCGTTATTTGCACTTGGGCATTGTTCCTGTTCAGCGAAGCGCATGACGCTTTAGGGCAGTCTACCGTCGAACAATCGGGGTCTGCAGCGATACCACTCGTTTACGAAGCCGAACATACGGGGGCCGCTTACCCAGAGCCGCCACTGCCAGAGTTCGAGCAGCTTCCGATCGTTGCCCCACTGCCCGATCCGTTTGCGTGGTCGGATGGAAGTGGCCGCTCCACTAGCTTTGCCGACTGGGAGCGGCGCCGGTCCGAGATTAAGGCCGAGATTGAACGCTATGGAATCGGTGAAAAGCCACCACGGCCAAAAGACCTTTCCGCGTCCTTCGATGGCAAACAACTAACCGTGACGATGACTCGAGGTGGAGAATCGCTCACCCTCACAGCCAAGGTGTCACTGCCTGATGGAGAAGGCCCGTTCCCGGCCGTCATTGGAATTGGTTTCGGCGGGGGCACAGGGAGCCTTCCACCCGACATCTTCATGGACCGAAAGGTGGCGACGATTGCTTTTAACTTTAGCCAGGTCATGGCTCACCAGCAGCAGCGAGGGCAAGAGCCGATCAATCGCCTTTTTCCGGGCCGCACAGAGATAGGAGCCTATAGCGCCTGGTCGTGGGGTATCAGCCGCATCATCGATGGGCTCGAATTAGTCGAAGACCAACTTCCAATTGATCGTCAGCGACTTGCTGTCACCGGCTGCTCTTTCGCAGGCAAAATGGCTCTGTTTGCAGGAGCCTTGGACGAACGAATTGCATTAACGATCGCTCAAGAGTCCGGCGGAGGTGGAGCCGCCGCATGGCGAGTCTCAGAAACCTTGGGAAATGTTGAAACGCTTGGTAAGACGAGCCGCGCCTGGTTTCGAGAGGATATGTTCCAGTTCTCTTCCGCAGTGGAGCGAATGCCCTACGACCACCACGAGTTGATGTCCTTGGTTGCCCCGCGTGCCCTGTTGGTGCTTGGCAACCCAGATTACGAATGGCTAGCGGACGAGTCTGGCTATGTGTCTTGTCGTGCAGCGCATGAAGTGTGGAAGACCTTTGACATTGGCGATCGCTTTGGGTTTTCAATTGTCGGTGATCATCCACATTGCCGACTCCCTGACAGCCAGCGTGCCGAAGTCGAGGCGTTCGTCGACAAGTTCCTTTTGGGTAAGTTGGACGTAAACACAAACGTAACCAAGCATCCATTCGAGTCGGTTGAACACGAACTTTGGTACGACGGATGGTCCAAAGGCAAATCCACTTTCCCTAGTCCGGACAGCAGGAACATCGAGACTTATACCTTTGAAGCAGAAGCCATGACTCCGGGTTCGGATTGGAAAGTGGTCAGCGACAACGACGCGTCGGCGGGAACCTACATCACGGCCAAGCCAAGTCTAAACAGTCCAGAAAACGCCCCAGAAGGCGAGAGTAGTGCTCTGGAAGTTCCCTTCACGACGTCCGATGAAACGAAATATTACCTCTACGCTCGGGTGAAGTGTCCAACGGCGGACGATGACTCTTTCTGGCTACAAATTGACGGCGAAGACTTTTTCGCTGCCAACGGTTTGCAAACCAATGGATGGCAATGGGTGAAACTCTCTGCTGTCCAGCTCGTCCCGGGCAAACACACGCTAACCATCAAATATCGTGAAGACGGTGCCTTGCTGGATTGTATTGGCATCACCACTTATCCATTTGGTCCCGTCGGTCTTGAGTCCATGGCGACAGAGTCGACCGCGGAGAGAACCCTCAAGGAGGCAGTCGGATCGCGCTTTAAAATCGGTGTTGGTGTTGGACATCGTGTCTTAGAGAATGCTGCCAATGCGTCGCTTATTCAGCAACAGTTTCAGATCATTACTCCCGAGAACTGCATGAAGCCACAGGGCATTCATCCTAACGAGTTGGAGTGGTCGTTTGAGGATAGCGATTCATTCGCCAATTTTGCTCGCGACAATAACTTGGAAATGGTCGGTCATTGTCTCGTCTGGGCTAAAGACGATCGAACTGATCCCTGGATGATGACGGAAGGCGGGCGACCAGTAACTCGAGACAAGTTGCTGGACCGGATCAAACTCCATGTTGAAACCGTGGTCAGTCGTTACGCCGATGTCGCAACCCAATGGGACGTTGTCAACGAGGCGATCGGTGACAGCAACGAAGGCTTGCTGCGAGAGTCCATCTATTCTCGGACGACAGGGATTGACTTTATCGTCACCGCGTTCAAGGAGGCACGGGCGAATGATCCGGATGCATTGCTTATCTACAACGACTACAACGGACACAAACCCGGCAAACGAGAGAAGCTGATTGAGTTTTTGACCAAGTTGAAAGACGCTGGGGCTCCGGTCGACGCCTACGGGATGCAAGGACATTTCGAACTCGGAGATAATTCACTTGAGGACCTTCGCACAACCTTCGATGAATTACGAAAGCTCGACATCAAGGTCGTTGTATCCGAACTGGACATTGATGTGGTCAAACGAGGCAAGTGGTGGGCCGAAGGGGGCAAATTTCGCGAGGAGCTGAAGCTATTCGATCCGTATAAAGACGGCATGCCGGAGGAGGTTGAGCAGCAAATGGTGAAACAGTACGTTGAACTTTTCAAGCTGTTCAATGAGTACCAAGACACCATTGCCAGGGTGTCGTTTTGGAATCTACATGATGGACAAAGTTGGCTTAACTACTTCCCATGGAATCGAGTCAACCATCCACTACTTTTCGACCGGCAACAAAATCCCAAACCTGCCTTTCACGCCGTCGTCGACCTACTCACGGAACCCAAATCATCGAGTCCGAAAGCAAGGACGAAAAGCAGTTTGCATAAACCGACCGAGCGTAAAGACCCCAATTCGCAAGCCGCTCATCAACAGTTGGTAGCGAAAACGAAAGAAGGCAGGATCGATATCTACTTCCAAGGCGACTCGATTACGCGTCGATGGGGAGCTACCGACTATCCGGATTTACTTGCTCATTGGCAAGCTTCATTTTTCGGCTGGAATGCAGCCAACTTCGCATGGGGTGGCGACAATACCCACCACATGCTTTGGCGCATGCAGAATGGCGAACTAGAAGGTCTCTCGCCAAAGGTGGTTTGCCTGCAAGCGGGTGCAAACAATCTGCCCTGGACAGGACGGGCAAACCAATCGCAAATTGACGATGTTGTTGTAGGCGTCCAGGCCATCATCGCGGAGTTTCGATCGCGTTACCCAAAGATTCCCATTCTTCTGACAGCAATGTTTCCGCGTGATCAAAACCCAGAGCTAGCCGTTGCGATTACCACGATCAACGAACAACTCAAGCAGATTGCAGATGCTGATGCGACCATTCGCTGGATCAATATCAACAACGATTTGGTGGATGCCAATGGGAACCTGCTCGCGGACGTGTCATCGGATGGGATCCATCTAGAGAAAGCAGGCTACGAAGTCTGGGCAAAAGCACTACAACCAGTGCTGGAGGAGATTCTTGGTCCGCCTGCGGATAGCGATAACGCTCCCAGCCCGACTGGAAATCCGGGACTCTAGGGAAGGCAGCGTCATGGCCTGCAGCCAGTAGGCGACGTTTGCAAGAGGAAGCCGATCGTGGAAGACAGCGATACTCCGGATCTTTCTGCGGGCGGGTGGCAGAAACGTTATGAAAACCAGGAAACGGGTTGGGATCGAGGAGAACCTAGCCCTGCGTTGCTGAGCTGGCTCGAATCAGGTGAATTGCAGCGGAGTCGCGTTCTCGTGCCAGGGTGCGGCCGTGGCCACGAGGTCGTCGAACTTGCCAATCGTGGCTACGATGTGACCGCGATCGACTTCGCACCGACTGCGACGAAGGCCTTAGGAGACCGCTTGCGTGATTTGGGCCTATCTGCGTCGGTTCTGCAAGAAAGTGTTTTGGATCTTGACTCCGATGCCTCGTTTGATGTGATCTATGAACAAACTTGCCTGTGTGCGCTACACCCGAAGCATTGGGAAGAATACGAACGAGAATTGCACACTAGCCTCAAACAGGACGGCAGATTGCTTGCACTCTTCATGCAGTCGCACCAATCGGGCGGCCCCCCTTTTCATTGCGGATTGCCGGCAATGAGAGAGCTGTTTAGCGACCAGCGATGGATCTGGTCTGCGGAACAAATCACCATCGATCACCCGGCCGGCATGCAAGAAATTGCCGTCATACTTTCAAAACTGGATCCATAGACTGATGCGTTTCACTTTCTCTATCACGCTATGTTTGGCTTCCGCCACCCTGGTGGGCTGTGGCTCGAAGACACCAAAGCAATCATCTCAACTCAAAGACTCCGATGATCCTGGTGTGGTGGTTCCAGAGGAAGCAAAGGCGCAGGCAATTGCTGCCAAGAACGAGCTGTTCGGGAAACTCTCGGGGCGTCTGATGGAAGTGATGCAAGCCGAAGGGCCGGTCAAAGCGATCGAGGTTTGCAGCAACGAAGCGAACGAAATCGCTTCGTCCGTAAGTGAACAACTGGGAGTGAAGATCGGACGCACTTCACTCAAGTTGCGGAATCCAAACAATCGGCCACCGAAGTGGGCAAAGAAGCTCTTTGATCAAAAGCCTCACGAACCGCAGTTTGCCAATGTCAGCGAAGGAACGACCGGGGCTCTCTTGCCGATCAAGTTGCAGACCAAATGCTTAATGTGCCATGGCCCGGTCGAATCACTTGTTCCAGGAGTGTCAGAACAGTTAGCGAAGTTGTATCCCGACGACCAGGCAACCGGCTTTCAAGAAGGTGACCTGCGCGGCTGGTTCTGGGTTGAAGTTCCTTCGCAAACCGACCAATAGCGACGTTGCCGCATTAACAAAAAAAACACAAGCCTGTGTGAATCCACCTACTTGGCCGCTTGGAGCAGAGCCAATAGGTCGGCCAGTTGTTGGTCTGTTAGTAAATCGCGAATGCCGTTGGGCATGATGGAGATTTCGCTTGCACGTCTCATATCGATTTCTTCGATTGGAATGGAAACGACCCGGTCGGCTGCAATTCGAAGCCTCACTCGATCGTCATCTTCGTCTTCAACCAATCCACTGTAGACCTGTCCCTCTATCGTTAGAATTCGTGTTGAACGGTAACTCTGCTCCAGTCGCGAACTTGGAAACATGATCGCTTCCAGGAGGGCTTCGGCGGTGCGACTACCTCCAATCTTGGTGAGGACAGGCCCAACGTTCTCGCCAATGTAACCCATTTGATGGCAGCTACTGCAGGCGGCTTTGCTGCCACGAAAGACCTCCAGCCCTCGTACAGAGTCCCCTTGTGGCAGAGTGGCCAGTGTCTCAGAAACAGCGTTTCGAATATCGACGGGGGGTTGAATCAGGTATTCGGATACCTTCTTCGCAGTTTGGCGAACATCGGCCTTCGCATTGTGAGTCAGCGAGGTTAAGTAGTCGTCGCGAAGAGTTCGCGCTGCGGGCAGGTCCCGCAGCCCATTGAGCAAATCGATTTGCAATCGCGCATCGCCAGATCGGTAGAGGCACTCAATGACAGTTGCCAAATGTCGAGCTGGCACACGGCCAATAGAACGAAGCAAACGTTCGGTCGCTTCGCTGGTCAGCATGACACGGTCGAGTACGTCGGCTGCCAACCGTGATTGCGGAGATTCCTCACGTGCAATTTCCAAAATCACGATTTGAGCGAGCTTCGCATCCGCCAACTTAGTACCAGGCGGTAAACCCGAGAGCCATTCCAATGCCTCGGCCCCAATTCGCTTTCGCGCCTGACCAATCAAAAGCGAAGCAAATGCCGGAGCTCCACTTGCGTACTCAACTTTCTTCAGGCTAGCCAGCCATCGTTGCTCCACCACAGAGTCAATTGACTTCAACCAAGACTCAACAATGGCTACCCAATCTTCCTCATCAATATCGCCTGAATAGAACCCCTCAAACTGGTCTGCCAAGAAAAATTGCCTCGCGATAGGTTGCTCTGACGCACTCGAATACCATCGCTTGATCATCGATCGAATCTTGGGATCTGCCTGCCAACTTTGCAGCAACACAGAAAGGAATTTTGGTGGCTCGCTTTCCTGCGAATCAAGTGCAGCCCATGCTGCTTGAAGCCGGGGGATAACAAGTGGGATCGCGTCTGGCCTTTGCTTCAGAAGCGACAACGTTGTTTGCTGCAGTTGCGTCGCATCGCGTCCCAGTCCCGCAACTAGCGTACTCGCGTCGACAGCTTGGGCTTGCCCCAGTTCGCGAGTTACCACTAACGCAGCATTGAGCGCCGCGTCACCGTCGGCCAAGCTGACGAAATCAGCGTTGGGATGACGCCTGCCTAGCTCAATCAACGCATAGATGAGCGAGTGTTGTAGGTGACGATCGCCATTCGCCCGCTGCATCGCCGCCAGAAGCGAAGGGGCTGAGCCTGGCCCCGCAATTCGTCCCAGGACTTGCGCAGCGACTCGGCGGACAGCCATCGACGGATGCCTAAGAAGTGCTTCCGCAGCGTCGCCCCCCTCTTTCGTCTTGAGTATGGAGATCGAATGGAGCAGAGGCAGCAGTAGATCCGCTGGCTTCTCACTTTCCAGTTGATTCACCAAAACCGCAGCCGCCTCGGAGGATCCAAGTCGGCACAGGGCCCAAATCGCGGCTTTCCGTCTGCTAAGCGAAAGGCTTGGATCATCAATGATGTTCTGGCAGAAGGGGATCACTTGGTTGCCAAATCGCTGGAAGCGTTCTCTCGCCGTTCTACGGATCCATGGTCTTGGGTTATCGAAGCGTTGGAATACTTGCTGTGGCGTCAGTCCATCGAAGTAAAAATCGTTGTCGTGCGGTCGCAGTGGAATAGGTGAGGGCACGTCGTCTCGAAGGGGCTCGATACGATAAATGCCTCCTGAAGCCGTTTTCTGGTCAACACGAGATGTAGGGCAGCACAGTTCATACCATCCACCTGTGTCGATCAATAGCAAACTGCCGTCCCGGCCTTCCAACACATCCGTGGGATGAAAATCGGCGCGATCGGTACGAATCAAGTCAACGCTGGTACTTTCGTAACTTGAGCCACTTTCACGCAACTGATGGAGGGTCACTTTATGCAAATTAAAGAGTGCTGAGATGAGTGCTGGCGTCCGTGATTCCACTCCAAACGCAGACTTACAGTGTTCACTGGCGGCCATTAAGCCGCTTGGCGCTGCCGGCCCCAACTCAATCGCTGGCTCCATCAGTTCTCCGGTCCTGGCCAGCCCGTCAATCACTCGATGATCTTTTCCAAAGACACTGCCATAGACGGCGTGCCCAATCCCATCACGCAAGCCATTGCCCGGATGATGCAGGAACGTGCTGGTGAAGAATTTGTCGCCCGATTCCAGAAACGCGACTTCGACGGGGTTGTCCATACCGCCACTAATCAAAGGTTCGATAGGTCCACCACTCAATCGACGCCGGTAAATATGAGCAGCAGTGGACTCGACAGTCCGCCCATCCAAGAGCTCGTGAGTCTGCTGCCCAAACGCCCCTTTGCACCAGTAGATCCATCCATCGCGACCAAGATAGGGGCCATGCAAATCATTCGCACAGTTCGTAACCGTGGTCGCATCAAACCAAACTTTGCGTTCCTCACATCTCCCGTCACCATCTGCGTCCGTCAATTTCCAAATCACTGGCGGAGCGGCTACCAGGATGTCGTTTCCCAGGCACAGCACTCCTTCGGGAAAGGCAAGACTGTCGGCGACAACGATACGCTCATCGAATATACCGTCGCCATCGCCATCGACGAGCCGAATGATTCGATGTAATTGCTGTTTGTTATGTTCTTGGATTGGCCATCCGACACCGCCTGACTCTGCCACCACCAAACGACCTTTCGAGTCCCAATCTCCGACGATCGGCCATTTCACAAGCGGCGGTCCAGCGACCTTCGTCACATTCAGCCCCTGCGGTAGCGTGAACGATACGCCATCACACAGAACCTGATGGGTTGAAGACGAAATGCCGGGACTCGCTGGTGACGCAGCCCTAACGCCAGCAGCCCTAACGCCAGCAGCCAGACTCGCGGCAAAGACTAGCATCGTTACGAAGAGTCGTGTCACGATCTAGTTCCCCCAAAATTGGATGTACGGTCATATCTGCCGAGCAACATAACGGACCAGCACTGGGTCCGACTATTTGCCAACTGTTATTGCCAAGTGTGTAGAACGCGTTTGCAGGATGCGTTCAGTGTTGGTCAACGGGGTAGCGGCCATCTCTACGGGAACTGTTCGCGGATTCTGATCCTGCTCGTTGGGATCTATCAATAACAGATCGACCCAAGATCATTTTTTGGGGCTTTCCTTGAGCAATTCGGCGATCAAGTACTCGGTGGGTGTCTTGTAACGCGTCCCTTTCGCACCGGGATACATCAGCTCGCATTCGACACCTAGCGTGTGGCATTCCTCCTGCAATTTGACCCCAAAATTCGCGGTGTGCGTCGGGTCTTTTTGATTCTTACCCAGAGCAGGCGGCCGAGAGTAAGTTAGGTAAACACCGGGATCATCGCCACTTACTAGCGCAAAGGGCGAGTACTCGGCGATCCACGGCAGAATTGAATCGCGTCCGGCAAGGAACTTCGAGAAGTTACCAAACCCGAACGCATGTCCACCGTAACGACTATTCGGCGTCCACTCTTTCATCTGCTTCGGGTCGAGTGACGTTTGAGCTCCTGTAACCGCAGCACACCAGAGCCGTGTTGATTCTTGCCGAACTGGATCATCACTATCTGGTTCGGCTAAGTCGTCATGGAAGGCGAGCCACAAGCTAGAGCAAGCTCCGGCGGACCCCCCCGCTGCGCCGATACGGTTTTTATCCAAATTCCATTCTTCGGATTTACTCCGAATGAACTGCAATGCCCGAGCGGCGTCATGCAATGGTGCCTTCACCGGTGGCTGAATGCCTTCGGCTACTGCTTGCTTTACGTAGCGATAGTTACAAGCGGCCACCGAAATCCCGGCCTCCAACAGGGCGTTTGCATCGGCAAACCGTTGTAAACGCTCTTTAGAACCGCCTTGCCAGCCTCCACCATGAATGACAAACACGAGAGGAGTTGGCTTATCCGATTTCGCTTGCCAAAAATCGATGACGTGACGAGGATGCTCCCCGTACTTCACCTCTCTCACCGTAGGTTCAGGGACGGAGGCATCGTAGGCCTCCGATTTCCCCTTTGCCGCCGGACTGTCATTCTGCTTCTTAGGCATCGTTCCCAGCGTGTCCTCAGACAACGCTTTGGGACACTCAAATTGAGTGACCAACAGCAGCAGCAAACATAGTTGATTCAACTTCATCATTTCGCTCGGAAAAGAAAACTTAATTCATCTGGCCTGAGGGCACGTATCGGCCCCGACTGACGAAGTGCCAACCCGTAGGCTGTTGGTTTTACCAATCGTCCCGGCCCGAACAATATATCCGAATTAAGTAGGCCGAGACACAAAGGACTCAGAGCAGGCAGCGTCTAAGTTTACCACCGCCATGGAAGCCGAGACGACAACGCTCTGCGAGGTAAGGAGCAGGAATGAATGCCAGGCTTCCATGGCATTCGTCGCCGATAGCCAGTTGATCCCACTGCTCTGCAGCAAGGCCAGCAAGAGAACTAGACTCACCGAAATCGAAGCCTTGCCTACGAACGGCATTCTGGATCTTCGATCGCACACGCACCACAACAAGATTGAAGCCAATAAGCCATTGGTGATGCCAATAATGGGCATCGAAGACATCAACTCCCACTGCAGAAAACTGGCCTGCCATTGCCAGTGCTGTTGTCCATATCGGATAAAAGCAAAAGTGCACGCAACGGCTGTCATCCACAACGCGATGGAACCGATACTCATCGCCGATGCAGGAGTGGAACCCTGCAGTCTGTATTCATCGCTACCGTTATCTTCTCTCGTCCATCGTTGGTAGCATGCGATGAATAGAAAAATCGTGAAGACTTGGGTTAGCAAGGCGACGGCCCAGCCCGCGGAAGCCGGTTCCCCGCTACTCCAAGGAAGTAGTCTGGACAAGACAAACCAACAAAACAAGATTCCACATGCCGGAGCGCCCATTCGCAACAACGGGTTTCGGGCAACTAACGCGGCCCAAATGGTGACGAGACCAAGCTGACCAATCGGAATTCCGAGCCCAAGTAAACTCCAACTCGAGCTGCTTCCAACGATGGCGAAAACCAGGGTTAAATGGACGCCCAACATGACTAACTGATAAGGTGTGCATCGAATCGGGAATTGAAAACCGGCCTTTCTCCCTATCATGAAACGACACTTACCTTCTGAAGAATTGGAGTCGCGCTTTCGCCCTTCTGGCGGCAACCGAGTCCGGATAGGTGTCTACGACGGCCGAGTACTTGTCCGACGCCAGCATCAATGAAGAACGTTCAAGCTTCATGGCCGTCTGCAGCAACGCCTGCGCTCGACGCTCATTTGAAGCCATCTCCTTCTTCGCGCTTTGAAGGATTGGATCACCGCCCAATGCCTGCTGAATACGGGATTCGATCAAAGACGCTTGCGAAAAATTTCGCATGAGTCTGGCATCGCGTGCAGCAGCCAGCATTTGAGTTGCGATATCCTCCGTTTCGGCAACAAGTTCCGATTCTAGAATCGTGCCCGATAGTTGGCTCCGTAGTTCTGCTAGCTTCATCGCAGCAGCTCCGTTGCCTTCCATCCGGCGCAGGTCCTTGCATTCCTCGACAAGCGCTCGGCTCAACCGGTCGTACTCAGCCTGACACCCCTCAAATGCTGGTGTGTCGGTGTAATGAATTAGAACCTTGTCCAACTCTCGAATCGCCTCCGATGTAGCACCCTTCTTCCCGAAGAGAATTGCTCGATCAAGACGCAGCTGTGCCAGAGTGACTCGCAATTTGCTGGAGATGAATGCATCTGGCGTCTTCTGTACGAAATCATCAAGCATCGCAAGCGTTCTATTCGGATGCCCCAAAACGGTTGAGCCTTTGACATCACTTATCAATTGTTGAGCGAGCCATTGTTGAGTTTCGCCGGTATCGGTTGCGTCTTTATCGAGCAGCACGAGTTCACTCAGTGCATATTGCGTCTGGTCGATCTCACCCTTGCTAACGCCGTTCTCGGCAAGCTCTCGGAACATCGAACCAATTTCGCTCTTCAACTTCTTCACTTCGCCACCGCTTTCCCCTTCTAAGTTGACGATGGCATTGTGTAGTGACGAAAGCGTTCTGGGGACGTTCTTGTCCTTTAACGCCATTTGTGCTTCTTGGACAGCCGCAGCTGGGTCCACGCTATTTTCAGGTGGGACGAAACGAAACTGCCCCGCCGTCATCTCGGCCAGACGCTCCATATTGACCCTGCTGCCTCTGTTTTCGAAAGCGATGGAATGAATGGGTGTCTTCTTGGCAGCCGCGGCCACAATTGAATATGCATCCGTGTTGCCGCCTAACAGCTTTTGCTCCGTCTGGTCGCGGTGCCCGTTAAATTGGCCATCGGAGAGCATGAAGATCGCGCTCGGCGCCATCCGCGTCGCGATTCTGAGCGCGTGCCTCGGATCGGTACCTCCGCTAGGTTTTTCTTTCCGTATCCAATTCGCCAATCGTGCCTTATTTTCAGCCGTCGCCATGACTGGCGTAGTGGCAGTTCCAGAGGTGTTGAACATCTGGGTCGTATAGCTGTTGAATAGCAATACATAAAAACTCTGATGCGATCCTAGCTTTTCGACCGAGCGAATGAGTTCGTCGGCAGCCCTTTCATAACGACGGCCAGACATACTCCCGGATATGTCGAGTACGTAAACGAATTCGTGCCCCGATGCTTCCAGGCCGAAGAAGGAACCGTTGGCGGCCCCTGCTTGTCCAGGTGCCGATTTCTCTCCGAGCTCTCCCAATCCGTTCCCGAGAAAGTTACTGCTTAGTAAGTCCAGCCCGACAGAGATTGAGTTATCAAGCTCGTCGGATGACGTCGCACGTATGACCGTAGCCGGCAGCACTGAAACGGCGTTGTCTTGGGTTTCTTCCGTCAGAGTCAGGGAGAAGTTGACTAAACCGGTGCCGCCAAAATCAGCCGGTGCCAGGAGAAAGAAAAGAACAAGCAGAACGGCAAGATGGAGCAAAATTGAACTCAGCAAGCTCTTCGAATTCACATTCCAATGCGATCTCGCTGCCCCCACAAGCCTAGAACCCGTCTTCACCGAATCTGGCAGGCGAATCCGCTCCGAAGCCCGTCCATTCTGCGAAACTCGCGGTGGGGCCGACGCAAAGCGTTTGCGATCCGCCGGCTTGCGACAGCTCTGAGGCAAAGGAGGCGGTTTCAAAACATACCGCCCATGCAATCGTTCGTGCCGCATTTCTTGCAGACCAGCACAAGCTTTTTTTGGCGCATCGGTTTGTTTCATCTCTGACAGCCCTCAAGACGCCACGCAAAATCCAGATCCCGCACCGAGACAGGAATGACAGTCCTGATTGAGGCGCAGAATCCACGCTTACAGCGATCGGAAACGAAGGGAGTGTGGATATCGTGATGAAATAGGTCCGCTACAACAAAGATGTAATTCCACTGATTGACGTTCAGCATGCAGATTCTCACTTCCATGTCAAACTTTTTCACCGCAAACCGCGAAAGCCTCGAATCTTGCCACAATCTCGCGGCACAGATCGATGCATGACGCTAGTGTGCCGTCTGAAATTGGCTTCCTTGCTAGTTCCAAGACGTTCCAAGCCTGCAATCCTTAGGTTGTTACCAGAAATCTTTTTTGCCTCGACTGCGGTGACGCCGTGACGGACATCCGGGGAACCGTTCCTATTTCTATCCGGATCAATTCGGGCCAGGCTAACACGCGCCCGATTGACTAACCTCTAGGTCACCGTTGTCATTCGGAACTTGTATACTCATCGCTAAAGAAACAGTGGCACTGAAGTGGTCGGTCGACTCCAGTTCACAAATGAGCCAACCCCGATCCCCAAGGAACACTTGCATGAAACAACTAAACTGCTTGTCTTTTACACTTCTCGTGCTTTGGGGAGCTTCCGTGAGTGCAGACGATCTGGGAGTGTTCTCGTTAAGTGGTGATGTCGGAAATCCGCGGAATGCTGGCAAAACAGCGTTTGATCCAAAAGATCAGACATATGAGCTTTACGGCTCAGGAAAGAACATGTGGTTTGCCAAAGACGAGTTCCATTTCGTTTATCGAAAGATATCGGGGGACTTCATTTTGAGAACCAACGCACGGCTGGTTGGCGAAGGTGTCGATCCCCATCGAAAACTGGGCTGGATGGTTCGGACCTCACTTGCAGAGGATTCGAAATACGTTGACGTCGCCGTGCACGGAGACGGATTGACTTCGATGCAATTTCGTCGTTTAGACGGTTCAGACACGGAGGAAGTAGGTTCAAGCGTTTCGGCCCCAGATGTGATTCAGCTGTCCAGACAGGGCGGTACATTTCAAATGTCTGTGGCCAAAAACGGGGAGACTTTCACATCTGAGATACTTGAGGACGTTAATCTGGGTGCCGAAGTCTACGTGGGGCTCTTCGTCTGTTCCCACAATGAGGCCGTGATAGAGCAAGGAGTCTTTAAGAACGTACGTATCATTTGCCCCGCCCCTCCCGACTTCAAGCCCTACCGGGATTACATCGGCAGCCGTCTCGAGACCTTGGATGTCGAAACAGGGACACGTCATTTGCATTTTTCTGTCAACGATTCTTTGCAGGCGCCGAACTGGACCCACGATGGAGAATCGCTGATCTTCAACCGAAACGGACTTCTATTTCGATACGACATTGCCACTGGCGAGGTCAATAAAATTGATACCGGTTTTGCAGACCAAAACAACAATGATCACGTTCTCAGTTTCGATGGCCAAACACTCGGGATCAGTCACCATACTGGAAAGGACAGGGATTCGGTGATATACACCCTTCCGATTGAGGGCGGAATTCCGCAACGCGTTACGGAGCTTGGCGTCGATTCATATCTCCATGGCTGGTCGCCAGACGGTCGTTACTTGACCTACACGGCCTATCGCGACAAAGAATTTGATATCTATCGCATTCCAGCATCAGGTGGTAAAGAGGAAAGATTGACAAGATCTTCAGGGCTCGACGACGGTTCCGAGTATTCGCCAGACGGAAAAGAAATCTATTTCAATTCCTCACGTACCGGAAAGATGCAGATATGGAGAATGGATCCTGACGGGAGCAATCCAGTTCAGGTCACGGACGACCAATACAACAACTGGTTTCCCCACATTTCGCCAGATGGTCGTTCGATGATCATCATCTCTTTTCAGTCCTCCGTATCTGCCGACGATCATCCCTTCTATCAGCCTGTTTACCTCCGTTTGCTGGAGCGAACCGACGAAGGGTGGTCGGAGCCAAAAGTAGTTGCCTACGTCTATGGCGGACAAGGCACAATCAACGTACCCTCGTGGTCGCCCGACGGAAAACAAGTCGCGTTTGTCAGCAACTCCGATCTTAAACTGCTAACCCAAAGCAAATAGGCGTTTCCGGCGGGCATTTCGGCTGTTCGGTGATGAGAGTCATAGCCACAACTTAAACCAAGCAACGCGGCTAGCCTTCAAGCGTTTGTACGTTGCATGATGGCGAATATGCATGTTGAATTGGAGCATTTGCAGCAGCGGTTTTCGGCCAGGCTACCAGCATTTAATCTTAGTTTGACTAACCCCAAAACTGCCCTATTCCTCAGATGATGGCTTCGGAGAAAGGGCGTAACGATTACTGAGTTATCCAACAAACAAATGGCGACGCTGATGGGTGGTGTCATGCTGCTGGGTTTTGCAGGCATGACTCTCATCGGGAAAGATGGGAACGGAAGTATGCTTCAGTATCATCTCAAAACGATGGCGCGCCGCGCGCTGTTCGGACGTCACCAGAGTCGTCGCATGTATCACGAAGAGCAGCGTCAAAAGACGCTCGAAGCAATCAAACACACCCCAGATCGAGACCAAATCATCAAAGCGAACCCTTGGCTCGTACGAGAGCATTGATCGGAATCATCCCATCGAGGCTCGCATAGACGCGACATCTAAACGCGACATCTAAACGCGACATCAGAGTCATTCAATTCGACTGAATCAGTCGCGTCTCCGGAAACTGCGAATACCATCCGAACCAAAATGCGCGATGCGCTGGCAGGCGCTCTAGTCGAATTGCCTTGTGGATAAGAGCGTCGCTCGTCACTCTCCAGACATTCCCCAACGTATCCGTTGCCTGGACGTCCTGGTCCCAGTTAACAAAGCTGTGTTCACCGCTCGCGTAAACTCGATTGGCACCTGAGCGATCTGTCAAAACCACGAACTTCTTTTCGGAGATGGAACCGTGGAAAACCGAATTTCGTTGCAAGAATTCAGCCGAGATGGCGAGCTGCTGATCCTCATCGCGCAATGCTAGGATTTCGTCCTTGTTCTGAAGCCGTCCATCCAAGTGCGGAACGGAAAACATGAGTTCGTGGGTGGAGAAGTACTTTTGGTATGCGATGCCTTCGCCGTAGTCTCTTGTGAAGCCGGTATCTGAAGAAAGCACCCTTGTATTTGGGTATCTACGACGCCATTCGCCCCAAGTGCTTGTCACAACGTAGCTGCGCTCGAGCGCGATCTGTTGACCAACTAATTCTCCGACGACCGGTTCGCCATGCAAGGTGGACCACAACGACTTCGTCGCGGCATCATACATCAGCTTGTTGGAGCGGTACAAAAACCCACTCGTACCAAGCTCGTGGTGTGTTCCATGATGATTGGCCTGATACACGATCAGGGCACCGCAAAGCGTTCAGTACACGCCGCAAATCGCTTGGCCGGCAATCGTGTCCTTGAACATCTCGTGCCAAGCCAAAATTCGTTTCGGATAGCAACGAATGTCCTCGTCCAGTTTCACACCAAATACAATATCGGAATCCGCTAGGTAGGTAGCCCGATGGGCTGGCAGCATTTTCGGATTCTTCAGCGGCGGAATGCCGTCGCGTTGAACTCCGCCCCATCTGATTTCGTCCAACCGAATTGTGAACTTCTCGACATTGCGGAAGTACTCGGAGAACCGTTGATCCACCCGTGAGTACAAATCAGATTTGAACTCGGCATAATGAGGATGCGGTTGATAGGGCTGCGTCCAGATCCATTGGAACCATCTATCAAGATCCCGCCCGTAACTCTGTTTCGTCTTGCGTTTCAAGAGTGAAAGAATAATTCGAGAAGATTCCCCTCTGCGTGTAAAGCGAAGGGTCTCGACTAGCATGACAGTATTGCCGGGGTGCCACTGCGAGTCGATCGTATCCGCGGCCTCAGCCAGACCTGTTTGCTTAGGGGAAAGCAGGTCTAGGATTATGTGGTAATCAACAGCATCGTTCGCTGATGTCGTCGAGGCACTTTCGACTGGAGCGGTCCGATCCGTACCGGAATTAGGTGGGACAGGTTCATGCTGTTGCGAGGACGAATCGATTTCTGCGGTGGCGTGTGCTCCTTGCGGTTCACTTACAACAGAAGGACCGCATCCCACACCCAAAACAAGCATGGAAACGAACGAGATGGCGGGAGTCGTCAGAAATCGTCGCATTCGTCTTCGCTGGAAGCGCTCGAGCAAAGGCCTAGTGTCGCAAGAGTGGTCGCCAGAGCAAACGGCGACGATTCACACTCGCATTGTTCGCGCTCTCAGCTGCAAAAGAAAGCACATCAAGCCCGACACCTCGAGATTATGACTCCCAACGTGAAGCGGTCCACGTTCTAGCAACAAACAGGCAAGATCTGATAAGTCGTCTCGGATTGGTCTACGTTCAGAAGGGCACCGTTCTTGGACTGATACCGCGTCCTCAACATGGGCTGCGATCATGCTGCGCCGACATCAGCCCAAGTTGTTTCAAGTCCAGCTATTCGCCATCATCTTAACGGGAAGGTCCGAAAGGGTCCGGGACGATATTCATTGGTTGAGAAGGTTGGATTAGATTCGGAGATGGAGGCAATGCGTTCTGGCGAATGGCTTCAGCGGGTTGCAGAAAACTCTCAGAGGGAGATTGAGAAGGTGTCTGCGGAAAGGCTCCCGATGATTCCATCATTGGACTCGCTGGGGAACTCGTCGGGTAGCTCGTTCCTACACCACCGATGATCTCCGTCGTCGAGCTGGTGGTCCCCAAATGAGTCTGACAACCGCAGTCCGCCGTACGACCTGGCGTTCCACAGTACTTGCAGCGGTTGATGGATGTCCGCTCCAACTTCTCTTCGAGTCTCATCTGTTCAAAACCAAATGGAATCGGTGCTGTTGGAGTCTGTCGCAGATGCTGTTGATTGCTGTCTGCGATGCAGATTTCCCGTCCGTTTCCGCCGTAGTGCGGCGTCACGATTTCGGGAGTAATGAAGACGAGCAGTTCACTCTCGCGTGCTGTCGATCTGCGATATTTGAATAGGTGACCAAGTAGCGGTATGCGACTGAGCCCTGGAACTCCGCTTTTCTCAGAGAGTCTCGTTCGTTGTCTCAGTCCACCGAGCACCAAGGTTTGCAAATTGCCAATCCGAACCGTCGTCTGCGCTTCTCGACGGTCAATGATCGGTGCGTTGTCGCCATCCGTAAACCCTGTTAGCAGACTGAAGCTGGGATTGACCAACATTGAGATCGTTTGGTCTTGCGCGATGTGTGGTGTCACGGACAAGGTCACACCAGCTTCTCGAAACTCGGTTGTGCCAATCGTGCCCCCATCAATACCTTGCGTCAGTTGTTGATAGGGTACTTCTGTCACAATGGAGATGTTCGCTTGCTCGTGATTCATGACCACCACATTGGGATCGGCGAGTAACCTCGTGTCTTCCGCGGTTTCAAGTGCTTGAAGAACCGCGGAAAGCTGGCCGTAGTCGTTGATCGTGGTCAAACTCATTAAGCCGTTCGCTGGCGTCGCAAGCGCCGAAGTCACGGTATCGATCGCAAACGCCTGGGTTGGATTCCCTGAAGTATCCATCGAGAGACCGTTTGCGCGGGAATTCAAGTTGATCCCGCAGGCCTTGAGGTCTTCCAACCCGCAATCGTAGATCGTCGCCCAAATTCGAACTTGCTGCCGCGGGCGGTCCAGCTGCTCAAGTGCCTGACGGATCTTCTCTATGCTCGCCGGGACATCGCTGACAATAATCTTGTCTTCGCTTTCCAAGGCGCCTATCTGCCCTTGCGGACTCAGTAGCGATTGAACACTTGCTGATAGTGTTTCAGCAGGCACATACTGTGGCTGAAACACACGAACCATAGCTTGGTCGGCGGGAACGTCCGTTGCACCGGAGGATGCTGCCTGCCCGGGATTCGTCGGCGTCACTTGAGCGGAGCGAATAGCCGCGGCGCGTTCCAATGATTGAAGAAGCTGCTTCGCCTCGGCGATTCGCTCGGGGTAATCCATCACCATCAAAGCCTGGCTATCTCGAATCGCGAGCACTTGGCCCTCTGGTGAGAGAACCGATTCGACAACCGCGGTGAGATCCTGAGAATTCTGCTCACCCAACGAAATCACGGCGGTCTCAAAGCTCGGTAGCCTGTTCCCAATGCTATCAAGACTTAGCACGGCGACACTCCCGCTGACGATGCGGAATCCATAGCCCCGTGGGACCAGTAGCGTTTCTAAAATTTGTTCGACGGGTGTCGATGTAAACGCCGCATTGACAGTGCCTTCGATTTCATTGCCGACGACGAGATTGATTCCAGCCAGATCGCGAATTACGAAAAGTGCCTCGAGAAGCGTTGCGTCCCTGAGGTCTACAGAGATCTCTTGCCGCAACAGAGACTTGGCACGTTGATTGCCCGTTGAAATGGGTTTGCCAGGAGTGACAGGTGATATGGAACCTTCAAGCGGCATCGACGAACGGGTTTCGTTTGGGCCGATGATGGGAGGAGAAGACGGCGGAGGGAATCCAACTGTCGTTCGACTATCTTGGTCGGGTGTAGGGTTCGCTGGAGTCAGTCCTAGCTCCCGTTGAAGCGCCCCGATATCGATACCTGGAAACGGATTATCCCCACCAATACCGGTTTGCGCCAACGCGTTTCGCCCCATCGCAGCAACAAGGACGCAGAACATGCAAGTGAGCAGACAATGATGGAACCGCCCACCATGGCGACTGATATTGAAGATGCTCGCTTGCATATATCCCTCCTTGGATATTGCTCGTGTTTTCGAGGTGCCTTACGTCGATGATTGCAAAAGGCTTATTAGCGTTAAGCTGACCTCTACTTTGACGGACTCGTCCGCCGTGTTCCGAACGACTTGCAGTCGCGTCGGCACGGCCAGTGGATGTAGGTTCGAAATTTTGCCCAATAGTTGATCGACTTGTGAGAGGAGGCCGACAACGGCGATCGACAGTTTGGTTTTTTGAACTTTCAGATTTGTCTCTTTGGCTGTGCCAGTTGCCGATTCGATCATTGGATTCGTATCTGGCGACCAGTGGTGCTCTCTTGGATCACCCAGCTGGATATGGATCAATCGACATTGATGCTCTTGGGTCAGCTTTGCCAATTCTTCCCTGAGAGACATCGCTGTCTCGCGGTCAATCGAAAGGTTCTCGGTCTCGGCCAGCTGCTTTACCTCAGCGAGCCGCGTCCCGATGAAGTCCTCATTCGCAAGCTCCTGACCCAGATCCTCGATTTCAATTTCGAGCTCGGTGATTCGATCCGACTGAGATGCCAACGCATCGTAGGCCGGTAACCCCGCCAGAAGCAGTACGAACACGGCTAATCCATACACGTACATTGATCGGTTGGGGTGATTCAGAATTTTCGTAATCATCGATTCAGATGGCATAGCTACCTTCTCTCCCCTGGGTTGGCTCTTCGATTGACTCGAGCTAATCGGACTATCTTCTCGTTAGAGAACCTCTGAGCCCGAATTCGATGGATGGAAAGCGAATTCGGCTAAAGTTGCCGTAATCTCAAAATCGAGTGCCGGACCGGCAGTGCTGCGTACCTTCTTGGTAGCTCCCAGCGTAACGTGTTGAAAAACACCGATCTGCTTCAGCGATTCGACATAGTCATAGATGGACTCCGCGGAAAAGCTCGTGCCTTTAATCAGCGCAGTGCCTTCATGCTCGATATGGATTGATTGGAGCCAGGAACCTTCTGGAAGCGTTCGGCCTGTCACCCTGACTAGCTCGCTCCATTGAGGATTTCTCAAGTGTTGCTTCAATCGCACGGAGTTCTCGTTCTTCTCCATAAATCGAGTCAGCTCTTGTTTGGTCCTCAACAGCTCAATACGTTTCGGTTGCATGGATTCCAAACGAGCCTCCAAACGAGTGACACGGTCGGTCTTGGAGTAAGCCCAGCCGTGCATCCCCAAGGCTAGCATTAACGCGGCTGCGATCGGCCACCCAACTTTGACAATGCGCGCGAGAGTGAGCTTCTCTCTATCGAAAAGCGATTGTGCTATGTCAACGGTGTGAGGATTCTGCGGCAATTCGTTTTGCTGAGCCAGCCAAACTGCAACCATCACCTCGGGGGAATCTGAGTGGGTACCGTCCATATTCCCACCCGTTGCACCGCAAATTGCTGAAAGCGGCAGTCGCACAACCTCTAAGTCGTATTCGCTCTTGAGAACGCGTTCCAGTTCAGCAGGCACCTCCTGACGACCCGGAAAGCAGATACGATTCAATTCGTTCTCGCCATCCGCGAGTCGTTTGGCAGCAAATCGCCTGAGTCGCTTCAGGTGTTTTTCGACGGTGTAGACGACAAGATCATGACCATGCGGCTGATGTTCTTTTTCTGAGCTCCCAGATTTTTCCTCTGAGGTTGGCCGATAATCGAGAATCAGGTGCCCCTGATAGGAGATCGCCACGCCCGTGCGTTTACCCGTGCCTGCAGCGACCAAAATTGGTTCCGATTGATCAAGTTTAGCGCTGCCAATCGCGCCACAGAACGCACCCAGAGTGTGCTCCATTCGAATCAGTCGGAGCCCTGCTTGCTCAATTGAATCGGCAACATTTTGCACGACTTGGCGATTCGCAACGGTTACCCATGCACGTTTGCGTTTCGCATCGATCGGGGATTCAGTGTAGCAGCTGATTTTTGGGCCCACTCCGAGCGAAATGTATCGGTTTGTGCGCTCATTGATGTCTTGGATGCTGGAATCTACGGTCTCGTTTTCACCAAACCACGCACGGGTGATGCACGTTTCCCCGCCCAGGGCCACGATCACGGCTTGTCCTGCAACGCGGTGCTTCTCTTTGAAATCCGTCAGGGCTTGCGTAAGCTGAACCTTAGACCACTGATCATGGTCACCTTTGGTCTCACTTGCTGTAAATGGATAGAACTCCGTCACAATGGCTCGTTCGCCATCGCCTGCCGGCTTCGAAAAGGCGACAGCAACTCCACCAGGGGAGACCTCCATGCCTATCGTGAGGCTTGCCTGTTTCCTTCGGTCGTGCCCCAATCGGCGTTTGCTTGATTGCCTCCGGTCCATGGGCTGGGATGTCTTGCCAACCGCACGCAATAAACTTTGGCCAAGTTTGTTGTTCGTCATTTCATCATCCTCCCTGCTTTACGGTGGCGGTTAAGACTCGGGAAAAGGCACCTGCATAGCCAGTGGCCGTAATGATCACAGTGCCGTTTGGACCATCCTGAACCGAAGCGGCATAACTAAAGCCGCTGCCGGCTGGGTACTCCGTCGTCGGCACGTTGGTGCGCCAGTCAATATCATGCTCGAGCTCCGAGAGAGCGTGGTGCAACCCGGCTTCAGCTAGATAGCGAGCTTCGTCCCACTCCCTCGTGTTTCGTAGCGCGGCGTAGCGAATCGTCTGTGTGTCCAGTACGGCTACGACTAGGGAACTGACTACGGTCATGACAAACAATGCCATCAACAGCGCAGCACCATACCGAGCGCGGGCTGGAAATCGCGAATGGCCACGAGTACGCGTGACACGCAAAGACTCGAGGGTTGTAAGACCGGTTTGCAACATGATGGCTACCAAGATCGGATCCAAACGGTCGACGCGACCGTTTGCGGAGTAGCCTTGCTGCTGAGTTGAACGGACACCAAAATTTGGACCGTTTGAATGTCGTCGACGACACTGGTTTCGTTTCGATTTGCATCAAAGCCAGTGAAGGATAGCTCACGAATACCGTAGGCGAGCGGTGATTGAGTCCCAGTAGAATGGTAAGTCACAAACACGGCGTCATCGTAGCCACCTGTTGTGCCAGTCGTATAGCTCCAAGTAAGCTGCTCCCCGTCTTGCATCTGCAAGGTAATTGAGCGCTGATTCGCGGCAATGTTCGTGACTTCGCGGGCTTCGCGTGCCTGCCGAACAAAATGACGTGCAATGGTGTGAGCATGATGCAGCGATCCGTAGTCCCGATCGCTCGCTTCCCAGGTGGTACGTGCTGTCCGAAGGACCACCGATAGGCTAGTGCCCACAATCGCCAGCATCGCGCTCGACACCACTAGTTCCAACAGCGTTACCGCACGGCGGTTCTTACAGCGGCGTCGCGCTCTGGCGACCGATACCGGCTCACGTTTGCTCGTATTCATTTCCGTTGCCACACCCACATTTCGGAGCGCATGCTAGTGCACACTGGCTTCGTATTCATAAGACAGAACTTTGGCCAACTTCGTCGAAAATGTGGTCCTAGGCTCGTTCGCATCCAGATCACGACCGCCGTCTTC
The DNA here is from genome assembly GCA_046290675.1 of Aureliella sp. Classification (GTDB taxonomy): domain Bacteria; phylum Planctomycetota; class Planctomycetia; order Pirellulales; family Pirellulaceae; genus Aureliella. The sequence continues at coordinate 253,801 of JBKAHA010000001.1, forward strand.
GTCAAACCAGACCGTCACATGAATTGCAGCCAACGCGCCTGGGATGCCTCCCTCGGAGACTGCATCCGACTTCAGGACTTGGAACTGCAACTCGGGTCGGCCTTCCGCGGCAAAATCTCCGCTGACCGTTGTTAGGTCCCAGTTCGCCGCTGTTGCTGCGAGCTGCTCCTCTAGTTTTCCCGTACAAAGAGAAACTGCGTCCTCGTGCCGCTCCAGCTCATCCATTCGGCCGACACTTTCACGGGTCAGCCGCAATGCAGGAACCAACGCGATCGAGATGACAGTTGTCGCAGCAACCAACTCAAGCATGCTTTGCCCGTGCCGAGATGGTATACGATTGCGATCAAAGCGTTTTGATTTGGTTGGCCTAGGTATTCGAAAGATCATGGCGTGATCTCACGGCTGTCAATCATCTGCGTCAGTGGAGCAACTCTCAGTTGCCAGACACGGTGTGGTCCCGCGAGCCGAGCATCAAATGCGGTGGATCCATTGCCTTCAAAGTCGAACATGATCCGCGCTTGGCTCACTGAAACAGCAAGATCCGTAGGTAAGGAATTAGGCCCTTCAACTAGGGTCTCGGTGCCAAGGCTATCGACCTGGATAATGGACCAGCTCGTCGCGTTGGCCGTGGTGCCATTGAAGGCAACGCCGTGCGAATTCCCAGTACGGATAGCAGCTCTCTGAGCCTCGAGCATGCCGAGACTCAATTTACGAGCTTCGCTTCGAGCTCCACTGTCTCCCAAGATATCTCGACTTAGACGCGTCAGTATGGCTGACCCCAGCACTCCCATCAGCGTAACCACGGCGATCAACTCCAGGAGGCTGACGCCGTTATGTGGGATTCGGAAACGTCGTTGCTGCTGCATGTCAGTTTCCGTGAGAGCAAATTGTGAACAGTCCACGATTCGGATAAGCGGGAGGGAGCAGCCCGCAGCTCGGCCATGTTCCGAGCTACGCGTATCCTCACCATCGCAATCGTTTAACGATTGACACGGTGCGTCGTCGAATCCAGCGTGTAGGCGGAACCATCGACAGGATTCGTTGGGATGCCTTCTGGGAAGTAGTTGGTATCCACAGCAATGTCGCTGAGGTTATCTGCTGGCCAAGTTCCCTTTTCGAAGTACCAACGCTCGACAGCACCGTTAATCTCAGCGATGTTCTGCTTATTAACTTCCTCTTGTGCGCCCCGTTTGGAGCTTGAGATACGTGGTACAACGACGGCAGCAATAACACCGAGAATCGTGACAACAGCCAAGAGTTCAAGTAATGAAAACCCCTTGCGAGATCGGCGTGTTCGATGACTGTGCATTTTTAACAGCCCTTTTCTAAAAAATTACGTTCTTGCACAAAACTGTCTCCATTCGTGGAGCCTCCGCCTGAGGAAGTTTAGGACGCCGATAGGTGAAGGACGCACTCGGAAGATGATTGGCGGGTTTTCGACAACGGAGAGGGAATGCCGACTAGAGAAAATTCAGTGGGAGTGCCCAATGACCAAGCCCGTAGACGAATCGATCTGGTACCCAGAACCATCTACAGGACAAGTTGGTAACCCTTCCGGAAAGAAGTTCGCGTCGCTCCCGACATCGGACAGATTGCTTGCAGGGTAGTTTCCATTCGATCGTCGCCAGAGCGCGCACTGAACGTTAATGACCTCTCTGTTCACATGGCACGAATTTGTCTTCGCTACAGAGGCACCGGTTCCCAATCTCGGCACGATCACGACCGCTAAAACACCGGTGATGGTGACTGCTGCCAGCAACTCCAAGAGAGACATGCCTGTCCGGAGCCCAAGAGATCGAATTCGTCTGCGATCCATAAGTCCTTACCTATTCGCATTGCCAATCATGTCAAACATCGGAAGGTAAACAGCCAACAGAATACCGCCAACTGCCACAGCCAACCCCGATGTAAGAATAGGTTCGATGGTCCCCAACATCACCGAAGTGCTCTTCTGTACATCTTCTCGCAGGTGATCGCGTATCCGGCATGTAATGCCCGAAAGTTGCCCGGTTCGTTCTCCTACGACCACTAACTGATGGACTACTGGCGGAAAAAGATCCTGTTCACGTTGCATCGCCGCGCTGAACTTCTCACCTCGACGAATCGCCGAGTGAAGGTTCAGGAGTTTGGCTCGTAAATGCTGGTTTCCAACGGCTTTGGAGGCAGGTGGCAAAGCTTCGACGAGCTTAAAACCCGAGTCGAGTAGGTTGCTGAGCGTTTCCATGAATTGAAGGATCGCCAAGTTGCGGAACCATTTCCCGATGAGTGGCATCCTCAGCAGCCACTCATCGATGAACAGTCGGGAACTCTTGTTCTTATAAGCCGCAATTCCCGCCACAATAGAGACTAGCAGCGTGATCCCGATTGCCATTCCGTTGGCTTGCAGGAATTCAGAAGTATCAATGAGAAACTGGGTGATCCAAGGAAGCACGGCTCCGTTCTCTTCGTACATCTTCTGAAAAGTCGGAATCACACTAGTCAGCATAAAGGTGACTGATCCAACCCCAGCAACAACAAGCAGCATCGGGTAGGTCATCTTTTTCATGATGAAGGAGCGGATCTTGGAACCTTCTTCGAGCTGCCCTACGATCTGCTTGAGAGTCTGCTGAAGGTTGCCGCTTTGCTCACCAATCTTGACCTGGTGCAATGTGAGTTGCGGAAACACGCTCGGAAATCGCCTCATTCCACTCGACAGCGATCCGCCGGACTTCACTGCGTCAGAAAGCGACCGCAGGATATGACGATACTTTGCGAAAGCACGCTCTTTGCAGATGGTGTCCAAAGCCTGTGGAATGGCGACGCCGTTCGAAAACATCGTTTCTAGGTTCCGCAAGATCTGGATGAGGTCTTGCTTCTTGATGCTATCCGCGCTGCTTCCACCAATTTGGATCTGGTGCAGCTTACTTAGGAAGCCGGGCAACTTTGAGGTGTTGCTGGTTGCCATATGATGGACCTATCGATACTTTTGGATTGAGTTAAGACTGCATGGCTGACGAAAAGGCACGATCAGCCGGAGAGCTTGTAGTAAACCTCTTCGACTGACGTGAGACCTTGCTTCGCCTGTTCCAATCCACCCGTGGCGAGCTCAGTCATCCCTTCTTGAATGGCAATTTCCCGAATCTTGCTTGCCGGCAACCCGGCTTCGATTGCACGTTCGAGGTTCGGTGTCACCACCATGATTTCATAGATTGGAAGACGCCCGCTGTAGCCGGTTCCAGCGCATTGCTCGCATCCTGAACTCGTATAGTAGGTTGCGTCGCAATCGACAGAGGCCGGGATCGGACGACCTTCAAACATCAGCTCAATCAATTTCATGTTGATTGAACACTCGCGCCGGCAGTGAGGGCACAGTTTCCGAAGAAGACGTTGGGCGACGGCAGCGACCAAAGCACCGCCGATCTTGAAGTTGTCCAATCCAAGGTCAGAAAGTCTCGCGACAGTACCTACGGCGTCATTGGTGTGCAGCGTGCTAATCAAAAGGTGGCCCGTCAGCGCCGCTTGCACCGCCGTGGTCGCGGTTTCATGATCGCGGATCTCACCCACAAGAATGACATCTGGGTCTTGTCGCATGAGGTACTTCAGACCATTGGCAAAGCCCATTCCGAAGTCATTGTTCGCTTGGACTTGATTGATTCCTGGCAAGCGAAATTCGACGGGGTCTTCAATCGTCGAGATATTGCGATCCGAGGAATCGATGCTGCAGAGCATCGAATACATCGTTGTAGTCTTCCCCGATCCGGTGGGGCCCGTCATCACAATCATGCCATGCGGGCGATCAAGTAGAGAGCGCATGCGTTCGATCTGTTTCTCGGGCATCCCCAACGCTTCAAAGCTGAACGTCTTGCTGGACTCGTCCAAAACACGCATCACGATCTTTTCCCCGCGGACGCATGGGATCACAGAGACCCGGAAGCTGGCTCGCAGGTCACCATCTTCGATGGTTAGATTTCCATCTTGAGGACGTCGATTTTCAGCCGTATCCATTTCACTCAGAACTTTGATGCGACCGATGACTGCCTCCTCAGAATCCTTGGGAATTGTCATGACCTGTTGCATCTGGCCATCGACTCGGTAGCGAATTCGCATTTGGGGATGATGCGGCTCTAAGTGAATATCACTTGCGCCCGCGTGAACGGCACCGATCAAGATAGACTGAACCAGTCGAATAACCGGCGCATCGGGCTCATCGTCCAGAATGTCTTCATCGTCCTCCTGACTGATAACTCCATCCGAAAGTTCTTTCAGACGCATGTCGACAGCGGTCTGCCGCGCGGTAATCCGATTGTCGAACGCTTCATCAAGAAGCCCCTCGACTTCGTCCTCCAAGCAGATGGACGCCTCGACCTCATATCCAGTCATCAACTCCGTTTCACTGATGGCTTCGACATCCCCCGGCCAAACCATGCCTAAGGTCATCTTGGACTTTTCTACGCGGACTGGAACGAGTTGACGCGAGCGTGCGAAATTCTCGGGGAGTAGCTTTGCGAGCTGAAGGTGCACATCATCGCCACGAATGCTCTCGAATGGAACTTCGAATTGCTCGGACAGTGCCTGCCCAAGTTGGTCACGCGTAAGTAGACCACGGTGCAATAGATAAGCGCCAAGCTGCATCCCGACCGTAGCTTGCTCCTTGAGGGCTTGCTCTAGCCTCTCGCCAGAGACCCAGCCGCGTTCTATGACGATATCACCGAGCCGTTTGGGCATGGTTACTACTCAAATAGGATTAAAGAAGAGAAATCGACTTATTGGGAAGCCAGTAGCGCGCCGCGTTCGGATTCCTCGTACCAATGCGCAACCTTGTTCTCGAGCAAAATGGGGTCGAACGGAACGACAAGTAAATCTTTAGCCCCTGCGTGGTACGCTTTTTCTGCTCGGTCTAAATCGCCTTCCTGCGACAAGCAAACCACAGGGATTCGCGTGGTAACTTCGTTGGCCGTCAGACGCTCTACCAACTGCAGATGGTCCTGTTCGATGGAATCCAGATCCACCAGAAATAGTTGCGGTAGAGTGGTTTCAAGGACGTTTTCGAGTTCGTCTTGAGTGGTCGTCAACTGGGTCTCGTATCCGAGTAACTCAAGCCGGTAGCAAATGAGTTCTCCAAGGATTGGTTCTGTGACCAGCAGCAGAACGGAGCGTCTCTGGTTCTGTTCCGAGGCGAATTCTTGAGACATTGAAATGTTCCAAACGACAGGAATTTCTGCAGTACACCGAAGGCTAGGTCACAGGGAATCATTGTCAATTCAATTCAATCGTTACGTTTGCTACGACTCGTACCGAAATCGAGGAGTCGCTCGGCTACGCCAATGGTGGTTGAGCGGGCGTTCGCGAATCTGACGTAGGTTCCTTAAAGAGGCGATAGTCCCGTCCGGTACGGGCAAATGAAGTTGTACGATTCGAGAGCTAGAAGGAGATCGACGTTGAATAAGCCCGAAAAGCACCGAATTCACTCGGGTTTGGTCTCGTCGTCGTTGGTATCAGCAGCGAGCGCAGCTCTCTTACTTGTTGTGGTTGCTGGCTGCCGAAATCAATTGGAAGAGGAATCCCATACCGCCTCTCGCATCACGCCTCCGACGGATGCAACCAAGCGAGTCGAAACCAACGTGCAACAGACCGACTCGAAAAGTACAGTCCCAGTCGCGAGAATTGCTCTAGAGCCGCCCGCTGGCTGGTCTGAGCCTATTGCTGAAGACGAACAGTTCTTCCAGGCACCCGAGCTACCCAAGGAAATCCAGCAGGTCGTCGAAGCCACTTCCAAGCACGCGAGTGTCCGATTGCTAGGATTCGCTACCGGGAGCCCCGCCACGCCTGGCAAACAGCCCCTGAAGAAAGCGATCATCAAGATCGGCGACTCGATGCACTTTATGGTCCGTGGAGAAATCCAGGCAGGCGTCGAGCTCATTGACATGGGCGAGCGAACGGTGCAGTTGCAACGAGGAACGGATCGGTGGAATCTTGGGCTGATGCAGCAGCCTCTCGTGAACAAGGGAATCGTAAGCAAGCCGAATAATCGGCGCCGACGATCACGGACAAGTGCACGAAATGCTTCCCCCTCCCCCTTCCGCCAGCCAGAGCCCGTGAGCATTCCTGGAATGCCCGAATTGGAAGCGGCTCCTGCGCTACCTGGCGTTGAAATGTTCGAGGAAGTGAACGAAGTGGACCTGCTTGGAATCGACAACGATTTGGAGCTGATGCAGTCGGGAGCGGAGATAGATCCTGACTCAGGCAGCTTCCCTGGTGTTCCTTAATCGACAACCAAGCCAATGCTCCCGATGAAGCCAATTGTCTTTTTGGGCTCGAAATCATGATTACACAGCGACCAGTTCGATCATTTTTGCTCACTCTTTGCCTCTCTTTCATCGCGCATCCGGTGCTGGCATTGCAGGAAGACTCCTCGTCGCAGAACGAACAGCAAGTCGAGAACAATCCAGATGAGTCAAGCGATCCGAACGGGGAAAGCAATGACTCCGGGGAATCATCGGATCAAGGATCGGATGTTACCGACGAAGAAGGAGATGGTGGAACTCTCACGGAATGGGGCGCAGGAGAAGCCCTAGCACGTCTCAACCAGGCTCGCGAAGACACCTTGACCGAGTTGCTCTCGCAGCTCAGTGGAACGGTTCTTTACGTTCGCAAGAGTGGAGATGATTCCAATGACGGTCTCTCCCCCCAAAATGCATTTCGGACAATCCAGCAGGCGTTACGTTCCCTTCAGGGAACGACCACGATTGTCATTGGTGCTGGCGAATACGAAGAAGAGCTCTACGCGAGCTACTCAACTGCAAACCGAGGGAACCTCGTCATCATTGGCGATGTCCTTGGTCAGGCGACTGGCGACCGTGGCAATGTGACCATTCGGTGCGGAGCAGGAAAATGGGGGATGAGGATCTACTATCCCCGCGAGCTCGCAGTTGCAGGACTGACGTTTGTTGCGGCCTCCGAGGAAACAAACTGTTACGGTTTTTATACTCATGGATCCGAGCAGCGGGTCGCCGTGACAGGATGCCGATTCGAGGGACTTCGCTACGGCAGTTACATTTCACACGCACCGGAATCGGTCGTTCATGCCTGCGATTACGAGAGAGGCATTGAGTCAGCTCTTTTCTCGCATGGTGGCGACCGACAAGTTACCGGATGCCTCTTCAACAATGCATCTCACGGAGTCGTGGCATGGGACGGCGATCGTATCGAGGTCAATGAATGCGAATTCTCGGCAAATGAGCTAGCTGCAGATCAACGGACCATCAGCCACCATGGCGTCCGAGTCTACCGCTGTGACCTTAAAGTCGATGAATGCCACATGGTCAATCTCCGCTACTCCGTTTACGGACATACTCTGCGAACAGGCGAATTCGAAGACATTCACATCGAGAACCCGCTTTACTGGGGCGTCGTCGCCTCCGGCGATGGACTGTCAGCCAGCGACATTTTGGTCGAAGGCGAAGGAATCAATCGCGGCTCTGGCATCAGACTGGATGAACAAGGCGAAGGAATAGCCAAGCTGAAGAACGTCACCTGCACTGGACTTCACAACGGATTTGTTGCATTCGACTCCGAATATGAATACGACGGCCTGACGGTTACCAGCAACCGGGTTGGGATTCGAGTTTACTACTACACTCCTGAATTCACATTAGCAAGCGACGACGGGATAACCTGCGGCGACAACTACGTAGGCGTTCACATTTCTAGTCGAGTGGACGAGCCTTGCCAGGCAACCATTCGTAACTTCAATTTCCGAGACAACGATTTCGGTCTTGTTGACTGGCGAACCAATCTTACCCTAGAGAATTGCCGCTTCGAAGAGAACGCCATTGGTGTGCGTTCTCATCACTCAGTCTCGGTTACCGTTCGCGACTGCGAGTTTGTGAACAACCTTCATCGCCGTGAATGGCATCATTGGGGGCTGCAGATTCACAGTCACGAAACAACTGTCGAAGACTGTCTCTTTGAAGACAACTGGACAGGCCTTCGACTGCATAACTTAACGGATAGCAACCCCACGTTTCGAAACCTGACCTTCAAGAATAATGAACGCACCGGTCTGCGGGTCTACTATGGTGACCTGAACCTGGATGCGAGCAACAACATCTCGATTGAAGGTAGCCGGCATGGAATCGTGACCCAGTACACGGACTGCATCTACGAGGCGTTACCACATCAACCCAACGTGATGTACCCATACTTGCACTATGACGGGGCGTTGACGATGCGCAACCTCGATATCTCTGGTGCGCACGTTGGCATTCATTGCAACCGAGCCTCAAATGTCGATATATCCGACGTTCGAGTGCATGATACAACTCATATCGGAGTCCATTTGTACTACCCTCAAATTGCAAATGTAGTTCGTGTGACCAGTGAAAAAAACAGACATCATGGATTCCACATCATTGAGCCCGCGGATGCCACGTTTACTGATTGCAGTGCGATCGACAATGGCAGTCATGGATTCTATTCAAGAAAGACTCAGTCGCAGCATGCTACCAACTTGACGGTTTCCAATTCGGTCTTCCAGGGGAACACTTACGGTTTTCGTACGATTGGCTTGCCTTGTGACAATGATCATCACGTAGGCAATTCCATCTTGAACAATAATCACGGTCTGAGAATTGAGCGCGCACCGCTTCAATTGGACAGCAATAGCCAGATGACCATCACAGGCAATCGCTACGGTGTGATGTCCTATCATGGTGAGCTCAATCTACAGGATTGGAATACAGAACAGAATGAAGTCGGCGTCTACAGCTACAACAGCTTGACCAACCTCCGCAATTGCGAGATCAGCGTGAGCAACTATGGCGTGATCAGCTATTCCGACCGCACCACGATCGCTGACTGTGACATTACTGGAGGACGGTTCGGTGTTTATCTTTCACCACGTCTGCGAGCCGACAACGAAATCGTACTTTCGAATCTGGAGCTTCAAAACTTCGAGCACAATGCGATTCACGTTCACAGCCATGCCGACTGGATCGCAAAAGTACGACTTGAAGACATTACGGTAAACAACGCAAAGAACGGCATTGTTAGTTATCGTTCGGAGTTGGATGTGGATCGATTTAATGTGACCAATTCACTCCATCACGGTTTCCACCAAAATCGAGGCAAAGTTAGTTATCGAAACGTTCGGATTGATGGGGCCGGAAGCTGGGGCGTGAACACCTATCTGGGCGATATCGAACTGGTGAATTGCAAAGTCGACGCAAATTACGGACTCTTGATTCGAAATGACAATGCCAAGATTGTGAACTCTGTCGTTGATGGTGGCATCTACGGGCTTCTGACAAGCAACGCGAATGGTCGTTTTGATGTCTTCCAAACGACGTTCGGAAACATTAGCCACTACGGAGTTCGGCATGATTCAGGAAACCTGGTCATGCGAAACTGCATTGTCGATGCCGGACACATCGGAATGTGGAATCGGGCGACGACAGGGACGTTCGAGCATGATTACAACTTGATCGCGACAGACCGGACTCCTTACGTCAATTCACTTCCCGGTGAAAACGAGATCGAGAAGGAACCGATCTTTAGAGATCCAGTTGCCGGTGATCTCCGTTTAGCGGCAGGCTCCCCCGCAATTAACTCCGGAACGGACATGTCCGGAGTCACATTGGTCGACATGGAAGGTAATGCGCGCCCAGCATTCCGCCAATTCGAGATGGGGGCCTATGAATACACAGAGGAATCCGGGTCGCTCCGGATCTTGGAATGGGACGAAGTTGCAAACTGATGCTTGAGTCGCCGTACAGTCTACGTCGTGGCGTTCTCAACAGTCGTTGCTAAGCCAAGAACAACAGCATAGCGCGCTAAATCCGGGCCGTTCACGTCGCCCTCCGCATAAAAAAACCTCGCGAACCACATGGTACGCGAGGTTTAATTTGTAGTGGGCGGTAGAGAATTCGAATCTCCGACCTCAACGATGTCAATCTCGGTCCGAACAAGGCAAATTCAGCTCTTCCTTGAATAAACGCTAGCATATCGCGTTTTGGCAGCATTCGCAATCGGTCGCACTTTGACGCAGTAAAACGCAGGGTGTCGCGGTACAGGGGGCTCACTAATAGTGGTGCTAAACCTGTTTTGACCGGCTCCAGATGTAACCAAGCCCTGCAACCGAGTAGGCTTCGGCGGTTTCTTTGGCAGGCTGTGGCGGTTGTGCCACCCCGGCCCCACCGCCACTCTTGCCACCGGTGTACTAATTGCGACGGTCACCGTGGCCCTCACGCTTACGTTCGGTGGCTTCTTTGGTCGGCTCGATAGGTTCCGCCGGGGCGGCGGGAGCTATCAACGATCCAGACTCGAATCCGTGATAAGCTCTACGGGGTCATCTCCCCCACAAACTCGGTGCCCACCACAGGAGCTTTTCGCCATGACTGAGACCGCTGCCCGCGACCAACTGAGACACGAAATCGAGCAGAGTCCGGACCTCGTCAATAAACTCATTCTGCTCGTCTACCAGCACCTGCAGAACGGCAGACTGTACGACGCCCTTGTGCGGCTTAGAGAGACCGTCGACGCGTCCTGTGGGCAGGAGGTGCTCGCCTTCGAGATTGGGAAATCACCGGCTGAGCTTCGCAGGAAATACGACGAAGATGGCGGCATGACTCTCCACCAATTACATCGCATCGCTCAGGAGCTGAAACATTGGGCCGAGTGTGGTGGTCATCAGGCTCAGAGCAACTGATTGTTGGATTGACAGCCGATGTCAAATCCACCGCAGAGATAGCGAGGACCGTATGTACGGCGGTAACTACAAAATGTGCACAAATTGCCGCAAATTGTCTTGATATGTTTTTCTCTCCTGGTACTGTGCTCCGCATCGGAGCCCAACCGACAAAGCCCTGCCCTCACTAAGCAGGGCTAGGCGGCTCCGGTGCGTCGAGACCTCTCACAGGTCTCGTGGCTCACATTGGATACGCGTGTCGTTTACTGGCTACCGTTCCACAGTGAGACCGATAAAGTGAATTTCAATTGGCATGATGGTGGACGCTCTCTAGCTGGCTTCTCCGGCTTCACCAAAGACTGTGCAGTGCGTGCAATCGCTATTGGCACAGGCAAACCATACAAAGAGGTCTATGACCTTGTCTTCGATGAGCAGGACCAGACACCCCGCAAAGGAACATGGGACGACACCCTTGAGCACATTCTGACCGAGCAGGGTTGGAGCTATGTTCGCAACTACCTTGAGCGTCTCTGCGATGCCCCCATCCAAGACGGAGCCGTCATTTACAACATGCTCACGCATGCGGTTTGTGTCGTCGACGGGGAAATCTATGATACTTGGAACTGCTCAGAGCGAGACATTTACGGCTTCTATCTGCCGCCCAAGGGTGTTGGTGAGCCGGGACTCAAAGTAGTTCCTGCGAGAACAGCGTCAGGCTACTCAGAGGCCGCCGACAAGATTCACCAGCGACTCAAGCGACTCCGAGCGACCGCTGAGAACTCTGCGGCCACAGAGGGCGAGCGAGAGGCCGCTCAACGCATCATCCACTCACTGCTAGAAGAGCATCAGATTGAGGAACAACCCAACGCCTCCGAGGCCATGGGTAGTTTCAGCGTCCACGTAGGAAAACGAGTGTACGCTTGGCAACACTGGTTAGGACGTCATATCGCCGACCGATTCCAGCTCGTGAACTTCTCAACCGGCACCGACATGGTTTTCACCGGCCCCGTCGATGAAGCTGAGACCGGGGCAAAGCTTTTCGTCGAGTTGCTACTGACCATCAAAACGCTCGCCATCCGGCACTACGGCGGATTCTCGCGAGGGAATGGTGGTCGGTACGCTGAGGGGTTCGTGATCTCGCTACTACAGACTGAGCGAAAGTCGAAGCCGACCGAACCGGGTGTCGGCGTCGGAATCATCGAACGCGAGAAGGACCTCAAGATTCACGAATGGCTGTGGAAGGAATGCGATATCCGGTTGACCACGGATAGGGGCAGTCGAGGAACGACAACCGGTAGTGAATCGGCATTCATGTATGGTTGTGCGGACGGGGAAAGCCAAGGTGTAGACAGTTCCAGCGGAAAACAGTTGAGGCTCTCGTGATGAAAAGCAAAGCCCATAAGTGAAAGCAGGATATACGCGATGACCTACCGTTCAGAGCGTTGCTCGAAACCTTCTTCAGCGGTGATTACGATTCCATCGAGGTCGATTCAGGAGCAACCGAAGGACAAATCAGCGACCGCCTAGTCGATCCTGATTTGCGTGCACGTTGGGTTGAGTTCCACCGAACGGAAGAAAAGTTAATTGTCGCTGGCAGAACTGCACACCAACAACTCAAGAGAAAACCAAAATGACAAACAAAAGACTCTAGGGGGTTTTCATTTTGAGTCGAATTTTCATTGTTCGACCGCAACCACTGCGGTAATTGCGGACCCCTGCAGAGGGGCCATCCAACCACCTCATAATTACCATAATTTAGCCTTTCAACTTCTTCATTCTTTCGACAATCTCGCGTACATTTCCTCCAGCGAATTTCCTCTACTCGTTGCATGGAGAAATGCACATGACTCGCATCGTTGGTTCTCTTCTTTTACTCGCTTTGTTTGCATCACCAACCTTTGCACAAGGGGGCGGTTACGGCGGTGGCGGATATGGCGGTCCTGGGGGCGATCCTCCAGGCTCCTCGGAACAAAACCCGTCTCTGGTTGACCTTGCTGACCCACTCCCGCAAAACTTAGTGTTGACGATGAATGGGCAGACCTACAATCTCAGTGCGATACCCGGGGGTCCGACTCCCTCCGGTCCCGGTTATGTAGCTAATGCAACCCTACCACTCTGGGACCCTTACACGCACAATTTTGACCTAACCGTCTACTCAGACTCCGGCACCGGTACAGCAGTACCTGGACAGCCGGATCCACATTTAGGCAATAGTACTGTCTCCTCTTATTGGACGAGCCAAGGCTACGCATTCGGCCCTACCGTTCCGGCTGCTACAAAGAGTCACCAGTACACACATTGGTATCGCGAGTACGGTGGAACTTTTATTGGTTCCACACCGCCGGTTAGCGGTGACATGGTTCTTGTGAATTACAAACGCAAGGAAGTGTGGGACGTTGGCCAGCCATTGACTCGAATTTTCAGATCCTACTATCATGCTGGCCATGGTGGCACCATCGTCGTTCATGCGGACAAGAACGGCCATAATGGGGTCTATGTCAAGAAAGACATAAGTTTTCAACTCTACACGGTTCAATAGGGAGATTGAGATGAGAGTGCGAAATATGGTGCGTTTGCTTGCATTGGCTTGCACGCTCTGCCCCAATGTTCTTTCTGCCCAAGTTATCGGTATTAGTGGAGACGTACCGAAAAGCAATGCAATTTCACAAGGTAGTGAACAGCTAACTCTGCAGATTATGGATCGCAATAATCGTGGTCTCCCTGCAGGAACCATTGCAAAATACCAAAAGAAGCATCTTTCGATTGGTTACCTTGTTCAATGGGATATCCGCGATGAGGCGAAAGCACTGAAGCTTTCTGAAAGAACTTCCAAACTCCTTGCCAAGACCGTTGAAACTCGGAGGCTTGAACAGATAGATGCACTGGACAAGCTTGCAGAAACTCTTCGCAAGGCCGACGTCGCGAAAGAGTCTGCTGCTAAGTATCGCAAGGAGGCAGGTAGCGTGTTCTACAAGTCGGAGCACGAGTCTGAGCAAGCACTTGTAGCTGCTTTGGAAGAAGTGCTTTTACCGAAAGAATACTCTCGGTTCGTCAGCCTGCTCATCAAGAACAACTTGCAAAGCATTGGCGGGTCAAGTTTGCTTTGTGAATACCTCGAATTGTCACCTAAACAAGTTGCCAAATTTGAGAAAGTGCGGAAAGCTGCCGAGCAATTGAGTGATCCAAAATTCGACGGCAGGCGAATCATTGATGCAATGATTGCCGCCGAGTCTGCTTTGGATGAAAAGCAAACCGAAGTGTTCTGGAAAGCTACCGAACGGATGAGCGAGGAACAATCACTTTCGGAGTATTTTACCGGGCTATCCGAGAAACGGAAAAAAGAGCTTGCGAAGTACTATCCGGTGTTTGCAAAACTTCAATCGAATAGCTAGTTGACTAACACTTAACTTTGGCCCCGCGAGCAGCGACCTTTGTTCCCACACTTCGGTTGCTCGTGGGGTTCTTCTTTTTCTTTGGAGTACGACCAATGCTGCGAATTACTTGTATCGCATTGCTCACGCTAGCGAGCTCGCTCAGTCACGCACAATCGCTGTCACCAAATCATCCGATCAATTCTGAGGCAGCTCAACGTGCCACCAAATTGCTGTTGCTCAAGCAACCCGCTCGTTTGCCGAGCCGTCTCACCATTGCCTTAAATGGTGGCAACGAGGTCATAGGCGACCTTGTAAGCGAAAAGTTGCACAGCCTCAGGGCGATGGGAGTTGTTGGTCCTGTAGGCCCGAACAGCAAACCCCAAGGCCAACTAAAAACTCAAAATGACTTACTAGTAGAAATGCAACGCTGTGTTGAATCGCTGTCGGAGTTCCAAAAGTCAGAGCTAGACATTCTTAGGCTCGAGCAAAGCATGAAAATTTTCGGAGTGCTCGTTTTCGAAAACGAGTCAGCATTGGAGATACTGGGCGTTGAGGATGAAAAGCAACGCAGAGCAATTTCAATCCGCATGCGAGAGAAAAGGTTGCGAATGCTATCAGAGCTAGAGACTGAGCTGAGCAATTAGGACGCAAGCATACCCGCAACACAATGGAGTGTAGTCGATGGTTCGTTTCTCCGTTTTCATTTTTCTTCTTGCAAGTTATGGAGCCATCGCAGTAGGTCGAACAAGCTTCATACCTACGTCACCGACGTCCATACCGATGACCTCGAACGCTGCGAGGTCTTTCCGATTGATTATCTCCATCCAATCGCGATAGTTTTTGAGTCCCTGCCTTGGCAGGTTCTGTGGTTGCAGAACGCGACCGGCCCACCTTCCTGTACTAGCCCCGCCGTACAAGAACAAATCACGCACCCGGTTATCAGGGCAGACGCTCCGCAGAATGGCGGCATACTTGTTGACGCTGGATTTGGAAGCCTTGAGGCGTAGCTCTAGGACGCGGCGTACGTCCCTGGGTAACTCAGGACGAGCCATCGCTTCGAGAACGGTTTCCTTGTTGAGCTTAGGAAGTTCACAGCCATGTTTTGCCGTCCAGTCACGAATCTGTTTGACGCAATTCGTGGTAGAGATTCCGCTGATTGCTTTGAGTTCGGTGTTGATGTTGCCGACGTGTTCGTTCCACAACTCAACCATCGAGCGGACGAACTGAACGTCGACCTGAACACCTCGCTCGTTTATCTTCTGGTCTAACTCCCAAACCTGCCTCTCGTCGGCTTCGAAGTCACCGAGAACTCGATGAATTTCACGGCAGACCCGAACATCTTGTTTGCCGTATTCGAGAACGCGGTCTATCTCTTCGGGACCGCCGTACCATATTGATTTATCATGCTTGGTCGGCTTCCTCGGTCGCGTGACACGCATCATGAGCTTGTGCCCCTGCATGTCCTTCTGCATATCAAGGCCAAGGACTTCGGCGACTTTTTCTAGCTTGCGTGGTAGAGCACGCATGGCGGCGAGAGCAGCGGTGTCTATCCATCGCTTCGGCTCCGGCCACTTGTAAACTTTGCAAACCTGCTTTTCAAAATTTGCATTGTGGCAAACGTAAACAACGTTAGCCCAATCAAGATCCGGCAGCGGGTCGCCCGGTCGCCACACCATGACCTCACCATCGTCCACCGCGTAGAACATCCCGATTGGTCGCTGATTCTTGGCTCGGAAAAATGCACGAGCACCGTCTTTAATGTCTGCCTCTGAGCCATGTTCCGCGTCGATGTAGACGTATATTGTTGTCATAGTGCCGTAAATCGAATAAAAAATGCCCCCACGAATTACCGTGGGGGCAGAGACTGATATTTACGCCGCGAATGGGTCGACGGTATCGTCGTCCTCATCCGGTAGAAGCTTGTCGAGCGTGTCGCCGACGTCGATGTTGCCGTCACTGATGCGGAAGTCATCTTTGACTTTTACGCATGCGACTGGCTTGAGACGGAAGTACGGCGAAGGCTTAAGACCGCCCTCGGGGACGTAGAGTATTCGAGCCCAGCAACCGTCATAGAACTCGCTCGCGTCGAGAGGCTTTTTGTCGAGACCGACGAGAGATGGTTTGTTCTCTTCTCGGTCGTTGATTTTGAAATCACACGCGTCGTAACCGGGTAGCTCTGACTGATACCGCTTAGGCTCAGTTGGGTTGGTCAGCGAACGCAATATCGCCTCAGCTTCCTCGGGAAGAGACGAAAGAAAACCCTCGAC
Organism: Aureliella sp.; assembly: GCA_046290675.1. Taxonomy (GTDB): domain Bacteria; phylum Planctomycetota; class Planctomycetia; order Pirellulales; family Pirellulaceae; genus Aureliella. The sequence continues at coordinate 270,105 of JBKAHA010000001.1, forward strand.
GACTTTGACAATGGCTGCATGGCCACCGGGGTCATCGTCAGGAATCCAACCGCGAACGGAAAAATATTTCCGGTCGGGAAATCCTTTCAAAGCCTGAGGCTCGTCGAGGGAAAACCATTTCATCCGCCTAGGACAACTCAGAGTCGCCTCACCTTTGAAGTGACTGGGTTGCTTACTCATAAAAACTTTCCTAACTCAGCCGAGAGGCTGATATCTTCTGACTTTCCGGGTTTTCCAGCGGGGACTATCACATGACCACTCGATGCTCGGGAAGTCAGTTCTTGAAACACTTTCTCACTTAAAACACTGCGTACCTCGCTCTGAGATTTCAGAACGGTTTTAGTTAGTGAGCTGGAGTCGATGCCGATGACCTCGGCAAGGGCTAGCAGCTCTTTCTCGCTCACGTCGTATTGAGTCCGTGAACGTTTGGCGATGACCTTATGAGTTTCAGGCAGTTCCTTTCCGCGTCGTGCACGCGTGAGCAGCTCTCCTTGAATTGAATCGAGCAGCTTTTTGATGGCAGGAGAGTTATCCATCAAACTCAGCAATTCCTCGGTATCGGCTTGAGCAAGTTCGATTTGATGAGCCCGCCGAGTTTGCTCTTGCTGTAAAGGGCAGACCGGTAAGCCATCACAAAACCTGCAGCCAGGGTTTATCTCCAAGTGGTTGGAGCTTTGAGCCCAACGCACTCGGTTTTCGTGTTCGTCCAGCACGTCGTTCCCACAAGCCCAGTCGCTACGCGTTGGGCTATCTAGGGCTCTTGGCTGCACGATCGTCATTCGGTACTCGTCAATCGGAAGTGGATACCAACTACGAAGGATTCCGGCGTAGGATTTGAGCTGTGCGTTATCGACGGCACTGACCGGCAAAACGCCATATTTCAAATCGCATAAGTGTGCAACGATGTGTTCACCTTCTCGGAAGATGGCGAGGTAATCGACGGTTCCGCCGTAGTTTGGCAAGCTCGTGTGGAGCATCCGCACCTCGATGAACTCGTCAATTAATTCCGATTCACACTTGCAGCTTTTCCCTTCACAGTCACAGTTCCGCAGGCTTTCAACGAGCGACGTGTACGGTCTCACGTTCTCAACCATTTCCTCGTCGGCTTCTTTAGGTGGGTCTCGCCCTTGTAGAATCGCTTCGGCGGTTGAATGTGCGAGCGTCCCCTGTTCGGCGTAACTGCTGGTTCTTTCCCGGCCTTTCGAAAGATCGATACTGCCAGGGCAACGGAGCCAGCGAGATGCACCTGAGGGCGAGAACTTGCTATGCTCATCCGGCAATCGTCAGTGCCTCCCTGAGAGCTTCCTCCTTGGTCGGCGGTACGTCTTTGAGCAGCTTGCAACCGGCCACCCGTTCAATCACAGCCACGAGTGCGGCGGTGTCGTGTTTGGCGGCGTACTTGGTTGCCAACTCGGCAATAGATACCGGTTCAGGTTCCGGTTCGGGCTTGTCCGCCTTTTTGGCCGTCGACTTTTTAGCCGTCGACTTTTTGGCGGTGGTTTTGGGTTGAGTAGCTAGGAAAGCGTTAACTTTGAGTTGCAGCTCCCCAACGTTCTCGACCTCGAAAGAAATTATGGGCACAGTAGGACCCTCCATTAGATTTCTGCACCACAACGAGCCGGGTGATGCTTCCGGCGTGTATGGTCAGTTCAGGGTCCGGTAGGATTTCTGAATCATTGGTATCACTTGTGTTCGTTGGGGGTCTTGGCTCGCACTTACTCGTGCAGTTGTTGCCAAGAGATGGTGAGAGGGATTAGTTCCAACTCTCCATAACCTGCTCTTCCGTCAGGTCAGGTGTGTCGGCGATGATGGGCACCCGTGGAAGCTCCATAGCTTTGCCAACGGCCTCGTCGAATCGGTCCATGGCTTCGAGGCTGGAGCAGCGACGGCCACCCTCGTACCACGTCTCTAGAAGGACGCCGTACTTGCCTCGCTGAGCTAGTCGGTAGATGGTCGCCTTGTGCGGTGCACGGCGACCGGCTTTTCGTAAAGCCTTGGGCATGTCACGTAGAGGAATCGACGTGCCGCGTTTTTCTCTATCTACAGGCATAACAAAAAATCTCCGCTCTCAATCCGCTGCAAAGTGCAGCAATCGATAGCGGAGAATGTAGATAGGGTCGCGAGACAACTACTTGTCACGAACCTGTCTCGGACCTGTCACGATCCGAAGTTTTTCAAAAATAGTTAGTCGGGGAGCTTTCGCAGGTAGATGGATTTGGGGTCATCTCCGAGGCAGTAACCAATTTCGCGTAGGTCTTTCGCAAGCCGTGTTTTGATTGATTTGAAATTCACGGCCCGTTGTTTTTCATCATCCGTTGGGTAGACAAGCCCCATTACTTTCGATTTCGAAGCAATCCATTCTCCGTCCTTCTCTTCCATCTCTTCCCATAAGACGTCAACAAAGGGTTTCTTGACTGTCGCTCGCGAGTCCAAGTTAGGTTTCGGGGGGCGGCTGCCATTCAGTTTTGGCATCTCACCAAGAATGTGCCACTCACCGGCCACATGGTTCTGCAGAACAGCTACATCCCAATCACAGCCGAACTTGGGTAGCCGTTCAAACTTCTCAAGCTCCAAGGTACGCAGGTCCGTACGGTAGCCGATAGCGAGGTGCCGCTTTCCGTAGGAGTAGAGCGAATGGAAGCAGCCAAGATATTGGCCTGCAGCGGTCGTGATATAGGAGGTGCCAGAGGGGGCAAATTGCGTCGGCAGCTTGTACTGAATCGATTTCAATTTGTGGTCAAGCGAGCCGACAGAATGGTCGTCGAGAGCACGCTTGAGCCGAATGGTAGAGTCGGTCAAATCGATGAGCTGCTCACGCACCTTTTCGAGCATTGCTCCCTCGAACGGGTCGAAATCCTCATTCTGTATGCCTGACAAGATAGGCAACTCTTCACAGAGCAGCGTCGCATCATCTAGAAGCGTCATCGGGCGGTTCCTCTCAGGATTTAATCGCTGTCGAGCCACGACTGACCTGAGAGGCACAGCCGTGGCTCGACGCGGGGCTCATGACTTCCCCTGGCGGACGGAAAATAGACGAACTGATTTTTCGAAGAGCGGCGGCTGCCAGCTTGGTATTTTCCTTGGCATACCGGCGTGACGTCTTCAAATCTGAGTGGCCGTGGACCTGCAGAACGGCCTCGATTCCGACCGCGTCCTGCAGCTTCTCACCGACTCGGTGACGGATTTGGTTAGGGGACCATTTGAACCCTACCTTGCCATAGAAAACTTTCTCCTGTGCCCGCTGCACCGCCTTGCGATAGGAGCCAGCGCTGTAGTAATCGCCACCACGATTCTCAGCGTTTTTCTTCCTGGTTGTTCCACAGGAGAGAGGAACAACACGCTCGGCAGAACGCCGTGCACGCTGCATCTCGATGGACTTGGCAGGGCTGAAACACGGCTCGTCTTCGGCTCCGAGATACTTGTCTAGAATCTGCTGAGCCGCAGGCACGAGTGGTATGCTTCGGCTCTTTTTCCTGTGGGCGTTCTTGTGGTTCTTTGGCTTGTACACCCAGTCATCTTCGCCAAATTCAATCTGACCTTTTGTTATCGCGATGACTTCACCGGGCCGCATGCCGCTGACCATTTGAAGTCGGCACATGTCCGCTACCATCTCGGGCATGTGCGGTAGAGCGAGGTCGACGAACTCATCGGGCACAGCCTCGACCTCGTCGGTGGCTCGGCCTCGACGCTGCAGTGTGACGTTCTTGATTGCCTGCTCATGCTCTACACCAGCGAGCCCATTTTGATTGGCCCACTTAAACATCTTTTTGATATGGCCCATGGCATCACCAAGCGACCGCTGAGATAGAGCTTCTCCGTTCTCGTCGTTCTTTGGAACCTCCCCAAATCCGTTCCGAGCAGCGTAGTTAATGAACGCTTGAAATTGCTCCTGCCGCCACTCTTCAACCGGGATTTTTCCATAGAGCCGATTGAGCGTTCGCATCAGTGGTTTCATGTTGTGATGCACGCCGGTCTGCGTGCCATCTTTGCGAACATGGTAGCCCTTAGCGTAAATGCCAAACCGGCGAATCAGCTCGGCCATTTTGATGGTCTCGACGACGGGTTCGGGTTGGCCGAAGTCCTTGCTTCGACCCGATGCTAGATACTCAGCAACGATACGGTCGTATTCGTTCAGGCTGGTCTTTGACCCGTGCGGGCCGCAGTAGAAATCGGTGCCGTTGATGGTCACGACACCGTGCTTTTTGCCTCGGACTTTCTTGCAACGATACTTGGGTGGTTTAACGGTTCTTCGCATGCGAAACGCTCCTAGAGAACGCTAAAAGTGGTGCGTACCATTTTTAGCTTTCTGAAAGAGCCGCTCTGCTAACCGCTAGCAGGTATCGTAAGTCTTGATTCGGCTTAGATTTAACAAAAGTGGGCGGTAGAGAATTCGAATCTCCGACCTCAACGATGTCAACGTTGCGCTCTAACCAACTGAGCTAACCGCCCGACTGAGACAAGAGTCTCGTGATTTTGGCTCGGGCCGTCAAGGTGTGATCGTAAATTCTATCGGCGACGTCGACGCAGTAGACCAGCACCAGCGACCGCAAGCAATCCAAGCGACGAAGGCTCCGGCACCGCAGTGAATTGGAAATTATCCAAACCAACGTCGGTCGTAGCTTCAATCGTAATTGAAGAGAGTCCAGTCAGATCTATTCCTTGGAATTGAGCTAGAGACAGTGCTGAAGTTGGTGCCGCAGGGGCGTTGATCGCGAAGTTTTCGGAGGCGGTATTCGCGTCAACATAGTCAAACGTGAATTCGACCGTCCCTGCTGCCTGCCCAGCAGAAGTTAGGCCGAAGTCGAAATCGATCAAGGTTAGCGGGTTGCTACCACTGATGACTACACTCGGTGTGGAGCCAGGTGAAGGCGTATCGAAGAGGCCGAGATACTCTGTCGAATTAAACGCAAATGCAGTGCCTACGCCAGCATTATCTGGATCGGCAACCGCCACAAACTCAGCCGCATTTCCTCCGCCACCGGTGAAGGTAATCAACCCACCGTCATCGTCTGCAAAGTCAATTGCGGCCCCCGGCGGGTTATCTGGGTTGATTCCCAGGAAGCCGTTGCTTGTTGGATCAACTAACCCTTCAAAGGTAATCGTGATTGCAGCGTTGGCCGATGAGGCCAAGACCAAGCAGGCTACGAAAGCACCTAATATTCTCATTGTGTTTTATCCCGTTCTTAATTTCACTCAGCAAGTTGGCTACTGCTGTGAATAATCGTCCGCTTTGAGAACGTAAGTGCTCTTTACCAGCGCAGGTACATCGCTCTTCTTGGTGACTGGAGTCATCAACGCCTGATAAACATGGTAATCCACGTTTTCCGACATTGCGATAACTGCTCCGTCCAACATTGCTGTATTAATGATCCCCGTATGCTGGGAAGAAGGCCGGGCGCAGTCGAAGGAATCATTGCGGATGTTCGCGGTCAATCGCTCGCCATTTGGCAAGTTCATCGGTACGCAATCAGCAACGGAAGTTGCTGGACCTAATGTGCCTGGAACTTCACGGTTCAACCAAACCACTCCAACGTGAAAGCGAGGCTCAGCTTGGGTCAGGACGTTGTTATTTGGGTAGGCCCACGAGTCAGCCTGTAAATTCTCGGTAACGCAGATCGTTGAACTGTACCCATCCTTGATACGATCGCCCGTCACGCGACCTTTTTCGTTAGGAGCGTAGACACCAGAAATCCCGTTGATATTGGCCGCCACGCGATTGATAAAAACGGTGTTTTCGTATCGTTGAGAGTTCAGATTCCGCATGATCCCGCCAAACCCAAGCTCCAAGTAACCTGCGTTGCACGCGTAACTGCTGTAGGGCCTTACTTCGCCCGAGTTTTCGTTCTGGTTATCGCTGGGGCAAATCATCGTTGGAATCTGAGGAAAGATCGTTTGGTCGTTGGCAGGACCTTGTTGCCAGAGACCGTAGGTCGAGGCATCATCCCAAGCATCGCGAAGCGGTTGGTTTCCGATCTCTGGAAGGATCGCCACGACCCAAGAACCGATTTTGGCCCCTCGAGCCCCTGCCGGTCCGAAAGTGCCGTCATGGGTAAAGGTCCCGAACATTTCTTGGTACCCGGGATAACGCTTCTTCGATGTTTCGAAATTGACGACTCCCATCGCGGTCTGCCGCATGTTGTTCTGACACTGGGCGCGTCGAGCTGCTTCTCGGGCCATTTGAACAGCGGGAAGCAGCAGGCCGACCAAGATTCCGATGATCGCAATCACAACCAATAGTTCCACTAGAGTGAAACCAAGTGGCTTCAACGTGCGCATATGAGTCCGACGCATATGATTCCCTTTGACTGATCAGATAAGACGATTGACGAGATCCTACTCCCCAGCGTCAATTGTCGCAGAACGCTAGGCCTGAGTCCAGCGTTTTGACTGCTTTTGAAACCCCTTATCGATTGTTTAACGTTCGCCGCAAGGCCCTTCGCGGCCCCTTGAGATGGCAGATGCTTCTTGGCGAGATTTTGACGCGGCGCCCCCGTGCAGCCACCTCGCTCTGCATTTCGGGTGTTCGCGAGTAACCCACCAACCAACCGGCCCATTAGGGTGGTTTTCTTGTGCGAATGGCTGCGAAAACCTGAGTTTTTCGTAATCCAGGCAAATTCGTCTTGATCCGTGGGGCCGTTTGAGAACACTTGTTTGAAACATGCGTTTGGCTGCGAATAGCCAACCTTTTTCGCAGGCCAGGACTCGACTTTCAGCGTTTTGCGGCCCGATTCGTAGGACCAGCCCTACTCGCCGGCCACCCCCATTGCGAACCAATTCATGGCGACTGAACCAGGAACAAGCAACATCGAACCTACAAGGAATCGTTCGGTCGGCGTAACGCTGCCGGCAAGCGTCGGAGGCAATGAGGCCTCCGCGGCTGAACGTTTGATCTCCGCAGCGGGTGAGATTTTTGCGGCGAAGGGCCAACATGCAACGGTTCGGGAAATCTGCAAGGCGGCGGGGTGTTCTGTCGCAGCGATCAATTACCACTTCGGCGACAAGAACCAACTCTACTTAACATGTGTCCGGACAGCATGCGAACGCAAGCAGCGGTTGTTTCCCATGCCGAATGTGGAAGAAGGCAGCGAACCTGAGGCGTTATTGAGAAAGTTTCTGCGGACGATCGCACAGCGGATGGCGGCCAAGAGCAATGTTTCGTGGCACAACACGCTGATGCTCCGTGAGGTGGTAAGCCCAAGCGAAGGAGTAGCCGAGTTCTTGTCTGAGGCGTTTCGTCGCGATTTCGCGATCCTGCTAGAGATCATTGGCAAGCTCCTGGGTCCTGAAGCAGACTCGGAAGCGCGAAGGCAAGAGTTTGCCGTCCAGATCCTGGCTCGCTGCATGTTCCTGAGAACAGGACAGAATCTGCTGAAGATTCTCTCCATAGACCAAGAAATGTCGTCCAACCCAGAACAGTACGCGGACATTGTGTGTGATTCCATGTTGCACCAGTTCGCGTTCCTAGCCGGCCAGTCCTCTAATTCGAATTGATGCCTCGCAAACCAATCTATTGCCGTGCCCAAATCTCGACAGCGGGTATCAAAGTTCACTGAATACAACGAACCCGATAACTTTCCAAACCGGTAGCCCAAACGAGGTCGTTTTTCGGCCACGCCAACCAGTCGGCGTCCAACTAAAAACTGAAGTGATCATGACCAAAAATATTGTCCTCGGAGTCCTTTTGCCCGTGTTGCTTGTGGCAAGCGGTATTGGCCTCGCGATTTTCCTGCAGGTTCCGACTCCCGCAGAACAACCTCCAGCCAACCCAGAGAACGTGGGGGAACTACTGGCCTTTTTGCCAACCGCGGAAGTCGAGCAAGTCAAGCTTCTTTCCGATACGCTCGATATTGAGGTTTCCGGAACCGTCGTACCGTATCGGGAATTGCAGTTGGCCGCTGAAGTCGCCGGGCGGATTGTCGAAAAAGGCCCCGAAGTTCGTGCAGGCAACTACGTCGGAAAAGGGCAATTGTTATACAGAATCGATCCGCGCGATTACGAACTTGAGATCGAGAGACTGACTCGCAGGAAGAGCCAAGAAGAGGCCTCCATCAACGAGTTAGCGCAGGACATTAAGAATACGGAATCACTGCTTGGTGTTGCGGAAGAGCAGATGAAGTTGGCGAATGCGGAGGTGGCCCGTCTGGAGGGTTTGGGAGCTAATTTCTCGAGCGCGTCCGAGCTAGATCAAGCTCGGCAAAGCCGCCTGACCACAATGAACCAGAAGGTGACTCTACAGAATCAACTGAGTGCCTTTCGTGCTCGCCAAACTAGGACGGGGTTGGCTGCCAAATTGGTAGAGACAGAGATCGAGCAAGCTAAGCTCAGTTTGGCCCGGACTGAAGTTCGTGCACCAGTCGAGGGACGGGTAGTCCGTGATCAAGTTGAAGTGGATTCCTTCGTGCAACGCGGCGCTCAGCTTCTCACCATCGAAGACACTGAGAAAATGGAAGTTTCTTGTAACGTGCGGATGGACCAACTTTCCTGGATTCTCGAACAGCCCAAGCTGAGTGCCGATGCGAATGTGAATGCAGTCCGCGCAAAACGCTACGTATTGCCCAAGACTCCCGTGGAAGTCAAATTCTCCATCGCCGGGAGAGAGTCGGTGACCTACGTGTGGGACGGCGTATTAGACCGATTCGAAGGTTCCGGTCTGGACACGCAGAGTCGCACTGTGCCGATTCGCATTCGCGTCGACAATCCCAATAAGGCACGTTCCGCTGATGGTGAACCGATTGAGGTCGGTGGACCGCCGATGTTGGTGCGTGGCATGTTTGTTGACGTCGATATCAAGACGCGGCCAACAACACCTCTGCTGCTGGTGCCAAAGCTTGGGGTGAAGCCGGCTACAAACACGAGCGTGATCTGGAAATTTCAATCGGACGACTCGGCAGTTGAAGACACAGAAGAAGCCAAGGACGCTCGCATTGCCTATGACGAAGCTAAGGAAAACGGGACGATTGATGAAGTTTTCGGGCCCAAAGTGGAAGATGAACAAACTGCTTCCGAGAAGAAAGTTCTTGATCCCTCGGAATGGCAAGCTGGTCGATTGGTTGTCGTTGACAACGTGCGTATGGTCTCTTCGTACGGGATGATCGACGACGTCGAATACTGGATCTGTGAAGTCGCCGACGACTCGATCGATCCAGATGACCTCGTCATTGTTTCACCGTTACCGGGTGTAAAGGCTGATGGCACTGATCCCGTCAAAATTCGGAGGGCCGGTGCAGAGCCCTTAAGCGGGGCTTCTTCCGATGCGACTGTGGATGCTAGTCCCGCCGACAATGCTGATATCTAGCCAGCCCGCTGATTTTCAATTCGACACCGCTCTCGACTTCGACAAGCCGCGTTGCAGACGGTTTACACAACGCCTTTGCGGTACGGAACCCAAGCAGAGAAAACCATGAATCGAATCGTACGTTGGGCAATCGGTAATACGCCAGCGATCAATGTGATGGTTGTCGCCGCCATGGTGGCGGGACTCGTCAGCTTCTTTCAGATGCGCCGTGAGGTGTTTCCCGAATTCGAACTTGAAGTCATCCTCGTCAGCGTGGCGTATCCCGGTGCGTCCCCTTCCGACAGCGAGAAGGGGGTTTGCCAGCCGATTGAAGAGTCGATTCGCGCCTTAGACGGCATCAAACGGCTGGTCAGTATCGCCAATGAAGGCGGCGGGTATGTGTTGGTTGAATTGAACTCGAACGTCCGTGATGTCCAAAAGGTCGTATCCGAAGTCCGATCTCGTGTAGATCGCATTTCCAATTTCCCTGCGTTGGCGGAAGAAGCTCAAGTCGAACAGATCACCTTTCGAGAATCCGCAATCCGGCTTGCCATTCTTGGTCCGAAAACGACGGATCCTGAATCGGAGATCCGGCTAAGAGAAGTCGCGGAAGAAGTTCGCTCCGAACTGTTGGATATCAACACCATCTCGCAGGCCGAAATCCAGGGCGCCAAAGCGTTCCAGATCGACGTCGAACTCTCGGAAGATACACTTCGAAAATATGGATTGACGCTGACGAACGTCGCCAACATACTTCGCCGCGAAAACATAGAGATGCCTGGCGGGCAACTACGCGCAGACGGACAAGAGATCCTGTTGCGTGGCAAGAATCGCCGAGAGATTGGGGAGGACATCAAGAAGCTTCCCATCATCTCGCAGCCGAATGGGGTCGTCCTCAAGATTGAAGACATCGGTGATGTTAGCGATGAGTTCGACGATTCATCCAACATCAACGAGGTGAATGGTAACCCGGCTCTCGTGATCAGTGTCGACCGCACGAGCGACGAGGACTTGCTGGAGATCGCCGAAGCAGTGCACTCCTACGCTGAGTCGAAGAACATGCCGCCTGGATACACCATGAGTGTTTGGGGGGATACGAGCGTTGACGTGCGAGACCGAATGAGGATGCTGCGGGACAACGGTCTTCAAGGACTTTTGTTCGTCTTTATCTTGCTCGCACTCTTTCTCGAGTTTCGACTGGCATTTTGGGTTTCCCTGGGGATTCCGATCTGTGTTCTCGGTGCCGGGCTGATCTTGCTACTTACCGGGCAGACATTGAACATGCTCAGCATGTTTGCGTTTTTGATGGCTCTTGGCATCGTGGTCGACGATGCGATTGTGGTCGGAGAGAACATTTATGCTCACCGAAATATGGGCAAGAGTTTCTACAAAGCAGCCGTGGATGGCACGATCGAAGTACTTCCATCGGTGACGACCGCGATCTTTACAACCATCGTTGCATTCATGCCATTCTTCTTCGTCGAAGGAGTGATGGGCAAGTTTATTGCCGTGATGCCCGTCGCGATCATTGCCATGTTGATCATATCGCTCATTGAGGCTGCTACGGCGCTCCCATGCCACTTGGCACATGGAAGCCATGAAGAGCAAGAAGCCCGTCGCAAGAAACAGAACATCTTCGCAGCCGGTTTAGACCGAGCGAGTGGATTTTGTGGTCGGGGAATGGATTGGTTCGGGGACAAAGTCTATCTTCCGACCCTTCGCTTCCTGCTCACTTATCCCTTCTTGGGAGTCGGAGTTGGCCTGTTTCTGCTGCTAGGAACATTCGCGTTGGGCAAAGTTGGATTTATTCGCGTGAATCCCTTTCCGAAGACGGATAGCAACCAGATTCTGGCACAAGTTGTATTTCCCGATGGGACGCCTGCAGCAGTGACGGACGCGGCGACTAAGCAGATTGAACGAGCCGCTAGGCTGGCCAGCCAAGTTGTCGAGAACGAGGCTTCGGGTGTCTCCATGTCCGACGAAGAGTTACAGCAATCGCTCAACTCAAGAACTCCAAACGGGCCTGTGAAGCTAACGTTCCGCCAAGTCGGAGCCTTGACCGCGCAAGGCGCAATGGCGGCCACGAGCCGCGGTGGTGGTAGCTCTGTTGGCCAAGTCTTCGTCGAGCTAAAGGATTCAAGCGAACGAACTGTTAGCAGCACCGAGTTGATCAACCTGTGGCGCAAGCAAGCCGGTGAAATCAGCGGTGCGGAACGAGTCATCTACGATTCGGCCAGTGTCGGCCCAGGTGGCAAGCCGATCGAGTTCAAACTACTTGCGCCCGCAACCAAGCAAGCCGAGTTGGAGGCTGCCGTTGAAGAGGTCAAAGGCAAACTGGCCAAGTTGGCTGGTGTTTATGACGTGCGTGATGATGCGACACCAGGAAAAACCGAGTTCCAGATACGCGTTAAAGACCGCGCCCAATCAATGGGACTGACCAGTGCCGATCTGGCCGAGACGATTCGGAATTCATACTATGGCGCTGAAGTAATGCGACTGCAGCGAGGCCGCCATGAAGTCAAACTAATGGTCCGTTATCCTGAAGACGAACGGACTTCGCTCGCCCAATTCAACGAAATCTTGGTCCGCGGAGCGGATGGCATTGAACGCCCCATTCGCGAATTGGCAGAGATCACGGTGACGCAGGCGTACTCTGAGATCAATCGCCTCAACCAACAGCGGTCCATTACGATCACTGCCGATTTGGACACTACGGAAGGAAACCAGTTCGAGATTTCACAAAACCTGAAAGCAACCTTGCCGACACTGTTCGCAGAGAAGTACCCCTCCGTAGGAGTGAATTGGGAAGGACAATCACAGCAAACCGCCGAGTCGCTCAACAGCTTGGCAGTCGGTTCCGCCGCCGCTCTCCTGGTGATGTACCTGCTTTTGGTCGTCGAGTTCCGATCGTACTTCCAACCTTTCTTGATCATGTGCATTATCCCGTTCGGCGTGATTGGAGCGGCTTGGGGGCATTTGATCATGGGGATCGAGATTACGCTCTTTAGCTTCTTTGGTTTGGTCGCGTTAACCGGGATTGTGGTCAACGATTCAATCGTCCTCGTCGACTTTATCAATGCACGGGTTCGTGGCGGAATGGATGCGAACGAAGCGTTGCTCGAAGCAGGACGCCGCCGCTTACGACCCGTCTTCTTGACGAGTCTGACGACCATCGGCGGTCTAATCCCGATGCTGCTGGAGACTTCGTTCCAAGCCCAGTTCTTAGTTCCGATGGCGACGAGTATTGCCTTCGGGTTGATGCTTTCGACGCTTCTCGTACTGTTCCAAGTACCGGTCTTTTTCCGAATCTACCTCATATTCTGCGGCCTGTTCGGATTCGATCCGAGCAAAAATGTTTCAGACCCCGGAGATAACGACTCCGTATCTGAAGAGTTGCCTGGCGCATTATCCCCGGCAACGCCCTAGATGTGGCGAACAACCTGGAGCAAGTGGGCGAAGCGATTTTTCGCTATTGCACCCCACGGTTTGAACGGATGTAGTTGGTAAGAACGTAGGCAGAAGGAAGGCATGTTTGGAGTTTTGCCCGTCGACAAGCCTTCAGGCTGGACCAGTCGCGACGTCGTTAATCGAGTGCAACGCTACGTTCGACCGCATAAGGTTGGTCACACGGGAACGCTGGATCCACTAGCCACAGGCGTGCTGCTCGTCGCAGTGGGCCCCGCAACTAGGCTGGTCGAGTTCTCGCACTTAAGCCCGAAGTCCTACGCTGGATCTTTCCAGCTAGGGCGTCGCAGCGACACGTTAGATATCGAAGGCGAATTGGAAGACGTCCCGGTGCCAGATGGTGTCAACGAGCGAAGCCTGGCTTTAGCACTTCCACGGTTCATTGGCGAAGTTGAACAGGTTCCACCGAAATACTCTGCGGTCAGCGTCGGCGGACAGCGAGCCTACGATCTTGCACGCAAGGGCAAGGACTTTGAGATCCCCTCGAGAAAAGTCCAGATTGATTCGATTCACCTTGCGCGCTGCGAGTTACCTGATTTTAAGCTCGACATCGTCTGCGGAACCGGCACCTACATCCGTACGTTGGGGAGTGACCTAGCCAAAGCGGTTGGAACGGATGCGGTTATGACTTCGCTGATCCGAAGTTCGATTGGCAGCGTTACCCTCGAACTCTGCTCCCAGCTGGATGATTTTCAGAGTGGAGAGGACGTTGCCGAACGTTTGTTACCGCCCTCAATTCTTCTTGAATCTCTGCCGTCAGTACAATTGGACCAGCAAGCTGCCGCTAAGATTCGCAATGGCATCCCGCTAAAGCAATCTGAGCTCATGAAGCGAGGATCCGTCGAATATGCCCCGTCCAATGCCCCTGTTCAAGGTGCGCAAAATGCGGCCGCTTCGCCGCTCGCGGCATTCGACCAAGCGGGATTTCTGGTAGCGATCCTCTGCGATACCAGCACCAATCATTCTAGGTCGGGGCGAGTTTATCGATCGTTGCGAGTCTTCCAACCCGAAGCAAGCCAGAGCGCACCGGCGGCGAACCACCCACAGAACACAAGCAACCCGCAAAGTCCTGAGTCTTGATGACGCATTCCGAAGTGCAACATCTCGAACAGTCTCATCGCCAGAGTGGTCACGCCTGGCGGAAGCACAAGAATCGTGCAGCTCAGCTCGCCGATGCTTAGGATCATCAGCAAGACTGTGGAGAACCCCCACAAGCTTCGAGTCTGCGGCCAAGCAACGTCCCTCAAGAATTGGAAAAGGCTCAACCCGTCTAAGCTCGCTTGCTCTCTTGATTCTCGAGAAATAGTTGACTTGGCAACCACGGTTAGAAACCATGCGATCGGTAAAAGCCTGAACTGTTGAGCTAGCACCGGAGCGGTTAGCGTTTGGTCGTAGAGATAGCCAAAAAGCGATGGTGTACTGCGATTGAGAATCCAAATAATCACCATGCCGACCAACGGGCCAGGTGTGGCGATCAGAATCAACATCAATACGTGAACGATGCTTTCGATCCACGATTTCGTTTCCCCCTCACCCGCAGAACTTGCTCTAGATATCGAGAAAATCAGGACACGGATCAGGCCCGCGATTCCTAGCGCTGTGGTGCAAGAACTAACCCCGAGCAAGATCGTCCACTTGAACTCGGGGACGAACAAAGTGAAAGACTCTTGGGCAGTGGTTAGGGCGCGGTCCAATGTCCACGAGTACGCAGTCGAACCGTCGGCATCGGTGAACGGCTGCCAGCCAGCCTTAACAACTAAGCTGGCCATTGGGAGCCCCACGAGAAGCGAAATCAAAGACCAGGCCAAGAGGCTCCACACCCACCGCATGCGGCCAAGTTCAATGAGGTTCGGTTGGTAGTGAATGCTTCGGTGACTCATGTGCTGCCAGCTTGGTAGTTGCCTCCAGAGCAGGGCTACCGCCAGCAAAATTGGTAGGATGCAGAGAAAGATGGCAACAAAATAGGTCAACGGGGTCACCGTGCCACGGCTCGAGTCCAAATACACCAGCTCAGTCACGGTCGAAACTTGGAAGAGATTGCTCACGACCATCTCTGTGAAAACTGGCACGATGGCAATCATGGATGCTGCAGCCAGCCATGGACGCAAGCTGGGCAAAATGCTGAAACGAATCGTCTGCAAGATTCCGCCATCAATCATGGCTTGCTCTTCTTGGTTGCGGTCGATCCTGAGGAGCCCAGCAGTGACGACGAGCATGACCCAAGGAACGGCACCAAGTGCGTGGACGATAGCAACAGCAAAAAGAGCACTCCAAGTACCAGCTTGCCCCTCAAGCAGGGCCACATTGAACGAGTTGGCAATTGGACGGATCCACCCCTGCAACCCAAAACTGGCACTCCAACCTCCAGCAAAGACGTAGAGGGGAACCGCCAGCTGAGTACTGACGGCTAGCCATGCAAACGTCCGCCCGTAGATGTTGGTCCGGACAAGGAAAATGGAAATCAAGGTGCCAAACGCTAAGCTCAGCCCACCACAAAGCGATGCGATGATGACCGTGTTCAAGATCGCAATGCGGACTTCTTCAAACCCCACCTAAAATTCCTCTGGTATGAACGATCTTGACCGAAACGTGCAAGTCGGCATGCCGTTCCGAACGAGGGCGTCCAACATATCCGGCGGCTGCAAACGTGGGAACGCTTTAGATGTTCGATAGTCCTCAAAAGCAAAGTTGCTTTCCAAAGTCATGAAGTTTCCCAAATCCGCCGGTCAGTCACTTTGCCCCCTGCACCTGCACCTGCACCTGCCCCTTCGGTTGGAACCACAAAATTCGCTCCTACCGGTCAAAACAGATGATTCAAGGGCACTGTATTCTAAGTGTGCGTGGCATGTTGTTGGTATTCATCTAGAATTCAGGCTTCGCACACCTGCAGGGCATTGACTCCAATCACCAGTCACTTGAATTTCTCGGTATTTCTATGACGACAAACTATGGGCAGTGGGTCGAGATTGATTTTGATTGCCTGCCATTACGCAGCGTCGCCAGGTTTGACGTTCCCGACGATGCGTCTCCTAAGCTTGCTGCGAAACTGATTCGGATCCGTCAGGCATTCGAAGATCACGGGACGCACAACACCTACTATTTGCATAACGCGAAATGCGTCTATCGGCTGACGAATGATACTCAAAACGGAATGATTCGTTTCGACTTCGAAGGAACGGTCATGACAGACACGACCGACCTGCAGGCGAAAGGATGTGACCTGAGGGTGGAGCTGAGTATGGAAACCTGCTCGTGGCTGAACCAAGCGATCGTTGACTGGCTTGCTGAATCGGTCCAGCATTCGGTTCTGGTCGAATTCAACCGTTATGTTCAAGCCGGGGATCTTCAGAAGACCATCGACAGGATGCAGGAAATCGAGAAGGCCTCGGAAGATTCCGGCGGGTTCGTGGGAATGTACCTTTAGCGATCGAGACACCCGCGGTCGAGCCAGTACCACAGGCAGACGCGGCTGCTTCTATTCTCCTTGCTGTAACACGAGGGCCACGATCAGTCCGATGAGCAGCCCAACGGCCAGCAGCGTGAGTACGCCGATTGTGATACGGTAGTTTCGGCGTTTCTTTCGGCGGCGGTCGAGCCGGTTTCTCTCACTGAGAGAAAGGTCGCGAGCATTGACGGCTGCCGCAGTCGCCGGTGGTATCGTGCTTGCAGCTCCTGCTGAAAACTTCGACTGAGGCAAATCCGATTGAGGTACATTCGGTGCCGAATGGCTCTCCGGAGACGCCGCTTGCTTCAAAACGGCTGCAGCTTCTACTCCAGGAAATTGACTCGGAAGAGCTTGTTCCGCTACTAACCAATCGGTCCATCCATCGCGCCAGACAAGTGAGTCTGCGGTAATTCTATGTTCGCCTAGCCACTGCTCAAACACGGCTTGGTTCGCCGGACCGAACTGACCACCTGACGGTGGACGAACATACCACTGGGCTTCCGCATCAGGAGAAGTGGACGGGGCGACCGTCGATTCGGCGTCCGAAGGGGCTTCTCTCGCAGCTTGTTTGAGATCATTTTTACCGGCAGCAATTGGCTGTTCCTTCTCGGACACAGACTGTGACGCCGACTCCGAAGTAGCAGCGGCTGCGGCTCCCACCTTCTCTTCAACCGCTAGCGAATAGTCGCTTGTTGCCATTGGGATACGGAAACGACCCCCACAAGTGGGGCAGCGTGTCTTTTTGCCTGCCTGGTGATCCTTGACATTCAATTCGTGTTCGCAGTGATGGCAGCGAAAACGGATTCCCACAATTCATCTCCAGGGTGAATTTCTTGGCTCTGCTGACTCGAAACAGTCCGACGGCTCTCATTGGAGCTCTGGACTATTATGTTAGCGGAAATTGTCGTGGCAATCCTGACAACTTTGCCCGACTTGAGCGGCCGCCGAGCGAGCGAGCTCTGCGTTTGAGGTTTCGACAGCCAAACTGATCTGTTTCGCATGTTCGATCATTTGCTTTGCGAACCCTTGATAGTCTTCGTCGGTCGCATCCGGCATCTCCTCGGCAAGTGCCGCTTTCCCGAGGATGGCAATAAGCTGCGCGTAACGGGCTAGTTCTTCGCCATTGTTCTTGAATTCACTCTCATTCGCAGCCAGCTTATTGAGATGGTCCTGCTGAGCCCATTTGAGCAATTCCATGAGAGGGGACCGATCGATCAGGCCCGACCAGTCGACGTCGCTCTTGGGTTCGCCGGCGAGCGTAACTCCATTGACGAGATCGCGAAGATCATCGAGTCGCAGCTTGGCCTCTTTGAAAGTCTGAGCTGAACCGACCTTACAATTCGCGGCGACTCGCGCCATTTGCTCGCGGGCAATTCCGGAACTCTTTTTGAAACGAACATCGTCTGATGGATGCTGCTCAACGATGGCGAAGAGCAAAGCCAATAGCGAGAATTCCGTTCTCGCAGTCGCGAATCCTCCCCCTGCAAAAGCAGCTTGCGACGTAATCGTGCTCTCCAAGCGTAGTTTCGCCCCTTTGATTAAATCCTCGAGCGATACAGGAGTGATGAGATTGCTCCAAGCGAACGGGCCAGAGTCAGTCTGGCTTCCCGAATTTTCGGAGTCTTTCTTCGCGATGTTGGCGTTGTTTCCCAGCTGCACGGTCGCCCGCTTACTTGGAAGCTCTCCTTTGAGAGTCGCTGCGGCATCTTCGAAAAAGATGTTCGAGAATTGATCTTTCTTGAAGACCGGTGGTTTGCTGCGGTTCGGTTTCCTGCCTGACCTCTGCCCCCATGCTGACGTTGCCAAAAGAATTGCAAGCAGCAAGACGATGCCAGACTTCGTCGAGAGTCTTGCAATGTGCTGATTTGGATTCAGAGTGATCAAAACCGTTGTCTCCATGAAAACACTAGCTGCAGCACTCAAAAGGCATACTTCGATGCATGCTCGATCATTGAACCGTGAGTTCCCGGATGCCAATAAGTTTCCAAGAGGATGCCGCAAAGTCTTCGCTTGGATCTCGTTACGACTATTGAAATTATAGCCGCAATGCTGTGGCTCGCATTCTTGGCCCCACAATTAGACCCCCACGCGGCTTGGAAGAATCAAAGTGGCGCGTGCCGGATAGATTCAAATGTTGCCGATGCCCTCGAAGATGATTAGCCATCTCTCGAGTCATAAAGACGATCCGGACCGGAGGGCGAAATGCCTATCCTCGGACTCTGAAGAGCCCGCCCGCGCCAAATCTTTAGAACCAAAGGTGACGCGAAAAGGATGGAATCCTGGCTTGCTGCATTCAGCGACATTGGCATTGACGCTGCGTTATCGGCAATATCTGCCCAATAGGAAAGCCAATCTGATTCGGCAAGAATTATCGCCTCTTTGGTTTAGTTCGGTTGCCGCTTCGAGTCGATGCACCACACATCGACGTTTTTCAAGGATCCCGTTCTGCGCGTCGAATCAGGATTTGAACGGGAGTCGGCCAAGGATGGGGTCATTGCAACTGCAGTCTTTTCGGAGCTCTCGACTCGTACCCGTCCAACCAAAGCCGCTTTGAACACCGGTCCTGCGACACGACTTCTGACGCCGAAACAGTTCGGATCGGTCATGTCATTTGGGACCGTTCGCTTAGTGGCTATCACACGCTCTACTAGAACACGTGTTGTTGGATTGAACGAAACGTTGCTCGAAGACAGCTGCCATTACCACCGATGTCATTTTGCAGCTTTGGATCGCAACCGCGCGGTATGAGTGTGAGCTAGGGCCGGTTGATCCTTGTCCATGCTGAGCTACCGCCAATTCGGCGGGACGAAATTACGAGCTGTGTTGTATAAGACTGACGCCGTGGTATGGCCAGATAGCCTCATAAGTCGAATCCATGATTTCACA
Organism: Aureliella sp.; assembly: GCA_046290675.1. GTDB lineage: Bacteria > Planctomycetota > Planctomycetia > Pirellulales > Pirellulaceae > Aureliella. Next base: position 289,175 of record JBKAHA010000001.1, read on the forward strand.
ACCACACTACCTGCTTTTTTGTGACACCAAGGATCTGCGCGTGACTCCATCAACCGTGGACGACGGAGCCACAACGACGGCGCTGACCCGTAGCGGTCGTTGGCATTTTGTGCTGGAACACTTAAGCGGCCCCAATTTAGGTCTGCCGGCGAGATTCGAAGCAACGGATCGGGAACAAGAGTCGACTCCTGAGCGGCTTGCGTTACTTTCGGTTGTACGGGGGCTAGAAGCGCTCGAAGGTCCCAGCAAGGTGACGCTGGTCACCACAAGCCGCTACGTATCGAGGGGATTACGCTACGGATTGCAGAGTTGGCGTGAATCTGATTACCGCTGGGAACGTTTTGGCGTTCAGATGCCGATCCGAAACGCCGATCTATGGCAGCGTATCGATTGCGCGATGGGCTACCACGGAATCGAATGTCGAATGATCCAATCGGCAGACAATCCGCGAGTTGATGCGGAAGAAGCAGTCGAGGATGCGACCCGCACGAAGAGCATGGCTGAAACGCTGCCCGCGTTGGCTTTGGATGAAGAGAGAACCAAGACAGCCAGTTTGGGCGTCACGACAGGCACCCAACGCCCCGGTTTGCTTGCGAAAAACAGCCTAATCGAGACAAAGGCGGTCCGATTTGACCGTTCCGCCGTAGGCAAAGTTCAGGTTCGAATGGGACCACGTCCACGACTGAAGATAAGTGGCGGCGAATTGGCATACCGGCTCTTCAGCGCTGGACGACCGACCGTAACTACGCACTCGGTTAATTCAAGCGTCCCCAAAACGGACGGATTCCTGGCCGATTGGCACCAATCCAGGTCAGGAGATTCAGGCTCCCATTTGCGGCCATCCCTGTATTCCTGGTGGCAATTGGCAATTGAATGGTTGCGTTGGTGGAAGGGTCGCCTGAATCCTCCGCAAACGGCGTACCTGGGAACCTAGTTTGCAAGAAGCTGATTCACCTGGCAACTCGAGCCCGGAGTCTGGCGTGAGGCGTCCGTCGCATAGGCGGCACCGAGGAAAGACTGGCTCGGCCTAAACCAGTCAACGAAATACGATCTGGACGTTATAACATTCACTCATGGAGAACACCGCCGTGCGCACCCAGTTGTCGCTGCAAGGAATTCGACGGCTCGTTGAAGGCAATTTGGAAAACCCAGCTCATTTGCTCGGTCCACATCCCGTGGAAGCGGGTGACCGACAGGCTGTTTCCGTTCGAGCCTTCTTACCAGACTGCGAGCAGGTATGGCTCGTCGACAAGCCACACAACTGTGTTCGTCCAATGCGGAAGGTCCATCCGGCGGGCTTCTACGAAACCATCTGTCCTGAAGAGTCTTCCAGCGACTATCACCTGAGAATTGCATCCAAGAACGGCGACATCAGAGAAATGCAAGACCCATATAACGTGGAACCGTTACTGAGCGAATTTGATCTCTTTCTGTTTGGCGAAGGCCGAAATTGGAAGATCTACGAAAAGCTCGGCGCCCATGAGCGAACCGTGAACGGTGTGACAGGCGTCAACTTTGCCGTTTGGGCACCCAACGCCGAGAACGTACAAGTCATCGGCGACTTCAACTTCTGGAATGGCCAACAGCACGCAATGCGCAAGCACGTTCCTGCTGGAGTTTGGGAACTCTTCGTTCCGGAATTGAAGGCCGGCGAGAAATACAAATTCCGAATCAAAATGAAAGGCGGCCATTCGGTCGACAAGGCGGATCCATATTCGTTCTATGCCGAACTCCCACCTCGGACTGCCTCGGTCGTGACACCACTCGATCGCTACGAGTGGGCTGACTGTGAATGGATGCAGCGACGAGCCGCTGAAGACCCGCTCAACAAACCGATGAACGTTTATGAGCTTCATCTCGGCAGTTGGAAGCGTGACAGTGAGGGTCCGCATGGGTGGATGAACTACCGTAAGATTGCTCACGAGCTGGTCAACTATTGCCAAGAGCTGGGGTTCACTCACGTAGAATTGATGCCGATCAGTGAGCATCCCTTTACGGGCTCATGGGGCTACCAAACCGTCGGTTACTTTGGAGTCACGAGTCGATACGGAACGGCGGAAGACTTCATGTACTTCGTCGATCATTGCCACCAGAACGGGATTGGCGTGATCCTAGACTGGGTGCCCGCTCACTTCCCCAAAGACGAGTACGGCTTGCGGCAGTTCGACGGCTCCGCTCTGTTTGAGCATGCAGACCCGCGGCAGGGCGAGCATCCTGATTGGGGAACCATGATTTTTAATTATGGTCGCAATGAAGTTAGAAACTTCCTGGTTTCGAATGCTCTGTTCTGGCTAGACAAATACCACATCGACGGACTGCGTGTGGATGCGGTCGCTAGCATGTTGTACCTCGACTACAGTCGCAACGACGGCGAGTGGGTTCCAAATGCACACGGCGGACGAGAAAATCTGGAAGCCATCCACCTGCTACGCGAGTTCAATGAGCAGGCCCACGGCCAATACCCAGGTGTCCTAACCCTAGCCGAAGAATCAACTGCGTGGCCGGGCGTGAGTCAGCCAACGAGCTGCGGTGGGCTAGGGTTCTCAGCCAAGTGGAACATGGGCTGGATGAACGACACCTTACGCTACATGCGTAACGAACCGATTCACCGAAGTCATCACCATGACGAGCTAACATTCAGCCTGATCTACGCGTTCACCGAAAATTTCGCACTGCCACTTTCGCACGACGAAGTGGTCCACGGCAAAGGTTCCCTGATTAGCCAAATGTCCGGGGACCTGTGGCAAAAATTTGCGAACTTGCGATTGCTCTACTCCTACATGTGGACTCACCCTGGCAAGAAACTACTCTTCATGGGCAGCGAGTTCGCCCAATGGAACGAATGGGACTACGATTCTGAAATCCAGTGGGATCTTCTCGGTTGGGACACGCACAAGGGGGTCCAACGACTCATCGGCGATCTCAACAAGCTGGTTATCAATGAGCCAGCGCTGCACGAAGTCGATTTTAGAGGTGAAGGCTTTGAGTGGGTCGACTGCATGAACTACCAGGACAGCGTCATCAGCTTCCTGCGGAAGGGCAAGGACCCGAACGACTTCTTGCTAGTGGCCTGCAATTTCACGCCGGTACCTCGTGAAAACTATCGTTTGGGGGTACCTCGCGGCGGATTCTACCGTGAAGTCTTCAATAGCGACGCGGCGTTTTACGCCGGAAGCAACCTTGGCAATCATCCGGGGTGTCATTCGACAGGCTCCGGGCACCATGGTCGCCCCGATTCCATCTCGGTTACTTTACCGCCGCTCGCGACGATTGTGATGAAGCCAGAGTAGGCTTCGTCGCAGATGAACATCTGCTGAGAATCATGCAAAAAGGCAGCCCCTTTTGAATCGGGACTGCCTTTTTTTTGTGCTATCGAAAAACGCCCCAGAACTACCGTAAGCCGCTGAGCAATGGCACTAGTCTGCAAAGCACCGGCGTTAAGCCGCAGCTCTGACGCTAGATTTGCAGAAGCTTGAAATTGCTTGAACCACCGTACGCTGCTCCTCGATTGTTAGCTCGGGGAAAATTGGCAAGTGCAGGATTTCGCGGGAAGCTGTTTCGGTAAATGGCAAGTCGCCTTCGCGATAGCCTAGATCGCGATAGCAGGCTTGCATGTGCAAGGGGATTGGATAGTAAATCTCGCTTCCAATGCTTCGCTCTTGAAGGAACGTGCGTAAGGCGTCTCGCCGGCCGTCAGCGACTCGAAGACTGAATTGATTCCAGACGTGGTGAGCCGCGGGATCAACATAGGGTGTTTCGATGCCGTAGTCCTGCAGTCCTTGTTCTTCGATCAGTTCAAAGTACTGACAAGCGTTGGTGCGACGCTGAGCGGTATAATTTTCCAAGTGCTTCATTTTGATCAGTAGCGCAGCAGCTTGGAAGGTATCGAGCCGACTGTTGATCCCCACCTCAGAGTGATAATACCTTGGTCGCATTCCGTGACCAGCGAGCAGTCTCAGCCGATCCGCGATGATATCGCTATTCGTGGTCATCATCCCGCCGTCGCCGAACCCACCAAGGTTCTTAGTCGGATAGAAGCTGATGCACCCAACCTGTCCCCAGCTACCGACCGGGCGACCGTGGTAAGCAGCTCCAATCGCTTGGGCCGCATCCTCAACCAGAGGAATCTCGTGGTCCGCCGCGAGTTTACAAAGCACATCCATCTGGGCGGATTGCCCGAATAAGTGCACGGGGATGATGGCTCGTGTCTTAGGTGAAATCTTACGCGCGACGTCGAGTGGATCCACGTTGTAAGTCAACGGATCGATATCCGCAAATACGATATTGGCCCCGAGTCGTGAAATACAACTGGCTGTGGCGAAAAAGGAAAAACTAGGACATATAACTTCGTCGCCGGGTGAGATTCCCAATGCCATCAGAGATAAAAGCAGAGCGTCGCTGCCTGAGGCGCAACCGACGCCGTACTTTGCGTTGCTAACCTTGGCGACATCAGCTTCTAGTTCCTGAACAGCAGGGCCAAATAAGAACCTTCCGCTGTCATACACGTCGGCTAGAGCCTGAAGTACTTCGTCACGGATTGGATTGTTGGAACGCGATACGTCCAAGAGCGGTACAGAAGAAACATTACCGTTCGATTGAGAATCTGTCATGGGTCGTCCTTGACCATAATGTTGTTAGTGCAGACAACTGGGCAGATGGCTAGTGAGCTTCCTTGCTCGCCTCTTCATTCCGTTGCTGCGTTGGTTTGAGCGATGTACCGGTTGGGTTAATTGACTTTCCCCCGAATCCAGATTGAGTCTTCATCGATGGAAACAGTCTCTTCCCGTACGGCTCGCATCAGCCTGCGATTAGGCCTAACGTAAGCAGGATTCGATTTCCAAGTATTCCTGGAACTGCTGACGGTGAGAGTAGTTCGAAACCGGATTCCGGGTCAAGGGATCCACCCCGTCGACACCACCTCTTCAGCGATCCTCACATTTGCCCGCCACTTTTGCCGGGGATTAACCGATTCCAATCAACCGAGTCTCGAACGCAAGACGATTATCCGTTTGCCTGGGGGCTCTGGCTATTGATAGCAATACAGCGGTTTGCTGGCCTAGAGTCCAAGAAGCCCGTTCGCGGCGGCACGACCGCTACGAACGCACTGTGGAATGCCGACCCCGCTGTAAGCCGCGCCGCACACCGCAAGTCCTGGGTGCTGCTTCAATAGAGCTTGGATTTCTGAAACTCGACCTGCATGACCAAGGTCATACTGAGGCATTGCATTCGGCCAGCGTATGAGCCATTGCCGGCTGCATTCCTTGCCACGCCAGTTGAGAAGCTCTGAAATCTCGAGCTTTGCTAGTCTCAATAGCTGAGCGTCGGATTGCTCCAGAATCTCTGCATCCAGCGCACCGCCAAAGAAGATACGCAAAAGGATCTCGTCTTCAGGTACTCGCCCAGAATACTTATTGCTCGTGTAACTAATTGCTAGAGCGCGTCGGCCCTCTCTTCTTGGACAAATGAGGCCGAATCCATCAATCCGCCCGAAAACGTCGGCTTTTTTTACAACTAGGGCTGCAACCGCGCTCGACGCATAGTGTATTCCGCCGGCTAAATCGGCAGCACGCGGTACCACATCCCTGAGTAGTTCGCTCGTGACTGCCGCCGGCGTGGCCAGAATGATGGCGTCTAGTTCGTAGGTTTGTGAATTGCCTTCGCAGGCGACATCCAATTTCCAACGCTCTCCGAGTCTCTGAATGCTGCTGACTCGTGTCTTGAGCGCGACTCTATCCGGTGCAATATTTCGGCTGAGTTGATCGAGCCACGTTGACATACCATTTTGAGGCGCAACGAATTGATCATAACGTGCCCCCGAGGCTTTTCGAGCAATCGCAGCAGCGTCGGTTTTCTTGGAGTGTAGAAACGCACGAATGAGACCTCCGTGTTCCTCCTCCATTTTTACAAACTGTGGCATGGTGGCACGCATGCTCAATTTGCTGGGATCAGCGGTGAAAATACCGCTCACAATCGGTTCGACCAGCGATTCAAACGCTTCTCTCCCCAATCGCCGAACCGCAAAGGACTCCAAGGATTCATCCTCGTCATCTTGCCACGCTTTCCCCGGCACGGCGTATTCGTAGAGCAATCTCAGTTTACCTGAAAGAGATAGAGTACGCGTCGCAAGAATCGAAGCGAACTGCGTCGGCTGCATTAGACTAAAACCAAGGGGAATGGGTTCTGGCATACCATTCCGAAGCACAAAAGCTCTGCGATTATCCGGTTGAGGGTGAGTTAGTGTCTCAGCCGCTTCAAACTCGCGCGAGAGATCTAACGCATTTGGAAGTAGCGTCGCAAAGTTGTCCGCACCTTTCTCGATCAGATAATCGCCATCACGAACTGTCTCAATGACACCGCCTAGCCGATGAGATGATTCAAATAACCGAAACTCGCAATCTCTTTCATGCTTGGAACACTCGAGGGCGGCGGCAAGACCACTGATCCCTCCGCCAACGATGCCAATCTGTTTGACCATCTCGGTATCAGGATCCTTCTTGCAATGCACAATGCGAAAGTGTCTGGTGAAATGCTTAGCTCAATGCGGCCGCAGCGGCATCCAGCTTCGCCGCCAAGATGAAGTCGTTTTCGCTCAAACCACCGATCGCATGCGTCGTAAGGTCGACACGCAAATGGCGATAGCCGGTCAAATGAAGATCGGGATGGTGCTGATCTTCCTCAGCAATCTCGCCAGCCTTGTTCACTAGTGCGAGTGCCTCGACGAAGTTCTTGAGCGTCCATTTACGCGAGATCATCGTCCCGTCGTTGGATAGGACCCACTCGGGAATGGAATCCATTTGGCTCTTGGAGAATTCAATCGTGCATGGCTCAACGCCACCTTCGCAGGGTTTGCATTTCTTCGCGATCAGATCGCAGGCAGAAGCTACTTCCATTTGGATTCTCACTTGATGAAAAAGTTTGCTGGCGGGCTGAGTACCGCAGGGCAGGATACGTCGCCAGCATTTTCAGGTCGCCAACGCTTTCAGAATACGGAATTCAGGGCATGGGGAACTTAGGTGTTTCGCGACCGCCCATGAATCTCTGAAAAAAACTCACCCTGGTGTGAAATGATATCGCGGCTGCAAGCGTCTTCTAGGTGTCAGTACGATTTCGATTTTCGGATTAGCCAGCGCGGCTTTGATTCTCAGAGTTCACAGCCGTGCCGCGCAGAAACATCGAACTCAGACGTTTGAGGACTTGGCGGGTCGCTTTTGCACTTAGGTATCCCCCAGAGGCATGGTTCGCTGTTGGCACGGTTTCGTGGGCCCCAGAGTTCGTTCTCGAGTTTTGGTGATGCAGTGCCAGCCCTATGCATTAGGTCTGTCAACGGATTTCAACAGCCACGATGTTCTTGGTGGCACCGGTCTCGAGCGTCAATTTTGATCAATGAAAAGACGAATCCGGTAGGTGAATCGTTCTGTACAAGTTGGTAAATTGAGGAGAATGCAAAGACCTTAGGGGGCCTGGCGAAAGTGCGTCTGTATGATCCCGTTCAACGACGCCTGAGCGGTTTGCAAAGTTTTGGGCCTTTGCTTGCCGATTGGTAGTAGTAGAACTACTAACTTCTCCCTTTGCTTGCGCCGATTAGCCAACACGTAAGACCACAACGCTGTCACCACAGATGGCTGGGGTCGCCCGTCGGCTTTTGGCAGGGCGCTGGTTTTTTTCAAGAAATGGGCAATTACTGCGCCGGATGTTGTGACGCGTTCGATGTGAATGGGGGCGTTCGGTTCGCAATTGATGCAAAGCGCGAGGATGTGGGTCGACCCGATGAAGGCGGTGCCCCAACGATCCTCTTCCATCTTTGAGTTATTCATTGTGGGTGGTGTGGGATGTCAACTTCGAAGCTCAGCAGTCGCTTTTCGATTCGTGATGCAAAGTCGCTGATCAAGGACCTTTCGGTCCCGAAGCCTTGGATTTACTGGACCGACTTCTTGACCACAATTTTGGTCGGCTACGCGTCTTTCGTCTTGCTCCGACATGGAGATCGCTTATTCACGGACCCGACGACGCTATGGGTCTCGCGAATCGCGTCTTTCGCCGGTACCGCAGTTCTCTTCATGAGAGCGACGATGTTCATCCATGAGCTTGTTCACTTACCAAGGAACGAGTTTCGAGGGTTTCGCATCGCTTGGAACGCTTTGTGTGGGATCCCTTTTCTGATTCCGTCGTTCTTGTACTATCCCCACGTCGATCATCACCGCCGCAAGCATTATGGCACGGACAAAGACGGCGAATACCTAGACTTAAGCCACCGGCATCCAACGCATGTATTGGGATTCGTTGCCGCCGCACTCGTCGTTCCCTTCGCAGCCTACGCTCGCTTTTTGATCATGACTCCCATCGCTTGGCTTGTCCCAGGGTTCCGCAACTGGGTAGAGCGGCGTGCTAGCAGCATGATCATCGACGTGTTCTACCTTCGCGGCGACTACGGGCCCGAGGCTCGACGCATCATGCGAATCCAGGAATTCTTCTGCTTCCTGTGGTGCGTTGGAATGGTTTCCTACGCGCCAATCGTCTCTGGGCAATGGATCGATGGCCACCTCGTGACCTGCTATCTGATGGCGGTCACCCTTATCTTGATCAACAACGTGAGAACTTTGGGAGCGCACCGCTGGACTGGTGATGGCGGCGAGCTTACTTTTGAGGAACAGTTGCTTGATTCGGTCAATTACCCGTACAGGCCTTGGGTCACTGAGCTTTGGGGCCCCGTGGGAACTCGATATCACGCGTTGCACCATCTGTTCCCAAGTCTGCCATACCACAATCTAGGCATTGCACACCGTCGACTAGAGGCCGGCTTGCCGCGTGATTCGATTTATCACGAAACCACTCGCGTTACGCTGATCGGCGCCATCTTCGAGTTGTGGCAGCGGGCTTCCCAACGCAACCATTCAGTCGGCGAAGGCAGTCCATCCAGCAAAGACTCAGGTGACCAGAGCGTCGCGGCTTAGAACCCAGGTGAGCAGCCTATCTTAGTCCTAGCTCAAACTTCGACGCGGAACGAAATCTCGAGTCAGGGACGCCAGCCGCCATAGCGAACCAAAAACAAAAACGGCCAGTTACCGAAGTAGGTAACTGGCCGTTTCTTTTTGCCTTTGCAGCTCGCAACCGCACTGTCGTATCGTCTAATGCGGTGGTCACGAACTGCCAACTTTGCGTCGCAGCTTAGCCAACTGAGACACGCTTGAATGCCAAAATCTCAGCTTCCGCCGCGAAGTCCTTGACTGCTTTTTGTACCGTCTTGGAGTCATCAAGAGCGAAGAACTGATTCAACAAGCATCGCTCTTGATCGAGCTGGGTGTTGTCCGCAATGAATCGTTCAACCTTACCTGGGACAATCTTGTCCCAGATCTTCTCTGGCTTGCCTTCCGCCTTCAACTGCTCCTTAATGTCGCTCTCAACCTTCTCCATGACTTCCGGAGTGAGTTGGAGCTTACTTGCGTACTGAGGAACATTGAGCAATGGCTTGCCAAGACGCGCGCGGTCCTCATTTTCGACCGTAATGCGGCTCGCAATTGATTCCGCTTCCTTCTCAACAAATTCGAGGTCGAATTCGTCCGCGGTCATAATCGAAGGGCTCATCGCAGCGATGTGCATCGCAACGCTGCGGAAGAATTGCTCCGCCCCATCGGTGCCAGCGTCCTTGTAGGAAACCAATACGCCGATCTTTGCACCAGCGTGGATATAAGAAGCGATCTTCTCACCTTCGACGACCTGGAAATCAGAAACTTCGATCTTTTCGCCGATCTTGCCGGTCTCGGAAACGAGACGTTCGGAAACAGGCTCGCCGTCGATCTCTAGAGCAACCAACTCGTCCTTTGAGCCTACTCCAGAATCTAGTGCCATTTGGCCAAGCTGCGAAGCGAGGGCGATGAAGCCTTCGTTCTTGGCAACGAAGTCCGTTTCGCAACTCAAGGCCATGACGATGCCCTTGGTTCCGTCATCGTTTAATGCGGTAACCACGACACCTTCGTTTGCATCGCGATCAGCTCGCTTCGCTGCGACCTTCTGTCCCTTCTTACGCAGGTACTCCAATGCACCTTCATAGTCTCCGTCGGACTCTTGCAACGCTTTTTTGCAGTCCATGAGTCCAGCACCAGTTGCCTTTCGAAGTTCGGCAACGTCCTTCGCTGAAATAGCCATCTTTGTCCTTCTTATTTCGATTGAATCAAAAAGGTTGATTTGAAAAAGCTCGCATCTCAATCGGTCAGTGACAAACCAAACCGGTTACTTGTTCATGATCCGTTGCCACGATCTAAATTCGGCGTCTATCCGATCTTGCTAGGCAGTGACCGGCTAGGGTTCCAATTCTTAGAGAATGCCAGAGGTGTTTCTGGCTAACCTGATCGCCAGGCAGCGAACGCTCGACTTGATGGAAAGGATGCGAGGAAAAATACTTGTCTTTGGTGGTTCAATCCACTTTTTGTGGGACTGAAATTAACGCGGCCACAGGAACTGCCAAGGAGGGGTTCGGGTCGCATTTCGCGAAAGTCGATTGCGAAAACTCGCAATATTTTCACTTAGTTCGTCCTCTGAGCAGAACGCTTAAGCTACAAGCCCAAAATGGCTTTGGGCTTGTAGCTCAAATGGTTAGTCCGGCCGGTCGAAAAGCGAGAATGCCGACTTTGTAGAAGTCGGCATTCCTGTTCGCATCTGCAAGGAGCTAACCTGAAAGCCTACCAAGTTACGTCCTAGGCTTTTTGGCTGGCGATTCTTGCGACTAGCCTTCAGCCGATGCTTCTGCCGGTGCGGCGGCGGGCGGAGGCTCAGCAGCTGCTACCGCTTCCTTGTTTTCCGCACCCTCCTTGGCCTTCTTCTGAAGGTCAGGGTTTTCTGCCTTGCCAGCGTTGATCGCATCGGCGAGCTGTTGCAGGATCAGCTCGATTGAACGAATACCATCGTCATTGCCTGGAATCGGCAAATCAACGGACTCTGGATCAGAATCGGTATCGATCAGAGCTACCGTGGTGACTCCCAATTTCTTTGCCTCGGCAATCGCGTTCTTTTCCTTCGTTGGGTCCACGATGACCAGACACTCTGGGACGCGGTTCATCGAACGCAGACCGTTCAAGTTTCGGTAGATCTTCCGATACTCGCGGTTGAGTGCGGACTGCATCTTCTTCGAGTAAGTGTTGATCTCATCTGAATTGATGATCTTTTCCAACTCTTCCAAACGCCCCATTCGATTTCGAATTGTTCGGAAGTTGGTCAGAGCTCCACCAAGCCAACGTTCCGAAACAAAAGGCATCCCACAGCGTTCTGCTTGCTTCTGGATGGTGTCGGAAGCTTGACGCTTCGTGCCGACGAAAAGAATCAGACTGCCACCAGCGGCAACTTGGTTGAGGTATTTCTTAGCACGCAGGAGGCCTCGGAGGGTCTCGCGAATATCAAGAATGTGGATCGAATTTTTGCGGCCGTAAATGTACGGCTTCATCTTGGGGTTCCAACGGCTACATCGGTGCCCGAAGTGAACGCCCGCTTCGATCAATTGCTTTACGAACTGATTGTCCATACTTTTCCTCTCTTACCCGCGGCAATGCGTGGAAACGCACAGGCTCCGAGACAAGCCTTCAGCCAACCTGCAGATAACAAAATTTTGGGGGTTGGAGAGGGATACCTACTGCGGATCCCTCGATTCAGGGGTGATTATCAACTTTGCTTCTATTTCGTCAACGCGGAATCGTCTCGCCACTGCAAAGCAAATTTATCAGTCAGACCACTACGGCGACCGGCAGACCCCCTCCTACGGGCCGGAAGCTAATTTGTATTAATTCGCGACAGCCTGCAAAGCGAGCTAAACCAAAAGCTACCTCGTCGCTGTTTACCTAAACCGGATTCAGCTGCTATGTCGATCTAAGAAAAAGCCAAGGAACGATCGGGATTGCCAACTAGAGAATGCTGGCAAATTGTCTCGTCCACTCAGTTCAACTGAAGAGCCGACCATGAAACGCACTGCCCTACTTTCCATTGTTTCACATCGAAGCTGCATCATCACACTGGCTGCAGCCTCGTTGGCACTGATCCCAGGCACGGCTGCTAGGGCTCAAACCAGGGCACAGGATGGCGCAACCGCAGGGGGCATCGCGGGCGCGATCATTGGTGGAATCATTGGTCACCAAAACGATGAGGTTCCCGAAGGAGCTCTCATCGGCGGAGCTGTAGGAGCCGTCGCTGGCGGTCTGCTGGGTAGAAACCAAGATCAAGAATTAGCCAGGCAACGATACGCTCAACAACAGGCCTATTACGCTCATCAGCAACAAGCCTATGCCCAGCAACAGGTGATTCGGAACACGGGAATTTCAAGTAACGACATTTTGAACATGAGCCGCAGTGGGCTTAGCGAGTCGTTGATCCTTAGCCAGCTTCAAACAAAGGGCGTGCAAAGGCGACTTGAGGTCAGCGAGATTATTTCGCTTCACCAGCAAGGTATCAGCGACAACATCATTTCAGCGATGCAGACGGTACCGCTGGCGACTCAACTATCCAGTCAAAAGGTTGCAACCAGTCCGCTTCCTCCAGCAACACAGCGAACCTACGTTGAACGACCGCCAGTCATCGTTCGCGAGCCCGTCATCTACCAACAAGCTCCAGTGGTCGTCGAACGCGTTTACCGCCCGGCACCACCGGTCTACTATCATCGATATCACCCACGCTACCACTCCGGCGCGTCGATTCGAATCGGCTTCTAATTCATCGACACTCCAACGAGTAACAACGTTATCGATTAACAACGCGCGTGGCATCAGCGTAGTCGTTGAGGAACGGCGATAGCAGGGATTCCAAGCGACGCTGTGATGCGATCCGCATAGCGATCTCGCGACTCACTCAAAACTGCTGGGCCATAGCCCTATTGCCGGCTCGGTCTGCCGGACAATCTTTTCCCCACAATCTCGGACGCCGGGTATTCGCTTTGCCTTGCTCGAACTACCGGCGATTCACCGAGCTTCCTGCTTCACTCAGTTCTCTTCGCCACCGCGTCAATCTACAGGACCTGTCGACGTGAAGCGGTGGGCACCACGGAAAATAGTGCTAAGCTCAGCCTGCATTCAAAGCGCTCTACGAATGCCGAGAGTCAATTCTGTAGGGCCAGGGCAATTAGAGTTTCAAGCTAGAGCATGAGCCGCGACGCGTGAGCCGGGTGCGTCATAAAACCGGTTGTCAAAGGGGGGGACAGCGTTGGGCCTCCTACCTAACGGCGAAACAGCCTAGAGTCAAACTTGGATTTGCCCTGACTGTAGGGTGGGAAAGTTTGGCGGCCCGGTCAGGGCTTGTTACAATCCGCGTTACTTTTGACTCGCTTGTCTATGTTAATGGCTGAGTCGCAAGACCCCTCCGATGTTGGCATTCCCTATGAACTTCCCTACCTCCCTGATCGCTGACAACAAAGTTGCGGATAGAAGGCGTTTTCTGAAGACCTCAACGGTTGCAATCGCAGCTATTGCGGCGGCTTCCCAGTCCCATCCGCTCGCTTTCGGCGCTGAGATCAAGCATACGACGAAGCCTCGCCGACTTTTGAAGACACTGAAAGTCAACATGATTCGCGTCGATGGCGACATGACCGCGAAGTTTGCAGCAGCAAAAGCAGCAGGCTTTGATGGTGTTGAGATGAACGCACCTGGGATCAATGTCGACGAGGTAACGCGTGCGATTGAAGAAACGGGCTTGCCCGTAGATGGATCGGTCGGTTCGACTCACTGGAAACGAACCCACTCCAATCCAGATGCAGCCGTCCGAAAGCAGGCTCTGGACGATCTGATTACTGGCCTAAAACAAACCCATGCGGTTGGTGGACACAGCTTGCTACTTGTGGTCGGACACGGGAAAGACGGGACGGAGGAAGAGGTCTGGCAGCGATCTGTCGAGAACATCAAAGAGGCTTTGCCCGTCAGCGCCGAACTGGGTGTGTCGATTGTCGTCGAGAACGTGTGGAACCATTTCTGTTACGAGCACAACGGACCCAACGATCAGAGTGCGCAGAAGTTTGCAGACTATATCGACGCATTCGACTCACCTTGGGTGGGAATGCAATTCGACATCGGAAACCATTGGAAGTACGGGAACCCTGCGGATTGGATCCGAACTCTTGGTCGACGCATTGTAAAATTTGACATCAAGGGCTTCAGCCGCGCTAAAAACAATTGGGCAGACATCACAGAAGACGATTTGCCTTGGGCAGATGTTCGCAAAGCGATCGACGAGATCGAGTTTCACGGTTGGATCGCGGCGGAGGTCGGCGGCGGTAACGCTGAACGCCTCAAAAAGATTGCTGATCAGATCGACCTTGCACTGAACATCGCATAGCGACCATCTCCCATGCAGCCTGAAATTCCTCCCATGATTCGTTCCTACGATGCGGCGTTACGTCTCCTAAGGCGTTGCGTCTTAATACCATTTGCACTTTGCTTCTTCATGGCTGACAACTGGGCGTCCTTGTGTCGTGCCGACGAAGACGCCAAACAGCCCAACATCCTATTCATTTTCCTGGATGACTACGGCTGGCGTGATTGTGGCTACATGGGCTCTGACTTCTACGAGACGCCACACATTGACAAACTTGCAGGCGAGGGCATGGTCTTCACCAACGCGTACGCGGGCGCTGCAAACTGTGCTCCGTCGAGAGCTTGCCTGCTGTCTGGCCAGTACACGCCACGGCATGAGATCTATAACGTCGGAACCGCTCTCCGGGGGAACCCGGCGCACAGCCGACTGAAACACATCCCCGGCACGGATGTGCTGCGCAGCGATATCAAGACGTGGGCAGCCTGCTTGCAAGAAGCCGGATATCGTACGGGTACCATTGGAAAATGGCACCTCAGCGCCGACCCATTGCCCTACGGTTTTGATTTCAATTTCGCTGGAACCCACTCAGGCAGTCCACCGCGGGGATATTTTCCGCCGCATCCCAAGGCTCCCGGATTGGCAGACGCTCCCAAGGATGAATATCTAACGGATCGTTTAACGGCCGAAGCAATTCAGTTCATCGATCGCAACCAGAAAGAGCCTTGGCTGCTGTACCTAACCCATTTCGCTGTTCACACGCCACTTCAAGCCAAGAAAGACTTGGTCGC
Organism: Aureliella sp.; assembly: GCA_046290675.1. Taxonomy (GTDB): domain Bacteria; phylum Planctomycetota; class Planctomycetia; order Pirellulales; family Pirellulaceae; genus Aureliella. Next base: position 304,243 of record JBKAHA010000001.1, read on the forward strand.
GAAGTATCAAGCGAAGAAGCCGGGCGAACTGCATGATCACGCTGTGATGGCGGCGATGATCGAGAGTGTGGACGACGGTGTCGGGAAAATCACGGACCGGCTCCGAGAACTCGGACTCGAAGAAAACACGATCGTGGTCTTCACATCTGACAACGGCGGCTACGGTCCAGCAACTTCCATGGCTCCGCTAAAAGGCTACAAAGGGACCTACTATGAAGGCGGCATTCGCGAGCCGTTCTTTATCAAGTGGCCTGGCAAAGTGCGTCCCGGAACGAAATCCGAAGAGCCAGTCAGCAATATTGATTTGTTTCCAACCTTCCTGGACTTTGCCAATGTAGAAGCACCAGAGGGCCAAGCGTTGGACGGTCGTAGCTTAACTCCCTTGTTGACGGAGACAGGATCCTGGGAGAAGCGGGCTCTGTTTTGGCATTTCCCCGCATATCTGCAAGGCTATTCGCGCATCGATCAACAGCGAGACCCGATCTTCCGAACTCGCCCCGTTGGCGTTGTACGGTACGGCGACTGGAAATTGCACGAGTATTTCGAAACGGGTGACCTAGAACTCTACAACCTGAAGGACGACATTGGCGAGACAACGAATTTAGTCGAGAGCGAATCGAAAACCGCTATGCAGTTGCTCCGAATGATGAACGATTGGCGTGCGAGCATTGGGGCTCCTGTGCCTAGCGAACCCAATCCGAAATTTGACGCAGCGAAGGAGGCCGCTCAGCTTAAGAAACTCAAGCGTGCTGCCGAGTCAAAGAAGCGGCGCGGGAAATAGCTCGGTCTCAGGCATCAACGTTTCGTACTGAGGAACGCGTTCCTGCTTTATCGAACGAGGCGGGCCCCTAGTAGGATAGCCAATGAACTGCTCGCATGAAGCGACTGCAAAATGCTTTACCTGAACCACGCTGGCACGAGTTGGCCTAAACCGGATTGCGTGGTGGAAGCCTGCGCACAAGCTCTCGAAAGAAGTCCTGTGCAGTGGGGCGGAGATTTTGACTCAGGACACGCCAGCCTAGCCAAACACCTGGGAATTGCCGATCCATCCCACCTATTACTAACCCCAGGATGTACCTCCTCGTTAGCTGTTGCCCTTGCTGATTTCATTTTGAACCCCGGCGACCGCATTCTTTGTAGTAGCTTTGAGCATCACGCTCTACATCGCCCGCTATTGAAACGCGCAGACCAGGGGATCCAAGTCGCTGTGATACCCCCGGGTGAATCGGGGCCGTTCGACCTATCCAGGCTGGAGACGGAACTGGAGGCCGGCGACGTGAAGCTGGTAGCAATCACCGCTGCCGCCAATGTCACAGGTGATCTGCTTCCGTTGAATGCGATTTGCGATCTGGCCCATGAGTACGATGCGAAAGTCCTTGTGGATGGCGCGCAAGTAGTCGGATGGATGGACCTTGAACTCGATCGGCTATCTGCAGATATGTTCGCGTTCGGAGGACACAAAGGTCTGCAGGCTCCTTGGGGAATTGGCGGCCTGTACATCGCACCGGGCGTTGAGATGAATACACCAACCGCGACTTGTGAAATTGGATCTGCAGCCGCGTGTTCGATTCGTCCCGGCTACTGCGACGTCGGATCGGTCGATCGGATCGCCCTATTCGCGTTGGAGCGGGCGATTCGTTGGCTGGAAGAAAGGCCTGATCGACTTCGGAAAGCCCAAATTCAAATCACAAAGCTCCAAAACGCGGTCGAGATGCTGCCAGGAGTCGTTCGGTGCGGACAAGATGATCCGCTTCAACGAATGCCGACGGTTGCATTCGGTTTTCGCGAGCAGGTGTCCGAATCCTCATCCGCCGAAATAGCTACTGCACTTGAGCATTGTGGGATTCTCGGCGCGAGTGGGCTGCAATGCGCTCCACTTGCTCACCAGATGTTGGGAACTGATGAAAGAGGCTTGGTCCGCCTAAGCGTAGGTCCACAGACCTCCGACGACGAGATTGAATCCGCCTGTCATGTTCTAGCTGACTTTAAAGTTCCAGAGTGAGCCAGCCCACCAAGCTATGGCACCCAACGGCCACCTTCTCGGCCCCAAACGTATTTCATGCTTAAACGCGGCCTGCATTCGATGCCGTCTTCAATATTGCTCTTTCGGTACCTCCGCCCATTTGATATCCGCAGAGGAAGCGCCCGTTGCAAGGCTCGCTAGAGCTAGCAATGGGTGCGTTCGACAAGTTTGCTAGCGGATTTAGAAGCAAACTCTTGTGCTTCAGTGATTCGACCAAATGGGAATGGCTAGAGTGGCATTCAAACTGAATTCGACCGCGACCGTCCAAAGTCGCTTTCTGCAATTAGCAGTACTCATGGTAGGTCTCGCCACCACAACTGGTTGCATGGACGGCCCTTTCTATTCCTTAAAGCAAATGAACCCGTACTATTTGTCCCAATGGCGTGCGGACGAGGCACTGGGTGAAACCTTCGACGCTCGAATAACCGAGATGAAAAAGGTAGAGCAAAAAATTGCCCGTATGGAGTCTGTCGAACGCGATGAATGGGCATTTAAGCTCGAAAAAATCATTCAGGACGACCCCAGCCCGGAGCTACGCTGCCAGGCAATTCGCTGTCTTGCGAAAATGGACTCGCCAGTCGTCGACCGAGCCTTGAAAAGAGCTTGCACAGACGAAGTCGATAAGGTGCGTATGTTTGCTTGCAACGCATTGGAACAGAGTGGCAGTGCCGAAGCCAAAAACATGCTGCTGACACTTGCCAAATCAGACACCAGCAACAGCGTCCGCCAAGCTGCGGTAGACGGTTTGGCTTCGTTTAACGAGCCAGAAGTGATTCGATCGTTGGGTACGATGCTGGACGACCAGAGCCCTGCCATCCAGAAGAGTGCTGCCGACAGTTTAGCTCAGATCACTGGTGAGCAATTCGGCGGCGACATGGATCGATGGAAAACGCTAGTCGACGGCCTCGTTCCGCCGATCGATTCGAACACACGATTCGCGCGGGGAGAGAACGCGCTGCCAAGTCCTGACAACTCCAATTTTACTCTCCCGCCAACAAGCTCGACGCCGATCTACCGCTAATTCTCCGCCTCGAGACGCGGCGAAGAACGACCACTTTTTGCCAGCAATGGCTGCCATCCGTAGGAGCGTCTTTGGTGCACGCCAAAAACTCGTTGGTGCACGCCAAAGACGCGTCCCATATTGCGGTGCGTTACTTCTGATACACCTCGTGATTGGCGTCGCCGCCGCTCTTCAAATACGCCAGGATCTGGGCGACTTCCTCCGGCTTGAACGTATCAAGCAATCCAGATGGCATCATCGAATTGGGCGCGGGTCGCCGCTCGATAATTTCGTCGACTTTCACGGTCGTGAAGTCTCCTGGAGCAAGCATATTGGTTACGACTCGAAGGTCACCACCGCTCAGGTTTGCGACACGGCCAACCACGACACCGTCGTCGGTTAGGAATTGAGTGGCTTGGTACTGATCGCTGACTTCCTTATTGGGTTCGATGATGGCGATCAACATATCTTTATCATTGAATCGTTTACCAGCTGCCGTTAGATCAGGACCTTGGATTCCACCTTGTCCGTTGAACCGGTGGCACTTGAAGCACTGAGCGGTCGAAGTCAGCATCCGGCCTTTCGCGAAATCAGGTTCAATCCCACTTGCCTCTTGGACTTTCTTATGAAGATCCTCGACTGTCCATTGAGCGACAGTCGGCCGTGGTGTTAGATCTGCCAACGGATCTTTTGGAGAAGGCATGTTTCCAGCCAATTCACCGAGCGATTCCAATTCCGATTCGGTCAGCCCGTCCAACGCAGCCTTGCGAATATTGGCGAGGAATCCACCAAAGGAAGCCCCACCGCGTGCGGTGGCGACGTCGAAAAACCATTGGAAGTAGCCAAGTCGAGTCTTCGCGTCCCAGCCCTCCTTCAATTCTCGGAGGCAAAATGCGTAATGGATTTGATCTTCTTGGGCGCTCGCCGTGCTCATCTGCTCGACGCACCGACCAACGATATTTGGGGCCTTCAAATAGACGAGCATGGCAGCCAGTTCACGATTCAGGATGGCGTTCCCACCCGGAAAGAACCCGTCAATCGTCGATAGGACCGAAAGACGCTGTTCCGCCGTAGGTTCGCCCATCCTGATCCAAACCAGTTGTAGAGCTCGCAAGTACTCGAGCTTGCTCGCCAAAGAAAGCTCGGAAAAGTTCATCGCCGTCAGCTTCTCGACGACTTTTGCTTGATCTAATTTCGAGCCCTTCCGTGCAAGGGCGTAAGTGCTTGTGATCACGGCTAGGGGCGATTCGACAGCCAAGGCTTGCTCACGCCATGACTCCAATGGTTGGTGTTCCAATGCAATCCGAGCCGCAAAACGAATGGCTCGATCGGAATTCCCCAGTTGTTCGATCGCTGGAGCAACCGCCGCGGCGTCTACTTTGCCGTGAAAAGCCTCTAAATCTCGGCGCAGTTTGCGAGCTTGAGCGACACTTGCATCGATCTCTACCTCAGCTAGGTCTCCAGCGTCTTTCGTGTACTTCACTCGGTAAAGTGCCGAAGCGGTACGGCGACCGCCAACGGCGAAATAGAGCATTCCGTCAGGGTGTACCAGGATGTCCGTTACCGCCATCGGAGCTGCGGTTACAAAGGTTTCGTAGTCGCCTGTGTACGAGGAACCATCTGGTTGCATATGGACGGCATGAATCGCGCCATAGCTCCAATCGCAAATGAACAACGCGTTGTGATATTTGGCTGGAAATTTCGTACCATATCCGAACGCGATCCCTGTTGGAGAGCCAGGGCCAATGTTGACCACAGCTCCAAAGCTATCGCCGTAGTGGTCCGGCCATTTGCCAGTTCCATTTCTCCATCCAAACTCGGCGCCGCTGATAACGTGATTCACCCGAGTCGGTCGATACCACGGGGAACCGATATCCCATTCCATGTCGGCATCGTAAGCAAAGAGATCTCCAGCTGAGTTAAACGCGATGTCGTACTCATTGCGGAAACCAGTTGCCATTAGCTCGACGTTCGATCCGTCAGGATCCATTCGGCAGATCCAACCACCTGGTGCAGGCACCCCACGCATGTGGCCGCGCGCATCTGGGAGACGTCCCAGGAGATGATCTTCGTCCCACAGTCGTGGAACGACGCCGGTTTCGGCCGTGGACGGAATATCAACTTGGTTACCGCTGCAGAAGTAGATCTGTTTGCCATCTGGTGAAAGAACCAAGGCGTGTGGGCCGTGCTCGCCGGCCTTGTCGGTCATCGGCACGATGTACTCCACCTTGTCAAACTGGTCGTCGCCGGTGGTATCTTGCAGCCGGTACACGCCAGGCCCCTGAGCTTCGGTGCCTTCGAGTTGCTTCTTCCTTGCATTGATATTGATATAAAGCGAATCGAAGGCGTAGAGCATCCCTTGGGCTAAACCAATGTTGACCTCAAGCTGCTCAACCTCGGGCTCGCTGTCAGTCAGCGTAACCCGATAAAGCTTCCCATACTGATCGCTTGCCACGATGCGTCCCTTGTCATCGACGCACATCGAAACCCAAGAACCTTGGTCATTCTCCGAGACGTTGTAAACCAACTCGACATCGAAACCGTCGAGCGTCTTAAATTCGCCAGCAGGCGAATTGACTTGAGCGCGGAGAGCTCCCGGCGTTAAAGAAACAAACAGCGCCAAAGAGCACGCGATGCAAATTTTTTTGCGAATTGAATTCATCTGGTTCATAACCAATTCGAGTGGGTGCGTTAGCCGTATTCTCCAACCTGACTGCGGGTTGCAGAGGAAGACGGAAGCAGTGTGAAGGTAGGACCTCAACCATCGCGGACTCGATGAGTCCGACCGGTTGGTGGTTAAACTATGAAAGAAAAGTCCCCGTTATGCAACCGTCTGCAACAGGTGAGTTCCCGCAAAGGGGTGCCTTAGGCAACTACCAAGCGGCAGACGGACTAAGTGCCGTGGTCTTGAGAATGGTTTCACACCATCGAATCGTATCTTCCAGCTGAGCTGAAAGAGGCGCAACACCACTGACGAGCAAAGCTCTGCGCACACTGGGGTACGCCCGTCCTGCTAGCGCGAATGGACTCGATCACGCGAAGCGGCAGATCAGTATTAATCGAAAATCTCTATAATGCCCGTCGCGGAGTACTTTCGCCGCTTGTTCGCTAGTCGCGTGCAACCGGCGCCTTGGGCAGATAAAACCGCTTTCGAGTCCTTTTCCAGCGGCGAATCAACGCGAGTTGAGTACAGCAGTGAAAGGACACGGACTGATTCCTCTTTTCCGGCGGTTCTGGTTGCATCTGATACTTCGCATTACAACCCAACAACGAAGCTCATGCACGCGCAGTCACCGGAGCAATCGATCTGAGACGTCACCGCTTAGCAGAGCAAGGCCCCCTAAATTCGCGTTTTTGAATCAAGTTCCGATCCTTGGTCTCGGGCTTGAGTAAGGAGTATCCTCATGACGATTACTTGGCAAGAACTGGGCGACGACTGGTTGGTTGAAGATCCAGAAATGTCACTTGGATGGCGTTTAGATCAGTCGCCGGACCGAGCGGCGAAGCTACAACAGTTGTCCGAGTATCTTCGCATGCAGTTGGCTGTCAGCGGACTCAGCCTGCCCGAAGCGGATGAAGATAGTGCAGCTTGGGGTAGTAGCTTACTAGCGGGGCTACGCGAAAAAAATCGCTTACTATCAGAGCATAAGCCGGCGATCGACACTCGCATCGAAGGGTTCTTGTCGTCGCATTTCGAAGGTGTGGTCCCAGAGGGTGCTTTGCAGCTACCCTCACGTCCCTTCGTTCTTGATCGCCATGGAATGGCTCGCATGTTGAGTTTGCCGGCCAACGGAGACAAATTCAACAACGAGCTCTTATCTTCATACCGAGTTCACAACGGCGTGGTTCACAACCCGCGCGCAGACCGTCGCACGACAAAAGGAACATTCCACGTCTGCGAGGGGGGTTTGCCCATCCCTGACGACAAGCGAGCTGTGCCAAAATCCGTCTTCGCACGTCTGTTCCAGCATGCCGTCACTGCACCATCGGATTCGCTTCGTCTGCCTTACCTAGACGGGGTTGAAGGGTCGACGGAATCATTCGTTTCACTCATGGTCAGACCACTGGTCTGCCCGTCTGTGCCGGGCTTCTGCCGCCACAAAAAAATGGAAGTGCGTTTCTTCGTGCCCGGCGGACTTGTCAGCAACTTGGATTTCGTCGAATCGATCTTTGGTAACGGTGGTGATCCAATTCTGCCGGAGAACGATTCGGGACTCGACGTCCTGCATTGGTCAGGACACACCGGATGCGTGATTCTGGCGCCTCACCTCTGCCATTTGACGAAGAAGGAACTTGGATTGCCGCATTGGGACGAGGCCACCGAGCGTCAGCGCCGCGATTCGATGTGTTACAAGGAGGACGACGAGAAATACAACGACGGCTCTGCATTCAAAGTAACCTGCCGCACCGAAGAAGGCGTTGTCGTAACGCTGATCGCGGACAATTACTTTGGCTACTGTAAAAAAGAAGTCAAAACGCAGATCAGCTACGCTTCGAACCTGATGGGCAACACGGAAGAGGAGCACGCGGGTGGGACGCTGGCATTCCCTAGTTGGTCCCTGGGTGACGAATTCCAAGTCAACAGTCAGAAATACAATGGCCGGACCATGGAGGACATGCGTCGAGACTACGGCAGCTTCATTGATTTCCATCCCGAAGGTCATGGAACGGACAAATACTGTAACTCATTGACTTACATCCCCGAAGATGCGAAAGCCAGTCTGTACGATCAAACCATTCGTTGGACCTTGGGCGGCAAAGAGCACAGCATTCCGCTTCAGCCACAACGCGTTTACATGGCGCCGAGTGGTTATCGCATTATCATGGAGAAACACCCCAAAGCTCCGTCATGGCGTTTGATCGGCGTCAGTGGCGATGGAATCACGTGCCACAAGCCATGCACGGTTAGCGGAGGTGGCAAGAGCGAAATCTCCAAGTCGCTCCGCGACTACATGCTCAGCGGTCCAATTTTCGTAAGTGATTTGGATGCGGACTTCCGGCAGATCGATGAGATCTTCACCAAGGACTATTCGAAACGCTGGCGTGCGGACTACGAGCTGAAGCCGAACTACGGTGAAAAGCCTAGTCGTTCCGTCCTCGACCCTAGCCGATCCTTGGGCAGCTTCATCAAGCTGATGACGCCCTCAAAGGACTACACCGACAAATACAACGCGTGGCTTTCTGGAATTCCCGGCCATGTGTATGCCATGGCCTTCATTATCAAGCGATTCTCCAAGCCAGAGTGGGGAGAAGCTTGGGAGCAGCATTTCGGCGTCGACATCGTCAACGGTGAACCAGGTCACGAACTGAAGTACCACAATCGCAAGTTAGTCGGCATGTACTTGCGTGTTGGCCTCGATAGTGAAAAACGCTGGCAGACTTACAAGCTACGTCAGGACTTTGCGAGTGCCAGCAAGATCCAGCTGGAGGACGACATCAGTGCTTCCGTCGTCGTGCCGGGCCGTTTTGTAGAGTCGCAACACTCCGCAGACGCCAGTTATAAATTCGTAGCCAACTGCGAATACCGCCTATTCCAACGCCCAGACGATGCGATCCACCGGGGGCTCGACAAGAAGTCAGAAGAAGACATGGCGAGGCTCAACAACTTCTTCTGCAACTACGAACCACTCAACAGTGACATCGCCAAAGAGTTGAAAAACGACGTTCTCAATTTTGGCGATTACACCGAACCAATGCGGGACATGCTGGACGATGCAATCGAAGAAGAAGCGTCCTACGTAGTTAGTTCCGCGCATCCACGATTGGTTGACGGCGTGCCGTCAAAGAACCCGCGTTACCTGCAAGACCGCCTCGACCTTACGGATCCAGAAGAAAATTACATCGCACTTCAAAGTGTTCGGCTTCGACGTGGTTTGTCCGCAGATGCACCGATCTACCAGCCAGTTTCCGCCGTACTCTCAGGGCGGAGAAACAACCCACCAGACAAGGAAGCGGGGATTCGGTCGCTAGCCGTTTACAACCCGATTCACTACCAAGAACTGCCAGAGTTGTTTATGGACTACGTTTGCTCGCTGACGGGCAAGAGTCCTTCAACCACGGGTGCAGGAAGCGAAGGCGCGCTGACGAAAGGACCGTTCAACGCGTTGCTACCGATCCATGATTTAAATGCATCGCTGGTCAGTATGATTCTCACTGGACTTGGCGGCTATTCGACTGCAGCCGGATATGTTGGTAGCCACCTTGAGGTGGGTCACGACATCAGCTTTCTCGTCCCAGAGCTCTGGTGCCGATTGACCGAGGAAGAGCGCGACCCGAACTTCCTGATCTCCGAGGGGCTACTCGAGAAGGTGGAAGACTTCGAACACGAGGGACGCACGATCCTGGCCAGCCGTCTTGGTTACCGGATTACAGCTCGCTTTGTGCGACGTTTCTTCGGCCGTCTTTTTGACAACCCAGATAAAGTTTTCGACGAAAGGATCTTGTGCCCAGAAACACAGGACCAAGAAGGGTTCGCGGACGGCATCGATCACATCGTCGAGGCTCAGGAGCGCGTTGCCAAGGCCTACTTCCGCGACGGCAGCTACGAAGTCGCGTGCCCTCCACTTCAAGCCGTATTGTCCGTGATGGCGAATGGAGATTGGAATGGCAAGAGCATGAACGACCCTGAAGTCCGACGGCTGTTCACGCGAGAGTCAATGTTGGCCAGCGAATGGTATCGTGAGCGTTTGAACGCCAAGCAGCAGTCAGATATTCAGTTGTGGACCAAACATCATAAGTACCTTGTCCGTTATTGCATGCAACCCACCCACGCAGAAGTGGTCGAACGAATGGGCTTGAATGATCTCGTTCGCCAAGCGGATGAGCGAATCCAGTACTTGAAGTCAGACGCGTACCTCGAACGAATTGAGGGCACCCTTGGAACCGATCCGGCGCTGATCCGCGCGAACGTTTCTGCCGAGGCCGAAACCGCTTTGGCCTAGTGCAGTCGACTGAGCGGCAGAACGGCGCGGCTCTTACTGATGGCTTCCGTTTGGCGAAACGCAAATTGGCCTATCGGTACTTCTCTTATTTGAAGTGCCGATTTGGCCCTTTGTGCTCTGTTGGATTTCGCGGTCGTGCGATCCGCGCCGAGCCGTTCTGCTTCGACTCAAGCAAGTGGAGGGAAAGGATCCTCTTGACCTCTTCGATCGCCTCGTCTGTCTTATGAAGCTCGCTATGTTTTGCATCGACCGTAATCTCAGTTAGCGACCGAAAATCTCTAGCACTTGAAACCGGCACGACTCCGTCGGATCGGCCGAAGAATACCGTGGACCTGCTATTGCCAATGACGGAGTGAATTCTTGATGGAATTTGGAGGCGGTTCGTACCGATCGGCAATCGATCGATCGCGTTCAGAAGCTCACTTTTAGGTTCCAGCAGGTCGATACTCGACGGGATCCCCTGGCTGACCTCTACAGAGAAGATTCCAGGGTTTGATTCAAGCAGTTGCCGGTAAGCATTTTCGTTGGAAGCATCTGGTGAAACCAAGGCTGCGCCGACGCGACCAATAAGTCGTCTCGCGTAAACGGACCCGCGATGAGGGGTCCCAATGTAGACGACTCTCGAGACGTCTGGCGAAGCCTTGAAAAAGAATGACCGCGCGAGTTCGTCGCTAAAGCTGGGTGGCATTCGAACGCGATCAAAGGGTTGACTGGCGATGGCATCCCACAATTGACCGTGGCTGTCGGTGATTTGAAGTTTGGCAACTAGGCCACCCATACTGTGGCCAACTAAAACCGTTTGCGACAGCGCGATATCGGAGTGAGTAGGATCAAACTGATTTCGAATCATCTCCAATTCTTGGCGCAGATCAGCAGCACTCCCCAGAAACGCTCGCCCTGTTGGGTACTCGAAAACCCATATTTGAAAATTTTGAACAAAGGTAGGATCAGCTTGCAATGCGTTCACCATCTCGACCCAAGTGAACGGGTCGGAGAGTAAACCGTGAATCAGAACCACTGGAATCTTGCCTGGTTGGTAAGGTTCCAAAGCATATAAGTGACTCTCCGATCCCGCCGCGCCCGGGTTCACGAACTGGTCCAGAATCGTGCTGCGTTGATCACGCAATCGATATGCCATTGGGGCGCAGGTGTCCTTTGCGATCGACTGCTGGCCGTCGGAAGTCGTAATCGCATCCTTTCGTAGTGGATCAACGAGTTCGAAGCTGTAGGGCTGGCTCGCACCGACTAGGTTGCTTTTTGCGTTAAAGCAAAACGTTGCCGCAAAAACGCTTCGATCCGGGAGGAAATTCTCAAAGCGACATGCGGGCTGCTGCATGCGAGACACCACAAGGGGAATTCCAGCCCCCTCACGCCTATAGGAACAACGAAAGGCATCGGATTGGTAGTCGCCCACGGGTGTCAAACGCTGGAAATCACACGCGTCCCACACAAAGCCTCGTAAGTGGATTGGGATCAGCAGGGTGCGTCCCTGATGCTCAATGGTCAACCCACTAGATGGATCGAGTCGATTGAAGCGTTGTCCGGAGGACACAAGCTTGGCCAAAGCCGATCGGTGAAGACGGGGACGGGCAGAGTTGCCGCTTAGTCCAGATAATTTGCAAGCGGTCTCTACGACAACTTGAAAATAAGCATCAACACAAGATGCAGAACCAGCATGCTCAAGCTCTGAGGCTCTACGAAAGGTCTCCTCAGACTCACATTGGCTCCGAAGAATTGGCAAAGGATAGGCCGGCGGGCCATGCCATCTCACACGTGTTGCCAAACACCCCGAAGCGCACGCGAACAACGCGGTACACAGAATGGCATAGGCAATTCGGCAATAGTGCATGGAGCGACGCATTTCAGGGCGTTGGCTTCCATGCCACCACGGCAAAAGAGAATAGTGGTAGTCACTATCTAGATCGGACGTTCACTTTCGATTCTCGATTGCCTCCAAGATAGATTGGAACTTGCCGATTTTAAGGTTCTTTCTTGCCCCGTTCGTTCTTGCCCCCTGAGGTCGAATCTGACTCGAGGCTGTGTTCTGGCGCCAGGAGCAGAAATACGTCGATCTCCTTCGAGCAAGTTTGCGAAGCTTCATTGCTGCCACGGCAGCGAAATTTAACCCGAGAAATCCTCAAATACTTGGCTGCCGAATGCACGAGGGTTGCGGTGATGCAGGGGCTCACTGGATTCATCTAATGCGACACAGTCTCCCTTAAAGCCCGTTTCCTACAAGAAAGCTTGGTTCCTCCATTCGTAAGGGCGGGGACTTCTCCATTGACCGAGATACCCTGGCATCTATATTTCGAAACCAGCATTACTGATGCATTCAGTGTTGCTTCTTCTTGAAACACGGCGATTTGGACTCGGATACTGCATCAACCGCACTGAGTCGTCGTCGGGTTCTTTGGATCCCCGCTCCAGGTGATTCACCGTGATCTGACTCCGGTTTCTGCAACTCGCAGGCTCGTCCGGTCAGCAATCCGAGAGGCTTTGCCCGCCCGGGTTCTGAAGAAAGTCTGGAACGGGAGTGCCCTGGGTTGTTCACTCGGAATACTAATGCTGACTTTTTTTCGATCTCGTTCCCAGTCTCTCAAGAACGACGTACTATCCGGCCTAACGGTTGCTCTTGCACTAGTCCCCGAAGCCATCGCCTTCGCGTTTGTCGCAGGTGTGTCGCCGATTATCGGCCTCTATTCGGCATTCTTTATCGGACTAATCACCGCTGTGCTTGGCGGACGGCCAGGAATGATCTCCGGCGCAACAGGCGCCATGGCCGTCGTCGTCGTCGCCTTGGTAGCCGAGTATGGCATTGAGTATCTGTTCCCGACCGTGATTTTGTGCGGCTTGTTTCAAGTTGCAATCGGATTGGGCAGGCTCGGCAAACTCATTCGCATGGTTCCGCACCCAGTGATGTTAGGTTTCGTGAATGGGCTCGCGATTGTGATCTTTCTTTCGCAGCTCAATAGTTTCAAAACGCTTTCGCCAATGGGGGACTTGGTCTACCTGCAAGGAACTCCACTGTATGTCATGTTGCTGTTGATCGCGGCAACGATGTCGATCATTTGGCTACTTCCCAAGCTGACATCTGCTGTCCCTGCGTCTCTAGTTGCAATTCTCGCGATTACGGGCGTCTCGGTTGGAATTAACCAAGTCTATTCTGATGGTGGTTCCAATCTCGTTGCGACTGTTGGCGACATGATCGAGACCAACTCCAAAGCGGCTCCTGTAGCACACCATCATTCTGATGCAGACGCAGAAATTACGGAGAGCCCCTTGAAAGAGGCTGGCCTCACTTTGGTTAGTGACGTCGACGTAGATTCGAATGCCCCTATGGTTTCAGATAAGAGCGAAACGACAGTAACGCGTTCCGAGGAGCTTGCGTCGATCGCTGAAAACATCGCGGCGAATCCAACTTCGAATGGAATTAGCGGTGGGTTGCCCAAACTGTATTTCCTCGAATACGCCATGGTGCCACTAACGCTAGAAACACTGTGGATCATTCTGCCCTTCTCTGTCGTGCTCTGTGGCGTTGGGTTGATCGAGTCATTAATGACACTGACACTGATCGACGAAATCACCGAGACTCGTGGCAAGGGCAACCGAGAATGCATCGGACAGGGAGCCGCAAATATTATTTGTGGGCTGTTCGGTGGCATGGGTGGTTGCGCGATGATTGGCCAATCTTTGATCAATGTGAACTCGGGCGGTCGTGGACGAGTTTCCGGCATTACTGCAGCGGTTTGCTTACTAATGTTCGTGCTTTTCTTGGCTCCTTGGATCGAACAAATTCCGATGGCTGCGTTGGTCGGTGTGATGTTTATGGTCGTTATTGGCACATTCGAGTGGGCGTCCATCAAATATGCCCAACGGATGCCGCGAAGTGACGTATTCGTGATGTTCTTGGTAACAGCTTACACCGTGTTCATGCATGACCTAGCATCGGCCGTCATCCTGGGAATCATCGTTTCCGCTCTCGTCTTCGCCTGGCAACATGCGACTCACATGGGCGTCGACATCAAGCACAACGAGTATGGAAGCAAGATTTACCAAGTTCATGGGCCGCTGTTTTTTGCCTCAGTGGCCTCGTTTAAAGAGTTGTTCTCAGTTACGGATGACCCAGACGATGTCGTCATCGACTTCTATTACTCGCGGGTTTACGACCAATCGGGATTGGAAGCCATCAACAATTTAGCTGAGAAGTATGAAGCGGCAGGCAAACGACTTCACCTGACGCATTTGAGCGACGAGTGCCGAACGCTTCTCGACAAAGCAGGTGACTTGGTCGAGATCAATCTTTCCGAAGACCCTCAGTACCACGTTGCCACAGACCGACTTGCCTAGAGCGCGGACAGCGAGAACAACGCGAACGACTTGAACGGCCTGTCTGGAAACGGTCGCGACGATGGCGACCACGTCGCTACAAAAACACCCTCGGCCCTGGAACACAACTAGCTGTTATCAGACGCCGAACGTCGAAGCGTTAATCGTTCGACTGAAGTGGGTGGCTTGCCTATGCGACTAGCGCAGAGACCAGATACGACGCAGGTCGCGATGCCTATCACAGGGTAGAGATAGCCATGGACTTCGGTCATCTGCCAGGCGGAAATCATCGCTCCCGACCCACAAAGGGCGCCGATCCAGGCTCCGATCGCATTGGCTCGGGGAAACAGGACGCCAAGTAGGAATAGCCCACCCAAGATTCCCATAAACAGCCCTACGACTTTGATGAACTCGTCGAACAGCGATCGCAGGTCAGGATCGATGAAGAACAGAGCCGTTACTGTGCCTAAGATCCCCATCGCGACCGTCAAGATTTGGGCAATGCGAAGCAGACTTTTCTCTCCGAACGTGGCGAACGGCTGAACGCAATCAGTCACAATCGTCGTCGCCACTGAATTCATGCTGGTTGACACCGTGGATTGAGCCGCTGCAAAGATGGCCGCAACAATCAAACCGGAAACGCCAGTTGCAAGCTCTCTGGATATGAAAAGTGGGAAGATTTGATCGGTGGAGATAGCCGGATCAAGTCGTTCCGGATGAGCCTGGTAGAACACAAAGAGAGCGGTTCCCATGCCAAAAAAGAGCAAGGTAGCCGGAATCGAAAGCAATGCGTTCGTCCAAATGGCTCGCCCTGCTAGACTCGCGGACTCGGTGGTCATGTAACGCTGCACCACCGCTTGATCTGCAGTATACGAGGATATGTTCTGTCCAAGTCCCCCAAGAGCGACCACCCATAAAGCCACTTGGGCCTCAAATGGACTCCAATGCCAATTGGCCAGACGTAACTTATCGCCACTGCCTACGCTGCTGGCAATTTGATCTGCTTCGGTTCCCGACCCGATCAGCATCCAAGCCAATGCCAAAATCGCTCCTCCCAGTAGGACCACAGTCTGCAGCGTATCGGTCCAGATGACCGCCGAGATTCCGCCAAGTCCGCAATAGATGATGCTCAGCACGCCCATTACTACCACTGCCTGCCACGCTTCCAAAGGCGTCGCGACAGCCAGTGCCAAACCGGTCAACGACATGACAATGGCCATGCGGAATACATGGAATGTGGAGAACACCAGGCTTGCGAAATAACGCAGCGAGGAATGAAACCGTAATTCCAGGTACTCGTAGGCACTCGTCGCGTCGATCCGGCGATAGAAGGGTAACGCCAATCGAACCGCTACAATCGCAGTCAGAGGAATCATGAAGTTGCCGACGGCATAGACCCAATCCTGTGCGAAAGCTTTGCTTGGGATCCCAAGAAACGTCAGCGAGCTCAGCATGGTGGCGAAGATGCTACACCCGGCTGCCCACCAGGGGATCTCGCCAGAAGCCCGGAAGTAGTCATTCGTATTCTGTGTTCGACGCGCAAAATACACGCCGATCCAAACTAGCGCAAGCAAATAAGCCACAAGAACGATGTAATCAACAGGCCCAAATTGTCCCTGCTGATTCTTCGGGCCGATCTGCCAAACGTTTGGAGTTCGAACCCGAGGCCGGACTTCGCCACTCGCAATCAGAACGTGGTTTCCAATTCGAACGGCAGGCGTGGTGACCTGATTACAGGGGCTCGGTCCAGCGTCTATCCAAGTGTTTGTGATCGTGTGGTAGAGCCACGTTTTCTTCAAAAACCCAGGATGATCGTCTTTGAGTTCGTCGGCACGCCCAAACAGCTTTCCGTCATCGCCGCTCAGCACCACAATATGGCTTTGACCGAACGCTTGACCGCTTCCCGCTGACAACGCCGTTGGTAAGGAAGCTCTTTTCTTCCATTCGATCGATTCTAAATCGAACGACCAGCAGTCTTCGAGAAACATGACTTCGCCATCTTTCTCGTATCGCCCCCCCATAACGTAAAGAACGTCGCTGTAGCCATCGTTCTGTACCACGCTCAAATGGAACGCCCGCTGCGGTCCCGGTAGATCCGGCAACTGTTCCCAACCATCTTCCGGTGCCGCAATATTTAGCTGCCAAACACCACGCGATGCGGTACTAAGTTCGCCGCTGGTTTGGCCTCCTGACACAATGACTCGGCTACCAAGAAGGCTCGCCTGGGCGTAAACGATTGGAGACGGAAAATCAGGCAGAGTCTTGCTCTCCAGCTTTCCGTCTTTCAAGTTCAGAAGAAAACACTCCGCATAAACTCCTGCAGCATCGTTTCCACCGACAACCACCAAACCTTGAGGCGTCGAAACACAAGCGGAATAGCCGAGTGGCCGCGGCAGCGCGCCGACATTCGACCAGCTACCGAGCTCGATTCCATGTGCGGAATCCGTGACGACAGCAGCATAGGCATCGCCATGCCAGACTTTGGACGATTCCCACACCGGTCTTGGAAAATTCGCCCCGCCCGCAACAACTAGATGCTTCTTCATCGATGCCTGGGTCGAACCCGTTTCGAGGACACCGACAACGGGACCCGCAACGCCAAGCTCATCAGGTATAGGCGGTAGGACAGACCAATTTAACCCCGTCTGCTTGATTCGATCGCCTTGTGCTACCACCGTGGCGCATACGCCTAGTTGGATGACAACTGCCGAAAGAGCAAAGATGTGTCGCACGCATTGTGACCACCATCGCGTGTTGAGATGCCGGCGATCAAATACCAAGTCGGTTTGCGACAGTCTGTATCCCAAGTGCAATTCCTCTTGCGTTGCGGACAGCTTCCGTGCCTTCCCACCAAATCAACAGAGCATCCGTAGATGGCCTCCCTGCTGCCGAAACGACGAAGCTAACAACGTCCGTTGGCGCACTTTGGATTCAATCTCCAGCACACGTGGCAGCAAACTGCATTAGGCGAATATCGAAGTCAGCGCTTCTGCCTTGACCAGCTCACGAGGCTGATTCAGATGGTTGTAGACGATGGTATCGGGAGCGATGCCGAACCCGTGGTAGATTGAAGCGAGCAACTCAATCGGGTGAACTGGATCTTCCAGTGGAGCGCTAGCAGTCTGGTCACTGCGACCATGGACGTAGCCGCGTTTGACGCCGGCACCCGCCACGACCGAGGTGTAGCAGTATGGCCAGTGGTCGCGACCGTCGTTGGAGTTGTTGTTGCCGGACGTGCTAACACCACGCTGTGGGGATCGCCCAAATTCACCGAGGCACACAACCAACGTTTCTTCCAGCATGCCGCGTTCATCGAGGTCTTCAATCAGCGTTGACAGGCCAGCATCCAACATTGGCGCCGACTGGTCTTTCATGCGTTTACTGAGCCCCTGGTGATGATCCCAGGAGTGATTATCCGAGTTAGCTACCTTGGGCCAAATGACTTCCACGACACGTGTGCCAGCTTCCACGAGTCGACGAGCTAGTAGACAGCTCTGCCCAAAGGTGTTCCGTCCATACTTGTCGCGCAGTTGTGCCGATTCTTCGGAGATGTTGAACGCTTCGCGAGCGCGCCCCGACACGATCAGATTCAGAGCTTGATCATAGTACGAGTCAAGCTGAAAATCCTTGACGGCTTCATTGATGGCGGGCATCTGCGCATTGACCAAATCTCGAAGTTTCGCCCGGCGTTCGAGACGCGCGGCGAACACGTCTGGGCGAAGCTTTAGATCCTCAATCTTGATTCGGTTCATCTTCTCCATATCCATGTCGTCGCCGTCTGGATATAGCGTGTACGGATCGTACGACTTGCCGAGAAAACCTGCGGTGCCCCCCTTGCCAATGACATTGCTTTCTTGCAACGGTCGCGGCAACATCACGAACGGAAGCATCGGTTCTTCGGTTGGTTTTAGCCGAATAATGTTGGAACCGAAATTTGGGAAATCCTTAGGACTTGGTGGCTCAAGTTGTCCGGAAGGGCTGACCTTATCCGTCGTGTATCCAGTCATCAGCTGATAAATTGCTGCTGTATGGTTAAACAAACCATTGGGTGTGTAGCTCATCGAACGGATCATTGAAAAACGATCGTTGATCTGAGCGAGTCGAGGAAGATTTTCCGTGAACTGGATACCAGGAATCTTTGTGGGAATGTTCTTGAAGACACTTTTGACGTTGTCAGGTACATTCTCCTTCGGATCCCACAAATCCAGATGGCTCGGTCCACCTTGGAGGTAGACCATGATGATATGCTTCGCCTTCCCCCATCCGGGAGCCTGTATCGCGGATTTGGAATTACTTTCCGCCGCATTTGCCTGGAGCTTCAGTAGCCCACCGAGCGAAAGTCCCATCAGACCCGATCCGCCGACGCGTAACACGTCCCTACGCGATACCCCTAATTCTGAGTCACATAGGTCTTTGCCTGGGGCACCCTGGAGTCGAAACATGCGTGTTCTCCTGGAACGATGACTTGCGTCTGATGGTGATTCGTAACGACGGGTCAGATCAGAGTTACCTCGAGAACTGACCATGAACTGGTTTAGTAATTGAACAAGAACGCGGGACTATTGATCAGCGCCCAGGTCAAGTCTTGAGCGAGTGTAAGTCGACGGTTTTCGACCTGGTCCGCACTCGCAGCGAAATCGGCTCTTAGCTGAATCAACTTCGGATCGTCCGGTGTTTCTACTTGAAGCAGCTTCAGCTTGCTCTCTAGCCCAACTAGTTCTGCATCAGGCGGCAATGGCTTCTTCGCTTGCGCCACTGCGGACTTGAGTTCCAGAGATTTCGGATCCGATTTCTCAAGGTATCCGAACAAACTAGAAAGGCTCTCCTTGTTCCGAGCTTCCTCACCTAAGAACGCCAAAGACGAGAAATCCTCGGGTTGTCCTAAGACCAACTCACCAGCATCGAGCGTCGCCGATAAGCGGAATCTTGCTAGCTGATGAGTTGCCGCATTGTGATTCTGATGAATGACAACCTGCAACTCACTACCCGCGGGGATTTTTTGTCCACCAGCGAACTCTAGAACCAGCCAGTGCACTGTACCGCCTCTAGGCGAGACGGCCCAGCCTCGTTGGTTGGTCTTGTTTCCATCGAAGGTCTGATCCGGGGCGAAACCGTCCTGAGAGAAGTCCGCTAGTCCGCGTTTGATCTTTATCTTCGTTTTCTTTTTAGCTCCCGGGGCCGTCACGAAGGCTTCGAGCTCTGTGATTACAAAATTCCCATTGGCCGGCAAACCTGGTCCTCCACCGACGATGCCATCTCTTGGCAATGCTTCCAATCGAAGTCCACGAACCCCGCCATACGGAAGGTCGTACGTCAGTTGATAATTCCCCTTCCCTCCTTTCGCCTTTCCGTCTTTGCCGCTTGCGACAACGGAACGATCAGCCTGTGGTAGCAACGCATCTTTGTTCGATGCCACCAGCGATTTAGCAGCCAAAGGGATCCAATGGTTGTTGGCTTTGTGGTCGGACAGGTATTGATTCGCTACGTCGATAAAATCAGCTTCGTATTTCGCCAAAGCTTCTTCAGCCGCTTTTTGCTTGGCAACACGGACCTCTTCCATCTTCATACGTTCGGGCTCAATCGCCTTTTTTCTCGCCGCAATCTGTGCCTTTGTTTCCTCAATATGGGCCATGCGTCTTGCCTCCAGCCGAGCTTTCTCGCCCTTCCACCAAGACTCTCGTTCTGCGAGTGAATTGGTCAAGCTCTGGTGGTCGACGGCGATCTGATCGGCACTTCGGATGATAGCCTGCACCTCTTCCTCGGTCGCTTCCCGCGAGAGGACTCGAACAAAGATCTCGCGTACGAGCTGATCCTCGGTCAGTTCGTCTTTCGCCAGCTTTGGAAGCTCACATTGCGGATCGGAAATAGCTTGCCCAACCGTGGGACCACTGACGAGTGCCATGACCGGACCGAGTTGCAGATCATGGGAACGTTCGCACTCACACGCGCTTTCTCGTACCGGACGTCCAAGGTTATTTAAGAATCCGTCGGGCAGCGACACAGCAACGTCCGGAAGCGCCGCAGCGCGAGTTCCGGGTTTCACTCCGGGAATCTTGGTCACGGCGCCGGTGACTCGGTGAACCGCATCGTAGAGAACTTCGGCGGGAAGCCGTTTGGCCTTCGCGTGGGAATAGTTCAAGGTGTCATCCGCGTTCCATTGGTTGCTGGCTACCGACAATTGGTACGTTCGCGAATTGCAGATCAACCGCAAAACGTGCTGGACGTCGAAGTCGCTGTTGATGAACTCCTCCGTCAGAAAATCGAGCAATTCCGGATTCGTCGGTGGATTCCCAGCACGAATATCATCGAGTGGTTCCATCAACCCCGTCCCGGTCATATAGCCCCAAAGTCGATTGACAGTACTGCGGGCAAAGTACGGATTGTCGGGGGAGGTGATCCAGGCCGCCAATTGCTCCCGTCGAGTCGCATTTTCCTCGGCCTCGTAATCACATTCGTAAGGGAATGCCGGAGGCACATCGCCGCCAGTGCGAACATGCTGGATCTCTCCGTCAGGCTTGTCGAACACGACTTCGTAGAGCGGCTTGGCGCCTTCAACAGCGGTTCCGCCAATCTTCGCATTACCGCCCTTTGGATCCTTCTTCAAACCGGTTTGGGCAAAATAGGCAGCAAGCTCGTAGTATTGGTCTTGCGTCCAACGCTCGAACGGATGGTCATGGCACTTGTTGCAATTGAAGCGAATCGCCAAGAACAAGTGAGTGGTATTCTCCATGATCAAATCGGGATCACGCAGGATCTTGTAGTACGATGCGGCAGGATTGTCTTTGTTCGAGCCACTCGCGGTTAAAATCTGCCGAGCGAAATCGTCGTAAGGCGTGTTCTTTTCAAAAGCATCATGTATCCAACCACGAAATGCTTTGGCACCATCCTTCCCAAGAAACTTGGAATTGACTTGGAGAAGGTCAGCCCATTTGTTCGTCCAGTGATCGACAAAGTCCGGCGATCCGATGAGTTCCTCGATTTTTGCCATACGCTTCAAAATGGAGGGCCGTCGATCGGATTTAAACTCGCGAAACTCGTCAACGGTCGGTGGCAAACCAGTTAGATCCAGTCGCACGCGACGCAAGAACTCATGGTCCTGCGCTAAATCGGACGGCTGAATCTTCATGCGTTCCCATTTGTCCGCGACGAACTTATCAATGTCGCTGTAGATTTCCGGCGGCTGCCATGCGAACCCAGTCCGGTCCCCCATGACGGTTACCGTTGCCGCCGCGTAAGCACCTTCGTATCGAACCAGCAACGGGGCTTCACCGCGTCGCAGTGCTTGGACTCGGCCACCAGCGAAGCTCTTGGCTACTTCGGAGTTGCCACTCTCCACAAATGCGTCGTGAGTAACATCACGCTTAGTTCCATCCGGATAGCTGGCGACGACGCGGAACTGCTGCCATTGCCCTTCGCGTTCAATCACGGGTTCCTTCGGAAAGACCTCAATCGACGCTACCTTGCTCGAATGCAAATCCAGCTGCGCCCCTTCGGCGATCCACTGACGCAGAATCGCGTAGTGAACGCTGTCTTCGGTCAAAAGCACGCCTCCTTCGTGCGGCACCGCGCCGATCGGCTTCAGAAGCATAAGGCTTGAGTCCGGAGCCGCCGCGTTCAAACGCCTCGAACTCAAGTCGTCGCTCAAAGCTCGCAAGTCTCCAATCGGATCATAGCCGCGGAGGGATAACTTGAACCCATTCTTGCCTGCTTGGGCACCATGGCAGGTCCCAGAATTACAACCAAGTCGCGAGAGAATGGGGTTCACGTCCCGCGTGAAATCAGTCGGCTGCCCGGTAAGTGGCTTGCATTCGACGGCAACTTGCACGGCATGCCCAGCAAACGCAACTCCAATCGTCCCCGACTTCGAAGCGTCAACAAGCCCTAGACCGTCGACACGGACCCCCTCCGTCGTGGAAAGAGTTGCGAGCCGCGTTAGATCGGCGGTCGCCCCTCCTTCGTAGTGCCCTGTAACAACCAACTGCACGGTCTCATTTGGCGTCGAAAGCGAGAGCTTGGTAGGTGCCACAGCAATGGATGTGAGTCGTGCCGTTGGAAGTAGCTCGGTTTCAGATTGGTGTTGGGGCAAGTCATCTTCGCGGATGGGCATCCCGCTGTTCGCCAGCAGCGTTGCGATGGCCTCGGCTCCTTCATCCGTATCCTGCAGTTCAACGGGTGCAAAACGATGAACTTCTCTCCCCTGCTCCACAGAGAGAATTCTCAGAACTCCATCGCTTCCGCCGATTGCAAGTTGTTTCCCGTCCGCCGAATAGGACAGAGCGTAGAGACGCGAGTCTTCCACAGCGATTTCCATCGTGCTTGCGGAGACCGCGTCCCGAGATTCGGCAACTTTCTTCTTTTCATCTGCAGATCGCTCGGCAACGCGTTTTTTCAAGATCGCTTTCAACTCGTCCGAAAGCTTGCTATCGAAATCATATGGATAGACTTGAACGATACTTTTGCCGTCGAGCGTACTGGCGGTAGCGAAGTAGTCGCCCTTTGGTGAAAGCTCAGCGGCAAAGATCCGGCCTTTGGATGAGGGGAATCGACGAATCAAGTTGGCGTCGTCACCAATTCGTCGCTGAGTCTCCCTGAACATGCGGTACACCTTGGGAATTCCGTCAGCTCCACCAACGAGAACTTCATCACGGCTTGGGTGCATTGCCAATGCGTTGATTCCGCCGCTGAGAGCGCCAGGAGTAATTGACGTCACATTATCCACGAAACGCTCCGTCGCGACCTCTGTGAGTTTCACCGTCATGTCACGCCCAGCACTCAAAAGATGAGTTCCGCTTGGATTGAACGCGACCGCGCGAATCCAGTCGTCATGCGCGCCCTGGTGCAATTTCTGCTCCCCAGTTCGCGAATCGATTGCCCGCACGACATTGTCTGTGGCCCCAAACGCAACCAACATGCCGTCAGGAGAGAAGCGGCCACCGTAAAGTACGTCGTAAGTTATCTGCTTGCTAAGAGTTAGTTCACCGGAATCGACATCCCAGATCTGAACTTCCCCAAGACGGCCAGGTGAACCGCCGGTGACAGCGAGTCGTTTGGAATCCGGAGAAAAGCTTACCGCTTCGATGCGTTCACTTAGTCCAACGAGACGTTTCTCCGTTTCCCATGTCCCGGTATTGATGAGAAACACCTCGTGGAAGCCACTGGATGCCAACCAACGGCCATCCGGTGAAAACGCAAGTGCGGTTACCATGGGGGGACGACGGTAGGCTGGCAGGGAGTCCGACGAATACGAAGTTTGGCTTTCAACAGAGTCGTTCTTCGCCCCCTGATTGATCCATTCACGAATGAGTTCAATCTCAGAGGGGTGAAGCGGCTTTCCTTTCTTGGGCATAGCCGCTTCGCCATCGACGATTGCAATCTGTTGATACAGGTAACTCGCATCGGCATCCCCCGGAACGATCGCGGGATCGCCACTTTCGCCAGCCTCGCTGAGGCTCGCAAAATCCGTCATCACGTACTCACCTTGAGCCTTTGCCGGCTGGTGGCAACCTTGACAGTGCGTGCGAAAGATGGGTGCAATCTGTTTTTCATAGCTAATCGGTTGTGACGATGTATCAGCCGATTTCGACGCAGCCGCTGCCTGCTCGTCACCGACGGCAAACTTCACAGCGGAGAGCTGAGCCGGAAGGATGATCGCGACAGCAAAAAGCCAGAAACGACTCAACGACAGGGAATCGACTACCAGACGGCAATTTCGGAATGAGATCATAAATCGAATTCTGAGTAGGTCAGAGTGGAATGGCGGTGACGGGAACGCTCAACCCCTTCAGGGGCTGCGAGATGCGTTGCCTTTGAGGGGCTGCGGGATGCGTTTTTCTTAATCACGGTGGGAACTGGAAAAACGAGGTGGGACGAGTTTTGTCTTTGTGCAACGACTACGGCCCAAGCTCAAATCAAATCCGAGCTGTTTCAGGAACGGTGGGAACTAAGGCGGGATCGCGACGGCTCCAGATCCGAAGCCAAGCAAGCGAATGAGGCAGATTTCCTCTCTGCCCAAAATCAGGGGGGACTCACCCATCACTGTGAGCAAACCCAACTAGTAGTAGACTACCTGAAAAACACGGTCCGCGGCAAGCTTTTGCGTCCCCAGGTGACTGTGAATTTATTGCTTTTCAAACATGACTGGGCCGATCTGGGGAGTCTAAGCTTGCTGGCTGCCCTGGTCTTGGTGCAGGATACGACAAAAACTGGATCCCGCTGGTTTCGCATTCGGTCGTTGGCCTCGCGAGTATGAAACGACCCCCGCAGGCTGTCGAAAGAACGTGTCGTGTTCTGCTGACTAGGCAATCAACTCCGGTTAAGCAGCCCCAGTCAGCTGGGAAGCCACGGTGGCCTGGTCGTTTGCCCCGGCACCCAATTGAGCCCAATAGGCCGAAGATCCCTGGGAAAAAATGGCACATGGTCAATTTTGCGGTTAAGATCACGTGCCCGCGAGTCCAGCTCTTGGCTACGGTGAGAGCTCTCTCCTTACGCAGCAGCAGTAGTAGCACTCCATGAAAGTTAGCTGCGAAACTCCGCGGTCTTACCTAAGCGGCCACACCGACGCACAAACGCGTCAGCTTTCCTCTCCGGCCTGAACATTGTGAACCTGCCTAAATTGAATGAAAGGGATAACGTGAAACGCGTTTATTCATCACCTGCACTCGTTGCATTGGCAATCAACCTAGTCCTCGCTGGCGTCTCCATCGCCGGTGAAGATGACGAAAAGAAGAAGGGCAAGAACTCTGAATCAATCTCCGCACCAAAGCTTGAGAAGCGGGAAGATGCGGAGAAGCAGCTGCCTTCGTTCGAATTGGCCGACGACGCTTCACTAGACGACACCCAAGCATTCATCGAAGAACTTCAGAAGTTCCGCCCAACGAGTCGAGAGACTTACGATCAGATGCGAGCGGGACTCCAATCCGGCAATGAGCGAATGGTCGCCCTATTGACGGAAAAGGGTGACACCAAGTCGGAACTATTCATGAATGCGAAACGTTCGCTCATTAGCGGAAGCATGATGGATCTATCCGATCCAGAGAAGGCCGAGGGAACGCTCAAGGGCATCGTCGACTTTCTTTCCAGCGTCGAAACGCTGACCGCTGAGGATAGTCGAATGGCAGTCATGGCCGGTTTCTACCTATCCAACAGCGAAGGCGTGGGTGAAGACGCGGCAAACGCGTTCTTCGGAGAAGCCTCGAAGATGCTTCGAAATGGTGGTGAGGAACTTGCCAAAGACGCGGACATGCTCGAAGGATTGGCTCGCCGGCAAAATCTAATTGGACAGTCGCTCAAGCTATCGGGCACTAAGCTGAATGGCGACAAATTCGATATTGGCGATCTCAAGGGCAAAGTGACTCTTGTAGATTTTTGGGCGACTTGGTGCGGCCCCTGTGTCGCCGAGCATCCAAACATCGAAAAGCAATACGAACTCTACCACGAGAAAGGCTTCGAAGTCGTTGGCATCAGCCTAGACCGTGATCGCGATCAACTGGAGAAGTTTGTCGAAGATCACGACACGAAATGGATCGTTTTGCACGATGAAGGCGGAACGAACGAGGCTACAACCTATTACGGCGTGGTCGGTATCCCTTCGATGTTTCTGCTTGACCAAGAAGGTAAAGTTGTCTCGACGACAGCGCGCGGCCCCGCACTTCGCAAAGAACTAGAAAATCTACTTGGCAAGGTCGAAGAGCCTGAAGATAGCAAGTCCATTCAATTAGAAGAACCTGTCGCTGAGGCCGTCGGCGCGGACAAGTAGATCGCCTTACTTCGAGTCGTTGAACGACAAGCCAAAGAAACTGAAGCCATCGCCTCGGTACCTCGCGACGATGGCTTTTTTTTGTCGACGGATCGGATACTTGAGAATATTTGACGATCGAAAACCTCACGGAAAATGCGAATGCCTGAGTAGGCATCTGCTGTGATCGAGGATCTACGATTTCTTCAATCGCTGAATCAACAATGCGACAAAATCGCTCTTTGAAGGTAGATCAACCCGAGTGAGCTGGTCGGACACACTTAACAAGATCGTCGTCGTGAGCGTCTTCCCGGACCTCGGGGACAGAATTCGGCAAGCATAATGCCCCTCGGGTAGACGCAAGTCAACAAAATCGCCAGGGACTCCGTGTAGGACGGTCGCGAACTGCGATTGGCCATCTGAGACAGACTGCGACTCATAACCGGGTGCGTGGACAACGACCGACGCGTCCGGCTCAATCTTCGTCAGGTCAAGTTCCGAAAAGAATGCAACAAGATAGCTAAGTTGCCGACGAAATTTTTCGCTTCCGCCGCCTGGAGCATTGTTGACTCCGTCACCACGTTCGTGCCCTACGAAGAATGAGTAATCAAGGTGATTGAATAAGGCTCCACCGGACAACATGAACTGCCAAGCCTGGACCAGGTACTCATCATCCTCGTTCCCAGCAAAACCGGATTCGTCGAATCCGATGGGGCGCTTCCATCCCCAATTTAGAGTCGCCGCAGCAGGCCATGCATAATGGAAATTGAGAATGGAAATCTCTGGCTGAATCTCCTGCAAAGAGTGATAGAAGTTCGTGTAGTTCTGAGCGATCAGGTGCTGATTTGGTAGGTCTTTCTCGACTATACGAATTTCTTTGGCGATCACGTTTTGCCAATCCAATGAATCGGGCGACGCAGTCTCTGCCCACTTAAACCAATCCGACTTTCCAGGTTTTGGTGTTAGCGTCCGCAGGACACGCATGGCCTTGACACCTTGGTCCGCCCAAGGCTCGTTCTGGATTTCGTAAATAATGTTGTCGTAACCATTAAGCTCGTTTGCCAACTTACGTGCTAAGGCCTTTTGAAATGGAAGCAGCCCGCCATTGTTCAGAGTGTTCGAGGACTTGCGATCCAAGTTGACGTCAATGTTGTTCACGTTGTTTGACGGATGAAACGGATTCCGTTCCCAATAGCCGTCTTGATAAGTCGAACAGAATAGAGTCACTTCCACAACGATGCCCCTTTTGCCGGCGGCAGCGACAAAGCCATGCAATCGCTCAAAGTACCGCGGATTCCACTTTGATAGATCAAACTGGCGTTCACCTTGGTATAGCCCGGCTGAATCAACTCGTTGCCATGGCGCTAAGAAGCGGCCGGTTGCCGGTGCGAGAGTATTGTTTTCAATCCCGAAACTGCCTGGTATCTCAACGTAAGAACCCGTGAAAATCCTTGTGTAGTTCAGCCGGTTCTTCGCAAGAGCGTCGAGGTAAGTCTCGATATCGAAGTCTTGGTTCAGGACGGCTCCGTAATGTTCAGCCGATGTGATTAACGCGGTTGGTCGTCCTCGGAACTCGAAGTAATGCGGATTCGAAGCGAGCAACCGAATTGGGCTTGAGTCGTGCTGATCATCGGTTTGCGCCAGAGCATTGCCAACACAGGCAAGCAGCACAAGGAAAGTGGTAACAACGCGATGGAAGGGTACTTGTTGTGGGTGCATCAGGACTACCTTGCGCAACAGTCTTGGGGTTTGAGCGTTTCCATGAAAATGCCCTGGGAGTCTCGAGGACATCCAGGGCAATGTAAAGCATGCCAAACGCATTCGCGACTCAACAGCCGGCGCGTGCTGGAGGTAAACGACAACTAGATTTCGCCCTTTAGACCGCGTTCATAGTACTTGTGCGTGATCTTATCTTGGTTTTCCAGCAGCCATTCGATAGATGGCTCGTCATGCATCGCCTTATGGATTGCTTGCGCCATGGCTTTGCGATGAATCTCAAAGAGCGCTTTGTGATCCAGTTTGTCATCGGTGGAAACGCCGGGGTTCAACCAAACAGAGCAAATAATGCCCAGATCGTTCGCTTTCTCTTTGGGGATATCACCAGCGCGGACCGCGTCGAGCACTCCGTTCGCAATTGCTGCCTGAACCGTTCCCATCAAGATATTGGTATAACGGCTGTTCTTGACAGTTACCTTACTCACCATCAGCGTAACAGGTCGAACTTGAACATCCGTATTTAGGATTGCGAATACCTTCGAGTGCCCGGCCGCCTGATCGCCCGTCAGAGTGGCGATGGCCGTTCCGACTGGACCATCCAATTCACCGATGACCACTTCTGGTTCTGCCGCTGTGAATGGAGGGCCACCGCCAACAAGTGATTCGCCCGTTTTCATCACAATTCGTCCACTCATAAATCGTCCTTTGACTTTGAAAGAGGTTTGTTCCTGCAAGGCTTCTCGATCAGAAGTGAGCGGGGATGTACCGAACCAACCAGCTTCAATCGAGATTGGGGAGACGAGCTTAAACTGCTCAGCCAACTAGGACTAGGCACCAAGTCAACTCTTTCGCAACGGTCGTCAGGATTCAATTCAAAACCTCAAATCGCGTCATTCGGCTTAAGATCTGACGCGGACCATGGCGTTTTCCACCTGGCTTTCTCAAGAGTGCAGGTCACGCTAGAATCAAGCACTTGAACACATGCGAGATTCCGCTTCGGGATTGTTTGTGCCCACGCTGCACGATGGTCAGTGCCTCGTTTGTTGCAGGCCGGCCAAGATCAATTCATTCCCGAGAATCGCATTTGCGCGTTTCGGGGCAGTAGCTCAGTTGGTTAGAGCAGGGAACTCATAATTCCTTGGTCGCGGGTTCGAGTCCTGCCTGCCCTACTCTTTTTGCATTCGTATTTCCTTTCAGCGGCATGCCGTCCAACCTGCAGCGGCAGACGCAAACAGATCGAAAATGCGGAGATGGGTCATTCCCATCTCCGGTTGTTCGCAAACGAGCGAGCATTCTCGCTCTAATTCACCGGGTACGACTCACCGCCGCAAAGCAACTCAGTTGTGCCTTCAATGATTTGGCCGTTCTCATCCTCAAGCCACGTAATGATCCAATCAGGGCCGCAAATCAAATCGAGTTCGTCGTCGCTCGGTAGAGCTTGATGTTCGGGTGTTCCCCCGGCCTCAACGTCAAGGCCTCCCTCTTGAGAGCTCAACTGAACCTTTAAGCCAAAGAGGACGACCGGTTTCGGAAGGCGAACAGCGCCTGGACGATCTGGGCCCGATACTGCGTCAAATACGAAACGAGTGGATCCAGCATGAAGCTTCCCTTTCTCGTCGATTTCGAATTGCAGTTGCCAATCGTTCGTTAGCAGTAGCCGAGTTTCGTGTCTAGCTTCTGAGCTTGTTTGATTTGCAAGTTCTCGGGACTTGTCAACGTCTTTCAGCGCATCGATCATCAGTCTGCCCAGCACTCGCACTTCACTAGAGAGCTCGGGAGAGAAAGTCGGATCAGGAACTGGCATTATCGATTTCGTACGAGTCTCGTCGGCCACAGCATTCACTGTGGTCAATCCAACTAGCGAGCAGCCCAAAAACGCGGTAGCAACAAATCGGTGCAACATCATCATTCTCCTTGGGATGGGGGAGCCGAAGCTCGTAAGGTGGGTCGTTCATAGGAGAAGATTGCCTTACCCCGGCTGAACCGGACAGTCTCCAGGAGGTTCATAACATTCCAAAGCGTCTCTAGTTTCTTAAAACAGCAGCCTTGTCCCCACACGCGATTGGGGAAGAGTGTTTCGCAGCATCAAAGATCCGTGAAGACGAACGGCTCCTTCGTGTTGTTTCGACGGTCACTGAAGCCGCCCCTTTGAGAGCACGCTAAAGGCCCCATTCAGCTTAGCGTTTTCAATCCTAGGCCAACTTGAGCGTCTTCCGGCACGAAATCAACACACCCCTTTACTACCCACGGCACTAAGCACTGCACTAAGCACTGCACTAAGCACTGCACTAAGCACTGCACTAAGCACTGCGATGGGGAGGTTGCTGCCCGCCTATAGTCGAAGCAAAGCAAGTGAACGCTGCGGCCGGGCAAGTGAATGCGGCGACCGCCGTCGAAGAAATGGCAAGGTTGTCCGATCGACCAGAGTCTTCGGCTTTCATTCCCCAAAAGAGACTTTTACGGAAGGCCCTACCATGTTTGGCTTTGGCGATAAGAAAGCAAAGCTGGAGAAGAAGTACCAGAAGCTTCTAGAGGAATCCTACCAACTGTCCCATACAGACCGTAAGAAAAGCGATCTCAAGGCGGCTGAGGCCGATGAACTGCGTAAACAAATTGACGCGATGGAATGAAAAGGTTGCTGCTTTCGCAATTTCACTTTGCGTCCTAAGACGCGGTGCTTTCTGGTAGCCGAACCGTCGAGCATTCGTGGCCTCCGTGACTTTTCGCCACGTACATCTGGCGATCCGCTTGATCGATGAGATAGTCGATATCGACTTTGTCGCCACGCTTCGGCTGAAAGAATACACAACCGACACTCAATGAGAGTTCAACGGGTCCGCGAACACTCTCTAGAGTCGGAGTCTCTTCTGCGATCCGGCTCGCGATCGTGTTGTAGTCTTCCTCGGCAACTTGTGCGACGACGAGAAATTCGTCCCCCCCTAAACGCACCGTAAAGTCGTTCTTTCGCGTGCATTCATTCAGCCAAGAACTCACATGTTTGATTGCCTGGTCCCCGACCCGGTGTCCCAAGCTGTCGTTGATCGATTTGAACTCATCAATATCCACATACAAGAACGCTACGGGCAACCGACGAGCTACCCATGAGCCGAGTTCGGCACGCAGCTTTTCGTTCAAGAACCGAGTGTTGTAAACCCCAGTCAAATAATCCCTGAATAGCTCTGAATCCTGCTCGCCCCTTGCCTTGCTACGACGACTTTCAACCATCTTCAATTGAAGATCAACGGCTATCTGCTGTAGTAGCTCTTTCGACCGCCGAGTCACCTGCTCGCAGGAGATGTTATCGATATCAAAGTTGAACAAGACCGAGTACTCTTCAACCCGATTTAGCACTTCTTCAACTAGCCCTTCGATCTCACCAGGATTGAAACCAAGGTGGCGGCAGAGGAACTGAGCGAACTGTTCCAATGAATCATTAAATTCGAGCTTCGGTCGCCCCCGGCTCAGCGCGTGGCTACCCAGAGTTGCAGCTTGCAGTGCGAGAGCTAGCTTTGAATAGCCGTCAGCATTTTTCGTCTCTTCCGCATTGTGATGAATGCGAACCGCCTCAATGAACGACTCTCCGAGATTCCACATCTCGAGGATCTGAATCGTGACGTCCAAATGATCAAAACCGAAGTGGGTCAACTCTGCTTCGGTCGTATTGGGCAGGCTGGATTTGTTGTATACCTCGTTGAGGTATTCGTCAAAATGCTCAGCTGCCATGGCGTGAATGCCAATGTCTTGCAACATCCCGCCGCTAAAGAAGGAGGAAGGATCTTGACCCGTCTTTTCTGCGATAAGCTCCGCGATGACAGCTTGGGTCAGCGAGCTTCGCCACAGTTTGCGGAAGAAGACAGCCTCCTCTGAGCGGTGCTCTTGACTGTCCGCAAGGTGAAAACTGAGTACCAGAGTTCGAATCATCGACAAGCCGAGCTTCGGAACAGCTTGCTCGATCGATTCAATTTTCGACTGAAATCCATACAGTGCCGAATTCACCGTCTGCAATACTTTGCCACTAATAGCCGGATCGGAGCGCAGAATTCGACATACATCCGCAAAATCAGGATCTTCCTGTTGCGCAACTTCCAATAGACGCATTGCAACGCCTGAAAGCGATGGAATGCATTTCGTATTCGCAATGTCAGTGATTGAATAGTTGCTCACGAGCAATTCCCGTCCGAGTCGTGCGGGACCGATCCCTATGACTTCCGTTTATCCCGCCGAGGGAATGTAGGTCACCATGAACGTAGGTGACGACTAGCGAGTGCTTCGAATTCGAATTCGATAGGCTTGCGAACAACTTGATCTGCAAGTTCCGTAAAATCGTCACAACCGAGACCCAAGGTGTCGGGGGTTACCGCTAACCTTCCGGAATGAGCAGACGACGGAACGCGAGCAAGCTTGATCCGGCTTTGAATAGACTCGCAATCGCGCGAAGCTTGGCAAAGCAGCTCGATTGCAGCGCGGATCAACTTCGACTGGTGGAGATTTGGTTCCATGACGGAACGCAGTGGACAATTCGTTCCCGTTGGGAGCGTCTGATCGACGGTGACTGGACGGAAGTGCCGTGGACCGCACTCATTGAACAGCGTTAGTGCCGTGCTTGCGGCAGCGTATCGCAACGAAATGGAATCGCGATCAATCATTGCGAAATCTGTCGAGCACCGAAACGGTATACAGGAGCGACTGCTCTTCTCCCGTCGCTCGACTCCCGAATCCAACAAGTCCATAGTGAGCTGAGTTGCCAACTGCACAGCCCCCATACCCAGCGGGCAACATGGTTGGTACTAAGTTCTCTACGCGATAGGTCTCTCGGTGGATGCGGTCCCAGGTACCATTGAAGCCGAAGGCATAAATCCACTTCTCATGAACAGCAAACCGACGACAACCAATGACTGGTAGGATCTCAGGTTTGCGAACATCCACGCCTTCACGATAGAGGGCGGCTTTGCTTGCGCGGTTTGCTAGAACCGTACCTTTGTAACTATAGATGACGTCACTATTGTCGTAGCCAGGAGTAACTTGGATCGGAAACTCAGCCATCTTCAACGTCTTCGGATCAATCATAATCGGCTTGCCTGCCCAACGCCCCACGACAACTTGTTCACTGCCGTCAGCGAGCTGAACTTTCGACATCCAAGGACAGCGAAACGCATCCTCGAAGTCATTGGAGCGTATCACTCCGCCTAGGGTCGAACTCTTGTTGAGATTCCGGGCCTGATGAAAGATACGAAAATCAAAGCGCAGATCCCCGGGTTCGCCACCGGAAGCATCAGTCACCGTTAGCTTCGCGATCCAAGACCGATAGTGAGGTTTCAAGGTTCCGACTAGGAATGCCTGGCCAACGCCCGTCTCTTCCGCTTTCAGCCAATCCCGCGTTGGAAGCGAGGGAACTTTGTGAAGTCGCCATGACTTAGAATCGAGCAGGTAAAGCTCTTTCGTTGCGCCCGTAATCCACGCAAATCGACCGTCCCATTTAACGCTGGCAATCTGCTGCGGCTTGTTCCACCACTCGTCTATTGGAAGGGCTTCCAGTCTGCCGCGTTTCTTCATGGAATAGACAACCGAATCGCTCCAATAGACATCAAACTCTCCGCAATTTCGCGCGCTCCGAATAGGATCCAGATCACCGACCGGACGATGGCGGAATTTTTCCGGCAGGGTGCTCGTATCGACCGTAACTTCCAATGGCTCCAATTTCAGTCGCCCCCACGTTTTCGTCCGAGTCTTCCGTTGAGTCGACAGCCGCGTTGTGCCCGCGCGTGTAAATTTCAAATCTGGAATCCTGGATGCATAATCAGTCCCGTATTCCTTGTCGTACTTCGCAAACTCACGCCCCAGTACGATCTCAAACGACACATACCCTCCGCGTCGAAGATCCCAAGGCAGTACCCCCTTGCGGGCAGTTCTCAATTCATCAACTCGAGCCTTTAGTGCTACCAGCTCCTTAAGGGCTCGCTCCGAGGCCTGAAGTTGCCGATCAGTCAGCACCATATCGGCCTTGGGATTCTCTGATTTCGCCGCCCGCAATGACGCCAAAAACGAAGCAAGTCGCACCTCAGCAATCGCCCCGGCGAGCCTCGCAATCTGATTGTCACTCCCTTGAAGCAATTGCACGTATCGCTCAATTGCCTCATGATCCACCCGTTCCATCTGCTCTACGATCTTCTGCTTGCGGCTCAGCTGCACTTCATGGGGCATAAGATGCTTGCCATCCGGCCCAACATGGAAATTGTGGACTTGCCATCTATCGGGAATGCTAAGCACACAATCCAAATGCGGTAAACGTTGGGGCGGATAGAGCTCCAACAGAAGGCGATGTGTCTCCAAGAAACGCGCGTCAAGCGTGAACCAGTAGTGTTTTAGTACCATGGCGGGCGCAGTAACCCACCACTCTTCGCGATCGATGATCTGTTGGCTCGCCATTTGGTCTAGCCGGGCCCGCGATGCTTTCTCGATCGGAAGATCACTCCACGCCGTCGCTGTCATCTCCACAAATCGTGCCAGCCGGTGCTCGAACTCGGAGGAATTGACGCCTGGAAAGCCATCACACTTCCGCACGAATTCACGAAACTCGAGCCTACTCTTGAGGCGGTCATTACGAATCAACCACTCGGCATGCTCCATGTACCGCGACGCCAAATGCTCCACGACCGAGGCATCCTCGCCAGCTTCTTTTCTCAGCACCTCAAGCGCGACCGCATTCGGCATCTGAGCCGTGAAACGATGAAACAAAGTGAAGCGATTTGCAAGTTGGAGGAAGTCTTTTGCTGCTTGACGACGCAGTGCTTCATCGGATGGATCAAGAACAAGGGCAGCTTCGATAAGCTTAGTGCTTCGGTCTAGATCGCCTAGTCTGCGGAAGGACCGAGCTAGGTCTGCAAACTCCTTCTTTTGCTGATCTGGGGATAAGCCTAGCCTACTTGCGCGAAGGCCCATACCATCGTAGCCACCATCCGCCGTGTGATAACGGATTACCGTGTCACTAAGCCATTGCTGATAGTCGGATGCGTTCCGAACTTCGGAGAACTCCTTGACATCATGCCCATCGTCAAAGGTCAATTTGACCTTAACTTGTTTCAAGTCAGGTTCTCGGAATTCGAACTCCCCACCTACGAGCAGCACATTCACCCGTTGTTCGATTGCGCCAGTCAGGGCGATCTCCTTCAGAATCTCTTGCGCTCGCTCGATTTCAACCACAACCGTACCTGGAAAAGCTGCAAACTTCTCTTCGAGAAAGTGGCTTAGTGACGATTGAAGATCATCGAATTCATGAGTCACGTTTTGCGACTCCAAAGGGGCGACCGCAACAATGTTTTGCATGCCCGCGCTGAACTTGCGACGAGCTTCCTCGACTTTCGCGACAATGGGCCAAACGAATTCATCAGGCCCGCCGACAACCAGTTTCTGGCTAAGTCGCGTACCGTAGCGAGTCTCAAGTAACGTTACTTTTGTATGCCACAGGTCGCCGTTGATGCGAGTGTCCAGCAACAGCAATACGTCAGCACGGCTGAATGATTTCATCCGCTCGATACGATCGCGGTCTCTCAAGAGATTCAGTTCAAGCTCATCGGCGACTTCATCAAGCCAATTGCCGCGCGCCACAATCTCGAAACCTCGTGAACTAAGTTCGGCAAAGATTAGATCCTCAACGACTTTCGGAGTCGTCGATGTTCGCAAAATGGCAACTCGACTCGCCTGCCCATGAGCGACCAACGAGAATCCCAAAGTGAGGATGGCAGAGTACAACCACGTGCGGTCTCTCAATCGTACATCTTGCATCTTTGCTTCCGTTTCCAAGGCGAAACAAGGCGAAATTCGCAGCCGACAAGCGAGTCAACCGAGTTCTTCAATCCAACCACATCAGATTCGCTGACAGGGTCTATCAATTGCTGCTTAGCTTCAGAATTAGCCGCTCCATCAAGTTGGCCGTAGCCTGCTGCAAAGCCTCCTTGCCGGCAATCTGCTCGTTAAGTCCGACTGCCATAGACGCCTGCCGATCTGAAGCGACGATCTTGCTCTTCCGGAGCAGTTTGAGTTCGACGCGTCCCTTCACGGAAAGTAGGTCGTGATGCCTGCCAGCAAACTCACTTAGGCCTTCACCGATTATGTGAATATCAGCCTTCTGCTTCTGATCCTCATCGAGAACCGTGAAGCCGAGCTCAGTCAAGAAATACTCAATTTCGCTCCTAACTGCGGGATCTTTCGCTCGGGATCCAACATGCTCTTCACTCACTTCAACATGAATGGATGGCAACTTCTTCTTCCTCCATCCCTGCTTCTTCAACTTTTTGGCGAGCTTGGAAATTCGTTCTTCTCGGCCAACTTCCTCCGGTAGCAGCGTCTCTACCTTCTCAACGAGAGTGCTCCGAATCTGCCCCGCGAGTTGCTCGACAAGACGATCATTGTCGCGATCAGCTTTCCCTTTCACAGATACACCGAGTACGCGGGACGTTTCAGTGCTGATCAGCTTCGCGATGAGATATCGTTTCTCGCCAACATCGAGCAACGAACCAGTAACCAAAATCCGAGCGCCCGTGAGTTGTCCAATCTGAATTGCGTCCGACTGCCTCACCAACCCCGAGAGGTTCAACTTCATCTCCTCGAAGACCTTGTCCAGTTCTTCGCGTTCAACAAGCAACCAATCAGTCCCGAGCGACAACTCTGCCGTCAAAAGCTGGGAAATGAGTTGCTGTGCTTTTTTGTCACCCTGCGTATCAAATGGCAAAACGGCCAGCGTCACAAGCTCGTCTGCAGCTGGCCGCGCAGCCATCGTCGCTTGAACCGGTAGATACACCATCAGGCTAACCAGCAACAACCCGATTTCCGCAATCCGGAGGTGCTTTAAAGCAAGCTCTATTTCCATGGTCTGTCTCGCAAAAAATAGTTGTCGATGACTTCGGATAACATGTAGCGAATCACGGGCTCAGTCTCCCAGCTCTCCTGAAGATCGAGGCCAACAAAGACGCTCCGTTCCTCGCTATGTAGGGTGCGGCTTGCAGCACGAAGCACGCTATTTGAGCGCTCGCGACTCTGCCTGAAGCGGGCCCAGCGCCAGGCTCCTTCACTTCCAAACCGCAACGCTAAGTTCTGCCCTTCCAATTCGACGTTCAATCTGCCGGATGGTCCCGAGATGCCAGCAGAAATCAGCCGATCCATTCGTTCGCACCAGTGCATTTCACTTGAAGCTAACGTCGTGTACGAATCGCCGAATCCGATTTCGGAGACTCCGGAAATTTCGAAAGCCCGATCGGACTCGGCTCCCCATAGCAGGATGCGGTTCGACCTGACGGCTAGGTCCAGGAGCAAATTCTGGTCCCGTGTATCGATTGCATCCAAGTCAGCCAGCCAAAGAAATCGCTCCGCTAACTTTGACTTTTGAAACGAGTTGTCTTGCAGATCCTGCACTTCATCGAAGCCGTCGGCTGACTCGTCCCCATTCGAGACCTGGAATCCTGCTTCAACAAGCTGAGCTGCCCATGCTTCGTCATAGGGAAGCAATTTGAGCCGCGGCAATCCTTGAGCGTTTGCAAGACGATGAGGTACCAACGTGATCGGAAATTCGAACCTCCCCACCAATTTGTCCCCATGCGAACCCTGCTGCCCGGAGGCTTTTCCGCCGTCCCCAGCGATTATTTCCAAAGACATCTTGAGCTTTGCGACTGGTTTCGCGTCGTCATGGCGCGGAAGCCTCAACTTCAAGCGAATCGGTTTTGAATCCTTGCTTTGCAAACGCAGTTGACCCCGATCAACCACGATTCGATCGAGTGTTGCAGCCCAATTCACAACAGAATTGGCAGGGAAAGCCATGTTGGAAATCGCG
The DNA here is from genome assembly GCA_046290675.1 of Aureliella sp. GTDB lineage: Bacteria > Planctomycetota > Planctomycetia > Pirellulales > Pirellulaceae > Aureliella. The sequence goes on from JBKAHA010000001.1 coordinate 341,806, forward strand.
GTCCATTCAAGCAATTCACGATGCCTGTCTTTTTCACCATCGACGCCTGCCTCATCCGACCAGAAATAAACGCTGCGAGGGGCAGAAATACGGAGAGTCTGGGTCTTCAGCTCCGGAGTCGTTTCTTGACCTTCGGCGGTTGGAACAACTGAAATGCTCGAAACTAGTAAGGCCCAATATAGGGCCCACTGTAGCGTCCGTAGGGGTTCGGCAATCATGACGATTGCCCCTCTTCAATCCCGTCGACTTCGAATGAGGACTCACCAGAAGAAGCAGAGTCTAACGCTACAACGCATCCCGACTGAAACAAGCAATATTCGACACCATTCTGAGCGGTGCAGAATAACTGCTCAGCTTGCAAGTTCGCTCGCGCCAACTCGAGCACCACCTGCCGGTTCGGACGAGAAAGCGCAGCGGAGCCAAATCCAAAATCGACAAGCACGTTGCCATCTGGCAGCTCATGCGTCCATATCTCAAGTTCTAGATCCCCCTCACTCTTCGAGCCTTGTAATACGAACGCACGATCCGCTCGCGTAAGTACGTCGCAATTCCAGACTGGATTCCAACTACCATCCGCGTTCTTCGACGCATAAGACAGCCGCAAGAGTGCAGCTTCTGCTGCAGCTTGGGAAGTCTCCGACTGCTGAGAAACGATCAAGTCAACGGACTCTTCCGTTTCCAATGCCGCGGCAAATCGGCCACCAAAAAGACGCTGGTAGTTGACTGCAACGACTCGAGCCTGCTGGATATCATCCACGGTCAGCTCGAACGCACTGTGAACAAGCTCCGCTTTCGAGCTCGCAGCGTTCCGTAGTTCGCCATTCGAACCTGGCGTGGACATCCGGCTTCCCAGCCAATAGAAACCCAAAGCGATCAACAACCCGGCGACGGTGCCAAGAAAGGCAACTAAGTCGTATCGACGAGAATCGGTTTGCGACGCACCACGCCGCGTGACCTCAACTGATTTCCCAACCTCTGATTCCAACTCCGATGGTTCCGATGGCAATTCGTTAGCAAGAATCAGCTGTTTTGCTGCATCTTTGATTTGTTCGGAATCAACGAATCGATCGGGCGTCTTCCATTCGCCCCACTCCTTAAGCAACTCCTCCATCCACCTTTGGCTGTAACCGTCCCGGTGTTTTTTGCCGGCGTTCACGTCAGGAGCATCCTCTTCTTGATTCATGGCCTAGGAGTCACCCTTGGAGTTGATGTTTAAGAATCTTCTTGGCCTTGTGAATCCGAAAGTAAAGTGCATTTCGGGTACACCCCAAGACTTGAGCGGCATCTGCCGCGCTCATGCCATGAACGGTTGTGAGCACCAAAGCTAAACGCAGCGGTTCACTCAGACTGTCCATTGCTTTCTCGAGACGTTCCATTCGTTCCTCCAGCTCAGAATGCTCATGTATCCTGCGTTCGGAATCCGCGTCCGTAGGATCGATTGCTACTCCCAACTCAACGTTGGTCTTCTCTTTGCTTCGCCTTATCTCGCGGAAATGGTCTTTAGCTCGGTTGATCGCAACCCGAGTCACCCAAGTTCGAAAGGAAGACCTCCCTTCAAACTGAGTGATGGACCGAAAAGCCCGAACGAGCACGTCTTGCGTCAAATCGCGACAGACCGTTTCGTCGACACCAATCTGGCAAAGCAGCTTGGGTAGCCACTCGGAGTAGCGGCATAGCAGACTATCTAGTGAATCGACGCACCGATCCCTTTGGTAGCGAGCAACAAGAGTTTCGTCAGGGATTTCCACACGCTCGACCAACGGCTTCGGGGCTTCTCGACCTGTTAGACGACACCCCGGGATAGATTCTTAGCGGAAGTGAAGATTTTTTTTAGGGTTCCCAAGCCCTAGTTCCAGATTGAACACCTCAAATTGCCAAAGCACTAGTTCGTAACAAAGCGTTCCGGCTAGAGACGAGGCAATTCTTTGATCGTGATATTGCGGAACAGGACCGGATCATTGTGTCCAGCGAATCCGAAATGCCCCGACCGCAGCTTTTTACCAGGATGATCTCGCCCGTCCTTGTATTCCGTAACCGAATCCAAGTCTGCATTCAAGATTCGAGTCCCGTTGAGCTCGACTTCGATTCGCGAGCCGCGAACGGTGACTTCCTGGTAATTCCACTCGCCTGTTGGACGAAGGTAGCCACGATAGGCAGGAGCGATTCCGTAAGCTGATCCGTGATACTGCCGCGCGTCCAGGCTCGCGTATTTCTCGGCGTCGTTGTCGAGGACCTGCAGTTCACACATTCCATCGTAGGACGCCCGTCCTTTGCCTGGGTAACGAATCGCCAACCCATTATTCCCACCGGCTGGCAACTTAAACTCCAAACGTACGACAAAGTCGGAATACTCGTTCTCGGTGAATAGCACACCGCCTCTGCCGGGCTTGCAGCGAATCGAGCCATCGACGACATCATAGTCGTCCACAGCCCCCGTCCACCCGTTCAGAGTTTTTCCATCAAATATGCGTCGGAATCCGAGTTGCTGATCATCTCCGCGCAGTCGGCTAATTGCCTCCTCAACATCAATTTCCCTTAGCAGAATATTCCTCCAACGAATCTCACCGCCGTGGGTCTGCAAGTGAATGGGACCGACGGCCGGTAATGGTTCCAACCTAGATTTGTCCCAAAAGTTCTCCATTCGCGCACCATCAACGACAAGGACGCGATTCAGTTCAACCCAGGTCCGTGATCCGACCTGCAAAATGCGAAAGTGGTTCCATTTACCAAATTCGCGGTCGGCAAGACGCAGCGGAAGCTGCCCACTCGTGCCTTTCGTGTTGTTAAAGAGTCCGCCGGAACCGAAGTTGGCATTACGATTCCATTTCCCGCCAGCTTCCGTCGTATCCCAGATCTGAACCTGGGGCGTTCCACGGAGGTAAATGCCGCTATCCGCCATTGCGACGGTTCGATACTCGAGTTGCAATTCGATATCGCCGTATTCCGCTTCCGTGGTCGCGTACGGTCCTTTCCCGTCGTTGACTAACTCGCCTTGTTCGACAGACCAGTGCTTTCGAAACTCAGAACGCTGTTTCGCAAGTGACTCCTTGATTGCCTCTTTGTTATCCAACTTCCGTGTCGTGTGTGGATTATTGCCATACCATCCGACAAGCGATTCTCCATCAAAAAGCGTGATCCATTCATTGCTGGCGTCCGATGTCGCCACAACTTCCGGAGACTGCGCGAAGACAACACTGGTAAACGAACCGAGAAACGTGACGAGGAAGCAGCTAGTTCGAGAGATGGCTAGCGACAGGACGCGTAGCGCAGGAAACGTTTCTAATGAGTGATGCGGCACGTGAAATACTCTCGGCTGAATAGGGAGGAAGAGTTCGCCGTCGAAGGCTGGTGAAAAATTGGTCCGATCCAAGTTAGGCAATATCTGCAAAGCGCAAGTTTACCCCAAGAGGCGTCGCGTTACACAAAATGCCAAGCTCAAGCTAAGCAGGCGAACTAGGATTCGTTCGCAAAATCGAGTGCGGCGTCAACGTGAATCGAGGTCGTGTCCCAAAGCGGTAGTATCCGGCCACCTGCTTCGACATCACCCGTTTCAACTAACAGTGGAAGCTCAGTGCACCCCAGTATGAATCCATCAACCCGATCTTCCAACATGCTCCCCATCACCTCGAGCAAGGCTTGCTTTGATTCCGAGCGAATGACACCACACACGAGTTCCTCATAGATGATGCGGTGCACTGTTTCACGCCCCGGCGTATCCGGAACGACCGTCTCAATGCCGTACCGCTCGCTCAGCATGTCCGAATAGAAGGTTTTTTCCATGGTGAAACGCGTACCAAGCAAACCCGCCCTGCGGTAGCCATGCCCCCTGATGGCTTCGCCCGTTGCCGCAGCAATGTGAATCAAAGGAAGTGAGCTAGCCGATTCGATGGCCTCACGACAGACATGCATCGTATTGGTGCAAAGAACGATACAATCCGCTCCTCCGTTCTCTAGGCTCTTCGCACAATCAGCCATACGCGACGACAGCGAGTCCCAATCGCTTTGATGCTGCAAACGCGAGATCTCGGCGAAATTGACCGAATGGAGCAGGCATCGACAGGAGCTTGTACCGCCGAATCGCTCACGCACCCGCTCATTCAACAGACGGTAGTAAACCGCTGACGACTCCCAACTCATTCCTCCAATCAATCCGATTGTCTTCATGTCTTCCCTTGCAGCAAAATCACGAGCAACTCGACCAAGCGAAGGCGTTTTCTGTCTTGGTCAACGCCCCGTCGTTTTTTGACAATCCATCAGGCCTCGACCACCGTGATGTGTTTATGGCTGGGAGAGCAAGCATAGCAGGCACATCCGCCTCAGACCAAACAGAACCTCAACGAAGGCCGGGGAACTGCGTCATATGACTTAAGAAACAAGAGCGGCCGACCGAACCACTCGGTCAGCCTTGAGGTTGCAATTGTGCGAAATACAGCGTCTACCGTGCCGGGTTGTGCGGGAACGCAAACAGAATCGCCCCTCTCCAAAGATTTCGAATGAGGTGGCATGCCATTCGCTGGCGAACAATGCTTCGTCGTATTGGACTGATCGGCTGCCAATATGGTGTTCAACCGATTCGAACGATAGCGGCACTTTTCTATGATGTGCTAGGGGTTTGGCTTCACGGGGGATGGAAGAGTGACGGATCAGTTTCTTTCGATCTACGAATCATCCGATCGGCGGCAATGCATGGAGCTTCGGCTGGTACTACTGGCATCTGGGATCTCAGCAGAAGTGCATTCGGATGGCCCCAGATGGCATTTAGTGATTGCAGAAGAACACTACACCAGCGCCTCAAAGGAATTGCACGCATACCACCAAGACCAAACTGAACAATTCGAGCCGACACTCAAAAAGGACACCGTATCCGCAATCGGCAGCGTCGAAGGCTTGCTCGGTTACGGCCTTGTTCTGGCATTGGTCAGCTTCTTGGTTTGGAGCACTTCGATTGGAGCCGGGATGGAACAGGCCGGACACCTTCATGCCGGCAAATTGCTTTCCGGTGAATGGTGGCGTGCGATTACGGCATTAACACTTCACGTCGATGCTACGCACTTGGTCTCGAATCTGTTTTTCGGTGCCTTGTTCGGTTACTTGGCCGGCCAATTGCTTGGCGGCGGGATGGCCTGGCTAATCATCCTTGTTGGCGGAGTTCTCGGAAATTTTGCCAACGCGGCCTTACGGGATGCATCACATCTGTCGGTAGGAGCTTCCACCGCCGTCTTTGCTGCACTCGGTATCGCCGTGGCTCACGCGCTGCGTCCGAGCCTTCAGGAAAGTGAACTTCCGTGGATGAAACGTTGGAGCCCGCTGGTTGGCGGAATCCTGCTGCTCGCAATGATAGGCCTAGGCGGAGAAAGAACCGACGTAGGGGCGCACGTAACCGGGTTTGCTGGCGGATTCCTTGCAGGTTGGCTGACATCCTGGTTTGGAAAAGCATGGCGGGAAAATCGGCAAGTGCAGTTGTTGGCAGGTCTAGTGGCTGCCGCCTTCGTCTTACTCGCTTGGGTTAGCGGCATGCGGGCAGGTTCGTAGCCGCTGCGTTCCGCACCGTAGTTAGCCTCATAACGCGACGAGTCAGCAGTCTTATTGCCGCCAATGTGCAATAGCAAACACCTAGCATCAACAGTTTGGGCTCATCGCCAGCAAACTGTCTCGGCGTGATACAATTCCTAGCGGTCTTAGAGCATTTGTCGCTCGCGAATACCCCAAAACACATTGCAGGCAACTCGGCCATTTATTGAGGTTTACTATGTGTGATCAAGATCACTTTGAAGAAGACATGCAGAAATATTCACGCCGGGATCTAGGCGTTTTCGCAGCTGGTCTCAGCGCGGCCCTAATGTTGCCTCGACCAGCCAACGCGGCCGAGGTCGCAGGAAACGATGTGATGATTGAGACGGACGATGGCAAGTGCGATGCCTTTTTCGTCACGCCCAAAGAAGGCACTCACGCAGCCGTTTTGATTTGGCCCGACATTTTTGGTCTGCGTCCCGCGTTCAGGAAGATGGGAACACGTCTTGCAGAGTCGGGTTATAGCGTCTTGGTCGTTAACCCGTTCTATCGGATGCAGCCTGCCCCAACCGCTTCGAATGGCGCCAACACTTCGATTCGCGACGTCATTCCAATGGCGAGATCGCTGACTCCAGAAATTCACATGAAAGATGCAAAATCCTTCGTCGCCTGGTTGGATGAACAGCCACAGGTGGATACGGGACGAAAGATTGGTACCACCGGATACTGCATGGGCGGTCCGATCGTTTTCCGTACGGCCGCCGCTGTCGCAGACCGAATCGGTGCGGCAGCAACATTCCATGGCGGGGGATTAGCTACCGACGACGAAAATAGCCCGCACCTTTTAATCCCGAAGATGAAAGCTCAGTTCTTGATCGCGATTGCAGAGAACGATGACCAGCGTGACCCTCAATCGAAGGATACACTCCGTGACGCGTTTTCAGATTCCCATTTAAAGGCTGAGATCGAAGTCTACCCGGCAGGACATGGCTGGTGCCCACCCGACACACGGGTTCACAACGAGACTCAGGCCGAGAAGGCATGGGCGAGAATGCTCAAGCTATTCGAGCAAGCCCTCGCTTAGAGCAGCGATTCAGAGCCCAACTGGGGGAAGGTGGAAAAAGCTATTGCAACTCGTCCAAAATGTTGGCGAGTTGCACTCTTTTGAACGGCTTTGGAAGGACCGCGTCGAAACCGTAGGCTCGATGTTGGCTCATCACCGGGTCACCGCTATACCCACTGCATACGATGCATTTCGTATCCGGCATAATTTCTTTGATTTCCGGCAGGACATCGGAGCCGCCACGACCACCGTTCACGCGTAGATCCAAAATCGCGAAATCGACCTGGCGCTGATTCTGGGCCTCGAGCAAAAGAACCGAAACAGCTTGGTCTCCGTCGCTTGTCGGTAGAACCTCGTGCCCGAGTGACTCGATCAACATTGTCATCCCTTCACGGACGATCGACTCGTCCTCCAAGATCAAGACTCGCAATTTCCTGTCGGGTTGCTTGGCACTAATCTCACTCGGTTTCGGATCCTGCCGCTCAGCCTGAGGAACAGTCACTCGAGCAACACAGCCGTCATCGTGGTTCTCCAATTGGAGACGTCCACCGTGGCGTTTAACGATGAAAAACGAGGTCGTCAGCCCGAGCCCAGTGCCAGTCTCCTTCGTCGTAAAGTACGGTTCGAAAACCGACTCGGCAACTTCAGCCGAAAGTCCCGGGCCTTGATCGAATACATCGATGCCGATCATCCGCTGTCCTTGGGAATCGTGGACGGTACGAATATCGACAACGATACGGCCTCCGCCCTCCATTGATTGGACGGCATTGAGGAGGAGGTTGCAAAAGACCTGTGTTAACTGCGCCTCATCTGCAGACACAAACGGATCATCGATTCCTATCTTCCATTCAACGTCGGTGACGCCTGTATCGACACTCATGAGTACAGCGCGTTGCAACAGACTCACTAAGGCGACAGGCTTTCGAATTGGAGCCCCGCCCTTGGAGAATGCGAGCAGTTGATTCGCCAGTGACTTTGCTGTGTCACACGCAAGTTGACTCACGGTCAAGGCGTCTTCTGTATCTGGTACGCCTTTCAAAACAAGGGAATCTAAGCAGGACTGAATCGCGGTCAAACTGTTATTGAAATCATGGGCGATGCCGCCAGCCAAGATCCCAAGCGAATCGATGCGCTGGCCTTGCTCAACTTGCTTTGCGAGCTGCTTTTGCTTGGTCACATCGGAAAAGACCAACACATACTCCGAATCCGATGCTGCTTGTATCAGTCCAACAGTCCATCGCACATCACTGGCCAGGCCGGCACGATGCTTCAGGCTCGAATCGCTGGGTGGTGTATTTTCATTCGGGACAAACGCGTCCCATCCTCGGCCGACAGAGAACACCTTGCGGACATCGTTGTCCATCGCTTCTTCGAGTGGCCATCCCGTGAGTTTCAATGCAGCGGGACTGAGCATGCTAATCTTGAAACTACTATCGAAACAAATGACACCATCTTGCATGCTGTCGAGAATGGCACCCAATTGATCCCGCTGGGCGATGATACTCCGGTTGGCCAGTGCGAGTGCTCGGGTGCGATCCTCGACTCGTCGCTCTAAATCGGAGTTCAGCTCTGCAAGCTGGTCGCTGACTAGCTTGAGCTCTTGCTCGGCCATCGCCGATCGAATTCGTGGCGCTGCCACATTGGCCATGGTTTGGAGGATATCGAGATCCGTTTTGCTATACGCACCAACTTCACGCGACTCGGTATCAAGTACCGCGATGACGCTTCCGTCAAAACTGACTGGAACCGTTAGCTCAGATCGCCCCTCATATTGATCTCGGATGTAGCGTGGATCATCGTCGGTATCGAAAATGATTTCTGGTTGTCCAGTCGCCGCAACCGTACCAACAATCCCTTCTCCAACGGGAATCGAAATGGGCTCGAGCAGTTCACGCCGTTCGAGTTGTTTCAATCCGTAAGCAGCTTTCTGGACGAGCTGATCGCCCTCGACCAGATAGACAACGGAGTCTTCGAAACCAGGTAAACGCCCGATTGCGCCAGCAATATCCCAAAGAAGATCGTCGAGCGAATTCCGCCTCAGCAGACTGATCGCAAGATCTTTCACGACATCCAAGTCGGCAGGTCGCTCGCGAGCCGGTAGACCAACTTGCTCTTCAGATGAGTGACTATTGCTCATGAAAAACGAAATATAACGCCGAATTTTCCATTGAACCCGTTGAACCGAATCGCCTGAATAACGCATCAGAGAGCGAATACAATCAGGCGCGTAGTTTCTTGCGATCGACACACGGGACGCTGGGGAGAATTGAAGTTCCCTATACCAGCAATCTCCGCAGAAGTTCGGACTGAACAGGCCCCTGATTGGGTAGAGCCGGGATTATACCCACTCAAGATCGGGAAACCGAGGTCTTCCTTGTGCCCCCGAGGGCAAATCAAAGTTTGAATCTGGGCTGTTTCGCCATTGAGCCGCTGGCCCAACGCTGCCTCTTTGGCAACGCTGATTGGCCCTGTTGTCCCCTCGAGACCGCAGTCGACGCACAATCGCCCTGGACCCGCCCTCCCCAAAACGAATCGACAACTGAAACCGGCCCCCACACAATCAAATTCGCGGCAACGTCACGTTCCGTTTCAGCGGCCGAAAGTGCTCGGCGACCGCCTGGGACATTCCACGTATCTACACGAAAAAAGCCGCCGGTTGCACTATTGCTTCCGACGGCTTTAAATCTTGATCAGGACGCCAATTTGGAGCTGACAATCCTTCGAGTTGTGAGCGACCGACACCGACCAAGCACGTCATGCATTTCGCTCTGAGTTTAGCATGTTGGCGTGCTTAACGGGTCGGATTTACTGCGGAAGTTTGGATTGGCGGGCGGTTTTTTGTTCGCAGCCACCTGATCGCGGGGCAGCTGGGGTGTGGGTTGGTTGGGCGCAGTTCTTGACGCGCGCGTTTTGGAATCGGCGGCATAAGTAACCGGGGAGGGAGTGTTTGGTCGCTTCCGGTACTTTGTGCTTGCTGAGGTGCGTGTGTGGGTAAGTTGATTGTTGGGGATGAGCTATCGCCACGGGATCGGCGATTGGCGGTTGCCGAATTGCTGGCCAGCGGCGTTCGGCGGTGGAAACGTTTTTGCATGGAATCTGTTTCTGCCACTTCTGAAAACTCTCTGCGTGACCGGCTTGAGTCGCGTCGCGAAACGAGGCTCTCTGTGTCTCAAGCGGTTTCGGAGCGATCGAGTTCGGTCGCGGATCGCTTCCACTCCAACGAAGAGGGTTTCAATGATGTGTGATTCCAGACGCAGCAAGATCGCTGCGATTCTCGTCCGTGCGATGCAGCGACGCGGGCGTGCAGTCTTTGCGAATGCGGATGATGCGGTCCAGCAGGATCGTGAACGAGCCGACGAGGCGGCAAACGGAAGCTCGGGGCAAGACGATGACAAAGAGGTGAGCCAATGAAAGATGAAACTCGATTGGCGGTCGCTTCGCTCAACGACAAGACGGTCAATGAACTGCGCGCGATGTACGAAGAGCTGTTCGATGACGTGTGCCGCAGCCGCCACAAGAAATATCTGGTTCGCCGGATCGGTTGGCGTCTGCAAGCGATCGACGAAGGTGGGTTGAGCCCCTGGGCGAAACAGAAAGCCCAGGAGCTGGCGGCAACCTCGGACCTGCGTGTGACCGCTCCGCGGGAAGAAGTGGTGCAGCGTGTCCGCCGAATTCAGCCCGCCGAGGATGGCTACATCGATTGGGATCCGCGTTTGCCACCGCCAGGTAGTTTTCTGGAGCGACGCTACAAAGGCAAGATGATTCGAGCGTTGGTTCTGACCGATGGCTTCGAGTACGAGGGCAAGCGATATCGATCGCTTTCGAATCTGGCCACTGACATCACCGGGGTGAGCTACAACGGGTTCACGTTCTTTCGGTTGGGGAGGAAGGCACAATGAACGCTCCAAACAAAGACGGCAAGAAGACGATTCGGTGCGCGATCTACACTCGCAAATCGACCGAGGAAGGACTCGACCAAGAGTTCAATTCGCTCGACGCCCAACGTGAGGCCGGCGAAAACTTCATTGCCAGCCAATCGCAGGAGGGATGGAAGGTAATCGCGACCCGGTATGACGACGGTGGCTACTCCGGCGGCAATGTCGATCGACCGGCCATGAAGCGGTTGCTCGACGACATCACGGCTGGCATGATCGACTGCGTCGTCGTTTACAAGGTCGACCGGCTGAGTCGTAGCTTACTGGACTTTGCCAAGATCATGGAAACCTTCGACGACAACGGTGTCTCGTTTGTTTCGGTGACGCAGCAGTTCAACACCACGCACTCGATGGGCCGGCTGACGTTGAACATCCTGCTCTCGTTCGCTCAGTTCGAACGCGAGATCATCGGCGAGCGGATTCGCGACAAGATCGCGGCCCAACGACGTCGCGGCAAATGGGCGGGCGGTGTGCCGGTCCTGGGCTACGACGTCGACCGGACGGGGCCAAGTCCAAAGTTGGTCGTCAACGTCGAAGAGGCGGCCAAGGTGCGGCGGATCTTCGGGATGTATCTGGAGATGCAGTCGATGACGCCGGTCATTGAAGAGCTGGACAAGCGTGGCTGGTGCTTGAAACTGTGGCACACGAAAGGCGGAAAGCCGAAGGGTGGCAAGCCTTTCGACAAATCGTCGCTGCACACACTGCTGACCAATCCGATCTACGTCGGACGCATCAAGCACAAGACGCTTTCGTACTCGGGCGAACATACGGCGATCGTCGACCAGAAATTGTTCGACGAAGTCGGAGCGATGTTGCGAAGTCATGCTCGCGGCGGTGGTAACCATTTGGTGAACAGGTACGAAGCGATGTTGAAGGGTCTGATTTACTGTCCTGCCTGTAACTACTCGATGGTTCACAACGTCTCCCGCCGCGGCTCAAAGACATACCGCTACTACACATGCTTGACCGCGATTAAGCGAGGACGGAAGTACTGTCCGTCGCCCTCGTTGCCGGCACCCGAGATCGAGGCGGCGGTTGTCGATCAGATCCGGTGCATCGCGGAGGACGCCGGCCTACGACGCGATGTGCTGATGCAATCCAGTCAAAGCTGCGATGCCGAACTGACCGATTTGCGCGAACAGCGAGCATCGATCACGAGCCAGATTGCTGAGTGCCATAACCAGGCGAAGCGATTGAGCCAATCGAGCGAAACGGGCTCGATTGACCTTGGTGCCATGGCCGGCATCCAAGATCGCTTGCTGCATTTGGAGGCGTCGTTACGAAACGTAACTTCAGGAATCGAACAACTCGAAAGCGAGCAAATTACCGAAGCTGACGTCAACTCGGCGTTCTCGGATTTCGGCAACGTTTGGAACGAACTGAATGTTCGCGAGAAGTCATCCGTCTTGAAGCTACTGATCAACCGAATCGAGTTCGATGCCGAGGATAGCTCGCTATCGATCTCGATGCATTCGGCCGGCATCAAAGCGTTCTCGTCCCATGAATCCCGAACCGAAGAGGTACCCCAATGATTGAGCTCAAATGCAAAGTCAACGTTTCGGTGAAGAAGCCGAAGCCCAAGAGCGAGAAGGTAGACGAACCGCCGGTTGTTAAGAGTCGTGGCAAGGTACCGAGGATCTCGCGTCTGATGGCCCTGGCAATCCGGATGGACGAGATGCTGCGTCGCGGCGAAGCCCAAGACACCTTCGAGCTCGCCTTACTCGGCAAAGTCTCGCAACCCCGTGTCACACAGATTCTCAGTCTGTCGCTGTTGGCACCCGACATCCAAGAAGCCTTGCTCTCGCTGCCCCGAGAAACGTCCGGAAAGCCGGCAATCCACGAAAGGAACCTGCGTCCCATCGCGACCGAGCCGATGTGGGACCGGCAACGCAAAATGTGGTCGGAACTACTTCGTTCGACGAATGGAAATGACAGGTGATTTCGACAAAGGCGTGCTTCTGGCAATCGGTCCGCTAACGCGAGATCAAGATTCGATCGTGACAGCATCAGCTGTAGTTAAAGCCATTCCGGAGCTACGACTTGTCTACCCAGGGAACGGGCCGAACCTCGCCTCCGCGCCACTTCGCATCGGTGATGCGGCTTGCATAGTCGCCGTTGTACTGGCAAAGTCGCAAAACTATCAGTTCCAGGAAGTGAAGGCACATTGTCATTGCCTCGTATTGAACCTGTATCCCTACCTGACTCAGCTTGGCGCGATTCTTGGGACTCGGATGAACGTATGCATTTCTCAATCGAGAAAGTGTCGTCGCAGCATCCTCATGATTCTCGGCAGTCGCGTAACCGGACAAGGCTGAAAATCGGGTCGGAAACGCAACGGGGATATCAAGCTGCGAAAGCAGGAGTCGAAGTTTGTCCGCGCCCTGCAGCTTGTCGAAATGCTGTGACGAAAGCGATTTCTTGTGCTCAACAAAGTACGTCCAGCCAAGGGTCTCGAAAGCAATGTGACATAGAACGATCGAATTCTCGATCGACGTTCCCGCAGACATCGCTGTCACGTACCAGAAAACAGTGTTGCGAAGGCTTTCCCCCCACACTTCGTCATTCCACAAATCGGCAAAGCCTGGAAACAAGCTGGAGAGCGATTTCCCGGCGTTCGGGTTAAACCAGTTATGGTTGTCACGATACCCGTCGACACGCGGAACACGCCAGAGGTGAGACACTTGGGTGCCGGAGGTATCGACACCTACAAACCAAATTGGGCCACACCAATCCCCATTTGTGAACGAGCAGAAGAAATTCAGACACTTGATCAGCTCATCTAGATCGTCCAAGCGAAACACACTGCCGTCCTTCCGCCGAATTATTGCGGCGTGCGTAATGCCGAAACCCTGCCTACTTTTAAGTTCTTTGAAGAAATCCATTTTGTGGATCTCGTCGATTACAATCGTCCACTCACTTGCCTCAAGTGATATGCGACCGACATACGTTGTCCTGTCATGCTGGATCACATCTCCTCGAAAATGGCGAAAGTTGACGAAGTGCGCAATGGCGGAATCGATCCGCTGTTCGGGAGTCCGTTCCCAACACTCCACCATTCCACCGATTGGGATTGGCCCGCCGATTGAGAACGCGGCAGCACTGGTGACGTCACCAGTCGCTAAGTCCTGAGCGTGTTCTCCGTTTAGGGCGAGTTGAAGCTCTTTCACACCAATCCAGTCCACCCTGTTCTGAGAGTCGACCCGGCAGCTAAATCGCAAGCATGGACGGGGAAGCCAGCTGAGCTCGATTTCGCCTGCACCGGCCTCACTAATGCCCTCAGCAGTAAGCTTCATATCGCCTGCGTAAAGCGTCCGGGATTCATTTGGAGCCGCGGTATCAAGAAGCGGAACGCACGCATCGGGATACTTTTTTCCAGTCTGAGGATCCGTCTCGCTCATTTCACTCACTCTGCCGATGGCAACATAATCTACAATCTGAAAATTTTACGCCGGGCGAATCGGGTTGAGTCAGCTCAAGGTCGGCAGCAGCCTAAAAAAACGTGAATCAGAATCACTGCACGAGGCCGAGATCAGCTTAGTTCAACTCGTATAACCCCAGCTCTATTCCACGTGTTTTCCGAAAGCAATCTGGGTTCTTTGAAAGATAGGCATCGCGCTCCGGGTTGGGTTCCCATTCACCTTCAAGGTGGATCCAGTGGACGAGAAATGAGCTGGGATCGTTCGGTTCTCGATGGTTTTTGCAGACGCCGATGCCGAGACAGAGCCGACTCCTTAAATCCTGCTTGCAAAGCAAGGCGTACCGCTCCAGAAACGGGATCCGAGCCTCTTCCTCGACTTGCTCAAGTGACAAGAACAAAAAAGAGCAATCCATGTACGGCAGCATCATCCGAGATGGAAGGCAGGACTCCTGCGTCCGGGCCTTATCCATCGCCCATAGAAGGCGTTGCTTGAACTGCTTCATGACATTGCGTTTTAGCTTCGCGAGAACTGACAGGATCTTGTGGTATTGAAGCGACTCCTGGTTGGCATCGTACAGACGAAGGCGTTCCAAATACTCGTGAAGCATTCTCGAAACGCTGAATTCTTCGGGATCGTTGATCAATCGGTCGGTGATGAACTCGTGCTCATCGCACACGTCCAATACATCGTCGGTATCCGTCAAGTATTTGCCAACTAACGCTTTCTCACTCACCTCATGAGACTTTGGATCTCGCAGGACATACGTCTCCCGGAAGCAAAAGTATTGCGATACTTCCATCGGAGTCTGAAGCGTCATGCAAATTGCCTGATAATCACCCTCGCTAACGAAATGGACAAAACCGACTCGTTGACTTACTCTCCCTTTTGTGAGAAACATTCGATCCGAGATCAATGGCGAGGCCTCGTAGATCGCGACCAAATGAGTGGTTTCGGCAGAAATTCCTGACAGATCGAGTTCTTGGCCGCGTCGGTTGAACATTGGCAAGGTTTTCTCGTTGGTCAGGTAGCGAACACTGTCGGCGAGCTGGTTAACTGCCTTTTTGCCGACCTTGCTTTTGAACCACTTCGATTCTGTTTCAACGTCAGCGGTCGCATCGTTCCTATTCCGGCTCTTGGCCTGGAATAGAATCAACAAATCATCAAGCCAGACTGCGCCATCACATAGCTCAAGCTCTTGTCCCGAACCCGCGCGAAACTTCGTGTTGCTGTACGTGAATTCGCGCAAGAAGAAATCTTGATTTAGGTGTGCAATATTTTCTTCCTGCCCCATTCTTTATTCTCCGTTTCAGCGACCTCGGGAACTCGCAAAACTACAGAGCGACCTGAAGCCAAAAAGGTTCGTGGAAATTGATCGCTCAAAGGTGAAGGATCTAACCTCCCATTGGAAGAGAGTGCCGTCCACAAACTGATGAACTAAGATGCTTAGCTCGCCTCGTAGCTCTGCAAAAGAAGAGGCTTGGCTCGTTCGAGATCGTCCATTGATCCAATCGTGATTTCTAGATCACCAGTGCCGAAGTGTCCGACGTCACGAACATCGCGAGTGAATCCTTCCTCAAGAGTCACTGTCTCAGGGTCGACCTTGGCGTAAATTTGAAGTTTTCCCGATTGCTTGCGAACTTCGACGCAAGCAAAGTTCTTTATCCGTTTGAACGCGAAATAGAATTTCAAGGTCTTGAACTGAACGTCGTCGCCAAGTCCCATCAAGAAGGCTTTGAGTGATTCGTATAGGTCAACGGTCGCGGGATTTGCCGTACTCAAATGGTCCGTGACTGTCTTGTAGACTGTGGTTGGCTTACCTCCGACGACCTCGACAACTGGCTCGATGCTTCCAACATCTGCCGTCACCGAATGAACCAAATCCAGCAATAGTAGTTCTGCGCCATACCGTTTGTATTTGATGAGTTCAATGTTGCGATTGATCTGCTGCACGGCATGCTGATCGTATTTAGTGAAATCACCTGCGATGCACACCAACCTTGGTGCGGACCACTCGATCGTGTCCGCCATCGATTGGCCGAAGGTTCGCAAAACGAGTAGCTCAAACTCGGCTTTGTGATCGAGCAGCCAATCAAGATAGAACAGCCCTTGGTTGATCACGTTCTCGTTCGTTGATCGTTTATACTCGATGATCACTGGGCAACCATTCTCGTCGATGCCTAGGGTGTCGATACGCCCGGCATGAGTCTTGCCGGTCGAGTATTCGGTGGCCAAAAATCGCACGCCCAAGAAGACATCGAGGTGCTTTTCAATGAGTTCCTGAAGCGACTTCTCCAAAGCGACTGACGTTCCCTCTAATTGTGTGACTGTGTCGCCGTTTGTTTTGAAGATTTTGATGTCGCCCATGGTCTACCTAAATTCCATTGATTTCCGCGGTTACCGCTGATGAGTCTTGCAGTTTACACGAGCGCTTTGCTGTTAGACATGCGGGGCTCGATCTCTGAACCACGGAGACAAATTGACTACGGCATTGCGAACATCTTCAGCCGTGGTCCTGCCTCCGCTCGCCAGAACTTCCAGCAAGTCTTCCTGGTTTGGCTGGCCCAATGCGAGGCGATAGAGAAGACGCTGCTCTTTCATCCAGTGAAGCCAATGGTTCTGCTCGCTGGTGGGCACCTCAAAGACGAAGCGTTCAATGTTGCCGCCTTCGCATACCCACCAAGGTGCAAGGCCGGATTCGTCGCTCAGGTGCTCGTCGGCGAGGGCGGCGATGTTAACCCACGGGCTTTGGTGCCGGCCAGTCGGTTGAGCAGAGATACCTTTCAGTTTGTCCACGATGGCGCGGCGGATGGCGGAGCCTCCGAAGCGTTGGATGCGGCCTTCGCGTTGCTCCAAGTCGGCGGGGTTGCGGCACAGATCCCAGTGGATCAGCGTTTCGCACCAAGCGTGGAAGTCGAGGCCCTCTTGTCCAACCGAGGTGGTTGCGAGGACGTAGGGCCAGAACGGCGTGTTGAACGCGCGGCGTAAGTCATCAGTCCGCAGCGGCTTCTCAGTCGTATCACCCTTGCCATCCGTCGAAACGCTGCGTTGCTGCATGAAGGGTAATGCCGCGTGGCAGCGGAGTTGGAACGTAGCGTCGCGGTCACCTTCGATGGGGTGCAAGCTGAAACCTCCGCTGCGGATAGTCAAGCCTTCACGCAACTCGATGGCAAGTTCGGCACCTTCGATATTTCGCAGCTTCGAGGTAATCCACAAGTGCTCATCCAAAACCGCTTCTAAGTTGCCGTCCAGTACGGCTCGCTTGACGGCGTCAGGATAGTCCTCATTTCGGCGACTGAGGGATTGGACGAACCAGCGTTGGTCCAGATAAGTTCGCAAGCCCCGCCAAGATGCATTCAAGGTCGCGGAGAAACCGCTTTCCTTAACTGCCTCGGGCCAATGGCGGCGCAACGCTCGCCCCACAACGACGCCTGGTGCACTCAGTGCATGTTCGACGAGAGCGTTGAAGAGCGAGCGTGGAATCGCCTCAATTGGGTCTGCGCCGGCAACGTCCCAGTCGTTGATGAGCTTGCTCAGGCCGGCATCATCGTCGTCCGATTTTGAAGTGATGCTTTGGAGTTGTTGCCAAGCTTTCACTGTCCATGAACAATGATCAGAGAGGTGGTCGAGCTGCGACAACAACTGCCACAGTGGTCGCGCTCGTGAACCTTCCGTCACCGCGATGCCTACGTTGGTCAAAGCGGTTTTCAATTGCCGCCGTATCAAACGCCTCGCTTCGGCGACGGACGCGATCGGTTCGGCGATCGGATCGGTGTTTTCGACCAAAAACGGTGAGGGATGAAAGAGGCCCAGCGTGGCGTGACGTTTCGGACCGGCAGTGAACGCTCGCTGTTTGATCGCTTCGGCATAGGACTTGTTGTCATTACCGATCGTGGCCGATTCGACGCGGTAGCTGAGCATTGACGCGATAGCTTGAGGTACCGCTTGGAATCGGCTGAATACTAGAGCCTTTCTCGGCCTAGTGTCTTTGCCATCTGCCCATCGGCCGGCCAGCGGCCACCAATTTGCGGCGGGGGCGAGCCAAGGCGTAGCCATTTGCTCCGCCCTGACCATCTGCTCCAAAGCACGCATTCTCGGGTGCGGCCAATCGGCCGGTAGTTTGAAACGATTTCGCATCTCTTCGGTGAAATGAAACACTCCATTCCGCGATGTCGAAGTCGATTCCCGCCACGTCAAATAGTGCCGCCCCATCGTTTGCATTGGCAGCGGGATCGACGTCCAGTATTCGACAGCAGACGAGCGATGTTGTTCGGCGAAGCTGTCGCTGAGGTGACGGAACAACCGCAAGTCTTCGCTTTGGATTGGCGAAGCAACTGGAATGGTTGAGAATTCAGTCCAACCGTCGGGATGCGAGGCGCGTTCGGTACGGGCCATGATCGGACGCAGCAACTTCTCAACATCGGCCCGCGCTTGGCAAGCACGATCGGAAGCGGTTTGACCTTTTCGCAGCTCGCTTTCCAGCACTTGAAACGCGGATTCACACTCCGACCGCTTCTTTTTGGCAAGACGCTCGTTGCCGTAAAGAAATTCGATCAGTTCAAAAAACTGGCTTCGATGCGACGTGCCCGATTCCTCCTCCCATCGCCGCGAGAACAATTGGTAGGGCGTCGCCGACAGCATCAGTAGCGCGGGTGGAACCTCCACATCGTCGCCGCGTAGCCGTCCAATAACTCGACGCTCGGCATCAGCAAGCTTAGGGCTGAGCAAATCTCGAAAACGCTGAAATTCGTCGAAAATCACGAGATCGGGGCATATCCGTTCGATCGTGCTCGCCGCCAATGCGTTCCGCATGTGAGCTATCAAAACCAATTCGCGATCTTCGGAATCGAGGGTTCGCAAGTGCGGCAGCAGTTGCTGCCTCGGCTGAAGCCCAAACTCTCTGCGAACAGAAGCGGCGAATGCGAGTTGAAGGGTGCGACTTGCGGCGGCGGGGCGTTGAAGTTTGACAGCCTCTTTCCAATGTGCCTTCGCGCCCTGGCGAAACACATTGCGTCCCCATTCATTCCTTGACAAAAGCGCTGGCCACAGTTTCTCGACCAAAGCATGGACCAACGCACGTTCTTCTTTGCGACCATCGCGACGACGGTTCTTGCGTACCGGAACCGACGTGTCGGGCGTCAGCGAATACAGGTGCAACCTTGGGTGCGTTGGTTCGTCAATATCCGTAATCAACGAAAGTCGATCGACTCGGCAGCACGCCTGATCCCGTTCGTCTTTCGCCAGAACCTTCAAAAGGCTCGACTGGTTCTGGCCGCGGATTGCCAAGTTGCTGCAAACGTAGACGACCTTGAGTGGACGATTCAGCTTATCCATCAACCCGCGAATCACCTCTCGCGCGACGATCGTCTTACCCAATCCGACCTCATCGGCGACCAGAAAGCGTCGGTGAGCACGCTTACCGGCAAAGGCTTTCAACACCGCTTTGACCGTCGCTTGCTGAAACGGTTTGGCGTCGGATTGCGTCAAGTCGGCCGTCATGGCTTGGACACCAACTCGCTGCGAACCACTGACCAAACCTGTTCAAAGTCGGCGACGACCGCTCGCTCGTCGTCGGTGATGTCGGAACCGTCGCGCTGGCGATAAAGATCCAAGTAGTACTTAACCTTGCGATCCACCTCCAGCAAACTCGACGGATCGCGGCCCCATGCTTTCAAGACTTCCTCCAGCGTAGGAGACCACCACGCCGGCCCCTGTGACCGCACGTACGCCGCGTTCTTTGTCGTTCCGTCCCAACGGCCGCCGCCGTCGCCCGGCGTCGCACCAACCAACAGCCCACGCACGGATTCAAAGAAGGTTTTCGGGTCAAGATATCTCGCCAGCGCCTGTTGGTCGCGCTGCATTCCAGGATGCGGATCAAGTGGACATCGCTGTAGCCAAGTCGTTTGCAGATCACCCAGCGACAGTCGGCATGCGATCAATTCGGAGACATCAGCGAGCGATACTTTGGTTAGCGAAACTTGCTTCTCACCTCGCGGCCAACCGATCCATGGCCCGCTGAGCGAAGCGACTTCCAATCGAAAGTCATCGCTTTCCGCATTCGGGTCAGCATTGGCGTTGAGCACAGGAATCAAGTTAGCAATGGTCTGCGTCACGCTCCATGACGCGGCGACCTCCGACCTTGCTCTGTCCAATCGCTCCTGGGGTTCATCCACTTCGGGCGATTCCTCCAAGTCCTTTCTTTCGACCGTGGTCGCTGATTGCTTTACGAACGCCCACACTCCCTCCAGCACTTCAGGAGAGATCGTGGCGCGTGCGATCACTTCGGCGTTTGGCCCCGCCCAACCGCGCACGGTTGCGTTTGCACTGCCCGTCCACATCGTCGTGCCCGCCGCATGCTCGGCGATGATGATCTTCGCGTGCAAACCGCGAGGCTCGGGTTCTTCGTCTTCTGATTCAACGCTTTCGTTTGACAAGACCAGTTCATCAGGATCCGGTGAACCCATCATCAATAGCGAATCAAATCCATCGAGCGGGGTTTGGCCTTGTCCAGCCAGCTTCAACAGTTCGCACTTGCTTGAAAGTAACGTTCGCTTCGTCTCGTTCGTACCCCACGCGGAAAGCGTCTTAATCAGCGTTCCATCAAGAAAAGGACTGATCACCAGCAACCGCTTCAATCCCACCGGCGATGGTGGCAAAGTGCGTTGCTCCATGTGGTCATGCAATCGAATGGATTCCACATCACATCCGTTCGGGCAACGCCATCGAACGTTACTCAATTCGGCAGCGATCGAGTCTGGTGAAACACCGTCCAACTCGCCCCTCGCCGCCAGCGACCTAGCCAAATCGACTACGCCATCGATCGGTTTGGCACCATCGGCTTGCTCGGTCTGATTAGAAGGCCGCCCGATCAGCGTCAGACTTACGTCCCACGATATGTCCCGAGTCAGATTGCGGCTACCGATCCACAACCGCCACTCGATCTCCCCAGATGCATCTTCCCGCGTTTTCACTAACGCGATCTTCGGATGCCACGATTGGGTCTTTTCATCAAAGCTCACCGTGCGGATGAACTGGTCCAATACACCGAGGATGTTAGGTGCCTTTCTTGGCGAGAACAAACGCCCCGATTGAACAACCAAGCGAAACTTGCCGCCGAGTCGTTCGATGGCATTGGCAAAATCCACCTTGCTGCCACTGCCGCGATCATCATCCAGTCCCGCCAGCGCCAGCATCGTCGCAACGACCGCGATCATGTCCGCCGAATAGCTGGCCAACAATGCGTAATCAACCTGCCAACCCAGGTTCGGTCGCAACGCATCCAGGTACGACACGTTCGACCATTGCTTCTTGGAGGCCTGACGATCACCCATTGTCGCCACCCTCTCCTACAACGAACAGGTCTCTCAAAAATCCACGAGCCGTATTCCACCGGTAATGCAGCGGTTGCGCTTCTGGGTGCTCCTCAGCACACCACTCCAGTCGCTTTTCCCTCGCGAGCAGCGTCCTCGGCAAGCGAGCACGCGGTCCTTTTCGCTTCGATTCCGCTTTGCAATAGACGTCAAACAAATCCGAAAGCTCCCGGCCGCCGCCACGAACCCACGACTGAGTTTGATAGAGCACGTCCAGGATTTGGGTACCAATGTTTCCCGCATCGAGCCGAACATCCGCCACATTCAACTCCAATGCATCGGCGGCGTATTCAGCGATCAGATCTTGCAACGTGTCGCGATGGATCGTGATCGCGGCTCCCTGCGTTTCGTCATCCTTCATCGTCTCCACCAAAGCCGCATACACTCCACGGCCAATTGCCGACAGCGCGGCCACTTGATTCGCCCGCATAAGGGCTGCTCGATCCGCGTCGTCCGCTAATTGGCGAACATCGTCGGACCACATCTCAGAGTTCTCGTCCAGCACCACGTTTGCCTCGACAAGTCGCGACAACAACGACGGCTCCGTTGAGTCCGGTCGCCTAGTTGCCATCAACTGATTGGCGAGGAACTTCTTTTCTCCCGCCAATAATCGGAAATTGAGTGGCTCAGAGGTCTTGCCCCATGCTTTCGGCGGTTTTGGCAGTGATGCAAACAAAGGCGTCTCTTCGTGCATCAACTGCTTGTCGTCATCTTTCAACGACAACTGGGAAGTCCGTCGCCCCATTCTCCGATGCATGGCTGTGCGAGAAGGATAAGATCCGTTGACCAGAGGTCGAAGGATTCGCCAACTCCCCAATGCGGACCAATAAACCAAACATGGTGGCTGCGAAGTGTTGTTAGGGTACTTCTCTTTCCCAATGATGCCGGATTCACCTGATTGTAGGAGCTGTCCAGCCAACTTCACCTCGGCGTCGCTGACCGACTCGGAGATTCGTTCCCGAACTCCCTCGGCCATCAACTGCTCATAGATCCAAGGCACGAACAACGCATATCGCAGCCTTGTATGCTGAACGGACGTCCCCGGAAAGAAGCGATCTGCGTACGCTTGATGCAGTGCGAGAAACCCGACCTCATCGCGCACACCTTGCACATCGCTTCGGGCTAGCGTCTCAGCCTGTCGCAATGCATCGCGAGACAGCAACGTCCATCCCAAGCTTGGTTCCAAAAGCGAGCGCTCCTTCGGGATGTCAATTAACCGCGCCTAACGAAGATTGCAGGCGATCAAGTGCTCGCTTATCCAGTTTTGCAATCTGCCGAAACAACTCAGGCCGCTCTTGAATCTTCTCCCGAATCGACGCCGGCACCTTGTCGGCCAGCAGCAATAGCTCATCCTCGTCCGCCTTCAGTTCATCCGCCAACTTGTGGATGAACTTCTCTGATGGGTAATCGCCGAAATGCAACCGATCGTTCTCGACCTTGCTGATGTACGAGACGCTGACGCCGGTGCGGTCGGCCACTTGCTGCTGCGTTAGCGACGCGAGCATCCGCAGCTGACGGACCCGATTTCCGAAGTCGCGTGATTTGCTGTTCATTCTGGATTGGGTCCTCTGATTGTGAACGCCCTGCCGATAAGGTATGCTTCCGAGACTTTTTGGTCAACAACCTGCCGGTACCTGCTACGCGAGCGTATGTGGAGCAAGTCGCCCGAAGTACAAGCCCAGGCCGATAATCATGTCACGTTTGGAAGAGATAACGAAAGACGCGAGTATCAAGGGCATTGTTCCGAATCAATCGGTCAAAATCATCGATACGAAGTGGTTTGGTGACAACGCATTGAGCATTGTCTATGAGACCAACGACGGACGCACCGACAAAGAAATTCTGTATCGCGACCGAGAGCCTTCCCTCGAGGTGGTTCAGTCAGGCCAACCCTGGAGTTTCTCGGGGGACGGCGATCTCTTTCGCCTGGTTTCGGAAGCTCAGCGGATCCAGCTTGCCTATCTGTTCGATCCAGTCCTTGCCGTACACACGTCACTTGTTGAGCCGTTGCCGCACCAAATAACAGCAGTTTACGAGGAGATGTTGACACGTCAGCCTCTTCGCTTCTTGTTGGCCGACGATCCAGGGGCCGGCAAGACAATTATGGCAGGCTTGCTGATAAAAGAATTAATGGTTAGGGGCGATCTGCAACGTTGTATGATTCTAGCCCCTGGAAACTTGGTCGAGCAATGGCAAGACGAGCTGCAAGAGAAGTTCCAAATGCCATTCGAGATTATGACTAATGACAAGTTTGAGTCATCTCATTCAGGTAACTGGTTCCTAGAGCATGATCGAGTCATTTGCCGGCTCGACAAGCTGAGTCGCAGCGAACAAGTCCAGGACAAGCTTCACGTCACGGATTGGGACTTGGTCGTCGTTGACG
The DNA here is from genome assembly GCA_046290675.1 of Aureliella sp. Lineage (GTDB taxonomy): Bacteria > Planctomycetota > Planctomycetia > Pirellulales > Pirellulaceae > Aureliella. The sequence continues at coordinate 365,484 of JBKAHA010000001.1, forward strand.
AAGCCCACAAGATGTCGGCCAGTGTCTTCGGGAACGAAGTCAAGGAAACTAAACGATACAAGCTGGGGCGATTTCTTTCAGGATTGACCCGCCATTTTCTGTTGATGTCTGCAACACCCCATAACGGGAAGGAAGAAGATTTCCAATTGTTCATGGCGCTTTTGGACGGAGACCGTTTTGAAGGACGCTATCGGCAGAACGTTCATACATGTGACGCATCCGACATGATGCGAAGGATGGTCAAGGAACAGTTGCTGAAGTTCGACGAGACGCCACTGTTCCCTGAACGCAAAGCGTACACCGTCGACTATGAATTGAGCGAAGACGAAAAACTGCTTTACGGTGAGGTAAGTGAATACGTCCGCAAGGAATTTGATCGTGCGAAAGCGTTGCAGAACAACGGACGGAAGGGAACCGTCGGTTTTGCGTTGACCGTCTTACAGCGGCGCCTGGCGTCGTCGCCCGAGGCAATCTATCAATCATTGCGTCGCCGTAAAGATCGGCTACACAAACGAATGCAAGAGATCCAAATGCTTCGCCAAGGCCGCGAGACAAGGATCGAGTTCGCCGATTTACCCCTGCTCGAAGACGACGATGACATCGAAGACTTTGAGGATCGGCCGGGCAATGAATTCGAGGACGCCGAGGAAGACATCCTTGACCAAGCTACAGCATCGCAAACGATTGCGGAGCTTGAGCTTGAGATTGATCGCCTGAAAGAACTCGAAGCGATCGCTTCGCGTGTTCGTGGCAGTGGCAACGATCGAAAGTGGGAAGAATTGTCGTCGCTGCTTCAAGACAACGAGCACATGTTTGACGAACACGGCAACCGTCGAAAGCTGGTTATCTTCACCGAGCACCGCGACACCCTGAACTACTTAGCCGACCGCATCCGGACTTTGTTAGGCAGCCAAGAGTCGGTCGTCACGATTAGCGGTGGCATGTTGCGTGATGCCCGCAAGGATGCTCAAGACAAGTTCACGCACGACAAAGATGTTGACGTACTACTAGCGACGGATGCCGCCGGTGAGGGTATCAACCTTCAGCAAGCCCACCTGATGGTGAACTATGACTTACCTTGGAATCCAAATCGGCTGGAGCAAAGGTTCGGTCGGATTCACCGGATCGGACAAAAGCAGGTTTGTCATTTGTGGAACCTCGTTGCTGGTGAGACTCGCGAAGGAGACGTGTTCAAACGTCTGCTCGACAAACTCGAAGTGGAACGCAAAGCCCTTGGCGGCGCAGTATTCGATGTTCTGGGTCAAGCTATCGAAGGAAGACAGCTTCGAGAGTTATTACAAGAAGCAATATTCTATGGTAACCAACCGCACGTTCGAGAACGTTTGAAGCAAAAGGTAGAGGGCGCTCTCGATCACTCCAAGCTGCAAGACTTGATCGAGAATCGATCGCTAGCCCACGAAACGATGGACACATCGCGGGTACGCAAAATTCGCGACACAATGCAACGCGCTAACGCGCTTCGCTTGCAGCCATATTTTATCGCGGCATTCTTTCGAGATGCATTTGCGAGCCTGGGTGGAAAGCTACGAGAGCGAGAGTCGAAACGCTATGAGATAATGCATGTGCCAGCAGAAATCCGCAATCGGGATCGTCAGATCGGCAATCGAAATTCGGTGCAACCGAAGTACGAGAGAGTTACGTTTGATAAGAAGCTGATCTACATTGATGGTCAGCGAAATGCAGATTTCGTTTGTCCAGGCCATCCGCTTTTGGACACCACCATCGACCTGATCTTGGAACGGCATCGTGATCTTCTAAAACAGGGCTCGATATTGGTCGACGAGAATGACGACGCGGAGTCGGCTCGCGTGCTGTTTTACCTCGAGCATTCAATCCAAGATGGACGAGTTAGTGAGAGCAAAGTGCGCCGTACCGTCAGTCGGCAATTGCAATTTGTTTCGATTGATCGACACGGAAAGGTTTCCTCCGCCGGCTATGCGCCATATCTCGACTACCGATCGCCAACCGAGGATGAGCTTCATTTAATCGCACCACTCTTAAGCGAAGATTGGTTGAAGGCAGATTTGGAGGATCAAGCGATTGGTTACGCGATTGCGGAATTGGTTCCGCGACACGCCCAGGAGGTTCGCCATCGCAAAGAAAAGCTGGTTGATAAAACAAAGCAGGCGGTGACGGAGCGACTTACCAAAGAATTCATGCATTGGGACAACCGTGCTCAACAGTTGAAGGCACAGGAGGAAGCTGGCAAGACACCGAAGCTGAACTCTCGAAAAGCCGAGCAGCGAGCCGACGAATTGCAGGGGCGGCTGAAGAAACGGCTCGAAGAGTTGGATCTAGAACGACAGCTTTCGCCCAAGGCGCCATTCGTGGTTGGTGGGACACTCGTTGTCTCTGCCGGCTTACTACGCAGACTTTCGGGCGAATCCGAAGCTCCAGAAACATTGCAAGCGAAAGAGACGAAGCGAGTCGAGCAGCTCGCCATGGACGCCGTGATGAATGCTGAACGATCGCTAGGGAACGAACCTAGAGACGTGAGCGATGCGAAGTGTGGCTATGACATTGAATCACGGTGCGGCCGAACCGGACATCTTCGGTTCTTGGAAGTCAAAGGTCGCATTGTTGGTGCTGACATCGTGACCGTGACTCGCAATGAGATCGTGACGGGGATCAATTCGGCATCAAGTTTCATCTTGGCCATTGTCCGGGTCGACGGTGACAAGGCTCTTGAGCCTGTCTATGTCCGAGAACCATTTGAGCGTGAACCGGATTTCGGCGTCACAAGCGTGAACTACAACATCAATGAACTCCTAAATCGGGGAGCACCACCGTCGTGACGATGCCGCCCGAGTACTTCGAAAGAATTGCTGCAAATTCTCAAGAGCTTTGGGACGAACTCGAAGCGAGACCGGACTTGGCTGGCCCATGGCGGCAATTGTTCAGCCAGGTTCAAAGTCCTCGCCATGTCCTCTCCGAGATGCTGCAGAATGCCGACGATGCCGGCGCGACTTGGGTCGACGTTTCTGTTAGCAACGATCACTTCGCATTCGAGCACAACGGTCGCGATTTTGAAGAGAGCGAGTTGGCGTCGCTGTGTCGGTTCGGTTATTCCAACAAGCGAAGTTTACACACGATTGGCTTTCGCGGAATCGGTTTCAAGTCTCTATTCAGTATTGGTCCGAACGTTTGTCTCACGACGCCAAGTTTGAGCATTCGGTTCGAGGCACGACGATTTACGCAACCTCTCTGGTCGTCCGGCTCGACGCTACCCGACCGCACACGAATCGAAGTCGCCATTCAAGATCAGAATCGTCGGCATGAATTGGTGAAGAATTTTGAGCAATGGCGGAGCAGCCCGTTATCTTTGCTTTTCTTCAATTCCGTACGAAAACTTAGGATCCAAGGTCACCTCATCGAGAAAGAGTCGCTCAGTGATGGCCCATGCCAGAATTCGAAATGGGTTCGTCTAATTGGATCAAAATACGAACGCTTGCTACATATCCGCTCGGCAGAAGCCGAATTCCCGGACGAGGCAATCGAAGAAATCAAGCAAGAGCGCAATACCAACGATCTTAATCTGCCACCATGTCGCGTTGAGATTGTGCTCGGTGAGCAAGAACAGTGCCGGTTATTCGTTGTCTTGCCAACAGGCGTGCACCCAAATCTGCCGTTTTCCTGTCACGCCCCGTTTCTACAAGACCCCGCGAGATTCGGAATCAAAGACCCGGCCACATCTCCCACAAATTTGTGGCTGTTGGATCGAGTTGGTCGACTCGCCGCTGACACCATGGTGGCCTGGCTCGACAACCGATCATTGTCGCGAGAACAGCGAGCGGAAGCTTATGGCTTACTGCCCCCGCCGAAAACGCTCGGAGACAGCCTTAGTGCTAGTGTCACTGAATGTGTCAGCATGGGTTTTCGATTGGGCTCAAATGAGAAGCCTGTTCTTTTGGCCGACGATGGAGAATTGGCCTTTCCTCCCCACTGCGTTGCTGTTCCGCCTGAAATCAGTCGGGTTTGGTCTAGTTCGCAACTCGATCAGATTTTCTCGCTCGATGGTTCCCCGTGCTTGTCCGCGGTCGTCGACGATGGGCATCGGCACCAGCTAGAAGCATGGGATTGGATCGAGAACATCTCGTCTAAGGAAGTGATCGAGATCCTGATTGAGAAACCTTCCGTGCCGAAGCCAACTAGCCTGGGAGCGATCGCTGCCTTGTGGGCCTTCACCCGACGGACCAAGTTCCGTCCTTACAACGACAGTTGGAAGGCGGAAGTCAGCATAGTCCCCGTTCAGGGAGCCGATGAGCTTCGTCCTGCAAGCAAGTTAGTTCGCCTGAGTTCTCGCCGAACCGACATACCGGACTCAGAGTGGGAGTTTCTATCGTCGTTTGTCCAAGTCATCGACAGCCAGTGGATTGACGGAATCCGCGACGCTAACAACGACACCAGTGGCAGCAGCGTTCTGAATACATGGTTTGCCGATTCATCAGCTTTACTAAAAGAACTCTCTCTTGATTCGCCGACCACGACCGATCGTTTGATGGCTTTGGTTTGTAACAATGCAATCTTTGGCCGTGTCCCCGACGCGCAATTGCTGGTCCGCATCACCCATTTGTTTGCCGCCTTGGATGCCACAGTTCCTGAACGGTTCCCGTACGTCAATCGCTTGGGAAAGAGTGTTTGTGCAGCTGATGGCATAACCTTCGACGCCGGAAGCCTCTTGGAAGACATCCTCCCCGAGAAATTCTGCCAAACCCACATTATTCATGACGACTACGACCGACAGCCTATTGCGTGTACTCGACAGCAATGGAGAGCTTGGGCCGCATCGCAGAAAAGCCGACTCTCGGCGCTGTCGATCTTGGATTCCAGAAGATACTACATCAACACACGGCCCGGACTCGAAGAGTTCCTTGCCTCGGTCGGAAAGCCGCCACCAGCGGAATACCAATACAAGAGCGGCACCTTCCAAATTGACGACACTGAGATCGAAAATACTGTCTTCGAACATCTCGCCTACAACAAATCCAGCACCAACGACGCCTGGGTTAAGCTGCTGAAAGTTTTACTTAGTGGTCCCAGTGAACATTGGCAGGGACAACTTTATGCGAATGTTCGTGAAGTCGCTGCCAACGGTCACTCCCGCAAAGCACGAACCGAACCTGTGCCCGCAAAGTGGATCCGTCAACTAGCCGCCCAGCCGTGTTTGCCCGACACCTATGATCGGCCTTGCGTGCCAGCCGACTTGTTGTTGCGAACTCCGGATACTGAACCATTGTTGGGGATCGATTCGTTCGTATCTGCGGACCTTGACACGCCACAGGCGCGTCCGTTGCTACTTATGCTCGGTGCGCGCGATACCTCGACCGGCACAGACCGAATCGTCGATCGAGTGCGCGCTTTGGCGGAATCTGATGATCCGCCCATTCACGAACTCGGTCGATGGTATGAGGCTCTTGATCGCGCAGCAGCACGTGCCAAACCTGACGAACTTGCAGTCCTTCGCAAAACGTTCGCGACTCAGCCACTGATTCGGACCAACGATGGCCATTGGAGCCGGTCAGCCGAGGTTTTCTGCTTTGCCGATGCGGAAACCATGCCCGACGCACCTACGATCCACGCCAGCTTCGATAGTCTTCCTCTTTGGAAACGGCTTGGCGTTGCCGATCGACCGACTCTGGAGTTGGTCATTGCCTGGCTGACCGGACTTCCGACTGATAGCAAGTTGCCCTCGGACACCGCACGCCGTGTCCAAGCTTGCTTGAAATCCTTTCCAGCGCAGATCCACGATCAACTCGGTCTCTGGCTGTCGCTTGATCACCGATGGATGCCGGTCGATAGCTTTCGATTCAAACATTGCCACGGGACAAACCTACGCATCGCTGACTTGTTCGTCGCAGCCAAAAGCCATACCGCTGATCTGCGTGGTGTCTCTATGGATCGGCTCGACGATCGGTTCGGCCATGTCACCGACTTGAGTTCGGCGATCGAGTTTAAAGTTTCCGAGATTCTGCAACCGCGCACCGTCGGACCTGCACCGGATTGGTTGATCGCGTTGGGAACCGCCCTGGAACGTTTGGTGCATATCGAGGCCGACGTCCAGCAACGTGTTCGTGAGCTTGGTCGCCGAATGCATCAATCCGTTTGGCAACCTGTGACGTCATTGCAAGTCACACCTTATCTCGAATCGGCTCCGGTCGGTCAACCGTTACGCCCATCCATCCTGTGGGCGGAATCGACGTTGTTCGTTCGCGACGCACCGCTCGTCGAAATCATCGAGGAACTGGTCGGCGAGTTGCAGAGACCCTTTGAAATGCCAACGATCGCCGAAGCGATTCGGATCTGCATTGATAGACCGAGTCGGTTTATTCAGCAGTACTTGGAAAGCAAGTTTGAGTTGGAACCGATCGCTGAGCCAGCACCTCAGGTCAACAGCAAAGAACCTATCGAGTCAACAAGCGATAGCATTGAAACGCCTAATCAAGCTGAGGGGAACGAATGGCAATTCCCTTTGATGGATGAAACCAACGCAGCAGCCAATTCGCAACCTTCTAACAACGGCAATTCGTTGACACTAGGATCAAATGACCTTGCGACCAACGCCGCGTCTCCCGAAGACGAGACCGTCCTTGAAAACGAAGACGACGCAGCCGAACCACCGACCGACGATGCCCACGTGGTTTCTGAAGAAACTTCCCCCCGGCCCGACGTCATTCAAAGCCACGGTGAAAGCCAATCAAACGGCAAGCCGCAGGTTGAACCATCTGAGAAGAAACCGTCGGATCCAGCAAAACGGCCGCTTGTCGAACGCTATGCAGAGATGCTCGGACTGACCTTTCTTGAAAGCCGCAATGCCTATTTCAAAGGCGACGGTACCCGCATGCTGAAATCCAGCGGCACATTTGGCTACGAGTTCTATGACGCATCCGGTCGACTAACTCGTCAAGTCTGGATGACCACTCAATCGCTGCCAGCGGGCTTGGAGGTCCCAGCCGAAGTGTGGGAGCTAATCAAGTCATCGCCCGAAACGACCGCCATAGTTTGCGAAGGTCATCACGATCAAATCGTCGAACTTACAGGGACGGAATTGCGACAGATGCTCGATCAAGAAACGCTACAACTCTTTCCCGCCAAGTATCGGCTGAAGCAAATCGCGGAAGTCGAACTCGCTAACGAGGGAACGCCTACCAATTAATCTCATGAAGTTCTTCAGTCGCAATTCATCACAGCCACCCTCACCTTCGGACTCGCCGGAAAACTCCACATTGGAGCCATCCGTCGCGTCTGGCGGCAAGTTCGTGCAATCTCCCGCCGCACCTCTCGATGACAGCGTCGATCAAACTTCAATCCCTGTCGTTTCGCCCGCGTCGCCATTCCTATGGCCCGAAACACGTGTGCTCAACCAATCACATCGGTACGACAACGACCCAGTGTTTGGTGCCGAGCTATCCGATGCCAAGACAATCTTCGGTGTCGTTCATAATCTCACAATCGACGGTGTCGAATGGATTGCTGGAACACTGCGAGACGATGAAGAACGATCGGTGTGCTTGATCCTCGCCATTTATCCAGCCTGTGCGACCAGCAGCGAGGTTCTGAAACTATTACTAGATCTTTGCGAGCAGAATAATGGCCGACTGAAAATTCGCCTGAAGCCAATGCAACGCGGTGAAGACCGAGTGACCACCAACCTCTGCATCGTTTCCGAAAGCGGATCCAGCAAAATGGTCGTCTTGCCCAGCGGTGACTTCTCGCTGCGGACTGCAAACCCTGACTTCTTGCATCTGTGTTTTGCGACCGACACAGCGCTGCATCATCAGTTCACGTCTTGGTTCGATTATCAATGGGCGGTTGGCAATCCGCTCGACGCAACCAGTGCCAACATGCCCGATCTGGTCCCAGCCGTCGGTGATCCCGAAGCGTATCGGCAATGGCAGGTGTACCTCTCTTGGTTAAACGAACAACAACGCGGCGAAAACGATCGGCTAACCTTCACTGTTGATTCAGAAACCGGTGACGTTGTAGATGCCGAAGGCAACCGAGTCGAATCGGTACTCGATGAAGCCAAGGTGCCGCGCCCCAGCATCGCGATGGTCCAGGTCGGCAAAGTGCTGCACCAAGGATCGCTGGCCACGATCGACAATTCATCACGAGTCGGGCCACTTGACTGCCCCATCAGTGCCGAGCTTTTCGGTATCGATGCCGACCGTCGTACTGGAACCGTATCACGGGAAACCAAATTTCGTGTTTCCGCGATCGATGAGAAGACACTTAAAAAACTGGAATCCTTTCGCAAGCGAACTCGTGAACTTCTCAACAAGATGAGCTATCCGTTGGCAGACGGTGCTCGATGGGTACCACACACAGCGCGTCCGCTCCTGGAACAAGAACTCCAGCGTGTCAACGAGGAAGGCAAGAAACTGCTCGGCGAAACTGTAACGGAAGACGTCAATGCATTTGTTGAGTCCAAACGGGAAGAGGTCGCCGCCGATGCACAGAAGCAATACGCCGAAATGCACTCTGGTAAAACCATTCCCAGTGAAACGGTCGACAAAATCCTCGAGGAGTTGAAAAAGCGTCTTCGGCGTGCCACCGGTGGCAAATTGCTTCCGATGCTTTCCTTCCTAGACGTGCGGATTGCCACCGCACCGGATTCCGACTGGTCGACACAGGCGTCCCAGGCATTTCGATTCCTAGTGCACGTCGCCAAGTACCCGCGCGACTGCTTAACCGACTCATTTTTCATGCGTGGGTTGCGCGTCGATCAAAAAGACCTGATGTGCGCAATGAATGTCGTGGATGATTCGCTCGTTAAGCTATTTGCCAGCGAAGGCGGCGGCATCGACTTGGCCAATGCCCAGAACCGCATTATTGAGATTATCCAAGCCGTGGATGTTGACGACATTCTCAAATGCGACGCCCTATACCGACTAATGCGGGGCGGTGATGAAACACAAATCCAAAAAATCCTCGCCGGCGGCGAGGCCACCAAACAGACAACCAGCACGGATGAATCGAACTAGATGAGCACTTATCGGAAGAAATTGATCGAAGTCGCATTGCCGCTTGAGGCGATCAACAAGGCTTCCGCCCGCGAGAAATCCATTCGTCACGGGCACCCGTCCACTTTGCATCTGTGGTGGGCCAGGCGTCCGTTGGCCGCTTGCCGGGCCGTCTTGTTTGCGTCGCTGGTGAACGATCCCGAAGACGATCCGATGTACTCGATCAGCGAAGACACCGCGTACACTGAACGAGCCAAACTGTTCGACTTGATTGAAGACCTGGTTCAGTGGGAAAACAGCAATAACCCGCGTGTCATCAACGCTGCTCGATTGGAGATCGCTCGTAGCATCGCGGCCAACAAAGTCGCCGACAAAGAATTGGCCGATGACACGCCGCTGGTCGCTTCTGCCCCGCCGTTACCCGAGGATCAACAAAAGTACCTGCCCGATCCGCCGCCTGAATACACTGCTCACGACATCCGGTTCAAGATGCCGTCATTGAAGCCCGAGCAGGTCAATCACTTTTTAGCACACTACGCTCCGCCTGTGCTCGACCCGTTTGCGGGTGGTGGCAGCATTCCGCTCGAAGCTCAACGCTTGGGTTTGCGTGCGTACGCCAGTGATCTTAATCCGGTGCCGGTGCTAATCAACAAAGCCCTCATTGAGATCCCGCCTAAATTCGCTGGAATGCCACCGGTGAACCCGGATGCGCAAAAGGGGAAACTAAAGAGTAAGCAATGGAACGGTGCGGAAGGATTGGCTGAAGACGTTCGCTATTTCGGAAAGTGGATGCGAGACGAGGCGGAAAAGCGAATCGGTCACCTTTACCCGAAGGTGAAGGTCACACAAGAAATGATCGACGACGGACGACCTGATTTAGAACCGTATGTCGGGCAGGAGTTGACCGTCATGGCTTGGATTTGGGCGAGGACGGTTCCTAGCTCGAATCCCGCTTATTCGGATAAACAGGTTCCGTTGATGAGTACTTTCGCGTTAAGTACCAAGAAGAGCCGCTATTGTTGGATTGAGCCAGAAGTATCACGTAGTGACGGCACATACACACTCCGGATCAAGACAGGATCACCATCCAAGGAAGAGCAGAAGTTTATCAAGGAGGGCAACAAGATCGGAAGAGGTTGCCAGTTCAGATGTCTATTAAGCGGTGATCCTATGCCTGAAGAGCACGTGAAGGCATGCGGAGTTGAAGGACGACTAGGGTCGACACTGGTTGCTTTGGTCGCCCAAGGAAATCGAGAACGCGTATATTTGCCAGCAGCCAAAGAACACGAACAACTCGCTTTGGAAATCCCGCCGGTAGATGAAATCGACGACATCTGCGTTTCATTGGCAAATGAAAAACGCGCCTTATGGTGTGTCTTGTATGGACTTGATCGATTCGATCGCCTCTTTACGAATCGGCAACTCTTGGCGATGCGCACATTTAGCGATCTTGTAGTCGAGTCATTGGCGACCGTGACAGAAATTGCTTCTAAAGCAATGCCCAGTGAACTTGCTCAAAAATATGCCGAGGCTGTCGCGACGTATTTGGCGTTCTCTGTCTCCAAGTTCTCAGACCGCAGTTCTTCTATCTGCACATGGTTCACCGATCGAGACTCGACTCGCCCAACATTCGCACGTCAAGGTTTGCCAATGTCATGGGACTTTGCAGAGACGAATACTCTACTTGAAGGAACAGGTACGTTTGCTGGTGCAAATCAATGGACTTGCGAGAATCTCGATGCGTTTTACATCGATGATTTGTCGTTTCATTCTGTACGCCAGGCCGATGCACGCGTTGCAATCGAAAATGTTCCCGCACCGGTGGTGTCCACTGACCCGCCCTATTATGACAACATCGGATACTCGGATTTGTCTGACTTCTTCTACGTTTGGTTGCGGAGAAGCCTGAAATCGGTTTTTCCCAAACTTTTCAGCACTGTAGTAACACCAAAGTCCAGTGAATTAATTGCATCACCATACCGTCATGCTGGCGGGGCTGCGGAAGCAAAAAGTTTCTTTGAAAATGGACTACTTGATGTCCTGAAATCGCTTCGATTGGGAGGTGACAAGAAGCACCCTCTCACTATTTATTATGCCTTCAAGCAAGCTGAAACAACAACTTCCGAGAATGGGCAACAAACGGCTTCAACCGGTTGGGAAACGATGCTGACTGGGGTGATTGGTGCTAGTTTTTCGATTACAGGAACTTGGCCATTAAGAACCGAGCTTAGTAATCGAATGGTCGGCACCGGATCAAACGCACTCGCCTCGTCAATTGTGCTGGTTTGTCGTCCCCGCGATGCTGACTCACAACTGGTCACACGTCGAGACTTTGCGAACGCCTTGCGCAAAGAGTTACCCGAAGCGATAAAACACCTGCAATCAGGCAACGTGGCTCCAGTGGACCTTGCTCAGGCTTCCATCGGCCCTGGCATGGCGGTCTTCAGTCGATATAGGCAAGTTGCCAACACCGATGGATCGCCGATGACGGTTCGGGAAGCGTTGCAACTGATTAATCAAGTGCTAGACGAGTCGCTCGCTGAACAGGAGTCGGACTTTGATCTGGAAACCCGGTTCGCGTTGCGTTGGTTCGACCAGTACGCAATGAAGGAAGGACCGTACGGTGATGCCGAAACGTTGGCGACCGCGATGGCCGTCTCAGTCTCGGGAATCGTGCAAGCCGGCATTGCGAAATCGGGAGGCGGCAAGGTGCGGTTGCTCACTCGTGATGAACTCGATGACGACTGGGATCCCGTTACCGATGCGCGGCTGACAATGTGGGAAGTCACTCAGCATTTGATTCGGCGACTTGCCAAAGACGGCGAAACCGGTGCGGCAACGCTGCTGGCTCGCCTGACTGAGCACAAGGGCAGCGAGTACGTCGAAAGCGTTCGTGAATTGAGCTACCGCCTCTATCAAACTTGCGAACGGGCCAAGCGAGCCGAAGAGGCTCGCGCCTACAACGGCTTGGTCGTCGCCTGGCCGGAAATCGCCAAACTCGCCCGCGAAAATCGACGCGTCGAAAAGCAGTCGGAGTTGTTCCAGTGACAGATAACATACAGACTCGAATCACTGCTATTCCAGACGAGATTCCCGTTGAACACGAGGGCAATACTTACGTTTGGGAATTTGATGACGATGAGCCTTCGCCCGAGAAGGCTTGGCGGTGGTGCGACCCTAAAACGTACATGGAGCCGGGGCAACAGATTCAACAATCGCTCAACGACCGATTCATCCGAGATAATGCGCCAGCAATTCTTGAATCCCTCGAAAGCAATGTCCGGATCGCTTTTGCCAACGTCTTGCGATCAATGGGTGCGTCCAAAGAGATGCTGTGTAATCTAGGTCAAGTGGAATCGGTCGCACGGGAAGATTTTGAATTCGCCATCCGACATGTGCTGAGCCAATTGCCCGCGGCAGCAAGAACATTGGTGAATTGTCCAATTCTGCGGAATCAGTTTTTTGCGGCGAATTCAGCAAGGCCGTTTGCGTATTCGGTCGCATTGATCGGCAACGGGCCATTCACGACAGATGATCTCTCGACATTCCTTACGTCGCAGGGTGTCAACCAACATGAATTGAGTTCCGCCACTGAAGTCGTTGTCATTGGCCGAACCGACTGGGCTGAACAGGAAATCGACGACTTGCTGGACTGTGCGACCGGTCGCTGTCTCCGGTTCTATTCGCAAGAGATGTTTGTGTCGATCCTAGCCGGCCAGCCCGATCCGTTTGAGTCGTTTGATGCCACCGCCCGCAACTTCGGTTTCAACGCCTTCCGTGCGGGGCACCCAGCGCTTGAGTACATCTCATCGGGTTGGGCCGGATGGGTTCGTGCCTTCGTGCGTCTCGATCGCCAACTTGTAACGAGCGGGCCGACCGCTGACCGCGTGGACGAGACGCCTTTGCACGCCATGGGGTATCGCGTGGGTAAGACCGGGTTGGCCATTGAAGACCGGCGTGCTCTCTTGGCGTCGTGCTTTTCCAACATGATCCCGATCGTCGATTCACCGGCATACATGGAATCTTGGGGAGGCCCAGGCTCAGGCGATCGACTTTACCGTATCGCGAGACAGTTGGTCATGAATATCGAAAATTTCGCCGGCCGATCCGATTCAGCACGCTATGAACAGGCCATCGCCGATTGGACAGATGATCTGCAATGGCTTCACCACAATTTTTATCACGGCGTCTTTCGTTTTGATTGGCCCCGAGCAACCGTCTAAATCATTTCACTTCTGACAAATACTCATGGCAAAAAGCAACCGCGAAAAGATCGGGCACGCGATCGCGATCTTCAAGAGTGGCATCGCTCCGTTTGTGGATCGCGAACTACAGGCTCATTTCGGCGACGATTGGAAAAAGCAGGCGGCCGAGAACTTGCGTTTCGACCCCGGCAGCGAGTGGGATACCTGGGCCTACCTGGGAGTGATGTGGGATCAATGGAATCTCGTTTTCCGCAAAACGCTTGGACCTGTCGAACGTAGCATCGTGCAGGAACTGCGTGACGTGCGGAATCGCTGGGCGCATGAAAAGACGTTTTCCTCTGATGATACCTACCGTGCCATGGACAGCATGGAACGGCTACTTGAAGCAGTGTCGGCTGGCGAAGTCGCGATGGCGATCAACCAGCAAAAAATGGAAGTGATGCGTTTAAAGCTGTCCGAGCAAACTCGCAGCGATGCGCGCCGCAGGGCCTCGACGGCAACCGAAGGAAGCCCGGCTAGCGGTTTACCACCGTGGCGATCAGTCATCGAACCACACGAGGACGTGGCATCGGGCACGTATCAGCAAGCCGAATTCGCAGCCGACTTGCACCAGGTCTTCACAAATCAGGCGACTGAGGAATACAGAGATCCGGTGGAGTTTTTCCGCCGAACGTATCTGACGCAAGGACTGCGTGATCTTCTATCGGGAGCGCTGAAGCGACTGGCACTTGGTACTGGCGATCCGGTCGTCGCCCTACAAACCAATTTCGGTGGTGGTAAGACACACTCGATGTTGGCGTTGTTTCATTTGTTCTCAGGCACGCCAGTCAGTGGTCTGCCAAACGTCGACGAGTTGGTCTCCGCATTGGAAATTGATTCGTTACCGAAGGTTGCTCGTAGCGTCTTGGTCGGTCAGTACATCTCGCCCGGCAAGGTTCACGAGATGCCCGACGGCACGAAGGTTAACACGCTTTGGGGTGAACTGGCTTGGCAACTTGCAGGTAAGCAAGGATACGAAATCGTGCGCCAAGCCGATGAAACTGGAACCAATCCGGGCCGTTCACTCATGGAACTGTTTGCACTGGCCGGGCCGTCGTTGATCCTAATCGACGAATGGGTTGCCTACGCGCGGCAACTCTACGAAAAGCATGACTTACCTGCCGGCAGTTTTGATACACAATTCACTTTCGCTCAGGCTTTAACGGAAGCCGCCGCGGGCAGCAAGAATGTATTTGTTGTCGTCAGTATCCCGTCATCGGACATTGAGGTCGGCGGGATGGCGGGCAAGGAAGCGCTGACGCGATTGGAGAACGTGGTTGCGAGGAAGGAAGCAACCTGGCAACCTGCCAGCAGCGAGGAGGGGTTCGAGATTGTGCGTCGGCGGTTGTTCAAACCGATCGCATCAGAGGATTTGTTTCGTGCTCGCGACGGTGTTGTTAGAGCGTTCATCGAAGCGTATCGCAGTGCAGGCAAAGACTTCCCCGTCGATGTCGCTTCGGCTGACGATGAGAAACGAATGAAGGCGGCCTATCCGATTCACCCCGATTTGTTCGATCGCTTGTACATCGAATGGTCGACCCTCGATCGTTTCCAGCGAACTCGGGGTGTGCTGCGATTGATGGCCGCGGTAATTCATGAATTGTGGGAACAGGGCGATCAAAACCTGATGATACTGCCGGGAATGGTGCCACTGAATCAACCGGCAGTGACGAAGGAGTTAGTTCGGTACCTCGAGCCATCTTGGCCGGTGATCGTGGGAGCGGACGTCGACGGCCACGATTCCACTCCGTTGGGCATCGACCGCGAGAACTCCAATCTCGGACGCTTTTCCGCAACTCGTCGCGTCGCGCGAACAGTCTTTATTGGCACAGCACCAATGCGTGGGACTGCCAATCGAGGCAAGGACATCCGGCAGATCAATTTGGGATGCGTCCAACCCGGCGAGAGCACCGCAACGTTTGGAGATGCGTTGCGTCGATTGCAAAACAAGGCTCGGTACATGCACAGCGATGGCGAGCGAACGTATTACGATCCGGCGCAAAACATTAGTCGAGATGCCGAATCCCGAAAAGATGATTTTGCGACGGACGTGATTCACGAACGTATCGCAAAACTGATTAAACAGAACGAGCGATCGACCGGCGATTTCACAAGGGTTCATCCATGCCCGAACTCTCCATCGGAAGTCGTCGACGAAGCGACAGCACGGTTAGTGATTCTGCAACCAAGTGAAACCCATACGTCCAACAGTGCGGATTCGCTGGCCATGAAGCAGGTCGAGCAATTTCTCAATTCTCGCGGGGCTGGACCGCGGATTTATCGCAACATGCTTGTGTTTGTAGCTCCGGACAATGCTCGTCTCGCCGAACTCGAAGACGCAGTTCGATGGAGCATGGCATGGGAAGCAATCTACACCAAGCGAGAGGAATTGGACCTGAACCAATCACAGATTCGAACATCGGAAACGAAGAAACGAGAGTGGGAAGGCGTCGTTGAACAACGTATCAGCGAGACGTACTGCTGGCTTCTGGTTCCGACACAATTGAAATCCAGTGAGCCAGTCAGCGTCGAGTCGTTCCGCTTGCGTGGTACCGACCCGATTGCTTCGCGTGCGTCCAAGAAACTCGCCGAACAAGGGGCGTTGGTGACTGTTTACGGCAGCAATCTATTAAAGATGGTGCTCGACGACATACCGCTTTGGCGAGGCGACCACGTTCTAATTCGCCAGCTTGCCGACGATTTCGCCCAGTATTTGTATCTGCCGCGATTGCAGAGTGAGCGCGTATTGCTGGACTCCATCGGGCAGGGGATTTCAATGTTGACTTGGGCTGATGATGCCTTCGCGTACGCTCAAGATTTCGATGCGGATCGCGGCCGTTACGTAGGCCTTGCAGCGGGCCAACTTACGCAGGTTTCCGCCGACCACAACAGTCTGGTCGTCAAACCCGATGTCGCGGCAAAGCAGCTCGAAGCGGCAAGCAAAGCCGCAGGTCAATCTGGTGGTTCAACCACCAAAGGGATATCCCCTGTTCCATCTGCAGGTTCGTCCACGCCGACCGCGGGCAACGGATCGAGTTCGGCCCAACCCGATACTCCAGTCGCGGTTCCACCCAAACGATTCTACGGGACGGTGACGCTTGACTCCTCACGTTTAGGGCGGGACGCCGGCCGCATCGCTGAAGAGATTCTCAGCCACTTGGTCAGCCTTCCTGGAGCGAACTCCGAAGTAACACTCGACATCGAAGTGCGAATTCCCGATGGAGTGCCCGACAACGTTGTCCGTACAGTCAACGAAAATTGTCGCACCTTAAAGTTCAACAGCCAAGGCTTTGAAAAGGAATGACCGGAGCGGCGATACTACGATGACCGACAGCCCGAAACACTGGGATGAAAAAGAGTGGGAGGAGTATGCGAATAAGCTTGCATCCACCCATCACGCCATTGTTGGCGGTAGCTATCAACGGATCCCAGATCTTGAAGGTGATCGAGGTCTCGAAGGATTGACCGACCGAGGTGAGGCCTATCAGGCGTATGCGGATCAAGATTCCAAAGACAATGCGGATCGCACGCGGAAGCAGAAGAGAAAGATCCGTGAGGATCTGAACAAGCTAGAGAAATACATCGACTTTTGGTCCGAGTTCTTGGGTGACCGTAAGTTGAAGCAGTGGACCTTAATAGTCCCTGACTTCGACGATAAAGAAGTCGCACAATACGCCAAGGCAAGGGGGCGTGCCATGGTGAAGAAGAATCTTTCGATTCTCGACCCGACGTTTTTCGTTGACGTCAAGTCTGCAGCAGACTTTCCAGTTGCCGTCGAGTTGCTGAAGTGCCCGGTGTTGCCGAAGAAACTAAGTTTTCCAGCGACACCGGATCAGATTGCAACGTTCGAGGGAACGCAGCCTGACTTTATCGCAAACTTGAATCGCAAGTTGCTCGCGAGTGCAACCGGCTACCGCTCGGATCAGATTCGCAACAACGCGAAAAAATGGCTGGAGTGGCATTTGGAAAGTACAAACCTTCTCGATTACTTAGACGCGGAATTTCCTGAGGTTTGGGAGTTGGTCGACGAGATGATCGAACACATGGGCAAAGCCATTGAGACGGACGGGTTGCTTGATACGCGACAACCTGCGGATCGCATTCGCGAAACCCGAAAAGAGATTGAAGCCAAATTGGAAAGAGAGAAATTCAAGTTCTTGACGGAGCAAGATCGGAGCTCGATTGCCTTTGGCTCCGTGGCAAAATGGCTCGGCGAATGCCCCCTTGATTTCCCGGAGACAATCAATGGCGACTGAAACGATCGAAGACGTTTTTCAACAGCCTTTCACCTTCACCGCGAGGCCACGGTCGATCCCTTGTGATTTGCGACTGGTTTGGCGACTACATTCGCTGGTCTTGTTGCTGGACGCATGCCGTGGTCAAAAAGCAAGCCACCAGCAGTTGCATGTTCTCAATTGGGCTTCCCGAAACGAAGAGTCACGCCGTTCGTTTATCGATTTCTTGAACGGCAATCGCACCCCCAACCAAATCATCGTTCGATACGACCCAAGCTTGAATCGAGCCGTCCACTTTGCCTTTGCCGAAGGTCTAATTGAGCGACAGACGGCCCAAGATTCAGATAGGGATACCGAACCAACGGTTCCACCCTATCGGATTTTGCTTACTGAAAAAGGCAGGGCACTTCTTGCTCAGACGCATGACATGGACGATTGCTTCACAACACTGAAGCAATTCCTTACCGGACTTCCTGGGAAGATTGGTCAAAAGCAAATCGAGTTGCTTTTTTCTTGGGAGATTAGTTCATGACCCTTCGGATTCGACATCTCGAAATCCTTGCGATTACTGATGACGGACGCATAGGAGCTCGCCTCGACTTCCATAACGGGCTTAACGTGCTGGCGGCTGGCAACGGGTCTGGCAAGTCGACATGCATGATGTCGATCTTGTACGCGCTAGGACTTGAGGGCATGCTCGGCCCTTCGCAACAACCTCCGTTCGCTGATGCTTTGCGTCGCCGGGTTATGCTCAACGGCACCGAAGTGCCAGTTGTGGGATCGCAAGTGCGTCTTGAAATTGAAAATGGCTCCGGCGATCGACTAACAGTGACCCGTCAGGTGACTGGTGATGCAAAGGAGCGGCAACTCATTCGTGGTGTCTTTGGGGCCGATTTGTCTGACCCACAGGACGCTTATGCTCGAAAAGACTACTACGTGCGAGTCGCGGGTGCGGCACAAGATGAACGTGGCTTTCATCGGTTCCTTGCTGAATTCGCCGGTCTCGAACTTCCAAACGTTCCGGGTAACGACAACTCCTTTGTCCCGCTCTACCTGGAATGTCTTTTCCCGTTCGTGTTCGTTGACCAACTTTCTGGTTGGCGTGATATCAAGGCCCGAATGCCAACATACTTCCGAATACCGGAAATGTCGCAACGAAGTGCTGAGTATTTAATGGATCTGACCGTGCTGCGACGGCAAATCGAAAGGCAACGAATCAAATTGCTAGAGGAGGAGATCCGCAGCGACTGGTCTGATTTGATTAAACGCAGAAAAGGCAGTCTTTCAAAACGCAGGATAATGATCCGGGGTTTGCCCGAGAATCCAGTTACGATCTGGCCGCCATCCCCGATGCCACAAGCAATGATAACTGATGGCGATGACTGGATTCAGCTTGCGGACGCTATTGCGAATCTAACGAAGCGGCAAGAAGAAATTGTCAATCAGGAGATCCCAAAGGCCGAAGAGGTCTCGCAGAAAGTCGTCGAGGATTTGGAAGCAACCGAAGAGCAGCTACGCCGACTCACTGACCGGCAAGCTGCGGCGACACAAGAGTTGATGGTCGAGCGATCGCACCTTCATTCGATCCAGAAACGCCTTCAAGCTCTCGAGGAGGATTTGGCGGAATACGTTCAGTTGAAGAAGGTTCTAGATCGTGGCGGTGCAGTGGACCTCGCCGTTGCCGAATTGCAGTGCCCTACATGTAGACAGTCAATCAAAGATGCTCTGCTTCCACAGGAACGTGCGACGGTTCCAATGAGCATTCCAGAAAACATCGCCTTTATCCGGGATCAGATAAAGACATTCGTTGCGATGTATCGCGATGCCAAAGAAGTCGTCGAAGCAAAGTCGAATCAACGCGATGCGATTAGCACGAGAATTGCTGAGTGTTCTCGTGACATCCGATCGCTGAAACGAACGCTGCACGCCGATGGTCGAGCGCCGTCAATGGCAGCGATCCGGGAGCAGATGACCATTGAGGAAACACTCGAAGACCTACAAGCCGCGAACGAACAACTCGATAGTTTCTTGAATGAACTTTCCGGCATTAGTGAGCGTTGGGTCAATGCAAAGGCCGCGGCGGCGAATGCTTCTGGCGACGGGTTGTCAGATTTGGATGAAGCAAAGATCGAGCAGTTGGAACGCAGATTCCGGGGGCAATTGGAAGTTTATGGTTTCAACAGCTTTCCCGTTGAGAAAATTCGGATCAGTCGAGAAAGTTACCGGCCAAGCCGAGACGGGTACGACATCGGGCTGACATCCGCTAGCGATACCATTCGTGTGATTTGGGCTTATCTGCTTTCAATGCTCGAAATCGGTCGTCAGTTCCCGACCAACCACCCAGGCTTCCTCGTCTTTGACGAACCACGCCAACAGGGAACCGAAAAGCTGAGCTTTGAAGCTTTACTCAAGCGTGCGTCAAAATCACAGGACGCAGGTCAGCAAGTTATTGTTGCCACGAGTGAAGAACAAGAGGTGCTTGAGGCGGCACTGAAAAATATTGAATGTCACTACAGACGCTTTGATGGCAAGATACTTCAGCCTTTAGATTAACTGAACTCGAACTATCCCAATTACCGCAAAGGCTGAACAAACGGATGCATTGATGGCAGGGATTGCTTAATTGTTCCGAATAATTCGTCGAAACTGTTTGGAGGCAATTATTGCCAACTTGATCATTTGGCCATCAACGTTCTGTATTACTTGCCGCCAGACACGCTTCAAGCCAGGCAAATTCTGATTGGTTCAATACCCATTCAGTGGATGGGCCGTTGGTGACGTCGATGGCGGTGTTCCAGCCGATGTCGCCGCCTCGGAGGGTGGCGATGCCGGTTTTGCGGTCGCGGGTGAAGATCCATTGCTCGCCGTGTTCGTTCTCGAAGTAACCGATGTAGACGTGCGATTCTTCGCCGCCCGCGATCGGTGGGTCGCCGCAAGTTGCGGCGTGATGATTCGGGATCTTTAAGAGTGGTTCGGACATCGGTTTGTTCGCCCCATGTTTTCTTTGCGTTGGTTTTTGATAGTTGCTTGGCGGTCCTGCCTCGCCTTGGTCCGAACCTATCGAGACGCGTTGGTTTCAGCAAGCTGGATGTTGGTTGTCTCCAGACACGAAAAAAGCCGGCGGTGAGCCGGCTTGGGTGGATGGATTTTCGTTATGGAGCTTGACGTTGTTGGGAGGCGTCCTTCCGACAACCGAAGAGAACCGTGGCTAACGCCAAAGCGGCTAATGGTTGTCGTAAATGATCTTAGTTCGATTGGCCGTCATGGGACGATTCTTCGTCGGGTTGGACGGGATGCACTACGGGATAGGGCGGCATGTCGGGGTAGTATTCGCCGGGATGGCCGGGTGGGAGGTTGTCGGGGGCGGAGTAACCGGGCGGGACGTGGTAGGGGTGATCGGGCGGTAGGCGGGGCCAGATGTGAATTGGTGGTACGGCTTCGATGACGACGGGATCTTCGGGTTCGGGCGGCCAGGGCCAATCCTCGGGCCACCAGTCCGGTCGTGGGCCGAGATCGTCGCTGGAACTGGCGGTGGTGGATTCGTCACCGTCGTCGCTGTCGTCGTCGGTGGAGCTGCCTTCGGGGATGTAGCGCGATTGGCTGCCCGGAGGATCGAATGGCGGGACGAATGGTGGCGGCGGCAGCTCGGGGCGGTAAGGATCGTGCGGCTTCATCGTAGAGCACTCCGTTGCAGCGGGTTGGGGTGAACGAATTTGGTGCGGCGCGATGGGCACAGACCGCACTGCGGGATGGATTTGGTTTGCAGGAACTGGCGGACTTCTTCGTCGCTGGCGGCCGGCGAGCAGGCTTGGTAGTCGCGGAAGAGTTGCCACTGGGGCAGGTCGTGGAGTGCGAGCTTCGATTCGAGCTGGGCAAAGTAGGCCAAGGCGGGGCACTTCCACAGCATGCCGCGATGGAGCTGAGTGCAGGTCTTTTGCAAGCAGACTCGGTAGGCGGCGTTGGGTTTGGCTTCGAACGGCATTGGCTTGCCGTCGATGACCTTGTATTGCCGCATCCAACCTCGGTGCGATTGGCGAATCTTGATTTGGATGCTGGGATATTGCTCTCGCCATCGCCAAACGAGCTGCTTCACTTCGCGGAATCGTTTGACGTATTCGTCGTGCGTTCCGTGTTGGCTTACTTCGAGTTGGCAATTGGTCTCGATGAGGGCTTCGGGCAAGCTGGGGAAGCGATGCAGGAAGAAGCCATTGGTGACGAGCATCAGGTTGCTGTCGGGCCAATGCTGTCGCGCGAGCAGAAGGTGCTGGATCACGTCCGGGTTCAGCAATGGCTCGCCGCCCAGGAGAGCGAAACGTGTCGGACGCAGGCGATGGGACCAGAGCGAATAGTCGGCGTCAGCTTGCTCGACGGAAGGCATCACGCCGGCGAGATGATGATTCGAATAGTGGCTGCATTGCTGGCACGAGAGATTGCAACCGTGGGCCAGGTGGTATTCCAACGCGGGTAGTTCGATCATCGATTGGCCGCCTTTGTTGCCAGGATTGATTGGCGAACTCATTGGTGAATCGGCGATCCGTGGAGAAGACGGTCGGGCGTGTGCCAGGATCTTGCGGGAAGCGGGATTCCGGCTGAAGTGAGCGCTTTGTGAACAAATTGGCTGCAGTAGATGCGTCCGTCGGGACTCGCGTTGGGATTGAAAAATTGCTTCAATCCATAACGTCGCCCCACGTTTCGGTTCGCGTAGTCGCGGATGCCTTGCACTTGGCCGGGCGTGAGTGCTTCGGTCGGCGGAACGTAGCGGACGATCCAAGGCTTGCCGGCTGCGTAGCGATTGATCGGTGTGCACTTGGCTCTTGGGAATGTCGATTCGCAGACCTTGCCATCAACCACGATCGCGGTGTGCGTGTAGTGCGTTCCGGTCACTCGAGAGAGGAAGTTGCCGAAGCGGCCTTTCAAACGAGACATGACCAAAGTGCCATCGGGATAAGTTTGGCCGGAACATTCGGTGCAAACAAAGAACAAGAACATCGACGCTGCGATCCATCGCGTGAACGCGTGCATGTGAGAACTCCATTTCGTGTCAACGAGAAAATTTTTAACGTTAGGTCTTCGTGACTGAATGGATCGTTGGTTGGTTGGATGAGTTGATTGGTTGGCTCTAACGCCAGATGACTTGGTCGATGGCGTGTTTGCGGAGGGCGGCTTTCTGGAACTCGGGACGCCGGCGTCGGTAACCGGGTGGGTCGATGTGTTCGTGCTTGAATGAATGGGATAAGTCACAGGCGACGTTGACGCCAGCGATTTTGCATCGCCAGAAGAAGTCCCAGTGCTCTTCGACCTTGAGCGACTCGTCCCAGCGGATCGCCTGCAGGATGTCGCGGTAGGCGACGAAGCAATTGCCGACGTAGTGGCACCAGCGGAGCGAGCCTTGGCGGCGATAGTGCCCGTGAGGAATCCGCAGTCGTTTGCCGTCGGCCTTCATGAGCTTGGGCCGCTCTTGATGATTCGATAACGCGGCGAGCAGATCGAGGTCATGCCGGGCGTTGAGCTTGCGGACCAGTTCGGGCAATCGTGTTTGTTCGGTTATCAAGTGATCGTCGTCGGCGAAGACGACAATCGGCGTGTCGCCGGCATCGAGCAAGCGGTTGCGACCGGCGGAGAGCCCGATGTCGTATTCGGTCTCGATGATCTGGTCGACCATCGCGGCTTCGGTGGGGCAGTTCGCTGAGAAGCGTAGTTCAGGTTGGCCATCGTCGAGGACGTGGATCAGCGGGCGATCGCTGCCGTAGTGTTCGTGGATGCTGCGAACGAGCGCGGCACAGCACTGCGGCCGATGAATGGTCTTGATGCAGAATGTAACTTGGTCACGCATGGACGACTCTCCCTCCTGGAGTTCGCATCGAATGGAATCCGTGTTTGCGAAGTCCCCTTGAGCGAAACTTGGATCGCTGGCGAAGGACTCGATAGTCAGCGGATTCGACGTGAGCGTGTTTGACGAAACAATCGCCGGCGACGGCGACTTTCAACTCGGCGAGCTTGGCTCGGTAGAAGAACTCCCAGTGCTCGAATGTTTTCAGCTCTTCGTCCCAGCGAAGATTGCGGATCGTTTCGGCTCGAGCGAGGAACGCGTTGGATGACATGTGGCACCAGGCGACGTAGCCGTTGCGTTTGATCTCGCCGCGATGCATCCAGATTCGCTTGCCGTTGATCAGCGGTGAAAGCATCGTCGGCCGGCCGCCGGCTCCTTGGCGGATGCCGAGGATGTCGATGTCGAGTTTGCTGAACCGATCGATGAGCTTGTCGAGGTTGAGGTTCGGTGTGACGACGTGATCATCGTCGAGCAAGAACATGAACTCGGTGTTGACCGCATCGACCGCGATGTTGCGGCCGACTCCGACACCAACGTCGACGTTTGCTGGATGGATGACATGGCACTTCGCGGCGGTCTCGGGATACGCGGGAAGGAATCGGCGTTCGGGCTGTCCATCGTCGACGACGATGATGTTGGGCTCGGCGATGTGCTTGCACAGCGACTCGACCAAGCGGTGGCAGGACCACGGGCGATGGATGGTCTTGATGCAAAAGGTAATGTCGGACGGCTTCATACTTGTCACCAGATGTTGAGTATCTGTCGGCCGACGCGCATGACGTGTCGGTAGTCTTTGGGGCGGCCCGCGTGGAGCTTGCTTCGCAAGAGGACCATGACCGGCGGCAGGCGGCCGAATCGGCTTTGCATGGACACGGGATACAGCGGATCGAAGTCGGCAGCCACGTGACCCGATGGACGGCTGATGATGTCGATGTGCGGAGAGGTGTGGATGCGAGCTGATTGCAGCGGCGGGTCGGCCTTTGGATGGTCTCTGAACAGGATCTCATGCGGTCCGGCGATCTCGCGAATGACGTCACGCCAGCACTCTTCGCCAATTCGCGGATCGAGCCAGATATCGAGGTCGGGCTTACCAAAGCTGAATCCGTGGACTTGCAAGGCAAAGGTGCCGAAGAGCAGGAATCGCGGCTTGATTCGACGCAGCACGAGCTGAAATTCAGGGTTGATCACTTAACGTTTGCTCCAGAATTCTTAGTGACACTGCCTTCCCACCATTGCTTGAGCAGTTCTTCCGGGACCGATCCGTCAGGTTGAACCAATCGCAAAACGGGGCGATGGTGCGTGATGCGGATGGCGGAGTAATGACGAACTTGCTCGCGGTTTCGGCAGTTCCATTCGGCGGGCAAGATGTAGCTGGGGACCGCGTGATGCAGCAGCGCCTTCGTCAGCAAGACTTCGTCATTACCGCCACGATAGATGCGTCGCCAATAGGCCAATGCATCGAGAACACGTTGGCACTTGCGAAGCATGACGACCCCCGAGTTCATCGAAGGCACACCGCAGATCCCGACCTGTTCGCAGCGTCTGGAAACGCCGTGAACATAGATCGCTTCGTAGCCGAATCGTTCCGTTAGCAAACCGGCCGGTGCAATTGCCGAGGGTTTGAGAATCACCGTGTCGGCATCGAGGTAGATTGTGCGATCAAATGGTAGCCATGGAATGAAGCGAGGTTTAACTTGATACCCTCCAGTCGTTTTGACATCGAAGCGATACTCAACGTCGGGGCACGTGTCGGCCGGTTGGTCGGTAAACAACGCGACGGCGACATTTGGGCAATGATGCCGCAGGGATAACAGGGATCGGCGAAGCTGCCACAACGATCGACCTCCGATGGCGATGTACATCACACCGAGATTTTCCGTTGGCTTGGGGTAGGGACTCATCCGTGCTTGCGAAGTTGGGGATTCACGTGGTCGATTGCTGCCGCGATCTCTTCGGGCGTCGGTTCGATGCCGAGGAACTCGATCAGGTTGTTGATCACTTTCTCGGGGTAAGTGGTCAGTTCGCTGAAGTCGATGTGGAAGACGGGGACTTCGGCGTGCGAGGCGATGAAGGCGTCGCGGTGTTCGAGAAGACTGCGTTGCAGGCGTTCGCAATCTTCGTCGGTGGCGGCGAACCATTGGCCTCGATGTTTTTCGGATCGTGACTTCAGGCTGCGGATCGATGCTTCGATGTCGCGGTTGACGGAGATGATTCGCAGCGAATCACCCAGGGCTTCGTGGAGTTGTTTGACGAAGCGACAGAGGTGCGGGTACTTGCCGGCGGCGACGGTTTTATCGCGGTTCGCTTCGGCTTTGCGTTGGACGATCCAGGACTTCAGTTTTTGCACGAGTTGGTGATCGGGCCAAGCAGGATCGATCGCGGGGAATCGCATGGCGCTCTCGCAGAGCTGGGCCAAGCCGACCGCTTCGCCTCCGCCGGTTGCTTCGTAGCCGGAGAGTTGGTTGCCCAAGTGGACGCCGAGGTGATGCATGACCATGGCAACACACGAGGTGCCTGATCGGTGTGGTCCGAGGACGGCGAAGAAGGGAGAGTCGCTGTGGTCGGCGTTCTTGGCGTCGTTGAAGAAGCGGGTTTGTTCCCACTTGCGTCCGCAGATGTTGGACTTGGTGGGAAGCTGGCCGACCATCCAGCGATCAGGCGTGTAGACGGCGATCGATTCTTTGTCGATGTTCTTACCTTGGACGAGGGCTTGGTAGCGACGCTGGGTTAGCCGGCCGAGATGGTGATCGATGTGGTGCCGCTGTTGCCACTCGTTCCAATGAAGGTGCCGGTAGAGCACTTTCATGTTCTCACGGCCGCGGACCATGAAGGCGTGGGTGCGATTGACGTTGTACGGTCGGTAAACGTGTTCGCTGATTCGTTGCGGCGGATGCTTGCCGGCGAACAGGTGTTGACCTCCGAGGTAAGCGAGTCCCCAGTCGGCCGGCAGCTCGTCGGCGTATTGTTGCAATCGTTCCGCGAAGTCTTCGACGAACCCGGCGTCGTCTTCAAAGACCACGTACGAGTCGATTCCTTCGATCAGACATTTTTCGAGGATCAGGCAGTGTGATCGGTAACAGCCCCAGGCACCGTTGCCGGCTTTCCATTGAGGCGGCGTCGCGCATCGGCGGCCGTCGATCGCGGCGAAGCGTTCGGGTTGCGGAAACGGCCAGGGATCGGGAAGTTGTTGCAACCATTCTTTGAGCCGGTCTTCTCGGCGGTCGAGGTTCATCAGGAAGCAACGTTCAACGATGCTACGGTCACGCGTGAACCACTGCTCAATCCAAACGTGATCGAGCATTTACACCTGGCACGCGAATGCTGGCCGCACTCAAGACTCATGCTGGTGACCAATGGGTTCTTCCTTGATCGGCATCCGGAATTACCGACGACCCTGGTCGAGATCAATTGTCGACTCGAAGTCAGTCAGCACGGTACCGACGAGCCGTACCTAAAACGCTTCCGCCAAGTGAAACAGACCGTCTGGCGATGGCGCGAAGAGTATCCCGGCATCCAGATCAAAATCCGCCAGTCGCATCGCGGGTGGATGCGGCAATACAACGTCGAAGACGGCAAGCCCGTCCCCTTTCAATCAGAGCCAGAATCGGCTTATCGAATTTGTATGCAGAAGACCTGCACACAGCTCTATCAATCGAAACTCTGGAAGTGCCCAGCAGTCGCATACTTCTCTCAACTCGAAGCCAAACTGAAGTTGCATCACTTGTCCCAGTGGCAATCGTTCCGCGACTACCAAGCCTGCCCGTCCGATGCGAGCGACGATGAAGTCCGCAGGTTCTTACAGACGAAAGCGATTCCCCAGTGCGGCCTTTGTCCATCGCGCCGCAACAAGTTCGTTCATCCAAATCCATTGGAAAGGAGTGCTTTGAGATGACACCGCATGATCCGTTCGAACCCGAGATGCCGCCGCCTCCATTCATCCCGCCTTTCGATCCGCCCGGGAGCGAATCACCATCGTTGCCCGGCGATCCTGATCCGCCGGAAGGTTCCAGCACCAACGATGAAACTTCCAGTTCAGGGTCGCGTCCCGACTGGTGGCCCGAGGATTGGCCGTGGCCGCCAGAGCCCGAGGAACCCGTTGTGATCGAATCGCCGCCGCCAATCCACACGTGGCCGCGTCTGCCACCCGACCACCCGTACCACGTGCCTCCTGGCTACTCCGCGCCGGACAATTTGCCGGCCGGTCACCCCGGCGAGTACTACCCGGACATGCCGCCTTATCCGGTCACGTATCCTGGCGAAGGCGACGAGGGTTCTATCGGAGAGTCAGGATCGGTCGGGGATCCAGCTAGTCCGGTTCCGGGTGTTGCGGCTCGGTGTGCAGGTGTTTCCGGCGTTGCCTTAGGCAGATAAACTTGGGACCGTGCCGAAATCCGTTGGTAATTCAGCATGGCCCGAACGCTACGAAAACTCGCAAACCATTGTCCGTCGGGGGTTGCGTCGCGATGACGCATCACTCCTCGGTGTGCGGAATCGGTCGAGACGTGCGGCCTCTGGCTGTATTGCTGAAAGCAACTGAACAAACTTGGTTGCTGGATCGCCACAGCGCGCAGATTCTGGACGCTAAGGAATTCGATAGCCAGCGAATTGTGGACAGTCTCGGCGGCCAAGTGCCACATTTTGGTAGACTGCTCTGATGGGAAGCCGAGGATGTGTTGGCCGGAGGAGAATCAACTAGAATGAATTTGTCTCGAAGCGTACCGATGCCTCCTGTCGAGAGGCGTTGCGGAGCAAATCGAATTTAGTTGCCGTTCGGTCGGCAGCGTGCTGCGATCGGCGCGCGAAGCTTTTCTTGGAGTCGAGGATCATGCAACGGTTGCTTGCTTTCGTGCTTGGGTATTCTCTTATGATCATTGGATCATCGGCAGCACAGGCGCAAGTCGCTGACGCGATCTATCACAATGGCTTCATTCTTACCATGGCGGGCGAACAGCCGACGTACGTGGAGGCGATCGCTGTCGCAGACGGAAAGATTCTGTTTGTGGGAGAGAGAGAGCGAGCACTGGCATTACGCGGTGCTTCGACGAGAATCATCAATCTGGATGGCAAGGCTTTGCTTCCAGGTTTTCTCGATGGGCACAGCCATTATATCAACTCGCTGCTGGTCGCCAATCAATGCAAGCTTTACGCGCCACCCTCAGGTCCGGGAAAGAACGTACCGAGCATCATCGCGACGTTGAAGGAATTTGCTAAGGAGCGAAATATTCCTGCGGGTGAGTTGATTATGGGTTACGGCTACGATGACACCGTGATGCCCAATGGGCGCCTGCTCAATCGCGACGACCTGGACCAAGCGTTTCCGGACAATCCCGTTCGCATTGACCATGTTTCGATGCACGGGGCCGTCATGAACAGCCTGGCATTGGAGAAATACGGCATCAGCGCGGATACCGAAACCCCGCCCGGCGGCGTTATTGTCCGCAAACCGGGGACACAGGAACCCTGGGGCTTAATTATGGAGACCGCGTTCCTGCCCGTATTCGAACAGAATGATCCCATGTCGGTCCAGCAAGAGATTGATTGGACTCGGGCCGGTCAAATGCTCTATGCCGAAACCGGGGTGACAACTGCCCATGAAGGTGCCACACACCTAGCGCAAATCCAGACCATTAAGCGCGCCTCCGAGGCTGGAGCTAACATCATTGATGTCGTCGCTTACCCATTCATCACCGACGTCGACCGTATTCTCGAACAGTTTCCCCTTGGCCAGTGGGGCAATTACGACAACCGGTTCAAGATCGGTGGTGTGAAAATTACCGTGGATGGGTCACCACAGGGCCGCACGGCCTATTTTACAACGCCCTACCTGACCGGTGGTCCTGGCGCCGAGGAGGATTGGACGGGCGAACCGACGTTTCCGCAGGACCTCGCGAACAAGATGGTGAAGAAGGTCTACGAAATGAACGTGCCGTTGCTCTTGCACTGCAACGGCGATGCCGCCATCGACATGTTCCTCGAGGCGTACGAGTTTGCCCGCGCCGGTGACTTCAGCAAGCCTTGGAATGTGACAACCATCCACACCCAATTTCTTCGCAAAGACCAAATCCCGAAATTCGTGGAGTATAAGATTCGACCTTCTTTCTACACGTTGCACACCTACTATTTCGCGGATGCCCATATCACGAATCGCGGTGAGCAACAGACCATGTACATCAGTCCTATGCGTGACGCGATTGATGCTGGCTTACATCCCACCAATCACACCGATTTTGTGGTCGCGCCATTAGATCAAATGTTCATGCTGTGGTCGGCAGTAAATCGCGTGTCACGTGGCGGCGGGAGCATTGGGAAAACTCAATGCGTGACTCCTTATGAAGGTCTTAAGGCAATGACGCATTGGGCCGCCGAACAATACGGTGAACAAGATTTGAAGGGCACGCTGGAAGTCGGAAAATTGGCCGACTTGGTGATTCTGGATCGTGATCCACTGAAGGTCGAACCGATGGCCATCAAGGACATCCAGGTGATAGAAACCATAAAGGAAGGCGTCACGATTTTTCCGATGCCGGCTGAAGGTTTCGCAGAGATTGAAGCGCCCGTTAAATCCGACGTCACGGTCGCTTGGAGACGCCATGTCTGCGACATGGCGGGAGTCAATACAGCGGCGAACAAGACCTGGATGCTGACATCGCTGAACGGAAAGAAGATTGACGCAGCCAAACCTCCAACGATGAAATTCTCCGAGGGAAGGGTGGCCGTCTTTGGAGGAGTCAACCGGTTGTCCGGATCTTATGCACTGCTCGACGATCGCATTCTCATGGGCGACTTGGTAAGCACAAGGATGGCTGGCCCACCGGAATTGATGGAACTGGAGCGTCGATTTTCCGAGACGCTTGCCAAGGTCGATGGATTTCATGTCCATCAGGATGAACTGTCGCTGATGCAACAGGGAAAATCGGTTGCCACATTCCGGGTAGAGAAATGAAGGATCCCGATGGCAAGAGCTGAACGTTCCCAATACCTAAGGCAGCCACACCGTTTCACAGAACCGGATGGTGGACGATCGTAGCGTTCACCTCCCCGGGCTTTTGTATCCGATCAATCATCGACGTCCATCGCAGATATGAGTGCGTGAACAAGAGGGCTGCCACAGGTACATGTTCGGCCGGTTTGCTGGTCTCCGACGGCGTTCACCGTCGTCAGATTGAGCAGAGTCCCAGTCGAGTTGCCTCCGGCTGCGATCTGACGTAATTGGGCAGCATTGAGCCGTCTGAGTCTTGCAAGCTCCATGGTTTCAGAATCCACTGGCTGATTCGTGGCCTGTTCGTTCCCTTGCTGACGAACGGGAAGTAAGCGGCCTTCGTGAACAGTACCCCAAACGGCAATATCCTTGATCTTCAATGGATCGCAGGTCACGGGATTGTCAGCAAGAATGGTGAAATTAGCCAGCTTGCCGGTGACGATACTGCCAATCTCGTTCTCCATTTTCAGCGAGTAGGCGGCATCAAGCGTCACCGCTCGCAGCGCTCCTTCCCGGCTGATTCGCTGGTTGCCCCCTGCCACGCGACCGGAAGTCGTGATGCGGTTAACTCCACACCACATCAGAAAGAGCGGATCGGCCGGCGCCATTGGCATGTCGGAATGGAACGAATAGGAAATTCCGGCACGTTCTACATCTCCCATCCGCACCATCTGGTCGGCGCGTTTCGGTCCTAAGCCCACTCTGCCGTAATTGTCAGCCAGAGCCCGAACATAGTAAGGATTGGCGCTGACAATGCAGCCTAGCCGCTTGATGCGATCGACCTGGTCCTCGGCGCTCACGGCAAAATGCACAACCGTCGTGCGGTGGTCATAGCGGGGATTGCGACGCAGATTCTCTTCCAGAGTATCCAAGAGACGATCCAGTCCGGCGTCGCCGTTCACATGAATGTGAATCTGGTAGCCGGCATCCCAGTAGATCCGAAAGGCGCGTTGGAACACATCGAGGTCGGTCATCCATTCCCCCTTGTGTCCGTCGAGATAGGGATCGCGAAGCTGCATCAACTGCGAATAGATAGCACCGTCCGAGAATAACTTGACCATCTTGGGTGACTGACTTGTCATCCCGGTGTACCAAGATTTCAGCTTTTCCGATTCAGCAATAACCTGCTCATCGTCCTTGTACTTGTCCGCCATGGTCTTGCCGTCCACCATGAATGTCCAGCGGAACGGCATTGAGGGCTGGGAGAATACTTGATTGACACCATCCTGGACGGGCTTTACCAGGATGCCCCCCGGTTCATTGCCCAATGTGACCCCCTTGGCGTGCATGTAGTCTCGCGCTAGCTCCAGTCCGCGTCGCAGTTTCTCCTTGGTGGCAATCAAGGTCGCGACCCGTGTCGCGAGGAGCGCGAACATACCTTGCTCCCAGAAATGCCCCTCGGCAAAGTTGGATTGCTCCCTCTGCGACGCACTCCATCCGGTGACCAGCTCCTCGGTCACGCCGCCCATCTCAAGAGCGGCGGTATTCAGGAAAAACTCATGACACGATCGCCCCCAAACCATGATGGGACGCGTCGCGCTGACCTGGTCCAGCTCTGTACGGGTCAGCTTGCCAAAGAAGCTCGGGTGGTACCCCCAGGTCACTAGCGGCTCATTCGGAACGCTC
Organism: Aureliella sp.; assembly: GCA_046290675.1. Lineage (GTDB taxonomy): Bacteria > Planctomycetota > Planctomycetia > Pirellulales > Pirellulaceae > Aureliella. The sequence continues at coordinate 397,379 of JBKAHA010000001.1, forward strand.
AGTTTTCTTTCGGCTGCAATTAGGCGTTCGAAAAAGTCATTCTTGTCTTTGACGGCTGGGACTGTTCCTTCCGGAAGAGCCCAATCTTCGATTGACAGGATTTCCGAAACCATGGTCAACGCTGTCAAGACAGGATGGTCGTGCTGGGCAATAAAGCCGGGGACAATAACCTTGTCCGCGAAAGTCTCATTAACCGTGTATTTTTGATTGCCGGCAGCCACCTTCAGTTCGGCCAGTGTTCCCGTCGCGAGGACACGGTCTCCCACGACCGCCACTGCTTCAACCTGCGGATGTGCGGGATCGAGTGTGACGACCTCCTTGGCCGTGTAGATCACTATCTCCGGAAGCGGAGCGGCAGCAGCCTTTCCACCGATATCCTGTAAAGACGGTGACTGGGCCCGCGTCAGACAGGGGATCAAGAGAAGAGCCGCAAGGCTCAGGAAACGTCTGTCAGCTTTCATGCAAACCTCGGCGCAGCGCATACTAGTTGACTGCCTTCTCTTTCATTGGACCGGTAGGTCCAAGAGAAACTTGGTTGGCTAGTCTTCACCCCTTAGTATTGCCGACCGCCGAGTAGGTTACCAGATAGAGGCTGTTAACCACCTTGTTTTGCCAGACATCGCGTCAGTTGCCGCGCGAACGTCGTAGTGGGAATCGCCAAACGGAGGCTTGCGCCTGCACGTTCGTCAGCGTAAAAATGACCAATCTCGGAGCAGATCGACGCCAACAGGTGGTAGGTGCGGGTTTCAGCGAATTCGACGAGATTACCCAGCGTCCATCTCTTCGTTATGCCCTCCCTCTCCGAACCCAACCCCGGTAGGTTGCGACCGAAAGAGCGCTCGCAACCCCTCGATAACCCAGGCCGCACGAGACGGAGCGACAGCCGAGAGCCTGGGCCAGAATTGGAGCGTCGGAGGGCCGATCGTATGAATACAACGGGTCGCGCGCGACGTCGTAAGAGAGACTCCAAAGGTCGAGAGACCGCCGCAAACCGCTGCGAAACCACCGGATAAGTCGCTGAGTCTCTTCGCCAGCGCAAAACAAAACCCCGGGGTCGCGATGTTTCGCTACTCCGGGGTTCAAGTTGAGCGGGCGGCACGGTGTTCAAACTCCGCACCAGCATAGCACGTGACAAGGGGATGTCACGGCGTCATTAACCGGACGCCGGGGGCCGAGGCAGTCGCGTCATGCTTTCCGGATCACCGTCGAAGCCATGCCTGCGGTACCACTCGGCGAGCTGGCTTTTGTCCAGGTCGCCGAAGTCCTTTGGCTCAACTTTCAGCGACAGGGTGACTTGAGCTGCATCGGCGGCTTCGCAGACCATCCTCAACAAGTTACTGGCTTGCCCCTTGCCCTGTTCCGGCCTCATCGTTTCGATCATCGAAAGCTCGATCCCGTCCTCGCGCGGGAAGAAGGTGGCAGATGAACCGTCCCGCCGCAACGAGAAAAGATCACCCGCCTGGCTGCTCCGCATCGGCTCGAAAAAGGTCTTTTGCTGATCCGTCAGCCGTTCAAATCTTTCGGCGTTCGTCTGCGCATGCATAAAAGCTCGCACGTCAAATTGGCTCATATTTCGGGGACACTTTTCCACTGGTGTTATCGGGAACGCAGTCGGGGCTGACAGGGGCAATGAGAGATCGAGTCGTTGGCGGACAGCCACGATCAAAGCAGCATACATAACCCGACAGGCTGATTCACCCCAGGAGCTTGTCGCGATGCCTTGTGTGCCCGTCTCGGAATTGACGCCGGAGCAGCGTTTCCAGCAGATCGCTGCACTTCTTGCCAAGGGCGTGATTCGTTGCCAACGGCAGCTTCGCGCCGAGGGGCGACCATCTGGCGACGATCGACCGAATCGTCCGGCCAACGTCCTTGAGGATCCCGACGAATCTCGGCTCAGTGTGTCGTAACGGAGGCGGTGGAGGTTCGGCGGTGCGCCGGCGGCTGCCCCCGGTTCTCGATTACCGGAGCCCGGATGCCATGCCGACAGAACCCCGACCCAAGCTGACGTCAGAGGAACGATTCGCCGAGATTGCCGCTCTCCTGCGAAAAGGCTTCGACCGCTGCCCACGATCGCGCCGGCGGGACGCAACGTCGAACGGTCGCGATTCCTCTGAATCCTCGGCCGATGGCCTTGAGGTTCCCGCCGAAACGAGGCTCAGTGGGTCTCGTCGTATTGGTGGTTAACGAAACGGAGAACCCAGGAGGAAACAATGAAGCTGGATATTGATCGCGAAGTCGCCGCGCTCGAGGGGATGTCCACCGGACAACTCTGCGAACGCTACGCCGAACTGTTCGGCGAGCCGGTTCGCACTCGGCACAAACGGTATTTGGTTCGCAAGATCGCATGGCGGTTGCAGGCGATGGCGGAAACGGACCGACACCGGCGAGATCACCAACGAGGTCAAAGGCTACTCAAAGAAGGAAGCACCGTCGCCGGCGGGCGCGGTTGGCTTGGGCGGCGGTTCGCAGTTCGATCCGAACAAACTTGCCGGGGCCGATGACGCGGATCGGTCCATGCTGGCCGACTCGGAATCGATGCCGTTTGAGTTTGCGGCGTTTCTTGGCGATGCCGCCGAACTCGTGGAGGTTCCACAAGCGGCCAGCGATCTCGTTCACTGGGCCGATCACGACGCCTGGTGTTCGTCGATCGACTTCGTAGCGGAATGATCGTCGCAGTCGGCCAGTCGGAGAACTCGGCGGGCTTCCGGGCCGCGACGGGTTCTTGCGTTTGCGGATGCTGCGATACGCGGTCTTGCGGATCGTTCCGCCGGCGTGACCGAGCGATTTGAACGAAGCTTGGTCCGCTTTCTTTTTGACGCGGTTGGCATCGAGGCGAACTCGCGTCCGGATGTGCATCACTTGGCAAGTTCAAACGTGAGCGTCAGCAAGCTGGTGAACTGGTTGAACTGAGTCCAGTGCTCAGTCGAGTACAACACCGCGTTCTCGACCTTGATGCAGCGGGCGGCGACGTACGAGTTGAGTCGCTTGAGCCGGAAGCAGTCGGCCAGTTCTTCAACGAACATCACCAACGGGTCGATCTCTTTCGCGTCACCCTTGGAGAACTTCTTCTGGATGGCGACGTCGATCGTGGCGTGGTACTTGTTGCTGACGCGATCGAGCGGCAAGTATTCGACTTCGCGAGGAACCACAGTGACCCGCAGTTCCTTCATGTCTTCGAGGTCGAAGTTGGGAACGTAAAGCCGCTGCGCCGAGAGACTCTTCTTGCTGAAGTCGCCGGCGTTGATTTCGGCCACGACGCTGTCGGCGATTTGGATGACGGTTGCAAGTGGTACTGTCATTCGATGGTGTCGACCAATTTAGTGTGGATGCGGAGTTTGATGCGAAACGGATCGCTGTATCGCCACGGCGGTTCGTTGCCAATCGACATCAGCTCGTAAACAAAGGTGATCTCGCCGTCGGTTTCGATGATGCGATCGCCGCGGCGGGGCCAGGTTCCGATGACGCTGCTGAGCAGGTCTTTGGTGTTGATCAGGAAGTCGCGAACTTGGGCGCGAGTGACGATGCCCTCGCCATCGTCTTGCTCGTACTCGGACTTGCCGATCGTCGCGGACAGCTCGACGGATAACTCGTCACGCTGGTACGTGACCGGGCGTGACGCGTGCTGGGTCAGCTTTTGCGAAAGCCAAGCTTGCCCGCGCTGAAGCATGTCGCTCACGATTTGGTGGAGCGGGTGTTGGCGGCTTGCTTTGACTTCAACATCGAAGCCGCCTTTTCGCTCAGTTCCTCTCGCCAGGCCTCGTCGCAACGACGTTGATATTCGCTAGCGATCGCCTCGGCTTCTTCATCGAGCTGTTGTTGCCGAGCGTTGGCGGATCGCGTGGTTCGGTCGGCGATGTTTCGCTTGTTGGCGTCGCGGTCTCGTTGCCTTGCGGGTAGCAAAGCGATCGCGACGAGGACCAAGACAACGACGATTGCAGTTCCAAGAATCATAAGTTTCACATACCTCGCTTGATGAGAATGAATCCGAGCAGGATGCCGGAGACGACGATCAACGCGAGCGTCGCCAGTTCACCGGCGTTGGCCCAGATCAGTGCGTTCCGGCCGCCGGGGGTTCGGTCAAAGAGACGATCACGATTGCGGTCGCGATCACGGTCAAAGGGTCGCCACGTCGGCTCGTTGGGTTCGACCGGGCAGTAGCCATCGGGGCAATCTTCGGGGGCCAGTTGCAACGTCGGCGAGATTGCCGAGTCCCAGGAATAGCCGCGAGCTTTCAATGCTCCGGTCCGTTGGGCTTGGCGGGTTTGCTCGTGCAGCTCGTAACCGTGTTGAAGGTCGTCGAAGAGTTCTTCGGGGGTCGAAGGAAGCATCGCATGGCCGGCCGCATGGATGTGTCCGCCGGTTGAGTCTTGAAACAACACAACGGGGAACTGGCTGGCTGGGACGATCGATTCAAAGCGAGTCCGATAGAGCTTGTTGTCTTCGGTGTAGACCTGGAACTCGCATTCGTCCTTGAGCTTTGAAAGCGACGGGTCTTTGCTGAACCACTCGATGAGCTGCTCGCTCTTCGCATCTTTGCCGACGAATAGTGCGATCTGGTATCGCTTGGGACCGGGATCCGGTGCGACGATCGGTTCGTCTTTGTTGAACGTCGGCTTGATGATGATGGGGGCAGGTGCGGTTGGTGTTGGCGTGGCGGCGGGCTTTGACGGTTCGGCTGGAGCGACAGGTGCGCCGACTGCGGGTTTGGTTGGTGCGGGAGTGGGCGTGGTTGGTATGTTTGCCGAAGGTGCTGGTTCTGCTGGCTTCGGTTCCGCGGGATAAGTGACGCGTGCCGGGGCCGGTGTGGGTCGCGGCGGCGGAGTCGGCTGAACGATCGGAATCGTGGGGACAACGCGATACGGCGTAAACGTCGGCCGCGTGACGCGGCGACAGGGCGGGCAATTGCTGCCGTACTGTTGCTTCAGTTCGCCTTGGGCCTCAAGGTTCACTTGTGTTGGTTCAGGTAGCTTCTCGATCGAGCGGCTGACTTGGGGAACGGGTGTGGCGGGAGGAACTTGCCACGAGGTGTCTTGCCGAGGCTCCGGGTTGCGATGCAGTGCGGTGAAGACCGCGCCGAGCATCACGGCGTGGAGTACGGCGACCACGATCAGGCCGACGCTAAGCCGGATCCGAATTTCATCCTTCATGTTTTTCACGTTGCTCCATGCGTTGAGTAAAGACTGCATTTGTTGGCGATGGGGTTGTGAGAGTTCAGCGAGACTCGTCGACGATCTCGTAGCTGCGATAAGGGAGCGAGCTGGCCGGGTCATTGAGGACGGTGAGAGCGAATCCGCCATAGCCGGCCCAGAGACGCACGAACTGCTCGCGCGGTGTCAGTTCAAACCGGCCGGGATAGTTGTTGTCGAGGATCGCGGCGTATTGCTGGCCATCTCGCTCAACCCAACCGACGAAGGTGCAACAATGGGCTGGCTTCCACCACAGGATGGCTCCTCGCCGTGTCGCGTTTGCCCAGTCAAGGAATCGCGGGTCGGCTTTGACCGTGTAGCTGTAGTCGATGCCGGCTGCGTCGAGACGGTCTCGCAAACGCGTGTCCCATTCACCATCGCTGTAGGTCGCTCGCCAACGTTCGCCGAGTTCAAACTCGTTAAGCCAACGGAAGTGATTGACCAGCGACGCATGAACGCAACTGCCTTGATTGAGCCGGCCAGTCCAGTTGCGCTGATGGAGTTGCGGCGGGAGATTGGCGATCGGTTGCTCAGGCGGCGGGGCCGGCAGCGGTCGGACTTGAACATCACGCTCCGGCAAACAACCGGTGCAGACGAGGAGGGCGCACGCGAAGATTAGATTTCGCAACTTGGCATCCTTGCGTGGGAGTGTTTGAAAGCGAGACGAGACGTTACTGCAACAATCGCACGCGGATGGTCGGCGTGCTGGGCGGTGCGTCTTCGACGGAGATGCCGATCATCGAATGGTCGTACTGGTTCTTGATCACGTGGTGACTGATCTTGGACCAATAGAGAATCGTGCCGGCGGGGATGTTGGTTGTCGGGTCTTTGACGATTTCAAAGACACCTTGAACGGTGATGCTGCCACGGGCTCCGGCGGCGATCCCGAACTTGGCGACACCGACGAGCCGGCCGAGGACAACCACGTCACCTGCGTTGATGTCGGTTTCAGGAACGAACGGGACCGTCACGCCCTCGTGGACGTAGATCGCCCCGACGGGTGCGATGATTGGATTGCTCACGGCGGTTCATCACTGGCTCAAGCGAACGCGAACAAAGTTGTCGGTGGCGGCGGCATCGGCCACGACCTTGCCCAAGTAAAACGTGCCGGCGTCGACTTCGGTGACGATGCCGTCGTTGGTCGCGTAGACCTTCTGGCCGGCGGTGTAGACTTCGGCGTCGGCAGGATCCTTCGGGATGTCGAAGACACCCTCGACTGCGATCGAGCCGAGGACGTCGGCCTTGAGATCGCGTTTGGTGATGCCGACCAGATCGCCTTGGATGACGATGGAACCGACGGGAACATCAACGTCAGGAGTGAAGTCGACGTGCTTGCCGTCGTGAACGTATTGAGCTTGCATGAGATTGAGTCTGGAGTCCTGAGTCTGGAGTCTTGAGGAAGAGTGCAATACATCGGGGTGTCGTCCGGAGCTTTGCTAAAGACTCCGGACTACAGACTCCCGACTATTCGCCAGCGACTTTCACGGCCGCGCGGTGGTCCTGCGAGTTCACACCGAAGTCGATGTACGATCGGAAACCCATGCCGAGTGTGTTCGGTGGCATTTCGACTCGTTCGATGATCGGCGTGCGTCGCCCGTTCAGGAACACGATCTCGAACGCGGGGAGAACGTTCGGATTGGCGAACAGATACCAGGCCGCAGCACTTGCACCCTGGTAATATGAGTCCGACAGGTGCGGCGTTGAGATGATGCGGTACTTGTTGCGGTGCGGGTTGTCGACCGGAATCTTGGTCGGCGAACCTTGAGCGTCGATCATCAACTGGGCCGAGCCCATCAACAATTCAGCTTCGGTTTCGAGTTCGACCGGAACCACCAAGTACTCCGGCCGAATATTGATCGGCTTTTGATCCTTGGGTTTGCCGCCAGGGCCAGCCTTCTGCTTGCGGAAGGTGGTCTTGGCAACGGTCAGTGCATCGGGGCCGAACTTGGTGTCCGCACCTTGCAGCAAGTTCGCATTGGCGGACGAGAAGAAACCAGCGTTCTTGAGCAGCAGCGTGAAGAACAAGTCATCGATTGACTCGGCACCACTGCGTCCCATTTGACGAGGGATGTCCATGAAGGCGGACAAATCATCGTTGATGATGTCGTGGCGAGTCAGCGTGAGGATTTGACCGTAGGTGTCGGCCTTGTTGCTGTACTTTTGGTCCGACAGTTTGCCGTGCTTGAGTTCGCCATCGGCTGCGACCTGTTCAAAGCCGCCTGTGCCGAGCAATCGATAACGGGCGACCTCTTTGAAGTCGGTGACCGTTCCGACGCTGCAAAGATCGAACGCGGCGATCGGCGTGTTTTGATAGGCGGCCAGCAACGTCTTGTTCATGACGTTCTCCATGATGCTCGGCAAGCTCATTGAGCTAAAACCGGCACGGATCGTTGCTGTGCCGTCGCCGAAGACCCGGGGAACGTCGATCCCTTCGCTGCGAGCACATTCGGCAACGAGTTCTCGCAGGCCAATGTGTCGAAGCGGATCGGCGGCGTTGAGTGTCTTCTCACCGTAGCTGGCCAGCAGCGTTTTCTCTTCGATGCCAACCGACAGACACGCAGCGGCTTCGAGGATCTCGCGATTGTAACGCGGTGAGTGATGCGTTTGATCGGGAGCTTTGGGACGTTCGCTACGCAACACGGCGAGTTCCGTTTTGGTAATGGACCAGCCTTGCTCAATCGCATCGGCTTCGATGTCGGGATGGTTTTCCGAGCACAGTTTGCGGATACCGGCGATGCGGCGAGATTCCGCAGCGGCTTCGGCCCGCATCTGCTCGACCGGCGAGGTTTGGCTCGATTTGGCGTTCGGTTCGGTTTTGGTTTTGGTTTTGGTGGTCATGTTCAGACTTGCGTTGACAGGTTCGAGATCGTCCGTGGTTTCGGTGTCGTCGCCGGTTTCATCCGTCTCGTCACCGTCGACCATCCCAGCGGCCACGCGGGCTTCGGTGTTGTCGTCGGCACCGAGGGCCACGAAGGAGACTTCGCCGAGGGTGGACTTGCGAGCGATGTAGACCGGACCTTGATGATCGCGACCGTTGGCTTTTGCGGTCTTGCCTTCGGGAATGAAGACAACTTTGTCGGCGCTCGCACCGAGCGACGCCTGCCAGGGGAATCCGTTCTCGCTGGTCGCGATCACTTCCTGGGCAGTAACTCCGACGCCACTGATCACGCCAGCGACCTGCAGCGACTTGTCGGTGATCGTGATGTCGTCGGTGTGACCAACGATGCTCCCGCGATCATGGTCTTTGAGGATCGGCCGCGACTTTCGAGTCACTCGCAGGCCGGCCAAATCAACGACAACTGGATAGGGCCAACCGCCAAGCCGCATCGCTCCGCCGGTGTACGCGGTCATCGAGAACTTGCGGAGCGCCGGTTTGTCGTCACCCTCAACCGGCGGATCTGCCGCGGCGAGTGTGATCGTCGCAGCGTCATCGCAGACGATACGCAGCGAGCTGGGGACGGATTCGGCTTCGGCTTCAAGCGGGTTGTTGTTCAGCGTCTTCGGCATGGTCTTCCGTGACTTCGGGTTCGGATGAAGAATCAGTTTCGTCGGACTCGATCGTTAGACCGAGGTCACGCATCAGTGCGATCTCTTTGGCACGTTGTTTAAGTTCCGTCTCCCAATCACGCCCCTGCCGCGCAAATTCGATAGCCAGAGTTGTCGTATGACTGGCGAGACGGATTTTCTGTGCGTTGGCTTCCTTGGCCGGGTCGACGTGTTCGTGCCCGTCCCAGAACCATTGGTGCTCGAACGTTGAATCGAGCGTGCGAAGCGAGTTGGGCAGGTAGCCCTCGATGAGGATGGCTTCGCGGAGCCACGCTTTGAGAATGCGATCGAGCACCACGCGGGCGAGTTGCGTTTGCTCGACACGGATTAATTTAAAGTACGTTTGGTGATCGAGCCGACCGCTCGCGTAGTTGTAGCCCGATGAATTTCCTGCGGCCACGTTAAACGGCATGTTCAAACAACGAGCGATCTCGTTGAGGATTTCTTTCTTGAACTCGGCGTATGTCGTCGAAGGTTGCTCCGATTTCATCTGAGCCATCTTCCAACCGCCAGGCATTGTCAGCAGCATCCGCTTTTCGAGTTCGATTGGCTCGAACGGTTCGGCAGCGTCAGCTTCACCATTGGCCGGCGCGTCCGTGTAGAGGATGCCGGCGAACTCAGCAGCGGTTTCGGCGGCTGCGAGAACGGCGAGCGTGAACCGGCGAAGTTGTGCGAAGAGCGGCAGGGCCGGCGTGATGTCTGGAATGCCACGAATCTGCCCTGGCCGATCGCAGCGGAAGTAATGCAGCACATCGTTGGCCGGCACGGTGTCGAATTCATCGTCGACCAAGAACATGCCGTCGCCTGGATGCTGGCGAAGGATGTCGTAAGCGATCGGATTCCCGTCGGCGTCGAAACGAATGCCATCGAGGTAACGGCGAGTGTCAGGCACCAACGTTGGCGTAGCGACTTGATCCGCTTCGATCAAACGCAGATCAAGATTGACCGGCGTCTCCAGTCGTTCGTTGCTAGTCAGCAACCCAAACGCCTCGCCATCGGCAACGCGAGCCAGACGCATCGTTCGCAGCTTTTCGGAGAGTCCGATCGCTTCGCACCAACCAAAGAATTCATATTCAACGAAGCGGTTGGCTGCATCATCGCCGGTCAACATCTGCAACCGCGGACCAGTACCGACCACATCGTTGGCCAGCGTTAGCGTGATGCCTCGAGCGTAGCTGTTGTTGGCAACCTCGTATCGCGAGCGATTACGAAGCGTGCGTCGCACATCGGGACTGTTCGCGGTCGCGGCCGACAAACCGTCCGCACGCGACCAATGTTTGTAATTGTCGAGCGTTGTGTTTGCGGCGTCGTATTTGGCCCGCAAACGCGAGAAGAAGGGCTGCCGGGGCGAGCGTCCAGAGGCGGCGGGCAATGTTGCCGATCCGCCGCGCAATTGCTCGATAATCCCTGACAAACGTTTCAGCATCCGTGCTGTTCCCTGTTGCCGTCCCCGGCAGCCCTTGTGGTTTGGTTCTGAATCGAAAGAAAAATCAGCCGGCCGAAGGCGGCACGATCTTGTTGAAGCGAAGTCCGCGATGCGGTTTCGCCACGGCCTTCTTGGCAGCGAGATGTTTGTCGGCCGCGATCTGATCGGTCAGCTTGTGCTGCTCCACCGATCCGGCATCGCCGGACGCCTTCGCAGGCCCCGCAGCGTTCTCGCGAATTTGATCATCTAGATCGTTTGACATGCTCGGGTCTCAAAGGCACTGGTCGTTCTCAGGTTACCTATGCCGTGATTCAGCAAACGTGACGAATGAAATGAAAAATTTTGAACTTTCATTCGCCGTTGAGTTCTGCGAAGCCAACGCGTTGCCCTGGCGGTTTAGTTGGTCGCCTGTTTTGAAGAACAGAGCGGCCTGCATCTGACCCAGCATGTGTAGGTCCTACGTTCGCGCGAGGACACTTTTTTGGCCTGCGATGCACCGAGAGGCTCGAACCTAGGTCATAAAAACGCTCGCACCCCACTTGCAGCAATTCTCGCAGAAAGATAACTTTACAAAAACGCCGAAGAACGACGTTAAGTTACTTTCCTCCAAATCGTGAGTCCGCGACCATGGATCCTGTAGAAATCTTCAAGGCGGACGTTTCGCCCAACTTCCTAACCCGCTTGTATCAAGGTGTTTGCGACGCATACGCCAGCGCTCATCTCTCAGTCGAGTCACAGCCGATTGGCGTGGAAGAGCGATACAACCTGATGCCTTGGACACGACGTGCTCATATCGAGTCGCGATTAAGGAACGCTGCAAACAGGGAGCGCATCGAGGCGAATACGGAGGAGACCGGCTTCTGGCGTCACGTCGTTGTCACCAGTGGTCGCATTCGACTGACCCAATCGACTGCGAAAAACCAAGAAACGCCGCTGCGGTCATCTGGTTACAAGTTGCGGTACGCAAAAGAGCAGGAGCAGATGTACTTGCCAGGTTTGGAGGAGTTGGCACCAAAGTTAAATATTCAAGATCCCCATCTCTACGCAGTTCTACTTCACCGTGCTCCCTTGGATGCTGATACGCCGGATTTTGTCGTCGTGCGTTTCCCGCTGCCCGACTTGAGCGACTATCACCCAGGTGAGATTGATCTGTCCGTCTTCAGCGGCGTTCCAAGTACCGAACCAGTTGTGGAATCGGAGTCGGTCGAGGATCTGGCGGTTCCGAAGTTAAAAGCTCGAAAGAATGTGGACGAAAGGTAATGCGTAACGGAACCCCGGGATTTCGTCCCGAACGATTGAGATCAGCAAGGGAAGCACGCTGCATGAGCGGTGCTGCTCTCGCGGAGCTGGCTGGAGTTACGCGTGCTGCAATCTCTCAGTACGAAAGAGGCGAGCAAACCCCGTCGCCCATGGTATTACAACGAATCGCAGAGGCGATGAACTTACCGCAGAGGCATTTTCTCTCAACGATTCACAGCGTTGATGCACCTGTCTTCTATCGTTCTTTTGCGTCGGCGCTAAAACGTTCTCGGTTGCGCGCCGAACGACGATTGGAATGGTTGCAAGAAATAGTTGACTACCTTGGCAATTCAATCGAGTTTCCGCCGCTGAACGTGCCGGATTTCTCGCCGCGAGATGTGTTGCAGTTATCCGGCGATGACATCGATGACATTGCAACACAAGTCAGGCGTCATTGGGGACTTGGCGATGGTCCAATTTCGCATATGGTTCGCTTGGCTGAGAACAATGGCGTTGTAACCGCCAGGCAGTTTCTCGACTCTGATCGTCTTGATGCGTTTTCGTACTGGCCTGATCAGAAGAAGCATCCGTTGGTTGTATTGTCTTCGGATAAAGAGTGTGCCGCTCGATCTCGGTTCGATCTTGCCCACGAACTTGGTCATCTCGTGCTTCATCGCCATATTCGCTCGAAGCAATTGACTTCCAAAACCGACTTCAAGCAAATCGAATCTCAAGCAAATCGTTTTGCTGGGGCGCTTTTGCTACCCGCGAAGAGCTTCTTGGCGGAACTATATTCTCTTACCTTGGACGCGTTTCTCGCTCAAAAAAAACGCTGGTGTACGTCCGTGGCATTGATGGTTCGGCGGTGCGAAGATCTAGGAGTGGTGAACGAGGACTTAGCCCACCGACTTTGGATCAATCTCGGACGAAGAGGCTGGCGACGCCGCGAGCCTTTGGACGATGAATTGGAAATCGAACAACCACTCTTCTTGACTCGCTGCTTTGAGTTGCTCGTTTCAACGGGGCCTACCGCGCGAGACGCTTTGTTAGCCGAACTTCCATGGTCTGCACATGAGATCGAAGAGCTCGTCGGACTACCCCATGCATTTCTGAATCCTCCGGACAAGCAAACTGCGACCGCGAACCCGAGAATTATTCGTTTTCCAGGATTGGAGTAGAAAGCTAGAATAAGACGTCGGCAGTAGAGAGTAGCGAGAAGGTATATGAAATTCCTTTTAATTGATTATGGAGGCCTTTCGTCACACCGGTTGCCGACGCCGGAAACGTCGGTATTGGTATTCAGAGTATCAGGCCGAGCCGTAGAGTTAGTTGCGCTTTTTGCGTTGAAGCTCTTTGAAACTCACGCGTTCTCGCTTCGGCACAGACGGTCGGTCGGTTCCGAACAGCAGGGCCCCTTGCATTGAGGCTGCTACAGCGGAGCCGACGAGACAGTCGAGCCAGTGGTTGTCGGGTTGTTCGGGGCGGGCTTTCCATTCGTCGACGGTTCGGCCGCGGCCCTCGGTGCGGACGAAGTACTCGGCGGTGACTTGCTCGGCGAACATGCGGTGTTGGTCGGGGCGATCGCCGAAGATGGAAAGGCAGCCTCGGTCGCCCATGGCAACGGCGAGTCGGGCGTGCGTGAAGGACTTCCACCAATTGGTGTCGTAGATCACGTGGCGGATGGCGCGTTTGCCGTGGATCGTGGGGACTCGCCAGTTGAGCCCGACGCGATCGCCCGGCCGGCGTTTGTATTCGCTGAACGGGTTGGAGGATGCGCCGACGAAGCGGCCGTGCGACGGGAGCAAGATCGAGGCGTGTGGGCTTTGCCGGCAGAATTGATAGACGACGTCGGTGGAGTGGCCCCAGTTGGCGTCGATCAAGCAGCGGCCGATCTTCATTGCCGCTCCATCGTCGCGCTGCCATTCGCGGCCGAGCAGCTGTTCGGTTAACGATTCGAGGCCGGCATAGATGCTGCCTTCGAGACCGGTTCCTTCGCTCGCGGTTGCAAGCGTGTGTCGCGCATCGCGGAGCGTGAAGTACGTTCGTTGTTGATCGGGGTAGGATCCGTAGTCGACGACGTAGCCAGTGAAGTCGTCTTCCCAAGCGGCGACGACATAGAACAAGAGTTTGCCTTGGACGTCGATGAAGGCAGTGAGATGGTTGCCGGCGATCGGGACTCGGCCTCGCGGCATGTGGTTGATCTTAGCGGCGACTTGATCAGTGGTTAGTTGATCGGCACCGACGGTTTCTTCCGGCAGCGGTTCGTTTTGATACTCGGCGAAGAACGCGGCTTCGTCTTGAAGTTTTAAGTTCATCGCGTGTTGAATGGCCGAGAGTTCGTCGTGGTTGAATCGCTCCTTCCACGAGACATCCGCGCCGGCGTCCATCGCGGCTCGGTTCTGACGATAAAACTCGGTGCCGGCCGCGCCGCCATCGCCAGCCCGCAATCCCTCGCTGCGGATTTCGGCGTAGCGATGCCATAGCGTTTCGTTGGTCGGAAACGCATTCATCATGCGCGTCCGTTCGCCATTCCATTCGGGATGCAGGTCGCGGTTAAGAATGTTGTCGGCCATGTCGCCAGGGCGAATGACGGTGCAAGGCATGATGCCTGAGATCTTCTTGCCTGGGCCGGCGAGTCCCAGCACTGCGCCGGCGAGGATCGCTTCACGGTTGGCGCATTGCGATAACGATCGAGCGGACTCGTCGGTTTGCGGGTCATCCAAAACGACAAGCGATGGTCGAACCGTTTTGCCGTCGGGGCGTTTGAATTTCATCCCGCGGATGCGTCCGGTCAGGCCGGCGACCTTGATGATCGCGCCGCTCGCTTTGCTGCCGGCGATCGTCGGCATGACGATTTCCTTCGCGGTCCAACCGATCTGCGTCCGCTTGCCTTGATAGAGTTGTCCGTTGGCGCGGTTGGAGATACCGTCCAACGCCTGGATCGGGAAACAGACTTCGGGATAGTCGGCCAGGAGCGATTCGTTGGCATCGAGTTCGGTTTTAATCGAGTCGAGCATGTCGCATGCGTGCCCTTCGTCGCTGCCGATCAAACAAACGAAGTCGCGATAGCCGTTCAAGACCGCCCAGATGCAAGCGACTTCAGCAAGTGAACTTTTGCCCGATCCGCGAGCCATCGCTAGCGAGAATAAACCGCCTCGCACCACGGCTTCTTCGATCTTGCGAATCACTTTGATATGGTCCGGCGACCATGAAAGATGAAACGTGAGACTGAAGTACGCTTCGCAAAAGAACTGAAAGCTGCCGGCCGCTCTGGCTTTTCGCTCGATGTCCTCGACTTCCGGCAACTCACCGATGTCTCGACCAGCCAGCGCGACGGCGGCGTTTCGTGCGCGGGCCTTCTCTTTGACCTTTGCATACCGGTCTTCGTCGACCGGTGGCTTCGGTGCGTGTCGCTTCTCGATCAACCACGCGGTTAACTTCAATAGGTCGACGTGCGTGCCGTCTCCGATGCGAAGGCCGGCTTCGGTTCGGTAGCGATAGAGTTGCCGTTCGTTGAGCACCGTACCGAGCGGCGTGCTATTGACGGTCCGGCAGATCTGGCTCGGCTTCATCCGTTGAATATCAATCGCCACGGTGTTTCTCCTGCAATAGCCAAGCGGCGTAATGGACAAGGTTGATCGTGCCGTCGGCGTTGGTCGGTGCGCCTTCGGCGAGGTCTTGCGAAATCTGCTCGGCGGGCACGATCTGCCGATACGAACTCGTCAAAAGCTTCGCCAGTTGCTCGACCGTCAAACGGTTTGGGTTGACGCTTCTTGATTCGCCTTCCATGGCGGAAAGCCTCCGGTGCTTGGGGTTGTTCGCGACACGCCGCACACGTCGCCGACTGTCGCATTGTTTTGCATGTTTGGCATGGTCGGCCGCATGTTTCACTCGGCGAAACAGGGGCAAACGTGGCCGCGTGTGGGGGTCAAAAGAAAGCTGCAAAATTCCTGAACATTACTGCCAGACTTCGCTTGAGGTGTCTCGAAACGCATGGCTCATGTGTGTCAACGAAACGAATTCAAAACCCTTTTTCGGAGACACAAACATGCACGCCAACGACATCGCCTTCGGTATCGAAATCGAAACCCACATGCCCGGCCACGACCGCACACCGATCGGCGGCTACCACAACGGATTGCCGGTCGCTTGGCTGCCGGCCGGATGGAAGGCCGAACGAGACGGCAGCATCCGCACGCCGATGGGACGCAAACCCTGCGAGTTCGTATCGCCGATCCTTCGCGGCTACGAAGGGCTGCGAAACGTAGAGGCCGCGGTCGACGCGATCAAAGAACGCGGGGCGCGGATCAACGAATCCTGCGGCCTTCACATCACCATTTCTTGGAACGGCGACGCGGCCGCCCTGGCCCGACTGATCTCCTTGATCGCCAACCACGAAAAGGCGATCTACGCAGCGACCGGCACCCGACGACGCGAACGAAACCAATGGGCGAAACAAATCAAGACCTACGGCAATAAGGACGCGGCGAAGATGCGATGCGAAAGCGACCGCTACCACCTTTTGAACCTGACGCACTTGGCCCGCGGCAAGAACCGAATCGAGATCCGGGCCTTCGCCGGGACGCTCAACAAAACCAAACTGATCGGCTACATCCAAATGATCCTCGGCTTGGCCGAACTCGCCCTCAACACCAAACGATGCTCGGGTTGGGACTACGCGAAGAAGCCCGGAACCAAATCTTGCTGGGACCGCCCCGAAGCGGGCCACGGTGAAACGGAACTCAACCGGCTCTTCTACCGACTCGGTTGGACCAAGGGTTGGTACAAGGGCGACCTTCGCGACAAACGGTTCGGCGAACTGACCAACGGCGAAACCGGATGCGACTTCCGCCCGGTCAAAAAGAAGCTTCTCGACCTGGCCCGCAAGTACGACGCGGCGATTTGATCGCCGGCGGCTTGCCGCTTTGAAAACGCCGCGGATTGCCCCGCGGCGTTTGTTCGTTTTGTCGGCGGCCGGCGGGCAACGTCGCGGGCAAACGGCATAAGTAATAGGTAGGGGCCGACATCGTTGACGGACGCGACACGGGGCGTTTGTGCGGCACGTCGGGCATCTCAAAAAACATGGAAAAACCCTGCGAATTCTCGCCGGGATCGGCTTGAGCTTCTTTGGAACGCATGGCTCATGTGTGTCATCGCAAGACGGTTTTTCATTCACCCAAACGGAGAGACAAACATGACCCTCGGACAACTGATTTCGCTTTTGGAAGAGTACCGCGACGAACACGGCGAAGACTGCGAGGTGCGGTTGATGACGCAGCAGAACTGGCCCTTTGAAAACCGCATCGCCGGTGTGACCAGCGGCGCGGAGATGAACGAAGCAGAGGAGGACGACCCGCACGAATTCGCCGACGACCAAGATGTCGCCGAGGACGCGATGGTCTACATCGTCGAAGGCGGACAGATCTGCTACGGCAGCAAACGGGCTTGGGAAACCTGCCGCGATTGCTAACGGCAAACCATTCGGCCGGCGCAAAGCGCCGCCGGCCTTCTCTATTTTCAAACCCAAAGGAATTCAAAATATGACCAATCGAGATTCGATCGAACACGCCTACACCGCGGCGCACATTCGAGCGTTGACGCTTCTTGAAAACTTGCACCGACGGATCGAGGACATGCCGGCACCCAGCGACGACGGTCCGGCAATCGGATGGGACGACGTCGGTACGCTTCGGCACCTTTGCGCCCGCCTCGAAGAATTGCTGGAACCGAACGAACCAGACGACGACCGTTCGTAAACAGCGACTATCGAAGAGCCCGCAACACGCCGCAACGTTGGCCCGACGACGCGGCGTTTCTTTCAGTGCGGCTGGTTTATCGAAGCTCTTTCCTGACGCGACACGGCGGCACGTCGGGGCCAACAAGAAACATGCTAAAAGACTGCAAATTACTGCCGGAAGTAGCATGAGCTTGTTGGAAACCCATGGCTCATGTGTGTCACCGAAACGATTTTCATTCCTTCCGCAAACGGAGACACAACCATGCGAACTGTCAACGAAACCAACGGACGCCGCCCTCGCTACACCCGCCTCGAAGTCCTTCAAAAACGCTACGCGGCCCAACAACGCCAAGCGGCGAACTGCTGCTTGAAGGCGGCAACGTTGGAGATGCTTGGCGAACTCACCAAGTACATCAACGACTTCGAACCAGAAGGCATCCACGCCCCCGAGGATACCAACCATGTCTACGCGGCGCTGCAACGGTTCTATGACGGGTTGATGGAACTGAACGCCGGTTTCCGCGACGACATCACGCGATAACCGGCAGCGGTTCCGGCCGGCGGTTTCGGTCTTTTGGGAATTCCGAAAAAGACTGCGGATCGCCGGCGGATTCCGCTTGATGTGTTTTGAAACGCATGGCTCATGTGTGTCACCGAAACAATTTTCATTCCTTCCAAAAACGGAGACGCCACCATGGCCAACAAGACCGCAACCCAAAACCCCGAGACCGCGATCCGCGCCGAGTTGGCAAAACTCGAATGGATGATTCCCGACGCCAAACGCGACCTTGCGAAGGCCGCTGCGAAGATGGCCGACCGAGCGATCAGCGCGGTCAAGGAATGCGAGGCGATGATTGCAGGCGAACCCTGCTCGATGGCTTGGACCGAGTTCGCCGAACAAGATGCCCGCCGCGCTAGCGAAGCCAAAGCACGGCTGACCGCCTTGTTTGAACGCCGCCAATTGTTGCAGTACCTGATCGGCGAAAACGATTGACCGCCGGCGAACCAGCCACTTCGCCGACACGCCGCGACGTTCGCCCAACGCCGCGGCGTTTCTTTGTTTCGGCATCATTCGCCGACCCTTTCGATGATCGCGACACGGGCCGTTTCCGGCCCACGTCGGGCGTTTCGGAAAACCTGAAAAAACATTGCAAATTGCTGCCGGGATCGGCTTGAGCTTCTTGGAATCGCATGGCTCATGTGTGTCATCGCAAGACGATTTTTCATTCACCCAGACGGAGATACACCCATGCAAACGAACTTCGAATTCCACTCTCGGATGCCTCAACCCAAAACGCTGGAAGCGATCGTTCAGGCAACGCTCTTCACCCTCCGGCAACTCACTTCGGAAGTCAGCGAACTGACCGACATCGAAGTCGGCGACACCGAAACCGAAGGCTTGCACCGGATCGCTGTCGAAGACTTGTACCGAGCGATCTGGAAGGCTGCGAACGAGTTCGAAGGCAAACTTCGCTAGCGATACACCAAACGACGCGCGCTGGTTCAACGGCGCGCGGCATACGAGACGAACGACCGAGATCAAATCCACAACCTATCCCAACAGAGACACAGCCATGCCTAACGCAACCGCACGCCCCACCAGCGCCCAACTCCTTTTCGCCCACACGCGGGTGCTAAAACGGATCGCCGAACTTCATGCCGCCGTGCAAGACATGCCGCTCTTGGAAGCGGCCAACGACCAAACCTTCGACCGCTTCTTTGACGAACTCGATGACTTGAACGACACAGTCGATCGGCTCACCGAAAAGTTTTTGGAAAACACGCGGGTGTGAATTCGCGTGTGTGTCGGCAGTTTTCGCAGCTTTTGAAAAACATGGAAAAAGACTGCGAAAAGCAGCCGAAGTTCGCTTGAGCTTCTTTCCAAACCATGGCTCATGTGTGTGTAACGCCGAACGAACGGCGACGAACAAAACCCTTTACCGGAGACCAAACCATGGCCCTGAACGAAACGCAAAAGACCAAAGCCGCTGCCCTGGCAACCGAGATGAAAAAGCTCGACGCCGAAACGTACCAAGAGATTCGCCAGTCGTACTACAAGATCGCCGACGAACTTCGCCCCTTGGTCGACGCCCTCGAAAAAGCCGACGCCGACCTCGGTCCGAACGGCCCGCTTTTGGAAGAGCACTACATCTTTTGCGAGATGCTCGACCGACTCAACAAGAGCCTGCTGGGCGCGGTTGTCTAACCCGCCCGCCGCGGCGGCACCGGCGGCCACGGACCGCCGGTGTCGCGACCTTCGCGGCATGTTCGGCAAACCATACCACTGATCAACCGCCGGCCACACACGGCAACGTCGGCGGCCCAAAAGAACCTGGAAAAACATTTCAAAAAGCTACCGGAATTGGCTTGAGCTAAACCGAAACGCATGGCTCATGTGTGTGAACGCGAAACGATTTCCCAACCCCAAAACAAGACTGCAAAGATGACCCAATACGACCTCACCCTGACCATTACCAAGATCACAAACCGCAACCGCGGCGCTGGCGGATCTTGGGTGCAAGGCAAGATCAACGACGACTATCGATTCGACGCGTTGGTCTTCCCCGAACACGCAGAACATGAATCGTACGAATTGAACCGGAGCAAGATCTCGAAGCTTTGGGTCCAACGCCTGACCGACCGCAAGGTGATGTTCAACTTCGACCGCGGCTCGGATGTGCCTGCCGCCAATACCGAGGTGCAGGTGGTGGTCGATTTTCTTTGCGAAGGATTGTCCGACTTGGTCTTTGGTGAGTAAGCCGAAACGCGAAACGAACTCGCGTCGTCGATCGGTGGTTCGATCGGCCTGACGATGGCAGCCAACCACGAATACGAATTGGGAGAAACGAAGATGAAGAAGGCAGAAGTCAAGATTGGTGGCGAGTACTACGCAAACGTCACGAACAAAAAGGTGGTCGTACGGATCGATGCGGAGAATTCCTCCGGCGGTTGGGATGCGACGAACCTGACGACCAACAAAAAGGTGCGAATCAAAACCGCTGGCCGATTGCAAGGTCCGGCGAGACAAACCGCGCCGGCCGCTGAAACTCGCGTTCGTAAACGCACCGCAAAGCCGACAACCGAAACCGCGAGCGTCACGGACGGCGGCGAGAAAAAACTTTCGTGCGTCAAAGCGGCTTTGCAGGTTTTGGAAACGACCGGCGAACCGATGAACGCCCAGGAAATGATCACCGCGATGGTCGAACAAAATTTGTGGGAAAGCCCCGGAGGCAAGACCCCGCACGCGACCTTGTATTCGGCGATCCTTCGCGATTTGAAGCGCGGCGACGAAAGCCGATTCGTGAAAACGGAACGCGGTCGGTTCACGGTTCGGGCATAGGAGGTCGGCGAAATGTTTATCGGAGACGTTCGACAAATCGAGGACCTTGCGGAAGGGGAAACGGCGACGCCGGAACCCGACATGGGATACGAACTGCGGACCGCCAATGGCGACCGCTTTGAACGCGGCACGGTGGAACACCTGGTTCGACGCGGCGACATGATTGTCGCCCGGACGACCGCCGGCGAAGAGTTCTCGGTGGTCGGCCGGAACGCGCACGTCTTGGTTCCCCTCTCTTTTTAACTTCGACACTTTCTACCCCCGGCGACGCTTCGCCACTCACGCCCGACGTTGGCCACGGTCGGGCGTTTTCTCGTCAGTGGGCCAAGCACTCGGTCGCCTGCGATCGGCCGACATGCGGCGTTTTGCGCGGCCCTTTTCCCACGACGAAAAACATTCGTTTTCTTCTGGAATGTTTCGCGAACTTTGCTTGATGTGTTTTTGGATTGCATGGCTCATGTGTGTCACGCCAACGGGGCGAATCAACAACATCTTTTTTTGGAGAAACGACATGGACCAAACTTTCTACATCAGCGACATCGGCTGCTTTTCGCACCTCGAAGAGGGCGAGAAGGTTTATCCCGAACCCGGTTGCCGCTACGAATGCTGGCGACACGGAACCGCCGATCGCGAACCGGGCGATGTGCGATGGGTGACCCGACGCGACCACGAGTTGTACGCTGAGATGACAACGGGAAACCAATTCCGGATCACCGGCGATAAACCGCACTCGGTCATCCCCTTCTAGGCCACGCCGGCCGCTTCGCCACACACGCCCGACGTTGGCCACGGTCGGGCGTTTTCTCGTTAGTGGGCCAAGCATTCGGCCGTCTGTAATCGGCCGACACGCGGCGTTTGTCGCGGTCATCTTTTGCCGCCGAAAAACATCCAAATTCTTTTTGGTTGTTTGCCGGACCGCGCTTGATGTTTCTTCAAACGCATGGCTCATGTGTCACACGCAAACGACTTTTCGATTCTTTCAACACAGGAGACCAACGCATGTCCCAACTTCAGGCCCGACGATTCCGGGCCACGATTCAATTGGCCGACGGCCGGCGAATCGAAATCGATGAACTCTTGACGGCAGAGCAACACACCGCCGACGCCAAACGACTCGGTGCCGTGAAAGTTGAGCTCGACAACGGCACCGAAATCTTCCTCAACACCAAGCGAGAACCTCATGAATAACAAACAGACGCTGCATGCGCGGCCGATCGAACCGGCACCGGCCTACGAGAACGGACACCAGATCGCCCGCGACCTATTGCAACACATCGAACTGCAACTCGACCGGATGGTTCGGCCGGATAACAAATCGCTGCGCTGGACGCACGTCCGGGCGATCAACCTCATCAACGCTCAACTCTCCGAGGTCGCGGCCTTGCTGGACGAAACCAACGGAGTTCGCAACTGATGAACCAAGAAACAAATCTCAAGGCGGGCGACCGCGTCCGCCTGGTTTCGATGGCCGATGACCCCGACCCGATTCCCGCCGGCGCGACTGGAACAGTCGCACGCGTTTATCCACACAGCGATTGGACGCAAGTCGATGTCGACTGGGACAACGGTCGGTCACTGATGCTTTCCATTCCACCGGATCGGATCGAAGTGCTCGATGCATCCGACCCCGATTTTCAACCCAAAGGAAACTGAACCATGTCCACACGAGCAATAATCGCACTGCAGTTACCAGACGATTCGATCCTCGCGACCTACCTGCACTTCGACGGTTACCCCGAACACGTTCTGCCGATCCTGCGAAGCGGCTACGCCGATCCCGAAGAAGCCCTTGAACTAATCCAAGGCGGCGAGATCCGTTCGCTGCCGACGCGGCCGGAACCGCCGGAGTACTTTGCCACCAGCCGCGCAACAGAAGAACTGGCCAACGCATCGGAGCTGCCGCGTCTGGCTGCGTACTTGAACGTCGAGCATCTGTACTTGATGACCGACGATGGTTGGACGCACGAAAAAATTTAGCGATGCCGATCACCGCATATTCTCCTCGCGAGCACCGACGGGAATCGGTGACTCGCCGGTCCGCTCGAGAACTGCTTGCTTGCCGGTGAAACGCTGGTAACGATCGACGATCACGTCACAGTAAGGCGGATCAAGTTCCATCAAGAACGCTCGCCGGCCGGTCTGTTCGGCACCAATCAAGGTCGAACCGCTGCCGCCGAACAAGTCGAGCACGTTCTCGCCTTTGCGCGATGAGTATTGCATCGCCATCACTGCCAACTCGGCCGGCTTGCCGGTGAGGTGTTCGAGCTTTTGCGGGGGGATCTTCTTGACGTGCCACAGGTCGGTGGCGTTGTTCGGTCCGAAGAATTTGTGCCCGGCACCTTCACGCCAACCATAGAACGCCCATTCGTGCGCGCCCATGAAATCTTTGCGCGTCATGACGGGGTGCATCTTGTCCCAGATGATGGCCTGCGAAAAGTACAGCCCGCATGCGGACAGCACTGGCGGATAGTTCGCAATGTTGCTAAACCCTCCCCAAATATAAAAGCACCGGCCGGGCTCCAAGACACGAGCGATGTTGCCGAACCAAGCTTTCAACAGACGGTCGAATTCTTCGTCGGAAACGAAGTCGTTGGCCAGCGGGCGATCCTTGGCCCGCATCTTCTTCGGACCTTCTTTGGTCTTGCCCTTGCCGGCCTCGAAGGAACTGTTGCCGGCCGCGATCGCGTTCTTGCTGCGCGGTTCAACCCGCACATTATACGGAGGGTCTGTATTACAAAGATGAATCTTCGCGCCGCCGAGCAGCCGATCGAGGTCTTCGACACTGGTCGAGTCTCCGCACAGCAGTCGGTGATCGCCGAGGATCCAAAGATCGCCGAGTTGGGTGATCGCTTCGTCGGGCGGCTCGGGAACGTCGTCCGGATCGGTCAGCCCTGGTTCAACGCCTGGCTCCAGTAGCTTTGCCAACTCATCGCTGTTGAAACCGAGCAACTCGCAATCGAAGCCGGATTGTTGCAACGCACCGACTTCGATCGGCAGCAGATCAAAATCCCACTGTGCGTTCTCGCCGGTTCGATTGTCGGCGATCCGGTACGCGCGGACCGCCTCGGGTTCGAGGTCCCTGGCGACGTGAACCGGGACCTCGTCCAGGTTCAATTGCTTAGCGGCTTTCCATCGCGTATGGCCGACGATGATGATGCCGTCCGGATCGACGACGATCGGCTGCCGGAAACCGAACTCGTTGATGCTTTGAACGACCGGAGCAACCGCGTCGTCATTGATGCGAGGATTGTTTTCGTAAGGCTTGATCCGATCAAGCGACCACATCTCGACCTGCATGGCAGCGTCCTTTTCCAAAGGGGAAGAAGCGGAAAAGGTTCGGTCGTTCGGTGGTTGGTTAGATGGTTGGTTGGCTTATTGTGTTATGACTTGTGGCTTACGCGTCAACTGACTCTTCTGCCAATCAGCAGCTTGGAACAGTATTGGCGTCTTCGTCGACTTCCTTTCCATCAGCGTCAAAAAAACCTCTAAGTCGGACGGCCTCGGATTTCAGAAAGTCGTTGAATGTGTGCCATTCGCAAAGCAATTCTCCAGTTTCCGGTTCACGGACTCGAATTCGATTATCTTCTTCGATGCACACCGGCGATCCATCCCAGTTGTAGCTGCCGACGATCCAGTGTTTATTGCCCAGCCAGCTGGGACGCTCCTCTGTGTTGGGGGTAATGATTGAATATGGCTGACTCTGAACTGCCTCTTCCGTGCGTTTGAAGTCGTATCGCCATCCATAAATCGAAAGGGTTCCGAAGAATACCTCCAGCCCGTTGGACAGTCCCAGAAATTGTTTGAACACAGTTGGCAACTTAGCCTGCACCATGGACTCAATTGTCTGTATCCCCTCCTTGGGACACGGTGGGTAGGTAGCGTGCAGGAATGCGCATTCACCAAAGTGCGGGACCTTCCCATAGAGCACTGCCCCATTCTTCATCTTCTTGCATCCGAGTGGTTCATACTCGGAAAAAACAGATACCATTCTATTGAATCCAGTCTTCACGTAGATTTCCGTTATTTCGTAATGCCGAGCGAGAAAAAGGACAATTCTACGAAATTTTAATTCGGACACTCGAAACTAACTCTGCCTAATCTCGCCGCTGTTCCCGCGGCCCTGTGGAGCGTTTTAAGGGCCGGGAAGTACCTAATCGCGGCGGCTTGGCGATCGGTCGGGCAGCGGTTCACAGCGGCCCTCACGGGCCGCGACGTGGCCGCGTGTCGCGTCGTCGTGGGCAGCCGCATCGAAGGCCGCATTGGTTTCGTCTTCGTGACACTGGCCAAGCGTTGCGGGCCACTCGACGAACTCACCGCACCAATCGTCGTTGGCAACCGATGGGAACTTGGCGAGCTGGCGTTGACCGCCACGCAACGATGACGCGACAGGCGGATGACGGCGGCATTCGCCGTCAGCGACAGAATCGCGTCGCGAACATTGATTGGGAATAAAGAAGTTGCAGTCTTGGCAGCTGATCATTGGCGAACACCTATGCGAGGAAAGAACAGAAACAGAAATCCGTCACCTGAAATCCGTCACACCGCCCCCTCGTACGTGCGAATGCGCATCGCGCGGGTGTGTGGTTGACGGGGGGACGTATTAATAAAGAGAGAGAGTTTTTCTTTATATCTAGGGGTTTTTACCCTCAGGAAATCCGTCACTAATCCGTCACCACACATGGTGACACATTGGGACGGATTCGACAGTTCGGGATTGAAAATCATGGGTTTGAACCTAGAAAGCGTCACCAACGCGTGACAGTTTGGGACGGATTGGTGACGGATTTATTCAACGGAAACCAAGCGGTAGCCCTGAGCCGGTTTGGTCTTCGTTTCGATCGTCACGCCCTCGATGTCACCTTGCTGAACGAGCGTTAGGACGATCTGGTCAAAATCAGCTGCCTTGTTCTTGAGCGATCGCATCAACTCCCGACGCGGCATCATTTTGCCAGGTTGTTCATCGAGCTTCTTTTTGAACTTCAAGCACTCGGCATGGAACGGGTTCTCGGCCACGTGAACGGATGCCAGATAGAGTTGGCGGCGTGTTTGGTGCAGTGCAAACTCGCTGGCCCATCGAACTGCGTCGAGCGAGATCTCGGGATGTTCATGGTTCTCGCTACATGCATAGATCAAGGCGAGCTTCTTGGCATGTTCACACGTTCGACTCCACGCGGCTCTGGCGGCTTCGTCACCAGCGTCTTCGGCTTTGTCGTATTCAGTCTCGGTCTGTAACCGCAGTTCGTTGATGGCTCGCTCGGCATCGTTTTTGAAAGCGACACGGATCGGCTTGGGATGAAACCTCAGAAAGTTGCCCTCGCCGGGCTCGAAATCCGCCCACCATTTTGCGATTTCCAGGATGTCGTCGGGAAGGTCGCGGGCGGATCCAGGCGTCTGTCCTTTGCCACGTCGGCCGACGTCAATGATGTTCAAGCGGGCGAAGAATCCGTTGGTCAACATTCGCTTCGACAGCGACTCATAGAAGTGCTGTGGCGTCGCGGTTCCGAACAAGGTCAGGTGCGGTTGGTCGACGTGGATGGCTTCTTTTTGATTGGCTTTCACTCGTAGTGGATAAATATCGCCGGCCGACGTGTAAAGCGTCAGCAAAATGTTGGGAATCGACTCACGGCTGTTTTCGCGATCAAGATTGATTTGGCGAAGAACGCCGTCCATCTCATCATTCTGGAAGAGCATCCGGCCGGACCTCGCCAGCGCGTCTTGGATGCCTTCGCCAGACGCGAACTTATCGCCGATGGATTGCGATTCGCCGATTTGATAAAGGACTTGTGAGTTGACTTTGCGTGGGAACTCTTTGCCGGTTCCGCTACCGGCGAGCGCGAGCAAGTAGATATTGGTTCGCAGGTCGCCGGTTGTTGCGACCTTCCGACCAGCAAGAAACGATTGCAACGCCATCGCACCGCAGAACGCTAGACCGATGTTCGGGTAAGGTGCGTTGGCGAGCGTAAAGTCAATGACCTTGCCAACGAAGCCAGGAACGCGAAACAATCGCTCAGGAATTTGACCCGGGTCAGCGTTATGGCCCGTGGACTTCACCGGAACGCTCGATCGCGCTACGGTTGGCTGGACCATGAACCCGCTGAGATCTACCGGGTCACCAGCCGGTTCGATCGGGCCTTCGTCGCGGAGCCATCCGAAAGGACGATCGTGCGGCTTGGTTGCCGCTTGGTTGATTTTGTGCTGCAGTTCGCGCTCGGACCACGGTGGCAAACAGCGCGGGTTGTAGTCGGCGGCGAGGATTGCCAATGCACGATCGGTGTCGAGGCCGAAGCCGTGCACGAGCGCCGTCGCGGCGGCATAGGTTTGCGAATGACCTCCGCTGCCGGCGATCGCTGGCGGCATCACGGCAAGGTACGCGATCGCTCGGGCTTCAACATCATCGTGATGTTGGCTGCCGGCAGGCGATGATTTCGGTGTGGGGTTTGAAGCCTGGATGTTGACGCCACGCTTGATAATCACGGCATCTGCCAATGCTTTCACGCAAGCGGCCAGCATCGGGGCGGGAACGATTGCCGGTTCGGCGTCGAGGACATCGTAGGGTTCGCCATCGGGGTGAATACTCGGGCCGACTACGGTTTGTCCGCCGGTTGACCGCAACTCGACGATCATCGATCCGTCGCGGGGATCTTGGTGCTTCTCGGTGGTGGCGTTCGCGGCGATGTACCAGCGGTGTGACTTTGGTGACGACGGCCGGCCGGTGATCGCCGGCGTCGGTGGAAGGTATTGATCGGCCAGCTCGATCGCTTCAGGGCAATCAAGGTCGACATCTACGAGCCAACCAGATGGTTCACCAACGATGATGCCGACGTTGCAATTGTCGGGAAACACGTCCGGAGATAGTCGCAGGTTTGTCCAATCGCGACGCGAAGGCGACTTCGACTGCGGGCGCAGCGGCACACAGTACCAGCCACGCTGGCGGTAGATCGCGACTTGGGCACGCACATCGATTTGAACTGACTCGGACAAGACCGTTATTCCTCGCAGGCATCGCCGTCTAACTTGCTTCCGCCATCAGTTGTTTTTGACGGCGTATAAAACCCATGCGCAAGCGAAGGGCGATCAAGTGCGAACGCCGCAGCATCATGAATCTCACTGGGCGAACTTATGTTGGCCCAGGCCCAATTCGCGACAAAGCGGAACGCCTCGAGTTCCTGCATTGTCGGTTCTTTGGATGTCGTAGGCATTGAATCAAAACATTCCATTCTCGATAACTATTCAATAGCGAGCGAATCAAAGCGTGCTCCGCGATCACGTAATCGATTCCTCAAAATGGAATGGGATCCACACTATCGGCTGTCCTCGCTGGGTCAGGAATTTCACTGAGAGACTGTTTAATGATGCGATCGTACTTCTGGCCTGCGATCGACCGGACCGTGATCGATTCTGGAGTCGCTAATAGACCGACATCGGCGAGTTCCAAAGCTTCCTCCGCCGTTGTCGGACACGGATCAAGGCAACGCTCACGCCACCACGCTTCGGCTTTGCGACGTGCATAACCGGAGTGCTCGATGCAGATGAATTCGCTCTGCCAATGATCAAGACCAATCATGTAGTCGATTCGCAAGCACCGTGGCGCGTCTTCGTCGGCATCACGCTTTCGATGAATGCGATAGATGACGTCATGAACGTCGTATTCGGTGTCCGTCACCTCACCGGACAGCACGCCAGCGTCGCTCGCTTGAGCATCGTGGGCTTCGCGATCCGACGGCGGGAACGGATGACCGCATTCGGGACAATTCGCATAGCCGCATGCCACCAGGGCGTGGCACTTCTCGCACTCCTTGGCCGGCGGTTCGCTGCCGGGGCGAAGTTGCTTTTCCTTCGGTTTGATCTGGTCGATCGGTCCGTGCCGTTCGATGTTGCCGCCGAAGTCGAGGACCAGGCAATTCTGTTTGTCGGGATGCAAACGAAATCCGCGGCCGACGCATTGGTACAACAAGCCCGGCGACATTGTCGGGCGCAGCATGACCACGCAATCAACACGCGGTGCGTCGAATCCGGTTGTCAATACGTTGACGTTGCAGAGGAATCGAAGTGGTTGCGACTCAAGCAGCGACGTTGGTGCGTCACCACGAAAGCGGGCCAACAATGCATCGCGTTCGTCCGCCGGCGTCTGGCCCGTGACAAAGCCACACTCGATGCCGTGATTGTCTCGCAACGTTTCGACGACTTGCCGCCCGTGGGCCACGGACGTTGCGAAGATCAACACGGCCCGACGATCGGCCGTCAGTTCCACGATCTCGCCACACGCGGCCGACACCAGGGCGTCGTCGCCGGCCAGTTGTTCGACCTCTTCACTGACAAACTCCCCGGCCCGCATGTGGACGCTCGAAAAGTCCGCTCGGTTGATTCCGGCTTTCGATACAAGCGGGCACAGGTAACCGTCGCGAATCAGTTCCTTGATCCCGATTTCGTAGCAGATGCTGTTCAGGAAATGATCCGGCGAACAGATCATGCCCGAGTCGAGCCGAAACGGTGTCGCGGTCAAGCCGATCACACGGACGTGCGGATTGATGACTTTGCAGTCGGCCAGGAACTGGCGATACATACCGTCGCCCTTTTTGCTGATGAGGTGTGCTTCATCAACGACAATCAGGTCAAACGGATCGAGATCGCAAGCTCGTTTGTAAACGCTCTGGATGCCGGCAACCAACACGAGTGTGTTCGTGTCGCGTTTTTTCAGCCCGGCCGAATAAAGCCCGACCTTGATATCGGGACACAGCCGGCGAACTTTATCGGCGTTCTGTTCGAGCAACTCTTTGACGTGGGCCAAGATCAGAACGCGGCCGTTCCATTGCTGAACCGCATCCGAGGCAATCTTCGCGAGCACCAGCGATTTGCCGGCACCGGTCGGCAGCACGGCGACCGGATTGTCGTCGCGACTGCGGAGGTGGTTGTAGACCGCGTCGACGGCTGCCTGTTGGTAATCGCGGAGTTTCAAAGTCGATCCTCCTGTCGCTCAACCAACGGTTCACCGTTGTGATACTTCCGGCCCCGCATATCTTCGACACGATGGCTGAATGCAGCGTTGATCTCGCGGCATGCGGGACAGATCCGATTGCCAGGTCCGTCGCTTGCGAATGCGTTGTCACACTTTAAGCAAGTCCGAAAGCCTGCTTGGCCGATCGGTGCTGGGACGTGTTGAAGCACTACCTCGGCGTGTGGATCGTCGGCATCGGGTTGATGTTTCTCCACCGTCAAACGCACGATCTGAGCATCGTCGTGATAGGCTCCACCGAACTGCATCGCATCCAACAATGCTTTGAGCGAATTGTCGACGTCGCGGCGGCGGCGATCGGGCGGAACCAATCGAATGTCGACGATCAAGTCACCATCGTGCGTTTTGATGTTCTTTCGATTCAGCAGCTTGCTGACGGTTGCTTGATATTGCCGGCCCTTCTTGCTGACCAGCACACGGTTACCGACGTGTCGCCAATAAGTATTGACCGACGGCGGGAATGGCAGTTGGAGTTTGAACATGATGTTGAGTCTGCCAGCGGTAAAGTAAAAACGAAACAAAAACAGCCGGCCGACAATCCGTGCCGGCCGGCTGTTGAGAGGAAGCGATCAAGAAGAGGCCGCGGCTATCGCTTCCAAGGCGCATCCGTGCTTGAGGCCGAAGAGGTTTCGAGGGTTTTACTCGCGGCCGACTCCCGCTTGCTGTAGCCCTTGATCTCGTTCTGCAATTCGCCGGTGTCGTTGCGACGCTTCAAACGGACGTGGATCAGACACGGCAGGTTGTGGAGGTCCGTCGAGTCGGTGGGCACCAAGACGCCGACCGACCGACAGATCGCCGACAACTCACGACGAGCGATTTCGACCGCCGTCGCGTTGGGGTTGTCGAGGTTGAGCCGCACCCAGAGGAGACGGTTCGCGTACTCACCCTCCACGATCTGAAACGTCAATTGCAGGTAGTTCCCCGTCCCCGATTTCGTCGGCTTCATTTCGCTGTCAACGATGACGGCGACGTATTTACCGGCGGGGATGGGTTCGAGATCATCTGCGGGTTCGACGGTGTTGGCATCAAAGCCTTGCAAATTAGCCATGGCTGTTTGGTTTCCTTAGTCTGGAGTCTGTAGATAGAAAGTTCGGTCGTTGGATCGATCAGTTGGACATCGCGGTCACAAAAGCGGACCACGACAACGGCAGTTCCTCGGCGATGCCGTAACGGTTCTTGGCCACGCAGCTCGGCGAGCCATAAGCACGCATGACACGTTCGCCCCCGTCCTTGCCGATCGCGTGAGCGACCGTGCGTTTGCGGTTGAAGCCCGCGTCCTCGCTTTGAGTTCGCATCTTGCGGGTCGCAAAGAAGACCGCGTCGCACCATTCCTTGATTAGCGAAGCGGCGTGTTTATGCAGTCGCGGTGAGTAGCGATCGTAGGGGGACGATTCGGGATCCTCGAACCGTTCGACCTTGGAGTGCGCGATCAGAATCGTCACCATGCCACGCGAACGGAGCACGTTGAGAAGATCGAGCACTTCACGCCACAGGGAGAGGGCGTGCATGTAACCGCGAGCGTACCCGCCATCGACCTTTTCGATCGATTCGACGGCGTACTGTTGACAGAGCTTGTCCCAGACGAGTCGCTCCAGCCAATCGAGCGAGTCGATCACGACGGTTTCGTAATCATGCTTCTCGTTGACGAGCGTTTTAAGAGCGGCGATGACTTCATCGAACTTGGTCGCCAATGGAAAGCGATCGCATTCGAGTTCATCGAGACCGTCTTCAGTTTGAATGAAGATCGGCTTGGGGGCTTGGCTGCCGAAGGTCGACTTGCCGATCCCTTCGACACCGTAAAGCAAGACGCGAGGCGGCTTGGATTGCCGGCCGGACTGGATGGTTTCGAGTAAGTTGGTCACTGTGTGGATAGCTCCGCGGTTGAATGGATGTGAGGTTGGTTTGTTCAAATGGATTGGATGTGTTCGACTTCAAAGTTGCCGTCGCGATCGCTGGTCACGAGGTAATGTTTGAAGTCGATCTGCACGACGAAACGCTGCCCGGTGCCGAGTTGCTGACGCAGCGATTTGCACGCTCCGGTGAACTCTTTCGACGCTTCGTTGAATCGATCGGCCGATCGCAGATACCGGCCGACGGCGAGTGAGATAGACACTCGCTTTTCGATATCCATAGCAGTCATAAAAACCTGGGATGA
The DNA here is from genome assembly GCA_046290675.1 of Aureliella sp. Classification (GTDB taxonomy): domain Bacteria; phylum Planctomycetota; class Planctomycetia; order Pirellulales; family Pirellulaceae; genus Aureliella. The sequence continues at coordinate 429,021 of JBKAHA010000001.1, forward strand.
AAGGATCGTTGAAGTAGTCTCGACGACCCATTGGCCGCCCCAGGTTACTTATGCCGCGTTTTGAAAAACGCGTCCGCTATTCCCAAAAAAAGGTCGCGTCGTAGCGTTCAAAGGTCTCGCGAATCTCCGCTCGGGCCTTGTCGAATTGCCGGCGACTCAGCCCAAATTGACGCATCGTTTCGTTGAACGACTGGTTCCCCATGACGCGGACGATTTCCTGCAATTGGGGCGAAAGATGCGAGATAGCCACTTCGATCGCTTCACGTTCTTCGACCTCTTCGAAAGGGTCGACATAGCAACCCGACGTTCGTCGCCCCAGATCCTCGATCGAAATCTCGTCGCCCAAATTCGCGAACGTTTCGTCCACGGTGTCGACGGTTTGTTCAAAGGATTGAACCTGGATATCTTCGTCGATTGGATGCCGTTTATGTCGCTTCTTCGATCGCAGCAACTCTCGCACGCCCGAGGTCAACACGCGGTCGATGAACGTGTTGAGTTTCGATCGCGATGGATCGTAAGCATCGGCCTTCTGGATCAAGTACATCAGCAACTCTTGCTCGACGTCCTCCGGATCGCAGTCGGCGAACTCCGGCCGCGGTGCAAGCTGCTCGGCCTTGAACTTGGCCTGCCTGAACGCATACAGGGTCAGAATTTCTTCGCCCAGTCGCTTTTCCGAACGGTTCGCTGGGTGGGTTACCGAGCTTGATTCTTGAGTGATCGCACTCATGGTTGTCTCCGGCTGGAGGCATCCCGTGATGCGAGCGATTCGCACGGACCGCAAAGAGGCTGCGTCGCGACAAGCGGAGTCGCGAGAAAAACGCAGGCGGCCGGCGAGGTTCGTTCGTCACGTCCTCACAGCGAAGACGTGCCGCTACTTTTCGAGTCGCTCAGCTACTTTTGGAGTAGCTTCGAAATAATTTTCAGAAATTGAATTCGTCGTCTGTTTCGTCTTCGTCGTCTTCATTCATCCACAAGTCTGCGACCGAACGCGAGCTTGCTTCGGAATGATCAACCGTCCAATGATCGTCTCTTAATCGATAGACCACAGTGACTCCCAGTCCTGCAGATTTCGTCACCGTAAATCCGGCGGTCTTGAAAAACGCTAGTGCTGCCCAATCGTCTTTGTCGACGGACGTGGTGATCCGGTTCCGACGACCTGACGACAATTTTCGAATCAGCGCATGCACCATCATTGAACCCAACGATTTCCGTTGGTATCGCGGCAGAACTCCAATCCGTTGCAGCACAATGCAGTCGGATCGCAATTCATAAACCATCGAACCAACGACCTTGGTCTCCTTCAATTTCTCGTCGAAGACCTCAACCACCATCCCGATAACGTGTTTACGACGCAATAAATCGATGTACGTCTCTTCGGTCCAATGTACGTGGTTGACCGCTCGATCGACGGCCAGGACCATCGGCATGTCACGACGGATCATCCATCGAACGTGCGCACTTTGATTCGGTGCGAACGGCGTCAGTTTGATCCCCGACGGTTTCCTCCATCGCTTTCGTTTCTCAGGAAATCCGAGGTCCAGAAAAGATGAAAGTCCCTGAACGTCTGCTGCGCTCAATCGAATACCTTTCTCTTGCTTCAATGCTCGTTGAAGTCGTTGTTTCAAATTCATCCTTGTCCTTTCGAGTAAAAAGTGTTTTGCTTAAATGTTGCGACCGAAGTGATCAGACAAGCCAGTCGATGTCCGTTGCCGGCGAGTAAATTGGCATGATGCCTCGAGTGATCGAGTCTTCTAAATGTTCCGCGAGCGGTTTCAACTCGATTGCCAACACATCCATCGTGCGGCGGATTGCAATCGACACCGATTTGCTGATCTTGACGGCGTCACTGGCCTCGCGAGCCTTGCCGCCTTTGCCCAAGACCGAAGCGAAGTGAGTCGTCAGCTTGTTTTCCTCGACCTGTAACCGCTCGAGTTTCCCCAGGTCGTTGTTCGCTTTCGCCTCTTCGATATCTCGCATCAATTCTTGATAACGCTCACGACATTCGGCCACCGATTGTTCGTCAGTGAGCTCACCCGAAGACCCAGTCAACTTCCGCTCGTCGATCCCAATCCGACTGGCCAACAGAGTCATTGCCGGCACTGCACGATGCGGCGTCGCGAGTAGCCGCGCGATGTAAAGCGGGCCGACATTGTTTTCGAGAAACGTTTCCTGCCCTTCGTATCGAACAACCCACATCTGACCTTTGCGATAGAACGCGTTGCCAGTTGATTCGCTGGACAGCGGTAATGCCTGTGAAAGTCGCGGGCGTCGCGCATCAACACGATCTGAGGAGAACGAAAACGCTTCGTTTGGCGACAGGCATCCGGCAAAGCCATCTGCTGGAAGACTTTGTCCAATCAAAATCATTCTGGACGCATCTTTGCGATCGGACAAAGAGGCGATGGCGCGACGCATTGCCAATACGACGCTGTATGAGTATTCGCCTGCCGATAGATCACCGAGGTGCCAAGCCGCACCCGGTAGCAATGTTTCGGCTTCTTGCTGCATTGCCATCGCCTTTGCCAGCAGATCGGCAGCGGCTTTGCCGTCGATCGACCATTGCCGCAGTCGTAGTGGGTCGATTGGCTCTAGCCCATCGTGCGGACAGATCTCAAAGAACCTGGCGGTCGCACCACGTCCCATTCTGCGAACCTCGTGCGTTGCGCAATCGCCCCCACAGCTCGCAGTCAAACAGGACGCGGGCTCGGCAGGTACCAAGATACCGGCAGCAACTAGCGAGTCACCTTCGCCATCGGAGAAGGATCGAACCGCATCATCGTCGAGCAGGCATGCTGTCCCACCGCGATCAAGCAGCGGCAACAACAGCGTCGGAAGCGATCGCACAATCGATACCCCATTCGCGAAGATACTTCTCTGCCAACTCACGTTCGTCCTGCGAAAGCGACTTGAGATTGCTACGATTCGGCTGCGTTATCCGCACATCGAAGTCACGCACTCGCCCGTCGCTGTCTTCCACACTGAAAAGCAACACAGCGCGGAGGACCTGCATCACTGACCTGGGTACCTTCGCATCGTCGAAGTATTTCTCGACCATTTCGGAGAAGTTGGTCGGCTCCTCGCGTGAGCCTGGCTTCAAGTTCATTCTGTCCTTCGTGCCCAAAACTCGCACACCCGCCTCCTCGACGCACAGCGAACAGATGCCGTCCGCCGGATCCGTGGGGAATCTGAATGTCGGATCCAAAAGCACATCCAACATGAATGGCTGCGAACGCGGATCTTCCGGCGGCAAATTGATGCCAAGAAACTCGCGAGCAATGATGGATTGAAGTGGTTGATGCACCGACTTGCCGCCTCTCGCATCGATGTCCAATGTTCGATTCTTTTCGTCAAATGCGAAGATCACTTCGAACGCTGGCGTCTCGCAAGACTTCGCGAATCCACCACCGTCGACCAACCTGAGATACTGTCGGCGATAATCGTCCAAGGTCGCAAAGACGTAGTGGGTTCCATCCGATCTCAGCAAATACTCGCACTCGCAGTTGCGACCCCTTCCTTGGCGTAGCGTGAAGAATGCCGACAATGATTTCGATAGCGAGCGCATCGTCTCCGCTGAGCCGTTTGGTTTCGCTGTCACCGGTACATTGATGCGCCGCTGCGAGAATCGACCACCCAGCTTTCGGTCGGCCCGATTCAGAAGCATTGCCGTTTCCCAGACATTCGCTTTCTTCAACGCCGTCCACATGGCCACATCGTAGCGGCTGTCGTACTGTGACAGCTCCTCGATCAGCTCGGTCTCGCCTTGACGATGCGCCTCTTCGAAGATCGCTCGCAGCCCGACTTCGCTGGCCATCGAGTCAACTTCGCGCAGCAGCAATTCGACCTTACGCCGCGGTTCATCGTCGAGCGATTGCCAAGCGATAAACACTGGTTCGATCCTGGTTTCAGTAACCGAGTCCCATTCGACATCGATTTCGATGCAGAGGAGGTCGAACATATCCTGCAACAATCCATTGGAAACAACTCTCAACAACCTTCTTGGACAATAACTCTTTGAAGACATGACCTTCTACCTAACACCCTTTCATTCTACATCAACTGCAAAGTACGCACTTCACTGCCTATCAATAAGAAACGCTTCCCCCGGGGAAGCGAGCCAACTTGTTCGATCCTCTATTCCTTGAAGAAACCCAGTGTTTCCAACTGGATTCGCATCGCCACCTTCGATACGGCAAACTGCAACGCCAATGGTTCGCAGAACGCTTCGCGATGAATTTTCATCGGGTCCAACATCCGTTCTTCGTCCCCATCTACGAAGGAACAATTTTCAAGAGTTGGGTTTGGAAGTCGGCGGTTCAATTCTTTGTCGTCGATAGGTTCTTCATGACCGACCAACTCGCGATACGCTTTTCGAAGCAAGCGGTCGGGCATCAACAAGCAACCGGCAAAGGTATCCGCTTGGCGCTCAATAAGCGGCCGAGGTCCATTAGCTCGACAAATCACTTCGGGCGATTCGTCCTCACGAAACACCAGCGGATTTCCATGGTCATCAATGAAGTAGCGACGATGGAGCACCCAGTGCCCAAGTTCATGGCCGAGCGTGAAATGATACCGTGGCAACATGGCTGGGCACCGAGCTGGATTCAATTCTTCGTCAATCCGAATGGTTCGGCTTTGCAACCACAGCGCTCCGTGAACGCGGTCGTTGAACCGTGCCTGCAAGTCTTCGAATCCAACGTCCAAGTCGAGGACGCAAGTCGCGATGTCTTCAATTTCTACTGGAGCTTCGACCCTCGAGCCAAACATCTGTTCGTACTCTGCCAACACCGCTTCGGCTTCAGCGGCGATCGATTGCAGCGACAACTCTGGCACATCGAATCCCTGTGCCTCCAAGTCTACAAGCATCATCATTTTTCCTTGGAACGCATGCGTCGGATCGTTTGTTGAAGTTTCTCGAACTGCTCCGGCGTCAGGCCACGAGCAGCTCGCATCAGTTCCGGCATCTCTTTGGGATGCTCTTTGACGATTTCCTCCATGTCTTCTGGGACGCGATCAGCAAGCCCGATCCACAAGTCGGCGTCCTCGCCGAGTATCTTCGCAATCTGCCGCACTCGATCCGCGGTTGGCGGGTCGTAGCGTCCTTGCTCGACCTGCGACAAGTAGGTCGAGGAGACGCCGATCATGTCCGCAAATTTGCGCAGCGTGATCTTCTTCTCCAGCCGCTTCTCGCGCAGCCGCCCACCAAACTCGGTAGTGGTTCGCTCTTTCGACGTCGCCTTTCTCACGACTTCCTCTCCGTACGACCCAACGTCGCCTGAACTACAAGCAACGCCACTCCATTCATTCCGTAAATCACGATCGGTTCCTCCTGTATCACGCACCGGCCGACCGCGGCCCGCGTCGTCTACACTGCGCCAGTCGCGAGGCAAATTAAGCCGTCTCGCCTCTGGCGTAAAGTGGTTACTTTGCACTTGCATCATCGTAGCCCTGTCCATGCATCCCGGACAACCCCCACAAAATTTTTTTTGCTAGCATTTGCCGCTTGCCCTGCTCATTGAACAAAGGGGGCGTGACACGTTTGGTCACAGAGCCAAAGATTTTGTGTGAAGGCGTCGTAATTCACCTACCGCCGATCCGACTTGGCGACGCGTCATTACTTTTTGGCAACATTCAGCCACTTCCGGGTGGCCCCATCGAGTGCCGTTGCTTCTTGTTTCCACAGCTCCCATCGGTGCGCAGGACTGGCCGCGTTTTCTTGCCCCCAATCGAACAGGTGTCGCGGCGGATCATTCTGAGTGAGCGGCTCAGAGGACATCTTTATTCACGGGGCTTCACTTTTCGACTCTTTCTCTCGCAATAACTTCGCGATTCCCGGGCGGGCTTGCTTGAGTCGGTCGAGATCAACTTCGATACCAGTCGCATCGCCGATGCCCTTGTAGAGTGCCGCGAGTCCGTCGTTCCAGTCTCCTGAGACAACGTCGAGCGCCGTGTCGCCTCGGGTGTTTTTGTGAGACAGAGAAGCTCCGTTTAGCAGCAGGTACTGAACCACTTCGGTGCGGCACATGAATGCAGCAACAATCAGAGGTGTATTGCCATCGCGGTTGGTTGCGTTCACGTCGGCACCCTGTTCGATCAGCAGCTTGACGATTTCCAGATTGCCGTGAAACGCAGTATCGCCAAGTGGAGTCGAACCTGTTGCGGGTCGTCGGTCATTGATGCGGCGTGGCCGATTCTCTGTTCGCTTCTTCACTTCCTCCACGTTGCCTCGTGCAATGGCGTTTGCCAACGCGTCTCGGACATCGACCTGAGACTCAGCGAGGCTTTGCTTCAATTCGGCCGCGGTGTCCGCATCTTGCGTAACGTGAAACATAAAGTCGTTGCTGAACAGGCCATTCTCTGCCTGAACCTGAATCAGGTGCATGCCATCCTCGGGCAATTCTTCCAGTTCAATCAGCACTTGTTCCTGTTCGTCGTCCGTGACTTCGATGTAGCCTTCCACACGATGGCCATCGACGTAGATGCTGGCGTATTCGTCAAAGTTTCGGCCGCTGATTGCCATCGAGCGATTGTCTGAGTAGAGGATCGGGAACTCCTGAGCCCCGCGCTGTTCGTGGATTGTGCCCAGCGTCCAGAGGGCCGGTTGGGGCGATTCGACGTCTGCTTTTTTCCCCGTGCCGCCCGGTAAACGTGCCGACGAACTTTCCATCTGAAGCGAGCTCCACAAGTTCTTCGCGGCTGAAAGCGGCTTGATCTCGCGACTTGCTTACGTAGACCCCATCCTGAAATTCCGGATCGAATTGAAACTCAGCGGGTTTTGACGCGCCGTCCTCGATGAAGACGCCTTCTCCTTCAAGCACAACTCCACCTTCAGCGGCAGTGACTTCCAGCGCCCGCAGCAGATCGGCAGTCCGTTCATCGTTTACGGACGCCGTATTCAAAGTTACCTGCCGGGCGAAGGCGCCGGAATACCCCGTGCTTCCTTCCAGAACCATATCCCAGACCGAATTGAAGGCTGGTCGCCCGCCCCAGGAAAACTGCCAGATACTCCGTTCATCATTCCCAGCCTCGGCAACCCGCTTGTAGAAATCGAATTCGACAATGTTCAGTCGTCCTTGAGGAAGGATCAGAAATCGATCGTAGGCTCCGCGCCACGTCGGTGCTTCCATGCCCGTTCCGGGTGTGTTGGTACTGGTGTAAAACGGCATGCGATGACAGTCTCCGCAGCGGTTGTCCTCATTTTCTTCCAGTCTAACGCGACGAACATGCAACGAGTTCTGTCGCTTCGCAAAGCGACTACCAGATTTAATCGACGAACTGCGTTGCCTCGCCACCGCTCAGGTCCAGGTTAATCGACCGTTGCTTTGCCCGAATGCGTCCATTTCAATTCCGCTGTCCTGCAAAAGGCGAACGAACAAATTACATAGCGGTTGGTCGTGACCTTTCCGCAGATCGACGTATCGGCCGTGATCGTAACCACCACCTGCCAGAAAAATGGGCAGGTTTCTGGCTTCGTGTGAATTAGCGTTACCGAGGTTGCTGCCGAAGACAATGGTCGTATTATCCAGCAATCGCGAGCCGAATTCAGTTGGCCGTTTCACTTGCTCCAACAAGCTGCCGAAGCAACCGACAATACCCGCTTCGATCTTCTCAAGTTGGCCGATCTTGGTAGGGTCTTGCCCATGATGCGACAAATTGTGGTGATCGGCAGAGACACCTTCAACCTTGGGCACGACCGCGTGATCCTGCACCATTACGGCAATGACTCGCGAAGAATCGGTTTGCACAACGAGTGGCACAAGGTCCATTAACAACTGGGTTCGTCCGATCAAGTCAGATGGATCGCTAATGTCGACCGGCGGCTCCACATCGACAGTCGGCTTGGGTTTGTCCATCCAGCCCTGAGCGGCGGCGATCTTCATTTCGGCGTGCCGGACAGCTTGAAAGTAGTCATCGAGCAGATGGTTGTCCGAAGCGCTGGCTTGGCTACGCAGCTTCTTGGTCTCACTACCTAGTTGATCGAGGATGCTGCGGCCTTCGCCGAGTTGCCGTTGTTGCTTGCGCACCTCGTCTGGTTTGCCGTCCAAGAACATTTTCGTAAAGACGCTGGCCGGAGAGGTCTCCGCCGGGATCATCACCCCGCCGCTGGTGTACGACTGGCTTTGAGCTTTGGCGGTCCCCAGTGTTACTGAGGCGAAGCGAGTAGCGTTGCCAAAGTGACTGGCTACAACTTGATCAATGGAAACGGTATTACGAAAACCAGCCATGCCCGGCTTCCGCGCCGCCGTCAACCAAGTCATTTCGCTATCGTGCGGTTGCCGGCCGGTTTGATCCTCGTGAGAAAGGCCGCCGAGGAGCGTGAAATCGTCCCGATGATCTTTCAGGAGTTCCAGGTAGGGCGTCGACTCGTAGTCTGGGCCCTGCGTCTTCGGCCACAGGTTCGGCGAGTGCAGTCCGAGTGCAGTGCAGACGAAGATCAGTCGCTTGGGCGGTGCTGCCCTACTGGATGCAATCGCAGGCGTCATCGACTCCAAGAAAGGAAGTGCGAGCGAAATACCGGTTGCCCGCAAGAAGGTGCGGCGATGGAGTGTACGCGTTGTCATAGGCAGAATCCAATCACTTTTGGCGGAATAGGCGGCTTTGGACGACGGCGTGAATCAGATCTCGCACGGGATAGTTGTCTGCTTCGGTTTGCCTCAAGATTGCCTCAACGACTTCGCGATCTGCAAACTCGATCTCACCACCTGTCGAGTAAACAATCAACTGGGACACAAAGTTGCGAGCGACCTGTTCCTTTTGGTCCATCAAGATTTTCTTGAAGTCAATGATGTCACCGAACTGGCGACCATCGTCTGTCTCGCCGCTGGGGTCGACGCTCGGTCCCGCGTGATAAGTCGCTAGCGAAAGTTTCGCCAAGAAGCCCTCGCCCGGGCCGCTCGAACGGTAATTGGTGCGCAGCCTTCCGATCGGATCAAATGACTCGAGCGCAAAACCTGGCGGGTCAATCTTCCGGTGACAAGCTTGACAGGATTCGTTGTCGCGATGCGCTTCTAGAACCTCACGAATCGTCGTCTTGCCGCGCGTGTCCGGTTCGATCGAACCAACGCCCGGCGGAGGTGGCGAAGGTGGTGTCCCGAGCAGATTGGTGAGCACAAAGTTGCCACGCGTTACGGGCGAAGTCACCGTTCCATTGGCCGTTGTCTTTAGTATCGCTGCTTGTGTCAGCACACCACCGCGCGGACTACCTGCGGGAAGTTGCACCTTGCGGAAATGTTGACCTTGGATGTTCTGAAGGCCGTAATGCTCGGCTAAGCGGCGATTGACAAACGTATAATCTGAATCGATCAAGTGGTTGAGCGAAGCATTTTCCCGAATGAGATGAGCGAAGAAGAGTTGCGTTTCTTGAGGGAGCGCATCGCCAAGGAGTTCATCGTATTCAGGATAGAGTTTTGCATCGGGCGACGTTGCATTGATCTTGTGCAGTCGCAGCCATTGGCCCACAAAGTCGTTGACGAAACGCTGCGACCGAGGGTCCTCCAGCATGCGGTCGACTTGTCGCGAAAGTTCCACGTCGGTATTCAACGCTCGGATGGAAGCCGAGTCAAGCAACTCAGCATCAGGCAGACTCTTCCATAGAAAGTAGGACAAGCGACTGGCGAGCGAAAAGGAGTCCAAATCTCCAGGCTGACCCGCATGCATGAGAAATTGAGGTGAGCACAAAATAGACCTCAACGGGACGCGGATTACTTCCTCAAGGGGCAGCTCTGCTTCGATGGCTGGTTGAGCAAGTTCAACAAAAGATTCGATTTCCGCAGGTTGGACGGGGCGACGAAACGCTCGCTCAGAAAACTTGCCGACGATCTCCCGCACGTGTTCAATCGGCTGTTTGGAGAGTTTGATTTCCGTAGCACCTGTCTCCGTACTCGTCACCAGTTCAACCCCGCGCAACAGGTCGCGAGTACTCTTGGGCGGCCACACGTCATGAATCGGTCCGGCCACGCCCAGCGAGCGAATGGCCAACCCCGGACCTTGATAGTCCTTGACGTTGATGGCCCTGAGCGCGATGTAGGCGGCGCCATGATCATCCGCATGCATCGTCACATAGAAGCTGTCGCCTGGTTCAAGATAGACATCGGTTTCGATGTCCGCTGGCTCACCGGGATCGAGATCGCCCACTTTGATCAGGCTCGCATCGCCACTGGGCCGCTTGGCAATAATCTTGTAGGTGACCGGCTGTTTCGCCTGGAAGGCTTCGAGCTGCGCCGCAATTCGGTAGACCCCTGGCATTTCGATGCTCATACCCATCGATCGGTATGAATCAATTAGATAGTCGTTCTCGACAAAGACCACGACACCTTTCTCCAGGCGTCGCATGATGTTGCCGCCTTCATGCAGTTTCTTGTCGTCGAAGTAGCGGAGGTTGGCACTGTTCAAGAAGTCCAGCCTTACCTCACGATACGGATTCGGGTTGAGTGAAATGGCTTGCGCCAAGGCTTCATCGGCGGCCTGCAAGAAGCCTTCCATGTGGATGGCAGAAAGTCGCTGAGTGTTGCCTACGGTATCAAAGCTTCCTGAATCCACCTCATCGGGAAGATGTTTTGTTGCATCCCATTGGATGCCCAACAAGTCCTGTACCGTGAATCGATATTCAGACTTGGTCAGCCGTCGTGCCGGTACACGTCCAGCACGTTGCTGTTGCGACATGCTGAAATCATGCAGCCAGTTTTCGAGCGCTTCCGTCGCGGCGCCGGCAATCTCTGCATCGGGGCGCGCTTCGGATTCCGGAGGCATGGTGCCGTCTCGAACGCGATCGAAGACGTGAACCCACTTTTGCATCGACTTTGGGTCGGTCAAATCACCAGACAACGATTCAAGATCCAGCGAAGTCTCCGTATTCGCATCATGACAGTGAATGCAGGACGTCTGGACGAGTTGTGCAACGGCTGGGTCAATCTCAGCCGCTGTACTAAAGGCAATGATTTGCATCCCAGCGAACAGGGAGAGAACTGGAACCACCAGAGCAACCAAACTGTGCTTCGACCGTCTCATCGCTGTTGTGGCGCTATATGAGAAATGGAATTCGATCATAACACTTTATCCGATAGTCTCCGATGAGTTACTCGCCAGCGATTCATTTCGTTGAAAGCGATAAGAATTCCGATTGGCAGCAGAATACCAAGGATTCTGTCGACCAACATACCTTGCGTGGGACCAGTCATTCAGTCTTTCCAATTCTGATTGAACGTTCCTTAAAGACACTGCGGATTCGAGCATGCGCATCGCCCAGCACCTCGAAATCGAGCTCCAGGTTCAGCGATTGGTAAACATGTTCGTAGACCGCTTTCCATTCTGAATCCAAGTGCTCGGGGGCCAACTCTAGCGGCGTCGCACCATAGTTATTGAGTTTGGTCGGGTCAGCGCCAGCGTCGAGCAGCAACTCGACAATTTGGGGCTGTGCGAAGAAACAGGCTTGGTGCAAAGCCGTACCGCCTGACTTATTGCGAATCTCCAGATCCGCACCTGCTTGAATCAACAAACCTGCTGCATCACGGTTTCCGAAAGTGGCGGCCAGCATCAAGGGTGTGTTTCCGCCGACTTGTTCTGGCACATTCAGGTTATTGCCACCAGCGAGATGTCTTTGAATCGATTGGATATCGCCTGCGATCGCTGCATTCAGGATCACGAATGGTTCGGAAGCCTGTTCGGCCGCGCGGTCACCTCCAACGAGCAGCTTAAGAATCGTCAACCTCTCGCCTCGAATGCGATTCAGGTCGAGCAGAGTCTTCATTTCTACCTCCGCTTGGCGAAGATGGGCTTCGTAGTCTCTGGTCCATGGGGCACCAGCACAGTCTACGGGACTGAAACCATCCCTATTTCGGGCAAGCGGATCGGCTCCATGAGCAAGTAACGTACGCACGACGTCGGTGTGTCCCAGGAACACAGCCATGTGCAGCGCTGTATTGCCGTAGTTGTCAGTTAAACCTGCATCGGCGCTGTGGCTCAGCAACAACTCGGCAGCCGCCGTCTGACCGAACACGGCTGCGATGTGCAAAGGTGTGTGAGATTCTTTCGTCCTGGCATTGACTGGGACACCACGCCGCAACTCAGCTTCCACGATCCCCAAGTCGCCAGTTTCAGACGCGCGCCAGATATTCCGCTCTGTATACGAAACGCTGGCAGGTAGTTTTCCCAGTAAGGAAACAGCCATCACTTGTCGTGACCGAGAGAAGCCCACCAGAACGATCGCGAGGAAAACCGCAGCCGCCAGAGCAGAGAATCCGGAAGCCCATTTCCAAAGTCCTGAGGCAGTCGTGTGGCGACGGAACTCGGCATTTCGAGTATGCGATTCCGGCGTACCAGTGACATCGAATGACTGAGCTTCCTGGCGCAGGTGCGCGTCAACTTCTGACTGGAAAAGGAACTCATCCTGAAGCTGGTCGTCGGCGATGAGACGAGCTTCAAGTTCACGCACTTCGTCGTCCCTAGTGATACCCAGCAGGTACCGATGAATCAGTTCGTTCGATGACTTGTTCACGAGACCTCCGCCGGTAGTTTAAGACGGATGCAGTCGGCCAGTTGTTCTCGGAGTCGCCCGAGGAGCTTGTACAGGGCGTTGGGAGTCTTATCGCGGCGTTCCGCCAATTCCACAACTGACGTAGCACTGCTGTGCGGAGCTAATAGCAGTTCGCGATGTTCGGATGAGAACTGCCCCAAACACTCGTGCAGCGCCTTGGCTCGTGCCGCAGCCGCCTCTGTCGAGCGACTCTCCCCACGGTCAGCGAGCTTCGCCAAAACCTCTTCGCTGAGCAGCGGACGCTGAGACCGAAGTTTCTCGACCTGTCTGAGGCATTTGAACCGCAGAATCACTCTCGCCCAAGGCACGAAACCGTCGGAACTCTCTAGTTGTCCGCGCTTCTGCCACATGGTAACGCTCGCTTCCTGCAACGCCTCGTCCACCAAATCCCAATCGGGCACGAGGCTGCGTGCATAGGCGCGGAGCGCCGGTTCGTGCTTCACCAACAGCGTCAGGAAAGCCGATTCCGTCAGTTCGAATTGTGGTTGCTCGATATCCATGTATTTACTTATCCGGCGGGTTTACGAAACCTGCCAGATTTTTTGGAAAAAGGCATCAGACCGGGGCTATGCGGAAGCCAGAGTCGGAACGAGCCACGGTCGCCTCGACGATGACAATGGTCAATCGTTTCGCAGGATGTTGGAACTTGGGCTGAAGTCGAACGTTCCGATCGTCCAGCTCGCCACATGGAACGACTGGGGTGAAGGGACGCAGATCGAACCGAGCCGCGAGTTCGGCTAAGGCAAGAGAGCTTGATCTCGATGTTGAACTCTGGCTGGCTCCCGACCAACACGGTTTTTTCAACGAAGCACCTTGGCTCGAAGTCACCACCGAGCGTTTGGACCGATAGAGTCTTTCCACAAATTCGTTGAACCCTTGAGTCGACGATCCAGATCTCCGGAGCCGTTGCTCCCTTCCGCCGCGTTATTTGCGAATTAGTAACCGGCTTCGAGCGGATTAGCAACAAACGACACGAACGACTCGTTGGTATCGATGCGTGACAAGATTCGCTCTAGTCCTATATCTTCTCGGCTAGAGATTCTGTCGCGAAACAATCCGCTTGTGCGATCGTAGACCAACTCGATTCGCACCCCTTGCAGTATTCCGGCAACTGACAGCAAGCAATGTCCTAGTTTTGCTTGCTCGATCAGTAGGGCCACGTCGGATTGGATCGAATCCGCGTTGTGATTTGCAACGTGAACGGTTCGCGTAAGTCCGACGATTGAGGGCGTCTCCGTGGGAAAGGAAAGTAGGAAGCTTTCCAGCGCCGCCTTGTCCTGCTCGGTGATTCCTTGGAAGCGATGCGAATCCGCCAGAAAATTGCGCAGCGATGCTTGCGAACCGTCCGCTCCGAAACCAAAACCAACCACTCGATTTCCGTTGCCAGCAAGCGGAATCCGCTCATGGAGGCCTCGCAATTGAGCGACTTTCGTTGGCTGCCCAATCAACCCGGTAAACCCGGTTGTGCCTGCACCATTGGAACGTAGGTGGCAATCGACGCAGCGAAACGTGTTCCGCCCTTCGCGGCCGACGTTCAAGCGTGTCATGAAAATGCGTTCCCCATCACGGGCACTCGTCCCCGTGGGGGTAGTTGACAAAGAATCGTCACTATTGCGTCGCGGGTTCGGACCAAAGCTAATGCTCTGCAAATATTTCACAAAGACCGCCAAGTCATCATCTGCAAGCGGCTCGCCTCCCATCAAGTGCTCGAAAGTTCCGTTGAAAGTTTCGAGCCCAGGCCGATCGGCTCGCCAATGGAAAAGCTTTTCGCCGGCCAGCCCGCGCAGTGTCTGCGTGACGAGCGGGCCCTTCATCGGATGCACTGTTTGAGCTGTTCCGTTGCTGAACATCTTTCCGCCGGGATCACCAAGATCCCAAGCCAAGCCATCACGATCGCCATCGACGTGGCACGATGCACACGAGACCGTACCGTTTCCTGACAACTTGGCGTCGAATAAATACCCGCGGCCAGCGCGAATGAAATCTGGCGTTGGATCGCTCAACATCAGCTCATTGACAACATGCTCCGATTCGTTATCCACAACCGAAATGCTATTCGAAAGTCGGTTCAGCACGTACAGCGTCAGGCCGTCTCGATGTACAGCCAACGATCGTGGACCGCGTTTGGTTTGCGGGTCTGTGTTGGCTGATGTTGTCCCCTCAAGCTCAATGCTTGTGAGAACATTACCTGCCTCGTCTAAAACGCCAATGCGGTCCGTGCCAAATGATGCAACGAAGGCTTTGTCACCAGCGAGATTGAAGACAACGTCGGTGGGCTGCGCAATGGCTGTCTCCAGTGCGACTTCGTTGGGAAGCATCGCGTAATCGATGTGCGGGTTCAACTGCGTGAGCGAGACGGGAGATTCGGAAGCCCCAGTGACATCGATTCGGCTGATGCGATTGTCGACTACGTGCCCTTTCAATTCAGGCTCGAATCGAACAAGGTTTCTGGCATCGGTGTTTGCCACCCACAAGTCTCGTGACTTCGGATGCTGGGCCAGATTGAAAAGCGTGGTGCCAACTGCCGCAAAGCTACGGCGGATGCTCAGAGTGTCGACATCGATCTCAAAAACGTCTTCATCTTTCAGTTCAAAGCCGACTCGGCTTTGCCAGCGAGGGTCGTTGGCTGACACAATGATTCCCTGGCGCGGCGGAGCGGGAAGCTCTCGATTCGTCGGTGCCGGCGGTGCTGGTGCGAGGGTGTGCGGAATAATCGTGGTACCGTTGCCCGACAGATAGCTGGCAACCCAAACGGCGGTGCCGTCGGAGCTGGCCAGCAGTGTGCGTGGAGAGTGCGCTGGAATTGGAATGCGATTGACCACCTCACGTCGAGTGGCATCGATCACGTAAACGTTTTGTTCTGTCATCGATGATACAAAGCCTAGACGTTTGTTATCGGCAAAGACGATATCACCGGGTCGGTCCCCAACCTGAATGGTTTCGATTACAACGCCAAGCCGGAGATCAATCACGCTGACCGAATCGGAGAGATGATTCACCACCCACACTTCGTTTTCCGATCGCTCGGCCACCGAAACTGGTTCGAGCCCTACCGGAATCTCAATTGAAACCTTGGGAGACGTCGGCTCGTCAATCGATAAAACGACCAGCGAGTTGGCTGGAGTGTTGACGACAAACAGCCTGCTTCCATCGCTGGATGTCGTGAGACCATGCGACTGCGGGCTCTCGAAGTTCACGAATGCCTGTTCCTGTGAAGCGCCGTCGTTGGCGGCAGCAAGCACCAATAGCGCTATGAACAGGTGATAGATCAAACGACTCACAATGAAGCTACCTCGTTTTCCTTTTAGCGACAGCTTTCTTTCGACGGCGATATAAAGATTGGGCTGTTGGGAATCATTCGACTGCAATTCGAAAGTCCCATTTCAAGTAGGGCATCCCTTTCGGCGACGATGTCCAGACCGACTGTCCTCCGGCCGTGTACGACACCACCGCTTCTACGCGCGGGGCTCGGTAGAGGCCGACAGGCTGTTCCGCAACTCGCCAACCACCCGCCTCAGGCATGGAATCCAGGTAGTACTCGAATCCGAACGGCAGATCGCCTTCCCAGGGACGCCCGTCTTCGGCCTTGCCACCGGAAAAGACAAACTCCACGTAGATGGCATCCTTGCCGTTATATTCAAATGGCTTATCAAATCGGAAATTGAGCGCGTTCTGCGGGCCGCCCCATTCCGCCGGTTGCGTCACTGGATAGCCCTTGAGCGTGGGAAAACTCCATGGCTTGGAGAATGCCACAACTGACTCATCAACGAGGTCAAACTCTTCGGATGCGTTGTACTTGATGGACGACCAGTTGCCGTGTGCGATTCGAATCGTGACATTCTCCCAACTGCGGCCGATGGAGTCATGGTCGCGATGGTCAAGCCGAAAAGAGAGACCTTCAATCAGACGGCGCTCGCCTCGGTGGCTGTTGTCCATGAAGCGATGCGTCGCGTCGGCGGCCCACCCAAAGAAACCGGTGGCCACGGGGCCTTCATGGTCGCCGGCGGTGGACGTAGTTGGCAGGGAAGCGCTTAGCTTCTGCTGCTGTTCGAGACTCTGGCCGAGGACCTTGTAGTCCGACGTCTTTACACCTGTCGTTCTCACTCCCTCCGCTTTAGAAGGATCGCCAGAGACGACGGACAGGTAAAGGTTTTTGGCATCCGCCTCGGTTAGTTTTCCTTCCGCAACGAGTTGCTTCAACTTCGCGGTGAAGTCGGATAGATCGATTTTTGCTCGTACATCCTTCGGCTTATCGCCATCCGGCTTGTCATCAAACTTCTGTCTACCTTTTTCCAAACCCAAACTACCATAAAAACTGTAGTCGGAGCGATTGAAAAACGCCTGGTTGGGATAGTCTTCCCCGACCACTCGTGCCGGTTGGCCGCGAGCTGGCGGGACAATCCATTCGGCCCCCGGTACATTTTCTGGCCCTTTTCGCCAAGCTTCCAGCAACTCCATGAGATCCTCGTTCAGACTGCCTGGATCATGAGGCGGCATGTGTGCACCAGGTTTCCAGCCATTTTCCATGAACATGGTCATCGTGCTCATGCCCACTCGGTGGCAATCAAAACACCTATTTCCTTCGATATGAATCGTTCGCATGTCCCAGTTCTCGCCGCCGATCACGTAGTAAGGTGAATCGGCATCCAGGATAGGAATAACCGGTTCGTTGGTGCCTGGAATTTTGGCCGCGTTGATGAAATCATTCGTGATAAATGGATCGTTTTGATGGCACTGGACACACTGAGTTGCTCCAAAGGTCCGAAATGCCGTGTTAAAATTCTCGGGATCATCGATCCAGGGCAGCTTCCCTCGCATGCGGAGCGTTTCCTCGTCCTGTTGAACCCATGGCGTTACCTTGTCATCACCGCTTTCAAAAAAAGCCGTTGCCCCGGTCTTGCGGTGGTAACCAATCATCTGCACCGAGCCGACGAAGTGTCGATGGCTTTGGCTAACATTCCGGCCGAAGGCGACCCAGACGACATCGGGCAATGGTTCGCCATCTGCCGTCCGACCCTCGTAGCGTTGCAGCACGGAACCGGAGACAGTGCCTTTGCCCAAAAAGCTTGGATTGTCTAGATCACGACCGAGGTTACCGTAGCGCTGCTCGCCATCAACGTACAGAGGAATCTCAACACACTCGTCAAGCACGATTCGGGGAGGTATCCCAAGTTCGGGCTCGACCAACTTTGCGTAGTCCATGGCCGTTTGAGGAAGGCCGTGGTACGTTTGGACCAACGCTTGCCCATCGACACTGGGAGGGTCATCGGCAACCACAGTCTTTGATACCAACAAGACAGCAGCGACAAAGGCCACGCCAGCCCATAATTTCCGCAGTTCCTTTCTCGACAAGTCAGGTCGCATCGCAAACTCCTTAATTTTCATGGATTTCTACCTTTAGAATCTCAAACTTGTTGGTGTTCGATTCTGTCACAAACCACCAATCATGCACCACAGAGCCCGCTGGTGCATTGCCGGACTTTGACAATAGGTCGCTGGCATGAATGACCCATTCGAACTTCCCTTCATGAGATAGATTCAATTCCCGCGATGTAATCGTGCAACTGAACTTGTCGTTGAATCCGCCCTCCGATTGAAAGGCACTGATTCCCATTTTCAAATTACCCCGGGAAAAAAGTCGCCCGGTGATACGGAGCTTGGATTGCTCCGTGAGTTGGACACGGCTCCCGTCCTCATCTCGGACAGCCAGACAGACCAGGCAACCGATTTTCGACGGCTTCCCCCAAACGGAACATTGGCTATCCAAGCGGATCGCTTGCTGGTACTCCGCCAGTGCATCAGCCTCAGTGATTTCTCCCGCCGCAATGGATTGCTTGAGCCTGATTCCCAGCTCAAAGAGCGCTGGCTTCCAATAGCCATACATCACCTCAGAGTCGTCTTCCAAGCGACTTTGCCACGTAGTCGCTTGCGGCCCCAGTGGCTCCGCCGAGAACTCATCCGCCGGATCAAGTGAGGCAACTGCTCGATGTTCGGCAGAGACATCCAGTGCTTTGCCATCACTGGATCGCAGAAAACGCACGCGACCTTCATTGACCGCCAGCAGCGTATCGGTGGTTCGAGCTGATACGTTGAACTGCGTCCCCAGCACTTCAATCTCAGCCGCCAGAGTTTCCACGATCATGGGTGAAGCATCTGGTTGCGGCTGAACGTCGGCAGACATGTTTCCGCGACGTAGTTGCAGTCGTTTTTGGCCGCGATCGGAAAGCACTGCTTCCGCCTCGCCCGACAACGTCACGATGGAACCATCATGAAATCTAAATGATGCCCAAGCATCGGCCGCGAGAACTTCCAACATACCGCCGGAAAGTGACTTGGCTTCTTGGAGATCGTTTTCAACGACACCTTCTGGTCCCGTCCAGCGGACTGGGCCTTGAAGCGTGACGAAGGTACCAATGGTTGAGTTGCCTACATTCAGCCAAATGAAGCTCGTAGCGACGAGCAGTGCGACTGCCAAAACAGCCAGCGATGTCCCTGGCATCCAAGTAAATCGCGAAGCCATTGACTTTGTTGCGGGCGTCAAGGCGAGGCCTTTGTCGCGCAATTCCGATTGACCACCGAGTGCCATTTCTTCGATCGCATCGATCAAGTTCATCTCACGCAGAAACTGCTCGCGAGCGTCGCAGTTGTCTTGCAACATGCGATCCAAACGCTCTAGCTCGTCGCCACGAATCGTCCCATCACCGTAGGCCCGGGCGAGTCCCTTCAATTCGTCGCCCATTCAGACACCTCCCTCAGCGAGTTTACGTTGGACACACTCGCCCATTAGGTCACGCAGCTTATTAACTCGGCTGTAAAGTCGACGGGCGCTTTGCCCCAATTGCCGGGCGATGTCCGCAACAGAATCTCCACGCGTGTGGACGCTCAAGAGAAGTCGCCGATCTGCGGGCGACAAGCCATTTAGGCAGCCCTCGAGAGCTTGGCGTCCTCGCTCCGCAACGACATGCCGATCCTCCGCGTCAACCGACAGCAACCGGATGGTCTCTTCGCTAAGCACCAAGCGATCGCGAGCGCATTTTCGGCGGTACTTAAGAACCTCAAACCTGGCGATCACACACGCCCATTTGAAGAACGCATCCTGTGAAGAGTCCGTCTGAAAATCGGAGAATTTATGCCAGCAGGCCAAGCCCACTTCTTGCATGACTTCATCCGCATCTTGCGACGAAGGCAGTGTCGATCGAACAACGGCTCGAACTGCACGTTCGTGACGAGCAAACAGAGCTACGAATTGCTCGTAGCGGTCGGTTATTGGTGGTTCAGTCATCTTGCCTGCGTAGCTCCTTGCTTGAATACTCCCGGTCAATTCGGGTTTACCAGAAATCTTCTTGGATTTCCCCAAGCTGAGCGACGGAGGTGCTATCGCTAGCGAAGACGTTTTATCAGTTGCTGCGAGGCATGCCGATTTGCGTTGAGTTAAATCGGCCGACTAACGGGGCCAATTTCAATAACTGAAGACGCCAAACGAAACGTGTTGCCTGCGATCCTCTCGAGGACAGTTCTCGAAATGAGCACCGGAGAAATCACGCTCGCCTTGGTCGATGACGCTGCCAAGTCCGTTGGCAATGCCGCTGAACAGCACACCACCAGCGTGACGGAGCCATCCCTACTTTTCCGCATTTTTCTGAGCTTCTGAGAGCCTTCTTACCCAGAAAGATGCGTTTTGGGCGGTCGTCGTCATCTCTACTCCGAGCGATACTCCTTCAAACCCAATGTTTTCCGGAGTCAAACGCTGTTCTAAACCTGATCGATTGGGAGGTGCCGACGGCTTCTAACCCGACGGCCCTCAGAAACGGAGAACGTCAGAATTCTGGGCCAGAGCTCGAAAATGGGCCGCCGGAATCGCGCCGGGTTATTTGACCGGTCTCAGACGACACAGAAACGCGGGCCAAGGCCGATGACGCAAGTCCTTGCGAAATAACGGGATAAAACGAAAAAAGCCGTCGTGGGATACACGACGGCTTTTCATTTACTGGTGGGTCGGAAAGTGTTCCAACCAAACAGAGAAGTTGCGGGAGCCGGATTCGAACCGACGACCTCGAGGTTATGAGCCTCGCGAGCTACCGGGCTGCTCCATCCCGCAACAAAAATAGACTGGAAATGCAGCTTGGCGTCTAGGGGGCTCGAAAAAAAAGTTCGCGGGTTTTGCGTGCAGCATCTCGGCCTCGCAAAGCCCATTGAAAATTGCCTTAAGGCTTTCCCCACTACAAAAAAAAACGGCCCGAAGTCGAAACTCCGGGCCGCTTAGAAACTGCGGGTCAACAATCGTTGGAGAACTGCTTCCTACGCACTGTCGGCAAGACCATTGGCTGTTGCCACGCAGATTGAACTGGTTTTCACGATCGTCTTAGTAGTTATAGATCGCACCGAAATTGAATCCGTGCAGGATCAACGATCCATAGTTGTCGAAGTCACGAACGTCATCGTAGTTCGCGTACGTTTGACGAACGTTGTCCGGCGCCGTCGCGACACCCGAAGCGATAACAGCGCGGTAACCGAACGTGGCGGTCCACTTGCATGAGACCCGGTAGCCAAGTCCAGCACCAATTTCGCTCAAGAACGCGACATTGTCCTTCGATTCGTCAAACAAGTAATCGATATTGTTATTGGGGTTGGTTGGTGTTCGCGTATCGTTGAGGTAGGCGTAGTCGAAATCAGTACCCAAACGGCTGAACATCGTTGACCGGTTGTTGTAGATACCGACCTTGGTAAGGCCGTACAGGTTGAGCCGCGAGGCGACGCACCAGTCGAAACGTCCACCAGCCTGGAAACCGACCAGGTCGTTGGTGGTGTTGACTTCATAGTACAAATCGTCGGCCGCACGGTTCACAACAGTGTCTGCCAAGCTAGCCGCGTAGAGCAAGTTATCTGCGAATCGGAAGTATCGAAGGCCAAGGAACCAGCTCAGGTTCAAGCGACTTCCGCATTGAGGGGGAATCAGGCAGCATGGTCCGGTCGCATATTTGCTTGGCTTACAGGTATTGCAGGAGCTTGCACAAGGCGCGCAAGAAGACGAACAGCTGCCACAGCCTGCTCCGCCGCAATAGCCGCATCCAGTGGAGCCCGTGTGCCTAGTACCGCTGAATAGTGAGCCTGCTGTCGACATGTTGAAATTGCGGGCAGCGCCACCAGCAGCAAAACCAATCAAGTTGACTTCAACATTGTGGTATTCAAACGATCGCTGCAGCGTGTGTGTAAAGGCCGCGTCATACCAATCGTAGACTGGAAACGGTGTCGTAGGAGCCGCAGGTGTTCCTGCCATTTCCATATATTCGAATGGTATCCGAGATCGATAAGTCCCCGCGGTTGCATTGGCAATCGTTACGTCTTGGTCCGAAGGGAAAACTCCCCAATAGGTCAAAGCCAAAGCGTTGCGGCCGCAATTGAAGTAGCGGCCAATCGTCGTTTCAAATCCGCCTGCAACCCGTTGCCGAGCATCACGCGTGGTAAGGATGTCCGGTGAGTAAGCTGCGTCGTTGAAACTGAGTGGAATGTTCTTGTGATCAATTCGATTGAAGAGTAGTGCGTTAGCGCCAAAGAACCAAGGCTTCGAGATTCGTGCTGGCGATGCAACCACTGGGCCACAACTAGGCGACGCGGTATAGCCGTAGGAAACGGGTGCCGGTCCACACGAGGTGCAGTTCGGTGCGATTGACTGCGCGTAGCCATAGTCCATGACTGGCGCTGAAGGCGTCACACAGCTACTGCATCCAGCCGAACCAGCCATCGGTGCAGTGTGAACCATGGGCGTTGGCGACATATGCGTTTGAGCCGGAGCAGCCATCTGCGTTTGGATTGGAGTAGCCATCTGCGTTTGGACCGGCGCGCCAGGCATCTGAGTCGCCATCGGCAACGGTTGGTGCTGCACCATGGCGTTATGGGCTGATCCATAAACGCCCCCCTGGGTGCCGACCATTTGGTATTGGCCATTGGGCGCAGGACCGGTGATCCCGTAGCTGCTCGGTTGATGCGCGTTGAACGCATACTTGGGTACCTGTGGAACATTTTGCATCGCGCCCGATGCCTGCACAGGAAACGAAGTCGCCCCGAAGTTCTCGTAGCCGGATGGGTATTGCGCCATCGCTTGGGCTCCGAAAACACTCAGCGTCATAGCGAGGCTAAGCATCCAAAACCGTCTCATCACAATCCTCCTTGATTGAGCGAATAGACTCAGGCAATCCATGCCATCATGCGTAGGAAAGCTATCAATCGGATCGATAGCTTCTACTCGCTCCATCGGAAGAAGCCATGCATGCATGCAAGCTATGCGTGGCAATCAAAGGCATTGGAAAAATCGCGGATTGGACAATCGATACGCACGTCAAAGTTTAACTCGAGGCAACTCGGCAAAGCGCAAAAAAGAAGCCAAGGCGAATGCAAGCATTTGCCATGGCTCTGTACGGGATCTACCCTGAATCCGACTTGGAAATGGACATCCTAGTCGGGCGAAACACTGGTCGAAGTGGGTACGGTCGGCCCATCGACGAAGTAGCTCAGATTCAACTTAAGCGGCTCATCACTCAGGTCAGTACGTACCAGAATCTTACCCGCGATTTCTCCGATCGAAGTGGGTTCTAACTCAATGTTCACAAGGTGAGCTGGCTTAGGCTCTTCGATCGGATCAAAGCGGATTTCGGCATGCGGTGACGTGATCTCAAGAATCTTGAATGGTTTCTTGCCCTTGATCACGAGTCGCTGCGAAATGGATTCTTGCTTCTTCACCGTCCCAAGGGCAAATTCCTTGGGACTCAATTGAATCGGAGAGCGAACTTCGGCAGTCAGCTCAACTGGGACGGTCGTCAGTCTGCGATCATTCGTGCGAAGTACAAGTTGGTCGCGGAGCAACCCCCTGGGGGCATCCGCCGAAATTTCGGCTCGAACGGTGTAGGCCACGCGACCGCCTCCGCGAGACTTCTCTTCAAATGACGTCGTGATGAACTTGGAATTACTGTCGACGCCTTCAATCCGCCAATCGTTGCGACCAGCGTAGTCCACGGTGACCTCAATCTCCTTGGCCTCTCCCTCTGAGACATCGCCGAACATGACCGAGCCAGGGTTGACGACCACGTCGGACCGGATGTAGCCGCCGACATTAAGCTGCAACTCCGTCAGATAAGGCTGGTCGATCGTAACGGTTAGTGTTGCTTTCTTGCGACCGGTAAACGTCCCCGTATTGAACCGGGCCAAGATCGTGCCTTGCTCGCCAGGCTTGATGACGTCCTGGGTTTCAATGATCGGCGTCGTACATCCGCAGCTGGCACGCACTGATCGGAGGTGCATGTCGCGTCCGGATGTATTCGTTATAACAAAACGATGTTCGGTTTTGGCTGCCCGAGCGACAGTTCCAAAATCATGTGTCCTTTCCTCTGGAGCGATGGCTTTTGAAAGCCAATTGCTCGGAACGCTGCTGGTCGCACTCTGATACTGGTACTGCTGAGTGGGCTGCCCCCAGACTTGGGCAGAGACGAGTGAGGGTGCCGACGCAGCCAGAATGGCGATTGCGGCACAGCTCGAAGATACAAATCGAGGGCGATTTGAACTCGAATGACATGAACTCATATGGAACCTCCGAACGGATGCAGCCGACGACCGGTTGGGGGGATCGGCCCAAGCTGCGGACTAAGATGGCGGGAAGGTCGGTCAGAAGGAGGTTATTCCTTCCCTCATTTATATCCCATTAGCTAGCATGGGAAAACCGAATTCCGCCCAAAAATAGTGCAGAAGAGGCGTGGGTCTCGCGTTGATCGAATTGACCCATGATCTTCGCGTAGCCCTCAGGGCTTGCCTCAACGTGGAAACAAAAAAAGCGGCCAGAATCGCCTCGATTGGCAATCTGACCGCCTTTTGCTTAACTCCACCAGATCATCATCCGGACGGGTGGAAGGTCGTTGCTGATGTCTACAGGTCGAGCTCTTGTTCCATTACTTAGCCGCCTGAGACAGGCATCTTACATCCCTATCCGGACGGCGTGACCCGAGCTGCTGCTGGGCCCCGCCTCATCTCGAATTGGAGGGATCGTTGCTTAGCATCCGCAACCGCTGTCGCAGCTGCTGATTTCGCATCCGCAGCTAGGAGCTGCAGCTGCACATCCGCAAGAGCTCTTCTTGCTGCATCCGCCGAATAGCTTCTTGAAGAGGCCACCCTTCGAGCTGCTACCGCAAGAGCTTCCGCATCCGCAAGCGTCGCCACATGCGTTTCCGCAAGCGTCGCCGCATCCACCGCAAGCACCAGCTCCGCAGTTTCCGCCGCATCCGCTGCTTCCGCAACCGTTGCAAACTTCAACTGGAACTTGCTCGCAAACGGTGCGTGGAACGCAAACCGTTACGGTGTAAGGAACGCAAACAGGAACTCGCTTGCAAACCTTGACCGTCTTTTGCTCGCATGTTGGAACGCAGACAGTGTAAGGAACTTGCTTGCAAACTGTTTCGCATTCCCAACGGCAAGTTTGGTAAGTCTGAGTCTTGCACTCTGGAACCATCTTGCATGTTCGGTAGCAAACGTCTTTCGTTCGTTGCTCGCAAACCCACTCGCAAGTGGTGTAGTTAACCGTACGAGTCTTGCACTCAGGAACCATCTTGCAGGTGGTGTAGTTGCAAGTACGTTGCTTGCACTCAGGAACCATCTTGCAAGTTGTGTAAGTGCATGTGCGCTGCTTGCACTCAGGAACCATCTTGCAGGTGGTGTAGTTAACTGTTCGCTGCTTTTGCTCGCAAACGTAGCTGCAAACCTTGTAGGTGCAGGTACGTTGCTTGCACTCAGGAACCATCTTGCAGGTCGTGTAGTTCACGGTGCGTTGCTTGCACTCAGGAACCATCTTGCAAACGGTGTAAGGAACGCACTCAGTTACACATTTGGTAACTTGCTTAGTGCATTGAACTTCCTTCGTTTCGCAAGTCGGAACCCAAACCTTCTTGCAAACGGTCTTCGGTGGGCACTGAACGCACTCGGTGCGGCAGGCACCTGGGCAGTAAACGCACTTGCACTGGGACGCGTCCCATGTCCAAGTACCAGGCTCACGTACAACTCGCTTTTGAACAGGACCTGGGATGGTCTCAGTTCGTGTTTCCCAGTTGCCACCGCGGACGGTTACCGTCTTGGTGTAAGGAACGGTTTCGGTAACGCGGCGAACCACGTTACGAGTCTTGGTTTCTTGTACAGGAACCATGACGGTGTAGTTAACAACCTTGCTATGTTGCTCGTAAACTGGCTTCATAACGGTGTAGTTGATAACTCGCTCACGAGTTTCGTAAACAGGGCGGCGAACGGTGTAGTTCACAACCTTGCTGTGCTGCTCGTAAACAGGCTTCATGACTGTGTAGTTGATGACCTTGCTGTGGGTCTCGTACACAGGCTTCATCACAGTGTAGTTAACTACCTTGCTGTGTGTTTCGTACACAGGCTTCATCACAGTGTAGTTAACTTGCTTGCTGTGAGTGTGGTACACAGGTCGGCGAACGTTGTACGTTACCTGACGTGTGTGAGTTTCGTACACAGGCTTCATCACTGTGTACTGACGAGTCTTGGTCTCGTAAACAGGCTTGCGCACTGTTTGGTTGACCGTACGGTAACGCGTTTCTTGGCGCGAGCCGCGAACGTTGATTACCTTGTCTTCCGTCACCGTTTGATATTCGGTGCGTGTACGTTGCTCGGTACGTTGTTCGTAAACCGTGCGACGTACTGTTTTCATGACAGTGGTCGTTGCGGGTCCGCAACCACCTGAAACACTGCCACAATCTTGGTAGCTAATTGCACCGCAGTAAGCGGCGTTAGCTTGACCGGAAAATGCTGCCAAAGCGGCAAGCACAACCGGCACCAACAACAGCCTTCTCATTTCCCGTTCTCCTGAACAATGCGTGTTACTGGATGTGTATCTGGTGGGCGCCAGTTCGCCCGAAAGTTAAGCAGGCATCTCTCGGTGACGTCCCAATCCGCAGTCGGTTACAAATGAGCTTCAACCAGCCGCTCGACTTTGACTCCTCCAGAGTCAACGCCGATCAGCTAGGAGCCCGGAACTGCGCAAATTGGACAATCCACCCAGAATCTGCTCGTAGCACCAGTTACATCGACAACTAAGCAAGCATTGAACAGGGGTTTTAGGCGAGCCTGTAAAAGTTGGAGGATTACGGAAACACACGGGAGTGTTCAAATTGGTTAAGCTCAATTTGCAGCCTGTGCCGGTTGTAGGGCGAAACGGAAAGATCTCCATCCTTGCGAACGGACAGGAAACCACCATACGAAGGGACGCCGCGGTAAAGCAGACTTCAAACGACGCGAGCAAGGCAACGAGCTCATCGCTATGCCAATGCCAGTAGGCAATCTTCCGACACGGCATTTTTGTTTGTGTATTAGGCAGAGGCTTAGCAGAGGCCAACCTGACGCATCCGCCAAATGCGCGAAAGACACAGCCTGAAAGTGGCCTTCATCGCAAAATCGATTCTTCGCCGGCAGATACACTCAATCTCTTGAGTTTGCGTTAAAATCGCCACGCGTGGCGGTACAACCGATTTTGAAAAGTAGTTCGTGGCAGTCACCAATTGCCTGAAATCGCTTCGCGGACGTCCCATTTTGAAGTCTAGCGTTGCACGGCTAGTCTGGGCTTCTCTAACAGCATTCGAACAGCCAGAAATCAAACGAGATGAACGACGAAGAAGAGCAACTCCCGCCGCCGAATAGAGAATCCGCCGCGGAAAGCTGGCCTTCTGAGCTTCAGGACGGTGATGAAACGGAACCTACAGGAGAGTTGCCAACGGTTCGCTCTGGCGATATCCCCCCTGCAACGGCCAGCCGACTTGGACTCTATCTCCGCGAACTCCAACATTTTGCGCGGAGCGGTGTGACGACAATCAAAAGCAACGCGCTCGGCAGAAGACTTGGCCTCAGCGACTCGCAGATTCGACGCGACCTAGCTCTTTTCGGAGAGTTTGGCAAACGCGGCGTCGGCTACAACGTGGAAGGCCTCATCGGCGCGCTTCGCAAGGCTCTCGGGACTGACGGAACTTGGAATACGATTCTGATTGGACTAGGAAACTTAGGTAACGCGCTGGTCCGCTACCGCGGTTTCGAACAACAAGGCTTCAAACTCAAGGCCATTTTTGACGCCGACGCCACCAAGATCGGCCAAGAAACGGCTGGGGTCCCGATCTACAACATTGACGAGCTGGAGCAGCGGGTGGCTGGACTGGGAATTCATATGGCCATTTTGGCTGTACCTGCCGAACCGGCGCAGTCCATTTCGCGTCGTTTGGCAGATCTGGGAATCGAAGGCATCCTCAATTTCGCCCCTGTCAGCCTGGCGGTACAGAAGGAAGTTCCGACTGTGGATGTGGACTTAGCCGTCGAGCTGCAAAGGCTGGCTTTTGCGGTTGTCAACACTGGCCGGTCCAGCTAATTTATCGGGCCTAGGGGAAATGGCTCAGGAAGCGACTTCCGGTTGCCGATCCTCTGATAGTCGTTGATTGATAGCTCCGACTTAGGTGGCAGTTATCATTCATGGCAGTTAGCGGTCTTCCAGGAGACCACTGTTTGAAATTCATCAGCTTCAAGCTG
Organism: Aureliella sp.; assembly: GCA_046290675.1. Taxonomy (GTDB): domain Bacteria; phylum Planctomycetota; class Planctomycetia; order Pirellulales; family Pirellulaceae; genus Aureliella. The sequence goes on from JBKAHA010000001.1 coordinate 457,111, forward strand.
ACGAAATATCCCGCGGTTCCACATCTGAGCTTGTCTCGGAAGGAACAGCCTGGAGGTATTGCCGACGGGTGTGAGCGGTGACTGCCCGGTGGTGTAATGGTAACACTACTGATTTTGGTTCAGTCATTCATGGTTCGAGTCCATGCCGGGTAGCTGAAACTCAACTAACCCCTGGTTCCCAGGGGTTTTTTCATGCGCGAAACCCGTCTGCAGCTCATTGCGAACCTCAACAGCACGGCTTCCGGATGAGCAACCGCATCATTCTGTACCAACTGCCATTCGCCCAATCTCCCGAGGTTCCTCAAGCCCGTATTGGCGGGAACGTGAGGGTTAGAATGATGCCGAAGCATCGGGAAGGGCCAGTCACAAAAAGGCGTGCCCCCGACTCGTTTGACGCTCAATTCCAATGTTGAATTTCGAGAATATTTCCCTCTGGATCTGCCATGTAGACGAACGTCAATTTCCCCCTATTCTCGACTTCGCTCTCAGCAAGTTCGCCGATGCTTGATCCACCGTGTAAAAGAACTTGCTCAACTGTCGCTGCCACATCACCAACTTCAAAGGCCAAATGCCCGAGCCCTTTACGGTTCGGTATTGGTTGTAGGTTGTTTTCGATGTCTTTGTATTGGTAAATTTCCAACGTTGGTCCGGTTTCACCATAACCGGGCAACCTCAAGTGCATCCCTTGGATTTCGGCTCCACGAACGCCGGTACCACGAACAAGCCAGTCGCCGGATTGATTGCGCTCGGGCGGTACTGGTGTGCACGCAAAAACGTCGCAATAGAATTGCACCAGACGTTTCCAATCTGAGGCGACGATGTTCGTATGGGCGTATTTCATGACTCTTCAGTGCAGATAGATCAGCGACAACCTAGTCGCAAAAGGTGATAAGAGGTGATTCGGGACATCGAGTGGTCGCGCCAATTCTCACCCCGCTCTCGATAGGCAACAGCTCTGGCCACGCGGGCAGTTAGCTCGCATTACAAACCGTGACCGGCTGATTGGTCATTGCACCAAAAGGTGAGGAGTTTCACTCGTAATTCGACGCTGCAGTCAACGCATCGCCAAACAGCTGCCAAGTAGCGATGTTGGAATTCAGTTTCGCGCTGTCATCTTGATAGTAGCCATCGCAATCGTTCAGCCAAGCAGCCAAGCTCTGCGGGAATGAGTATGCAGCTTCGTTTTCCCGTTCGATTGCGTCATTTACGTCAAGTAATCTGAAGATATGCGTTACCAAGTCTTGCTTGCTGTTGATCGTCAATTCAGAGCCCATCGATTTCTAATCCCGATTAAAGCGTCCCCAAGCCAGTGCTCAAGTGTGATTGCCATGAGCCGAATGCTCGCAAGCTGCGGACGCCGGAGCTACCCGCGATAAAGCATTTGAAATCGAGCAACCGCGATGAGGCAAGTGGGCTGCGACAATCGTTGGCGAGGCCATTGATGCGGACGCAACTAGTCACAGCTCGGATACTTCACGCGTATCGTTTTGTACTACCCCATCCTTATCCAATCGAATGGTTTGCCTACGCCCTAATGCGATAGCTCCAAATCCGAACGCAAGTATTGCGATTGAAACCACGTTGACCCACGGTGCTGCATATCCGACAGCTGCGTCCGCCATGAAACCTGCTAGCCAAGCCATCGTGAAACCTGCAAGCATCAGAGCTAGCCTTCCATTATGCCAGTCCGGAGCTGCGTCCCACACAACACCGAGGACAACGACACCAAAAGCGAGGTTCAAGCCATTTGCAAAGAGTGCAATTGAGTCGATGGTTGAGAGGGTATCGGGCGAAAGTGATTGGACCTCCGCGTCAGACAGCAGCAGAAAGAGAGCGGGTGTATGGCCCCCGAAAACAAGTGTCTGAATGATGATCGTAAGTGAAGCCAGACAACTCAGGACGGTCCAAGTTGTCAGTACCCAGCGACCAAATTTAAGCATGCAAAAAACCTATCCAGGGGCTAATCCGAGTTTGAATTTTTGGGCGATCGCGACTTCCGGCCCGGTGAGGTCGACTCCCCCCTGAATTCCTCGCGAAACTCGGAAAGGGGTAGTTTGTATAAGCACTAGCAAACGTCGCACGCTGAAACTCGGATTGGCGCGGTGCAAACTAACGAAGTGAATTTTAACACCACGTTGTCGATGAACGAGTCGCAGTATTGATTGCGGCTGTTTTATTCGTCCTACCCAGGCAGCTTCCAATATGCCGCATTGCCCCGAAGTCAACTGACTGCCCAGACGACATAGATCGCAAAGCCCACAGTCGTGCTTACCACAATCACCGACTGTCTGGCACTCAGAGTGAGATTGCGACCACCCTGGATTCCCAAATTGTTGAGGATGATTTTTCGGCCCCAGATCCGAGCAAACAGAGAAGTGATCACGGCAATAGTCGCGGTGAGCAAGTACTTCGAGTTGGGTTGCCCCTTGATGAAAAAGTCAACAATCGTCATTCCGAACGTCAACAGCCATGAATATACGCAGATCAACAGCACGATTAGTACGAAGGTAGTTGACTTTCTTTCAACGGGATCGCTGCTTGTAGCTTTCGATTCAGGATTCCGCTTCAAGTGGGACCAAGCAGCCGCTGCGGCAAATAGCGTCAGCGCGGCGAAGGCAAGACAGATCGGTAACGCAATCAGATTCTGCGTTGTCAGTGTCACAGCCGCAAAGATCGCAGTTACCGCCGCAGACATGACCACAATGATCGAAGCGAAAACGAGATTGGGAAACAGTCTTTTGCTTCGCCGCAACCAAGCGGGCTCTCGATTAGATTGGTCTGTTTCCGACATATCGATTTGCAAACGTCAGTTCTACTTGACCAGCAATCAAACGAAGTCGACCAACTCGACTCTGCCGAACGACATCTCAATGTCCCGAGTCGTCGTGTCGCCTAACAACCGTCGGCCAATGCATCCCCGATCGATCAAAGGTGAGACTCACAATCAGCAACGAAGACTCTGGGCGAGTGCCAAGGCAGGAATTTCTAGCTCGCCGGCGCCGCAAACGGAGTCACTACCGGATTTTCTTCTCCCTCGGCGATCGTAACGACATTATTCGCTGGAACAGAGCCTACCTGCTGAATCTCACCGTTTGGCCAGCGAACGTCAATTCGATCGATCACTTCCGCGTCGCCGACTCCCACGATGAGCTCGACAGGACCTTGCCCCATGAAGCCATTTACCGGAAAGTTATCACGGACAACTCGGCGTTCCCCACAGTAGAGAGTAACCCGAGCCCCAATAGCCTTTCGGTTTCCATTTGCGGCTGTCAAATTCAATCGAACTCTGTTCCCGCGATTGGGAATCTCGTTAATGAATAACCGAAGTGGACCACCACCGACCGAGGCCACCAGAATGTCGGTCGCACCGTCATGATTAAAGTCGGCGCATACCACGGACCTCGAATCCGAATCTAAGTCGACTCCCGACGCATAAGATACGTCCATGAATGATTCACCATCCATGTTTAGGTAAACGCAATTCTTCTCATAGGCGCTTAGGTTCTCTCCGGACGAAGCGATGTCGAAAGGGTTTTCGACCCAAAACTCTCCACGATCTCGATCAACCGCTCCAAGCTCAGGCATCTGATAACGACGGTCTAAGGGCTGTGACACGACAGCCCGCCACAAGCACGTTCAACCATCCGGCTTTCCGCGTTTAAAGCTCATAAAGCCAGTCGTCGAGTAGATGTCCAAGAGGCCGTCATTGTTGAAGTCAGAGAAGGCTGGTGCGAAAGCCCACCCGACCTGACTAATCCCCTTGGCTTCCCCCAACTCCTGACATGAATCCTCGGAAGTCGATCTCACGTACAAACGGTTACCAGCACAAGACCCTTTGATCTGGTCGTAAACACCATCGGGATAGTCTTGGTCATCAACTTGCGCTATGATTCTGCGTCCCATTTTAGAGAACATGTTGGCTACATAGATTTCATTGACCCCATCGTTGTTGATATCGCCGGTAGCGACTCCCATGCTTGTCGCAAAACCGCTTGACATGGAGGCTTCAGAAATATCCTTGAAGGTCCCGTCGCCATTGTTCTGGAGAAGCACATTTTCGCCGAAGTCATTTGCCGTGTATAAGTCGGGCAAATGATCGTCATCGTAGAAGAACCATGCGGCCGAATGCGTGTGGTGCTTGCCACCGCCGGCTTTCGCCATCTTGGTCATGTTGAGGAATCGATCACCGACATTCTTCCACAGCTCATTTCGCTTGCCAGTTTCATCCTCATTAACCCACTTCTCTGCAGCTCCCGCCGCACCACCATTCCAATCTCTCTGGTAGAGCAGATAGATATCTAACCGACCGTCACCGTCATAATCAGCGACGGTTGCCCCAAGACATTCTTTTTCGATCAACAATCCACTGTCGCGAGTCGCTACAACAAACTTTTTCCCGCCCTCGTTGCGGTACAGCTGGTTTCCCATCAGCAGGTCAGGAAAGCCGTCGTTGTTGTAATCAATCCAGGCCGCCAAGAAATTGGGCAGCGGCCCTTTGAGCTCTAGTCCTAATTCACGGCTCACGTCTTTGAATTTGAGACCAGGACCACCCTGTAGTAACTGAATACGCCCTCCATAAACTGCGGCTGCGATATCCAGGAATCCATCTTGATTAAAATCTTCGACGGCAACTCCGAAACGGTACTGCTCCGTATCGTCGACATCCAGTTTCCAGTTGTCTGGAATGTCGGCCTGATCCAATCCGGACTCGGAAGTAACCTCGGCAAACAAAGCGGTCGTTGAACCTTCGCCTCTCGAGCGCGAATCCATTGTCCAGCGACTGATGACGGGCTCATCCTCGAGGGCATCATTATTCTCAATGGTCCAATCGACGAGATGCTCGGACTTCTCGTGCACGCGTTTTGATCCGTGCATTCCATCCTGGCCAATTAAGATTCTCGTCCGCCACGAATCGTCGCCCAGTTTGCTGATTTTGAGGACTCGCAACTTGATTGCGTCGACACTTTCCCAATCCTGTGTCGGCTCAAGCAAATCTGCGGCAAACGCATCGGCACCAAGTTCCTGCGTCTCCTCCGGCTTCGCAAACTTCTGCTCAATCATCCCGGAACTAGATTCGACCCGAGTTCCCCCGGCTGTTTTCGTTAGAGGTTGCCCCACAAATCCATCGGTGAAGCAGCGCGCGACTTGATCAGCGTCGCGATTCTTAAGCGCTTTCTTGAACCTGGGTCCAAAACGCCACTCGATCTCGAACGTGATATGCTCGGCGTCCCAAATCGACTTCTGCTTGTCTCCGTCGAGTTCGGCAGCAGCCAGCTCTGCTTCCCGAGCTTCCTCGGCTTTTAGCCGCTCCATCTCGGCCAGCTCTTCTTTGGATGGCCCGAGGCAGCCACAAATAAAGAAGAGCATGGCGAACGAAAGTAATCGCTTCACGATATCTCCATGCCTACTAAGGGCGAAAAAGATTCCATAACGCTCCAAGTTTAAGTTAATGAGTCGACTGCTACAAGCAAACTCGCCCTTCTTCGACGTCTTATCCGAGTTTGAATTGAGTCGATTGCATCTGGACTCCGGGTCGTTTTTGGCTTGCCTTGAAGCCAAAAACCTTGGATATCTTCCGTCGGATCTTCGCCAGGAATTCGGACAATTATCTGTACCTGTCCTCTGCTAAGGTTTCTTCTCAGTATTGAAAAAGCAACGACACGATCTACCACAACCTTGCCGCAGCTCCTCCGACCAATCTAGACACCCTTTCCTGCCTCCTTCCCTCCGGAGGTCCAAATCACGCAGAATCGTGCACACTTCCAGCCCACGCAATGCTCTCGCTGTTCCCACTCGCTCGTTGCAGCTTGAAGATGAGACACTGAAGGAGATCGTCTCTGCTGGTGATCCTCTCCTGTTGCAGGAAGGCTGGGCGAATTGCCCAGCAGTGGGGCTATGGGACTTTCAGCTGTTGAATGAACGGGCCGGTGATCAATCCGTCGAGGTCGAGTACTATCCGAACGGTCGTCGTGACCGGGCGTGCACGTTTCTAAATATGCGACTCGGCGAGTATCTGGATCGACTGACCCAAGACCCACCATCGCGGAAGTTGCTCTATCTCGCCGAGTATCCAATCGAACGTGTGGTGCCAACCCTTCTCGATCAGTTCCGTAGGCCAACCGCGTTGGAAAAACCAACTTCAATACGAGAGCTGCTCTTTGTTGGTTACGACTCGATTACAACGGCTCACTATCACCGTGGACGCACCCAAGCCATTCTTGGCCAGATCTCAGGAGAAAAGACAGTGGTCCTCTTCCCGCCAAAGGACCTTTGTCACCTCGAGATGAATCCTTGGTACTCCCTACGACCGAATCACAGCAAACTGCCTTGGGGAGAAAAAGACTACGCCGAAGTCCTCAGTGAGTCCCCCCGAGCAAAGGCCACAACTCCGCTGCTCTGTACCGTTCGACCTGGTGAACTTCTTTTCATCCCAGACCACTGGGTGCACTACGTCGTCAGCGAAGGCCCGTCCGTGTCCGTAACTTGGTTTTGGGAGAGTGAGCTCGGAACGGGTTACGGCCCCGGGATCCGGCGGGACAAATGGTCGGCCTGCGCGAAAACATGCATGCAAGTTGCTGCTCGCGTCGCCTCAACATTTGGACTCCAACGTCAGCTGGTCCAAGTGGCAGCTAGATTGGGGATATTCCTTCCCGACGAGCAATCTCAAGTACAAGACTACCTCGATCGCTTTGGTGCCACGTTGCCATCCAAGCAGCACACACATCGGTCTCATTAGCGTGCGTCAACCCTCAGTCAGTCGTTTTTTCTATCGCTTGCTGCTAGCTTGGAAACCGATGTCGGCTTGCACAAGCGTTCCTTCTTCGAAGCGACGCGGCCGCACTTCTTACAGACGAACCGGCATGCCTTCCATTGTGTGCAAAGCTCAGGTAAGAAGTCTGCCAGCTCTTTTTTGCTCAACTTGCAAATGGACTTCATGACGCCTCACTTACATGACATTGCCCGATGTCAGATTCTTTCACCACAAAATGAATTGGCACACAGCGAATCCGCAGCACGTTATCTTAGTCAGTAACCTCCCGACAGGATCAATTGTCACCGGTACCCCACCAGGGCCAATCAAAGTTTAAAGTTGGGAAGAATTCCTCCCCGTCGCTCAGGCTCCGACCCTCCGCAAATTCCTCGCGAAACTCGGAAACAGAGGGTTAGGTATTGAATTGCTACTCAACCCAAGTTCAAACTTTGATTGACCCTGGGTACCCCACCGCGAGATTTCCATGAAACGACGAAGCTTGCTACTCACGATATGTGCCGTTGCTCTTTCGAGTCGAAAAACTCTTGGCGGCCTCGCAAAGCGACTGATCCGAGTACCGCTCAAGGAAGCACACAAAGGCACACTCGAAGTCGACACCAGGCTGCTCGATAGCTACGGCGGTCCACCCGAAAACCAACGCCAATTCTATTTCGCCGCACGCGAACACTTTGCCAGAAATCCGGACGCGACCTTCTCCGATTCTGCCGTACTCGAGGCGGCCGCGGCCAATCAAATTCATTTGATGGGCGGACCGCTACTTGGAGATTTGCGTTCCGATGGCGTACGGATATGGCTGCGTCCAGCTACCGACGAACCACTGTGGATTCACGTTAACGATCAGCCAATTCAGATTACTGGTATCGTTGCAGGCAAGGACACCCGTGTCGAGCTAAACGATTTGGCACCCGAGACCGAGTACACCTATCAGATCAGAAGCAAGGATAAAGTGCTCGCTTCAGGTCAATTCCGCACGGCTCCGAAACAAGACTCGCTATCGGATTTTCGGATTACCTTCGGTTCATGCTTCCACAAAATTGGTCTACACAACCCGAATCTCTTCGAGCAAATTCTCGCCCGGAAACCCAATGCCATGATGCTGCTCGGCGACTTGGCAGTCGATGACCGCAACAACGAAGTCAACATGCACCGCGCTGACTATCAATTGCGGGATGTATCCGCTCCATGGAGTCACTTCGTTGCCAATATGCCTGTCTACTCCTCCTGGGATGACCACGACTACTTTGACAACGATTTGAGCGGCATTCCCAAGAAGTACAACGCCGATGACCGCGATGCAGTCCGCCAAGTGTGGCATGAGAATTGGAATAACCCTGAGCCGGATGATGGCCGAACGAACGACGCCAGGAAAGGCATCTATTTCAACACACGAATTGGCCCGGCGGAAATCGTGATGCTAGATACGAGATCCTGCCGAGATCGAAATCGCCGCGGTAAATACGGGGCGTATTTAGGTGAAGAGCAACTCGAATGGCTGAAGGCCACTTTAAAAGCCTCAACGGCCCCTTTCAAAATCATTAGTAGTGGCACCATGTGGAGCGACTACGTGAGCAACGCCAAAGACACGTGGGGCAGCTGGGATACCGAGGCACGCGAGGAGCTTTTCTCGTTCATCGAATCTGAAGGCATCACCGGCGTTCTACTCGTCAGCGGTGACCGACACGGGGCGAGAGGTTTCAAAATCCCGAGGCCGTCTGGCTTCACATTCTACGAGTTTGAGCCAGCGACACTCGGCGGAGTCTCTGGTCCAGCGGGCCTTCTGAAAAATTGCCCCGAACAGATGTTTGGCTACAGTGGCACCGACGAAAAAGGCAACGATTTCATCGCCTTCGGTGAATTCACCTTCGAAATGAAAGACGTTCCCCAAGTCACTTTCAGGCTCATTCGCGAAACCGGAGAACAGTTGGAAGAACACAAGCTCACGCTGGAGCAGTTAACGCCTCATTCCTAGGACGACGTTTCCGAGGTCAATTCTGCTGTAACTAGCGAAGATTTTTCCAGCGAAAAACAGGCACATCCCAGCGAATTTTGTAAAGACGCTCGCCAGGCAATTGGATCGATTCGCGTTCTCCAAGAAACCGAATGCGATCACTCCACCAGGTTGTCTTGGCACCTTGATGGTAGACGACCTCGCCGGTCATCGGATGCGTTGATACCGATTTCACTTTTGCTGCATTCGCCAGCTCTTTGAAGGGCATGAAACGCACAAGCTCAATATTGAAGGCGTACACGTGATTGTCGGTGGACACAATCATCCAATCGGGATCACTAGTCTGCGATAGTTCATGTCCACCGGGCTTTGGCAGCGCGAGCCGCGTCTGTACCTCGAGTTGAGCCTTATCGTTTTCGACCTTCATTTCAAGACAAAGCAATTCGTCTGAACCTAACGCCCACAAGCATTTGCGTCGCACATCCCAAACAACACCATGTGCACCATGTAACGGAATCTTCGCGATAGGTTCCGCCGCCTTACCAGCCGGCGGCATCAGTTTGTAAAGAAGAAGCTCATCGCCTCCAAAGCTCGAAGCCACGGCAACCATTGAATTTGGCAGCAAACAAGCGCTGTGCGCATTCTTGGCCGTTGTAAAGAATTCACAGACCTTGTCCTCGCGACGAATCAATGCGACTCCACCGCTCGATGACGTAATCAAAATCGAGTCAACGTACGGCTTGCATTCATCGGTGCTCGCGAACGTCGACCGAGCCGACTTCGGAATCGCCTCGCTGTCCTCTGCCGTCCAAGTCCAAACAGGCTTTGGCTCAGACGCTTCTCTCAGGGATTCGCTCAGTTCAAGGATAAAGACTCGCTCCGCGCCGCAGCAAATAATCTGCTCACCAGCGCTGGCACTAGAACAGAGTAGCCACATGGACCATATGACGATCCACCGGCAGGACTTGCAGTGGCTAACATTGCCACCGGCACGAAGTTGTCGACTATGCATCCAAAGCTCCTTTGCCCTGCTCGCCCAGAATTGGAATCTCGCTGGCCATATTGCCCGCGAATCGCATGCTAACAGATAGGGCAAATTGAAGCTTTCACAGACGGTTGCTTGGCCGCTTTCGTCGCGTTTTTCGGGGCCCTGCGCCCCGGTTTTCGCCGCCAAAGCCGGTTTTTAACGAAAATTGTGATGGGCAAAATGCTAGAAAAAGCCAACAAAAAGCCGACTCGAGTTCAATTTTCGCATTTTTCGCAACTGCGGCGAAAGCACTATTGAGATCCAGTATCGACAAGGAGGATATAGTAGTAATAATGATGGCACGCGAGCGACGGTTTCAGTCATGTACGAACGCCCACTCGTTGGACTCTAGGTCTTACCCAATCCCACCCATGAATCACTTCCCCTCCCTTCGCATCGCAATGGTTGCAGGCTTCTGCCTAGCGGTGTTTCTCATCGGTTGCATTCCGACCACTGGGAACCGTCAGATTCCTGTCGGACCGCCCGGACAATATTGGGTTGCTACAACTGGTCAAGTCGCTGACGCGTTGAACCGGATCGCGGAGGGTACCGACCCTCAGATTAAATTGCTGTGTGGACCTGGCATGGATCCGCATTCCTTTTCGCCTAGCACTGGCGACGCGCAAGCAATGCAAAATGCGACCGCGATCTTTTACAACGGCTTTCACTTAGAGGCGAAGCTTCACGACCTACTCCACAACCAATTCGCGGACAAATCGTTCGAGATGGCAGAAGCGTTTCCCGATGAAGCGCGGCTGGACTGGATGGAAGACGGCCAGATCGATCCCGGGGCTCCGTTTGATCCCCACATTTGGAATCATCTTCCCGGTTGGCAAGCGTGCGTGGCCGCGCTGATTGAACACGTCTGTGAGCTAGATCCAGCGAACGACGCAACCTATCGAGCAAATGGAAAGACTTACCTGGAAGAGATTGCGGCAGCTCACAAGTCAGCAATGGAGAAGTTCTCCATGATTCCTGAGGACCAGAGGATTATTGTGAGTGCCCATGACGCATTCAACTATTTCGCCAATGTCTACCATTTCGAGACGGTAGCAGTATTGGGAATCGGCAACGACGCTGAAGCCGACCTGAAGTCGATGCGAAAGGTGGTGGATGTCATTTGCGAACGCAAAGTCCCCGTCATCTTTCTGGAGTCCATCACCAATCCGAAAGTAACCCAAGCGTTGCAAGAGGCCTGCGAGGCTCGAGGATGGACCGTCAAAATCGCGGATCGCCCACTGTATTCTGACGATTTGGGATCCGAACCACCGCAAGACACTTTCCTTGGGGCATTCAACTCCAATGTCGAACTGATCACGGAATCATTGATGCCAATCGCATCGCCCGCTACCTAATTGTCACGACGTCACGATTACACATGACAGCTAGCACTTTGTCAGCGAACCCGTTTTCGATCCAAGCACGGAATCTCACCGTTTCTTACGGCGCGTCTCCCGTGCTTTGGAATGTTGACGTGGATATCCCTTCGAGAGGACTGACGGGAATCATAGGTCCCAATGGTGCTGGAAAGAGTACATTCTTAAAGGCGGTTTTGGGAATGATCCCGGTCACAGCCGGCGAAGTTCAAATATCGAATCAGGCTGGCAAGCAGCTCAAGGGCGACCAGATTGGTTACGTCCCACAGCGAAACACCGTCGACTGGGACTTTCCGACTTCGGTCTTTGACGTCGTTATGATGGGCACCTACGGAAGACTCCGTTGGTTCCAACGGCCTGGCAAAAACGAACGTGAAGAAACTTGGCGAGCACTGGAGCTGGTTCAACTTCAAGATTTCGCCGACCGCCAGATTGGCGAACTCTCCGGAGGACAACAGCAGCGGGTCTTTATCGCTCGAGCATTGGTCCAGAACGCGTCTGTGTACTTGCTAGATGAGCCTTTTGCTGGAGTCGACGCGAAAACTGAAAAGTCGATTCTGGAAATCCTACAATCGTTGCGGCAAGAGGGATGCTCAGTGGTGATGGTTCATCACGATCTGAGCCGCGCCCAAGAGTACTTTGATCACATCGTCATGCTCAACGGCCGGTTGATCTCAAGCGGCAGCACGAAGAACGCCTTCACCGACGATGCCGTCCAGAGATGCTACGGCTGCCCTTACAATTCGTTGGTCACGATTGGCTCTTAAGTCCGCTCTCAGAGCCTTTACTGTGTGCTGCCATGAGCTTGATTGAGTTACTATCGGACTACACCGTCCAAACGGTAGTCCTAGGCAGTGCCATGATTGGTGGCATTAGTGGAGCCCTTGGTTGCTTCGCCTATCTTCGTCGGCAAAGTCTTGTTGGCGATGTTGTGAGCCACTCCGCCCTGTTGGGTATCGTCGTTGCGTTTTGGATCGGCTACTTAGTCACCGGCGAAGGCAGCAAATCGCTGCTTCTCCTTATTCCAGGAGCACTCGTCGCCGGCTTGGGTGCATTGTTGCTAACCCAAACGATCACCAAATACACCAAGCTCAAAGAGGATGCCGGGTTAGGCGTCATGTTGGCCATTTTCTTCGGCACAGGCATGATGGTGTTGAGATTTATCCAGCGTGGCAACCCGCCGATCCCTGGCCGCGCCGGACTGGATGAATATCTCTTTGGCATGGCTGCGGCGATGACTCGCAACGATCTATGGATGATCGGACTGCTTGGGGGTCTCGCGATTGCAGTTATGCTCCTGGTTTGGCCCAGCCTCAAGCTGATGACCTTTGATCCGCTCTATGCACGCGGCCTCGGACTACGAGTCGATCGCTTCGAAGTCCTTCTGCTGTTTTTGTTGGTCGTCGGAATCGTCATCGGGTTGCAGATCGCTGGGGTCGTCCTGATGATCTCGCTTCTCGTGGCACCAGCCTGTGCGGCTCGGCAATGGACCAATCGTTTCGGAACCATGGTTGTTCTCGCCGCCACCTTTGGGACCGTCTCCGCGTCCGTGGGTGCTATCACCAGTGCCGTCGGAAACCACTTACCCACCGGCCCGCTGATTGTTCTGTGCGTAAGCTTGGTTTTTGCTGTTTCAATTGCTTTTGCCCCCCGACGTGGGCTCATCTTCCGAACCTTTGCGAAGAGGTCGGTCCATGTCGATTGAAGCTTGGACACTGCTGATCGCCATCGTGACAGCACTCGTTTGCAGCCTATGCGGAAGCCTGCTCCTGGTTGGCCGGCAAGCCATGGTCAGTGAGGGTCTTAGCCACGCTGTCCTACCGGGTTTGGTCCTCGCGTTTGCGGCCTTTCGCAGCTACGACAGTCCATGGTTGATTGTCATGGCGGCGGCCAGTGGACTCGTTATGGTGTGGGCCACAGAAGCTTTGTCCCACACACGCCTGATCGATCCGGACGCTGGCTTGGGAATCGTCTTCGCTGCGATGTTCAGCACGGGCATCCTGATCGTTTCGACCAACCTGCGCCACACCCATTTCCACGCCGATTGCATTATCGATGGTAACCTGGCGTTGGCTCCACTCGACAGCGTTCGCCTATTGGGATTTGAGCCAGTTCCGAAGTCGATGATTTCGATGTCGTCGATGCTGCTCTTGGTCGTTGCGTTTATCGCAGTGTGCTACAAAGAGTTGAAGATCATGATCTTTGATCCAATCCTAGCCAAACGGGTCGGCCTTCGACCGGTCATGATGAAATATGGATGGCTCGCGATCGTCTCGCTCACGACGGTGGCCGCATTCAACGTTGCCGGCTCAGTCTTAATCGTAGCACTGATGATTGCGCCGCCAGCGACAGCATTCCTGATAACGAATCGACTATCGCTTCTGTTGTCGTTGGCTAGTCTCATCGCGGTGCTCAGTGCCCTCACTGGACACGTACTTGCCAAGTGGATGGATATTTCGCCGACCGGTCCAATGGCGTCCGTCGCTGGAGGAATCTTTCTCGCTGTCTTCCTGTTTTGGCCCCACAGTGGCCTGCTAGGTGTATTCACGAGGCGCTCACGCAAGATCGCGACACTCAGAGAAACGCTGGCTCTTGAATTAGCCTCCAACACTCAAGATCGTGTCGAAGCCGAAGAGACTTTGCGTAGAGCACTGGGAATCAGTGGCAGCAAAGCAGCCGAAGCTATCGATCATTTCGTCGAACGCAGGCTTCTGACCCCTGACCTGCATCTCACCGAGCAAGGAAGGGCAACGCTTCCCCTGCAATAGTCAAAAAGGGCACGGTAATTCGAACGCAACTTGGTGCCTAACTCTTCAGGTGGAAATAGCTGTGAATGTGTGGCACGCCGCGAAAATACCAGACGAGCTCTGGCCCTTCGATTTGCCAGGTATCCCAGACCTTATCATTGCCGATATCGAAGCGACCGCCGTAGTAAGAAATGTAGAGGTCGTCGACCATCTTCCTTTCCTCGATTGTTTTGAAAGTCGCTTCGACATCGTCCTCTCGGAACATCGCCATCATACGTTTCATGGTGGTGACGAAAAGCGACTGTTGATCGGGACTCAGTTCAGCGCAAGATAGCCCAGGCCATCCCTCAGTTTTCATGTCAATCACGAAACTGGGCTTCTCACTTCGCGGACTGCTATCGTCTAGGGCGATTGCTTGTTGCCTAGAATCCAGTGCTTGTACGAATTCGTTAAAGATCTTCCCTTGGTACCAATATGGATTCCCGGGGTGATCTTTCGTCTCGTTGAAGTCCTCCGGAAAGTGCCCGTAGAAGATCGGTGCACCGCCAAACCCACTTCCATTATCAGAATGTGCGTTGCACCTTCGTGTAACGTGGTGCCCCGTATAGATGAACTCGAAATCTTCGTTTTCTGGATTGCCAAAGAATCCGACGGATGGCGAGTTCTTTTCTGCGCCATACTGATCCATCCGAACTTGCTTATTAACTGCAGCCTGATGCTCCTCGCTATGCATCGAATCAAAGATCTCTTGGATCAGTACCTGCTGGTCTTTGTCAAAGGTATTGTTGATTCGATGGGACCGGTGGACATACCACCAGTTGCTAATGAATTGCCTCTTAGTGTGATTGCTAGGAAGGCAAATCTTGGCACGCTGCTCATCACTAAGACTCTTGTACAACTGCATCGGCTTCGAGTCGGTTGCGGAAGAGTGTGCACCTGTACGCCGCTCTCCTGCGATCACCTGAGATTCGGTCGCTCCCAAAGCTAAAACGGCCGAGGCTCCTGAAACAACTTTAATCGCATCTCGCCGATTCTTCTTGTCCATGATGTTCTCCGTTTGCCTCCAATTGTGCAGCGCCCCTTCCACTATTGCATTTTAACGCATGAAGGGGCACTCTGTTTCGAACCGCGAGGACGCATTCACGCTAACGCGGGCATCCACCGCCAAGTCATACGCGGAGCTAGACGATCATTAGGCCATAGCCCCAAAAAAAAGGCAGAAATTAGCCACGGCCAACTCCTGCCTATTGGTGAAACCTGCAACGAACAAAGCCGCCTTTCGCTAGCTTCTAAGCCAATTGAACGGTGACGGCTTTCGTTTCGGTGTAAAGATCAATGGCTTCATGTCCCATTTCACGGCCCCAGCCTGATTGCTTGTATCCACCAAAAGGTAACGCCGCATCGAAGATATTGTAGCAATTCACCCAAACGTTACCGGCACGCAAACGTTTTGCAACGCGATGCCCCTGACTGATATCCTTGGTCCAAACTGCTGCTGCAAGACCATAGACGCTATTGTTGGCTTCCTCGATTACTTCTTCGATATCATCGTAGGGAACTGCGGCCACGACGGGACCAAAGATCTCTTCTTGGATCACCTTCATTTCGGGCCTTGTATTCACCAACACCGTTGGCTCAATGAAGTAACCGTCTCGGTCGGCTTTCTTGCCGCCGACAACCGCTTCAGCCCCTTCCGCTAATCCAGACTCCAGAAACGCCGATACGCGATCCTGTTGAATATCCGATACCATCGGCCCCATACCGCACTGCGGGTCCATGCCAGGCCCGAGCTTGATTTGCCGCGCTTGTTCCGCGACGCCTTCAACCACTTCGTCATATTGACTTCGATGGACGAACAGCCGCGAACCGGCGCAACAGCACTGACCATGATTGAAGAAAATCGCGTTGGCTGCACCTGGTATTGCTAACGACAAATCTGCGTCCGGGAGGACGATATTTGGGCTCTTCCCCCCAAGCTCAAGCGTCACTTTCTTCAGGTTGGATTCACCTGCGGCCTTCACGATCAGCCGACCAACCTCAGTCGAACCGGTAAACGCAACTTTATCCACGTCCGGATGCCCTGAGAGTGCTGCTCCCGCGGTCTCACCAAATCCTGTGATGATGTTCACCACACCCGGTGGGAATCCAGCCTCTTCAATCAGATGACCGAGTCGTAGACCGCTTAGCGGTGTTTCTTCAGCCAACTTCAATACGACCGTACATCCGGTCGCGAGCGCCGGTCCAAGTTTCCACGCAGCCATCAGAAGAGGAAAATTCCAAGGAATGATCTGCCCAACAACGCCAACCGGATCTCGAAGCGTGTAGGAATGAAATTCTGCGTTCGGCATGTAGGGCACCGATATGGGCAATGTATTCCCCTCTATTTTTGTTGCCCAACCAGCCATGTAACGGAACAAATCCACCGCCAGCGGGATATCCGCGGCGGCAGCGACGGCCTTTGGCTTGCCATTGTCGATCGACTCAATTTCCGCAACTTCTTCAACATGCTTTTCGAGCAGATCCGCGAGTCGCCAGAGCAATTGACCTCTTTGTGAGGCTGTCAGCTTGGGCCAAGCACCGGATTCGAACGCTTTCCGTGCCGCAACAACCGCGTTGTCTACATCTTGTTTCTCACCCTTGGCTACCTTGGCGATCACCTGCGCCGTGGCGGGATTGACTACTTCGAAACTCTCTCCGGACGCGGCGGCAACCCACTCGCCATTGATGAACAGTTGATGGTCCTGTGCGATAAACGCGGATGTCTTTGCGTTCGGGGAAATAGGGTCTAGTGTGGTGGACATGGTCGTCTCCTCGTGTTTGTGTACAGAGAACATTGGAGTAGGGGAGCCGAATGAGTACACAGGGGGCTTGGAGAGTACTTATCACCCGGGCAACTTTCCAAAATGGCGGACAGATTGAACGCCAACCATCTGGATTCCAATTGCGAAGGTATCGGCAAGGGGTGGATCGATTCTAGCAAATTCTGCCGAATCAAGAGACTCGTCATCAAGCCGAGTCACACCTGTCGGCATTCGGGAATCTCCCGGCCGACTGTCATCTGAGCCCTAAGGTAGAAGTGGCGCACACGATATGCTGAAGTCCCACAGCGTCATGAATGCCAATGTCATCCATGTCTTGGCCGCTACTACTTCACGGCGACGATGTAAGAGACCCAGCAAGGTGTGCTGGGCGCCCGGTCGGTTCGACTCCAAGTACCGGTGTCTTCGCCAGATTCGTCCTCGTCTTCCCAGTAGACGTGACTCTCCTTGAATCCAGCCTCCGCGAGAAGTTCGCGAACTTCTGGTATGCTCCAAAAACGCCAGTGATACGCGAAAGCACGCTTTAGCTTGCTACCATCTGAGAACCGAAACGATATGTAGAAGCTGGCGTCGTAGTTGACGGGATTGAAACTAGCTTGCTCCCAGTGGTATTTGAATGCTTTTTTCCCAGCTCCTACCTTACGTTTGTCGGTTTGCTCCTCAATGAAACAGTCTCCGCCGCCCATCATGTCCATCACCATGATGCCGCCCGCTTTAAGATTCGCACGGGCAATTTTAAAGTACTCGAGCAAGCTCGCTCGAGTCTTGAAGATCCAGAACGAAAAGTTCTGGGCTGCCAGGACATCGACTTGCGGGCGGTTACGCTTGCGAACGTCCTGCTGAATCAACTTAACCCGCGCCGCTTCAGATGGCTGCAATTGCGACAGATTGTGGTCACGCCCCCATTGAAGCGTTTCCTCGCACAAGTCCACTCCAGTCGCCGAGCGCCCTGGGCTACTTTTGACCCATTCGCAACACACCGCAAACGTGCCACAAAAATCTTCACGCAACAACATTGGCTTGCTGCGGTTAACGTCACGGTACGCTTGTTCAAAAAATTCGACTTCGTGGTCGGGTGCCTGGACCGACTTCTGATAGCACTCAAATTTATCCGCCTTTTCGGCGAGCGTCTTTTTCTTGGGTTTCTCTTTGCCCGGTTTGGGTGGCTTGTTCGCTTGGCGGCTCTTCGAAGACATACTTAGTTACAACGCAGGATGTGGAATCACGAAGTCGGATTGCAAGCCTTGATCGCGGAAGGGCTCACTGACAACCAAGGTCGGATCGGTCCTGGATGCCCGCAAGCAAGGTCTCGGTATCGCACTATACCCTATCGTCGCGTTGATCGACACAACATCGACGATAGCAACAGGGCTAATCAGAGTTTGACTTTGGGCTGTTTCGCCATTGAGCCGCTGGCCCAACGGTGCACCAACGCTGCCCCCTTTAGCAACGGGTTTCATGCCGCACCCGTCACGCGCCGCGGCTCATGCCCTATCTGGAAACTGTGATTAGCCCTGACGATAGCAGGCGCTACAATCCAACTGTCAAAGGCAACAAGGCCCCACCTCCTGCTTGGGCAATCGTTGAACCATTCTCAGGCCAAGTCGCTCGAGATCTTTGCTCGAGCCTTGGCCAGTGGAAAACTCAATATCAATCTACTGCAATGACTTCGAGATTGAGGTACTTGCCAGACTCCATGTTGGCCCCGCCCACGGAAACGACTTTTTCGGATCCGAGCGGGATGAGTCGGTGGAAGAATCGACTGTCCTCAGTCTTGCCATTCGACGTCCAGCTTTGACCGTCATCGCTCAGTGTAAGTACATCTCCCTCGTAGGTGGAAACCAACAGAGTTCCACCGACGCTCCAACCGGCAGCACCAAACCCAGCCATCCTGCCTTCACCAGTCAGTGCTGGACCACTTGTCCATTCGTTGGTGGCGGGGTCATAAACATCGACCTCCGTTGTAGGCCCCTTCTCCGGATCCATACCGCCGATGGAGTAGATCTTGCCTCCGTGAGCTACGACGGCCAACGCACGGCGTTTGAATGGGGGCGTCTTGATTTCTTCCCAAGACGGCTTCTCCGAACTTAAATCCAACTTCAATCCAGATGTATGCCATGTAGTCTCGTTATCGCCATCCATTTGCCACCCGCCAACGACGTAGATCGTATCCTCCCAAATGGCCGCGTCATGACTCGAACGGCCAGCCGGCAGAGAAGGGAGCTCTGTCCAATTCTTCGTCACAATGTCGAACATGCGAACGCGGTCACGCGAACGGAGGTCATGATCCTCACCCTTCTCATTCATGGCGGTGAATCCACCAATTAGCACGACACTATTTTTGTACGGGACCATAGCGAGGCCTTGCAGCCGGTCGCCTTCGGCAACTTTCTCCCATTGCGCTCCACTCGTCTCCAAATCCAACGCCAACAACGAATTCGATTGTTCTTCGGTCGAATAGGAATGCGCATCACCATTGTGACCGCCGTAGACCAGTGCATGATGACCAACCCGAGCGGCTCCAAAGCTCGTAATTTCGAACGGCAAATCCGCGAACTCTTCGCTGCCATTTTCGTTGGGCGCTTTGTCAGCCGAGTGCGCAAGCTGGAATGGCATCGCTGGAATAAGGATCGCGACGGCAACCGCCAATGCAACCATTTGTTTCATTTGAGATTCTCCGTAACTAAGAAGCGAGGTAAGTTCGCTTCGAAGATCAAATAATGTAAAGAAAGAAAACCGTTGAATGGTTGGGTAGTCAAGCTGCTTCCATATAGCAGCAGGGTCAATCAAAGTTTGAACTTGGGTTAACTTGGGTTGAGTAGCAATTCAATACCTAACCCTCTGTTTCCGAGTTTCGCGAGGAATTTGCGGAGGGTCGGAGCCTGAGCGACGGGGAGGAATTCTTCCCAACTTTAAACTTTGATTGGCCCTGCCTATAGCAGCAGCCCGCTACACCTATCCACTAGGTTACGAATTAATTCTTTGATGACAGCGCGAATTCTAACTCATTCTCTTCATCTGGTGAGATTTCGACCGTTAAGGTTGTACGAGAGTTGTACTTCGCCGGCACGCGCTCGACGGCGATTCGCCGCCCGCGTAAGCCCTTCAACCGATCGATTGCCTCTTCATCGTCCAGCTCGAGCCCCCCTGTGTCGCGGGACACGATTTCAACTCGATTCGTACCGACCATGGGCCCGTATCGAAGCTCCGTCGAGAATCGGCCACGATCTACTGGCACTGAGACCTTTGGCCCGGAGTTGCCTGCGGCGGGTACAAATCGCACCGTTCCCTCCTTAAGCGGCTTGCCATCGAGTGTCACCTGCCCTGATACACTCGCGCGCCGCTGCGATATGGGGCCCCCACACCCGCCACAGAGCAACAGGCAAATCAGAGGCAAACAATATTGTTGCGGCCTAAAAATTCGGATCATCGTATACCTCCCCTCCCGCGCGAGAGGCCATGCTGTCGAGGATCTCGGCGTTGATGTTTTCGCTGACAAAGTGGACCGAACCGTCGACGCGAACAAACTGCACACCGCCGACATGATCACTTCGGAAAGAACGCACCCATCCGCGGTCGTAGATGCCATCGTCCCCGACGTCTCGCGGGTTGAAGGCATACTCGGTTGTGCAGGCCGTCGATCCTGGGAATGGATTGCTCCAGTACGTGAACGAGAAACGTGGCATACCGATACACTCACCGCTTGTGAATTTGTAGTCGGGCAGGTTGTATGCCGTCTCACCAATCAACAGAGTATTGGAGGCGCCATCCGTAACGGATGCCATCTTCGTACGCCGATCGGTGGTATCCGAGTACACGATGGGACCGTCACTGCTGGGACGAGGATCGCCAAAGAAGAGCCAATACTGGTTGTAGTCCTGCGTACCGATGTTGACCGCATAGGTACCAGGGGCTCGTCCCGCGTCGCTCGAACAACTTGGCACTCCACGCCGCCGCACGGCAGACGGACACCAAAAAAACGGAATTTGCTGCGCTACAACCGCCTGGTTTACAGGATCACGATTCGACTTAGAGAAGTCGTAGAGACGAAAAGAGTTCGCCTGCTCCATATAGGGCAGCGTGGCTACAAACAAGCTGCCGCCACTCAGGGTGCTATTCGCATTCACCCACGGAAATTGGCGGAATGTGTCATGGTAGTTGTGTACCGCTAAACCGAATTGCTTCAGGTTATTCTGACATTGCATGCGTCGGGCAGCCTCCCTTGCCGCTTGGACGGCCGGCAGAAGTAATCCAACCAGGATGCCGATGATGAGAATCACCACCAGTAGCTCAACCAACGTAAAACCAAATGCGCGCGTACGCCTAGACAGAGACATATTGGAACTCCAGGGTTCGAGATGCACGGAAGGTCAATCGACCTCTCACGGCGTTCCCTGGCTGGCTACGAAAGAGCCAGGAATCTCATCCAAAGACGAGAATCCGACTCATTGGCTCGCTGGGTAGTAGCACTTGAGACTGAATATCAACAGCATTTCATGATACGCATCTGCGATCGGATGACAACATCCCATTGCAGATGCATTTCCATTTAGCGGAAGACGGCCACCTAACTTCCAGAGGCCCAAGTGGCTTAGATGCATTCGCATTGCAGGTCACACTTGAGGTTAAACGAATTGCCAACGCCCAACGGTACCGTCGTCGAGATCCACAAAGTACAGATTCCCATCGGGCCCCTGGACGATCTGAACAACAATCCTTGCACCGGTTGTGAACGTCTGGACGTTGCTGATGTTTCCATCTGCATCGACATCACCGTGCCGAACAATCCCCTGGCCCAGATCATTAAAGAAAATGTCGCCTCTGTACTCTTCAGGAAACGCGGTACCGCGGTAGACATCCCCCAACACAATGGCATTGATGCCGTCACGTGAGTGGCTCAGCGCCTCACTCGGTGCAGTAACCGAGGCACCCTGAGTTGCGTAGAATGTCGACGCTTCTGGCAGATTGCGGTAGCCGCCCGTTTGCAAGTTCCCCTCGTCTCCGCCTTCGTAGAACGGCCAACCAAAATTGGCTCCCGGCTCACCTGTGTTGATCTCTTCCCAAGCGGTCCAGCCAACATCGCCCACGAAGATTTGACCCGTTGCATCATCCACAACCGTGCGGAACGGATTACGAACCCCGTATTGGTAAACCTTCGAACGGTTTGCATCAGGATCCCCGTTGAAGAACGGGTTGTCGCTGAGGCCTTCACCGGTAAGCGCGTCCACGCGAAGGATCTTTCCAGACAAGTTATCGATGTCCTGCACCCGAGTGGTCCGAGCATCGACTCGGTTGTACGACGTTCCATCCCCAATGGAGACAATCAACGCGCCGTCTGGTGCGAATTCGACAGACCCGACCGTGTGCGATTCGCTATCGGTGGCAATGAAATCTTGAAGATTACTACCGTCGGGCAGAATACCGGCAGGCGCTTCGTTGAAGTTATTCGTGCTATTGGCAAACGCGTTGAAGTTTTCCCATGTGCTGTTCTTTCCAATGAGCACGACTTCGCTATCGGGAACAACCTGCGTGTAGTCAGTGGATTCATCCAATGTCCATCGTGTCAAACGCCCAGCCCGATTTCCATTTTTATCAGGTCCAGCCAAGTTGTTAGAAGCGTTCTCGTAGACCTCTGGCGGGTCATAGGTGTACAGCGTGTAGAGATACGGATTCGTTTCTAAATCGGGACTAATCGCAATATCCAACAGACCACGATCGCGTGTCCCGTTGACTCGGTCGCGAAGGTCGATCGTATTCCCAGCGTCGACACCGTCTCTCTGCACTTTCACAATGCCTCGCTGTTCAGCAACGTATAAGTTGCGACCGTCAGGCGAGAAATCGATGGAAGTCGGTTGGATGAGACCACTACGAACAATCTCACTTTCCAGAGTGTCACCAGTCGGCGGAGGCGGAGGTGGCGGCGGAGGTGGTTCCGGTGACTCATCATCAACAATGGTCACGGTGGCCGTTCTTGGCACAAGCAAACCTGCTCCTACTGGATTGTCGATGGCAAAGGAGAACACTTCGTTGCCTTCACGGTCTGCATCATCCAAGATCGGGATGGACACCGATTTCGAATCCTCACCCGGCAGGAATACGAGCGTTCCATTCTGTGCCACAAAATCTTGGCCATCCGTCGCCGTCGCGTTCAAGGTTTGGTAGTCGATCGAAGCCGGAGTTGCGGTCCCTTGGTCACGGCTAACCAAGATGGTTGCCGAACCCGCATCCTCATTTACGGAGAATACGCTGCCATCGAGACTGAAGACGCCTGACTCCGGAACGGATGTCGCGTATTGCAGGTATCCGTTGGAATGCAACGATTCCCCACGGCCAAATCCGGGCGCAATACCATCACCGTCCAACCAAGTTCCCGTTGAAAAGACGCGAGCATCTTCCGTCTCATAACGTGTCCCGTCGACTTGGATGTAGTCGACATTGATGTTCGCGTCGATGCCATTTGCGGGATCGTACCGATCGTTGTCGAACTCAATCCGCACGTCGTCGGCAGTTACCGTTTCCTCTGCCCGGTACAAGAAGTCCTGAAAGCTCTCGGTGACCTGATATGTCGCCACGTTGGTACCACCCAGCTGTAGGTTGAACGTCTCGTTGCCCTCGTCGCCAGATGCCCGAATAATCAACTCGGATCCGGTCGGTGCGTTGTCACCGAACTGAAAATATCCGTTTGAGTGGAGCGTATCACCGCGTCCAAAACCGGGCTGGATTCCCTCGGGCTCAACCCAAGTTCCGGTTGAGAAAGTATTCTCCGATTCGGTTTCAAATATCCGTCCGTCGAGGTCTAGGTAGTCGACGACTAAATTCGCATCGATTCCATTCTCTGGCTCATACCGATCGTTCGTGAATGCGACTCGAACATCATTCGCAGTGACGGTGTCTGCCGCTTGATAAACGATATCTTGGAACTGAGTGGTTACAGCGCCGCTCTCGACTCGTTCGCCTTCGACAAACAACTCATACGCTTCGCCGCCCTCTTCGCCCGCTGCCCGAATTCGAACTTGCGATCCAGTCATTGCGGCAACGGTCGTCTCCTGGCCGTTGACAATCGCGGTAGTTTCCAGCGTCCCCGGCTTCTCCGCTGCAGTCGCTTCTTCGGCACTCATTCCGGAAAGCACTAATCCCAGCCGTTCGCCCACATCGCCAGAAAAACTCAATCCGGTTTCGCGGGCTACCCACGCAGCAAGATGCTCGCCTGTTTCCTCGCGTACAGCCGCGAGGAGCTCTTCCTCACTTGCTTCTTCTGCAAAACGCTCGTTGATTAGGGCAGTACCCGATTCAGCGTCATAGCCCGCTTTGACATTCACAGGCAGCGCGTATTCACCATCTGTCGCCACGGCTTCGCGACTACTCTCGTCTGCCAACTCGACGACCGTTGAGTCCGACTCGCTTGCCACCAGTTCCTCAAAACCGTTGCCTCCGCTGGGCTGATCGATCACGACGAATTCGTCGCTGGCAACCCTCGACTCCGATTTGCCCAGAGCGGCTTCAGCCGGCTCCGTAACATCACCCCACGCAGCCTGGTTGGATTCCACTTTTGGTTCATCTAACGCAGCCAATTCGACTTCATTGGTGTACAACGCGTTCGGCGTGGTTACCTCCTGGCCATCTGACTCTTCCGTTTCTGCCATATCGGTGGACGTCGAAACCAACACGGCCTCACCGCCGTTCGACGTCGAGTCGCTTCCGCTAGATTCGGAATCGTCGAACGCAGGTTCCATTGCACCATAAGCCGACTCGACGGCATCGACCGCGACAGGACTCGACTCCACGAACTCGTCCTCTGCCCAACTTTCCATGCCGCTATCGACAACTTGTTCGACGGACTTAGCATCGGTCGTTGGCGTCGTCGCGCTATCCTCGATTGCGATTCCGATTTCCGTCTCGTCGGCTGAATCCGTTTGACTGGAAACGGAATGACTCGAAACGGAATGCGAATTAATCGGGAGATTCTGTTCTTCCGCCACTACGAACTCTGGCCCACCACCCCCGAGCGCAAGGCCGATCGCATCGTACGCCGCTTGGTAGTCATCTGAATCCTGGTCAGGCACGTTCTCTCCAAATAGAGCACGCGTCAACTCGTGTTGTCGATCTGAGTCGGCAGCAGCGGCTTCCACTTCGGCATCCACTGTCGCTTCAGCCTCTTGGACTCGCGACTCAACTGTGACCGTACCCTGCGGCTCGTTTGGAACAGGTGCTTCTTGATACGACGCCTCCCCCGATAGTGCACCATCATCCGCTTCGATCGCCCTGGATTGAGCATAAGATGCCATTTCGGCGGTGCCACCCGGCTGCGCTAGGGCATTCTCGTCGACGCGGTCGCTCGACGTCGAAACAACGGCTTGAGTCACTTCGGTCGTCTCAGCGGAAGCATCCTGCGCCACAACCACCGATTCATCGGATTCAGTAGACACAAGTTCGCTCTTGGGCGGGCTTTCAGAATCCATTTGCGTGGCGGCGTCACTTGGGAGGCCCGTTTTGGCATCCGGTGATGGTGCGTCAGCTGCTTCATCAGCCTGAGTCGAAACAGGGTATTCTGCGGGCGTCACCGGCCCTTCGTCGCCCTGCATCGACGCTTGGCTTTCGGCTTCCGGTACCGAAGCAGTTGCGGATTCAGGCTGGACTCTACTTTCCTGCGAACTCGCATCCGTCGAAACATACTTTACGGATTCTGGTGCAGTCGAGCCGGACGCCGCATCTTGGACCGGCTCAGTGCTCTCCTCGCCCGCGCGAGTTGGATCCGACTTTGGCTCAACCCCAGTTTCTTGGAAATCAGTCGCTGCGCTGGAGCCCGCCGAATTCTGTTCCACTGAGACTGCATCGTTGCCTGGATCCGTCGACTGCTGCATTGATTCCGTCCCTGCAGCGTGTTGACCAACGGAGGCATCTTGCGGCAATTCCTGACTCGCTGCCTCTTGCTGTCCCTCGTTCTGTGTTGGATCAGCCGCAGCCAACAGTCGTCGGGCTTCCAATTCTTGGTTTGATTTGCTGAGCCGGTTTCTTCGGTTGTATTTCATGGTGAATGAACGGACCAAAACGCGAATGGTGAAACGGATTCGAGGCGGCGCTGACTGGCTTCCGCGCTGGGACTACAGGGGTCATATCATAGTCCAACCGATTCGGGACTCCCGCTTGCACCAAATTGGTTCAAGCAGACCGCGATCCAAATCCATTTCAATACGTCGGTCCGGCAGAAAATGCACCTACTACGGTCAAGCAATCCGAAGAAGGCGACCCGGGAGTGTGGAGCCAGAAAGATAAGGCCGTTAAGGATGTTCCGCGATCTCGCCGAAGAATGGACGCCTACTCAACCCCGAATAAGCCAGATGGCGGGACCAATTCGCCGCCGAGAAGCCCAATACGTCCACTTGGAAGGAACCTTGGCTCGATATTAAAGGTGAATTGCACGTTGTCGCGCAGGTGATCCACCAACAGACCGACCTGGACCAAGGCGGACTCGCCAACCCGAGTCAATGAAATGTTCTGGCCAATATTGCCCGTCTCGCCAAAGTCAAACGCAGCGCCGCTCGTCAAGATCCATTTTTCGTTGAGGCGGTAGTTGATGTACCCGTTCAATATATTGGCACTGATTGGTCCCTCGATCGAGAGCATACCAACATAGAGGTCGCCACGACCTGGGCGACTCATTCGCGCGCCAGCCGAAACAGTCTTGAGGCCCTGCGAAAACACGTCGAAATAGCCATCGGACAAGAGCGTCAACCGGTCACCAACGTGATAGCGAAAGTCGTATGTCAACGCCCCAACGTCCTCTCCAAAGTTGTCTCGGTCCGCTTTGGGGAAGAAGGTGAAATCTGCATCCAGCGAGATCAAGTCCACGATACGTTCACGTCCAGGAATACCACGCTTGGTCTGCCAGCGGTTGTTCACACCCACGCGAACTTGGCTCATATCATCGACCACTTCAGGACTGGACGCGGTGACCCAGCGTTGCATACCGCTTCGCAGGGCGTAACGTCGTTCATCAAATTCGTCGGGCAAAGCCCCACCGAATGTGCTCAACACGAAACGTTTTCGGAAGTGTTCTTGGGCATTATCGTCGAGCGGATCATAGAGTGGAAACTGGTCGAGATCTCTATTGGAATCCGCATAGAAGAACTCTGATTCGAGCGTCATCTTATGGGCCAGGCCTCGTAGGTCGAAGAGGCGACTGTCAACATTCGGATTGACACTCCACATCGGCAGCGATGAGCGCACCCCGGCTTGGCCGGTTAAGCGAGTTACATCGTTGCCATTGACATCCTCATTCCAGAAACCAGCTTCACCGCTAATGAACGGAACCACCTTAAAGGCCCCGAGCGAAACGGGCATGCTCAGCTCCTGCCGGGTGATTGCTCGGATGCCTTCACTGTCGCTCTCCCATGGCAAGGTTGTTGTTTGGGCAGCCTGCCCGGGATCAACGGGGGCCGTAGCCACCCGCTGGTGCGCGTAACCGATGGTGTTGTAGGCATTCCAGGTCAGCCTGTCGCCAAGCAGATTCTGGCCGATCCAATAGTGATCCAACCTCGGGAGCCACTCGGACTCCGTAAAAAAGTCATTGACACGAGCTTGCCCGAACAGATCGAACATACGAACGCCGTTGTAACGTCTTGCCCGCAATGCTGTCGTAAAGTCCTTGTCCTGCTCCCACTCTTGCTCAAAATATTGTTCTAAGAAATCACGATCACTGATCCAGCCGGTTTCCGCGATGAGCTCAAAATTGGGAGAGAAGAAGAACCGGTGCTTGGAGAATACTCGACCGCGAAGATCCTCTTCGGGATCTAAGCCAGTCCGATCGAGACCAAGAAAATCGGTTCCACTGTCGTTGATAAACCAGCCATCTGAGATTCCGTAACCGGGCGCTCCGAACAGCAAAGTCGAAGTTCGGTCATACTCAAATCGATAGCCCAAAGCGGGTCCCCGATCGGAGAGATAATCAGTTGAGAATCTCAGTCGTGTTCCCTCGGGTGCTCGCATACCGAGCAACTCAAAAGCGTTCCATTCTGCGAAAGTCTGGAAACCAAAGATGGTGTCGTTCTTGAACTTAATGCTAGAAAGATACGCAGTTGGCTCTCGCAGATCCGTTTTTAGAGTTGGCCACCAGAAGATCGGCACACCGGCAAGATAAACATGGTTGCTACGTGCATTGATCTCCATTCCCGTCGGTCGCCGGTCGTCGACTTGACCAAAGATGGAGATGCTGTCTTCACTGCGGTTATCCGTGAAGTCCACCTCCCGAGACTGAACCCAGTAGCGGGGAATGCCCATCTGGCTACTTGTGACCGCCGCACCATAAGCTTTGAAATTTCGCGAATCTCGCTGCTGCAGCACGTCTGCTTTTAGACGGAGTAACCCCTGGTATTGAGGTACTGGAGTCAGCACCTCGGCGGACAAAATCATCCCGTATTCGCTCGAGACGTTGTAGTACATCCGATCAGCTCGAATGACTCGATTGCCTTGCGCGAAAACGATATTGCCCTCTAGATACATCTCGACGGGTCGGTCCGGAGTAGACGAAAGTTGGAACGGATTCAGCGGACCTTCGCTTTTAACCCATACGACTGCGTTGTCGGCTTCAATTACCACCGTCCCGTACTCAGTGATACTGCCATCGCTGCCACGAGCTTGAACTCCACGAACGGTCAGCTTGAAACCGCCACGCACAATCGCGGCGGATTCGCCTCGATCCGCAAAATTCTGCAAATCGATCTTCTGATTCGGCCCGGCCGTCATGAACTCAATTGCCTTTGCGGCCAGCGGCGATGCCGCGGCAGGCTGGAGCACGCGCTGCGTGGTGGGTAGTCCGTTCGGCGAAATCGGATTGAGATTCGATTGCGGAAAAGCGGGTGCCAACGTCTGCGGATCGATACCAGAATTGCTTCCCACCGCGGGTGCTGGCGTTACTGCTTCCGGTACTAGACCAGCAGCGGGAAACGGCTGCGAGCCGTCGTCCGGAATGACCAATCCGCCGTTGGGAAGAAGATCCGAGGTACGAGTGTTCCCCTGATACGATGCGCTGGGTGAACCAGGTGCGGCTGCATTGGGGTTCCAGGCAACTCCGCCTACCGACGGAATTCGACTCGTTTGGTTTGCTGGAGGACTGTCGGAACGAGGTGGTCCAGTCTGACCGAGTAACGGTGGAGCCATTAAGACCCTTCCGCCATCCTGGGCCCGGCTGAACTGGGTCAAATGAAACGCCTGCGGTTCGCGTTCCCAGTCCAGGGTTGGAATATCGTACCGAGTGACTAGTCGACCACGCTCGATTGCGACGGGATGGATACTGAATAGCCGCCCAGTCCATCGGAGATCCTGCAGACCACGACCGTCACCCCAGTCCAACTTTGCGTTGCCATTCAAATAGCAGATAACTTTACCAGGGAACTCAGAATTCAAGACCTGATTGCGCTCGATCCACAAGACGATTTCGTCCGCGGAAGCCGTCAATGCACCTTGCCGCAAGGAGCATTGGCCTTCCAAAGCAATGACATCGTAGGCGCCTCGCTTCACCGTCGCATAGGTATCTGCTTCAACGCGGATGGTGTGAAGCGGATCAATCTGCGGAAGATCGACCTCGGCAGCTTGGATCCGGCCAATACTGGTAAAGAGCACCGAGACGACCACAACCGAAACGCCCAGGACTGCATCGAAACGCGCTTTCGAATTGGAGCTCGCATCGTTGGTCGCTTTGTTCGAACGCGGGTTTGATTTTGGCGCAAGCATCCACGACGAATTCAAACGATGCCTTTGAACTCGTTGAGCCGGGCGGCGACTGCCGCAACCGCAGGTGCTGAATGTCTCCTTAAGAGATGCCATCGCACCTTTCGATCATCGTAAGCGTCTGCTCCGTATTCACCCTTCGCTTTCACGACTCGAAGTTGGAATCACCATTTTGGTGCTGACGTTGAAACGCACCTTTGGCCTTTTTGAGAGAATTTTCAACCGCTTATAGAAGAGCGAACCAAGAGGGGCCAAGGTCAAATCGCCATCGGCTAAACCCGAACAGCGTTCGAAGGGCGTTTTGCTAGCACCGAAACAAGACGAGCTTGAGACAGCGTCGACGTTATGCAATCTTGCCTCTGCGAAGTGCTGATGTTGGGCCGGTGGCGAAGGCCCAAACGGGATGAAACCGCGAGCAATCACGGCCCACCTAGGTTTGGCGATCCAGGTAGGGACTCAGGCCGATGCGTCCTTCGCACACAAACAAGGACAACCCCAACGATCTGCCGTAATGGAAACCTCACTGCACAAAGCACTAAAGCTGCATTACGCCCCGAACGAGGAGGCCACCGAGGTCACGGTCGACGGCTTTCGAATTGATGCAATTTCCGAGTCAAAAGAGCTGATTGAGATCCAACATGCCTCGTTGGGTGCCCTGCGTGATAAGACGCGAAAGTTGCTGGATGGAACTCGCAGGAAAGTCCGCATCGTCAAGCCAATCATTGCTCGCAAACGCCTGACAACGCTCGATAAAAAAGACGGTGAAGTCATCCGCTCACGACTCAGTCCGAAACGGGGCGATCTGCTCGACGTCTTCGAAGACCTCGTGCATTTTTCAACCGTCTTTCCACGCCGACGGCTGACGTTGGAAATTGTCGCGATTGAAGCCGAAGAAATCCGACTCGACAAGAACACGAAACGCTGGCGAAAGAAGCGTTACAAGTGCGTTGATCAGAAGCTAGTCGCGGTCCACGATTCAATCGAGCTGAAGACGATCAAGGATCTGCTTGGGATGCTCCCAATCGAACACTTGCCAACGCCTTTTGATACCGCAGAACTAGCCGCTGCGATGCAGCGACCGCGATGGTTCGCCCAGAAAGTCGCTTATTGCCTACGCCAAACCGGCGCTGCAAAACTGGATGGCAAGCGTGGCAACAGCCAACTCTACCGCCTGCCTCGCCGCCGCCAGACTCGCAAAATTGCGTAGCCCAAATTGCGTAGTGCGTCGCGAGTGAAAATGGACAGCCACACGGCGCCTTCATGATTCGTGCTGAAGGACAGACCGCTACCTCGGCGAATCAACTTTGGCACTGCCGATGATGGCTCCTGTTGAGACCGCTCCGAACTCGCGACTGTCGCTTGAATCGAGAAGATGATCGCCAAGCAGAAATACCGCGTCGTCGGGTACGGCGTAGGTAGTCCGTTTCGCATTCGCGTCTTGCGATCGACCTCTCTTGCTTTCCCGGAGATGAAGATCACGCGTGAGTTCCACTTCCTTCAATTTGATCGTTCGTTCCCCTAGATTGACAAGCTCGAAACCAGTGAAGTCGGGTAAGCGATGTAGGCAACGTGGTTCGGCGTTTGCTAAAACGGGATTTGAAACGGGCGACGAATTCAGGCCTGGAGGGGCCACGAGCTCGATTGACTTCTTTTCGAGGTCACTCACGAGAAGCAGCCTCTGGTCGCACAATACAATATGGACGTGCCGGTTGACCATAACCGAAGGCATCCTGGCGGTCGCATCAGTGGCAACGCGAGCCGTATGCGCACTCGATTCGGGCGTTAACTCCAACTCGATCGTCGTTTCGTCTGCGCGTAAAGTCACACGTACGAAACTCTCCAGCTTGCCTGCCAAGATCAGCTCGATACCGACATCTCGAACCTTTTCCAACGCGTACGAAATGGAGCGATCGAAGGTGTAATCATCTGTTAGCCTCGCCCCCCGCATCCATTGCCTGGGCGGCGTTTCGCTGGGATAGACGTTGCTCGGCACGAGGTGCTGATAGGCAAGCGTCTCTCCTGGCTTCAACCCTCGGACGCTTCCCTGAGACAACTCTTCATATTCGGTTTCCTTCGCTGCAGCATGCTCGGCGGTCGCCGGGCTTTCCGATCGTTGACTTGCATGTTGCGGATGGTCCCATCGCGGACCACGAAGCGATAACTTCGCTACCGAGACAGCGACTTGCAAGTATTGCTCCACCGACTTTTGAAATCGTTGCCCGTCGATGAAGAGATCCCCAGATTCGAAATGGATCCGTTCGCCGGGCAGTCCCCAAACTCTTTTTACATAAGGCTGATCGTCGTGGAGAAAAGCTACTACTTCCAACCGATACGGAAGCCGTCTGATCTGAGTCACAACTAGCTGATCACCGCCGTTTTTCACTTCAATACGTGGCGACGGGTTCATACGCCCGCTCAGTGCATCCGCTGTCTGTGCGCTCGCGAGCAGATTGCCCCCACAGTTTTCACACCGCCATGCAACAGGGTTTTGCGTTTCGCGATCGGCACGGATGACGGAATCGTGTTGGCAGTTCTGACAAGGGATTCGGAAGTGCGGTCCCAGCAAGTGCGGCATCATCGATCCCGAAACGACCTGCATCCGCGCCGACTGCGGTTCCCGCCCCTGACGCCATAACGCAATAGACAACGCCAGCACGCCAGAACAGACCGCAAAGGTCAAAATGCATCTCATGACTGGCCTACTCACGTCAGGCGTCGCTCCTCGAAATGCATTCTCCATCGCACTGGGGCACATTGAGACTGAAGCACCATAGTCGTTGTTGCCACTCAACTGCTGGCCGCACAAATTGCCTTACCCAGGACTGGCCTCGCGTGTTTCGTTCGCGAACATTCACCGTCCCAACTCCCTCTTACCTGGAAGGGCCCCGCTTCGGCTACCTCGCCGTACCACGAATCATTGTCGCTTGACACATTCCTACCGAACTAGCATTCTTGTGACTAATCCATCTAAGCCTGCTCCGGCAGCATTAGAAGGGCTAATACTACGCGGGTTGCCAATCGTTAGGTCTCGGCTTCGTTTGATTCGACGCTCGAGATCGCAAGATATGCAATCGGGAGCATCTGAGTTTGGCGACGACGCTCGAAAGCGTAACCGCGTCCAGCATCTGATCCGTGATGCGAAACTAAATGGCAGGAAGAATCGAGTAGGAAGATGAAAAATAACGGCTCCTCTCCCCGGACGATGTTCCAAAAAATATGGGACCAGCACGTCGTTCACGCCGAATCGAACAAACAGACCATTTTATACATCGATCTTCAACTGGTGCACGAAGTCACGAGCCCGCAGGCTTTTGAAGGGCTTCGACTTGCTGGTCGCCAAGTTCGACGCCCAGAGCGCACCATTGCCACTCCGGATCACAACGTTCCAACCACGGATCGTGGGCTTCCCATTGCCGACCCGATCTCCAAACAGCAGGTTGACAAGCTGCGTGAAAACTGCAAAGAGTTTGGAATCCAGCTGTATGACCTCAATGACGACCGCCAAGGCATCGTACATATCATTGGACCCGAGCTAGGATACACCCAGCCAGGCATGACAATCGTTTGTGGTGACTCCCACACCGCGACTCACGGAGCCTTTGGTGCCCTTGCATTTGGCATCGGAACGAGCGAAGTGGAGCACGTGCTCGCAACTCAAACTCTTTTGCAGTACCAGCCGAAGACTTATGAGTTGTGCGTGAACGGAGCCCTGAGCGACGGCGTCACCGCGAAGGACATGATCCTTTACCTCATTGGTCAGATCTCCATGCATGGCGGCACCGGCTACGTACTGGAGTACACCGGGTCAGCAGTCCGTAGCCTAACGATGGAAGAACGGATGACCGTTTGCAACATGTCCATCGAAGCGGGAGCGCGGGCGGGCATGATCGCCCCTGACGAAACGACCTTCGAATACTTGAAAGGTCGTCCGTTCGCGCCACGAGATTTTGAATCGGCAGTCAAACGATGGAAAGAACTCCCCAGTGACTCGGGGGCTCACTACGATAAAGTCAGCAAGTTTGAGGGCTCTGACATCGAACCTCAGGTCACCTGGGGAACGAATCCAGGACAAGTCGCATCCATATCCAGTGCTGTACCAGATCCGTCCGACGCCGGCGACGAAACCGAACAAAAGACGACAGCCGATTCCCTGGCCTACATGGGCCTAGAAGCGGGCACGGCCCTAACCGACATCGGCATCGACCGCGTCTTCATCGGATCGTGCACGAACGCGAGAATCGAGGACCTTCGTGCTGCAGCAAAAGTCGTAAAGGGCCATCGAGTAGACGGCAAAATCAAAAATGCGATGGTGGTTCCCGGCAGTGGCCAAGTCAAAAAGCAGGCGGAAGACGAAGGGCTCGACCGTATCTTTTCTGAGGCCGGTTTTGAGTGGCGCGAAGCAGGCTGCAGTATGTGCCTAGCGATGAACCCGGACCGACTTGAACCCGGTGAGCGGTGTGCTTCGACAAGCAATCGAAATTTCGAAGGCCGCCAAGGCAAGGGAGGCAGAACCCACTTGGTTTCTCCTGCTATGGCAGCCGCTGCTGCAATCGAAGGCCATTTCACCGACATCCGCGAATGGAGCTACCGAAACTAGCTCGATCTACACTTATCGCCACCTTCGTCGTTCGCGTTTGAATCTTCGCTCCAAATCGGCCAACCACTTCCAACTGAGAATTGCAATGGAACCATTCACCAACCACACCGGCATTGTTGCACCAATGGACCGAGCCAACGTGGACACGGACCAGATCATCCCCAAGCAATTCCTCAAACGAATTGAGCGAACAGGTTTTGGACAGTACCTCTTTTTTGATTGGCGATTTGATGACGACGGCCAGGACGACCCTAGTTTCGAATTGAACCAGCCCAACGCCGAGGGTGCGAGTATTTTGGTTGCAAGACGAAACTTTGGGTGTGGATCAAGCCGTGAACATGCGGTCTGGTCGCTGGCGGACTATGGCTTCCGAGTCGTCCTAGCTCCCTCCTTCGCGGATATTTTTTTCAACAACTGTTTCAAAAACGGCATGCTGCCAATCAAGCTCAGCGAGTCCGAAATTGACGACATCTTCGAGCGGTGCGAACAGCACGCACCTTATCAGTTGAAGGTTGATCTCGAGACATGCACTTTAAGCGACGACCACGGGCTCTCGCTCGAGTTTGAAGTCCAATCGTTCCGGCGCCAGTGCTTGTTGGATGGCTTGGATGATATTGCACTAACGCTCGAACACGAGAGCAAGATCTCGGAGTACGAGGCTGACCGCGGCATCGGTGCATGAGCCTTTCTCGGTAGTACTGGGCAGCGTTGTCTGCCCGAATTCTTCTGCCCGTAATATGACCGAATACTCAAAACTCAACGTGGTTTGCTTCGTCGAGCTGTCAGCGGGTCGCTTTCGGCGGACCTGATATCCAGGTGAGCAGTTTGCAAGTCTGGAAACGACTTCGACTGAAAACACTCGTAAGCTGAACGACCGAGTTGACCACTAGAGCATTTTTCGTTTTGGTGTAACCAGAGAATTCGACAGCGTGACCAAGGCGTTCGTTGCCGGCAAGACTCTTTGCAAGTACTCGGAAAATGCGAATCTGCGCTAACGATGCCCATTCTGGCTGATGGTCTTCTGGCCCCCTTCCCCCTTTCGCTGGCCACTTTTCGAAGGGAAAGGCGATCTTGCCTGGTGCCGACGTACCAGCCCTGGACCTGACTGGCCGTGCCAACCATGAGCAGTTACGCTAGCGCTATATTGATTCCGGACTTCCAGGAGTTCTCATCGATTCGTGAAAATGCAGCAGATGAAGAAACAGAATATCATCCCGATGATCGGGTTCATCAGCGTGGTACTCCTGGTGCTGACAAACGGCCGCTCCAAAGCGCAGGAGCTATCCGATTTGGAAAAGGCGCTGCCCACGATTCGCGGCATGAACGATCCTGCAACGCTGATAGGTGCCTTGCAGGGTGCAGCAATGGAGAAAATGCAGACGCGCGAAATCGACAAAGCCATCACCTATATCGATGAAGCCATTTCGATCGCAAGAAAGCAAGGCAACCCAGAGTTCCTGTCGACTCCGCTCCTCGTAGCAACACAAATCCTCAATCGAGCTTCGCCTGACCGGGCAACTAAGTTCTTGATCCGGATTCTCAACGGCGAACAAGGCAAGCCTGAGGTCGAGCTGGTTATCCTAAAGCAGCTTGGCGAACACTTACAACAATCCGGAGACATCGTTGCGGCAATTCAAGTGCTCCATGACTTTCAGGCAAAAAGTTTAGAGCAACATCCCGATTCAGAGATCGCCGCCTGGGCCCTGCTTCAATATGGACAGGCGTGCCTGAACGGGCAGATGTTTGATCTTGCCCAACCCGCGCTTAGTCAGTGTAAGCAACTCGCGGATAAGATTGGAAAGCAGGAGATCGCCGCCCTATGTAACGCCAGTCTTGCGAACGCGTGCTTGGGGACCAAACAATATGACATGGCCGTGGATCTTTTCATGGCCCAACTAGAAAACGCGAAGGAAGCACAAAACGAACAGCTGGCTATCTCTGCGATCAGCGGACTAGTGACGGCACTGATTGGCGGAGCAAGGCTCGACGAAGCTTCGACCGTTCTGAACAACAACATTGCCGACGCGTCCGGCGTCATGCAAGGCGAACTGCTTGCGCTCCGCGCCACCCTGGAGACAGCACGCGGCGAAAATCCGAAAGCTCTTGCGTCAAGCCAGGCGGCCGCTTCGGCCCGGCTCAAATCAATTCCATTTTTCACACGAGGTATGGTTGGTGCTGCGACCGTAATGCAAGACAAAATAGCGCAAGCCTACTTGCAGCTTGACGCTGGCGAGCTCGATCAAGCAATGAAAGCCGCAGCCGAAGCGGAGCGAGGTTACCGGCAAATCCGCAATCAAATGGAACGCGCAGCGAAGTTGGGTGCCGTCAATCTCGACAGTGCTCTGACGGGGTACTCCACCATACTCAGTTCCATTAGTGGAGTTCGGCAGCAGATCCTCGTTTCGCAAGGCAAACATGAGGAAGCCCTCCTAGAAGCTGAAGCGGGCCGCGGCCAGGCTCAGTTGCAAGCGATGCAGCGACTTTTCAAAGTCGATGAGGACGACTTCGACATCCAGCCGCTCGACTTGGATGCGATTCGCAGACTGGCGAAGGAATCCAACTCCACGATCGTCGAATTCTCGGCGGTTCACCCAATCGATTTCCTGACTCGTGCACGTTTGGGAGAAACAGGCAAGAAATTCGCTGGCAAAATGGTTTACGTTTGGGTGGTTACACCCCCTGGCGACATTTACTTTCACGAACTGACACTCCCGACTTCACTGAAGGAATTCGTGAAGTCACTCAGAAATGAAATTACGCCACCCAAGAAGGAAACCGCTTCGGATGCTTCGACCGCAGAAAGCAATGAAGAAGCAGGACCGAATCAAAACGAAACAGTTGGCTCATATAGCTCAGACGTCTCAGACGGCGTTAACTCGACGAAGTTTCAAAGACTGGCATTCGATCTACTCTGGTGGCCATTACGTGAACACTTGCCCAAGGAACCGACGGCTTCGGTCATCTTGGCACCTCACGCTGAGTTGTTCGCCGTCCCATTTGCGGCTCTCCTGGATGCGTCAAACACCCCTTTGATTGAGCTGCACACACTAACGACGGTGGGTTCCATTGAACTTTTCCACGCGGCTAGGCAACGACTCGAGGCCAACAACAAATTCGACGCTGACGCGATTCTGATTGTTGGCAATCCGGAAATGCCAAAATATCAATTCCGTCCGGATCGTCCAGCTGCTCCGCTGGACCCGTTGCCAGGTTCCGAGCGTGAGGCGAAAGCCATCGCCAGCATGTTTGGTATCGAACCATTG
Organism: Aureliella sp.; assembly: GCA_046290675.1. GTDB lineage: Bacteria > Planctomycetota > Planctomycetia > Pirellulales > Pirellulaceae > Aureliella. The sequence goes on from JBKAHA010000001.1 coordinate 494,386, forward strand.
TTGGGCGCGGACGCGAGCGAATCCAAGGTTAAACGGCTGATGCAATCGGCACCGGTGATTCACATGGCCACACACGGACTGCTCGAAGCCGATTCCGTATTCACGCGAAATTATCTATCCTCGATGGCCTTAGCCGCTGATGAGGAAACGGACGGCTTCTTGACCGTTCGAGAAGTCATGGAAATGGAACTTTCCGCCGAGCTAGCCGTCTTGAGCGCGTGTGATTCCGGCCGCGGAGAGATCACGGGCGAAGGCGTCGTAGGATTGTCCCGTGCCTACCTGACTGCTGGAGTTCCCAACGTCGTCGTTTCGTTGTGGCCAGTATCCGACCAAGCGACTGCCTACATGATGGTTGAATTTTACCAAGCGTTGGGCAAGGGCCAGCAGAAAGCCGCAGCCCTGCGCACCGCCATTCTGGCGACTAGGGAACAAGTCAACGATCCGGAGCTGTGGGCCCCGTTCCTTTTGTACGGAGCCGGAATCTAATTGCACAGAGTGACTTGTCCTGATCAAAGCTCGAAGGAAACGTCGACCTGCTGATAGAGAGGCGAATACCGGTAGTAGACTTCCAGCGTCATCGCAGCCATCGCCGTCGTATAGAGGCGTCCCCCCTCTTTGCCATATGGGTTATCGAAGAACCAACTTCCAGATTCATGGCCCGAATGAGATTGCGTCTTCACGAGATGATCCCGTACCGTTGGATGCCAGTTTTCCCAAATCGGTCCGCCGATATGGAATAGAAACAAAGTCGCGTAGTAGTTGAAGTAGACATCCGAATTGGATTTGCCCACTCGACGAAAATACTCGGCCGCTTCGAGAATCTTGGGGTCAGTATACGTTCGGCCTCGAAAAAGTCGCAGAAGGTTCCCAATCGCGGTGCAGGTTGGACTCCGCCCGGGTTTGCCGTAACCGTAGTAGACGCCATCTTTCGCTTGTTGCGAAGCGAGAAAGGTATCGATGCGCATGATCGTCCGATCCGGGACATTCAATCCCGCTGCGTAGGCGCTTTTCAATGCCATGATCTGCCAACCGCTCAGCGTCAAGTCTCCAGGACGCTGTGGCAGATACCCCCATCCACCACGATAGGTCTGAGCAGAAGCAATAAAATCGATGCACTGCTGAGCCGCTTTGGCAAGGTCCTTGTCTTTCGTCAGTTGATATGCCTCGCACAAAGCAAATGCAGCGATACCGTGGTTGTACATGCCTCGGTCTGACTGGTAGATGAAGCTCCCACCCTCCGGAGTCTCTTCCATAACCTGAAGCAAAAAGTAAACGCCTTTCCGGATCGTCTCGCGATGAATCCCGTCGCGGTGTGTATACCCCGCGCCGAGGAATGCAAGAAGCGACAGCCCCGTCGCTGCTGTGTCGAAGCGTTCTTTGGAACCGTCGTTTCTGCAGCGTCCATTGCAAACTCCAGCACTATGAACCAACGACCACGAACCATTCGGACGCTGGTGAGCCGCCAACCAGACCAATGCATCTTCGACAGCTTTCTCACTAGCAATCGTTCCACCGCGACTCAGCGCCACCTTTTGACGATTCGGGAGCGAGCGCCCCTCAACGCCGGTCGACGCAAACGAAGCCGACAAATCCAACGAAGTCGCCTCGAGCAGTCGTTCCAAATCCCCCTGCGATTCGGTCGTGTTTTGGCGTGGAGCCTTCTCCAGAAGTAGCTCGCTAACGATTTGCGTTGCTGACTGAGCATTCGTGGTCGGAGTCGTGAGCTTTTGATTGTCTACTGGGTTGGGTGGTGGCGGAGCATCCCCAACGGCGAGTTTCATCTTCACCAATTCGAATGGATCCGCATCGCGCACGTTCGCAGCCGTCAAATACTCGGTTTCGCCCCCAATCCTGGGAGCCCGAACCACAGACCAAAGCGTCAAAAGCAAGAGAAGGGCGGTATGAGCGATCACACTGACTAAGAAGGCAGGTGTTCTCGTCCAGTCTCCATCCCGTCGGCGAATCCAAACCGGGAGCTTCAGCCACCCGAGCCAGCCCCGTAGCCTATTAACAATTCCAACGACGACAGTCGATGGGACAGATTCATCCGTAGGCTGATCAACGTTGACTTTCGGCGCAGAATATTCGGGATCAGCTTCGATGTTTTGCAAATGCGATCCGCCGAGATTCCCAGGACTCTTCTTCACTTTGCGAATCAAACCACCTGGCAGATCCTTTGCTCCTTGCGTACGCTCCCCGCGTTTTCGAGCATTCGAATCTTGTTCAGAGCCGAGGGACATCGCGGGTAACCTGGAAAAATCGTGAAACACTTACCGGTTCCAATCACACGGCAAGATCTTCCAGACTGGGCATTCAGGCCTGCAACAGATCCGTCCATGTGCAGAACCGACTGCGAAAACGTTGGGGAGCCCCATTGTTTGGGGGATTAGAATCCACTCAGCCGCTACGACCCCTCCTCGAGAGACCTCCAGGCCGCCCCAGCCTTCCCAGTTTAGCTCATTGTCTTCGCGTCGCTTAAACAAACTCCCGGCTGCGGGCCGCATTGTGAATGATGCGCTAAGCCCAAATCTTGACGAGTTGCTGTCGAGGTATTTGAGGCTTCAAGTAAGAGCGGCTGCCATAACGTCCCCTGAGCCACCGTTATCACGACCTAACGCGCCTGGATCGCACACACTTTGGGCGTCCCGGCAACCGTCCGTCCTCGGTCGCCCTTTTCCCAGTCGCAATAGTATGACGTCGCTCTCCAAGGCATTGCCCCTCGCGAGCGGCAGTCCGCAAATTGGACTGCCCATAACTTCCGCTTCATGGTATTCGTATCGCCCAAAATCGTGCCCTCAACTCGGTCCAAGAGGGGTCCTACCCGGTCTTCGTTTGGGCTGTCTGATTCCGCTGCAGGGACGACCTGATCTAACTCCGACCTTTGCCCACAATACAACTCGAAAAGCCAATCATGCTTCTCGCTAGCATCATTATCCTCTTCGTCGTTGGCTACATCGTCATTGCCCTCGAGCACCCGCTTCACATCGACAAAGCGGCGACGGCGTTATTCATTGGTGCCGGATGCTGGGCCCTCTACTCATTGGGTTTGGATACGCTGTTGCCCGTCGAGAGGGTTCCGGAGTCCTTTCAGCAAGCGATGGTTGAACAGGGCCATCACTCTGAAGGCCCTGAGCTCGTCCAGCACTATGCGATCCACGGGCAATTCGTCGAGCTGATCGCCGAAATCGCCTTTATCTTGTTCTTTCTGATGGGCGCGATGACCATCGTTGAGCTAGTCGATGCTTATGAAGGTTTTTCCTACATCACGGATCGCATCACGTCGCTCAACAAAGTCAAGTTGCTTTGGACCGTCTGTGTGCTCACGTTCTTCCTTTCCGCAGTATTGGACAACCTCACGACAACCATTGTGATGGTGTCGTTGATGAAGAAGCTAATCAAGGACCGTGAGACGAGGCTGTTCTTCTGCGGAATGATTGTTGTATCCGCCAATGCAGGCGGCGCCTGGACCGTGATCGGTGACGTCACCACAACGATGCTATGGATTGGCGATAAGATCTCAACGATTCAAGTGATGAAAGCGTTGATCATCCCCAGCCTATTTTGCATGATCGTCCCGCTGTGCGTAGCATCTCTGTTCCTCAAGGGCGAAGTCGAACGTCCAGACATGTCAGGCATGGTCCACGACAAAACATTGCAGCCTTGGCATAGCAACCTGTTCCTTGCGCTCGGCTTTGCTGGGCTGATCTTTGTGCCCATTTTTAAGTCAGTGACTCACTTACCTCCGTTCGTTGGCATGATGTTCAGTTTGAGCGTCATATGGATCGTTTCTGAGTTCGTGAAGAAAGATCTCGATGAAGCCACGGCCTCAAGCACGAATGTTGTCTCCGTCCTCAAGAAGATCGACTCGGCCAGCATTCTCTTCTTCCTCGGCATCCTGCTTGCCGTAGGCTCGCTTGACGCGACCGGTGTGTTGGTTCAGCTTGCAGGCTGGCTACAGAACTCGATCCCGAACATGCAGATCGTTGCACTCATCATTGGTTTGTTGTCGGCGATCGTCGATAACGTGCCACTCGTGGCAGCCGGAATCAAGATGTACGACTTTCCCACGGATGACACCTTTTGGCTTTTCCTTGCATACTGTGCAGGGACCGGCGGAAGTTGCCTGATCATCGGTTCGGCCGCGGGTGTCGCGGCGATGGGTTTGGAGAAGATCGATTTTATCTGGTACATCAAGCGTCTCTCGTTCTACGCCCTAATTGGCTATCTGGGCGGTGCGGCCGTCTACATGGTCCAAGAGCAGATCTTCCCACAGAATTCGGCGACCTCCGGCGAAAGGGTTGAGGCACACTCGTCCGCCGATGGCTCCCATTCCGCCGATCATTGATCCCACCGGGCTACTGGCCCTTCGAGCGACCTCAGTGCGTAGAGGCTACGCATAGGCCTCTATTAGGTGCTCTACTGCCATGGTGTGAGTCTTCAAAGCATTCGCCATGTCCTTGGTCAAACGCGTTGGTCGATGCACCTGAGTAGCCTATCTTTAGGGTTCACAGTCACACGGCCCTCTAACGCAATGATTCCTCGCGACCGCCGCGTTGCTCTGGCTTTCCGAATTCCGTAAGCCACCTTTCCCCGACTCCACTCTCTTTCAGTGCAGCGACGAGAAACCGGTTCCCGCTGGCTTGCTTGCACAGCGGCGCCCCCAAAATCGCGAACATAGTGAAAGAAATTGACACTCCGTACGTGTCCTATTTCGGAAACCCAAAGACAGAAGTGCTTGTGAAAGTACCAGCGCAAATGGATGCGACTTTGTTCCGCGGAGAGTTGTGATTGTGGAATTTTTCACCAACTACGTCTTCCCATCCGGGATTTCCAACTCGGTGCATGCTCAAGCGTGACAGCATTCATAACTTAGCGCCCAAAAAGAAGACCATTGCTGCCGATTAGGAGTACCTGCTAATAGCCGTCCTTGTCTTCGATTCGAGAGAAGTTTTCAATCGCAATGCCACAAGGATTGGCAAACGGCAACGAATAACTGGAAAGACAATCCAGACTCGAAACAGAAGTGCAAGTTGGACGTAAAATCCCAACGAGTGGTGAGGGAGAGTAGATATGGCCGAGTATTCAGCGCAAGAAAAATCCGACTTGAGCTCTGCTTCCGTCGAGTCCCTTCGCAGGACTCTTAACAGCAATCAAGTTCGGTGCTCATTTGCAATTCTCGGGTGCATCTTTTTGTGTACTCTTGCGATTCGAGTTTATCGAGTCAGCTCAACCGAATCGAAACTGAAAGAGTTGCACGCGGAATACGTTTGGTCTCACGACTTACTCAGCCCGCAAACCAACAATCCACCGAGCAAAACGTCTCAGTTGCTTGCGAAGTATTTGGGAAATACGGTTGTCTCAGATATTTCGTCGGTGAAAGTTGGCGAAGGGAAAGATGTCAGCGAAAAACAGCTCGAGGTGCTATCCGGGATGCGGCGTTTGCAAGCCATCGAGATTAACTGCAATGCTGCAACAGATAGAACTCTTGCCTTGCTTGGTGCATTGCCGAACCTGCGTCATCTGACTCTCGCTGGAGATCAATTTTCGGTCATGGGCTTACTTGAGCTTCGCCATTCATCCAACCTGAGAAGGTTGACGATCGACACGTCCATTCTGACACCCGTCGAGCTAGCCGTGCTAAAAAGCGAGCTTCACGACGTTCAGCTCGACGATATCACCGCGACACAGTTAGCAGCCAGCCTTGGAAGGGAATCAGGATCGAACCTAGAGAAAACGCCTCACCTGATGGAGGTTACTCTACCCGACTTAGGCGGATTCTTGCCTAGCAACCCAACTCTGTAGAAGCCGCCGATCAGAGCGCAATACAAGCAACCTGAGGTGCACTCGCTTTCCAGACCGGGAATCTGAACTCGAGAGATGCGAGACCCACGCAGATCAAGCCGCTTTGTGTTCAGCGACGATTGTTCCACAGACGGTGGAACCGCTTCGATTGTGCCATGCAACGTGCTGCATGATCCATTCTTGTGACCCGCAAGAGTACGGACCTAGTAATAGGTAGCATCCGTCGCACAACCGTCCAATCGACTTGGCCGCAACGGAATCGATGGCTCCGATATCAACCAAGATCAATTGAAACGCATTCTTCCATTCAGCCAGCCAGTTGGGAAGGTTGTTTAGCCCTGGAGCAATGCGTTTGCGTTCGGTCGAAACCAATTCGACTTCGCAATAAGATCCGAGTGGCGACCGCTGAGCAACCGGAATACGATCCACAACATCGACTTCAGACGTCGCCAGCTCGGCGTCAATGCACCGCACCGCCAAAACTCGCGCGTTTGTGGCGGGCGTTTTCATTCGCGATGTAATCGCCTGCAGTAGACGGTCCAACGAGCGAGGATCATTCCCCGATCTACCACCACTCATCACGCCAACTGTCAAACACTCTGCCTCCATCGCCTCGCGAACCAACCCATCTGCCCAATCCAAGACTGCGGTCGAAAGGGCATCCGCATTTTCGTTCGCGATGGAAAGTAGTTTCGGCTCGACACTGGTCTGCATTGCTTCGTCGGCTTGCAATTTGGATGGATCGCTCATGAATCGTCCAGATCGAAATGACTCGGAATAGTGCTATACGAAAGCGGGTTATGCCGCATCCACGGCTACTTACGCAGCTTGGCGAACAACTGCGAGTACGAGGCTTGCTTCGTCACGCGCTGTTTATCGCCAGCCTCCTGACGAGGCAACGCGATATCCTCTTCGACGATAAGTAGATCGCGATCGTCGTCATATTCGTCTGCATCGCTGATCGTCAGCTCGCTCGATTGATTGTTAAGCTGTGGACGATGCATGGCGTACACCTCGTCGCCGGGCCCCTTACGAACTGAGTCCTCTGGGATTTGTCGGGAATTCGCGGAGCCGCCGAATGTCTCAATTTGCTCCTCAGTGAAGCCGTGTTGCGTCCCTTGAAAGTTCAGTTGTCCGAGAAGGTCTTCAACCTGATTGTGGATACTGATCTCCGTACCCAGGTCAGCGGAATTGACCTCCACCGTCCAAGATTCCTGTGAGTCTGCGTTTCCGGAATTATCAGCCCCCAAGTCGTTACCAGGATCCGTATCGAAATTGGACAAACTCGCCAAATCCGCCCAATTCGCGCTCGCCGATTCTGCAACCGCATCGAGTTGGGAGGGGTCGAGAAGATTGGTTTCGGGTACCTCAGCAACAGGTCGTGCTTCGAGCTCGACCTGGACCTCCTCGAATGGAGGCAAGTCATCGCCGGTCAAATCGATATCCGCGTCCAGCGACTCGTCAACTTCAGTCGACAAGTCGATCAGATCGCCGTCGAACGTTGGTAAGTCGTTGACCGCGGACACGGAATCGGCTGTTGCGTCGACTCCATCCATCTCATTCGTCTCACGTTTCGGATATCCCGCGAACTCTTCCAAGCTGAACTCTTCATCGAAATCGTCACCAAAGAGATTGGCCGGACTCACAGTGACTTGAGTCCGGTTGTTTTCGACTATGGCTTGGGGTGCGCTCGGTGCGTCTTCGACTATCTGGACTTCGCCCTCGCTCCTCGGCTCATCGTTGCCAGAGAAATCATCGTTGCCAGATTCATCATCAATGTCGGATTGACGCACAATTCGAACGTCCGGCACCGCAGGTGCATCGTTCTGCCAATACCCCATCGCTTCAAACTGCGACTGCTCCTCGACGAGCGCAATTAACTTCTCATCCGTAGGCTGCCCGGCGAAAAATGCTTCCGAAGTCAGCAGAGGCGAAACCTCGCTTGGATTTTCGATACCCTCGAGGCCTTGCAATCCGCCACTACTGGTACCGTCGTCTGCACTAGCCAAAGACTCTAGGTCGTAGTTCTCAATCAGCTGGATGGCCTGATTCGGATCAAAATTCAACTCGTCATCGCTCTCCCATGACGCCACTGAATTGATCAGGGTGTCCCCATTTTCGACCTCGGTCTGCAGCGGCTCCTCCGCAGATGGCTTGCCTGACTCGCTGCGTGCTAATTCTTCGGCTGGCGCCGCGTCGTTCAGGCTGCTCACAACATGATCAGGAAGTTCACCGTAACCGGGTTCCGTGAACGCTGCAAAGAAGTTGTTCTGACTGACCTCAGCTTCGACGCTGAACTCCTCCGCACCGGCAACTTCGAACTCAGCGACTTCCTGAAACACGGAGGTTCCACCATCTTCACTTGGGGAAACGTCTGCGTCATCCTCAGAGAGTGGCCCAAATTCGACTCCATTGCTGACGTCAACACCATGATCTTCCGATCCTGCTTTGTCTTTATTCGGAATGCCAGTCGCTGGCTGCGCCGCCTCCGCCTCAAATTCGTCCTCTTCGAGCTGCCCAAATTCGACGGCATTATTACTAGACACGGCGGCTGGTTGATCAACACCTGCGATGGCCGGTGCCGTCCAGGGCATCGGTAGCTGTTGAAGGCTACTCCAAGCCTCTTCGATCAATTCACCGTTGACCGGGAACAATTTATTAGTGACGGCTAGCAGCAGCGCTTGATCCATGATTTGATTCGCTAGCCGAGGAACCCCTTCGCTCGCGTCAAAGACCGCCATCAATCCGTCCTGGCTCACCAATTGATCCGGCTCGAAACCGGCCTGGCGAATTTGATGTGCCACGTATCCCGCCACCTCGTCACGCGACATCGGATTCAGATAGCAACGTGCCGCCAGCCGTTGGTTAAAGGATTCCATTGCGGGTGTTGCAAAGGTCTCTTCCAGTTGAAGGCTTCCGAGAAGTACCAATCTAGCGCGAGGCTCATTGTCTCGAGTAAAGTTGGTCAACAGCCGCAACTCTTCGAGAAGACGCGTTGGCAGGGTGTGAGATTCATCAACCAGAATACACAACCCACCTGGCGCTCGCCCCTCGGCTGGCTCGAGGCGATCTAGGATCGCCATTCGCAATTCACCCTCGGCCAAATCACGGTAGGGCAGTCCTAGCTCGAACAAGATGTTTTGCAGCAATGCTTTGCGGCTGCAAAGTCGCGCCGCGTGGAGTTTCACGATATCGAATTGCTCACGAACGTCTTCGGCAAGCACATCCGAAAGCAAGCTCTTGCCAAGACCGGCACCGCCAAGGATGACCACGGGTCCCTCAGCTCTCTCAACCGCTTTCACGGCAGTCTGTCGAGCTTCTTCGATACTTTCGTGTGGGAAATAGAAGTTCACATCCGGCGTCGCGCTAAAGGGACGATTTGGCGAGCGGAAGATTTCTTCGTACATTTCAAACTTTCCAAGCTTCGAGTATCAGGCCCAATCAACTTGGGCTCAATTTGGATTCTTGTTGCAGGCGTTGAGTAGGATTCAAGTGCGAACGTATGTTTCTATGGCATGCCGGACAGAATTCTTGCAAGAGCAACCAATGGGCTTTCATAGAGCACATCCCGCCAGAGCGGATCAAGGACTAGGCGATATGCAATCAGGACCACCCAGAATGCAAGCATCGCTTCACCAATTCGCGTCATGTTTCTTGCGAGTTGCTTGCCGAATTGATTTGCGGAGCGTGCCGTTCGATCGGACCATCCATTCCCCTGCCCGGCTGGATCAACCACTTCCAGCTTCGCCAACGTTGGCAGGCCTTGAAGCGCCAGTTGTACGGCAACTGTCTCCGGCTGGTAGACACCGCCACTTTGCAATCTCAGGTAAGTCCACCGAGTCGATAGCCCGACGCAGACGCCGGTGACAAGAACGCTGAAGACGATCCAAGTCGGTATGCCAGTCAAACTTGTTTCTAACGACGGCTGGTTGGCAATCCTCACCAACCCATGTGCTGCCGCTAAGCTCTTCCGCCACTGCTTTGCCGTTTCAGCTGCCGCAGTTTGCTTTTCAGCAACCCTCTGTTCCAAATCGGCACGGACGAATGGAGCTTTGGTATCTGCAGTTTCACTCGATTCACCATCCGGGATGGGTCGACCAAAGGATGCCAGCTGCGCCTGCGTACGATTCCCGGTTGCCAATTCAAACGTCTTGCCATCAGTCGAGGTCGACAGCCGTGGCTTGTCCGCCAAAAAGTCGTGGCGTTTCAGATAGCTCTCAGCCGTCTTTTTTGACCAGTTGGCGAACCGATGTTTCTTGGCAACCTCAGTCGCGGCGACTTCATGGTTCTCAAACTTCGCAAGGGACTTCAGCCAATTTTCGTTGGCGGCCCCGGAGTAGGCCCCTGTCCAAAGCGAATCTACTTTTACCAGCGCCAGTTCGCCCGCCGCTTCATCACCGGCCTCTGAAGACACGATGTCCGTTGCCTGGTCCAGGACTTCAACGTTCAATAACTGTACGTACTTCAACCCCTTCGTAGCAGCGTGGTCACGGTCACGCTTCAGGGCGTCGGTCAACTGCGGGATACGAGAAGACGAGACTACAACGTCCGAGCTGACTCGATAATGCACTTCGGCAGGCGGGAATGCATTGATCGCCGTAACGACGACGGCCAACCCCACCACCAACGCGCACCAAGACGCTCGACGGCTTATCGATTCGGGGGACGGCTGTGAAACAGCGGATGATTTCGACACGTTGACCTCCAAGTCTCGCCGAGAAAGGGCGGAGACATGGTTTTGAGTTAATCAGAATCGACCATTCAGTCGCACCACGACACGAGGAACGCGAACACGGCGCACGCCCAACATCGGTACAATGGGAGTCCTCAGAATCGTTATCGTCCGATTAACCCGCAAAGTTTAAACGTGTCGGATTTCGTCACGTGGAAGCTGTTTAGCGGGCTTCGGCCGCCAGCCCGCACAATTTCCTTTTTCACCCGCCAACCCTACGGAACGCTAGCATTCGAGCCGCCAGTACCGCCAGGCGGTGTCCGGCATCGGGAATTTCAAAACCATGGCTCAGCTCAAATTGTGTGGCGCACCCAGACATTGATAATGCGTGCCCCCTCGGGGCAGCGGGCCCATGACTGTATCCAGCAATTGCTCGGCAAATAATTTGCAGATTACAACCGGTAGCACTAAACAACACATGAGTACCATCAAGATTTGTGGCTTCACCGACGTGGGTGATGTCGACCAGGTCGGCGCCATCACCGCCCCGACGACCGGGAAGCCGCTTGTCGACATCATTGGATTGAACTTCGTTCCCAGCAGTCCTCGCTGCGTCGACACCAAAACCGCAAAGCTGCTTGCGGCGCGCGCCCAACAGTTGGGCATGGGAGTCGCGGCGATCGTCATGAATCCAGAGCCGGATTTCGTAGCGCGAGTCATCGAAGAAGTGCCCCTTGATTTCATTCAACTGCATGGCACGGAAGATCCATCGGTGCTGCCAGCATGCGGTGACCTCAACTTAGTCAAAGCGTTGAGCTGGAGCGGGCGTACTGAGGAGGCAGAATTGGCGATGAGATGGTCCCGTGTTAGTCCACCACTTCAAGCTTTCTTAGTCGACGCCTACGCACCATCGGAGGGAGGCGGTACCGGGCGCACTGCAGATTGGGGAGCTCTTTGGCCTAGGCCAGCTGAACTCAACAATTCACCAATGTGGCTGGCTGGCGGCCTGCGTGTGGAGAACGTCGCTGCCGCGATTCGATCGACACGATGCGCTGGTGTCGACACGGCCAGCGGAGTCGAGTCCTCGCCTGGACGCAAGGATCCGGAATTAGTTCGCGCATTCGCACAACAGAGTGTCGCCGCATTCGCTTCTCTGGCGGAGAGCGCGGGCCAGCCATGATGCCGTGATCAGAATCGGATCGCCAGATGATGGTGACCCCCTAACGACGCGGCCACAATGCTAGTAAAACATAGAGTCGAGTGTGTCTCTTGGCTTGCGTCCAATCCCCGCCAAGTTTCGCACTTCGGGTAGGCACTTTATCCGACAGCAAGCCCAGCGGTTAGGCGAAAAAGTGAAGCGGCGTGGCTAGCTTTGCTTCCACCCCGAACGTGCGACTCGTTCTGGCAGCACTACTGTTGTGGTAACTGTCTCGCTCCATTTCATCGCATTGCTTCTTTCTAGTCACCGAGTTATACGATGCCAAGAATTCGTGCGTTTCGAGGCCTAAGATACAACCTTGCCCAAGTCGGATCTCTGAGCGATGTGGTGGCTCCGCCGTACGATGTCGTCGACGGCGAATTTCAGCAGCAGCTTTACGACGCAAGTCCATACAACTTTATCCGGCTAGAGCTGACAAAGCCCGAGGCCGAAGACGATGATCCGAACGCAGTCTATGAACGAGCTGCGACGCTGTTTCGGCAGTGGATTTTGGATGGGGTGCTTCAGCATGAGCCGGATCCGGCCATCTACGTCTACCACCAGCAGTTCGACTACCTGGGGCGGACCTACACGCGACGCGGCTTCATGACCCGAGTCGAATTGGTCCGATTCGGTGAGGGCAATATTTATCCACACGAGGAGACCCACGCCAAAGCCAAAGACGATCGGCTCCGTCTAACTCGTGCCTGCGAAGCCAACATGAGTCAGATCTACGGGCTCTATCCAGACGAGACGAACGAAGCCCAAAATCTTCTGGAAGCCAAGATTGCCGGTACCGCTGGCTTAGAGGCGGTCGACCATCTCGGTGTTATCCACAGGCTGTGGCCAATTACAGACCAGGATATTGTCTCCAAGGTAGCTAGCCTGATCGATGACAAGCCCATGTTTGTCGCGGACGGCCATCATCGGTACGAAACGGCTTGCAACTACCGAGATGAGCTCGCCGAGCAAAATGGAGGTCCGCTGCCAAGCGATCACCCCGCGAACTATGTTCTTGCAATGGTCATGAGCATGGACGATCCCGGACTGATCGTGTTGCCCACCCACCGGTTGCTTCACGGAGTCGACTCCATCGACTCCGTTGAATTGGCCGCCAAGCTGGGTGATGCCTTTGATTGCGAGAAGATCAACAAAGGTCCAGAGGGTGCTGAAGAAGTCTGGAAGCATATCGAGGATCTAAACGACCAAGGTGCATTTGGACTCTATACGGCCAAAGACCAAACCTGGACGTTGGTTACTGCGAATCAAAACACACCCGAACAGATGCAGAAGGTCTCATCCGAGCAAAGCGAAGATTGGCGCAATCTTGGCGTGGCGATGCTCCATGGGCTGATTCTCGATCATCTCCTCGGTTTGGAGGGCCATCCCAAACCTAAGTACGTCCACTTGGTCGAGGAGGTCGTAGCCGGTCTCCGCGGCGAGCTTGAGGGAGATGCAGAATATCCGATAGCCGCGCTCGTCATGCCCGCAACCGTAGATGACATCCGACGAGTTAGCCTTCACAAAGAGCGCATGCCTGCCAAAAGCACTTACTTCTATCCCAAGCTGTTGAGCGGCCTGGTCGTCAATCCCTTGGATGCCAGCTAGGCGTTGCTACCTGGTTCAACATTGGCCGACGAAATCCAATTGGCGCTAGATGACCTCGAAAGAAGGCACTTGCACCTGCCCCACGCTTCCGCTCATGGGACTTCCCGGACAAAGCCATCCATGCTGGGCTCTCCCATTCGAATCCGCATGCAAAGTGGACTTTAAACGCACGCCATTTCGGCAGAGCCAGGCACGCTGATTTCAGCTTTCTGAATCCTATGTCTAGCGACCGATAGCGATTCGAACTTTCGAATCCCACTTAAGACCATCTTTGCGGATAGAATCCGCAGATGTTTCACATGGAACATTGCACCTCGACGCCCCAAACGGCAATGTTTCCCATGAAACACTTCGTGGCCAGTTCATCGTTCCGGGGGCAATTGGCCTTCATCGCTCAGTCACGACCAATCGTCGTACGCGATCTGAGATATCTTGTCGTGATACCTCATTGTTATCGCTCGAAAGCCCGTGCGACCTATCCCAGCCAAAAACTTCTGTGACGTTACCATGCGTAGTACTCATTGCCTTCAACTCTCACGATTGTTTTCAAGCTCGGCAATTCTGATCGCTTTCCTAAGCCTCGGACTCCGGCATGTTCAGGCGAACGAAGTTCCTTCAAGGCTATCTGAAGCTCTGGCGAACAAGGTCTCAGGCTACGTGGACAGTCACAGCGGCGATGTGGGCGTTGCTGTCCGGATTTTTGGAAAAGACGACGTGCTTCTGGCTGACTATCGGCATCAGCCTGGCAAGCCGATGCCCACGGCCAGCCTCATCAAAATCGCAATCATGGTCGATGCGTACTGTCGGGCGGAAACCGGCGAACTCGATTTGAACCGGCGAGTCGAACTTACCGAAGAGGACAAAGTTCCAGGCTCAGGGATTCTGACGAACCACTTTTCACCTGGTGCACAACTTTCACTGACCGATCTGATCCGTTTGATGATGAGATACTCCGACAATACAGCCACCAACATGGTGATCGATGCTCTTGGCATTGAATCAGTCAACAAACGCATGCAGCAGCTCGATTACCCTAACACACAAATCTACGCGAAGGTATTTCGGCGCGACACCTCGGTCTCGCTTGAAAAGAGCAAGCAGTTTGGACTGGGTAGCACGACGGCCAGCGAAATGCTCGATTTGATTTCGATGATCCGACGCCGGAAAATCGCCGGTGAGGTAAACAGCGACATCATGCTGGAGCACCTCGAGAGTTGTGATGACGAATTGAAACTGCCAAGGTTCCTTCCAGCTGGGACAAAGATCGCTCACAAAACAGGCTCTGTCACAAGAAGCCGAACGGCCGCGGGCACTATTTGGTTCGACGGAGGCTGCATTGAACTGGCGGTACTGACGAATGAGAACGAGGACGCAAGTTGGTCCAAGAAGAACGCCGGTGACTTGCTTTGCAGCAACATTGCAAAGGCCGCGTACGATTTCGCCATTCAAATCAGCAAAGCTACTGAAGAGGAATCGCCAATTGGATCCTCACCCCAGATACTCGCACAAGGTGCCCACGGTGATGTCGTGGAGGGTCTGCAACGTACGCTCAATGCTCGTATCGACGCAGAGTTGTCCATTGATGGTGATTTTGGGCCTGCTACTGCTGCTGCGGTGGCGCTGTTCCAAAAGAGCGTCGGGTTGGATATATCCTCCAAGGTTGACCAAGACACTTGGAGCGCGCTCGGCCCGATCGTTCCGGAGCGTCCTGTACCTGATCCTGCAAGTGTCAATGAGTCCCGACACGCAACGAAGCCGTGGTGGAAACGGGGCTCACCACCAGAGACCAATGCCAAGGCTTGGACGATTCTAGATCTCCAAACAGGACAGTTTCTGAAGAAGAACGGCGACGCTCGGCTCCCAAATGCGAGCACGACCAAACTGATGACAGCATTGCTCGTCGCCGAACTGTGCGACAAAGAACCGGAACGACTACAGTCCGAGATTGAGTTCTCAAGTCGTGCCGACAAGACAATCGGATCGACAGCCGGCATTCGGACAGGCGAGATCGTACCGGTGAAGGAGTTACTCTACGGGCTTCTTCTACCATCCGGAAATGATGCCTCGGTGGCGTTTGCCGAGGAGTTCGGTCGAGAGGCATATGAAGCGGTGACCAATACCAAAGTCAAAACCGAAGTGACTCCCGCGATTGCGTACGAACTGTTCGTGGAAGCCATGAATAGCCGGGCAGAACAACTCGGTATGAAAAACACCATGTACGCGAATCCGCATGGACTCACACAGGAAGGGCACTACAGCAGCAGTGTTGACCTTGCCATGCTCGGTAACAGGGTTCTGAAGCACCCCCTGCTTAGCAAGATAGTAGCGACCCCCGAGCGCGGTTGCCGAGTGGAGAGTAGACTCGGCTACAGCAGAAACGTTCTCTGGAAAAACACCAACCGCCTGCTGGAATATTCTGAGTTCAACGGGCTTAAGACAGGCACCACTTCGGCCGCTGGAGCGTGCTTGGTCGCGGCGTCTGACCGCGATGGACAAGAACACATCGTGGTCGTGCTAGGGTGCCCCACCTCATCGTCCCGGTACACCGATGCAAAGAATCTCTTAAATTGGATCTGGTCGAAGGATGAATAACGAAATCGAACCACATTGCTGGACGTGAACTGCCTTTCGCTCGCCAGCATTGCTAGCAACTCAATGGCCGCGGCGAAGACTCCAATTGCGCGACCGACCGACGTGCATATCGTTTGCATCTAGCTCCGATTCGCGGCGAACTGTTCGAGCTTGGAATAGCCCTCTTCCCAGTGCCCATGATGCCTCGGTTCGTAGGTTTTGATATCGCTCGCCTTTCGAATCAACTCTCGTCCTTCCAGAACAGAGCTCAGCTCGCCTGTCCCGATTGCCTGCATCAGCACGTTTCCAATCGCAGTCGCCTCCACTGGACCGGCCACCACCTGACGTGAGCACGCATCCGCTGTCAGTTGGCAAAGCAGTTGATTTTGCACGCCGCCTCCCACCATATGAATGGTGCTCATCGCATTCCCAACAAGCTGCTCCAAATTGCCGAGCACCATGCGATAGCGGAGAACGAGGCTTTCCAAAGCACACCGAACAACTTCCCCGATTGCTTCCGGAACGGGCTGGTTCGTGCGTCGGCAAAACTCTTGAATGGCGCTAGGCATACTTGCTGGGGCCACAAACAGCGGATCGTCGGGGTCGATGATGGACACCATTGATGGCGCATCCTCCGCCAACTGTGTCAGGCGATCCCAAGACAATTCCTGACCGTCGCGTTTCCATTGTTCCCTACACTGCTGAACGATCCAGAGGCCGGCAATATTCTTCAGTAGCCTGACGCTACCATTGACTCCCCCTTCGTTCGTGAAATTGAACATCTGACAAGTATCATTCAGAACCGGCGACGCCACTTCGGCACCCATCAATGACCAAGTACCACAACTGATGTAACACCAGTCCGGTTTCTCTGGTGCGAATGAAGCTGCTGGCACGGCAAGAACCGCGGACCCCGTATCGTGAGTGGCCGGAAGAATGACTCTCACCTCTTCACTCAGCCCTGTCTGATTACGGACATCCGGGAGCAATTCCCCCAGGTCCAATCCCGGCTGGATCGGGTCACCAAAAATGTGTTTCGGGATTTCGAATGCATCCATCACCTTCGAGCTCCACGATCCTGTCGTTGGGTTCAACAGCTGAGTTGTGGAAGCGTTGGTGAACTCGTTGACTTTTTGCCCTGAAAGCTGCCAGTGCAAATAGTCGGGAACCATCAGGAATCGGTCGGCGATATCGAGCAACGGCGACTTTTCCAAACGCATTGCCAATAGCTGATAGGCGGAATTGATCTCAATGAATTGGAGTCCCGTTTCTGCAAAAATATCCGCCCTGCTTAGACGCTCGAACGCCTTGTCCAAAATGTCGCGCACTCGCGCGTCGCGATAGTGAACACAGGGTCCAACTTGGTCGTCGTTTCGATCCAGCAGTACAAAGTCGACGCCCCACGTATCTGCGCCAACAGATTTGATTCGATCGCCAAAGTCACTGCGTGCACTGGTAAGTCCGGTGAGAATATTCTCCCACTGCCCGAGCAGATTCCATACAAATCGCTTGCCCTGATTCATCCCTCCGTTTGAAAAACGATGTTGCTCATCTACCTGAATTCCATCGCTCGTCACTTGCCCAGCGAGGACACGCCCGCCGGAGGCTCCAAGGTCGATTGCCAAGTGGATCGGCGATTTTGCATTCATCTGCGTCATATCCTGGTGAAAACGGAATCCAAATACATAGCGAATTGGGATCGCCAAAGCTCGCTTTTAAAACGCATGGCGATGAAAGCGGCGACTTAAAACCCCTGGGCACCGACAAAGTCGAGTGATTTTGGAGCGATGATCGTACCAGAAGCATGCGTCGGCTTCGACAATCCGGGCAGACCGCGACCAAAGAATGCTGCGTTTGGACGTCGGCCGGTAACAGCGTTTGCCCGGCTGATAGCGTTTGCTTAAACTGGATTGGAAGTGATCTCAAATTACGAACTGCGCGGATTCACCGTTACTGAGTCACATCAATGCAGTTGGGTCGCATTAATCTAACGAACGTTTTGGAAAAGTTATTGCCGTGGCAGCCGCGCTGAAGCCAGAAAGAATGCCCAACGGTGGCGACGCTTCGACCGCCAAGCGTGCTGCTCGGCGGAAGCGTGGTCAAAAGCGAGCTGCGGCCAGCGACTTTTTTGCCAGGCTCACTGGCAATACGATTATTTTGCTGGCCCGTTTCTTCAGTGGCTACACAGTCCGTTGGGTCGACTGCCAACCGGACACCTGTCAGCGAGTCTACTTCGCTAATCATACGAGCCACCTGGACGCTGTCGTCCTCTGGTCAGCATTGCCAGGCGAGATCAGAGCGTTGACACGACCTGTAGCTGCCAAGGACTACTGGGGCAAAACAGCTTGGAAACGACACCTTGCAAAAGCGTTCAATGCACTCCTAATTGATCGCCGAGAAATCAAGGTCCACCAGAGTCCAGTCGATCTGATGATTCGGGAGATCGGCGACGTGAATTCGCTGATCGTGTTCCCAGAAGGAGGCCGCGCTGACGACGGGCAAATGGGAGAGTTCAAGAGCGGGATCTACTACCTTGCTAAGAAGCGTCCCGACTTAGAGCTGGTTCCCGTCTATATGGAGAACCTAAATCGCATCCTCCCAAGAGGCGAAGTCGTTCCAATCCCCCTTCTAAGCAGTATCCACATCGGCGAACCCATATTCTTGGAGGCTGGCGAACCCAAGGTGGATTTCTTGAGGCGTGCTCGACAAGCAGTCGTTTCGTTGAGCGAGCGTGACTAGCGGTCGATTGACAGCCCAGCGTGCTAAATCTGGTTCGTCCGTTTGGATCACTCCGGCGATAGATCGAGCTGGATTGATTATCTAGTGGCCAGTGCCAAGCATTCGAACTCAGTTGCAAGTTCAGTTAGGTCCTTGCCACCACAGGCTTGCTGGTCGCGCTGGGCCGATCACCGTTCCAAATTGGGAATCCCCCCGTCGCTTAAGCTCCGAACTCGCCGAAATCGGTATAGGAAGCGTAGGTCTTGATTGTTCACTCCAGATTCGAACTTCGATTGGGCCTAGGGTGGCTGACAGGGCAAATCAAAGTTTCAAAGTAGCTAATGGTCGGCTTTCGCTCCGCGAAGGAACTCTAGTGCTTGTGGAGAGCAAAAGTCGACCAAGTTTGAAACTCTGATTCGCCCTAGTGTGGCTGAGCCTCCCCGTCGAAGTTTCTTGCTCGCGCAGCTATGCTCTTGTCTGAAGCAGCGTCGCATTTGCGGCAACGATTCCGTGATTTTTGCAGGTTGATATTCTTGCAGCCAATCGTCACCGTCCCCGTAACGGATTCAATTCCGAGCCACAAAAGCGAACTCGCTCCACGCATGAGCGGAATGCAATAGCAACGAAAGATTCCAAGTATGCCATCCGTTCCATCTCGCGCTATCGTGATTTTCATAGCAGCTTGTTTGTCGCAAGCTGGACCACTTGTCCTTGGACAAGAATCCGACCTTGCCCAAGGTCAAAGCAATGAGATGGCGGCAGCTTCCGATTCACAGAGCGATCCGTCCAATCCTGAGAGCGACTCGTTAATTGATGCTTCTCAACCGATGCCCGACGAAGAGAGTGAAGCGGCGTCACTAACCCCGGAAGGGATCACGATCTACACGCCTGGATCGGATGGCGAGAAGAATTCGGCAACAGAAGAAGCGAAGGAACCGTTCTTCAAAAATGACGCCGTGATCTTGGGGATACTGCTCACGATATTGGGATTCGTATTCTGGAGCTGCAACTCAGACTTCGGCCCATTCAAGCTTTTCTACCGCTTCGTACCGATGTTGCTGATGTGCTATTTCTTGCCTTCTCTACTGACGCTATTTGGTCTCGTTGACCATCACGAATCCAACCTCTACTACGTGGCGACACGTTATCTACTTCCGGCCAGCCTTGTCTTACTGACGCTCAGCATCGATCTCACGGAAGTGATTCGTCTTGGGCCGAAGGCCTTGATCATGTTTTTGACCGGTACGGTGGGCGTCGTGTTAGGCGGACCACTTGCCGTATTGATTGTCTCCTGGATCTCGCCAGCGACCATCGGTGTCGACGGCCCGACGGCCGTTTGGCGGGGCCTGAGCACAGTAGCTGGCAGCTGGATTGGTGGCGGTGCGAATCAAGCCGCAATGCAGGTCGTATTTATGACACCACCTCTTGATGCTACCGAAGAGATGCAAGAAAGCTTGGGCAAGCTGTATAGCGTCATGGTCGCGGTCGACGTATTGGTGGCTGAACTATGGATGGTCTTCCTACTCTTGGGCATCGGTAAAGCTAAGCAGCTCGATAGTCTATTGAAAGCCGACGCCAGTAGTATCGAACGATTGCAGAACAAAATGGAACAGTTCAGCTTGAGCGTCGCTAGGGTTCCCAGCACAAAAGACCTGATGCTGATCGGTGCGATTGGTTTCGGAGCCACTGCAGTCGCCCATTGGGGCGGTGATCAGATCTCGACGAAGGTCGATAACTTCATTGCGTCGACGACCGTGGAAGCAGCAGCTAATGCTGACGCGTCCCCCCCGCAAACGAATGACCAGGAAACCGTATATTCGTCACCGTACTCCTTCTTAAAGGACTTGGGGCTGGCCAGTTCGTTCTTCTGGATCATCGTGTTGTCCACTTCGGTCGGGGTCATACTCTCGTTTACCGGCCTAAGAAACTTGGAAGGCGCAGGTGCGTCCAAGATGGGCACCGTCTTCATTTTCATCCTGGTCGCTGTGATTGGGATGGGTATGGACTTGCGGGCTATCGTCGAATTCCCGGGCTACTTTCTAGTTGGCGGGATATGGATGCTGTTTCATGTCTTGCTAATGGTTTTTGTCGCTTGGTCGATCCGAGCTCCTTACTTTTTCATCGCTGTGGGCTCAAAAGCCAACATCGGAGGGGCCGCGAGTGCGCCTGTCGTTGCAGCTGCTTTTCACCCCTCGCTTGCTCCGGTTGGGGTATTGCTGGCTGTTCTTGGCTATGCACTAGGTACGTATGGGGCCATGCTCTGCGCATGGTTGATGCAATTCGCGACCCCTGGAGCATGACGATCCAGCGGCGTTCAAGACTGCCTGAGTTGCCAAATTCCCCTGCGTTGCTTGGAAACGTCTACACCAGTCGTGCCGGGTATTTTTTACTGCACCTTTGCTTCGCGTTAGGGAGTGAAACACGGTCACAAGTGACTCGCTGCGCAACCAGTTGTCACACTTTTTTTCGTGGTTTATTCTCCTCAAACCGCATCGTAAGCTAACCTTCCTTTGGACCGGTTGGATCTTGCCTACGGCACCTTCGTAGGTTGAGAACAGATACTTCGCGCAATTTCTGCTTTGAGAATTTTGACATGAGCCAAGCCACGCTACCGACGACTCAGATTTTCCAGTCTGTGATGCAACAGCTGATGATTGAAAACCCGAATCGCCGCACTTATGACCGCGTCCCTTGGAGACAAGCCGTCAGTGTTCAAGCACTTGACGAGGATTTTGCTCCTGTCGGCGAAGAATTCAAAGCCATGTCAAGCGACATTAGCCGCAATGGTCTCGGCCTGATCTCATCGGTGAAACCGGTGTCCGATTATCTCCGCATTGAAGCACGTGAGGCAGGGCTTGCAATGCTGGCGAAAATTACCCACGCGACCGACATCGGCGATGATTTTCCTCAGTTTCTTTTAGGAACTGAACTGATTCGGGATTTCCCGGATGCTTCGGCACCGTCCGTCCAGATCTAATCATCGAGCAGATCGAACTACCGATCACGTCCCATCGTCGCAGCGATCGGTTTTGCATTCGACGTCAAGATCTGAGTGTTCGTTGTCGCGTTACCGAATCTCTCGAAGTCGTGAAACGACCACACAACGTTCTTCTCTCGGTCGATCTCGATCACCTGGGGATTCTCGGGCCCAGCGTGGCAGTTGCCGATGACGATGTTTCCGCTTGGAAGCACCTGCAACGTCGTTACCCACGCAAGGCGAATACCTTTGAGTTCATCTTGGCCTAGCTGCCAGACGATTTCCTTGCTGGGCGTAACCTCAACTACGGAATGCCCGTTTCCCGTCGCAATCAGGGTATTGCCATTCTGCAAACGTAGTGCCGAGAAGCACTTGTTCCCGAACGCTTCGAGCCCGTGGCCTTTCGCCTCAGGTCGGCCGAAAAACGGAACGCGATAGTTCCATTGAATCTCGCCACTGGCGTTGTACTCTGTCACTCGTCCTTGTGACTCGTGGCATACCAAATAGTTGCCAGTCTCGAGCTTCCGCACCAACCGCGTATCGGTGTGGGGATGTGGTTTTGGTACATCAAGCTCGAGCTCGTGGGTGACACTGCCTGCACGGTCGACTTCGATGATCTTGGCAATCCCGCTGATCGCCAACATGGTGGTACCGCCTTCCAATCGTTGGAATGCATGAACCTCAACCCTTTGTCCAGCGGCCCCAGGGTAGTTCTTCGCGTCATAGCTCCAAACCTGCTGTCCACTTTCGGGATCCACCTCAACAATTTGGGTCCAGTTTTCTTGGTAGAGAAGGTTCCCATTGTCCAATCGGTGCAGATCATGCAGGGGACCAATGGCTGCCTCCCACTTTGTCGCACCGTCTTCACCGATGATGGCGATCCGCTTCTTCGATGAATCCGCGGTTAGGAGAGAACGATTCTGCTCCGCAGCAGCGGCGGCAGAGGACGCGGCCAAGACGAGTAGCCCCGCAAGCAGTAACAGCTTCCGTCTCACCATTAGTAACCGCTCAACGGACCCCAGATCGTAGCTCATCGAAAAAGCCTTGCTCACTTGAACGGATTGGTTGTGCATGATCTTCGCCTTGGATGCTGCCTGTTTGTTTCGCTTGCATGAAACGGGCTGAGAGGAAACTCCACAAGCCGCGAGGTGACACCGATTCTGACCACATTTCTGGCCTCCGCGAGGCCAACGAACCAACGAGGCACGTTCTCACGCTAGCCGAAAGCGCCAGGCTTCAATGCAAGGCTCATGATTTTACATGGCTTTTACAACTTGTTTGCGCTTTCGAGAACTTTCACGCCTCCATAAGGCGTTTAATCCACTATGCGGAACGGATTGGACTCAAGCGATGCGGGGACGATCCGTCTCACCAGAACAAGTTTTGCTCTCAAACGGATTCAGAGAAAAAGGACAGCGAAAAATGACGCTCCTACGCTTACCACCCATGTTATTGGCCCTTCTTACGATGCTGCTTGCATCCCCTGGACAGCGAACTGCTGCAAAGCAGGTACAACTTGAAGTCGCGATGGCTAACCCGACGATGTACGTCACGAAAGACAAGAAGCAGGCTAATCACTTGCGGATTGCCTTGACCGGCTTTGAAATGCCAAACCAGGCCGAGCGTCAGCCGGTCAACGTTGCGATCGTCATCGACAAATCCGGATCCATGCAAGGTGAAAAAATCCGGCAAGCCCGCAATGCTGCCCTCGGCGCACTGGATCGCTTGGGAGACGACGACATTATCTCGATCGTGACTTACGACTCCTCCGTGGAAGTCCTCGTGCCAGCAACGAAAGCTTCCGACCGAAGTGCAATTCGCACGAAGATCCGAGGTATCTCTGCGGGCGGCAACACGGCGTTGTTTGCGGGGGTTAGCAAAGGCGCAGCCGAGCTACGCAAGTTCCTTGATGAAAAGATGGTCAATCGAGTCATCCTGCTCTCGGACGGGTTGGCCAATGTAGGTCCCTCTTCGCCTGCCGAGCTAACGCAGCTAGGTGAATCGCTCATTAAAGAGGGCATCAGCGTCTCCACAATGGGTCTAGGATTGGGCTACAACGAAGACCTCATGAGCCAACTCGCATTGGCTAGCAGCGGCAATCACGTATTCATCGAAGAGGCTCAAAACCTAGTTCAGGTCTTTCAAAACGAGTTCGATGACGTGCTCGGAGTCGTTGCACAACAAATTAAAGTGAAAGCCAAGATCGCCGAAGGCATCCGTCCCGTAAAGGTACTCAATTCGAAAGCGGACATCACCGGCCAGAATGTGACCATCGACCTGGGACAACTCTACTCTCGCCAAGAGCGATACTTCGTTGTGGAAGTTGAAGTTCCGTTCGGTGACATCGATTCGTCCATGCCTGTTGCCGAAGTCGCCGTTGAGTACATGAATATGACGACTGAGACGGTAGACAAGCTAACCAGTGCTGTTCAAGTGAAGTTCACCGACAAACAAGACATCGCTCAACAGGAATTGAATAGCGAAGTCTACGCGACCTGCATGATCCAAGTCGCCAATGAAACGAACAAACGTGCGACCGCTCTACGCGACGCCGGGCGTATCGCTGAAGCAGAAAAGCTGCTCCGATTCAATTCAGACTTTCTACTCAAGTCTTACCGATGTGCTCCAGTTGAAGAGCTGAAGCTCAAGAGTTCGGTGAACAGTCTCCAAGCGGACAATCTCGTCGGTTCCAGTTGGGCTGAGACACGCAAGAAAATGCGCGAACAACAAGTCGCAGACCAAATTCAGCAGCGTTACTCAGGTGAGGGCTCCAAGGCGAAACAGAAGAGATAGTCGGGACGCCCTACAGTCAGGCGACCGCCTCGTTTCGCGTTCGCCTGACGTACTCATTCGTCGATCCGACTCTCGCGGCCACCTTAGAAAGCCAAACCGAACAACTACCTGGCACGTTCGGAATCAAGGCGTATCAATTAGGCACCAACCAGAAGAAATCCAACACACAGGCTGAAACAATGAATAGCGCTAGAGCCTCCCACAAGAAAATCAATCTCACATCGAAGAGCTGCCGTCGAAACCGCATGCGGTTCGTGCGTCGCGCGATCTGCGGAGTCGCGTTGGTCGGTATGACTTGCAACTCGCACGGAATTCGCGGACAGGAACCCGAGCCAGAAGAAACTCGACCTCCAGAGTGGATTTCGCTCGAAAAGCTTCAAAAAGTCGCTCAGAAAGAAAACCAAAGTCAACCCACCGAAGCAGAAACGCCAGCTGCTACAGTTCCAGCTCGCAAACAGATCGAAGTCTGCTTTGTTCTCGACACGACCGGTTCCATGGTGGGTCTCATCCAAGGCGCAAAAGATAAGATCTGGTCGATTGCCAATGAAATGCTGGAAGCAGAGGAAGTCCCTGAAATTAAGTTCTCCCTCATTGGATACCGCGACCGTGGGGACGACTATGTCACTAAGATCACGACTCTCACGTCTGACCTGGACCAGGTTTACACTGAACTCACCGCATTCCAAGCAGACGGTGGTCAAGATCGTCCCGAGTCGGTGAACCAAGCTCTTTTTGAAGCGGTCCACAAAATCAAATGGAGTGACGATGAGGACACTCTCAAGATCGTGTTTCTAGTCGGTGATGCACCTCCGCATATGGACTACGATGATGACATTCATTACCCAGAAACCTGCAAGAAAGCAGTCGCCAGCGGCATCATTGTCAACACGATCCAGTGCGGCAACGACCAAACGACTACGGGAATATGGAACCGAATTGCCAAAGCCGGCAACGGTGAGTACGCCGCCATCGAACAATCCGGCGGAACTCAGCAAATCTCAACTCCTTTTGATCAGGAGATCGCTCGTTACAACGTCCAGCTAAACAGCACGGTCTGCGGCTACGGAAACACAGCCATCCAGGCCAACGTACTTTCGAAGCTCAAGTGCAACGAAGAGTCCAAGGCGGAGTCCATTGCCGACCGAGCTGGCTATTTTTGGCTACAGCGCAACATCAGCGGGGCCGGGGCCACCAACAACCAAGTTGTGAGCGGCAATAACGATCTCGTCGAGATGCTGATGGATGGCAAGATTGAACTGGGCGACATCGACGAAAGCAAACTGCCCGATTCATTCAAAGAACTCGATGCCAAGGAGCGAGAGGCGAAGTTAGCCAAGATGATCGAAGATCGAAAGAAGGCGATGGCCAAGCTGGACGAGCTGGTCGCAAAACGCAAACGCTACATTGCCGACGCGAAAGCCGATTTGCCCCAAGACGGCTTCGACGCCGAGATCAAATCGATCATCCGTGAGCAAGCTGGCGACAAAGGTATTCGCTACCGGTAGCCACCCAAATCCTTAGTGAGCTTCGAACTCGTTGGTGAGCTTCGAACTCGTTGGTGAGCTTCGAACTCCTTGGTGAGCGTCAAACTCTTTGATTCGTAACCGCGCAAAAAAACACCGCTTTCGATCACTCGGAAGCGGTGTTTTCGATTGCATCGTTTCAGTCTCTGACCGCCAGATCGCAGTCGCACCATTCGCGTACTTTGTGCTCACTACACGGGCCGCCACAACAAGCCCCCCGTCAAATAAGGACAAAGACGGAGGCTTTGCCTAGGTGTCAATCACGTCAGTAGAGGAGGCTACTGGACTGTTATTCTCTGGCGTCTCTTGCTCTTCACGCCAAGGTCGTTCTTCTTCGTACGCCTCCAGTTCGAGACGCAACTGATCGAGCTGCTCATTCTCCGTCTCTTCGCCAACCTCCACGGCCATCTTCGACCAACGGCGAGCATTCTTAAAATCACCGACTTCCGCGTAGCCCGCTGCAAGGGTGCTGAGAATGTGCGGAGCTTCGTAGTCAGTGACTTCACATGCACGCAACCCCAGCTCCACAGAACGCTCGCCGTTTCGAAGCTCGTCGTTCGGCGAAGTCGCCAGGACCCAGGCCAAATTGTTCAACGCGCCGCTGTAATCGTTCTCTACGAATTCGCGAGTGTCATCATCTTCTTCCATCGATTCGAGCTGTCGTTCCAAAATCCGAATCGCATTCTCGAAATCGTCCACAGCTTCCTTATGATCGCCGATCGCCAGCTTGGCATCACCGCTCAATCGCAACGCTCGATACTCGTCGGGATTTCGACGTACAAGTTCATCCAACAAACGAATCGCTTTTCGTGGACGATCATCCATTTGGTAGTAAGAAGCCAGCTGGATGACCCAGCTTGAGTTGCTCGGCTGGAATCGAACCAGCGTCTCCATGTCGCTGATTGCAGCGGAGTAACGCTCCTGGCGAGCCGCAATCAGACTCCGGTACAAAATTCCTTGAACCGAATCTGGTTGCAGCAACAATGCGTCGCTTACATCACGGTTGGCTTGGTCGACATCGTTCAGATCGTAGTGAATTTGGCCACGAAGAATTAGCGACTGAACATCCCTCGAATTCAGCTCAATCGCTTTGTCCAAGTCTCCGAGTGCTTTTTCGTCTTCC
Organism: Aureliella sp.; assembly: GCA_046290675.1. Lineage (GTDB taxonomy): Bacteria > Planctomycetota > Planctomycetia > Pirellulales > Pirellulaceae > Aureliella. Next base: position 521,371 of record JBKAHA010000001.1, read on the forward strand.
TGCACACCCAAATAGACGCGGGCACGCACACGATGGTACATGCCTTCCTCAGGGTTTTCTTCGATTCGTTGCGTTAGTTTGGCAATCGCATCGTCCGTTCGCTTCAACCGGACCAGCGAATCGACCGCGGCGCCAAAGGCTTCGATATTGTCGTCGTTCTGTTCGAGCAAAAACTCAGCGTCTTCGAGCGTCTTGTCAAACGCTTCCATCTGATTTTGCAGCATCATTTTCGCTCGCCATGCTGCCGCGTTATCAGGATTAGACTCAACGGCCTTTTGCAGTTCCTCAAGCCGTGCGTCGTTGTTGTCTTTCGTCATCGCGCTTAAAACGTAAGCCTCAGACAACTTGTTGGGTTGGCCGGCCAAACGCGCAATTGCTTTCTCGACGAGGTCTGGAATACTAGCTCGATCACCTCCAGGCAGTGCTTCCATCTGGGCCAAAAGAACGTACGCGTCCGCCGTATCGGGATCATTTTTGATGACCTTTTTCAGATCATCCACGATGTTGCCCCGAAGCCTCCGTACCGCATTTGCGTTCGATTGCTGACGAATTGCCTGCGCCAACATCTGTGCCCGCTGCATGGCGCACCCAGCTAACAACCGCTTCGCAATGTCGGTATTGTCTTCGTCCAAGCCAGCTTCCATGGCTTGCTCGCACAATTCAATGACCTTTCCAAGGTCACGCGGAGATTGGGCCTCAATGCGTTTGTCAGTAGCCTCATCCAGCTTGCTCTGCCCTTCGTTCTGTCCGAGCGCAATGGCTGGCAAACAAGCAAGCAGTAAGGCCAATGGTAGGGTTTTATTCAAAAGACTCATTTGAATCTCCGATTGATGACGGAATATTGCTCACTCACGAAGTCATTTCGTGACGCAAAACTTGGTTCGTTAATGGAAAGTCCCACTACATCGCGAGAGGAAGTAAACGCGACACGTCGGCGACTTTTGCTGCTCCAACCACACCCTAGAAGACCGAGGTGCCTCGGACCATCCCATGGCTTTGGCGGGCATCGCAATCTGGTGGGTAGGAATACCTGCAGCTGCATTGTAGCGGTTGGTCACGGCCAAAGATGCGCGAGCCCGAAGCTCCTTCGTCAAGACGTCCACATTGAACGTTGCCCATCGAACACGATGCCGGAAATCCCAAATTCTGGGTCTCCTGGAGTCGCGTGGCTGAACTGCAAAAACCTCCGACTGTCGACAGTTCCACCTTCCCACCGTCATCCGAGCTGCTTCAGCATGCATCGCCGACTTTTTTACTTACGAGTTTTCTGTATCAAAGGTTGCCTTAACGAGCAATCTGTTTCCAATCTCCCAGTTGACGGCGTCATCTGTAGTTTGAAACAGGACGAGGGTTAAGGACGTTACATTGATTCCCAGCAGCCGGATCGGGGCAGCAGAAACGACTTTAATCTGGGCCTTAGATGGTTACCTTCGGGACAATGTGATGTCGGTACGACCTGGGTTTCCGTTCTCTCAAGAACAGCCTCATCAATAGCTTGGATTGATGTCAGTGGGAATCGTCGAAAATCAACTTGCAATCAGCACAAATGATGCTCCAATACACCCCACAAGAGCGGTTTTCTGCTACGGCAGTAACGGGGTCTAACGGCCTCACGATTGGAGCTGACTAGGGTGATCCCATTCATTCTCTTTGCCGAACTCATCTTTCTCATCATGATCAGTGAGATCATGGTTCGGAGGATGCCAGAGAAGCTACGCGAACTGGCTCTGGCGAACGAAGAACGCGCCGACGGAACCCATTCTCGTCGACGGCACCTCTCTGAAGTCAAAGCCCGTAATCGTTTTCGTCTCGACGTCTATGCGTTGCTGCTGATCGTTTTTGGGGTCTCTAGCGCTTGCCTGCTAGCGGTTCACACGCTCGTCTTACCGCTCGACAGTATTCTTGGCGTTTTTACCAATTTCGATCCTGACCCTGAGCAATTCAAATCAAATTTGAAAGATGACGGTTTGGCCGACAGCGTTCCTCGAGACTTTGCGAGGCGCAATCAGATTCCGATTGAAGATTCTCACGCGATCGCGAAGGCAGCGTTTGAAGCCTGGCCCATGGCGATTGTCATCGTGCTGGGGGCAATGCTGATCGGCTTTGCCGTCATGCGACATGGTTATCTCAGCGCCCTACAAGATTACGCATCAGGCTTGCGGGGTCGCGCTCAAGAGTACCAGTTCCGAGACCTAGGGCGAATTCGTCAAGCTTTTGAGACGAGCGAAGAATGGCAACCAAGGTCCGTGCCTGAACCCGGGTCCGAGTCCTAGTTCTGCATTGCAGCTTGAAATCGGCAATTCTATTTCGATAGATCGAATAGACCGTGCTACCGAAGTCTCCGCAGCGGTCGCCAGAAAAGAAACGGCTGGTGACTCAACTGGGTGAGCCACCAGCCGCGGGCTTTGCATATTCAAATCGGCCGAATTGTGACAGTCGGTTCACGTGCATTCCCATGGTTCTCGCAGCAGCCGGTACTCATCGTCGTATCACCGTTTGGCCAGAAGGTGATCAGCAATATGTCCGGCTGCTGATTTTCATGGTTCCGAGATCGCGTGCAATTGGTCTGAAAAGTTCAAGCCAATGACTACGCCGCTTTGCGAAATACGCTGAGGGGAGCTGCGGGACGTTCCTCATTGGTCGCCTCCGCCTGCACATCAGACCGTCCTGGGAACGGAATCGTATGCTCTTGTACTTCAAGCTCGTTTCGCAAAATGCGGACCTCGGGAGGTGCTTTTACCCCTATGCGGACTTTGTCATTTCCGACGGCAACAATGGTGAGTTCGATGTCGTCGCCTAAACAAATACTTTCCGCTTCTCTTCGAGATAAAATGAGCACTTGGGATCCTCCTTGTCTTATCACATACGGGCTTCACTGAACCAGCTCGCCCGCATGCTCAATCCGTTTATTTGGAATCGTCCACGGCGGTGAGTCCGCGAATCGATGGTGTTCTAACTTCGAAATTCCGTTTTGAAGTTTCGCCCGATCAATGGATGCCTTATTCAAAGCTCGGTGCATTGCAGCTTGCCGCGCGCCGACCTAGCGAGTCATAGAACAAGATGGTTCCCGTTTTCAGATCCCAGACGGCAGTTAGTCGCACACTCCTGGGTCCGTAGATGCAGAAATAAAACCCGCATGGCTTTCCTTGCCGAGTGAGTACTCTTTCTGACATCTGAAACGCGTCACGTTCTAGTTCATTTTTCTCGCACAGCTCGTCTCGCACAAACTCCCGCACAGCCTCAAATTCGTTGCCCTTAACGATTTGGGATGGCGTCATACTTCGCTGAGTCCTCGTCATGAGTTTGGAAGTTTAGGAAGTTTGGGTGCCCTTTACTGCTGGGCTACGCTAGCCATCGACAAATACGGAACGTGAGTTGAGTTGGAAGGCTTGGTAATTTGTACTAGCTGAGAATCTCTCGGTAGGCACGATCTAAGATCTGCACAGTGTGCAAAATCGTTACCCCTTCGGAATTTGTTCTGCAGTGTTTACCCAACTGGACTAAACACCCGATATTCCCGGTAGCGACCATTGCGACCCCGGTTTCGTCAATCGCCTCAGCTTTACGATTTCCCAACTTATTTGCCAATTCTGGCTGCTCGATGTTGTAAGTCCCCGCAGATCCGCAACAGATATCCGAGTCGCGGAGCTCGACCAGCTCGACGCCTGGAATCGATCGCAGTAGCTGCCTGGGTTCGCTCCTTACACCTTGGGCGTGGGCAAGGTGGCAAGCATCATGAAAAGCGATGCGTTTTGGCTGCTTGAGAGCTGGTGGTGGAACGATCCCTATTTGCCCCAGGTAAACCGAGATATCCATCGACTTTGATTGAAGCTCCTTTGCGGCACCCTCTTGCTCATCGCCAGCCAGCAGCAAAGGGTACTCATGGACGGCCGATCCACATCCGGCCGCGGTGGTGAGAAAGCAATCTACATCCGAGGGGATGCTATGAATCAAATCCTTTGCAAACTTTTTGGCGGCCTTCCCTTCACCGGTGTGCCAGGACAAAGCTCCGCAGCATCCTTGGCCGCGTGGCACTACGACTTCGATTCCATTCCTGCTTAAGACGCGAATTGCGGCCGCATTGATATCGGGGGCAAGCACGTTCTGCGCGCAGCCCAACATCATTGCGACTCGACCACGACGCTCGCCCGTCGCTGGGGTTACCTCGGGTATAGATTCGGGCTTTGGGATGCTGTCGGGGACCATCTCCAGCATCGGTTTCAGGACACCGGGGACGAGCGGATTGAGAAACTGGGTGAGCTTAGCCGCCTTCAACGCCAATCGAAATCGATTCGGATAAGGCAGCGTCCATCGAACGAGCGTATCCCGCAATGACCATCGGCGTCGCCGAGTCTGAGATTCAGCATGATCACGATACGTGCTTAGCAGTTCACCGTATTCCACTCCGGAAGGGCAGTTGGTCACACAGGCGAGGCAGCCCAAACAACGGTCGATGTGGGGCCGAGCCTCCGCTTCCGCTAGCTCGCCTTCCAAGACATTTTTCATCAATAGGATCCGTCCACGCGGTGAATCCATCTCGCTGCCAAGCTCTTGGTAGGTCGGACAACCTGGTAAACAAAATCCGCAGTGAACACACTTTCCGACTGCAGCAGCGGCGGACTCACCACGCGGACCGATGTCGCCTACATCAATATTGTGGAGCATCCCTCACCCTTATTTGCAGCCAACGGCAATTCGCGACACCTACCACTAAATGCGTTCGTTGAGCTGGAATTTTCAGCTTCTCGCATTGAATTGCGACCGCTTAGCGCCCAAGAAAAAAAGGACTTCGTCGCGGAATAAATGGCTAGCGATCGCTATCTAGTTGTATGGTTCATGATATCCATTGAATCCATTCCGTGTGGTTGCGGCCTCTAAGACGATCGCATCAGCCACATTCAAATTGTCTGGCCCAGGAGAGTTTAATGTTACGAAAATTTGCACTTGCTCTAGCACTTTGCACACCCTTCGCATTGGTTGGATGCGGAGCAACAGAAGGCACCGTCGAATCCGCTGCAGAAGCTGCGAAAGATGGAGTCGATACCGCGGCGGACAAGGCGAAAGACGCTGCGGGCGATATGGCCCCAGAAGGCATGAAGGATACGGTTGATGGCGCTGTCGACGGTGCAGCAGATAAGGCAAAGGACGGTATCGATGCCGCAGCCGAAGCGGCTGGGGCGGGTAGCGACGCTAAGTAGTAGCCAACACGACGTTGTTTCTGCTGCAAGCACGATTCGTCTCGACGAGACTAAAATGCTTGCGGAGCTCAAGCTCTACAATGCTGCAGAAGTGAATCCACGATAACGGCGGTCTTCGAACGAAGATCGCCGTTTCTTTTTGTTGACTATCTACTGTCCACTCTCGGCAGATGATTTCGTGAACCGCCCGGTTTTCATGAAATGGATTACTGCACGCTGTACTTCCGCGTCGTCCATCAAGAACGAATGCAGTCGTGGCAACTCTAGAAAATCATTCGATCCTTCCAATTTCGCTTCCTCCACGCTGACAACGAAGTCCCCTTCGCCATCAACCAGCGGATTTTGAATCGGTTGGTTCTCGAGCCGTCCCGCAATGATCCCGAACTCACAGTGAGGCGTTGCAAGCCGCCCCTCGAATTCCTCCCATTTTGGCCCCAGCTCCATTCCGCCTTCGCCTGTGATCCACTCAAACAAGCCGATCTTTGAAAGCTGTCGCGCGATCGAGGCTCCTTGATTGGGAGGCCCCAGCATCACAAAACGATCAATCCGTTCCAGGGTGTGGCTATCCTTTGCTCGTTGCCAATCTCCAATCGCGTGGCGAGCTACGATGTTCCCCATACTGTGACCAACGAGGGCAATTTTTGTGTTTGGCGGCAAGCTTGCCACGTAAGCCCGGAATGCCTCGGCGTGTTTCGAAATTGAATCTCTCGTGCTCGCATACTCGAAGCACAGGACTTCGCAATCGAACTCTTTCTCCAGCACTTTCTCAAGCGAAGCCATCGAACTCGCGGATCGTATCAGCCCGTGGAGAAGTATGAAAACTCTTGGATGCTTGAGAGACGCCACCGGAACTTGCTTTTGCAAGACATCCTCGCATGCAGCCTGAGGGCCCCATGCCTGACGGATGTTGCGATCGTCGAGCACTCTCCAAAGCCCTGTCATCGCGTTCTTCTGTAAACGCCAGCCTCGCCGCCAGGCGTAGTCGGTCCAAAACTGCTTGCCTCCTAGAGTCGGCAAGGGCACATTGAGATAGGGCTTCGCAACTTCAGATTCGTCGTCTTGGTTATTATTCACGATGGCTATTCCACTTGAAGACCCTGTTTCTTGTGGCGCACCCCGTAGATTGCCACATACGGCCCCAATCGCAATGAGCGTAAGGTTGCGAACCACGACGCCAAAATCTGAGTGAACACAACATAACGCAATTCGTCGCCTCGTCGTCCTACGTATCCCCACCGGCTTCTGCCTTTCGTTAGTCTCCATCTGCTCGGCAATTTTTCGCCTTAACCAACTCGCGGCACAGCGCTATGGACCGTCATTCCACTTCGGAATTGCCTAGTTTGAGCCCAGATCCTAGCCGAACAGATCCAATTGCTGAGGTTGCTTGGGAATTGTGGGTAGACTCTCTGGCACAAGGCCCTTGGGCAACTCGAAGACCAACGCTTGGTAAAAACGCCGTGCAAATTGTGGCGCATAACGATCGTCCGGCGCGTGAGTAAAGATGATTGGCTCCAAACCGTCTTGGATCCACCCCGCGATGATTGGCGTCCATTCTTGGATGAAGGGCTCGACCAAGTCAACTCGGTTTCGCCCCACGATACGTAACATCGGGCGCTGTCCGGAAACCGTGTGCCGCAATGGCGATTTCGGTTTGCGAGTCTGGGAAACGCGTTCAATCTCGTCATCAGGCTCAGACTGATAAAGGGGGCGGGAATCGAACAACACCCGGTCCATCCCTTTCGCACTCAGCAACTGATCCAGTCGCAGCTCATTGGCGGACTCGTCGAACCAGCCTAGATGCCGAACTTCAACGGCAAGCGGCAGATCTTCTGGCCATTCGTCTAAATACGTTTCCAAATTACGGAAGAGGCTAGGTCCAAATGTTGGGCCTAGCTGAAGAAAACTTGGCCCTAAGCAGCCTCCAGCTTGAAGCACTCTCAGTACTTCAATGAACCCGCTCGTTGGCCTTGAAGCGTCTGCGAGGATTCGATCATGTGTGATCTCACGCGGCACTTTCATGCAGAACTCAAAACCATCGGCTGATTCTTTGGCCCAGCGCTCAGCATGTTGCAACGCTGGAATCGCGTAGAAACTGTTGTTTCCTTCGACCGTATTAAACGTGCGAGAGTACCAAGACAGCCAGTCACGGCGAGGTGTCTTGGATGGGTACACGCTGCCACCCCAGTGCTCGCAGTTCCAAACCGGACATCCAATCCGGAACGGTAGCTGTGGCGACTCCGACTCTTGCCAGGCAGCCTTCGCCATAAAGTCGAATCCTTCGGCGATTGAAAAAACAACTGAAACGAGGTCAGCCGGGAATGACGCATATCCACAAGTGGTCGCGATACACCACGGTACTAGGCTTCAACAATTCGGTGCGTCGGTACAGGACGGCCGGGTCGGAAGCTCTGCATCGTATCGACGGTGGCTTCGGCCGAGAACTTTTGAAACGCGGCTTCAATCTCTTGGCGAACGACCTTCTCCAGCTCTTCAGGCGCGACTGCTACACGGGCATTAACTACCAGCTCCGCAGATGTTGCATGACACCCCGATGCCAAGGACAGCACCGGCTCGGTGAAGCTACTGACGGAATTAGCGACCGCATAATTTCCGTCCGACATTCCAATTGCCTTTAGGTGAGCAATCTCACAGTCTTGCCCGGCCAGCACCTCTTGTAGTCGACCTACAAGGTAAAGAAGCAACGCATCAAGATCGACCTCCGCGTCCGCCTTCAGGCGAAGCTGACTGTTGAGCCACCCCAGCTCCGCTTCACCTTCGGCATACAGGTCGTAGTCGACCTCCATGACACGCTGGCCAAACTCACCTTCCTGGTCAAGGAACTCCACGAACGCCGCGAAACCCTGCCCCGTTTTGGCTGACATTCGAATGACAGGCCGGCCTGGGTACTGGTTCTCAATCTCGTTGCAAAGCTCGTCGACTTCCTCGGCAGCGAGCTCATCAATGCGATTTACGATGACAAAGTCCGCTTCCTCAATCTGCTTCCGAAAAATGTACTCTGCCTTCGGAGAAAAGCCACCTTTTCCGCTGCCACATAGAATCTTCTTGCCGTGACTTGGCTTAAGAATCACTCCGTAGGGTGCGATCGAGAGCGGAGTTTCGTAAACACTCGCCAGCGGCCGAATCACGGTCGCAACGAGATCCGTACAACTCCCGACCGGCTCCGCGATTATGACATCGGGCCGCTCCCCTACCGAAAGTTTCTCGACCGCGTCGGTCAGTTCATTGAAGCTGCAACAGAAGCAGGCCCCAGCGACTTCACCAACATCGAATCCCTGATTTCGTAACGAGTGCGTATCCACCAAGTCGCTAGTCTGGTCGTTCGTGACGATGGCGACGCGTTTTCCTTGCTCCGTATAACTTCGCGCGAGCCGGCCTACCGTCGTCGATTTTCCGGCACCCAGAAAACCACCAATCAAAACGAATCGAGGAGCATCTAACATGATGTTACTTTCTACTGGGCGGCAAATGGGGGGATGCGACTTTTACAACCTAACGCCCATTTTGGGCAAATTTCGGCGAACACGCCAGTTCGCTATTATACCCGCTCCGCCAATGAGGAGACTTGCTGCAATGGGGGTGATGACCGAAGGAACGTTGCGGCGAACGAATCCAGTACGCTGTTTCGCATAACCAATGCGATGCGGTATGGTCCGCCGGTGATGCACAGAGCTTGAAAGCTGCAGTGCAGATGCAGATTTCTGCAGCTCAAAAGGGGAGAATGGCTTCGCCGAAATCTGAACATTGTTGATCCGTTTGTGTCTTGCGAGTGAAGCTATGGCAAATTGAACACTCGCCCAACTTCGTCCCGGGAATACACGCGTAGAAACGCTCGAACCGCCAAAATCTCACTCCACCCAAAGTTGAAATTACATGCCAAAGATCTTCATCGTTGACGCTTTCGCGAATCGCCGTTTTGCGGGGAACCAAGCTGCAGTCTGTCTCTTGGAATCGGAACCGTCCGAATCCTGGCTTCAAGAACTCGCGAGTGAGATGAACTACTCGGAGACTGCCTATCTAATACCCAACGGCGACGCCTATCGTTTGCGGTGGTTTACCCCCGCTTATGAAGTTGATTTATGCGGCCACGCCACTCTTGCTAGTTCCCACGTGCTTTGGAATGAATGTGGAATTGCAGATGATGAACTGAACTTTGACACGCGAAGCGGTCGGCTCAAAGCGTGCCGCGACAGCAAATCGATTCAATTGGATTTCCCGGCAACTCAAGTCCACGAGGAGAGCCTCGACACAGACCTGCTGGACTGTCTCAATCTTCCGGCGACGCCGACATTCGTGGGGCGTACGCCGTTCGACGCCTTCATCGTTTTGGAACAGGAAAAACATGTCAGAGAACTAACACCCGACTTTGCACGCCTGGCTGCGGTGGATACACGAGGCGTGATCGTCACCGCGGTCTGCCAAGGAGACTACGACTTCGTATCTAGGTTCTTTGCGCCAAGTGCTGGAATCAATGAAGATCCCGTGACGGGATCCGCGCACTGCAGCCTCGCAACCTACTGGGCTCCAAAGTTCGGTAGAAACAGCCTTCACGGCTTTCAAGCGTCACAACGGGGTGGAGTCGTGGGTGTAGAATTGAACGAAGACCGCGTTCGTCTGACTGGCGAAGCCATCACAATTGTCCGCGGTGAGCTAGCCACGGAAGCATGCGTTTAGCCTCGCATCCTTAGAGTGTCATGCATGCGATTGCGGTGCTACCTACATCGATCACGCCCTGCACTTCGATCATTTGCACAAGGGCCGTACTGATGACTTCGATGACAGGTACGTCGCCGCAACGTCCGTGAAGATTCCAACAAGGTAATCCCACAAAAAATCAGTGCGCCCCGGTGACCTTTCAAACACACGAACACTATCAACAAGTTCAGAGGTTACTCGCCGAGTCGGTGCCTCTTGTGGTGGTCACCATGGTCAAGGTGCGAGGCAGCGCCCCACAGATCCTTGGGGCCAAGGCAATCGTTACCGGCGATGGGATCGTCGGCGGCACAGTTGGTGGAGGTAAAGTCGAAGCGGCTGCCATCCGTCATGCCCAGACTCTGCTGGCAAGTGATTCCGGCAAACATTGCGAGCTGGTGACATGGAATCTCCAAACCGACATCAAAATGACTTGCGGCGGCGAAGTCACGTTCTTCTTTGAAGTCTTCCTATCCAGTGATTGGCAGATTGCCGTCTTCGGAGCCGGGCACATAGCCCAAGCCCTCATTCCTCTGCTGCTCACGATTCAGTGCCGAATCACCTGGATCGACCAACGTTCAGAATGGCTTTCTCGACAGGATGATCACCCGCGGCTAACCAAGATATGCACGGAGGATTTAGCAGCCGAAGTTACAGGACTCCCCCCTCAGACTTTCTTCGTATTGATGACTCAGGGCCACGCTACGGATCTGCCTGTTCTCGCTGAAGTCCTTCGTTCGCGTGAAGCTCCGTATCTCGGTGCGCTCGGAAGCCTACAGAAAGCGAAGATTTTGCGACGCGATCTAGAGCAGCTTGGAATTCCACCGGAGAAGATCAATTCGTATGCGTGTCCGATGGGAAATTCGCTAGGCAACAATACTCCGCCAGAAATTGCAATCAGCATTGTCACGCAGCTCATCGAACGCCGCGATGAACTTAAAATCGTCGACCACAAGACTAAACGCTTTTAATGCGACCTTGAACGCTCATTAATCACACCTTGAAGCCTCCGGTTTGGTGACTGCGGCTGATCTGGTACTCGGGTCCAACTAGATTGCTTCCGAAAGGAAATTAGACTAGCTGTCTTGCGAATCACTGATGGCTTGGGAACGAAACATGAGTGCCATACACCGAAAACGACTCGGCCTTGAGCCACTTGAAGACCGGCGAATGCTCGCGACCTTCACTGTGTTTAGCACTGGCGACAGTGGCCCGGGTTCGTTACGGGAAGCCATCACCCAAGCCAACCTCACGCCGGCAAACGATACAATTGAATTCGCGTTGCCCCAAGGCAAAACGATAGCTCCCATAAGTGAACTGCCGTGGATCACTAGTCCGTTGACCATCGACGGCACCTCCCAGCCTGGATTCACTGGAGATCCGATTGTCGAACTAACTGGATCCAATCTCATCGGATTTGTGGATGGGCTCACGATTCTTGGCGGTAACTCCCAAGTGCTTGGACTGGTCATCAATGCATTTGGAGGTCCGGGTATTCGTTTGATGCAGGGCGGATCCAATGTCATTGCCAATAACTTCATCGGTACGGACGTAAGCGGTGAAGTCGCCGTAGGAAACGGTTTCACCGGCGTCCTTATCCAGAATTCGGCGAACAATCAGATCGGCGGAAGCTATGGGGTCAATGGCAACCTGATTTCAGGAAACGACATCGAGGGGGTTCGAATAGAAGGCGATGACGCGACCGGCAATCACGTCTTTGGCAATCGAATTGGGACCAACGCAGATGGCACTCAGGCGATTCCCAATACGAGAGACGGCGTTCTTATCCAAAACGGGGCGAGCAACAACATCGTCGGCGTCGACGGCGACGGTAACAATGACGAGGCAGAAAAGAACCTGCTCTCTGGAAACACGATGAGTGGGCTCCGCATATTCGGCGGAAATTCGAATGTCGTTGCCGGTAATCTGATTGGTGTCAACGAAGCGGCGACAGCAGCCTTGCCCAATCAAGACAATGGTATCCTCGTCGATGATTTTTCCGAGCAAAATCTGATCGGCTCAAACGCCGATAACACCTCGGATGAGCTGGAACGCAATCTCATCTCAGGCAACGGATTCCAAGGAGTACGGTTTGACACCGGTGCAAGTCAAAACACCGTATCCGGCAACTACGTTGGCACTGCCCCCGCCGGCAGCAGTGCAATTGGTAATGGGCAATCCGGGATTGTTGTATTCGGAGGATCCAACCGCAACCAGATCGGCACCGCCGACGGGCAGTATTTGGGGAACCTCATATCTGGAAATGGTGACAACGGAGTCTGGGTCTTTGAGTCCCATGAGAATGTCATTTCCGGAAATCTGATTGGCGTCGATGCAGCTGGCACATCCGCGCTGCAGAATTTGGGACGCGGAATCCTCGTGAACGGCGGCTCGGCTCGCAACCTATTTGGCACGAATGATAATACAGAGAGCGACGCTGCCGAGCGAAATATTGTTTCGGGAAATTTTCACCAGGGCGTGGCTATTGGGGGCGAAGGAACCAACGACAATATCATCGCCGGAAACTACATCGGGACCGACATCTCCGGATCTTCCGCAATTCCCAATACATCCACCGGCATCTTGATATCTGCCGACGCGTCCCGCAACATCGTTGGAACCTCGGCGGGTTCACGCGATGACTCGGCAGCCGGAAATCTGATATCTGGAAATGAAGTTTTTGGACTACGGTTTCGAAATGGAGCCGATTTCAATTCGGCAGGCGGTAACTGGATTGGCCTCGACGCCACAGGCAAAAACGAGATCCCGAACGGGGCCAGCGGAGTGGGGACGTTCCAGGCCGCGACCAACAACACCATTGGTGGCAGTTCCGCAAAGGAGCGCAACATCATCAGTGGCAACGCAGGGTCCGGGATCCTGATCCAAGAAGACTCTGGCGATAACCGGATCGATGGAAATTGGATTGGCCTCGATAAAGATGGCGGGGCTTTGGGCAACGTGCTCGGTGGCATTCGGATCACTGAGGCCGCCAACAACGCGGTCGGTGGTTCTTTGCCAAACACAATTGCAAACAATGGTTCCTTTGGCATTGCCGTCGAAGGCGAGAAAGCAGTGGCCAACCGGATCAGCCGAAACTCGATTTTCGGCAACGAAGGTCTTGGAATCGACCTCGGGAATGATGGGCGTACGGCCGATGACAGCATGGATTTGGATACTGGCCCGAACGATTTGCAGAATGCTCCCAAGATCGATTTCGTGCAACGCGCCGCCTCCACTTTCATTTCGGGCACGCTCAATAGCCTTCCAGATTCGACCTTCATCATCGAATTTTTTGCTTCGGCAACAGCCGGCGACAATGCCCAGGGGAACCGTTACCTGGATCAAATCGAAATCACTACAGACGGAATGGGCAATTCTGCCTGGTCTAAATCTTTGCCCGCCATTTTGGATGGGGAATCAGTCACGGCAACCGCGACACGAATCGGCGATGCAACTTCAGACCGTCCAACTTCCGAATTTGCCGTTGGGGTTCTCGGCCTTTTACCGATCGCTTTCCGAACCGAGTCCTCTTCGTACTCCGAGGATGTTGGCTCGTTTACGGCGAACGTGAGCCGCGATGACCTCGACTCAGACCTTCGTTTGGTCGTTGAATTCGGCGACTACCCAACGGATCAGATGACCCTACCCGAGACGATCATCATCCCAGCTGGCGTCCAATCCGTCGATTTCGAAATCCTGGTCAACGATGACTTGTTGGTCGAAGGCGACCAGAGAATCGAGGTCATAGGCTGCGTGGAAGGCGTCGCCACCGACAAGCTTGAATTCACCATCGTCGACAACGATGTTGCGCTGTGGCATAACTCAGCAACGCCAAATGACGTCAACAATGATGGCTTCGTCACGCCACTCGATGCCTTACTAGTGATCAATTTCCTGAACAACAACGTGGACTCCAACTTGACCGATCGCCCACCGGAAACGCCACCCGTTTTCGTTGACGTAAATTCAGACAATTTCGCAACCGCGATCGACGCTTTGATTGTTATCAATGCGTTGAACGGAGAAGGCGAAGGGGAACACGATTTCCACTTGCCCGACAACGCTCTCCAACCGGAATTCGAGTCCATCGACTACTTCGCATTGTTCGAAGATCTTCGCCGTGCAAAACTCGTTAGACCAGTCGCCCCTTATTCGCCAGCATGAAGCCTCACGGCTGCGCCCGCGCCTGAGGCTCGGTACAGTTTTATCGTCAGCTCTGGAATGCTCTGCTCACCCTCCAAATGGAGCGGTAACGGCGCATTCAATCCCAGGATCGCCGGCAGTCCGCCGTACTTCACGGCCCCCGGGAGCATGTTCTCGTCGAGATAGTGGTCAATCGAATCAAATCGAAACCCCTCCGTATCGATCGTCGCTTCTTTAACTTGGTCGCCTGCGACCACTCGTGCCAGTGCGGTCACAGGGCCCAAACCACCAGTACCATGCAGCTCGATTTCCGGCGGACCATACTGCGGATCGAGAGCAAACGAAATCAACGTCATGACGTCATGCACCCTCTGTACAAACAGCGGGTCGTTATACCCGTAGGTGTAGCAAGGTGCCTCTCGTGGGTTCTCAACTCTCCGTTGCAGGAAAGCCACTTCCTTCAGCTCGTCTGTCGCATGCTCTTCGGCTACCGAATTTGGGCCGATTCCAATAATGTCCGCTGCCAAGACAGCCGTGCCGTTCTGCAGTAACTCTTGGACACTCGGATGCAATTTAGTTTCGTCCGAGTATTCGGAGTCCTCGCGACTTCGATCGGCAAACAGGGCCTTCTTACCCGCCGGATCCACCCAAATTTTGACTTTCCCATTCCATTCATATGGATAGACCGTCCAGACATTCAGCACTTCGTTGAATTCGGTCAGATCCAACCTGTCTTTGTAGAGTGCATATGAACCAGCCGGAAAGTCCCCGAGCTTCGTGCGCGTGATGCCGACTCGCTGGGGCATCTCCCGTCCAACGATCAGCCGAAACGCCTTGCCGACCGTTGACTGGTATTCCTCGAAGCCATCTTGGTCTGCAGGTTCAAGTCTCTCCAACGCATTCTTCGAGAACTCATCCAGCTGCTTCGTGAGCCTTAACTCGTACGCATCACCGCCTTCGGGCTTTGGATGATCCGCATTCCACACGGAGGCTTCCTCGGCGGTCAGCGGCTCAAAATCGATTTCTTCCCAACTCGGCTGGGCAAGTCCGAGGTGCTTGTTGAACCACTCATACATGGTTTCACGCGAGACATAGTTGTAGTTGTGCGGGAATTCCAAAAGAGGACGACAATAGACGTTTTCGGGTGCATTCAACATCGAATAGAGCGACCGCAACGCAGGATAACCTCGTGTCATCATGTTCCTGGTCCAATCGTCGGCTGCCGTCATTGCCTGCGGCTTCGGAGCGAACAATGCCGCCAACTCAACGTTGCCTGTTCCGACTCGCAGCAACGAACAGTTCTCACAAGTACAGCCGCCTTGCATGGCAGTGGACACCATGCCGTTGGGAAATGCAGCGATCGGTCGCGGATCGATCGCGCACAGCAAGATTGTTTGGGTACCGCCACCGCTACCACCAGTAACGGCTAATCGAGTCGAGTCTACGTCCGGGAGAGACTCCAAGAAATCGAGCCCACGAATTGAATTCCACGTCTGCACCCCCATGATGCTTTGAAGCCGCAGCTCCGCGGCAGGACTGAAGAGCCCCCAACCAGATTCACCCCCAAAGCCATCGCGTTGCTTGGCAAAACCGTGGGCGAGCTGTCGACTGATCTGCTGGCTGTCTTCGTAGCCGAGCATGTCGTAGATAAAAACAACGCAGCCCATCCTGGCCAACTGCGCACATCTCGCCAGCTTGGGGAAACGTCCGGATGCGGCAAACTTTTCCGCACCACTAGCAATCAACTTGCCCATAGCGTCGGCGCCGTAGTCATACATTCGGCCACCATGTCCATGCGGCGAAAGTATTGCGGGACGCTTTGGATCACCCTCAGACCACACGCCCTCCGGTCGAAAAAGCAACCCCGTAACGAAATGTCCAGGTATCGATTCGAAATACACTTTCTCGACCGTAAACCCGGGACGCTGAACTTTTCCGTGTAACACGGCGTTCAATGGTCCGCGCGGTGGCTGCGTTAGAAACAGACCTGTTGCCAGTCGAATTCGATCACGGAGAAAGTCGGCTCGACGCTCCCACGCCTCCCGGGAATCAGGGACCTCGAACGGAAAATAGCCATTCAAGTCGATTAAGTCGCCAAGACGACGATCTCGGGCTAGCTCCACATCGCCTTCTGCGATCGATGAGTTCGTCTCTTGCGGTTTCGATGCCGCTTCTTGACCATGAACCTCCTTCCCCGTTGCAGCGAAGACATAAATGAACCAACCCGCAACCAAAACTTTGAACGCTAGAAAAAGTCCTTTAGCCCACGATTCGTGCCGCCGCGATCTTCGCTCCACTAGCTCTCCTCCGAGCGGTGATTCACACATCGATTCTCTCCCGCCATCTTGATTCCAGCTCGCACACCTCCCGCTAACCAGCGCACGCATTAATCGCAGGTTAACGGAGAGGATCCCACCCGGTAGGCTACTCCACCACCACAGTGACGGTGCTATTTTAATGCAATGAAGGACGCAAAATTCAGGCACTGGAACCAGACAGCTGACGTCGCGAAGCCGGCCTCTTCGAGTCGCCCCAGATGCGTCTCAACCGTTTCAGGGATCAGAGTGTTCTCGAGCGAAGTACGTTTCTGCGCTATTTCCAGGTCGCTGTAGCCATTAGCACGCTTAAATGAGTGGTGCAAAGTCGTCAGCAACTCCTGCGATTCGGAATGGTCAACGAGGACTTTTTCGGAAAGAACAAGGGCGCCCCCGGTTTTCATACCAGACCATATTCGCCTTAGCAGCCGGGCCCGATCTTCAAGCGGCACAAACTGAAGCGTGTAGTTGAGGACAACGAAACTCGCGTTCTCAATTTCCGTCTCGAGAATGTCCTCTGTCCTGACATCGATTCCGCCGTCCAAGCCGGCAGCAGTCATCTCGGAGCCGAGTTTCGTTACCATTGCTTCCGAGGTGTCCACCGCAATCAGACGACAGTTGGCAGGCATGTTTCCTGCCACAGGCAACGCGACAGCCCCCAGAGAGCAACCCAAGTCATAAATATTAGTCTCGGGTTGTACATACTCTTTGGCGAGCTCAACCGTCATTCCGACGATGGAAGCGTATCCGGGAACGGATCTCGCAATCATGTCCGGAAACACTTCGACCACTTTCTCGTCGAAAACGAAACTCCCAACTTGCTTCAGGGGAACCGAGTAAATTCGATCTTGAGACATTCAAAACTCGCGCAAGATTGGAGACAAGGTGAAGGGATCTGTGCAGACTGCTCGGCTCGTCGCGACCATTCCAGTCGAAGCCGAAACCGTTATTTCAAGTAAGTGGTCAAGACTATCCCAAACGACACTCAGGAATTCTGCTCGCGCTGACGGTCGAGCAATTGCTGATACTCTTCAGGAGTATCTATGTCGGTGGGCTTCAGGGAAAGTGGTAGGTCGACCCAAACAGTTGAATCCGCATAGCGGTCCAGCAAGACGTTCAGACCTTGGTCTTCTTTCAATCCATGCGTTTGCCGCATCAAATTCCAGGGCATTGCGATCGGATGACCGCGTTTGCCCGGCTCCAGAAGAGCGACTTCACCACAATGCTCCGCTCGGTAACACGGAACCACAGGCGATTCGGCTTCGAAAGCACCTGCAATAACTCGATCAATGACGACTGGCTGCAACATGGGGATGTCGGCTGGTGAGACCAAGCAGAAATCACAATTCTGCGGAGCGTAACTCTGTTCGAGATAACGCAAGCCAGCACAGATAGAATCCTTCATCTGAGGAACGTCATTGGCAACCGTTGCGACGTCGACGCCGAACTGTTCCGCGATCCTGGCTAGTTTTCGGTCCGCAGACCGCAAAACAATGCAAATGCGATCGACTTGGCTTTTCTTCCAAGCATTGAGAACGTTGTGCAAGACGGTCCAACGCCCACATGAATCGGTCAGAATGGATCCGTCCGAGAGCACTTTCGCTTTAGAATCAGATCTGGGCCATTCCAACAGGAGCTTGTGCTCCGATCCCATGCGAAGGCTCTTACCCGCAGCCGGAATAACGGCAAAAAATGTCATCTATGGATTACCCGCTTAAGGATTCACTTCAACGTGAACCTAACGGATACGTATGAATTCGCAATTAGAAGGGCCCGAAATGGCGGTGAGTTCAGCGACGGGCATTGAGCATAAAGACGGCCAACGCAACAGACAGGGGCAACATTCGATGCCCGGGTCGGTGCAAACCTCCAGCCCCGCGTAGGGAGCCGAAATGAATGCGGCCGGGATAGAAGGCAACTCAATTGAGTGGGCTAACCGACTTGAGCTTGCTCTTCCGGATCGTCACGCAACCCCACGGCGATGGCAAACGCGATCGCGTCGGCAACGGTCTCGGCTCCAATTTTCACCATCAGACGACTTCGATACGTCTCGATCGTCCGGAGCCCTACTTTCATCTCTCCTGCCATCTGCTTATTCAATTTGCCATTCGCTAACTGGCGCAGAACTTCCTTCTCGCGATCCGAGAGTGTTGCAAAGACCTCCAGCTGTTTAGCTCGCCGAACGTCGTGGGCAATGGTCTTCCTATACTCGTCGCAGTACATCTGAACACGGTCGAGTAATTCCTGGTGCTTGCCGTCAATAATTGGCTTTTCGAAAACGTAGCTGAAGCCAGCCTCCATTGCAGTCACGACCAACTCGGTTGTTGCATTTCCCGTTACCATGATGGTCGGAAACTGCATGCCTTCATTTCGGCATATCTTGAAGACCTCCAAACCGTTGATGGGGTCCATAATCTCATCCAGAAGAACGCAGTCATAGGGCTTGCTGCGAGCTGACTCTAAGAACACGGTCGGATTGGTGAAGGAGTCAACGTCAAATCCCTTGAACTTCAAGATGTTGGATAGCGCCGTGGTGATGGCGGCATGATCATCAATGATCGCTACGCAGAAATTCCCCATTCTGCTTCTCCCGCTAGAGACTTGATAAGCTGGACGCAGACGCTTGTCTGGTGGATTGAAAAGGTGGCTAGAAAGGTCAGTTTCGGGAACGCAAGATTAGCGGTACGGATCCAGGGAAGGCAGCCGAAGGCTCATGATAGTGCTTCATTGGCGGTAATTACTGACAAGCTTGACCAATTATCCCCAAAAAACCTCCGTGAAACCCCTCCACAGAGCCGCACAAAAGGGCTCAATTCCCCTAGAAACTCAGGATCATGATGTTGACCCTACCCCCGCGATTTACGACTCCCCAATCACTTTTACGAAGCTGCATCGCGTGTTTCACACTAGCTGGAATGATCAGCCTAGCGACAGGCCCAGCAACAGGTGGCGAATCTACGCCAGCAATCAATGACAAGCAACCCCACTCAACAAAGATCGGGAAGAGCTTCACATCGGAGGAACAGAGCCACCCTAACGTGCTCGTCATCCTGACCGACGACCAAGGGTGGGGCGACCTGAGTACCAATGGCAACCGAGACATCGCGACGCCCCGCATTGATTCGCTTGCTCAAGATGGTCTTAAATTCGATCGCTTCTACGTCTGTGCAGTTTGCTCGCCAACACGCGCTGAGTTTTTGACTGGGCGTTATCACGCTCGAAGTGGAGTCTACAGTACCTCGGCTGGTGGAGAACGAATGGATCTGGACGAAGTCACCATCGCAGACACATTCAGGGCTGCCGGTTATACGACGGGAGCTTTCGGCAAATGGCACAATGGGATGCAATACCCTTACCATCCGAACGGTCGTGGCTTCGACGAGTACTATGGATTCTGCAGCGGCCATTGGGGCGACTACTTCAGCCCACCGCTTGAACACAACGGACAGCTGGTCCAAGGCGAAGGGTTTTGCATCGATGATTTCACCAATCGTGCGATGAAGTTCATTGAACGAGCCGTTGAGAAGGACGAGCCCTTCTTTGCGTACCTTCCGTTCAATACGCCCCATTCGCCGATGCAAGTACCCGATCCCTTTTGGGATCGTTTTGAGAACAAACCACTGACGCAGTTAAACCGATCACCACAAAAACAGAACATCGGACACACTCGCTGCGCCCTGGCAATGTGCGAGAACATCGATTGGAACGTGGGACGGCTACTCGATCGACTGACCGAACTGAATATTGCGGATGACACCATTGTGCTTTACTTCTCAGACAACGGTCCGAACGGAATCCGTTGGAACGGCGACATGAAAGGCCGCAAGGGGTCCACTGATGAGGGGGGAGTTCGCTCACCTTTGCTGATGCGCTGGACAGGGCAACTTCCAGGCGGAAAGACGATCGCTCCAATCACCTCGGTGACCGACTTGCTACCAACCCTAGCGGAACTCTGCAACGTTCCGATCGTCGGGACCAAGCCGCTGGACGGACGCTCACTTGCCCCGCTCCTCCAGGCGGACGGAGTATCGGACTGGCCCGATCGATTCATCGTGAACCAATGGCGTGGAAAGATCAGTATCCGCAATCAGCGTTTCCGACTTGGCAGTAGTGGAGCGTTGTATGACATTGTCGCCGATCCTGGACAACGCAAGGACGTAAAGACCAATCACCCAGAAATCGTTCGCGAGATGAAAGCAGTCGCAGATCGATATTCAAAAGAAGTCGCCGGCTACGATCAAGACGAACGCCCGTTCCTAATCGGACACGAAGAGTACAAGTACACGCAAATTCCGGCTCGAGATGCCATTGCAAGCGGCCGCATTGAGCGTTCAAACCGCTATCCGAACTGCTCCTTCTTCCGTAATTGGACCTCGACGGAAGAAACGATTCACTGGGACGCGCGCGTTGCGGCAACCGGTCAATATCAGGTCGCGCTACAATACGCTTGCAGCGAGGAAAACGTGGGCTCTGAAGTCGAATTGAGCTTCGGAAATAGCAGCTTGCGATTCAAAATCTCCGAAGCTCACAATCCGCCTTTACGCGGTCAGGAGAATGATCGTGTTGAGCGAGCCGAGTCCTATGTAAAGGACTTTAAGACGATCGACGTCGGAACAATCCACCTCGAAGAAGGCGACGGTCAGTTGATCCTCAAGCCCGTGTCTGTCGCAGGTGACGAGATCATGGAGTTCCGGCTTCTGCACCTGACGAAGCTGGATTAGGCGAAACACCTGTGCGGACAAGATGACGAGCGCTGAACGGCAGTCAAACGCTGACGCCAATTCGCAAAAAAAGGGCTCACGCTTCGGATGCGGTCATGGCGCCAAGCCGTTCGACTACGGCTTGAGCCGCCCCGGCGTCCAACGCAGCTTCGACCAAGCTAGCGCATTCCGCTAGTGAGTCGGAGCGTCCGGCAATCCATAGTGCCGCTGCAGCATTCACCACGACCACGTCTCGCTTGGGACTCTTTTCCCCATTGAGCACCGACCGAATACAGGCCGCGCTACTCGCAGGATCGTCGGCAAAGAGTGAGTCGCGATCCGCGGACTGAACGCCAAAGTCACTGGGCTGCCAAGTTCGTTCCGCGATGGAATCAGGCGTCACCTCAAGTACTCGTGTAGGTGTGGTCAGACTAATCTCGTCGACACCATCTTTACCACGCACGACGATGGAGCGTTTTGTGCCCAGCTTCTGCAGTGCGGAGGCGAGCTTGTCTTGCAAAGCCAAATCGCCAACGCCCAGAACTTGGTATCCGACCTGGGCTGGATTCGCGAGCGGTCCGAGGCGATTGAATATCGAAGGCCGCCCTAAGGCACGTCGCGCTGGTCCGACATGCTTCATCGCGGGATGAAAATAGGGAGCAAAGAGAAAGCAGATCCCCAACTGAGCGAGGCAGTTTTCTACTGTTTCCGCCGAAGCCTCTAGATTCACTCCCAACTCAGACAACACATCCGCCGACCCCGTGCTACTGGTCACTTTCCTGTTCCCGTGTTTGGCCACCGGGGTTCCTGCTGCCGCACACGCGATCGCGGCCGCCGTGCTGATGTTGAATGTCTTGGACCCATCACCCCCAGTCCCACAGGTATCGACCACCACAGGATGTGCACAGGAAACCGTCTTCATCGAATCACGAAGTGCTTGAGCAGCCCCGACGAGTTCGTCAGTTGACTCGCCCTTGTTGGAATGGTGCTCGAGGAAAGACAAAGTCTGATCCTCACTTGCTCCACCGCTCAAGAACCATGTCATCAAGTGTCGCATCTGCTCCGAGGAGAGGTCCGCAGCCGGCTGAGATTGGAGCTGGGAGAGAATTGCATTAAACTCTGGCTCACGCATCGCGATCAAAACTCCGATAGCGGAAGAGGTGGGAAAGAATTGCGAGCAAATTCAGCGCGCGACTCGCATCAAAATAAGGTAACTGACAATGCCACGTAAGGTCATCATCGACTGCGATCCAGGTATCGACGACGCCGTAGCACTGGGCCTTGCGCTGTTTGACCCTCGCCTAGAAGTCTTAGCCGTCACGGCATGCGCTGGCACGGTAGACTCGGACAAAGCGACTGAAAACGTGGTGGCGTTGATAGAACGCTTCGATCCGCCACGAATACCACGCATCGGCGCTGCCATTGATCCTGAGAGTGATGCAGCCGTCAGCAACAATACACTACTGCATGGCGAAGACGGTCTGGGGAATACGGACTTCTCTCCCGTGTCCCGCCAACATTCGTTGCCAAGCGACAAACTGATCGAGAAAGAGCTTCGTGCCAATCCTGGTGAAGTGACGTTGGTTTGCATGGGTCCACTGACAGGAGTGGCCAAGGCATTCAGCCGCGACGCGGGGTTAGCCGAATTGGTCGACCGCGTCGTGATTGCAGGCGGCTCCGTCGAACTCAAGGGGGACGAAACGGCGACGTCTGAATTTAACCTGCATTTTGATCCCAAAGCGGCCCGCCAAGTCATCCACTCCGCGACCACCAAAAGCCTCATTCCGCTCGAGGTCACCGAAGCGTTGCAATTTGGGTTGGAGTTAGTCGACCAACTGCCCCCTGGATACAGCAAAGTTGGCGGTGTTCTCGAGAAGATTGTTCCGCATTTATTTCGTTCAACTCGGCAACACCTAGGACGCGAGACGGTTTCCTTTCAAGCGGTAATGCCAATCTTAATGCTGGTCGAACCAATGCTGGCACAATGGACGACGATGGCGTGCGATATCGAGGTCGCTGGAGAACTAACGCGGGGAGCAACCGTATTCGATCGACGTGAGCCTAGACAGTGGCGAACCAATGTTGAAGTCGGTAGCAATCTAGACGTCGAAGCAGCACGCGACGCGTTCTTCAATTGCTTGAAATATGCAGCACAGATTCTGTAAGTGCATACGAGGACGCGGCGAAGAATTCACATGGAGACGCTCATATGTTGAAGGCACTTTCGACACAGTCCTTCATCTTTTCAATGCCGGTCTTGGCGACTTCAAGGGGCGGCTGCTCCCAATAGCTGCGATTAAACAGTTCAAGGCTTAGAGTTCCAACGAATCCCCCACGCACTAGTGATTGCAAGATGTGATTCATCGGGGCAACTCCGTCTCCTGGGTAAACACGGTCGGCATCGCCGATGGTCGCGCGCGGTGGTTCAGCAGGATAGTCATTCATGTGCAAACAATGCATCTTGCTACCCGGTATCAACCCAACGTTGTTGAAATCGCTCCCGCCTTTGTACATGTGGTAAACATCCAGCAAGACACATGCGTCAGGATGGTCTGCGGCGGCAGCCACGTACAGAATCTCAGGCAACGTCGATAGATTGGCAGCGAAACCCCACAGTTCTACCTGTGGCAAGACTCCAGTTTGCTTGCCTACCTCGAGCAGATCTCGATAGCGCTGGGCAGCATCGTCCAAATTCAAACTACCCGGTTCGACTCCTCGATCGGCGCCTTTTGGTGGAGCAGCGATACGAGTGCCTCCAATCTCGGCCAGCACCTCCATGTCCTGGCGGCACTGCTCTAAACCCGCCTTGCGTTTTGCGTCGTCATCGACGATCCAAGCACCAAAGGCGATGGCACTATCGACTCCCAATCCGAGATCTTGAAGCTCTTTCCGCAGATCGGTCAGAGTCCCTCCTTCATCCGTGAAGCGACGAATGTCACGCAACCAGAGTTCCACGGAATCGTATCCAGCTTTGGAAGCGATCTGCAACTGTTCGCGAATCGGAACTTTGGAACCGTTAATGGTGCTCGTATTCAGGCAGTAGCGGAACTTCGGCGACTCGAGCGAGGCTTTGTCAGCATCGGACTGATCCGAATGCGGGTTGAAACCCGCATTCGCGAAACCTTCCGAGCCCACAACCCCAGCAGCGAGAACCGCCGTCCCAGTAGAACGCTTTAAAAATCCACGACGCGACGCGTTCGGGTCCATTCCATTTGCATTTCTAGCCCGAGATTCGCTGTTCACACGACGCATATCTTTTTCTCCGAGAGGCTCTATCAAGCTCAGTGAATCGAATCATTGATTCTATCACGCCATTACTATGACATGAGCATTGTCAGCTGTTCGTCGTCGGGCGAATTCACATGGATTCATACCCAACATAACCCTCCCACAAACTGGGGAGTATCAGCCCGTCTTCATCGAGTCCAACAACACGACAACTGCCCCCTCGACTTTCTGCCTGGGATCGGAGTCCGCGAAAAGCTGGGCTTCAGCACCAACTAGATTCTTTTTGCAGCAAACCGTACGCAGTTCGCGGCTAGGCGACATTCGTGCATCGGCACAACATCCATGACTGGACCTCAGCCCGCAGCTGTTGGAGCCGCTGCTCCGTAATCGGGACAACAAAACGACGCGGAATTTTCAAAAAACGCAAAAAACACTCCCTGCGGGTGTTGATGAGCATCCCCCAGAAGTACAAAATGGGCAAACTGTGTCGTGTTAACGCCACGGACTTCTCTCGCAATTGATCCGCACCACATGATTTTACCCCTGGGATAGACCCCATGCGTGCTCGCCCCCAGCCTGCCACTAGCGCACTTATGCGCACTTGTGTTCCGCAATTGGCTTATCTGGCTATGGCTTTATCAGCCAGCATCGCCTTAACACCGATCGCCCATCTAGAGGCCCAGAACGTAGTTTTGCCTCCCGGCGAGGGCTTGCGTGAGCTGGCACCTCGCGGATTTCAAATTGGTGGCATTGTCGGTGCTTACGACACGGGTTTCCCTGACGAGTTCTCCGAAGTGGTCAGCGTTGCAGTTCGCGAATTCAACGCCTTGATGATCGGTGTCTTCTCATCCGACCCAAACGGTCCTACGCAGGGAAAGCCGCAGCTTGAGTCCTTGGATACGTCTCGGTGGGAAGCAGCGGTTGACCTCGCTTGCGGCTTGGGGCAATCCGTCCATGGTCACGTATTGGTTTATCCAAGCATTAACGCGTTTGGGTTCTACAACGGTCTAGATGACGCGCAGATTCGACACTACGTCACCGGCTATGCTGCCGGTATGGTTGGATCAACAGCCGGTCGCGTGCGCACTTGGCAAGTCGTCAACGAAATCATGGCAAACCCTGGAGACCCAACTGCGAACGAAGATGGGCTTCGAACCAACTACCGCGAGTTCGAAGCGTTCGATGCAGTCGGCTTGGACTACGTAGCGGAGTCATTGCGGGCGGCCCACGCAGCAGATCCTTGTGCCGAGTTGATTATCAACGACTTCGGGATTGCGACCGCAGGCGAAAAGTCCGACCGGCTTCTGGCTTACATCACGAAGCTTCGAGATGGGGGTGTTCCCATCCACGGTGTGGGCATTCAGATGCACCAACTCAATCTTGGTCTTGAACCCGATTATGCCGCGATTGGGCTGAATATTCGCCGTTTTGCCGATGCCGGTTTCGCTGTCTACCTGACTGAGCTAGATGTTGCGGCAACAGTTTCGACTCCACCAACCAGCGACGCTGGAGAGCCGACGGAAGACTTTGAACCGGTGCCACCGACGCCGGACGAATTGTCGCTACAAGCTGACATATTTGCAGGCATCGCCGAAGTCGCTCTAGCTGAGCCAGGCTGCCACGGTTTATTCCTCTGGGACTTCATCGATCAACGGAACACTTTCTTGCACCCGATCGGTTTCGATTTCGGGCCGCCAGAAGAACCGGTTATCCCCAATGGTTCTTTCACTTTTCCCAGTCCCTACACCACGGTGGGTGACACGACGACCGCGAAACCTGCTTACTTCGCTCTGCAGGATGCGTTTGAAAATGCACCGCGAAACTACTGGGCCCTCAATTGCTGGTGGCCATTCTCTGGACTCCTTTCGAGGGTCGGCGTTCAGGACACGGACGGGGTCTACTATCCAGAATCATATCCTTATTTGGAACGCCTCACTTGCGATACGTTGGATTGGAGTAGCACTCGATGGCAGCTGGTTCCAGTGAACACGGAAGAATCTCCGACGGGACGAAGAGGCTACCGCATTCGTAGTTTATGGATCAATGACGAATCGCCCGACGATGGTGCCACTTCAGATCAACGTTATTTGAGAACCGGCTATCTTTCTCGCGGCGGCGACCTCCAGAAAGGTCAATGGGTTCCCAATCGGGATCTATACATTGGCGATCTCAACGAAACCTACTACAGCCAACTGTGGCAGATCCGCCGCAATCGCAATGGTTCGATCCGCCTCATCAACCAATGGGGCCCGCGAACCGGAACGTTGGTCCGACCAAGATCTGGTTGGCGCCGTTGGTGGCCCGGCGACTACGTTTCATTCGAAGGTGACGGCAACCGGCGTAGGATCTGGACGCCGGGACGCAGCTGGTTCTTGATCGAGATCCCGCGAGGCTACTGATGGCTCCAGCCTAATCTGGTCAGGAATCGCTCACGTCCGGCAACGTTCAGCTTGTGCTTCACACCAGCGTAACGGCAGCTGAATTTGCCGACATTGGGACGGACCTGACTCGTAAATTGGTGGGGCACGCTTACCCAAATTGAAGCCCGCCAGCCTCCATGAAGCGCCGTACCGTGGACGAATTGCCTTTGGCCTCGCAAACCGATACGCTTAGCTCATTGAGTGTGCGTACAAATAGCTGCTTGCGGAATCGGTCGCACTTCGCCGCTTTTGTCCAGGTGTGGTTTCGCATTTGCCGAACCGCACCGCCTCTTGGAAATTGTTCCGAGAGTTGCCTATTCCGGGAATTCAAGCGCTAAAGTAGTAGGTTGAGCGAATGCGATTAGACAATATTGAAGAGAGCCGTAACGTCGAAGATCGTCGTCGCATGGGTGGCGGAGCCGTCGTTGCTGGCGGTGGGGGGCTATTCGCGATCATCATCGCAGTCGTGTTTACATTGATTCGCGGCGGAGATGTACAGCAGGCCGTCGGCGTTGCCGTTCAAGAAGCACAGAAGCAAGCCGCCGTCGCACAAGCTCAAGCCGCCTCCTCAGGACCACCGCCGACTGCGGAGGAAGAAGCCCAGAAGGTCTTCGCCTCGAAAGTCCTGACTCTAACGGAGGAAGTTTGGTCGGAACTACTCCCCAAAGAAATTGGCCGACAGTACCAAGAACCCAATCTCGTTTTTTTCACCGGTAGTGTGAGATCTGCGTGTGGTACCGCTAGCTCGGCCGTTGGTCCCTTCTATTGCCCCGGAGACAGTAAAGCGTACCTCGACCTGTCCTTTTTCAACGAGATGGCCACCAAATTCAAAGCCGAGGGCGACTTTGCTTGTGCCTATGTGATCGCTCATGAAATCGGGCATCACATCCAAAATCTGCTTGGGTTGTCGATGGAAGTACAAAGTCAACAAGCGAGAATGCAGGATGAAGCCGAAGCGAACAAGCTTAGCGTTCGTCTCGAATTGCAAGCTGACTTTCTGGCAGGCGTCTGGGCACATCATGCTCAACGGCGATTCCAAGTTCTCGAGCAAGGCGATATTGGCGAAGCTCTCCGTGCCGCTAATGCCATCGGAGACGACACGCTGCAACGCAATGCGACCGGAACCATTCGCCCCGACGCTTTTACGCATGGAACATCGGAACAGCGCATCTATTGGTTTCGACGTGGGCTTGAATCTGGCAGTTTGCAAGACCTGAACATGCCGTTCGAATTGGCCTACAGCCAGCTGTAGCTCTGGGTCGACACGACGTTTGACCGCGTCGCGATGTATAGTAGGGATGCGACTTAAGTAGCAGCATCAAGCTCATATCCGCCCTATCTTCGGAAGAGCGTGTTTTGCAAAACGTGGAAACAGTCGCTGTAGCTCAGGTCCGCCCAGTTGCGGGCGACCTAGATCAAAACACGAAGGCTCATCTACGTATCATCGAGCTGGCAAATTCGCTGGGCGCTGACCTAGTCATCTTTCCAGAGCTTTCGCTTCTCGGCTACGAACCGAGGTTAGCGAACGCGTTTGCACTACCTATCCCATGCCAACGTCTGCAGCGCGTAGAAGATTCGTCCAGTTGGAATCAGCTAACCATTTTGGACGACGCGTGTCTTGCTGCTGGACTGACGGCCTTTGTCGGGCTCCCGCTGCAAACATCGTCCAAGCCCCAAATCGGCGCGGTTCCAGTTGGCGAGATCGTCAGGAACGACCCAAACGCAATCCGATCCGTTTATGGCAAGCACTTCCTACATGAAGACGAACTTCCGTACTTCGACCCAGGCGACGCCCCATGTAGCCTACAGCTAGGAGAAACCAAGATTGGGCTAGCCATCTGCTACGAATTGTCCGTCGACGACCACTGCAGCCAGACGATGGCGGAATCGCCGTCCTGCTACGTTGCCAGCGTCGCAAAGCACGAATCGGGCATGCGTGTCGCCGCCGCCCGTCTTGCGGGCATTGCGGAATCCAATGGGCTACCAACCCTCATCGCGAACAGCCTAGGGCTCCAAGACGGTATGCATTGCTGTGGCCAGTCGGCCATCTGGTCCCCCGAAGGTCAACGACTTGCGGTACTGGATGATCGACGCGAGGGCGTCATAGCACTTAATTTGACGACCTTTGAAATCGCTGCCGACCAGCTCTGATGCGTTGATCTGAGTCCGAGCATCAGCCCAAAACGCTCGAGTCCCAGCTCTTTGCATGGCACTTCCCTTATCCGCGATATAGAATTGCTGGATGCATAGCTTTGGCAGCCCGCCGACTTCGTGCCCCTAGCGCCGAACCTGCGTTTTGTGCCGTTTCTGCGTCCCCGAGGGCTAGATATCTTGCAGCCACCCGCTTGTTCGATGGCTTTGCGGCACTGCAGATGCCCCTTCCCTCAATGTTGAGGGGATGCGAGCTATGCGAAACCCACCGTCAATTCGCCAACGTTACACCCTTGATTTACCTTGGTAATCGAATGGTATTTGAACGCACTTCGAAGATCGCCTGCCTACTCGCATGCTCAACCTTGGTCGCTCTAGCTGGCTGCAATCCACCCACGGAGACGATTCCACGCTTAAAGAAGCGGGATCGCACCGCCGGGTCCACTTCCTCAGGTTTGTCGGGCTCAGGAATCTCGGGTTCAGGAATCTCAATCGGATCAGGCGTTACCTGGGGCTCTGGGATTACGGGTTCCGGTATCACGATCTCAGGTTCGGGAGTGACAGGCCCACGCAGCGGAATCACGCTACCTCATGGCGGCATCGACTTTAGGCGAGAATTTCGCGAGATGCGCGGCTCCGGCATCACCGTTCCCAGAAATCGTCTCAATTTCGATGCGACTCCCTCGCCCAAGACCAGGCTCGAGCAAAATTGGACACCTACCAAAGTGGTCCCAATCAGCTTCGTAGAGAGACAATCCGCGGAACCAACAGACGAAAAAAAAAAGACCAACGACGCTGACTCCCCAAAGCTGAAGTTAGCCGATTACGAACAGCTACAAGACGTAATCAAGAAGCGTCGTGGCAAAGTGATTGTATTGGATGTATGGAGCACTTCTTGCATCCCGTGCATGCGAGAGTTTCCGAATTTGGTCAAGCTAAGTGACGCGTACGCAGATGACGTCGCGTGCCTCTCTTTGAACGTTGATTACATCGGTCTCAAGAAGAAGCCAGCCGAAACGTACAAGCCTCGCGTTGCCAAATTCCTTGCCGCTCAAAAAACGAAGTTTCAGAACTTGCTAAGCTCCGAAGCAGACGAAACCATCCGCGAGAAGTTGGAAATCACATCCATTCCTGCCATTCTGATTTACGACCGGTCCGGTAAATTGGTCCACCGACTCGGGGAACATAACGCTACTAACGATAGCTTGTCGTATGAAGCGGACGTGATCCCTAAAGTTACAATGCTCGTGACCAAACCACAAAAATAGTCTTTGCTTACCACTTTCGAATCCATTGCTCGTTGAGTGCGGAACCGCCGAAGCACCTCGTCGAGTTTTGTGGGCACTAGCTTGGTGACTAAACTAGCTTGATCGGAATTTTAGTCGCGGCTTTTGATTCGCGGTAAATCCACTGTTCCTACACTACCGCCCCCGACTCCACCTCCGGTTTCCGACATCCCGCCTCGCGCACCTACCTTCCTCCACCTTCCTTCGGCGCATCACCATGCAGCTTCTTCCCCGGCTCGCTTCAATCGGGCTCTACGCCTGCTGTTGCGTCTGCGCGCTGCACCACTGGTCTTCAAACCAAGCATTTGGCCAATCCGGCACCCAGGCCGATCCACCACCTCCCGTCATTGTGGAGCCCGTCATTGAAGCGTCTGTCCGATCAGGCTACCGCGTTGTAGGAACGGTGAGCCCACTTCGTACAACGACCATCGGTTCGGCCGTGCCCGGGAGGATGTTACAGATGCAAGTCAAAGAGGGGCAGCGAGTCCAAGAAGGTGACGCCATCGCGGTGCTTCGAACCGAAACCCTGGAAATCGAGCTCCGTGCAGCCGAAGCCGAATTGGAACTGTATTCCCAAGAGCTCGCCGAGTTTCGCAACGGTTCGAGGCCAGAGGAAATCCAAGAAGCCGAAGCAATGGCGAAAGGAGCTGAAGCCGTTTGGGAAGGGGCCAAAAGCCAGCTTCGAAGGCAGCAGTCTCTCGTAGCAGCAAAAGCCTCCACGACTGCGGACTTAGAATCGGCGCAGGAACGAGCTGCGTTTGCAGCTGCGAATCACCGGGCAGCGCAGGCAACTTTAGAACGCCTCCGAGCCGGTCCACGAGTCGAGCAGATCGCTCAGAAACAAGCCCAAGTTGAATTGCAGACGCAAAAGATTCGACTCATCAAAGACCGAATAGCAAAACATACCATTCGTGCTCCCTTCCAAGGATTTGTATCAGCGCGGTTTACGGAAGTCGGTGCGTGGATCAGCAGCGGTGATCCCATTATCAAACTCATCGAATTGGATGAGGTCGAGATTCGGCTCCCGGTTACTGCAGAGTACATTGGAAATCTGAATCTAGGCGACTCCGTCCGCGTCGAGTTCTCACAGATTCAAAACCAAGTGCTGACCGGAATCCTAGATCGAGTCGTTCCCAGCGCCGAAGCCGGGGCTCGAACTTACCCAGTTTACGTGCGTCTCAAGAATGAATTCTCGGCCGGAGTCCCATTGCTGCTAGGCGGCATGTTAGCACGAGTCGATTTACCGGCTGGGAATCCACAGCAACTTCCGCTTGTACCGAAAGACGCTTTGGTGCTGAGCCAAGGCCAAAGTTCAATCTTTCTAGTCGAGCCAGACCAAGCTCAGCCGGAACAGGGAACGGTCCGTGAGATTCCAGTTAGCTTAGGGGTAGCCAGCGGGCGAAGAATTCAGATTCGGGCTCCGGTCGAACAAGATCAATTGGTCGTCGTCGTTGGCAACGAGCGACTTCAACCTGGCCAGCGAGTCTCCATCAAACTTCGGCCCGAAGCCCCAGATGACGCAGTCCAAGACACGGACAACGCCCCCCCCCTTAAGCCCGCGGAACGCAACGCGGTCCCGAGTCCCTAAGTCGAGCCTACAGCGATGGGTCGCTATTGGTCGCTAAGCGGACTGATGCGGTTCGGATCGCAGCGCCTTGCAAGGTGATTCCTGACAGATTTCGAAACTGGCTTTGCAACAATAGCCTGTCTTAACACAGGCTTCCCCAATCTCGCTTGCGAGTAACGCCATGGATCTATTCGCTTCATTTATCAAGAACCCGGTGAAAGTCACCGTCGGGATCTTGATTGTGGCATTGTTTGGTGCGATCTCGCTGCTGACGATGCCGAAGCAGCTGATTCCCGCCGTGCAGAACCCGGTCTTGAGTGTCGAAACCTCATGGCCTGGTGCGAGCCCGCAAGAGATTGAACGCGAAATCGTACAAGAGCAAGAGGAGCAACTGGCCGCCGTCGAAGGCTTGATCAAGATGACGTCGACGTGCGGCAATGGCAAAGCTGACATCACACTTGAATTCGCTGTGGGCACCGACATTGGCGACGCGATGATGCGAGTCAACACACGGCTCCAACAGGTCCGCGAATATCCGGTCAGTGCTCGCGAGCCGGTGATCGAAGCGGCGGATTCGTCCGACAGCCCAATCGCGAGGTTTGCACTGACGGCGCGGCCGCCAAGCGTCGAAGAAATCCGCGAGTTTCAAGCGGAGCATCCCGATCTTGCCGACTTAGTCGAACCCGCGTGTACAACGGAAAACACGGCACTCCGTGTATTCAGACTCAACAACATCGTCCGAGTTCATGGAGATAAGTCACCGGAATTGGCGACCTTACTTCCCCCTGATCTTGATCTTCAAGATGTTCGCAAACTTGCAGAGAACCTCGTCGAACCGCAGCTCGAACGTGTTCCTGGAGTTGCAGAAGCGGATACTTACGGGGGACAAGAAGAAGAACTACAAGTCGTCGTCGATCCAGAACGCCTGGCGGCACGGGGCCTAACCATCTCTGACGTCCGTGTAGCTCTTTCCGGACAGAACAAAGACACTTCGGCCGGTGACCTGTGGGAAAGCAAACGCCGCTGGGTGATCCGCACCCTTGGACAATTCCGCACGCCCGAACAGGTCATGGACCAGGTCCTACGCACCGAAGCGGGAACTCCGATTTATGTTCGCGATGTTGCGGATGTTCGAGTCGCATACAAGAAACTCGACAGTCTCTCGAGACGATATGGCATGACGACCAACGGATTGAGCGTGCGACGCGCCTCAGACGCGAATGTGCTGGAAGTCATGGAGGGCATTTACGCGGCAACGGACCGCCTGAACAACGGCGTGCTGAAGCGATTGGATTTAGAGCTTTACCAGTATTACGACGAAACCGAGTACATCAAATCGGCCATCGCAGTCGTTCGGCAGAACATTTTTGTGGGAGCGGCGTTGACAATTCTGGTGTTGATGCTCTTCCTGCACTTGGGACGCAAGACGCTACTAAGCGTGCCGCTGATCGCCGCCTGTTCTATCGCCAGTGTGTATATCTCGCCCTGGTTTTTCGTTCTTGCTGTCGTCCTCATGCTGGTGGCCGGTTTTTGGTTTGGACGTGGAGCTCTTGTGGTTGGCATTGCGATTCCAGCCAGTGTGATGGGCACCTTCCTCATGCTTGGCTTGATGGGGCGTTCACTCAACGTCATCAGTCTGGCTGGGCTGGCTTTCGCCGTTGGCATGTTGGTCGATAACGCAGTCGTCGTCTTGGAAAACATCTACCGCCGGAGAGAACAAGGCGAATCCTCCGACGACGCCGCAGCGAAAGGCACCGCGGAAGTTGCAGGTGCCGTCGTGGCTTCGACACTTACGACCATTGCCGTGTTCATTCCGGTCTTGTTTGTCCAAGATACATCGGGCCAGCTCTTCAAAGACATCGCCCTCGCTATCGCCTTTGCCGTTGGATTATCCATGGTGGTTTCATTTACCATGATCCCGACCGCGGCAGCCCGTCTCTTCCGTCGACCAATGGCAGAAAGCGTTACAGGTAAATCCGACTTAAAGGGCCTGCCCCAGAGCGAGACTACGCCAACGAAATCGGCTGGCAGTGGAAGGCTGGTCGCGATGATCGCTGGATTCGCAAATCGATTTACGAATTGGATCTCCGGTACGAATACTTGGATTATTGCCTCCAACCTTCGAAGCGCGGTTTTGATTTTGACCATGGTTTCAGCTTCGATCGGAATTAGCTACCTGCTTTGGCCTAAAGTCGAATACCTGCCCTCGGGCAATCGCAACTTTGTGTTCTGCAGCCTCTCGCCGCCCCCTGGCCACAATATCCAGCACTTGATGCAGATGGGCGAGCGTTTAGAAACCGCGTTGCAGCCTTACTGGGACGTCGATCCAGATTCAGACGAGGCAAAGGCGTTGGACTATCCAACGATCTCTTACTACTTCTACGCAGTTCGAGGAACCAGCGTTTTTCTGGGCGCGCGAGCTACAGACGAAAATCGCGTCCGTGAACTCATTCCACTGCTGCGATCCGCGACCGCCGAATTCCCAGGCACTCGAGCGATCGCCAAACAGTCCAGTCTTTTCGAACGAGGCTTGAGCGCAGGCCGCACCATCGACATTGAGATTACCGGTGGAGACCTCACCAAGCTCATTGCACTTGGACAAAGAGTCCTCGACTCAGTCCAGGCCACCATCCCCTCTGCACAGGCGTCTCCGCGTCCCAGTTTGGATCTGGCAAGTCCCGAAATCCATATCCGTCCGAAACTCATTGAGTCGGCCGAAATTGGGTTCTCCGCTGCCGATCTCGGATACACGGTCGACGCTTTCGTGGATGGCGCTTACGCAGGCGACTATTTCGTGGACGGCGACAAGATTGACCTCACGATTGTGGGATCAAACGAATTCGCCGCCGAGACACAGGATATCCGATTCTTGCCCGTGTCTGCCCCCAACGGAGAGATCGTGCCATTGCAGACCCTCGCCGACGTACAACTGAGCAGCGGTCCGGAGTCCATTTCCCGACGTGAACGTTTGCGTGCCATTACCATCTCCGTCACGCCACCTATCACGATGCCGCTTGAAGAGGCAATGCAACGCATCGAGACCGGTGTGGTTCAACCGTTGCAGGACGAGGGCGCCATCGACGGCGAAACTATGATTAGCCTTTCGGGTACGGCCGATAAATTGCGGCAGGCTTGGGACGCACTGCGTTGGAATCTATTGCTCGCCTTAGCCATCACCTATCTTCTGATGGCTGCCTTGTTCGAGTCTTGGCTTTATCCATTCGTCATCATCTTGACGGTTCCATTGGGCGCCGTAGGTGGCGTCCTCGGATTGTCGCTACTAAATCTATTCGTGTTTCAAGCGCTCGACGTCATCACGATGCTCGGCTTTGTCATCTTGATTGGAACCGTCGTTAATAACGCCATTCTGATTGTTCACCAGTCGTTGAACTTCACGCGTGAAGGCATGGACGCGAGAGACGCGGTGCCAGCCAGTGTTCGCACGCGGATTCGCCCCATCTTCATTACCACCACCACAACGGTACTAGGGCTGCTGCCTCTCGTTCTTTTCCCCGGAGCAGGCAGCGAACTTTATCGAGGATTAGGAGCAGTGGTACTCGGCGGCTTACTGGTTTCGACCCTTTTCACTCTTTTTCTAGTACCAGCAGTCTTCGTCCTAACTCTGGATCTGAAGACAACCCTCCATCGTGCTCTGCTCACGAGACGAGCCTTTTCGAGCGAACGTGCGGAGGAGGCAGTGAACGCCTAAGTCGAAATGAACACTGGCAGCAGGCTTCTCGATTGGCACCGCTCCGCGACACTCAGCGCAAGCTTAACCGCGATTTTTCTCCATTTTCGGCCTCACTCAAATCGATGCAGCGCAATGTTGAACAGGAGCTGATTTTCCAAGGCACTTGTGGGCGTAACCACGTTGCGCTGAGTCCAATGCCAGGTTTTTTACTGACTGAATTCCAGAATATAGTCGCGTAAAGTAGGGCGAAAAAGCAAACTAGACCGCAAAACCGTTCTAAGCCGAGCTATCCGAACGCAAAAGGCTGTCCTTCTGAGGGACATCGCGTTACTCAACTTAACTGCATTCGCTTGGGACCTATTGTTGGAAGCTCTTGGGGGCGGCGCGTGCGGTGTGTAACAGTGGTTTCCCTCAGATTCGACGAAGGAAATACTATGCGATGTGGATACGATGCAAAAATTTTGCTGCCTTTACGCTTATCGAACTTGTTGTCGTGCTGCTGATCGTCGGAATTCTAGCTGCCGCAGCTCTCCCAAAATTCTTCGACAAAGCGACTGACTCAGAGGCCTCAGCGATTGCAAAGCACCTCAGGGTCATCCGCGACCAGGCCGAGTTGTTCTTGGCTGACAACGGAAGATGGCCCTCCAATAGCCTTCCAAGCAACTTCCCAAGTGATTTTGGTGGGTACTTGGATGCAGGCGCCTTCAGCGGGAACCCCCTAGGTGGAAGGTGGGATTGGAATGGTCCGGGCTCACAGGTTGGCAAAATTGGTCCGAACTTGCTTGTCGCGGGTTCGTTAACGG
Organism: Aureliella sp.; assembly: GCA_046290675.1. Taxonomy (GTDB): domain Bacteria; phylum Planctomycetota; class Planctomycetia; order Pirellulales; family Pirellulaceae; genus Aureliella. The sequence goes on from JBKAHA010000001.1 coordinate 557,583, forward strand.
CCACGCAATTAAAAACGTACGAGCAAGTTGATGCAATTCTGGATGATGGCAAACTGTCTTCGGGAAAAGTGCAACTATTCCGCGTCGCTGGGCATTTGGTTCTCCAAGTGATTCAAGACGATGGATGACAAAGAGAATCGTCCAATGACGAGGTGGTAGTCGTTTCGTACTTTCTATACGCCTATATACAAACTTCCCGTCAGACTGCCCTTGCCAACTGCCCCTAGGGTAAGGGGCAAGGCTAATCAGAGTTTGAAGGTAGGCGTACCCCCAGGCCTCGATGGTTCCCCGGACTGGCCAACTCCCCGTCATTCCTAGCGAAACTCGGAAACGGGCGTTGGGATGCTCTTGGATGAACATTACAAATTGAAACTATGATTAGCCCTGGGGTAAGGGGGCCTTCTTGGTGCGAATCGTATGAATCGACGAAGCTTGTCGCGTTGAGAACGCCTCTGTTCTCGCCCTTCCTAGTAGCCGCGGACAGATCTTCCCATCTTTGCTTTGGCACAAAACCAGCCGATTTCCCCGCATGCTTATCACGGAAACGCAAACGCCCGCCCAGTGCTAGCATTCCGTTTTCATGACGTCGCCCCTCTGCCGGTTAAACCAAAGCTGAGATTGCTGGCAAGTCTCCTCTTCAACTAACCTGCCAAACCCGGAGCGCAGATCCAACCGAACGAAAGTCGACGATGCATTGGCTCTGACCTAGTTGTAGCTTGCAGACTGCTGATGGGTTCGATCATTTCTCAATTCCTCCCAATCCGCTTGCTGGCTCCCAAAATGAGTTTGAGAATTGCTTGCGGTCTACTCTTGCACAGCGTGCTGTTGCTGACCCCCTCAAGTGGTCAGCAGCCAAGCGAAATACCAGGGCCAGCAGTTGAGCAAGAGTTGAAACGCTTCAAACAGCAAGCATTGCAAAGCGTGACGATCTCTTCAGGGGGCCTCATCGATTTCTCCGGATATCGCAGTCTCAGCTCCTCGTTCGTGCAAGGCTCGATTGGCAGCGGGATTCCCCTTGGCAGCTTTGACAACATTCTGGCTGTCACGCCCGGATTTCGCATCGACTTCATCGACGCGGATCCCAGTCTGGACGTCCCCGAGGAACTCTACCTCTTCGAGACTCAGTTCTTTTACCGCCGTACCATTCGAGACCGACTATCGGCGATGGCAATTTTCAGCCCTTCGGTGCGAAGTGATTTGACGACTGGTGACGATGCATTCCGCGTTTTCGGGTTAGGTTTGCTGACTTGGGACTATTATCCAGATCTGCTTTCGCTGTCAGGCGGCGTTGTCTTCCTTGGACGAGCCGATCTACCCGCTCTGCCCGCCGTGGGATTGACTTGGACTCCTCGTAGAAACCTTCGGCTGGACCTTCGATTCCCCGAATCGACGCTGGGATACCGGTTGCAAAAAGACGGCGCACGTAGCGAAACTTGGGTGCGAATGGGTATGGGAATCGGTGGCAATACCTGGGCGGCCACCCGCAACTCGGGTCAAAGTGACCTGCTCTCACTTCGTGACATCCGACTCACAACGTCAATTGAGAAGCTCAAGGACGGTGGCGGTGGTTGGTTCATTCAGAGCGGTTACGCCTTCAATCGCCGCGTTGAATTTGAAACGGCCGCTTCCGAGATCTCACTTGGCGACGCACTGCTTCTCGAAGCCGGGTGGAGATACTAGCAGAGGAGCAAGTACGAAGAACTCTCACGACGTTCCTGGACGACGAGTTCCACATCCTCTGCGAAATCGTTTCATCCGTAAGTCTCTTTCTGGGATGAATGACCGCCAAACCAGGGGAAATGCGGTGCTTGACTTGATTGCGTCGGCAAATCATGTAGTTTACATGCCCCCTCCAAGCCTGCGATTCTGGCTCTCTATTGCAAGGACCGAACGTGCACCACCGTTTTTCCATTCCAACTGAACAGACCAAGTCGTCGAGTCCCTGGCGAACTCTTCTCGCTTCCGCATTGGCTTGTATGTTGAGTTGCGTTATCGCGGGAAACACCGCTATCGCTCAGGATGAGTCCGGCGAAAGTGCAACTACCGCCGCGGAATCTGAAGCCCCTGCCGAAGTTGTCGCTCAAAGCAGCCCAACGATGGAGTCACTGGGCCTGTCGCCTCGCCCGGAGCAACCGGAGTGGTTAACGACTGTTGACGGAGCATTTGGAGATTACATTGTTACACCGATGGCCAACGTGCTCTTTTTTGGCATCGAGCAGTGGCTCAATATGGTTGGGCTCAATGTTGAGACCTCAATTCCGTTTATCGTCATTTGGCTCTTTGTCGGAGCCGTATTCTTCACGCTTCGGATGGGCTTCATCAACATTCGCGGCTTTTGGCATGCGATCCGGCTGACCAAAGGCGACTTTGATGACGACCATAACGAGGGCGAAGTCTCCCACTTCCAAGCTCTCTCCTCAGCTCTCTCCGGAACCGTAGGTCTGGGCAACATCGCGGGCGTCGCCATCGCCATTGGACAAGGTGGCCCTGGTGCGACCTTCTGGATTATCGTCGTCGGCCTGCTGGGGATGACCAGTAAGTTCACCGAGTGTGCCTTGGGCCAGATGTACCGCCGCGTTGACGACGAAGGCCGCGTCTCTGGTGGCCCAATGCGTTACTTATCTGCGGGCCTAAAGGAAATGAAATTGGGACCGCTTGGCTCCGTCCTCGGAGTTATGTTTGCGATCCTCTGCATCGGCGGCTCCTTTGGAGGCGGCAATACCTTTCAGATCAGTCAATCGCTTGACGTCGTTCGTTCGGAAATTTCGATCTTCGATGACTATCCTTGGCTCTACGGTTTGATCATGTCCGCCGGGATTGGTCTGGTCATCATCGGTGGCATTAAATCGATCGGTAAAGTGGCCTCGCGCATTGTTCCGTTCATGTGTGCGGGCTATGTGTTCTGTGCGATCTATATTTTGCTCGCCAACTTTGGTGCGATCCCGGGTGCATTTGGCCGAATCGTTGCCGAGGCCTTTACACCGAATGCCGCCTATGGTGGATTCTTAGGCGTATTGGTAATCGGTATTAAGCGAGCTGTGTTTTCAAACGAAGCTGGTGCTGGATCGGCGTCGATTGCCCACTCCGCAGCCAAAACGGATATTCCCATTCGTGAGGGCTTTGTGGCTCTACTCGAACCGTTTATCGATACGGTCGTCGTCTGCACGATGACCGCCCTGGTCATCATCATCACCGGTGTCGTCGATGACCCAACTGCCGCGGTTTCGAAAGAGACGCTCGCTGTTGAGCTCAGGAGTATCGGTGCAGACCAGGCAACAATCGAAAGCCTTACCCAGGAGGAAGCTGCCGCAGTCATGCTGGAGTACAACGCTGGCCTAGACCGCAACGGCGATGGCGAACTGAAGGTCAAGGACTACATCGATCTCGACCGCGGTGCTTTCTTCACCAAGCTCGCATTTGTGAAATCGGGGAATCAAGTCTTCGTTTGGTTCCTGATTATCGCCGTGATGCTATTTGCTTACTCGACCTGTATCTCGTGGTACTACTACGGTGAACGCTGCTTTACATCGCTCTTTGGCGACGGAAGCTCGCCGTTGTTCAAAGTGCTGTTCTTGGTGTTCACGTTCCTCGGCTCGGTCGTGGCAACCACTGCGATCAAGGATTTCAGCGACATGCTCATCCTGGGCATGGCTTTCCCTAACATGCTAGGCATGTACTTCCTGAGCGGCCGGGTGAAAAGAGCCCTGGATAGCTATTGGAGCGACGTGAAAGCTGGCAAGTTCGAGTCAAAGAGCTAGGCCATGCCCGCCGATCGATCCTCTCCATTGCTAACTGAGCGTCTCCTGCGCCAGTTGAAGTCTTGCGGCAAGCGTTTGAAAGCTGCGGACTCGACTGGCGTCAAGCTCAGCGGTATCGACCTACTGACTCGGACGTTGGCTCTGAAGAACTATTTGACGCGTAGCGTTCTCGCTGCCGACGAATCGCGTGTTGGTGTCTTTTTGCCGCCGACCGTCCCTGCGGTCGCGACCAACTTCGCCTTGGCTCTGGCGAATCGTGTAACCGTCAATCTGAACTACACGGTGAACTCCACCGTCCTCAAGCAATGTGTCGAAGCTGCGGGTCTACGACACGTTATCACAAGTCGGAAATTCATCGACAAAGTCGGATTGGATCCCGGCGCAGACATGATCTACCTCGAGGACGTCAAACAGGAAATCACGATCGGTGACAAGCTGTCGGCGTTGTTCAATTCTCGCTGCCGTTCCGCAGCTGGTCTGCATCGGCACTTGGGGTTAGACGGTCGAACGAAAGACGATCCTGTCACCATCATTTTCACTTCAGGTTCAACAGGCATCCCAAAGGGAGTCGTTCTGACCGACGCCAACATCACGTCGAACGTTGAAGCGATTGATGACTGCATCCACTTGAATGAGCAAGACGTCGTGCTCGGCGTCCTACCATTCTTCCACTCATTTGGCTACACCGTAACGCTTTGGTCGGCCCTGACACTACCATGCGCGGGCGTCTATCACTTCAGCCCGTTGGAAGCACGCCCGATCGGCAAACTCGCCAAGGATTTCGGCGCCACCGTGCTGCTCGCCACGCCAACATTTCTGCGAACCTACATCCGCAGAATTGAACCTGAGCAGTTCGAGAAACTCGACGTAGCCGTTGTCGGCGCGGAGAAGATGCCGATCGCGTTAGCAGAGGAATTTGAGCAGCGTTTCGGGGTTCGTCCGGTCGAAGGCTATGGCACAACGGAACTGAGCCCACTGGTTTCCGTCAACATCCCGCCCTCGCGGGACACGAGCGCATCGGACGGCTCAAGCAAATGCCGACGTCGTGAGGGTACGGTGGGTCAAACCGTCAAATCCGTCGAGGCCCGAATTGTCTCACCGGATACGGACGAACCTCTGGCGATTGGCGAACAAGGCTTGCTAGAAATTCGCGGTCCAAACGTCATGCAAGGCTATTTGGATCAAGACGAGATGACCGCCAAAGTGATGCATGACGAATGGTATCGCACTGGGGACGTCGCCAAGCTGGATTCGGAAGGGTTCATCGAGATCACTGGGCGTCTCAGTCGGTTTTCTAAGATCGGTGGTGAGATGGTGCCTCATATCCAAATTGAGGAAAAACTTGCCGAGCTGATTGGCATCGATGATGAAGGCGAACTGCAAGTTGCGGTCACGGCCGTGCCCGACGAGAAACGTGGAGAGCGGTTAATTGTTCTGCATCGAGAAATCTCGCAGTCTCCTGATGAATTGCTCAAGCAGCTCTCGCTAGCCGGTTTGCCGAACATCTATTTGCCAAGCGCCGATAGCTTTCTCCAAGTCGAAGAAATCCCCATGCTCGGCAGTGGAAAACTCGACCTGAAGCGACTGCGCGAAGTCGCCGTCGAGCATTTCGGGTAACCCAATACCGTTTTCGTACCGGATCGAAGCCTTTTCTGTTGGGGGCACTTTTTACTCCCAGCATCACTAAGATGAGACTGATTCATGCCTGCTAGTCCACGCGGCTCCTTTCCGTCCACTCGTATGCGACGCCTGCGTCAAACCACGTGGTCAAGGCAGCTCGCCTGCGAGCATACTTTGTCGACGGGAGACCTGATTTGGCCGCTCTTCGTACTACCAGGAGATAAGCAGAGCGAAGCCGTCGATAGTTTACCCGGAGTCCACCGCTATTCGATTGACTTCCTCCTCGGTCAAGTTCGAGAAGCCGTCCAAGCGGGTATTCCTGCCATCGCATTATTCCCGGTGACTCCTCCGGAATTGAAGACCGATGACGGGGCCGAGGCTTACAACTCGGACAATCTCATTTGCAGCGCTGTGCGTGCCATTCGTAAGGAATTCCTTGACGAGATTGGAATCGTGTGCGACGTGGCCCTCGATCCATATACCGTCCATGGCCAAGACGGTCTCGTGCGAGACGGTAAAATCCTAAATGACGAGACCATCGAAACACTGTGCCGCCAAGCCGTGGTTCAAGCACAGGCGGGATGCTCCGTCATCGCTCCTTCCGACATGATGGACGGCCGGATCGGTGCGATTCGCGCGGCACTAGACTCAGCCGGTTTCGAAGACGTGCTCATCATGTCCTACTCGGCTAAGTACGCCTCTGCATTCTATGGTCCGTTCCGAGATGCAGTCGGCTCCAAAGGCAATCTTGGGTCAGGTGACAAAAAGACTTACCAGATGTCACCCGCCAACACGAACGAAGCTATCCACGAAGTCACACTCGACCTGCAAGAAGGCGCGGACATAGTCATGGTCAAACCCGGCATGCCGTACCTGGATATTGTGCGACGACTCAAAGACGAGTTCCGTGTTCCGACTGCGGTATACCAAGTAAGCGGCGAGTACGCCATGATTCATGCGGCAGCCCAAAATGGATGGCTGGACCTGCCGTCCTGCATGATGGAAAGCCTGCTCGGATTCAAGCGTGCTGGAGCGGACATGATACTCACTTATTTCGCTCTCGACGCCGCCAGAGCCCTCAACGGGGCTGAAACCACGCGTCCTAACGTTGGAATTTAGGCTTGTGTTGTCGGGCAAGGAGCCTTTACTTTGGAGTCCAGGCTTCAGCCTGCCCAGTAGCCGCGGAAAACCCAGCCTAAAGGCTGAACTCCAACGATGCGCTAGTCTTAAACGAAGAAGCCCTAGCGCTGGAGTTCAGGCTTTAGCCTGCCGAGTATCCAAAATCCCAGCCTAAAGGCTGAACTCCAACGTCGCGACAACGGCTCCCGGCGTTCGTCTGCAACTATCATTGCGGAATCGTGCTAAGTCGACTCGCCTTGAGCCATCCGTTTCGCCCGTTGAACTCCACTTCTGTCCAATCGTCTCGAGTGGACAACAAGGTCAGTTCAGCACCATCTGGCAATGGCCTAGGGATTCGCAGGGATGAATTCACGGAGTCGGCAGAATAGAGCTTTGCCTCGGAGGCCACGACAACCGCCTTTTCATGGCCGTTATCGTTGGACCATGTTGAAGCCAACAGCACCACCCAAAGTAAAAGGGGAACGGCTGAAAGGTTTCGCACGAGGGCATTTTTCTTCGCGTAGCCGATCGACACCAAGGCACAAGCAAACAAAAACGCGAGCGACGCCCAGATGTGAATTTCTACATTCGACAAGAATCCCCGCCAAAAGAACAGCGTTTCCGTCAATGCACTCGCCTCGTCTTGGCGTGCCCATTCCGGAATCACGCTGCGGGCGTACTGCAGGTTCTGAATTGCATCCGCGTTGTCCGGCTCGCGATTGCAAACAACTTGAAACGCGACGATCGCCTCTCCAATATGCTCAGCTTGAAGTGCTGCCTTGCCGAGATTGAGCCAGTGGTCGGTCGAAGCCAATTCCGCATCCGGAAGCGACTCCATCGCTTGCCGAAACAACTGCTCTGCCCTTCCAAACTTCTGAATCCGAATGTCTCGACCATTCGCTTCCATCGCAGCATCGTATTCTGCGACTGCCTGTTCCAGAATGGCGCTCGCGTCTTCTAACGATGCCGCATCCTGCGCCGCTAGAGTGGCTGCATGGAGGCCAGTTGTACAAGATACGAAGAGTAGCAATACCGAAGCGACGAGTTGATTGACCCGCCGACTCAACTCGTCAATGCAATTCACCATTCGAACTGGAGTGTGCCCGTCAACAGGAGTCATTGCTTTGCTCCCTGCTTTACCAATGTTCGTGCTCGCCCCAGGAGTTCAGCGACAGAAGCTTCATCGATACTACCTGGTGCAAAACGGAACGACTCACACTCAGCAATCAACTTCTCCGCTTCATTTCGGTCGACGCCGTCAATCGTGATGAGTCCTCGTAGCGCCTGTGCGCTGCGTTCCGCCGCCTCTTTGGATGGCGATCTTGCAGCCTGCAGAACTTCGTTTGTAAAACTCTTCAATTGAATCGAACGCCGACTGACCTCAGGAGATTTTTCGCCCAGTCGTCTAACCAAAAATCCGGAGACCAAAAAGAGAGCCCCGATTGCGTAGACGGCCGGCGCAGCCCAATGTCCGTAGAGCACACCGCCGGTGGACAGCAATTGCCCCACATTCTTTTCAATTGCCAAATTTGCACCAACGAAATTCAAGCCCGAAGCTCCTGTGGTCACTGAAGATCCGGAACGGCTCGCTGCCACTTCACTGGCTGGAGTCTGACTAGCTGAAGCGGTGGAGGCAGGGGAGGAGACCACGTCCGCCGCGGATACGACCTCGGCCTTCATGACTTGAAGTGCGATCGGTTTCGAGAACGCAACTTCGTACTTCTCCGTCGTGGGGTTAAACCAACTGAATGGAATGGCGGGTAATTGGTTCACGCTCTCAGATTTGACACGAATCGGAATCTTGAATTGCTTTGCGTCTCCTGTGTAACTTCCCGATGGAGGTTCGCTCGGTAGTTCAAACAGATCCTCGTCCAGTGCGCCGGCCCCGGCGAGCAATGGTGCCCGGAGGCTCTCCAAATTACCATCGCCCTGGATCGTGACGTTTAACGAAATCGGGTCGCCAACGCGAACCACGGAACGGTTCGCCGATGTACTGATCGAGAACCCGTTTCCAACTGCTCCGGAGAACCCCTCAGGACGGCCTTCAGTCGGCAGCGGCAATACACGAAGCTCGAACGGCTCCGAACTTGCCACTGCGGGGCGAACGCCAGCCGGTCGGACGCCGAAGAAAGTACGTTCCCAGGATGTGACTCGCCGCGTCTGACAACTGATGACCAGCTCGGCAAGCTCTGCTGCGCGATCCGCAACCATCGTCCGAGTCGCCTTGAACTCGAATTCCGACTTATCACCTCGTGATTTTTCGACTCCGTTTGCGTCGATCGCAACCGCATCGCCTAGCGTTTCAATCCGGAAGGTCTGCCGTGTCTTCTGCGGCTGATCCTCGAAGGGCATTTGGTCAAACAAAGAAGAGCGAATCACAAGGCTGTTGAACACTTGATCCAGCTCATCCCGATCGCCCTCGAACCTCCACACGATTGTCACGGGGACTCGTTCCCCCACGAAAATCCGGTCGTCATCGATCTCTAGGCGAATAGAAAGATCCGGGTCGTCTTCCACCTCTTTGAAGTCAAATGTGGCGCCTCGGACCTCTTGTTCCTGCCCATCAATGTTAACCAGAAAAGGTCCGATCGTCGCCTTGCCTGCCTCATTGCAAACCGCTGTGAACGTGTACGCAATTTGGGATTGATCCGAGAACCCATCGTAACCCTGACTCAAGTTTGGCCTGGATGAAACCCGGAACCGAGAATCATCACCAATGTATTTGCAAGTCACCTTCTTTGCTCTACCGCGAAAAGTGACCGACAACTGAATCTGAACAGGCTGCCCGACGTAATGAGGCGATCGGCCCTTCCGGACGTCAATCTCTTGCGCGGGGCACACCATTGCCAATGCCACAAACACAGCACTAAATACATAGAGTGACACCAACTGAGCGACACTTTTGCGGCGCCAAACTTGCGCAAGGCTCAACCTAGGCGATATCGTTGCCACGAGATTTAGCAACTGGTGGACTCCTTCTTCGAATAAACGATTCTCGGCCTACGACGGCGATGGGTTCTGGGACTGGAACGGCTCGTGTTCCAAAAGATAGCGTGTTTGAAGCATCTCTACCGAGCCCAATCTACCAGTCCTTTTCAACTCCACCACTAGTCAACGCATTGGCCCGCTGCTTTTCTTCGCGACGCTTTGCTTCACGATCCCGAATTGCCTGGAGCATCTGAGACGCACTCATGTTCTGCTCGGGTTGCTGCTGCTGAGGAGATTGTTGTTGATCTTGTTTTTGGGATTCATCCGACTGCTGCTGTTGTTGTTGCTGTTGCTGATCTTGATTGTCACCTGACTGCTGCTGATCCAGTAACTGCAACGCTTCAACCAACTTTTGCAGAGCCGTCGTCTGTGGCTCGAACACGCCCGCCTGAAGCTTCTCAGAAGCAGCTTTCGCATCGTCTGCGTCAAAGCCACCGCCTTGGCTTTCCCGCATCTGCGGATTTGCCTGCCCCTCGTGTGTGCCTTCGCTCCCAACGTTATCGCCGCCGACCTGTTTGGTGTCACGCCCGTCGCTGGACGGCGCGTCATCTGGAACAAGGTCATTAGGCGCAGGGTCATTAGGCGCATCCAAATCATTCGAATCCAATTCCTCCGGGCTCGTCGATGCTTCATTCTCGACGCCACCTACTTCCGGTGCTGAATTTGATTCCGCTTCTGCGATTGTTTCTTCGAGCCCCTGCAGAGCCCGCAGCATGGCCTCGGCGCCTTCCTTAACGAGCCCCGATGCCTGACTCAATGTTTCGGCATCCGCCGGTTGCGAGCCCCCTTGCGTCGGAGCGCCACCGGGTTGCTGTGAGGCACTCTGCTCTGCCTGTTGACTCAAAGCCTCGGCAATTTGTGTCGCGATCGAATTCAACTCCAACTGCCGACTGGAAATCGCACTCGCACGCGGCTCGAGGCTCTCCGACTGATTGACGCCTTGCCCAAGTTCTGAAAGTGAGCGATCCAAAAGATTGCCCTGACGTTGAGCCGTCTCCCTCAAATGTTCAATCAGACTGAAAAACAATCGGCGTAGTTCTTGCATGTTCTCTTCAGCTCGAACCAATTCGGCGGTCGGTAGAGTGGGAGCATCTGCTGAGAGGACCTCCTCCGACTCAGGGTCAATCACTTCTGATTCAGCTCCGGACTCCTTCCCCTTCGCGTCCTCATCTGCCTCGCCATCGGAGTCCCCGCTTTCAGGTTCAGCATCTTCTGCTTTGCCTTCGCCACCACTGCCGTCAGTTCCCAATCCCTTTGTTTCGTCGATTGCTACCGTTTCGGGGTCTGCAAGCCAAGCTTCAATCCCTCGCGTTGCATCACGAAGGTCCCTCTCAATTTCATCACGAAGCTGTCCAGCAAGCTCAAACCGTTGCATGGCGGGATTCACTTCTTCTTTTTGACCTTGGCCGTTCGCGGCACCAGGATTCGTACCTCCGTCAACCTGCTCCGCATTTAGCTTTTTCATTTCCGACGCAATCAGCCCGGATAGTCGCTGAATGCGTTGCTCGTTTTTGGCAAGCAATGAAAGCGAAACTTCAACCTGCGAACGCAGAATGGCCGGTGAACCTTCTCCGTCATCCTCAGTCTCCGCGGCGCTAGTATAGCCCCCGGATTGTGCTGCCTTCGAACCAGTTAATTGGCTGACCAACGTCTGATCTCGATACATCACCTCGATGAGTCGCCGGAGATCGTAGAAGTACTCGCTCGCATCGAGCAACGCTTGGCTTCCAGTTGCCTGCTGTTCCAGCGCGGACTCCAAGTCCCCCTCACTGATTTCCTCCGTGGATGCAGCGAACGCGTCCGATGCGGACTGAATCAGTGGAACCGCACTCTTGATGTTCGCGAACATCTGCTGCGTTTCATCCAGGGTGGATTCGCCCGGCAGACTCTCTTCCTTCGCCGTCGGAGTCGATATGGCATCGTCAGCGTTGGCTTCGGCCTCTTCCCCTTCCAGATCGTCTTCCTCAACGACAGATTGTGATTGCGAGAATGATTCAACCGCTCCGTTGAGAACCTGATAAAGCTCATTCGTGCGTTCGCCGATCGCCTTCTGCGACTCCGCTAGATACTCGTTCGTCAACCACGTCGGAATGTTGGCATCCACACCGCCTGAATCTGTAGCGCCTAGCAAAAGAGATGGCTTTTCCCCCAACAACTTTCGCTGCGTGTTGAGTCCGACTTCGCGGCTGTCAGAAAGCAGCACGCCGAGGATCTCAATTGGATTTCGCAGTTGATCTCGCGCGCGTTTGGTGTCAGAGAGTCCCGAACTCCACCGGACGAAAGCCCCCTGAGGCAAAGACCGTCGGGTGAAGCTCCGGGCCTTGACCAACCGCTGTGTGGCCCGGTCCAAGTACATGAGCATCGCTTCGATCTGAGCTGATCGGATCTGCATCTGCTGGACCTCCTGGTCCGATTCGTCCGCCGCTTGGTTGCCAGGGACCACAACGGAATTTGGGTTAGCAGCGGAGGAGTTCGCGGTTTTCAACTCGGATCGCAACGTATCCAATTCGCGACGTGCGGATTGCGAAAGAAGTTCGCTATCGGAGATGATCTTTCGCTGCGTGACTCCAAGTTTTCGAAAGAAGCTCCGCAACTCGGTCAACTCGTTGGCATTCGGGTCGACCGTCGCCGCCACATTTTGCAATTCGGCCTGATGCTCTCGCAGTGACGCAATCAGCGTATCCAACTCTTCTTCCAACGTCTTCTTGTTGGCTTGGTTCAGTGCATCCTGCAGCTCCAAGATCCGTTGTGCCAGCACCTCAAGGTTGTAGCGAGCGTTATCATCGTCTGGCCGCAAACGAACTGCCTCGCGAAATCGACCGGACGCAATTTCGAAGTGCTTGATGGCTTGGGCAGGATCACTTTCCACCAAGCGGTCCCCCCGAGTCACCTCCACCCAGCCTAAATTGAACAAGGATCGAAAACGCAATTCTCCGTCCACGCCCGCACCGTTCCGCGCCGCGGTGAGAAGTCGTTCTGCTCGGTTGGGGTCACTGGAAATCAAACGCATACCACGGTTGTACAACTCACGCGGCGGTTGTTCGATTTCAACGATTTCTCCCTCGCCCCCTTCTTCGCTGACCGGCACACTGCGATTTGAGCCGTCGGTTTTGGCGGTAGCCGAATTCACCCCGCCGTCCGCTTCGCGGCCGGCAACCTCTTCATCAGGTAATGCCGCGGCTTGCTGCCAAACATTCGGGGCTGCAGCGAAGGTATGCGTAGGAAATAGGCCACAGCAAATTGATAACAAGCAGGCGGAAACGACCGTGGGTGCAGCCGACTGGAGGGGATTTACTTTGGTGCGGAGAGTGCGAACCATCATGGACAGGACTAAGAACACGAGCCCGAGCAGGACAAACCATTGGTATCCCTCATTACGGATGATTCTTTCTTCTTCGCTGTCTGTACCTTTGAGCAGTGTCTTGATGTGAGCATCGTAAATCGATTGTAGATCCAGAGCTCCGGTACCAGCGGGGATATAAGCCCCTTCCGTTTTGAGCGCGATCTCTCGTAGAGTTGTCCCGTCGAGGCTACTGACCACATCGTCTCCGTTACGATCTTTGACGAAGCCCCGTGCACCCGTTGCCGGGTCGGTGATCTCGATTTTGCTCCCCGCCTCATCTCCAAAACCAACGCTGACAATCCGCACGCCTTTCTCGCGAGCCTTCTCTGCTGCGTCAAGAGGAAACGAATCGTGATCTTCACCATCGGTGATCAACAGAATCATTCGATTCACATCACCGGCTGAACGGAATCCATCCGCGGCTTTGTCAATCGCTTCTCCAATGCGTGTCCCGCCCAGACCGATTGTCGATGGCAAAGCCTCCTTCAAGATGAGCCGCAAGAAACCAAAATCGGTCGTCATCGGGCACAATACGCTCGCACGGCCGGCGAAACCGATCAGGCCGACTTGTTGTCCGTCGTCCATCAGCCCCAAAAGCGAATCTATCTCAGCCTTCGCCCGCTCTAGGCGATTCGGAACGACATCTTCAGCCAACATCGATTTGGAAACGTCCAAACAGATCATGATTTGCGAATCGACTTTGGACATCGTCTGAACCGTCATGCCCCATTGTGGCCTCATCATTGCAAAGATGAAAAACAGACTCGAAATGAAGAGCAACGCTATGGAAACGAGCCGGGTCCAAATCGACGACTTCTCCACCAGTCTTCGCTGCATCAAGGGACTGATCATCCGATCGAGCAAGGAGCGACCACGCAGCTCGAGGACGACCAGAAGCCCGACGAAAGCCACGATCCCCCAGATCAGGTGCAACCAAGACAAATTGGCAAATCGAAACTCATTCACAGAACCATCTCCACCGAATGCCATGACCGGGCGAGCCGTTGCAAAGTCATGTCAACTCTGCGTCTGTATTCAAATAGGACATCGCTCATGGCAAGTGCCGAAGCCAGGAGTCCCCGAGTAGCTTCCCGACGATCAGCAGCAGCAACCCTGCCTGGACAAAAATCGCAAAATGCTCGTCGTAACGCTGGTAGCGAACTTCGGAAACCTCAGTCTTCTCTAGCTCGTTAATCTCTGCATACACGTCGGAGAGACTCTCGCGGTTGACGGCACGAAAGTACTTCCCGCCGGTCTTCTCCGCGATGCCCTTCAGTGTCTCTTCGTCGATTTCAACCGGTTGCCGTACCAACACGGTTCGGCCGAACAAATCCTGAGCGGGCATAGGAGCATCGCCGTTGGTGCCAGCGCCGATGCAGTAGACTTTGATGTCGAATTCCGCAGCCAGCTCAGCCGCTTTCAGTGGGTCAATAACACCGGCATTGTTGACACCGTCCGTCAGAAGAATCGCAACGCGTGAATCGGCGTTGCTGCGACGCAGTCGTTCGACCGCGAGCCCCAATCCGTCACCCACCGCGGTGCCATCTTCACTCTGCACCGAAACGATTTCCAAATCCTTGACGATCGAAGCGAGATTACCGTGGTCCAGGGTCAGCGGGCAAACGCTGTCAGCATAGCCTGCAAAGGTCACCAATCCGACTAAGTCATCGACTCGTCCAGCCAATTCTCGAGTCGAGTTGCCTAAGACGAAGTCAACAAAAACTTCTTTCACCACATCCAAACGATTGATTTGAATATCGTCTTCGACAAGATCGCGAGCATTCATCGATGAAGACAAATCGACCACCATCATGACGGCTATGCCCTTTCGCGAGACACGTGTCTCACGTTCTGGCGTTCTGGGGCGTGCAAGAGCAACGACGAACGCGATGCATCCCAGAGCCAGTAGCAAAGCTGGTAATTTCGTGAACCGCAATTTCAACGATCTCGGCGACGCTTTGACCAAATCCAAGGAAGAGTAGGTTAGCCGCGAATGCGACCGCGTAGCTAGCCAAAACACAAACGCGGCTAGCGGCAGCATTGCAAAGAACCAGGGATCACGGAACTCCCACTCAAACATGCGATGCCCCCTTCCGCGTGGCATCGTCCTGACGCGTGGCATCGTCTTTCTGATGCATTTCGGCTCTGCCTTCAGCCAAACGATCTTCGTATCTCGGTACTTCGGGTGATGAAAGATCCCCATCTAATTCGATATCCGGCGCATTCTCTCGCGTCTCCTCTAGAAATCGCACTGCCAGCTCGGTCGACCGTTTCATCTCATCTCGAGTCACCTGGACCCCAGCAAATTTGACGACGTCCGCCTGAGAAAGAAACTCACCGAGTAAAGCTTGATGCTCATTCGACAACTCGGGCTCGGCGGCTGCCAGCTGCAGAAACTCGTCGGTGGTCAGATCGGGCGCCTTTAGATCGTAGCGGTCCTCTAAATAACGCCTAACTACAGATGATATGGAAACGAAAAAATCGTCGGCATCCACTGCACCTCCGCTCGCCTGTTGGTCAAGCAATGGTCGCAAACGGGCCATAGCGACGTCGTACGCATTGGCTTTTCGGACTAGCTTGCGGCGTTTGAGCCAGATGACCGTGGCAGCAATTCCGCCTAGGATCAGGATGACCGGCAGTGCAATCCACACCCAATTTCGGCCTGCTGCCTCCTCGACAATCTCCAGCTCAGGCATGGGCGGCTTCATATCTCCCGAAGCTCCGCGCGGCAGTACCGACTTGACCTCAAACTCAATTCGATCTGTCAGAATCTCAAAAGCGTCCATATCATCCGGAGACGATTCACGACCGGGACGATTGTCGACGAACTCGACCAAGATTGGGGCAATACTCTGTTCCCCAGACACCGAAACTTGAAACCGGATCGAAACATTCGACTGGGTGCTTCCGTCAGGCAAAATTCGTTCAGAGGGGAGCCACTCGGAAATGGGAAAGCCACTAATGACTTCCCCGAATTCGGGCATTAGCAGCTGGATATCCTCCTCAGCAGAAACCTCAATCGCTAACCGAACTTCGTCTCCAATCGTCGGTTCCGATGGTTCCAGACGCGTCACGACGGTCACGGGGCCGCTACTCTTTTCCTGAACCAATTCCTTCGCGTGAATCGTTGCCGCAGCGCAAGCCATTAAAATGCAAAGACCGTAGCCGACAACACACGGCATTCGACTCCGCAGCATGTGCGGCGTGTGTCGTCGCCCATGCATTGCCAAAGTCGATTCTTTGCTCGTGCAGGATTTCACTGGGTTGCCCTCCATCGCGCTACCGCCGAGCTCTGCGTTCGCGCATTCGAAAGAACTGCGCCAACGGGTCTACGATTGACTGGGAGACATCAATGTGGATGAAGTCAATTTTCGAACGGCGAAACTCCTTCTCCAACACTTCTAACCGTTGTTGCGATTGCTGTTCGAAAGACTCACGCATCGCTCGAGAGCTCGTGTCCTGCATGGTTAGCTGACCCGTTTCAGGATCCTGCAACGTGACGAGGCCAACGTTTGGCAACTCTCTCTCACGCGGGTCGGTAAGCAAAATGGCAATGACGTCATGTTTGCGAGATGCCATCCGAAGCGATTGAATGTAGTTCTCATCAAAAAAATCACTGACCACGAAACAGACCGATTTTCGTTTTGCAACCGAAAGCAGAAACTCCACCGCACCAGCGATGTGAGTCGATTGTCGAGCCGACGTCAGCGAGCCGCGCCGCCGCCCTCGGGATGCGATCCAAGAGAGCCAGGAGTTCGACTCCCGCTTCAAACGACGTACCTGCATTGCTCCGCTTCCGCGACCATTTGGGGCAGCCCCATTGGGTCCGGAACCATGCGTTAAAACCTCGCGCACGACGCGCAACGCATGCTTCTGCCCCTTCCGAGCTGGTATGTACTTCTCGATTTCACCGTGGAACAGGGTCAGCCCAACCTTGTCATCATTGAAGGTCGCCGAGAACGCAATCAATGCACACAGCTCGGCGGCTGCCTCGCGTTTGGAACGATCCTTGGAACCAAAATCCTGCGACGCAGAAACGTCCGCTAGAAGCATCACATTGAGCTGACGTTCCTCAATGTATCGCTTGACGTAGGGCTCACCCGTTCTTGCCGTGACGTTCCAATCGATGCTGCGAACTTCATCACCTGGAACGTACGGGCGGACTTCGTCGAATTCGATGCCGCGGCCCTTGAATACGGACGAGTACTGCCCCGCCAGCACATCCGCAACTTGGCGTCCGGTGCGAACTTGAATTTCACGTACTCGACGAATAACGTCTTTGGCCAGCATGACAAAAAGCGACAGAGTAATGAAACGAACAGATTCGATATTGTCGTCGCCTCAGTTGCGTTCCAGCAATTCGACGCGATGACAGGAAACGGGGAAAACAGATGTCTCCGATGAAGCGACCCGACGCAACCAGCGTCTATGGTACGGCGACGTTATCGAGGATGGTGCGCACGATGTCGTCGTGCGATTTGCCCTCTGCTTCGGCTTCGTACGTCAGGATGACGCGGTGCCGCAAAATCTCCATGGCAACACTTTTGACGTCATGCGGCGTCACATAAGCTCGACTCTGCAAGAAGGCGTGAGCCTTGGATGCTTTCATCAAGCTGATCGAGGCCCGCGGACTAGCCCCCGTCTCGATCATCCCATCCAGTTCATTGATGCCGTACTCACGGGGCTCACGGGTCGCCCGTGTCACATCCACGAGGTAATCACGAACCTTCTCATCGATCCAAATTTTCTCGACCGTCGCCCTTGCCGCCATGATGTCTTCGGGCGAAGCCACTTTGCGGACTTCCGGGATGGGCTGGCCGCTTGCCATGCGATCGACGACCTTACGTTCCTCCTCCTTCGTCGGGTAACCGACGACCACTTTGAGCATGAATCGGTCGACTTGGGCTTCCGGCAGAGGATACGTCCCCTCTTGCTCAATTGGGTTCTGAGTCGCAAGTACTAAGAACGGTTCTTCGAGGGTGTACGTCTCGTTGCCGATCGTTCCTTGCCGCTCCTGCATCGCCTCAAGCAAAGCAGCCTGGACTTTTGCTGGTGCGCGATTGATTTCGTCGGCCAGCACGAGGTTCGAAAAGATCGGCCCTTTGCGAACAAAGTAGCTCGCATCTTTTGGGTTAAAGATCTCCGTGCCAATCACGTCAGCAGGCAACATATCTGGCGTGAATTGAATTCGCGAGAACCCGGTATCAATGGCGTTCGCAAGGCTGCGAATCGTCAGAGTTTTCGCCAATCCCGGCAACCCCTCCAGCAAGACGTGGCCGCCTGTAAGTAGACCAATCAGCAGGCGCGACAACATGTGTTCCTGCCCAACCAGGACACGCCCCACTTCATCACGAAGATTGCCACAGATCTCGGCTTGCTGCCGTATCTGATCCTCTAACTGTGCTGCCGTCATGCGGTTACCCGATTCTCCTCAAGATTCATATCGATTGCCGGCGGTACTCGGTTCGCAGGTTCCGCCTCCCAATTCTGAATTGCATTTCTGGCTGAGGCTCAATGTGTAGAGACTCAAAGTATCGTAACAGCCTGTGAAGGTGTCGCTCACGAGTCTGAAGCTACACCCAAGCCCGCGACTCCCGATCTCTGCCGAGCGTTCTGCCGATCTCTGCCGAGCCAGATGGTTAGGATGCGCGATCGCCAGGAAATGACAAGGCGTGGTCCAATGCAAGTAAAGTTGTTTGCGTCGTCAGGTCGCGGCCAGCTCGTAGACCCGCTTACCCCCAGGCACGGAAACACGCCAAAGAGATGTTGCCACTCGAACGCCCATGTTTCGAGTCTCGCCATAAGTTTTCTATTGTGCCCAGGTTCTAGATTTCGCATGCCGCTCGCCTGGCTCCGTCCGTGGTTTCCAAGGTTCGGGCACCCTAGAGCCAATCGGAGTTTGCAGGTATGCGTTTCCCCTCTTGGCCAGAATGAGGCCGACTCCCCAAGAGGTTTCTCGACGCCCCGCTTGGCCTGTGGCCGCTCGGAAATGGCGAAGCTGGAATACACTCGATTCAGCGTCGCAGAATGAAACGGTGTTTTGCAAGGTGTGGAAAGCAAATAATCAAGGAGCCAGCGTCGATCTGGTATTCTGGTCGCATCCCAAGTATTCGAACTTCCCGAAAAAGAGGCTGCTCCAATGAGCAATGTGAATCCGATCGCTCCTAACTGCAACACAGTCAACGCGTACTTGATCGTCAAAGACGCGGAAAAGGCGATGGAGCTGTACAAAGCGGCGTTTGGCGGCTCAGGCGGAAGCTGCCTCACGATGCCCGATGGGACTGTTCTCCATGCTGAGATCGTGATTGGCGACTCGACTATTATGATCAGCGAGGAAAACGAACAGTGGGGAATGGTCTCCGCAGAAACTCTCGGTGGATCACCAGCATCGCTCATGCTCTATGTTGAGGACTGCGACGCGATCTACCAACAAGCGATCTCCGCAGGCATGAAAGAGTTATCGCCGCCAGCAGACCAGTTCTGGGGCGACCGACACGGCAAAGTCGCCGACCCCTTCGGTTTTGAATGGGGCATCGCAACTCACATCGAGGATTTGACCGAAGAAGAAATGCAGAAACGTGGTCAAGAATGGCTTGCTCAGATGATGAGTCAGTCCCAAGGGGCCAATTGAGAGGTCGTCCCTTTGAGAGTTCGTCCCTTTCTGCTTTGGCTCGAAAGCGATTAGCAGGAATAGGAATAAAGCAGAGAGGAAAAGAAAAGGCCCGGTCACCAACGGATGGCAACCGGGCCCTACGCATTCAATTAGCGTCTATTCGACCGAGGCCGGAGGCTCTTTCTAGTTGGCCGCTACGAGGTCATCCAAAACCATGCGTCGGTCATCTTCGGTCCCCTCCACGAGAGAAACGCCCTCGTTACCCTCTAGGACAATTTGGTAGACGGTCGTAAGCAATTCGTCATCCAGCAAACCCATCGAATGAAACAACTTGGCCTCATACATGACGGCCAAATCCATCTCACTTTCTTCTTCCTCTTCGAGAGCTTCTCGTTGAACCAGCAATTGCTGGATTCGCTTCAACGCGTGCTCTGGTTTGAACGCGGGAAGGGATGCGAGTTGAACTTCCTTGTCGAATACCATGAACATGCGATCCATGTTCTGCTGGACACCATCGTCGGTACCACGTTGGCGTGCTCGCTCAACTTTGTAATTAGCAATTCGCTCCGTACCACCGACGGACTTGCCGTTGGTAAGCATGCATCGAATCCGAGTCTCGTTAGTCGTCCGATTGGTGCGATTGTTCCGAGAGGCCTTCACGTCGAAGATGAAGACGATATCGACGCCTCGCCTCTTTGCTCGTTCCAACAGTTCAGGTTGAGTTCCCGTTCCAATAAACGCCATGCCAGCGGTGATATTCGTTCCAGGGCGGATGTTTGGGCGAAGTTCAGCGAGTACCGCTCCCCCGCCAGTTTCCGCACCGTAGCCACCTTCATCGCCATAGCCGCCTTGGCCGCCGCCCGCGGGCCCACGGGCACCACCAGGAGCGCCGTATCCGCCACCGCCATAGCCTCCACCGCCATAGCCTCCACCGCCATAGCCTCCACCGTACATATCATCACCGCCATACATGTCGTCTCCGCCGGGAGCTCCGGGGGCTCCCATGCCCATACCGGGTGCACCGGGTGCTCCCATTCCAGGCGCGCCGGGTGCCCCCATGCCCATGCCTGGAGCTCCAGGTGCTCCCATCCCCATACCGGGCGCTCCAGGTGCCCCCATGCCGGGACCTCCCATGCCCATTCCTCCACCACCACGCTGTGGCTGAGGAGCTTTAGCAACAACGCTGTTGAAGATGGTTCCAAGATCACCATTCTTCCAACGGACCTCGAATGCCCCAACGAGTGCCTCTCCTAGCTCGCCGGTTAAATCGTTGAACGAAGTTGGATTCGATTCTCCAGACCCGCCTCGGCCTCCACGTGGTCCACCGCGTCCCATGCCTGGCCCCATCGCCATGCCGCCGCCACCGCCATTTCCGGACGCACCAATTGGGCTCAAGTCGCCCAACGTAGATGGGGCATCAAGAACGACTCCAGCTGCAGCACGCAGAGTCGTGGCAGGCCTGCGGCCAGCTGCAAACCATTTCACCTGGTTGAACAGGGCGTCCGCTTCCTCGCCCGAAGACGTAATCGCATGGGCGTACATTAGTTTCAAAGCTTCTTTTTCCCGGCCGCCGGCAAAGGCAAACCTGGCTTGGTCAAGATAGCTATTATCGAGTGCCCCGCTCGATTCGAGCGCATTGGCCACGAAGTCAATGACTTGGCGTTTTTGCCCCGGATCCACGTTACCCGTAGGAGGCATCGTTCCCGCTTCGAGCACGTCTACAACTTGCGAAAGCAACGCTGCATTCGATGGATCTTGGAAATTGGCAGTTAGCCCATCCAATCGCACGCCGCCCTTTTGCTGGCGTGAACCATGGCAATTGGAGCAGTTCTGTCGGACGAAGTTACTGACGAGTGAGAAATCTCCGGCTCCTCCTCGCCCGCCCATTCCAGCACCGCCGGGGGCTCCCATCCCCATACCTGGTCCACCGTAGCCAGGACCGCCATACATGTCGCCACCGCCGTAAATGTCGTCACCGCCGGGCCCCATGCCTTGGTCGCCACCATAGCCACCTCCGCCATAGTCTCCCATGCCGGCGCCGTACATGTCGCCACCGCCGTACATGTCATCGCCATCATCGGGCACCTCGCCGCCGTACCCAGGAATTCCGGCATAGTAGCCTTCCATTCCTCCTCCACCACCGCCGGAGGAGCCGCCACCGCTTGAGGAGTCTTGCGATCCACCTTCATCCCCATAATCCGAATCACCGTACCCCTCTCCGCCGTAGCCTTCGTCTTCTTCGGGCTTACTTTGTGCCGCGGCAGGAGCCGGTTTCGATGGGGCTGGCGTTTGCGGCGCCTGAGCAACGGGTGTCGATTCTTGACCGCCACCACAGCCGGTTGCCATCAAGGCAAACGGAGTCAGTGCTAGAAGCCCAAGTGTGCTAAGTCTTCGAGACATAGAAACCTCTGTTCCGATGATCTGTTTTCGAAAGATGAGTGCTGCAGGGGATTTGTACGAGCCGGTCTCTTCAACCACTCAGCGACAATACGCTTTTCCAAGCTTGTCCATTCGCGTCAGGCCAAGCGATCCATTTCGGCTAGAATTCAGCGCGCCCTCGCAGCATACGTGCCTCCAATTCCGGTACCATTATGGGCGAGAGCTAGGCCAATGTCGAGCTTAACGGCTTGTTTTGCCACGCTAACTTTCGACCGCAAAAAGCCGTTTTCCCCGGGAATTTGGCCCCGATGGAAGCCAATTTGCCCGACCGCACCTTTAGTCTGTGAAATAGGCAACTAGCGAGATCGCCATTTCCGCCTCGGCTCTCGCACACAGACTAATACGCAAGCCTGATTCCTTTGTTAGGCCTCCCGCTGAAATTGGAATTTCAGTAAGCCGCTGACATTTCTGTTTCCGAGCGACGACGTACTCCTGTCTTCAGATCCCAACCACAACTTCAACCCGATCCTCTTGGTGTGAGAAGCTCATGAACCGCGACAATTTGCAACCCAATCGCCTTCGACAATGCCTGGCTCTGCAATCGGTCATGTTACTGCTGACTTGCGTCTTCCTCTCGCTCGTCAGCGTCACTCCGTTCTCGATGGCACAAGAGGGCAAACTCAAGATACCCCGTAAGCAGACGAAACCGCCTGGGCCTCCACTCAGCCCACAAGATGCTCTCGCCAAGATGACGGTTCCTGACGGTTTTCGCGTCGAACTCGTTGCCTGCGAACCAGACCTAGTTAACCCCGTCGCGATGGCGTTCGACGAGAGGGGGCGTATCTGGGTCACCGAAAGTTTCGAATACCCCCGTCGTGAAGCAGGCCCGGGTCGAGACCGAATCAAGATTCTCGAAGATACCACCGGTGACGGCAAAATCGATTCCGTCAAGATCTTTGCGGACGGCCTCAACATTCCCTCCGGTATCGCCGTAGGGCACGGGGGTGTGTGGGTAGCGAACGCGCCTGACATCCTCTTCATGCAAGACACCGACGGCGACGACAAGGCCGACAAGACGGAGGTCGTCGTGACCGGCTTTGGCCGTTATGACACCCACGAACTTCCCAACAGCTTGACCTGGGGGCCTGACGGAGCTCTGTATGGTCTCAACGGCGTGTTCAACCCGTGCCGCGTTGAAGCGGGAGGCAAAGTCCACGAGTTTACTTGCGCGATGTTTCGCATCGATCCGAAGACACGCGAATTCAGTTTATTCTGCGAAGGGACCAGTAACCCTTGGGGCATCGCTTGGGACCCGAACGGACAAGCCTTCATCAGCGCATGTGTAATTGACCACCTTTGGCATTTGACCGAAACCGGCTACTACCACCGGCAGGGCGGCCCCTATCCGCCTCACACTTGGAAAATCGAATCGATCGTCAAGCACAAGCATCAGATGGCGGCCTACTGTGGAATTACGTACATGGACTCCAATGCTTACCCGGCCGAATACCGCGACAAGTTGATTATGGGAAATATTCACGGGAACTGCCTTAACGTTGACTACTTGGAACGCAATGGTTCAACGTACGCTGGGAAGGGGGAAGCCGATTTTCTGAGCGGCAATGATGTCTGGTTCATGCCTGTTGTACAAAAGATCGGTCCTGATGGATGCTTGTACGTTTTGGACTGGTACGATCGATACCACTGCTACCAAGACGCCAATGCCGATCCCGAAGGTATCGATCGTGGTCATGGTCGCCTCTACCGCGTTGTCCATGAGGCCACTGGGCGTCCGCAACCGACTTTGCAGGCCGGCCGAACGAACGCCGAACTCGTCGCCGATCTGGCCGACGGCAATATCTTTGTCCGTGAAACCGCGCAGCGTCTGCTGGCAGAAAACGAATGCAGTGGCGTCGTCGATGCACTCGAGTCACTGGTGTTCGATGAGAGCAAGCCTGACAAATCACGTATGGCCGCACTCTGGTCGCTGATCAGCGGCAAAGCACTATCATCGGCAACCTGCTCTCGGTTGCTCGAATCGTCGCACCCAAATCTACGAGCCTGGGGGGTGAGAGCGATCGGTACTTTACATCCAGAAGACGAGAAACTTGCCAAAAAAGTTGTTGGCCTAGCCAATGACAATTCGCGGGATGTGCAGCTCCAAGTCGCCATTGCAGCGAAGAAGTTCTCGTCCGTCGATCCGCTACCTGTTTGGATGTCTGTTCTTGCCAACTGTGGAGATGACCCTTTGATTCCCCACATTGTTTGGCAAAACCTTCACCCGAGTCTTCCTGAACGCGCCGATGAATTGCTCTCTGCCGCCGAAAAAATAGACCTCGCTGAAGCACCTGGCTTAGCGGCTATGCTGCCTAAGGTTGCGGAGAAACTACAGAATTGAAACCCCGGGAGCAGATACGCTCCTCGCGCCGCCGTTCGCATTGAACGCCTGATTAATGGGCATGCGGCGACCAAGACTGATTCGAACAAGGAACCATTGCAGATGAGGCTTTCAGCTTCCCTTTCTCTAGTGCTCATTGGTCTCACCTGCGTTTGCGGCAACGCCGAAGAGTGGCGTCAGTTTCGAGGCCCAGAGTTCAATCCAACCTCCGACAATCCGAACCTCCCAATTGTTTGGGGGCCCGAAAAAAACATCGAATGGTCGACTGAACTCCCCGGGCGTGCTTGGTCGTCTCCGATTGTGACAGGCGGCAAAGTCTTCTTGACGACCGTTGTCACGGACGGCAAATCAAAACCGCCCGAAACCGGCACCGAGTACAGCAATCAGTATGTTGCTGAACTTATGAAGCAAGGGCTCGATCAAGAAGAGATTCAAGCCAAAGTTCAGGCTCGAGACATCGAACTGCCTTCTGAAGTCAACGTGCATTATTGGCTCTATTGCCTCGACCTCAAAACAGGACAGCCAATATGGAAAGATGAATTCTTCACCGGCAACCCAGTAGGCGGAAGACACCGCAAAGGCAGCTTCGCATCGGAGACACCTGTTACGGATGGCGAGCACGTTTACGTCTACATCGCCAACATGGGAATTTTTGCATACGACCTTGATGGCAAGCAGACTTGGCATACCAAGCTTAAAGCACATCCGATTTACTTGGATTTCGGTACGGGCAGCTCACCGGTCCTTCACGATGATCGAATCATCATCGTGCATGACAATGAAGAGGACGCATTCGTGGCGGCCTTTCGAACGCAAGATGGAAAAGAAGTCTGGAGAACCCAACGCGAGACGCCAGCAAAAGCTCCTCCGCAACTGCCCAAATCAGCTTGGGTGACTCCCTTCGTCTGGCAGAATGAACTTAGGACCGAGATCGTCACGCAACGACCTGGTGTGGCAATCAGCTACGACTTGGAAGGCAACGAACTCTGGCGGATAGAGGGACTGAGCGCGGCCCCAGCAGCAAGCTCTTTTGCGTTCGGCGAAAAACTGATTCTGAATGGAGGCCAACGCGCACCGATTCTTGCGATTCTTCCCGGACTCGAAGGCTCGCTGAAGCTCGACAAGGATACGCCTGAAAACGAACACATCGCATGGGTGTCCGAACGCAGCGGCACCTATATTCCCAGTGCGTTAGCTTATCGAAATGGACTGTACGTACTCAATGACAAGGGCATCATCAGCAAGCTGAACCCCGAGTCGGGAGAACTGGTCTACAAGAAGCGTCTCTCTGGCAAAACGGCGAACATGACTTCGTCGCCGTGGGCTTACAGAGACAGAGTCTTCTGCCTGAGCGAACAGGGCGACACCTATGTGCTTGGAAGCGGATCTGAATTCGAGATCGAGGCCGTCAACTCTCTCGACGACTTCACGATGGCAACTCCCGCCGTCGTAGGTGACCGCCTGCTCCTGCGGACCGAAAAAAAGCTGTATTCCATTCGTGAGCAAAACCCAAATTAGTCGAACAAGACCGCATAAGAAGGCCTCTCAAAATCGGTTTTGTCCTACCGACTCAGCAAGCATCTTCCTGCTTACCTACTCGCTGAATACCCGATTGTACGGTCCTCCAACACATGATCGTTCGCACTTTCGATCATAGACAAACGATCGACGAGCACCGTACCAGTTAGTCTAAATCAACCACGCCGAGTCCCGCCAGAATCATCAAAAGGCAGACCACGCTCGGGATTGCAAGCAGCCCGATCAAAAAACATATGATTGTAGTCGGCGTCGCCTTCCGAGCTTTGCCTAGAAGAACTGACACGGGCAGACCGATGGCAACGAATAGCAGCCCAGTCGCGATGAACATCAATACCTCTGACAAACGGGCTTCAGTGATGGTGTAAGTATCTTGCTGCAAGCCGGCGACGCATTGAAACAGGAAGACAATCAATGCCCAGAGTGCGGAGTACATAAGTACGCCAGCAACCGTAATCTGCCGTTTGCCGTTCGGTTCGTTGCCGTCAAGTTTCAAGTCGTCGATCCCTAACAAGAACGTTTTCAGTCCCCATCAAGCCAGGAGCGGGAAATTCGCTGCGTTTCCAATCAATCACGTACCCATTGTATTCCAGTTCCGAGAAACACGATCCGTATTTGAATGAATCAACGAAACGGTTACAGTTTGCCTCAGATATGTATGCCTACTTCACCCCCATTTCCTTCAGTAGGTGCTCGGCACCGAATACGTTTCCCGTCAGCCACAGGGCGTATCGAATGTCCACGCCAATGGATCGACTGTAGGATTCGTTCCAGGCGAAGTCATTGATCGTCGCTTCAAATGCTCGATCAAAATTGACGCCAACCAAACGACCCTCTCCATTCAAAATTGGACTGCCTGAATTCCCTCCGGTTGTATCTGTGTCATACAAAATCGCAGTGGGAACATCTTTGAGCTGGGGATGCATGAATCGCCCAAAATCCTTTTGGGCATGTTTGTCGACAATGACAGGCGGCAACACGAAAGGATCGGCCCCCGTGACTTTGGCGACGGCTCCTCCCAGCGTCGTGATGGGAGATTTGTAGACTGCGTCTTCGGGTGAATAACCTTTCACGTGTCCATAGGTCAGGCGAAGTGTTGCATTCGCGTCTGGAACAAACTTCTGCTTCAAGTACTCTTGCTTGACGGTAACGAGGCTGCCATACAGCTGATCGAGTTTTCCTTCACGTGCCTTGGCTTGCTCTCGCAACGCCAAGTACTTCGGATACAAAGCCACGATGGCAGAGAGGGCCGGATCATTCATCGCTTCAAGTTGTGCCAGCGTCTTGTCGAAGCAAGACTCAATGAACTCGGGATCGCCGAAAGATGATTGGTCGTACAGGCTAGTGAGCGAACTAACTGCGGGCAAAAGATCGACGATATCTTTCGTCTTGTCCCCGCCGGCCCGAATGCGCTCTAACATTTCTTGAAGCATTAAGCGATCCGTCGGTGCATGAAAGTCTTTGGCCGCCAAGATTAATCGACTGCGAGTCAAGTCAATATTGCGATCCATATAAGCTGTTTCGCGTTCCAAGTCGGGCTTCTGCCGCTCAACAGCGGCGTCATAGACTGTGAACGCAAAGTACATGATTCGGCTTGCGGACCGCAAATTCTCGATGTCCAACTCGTGCCGATTCGACTCCATCTCTGCATAAACTGCAGCAATCTCGTTCAACAAACCACCATAGCTCTCGCGACGCTTTTCATCAGCGTTGATGAACGCCTGCAGATTGGATTCGGCGGCGGCGCGAGACGCAACGATGTTTTTGCGTACCAGCCCCTTAAGCTGTCCACGCGAACGCTTTTCCACGTTGGCCAAGCTTTTCATCCGCGACGAATGCTTCAGCGCGATGCCGCGATCCTCTTTCCCGGCCCGCTGCATTTGTTCGATCTGCCATTGATAAAGATCAACGACATACGGCAGCCGAACCTGCTGCTCGTACCGCAAGAAACTGGCCGTCTTGTGCCTGGCAGTTCGGCCAGGGTATCCGATCAGCATGACATAATCCCCCTCGTCGACTCCCTTGGGCTCGACCTGGATAAATCGTTTCGGACGATAGGGAACATTGTCCTCCGAATATTCAGCCGTCGAGCCATCTGGCGCTACGTACGCTCGCATAAATGAAAAATCCCCGGTGTGACGAGGCCATTCCCAATTATCAACTTCACCACCGAAGTTGCCGACCGAAGCTGGCGGGGCAAAAGCAAGTCGCACATCTTTGATGTAGGTATACAGGAAGAGTACATACGTTTTGCCAGCGAACATTTCCGCAACTTCGGCGCGTTGCCCGGCGTGCTCTTTCTCAGCTGATTTCTCGAGTTCTTTCTGGCGTTGTTCGATTGCCTTGGTTCGCTCCGTGTAACTCATCCCTGGTTTGACCACCGAAAGAACTTGGTCAGAGATATCGTGAAACGACTCGGTTATTCTCACTGTGTACCCCCGAGCAGGTATCTCATCTGCAAGGTTCTTTGCTTGAAAACCGTCACGCAGATAGTCATTGTCAGTCGTGCTGGAGCTTTGGATGGCGCGGTAGGCACAATGATGATTGGTGATGATCAGCCCATTCGGTGAAACGAAGGACCCCGTGCAACCGTTTACCTTGCAGATACCATCAACGAGGCAAGTCTGATCCGCATTAAAGATCTCTTCCGCTGTCAGCTTGAGCCCGGCTTCAGCCAAGCCCAATCCACCAATTTCGCTGATTGGGTACATTCCTTCTTCTGCTCGGGCAGTCCCGAAACAGAAGAGCAAGATGGCAAATGGCGTGGTCAAAGTAGTGACAGAATCTGGCAAGCGCATTGTTGTGGTACTTCGAATTTGTCAAGGAAAAGAGAAAGCACAATCCCACGAACCATGGTGAGGGTACTGAAAAACGGGACAATCTACGAGTAGGTGTCCCGCTATTGCAAATAAGGCTTGATCAGTGTCGCGACTCAATCGAACGAGGAGGTGGCACTGCTCCCCCGTAAGCACAAGTCGCCGCAGCGACTTCGCAAGCATTTCTTAGACTCTCCGTGTGCGGTTCACTTTTGAGCAAACCAATCAAGAATGACGCGGTGAAAGCATCTCCAGCACCAACAGTATCGACCACATTGGCCGAGACTCCAGGCTGTTCGATGGTATCCTCGGCGGTAACTAGCACCGCACCGTCTGCACCTCTGGTCATCAAAACCATGTCGAGATCACCAATTTCGCGTAGGGATCGGACGGACTCGATCTTGCGTGAATCATCGATGCCACACGCAAAGCAAACCTCGCAAAGCTCGTCGTCGCTCAGCTTTAAAATACTCGCCAGCCGAATGGAGTCGCATATCAACTCGCGATCAAAATACGGCGGGCGCAGGTTAATGTCCAAAACCCGCATAACTCCTGCGTCCGCTGCGGACATGATCGCGCGGCGAATCGTTCTCCGCGATGGGTCGCTACGTTGTCCCAGAGTGCCAAAGCAGACCGCGTCCGCGGCGTGGATAGCTTCAACCATCTCGCTGTCCCACTCAAGTGCATCCCAAGCCGTTTCTGGGTGAATCACATAAGTCGGTTTGCCTTCTGCGTCCAATTCAACGCCAACAGTCCCAGTTGGTACATTGGGAATTCTCTGTACTCGGCTGACATCGATGCCGTAGTCG
Source organism: Aureliella sp. (assembly GCA_046290675.1). Lineage (GTDB taxonomy): Bacteria > Planctomycetota > Planctomycetia > Pirellulales > Pirellulaceae > Aureliella. Next base: position 586,962 of record JBKAHA010000001.1, read on the forward strand.
CGTAGAACCGTGATCGCGAGACGTCCGCGATCGTCATTGCCAACCGCACTTACCATTTCCACATCGGCACCCTGCAAGGCCGCGTGGCAGGCGAAGTTGGCGGGCGCCCCACCGAAGAGTTCGCCATCTGGGTACAAATCCCAAAGTACTTCGCCCAAGGATATGATTTTCAATTTGTTCATATTCGAAATCTTACTGAAGATCAGCCTACAAAAGGCTTGTGGGATTTTAGTGTCTGGAGGATTGGACGCCCGTTTGTCTTTAGAATATCCCACTACGTCTCACGAACGGCTAGCATCCATCCAATACCCCGTGTCGTGTTATGACTCACCTCCCCCTCCCTCTGGGAAAAGGGGCAGCAGCGATCCGAACCAAGCCACCAGGAAATATCGGAAACGTCATGAATAGCTCCTCTACCAACGCGGTTCCCTCTACCAACGCGGTTCCAGATTGGGCATTCGCAGTCCTGCAGTGCCCTTGCACGAAGGAGCCTTTGCAGATGGCGACGGCCGAACTGGTCAGCAAGCTTGCCGATTTACAATCCGCTGGCAAGCTTGCGACGACGATCGGTATTGAAGTGGAGCACCCAATCGCAGCTGGACTGGTCAATCAAAGCCAGACACACTTCCACGCAATTCGCGACAGGATCCCGACTTTACTCCCAAGCGAGGCCATCGACCTCGCAACCTACTCGCTACCTACTCGCTACCGACGAATCGCTGACGCCGAGGCGTGCATTCCACCGAACATTTGCCCGACACCAATTACGGCTATCCTACCTTCCTAGAGACGCCCCAACGCTAGCATTAGCACGGCGAGTTGACCACCAAGGGACCGAGGAGTTGGCAATGGCGTCGGGCAGTGAGTTTTTAAGGCAGCTTCGCGCCGAATTGGAATGGGCTAAACCGCCAGCCTGGTAAACCTTAACGGCGGAGATTGATTCTTGAAACGCAATGGTGCTGTGAGTCGATACCACAAACAGGACTGTGAATCCCGCACCGCGCGTGACGACTGCGCTCCGACGCAAACAAGTCACTTTTGGATGCAGCGAATCGCAAGGGCGTTCAAGGAATGAATGCCAGCATCGGACCACCGACGTGCTCAGCAGCCCCAACCGGCGAATTGTTGCTTGTTGGGCTCTGATCCGTAACTGGATACAAAGGATTGTGATTAGATGAGCCGAGTTACCTATTTGCTATTGGGCTCAGTGCTGGCAGGCACTTTCTGTACCGGATGTGCAGTCACCCCGAACGAGCAGTGCAACGACGACCGTGTTCACGTGCAGAACTTCTGGTACGACTACTACCGCAATAAGGCATGGCCGATGCCTTTCCGCGCCCAGGACACTTCCGCTGTACTCAGCTATTTTGAGGTTCAGCGAAATAACGGGTGGAAGCTCAACAACACACTGGGAGCTTCCATGTTCGATCCCGCCTCGTGTTCCCTAAACGATTCCGGTCGAGCACATGTAAAGTGGATTGTGAAGCGTTCACCCAAGGACCGCCGCGTTGTCTTTGTTCTCGAAGGTGCCGACGCAGAGGAAACAGCCAAGCGTATCGAGTCCACGCAGATCGCAATTTCACAGATCTTGCCCACCGGGGAGTTGCCAGCGATCTACTTGACCGATCAAGATGCGCCAGGATCTGGCGGTGCGTACCAAACGGCGGTTTCACGAGCCATCATCAACTCGGCTCCAGCACCACGCTTACCGCCTAGCCCTGCGTCGACAGGCTCTTCATCCGGGGGCTCGCAGCCATCGCCCTAATGCGGTTCAATCGGCCTAGCAAACTCCAAAGCTGGTCAATCAGTTGAACGACGGCTACCCAGAGCTCTGAGAACAAAAACGTCCACGCATGTAGCGTGGGCGTTTTTTCGTTGATGCGACGCTCTAATCTGCCTGGCCTGGCAATTGAGCCAGCACCCAAATTGAGTCAGAACATAAAGGATCAAATCAGTATAGCACGCCGCCAACGGGCTTCGTCGGCTCTGGGATCTCGTCGGCCGAAATCGCTTCGAGCAAATTAATCTCAATGGTACGACTCATGCCCTCAAGCGGCAGGTCGTTGTCATCCAATTCAAAAGGCTGTTCTACCTCGTCACCAATTGCATCTAGACCGAAGAAGGCATACGAAATCAAGCAGACTACGACAGGGGTGAGCACCCCCACGGATTGAATCAATCCAAACGGCAAAGCCAAGCAATAGATCGCCACGATGCGGTGAATCAACACGTTGTAGGTAAAAGGCACTGGCGTATGTTTGATCCGTTCGCAACCGCCTTGAATCCCGGTCATCTCGGTTAGGCTCCCTTCGAAGACCGGTACATGAAAATCATGAATAGCCTTCTCCTGCCAAAGGCCTCGAACCATGTCACCCAATTGCTGCAGGATGGCAATCGGCACATTGGAGTGTGACATCGCATGGTCGATCTCTTCCTCGCTCATGTACTTCTCAAGGTCTTCGCGTGGGTCGGAACCTCGCAGATGATGCCGAAACGAATCGACGTAGGCCACCGTCGTTCGGACAATTTTCTCCTGACGAGCTCGCAACTGCTCGCATTCCGATTGGGCCCCCTCCGGCGAAACCACCAAAGTTAACACTTGCCGAGTAAAGCTTCGCGACACATTGACCATTCTTCCCCAGAGCTTGCGACCTTCCCAGAAGCGATCGTAGGACTCGTTGTTTCGGAAGCCTAAGAAGATGGACAATGCGACGCCGACGAGGCTGAATGGCGTCGTCGTCAGCGAATAGTAATGGACAAGCTCGTAATGAAAGAAAGCCCAGGTCGCCGCTGTCGCAAACGCTGTCACCATCAGAACTCGCGGAAAGATGACTTGTAAACTACTGCCTCGAACCGCAAACACCATTCGAATCCAGCTGCGTTTATCAAGGACGATCATCTTTGGACACTACTTTCCCGAGAACTCGTTGCTTCCATCGCGGATCACTGTACACGACTTGGCTCAGCATTGGTACTTGATCGTCGATCGAAGACTTTCTTCCAATCTCCATATATGGCCCAAAGCAATTCACGAACTGCTCTAGTCCGCTATGCGCTAAACGAACCTAGCTACAGTTGCCCACCCGAAACTCGACTCGCAACCAGAAAATGCGAATCTGGCTGCAGGGCCAATCAAAGTTTGGTTCTAGGCTGTTTCGCCATTGAGCCGCTGGCCGTAAGGCAACGGGTTTCATGACGCACCCGGCCGCTCACGCGTCGCGGCTCATTCCCTAGCTTGAAACTCTGATTGGCCCTGGAATCTGGCTGCGAGCCACTTCGTAGAGAGCGAGGTTTCACTTACGATGGAGACAGAATTGTCAGCTCCGGGTGCGGATATCGCTCACTGGGCCCTTCATAATTGCTCCCCATTCCGCAGACGGATCCAACATGCCAGAGACTTGGGTACACAATGCGATTCACCGAATTGAAGCCGACTTCAACCGATCCGCGGACACGCATTTAATCCACCTCCCAATTGAGAGCTGCCCCAACGTTGATTTGTACCTCAAAGACGAATCCGTCCACCCGTCGGGAAGCCTAAAGCATCGCTTGGCACGCTCTCTATTTCTGTATGCACTGTGCAATGGTTGGATTGGCCGGGGGACTCCCATTGTCGAGGCGTCTTCCGGATCGACGGCGATCAGCGAAGCCTATTTTGCTCGCCTTCTTGACCTGCCCTTTCACGCTGTCGTGCCCTGCTCTACGTCCGCAGAGAAGATTTCAAAGATCGAGTGTTTGGGTGGCATATGCCATCCCTGCGAACCAGCGGAGCTTTATCGTTGCGCTGAATCGTTGGCTACGGAGTTACGCGGCCACTATATGGATCAGTTCAAATACGCTGAACGAGCCACGGACTGGCGTGGCAACAACAACATTGCGGAGTCGCTCTTCACACAAATGGCATTGGAACGCTACAGCGAACCAACGTGGATCGTCGTGGGAGCCGGTACGGGAGGTACTTCAGCCACGATTGGCAGGTACATCCGCTACGAACGTCGTTCAACGCAGCTATGCGTTGTCGAGCCAGAGAATTCGGTATTTGAAGAGTTCTTTCGTACCGGCAATGCGGATGCCAAATGCGCCGCGGCTTCGCGTATTGAGGGAATTGGTCGACCACGCGTCGAAGCGTCCTTCATCCCCTCCGTCGTTGATCGCATGATGTGTGTACCCGATGCGTCTTCAATCGCAACCGTTCGATTCTTGGCATCTCGAAACGATCGCCGTCGCTACGGAGCGTCGACTGGTACCAACCTTTGGGCCGCATTTCACCTTATGTCCGAGATGCAAGCTGCCGGCCAGCACGGAAGTGTCGTGACGTTGATTTGCGACAGCGGCGAACGCTATCTTCAGTCTTACTACTGCGACCGATGGGTTGAGGAAGCCAGCTTAGATCTCGACACGAATTACCAGCTCGTCAAAGACTTTTTGCAATCTGGCCAGATCAACGCGACTCCTTTCTCAAGCATTTGTGCCTTCAAGAGCTGTGGGACCGAAAACGCAATTTCACGCAAGTTGAGCGGAGAATAAATGATCGATTGGGAGAAACTAGTCGCCCCGGAATCGCCACCCAAGTCAGAATTACTCTGGGCAATGGGACTTGGTCTTGGGATCGCAGGAGTCCTGATTACCGATCCTATCTCGGCCTTGGTCGGCGACTCCTCCTCGTCGATCGGTCTCGTCGCCGCTCTGGTCTTGTTCGCTTTTGTCAGCCTACGTATCGCGAAACCCGTCGGCGGCATCTTTGCGCTATTGGCAGTCTTGCTCGCATGGCGTCTAGGCTTAGGACTCCCCTCATCATGGCTGCCCGAGTCCTTTCAAGGCTTGGCCCCCCAGAGTATCACCGAGGCTGGCGAGGGATTTCGATTGATATTGCTTCGCGTCTTTTACTTGGCCATTCCCGTTGGCGTCGTCGCTTTGCTGGCTACCGGTCATGAGGATTCTCGACGTCAGCTTAAGGAGAATCTGAAGTGGGGCGATTGGCACGCCGGTATACGTTGGCCATTGCCGTGGTGGGGCGTGCCGCCTATGCCAATTTGGATGTTCGTTTTGATCGGGGCCCCATGCGCGATACCGTCCTTCCTACCTTTGATCGACTGGTCGGCAACGGGTGACCGGCTCGGAGAGCTCAGCCTTTGGACCGTCGCTTTGATCCCATTCATTGCCCTGATCAACGCATTCCTAGAGGAGTTTATCTTCCGCATCGGTTTGCTTGCCGCATTGAGAAAACACATCAGCTTGGAATCAGCGGCGATCCCAACCGCCCTGTTCTTCGGATTCGTCCACTTTCATGGTGGCTTCCCCGGAGGATGGTTCGGATCCCTAATGCTATCCGGGGGCGGATTCATGCTGGGCTATTTGATCATTGCACAGAAGGGCTGGACCGCCGCCGTCCTCTGGCATGCGTTCATGGATGTGATCGTGCTGGTGTTCGTCTTCAAATAGCCGCCACTATCACGGCCGTTTTGCGACATACCAGCTAAGCGATCAATTCGTTCATGACATGACCGTGCACGTCGGTCAGCCGAAAATCTCGGCCTTGATACCGGTAAGTCAGCTTTTTGTGATCAATACCGAGCAAGTGCAGAATGGTGGCATTAAGATCGTGAATGTGCATCGCCCCTGGCGTATGCTCGTCCTTGGTCGGCTGGGGCGACAACGGATTACCGTCTGAATCGGCGATGTTATAGCCGTAATCATCAGTCCGACCGTAGGTAATACCTGACTTGATACCACCGCCGGCCATCCAAGTCGTGAAGCAACGCGGATGATGGTCCCTCCCATAGTCATCCTTCGTCAATTTGCCTTGGCAATAGACTGTCCGACCAAACTCGCCTCCCCAAACGACCAACGTATCGTCAAGCATGCCGCGCTGGCGAAGATCCTGAATCAAGGCTGCTGAGGCTTGATCGATATCCTTGCACTGCGATTCGTGCTCCTTGGGGAGACGATTGTGGGCATCCCACCCGCGATGGAAAATCTGAATATTTCGAACACCTCTTTCGGCCAGCCGACGAGCGTTGAGGCAGCAAGCTGCGAAGGTACCAGGCTGCTTGGCCGCGTCACCGTAGAGTTCAAAAGTCTCAGCCGACTCCTGAGACAAATCCATCAACTCCGGAACCGAGGCTTGCATTCGATAAGCCATCTCGTGCTGCTTGATTCGAGCCAGAATCTCGGGATCACCGAATCGTTCATGTTGAGCCTGATTGATCACGGCTAATGCATCCAACTGCTTCCGGCGATCACGTCGACTAACGCCAGCAGGATTGCTTAGATACAGCACCGGGTCGCCCTCGCTGCGCATCAATATGCCTTGGTGCTCAGAGGGCAAGAACCCAGGGCCCCAAAGACGATTGAATAGACTCTGTTCAGGAAAACTCGTTTTCGCGTGCATCACGACGTAGTGAGGCAGGTTCTCATTCATGCTCCCCAGACCGTAACTCAACCAAGCCCCCAAGCTCGGGCGGCCGGGAACTTGGCTCCCCGTCTGGATATAGGTAATTGCTGGATCGTGGTTGATCGCTTCCGTAAATGTCGAGTGGACGACGCACAGCTCCTTGGCAACCTTTGCCGTATACGGGAGCAATTCACTTACCCAAACGCCATTGGCGTTGTTGTCGAATTTCTCGAACTTGTACTTACTCGGGCATAGCGGCAGACCGCTCTTCTGCCGCGAAGTCATTCCCGTAATCCGTTGCCCATCCCGTACATGGTCGGGAAGCTGTTCGTTGAATTGTTCCGCCAATTTCGGCTTGTAGTCCCACATATCCAAGTGGCTGGGACCGCCGCTCATGAACAGATAGATCACGCGTTTCGCGGTGGCCCGGTGATGAATCCCGCCATTCCAATCCTCATTGCCGCTGGGTGGTTCTGCTGCCCAGCCAGCTGCAGGAGCTAGCGAATTTCCTAAGAGACCAGCCATGGCAGCAGTTCCAAGCCCAAGGGCGGACCGTCCGAATAGCTGCCTGCGTGTGCAAAGCAATTCGTGCTCACGAATGGTCTGTGACATCGGTCTCTCCAAACGAATTCAAGGGGGGGAAGGGGTCTCAGTAGCGTTTCACGACGGAGCTGTTGGCTGACCGCTAAGTGCAGAGTCGAAACGCCAGTCTCGACCGGAGGGCAGGGTCAATACAGCAAAATAGCAACGTCACTGGCTAGTACGGTGACGCAAACTTGAGTCCATGCGGCTAACAGTGCTGGCTCAATTTCCGCGCTGCTAGCCGCATCGCCTCGTTCAAGTAACTTGGCCGCTTCCTGTGGCTCGTCGGCGTATTTCTTCTCCATCGCTTCAAGCAGCCCTAGGCACGCCTGTCGCTCGTTAGGGTTTGCAGGTCGACTAGCCAAAAGTTCAAAAAGCATATCGATACGACGCACATCGGTACCCTTCTCTTCGAGGAGCCGCTCGGCCAGTTTCCGGCTCATCTCGACGCGTTGCGTTTCATTGAACAAACCTAAAGACTGGAGCGCAGTACTCGTCCTGGATCGTCGCACGCAACTGGATTCTCGATCCGGCGCATCGAACAGTGTCATCATGGGATGTGGACTCGTTCGTTTCCAATAAACATAAATACTCTTCCGATACAGTTTCTCTCCCTCATCCTGGACGTACTGCTTCGTATTGCTTGCCGGGTGGGCAAGTGCTTTCCACATGCCGGCGGGTTGGTATGGCTTCACTCCCTCGCCTCCCATTGCCGGATCGAGCAAGCCACTAGCCCAAAGCGCGGTGTCACGCAGAACTTCCGCGTCCAGGCGGTATCCTGGTCCACGTGCAAACAATCGATTTTCAGGATCGTCCAACGACTCTCGCCATGCTGAACTCTGCTTGAAGGTACGGCTGGTGACCATCAGCTTCAGCATGTGCTGCAAATCCCAGCCGGATTCCTGCAGCTCGACCGCCAACCAATCCAAAAGCTCGGGGTGAGTTGGCTGTTCGCCCTGAACCCCAAAGTCCTCGGGAGTTCGTACAAGACCGTATCCGAACACCCGTTGCCAAATTCGATTCACAACCACCCTGGCGGTAAGCGGGTTTTCACGCGACACCATCCATCGAGCCAGCCCCAAACGGTCTTGCCTAGAGAGTTCTGACTTGCCACGGATTGCCTTGGGCAGCCCCGGACTTAGAGCGGGACCGACTGGCCGATCATACTCTCCACGCTCCAACACTTGTGTCGTTCGCGGCCTATCCAGATCTTTTGCCACCAGCGTCGTGGTGAATGAAGACTCCAGTGTCTCCCAGCGTTCTTTGGTCCGTCGTGCTTTACCTTGCAGCCTGGAAAATTTGAATGGACCATCGCGTTCCGAGATCAGGTCGATCCGCTTCCACTCTGAAGCTGTATCCCAACCTTGCGGTTTCGCTTCTTTCTCAGCCACGATCTGCTTCTGCGCCACCGCATTGATCGCATCACGCTTGGCTAAGAGACGCGCCCGCTTTTCCCAGCCTTGCAAATCCGCCGGCGTGCGAACAACGGTACCATATTCGTACTTGTTCCCATCCATTGGGCTTTCCGCAGTACTATTGAAGAACGCCAACATCTCGTAGTACTCGGTCTGAGTAATGGGGTCGTACTTGTGCGTATGGCAGCGAGCACAAGTGAAGGTCAAACCGAGCAGGACAGTTCCGATGTTTTCCGTTCGATCAAAATTGTTCTTCGCCTGAAACTCAGCAGGAATGGCACCTCCCTCGGACGTGCTCGGATTCATTCGCACGAATCCGGTTGCTACTGTCTGCTCAAGAGTTGGCGTGTCGAGCAAATCTCCGGCGAGCTGCCAAACGATGAAATCGTCGAGAGGCAGGTTGTTGTTCATTGCACGAATCACCCAATCGCGATAGGGATAGATGCCACGCCGATTGTCCAGGTGCAATCCATGCGTATCGCCGTAGCGCACGGCGTCCAACCAATAACGAGTCTGATGCTCTCCGTAGGCTGGCAGCTTCATCAGCCGATCGACATAGCTTTCAAGGGCTCTTCCGGATCGATCCGCGATAAGCTCTTCGACCATCTCGGGTTCCGGAGGCAATCCAGTCAATGTCAGTGCCAGTCGCCGACCTAGTGTTCGAAGCTCGGCCGGAGGAGCGAAGTCGCCGCCTTGGTCTTTGATCTTACTGCCAATGAATGCGTCAATTGCATTCTCATCCTCGGCGACTTTCTTTGGTAGTTTCGGCCTCTCTGGCACGACAAACGCCCAGTGCTCAGCGTAAGACCCGCCCTGCTCTACCCAAGCCGCCAGAACTTCCTTCTCGTCGTCGGTAAGTGGTTTTGCTTCCTGGGGTGGCATAGGGTCATTTTCATCGGTGATACGCTTCAGAAGCTCACTGGCGGCAGGTTCGTCCGGATTCAGGGCTTGATATCCTCCGAGATCAATCGTAGCTCCCTCAAACGAATCAAGGCGGACTAGTCCTTCTTCCTTGGTATCAGGCCCGTGGCACACAAAACACTTGTCCGAAAGAATCGGAAGAACTTGTTTCGCAAAGTCGACGGACTCCGCCCCCCTGCACTTCTGACAAGCAGCAGAAAGGAATAAGGACACGAACGACAGGACGAAGCCAATTGAGAGTTTTCGAAGAAGAGACCAAATCTGTCGAGGCTGGACCATGAATTCAATCAACGTCTATGGATCAGGAGGGTAAAGAGGCAGGTGGGGAGCGTCGGCGGAGTCTGGCATACCGACGGTGTCCGATGCCAAAATTGTTCTGAACGCTCCATCTTACACTAGGAGACTCTGCAACGTGTTTTTGCGAACGACCTGTTATGCCTTGTGGACGCAACACGTCTGCCCTAACGACGCTTCGTCTCAGATCGGACGCTCCGCCTAATACGGGATTCGCCAGAGCTTGTCCCGTTGGCTTTGTTCCCCACAAGCAGTAGATTGGACTGGAACGCGTGATTTGCTCGCGGCCATCTCGAGTCCATGTGACTCGCGGTGATTCCGATTCCACTCGTCCTGCAGATTTACATGAGCCAAGACAACGTCCGTATCGATGGAGTCGACCTCCACTTAGCGTCACCGATGACCAACGAAGCCGAGTGGATTGGTCAAAAAGAGGTGCTCAAGCAGTTGCTTGCGTGTTGGATCGTAGTCGACGACCAAGACTTACCGCTGACTCCTCGCCTGGTCGGAGTGCCAGGGATCGGCAAAACCAATTTAGCCATGTCAGCGGCCAAGATTCGCGGCCAAGATCTCTACGTTTTCCAGTGTACCGCCGACACACGGCCGGAAGATTTATTGGTCACGCCTGTCCTGAGCGGAGCTGGCAAAATCGCTTACCACGCTTCACCGCTGGTGACCGCCATGCTCCGAGGCGCAGTGTGCGTGCTCGACGAAGGCAACCGGATGAATGAAAAGTCCTGGGCAAGTCTCGCACCATTGTTTGATCAGCGTCGCTATGTCGAATCGATCGTGGCCGGCGTATCGATCCCCGCGCACAAAGACTTCCGCTGTGCCGTTACTATGAACCAAGACGATTCGACCTACGAGATTCCGGATTACATACTCAGCCGCCTGCAACCGACACTGCCCTTGGGCTTTCCGAATCGACAGGACGAGTTGGCGATCCTTCAATACCACTTGCCCTTCGCCGGTCCCGAGATGCTGGCAATGACCGTTGAATTCCTCCAACGCTCGCATGAACTAAATCTCGACTTCTCCGCGCGTGATGGACTCAACTTGCTTCGGTTCGCACTCAAGCGACTTGCACAGGACCCCGAACATCCGATTTCGCAGGACAAGGCTTGGCAGGAAGCACTACAACATTGCTTGGGCGAAGACGCCGTTGACTTAGAAGCAATGGCACAAAAGAAATCACGCGAGCTCGGCGGCAACTCGCTCCCGCTTGGACTCGGTGATTTTTTCTTCGACCCGAATGACCCGCTACATCCTGACTTTGACGGCGATTCCGACGACGAGGACGATGACGACTAGCGGCCACGCGACGTGGTAACGCTCGCTGTTCATATTGCTTACTGTTCGTACTCCTCACTGTGCCCTGACCGGGCGGATTTGAATCGGTACGTCTCACACCAGAAGAAAGATTGGCTTTGCCGAAATCCTTTGAGACTCGTGATATCCAGGGGCAATTTGTACTGCTGGGAACAGGAACTTCAGTCGGTGTCCCAGTCATTGGGTGCGCATGTGAAGTTTGCAAGAGCGAAAACCCGCGGAACAATCGGACTCGTTCGTCCGCCATCGTAGGGCTGCCGGAAGGCAATTTGCTGATTGATACCTCGCCTGATCTGCGACACCAACTGTTACGAGAGAAGATTGGCATCGTGCATTCTGTTCTGTACACGCACGAACATGCGGACCACATTTTCGGACTCGACGATCTACGTCTTTTCCCGTTCCGTCTCAATGCACCTGTCCCGATACTCTGTGAACCACACGTTGAGGAGCGGATTCGCCATAGTTTTGATTACGCTTTCCGAGATGGGCCTGAAACGCATCCCGGGGCAACACCGCGATTGGAGATTTCAACAATTGGTCTCGAACCATTTTCCGTATTGGGCGCCAATGTCGTCCCCCTTCGTTTGCAGCACGGCCCCAAGTATCAAGTGCTTGGATTTCGCTTCGGAACACTCGCTTACTGCACCGATACGAACCTCATCCCGGAGGAGAGCTTCCAAATTCTCGAAGGTACCGAAACGCTCATCATCGACGCCTTGCGGCATCGGCCCCATCCAACTCACTTCAATGTTGAGCAAGCCCTCGAGGTGGTTGAGCGCGTCCGACCCAAGCAAGCCTTCCTGACTCATGTGGGATGTGATTTAGATTACGATTCAACGAATGCGGCTTTACCCGACGGCGTGGAATTGGCGTACGACGGACTCAGCATTTCGCTTTAAGAGCCAGAACTCAACAACAGAATGCCGTATCGAATCGAACCGTTGGCTGGATACACGGATCCCGCTCGATGACTGAATCGACTTTGACGCCGCCAGAAGACGATCGCTGCCTGAATTGCGGCCAAGTACTCATCCCAGGTCATCACTTTTGTTCTAAATGCGGCCAAAAGCGGCAACCGCTCAAGCGAACGATCCGCGCGATCTTGGAAGACGTCTGGGAATCCACCGTGGCGGTCGACAGTAAGTTCGTCAAAACGATCAGCAACTTGCTATTCCGTCCTGGCAAGCTCACTCGCGAGTATTTCGAAGGCCACCGAGTCACGTATCTGAAACCCGCCTCGCTATTTCTGCTTGCCGCGGCTCTGCTATTTCTATCCATCGAGTGGACGGCCGCAACACGCGAATCAGAAGGCCTGGTGAAGACGGATTCAGAGTACGTTTCGTTCTCCATTCTTCCGGGTTTCGCATTCACTCTGACCGGCCAGCAAGTCAACCAGATTCGAGACGCAGACGATGACGAACTTGCATCGATCTTGTTTACCGAAGAGATGCAGGTCGATGAGTTCGAGCGGCTGTTGGCAGTCAAAGCAATGAAGCTAATCCGTGACGACGGAATCCTAGCGCTGCGTCAGAAGTTTAGCAGTGTTGCGTCGAAGACCGTATTCTTGCTTGTCCCGCTCATGGCCTTGTTGGTGATGGGATTACACCTACGCCGCAAACTATATTTTGCCGACGCAATCATTTACTGCCTTCACTTCCATGCTGCCGGCTTCCTTGCATACTTGATCCTCATCGCGATGCCTGACAACGGCGTTCGTTCGACCGTCGCTCTACCAATCGTCATCTATCTGTTCTGGTACACCACAAAAAGCCTGCGTGTTGCGTTCGATAATTCATGGTTCTTGGCAACTATGAAAACTGGCCTGCTATTGCTATCCCATGGACTGGTTGCCCTAACCCTGACGATCGCACTCATTATCGCAGTGCTAGTCCTGAACTAGAGCATCCTGCGACTGCGGAACAGATCATAGCGTCCAATTATCCACCAACATGCCCCCCTTGACGACAATCGGAATTCCCTCGCGGACGTAACAGGGATAGAAGTCGTCGCTTTCGTCGAGGCCTCGGGTGTTCTCGACGACGCAGTTCTCGCCGATCTGGCAATTCTTATCCAGAATCGCGTTGATGATTTTCGACCCGGATCCAATGCCGACAGGAGGCTCACCGTGCTTCACGTGTTGGTCAACTTCGTCGTCGGTATCGAAGTAATCGGCCCCCATCACGATCGAATTCTTGATGACTACGTTCTCGCCGATCAAACATCGGTTGCCGATCACGCTGTTTTCGATGACTGAGCCACTTCCAATTCGACACCCTTCGGCGATGAGACTGCCTTCGACCGTAGCGCCTTCGACAATCGTAGGTGGCAGGAATCGTGCACGGGTGAAGACAGGTGCCATGGGCGAAACCAGATCGAAAGGCGGATCGGGCTGCGCTAGCTGCAAATTGGAATCGTAAAACGCCTTAATCGTACCGATGTCTTCCCAATAGTCATCGAACATGTGCACTTGAACTTTACGCGAGCGAATTGCAGCAGGGAAAACCTCCTTACCAAAGTCCTCATAGTCCGTCTTCTCAAGAATCTCGAACAGCAGATCGCGATTAAAGATATACAATCCCATGCTCGCAAGGCAGTCGCGCCCTTTGGACTCAACTCCCTGAGAATCGATCCAAGCTGGATCCATCGTCACCATGTTGAGCTCTTCCTCGGTCTGTGGCTTTTCCAAGAATCCAGTCACTCGGCCGGTTTCGTCACATCGCATCACGCCCAAAGCGCTAGCCGCTTCGCGTTCGACCGGGATGGCAGCGATCGTTACATCGGCCTCGTTGCGAACGTGAGTCTGCAACATGGTTCGGTAGTCCATGCGGTACAGCTGATCGCCAGAGAGAATCAAAACGTGCTTGATCCCCTTTTGGTCCAAGTGCCGCAGATTCTTGCGGACCGCGTCGGCAGTTCCTTCGTACCAGTCTGTACCTTCTTCCATCGTCTGCTGTGCAGCCAGCAGATCAACGAACCCACCGCTGTAATTGTCAAAGCGGTATGTTTGCCGAATGTGGGTGTGGAGCGAATTGGAAAGAAACTGGGTTAGCACGAACATCTTGTTGATGTTGCTGTTGATGCAATTTGAGATCGGAATGTCGATCAATCGGTACTTGCCAGCCAAAGGCACAGCCGGCTTGGACCGGTATTTGGTCAGCGGAAACAACCGGGTCCCGCGCCCACCGCCCAAAATCAGTGCGAGAACCGAACGTGCGTCTACATCCAACATCGTGGTTAGTCCTGTTTCGTTGTTTCATCGGCGGCCCCAAACTGACCGCATCGCTGATATGCCTTACTGACCGTCGCTACTAGTCCCGAATTAGCCTTTGAGCTCTCGAATGTCCGTTCGCAAAGACAAAACATGTCGCGAACCAGATTGCCTCGTTCTGTGTCGAGCGAGGCATCTCCCACCGGAGTCAATCTGGCCTAGGAATCGGTCTGGTCGAAAGCATAACAGGACTTCAGGGCTTGCAAAAGAATGCGAAAGGTGCGCAGGCAGGGCAAGACGTAAGTGGCGCCCTCGGATTATCAGGTTTGGGCCGATCAGGTACGATGCGACGACGGAAAATGACACCTGCAGGCGAGTTCATGCAGGGTTGCACTTCGACCTATGCGAGACCATTCCAGTTAGGCCCTTGTTGAGATGGACTTCGCCCAGCATGACGCACTTTGAAATCGGCCCGCCCTTGAAATCTGCAATCTGATATGTCTCCAATTGATCCAATTGAATTGACTCAGCGTCTGGTCCGAACGCCATCCGTCACGGATACCGAAAATCGAGCTTCCTTGAAGCAATATGTCGAATACCTCGAACAGCTCGATTTTGAAGTCCGCGTCTTCGATTATCAGGATCGCGGCGGAGTCGCCAAATGTGGACTCGAAGCAGTACGCCTGCCCGATTCAAGTTCTCAACAGCCAGATAAACCGGGTGTTGGCTACTTCTGCCACAACGACGTCGTCTCGGTTGAAGGCTGGGATTGCCCGCAGGGAGGGCCTTTTGACGCGAACTTAGCCGACAATAAGCTCTGGGGACGCGGCACGTGCGATATGAAAGGCTCCGCCGCTGCGGCACTCAGCGCGATCTCCCGACTGCGTAAATCAGACCAAATCGCTCCGATCTGGTTCTTCGTCACTGGCGACGAGGAATGCGGGATGATGGGAGCGGACCTTATTGCAAGCGAATCCGGGTTTTATGACGACCTTTGTAACGCAAACGCCTTGGGGATTATCGGGGAGCCCACGGAATTGCGCGTCGTCAACGCACACAAGGGCGGATGCCATGCGACGATCAAAGCAAAGGGAGTGGCGGCACACAGCAGCACGATGGACGGTGATAATGCCAACTGGAAGCTATTACCGTTCCTCAACTACTTGCAAGAATTGGAAAAGCGGATGCGTCATTCAGACGCATTGCTAGACGACCGGTTTGATCCACCGCATATGTCGCTCAATATGGTGATCGAGAACGAGCCGTCAATGGCGAACATCACAGTAGGCGAATCCGTATGCCACGCATTTTTTCGGCCCGTTCCTGCAGCTGCGTGGCGTGAGATAGTCGATGAGATTCAGATCAAAGCCAGCGAGTTAGGCTTGGAATGCGACATGCTCAGGCCGATGCCCCCTGTATCAACCGAAGAGTCGAGTGCATTGCTTCAGACGCTGCTCCAAGTCGTCAACCAAGCGACTCCAGAAGCAGTCTGCTATGCGACCGACGGTTGTTGTTTCCAACGAATTGAGAACCTCGCAGTTTTCGGACCGGGGAGCATTGAACAGGCACATCGATGCGACGAATATATTTCTACAGAGCAATTGGTCGCTGGGGCAAAACAATACGAAGAAGCTTTCCGGCGTTTCGCATGCGTTGACGCCAGTTGACGCCAAATCTGCATGCCCAACCGACTCTGTAAGTGACCACCTAACGTCCGGCTCGAAAGCTCCTGAAGTTGCCACCATTACCATCCGAACTGTCTCAGAATAAGCCCCTGATCCGTCCGGCGACGAACGAAGATTTGGAGCAAGCTTACGCTTTCCTGGAGCCATTCTTCGCAGAAAAGCTCCTACTTCGGCGTTCTCCGCCCGAGTTGGCCATACTACTTCCTACAGGCTTCATTGCGCTGGCAACTGACGAAACTAGTGGTAGCCCAGGGCACGTGGTTGGATTTTGCTCCGTCGAGATCTACTCTAAAAAGCTCTCCGAGATCCAATGTCTCGCCGTACACCAAGACTTTAGGCGACATGGAGTAGGTGGGCAGCTAGTAGACTGTTGTGTAAGCCTCGCCAAAGAGCGTGGAGTAATGGAAGTCATGGCCATCAGCTCTTCAGAAAGCTTTTTGCAGAATCATGGATTTGACTATTCATTGCCACAACAAAAACGTGCCCTCTTCTACCAGATCCGCAATCGTTTCGACGATTGACTGACACCCTCGACCGAAGTTGATACTCCCAAAGAAACAACATTTCGGCCATTGGCAACGTTGAACTCGAAGTGAAACCGGTCACCGAATGTGCGAAGCCGCCTATTGCTAGCACAGGTTGTAGTGTCAACACGGTTTCCATATACGAAATCTAGTGAATCAGTTGACCCGCGCTAAACTCACGGTAATCTCTGCTCTTGTTGGTTCGGCAAGGGTTGCCGTCACTTCCTCTCTCAAGCCGCCTTCTCTATTCCTCATTTTCGCAGGGAAACGCGAAATCACGATTAGCTTCAAAAATGTCAACGGCTCGGACCTAAGATTCCTCATCTAGATCCATCGACCTTCCTTCCGAGCGACAAGACGTTTTGCAGGGATTGCAATTCGGACGTGAAGTATCTCGTCTTAAGACTTTCAAAGAAGCCGTTCGCGATTGCGCGCTTACGTAACCTGACTTGTATTCACTTTGAATGTGGCTTGGGAATCATTCGTATCTGACTAGGGATTTTCAGATGAAGAAGCCAATCATCGGCATCAACACGGACTACCGCGCAGCTTCGCACAATCAGCCTGCTTTTGCTTATGCAGCAGCTGGTTATTTTGATTCTATCGCCAGTGCGGGGGGCATTCCCGTCATGTTGCCACCGATGATGGATGACGACAGCCTACGCCAAGTTCTCGAGCACATGGATGGATGCCTGTTGATTGGCGGTGCCGATATTGACCCACGCAACGACGGTTTTATGTTGCACCCGTCCAACAAGACCATGGATCCACGTCGCGAGCATTTTGATCGACGCCTGTGCTACGAAGTTGTAGAGCGGCGACTTCCAGTTCTCGCCATCGGATCGGGCATGCAGCTGCTCAACGTCATGTGTGGTGGGAACCTTTTCCTACATATTCCAGAAGACATCCCGACGGCACTTCCCCACCGCGATGCCCAAGACAACCAGCATCGCCACTCCTTGGTCATCGAATCCGATTCGCTAGTCGGTCGAGTCTACGGCGAGGGTGAGATTCGTGTAACCAGCCGGCACCACATGGCCATCGATGAAGTTGCTCAAGGCTTCCGGGTCACGGCGAAGTGCCAAGACGGAGTTATCGAGGCCATCGAATCTGAGATGGTCGATTGGTTCGCAGTCGGAACCCAGTTCCACCCAGAATCAGGTGCAGCCAGTGCTCTAGACGTCCGTATCTTCGAAGAATTTATCGAAGCAATTCTAGAACCAGTCGGCGTCGAACTGGAATCTACCAAAGTCGCAGCCTAGGACCGTCCTGTTCACCGGCGCGAAAACCAACCACGGAAGGTCTGGCATGCAATGGTGCAACGCGAATCGTCAACGCACACACAAGCGAACAAAAGGCTTGCGTGTCATTTGCCCCCCGAAGCGATGGCTTCCCTCCTCGCCATCTTGTATTCACGGTGAGTGAATAGCCGCGAAATCACGATTCCGTGCATTTGCACGGAAGCAATCGTCACCAAGGATGGACTGACGATGCACGGAGTCGTGCCCTTTCGCCTCTCTACCGAATCCCGGGCTAACGCATACCATTGTCGGTGATCGTCGATGTCCCGAGACCGCCTTGATATTCGGTTTTCAGAATGTGAGGCGGAATGGTGAGGCCTTTAAAGTACGCGGGATAAGGCTGACAATGATTGGTCACCGCCTGTTGTGTCGATTGGCCTTCCTTCGTCGACAAATTCCCCGGGGCAGTTCGATTCATGACCGCGTTCGCAGTTGGCCGGAATCAACGTATCCATCGATACGATGAAAGAAGTGCTGTGTGACCCACAACGAATTCGATGCCTGGCAATAGTGAGAGCCCATTAGCGTCCGCGAGCATCGGCGCCATTAAGAAAAGCGGACGGCCCCATCCGCAGCACGCAATACGCCCGAGTCGCGTACCCGCAGCGAGGCCGTCCATATTGATTCACGCCACTGCCCCACTGCATCCATCAGCCCAGCACTCTTGGGATCCGCATCTGGTGCCGTGAATGATCTATTCGGCAGAAGTAATGCAGTACCTCGCGGCGTGTCTACGGGCCGACGATCACGCTGTAATTCTTACGCGTGCCAAATTCTGCGTTTCACCCAGCTCCCGGGCTGCCACCAATCCTGATCGACACAGCCCGGCTTACCTGGTTTGCCCAGTGCTGAGCATGTTATGAATCGAGGTCCTCCGCGCCTACGGTAAACCGACGTTTCCAAGACAAGTTTTTGTGGAATTCATCCAAGTGATTTCTCTCATTGAGGCAATTCATGACCTAGGTTTCTTAATGAGCCTAGTCTGCATTGTTCTCCCAGTAGTGGCGTCCTGGTGAATCCCAAGTCACAAGAGAATGAATTAGACAAAGTGCCTTCCATGGAGACTGCTCCGGAAGGTGGCAGGATGCCCCTAGGCTAGGGTGGATCACGAATCCCTATCGCGTTTTGGAGCAGCAACCTCTGGGACCATCTCTCAGAATCGTTGCGAGATTTAATGAGTAGCAGACAAAGCCTCTTCCGAGGCCAGCCACAACGAAATAATCGCGATTCGCTCCTTCCAACTGGGGTCAAGCGAGCTCGCAGCCCTCGACTTCATTCGAGAAAGACGAGAGCTTTAGCCACCGTTGAGTGCGTTGTCTGTCTGCCAATTCTTATCTCGATCACCTTCGCCACGATCGATCTCTGCTCGGCAATGTTCTTGAAGGAAACGCTTACGATTGCAGCCTATGAGGGCTCTCGAATTGGAATTCAAAAGGGCGGCACCAACGCCCAAGTCACCGCTCAAATTCAAAGTGTTCTGGATGCTCGGGGCGTAACCTACGATGGCTCTTCCGTTGCAATCAGTACCCCAGGATTCGAAAGTGCGGGAACGCTCGAACACGTCACTGTAACTGTTCAAGTTCCCTGCGCTGGTAACCTTCCGATGACCGGGAATCTGTTTAACGGCAGTTCGATTTCGACTTCGATCACACTCCGGAAAGAGTTTGCAAACCTATAGCCACGTCTGCAAGTTCAGAGAAATTCCTGCCACTGCTGGAAAAGAACCATGCTCAACCGACCACGATCCCTCTCTGCTGCTAACCAGCATCCCAGGTGTGGACTGCCTTCACGCTCAAAAGGCTCAAAGCGTTCAAAACGGCTTGCCAAGCGTGAGAATCGCACCGGTGCGGTTCTGGTTGAGTTCGCTCTTGTCGTTCCAGTATTTGTGCTGATGCTGGTCACTTGTATTGAGTTTTGCCGCCTCAATATGATTCGAAATTTGATGAATGATGCAGCCTACTATGCCTCCCGTCACTGCATCGTCCCAGGTGCAACGGAAGCAGAAGCGACCGCAGAAGCGAATCGAATTCTTGCTGCCATGGGAACGCAGGGCGCTAACATATCGATCAACAACGGTGCGGGGCTGGATGAAAACTCGCCAACTGTTTCCGTGCGAATTACCGTCCCGGTTTCGCAAAACGTTCTACTGGCATCCCAGTTCACTGGCAACTTGACGTTAGAAACGGAAGCCACGATGAAAACAGAGCGCTACGACGGATTCTATGACGCCAGCTCACAGTAGCTGCCAAGCGAGCAGGCCCCTTTCCCTGCGAAACGAACACCATGATTTTCAACTTGATTTGGCAACTGAAGAAAGATCGCACTATGAGCAATCCAACGCATTCGAGCGATAACTTCCCTATCATGGAGGTGGGCAGCAGAGGCTCTGGTCCCAAAAGACCTTGGCACCCGAAGGGGATTCGGAGTGCGACACGACGTGGTAGTATCCTGTCTCTGACAGCGTTTCTACTACCCGTGCTGTTTATCCTCACCGCATTCACGATTAACCTCGCCTATCTGCAACTCACGCGGACGGAGTTGATGGTGTCGACGGATGCAGCCGCTCGAGCTTGTGGTCGTGCATTGAGCGAATTTCAAGATGTTGACCAAGCGATGGATGCGGCAATGGTCACTGCTGCCCTTAACAATGTTGGTGGGATTCCGCTCCGCCTCAGCACGAGTGACGCTGATTCGGAGATTGAATTCGGTGTTGCTGACCTACCTCAGGGCGGCGACGGCCGCTACGTTTTCGCAAAGAAAAACACGAACAGTATCCGCAATGGTTCTGCCTTCGCCAATGCCGTCCGAATCAGCGGCAACCGCCTGAATTCAGCCGGCGGGAGTGTCGAAATGCCGTTCCCGAGCTTTGGCTTGCAAGACAACTTCGAAATCCAAACGCAGGCTGTAGCCATGCAGGTCGACCGGGATATCTCTCTGGTACTCGACCGCTCCGGATCCATGTCATGGAAGACATACAATTGGCCGTCAGGCATGAGTCCCTGGAGAAGCTCCATCTACAGCCTTGCTGTCGATGAAGGACTGCTTACGTACAACAATGGGTACTATTATTACGCTTCGGGCGTCACTAGCTACGATTACCAAGACTGGGTGTGGGAAGAGTACTATGAACTGGGCAGTCCGCCGGCAGCACCATGGGACGATCTCAAGCTGGCTGTTTCGACCTTCCTCAATGTTCTTGAGGACACTGCCCAAACGGAGAAAGTCAGCTTGAGCAGCTACTCTTCTTGGGCGTCAGAAGACCTCAAGCTCGCATCTAATTACCAAAGCTTGCTCGATGAGCTCGAAACCTTAGGCCCCAGTGGGGCCACGGCGATCGGATCCGGAATGGAAACGGGACTGCCAACGCTCTTTGAGGAAAATTACGGTCGCCCACTTGCAGCGAAAACGATGATTGTGATGACCGACGGAATGCACAATAGCGGAACCGACCCCGTCACGATCGCTCAAAATATCGTAGCCTCTTACAACGTAACGATTCACAGCGTGACATTCTCGCCTGGTGCGGACCAAGCCAGAATGCAACAAGTCGCGGAAATCGGTGGTGGCAACCACTACCACGCGGACACGGGTGCTCAGCTTGTGGATGTCTTCCGCGAAATCGCGAATAACCTGCCGACCATCGTGACGAAATAGTCACCGTCGGCAGTGCGAGGGGGCGAACCGCTCAATGGGATCTCCATGACGAAGCCAGATCAAAAACCGAAACCAACCAAAGCGCAACGATGGCATACATCGTTGCGTTTGCTGTTGCTGATGCTCATGCCTGGGTCGGTATTGGCTTATGTCGTCATCGAATTACGTGCCAAAACAGTACGCACGGTCAGTAACGATGAATTGGTCGAACGAGCGACGGAGATCAGTTCACAAGCGAACCAAATGGACGTGCACGAAGCTTATGTCAGGGAGGCACTCCAAGTCGAGAAGCGTCTACAGCGTATCCTGCGCGAAAAAAAACGATACGTATCGGTCCCGACTCGCTTCCAACGTGAGCGCCACATCAATGATGTTGAGCGGCAGATTCGCGGCGACATCAAACAGCTTCAGGGGCAACCTGGATTGCAAGCCGGCGTTCAAGCCCAGCTAGAGGCGTTCGAAGAAGACCGCCATCATTAGGCTCGCCATCACCGTAGAGCGCGATCGTCCCAACATTCGCGCCCGAGCCCGATTGGATGAGCCTTGAGCCGTCGCCTCAAGTGCCTTGTGCACCAGCGCGACACACCGCGATCACGCCCAGGATCAAGAGGGTCCCCACCGATGCGATTCCCAGCGCTACCGACACACCAACACTCACCGCGCCAATGGCGTTGAACGCCTGTGCGATGAGGTTACGATCTTCGACGGGCCGAGAATCGATGGTATCGGAGATGGTCAACGCGGCGCACCCACTCCAGAACAGCGTCACGAGCAGCACGGCAAAACGACCAGGAAACGGAAAGTAGCGGGCGCAGATCAGCGCTACGGCAAATGAAAAGGCCATCAGCATCATGTGCCGAATCCCATATCGACGCATGTCAATAAATGGTGAGCTGGCCTCGGCAGTTTCCGCTCGACTGGGCTGTTCCGTATCCGCTTCCTTCGTGGGATTCGTTTCAAGCAATGGACTTGCTCCGAGGATTCACGCCATACACTTCGCAATATGGTCTGTAACGGCCTCGTGGTCTTGCTATAGCCTAGGCTTCGGTGGTTTCGTTGGTTGGCCAAAAGTAGCCATACCGCGTGTATTCAGTTTGCGCCGATAAACACTGCTGGCCGTGGTCACGAAGAGCTGATCTCGAGCCCCGCCACCAAATGCGATACCTGTAATTGGCTCGCGCGAAGGCGGCCGGATAATGAAGTTCACTCTTCCCAGTTGATCGAACACCTGAATCCCGATTGGTGAGGCAACATAAAGGCGACTATCTTGATCGACGACGGCCCCTGAAGCACGATTCGTTGCCGCCGCATAAGGCATCTCAAGAAAGCCGTATTCCTGCCGATGCAGCAACTTATGCTGCTCTCCGACGACCGCGTGATCCACCCAGCGGCCCAGCCCTACAATGTGAACAAATGCTTGATCGGAAGTCACGGCCAAGGCGGAAACGGGGGCAGCCGTTTTCAGAGCGATGCCGCGATTGCCTTGATAATCACTCCAAACAACCCCTGAGGCTCTGGCATCGAAATAGTAGAATCCATCAGGCAGAGTCAGCAAACAGGATGGCTGGATACCGTCCGCAACAGAGCTCTGCGTTCCATCAGCGCCGAAACGCACGATTTCTTCACCATCTTTCACCGCGTAGAGCTGGCCGTCTGGACTGAAGGCCAACGCCCCTATTCGTCCAGTCTGATCCGAAAAGATTCGAGTCTTTCCATCCTCTCCAACTCGATAGATCCGCTCCGCCTTCGAGTCGCTGAAAAACAACTCACCACCGGCGTTGGCGGCCGCTGACTCAGCCGAATCATGACCGGTACTGACCTCCTCCCAATCAGCACCATCGATCAATAAATTC
The DNA here is from genome assembly GCA_046290675.1 of Aureliella sp. Classification (GTDB taxonomy): domain Bacteria; phylum Planctomycetota; class Planctomycetia; order Pirellulales; family Pirellulaceae; genus Aureliella. The sequence goes on from JBKAHA010000001.1 coordinate 610,125, forward strand.
ACTCGACGCGAGCTGTTCGCTTTGGGCCCAGCATAAACAGGCTCTGGATAGTCCTGCCACAACCACTTTAGGGCGTCAGGCATGATTGCCGCCGCGTGCTTTGAATTATGCCCACCTTCGCCCCAGACATGTTCCACGTCGTATCCGGCCCACTCAAGCGACGAAAGCATGTCTTGGTTCGCGGTCCACCAGTCACCCGCGTAGATGTTTAGGTCTGAACTACCATCTTGCAGAAAAATCCTCAGGGGCTTCGGTTCTACTTTTCGTACCAAAGCTGCGAGCTGATTTGCACCACGTAGCCCCACGTATGTCCCGATGGTACTGAGTACTCGTCGAAAAGCGTCGGGGCGTTCCCAAGCTGCATTAAACGCGCAGATTCCGCCAGAGCTAGCACCAGCCAAAGCACGGTCGTTCGGGTTGGTACTCAAGCTGTATGACTTGCCAACTTCTGGCAGCAGCTCCTCAAGCAGGAAGCGTGCATAGCGATCCCCGAGAGAATCATATTCGTAGCTGCGGTTGAAACGCGGCTGCGAATCTGATTTCACCGCTTCGACAATACCGGGGTTTACAAAGATACCAATCGTGACCGGCATTTCCCCTTGGTGGATCAAGTTGTCGCAAACCGTCGGAAGTCGCCAGCCCTTTGCACGATTCAGACCATCCTGGACAACGAGCGTGCATGCTGGCTTGCTTTTGTCATACTGCGCCGGAACGTACAACCAATATTGCCGCTGTGTCCCTGGGAAAACCTCACTGGGCAATTCGTAAGGTCCAAGAATCTGGCCTTTTGGTACACCTTCCTTCTCCACTGCGTCAGCAGGAATGGGATACTCTTCTTCGCTCTGTCCGCGAGCATCATTGGACCACACCGCAGAGCCCATCAATGCCGTCAGCAGCATGAGATTGAGGAACACAAAACGTCGGATATCCATGCTGGCCATGATGGAAAACTCGGAAGCGGCATTATCAGAAAATGAATCGCAGGCCAGGGATGCAAAACACGGTACCACACCTACGCAACCCATTACCCGCACCAAAGACGTCCATGCCTGCCAAATCACACTCGGCTAGCACCACGAGCGGGGCGAAATACATTTCGGCCACCGAATGATCCAGCCGCAGAGGCATCGGACAGGAAAGGCAGATTGAGTCTAACCGCTCTGGAGACGATTCGCATGAGCCACTCGGTCCCCTGCGACATTTTTAAAGCAGCAAAATAGTGGCCTGAACAGCGGCCTAAAGCCAACTTGGCTTCAGGCCGTAGACCTCGAACGCCAATTTGCCCTTTCGCGCGGCCCATTTCCTAACGGATGGAAATTGAGTCAAGATCAACAGAAGTTCCTCAGAAGGCTCCGTGCCATACGGCTCGGTCGTCCTCAGCGTGACCTACCAGCGAGGGTCGGCTTCCAGAACTGCCGTCACACGTTTTGCAGTTCCACCTCGGTAGAGCACGATGCTGGCTTGGGAGCCCACTGGCGAGAGCCCTACCTGCTGGACAAGATGTCCATCGTTTTCGACCCGCTGTCCGTTGAATTCGACGATGACATCTCCGACTCGCAATCCTGATCGCTCGGCTGGCGAATTCGGACGGATGGCTTTCACCAAGGCACCGTCGTTCGATCGCAATCCAAGCTTCCGGGCTGTATAGATGTCGAACGCGTTGTGAAGGTCGACGCCAAGGAACGACTTTGCCAGTGAGCCCTGGCGAACCAATCGGTCGGCAACCATGACTGCCATATTGATAGGGATTGAGAAACCGATGCCTTCGTTTCCGCCCGAGTTGCTGGCAATAGCAGTGTTGATGCCGACAATCTCGCCGCGAAGGTTGATCAACGGACCACCACTATTTCCAGGGTTGATTGCGGCGTCAGTTTGGAAGAAGTCCTGAATCTCGATATCCTTGGAACCGAGTTCCAAATTTCTTCGGCCTTTCGCGCTGAGTATGCCGTAGGTTACCGAGTGACTGAGCCCAAATGGGCTTCCCACGGCGACGACAAAATCGCCAACGTCCATCCGGTCGCTATTGCCGATCTTGGCGGGAACCAAGTTCGCATCCTCAACTCGGATGACAGCGACATCGGTCGTTGGGTCGGTCCAAATCTGGGTGCCTCGGAGTCGCTGTCCGTTGCTTAGCTCGAGCTTGATCGATCTCAGATCAGCAGGATAAATCACGTGACGATTGGTTAGGACGTGTGGCTGTCCCCCGATGTCAATAATGATTCCGGCGCCCGCCTCTTCGACTTTGCTACTTGCAAACCCTTGGCCTGGATCTGCCGCCTTGACGGCCTCAATGTGAACGATGCTCGGACTGGTGAAGCGAACAATCCTTCGAATCAAACTGTAGTGGCGTTCAAGCGCGTCCGCCTCTCTTTGTAGCTGCGCATACTCGTAGTCGCGATCAGACAAAGTCGACGCCGGCGAAGGCGCGGGTTCTTGGAATGAACGTCTCGTTTCCGTCGGAGTGACGCCACGCGAGACGGGCTTTTGCCGAGTCGTACCAGAGCTGAACTGGTCCGAGTAGCCTTGGTCAATGTACCCAGGCCTTTTCGGCTGAACCGTAATCTGTGCTGATGCAGAGTCAGCTGTGACTTGCGTGGCAACCAATCCTAACGCCAAGCAGAACAGCTTTCGGAGCGACTTTCTTTTGGTCAACATGTTCACCTCAGTTGGCCAGCGATTTCCACGGACACGATGCTGACTCTGAAAAAGCCAATGGAGCTGAGCTTCTCAAAGTTCCTGAGGGAGGGAGATCCATCAGGTGATCGTGAACACCACGGGCGTCGCTAAAGGAACCCGATCCGTCTTGGGACAGCGACGCGAATTGTGGAATCGGCAGTCCAGCCGAGACACGTCAAAATGAAATAGTAGCAATGCGTGGATAGCCACTATTGGGCCCCGCATGCGCTTGTAAGTCTTGGAATACCGAAAGGTCCGGTTCTACATGCGTGACCGGTCGTCTCGGTCATACGCATTTCGCTACAACAGCTGAAACGAGCCTATTCGTCGCAACGATATTGACGATCGCTTGGGAACCCAATGATCGCTCGGTATCGAATCTAGGGCCTATTCTAGCCGTATCAATTGCCAAAGCTGTCACGCTCTGAGATTGAGCGATCCGTTCGCGACGGGAAAAGCAATCGCCCCCGTTGCAACCGAATGCATCTTACGACTGTTGCTGCAGCTCGGACCAGTCTCGGCAACCGGATTCTTCCAATTTCATTTGGCAGCTGATGCAGAGTGTTGCGTAGGGCAGAGCCTGGAGCCGGGCAAGCGGAATCGCGGCATCGCATCCTTCACACTTGCCATATTCGCCCGCTGAGAAACGTGAGATGGCTTCATTTATCTGCCCCAGCTCCTGGCTTTCGACTTCCGCCATTTGACTGGTCACTTGCCCTTGGGCTAACCCCTGGGCCTGATCTGCCAACTCCGCCTGGTCTAGCTGAATCTCGCCCAAAGTTTGTAAGTCACCTTGGAGCGTGGCAATGATGCTATCGCGTCGTCGCGCCAAATCCAGCCGCAGTTTTACTAGTTCTTCATCTCTACTCACGTTGTAATCCTCGGGTAGCTAATCAAATGGAGTTAAAGGTGGTGGACTCGTGTTTAGAATCCATTCCACACCCCCGAGACTAAAAACTGGAGCCGTCGACGAGCGCATCCGCCGGCGTTGCTAGAAACAGCCCAACTGGAGCGGTTTCGATGGGATTAGTTAGCCAGCTGACAGCTGCTAGACGTCTAATCTACGTCGCAGCAGCAAGTGATAGTTTCGACTCATCAAAAGGCAATTCGGAAGCATCTTCGAGCTTTCTTGGGTCCAGAGTGAGCCAGTTTTTGAGCCGCTCGATTCCCGGGTCGCCATGGATCCTGCGTATGTGAAAAGCAGATCCTTCGCCGTTCGCGCTCGTTGAAAAAGGGCTCGCTTCCGGCCAGTTGATCGCACCATAGGCGCTACAGAAACCATCGAAGCCGGCGTTCACGATGACGTTGGCCCCGATTTCCGTCATGTTCTCTGGCAGCCCAAACGGAAATGCGAAATAGCGGATCTTGGACCCCAACCATGACTCAAGAATGTCTTTACTGCCGACGATTTCGTATTCAACCTGCTTCGAATCGAGAACTTGCCCTATATCACAATGCGACCGCGTGTGCGCCCCAATTTCAATGCCGGCTTCCGCAAAGCCCTGGATCTGTTCCACGGTGTTCGGAGCAAGCGGGACTCCTGTTTGCACATCGTGCGGAAACGGCTTCTGATCAATCACAAAATCAGTAGCAACGAAATACGTTGCAGGTAGCCCTCTTCGGACGAGTTCAGGGATGGCAAAGTCAGCGTTGTCCGCGTAGCCATCATCAAACGTGATTGCCACGCTTGGCCGATGGCTCCCCTCGCGAATTCTTGACTGGATGCTTCGAAGGTCGACGACTTCGAAATTCGCCTCCAACCAATCCAACTGGCGGGCAAAATCTTCGCAGCTCATGGTCCATCCATTTGGATGCTCATCCGCGATTCGATGGTAGAAGAGCACAAATGCAGGGCATCCGTTAACTTCCTCTAACCGACGCATTTGTCGACTGCGATGGGTGAACGTCAAACCGCGATAAACACGTAGCACCTGTTCCCGAGTGAAGTGGTTCATCGTATGGTTTCCTCGCGCCGCCCAGGCGTAGCTACCCGCAACTCGGAACGTGGATTAGAAGCCACGAATACTTTGTGGCCGATCGAGTCGCGTGAATGCTAAAGTTTGCCGCGCAGCTGGATCTCGTGCGGCGATCTAACGACCAGACTCGGACATCCATCTGAGAAGATATACCGTTTTTGCCGGCTATTCCGATATTCACGCGTCCACAAGACTGCAGCGGCTTCCGCTCATCGCGATTCGATCGCGAAAACGGAATCACCGGGACGCTACCAGGCAACACTCTCGGCGGTTAAAAGATAGCTGCCGAGCTTTGACGCGAGAAAAACCCCAGCCGCGAACTCGATCTGCGTAGGCATTGAATTGCTCGACTAACTCAAAATTGGTCAGCTTCATCGTGAGAATGAGGCCGGAGAAACGACTGGTCGGATAATTCACGATATCTTCAACTGCGTCCAACGTGTAACTCGGTGCAACATTAGCGTCGGCAGCTAGCCATCGAAACTTTGAATACCGTTTTCGTTTGATCGCCGAAGACTTGTTCTGCCAGTGTTCGAATCGCGGATGTCCAGACAACAGCGAATCCATCTCCGCTGGATCGACTCCTACCACTTCAAAACCAAGGTCGAGCAACCGCTGGCAGGCACCGCCCGGCGCCGAACCGATCTCCAAGAAACGCTCGCCATGCCGCGTTGGAAATTCACTCCAAGCCAGCGCTTCCGCGATCTTCAGATAGGCTCGACTGATCATGGGCTCAGGCGGAACCAAGGGAAAAGATCCGCCAGGCCACTGTAACTCTGGAGAAGTCGCGGTGTGGTAGCCAACGAGCCATTGATTTGGCTCAACTAGCAAAATGTTCAGAACACGACTTCCAATCGGGCTTGGCTGTCCGCTGCAGTCGACGCCGGGCAGAGCCTTACCGAACATTCGAGTGACTTCGTTGGTTAGCTCATTGGCTCCGGGTTCAAACCCGTTCGCGCCTGGCATCGCCACATCGCGCGCGAAAACGTGAACCGCATCCCATTCGCGCCCGGCCAGATCCAGAGCCTGAGCGACTAGCGTATCCGCCGCATCACCACGCAACTGTCCAATCGCGACCCCAGAATGACGGATGAGAATTCCATTCGGAACCTGGCTCCCCATCCCGACCTTTGCAGGCGACTTTGCAGCCGGGTTGTCGCTCGACGCCAGTTCGCGAAACTTAAATGTGAGTAGCCCAGGTCGCGAAAAAGCAAGCTTTAACGGGGATTCATCCGCCATTAGGCGGGATTTCACCCAACCTTCCGTGCCGTGCTGGCACACGACGTACACAAATGCCGAGTGCTCCGTTCCATGCCTCTTCGGCTCCCAGCGGCTATTGAGGACGATATCGTTAGGGGTGACGCCAATTCCGGGCATGTTCTATAACTGTAAGGGTAATAAGTCGTCCCAAAGCTGTACTCGATGAGCCTGCGACGTGTAGCACGTAGCAGAAATCGAGTGGGGCTCTAGCATAACCAGTTACGGCCATTTCTACGGTCCACTACGGGAATTCGCATGGCAAAAAAAGAAGAGGCCTTCGAGGTCGAAGGCACCGTGACCCAGGCGTTAGCCAATACACGGTTTAAAGTTCAACTTGAGACCGGCTCGGAAGTCTTGGCGCATGTCGCCGGGCGTATGAGGAAGAACTTCATCCGGATTGTCCCTGGTGACAAGGTCCGCGTGGAACTCTCTCCCTATGATCTAACCAAGGGTCGTATCACTTTTCGAGAACGATAGTGGGCTCGCATTCGCGGCTTTCTTTGCCGCGGCAGTTTCGGCGTTCAAATGGAATTGATTCCGCCCGTCCGACGATCACACGTAACGAGTGGGTTATCGATAGCGATGTCCCCCGGACTTGGAAGGCTGAGAATTCTTGCCGCTAACTTGCGGCCATAAGCCACAGGATCGGGCTCGCCCGAAGTCCTTTAAACATGTGGCCTCTTTCGGATTTTGTGATCGGTGTCTCCAAACTCGATGTCCGAACATTCACGCTGGCAGCAATCCTCTAGCGGGGCCAGCAATTCCCCAGCGTGAGGAGAACGGGCAAGGCATATGCTCAAAGCGCCCAATCTGGCCTAAAATGCGGCCCTGAACGAAATACCAAGCATTCCTGGACGAATAAGCCGAACTGCTTGACGGTGGACAAAGGGCACCGTTCCTGAGTGGAACGCCGAACGCTCCCAAAGAGCCCGCGATTTCGATGGCTCCGCATTTCACCGGTCATCTTCAAGAAACAATTTACAGTCACAACAGTTGAATATCTTTGCTGACGTTAGCAAAGCCTTTCCTTGAACCAGGAGTAATCCATGCGTCTCCGTCGATTCAAAGCTGCCGCCAATTTGACTTTGGCTGCTGTCTTTGCCCTTTCCACGCCCCTTATGCAGAAAGCCATCGTTGCTCAGCAACCATCACAAGATGTCGCTGTGCTGTCGATCGCTCCATTGGACCGCGTCTTGCAGGACACGTCCTACTTGCTTCGCGCCTCTGGCGTCCCAGAAATGGGCGGCTTCGTCAGCATCATGGCAAACCAGTACACGCAGGGCGTCGACCGGACCAAGCCAATGGGCGCGACGGTGACCATGGACGGGCCTGTCCCGAACGCGGTCATCTTTATGCCGATGACCGACCGTGAGCTCTTCTTTGGAGCCTTGGCAGGTATGGGCATCGAGCCAGACGACTTAGGCGATGGCCTCTTCGAGATCGACACTGGAGGTCAGATCATCTACGCCAAGGATACTGGTGATTGGATGTTCATTGGTCAAACCGAAGACTCCCTAAATGAAACACCAGCCGACCCCTCGGCAATGCTCGGAAAGCTACCAGAGAACTATGACTTCGCATTGCGAATCAACGCGAAGAATGTTCCTGAAGAAATCAAGCAACAAGCAATCGTGCAGATCCGTGAAGGGTTTGAGCGAACCATGGCTGAGCAAGCCGGCCAGACCGACGAAGAGCGGGCAGCGTCCGAGGCAGTTGGACAAGCATCCATTCAGCAAATCGAGCAACTCGTAACGGAAACCGAGCAGCTGATCCTCGGATGGAACGTCAAGAAGGATGAGCAGGTCACCTACTTCGACGGCGGCGTGCAATTCCTAGCAGGCTCGAAGCTTGCGGAACAAGCCGATATGGCTCAGAACGTAACGTCCAAGTACGCAGAGTTCTTGCTTCCAAGCTCTTCTGCAACTTTCCGATTTACCTCCATGATTGCCGAAGCGGATAAAGCGGTTGCGAAGAGCAACTTCCGTAACTCCATCTCTCAAGCCAAAGGCCAACTAGACGCTCAGGACTTACCTCCCGAAGCTCGTGAACTAGTTAGTGATTTAATCGATGGCTTGGCGAAAGTCATGGAAGATACGATCGACGAAGGCGTATTCGACGGGGCCGGCAGTGTCAGTGTTGCCGACGACACGCTACGCGTCCTGATCGGCGGCCGCGTCGCCGACGGTGCTGCGCTTGCAGCTGAATTCAAGAAGGCCGCAGCGAAGTTGCCAAGCGACCCTAACGTGCCAAAGTTTGAATTCGACTACGAAACGTACAAGGGAGTCACCCTGCACCGCGTCACCAGCGATGCGAAGATTGCAGATCCAGCTGCGAAGCGGATCTTAGGTGAGAAGCTGACCATCACCATCGGCACCAGCGACAAGGGTTACTTGATTGCGTTAGATCCGACCGGTGATGCCCTGGCCAAGCAAGCGATCGACAAATTGGTTTCCGCCACTGCGACGACGGTAACTCCGTTCGATGCGGTTATTTCTTTCGAAGATATCCTTCGCTATGCCCAAGCTATTGCCCCGAATCCAATTCTGGATAACGCGGTAACGACCATGGCCGGATTCTCCGGAAAAGACCAAGTCAAGATTTCTTCGCGATTAATCCCACGCGGTGGAGTCTATCGCCTGTCGATCGATGAAGGCGTCATGCAAACGATCGGTGCGGCAGCCAAGAGCGGAGCTGGCGGCGGGGGCGGATTCTAAGCTTCAATATGGAATCGCACTAAAAAGGCACTGAGACAAACGGCCGAAAAACCGCCGTTGGGCATCTTGAGCACCCATCGGCGGTTTTCTTTTGCGCTCAAAGAGACAGACTGCAGCCTAGTTCGCTTGCCAATCTTTCTCCAGGGTTCGCAGGCCGGCAAACTCGATCACCAAAGTATCGGATCGACACCGATAACACCGCCAATTTCAGCTAAACGTTGAACAAGAAGTGGCAAATATCGCCGTCTTGCATCACGTAGTCTTTGCCTTCGGTCCGAAGCTTACCGGCGTTGCGGATTTCCTTTTCTGACTTGAGATCCTCAAGGTCATCCAGCGAGTAAACTTCGCAACGAATAAAACCTTTCTCAAAATCAGTGTGAATCACGCCGGCAGCTTGCGGCGCAGTGGCACCGACTTCGACTGGCCAGGCACGAACTTCTTTTTCGCCTGCGGTAAAGTAACTCTGCAACCCAAGAGTCCGATAAGCCTCACGAGCAACGACGGCCAGAGCCGGTTCCTTCAGGCCTAATGACTCAAGCATTTCGCCGCGATCAGGCTCATCGAGCTCGGCAAGCTCTGCTTCAAGTTTCGCGCAGACCGGTACGACATGGGCGCCGACTTTATCCGCATAGGCTCTGATGTTCTGAGCCAACTCGCCGCTACCTTCCAAATCGGTTTCATCGACGTTGGCGATGTACAGAATAGGCTTTGCGGTCATCAGGCCGTAACTAGCAATCTGTTTGGCCTCGGCTTCAGGTATATCCAATTTCCGGAGCGGCTCTCCTTGATCCATGTGCTCCTGGCAGCGTTTGATCGCTGCCACACGGAGCTTGGCTTCCTTGTCGCCGCTTTTTGCGGATCTCTCAGCCTTGGGCAGAGCGTTCTCTAGGGTCTGCATATCCGCGAGCATGAGTTCAGTCTCGATGGTGTCCACATCCGCGACTGGATCAACTTTGCCACTCACATGAATGACGTCATCATCTTCAAAACACCGAACGACCTGAAGAATGGCATCCACTTGGCGGATATGGCTGAGGAACTTGTTTCCGAGCCCCTGCCCTTCGCTGGCTCCCTGCACGATTCCCGCAATGTCAACCAGACGCAGGAAAGCGGGAATCGTCTTCTTAGGCTGAATCAGCTCCGAAATGCGATCCAACCGCTGGTCCGGTACGTTGACCATGCCTTCGTTCGGTTCGATCGTACAAAATGGGTAGTTCGCCGCTTGGGCACCCTGGGTGCTCGTGAGTGCGTTGAACAGAGTGCTCTTGCCAACGTTTGGAAGTCCAACAATTCCCGCTTCCATCAGTCATTCCCAGTATTGCGTTTTGATCGATACCCAATGTGGACTCACTCGCGGACACGTCCCAGTACCCGTTGCAGAGCCACGCTGGACTTACTCCGAGACTTCTATCCACGAGGCACAATCGTCCCGCAATCAAGCCAACCACTCAAGGGGTACTCTAGGGCGGTTCTGTAAAGCGTCGCCGGACGCGCGTTTTGGAGCGGCCGCCCCAAATAATGAAGAACTGAGGTGGCGGATCGCGAGGAAACTCTCCGACCGCAAAACGAACTAGATCTCGAAGTCCTCGTCCGAAGATTGCTCGCTGTAGAGAGGAAGGTGACGGTAATAGACCTCCAAGATCATCGTCGCAAGGGAAGTCGAGTAGAGGCGTCCTCCTTGTTTCGAGTGACTTCCCTTCAAATACCAGCTTCCGGCGGCATGTCCCTTCGTTTCCTGTGCTTTTACCAATGGGTCACGGATCTGCGAATTCCACTTTTCCCACTCGGGCCCGCCATGGTGCCGCATCACCTGAGTCGCGTAGTAACAATAATACAGGTCGTTTAGCTTTGGCCCACGTTCGCTCAGGTATTGGACACCTTCCTTCAACCCTGGGTGCTCACGCGGATAGCCAAGATACATTCGGCACAGCAAACCGACCGCAATCGTTGCCTGGCGGCCGTTCAGTTTCGCAGTCGGGCCTGCATAGCCGTAGTAGGCCCCGTTGTTGGTGCTGACGAAGTCCAAAAAACTATCAGCTTTGCGAAACGTCTGCTGTGGAATAGCCAGGTTTCCCATCTTTCCGCTTTTCAGCGCCATGAGGCACCAGCCAACGACCGATGTGTCCCCAGGTTGACCCGGCTTGTACCTCCAGCCACCTACCTGCTCATTCTGACCTTCAATCAAGTAGTTGAGTGAGAGCTGCGCGGGTTGCAGCAAATCAGGATCTTTCGTCATCGCGTAAGCTTCGCAGACAGCGATGGCAGCTAATCCGTGCGAATACATGCGACCCCCTGGCTCATGCCAGGAGCCTGTCGGAGAGCGATAAGAGCGCTTCACCTGCATGTTGTTGATCAAAAAATTTAGGCCGCGGTAGACTTGCTTTTTGTATTGGCCTTCCAAATGAGTCTGGCCAGCGCCCAAAAACGGCAACAATGCCATTGCGGTAGCACCATTTCGTGCCAAAGCCATCTCCCCAGGGTCGTTACAGCGTCCTTTACAGACCAGTGTGTGCTGAAAACTCCAGCCACCATCCAAAGCCTGGTGGGCAGCGATCCACTTCAACCCTTTTGCGACAGCCTCCTCCGTTGCTGCCGTCCCCCCATAACGCTCCAGCATCGCGGACTTACCTGAAGACGAGCGACTGCCTAAAGCTGAAGTCATTTGAGCCAGTGAGCTGCTACTGAGAAGGCTCGACGGGATGATCGAATCCATCTGCACGTTGGTGTCGACTGCAACTTCTTTCGAAAAATCCATCGTCGGGGCGGCGATTTCAGGCGCTACCAACTCTTGTTCAACAGATGGCGTTTCCACCGCCATTGGCTCCTCGAGCGTTTCCGCATCATCGAGCGAAATCCCGGTCAGGGCAAATTCCTCGATCGTCTCTGACTCGGTCGCCGAACTCCCTTGCAAGATGCTAACGACCGATTTCACGGGGTCTAAGGTGATGGCAGCTAGTAACAGCAACAAGGCCACGTGAGCGACCAAGCTAACGATCCAGCTGGGTACCGCACTGAGGATGAAGCGGCGTCGCTGCGCAGATTCAATCAATTCCTCACGTTCGAGTTCGTCGAGCTCATGCAGATCCGGTTGCTGGCCATTTTGCGGCGACAAAGCGTGTCGACGGGCCTCACCAGCAGCAACCGGTACCGCTGCAAACGCATTCGACGTACCCAGCTCCGCCGTCGGGGATGCAGAATCGTCGGCACGACTAAGCGGAACGGCTCGCGCCATCACAACGCCAGACTGAGCCTGCCCCAAATGAACTGCTTTCGCCGCGATCACAGGCTGGTTCGGCTTGCCTGCCGCCACTACTGGGGCAGATGTCTTTAGAGGCAAATCTTCTACTTCAGCTTCAATGGTCCGCTTCGGAGCATTGGTTCGCAGCTCGCCATCTGGCGCGTTGCCCTTGGCACGCCCGTATTCACGATCGGGTGGAGCCTGTTGCTGCCTGCTTTGACTTCCCATATACACCAGCGCCACAGCCCAAGCGTAACGAGCGTTGCCGTGCTCATCGACGCCCGGGACAGAAATAGAAGAGCGAAAAGAAAAGGAGGAGACGAGCCTTACTTGCGGCACGCGTACGTCGGAGCGCCTGGCCCCGAACTATCTCTTGCCGTCAAAGTTAGACTGGCTTCCTTAAAAGCGTGTCTAAGGTGACTTGGTACCTAACAAAATCCAGCTGACGCCCCTATTCTACGCTATCTGTCCCTATGTTCAGTAGGCTCAATCTGGGGGGCTCGGCCCTGAGACTCCACTTCGCTATGATTCTGCTGGATATTCCGGCTAACCGCCCCCTAATTTGGCTGTAGCAGTCGTCGAAACGCGGCTTTCGTCGGTTAGAGTCAGCTGATACCATTTTGGGCCTCTGTCAGCTGGGCTTTAAACGTGAAGGCTGCAGCGACCGTGGAGATCCGACTGGATTCAGCCGAAACTACTCTCATCGGTCCGGCTCGAATTCGCAATTGGGCCCCCACCCCGTACCCGCCATGGATGTGGGAAATTTGAAGTTCGTCCGGCGCTGGTGCGTTGGCAAAAGATCTGGAGCATAGGCAATCATGTCAAAACCACACCGCAAAGTGAAGAAAGCGAATCACGGCGCCCGTCCGGCGAACGCAAAATCCCGCAAGGCAAAGCGGAAGAAGGTCCGAACCTAATTCGTTTTTTTGGGGCCTCCAAATGCTGGTTCTGCGACATTTGGATTCCCGGATCCTGAAAGCGACTCTTGGTCGAACCTGGAGCTCGCAAAGTTTGGCTTTGCGCTTCGGCTTAGGTCGCATCACGCTTTGGTTGAATACTTGATCGTTTGCCCAGTTTTGCCCTCAGGTGGGAGTCGAGCTTTTGCCAGGTCGCGACCTCATTATTGATCCCTCCACGCTCGACTTGAGCAACATCATCGCCGACACGGAGACGATTCGTAAATACAACCCCCAGCGGTTCGAAATGGAACAGCTGACGGCGATTGTCCACGAAGATATCGAGAAGCATATCTGCGCCGGATACAAGGACATCTCGCACGAGGAATTCTGGGTACGTGGGCATATGCCCAATATGCCGCTAATGCCCGGAGTTGTGATGTTGGAAGCGGCGGCTCAGATGTGCAGCTACTTTTCGCAAAAATACGATTTGCTCGGCGCCGCTATGGTCGGCTTTGGCGGACTCGAAGACGTTCGATTTCGCGACCCCGTCATACCTGGTGACCGACTTGTATTGGTCTGCGGAATGACCAAGCTGCGCCGCGGGCGCATCGTTGTCACTCGCTTCCAGGGTTTCGTGCGCAATTCAATCGCTGTAGAGGGCATCTTAAAGGGTATCCCGATACCGATCGATGTCGTGAATTCTCAGCTTTCGAAGTCTGGCGACGGCGACCCGCAAGGCTAGCCTTTGGACGCTGAATCCTGGTCAATTCGGCTGCGGGATCGCGTCTTTCGAAGTACAGTGCAACCGCTGAACGAATGCTCTATCGGCCCTGATTGGGCTTTGGTGCTTTGCTAGGAAGCACGCTCATCGTCCGTTGGTTGACATCGCTCCCCCTGCGGTTCAGCGTGGCCGCATGCAGAAAGCCAGTGCGCATGGTCGAATCGGACAAACGATCGGTACTCATCGCCGCAAACCCCAAGTCGGGTGCTACTGAATCTGGTCACATCGTAGCCGAGCTTCGAGAGGCCATTCTTGGGCGAGGATTTCCGTGCGAACTCCACACCTCACTCGATGAGGTCTGCAATCGAGCCAATCAACTGGCGGAACGAAACGAACTTCGTGCGATCGTGTCTGCTGGAGGAGACGGCACCGCGGACGCGTTGGCAAATCGAGTCTCCAACCAAGTTCCGTTGCTTCTATTTCCCCTTGGCACAGAGAATCTTCTCGCACGCTACCATGGTTTGAAGGCGGACATAACTCACGCTTGCCATGTCCTGAAGACGGGCAATCAAATCCGGATGGACGTTGGTCAAGCCAACGACAATCTCTTTCTCGTGATGGCGAGTTGTGGATTCGACGCAGAAGTGGTTAACGAGATGGACCGAATCCGGACGGGACACATTAACCGCTGGTCTTACACACGCCCAATTCTGAGAGCACTGAGTCGCTATCGATTTCCCCGTTTGACGGTACGATCACAATCAAGCGAATCCAGATCCGGTCAAAATCAGGCGACCCCGACGGTCCAGCACGAAAGGCAGACGGCTTGGCTATTCGTATTCAATATCCCAATGTATGCGGCCAACCTTGATTTCTGCCCCCAAGCCGACCCGAACGATGGGCTACTGGATTTTTGCATGTTTCGCCAGGGCGGCATTGCGACCGGCCTGGGATACTTCCTGCGATTATTCATGAAATCTCACCAGTCGATGAAGGGCTTTGAGCATTGGCGTGCATCTCAAGCGGAAGTCTTTGTTGAATCAAAAATCAACATGCCGGAAAAGCCCGCTTCCGACGAAAACCAAAAGCAGAACAAAAGAGGCACCGCCCCAGTTTCATTTCAAGTTGACGGCGATCCGGGAGGCACCCTTCCGCTGGAGCTAAAAGTACTGCCAGAGAGGCTTTCGCTATTGGTCCCAACCTCCCATACTGACCCAGCACCGTGAAAAATGCGGTTTCGCCGCACTAATGGTCGACAGCACAGGGAGGATTTTCAACATGGGCGTCCGAATTCACAGCCAGTCATGTGGCGATGGCGACTTGACGATCATCGCTGGACCTTGCGTACTCGAAAGCCGCGACTTGGCTCTGAGTATTGCAAGTCATCTCAAGGAAACCTGCGAGAGCCTCTCGCTGCCGCTCATCTTCAAAGGCTCATTCGACAAAGCGAATCGAACCAGTGCAGGGGCATTTCGCGGCTTGGGACTCGACGAAGGCCTCCGCATCATGGAGGCCATTCACGCTGAGACGGGGCTGCCGACCACCACGGACATCCATTTGCCGGAGCAAGCCAGTCCAGTCGCCGAGGTTTGCCACCTTTTGCAAATCCCTGCTTTCCTAGCACGCCAAACGGATCTGCTCGTCGCTGCGGCGGCCACCAATCGCCCCGTGAATGTTAAGAAGGGCCAATTCATGGCCCCGGAAGACATGCAGTTTGTGGTCGAGAAACTTCGCTCGTCAGATGCCTCGGGTGTACTGCTCTGCGAGCGGGGCACCTTTTTTGGCTACGGACGCTTAGTCAACGATATGCAGGCGCTGCCAATCATGAGATCGATAGGTGTTCCAGTCGTCTACGACGCAACCCATTCCGTCCAGAGACCTGGCGGTTTGGGAGGTGCGACCGGAGGAAACCGCGATATGGTTTGGCCGCTATCTCGCGCAGCCGTTGCAGCCGGTGTAGACGCCGTATTCCTTGAGACCCACCCCGATCCTGACCAATCCCCCAGCGATGGAGCGAACATGGTCCCTTTGGCCAGCGTACAAAAGTTGATCGGTCAGCTAAAATCGATCCACGAGCTAACTCGCGATTGGTAAGCGGGTAAGCCGCGAGTGGCACCCCCGAAGACCAAAAGCGACTCGCCAAATCCTGACGCTTTGTGGCCCTCCAGATCGAATCCATGTCGAACCGACTCAAAATCCTTATCGGCGTATTGCTTATCCTGGCCGCCGTTCTGTTGCTTCCGTTTCTGACCACGAGGGGCGGTCGCGATCAATCGGATATCATCTCTCAAAAGCTCGCCAAGTCTCAGGCAAAGACGGATAATATTCGCAACGCCATGCGCTACTTGCGGCGGATGACGCCCTTGAACCGCCAGCAAACGTCTAAAGAGGTCCAACTCGAGCTGAATACTTGGATCCAGACGGCTGATCTTTCCAAGGCCAAATACAAACCTTCGAGACTTCTCGAGAACCTTCCTCCGGATATGCTCGATTTCGTTGGTTGCAAGTCAGCCATCGAACTCCAATTTTCGTCCTGGGACGTCGACTACTTATTCGAACGCAGGATGATGAACAAGCTCGCTAGCTGGGTTGTTAACTTCCCGCTCCGCGACTCCTTTGTGAGCGAGCTGGTCGAAAAGGAAAAGGCGTCTCTTAGCGCCGAAGACGGCCTTCGGCTAGAGGAAGCTTGTAAGCTCTTCGATTGGGTTACTCGCAATGTCGCGTTGGAACCCGAACTAGCGTCCGTCGAACAGAAGTTACGCGACCCAAGCGGTCCCGTTGTGGAACAGGGGCCAGGCTATGGTTATTTACCCTGGGAAACACTGTTGTTCTCGTTCGGTGATTTTGTCGAAAGAGGGCACGTATTCACGTCACTTGCGATGCAGCGAGACATTCCGGTCGCCTGGATCGCGGATTCCGGAGACGTCTGGGCTATCGCTGTCCTCATCAGCGACAAGATCTTTGTTCTAGAGCCGAAGCTGGGGATGCCCATTGTGGACCCAGACAAGGTGACCCTGGCCACCTTGGCGGAAGTGCAAACGAATCCGCGGATCCTACGGCGTCTCGATCTGCCCGGGCAGTTCGATTACGCCTACAACGCTGGGGATCTGAAGTCTCCCGAACTGCTCATCGACTTACCTCCAACGGCTAGCAGTGCGAGAATGAAGCTACTGGAGCAGAACTTGGTTCGCGATGAGCGAATGCGAGTCTATTTCAGCTTTGACGAGCTAGCTGAGCAATTCCAGAGCGTTGCTCCCGACATGCCTGTCAAAGCTTGGTCCGTACCCTTGCAGGCACAGATCCATGCTGCAGGCGTCCGAGACCAATTGCGTACCGTTTCCGATTTCACACTCAGATATATGAGCCAGCATGGAATTTGGATGATGGATAATCCCGCCGCCAATGGCCGCTTAAACCACTTGCTCGGAGTATTTGAATCTGAAATCAATGAAAAAGGGGCACTCTCGCTGTACATGGACTGCCGATTCGATGACGAGTCACTCAGACAGTTGACATACAATCCGGCCGTTCAACAGGAGCTGGGGATTCCCCGACAACCCGGAGAGGAAAAAGAGCAGCACGATCGAAAGGTCCAGCAAGCTCAGATCGTGTTTAGGAAAGCCAAAGTGGATGCCGCTTTTCTGATGGCTCAGCTACATTTCGACCGAGGAAATTATGACGCGGCTGAAAACTGGTTCTCAAAACGGGTCATTGATAATCAGAACCCGCTCGCTGCGAAGTGGAATGCAATCGCTCGGTATAGCTTGGCACGAATCTACCAAGAGCAAGGCGAAATTGATAAGGCTGCCGAGCAATTGACCTTTGAGGACAGCCCAATGGAAGCTGGAAATCGACTTCGGCTTCGCTACTTACGGAAGTTGGCCGAATCGGAAGAAGCCGAAGCGAATTGAGATGAGCACATCCAACTCAACGCTGAAACGGCGAGTCTGATTCGAATACTTCGGCCTGCAGATGCAATCAACGTTGAACTGCACCCGCCGTGCCCCAACTACCGTTCACCCATTGCAGCCGGTTCGCGAAATTCTCGTTCGATCACACGGCATGAACGCCTTGCTTCTACACGGCGATCAAAAAATGTTCTAAGCTTCCGGCTAGTCTTTCCGATCCACCCACATTGAAACCGGAGCTTTTGCATGTTTCAGTCCCAATATTCTCCCAGGCGTTGGTTTAGTTTTGCGGTCGTGGCCTTGTTTGCGGGAGCGTTGATTGTGGCCTCAAGTACATCCCCTCAAGCTGCAGACAACGGTGCGAAAGGCAAACCCGAGAAATTACTCCGTCATGTCGTCATGTTCAAATTCAAGGACGCATCCTCTGAGAGCGATGTTGCAAAAATCGTTGACGCTTTCAAAGCTTTGCCCAGCAAGATCCCCGAGATCCGGGCTTTCGAATACGGCCTCAACAATAGCCCCGAAGGCAAAAACGACGGTCTGACCCACTGTTTTTTATTGACATTCCACAGCGAGAAAGACCGCGAGATCTATTTGCCACATCCTGAGCACAAGGCGTTTGGAAAAGTTGTCGGCCCTCATGTCGAGAAGGTTACGGTCGTGGATTATTGGACGACTGAATAGAGCTGCAAGAATTCCTTAGCCTTGGGCGTCTCAATGGTGGAACCGTCCAAATTCAGTGACACAACCAAGGTTATTCGTCATTTGGCTTGGGTGACCGACCCTCACTTCAACTACGCGCCCTTAGCTGCGTGGGAAGAATTTCTCTCGCAGCTGGCGGAGGCTCGCGTTGATGGTCTGCTGCTCACCGGAGACATCTCCGAATCGTCTGACGTCGATTGGCACTTGAGCCGACTGGCCGACGCTACTGGCCTGCCGATTTGGTTTGTGCTCGGCAATCACGACTTTTACCACGCATCGATCGCCTCCGTTCGAGAGCGAATGACAAATCTCTCCCGCGAGCGATCCAACCTTTACTACCTGACTGGCACCGATCCAGCATTGGATTTCACAGGAGTGTCCTCATCGGATTGGGCTCTTTCGGGAGATGACGGATGGGCCGACGCTCGCGTCGGCGACTACTTTCGCTCGCCGGTTCGGATGATGGACTACGAACTGATCCATGACTTTGTCGATCTCAACGCGGAAGCACGATTGAGAAAGATTCAGGCGGAGGGCATAGCCAGTGCTGTTCGGCTTAGGCGACAACTCGAGCAAGCTAGATTGCATGCTCGACAACAACTTGTCCTAACCCATGTACCTCCGTTCCGAGAGTCATGCTGGCACGACGGTCAGCACAGCGATGATGCCTGGGCACCTTACTTTACTTGCACGGCGGTGGGCTGGACTTTACGTCGTTTTTGCCAAAGGTACCCGGAGCAGCGAGTCCTTGTGCTATGCGGACACACTCATGGATCAGGCATGTCCCGGATTGCACACAACCTCTCCGTTTGGACCGGCGCCGCAGTCGAAGGGCGTCCCCGAATGAACGCAATACTCGAACTGGATTCATTTCCGGTTGTCGACTATGACTGGAGCTACACGGACGGATTTCGAGCTGAATCCGACCCCAGCACCAACTCGTCGAACTCGACTCGAGACCTGAAAGGCGGAGCATGATTCATTCCGCCCGAGCGACTAACGCTACGCCCAACGAGTCCGAATGCAATCAGATTGATCCGTCAAAACGAAGTTGGCTTTCGATCGCGACTCGGCCACGAAACTGCTTCACGTTTGCGTTGCTGGTCCTGCTGACGTGGCATGTTTCGTGGATCGTCATCGATCCACATTTTCCGGGTCTGCCGAAACCAGTAGGCGATGGTCCGGACTACGAGAACATCGGGTTCCATTTGGCTAATTCAGGCGAATACCGCTTCGACAATTCTGCGCCAGATTGGCGACAGCTCTACAAAGATGCCAATCGCTTCGGTTTGCCTTCTATATCGGAACGAAGCGCAGCGGAAGATTCCTCCATAGTCAGTGATGCCTATCAAGCTCAACTGACAGCGCCTAGGAGAAACTTCCTTTCTACGGGTCGACCACCATTGCTCCCTATGTTGATCGCGACGACCTACCAGATTGTTGGTCGAAATGCGATCGGGTTTGGAACCCTCCGCCTCTTGCTGGCCTCTTCACTAGCCATTGCCGGTGCGCTTTCGACTTGGCTCGTGGTTGTCATCTTGCCTCACATTCTAGGCGATCAAGATGCTGGCTTGAGTCAGCGCACTACAGAACGAAATACGAGCCGACCAGCCCACAATTCAGCTCTCTGGAGCGTCCTAGTCGCCGCCTTGGTAACAATTGCCCTCAACCTGGCGAATACAACACTCAGGGGCTACGCGACTGATTTTCTGACTGAACCTTTGGCCCTGCTCTTATTACAGCTCTTTGTCGCCACCCTAGTAACAGCTTGGCTAGCACGAAGCGTCACTGCGCGGATCAGGCTGGAGATCATTGCGGGAGCGACACTCGGGTTGATGATCTTGTCACGCAGCATTTTTGTTGCTTGGTTGCCGTTTCTGCTCGCGCTAGTATTCCTCACGGCGCCCCCCTCCCGTCACAACGCTGAAACGGGGAGCATTGAAGATCCTAGGCGCCGATGGCAACCGAAAGTTTGGACGTGCCTTCTTGTTTTTGGAACAGCAATCCTAGTGTGCAGCCCATGGTGGATCCGAAATTGCGTTGTCCTTGATCGCATCGCGCCACTTGGAACCCAAGGCGCCATCACATTAGTAGGCGGCTATAGCGATGCAGCTCTCAATGCGAACGGGGAGTGGCAGCCAGGCCCTGAGATCCGCCTACGCGCAGAATTGCTTGACCGCCACGAATTTATTGCCTTACAAGACGACACCGCACGTGAGTCTATGGTTTCGAAGGAGGCAAACCAACGAGTTCGCCTCTGGATTCGGGAACACTGGAAAGACCTACCACGGCTCGCGCTCGTTCGCGCAACCACCCATTGGAACCCGTACTCCGGTAAAAGCCTCGTTTGGAAAGCACTCATCATCCTTGGCACAATCGCAATATTTCTGCCTAGCCGAGCAATATCTCGAATCGACACGAAGGGAGACGAATCAAGGCGACAGTCATTCGCGTGGCTTCTTGTTGGGCTCCCCTTGATTAGCACATTGTCGACAGCGCTGCTATACGCGGCAGGTGGACGTTTCCTGGTGCCTTGCTACGGTGTCTTATTCAGCCTGAGCGGAATCGGCATTGGCTGGCTGATGTACCAAAGTCTTCAGGGTATTTGGTCGAGTGCTTCCGACGAGAACCTGCAATAGCTCCCAAGAACCGCATTTGCGACTGCAATTCGCGACCCATCGAAATCGACTAAGACCTCGAAAGCAAGCTGCGTTTGGTCAGGCTCGTTGTCGCCACTGGGTTGTTGGTGCCACCACTATTGGGATTGCTTGTGCCACCGTTGCCAGGCGTCGTCGCGGTGCTTTCCTCTCCGAAGTTGACTGCCTGAGCTTCGCCTTCAGCCAGAGTTATTTGCAAGGCATCATCGCCGACAACGGAACCATTTGGGGATGTTGTTGTATCAGCACCGTCATTGAAATTAGCCGGCTGCGTCTCGGTTACCGTGTAGGTACCCGCTGGCAGGTTCTCAAAGACATAAGCACCCGCTGCGTCGGTCGTGAGTGTGCGTGTGATTGGAGTCCCATTCGTACTGCTACCGGCTAGGTTAACGGTCACACCCTCAATCGGATTGTCGCTTGGATCGAATGCCCCGTTGCTATTCGTATCGTCGTAAACGAAACCGCTGATTCGTCCGGTACTTGGATTGACAGACGTTGATGTATTGGCCGAATTATCGGACTCATCCAAGTCGTTGCCGAAAGCATTGTCGTCAGTAACCGAAGCGGTGTTTGCAATCTGAGTCAGTTGATCGTCAGTGATGGTAACCGCGAATTGGAGATCGACGCTGTCGCGGGCAGCTAGGGTACCAACGTCAAAACGAAAAACTCCGTTTCCGGCATCTACCCATCCAACTGTGCTTTGCGATTGTTCGAATTCAGTGCCTGTCGGCAGGACTTCCGTGACTTCAACGCCATTCGCATCCTGGTCACCAATATTACTGACTGTCAGCGTGTATTGCAGAACGCCGCTGAAGTCAGCTGTTACTCCGCCATCCGATTTCTGGATCGCCAAGTTCGGCGAAGTCAGCTCCGCGAACCGTACGTTGACCGACTCGCTCAAGCCGACCTCGATACTCAGCGAGTCATCGCCTAACACCGTGCTGTTGGCCGCATCGGTGGAGTCAGCGCCGTCGCGAAACCCGTCGGGCTGCGTTTCGGTCACTGAGTAAATTCCCGGCGGCAAGGTATCGAACCGGAACTCACCATTGGCGTCGGTCGTCGCCGTTCGATCGATCGGATTTCCGAGACTGGTCGTTCCCGATAAGGCCACCAGAACGCCAGAAATTGCAGGTTCGCCATCAAATTGCCCATTCACATTGGAATCCTGGAACACCACACCAGCAATGGAACTATCGCTGGCAACAACGGGCGTTCCGTCCGATGTCGTGTTGTCGCTTGGATTCAGATCCGATCCTAGCGAGCCATCGTCTGCAACGGATGCGGTATTGGAGATCACCGTCACTTGCCCATCGGTGTAGTCGGCCGCAAAGAGAACATCCGTTGTGGCTCCGGCAGCCAAGTCACCAATCAAGAATTGAAACACCCCTACTCCCTGATCCGTCCACCCGCTGGTACTGGCCGACGCGTTAAACGTGGTTCCCGCAGGCAAGTTCTCCGTAACAAACACGCCAGTAGTAGCAACCGAGCCTACATTTTCTACCGTCAAGGTGTAGGGAATCGTTGCTCCAACTTCCGTCGATATGCCACCGTCGCTCTTGCTGATCCGCAGGTCCGGATCAACCGCGGAAACCCGTACAACACTCTGAGCTGTCAGGGCCGCAGAAGAGGCGTCTTCTGCCACGAAGTCGATCAAACGGTCGCGCGTATCCGGATCCACGGAAACGCTCTCAAATTGGATACCGCGCAGCGCAGATTCCATATCGGATTGACTGATGGGCCCTTCGAGAACCACGTCGATGGTCCCGGCTGCAGCCAGCGGAGTATTGAAGTCCCCCGACAAAGTTAACCCGAGTCCGGTCAGCGTGCTCTCATTCAAACTAAGTTGGTCGCCGGGCTGCCCATTCGTGAGAGTGATCGTGACGCGCTGTGAATTGGTATCGTCGACGTCGTCGACGTCGACGTCCGTATCGACAACCGAGACGGCCGATCCGCCTTCGGTGTAGCCGGTCAAAAAGTTGATCGGGTTCTGCCGCGGTGTAATAAAACCGAATTCCGCGCTTCCCTGAGATGTAGTCACCAGCGTTAGGTCACTAAAGCCGGACACGTCAAAAATCGTCGCGCCGCCGACTCCGTTGGCGGTGTCCCCGGTCAAGTTGCCCGTATTTGGATCCCAAACGGGAAAGGCCGTTGTTTCGCCCGAGATCGTTTCGATTCCTTCGATCAGAGTTGGGGTTCCCGAAGTGCTGGTGATCTGGACTTCTTCGTTGCGATCGACGTCATGCAGTAGCAGCAACGTACCGTCCGGCGCAACTCCCCCGCTGAAGGCAACCGAGGAGGAAGTGCTCGCGTTAACGCGGACCAACCGCCCCCGTTCAAAATACTTGGCAACGAAAGCAGGGGCGGTCGCGGTAAAGCCGGACGAAAATACCGCTGACGAAGTTACATCCGCAGTATCACCGTTGAACAACGCCGCACTCGCTGTGGTCGCTGTGTCGAAAGTGAATGTGGCGCTCTCGCGTCCAAGAATCACAGGATCGGCGTTGGTCGAATCGTCGCGGTCAAGATCCAACGATGGCGCGTCATTGACTGGACTCACGGTGATCGTCGCCGTCCCAATCGTGCTTGTCACCGCACTGTTGTCGCGTGAGAAGACTTCAAATGTTCTATCCGTAGTATCTGGGTCATCGTCCGTGTTGTAGTACCGCAAGCCATCCATCAACAACCGCAATGAAGAGGTTGGGAAGACACCACCACTCGCAGGTCGAAAAGCCACTGCCTGCTCATTGGTATCGAATTCGTATTCGAATGCAAAACCATCGGTCACGCTATTGTTAAACGGTCCTGGCTCGGAACCGTCCAATTTGACGGAGCTGACGCCTCCATCGCGACGGAAGATCAGAAACTCGTCACTTCCATCTGGAACCCCTCCAGTTGGCCTGACCAGCAACTCCACAGTGTCTTCTTCGGCGAGATCATCGAACACAAAGTCTGTGTCCAAAATTCGCACGTATCCGTTCTCCTCCGTAAATGCATTAGCGAAGTCGTTGCCGCTAGCGGTCGAATCATCTCCATCCAAATCGATCAACATTTGCAGAATTCCCTGGGTGAAGATTCCTCCAGGACCATCACTTGACGATAGTGAAGCTTGATTCTCAGGAATGATCGCTGTTGGAGCTTTCGCACTTTCGCCGGCAGGCACCAAGCCGTCAAGAGTTTGAATCGGCGGCGATTCACTTTCATCAACATGGGAACGAGATGCCTTGGAATCTTCTTGCGCTGAATGCAGCGTCGACTCATCTAATTCTTGGCCACTCGCGGATGAGGAGGAATCTTTTGGCCTGGGCAGAGTAAGATCGCTTTGACCCCAATTCTCAAAGCTGGCCAGTCCTGTTGGCGATCCAAATCCGACGTACCAAGTTCCAGAGCTAGCTCGATAGGCAACGTCGCCGACACGGTCGTCGTTGAAATCTCCGTCTACGAAACGCGTCTCTACGTGACCAGCCGATTGTCCCCAAGGAAGCGTCTCAAAACCGGCCCCCGTATTCTTGCTCAACCACCATCGACCGCTCTGGTCCAACGTCAGGATGTCAGCCAGACCATCACCATCAAAATCCCGAACAAATAATTCGGCCCATTCGACTGCCGGATCCCATGTCCCCCATACATCCGAAACACGGCCAACAGGCGAGCTTCGGGTGAGAAGTAAATCTCCCGAGTCTCGGTTTTGAGTCAATACATCAAACCAGCCATCACGATCGAAATCGGCTGTAGCGAGGAATTCATTCGATTCCCATGCTCGGTGTCGCCAGGCATAGCCGCTTAAAGGGCGAGGCAACTTGTCTGCTGCTTTCGTTGCTGGGTCGCCTTCGGCTTCAGCTCGGATGGGGAACTCTGCCGACGGTTGGGCTTGTTCCGACCTGGGAGCCTGCCCATTCGCCGTTTGCAGCGTCTCGGAAACAGAAACTTCAGAAGAGCGACTTCTGCGCAGCCGATCTCTTAGGCTTCGGCCTGGAGCTACGTCACCTATGTACGCTGGAACTGGAGAGGCTTCGGGTGGTGAATCGAATTCCCCTTCACCGGCAGCTGGTGCGCTATCGGCGAGTCGATGGCTGGCGAAAAGGATTCTGGCTTCAAGTCTCTCAACAAGTCGGCGACCAAAACTGCGTTTACGTAACACTCGCTGTCCCTCCTGTGGACGATCTCGCATTGTTGGGAGCGACTTGTCACCCGACACACCTCTATTAGGTGCGCTTCGCGTCATGTTTCGGCAGAGACTCCCTTACTTGGTCGTATCGTCGCCAAAGTCACCCCATCCCAAGTTCCCCCAGACCGTGCAGCCGCAGAGCACCTGAATGCCAAAGGCGTCAAAATCGTTACGACACAAGCTATTGTCCCCCGCATCCGCGTAGTGCCGATATCCGGCAAAATCTCCCCCCAGAATGACCTAAACACCCTCGCTGACACATCGGTTTACCCGTATCTCGCCAAATGAAGTCAATGGCACTGCGCCACGCTTTTGTTGAGTACTGCCCCCCCAGCTGGTACGCTAAACACTTGGTTTGCGGGTGCCTCTGTAGCACCTGTGAGTCCTCCTTTTCATCTCCGTCAAAGCGACTCGCCAGGCAACGAACCGTCCGCCCATGCGGTTCACGGGCCACTGAATTGCCTGTCGAGAATGACTGCTTTTGGAAATTTGCGTTTCGCCAGCGATCCATTGCTTCGTGTGCGCACAATCCATCGAGGCCACAAGATGCGTCCCCTCAACAGTTATATTTCCCGACCACGCCTATTGTCTCGCCTGGCCCTGGTTGGAGCGACGCTGCTCGGCTTCGGGCACATGTCCCTCGCAACAACGGCCTTTGCTCAGAAAAAAGGCAAGAAACTACCCTCCCAGAAATTTAAGGGATACGGCGGGCTACCTGACGCCGTCAAAAAAAGGCCGCAGGATTTGCCTCGAGTTACTCCAGTCGATGCCTCTCGCAGGGACGAATGCCGGCAAGTCGCTGCGAAAATCGACGCGATGGTTGAGGCCAAGCTAAAGAGCAAAGGCAAAACCCCTAATGCAAAGGCAACGGACTATACCTTCGTGCGTCGCGTCTACTTGGACGCCATCGGAACGATCCCGACCCTAGTTGAGACCAATGCCTTCGTAGCATCGAAAGCGGGTAACAAACACGAAGTTGCCGTCGATAAACTACTGGGCTCCGTCGGCTATGTCAGCAACATGTACAACTACTGGGCGAACATCCTGCGAGTCAAAGATCGCCCGCAAAACAATATCCTGGCCTACCCATATCGCGAATACATCAAAGAGCAGCTCCGCACCAATCGCCCGTACGATGCTTGGGTGTACGAGATGCTCACTGCAGAAGGAAAAATCTGGGAGAACCCGGCGGTAGGCTACACCCTGCGTGACAACGGCATGCCACTTGTGCACGTTGACAACACAGTACGCGTCTTCCTGGGCACGCAGATTGGCTGCGCACAGTGCCACGACCATCCCTTTGACCGCTGGACTCAGCAGGAGTTTTATCAGCTGGCTGCGTTTACCCATGGAACGCGGATGCGAGACGGAGGGGGTACCCCCGCGTTTAAGAATGGGAACCCGGTACAACGAGTGCGTAAAGAGCTCACGGAACGGGATAAAGACAAGCGGCTGATGGGCTCCCAGAATTTACTTCTCCAAGCCAATCTGTTTCGAGTCTCCTTCGCTGAAAACCGGAAACTGAAACTCCCTCACGATTACCAATACGATGACGCGAAGCCCAACCAAGTCGTAAAGCCGTCCTTCTTATGGGGCGCAATCCCAAATACCGCAAAAGGCAAATCACCTCGCGAGCAATATGCGGCATGGCTGACTTCACCGAGCAACCCACGGTTTGCAAAGACCATCGCAAACCGTTTGTGGAAAAAGGTCATGGGAGTCGGGCTCTTCGAACCCGTCGATGACATCATGGACGATACGGTCAGCCAGAACGATGAGTTGCTCGATTTTCTAACTAAGGAAATGGTGCGTTTGAAATTCGACCAAAAAGAATTCATCCGTACTCTGATGTACACCAAGACGTATCAACGCAAGAGCAGCGACTATGATCCTTCCGAAGAAGAGTTCTACGACTACCCGGGACCACGGCTTCGTCGCATGTCTGCCGAACAGGCTTGGGATTCGATTCTAACCATTGCCATTTACAATCCTTACTCGTACCAATTGCCTGATACTGAAACGCTGGCCGCGACGGCAGATCTCGACATGGCGACCGTGAGCTACGACGACGTTATTAGTCAAAGTAAAGCATTCGATGAAGCTGCCAGCCCGGGGGCTCGCCGCAAAATAATGAACACATCAGCTTACCGGCGCCAAGTGCTCGCACGAGCGTCTGAGCTCGATTCTCCTCTGCCACCTGATCACTTCATTCGCCAGTTTGGACAGTGTGATCGAGAGACAATCGAAGGTGACAGCACCGATCCGACTGTTCCGCAGATACTGACCATGTTCAACGGCCCTTTCACTCACATGATGTTGGAAAAGGGGTCCGTGATTTATGACAGCTTGATGCGATCGGCGAATGCGCGAGACGCAATGAATGTCATGTTTATATCAATCCTAAATCGCCCGCCGACATCGCGAGACCGAGATGTTGCCATGAAAGAAATGGCGCGAGGCGACAAAGCCATGGGCTATGGCAATTTAGTCTGGGCGTTGATCAACACTCGCGAATTTCTATTCATCCAGTAGCAGGTTGCCTAACGAGACGCCTGGCCCCGCTTCCAACTGCTTTTTAGCTCCAACTGCTTTTCGGTTCCCACGGCTAATCCCAAACCTGGAATCCAAGACAGGAAAAAATGACATGCGTGATTCACAGAGCGCCGCCCTTAAAAACTCCCAGCAACCCTGGAACCCTGACCGACGCTCCTTTATGTCTGTTGCAGCCAAATCGTTGCTTGGAGTGAGTTGCGCTGGCGCGATGACTCACCGAGGTTTGAACAGTATCGCCTCGGCAGCTGAGTACGCGCCGCTGAACGGCAAAGCCAAAAGCGTTATCTATCTCTACATGACCGGGGCAATGAGCCACCTAGACACCTTCGACCCCAAGCCAGGGAGCGAAAGCCAGGGCGAAACCGAGCCGACGAAAACCAGAGTTCCAGGAATTTCGATCGCAAAAAACCTGCCCAAACTGGCGTATCTGATGAATGGTATTGCCTTGGTTCGCTCCCTCACAACGGAAACCGGCGCTCACGAACAGGGCCGCTATCTGATGAGAACTAGTTACAAACCCTTGAACTCGATTCGACATCCTGGTCTCGGCGCTTGGGCAACACACGTACTCAAGAAACAAAATCCTAAGCTACCGGCAAATGTACTTGTCGGCTCAGCCGCTGGTCATCCAGCCGCAGGATTCCTCCCTGCCTCCATTGCGCCGGTTCCTGTATCGAATCCGGCGTCCGGTCTGCAAAACACGCAGAGCCCGAGCTACCTTACGGAAGATCAGTTTCGGCGCCGGATGTCGCTCGCGAGCCAGTTTGATGCCAAGTTCAAAAGCTCATTCGATAGCGGCCTGATCGATGCTTATGACGAAACGTACCGAGAAGCTGTGCGTTTGATGAGCTCATCCGACCTTGCCGTTTTCGATATTAAAAAAGAGAAAGAGTCGATCCGCGAGATTTATGGGAACAACAAGATCGGACAGGGATGTCTCCTGGCACGCCGTCTGGTAGAGAAGGGAGTCCGATTCGTCGAAGTCGAGTACGGCGGATGGGACCATCACAACGACATCTACACGAGGATCCCGGGGATGGCTTCCAATTTAGATAACGCACTCGGCGCGTTGCTCAGAGATTTAGCTTCGAAGGGCATGCTGGACGAAGTCCTCGTCGTGCTTTCAACGGAGTTCGGTCGCACGCCAAAGATCAATGAGAATGCAGGCCGAGACCACCACCCTGGCGCATTTTCAGGTTTGCTCTGCGGCGCCGGAATCAAAGGGGGCCAGGTCTATGGCGCCTCGGACGCCAAGGGCCATAGTGTCGACGAGGATCCGGTCTACCCAGAGGACTTCAATGCGACCATTGCCGCAGCTATGGGATTGCCGCTCGACGAAGACTTCTACGCTCCCAACGGAAGGCCATTCAAAATTTGCAATAACGGGACACCAATTGAAAAGCTGCTCACCTGAAGTTGACGTTTTAACTCTTTAGCCCACTCGTTTACGCGGCGTAAAAATCGCTGCCGGACTCTCCATTTCGGCCTGCAAGACGCGCACTCAATCTGCCGTCTGCGCAACGAGACCTCGTCTCCAGACGGCATCGGGCTGTGGGCCATTCGGTCCACGGATCTCATCCCCGTTCAGCCTATAATGGGAACCAATTCCAATCGCTTCGCCGTCACTTGAAGCCTTGGCGAACGCGACAATCTTTCCTTCCCGGGAAATCGCATACCTTCCTCTCGCCGGCTTACCATTGAAGAGGGTCAGGAAAACTCCCTTCTCCCCGCCAGAATCGAACTCGATATATGTTTTGCCGCCCACTAGATCCCAACGCCCGGCGAGCTCACCTTGATTTCGTTCTCCGTACGTCCAAGCTGAAGTCGACTTGAAGTTCGCGATATACTCGTCCAACTCTTTTCGCGTTGCGGACGTCACTTCCGAACCAACCATCTCAACGGCTTCTGCATTCGACGAGTTATTCACTAAGGTGTCCGCGATGATGTTGTCGGTTGCAGAATCATTCTTGGCGTCTTGAAGTTGGACCAAACCGGATTCCGATAAACTGGATTCCCGATCCCGGGCCGACTGTCTCTCGGTCCCTACCTCGGAATCGCTGCATCCCAAAAACAGGACAGTCAAAATCAACCAATGACGCCTCATAACTCTCTCCCAAACCAACTTCTGTTCGATAGGTGCACATCGATATCTCGTCGCGAGATACAATCCTAACCAGTCCCCTTCGTCCAGATCTCTACGATTGAACCGATTGTTCATGTCTGCACAGCACTTCGACACACTTATCGCAGAGGCTTCTCGTGTTCGCCTCAATGCCTATGCACCATACAGTGAATTCCAAGTTGGCGCTGCGTTGCTGACTTCGAGTGGATCCATATTTGTTGGTTGCAATTTTGAAAATGCTTCCTATGGATTGGCGATATGTGCGGAGCGAAATGCCATTGGAGCCATGATCGCGGCCGGCGAGCAAGAAATCGTCGCGATGGCCATCATCAGCCCAGGCAGTGCGGCGCCTTGTGGGGCATGTCGACAAGTCCTCAATGAGTTTGGACCCGATTGTGAGATTCTGCTGCTTGACGCGAATCCTCCACCTCCAGCATCGCGGGGTCTAGAATCTTCCTCGCGCCAGCAAGTTTACCGGCTATCTGAGCTGCTTCCGCACGGTTTTGGCCCCAAAAACCTCATGTAATGGAGGTGCATCTCGGACGACTTTTCAGTCCGCAGGATACGGGCGGGCCTTGGGGGTTCACGAAAACGCCCCCCGCATTCAACTTCGCAATCGAATCCACGGGCCTCTAAATCCCGAACGTCCGCGGAAATGGACGCGTCTGCGGTATCAAAATGGGTTCGGAAGCGATTGACGAAGGTGAAATTCTTGGTTTAGGATGGCTCGCTTTTTCCCAACTTACCAAGGGCTTCGTTCGCCGCAGTGCGGTTTACGGGGCTCACTCGACGGAGTTTGCGCGTGGAAGACGCCATCTCAAAAGCCGATACCCTCATCGAAGCCATGGGGTGGATTCGGAGTTTCCGCGAAAAGACAACCGTCATCAAACTCGGCGGAAGCCTTCTCGAAGACGAAGCTGCGATCAAGCATCTTTTGCTTGACGTCATCTTCATGGAAACCG
Source organism: Aureliella sp. (assembly GCA_046290675.1). GTDB lineage: Bacteria > Planctomycetota > Planctomycetia > Pirellulales > Pirellulaceae > Aureliella. The sequence continues at coordinate 640,678 of JBKAHA010000001.1, forward strand.
TGGGAATGAAGCCAGTCATCGTCCACGGCGGTGGTGCTCGCATTTCTCAAGCTCTCGAGCAAGCTAAAATCGAATGCCAATGGGTGAAGGGGAGAAGAGTCACTGATTCCGCGACGCTGACGGTCGTCGAAGAAGTCCTAGCAGGCGACATAACCCAATTTCTGACCGACGAAATCGGACGTCTTGGCGGCCATGCAAAAAACCTGAACTTCCGCGGCTCATCGAACGTCCTCGAAGGTGAAAAGCTACTCCTCGAAGATCCGAGCGGCGAATCGATCGACCTGGGGTTTGTTGGACAAGTCACTAAGGTAGATCGCGATGCAATCCAGCAAGTTGCAGCCAACAACCAAGTGCCCATCATTCCATCCATGTGCATCGATCAGCATGGCCAGAAATACAATGTCAATGCAGACACGGCTGCGATGGCGGTAGCAGAAGCATTAGGAGCTGAGAAGCTTGTCTTCCTTAGCGATGTGAATGGTGTACGTCGGGATAAGTCAGATCCAGATACGATCATTCACTCGCTGACTGCTATTGAAGCTCGCGAGCTGATTGCCGACGGAACGATCGACGCTGGCATGATCCCCAAAATCGAAGCCTGCCTATCCACCTTAGAACGAGGCGTCGGAAAAGTGCACATCATTGACGGTCGCTTACGTCACTCATTGCTACTTGAAATCTATACGACCAGCGGAGTTGGAACAGAATTAGTTCAACAACGCGAAGTCCGTTCCATCTAGGTCGACGTAACGCTGATTAGCAACCGATCTTGAACTGCCTCGATTGCCTACTGTCGTTCATGGATTGCCAGATTCACGGTTGGGCTCAAACAGATTCTCATTGCAATTCGTACTGCCCCTGAATCAGCCATTTGAGTTTTCCCTCTTCGCAAAGTGAAACGCTATGAAATCGCTCGATGCTTTGTCTTCCGATGAGACCATGCAGCTTTTTCAAGAGCATGTGATCGGGAATTACACACGATACCCAGTCAACTTGGTACGCGGAGAAGGCTCTCGTGTTTGGGACAGTGAAGATCGCGAGTATCTCGATTTCTTCCCTGGCTGGGGGTGCAACTTACTTGGCCATTGCCCGACACGCGTCGTTGAAGCCGTCCAATCCCAAGTCGAACGTCTAATTCACGTTCCCAATACTTGGCATATGTCCGCCCAAGGGGTTTGGGCCAAAATGCTCGCCGAGCGGAGCTTCGGGGCTCAGTCCTTCTTTTGCAACAGTGGAGCTGAAGCGAACGAAGCTGCGATTAAATTGGCCCGGCTTCACCAAGGTCCTGACAGGTACCGAATCATCACCTTCCAAGGGGGTTTCCACGGCCGAACTTTCGGTGCGTTGGCCGCCACTGCCCAGCCGAAATACCACGAAGGACTGGGGCCAATGCTAGCTGGCTTTACTTACCTTGCCCCCGGTGACCTTAATGAGGTGCGACGGAAGATAGATGACGTAACCGCCGCCATCATGATTGAACCCATTCAGGGTGAAGGTGGTGTGAACATCCACGAAGAGGGATTCCTCAAGGGGCTTCGCGAGCTTGCCGATGAGAACAACTTGTTGCTGATTTTCGACGAAGTGCAAACTGGCTGCGGAAGAACGGGCGAGTGGTTCGGGTATCAATATTTCGATGTCGAGCCGGACATTCTGACTCTCGCAAAATCACTCTGCGGCGGTCTCGCAGGTGGTGCGATGCTTGCCAAGCCGAATATTGCTAAAAGCCTCGTGCCTGGAATGCACGCGAGCACGTTTGGTGGTAACCCAATCGCCGCCGTTGCGGGGATCGCGATGCTTGAAACAATCGAGGAAGACAATCTGCTAAACCAATCCAAAGAAACCGCTCAACAGTTCGCAGCTTGCATAGAAAACTTAAAAAGCCGTTGTGACGGTATTCGCGAAGTACGCCAGGCTGGTCTCATGATCGGCATCGAAATTGACGGCGATGGCGGTCCAATTGTTCAGGGGTGCATGGAAAACGGGCTTCTGATCAACTGCACGCAAGGTAACGTGCTACGGCTCTTACCAGCGATGAACATATCGCCCGAAGAGGTGAAACAAGGCATGACTATCCTCGCCGATGTAATGATAGACCACCTGTCTACCCGAACCGCAGAGGTCGAAGCCGAGGAGCAAGACGAACTAGAAGAAGTTGATGGCTGACTTGCGTCCGCATCACATCCCATCCTCTCAGCAAATTGCGAATCCGTACACAGCGTTGGCCTAACCGATCTTGCGCAAAGCCACGAATCGAAGGCTCATATAACACGAATCATTTTGACGGGACCAGAAGACGTCCCATGCCCTGGCAGTCGACCAGGCCAAGGAGCTTAAATTGCGACACTTCATTTCGCTCTTCGATATCAATCAGGATGAGCTACATTCCATCCTCAGTATTTCGACGCAACTAAAGAACCTTCTGCAGAGCGGAAAACGACCACCGCTCTTAGCCGGACAGGTTCTCGCGATGCTCTTTGAAAAGCCCAGTCTTCGCACACGTGTCAGCTTTGAAGCCGGAATGACCCAATTGCACGGTGCTGGACTCTTCCTTGGGCAAGAAGTTGGCTGGCAGAAACGTGAATCGACAGCAGACTTCACCCGAGTCTTGGCTCAGTATTGCGATTTCGTTGTGTGCCGTGCCAAGCTCCATGCCTCCGTCGAAGAGCTGGCTAGCTTCAATGTGGTTCCCGTTATCAATGGCTTGACCGACTTGTGTCATCCATGCCAGGCCCTGGCCGATCTACTCACCATGCAAGAGAATGCAGAAGACGATGGCGGCACTTCGAAATTGGCCGGTCAGCAGATTACATTCGTCGGGGACGGAAACAACGTTTCGCGATCTCTAGCATTGGCGTGCGCGATGACAGGTGTTCGATTTCGCTTACTGGGTCCGCCATCTTACTTCATGGACGACGTCTCTATTTCGAAGATCAAAGAACGATACCCCAATGCCGATCTCGCTCAGACCGATTCGTCGGAGGAAGCGTTAACCGATGCCGACTTCGTCTATTCTGACGTATGGACAAGCATGGGACAGGAAGCCGAGTCAGCGCAGCGGCGGATTGACTTTGCAGATTTCCAACTGAATTCGGAACTCATGCAACTCGCTCCGGCTCACTGCAAAGTTCTCCACTGCTTGCCCGCCAACCGCGGAGAGGAGATCACGGACGCTGTTATCGACTCCAAAAACAGTTTGATCGTGGAGCAAGCCGGAAATCGGATGCACGGCCAGAAGGGTCTGCTCATTTGGCTTGCCCTACAGCACGGCAAGCTCTCCATTTCCGATCTAGCTCAGATCGGCATCCAAGCTTAGCGAGCGTTTGCAGCCTCTCGATGCCTACCCAAGTTGCCGGGTGAAATGGTAGAGAAAAATTCCGGCCGCAACTCCGACGTTCAACGAGCTGATCGAATCCGCCATTGTGATCTTCACTCGTTCGTCGACAGCCTCCAGCACTGAGTTTGGTAAACCGGTGCGTTCATTGCCGAATAGAAGAATCGACTTTTGCGATGGCTTCACTTGCTCTAGCGGGGTCGAGTCATCAGTTAAAGCGGCCGCATAGCTACGGCAATCGACCGAGCTCGCTCGAAGCCGCCTTAAATCCGCCTCCACATCTTGGGATCGGAATAAAGAAATCCAGAAGGTCGTCCCCATCGCGACTCGAAGCGCCCGACGCGAAAATGGGTCACAACATCCTGGACCAACTACAACACGGGATACCCCCATCCCCGCGCAACTTCGCAATATGCCACCTAGGTTTTCCGGATCTTCGATTCCGCAGATCAAGGCGACGACCTCATTTCCTTGATCGCGAAAAGTATCGTCTTCGAAACTTGCTAGCTCTCGGCGGCGTCCTGCAGCAAGAATGCCGCGATGAAATTCGAATCCGACCAGCTGCTGCACTTCACGATGCGGCAAGCAGAAAATGTGCTGGTGTGGAAACTGCGTCTCAAATCGCTCACGGTACTTCTCATCAACAAGAATGGAGTCGCAAGTGTAGGAGCTAGCCAAGAGTCGCTCGGCGAGAAGAGCACCTTCCACAACAAATCGTCCACTCGCCTCAGTCCAGTTCCGCGTGCGGATGTTGCGGAATACATCGAGGCGTTCATCATCAACAGATTCGATTCGCTGAATCGGCATGGGCAGGCTAGCACTGACAACCAAAATCGACTTGCCACGGCCGATGTTAGTTGGCCGGCTCAGACTTTTGCATCACCTGCTCAATGATACAAGTGGGTGCAACATCACAAGCATATGAATTCGTTATTCGTCCGTAACGCCGGCTAGTGACTCCGATTCGATGAGGGGAGTCATCGCCCGGAGAACGGGTGGCCAAACATGTCCCGGAGCTTTTGCATTTCGGTCAGGATGGTCATACAGATCGGGTTCGACTCTGCATTTCTCTCTAGGAGAGTTAGTCGGAATGGGACGTCGCGGCGGGCCCCATTCGGCATTTCCCAATGAAAGTCAACGATGTTGCGATTCTCATAAATGAGCGTCTCGCCATCCTGGGGCTTGTTGAAGTGAACAGTATTCCAGATTCGAGCAGATTCGGAGCTTGCTTCAGAACCATTCCGGTCAAGATCATCGTCATTGCCTGGATCTAAATCGCTCTGGGAAAATCTCACCAGAATCCGATTCGATTTCGCGTCGACAGCGATCGCTTCACGGGCGGACTCTGCTTGATTCATCCTATCCGAAATCGAATCACATGCTTTATGCCAGCTCTCGAAAGTGTCTGGGTTTCCCCAATCCTCTTTCCCAATCCTACGTTCCGCAACGTCGAGCTTAAGTGCCCTGGGATAATAGATGTTGAATTCACCAACACGCTTCATGTCGCTACCTCCAGCTGACGCCAGCTAGCGGGCAAATCTCGGAACCATTTTCCCATAGATAGAGTCCGCCCAACAAAGGCATCTTAATTGCCCGAATCGCCTGGCTACCAAAGAGGGATTCACGAACCCCACTGAACCCGCTTAAGTTGAGTCGTCTATGACGGTTGTAACGGTGATAGCTATTCAGCCGCGATCAGTACAGCGTGCTCGATCCCAAGGTGAGAGGCACCGCCCCCCCACACCTGTGATTTGCATGCATTCCAACACGTTACCCAGCGTGTATTCTGGGGACTTTGGTCTACACCCCTGTTGATGGTTTTGCTACCAGTCCTTTTGAAGCATTTTTTCGACTGAGCCAACCACATCATCTGCCGACATGGATGTCGACACCATGAAGAAGACTAGTACCCGTCTCGCCTCACTAGGTGGATTCGTTCTTTTGGGGGCGTGCGCTATTGCCCTTGCACAGCGTGATTCGCGCAAACGCGAATCAGAACCGCTCGAGTTCACATCCACTGGCCAATCGGGGGCCCAGCTGATCCAAGTCGATTCCGACTGGAGCCCGCCATACGGGAAACAAAATGAGTCCGCCGTCGTCCGCGCTAATAACGATGACCGAACTTCTTACACCTTGAGCGATTCGGGGTTGGATGGACAGGACAATCCATTGCGTGGAGCACCTGCAAGCAACATTTCTTTGCCTCCGGTTGGTCTACCATCTGATTCGAAAATCCAAACAGCCAGCCATACCGTACCACTTGGTTCCAGCGGTTCCACGAACGAAGAACCAACAGCGACCGTCCGCTTGGCGTCCGGCGAGGCTCCATCGGATCCGCCTGCATGGGCGTTGCCGTCGGCGGCTAACCGATACCCGAATCCAGGCAGCACCTCGAACGCGTTGCCAAACGGGCGATCGGCCCTGCCGCCAAACGGCGTCCCTAGTGCACCTCAAAATCAATCACTCCCCGGTCTTCCCAATCTTCCGGGCAATCCATCTACAAATGGTAGTAGCACCGCGGGCAACACTGCGCCGGTGGTCAGTCCTAGGGGTCTACCAGGAATGGGTCTACCAGCATCGAATGGCACCCTTCCGCCTGCTTCCCTTCCCACACTGCCCCAGATTGGATCAGGCTCTGGTGCAGGCCTACCCGCACCCGCTAGTCCCTATCCCAGTGGCACGCCTGCGCTCCCATCCGCAGCCGCACCGACACGTAGCCTCACCGACAATGCTTCGGCAGCCCAGCAAAACGCACAACAAACAAACGCACCAAGAAATAACCTGCAGAACGCTAGCGGAAATGCAATGGCTTCGGGAGATGGAGTGACTCGTCGGGGCCTGCCAACCTATGGCGTTCCGCCCCGGGGAACCAGCAACAGCTCTGGCATATCCCAACAGTCCCGTCCCGAGGCTGATGCAGGATCCCCTCAAAGAACGTCCACGGCCGGACCGACGGGATCTCTAAGTGACACACCAGCTCCACCAGCTCGAAACAGCGGGCGCAACATCTTCGATGCGCCTCAGTCTCGCGTGAGCGATTTATCGGATACCCAACGTGGAGCCATGTCCGCGACTGACCTCACACAGCGACCATCTGGTTCAGGAAGTTTTCCCAGCTATGGAGGCCAGTCGAGACAAAATGGCGTTCAAGGCGGACGACAAAACCAAAATCTTGCAACGGCCAATTGGCCGCCGAACGGGCGTCCACAAACATCAGCTACGACGAACCCATCGACATCGCAGTCAACACCATCGATCCCCAGCCTGAACAGCCGAGCCAGTTTCAACGCTACCTCGACCGCGAATCGCATGCCGGACCGATCAGCTTCGCCAAGCTCCATTCCATCTCAGGAGTACTCGTCTTCAACACGCCCTGGTACCAGCGCTCAACTGACTGGACTGGTTAGCAACCGTCCTGGCGACAGGTATTTGGATGGGTCGCAAAACCCCATCATGTTGATTCAAAAGCGAGCGCCGGAAGAAATTCGTGTCGGTAAGCCAGCTACGTTCGTGATCGCCGTTCGCAACGCCGGAAATGCGGTGGCCCATGGTGTGACGGTGCTCGACAGCGTGCCTAGCGGCTCCAAGTTCGTGGAGTCTACCCCACCAGCGCGTCCAGATTCACAAGGCATGCTCACGTGGAAACTCGGCGAAATCGCAGCCGGAGAAGAACAGACAATCAAGCTCGTACTGGTACCGCAAGTTCAAGGTGAGGTGGGATCCGTCGCCACTGTTCACTTTGCCGCTCGAGCGTCTGTGCGAACCGTGGCGACGATGCCTAAGCTGGAATTAGAGCTGCAAACCGACTCTCAAGTACTGATTGGTGATCGGCAAGAAATTCAAGTTGTGCTACGCAACGTCGGCACGGGGATGGCCCGCGGCATCCGACTCGAAGCAGACATTCCTGAACAGTTGAAACACGAGAGTGGTGATACCCAACTGGAAGCCGTTCTAGGCGACCTGCGTCCTAGCGAGTCACGACAAATCACCTTGAATACCGCCGCAGTCCTGCCCGGACGATCCGTATGTAACATTCGAGCAATTGACGAAGATGGTGTTTCCGCGTCTGAGGAAGTCCGAGTGGACGTCAAAGCTCCCAATTTGGTCGCCTCCATCCAGGGACCGAAGCTGCGTTACCTTGAACGTCAGGCGACATACAAAATCGCCGTGCAGAATAATGGGACCGCGACAGCAACCAACCTCCAGTTCGTAGCGCGACTACCAGCCGGTTTGAAGTTTAACGCGGCCGACATCCATGGCCAGTACGATCCAAACTCGCATACGGTCCGCTGGGGACTTCACGAACTGCCAGCTGGTCAAACAGCCCCCATCGAAGTCACCGTACTGCCTGTGGAATTAGGCCCGCAAGTCATTTCTTTCGACGCGACCGCGGACCTGGATATCTCGACCGAAAGTAAAGCTCAAGTCGTCGTCGATGGTCTTTCGGAACTCGCTTTCTCTGTCGGCCAAGATGACGGAACGATCGAAGTCGGTGCGATTGCGACCTACTCCGTTCAGATTGCCAACGTCGGCAACAAGGCAGACGGAAAAGTCGAATTGTCCATCGAGTTGCCGCCGGGAGCCCAATTGGTGTCCGTCGTCAATGCACCTGTCGAGTATCGGACCGCCGGCAATCAAATCGTATTTGCACCGATCCAAGAGATCCGCAACAAGGACAAGTACACCTTCCGCTTCCAGGTGAAGCACACCCAAGCTGGAAAGCAAATTGTTCGAACCAAGCTAGTCAGTGCGAATTGGCCAACTCCAGTCGTGAAAGAAGAAGGAACGCTGGTCTACGACGACAACCATTAAAGAGCCGACGATCGCAGTTGAACGTCTGACACGAGAATGCCCCACGGTGCTACATGTTAGCGCCGAACACCTCGCCTAAACCTTGTTCAGCCCGAATTAGTGACCAATCTCGTATCGGCGAGCAGCGATTGGACCAACAGGACGAACGCTTGACTTCGGGCTGACAGCTTATGCGAACCATTCTCTGTTGGTGCACCTATTGACTTCCGAATCTTTTCGCATCGCCAACCACAGGCCAATGTCGCTTTCGTCTATCCATTCGAACCCTATGTCGCTCCATTGATTAGACGCGCGAACGACCCAGCTGGTCGCAAAAATCATCAGCTTAGGTCAACGCCTAACGCCTTAGGTCAACGCCTAACGCTCTAGGAGTTGGGGGATTGCCCGTTGCCGCAGTGAATTGGCGACACTAGTGGCCCCGACTTCGACCGGGATCTTGAACGAGAAATTCAGGCCCCACCCCAGGCTTCTCACCCCAATTCTCTTAGAAGCCCCGTTGATCCAGGGCGGAAGCAAGCCGCTGTAGTGGTTCGCAGAATCGCACTGCATTCGTTTCACTTGCTGCTCGAATTGCAGCTGCATCGCGGGGAGTCGCTGCAGACTCCAGGTTGGCAATCAGAGTTGACGCCAAGTCCGCTTCAGCCACTTCCAACATCCACAGAAACCATGGGACTACATTAAGGTCTTCTCGTGTCGCAAGCGAACTGACGATTTCTTTTTGCATCGATAGCGGTGACCGGAGAAATTCGCGCGCTAGATCGAGATGCTCCTCCCGCCAACCACGTTCCAGCAATCGTTCAGCAGCTCGTTGGCGAGTTTCGGGATTCAGGCTGCTCAATTGGGTTGCGAGGGAGCCAGACGCGATCGCGTCGCCCGAATCACCGACTTGGTCTTTGCTCATCACTAGCAGTCCATTTGTCCCGTGCATTGGATTCTGCGCCAACGCCGCAACTCGAGGGCTGCGCTCTGCCTCGATCTGAACAGATACCTCTGCATTCGCCTTCGATGCCTTACCGTGTAAAGCGTCACGATCGATCTGACGCAACAACACAGCCGAGGCTAGATCCGAGCCTGAGTCTGCGATCAGACTTTTCCCCTGATCGCCCCCGCCTAAGTCGATCGCCCCTGGTTCTGGAACCTGCATATTCGGGCGAAGCACAGGCAATGCATAGAGCCAAAACAGAATGGCGGCCGATACACCGCATGCGAACGGCAATCCGTGCGACCGCAACGCCCCCTGCGACCTGAGCGGTACTGCACTCGTCGCAGCCAGCAATGAAGACTTCTCTTCTTCCCTGCCAGAAACTGGTGTGTTGAGTGCAGACTCGACGACACGGAGTCCTTCCGCCTCGCGATCTCGACCCGAATCGACAAATCGCAGGCGGAGTGGTTTCTTAAGGTCAATCTCGGGAGCTCTCTTTAATCTCCCGCGTGTCGCCTGCGGTCCGTCGCTCAGCATCGTGAATTCTCTCTCTTGACGAGATCCATGATTCGTAACTGCGGTTCGAGCTGTCCGTTTGCTGCCATTTAAACAACATCGGCTCCGCCACTGCAGTTTTAGGTTCTTTGTTGACTTTTACTGAAGTCCAGACTGGCTCGTCCACCGGGATCAGCGTCAGAGACGGATTTTTGGCCATTCGGTCAGTGGGCATCGAAGATAGCTGCGGAACCAGCGTTGGTGCATCCGAAGAAAGAAGTGAGCCGGTATCCGTGGGTGTTGTGTGCACTGAATGAATGCTTGCGTAAAGCAAGCCGCAATTGCGGTACTTCTGCGGACTGACCAGCTGAACTAGGGCGGACACTAAACGAAGCAACCAGAGCCTAAATCCAAGAATGGGAACCTACGGTCCCAGCTCACGTAACTCGGATTTCATCTTTGGCGTGTTTTCGCTTCGATACCAAGGCTAGAGTACGGTCAGTCGATGCACGTTGCTTGCCATTTGCTGCGAATCGATCAACGAACGACAAGGCAACCTTGCCTGTCGTTTCGCCACATGGCGAGATCTGTCGCCGCTGCAACGACATTGCTTATCCTTACAGTAGCAAATCTAGCAACAGCATTTTCGCAGCAACCAGAAGGTAGCTCTAGCCGCAGCGCAAAAGCCGAGGCGATCCGTTCCATTCCTTGGAATCGCATCTCTGCTACCGCCCAAAAAGCAATTCGACCAGTCGTAGAACGGCCCAGTTTCTATCGACGTATGCCGACGCAACAAGTGGAATGCGACCCGGAAATGTTTCGTTTCCTTGTGCGGCGTCCAGAGGTGATGGTCAACATCTGGCAGATCATGGGGATCACGAAGGTAACCGCCCAACGCCTGAATCCCTACTCGTTCAACGCCAACGATGGCGTCGGCACTGCTTGTCGGTGTGACTTGGTTTATTCAGCAGACAACCTACACATCTATTTGGGCGATGGTGACTACGACGGTTCAATGGCACCCAGGCGCGTGACGGGCAATTGCGTCTGCATTCTCCGGACCTACAACGCGAAAACAGATTCTGGCGATTCGGTAGTGCGGGGCACCATGGACGTGTTCCTAAAGCTCGACAATTTTGGCGCAGATTTGCTTGCTAAAAGCGTAGCCCCATTCGTCGGCAAAACAGCAGACTACAACTTTGTAGAGACAGCCAAGTTTATTGGCCAGATTTCCAATGTCTGCGTCCGCTCTCCGGTCGGCGCCCAGAACCTAGCGGCACGATTGACGAGTATTCAGCCAAATGTTCAACGTGAATTCGCGAAGATTGCCGCCAGTATCGCTGCGGAACGACTCAACGCTATGTACAACTCAGCCAAACTGGCTCAAGACAGCGAGCGGCTGAATCGCCTCACGTTAGGCCAGGAACCGAACAGCTCCGAAGTGGTTTCAAAACCGGCCCAGCCCACCTCAAATCCACAGTGGCGTGCCAGCAGCAAAACTCCTCCCTACCCGACCGGTGCCCCAATGATGGAGCGAACGCCATCGCCGTCATCCAAATACTCGGCCAGGATGAGCGCGCCCAGCAATATTGCGGCAGAAAGCATTTCAGCCAGCGATTCGAGGACGACCGTGCCCGACTTGCAGCCGAGTAGTACCCTCACGTTTAGCGATAGCTCTAACAGAAACACCAACCGCGAGATCAAAGAGCAGCCCTCAGCAGCCAGAGTTCCAAGCTGGATCGCCCCACGCAAACAGAACATTTTTATGCGTCGCTGAGCAGAGGGCTCCGACGGCCCCCCAGAATGATCCCAGCTAGGATGCATCCGGGCGTAAATTATGACTCCAGTGTCCACTCTCATCCGAGCCGCGGACATGGACACCTTTCTCATTCCAACCTAGATCTGCGTGTACGCTCGCTGCGGCATAACGAATGGTAAGCCCACAGCGCCGGCGGTCGGACATGTTTGCCTCAGAACCGTGGAGCAGCAAGTCGCTGTGAATGGAAATCTGGCCGGCTTTCAGTTCGTCAAATACGACTTCGCCAAACGCCTCTGGATCCTCAATGGTTTGATTCAGTACGTTGTGCTCATCGGGATCGCTTTCGCGGTAAGTGAGATGCCCCTGATGATGCGAACCGGCAACGAATTTCATACATGCGTTCTCTTTATCCGCGTCGTCAATAGCCAACCATACGGTCACCGCTTTCGACGGCGACAGCGGCCAGTAACTCGCGTCTTGGTGCCACGCGACAGCTTTTCCATCTCGAGGCATCTTGCAGAAGAAATGGGACCCCCAACCAATAACGTCGTCGCCAAGAAGATCGCCTACGTAGTCCACGATCCGTGGCTCAGCTAACAAATCGTAGACGGGACCATATTTTAGATGCGCTGAGCTGATGGAATAACTATCACCGCCTTCAGCAATTACTCTCTGGAGCAATCCGTCAAAATACTCACGGATCTCAGTGATTTCAGTCTCAGAAAAAACGTTCAGCGGTGCGACGAATCCCGATTGATTGAACTCCTCAATTTGCCCTGACGTAAGGACCTTTGGCGAAGGGTTTTCAGAGGGATAGAACGACAGATCGCGGTCAAGCGAATTCAGCTCACTTTCCGTCGGGACGATACTGAATTGCTTGGACTGATTATTGCGCGCGTCGCTCATGTGAATTCTTTCTCATCAAGTGATTTGCTAACCGCCATTCGGTGAGATTGCACTGAGGATACTTTTTCAGACTCATTCAGCTAGGGGCTTGCCGAAAACGCACCAGCCGGGACTCCGAGGGCGCTGGCCCGAACCAGAGTTTGAATCTGGGTTGAGTGGCAATTCAATGCCCAACCCTCCGTTTCCGAGTTTAGCGAGGAATTTACGGAGGGTCGGAGCCTGAGCGACGGGGAGGAATTATTCCCAATTTGAAACTTTGATTTGCCCTGTGGCCCAGCAACGCCATTCGACCAAATGGCCTACCGAGATTATGATCTTAGTAGGGACAACGTTGCTTTTGCATGACTTCATCGCTTGAGAAGAGCCTCCGGTGCATCTTCATTTTGCGGCACCCGACTTCCCATTTCCTCCTCTCAGGCTGACTCGTTGACTCAAGAGAAAGAAGACACCGTCGATGAGCGGCAACAGGTTGCATTTCGCTGCGCCTGCGGCGCTGATGTCTTGTTGGAAATCGGCGGCAACGGAGAGTGTGCCGACTGTGGTCGTACGATCAACCTCGGAAAGTTAGATCCCTCCCATACCGTTTCGTTTTGCGCCGAAATTGGAAGCGGTACGTCTTTTCAGTTGACCGACGGCCCGGATCGAACTGGCGAGTCGCTTGGGCACTTTCGGTTGATGTCCAAGCTTGGCTGGGGCGGAATGGGAGCCGTCTATCGAGCTCTCGACGAATCATTGCAACGATTCGTCGCGGTCAAAGTGATTCGCTCATCGGAAGCCGATGCTCCAACGTCTCGAAAATTGATTACGCGTTTGCTTGACGAAGCCGTCGCACAAGCTCGACTGAATCACCCCAACGTCGTCACGATCTATTACGTCGGTCGCGAAGGAGAAGAGCCATTCTTTGCGATGGAGCTATTACCTGGCCCTACGCTAGCACAACTCATTGAAGAGCAGCCGCTGTCCTATACCGACCTCATTCAATACGCCAGGCAAGTCTGCTCCGCCTTGTCGCATGCAAACCGACTGGGCTTGGTCCACGGAGACATTAAACCCAGCAACCTCATCTTGGCCGGCGACTCACGGGTCAAGCTTAGCGACTTTGGATTGGCTCAAAGCAAGGACACCGAACCACAGAAAGGCCTATCCGGGACCATCTCCTACATGGCACCCGAATTATCGCGTGGCGGATTCCCAACCGCACAATCGGATATGTACTCGCTTGGTGTCACTCTGTTTGAACTTGCTTTTGGGCGACGTCCCTATGCTGTGACAGGCACGACATTGAAGGAGCAAATCCAAAGTAAGCGTCAGGCCGAAGTGGAATTCCCAGATCGCTGGCCGGCCAACGTGCCGAATCGTTTCCGCGACGTCCTCGAGAAACTACTGCAACGCGACCCTCAAGACCGATTCGCCTCGTTTGATGAACTTGATCAGGCGTTGCAAGACATCGTGCCAGTGGGTGTTACACCAGCTAGTCTCGTGGTGCGCAGTTTTGCCATGATCGTTGACTATGCAATTCTCGCATTCTTCATGCTGCCGTTTGTCTACGCCATCGCCAACCCAGGGCAACCAACAGCTCAAACGCTACTTTGGCTATCGCCCCTGTCCCTGCTAATACCTTTGGTCGCATCGCTCATCGAGCGTAGCGGCCGAAGAACGCCAGGGCGATACCTATTGCAATTGCGGATTGCCGATCGACACGGACTCCGGCTCGAAGGCGCTAGTCGTATGTGGCGAAGCTTGATACGCAATGCACCAATTACGCTAACAGCAATGGGTTTGACTTTTCTGTCTTACAATCTAGACGTGGCTGCAGCCCTATTGTCGCCGCTCGATGAGTTCGTCCTACTTATCAACGTACTCCCTGCGATGGGCCGGCAACGTCTCGCATTGCACGATCGAATTGTAGGCAGTCGCGTCGTTCTGGACACGACCAATCCCAACGCGACAAAGTAGCTTCCTGATCCCAGCTGCCAACGGAGATGGAAGCCGCCTCGAGTTAAGCGACTTCGGCTTGGAGAAACTTGCGAGTCGCCTCGCTGCGTCGGACTAGGACCAACATCAGTGCAATTGTCAACATAATGCTCATGGTGATCCAGGTGGATTCATAGGCCCATGAACCATCCTGCTCGGTGACGGCCCAGGATATAGCCGACGGGATGGCGACACCATTCGCCGCGTTCCACGCCATCGTTAAAGACAGGGCGTTGTTGATAAAGTGCACCACAATCGTGCAAAGGATTCCGCCGGTTCGCCAGGCAATAAACCCAAGCACGACGCCCATCAGACTCGCGGCGATCGACTGTTGGAGAACCGTGTGCGTAAAACCAAAGAACAATGCCGAAATCACGATGGCTCGTAGCACGCCTTTTTGACGCAGAAGCCCGCCAAAGATGAACCCACGGAACGCGATCTCCTCGCACACCGCCGGCATAGCAGCCATGACTAATAAGATCGCCCATAAAGGCTGGGACATCACCATGCTTTGGAAGTGCATTAGCACCAGTTTAGTTTCGTCACCGATCTGGTAGACCTGTTGAATCCCTTCTCCAAGCAACGTGTAGCTCGGATGCATGCAGATGCCCAACAATGCTGCAGCCACCATGTGACTTGGCTGCGGTCGATGGATTCGCAAAGCACGACGTATGGATCGAGTCAGAAAGATCGCCATCAATAAACAAGGCGTGAGGATCAACCCAATCTGAACGACAGCCGTGGACTGGACGATCGCAGCCCAATTATCAATCGCGGATCCAGCCAGGAACTGTGCAAAGAACATCGCAACAATGATGATCACACCGCACAGCATCGCCTCAGCCGGAGAAGCCGTCTCTTCACGATCACGCCAGAGATGATGGACCCACATACGTAGGTTCCATCGCTCCGACTCGCGGAACATCACCGTTTCGCTTTCAAATTGGCGAATCGCCCAGCGTGTTGAAAACCAGCAGCAAGTGGCTGTCACCATCAGTACAACGGGCAGGTGAACTAATGCTTCGGTATAGCGCTCTTCGATAAGCGAGCGTACAAGGAAGACTGCACCGGAAACTGGCAACAAGCTCGTTCCCAAGTTCAATTCGAGACTTGGCATCATGGGCACGGCCACCAACGGCAGCGTGACCAGGAGTAAAGGCATCAAGTAATACTGCCCCTCTTTCGTACTGCGTGCCAGTGCTGCTACAGCTAAAGCTAGGGCGCTAAAGAAGGCCGCCATGGGCAGTAGAAGTAAGACCAGCCAGCCCAATGCCTGAATTGGCATCGGTCCAAGAGCCTCAGCCAAAGCAGGGGTGCCCTGTGCAGCCATTTGCTTGACGATGATCCCTGCCGTCAGATGCATGCTCATCAAATTCAGAAGTGCACTGGCAATACTGAAAACGCAAATCGTCCCCAGCTTGCCCCAAACAATCTCCCTCCGCCTTGCGGGACTCGAGAGCAGCGTTTCGAGCGTGCCGCGTTCCTTCTCACCGGCACAAAGGTCGATGGCCGGGTAAAACGCGCCCGTCAAAGCCCAGATGAGCATAACGAACGGCAATATCTTGGACCACAACATCGCGCGTTTCGCGGATGGTGGAGCCGTATCGGTCGAAGCTACCGCCAGCGGCTCAAAGACCTTCGGGTTCACTCCAGCCGTGGTGAGGTGTTCGCTAACCCAAGCTTTCTGCCAGGACGAAATAATCTGACCTAATCGACGGTTGGCGATCTGCGATCGATCCCGCGCCAGATTACCAATGACTCTCAACCCGTCTTCGGGTTCGATTTCACCGGGCGAAGTCGCCGCGACCGATCCACTTGCCGCGTTGCCAACCGAAACAGACGAATCATGCTCGGAGTCAGCGTCATTCTTAAATGTTTCGCCTTCCGCATCTGCATTTGAGCCACGCTGTCCAAGCTCATCTATTTGCTCTGCTAGCGCTAGTCTCTCTGACAATCGCACCTGAAAATTGGGCCGCACGAGCAACACCAAATCAACCTTGTCCATTGCTACAGCAGTGCGAGCCTCTTGCTCAAGGGTGTCTTCCGACTTGCCGTCCCATCCGACTGGTTCAAAGTCAACCAATCCATCGAGCTGCTCCATCCCATCTCGTGGAATCAACTCCCCTTCTTTATCCAAGATCGGAAGGTCAGCGGGCCAATTCTCAAGCCCAACGACTCGAACACGCACGCTGCTGTCCCGCTTGAATTGCGCCACCTGCATCATCAGCATGCCGATGAATGGATAGAGCAGGATAGGTAGAACGGTAATCGTAAAGAGCGTTCGGCGATCGCGTAGCTGATCGCTCATTTCGCGTTGAAAGATGAGTTGGATGTGCCGCCAGTTCATGAGTTCCCCCAGACGCTAACGGTCTTCACGGCTTCCTGTTCTGACAGTTCAGCTTCCCAATTCCGGTCGGATTCTTGTAGCAATCGGAAGAAAAGTTCTTCGAAGTCCTTTTCCTGGTGCTCAGCAGCTAGTTCGGGCAACGTTCCATAGGCAAGCATCTTGCCTCGGTGCAAGATACCCACGCGATCGCAAAGCCGCTCGACTTCACGCATGATGTGAGTCGAGAAAATGATGCATTTCCCTTCGTCGCGGAGACTGGAAATGATTTCGAGTAAAGCCCGCGCAACCAGAACGTCCAAACCAAGCGAAGCTTCGTCAAAAACGAGCACCGGTGGGTCATGCACAATAGCGCGAGCAATATTGACCTTTTGCTGCATCCCTGTCGACATTCTAGCACCAGCGATGTCTCGTATATCGTTCATCTGAAGTTGCTCGAAGACCCGATTCATCCGCTCCTCGAGTCGATCTGATTCCATCCCGTACAACTTCCCGAAATACTCGACCATTTCCCACGCCGTCATGCGTTCGTAGATCGCCGTATTGTTCGACACAAAGCCGATGCTGTGTCTTACTTCGTATGGATGCGTCGAGACGTCAAATCCGTTGACGCGTGCAACGCCGCTGGTCGGCTGGAGCACCGTGCTCAAGATACGCAGCGCGGTCGTCTTTCCCGCACCATTGGGCCCCAAAAGACCGAAGATTTCGCCCGGGTTGACGGTGAACGAAACATGATCCAAAGCCACAAACTTTCCGGTCTGCAGGTCTGGATAAGACTTAGTGAGCTGATCCGCTTCAACCATGAAATTCTCAGCATCAAAAAAAGGAGTTTTGGCCGACGAATCCGACGCAGATCAATCTGACAAGTTACCCGTGCAAGCTACTTCCATGCAAACCAATTGTTGGCAATAACGCGTCCACGACGAAAAACGCAGTTCAACAATTTACCCGTTTTTGGTCTTCGTCGTCACGGCCGTTTCGTAGGAACCATCTTGGGCCTAGTGGAAGACCAATCCGATTCCACGATGGCCGCCCTAAAAGGATGACAACTAAGGTCGTACTAAGGTTTTGGAGGCGGGGCGTCGGCATCGGAAGAGAAATTGCATTGTAGCGCTGCTGCAATCACTTCTTGGGCCGCTCGAATCGACTCTTCTTCCCCACTAGTTGCGTCTGCATTCGCAGCAGTTGGGTTTACTTCGGGTTGCTGGACTTCAACATCCGCCTTCGGTTCGCCGGTACGGATGTTCGCAACATTTGTCGCCGACTCGGCCGCGGTTGAAGCGGCTGGGAGCTGTCGCTCCAATTCGGCGAACGAACTCGGAATTTGGAATCCACCGGCCGATTCCTTAGACCCGGAAGACTCCGCCACAGAATCTGCCGAATCCGCATTGCTCTGACTGTTGGTTCCCGCGTTGGTTGGTGCCACTTCGGCACTACGGCTCGGCGAGTCATTTCCGGCTGGAGCAGCACTAGCATTCGCTCCGGCAGCACCAGAACGATCGCTGGCCCGTCGCCCAAGTGCTGCATCAAAGTCCTGGTTTCGACGTCCATAGACAGTCCCACCGTCAACAGGAGCCAACAAGAAAACTAAGCCGAATCCAAAGAAGAGACCTGCTGCTGAGGAGCCGACCAAGATCACCGACCGTCCTGGTCCAACAGGGTTCTCCCCAAGTACGGGCTTGTCCAAACGTGTGATCAAGCTCGACGTTTCTGCCGCATCTCGCGCCGCTTCGGCGGCTGCGAGCTCTCGTTCCGCTTCCTGCAACTGGGCGTTGCGAGCCGAAACTTCTGCAGCCACATTTCCGTACTCAGCACGCACCGATGCAAGCTTGGCAATACGCGATTCGAGTGATGATTTTTGATTCTGCAGCTGAGTCACACGTGCTTCAGCAATTGCCAAATCCTTTGTCAGTGTCTGCACCGATGTACCGAGTTCGTTTCGCAACTGCCCACGAATACGGTCTTCGGTTTCGATTGCAGCAAGTACGAGTGGGTGAGTGGCTGTGTACTTCGCAGCAAGCTGTGACGAAGCGATTGCCGCAGCAGCCAGCCCCTCACGCAGACGCTTCAGGCCGGGCTGGGAGTTAACCAGCTTGGTAGGGGTTTGCAAAAGCTGTTTCGGATCTTCGAAAGACTCTCTAGCGGTTGAAAGGTCGACTTTCACCTGCTGCAAATCGAGTTCGGCCAGACGCAGTTCTCGTGCAACACTATCAAGCGATTGTCTTGTAGCCGTACCATTCGAAAGAGCATCGGTCAGACCCCGAAGGTCACTTAGGTCATTACCAATTTCGGCTTCCATCATCTGCAGCCGCTCAGTCGCCTTTTTCAGGTTTGCACTTGCGGCGGCGCGGGCAGCCAGAAGCTCGGTAATGACTCCATTCGCACGAGTGTGGCGAACTTGCTTTAGCCTTTGTTCGAGCGCGTCACAGATCGCCTTATTGAGCTCCGTTGAACGCTTGCGTGAGTTCTGCTCAACGTCGAGATAGATGACTTCGGTAGTTCCAAACTCAGCACCTTTGGGTGCACGGACTTCAATTTGATCAGCGAGCTCTTCGATCTCTTTCGCGCTCGGCTTTTCTGACGAGCCCCAGCCGAAGGCACCTTGATCACGGCCAACAGCCATGAGAGCTTCACTGACCACTTGCGGGTTGCGAGCCATCTCGACGACCGTTTCTTGAGCCGCCTTCATCGCCGTCTGGCTCTCAAAGCGTCCCAAACGCATAACGGCTCCGTTGGCTTCATCTCGCACGATCAGGCCTTGAGATGCAACCCACATGTCCTGCTTTAGGAACAAAACATAGAGCAGCGCGAGGAGACCAAATGCGGCGGTCGTGGTAACCCAGAGAACCTTCCATTGCCAAAAACTCTCGATGAATTTGATCAACGGACGGTTGGTGATTTTTGGAATACCCATGGCAAATGCCAATCCCATACTCAAATACGATGCAACATACAGAGCGAACAACAGACACCCAGCTGACTTTGGATCGATACCGAAGGCAACGCGATACGGCACTCAGGCTCGATTTACCGCTTCCGACAACGAATCCCTGCAAAGAACTGGATTTTCGCTCTGAACCGTAGCCCACATCGAAGTCGAGGCGCAATACGACGCTGTTCCCCAGACTGAAACTTCTTTACTCATCCGGCGAACGATGCCGTTTTACCGATTGTAGGGATCGAGCAGATCAACGCGTTTTAGAGTGGGCAAATTAGGAGCCTTCGACCTGGGCGAAAACGCAAGCCGAGAAGGACAGGAAATAGTCGCGACGAATTGAGGAAGTTCCTACTGAATTATCGCAAAGTCTTTCTCGTGCTCGCGAATGTACACTGCCAACTTCTCGACGACGTCGTCCATGGCAGAAAAATAGATCGCATCAGGGGACTCCTCGCTCTCCAAAGCGTCCCTCAAATCGTATTTCTCATGCCACAGCGCGAGGCGAGATTCGATATCCTCGGGCGGAGTCAAATTCGGAAAAACAGCAAAGGCAACTTCGAATGCTCGGCTAGCTTCATTGGCCCCGATCGACTGAAACGCGGCTCGGGTCAGCAAGTATTCCGGATCGCCCGGAAGATCGGCCTCGAACAAATACTGAAATCCACCGTTTCCCAGGATCCCGTGAGTGTGATAGACGAGCAATACGACTTGTTGAGCCTTAGGCAATCGAGACGGCTCAAGGTCATCGCCGTATCTGTCAATTAAGCGTTTGAAGATCGTGTCAGCAATGTCTGGATCGCTCATCTGAAAACTCATCAACCGCCTCTCCCCTTCTCCAATCCCAGCGAAACCACTGGACTCAGGCCTCGAATAAAAGCCAACATCAGAGCGATGGTTGACGCAGCCGCTCATCCAGATTTTTGGTGCATAGCTAGATCTCATGGCAATCTACTACGCGACCCTCGTTCCAAACGCGAAGCGAGCGTGACCCTGCCTCAATCCTAACTTGCCCCGGATTCCGATCGTTCCATGCGATGGCCGATCCACGGAAATTGGACCCAAAAAGAAAAGTAGAACAGGCTCAAATACCAGTAGGGAAATACAAAACCAATCCCAAGACCCTTGTACCAAGCCAACAAGAGGTAATCATAAACGAACAGTGGGACCGTTAGATAAAATGCCAACCAACAAGAATTCGTCAGATGGCGTCCGTCGTCCCAGTACTTACGCAGTGTGTATCGAGTTACCGGAAAGTACATCCAAGTAACTCCGATCACGATGACAACCTTCGCCCAGAAGTACCACTGCTGATAGTACTCTGGCAGACCGATTAGATAGAAGGTAAACCACGTGATGAAACTGTAGACAAGTAGCGTGATGTGTTTCCTCGGCGTCATCGCGATGCCCCACAACTTGAAACAAACAAAAGATGAACCCAATGTGTCTCGAGACCAGGCATTCGGTCTCGCGATCGAAAACACAACGATTTTGAAGACGCCCAACCCCAGAATGCACATTCGAAGAATCATGCCCTGCTGCATCTAGCTTCGTTGAGTACTTCATCGTTATCCCTAGGGCCAATTGTCCTCCAAGGCTTACCAAGGCAGCGAGCCCCACTGATGCCTTCAAAAGAAATCCACAAGGAACTGGCCCAAGCTATCGAAGATAACGAACCGGCAAGGGTAATGAAACTGCTTCGGTTCCATCCCGAACTGGCCGAGCCCGCTGGCTGGACACCACCTCCCCTGCATTGTGCTTCTCTTTGGGACCGCCCTACGATTGCTTCGCTTTTCCTTGACGCCGGGGCAAACATAGAGAGACTCGATCCCGACAGCCAGACGACGCCGCTTCGCTATGCGGTGATGTATTGCAAGCCTGAGATGATCCGACTGTTCCACTCATTTGGAGCAAATTGCGGTCCGATTCTTGAAGGAGGAACAACCGCATACCAACTTGCCGGCGAATGCCGGGAGGGAAAGTACGAAGACTACGAAGATCTCCCCGCTAAGGAAACATACCAACCCATTGTTGCTCTACTTGAAGAGCTTGGTGCTGCGACGCCGTGATCATCTGAGGCCATCCTCGATTCAGATTCTCGCTTGCTCAATCGCAAGGTCGCCAACATCCTTTAGCTGCCTGCTGCTAAAATAACGCTCTCATCGAAAGGGATTTAGTGACGCTCGATGGAACCGTCGCGTCCCCCGCTAATTTGTTCGGCCCTAGTTCGCATAAGGTAAGTAATGGGAAAGCTTGCGCTTCATTGGCAGATTTTGATCGGAATGATCGCAGGACTGCTCTTTGGCGTTCTGGCCGTCTACTTGGGACTTGGTTGGCTCGTCACCGATTGGATCAAACCTTTCGGCACGATCTTCATCAATATGCTGAAGTTGATCGCCGTGCCACTCATCATCGCGTCGCTAATCAAAGGCGTTTCCGATCTACAGGACATTTCAAAATTGTCCGCTATGGGTGGACGGACGATTCTGTTTTACCTGATTACGACCGTCGTCGCCGTATCGATTGGTCTGCTGATCGTGAACTTGGTCCAGCCAGGGGCCAACATTTCGGAAGACACTCGCGAATCACTCGTCGCCGATTTCCAAGAACAAGCGAACGCCAAGATCTCAGCCGCTGAGTCGGAGAAGAGTAAAGGACCGCTCCAAGCTCTGGTAGATCTCGTGCCCGGAAATATCTTTGCCGCGGCCAGCAACAATGGAAATATGCTGCAAGTGATCTTCTTCGTCGTGTTCTTTGGAATTGGCCTAATCCTGGTACCGAATGAAACGGCCAAGCCGGTCAAAGATTTTTTTGATGGTCTCAATGCGGTGATCCTGAAATTGATTGACCTCATCATGCTGGCGGCGCCAGTAGGGGTCTTCGCTTTGCTCGCCGCACTCGTGGTCGACACCCCGAGCCTGGATATCTTCATCGCGTTGATCAAATACAGCGCCTGTGTCGTAGCTGGTCTGGCGATCATGGTATTTGTCTTCTATCCGCTCATGGTGCGTATGCTGACTGGGAGAAACTATCCGTTCTTCCTGAAAGGCATCGCCCCCGCCCAGATGCTCGCGTTTTCGACCAGCTCCAGCGCAGCGACGCTGCCCGTCACGATGGAACGTGTCGAGGAGCACTTAGGTGTAGACGATGAAGTCGCCAGTTTTGTGCTCCCTGTTGGAGCCACCATCAACATGGATGGAACAAGCCTGTACCAAGCGGTCGCTGCAGTCTTCATCGCTCAAGCGTTCGGAATGGAACTTGGATTCGACAAGCAGTTGAACATCGTGCTGACCGCCACGTTAGCATCAATCGGTTCCGCGGCCGTACCAGGTGCTGGCATGGTTATGCTGGTCATCGTGCTCGGTGCAATTGGCGTCCCCGAAGCGGGTCTGGCGCTCATTTTTGCGGTCGACCGCGTGCTCGACATGTGTCGGACGACTGTCAACGTAACTGGCGACGCCGCTGTTTCCATGATCGTCGCGAAAGGCGTCGGGAAACTTGGCGAACCTCACGTCCAGAACTGGGACGATGACTACCCGAAAACAGAGCCTGAAGCCGACGATGCGACTGATAGCGACGTCGAATCAGACGAAAGGAACGCGTCAGGCTAATCCCCTGTCACGCATTCCGAAAATCCTCTCCCCCCCACCGATTTGGTACTGAAACAAGACTCCAATGAGCACACTAGTTGTTTGCTTAAGCGCCCTCGCTACGTTGTTACTTGCCTATTTCATCTACGGTCGCTGGCTCAGCGTCCGGCTTTTTGAACTGTCGAAGGACGCACCGGTCCCGAGCAAACAACTACGAGACGATCATGATTTTGTCCCCACGCCGAAGAGCGTCATCTTCGGCCATCATTTCACCAGCATTGCTGGAACAGGTCCGATTGTGGGTCCTGCCATTGCCGTATTCTGGGGATGGCTTCCGGCGTTGATCTGGGTCGTCCTCGGAGCGATTCTGATCGGAGGTGTTCACGATATGGCAGCACTAGTCATTTCCATGCGGAACCGAGGTCAGACCCTCGGGGAAATCGCCGGTCGAATGATCTCTCCTAGAGCAAAGATTCTCTTTCTAACGATCTTGGCTTTAGCCCTGTGGATCGTCTTGGCCATCTTCGGTTTAGTGATTGCCGGAATCTTCTCGCTCTATCCAGAGAGTGTCCTCTCGGTTTGGTTGGCAATGCCGATAGCTATCGCGATCGGTTTTTGGGCACACCGCGGCGGCCATTCAATGACCCTGCCGTCCGTTATGGCGCTGATCGCACTGTATGCCGCGATTTACATTGGTGTTTACTACGTCCAGTTTGATCTAGCGGATTTCGTTGTGCCGGCGACGGAAACAAGCATATGGAATCCCAATGTCGTGTGGACGTTGCTGTTGCTAACGTATTGTTTCTTTGCGTCCGTTTTGCCGGTCTGGATGTTGCTGCAGCCCCGCGACCTGGTCAACAGCCACCAACTATTCGTCGCACTTGGCCTACTCGTTGTTGGCCTCGTCGTCGCCAGCGCTTCGGGCACAGCCGATCTTTTCGACTCAGCCGAAGCGGTCGCCAGCTCGGTACCCGCCGATGCACCGCCAATCCTTCCGTTCCTGTTCATCACGATTGCCTGCGGAGCCTGTAGCGGCTTCCACTGTTTGGTCAGCTCGGGAACAAGCTCTAAACAAGTCGCGTGTGAGAGCGACGCGCAGACCGTTGGATACGGAGCCATGTTGCTTGAGTCAGCCCTTGCGGTTGTCGTCATCATGGCCTGCACGGCTGGTGTCGGGATGGGAGCCCTTTCCCGTGTGGAAAACGCCAGCGTTGCCGCTGTGCAATACGAATACGCCACTGCTGGCGACGGCCAAAAAATCCAAGGCCGCGACGCTTGGCGAACCTACTATCGTCCGTCCGAAGACGGCTGGAGTTCCCATACGTTGAAACAAAAGCTAGCCGCCTTCGTGGAGGGAGGCGCGAACTTGCTGACCTCAATCGGAATTCCCATTGAACTCGGAATCGGCATCGTAGCGGTGCTGGTCGCAAGTTTCGCAGCAACGACCCTAGACACAGCGACTCGACTACAACGATACGTATTGCAAGAGCTAGGATCGACCACGGGTCTGCCTACACGGAATCGCTACGTTGCAACTGGCCTGGCGGTCGGCATTGCCGGAGCGATCGCGATATTTGCTGGACCGGTTCCGGGGAAAGGTGGCTTCCTACTTTGGCCTCTTTTCGGTGCGACAAACCAACTGCTTGCAGGCTTGGCTTTGATGGTAGCCACGTTTTATCTGTGGCGTCGTAATCGAACCGTGGCTTTCTTGGCCATCCCAATGCTGTTTATGATGCTGATGCCATTTTGGGCCATGACATATAGTCTTTGGTTTGCTTGGATTCCGCAGGGCAAATGGCTCCTGATCGCGTTCGGGCTCGGCATCCTCGCGTTGCAAGCTTGGATCGTCATCGAGGGTGCCATCATCTGGAAAAAGGCACGCGGAGTCCTCGAACCTCAGTTGCCACCGCTGCACCAATCGGCCAAAGCCTAGCGAGAGAGAGTTCGCGCGTTGGCCTTGCGTTGTCCAGTCCAGTTCGAAATACCAGTTGGTCGGAGATTAAGATGGCTTTTCACGAACGACTTGGGCAGTCTCTCATGCTTTTCGAACTGGAAGGTCGTGTCACCAGTGCGTCGGAGCACAGCGCCGTTGTCGACTTTGGAATGCAAGGCTACGTCACCGTGATTTCAGATTGCGAGGGCGACACGAAATGCATCCTCAGTTTTACGCTCCCTGCGCATTTGCTGACAGACCCTGCGCTTGAAGCAGCTCGACAACAGCTGTTTCATTTCTTTTTGATTCCGAGCATGACACCCAGCCAGATCAGAGCGCACGGAATTGGTTTCGAAGGTACAGAGCCCCCCGTACTCGGCAACCTGCGTTTTCCCAATCAAAGACCCACGTTGGAATCAATCATTCGGATTGTGAACCCTCAATATCGATGGGACCGGCCGCCCAACGATGATATCTACAGCGTGCCACGCCAGTTTGACATGGCGACGGTCTTCACCATGTTTGTGGCCTTCAGCTTGCTGTTTTCTGGGATGCTAGCGCTGGGAGCAAATCCACTCTTGATCCTGGTGTTTAGCTCCTACTTCGTTGTCGTGGGCGCCGCACAAGCCGTCTTGTTCGATGGCGAAAAGCCGAGAGAAGCCTCGGTCATCGTAGGGGCAATCTATGGCATCTTGGTCATGTTCATCGCCATGGCGTCGGGCTCTCGCGTCTGGGGTCCAGGCATGTTTCTGTTCTCATTTGTCTGGGCTCCGTTCGCCGGTTATTTGGCAGGTACCGTCAATGGCGGTATCTGGCTAATTACAGACTACCTGCGAAAGTGGCTGGAAAGGCGACAATCGCGGCAGCCCAAAGAAGCGACTCAAGCAAGTCCTTTTGACGATGTCCCAGACCAGCCTCAAGTCGCCGAATCCTTGCAATCCCGAGACGAGACCTGACACAAGGTTCATTTGCCTAGCACACTATTGATATGCAGGCGAGCTCCCTAGGCTGGTCGGAAACTTTTTGGGCAATGGCCGCTCTACTCTGAAACGTACTGGATCTCGTCCAAATAGAACGTCACCGGTTTCCTCTGTCCCTCCACGGACCAGCCAAACCCTGTTTTGATCTGCCGAAGATCGAGACCTTGCAAATCAAATGAATAGCGTTTCCACTCATCTCCCAGAGTAACCTTATTCAGTTCGCCCTTCGCAGTGTCGCGATAACGTAGATTTCCATCCAATACACCAAAGACGAAGTTGACGACTTCTCCGCCATTTTCGCCGCGAGCCCAAAACTCAAGCCGTGTTGCGCCTGTTAAATTGGCTCCCCCTGGTTTCTCTCCGTCCCAGTCTCCCGCAGGGGACTGCCACAGGACACCTCCCCAGGATGCATTGGCACCATAGCTTGCTTTGAGACAGGTATCCCCCTTGTATGGTTGAGTCCGGCAATCGAGCACATGCGTGATTGCCCCCGCATTGCCCATAAAGCCGGAAGGAATGAAGACACTGTTCTTCGCGTTGTCTCCGTAGACAGAGTAAGGCAAAGCCGACTTGGCCATGACAGTTTCGAGCCGAATGGGGGCGCGGACTAATAGAGGTACATTGGCGACGGCGGCACCTCCATGATCGTCGTATACAGTAGCGAACAAACGATACCCGCCGCCTCCCTCCGGGAGCTTGATTTCGGCCGAGTTTCCTTTCGCTGCCACTGCGGACTCAAAATCCGTTTCGTTTTCCTGCGGATCGCCGCCTTCGCCGATCGTTCCAGAATCAGAACGCAGTACCCATTCATAGCGAAGGGAATCGCCATCAGGATCGCTCGCATCGACGCTTGCTACAAACGAAGCGCCTGGCTTGAAGATGGCCGGCCGCTCCATGTTCATCGACTCGATTGTTGGACATCGATTCTCAGGGGCTTTGCCCGTCCATAGCTCCGCCATCGCGTCGACCGCAGCTAACCGCGTCCCATCTGGCAGCAACATGCCAAACCAAGTCGCAGTCGTCTCTTGTTTGTGCCCCCAAATGAAAGCGTAAGTACCAAGGCAAAGGTCCGCATGTTTGACGGCGTTCATTTTGTAGCCGTTGGTGTACCATTCGCCCTTCTCAGAACTGGTGAATTCGATGGGAGCCTCCCAAGACGTTTTTCCACACTCCCAAGGACCTAGGGTTCCATGTTCGGTCACCACGTACGGTTTTGAACCACCGGCTGCGCGATACCGATCGCCAATATCTCCAATACCGCCATAGGAATTGAGCCCGACAATATCGACGTCCGGGCAAAACCGTTCAATACTCTTCACCTTCGACGCCCCTTCGCCAATCTCCGCGATGACGGTTATCGTCGGGTGATTTCCATCTAACTCCTTGATCTCGCGAGCTAAATGGTTCACGGCGTACCAAACAGATGGATCAGTGCCAACGCCTTCCATCTCATTGCCAACGCCCCACATGAGAAGTGCGGGGTGATCTCTGTATTTCTTGACTGCTTCAAGATGTCGGTCGAGCTGCTCCAGGACAGCGGTTTGATCCTGATAGTCAAACCCATGTCGCTGATGCCCAAGCCAAAGTCCCGCGCACACGCTCAGCCCCAATTCCTCAGCCTCGTCGAGCAACGCGCCTAAGTTTTCAGTATCCCAGGTGCGAATTGAGTTGCCGCCGAATTCCGAGAGCATTCCCAAGTGCTCTGTACCGCCAACTCCTCGTATTCGGTAGGGATTTCCATTGCGAATCAGCTCATATCCGGAGGCTGATTTCTTCACATAGACGCGTGGGCTTTCTTCCGCCATCACGCTGTTCGCGGAACACAGCAGCACAACTGCCCATACCGAGTAAGAGTAGATCGATTTATCAAGATTCATAGCTAGTCTCTCTCGTTGTGTCGCGTCGAACGGGACTGATTACGTGTGTCGACAATCGCGTTGCTCTGCGTCGCTACTGACTCCGTTAGCAACACGATCAAACTGCGATTCTGCTCTACATATGCCCACGAAAAGTAACCAAGTCGCCTGCTCGGCTAGGGCAAACGGACTTCGATTCTCCGAATGCTGTCAGACCGCGAAAATAGAACTCGGCTGGTTTCGCGATCCAGGCTTAACTCGTCAAAGCATCGTTGCTCGCCGGAACCAAAATGAACACATACACGTGACTCTGCCTCGTCTTCATTGCCCGAAGAATGGTAAACGACTGGCACTTGGCATAGCGTGAATGCAAATCCCTTCTCAGGAACTTCAACTGAATTCGCTTGCCCAGACAAGTCATAGAATCGCATCTCCCCAGGCTCAGACTGCAGCTCATTGCGGTCGAACATTTCGAAGCGGAAATGCACTTGGCCGTCCCGAAAGTGAACACCGATTTCAGCGAACCGAGCTAGGATATCCTCCTTCACTTGGCCGGTCATACCAGGCTGTTTGGCACCTGCATTTTCAGGAGTATGCGAGTAAGGGTCAGAAGGGAATGCGCCATATTCCGTGGGCGTTTTCTCCGAGCCGATTCCCTGGCGAATATCTTGATAGCGTCTCCAGAGCTCATCGACAATCTCGGGTTCCGCACCACTTTCGAACGCGGCGAAGAAGTTTTCCGACACAGCCAATCCGAGCTTGGAGACCATATGCCAGTAAATCGAACCAAGCCCTTCGTAGGCAAAGAACGTACCCGAACGACCAGTGAACTGGCGGTGTTGGAATACATCTTCAAAAAGATTGACTAGTTGCTCGCGTTCAACGGCTACAGTGGGTTGATACGGATCCGGCAAACCGGCTAAAGCGTCTCGGAGATCTGCCGAGTTTCGAAACGCTCCATTGAAGTGAATACGACCATGGAGGTCGCGTTGCACGATCGACTCTTCGCCATCTTCGAGCAAAGTCCTTAACAGCACGCTCTCCGCGAGGCAATCCTCGCCCAGGTTGTTCTTCTCTAAGAAACGCGGCAGCTCTCGATCTGGATAGAGCATGTAGCTGTTTTGATTCTCGCGATACAGCTTGCTCTTCCTCAGCGACTTGAGCAAGTCAACCGCCTCACTCGGAGCCAATAGACCTGAGCTCAAGACAGCAACTTGACCTTCGAGCATTTCATACAGATGCTCGACCTTCGCCCCGCCCTCCGTCCAGTTCAATATGTTGTACGCATGGTAGAGATTGGACTCCGTTCGATTATTCCGAATCGTTGCCTGCAAATAGTCCTTGGCGATCTTAAACAACTGAACACATTGGCCAATATCGACCTGTTCACTATCACCTGCGGGCCCAGACTCGTAGAGACTGGCTCGATAAACTTCTCCGGCTCGGGAAAGACACTCAACAACTTTCGCACGCTTTTCGTCCGTCATTTCGCCGTCTAGGCAATCGCGGTGTTCTTCGAGTCCCGCTAGCGTCGTTTGCAGAAACTGGGCCACCTCCACCGAAATACGGAAAGATGAATTCTGATTTGTAGAGAACCATGTATCCAGGTACTCGAACCAACGGTAAAGATAGCACGCGGTGACCATCGACAACCCATTTCCAACCAGCGCGTTGTTGGCATCATTCCATTCAGGTCGTTGCGTGTTGAGCCATATTCCACCATCTGGCACCAAATTCGATAACTTGGCCAGCGAAAGTGTGAGCAACTTCTCGGCAAGTGTCACTCGCTGGATGCCTCCCGAACGATTGGTCAGAAGCTTGCCATCACTCCCAACTTCAGAGACGCGTGTAGCGATTTGATGTGACAACTCGGAATCAAATTCAATCGTATCCTGAGGATCGCGTTTGGTGGCTTCGAATCCCTTAATTCGATACGGCACATTCGCGTGCACAAAGGACTCTGAATCGAGCAAGCCATTCAACTCATTGGGGTGAAGCGCTCGATTCCATTCGATCAACTTGAGCAAGTAGATGATTTGATGATCGCCCCAATAACCGATGTTGGCCCACGGGTCTTCGGGCGTGGGCTCTTCCCATTCAAAACCGTCCTTGGTCACGCGGTACGGGTTGTATCCGTCTGCAGTCGTTGCATTGACGAACCGGCAGATCATCGAAGTTGAAAAGTTTGGGAAGGAGATCGCGAGTGCTTCCCAGTTTTGGAAAATATCACGCCAGTTTCCTTGATAGTCCAAATTGGTTCGGCCGCTTTCCGAACGCAACTTAATCGCAAATCGATTCCAGGGCCGCGTTGGGTCACCATGCCGGCGGCTGAACGCAAGCGGCAAGTACTCGTTGGCAAACCTAATTAGGTCGATATCGCCTGTCGAAAAAGCGCTCTGCCGAAGCGATTCGACGTCCAATTCATCCGGCAGGTCATCTAACCACGTTTGATTGCGTCTCGCTACATCCCGGTTGAAACGAGCAACATGCGTCACGAAATCCTCGCGATCGATTTGATAGTCATCGAGTGGTATTCCACCACGCATGACATTAAAAACGGTGCTGGACAGATGTCGATTTGCACGCCTGCGGTTGGCTCCGGCCTGCAATGCGTCTGAAGACGAGAGAATCCTCAGGAAATCTTCTTCGCCTTGCTGGATGTCTTGTTCAATCTCCAGACTGCATCTCGAACGATCCGCAAGCCGTTCGTTTAGCTCCCAAATGTCGCTGTGGTCTTTTTCTAGGTCGGCAACGACGTGCCATTGCAGCGTTTCACCGGCAGCCAATTCGACCGATTGTTGTACCAAGTAGGCTGCACTTCGACCTCGAACATCGGCCTCATCCGCCAATTCCGAACCGGCTACAAAAGCAGCGATCTGATTCGTGGACAACATCGTCGCTTCTGGATCCAAGCCAACTTGCCAAGCCACGGTCGACTTGAGGCCTTCGCTTGGTTCGGCCCGATCCGTTGGAATCGAACTGAGGTAGAATAGGCCAATACCCGAATCCGCAAGAAGCTCGCTCTTCTTGTACGCGTTTGCCAAGTTGCTGAATCGCATCATGAAATCGCTTCCAACTCCGTAGGGAAGCAGATTCTGCAGACCATCAACCAAATCCAATGCGATCGCATCCTCACCAGTATTCTCTAGCCAGCATGTTCGGACGAATCCAAAACGCTCGCTAAACGCCCAGCGATACCGGAATACGAGACCAAGTAAGTCGTTAACCTCTTCAAAAACAAGCTTGTTGCCGAGCGGAGTCTTGTAGAGATTTTGACGATACGAATCGTTGTACGATTCCATACCCATCGGCTTCGCCTGGAAAGGTTGCCAAAGCTCAGACCGTTCCCCGCTGGCGGCGTCTCCAACTCGTATCAGAGTTTTTGGCCCCGTCACCGAGCGTGCGATCGAGATCTGATCATCGGCGGCATAGGGAAACAGTGCCGAATCTGGATCACAACGTCCTGCGGTCAGCGCGCCTAAACTTGAAACAAACATCCAATGGTCGCTGGCGCCAACCAAGGACATAAAAAACTCAGGCATGCGATGACTGTTCGCAATGCGGTAGTACTCTTCACCACATAGCTGAACGTACTCGCCCGTCACATTGCTTTCAGTTGTTGGCATGTTGCTGTCAAAATTCGGTTTGAGCATGGTGGACATTCTTGATTGATCCAAACTTGCTAAATCGAGTCAAATGGTAAGAATCGAAATCAAGGTCGTAATGTGTACGGCCGTGACTGATGATACGTTTAAGCGTTTTCTCCGAGCTTTCCGCGACGCTGTTCTAGCTCGATACGAATTTCATTCGCACGAGTCTCGGAGATCTCGTAACTCCACATGATCGCAAGAGCGATCAGCGAAGTGACAATAGGAATGACAACGTCGAAGATGCGTAAATAGAACAAAGTCTCAGCTGTCTGGACAATCGCCTCGGTCGCTCCCGGCTCTGGTGTCTTGAAGCCAGAAGCCGCCAGGAGGTAGCCGCCCATCAAACCGGCAAGAGCCATTCCAACCTTGACCATCCACCAATAAATTGCGCCGAAGACGCCCTCGCGGCGTTGGTGAGATTGCAGTTCGTCGTAGTCACAAACATCAGAGATCATCGACCCCATGAGCGTGAACAACGAGCCGGTTCCGAACGCGACGAACGGGCAGGAGGCTAGCAGCAGGTACGGATAGTCGGGGTTATAGCCAATCCACTTGATCGCATAGCCCAAAATCGATAGCGAGATAGTCAGCATGAACGTTCGACGTTTGCCGAGCTTCTCTGAGATGAGCGCGGTCAAAGGAATGACCGCAATCGTGCAGATCGCCGTTATGGATCCCCACCAGCCGTTCAGTGATCCCGCTGCGCTATCATCGCCGCTGAAAAGGTAGTAGATCATGACGTAGAGTGCAAAAGACACTCCGAGCTGATAACCGTTGAAGACCAAGAACGTTGCCGTGCAGAGCTTCACAAAAGGCTTACATCCAAGTGTAAGACCAATACTCTTGACGAAGTTCACCATATTCTCGATCAGGCCCGGTCCTGCCTCACCATCTTCGTTTTGTTCAGGCAATTCGCTCAGGCGTTCGCGACAAAAGATGGCAGGGATCATTCCAAACAAAATAATGATCGCACCAAAGACGATGCCAAGCATACTGGCGCCTTGAACCTTGTCTTCGTAGCTGGCCATGATTTTCCAAATCCATGGGGCGAAAATCCAAGCGAATTGCCCAACGGCATTGGCGAAAGCATGCAGACGCGTGCGTTCGTGATAGTCCGGTGTCATCTCGTAGCCAAACGCCACGAACGGAGTCGCATAGACCGTGTAGGTCAAGAAGTAGGAGATGAGCGCGGTCAAGAAGAACCAAAAGTAGAAGTTCTGCGAGTACCCAGTTGGCATCTGCCACATTGCTGCAAATACGAGACCCGCCACAACAGCGCCACCGAAGATGTACGGGCGCCGCCGTCCCCAGCGTGACCGGGTGTTATCTGAGATGTATCCCATTAACGGATCGGATACCGCATCAAAAATCCGCGGCAAAAAACCAATGATGCCGACCACTTCGGGTTTGAGCCCAAGGCCCAGATTAAGCACCACCATCATCGCCGGAATAGCGGCTGCCTGAAGGTTGTTCACGAGCATCCCACATGAGTAGGCCAGGATTTGTACCCAGCCAATATTTCCAGTGGACGCCTTTGAAGTAGCTACTGAACTCATGCACTTGCACCGTAGAGAGGAGAATCGGATCAGGGCAGGGGAGGCTGTCTTCCGAGGGCAGCTATGGTTCAACAGTGCAAATCAAAGTTTCAAAGCAGCGAATGGTCGCCTTTCGCTCCGCCAAACCGCTCTAGCGCTTTTGCGGAACAGAAGTCGACCAAGTTTGAAATTCAGATTCGCCCTGATGGGTTCCAACGTCCTTGAGGTATAGCGTTACCGTCTCAATGCGATGTTCGAATTGAGTGATAAGCCATTCAACACGACCGATGCAGTGCACGTGACCTCGCATGTGCGGCACTGCAATCGGCGCAATCCGCTCGTGTTGCGTTATGGCCTACCGGAAACCGGCTTACCGGACACCTCACTCATAGGACTAGAGTGAAATCCGAAGAACAGGATAGCGTGAAACCGGTTTCATGCTAACATATCTGAAAACGCTTTCAACAGAGAAAAAGTGCAGGCACTTAATTTGCAAGCGTTTTCAAGCGATCTTGGGCGATACGACAGATTCAACCATGAAAAAAGTCACCATCGAGGACATCGCACGGGTCTCGGGAGTCTCGAAGAGTACTGTTTCGCGTGTTTTGAACGGAACAGCCGCTGTCAATCCGGAAAAGCGAGAAGCCGTATTGGAGGCAACACGACGCCTCGAGTTCCGCCCCAACGCAATGGCCAGCAGCCTGGCCAGCGGCCGTTCCATGACGGTTGGCGTGCTCACACAACTGATGGGGACGCCCTTCTTCGATGCCATTTCTCAAGGCGTCATTTCACGACTGAATCAGACTCCATATTCGCCGATCTTCGTCGACGGGCAGTGGAAGACAGAAGTCGAAATCGAGGCGATCCGCGCGCTGCTTAGCCGCCGTGTCGACGCCATGGTCTTGATCGGAGGCAGTGTTCCCGGAGATCAGATCGCGAGCTTATGTGACGAGATTCCAACGGTCATTGTCGCTCGCAATGTTGCTGGAGCCGAACATCGCTGCATCTACGTGGACAATGTTGATGCCGGCTACGTTGCCACGCAGCATCTGATCGACCGAGGCCACCGAAAGATAGCGATCGTCAAAGGGCATGACCACCACGCCGACGCGGTCGATCGACTCATTGGATACCAGCAGGCGTTGCGGGATGCGGGGATTCCTGTCGACCCGAGTCTCGCGATCCAAGGCGACTTCTCAGCAGAGTCCGGACGCTGCGCTGTGGCTCGCCTCCTCGACAGAAAGGCCGATTTCACCGCGATCCTAGCGGCGAATGATTTGACCGCGTATGGAGTTCGCTTGGAGCTACATGAACGCGGCGTCGCCGTTCCGGAGACCATCTCGATCGTTGGTTTCGACGACCAACTTGAATCTGCTTTCTGCACTCCGCCACTAACGACGGTCCGACAGCCTGCAGGCGAAATGGGGATCTGCGCTTCCGAAGCCGTTCTGGATTTGCTTCAAGGCAAGGATTTCGAGTCCTTCGCATTCCGCGGCAGCCTCATCGAGCGTTCATCGGTGGCACGCAAGTCCTAGGCTTTCACATTGCTGGTCCAGGCTGGTAGCCAACGACGTGTGCCAATTTAGCGGACTCGCATCGGCTACGACGCCGCCGCTTCCTCAGCTGTCGCTGCTTCTGCGGTCAGATGTCCCTCTTCGAGCAACAGCTTGTACTCGACTGCATCAACGATCGCCAACCAACTGGCCTCGATGATGTTTTCGCTGACTCCAATCGTTCGCCAAACATGCTTGCCATCGGAACTTTCGACATTCACGCGAATGCGAGCCGCGGTGCCAGCTTCCCCGTTCACAACACGGACTTTGTAATCCACGAGGAACATTTGCTCGAGCACCGGATAAACCGAACCCAAGCACTTTCGCAACGCGGCATCCAAGGCGTTTACTGGACCGTGCCCTTCCGCCGCCTCAAAAATATCTTGCTCGCCAACACGGATCTTGATGATGGCTTCCGCAAAAGCCGTATTCGCGGCGACGTTCCGATCACCAGCAACGACACGGTATTTGATGGTTTCGAAATGGGTCTGAAAGGTGTCGGCACATCGCTTCACCAGCAAATCAAATGAAGCTTCAGCGGCCTCGTACTGGTAGCCACGATTTTCTTGTTGGACGACCTCGGCCAGGATTTTATCCATCAACCCTCGGTCATTCTCCAGGTTGTGTTTCGTCGTCAACGCGATGATGTTCGACCGCCCGGACAACTCACTAACCAAGATGCGCCGTTCATTTCCAACCAGCGAAGGATCCAAATGTTCATACGTGTGGGCGGCTTTGTTGACTGCGTGCACGTGCATCCCGCCCTTATGGGCAAACGCGCTTTGCCCAACAAAAGGCTGGTTGTTACGTAGTTGAAGATTCGCGGTTTCGTACACATAACGCGACAACTCAGTCAGATGCTCTAGGCTGCAGCCTCCAAGCACTTCGTAGCCGCTCATCTTGAGCTTTAAGTTCGCCAACACGGCCAATAGATCCGCATTCCCGCAACGTTCGCCGATGCCATTGATCGTCCCCTGGACTTGATCGCATCCTGCACTCACTGCAGCCAATGAGTTTGCAGTCGCAAGATCGCCGTCGTTGTGGCAGTGAATGCCGATCTTCGCGTCAAACTGCGTTGTAGCTTCGCGGACCTTGTCCACGATCGCGGCAACTTCTGCCGGCAAAGAACCCCCATTCGTATCACAAAGGACCAACCACTTGGCTCCCGCTTGTGCGGCAGCCAGCAAGGTCTTCAATGCGTACTCGGGGTTTGCTTTGTAGCCATCGAAAAAGTGTTCCGCGTCGTAGACTATCTCCGAATTGCGTCCCAGAAATTCGACGCTGTCTGCAATCATGTCCAGATTCTCTGGCAACTCGGCGCTGAGGACGTCGGTAACGTGGAAGTCCCAACTCTTGCCGACAATCGTACAAACGGGAGTATTTGCATTGGCCATTGCCTGCATGCCAGGATCCTTAGCGACATCGATTGCTCGACGACGTGTCATCCCGAAAGCACAGACCTTGGTCGTTCCAAGATCCAATTTCTGGACTCTCTGGAAGAAGGCCACATCCTTTTCATTCGACAATGGATAACCGCCCTCGATGTATTCGACACCGATTTCAGCCAGTCGTTCACAGATGTTGAGTTTGTCCTGCAACGAAAAGCTAACGCCTTCGCCTTGAGTTCCATCGCGTAGCGTCGTGTCGTAGGTCGAGATCGAACGCGTCATTGCTGCTTTCATCCTGTTTCAGTTGATTTGGCTGGCAAGCTTGCCAGTGATGGGGGCTCAGAACTTGGGATCGGTGTCTCCCACCGAACCCATCATGCCATTAAAAAACCCCTGGAGCTTTGCAACTTCAGGGGTCAAATGCTTGTTCAGTTGTAAGAACAGAATTCACCTAACCCCGCCCGCGAGGGCGGATAATAATCATTCCGCAGATGTTATTTTCGCCAGAGGCGACTCGGAGATCCATGTTCATGTATTCGAAATTACGCCAACTCTCCCCAAGTGTCAACTAAACATCGGTCTGAGTGAGATTCCGCGTTCCGAATTTATCGCGGATTTCCGACTCGGCCTGGGAACGGTCAAACGTCCTTCGCGTCGAGGGATTTCGTGGAGTTGGATATTACTGTTGCGGCCCGCTGCAGGCGGCGAAGCCGTCCTCTCGTCGCTTCAAAAGACCAGAAAAGCCTGGAAAACGCTCATTCTTTCAAGGGTGACCGCAGTTCCGAACCGGCCCTGCAAATGGAACGCGGCAATGGCGAATGGGCTTTCCGCGACGATGGCTAGAATCACAACGGAAATTGGGTTCACGCCAGATTGCCTCGAAATGGGTAGCCCCAACGCCGTATTCCCCGATCCAGCCTCAACAAAACGTTTGACACAAAACAGGCAAGATGCGAAAACTGATTCGACTTTGTTGAATTTATGCATCACTGGGCGCAACGTTATCTCTGAACGTTGCTCATACGCATCATCCCTCCTGCCCAGCGTCTCCCAGCAGATTTTTTGTAAGTAACGTATCCACAGCCACTTACGTCGATACCGTCTGATTGGAACCCGGTCTGGCACTGGCTGTGCTTTTAACCCTCACATCAAACGAGGCAATCGCGACTCAACGACTGAGTCACGAGGCATCACCGACTCGCTGCTGTTGAGGGACGCCATGAAGAAGAATTATCGAGGTCGAGCCAACTTGGAAGACAATTTCGAGAACGACTACGACGGAATGAACAATCAAGGGCTAGGAACAGTCGATTACAACGGTTCTGTGGCCACGACGACAGGACGAAACAACCGGGATCAAGACGAAGACGATTTCGACGGCGAAATCGAAGAGGGCGATCTCGAAGAACTGACTGAGGAAGTCGAAAGCACCGACGACCCGGTTCGCATGTATCTCATGCAAATGGGACAGATCCCGTTGCTGACTCGCCAGGAAGAAGTTTCTTCAGCGAAGAAGATTGAATTCACGCGATCCAAGTATCGCCACTGGATGCTCGCAACCGACTTCATGCTCCAGGGTGCATGCAAGCTGCTTGAGCAAGTTCGCGATAGCAAGCTTCGCCTTGACCGCACGATCGAAGTGAGCGTTACCAACGCAGCTGAAAAGAAGGCGATCATGAAGCGGATCGTCCCCAACATCAACACACTGCGTCGTCTGTTGATCCTCAACCATCACGATTACTTCATCGCCATCAGCAAGAAGCTCGATGCGGAAACTCGATCTGACGCTTGGCGTCGCCTCACACGCCGACGCAATCGTTGTGTTCGACTGGTCGAGGAAATGAACCTTCGAACGAACCGCCTCGAGCCACTATTCGAGAAGCTTGAGGCGATCGAAGCTCGTATGCGGACATTGAAGAGCCAGATTGAGGTTGCTCGCGAATCGGGCTATGTCGATGGCCAATCTTACGAGCAACTGCTCGAAGAGCTCCGGTACTTGATGCGAATCACCTACGAGAGCCCTAAGACGCTTCGTCGCCGTGTGGAACGAGTTCACGGTAATCGCATCAGCTACGACGCAGCAAAGCGGGAGCTGTCGGCAGGTAACCTTCGGTTGGTCGTCTCGATCGCCAAGAAGTACCGTAATCGTGGACTGAGCTTCCTGGACTTGATCCAAGAAGGCAACACTGGCCTGATGCGAGCGGTCGACAAGTTCGAATACGAACGTGGTTTCAAGTTCTCGACCTACGCAACCTGGTGGATTCGCCAAGCCATTACGCGAGCTATCGCTGATCAGAGCCGTACCATTCGCGTGCCAGTTCACATGATCGACACCATGACTAAGGTTCGCTTGGTCACACGCCAGCTGGTCCAAGAGCTGGGACGTGAGCCTTCCGTCGAAGAAACCGCAGAAAGAGCAGGTCTTTCGATCGAAGACGCTCGGGTCATCATGAAGATGGCACGCCAACCACTATCTCTGGACCAACCTGTTGGCGATCACGATGACAGCTACTTTGGTGAGTTTCTAGAGGATCATCGTGACGATGACCCGTTGTACGAAGCAAACCAAGAATCGTTGAAGCATCACATTGACCAAGCGATGCAGACGCTGAACTACCGCGAACGAGAGATCCTTCGCCTGCGTTACGGACTGGCTGATGGATACGCTTATACGCTCGAAGAAGTTGGACGCATCTTCTCGGTCACTCGCGAACGCGTTCGTCAGATCGAAAGCAAGGCAGTTCGTAAGCTTCAACAGCCCTATCGCAACAAGGCCCTCATGAGCTTCATCGATGGTCTCGACCCTGCCGCGTTCGAAACCGAGTCAGCTCAGTAATTCTGAGTTGTCACACCTTCGGACTCATCTTGACATCGGCCCTTGCGACATCCCTCTACCCGTCGCAAGTGCCCACGCTCCAACCGACTCGACTCTCCAAGGGCCTGAGTCAACTTTGCCCGCTAGCGATTCCCTGCATGACCTATCGCGTTCCGTTCGCCTTCCAAGCCGCTCGTTTGATTCTCGCCGTTGCCTATGCCTCGTAGAGCAACGCGAAACTGGCTTGGGCCCCAAATGACATGAAGCGGCCTCCCCGCCGCCAATGTTATCGGGAACGCTCCTCCCAAATCCAGATTGACGTGGAGAGCCTCGATTAGCAGCGAGTCCTCACAGCAGCCACGTCCATCTATCTCAGCCGCGTGATTCATGAAGAATCACGCGGCTTTTTCTATTCACCGGACTCTTGCCATCTGCCTTGGCTTT
The DNA here is from genome assembly GCA_046290675.1 of Aureliella sp. Taxonomy (GTDB): domain Bacteria; phylum Planctomycetota; class Planctomycetia; order Pirellulales; family Pirellulaceae; genus Aureliella. The sequence continues at coordinate 679,900 of JBKAHA010000001.1, forward strand.
TATCCCCAGCTGCTTAACAGTCTTCAGGCGTGCGTTAGACGCCCACAAAGCCGGAGACGCCGCCATCCAGCTGGCCTCGTTGTATCACGCGAGGCGGTCAGAGGCTTTCTCAGCAAACGGAGTTTTTCGGTGAGCCTTGATCACATCGCCCCTGTCTCACTAAGCGGTGATTCAAGCCTTCAGTAACATGCATGACTCGAGCTCGTGTTCCTCGGATTTTCGGTCGTGCAAACGAGCACTTTGATGCACCGAGATACGTACAGGGTCATAGGCACATTCGGTTGGGACAATTCTCGTAAATTGGAGTGGATGCGTTCATGGCGGAAACCAAACAGGTGGTGATTGTTGGTGGTGGCTTCGCAGGACTCAACGCAGCACGTGCACTCAAGAGTGAACACCGAGTCTCAGTCACGCTGATAGATCGGCGCAACCACCATTTGTTCCAGCCCCTTTTGTACCAAGTCGCCATGGCTGGCTTGAGTCCGGCAGACATCGCTGCCCCGATTCGGAGCATTCTCTCCAAGCAACGCAACTTACGAGTTTTATGTAGCGAAGTCCAACGAGTTGACTCTGAAGAAAAACGACTCGAAACCACAACCGGCACGATTGACTACGATTACCTTTTGCTAGCCTGTGGTGCGATGCACAGCTACTTCGGCAATGACCACTGGGAAGAGCATGCCCCCGGACTGAAAACGCTGGAACAAGCCACGGAGATCCGGCGTCGCGTTCTTCGCGCCTTCGAAAATGCGGAGTTGACCGACGACGTCCTGGAACGCAAGAAGCAGTTGACCTTCGTGGTTGTCGGCGCGGGACCGACTGGTGTGGAGTTGGCTGGAGCCATCGGCGAGATGAGCCGCTTCACGCTGGCGAAAGATTTTCGCAACATCGATTCAAAGCAAGCACGGATCATCTTGATCGAAGCGGGATCACGGATTCTGCCGATGTTCAACGAACAGTTATCGAGCCGTGCTGCACGCGATCTAGAGGGACTCGGTGTCCAGACTTGGACGAACTCGCGAGTCACCCAGATCACCGAAGAAGGTGTCGAAGTCAGTGGGGAACAGATCAAGGCTGCAACGGTACTCTGGGCTGCAGGGGTCGAGGCCTCCAAGCTGGGCGCGTCCAGCGAATTCGATTGTGATCGCCAAGGTCGAGTCATCGTCGACTCCGATTTATCCCTTTCCAAGGCTCCGGAGATCTTTGTGGCCGGCGACCAGTGCTCATTTACCACGGAACCTGGGAAAACATTGCCGGGCGTTGCCCCGGTCGCCGTGCAACAAGGCCGGCACTTTGCGAAAGTCATCCGCGCCGATTTGGACGGAGCACCGAGACCGGAGTTCGTCTACTTTGACAAAGGCCAAATGGCAACCATTGGGCGAAGCCGAGCCATCGCCGAGACAGGCAAGATGAAGTTGACCGGATTCAGTGCTTGGCTCGCCTGGCTCGTTGTCCACATTTACTTTTTGACTGGCTTTCGCAACCGTCTGTTCGTCATCATGAGTTGGGCTTGGTCGTTTCTCACGTTTCGACGCGGCGCCCGATTGATCCTAGCCAAGAATTGGCGATCATTTCCTACAGAGAAACCCGCGCCAAGCGATAGCCAATCGGATGCAACCGCAGCATAAACGTGTTGGCGGGTTTCCAGATCGAACGGAATTCCCAACGCGAAAGACAAAGCTTGCCACAGCAACACTCCAACGTCGTTTGTCCGGGCTGTGCCTGCTTGTGCGATGACATTCAGTTGATAACGGACGAATCAGGGCTGATTAACTTCGGACCGCAATGCGAGCTTGGTCGTAGCTGGTTTGAAGCCAATTGGCTTCAGCCATCTACGAACGCTAAGATCAATGGGAGTGAATGCGGATACCGGCAAGCGATTGAGAAGGCCGCCGGGCTGCTCCAAAACTGCGACTACCCACTCATCTATGGCCTTTCGCGCAGCGCCACGCCAGGTCAGAGGGCCGCAGTCGAGCTTGGCGAATTTTTGGGCGGAGCCGTCGATACAACCGCTTCGCTCTGTCATGGTCCTTCGATCATGGCCATTCAAGAAATGGGTGAGGTGACCTGCACGCTGGGTGAAGTCAAAAACCGTGCAGATCTGGTCATCTTCTGGGGATGCAACCCGGCGGAATCCCACCCGCGACACAGCGAAAGGTACTCCGTCACTGCGAAAGGGAAATTTCGCCCAGCAGGTCGTGACGACCGCAAAGTCGTCATGATTGGCGACGCGAACAATCTGGACGAGTGGAAGATTGACGACGCGGGCACTGAACCCGATTTACGTGTCGCGGTTCCCACAGGCACCGACTACGAAGTCCTATCGCAACTCACCCATGCCTTGCGGCTCGGCGACGACACCTTACTCTCCGATCTCCCCGAGGAATGGCAGGAACTAGCCGCCTTAGTCCGTGCGAGCCAGTACGGGATCATCTTTTTCGGCCTGGGTCTGGCCGAAACGGGCGCATGGGGAGGCACTCGGCGCAGTGGCACAGGCCATATTAACGTGGCCGCTCTGTTGCATCTCGTTGCTCAGCTGAACGCAGTCACTCGCTTTTCGGCTCGACGAATGCGTCTCCAAGGCGATGTCTCGGGAGCAGACAACGTACTTTGCTGGCAGTCCACTTACCCCTTTTCCGTCGACTATTCACGTGGCTACCCTCGCTACAACCCAGGGGAGTATACGGCCAATGAACTCCTTGAACGTGGGGACACCGACTGTGTTTTGTTGGTCGGAGCAGAAACGATTCCGTATTTCACCGAACTTGCGAAAGAGAATCTAAAAAAGACTCCAACCATTCTCTTGGATTACCCGAACAATCGAAGTGTCATCAGCCCAACCGTTTCGTTTGCCACGGCCGTGTATGGCATCCACGCAAGAGCGACCGCGTACCGGATGGACAACGTCCCACTTACCCTCCAGAAGTTAACAGAATCAAAACTACCAACGGACGAGATGGTTCTAAGGGATCTGCTACAACAATTGAAGTAATCATGCGGGGCTACGGTGCACCCCATGCGACGACTCATTGATTATCAGTTTGCCTTTTCGAGAACCGATTGATGACTCATCTAGCTTCTGTCTCGTTTTCACGCTTCCAAGCGTTTCACTCGCGTTCACCAAAAGCGACTTCTGTTGCGGAAGCGCTAGCGGGGATGGCCCTGCTGCTTGCAACAGTAAACCCGGCTGTGTTCCAAACGGTGACGCCAGCATTAGTTGTTGAAGACAGGCAAATAGACGCGGAGACGTTGCCGACGGAAACGGAGATTGATCGCTATGTGAACGAACCGGATGCCAGCTACAAATGGAAAATAGTCAACCAGGTGAATACGCCTGGCGGCAGCTACGTTTCGGTACGATTCACTTCGCAAACCTGGCTGACTAAGGCCGAAGTCGACAAGCCGCAATGGGAACACCGGCTTGAGCTGATGATACCTTCCAAGCCAGCGTCCAACGTAGCGTTGCTTTGGATCGGCGGAGGCAGTCGGAATGGCCTGCACGAAATTCGCAGTGCCCCACCGCAAAAACTGGTCCAACTTGCTGCCGCGAGTAACTCGGTTGTCGCCGAACTTTCGATGGTCCCCAATCAACCACTGGTGTTTCACGGTGATGGTGTTGAACGCAAAGAAGATGATCTGATCGGGTATACCTGGGACCAATTCTTGAAGACGGGCAAAGCGAGGTGGTTGGCTCGAAATGCAATGGTCAAGAGCGCGGTACGTGCCATGGACACGGTCACCGCAGTGACAGACGAAGTCGCAATGCACAAGATCGAAGAGTTTGTCGTCGCGGGAGCCTCCAAACGGGGATGGACTACTTGGCTAACGGGGGCAATGGACGAGCGCGTCGTGGGAATCGTTCCCATCGTGATTGACGTACTCAATACAAACGAGTCGATGAGGCACCATTTCGCTGCATACGGATACTGGGCACCGGCGGTCGGCAATTATGTTCAGCATCACGTCATGGAACGCATGGACGACCCGAGAACCAAGGAACTCTACCAGCTCGTCGATCCGTACTATTATCGTCATCGCCTAAGGATGCCGAAGCTAATTCTAAATGCATCGGGCGATCAATTCTTCCTGCCTGATTCCTCTCAATTCTATTGGGATGACCTCCAGGGCCCCAAGTGTTTGCGATATGTGCCCAATGCCGACCACAGTCTTGATGGCACCGATGCTTTATCGACACTGGCAGCTTTCTACAACCGCTTACTCCAGGGCAAAGATTTACCCGACCTACGTTGGAGCGTTGAAGATGGCCTGCTAATCGCCCGCTCCAGCGAAGCTCCAAAGATGGTCAAAGCGTACGCCGCAACCAACCCAACCAATCGTGATTTCCGGCTCGAAACCTTGGGTCCCGAATACATCAGCTCCGTAGTATCAGCACTGCCAAATGGTTCCTATTGCATGCCACTCCGAAAGCCCCAAAAGGGCTGGGCCGCGGCGTTCCTGGAGTTCACCTACGAAGACGAATCATCATCAACGCCTCTCAAACTAACCACTTCGGTCTACGTAACACCAGACATTTTGCCATTCGCGGACCGGCCCCCAACAGCCAATCCAAGTGTGACGGTCAAAGCCATCTTCGCCGATACGGACCGAGCGACTCGCGTCCTAGAGAAAGCAAAAATCCTATTCCCGTCCTCGGTTAGCTCCACCGATCTTGCGACAGAACAGGACGAAGAGACGATTTATTTGAACTGGGTCGGTGAGGAGCCGGCCCGTGAGATTGGACAAGTCATGGAGTGGCTCGAGCAGCAGAAGGCTTCGCAAGTGCAGTTGCAATTGGAAGCTGGGCGTCACATCACAACCACGGCCCCCGAACCGGCTCTCAAATAAACCGGTTCCGCGGCCGTCCCGAAGCGAACGGAGTCGGAAACATTCTTTTGCCAATCCCGTGCTTTACGCGACTCTAAAGTCCCCCGTAAAGCAGCCATCTCTTGCTGCTGCCAATTTGTTCACCGTGGATCTTCCCGTTGAATTTCCACAGAGTTACTTCAGCGTCAAAGCAATGTACGAAAACTCAATTGCGATTCTTGCTAATTTGGCCCCTCGCGAGCATCCTCTACGACGTCAGACATATTACTGTTGGCTCTCTCTAGTCCCGTTTGTACTCATTGTCTGGAGTTCCAGCTTCGCTTCGATGGGCTCCGCTTTTGATGGGGGCGGCACAGACTCCCGAGAAGCAGAAACGGAATCATCGAGCGATCAGTCGGACCAAGGTTTTCGTGCAGACCCCGCGGAAGGCTACCGGCTGCTTACGACAAAGGCGTACCTTCCAGCTCACTTCGATGAAGAGTCCGTCGCAAACGTGTGGAAAGCCTGGCCAGAACCATTGCAATCCATGGCTCGGAACTCGACAGAGGAAGAGCGTCGAGCGTTAATCTTTGAACGGTACGGATTCACCGAACGGCTCGACTACGAAACCGGTCTTCCAGACGGCTCCGGCAAACCGCTTCAATACGTCGTTTCCGAAGACGGCGGCTGGTCGATGAACTGTTTCGCCTGTCACGGGGGAACGATTTTGGGCCAGTCCGTGCCAGGAGCCCCTAACCACCGGTTTGCTTTTGAGCTGTTCGCAAAAGAGATCAGGGAAAGCAAAGTGAAACGCGGCCGACCGCTGAACTCGTTTGATTTCGGTTCACTACTAATGCCGTTGGGACGCACACGCGGGACCACCAATGCGGTCATGTTCGGCGTAGGGCTCATGCACTATCGCGATGAGAACCTCAATGTAATCAGTGGCAAACTGCCTCCGCGGTTCACACATCATGATATGGACGCGCCGCCGTGGTGGTACTTTCGCAAACGTCCGCGAATGTATATCGACGGCTTCGCGGAAAAAGGGCACCGCGGACTACTTCAGTTCATGATGGTAGAAGAGAACGACGCGGACACACTCAAGAACTGGGAATCCGACTTCCGACACATCTACGCCTTCCTCGCCTCGCTTGAGGTCCCAAAATACCCAGGACCAGTCGACGAAAATCAAGCGAACGCAGGACATCAACTTTTTGAGCAGCATTGTTCAGAATGCCACGGTTCCTATAACTCCACATCGCAATTATTCGACGAGGTGCAGGCGTCTTACCCCAGCCGAAGGATTCCATTGGATGAGATTGGCACCGATCCAGTCCGGTTAACAGCACTCCGTTCGGAAGGCAGAGAGAAATACGCTCGCAGCTGGTTCACCTATTACGGCCAAGAGGAAACCGAAACGGAGCCGGATGGCTATGTTGCCCCACCCCTCGACGGCGTTTGGGCGAGCGCACCGTATTTTCACAATGGAAGTGTGCCAACGTTATGGGGTGTACTCGACAGCAAATCCAGACCGAGCCGTTGGCGACATCGGATGTCGTTGGACGGAACTGAAGACCGCAATTTTGACGAGAAAGAAATCGGCTTGGCTCACGAAGTGCTCGCCCAGAACCCCGTGATCGAGCAGGGACGAGGAGAAGTCTTGGATGCGGGAGAAATCTTCGATACACGAAAATTCGGAAAGAGCAACGCGGGCCATACGTTTCCCGATCCGCTTTCCGATCTCAAAAAACGCCAACTCCTGGAATACTTAAAGACACTCTAAGATCGCAAACTTGGGATCTTGACTGCAATACTGTGTCTGGCCACTCCTCCATTGGCTCGCCCCTTCCAAAGGCAGACAAAACAGTATTCACCTGCCGTGCGTGCATTGCCAATCGGAGTTTCAAGTTTGGGCATGAGCCGCGACGCGTGAGCGGCCGGGTTCGTCACGAAACCCGTTGCCAATAGGGCAGCGTTGGGCCAGCGGCTCAATGGCGAAAGCCTAGATTCAAACTTTGATTGGCGCTGTCTGTGCGTGGCAGAGATTTGGAGTACGCGTCTCTCTTCGCTACACTTAATCCCCATTACTTGCTTTGATCTAGAACCTAGTTTGCGAACCAAATACCACGAGTGTTCCATGGTGGACGAACAAGAGATTTCGCTGCAGCCAATTGAAGAGGAAGTCCAGCGTCGACAACTGCAGCAGACTCAGCAACAGCTCCAGCGAGCAAAGGGCCGTCTTGCATACGAAGAGATTCTCGCGGATGAAGACAGAGCTCGAGAGCTGACTGTACGCGACCTGGGTTGCCAATTCTGCATCCGCCATATGCTCATCGCAACGTCGCTTGCAGCCGTTTCCGTAGCCGTTTTCTTGAAGGCTGGTCCGTACATGGGCGTCCCTATCGCTCTCCTCGCGACTTTTCTGGGCATCTATTACTTCGTCCACGATTGGCACCTGCAATTTGAAGCCGAAATACGCCGACGCAAACGCGAGTGGAATGTCAAGTACCAGGTAAAGAACTAAAGTACTCCACCGCGCACGGCAAGAGTCTCCACAAGGCGACTCCGTTACTTGGCCTCCCCATTCAAAGGCCGCGAAGCAGCGCGTTACCCAATCTGAGTTACGCGCCGACGTTCCAACGTAGAAGCCGACGCAGAATTCCTTTGCTGGTGGGCGTAAGCTTGGTTCGATTGAATTGATCGCCTAGCTTTCGAATCGCTTCACCTTGAGTCGGGTAGGGGTGGATAGTAGAAGCAATCTTTCCCAGTCCGATCCCGTGCTTCATCGCGACCGTCAGCTCCGAGATTAAGTCTCCTGCGTTCTCAGCCACGATCGTCGCCCCGACGATTTGGTCCGTCCCCTTCTTGGTGTGCACTTTGACAAAACCTTCATCCTGCCCGTCCAAAATCGCTCGATCCACGTGAGACATTGACTGGACATAGGTGTCTACCGAGCCTTCAGCCTCATGGCCGTAAACGCCAACATGAGCCACTTCGGGTGATGTGTACGTCGCCCAAGGAATCAGCAGATCGCTGGCTTTCTTTCGTCCGAACGGTCCCAACGCGAACAGGGCATTTTGGATGACGATCCGCGCCATAAAGTCCGCTGCATGCGTGAATTTGAATCGCGAGCAGACGTCGCCCGCCGCGTAGATGTTCGGATTGGTCGTTTGCAAGTGATCATTCACTTGCACGCCCTCGCGACCAAAATCGACGCCGACCGCCTGCAGATTAAGTTCATCCACGTACGGAGCGCGGCCAACCGCGACGAGCAACTGATCAACGGAGTACTCTTCACGGTCTTCTTGCGCATTGCGCTGGGTCACACTGACCAGCTTCTGGACGCCCTCACTTCGGATCTGCATGTCACTCGCATGGAGAACCATCCGAACGCCGTCGCGTTCGAGTTGTTCGCCAACGATGCGTCCGGCTTCAGGATCTTCTCGAGGCAACACATGCCCGTTGCGTTCGAACAGAACGACATCGCTGCCCAACCGAGCGAAGGCTTGCGCCATTTCCGAACCAATAGGACCGCTACCAATGATGCCCATGCGTTTCGGTAACTCGGTCAACGAGAACACTGTCTCATTCGTGAGATAGTCGACCTCTTCTAGTCCAGGAATTGGAGGTGCCGACGCGCGGGCGCCACTTGCGATTACCGCCTTCTTGTAACTCAGCGTTCGCGTCTCGCCGTTTTGACGAGTCACCTGAATCGTTCCGTTTGATTCGAAGGATCCTTGGCCAAAGTAGACGTCCACTCCGAGATCGCGGAACCGAGCCGCCGAATCCGCCGGACTAATTTGGGCTCGCAATTTCCGCATCCGCTCCATCGCTTTTTCAAAACTGACGGATGCTCCGTGTCCATCCGATTGCCGACGATCATCTGGAGCGAGTTCCGCTGCGTCGCGCACGGTTGCTGCCACTCGGGCGGCGTGCAGAATACCTTTTGATGGAACACAGCCAACGTTCAGGCAATCCCCGCCCATCAGTTCGCGCTCAATCAATGCAACTCTTGCACCTAGCCCCGCCGCGCCAGCCGCAGTGACGAGACCCGCTGTGCCGGCACCAATCACAACCAAGTGATAAGGCTGGCTCGGCTCGGGATTGCTCCAGTCTTCCGGATGCACATTCTGAGCCAACGTTTGGTTGTGCTGATCAAGTGGTTCAAGGGCTTTCATGGATTGCTATTTCAGATTGGGAAACGATCAGGACGGAAATCAAATCAGAGAATCAAGGACGGCATCTCATCGCAGGCAACACTGCCAGATACGAGCATTCGAATGGCCCAATCGCCCGCTCTACAATGCCGAAGCGCCCTTCCGAATGGAATGGACCAGAGGCATCAACCGGCGAACGACAATGGGAAACAGCCCGAGCAAAGAAAAGGCAATCACGAATTGGGTCATTTGAGCCGGAGTGAACACGGAATTCACGCCGTCTTTTGCGAGAGCCTCTAATCCGGGCACCCGACTGCCCGCGTACACATAGACGAAGGTCCCCGCCAACATGCCGACTTGGCTGACCCACCAAAACGTCCAAACGCGAATGGAGGTCAGCCCCATCACCGCATTGATCACAAAAAAAGGAACCGCTGGAATAAGACGAAGCGTGAATAGATAAAACGCGCCTTCGCTCTCCAGTGATCTATCGAAACTGCGTAGCCGCTCACCGAATCGCGACTGAATGGAATCTCGTAAAAAGTAGCGGCTCATCAAGAACGCGATCGTAGCTCCGGTCGTCGAGGCAAAACTGACAAGGACTAGTCCGTCACGAAGACCAAAATACCATCCGTAGACCAACGTCAGAACGGCGGCCCCCGGCAATGAGAATCCCGTGATCGCGACGTAGATCGCAAAGGCGACGCCGAACACCAGCCACGGATGCGCTGTCTGATAGTCACGCAACGCTTGTTCTCGCGCTGCCAGTGACTCCAGCGAAAGCAGATCGCCAAACCACCAATAGCCGAGCCCCACCAACCCCACTAGCACAGCCAGCACGATCCATTTCGCATGACCAGTCGCGTTCCCTGAACCGACGGCAACCGCATGATCGCTCTGATTGGCCTCGCCGGAGTTTTCTTGTGGACTAAACGACATGTCGGAACGAGTCGTCGATTCGTTCATGGTGATAGCTCTTTATGGATTGCTCGCCGTCTGGATCTAGCCGAATTTCATTGCCACCGGCGTTACCCATACGACGCTCGAACGCCCGCCTAGATTACAGATTCCCCAACTTTTTCGAACTAGAGCTGCGAAAATGGCCCGGCCTGAAAAATGTACCATTTCGCCAGCGGGGCAATTGCGGGGGAATCGACACCTCAATACATAGAGCTTGATTCGGTATTGCTGTAGCCCCACCAACCTGCGGGCAATCCATGTTTTGCCTGGGCGGAACGACTTCAGGTCGATAAGTCAAACGCGAATTTGCTTCAAGTTCTAGTCCCCATCGTCTGGATCCTTTCGGCGGGGCTCAGTGAGCCATTGTTTGACGGGACTCAACTTTGGCTCTCGGGCCTCCGAAATCCTTGTTTCCAAACCAGGAATCGGGAACGCCCGGAACCCGGCAAGCGTTTCTTACACTGGACATCTGAGCATGGACCGAACTGGCCTCAAGTCTCTCAAGCTCACTGGATTGGGGTTCTCGTTCGCATCCGAGTATCAAAATGCTCGGAATTTGAACGATTTTGTAAAAAGTTATCCCCGATTCCTAAGAACTCGCTTCCCAGTGGTTCTACTCAATAGAGTTCGATTGCTTGCCCCAATCCCATGGCACGGTGCTCCGGCAGCGTACCTACGACGGAGAGACTGACTCAGGTGAAGCACGCAACCCCATCATGTTGAAATCGACTCCCGAGCCCTCCGCAACGGAGCAGCAAGAAGAAGTTCGACCTCCGCTCCGAACGTTGTTCGAGCAGGAAGAATCGAACCTGCTGCGCTATGCCTTCTCTCTGACACGGCGACGAGCCGTAGCGGAAGAGATTGTGCAGGAGGTGTTCCTGAAGTTGCATTCCAGATGGAATGAAGTCGACATGCCGCGACCGTGGCTCTACCGCAGCGTTCGCAACCGAGCTCTGAATCACCTCCGGCAAAGTGGCCGCGAGGTCCTTCAAGACGACGATTCTTCTCATGAGTCTCAAGCGCAGTCTCACGAGGAGAAACCGGAGGATGGCTTGATGCGAACAGAGACCGAAACGGCCCTCAGGCAAATCATCGGCGAGCTCGATGAGCGCGACCGCGAGCTGATCAAGCTCAAGTATTTCGAGGGGCTCAAATACCGAGAGATCGCCGAGCAAACCGGTTTGACCGTCAGCAATGTCGGCTACCGACTTCATCACATTCTGAAGACGCTATCGATTCGACTTCAGCCACTGGGCATTTTAGGCGTCGAGGAATCATCATGAGCGAACACAATCCGTTGGAACCTTCCTCGCCATTGCCTTCTAGCAGTGAATCCGATCTCGAGATCAGAATTGCGGCGCTCGTCATGGGCGAAGCCTCCGATTTCGAGCGTGCCAAGCTGGAAGAGATCATCGCCGAGCGTCCAGACTTGCAGGAGATGTTCCGCGATCTGAATTCGGCGCACCAAGCCATCGAGTCGTTCAGTCATTCAAGTGAACTGTCGGAATTCGAAGCGATCGCGGCCTCTGCCTCCTTAAGTAGCGACGAGGTCAAGGACGGGGGCGCTTCTGATCAAGAGTGGAAGTTGCCAGCCGGAAAACGCGAGCAGCTTCTAGATATCCTTACTACTTCAGAGACGTTATCTAAGGACATCGTCGCTACGTGCGAAGATTCCGCGGCTACACAGGGTGCCAACGCAGCTTCAGTGGAACCGAACAAAACTGCCGACGCTTGGCTCCAGTGGCGGGGGCTTGCTGGTGCCGCCCGTGACAAATGGAGCAAAGGTTCGATCCGGGCAAAGCTATCCTACGCATCGGCAGCTTGCGTGCTTGGGATCTGCGGCCTAGCCGTCGTCGTTCAATCCATGCTACTCAGCATTCGTGGTGAGCGCGTATCGCTAGCTCGCAGTCGAGTCCGCGATTCGATCATATCTTTCAGCGAGCAATCCGGTCCACTGGATTCCGCCCTCCTTAGTGCGGAAGCGGCATCGCCCGCCTTGCCTGATTCTGCCGAGGAATGGGCTGATTCTCGTGGGTTCGCCGGGATTAGCCAATCGCAAGGCCTGTCTGACCAAGAGCGGTCCTCGGTCGATCGGTTCTATCGGGAAAAGAATCCAGCCGCCAAGGCGGAGATTCAACTATCCGAAAAGGCCTTGTCGGGACTGCGATCGCTTCTGCCCCAAAATTCGATCAGCAACAATGCCTGGTCGTCGAATCCGTCGGCCCAGGCTTCCGGGCAACCGTCGCCTTACTATCTAGCAGATGACACGCAGTATTTCCCGGCTTCGCCACAATCGAACTCGGCTGCCAGTTCGTCCCCAGCAACGTCATGGTCGTTCGGAATGCAGATGGCCAACAACGATACGTCTGCAAGTGCCCCGGCACCTGAGTTGGCATTACCATCCTTGGTTCCCGAGTCAGCGGGCCGCCCCAATGCAGATGCATTGGCCCTGACTATCGATGGAAAGGAGTCTTTCGAATCATCTGTCCCGGCATTCGGAGGATTCGAAGCGGATTACGACATAGAACTGTCCGATTCAGCCGGTACTGAATTGGCGTTGAACGCGCCAGTACCTGAAGTGCCCGCCATTCCATTCGCCCCGTCCGATACTCCCGATAAGTACTTTAAGCGCAGCAGCCCTCAATCGGGTCGTCAAGCACAAGACTTCTTCGACAGCGGCGTTGCACCGGTGCGCCAGCCTCAAGACGAAACGCTGGCCGAAATGGAAGCAACAGACTTATACGCTCTACCAGACGATTTCAGTATGGACGGCGGAATGGGTATGGGAGGTGACGACCTCGGCGGTAGTGTCGCCGGGAAGGCTCAGAGTCCAGCTGATGCCATGTACGGCGGCATGGGTGGTATGGGCGGCGGAGGAGGATTCGGTAGTGGTGGCGCTGCAGGCGCCAGTCCCGCGCGGAAGGGCAACCTTCAGGACAACTATGCCGGTGGTGCCTTGTTTGGGTACGGCCCTGGCGGAGGCGGACGCGGGGAGGCTCCCGCGCGACCCCGTGCCGGCGGCGGCCGAAGCGTTCCGGAGACAGAGACCGAGTCCAAAGCCCGTTATCAACAATCGCTTGACTTTCGCTCGCCCGCTTCAAGCCTTGCGGGTAGGGCTCCTACTGTGGACCGTTTCGTTGAAGATCCATCTGCGGGCGGCGTGAATGAACTCGACGCCTACGTGACGGAGTTCGATATGCTGGAACTAGAAACACCCAGCCGGCGTTGGGAGTCACTAGGAAGCCGACCCGAAATACAGAAGGGTGTTGCACCTGTCGAAGTACCTGACGCAGATTCGTTGCTGCTCGGGGGCATCGCAGTCAGTCCCGCTCAACAGCAGCAATCGGCTCAACAACCGTCTTCGAAGCCGGGTAATCCATCCGAAATCAACAGCAACTGGTTTGGAAGCATGCCCGAAACGATCGGTCTAAGCCGGCCGGAACTGGGCCAAGAGCCAGAAATCCAACTCGGCCAGAAGCTGAATGTCCTTTCGAAACAGCCAACTGCTGAAAGTAGCCGCGAACGCGCCCGCGCCTACTTCTTCGAGAGCGAAGGTCGATCGATCAACCCTGAGCTGAAGACTGAAGAATCTGAAGAACTACAGGAACTTGCCGCGAATGAGTCTGGTTATGGGCAGTGGGGTCGCATTGAAACGCTAGCTGATTCTGAAGCGAAGGCCATGACGCCAGCCAAGCCCGATGGGGAAGTCACCCGTGGCTTAGCACTGGGACGAGAAATGCAGGTCGAATCTGAATTAGCCCGTGAACTCATCAAACAGTCCGAAGCAAGGGCCAGCGACTCGTTGCGTGTACTCTCCCTAATGAATCGAATCGACAGCAATGAGATCCTATCAGATCAAATTGCTAAGTCGTTGCCTGAACCGCCGGCAGGGGCTGGCTCTGGATCACCAGGCCAAAGTGGTCCGGGCGACGTAGCCGGCACCCAGCGGTTCCGACAAGACGCATCGAAGAATAGATGGCTGTCCGAGTCTTTTTCTTCGAACGGCGTTGTCGACGAAGCTGAGGGAGTCATGGGCAAAAACGCCACTATCGAGGCTGCGCCGACGGAGGCTCGATCGCAATCGGAGGAGGAAGGTATCGTCTTGGGTTTCACCCGCGGTGGCCGCATCTCCGGTTTGGCGACGCGAAACAAGTCACTGGGCCGAAATCAGGCTCCGAAGGGACTGGAAGAGAAGTCGGCTGAACAAGAAGCGTTCTCAACGTTCTCGCTTCACGTCAGCGATGTTTCTTTCAAACTCGCCTACGACGCGCTAACCAAAGGCGAATGGCCCGATCGAGAAAAGGTACGCATCGAAGAGTTCGTCAACGCGTTCGATTACGGTGACCCCCTCCCCGATCGCAACAGCCGGGTTGCATGTCAAATAGAACAGGCGATTCACCCATTCCTGCAACAACGCAATATGTTGCGAGTCTCATTGCGCACGTCGGCCACCGGACGTGCCAAAGGAAAGCCACTGAGCCTGACCCTGCTGCTTGATAACTCAGGTTCGATGGAGCGCTCGGATCGACGTGCCACTGTGCAGCGAGCGTTCGCCTTGCTGGCGTCCCAGCTCGGCCCGAACGACGTCGTGACGTTAATCAGCTTTGCCAATCAACCACGATTGCTCGCCGACCGTGTCTCTGGCGCCCAAGCGGAGGAACTAGTCGAGAAAGTGAAGAACCTGCCGAGCGAGGGCGGGACCAATATTGAAGCGGCCTTGCAGCTTGCAATGGCAAAAGCTCAAGAGCAAAAAATCCCGGGTTCACAGAATCGCGTCGTGTTGTTGACCGACGGAGCGGTGAATTTAGGGGACGCTGATCCAGAACGGCTGGCGAACATCGTGCTGCAGATGCGTGAGGCCGACATCGCCTTTGACGCCGCAGGGATCAGTGCCCAGGATTTGGACGATGACGTTCTCGAGGCGCTCACTCGAAATGGCGACGGTCGCTACTACCTGCTGAACTCGGAAGAATCCGCTGATGAGGGATTCGCCAAACAGATCGCAGGAGCACTTCGACCGTCGGCAAAGAATGTCAAAGTCCAAGTGGAGTTTAATCCGCAACGGGTCGGTCGCTACAAGCTACTCGGTTTCGAAAAGCATCGCCTCAAAAAAGAAGACTTCCGCAATGATGCGGTCGACGCTGCCGAGATGGCTGCGGCCGAGGCGGGTGTCGCTATCTACCAATTCGAAGCGAAGCCAGACGGATTCGGCGATATCGGCTCCGTAAGTGTGCGGTTCCGTGATCTATCTACGGGCCAAATGGTCGAAAACCGCTGGCCCATCCCTTTTCAGCCTGATGCCCCCAGAATCGACCAAGCAAAAGAGTCGCTTCAGGTCGCCACGTCGGCTGCGTTGTTTGCGGCACGGCTCCGTGGCGAACCGCTGGGCAATTCAGTTCAACTCGATGCACTGTCAAGCCTGCTTACTCCGCTGCTTGCGGGAGACAATGACTCCAAACGTGTCAACCAACTGCAAGAGATGATCCAGATTGCCCGCGACTTGGATGCGACCGTCAAACCTTAGACCTTAGCGACCGTACCGCGTACTTCGCCGACTTTGCCCTCACGCGGCAGTGGGCCTAGTTAATTTCAACAGAACGCCAACAACGACTTCACTTGCCTTCGACACCTTCGCACCGTCACGCTACATACTCGAGACGCGCGAAAACCAACACTTCGACAGCACGACTTCAACGACTAGCCAGAAATCCCAGGCACCCTACCATGAGCAAAAGTAACACTGCGAAGCACTGGTCGAATCCGTATTCGATACTCGCTACTAGCCTGCTGTGGATACTCACTCTTTTTTCCTCTGCCATCGTATGCCATGGGCAAGACGAATCAGAGCAGGTGGCCAACGCTGGGGCAACGACTTCAGCAGACGAGACCGCCTCGTCCGACGAGCGGGGGCCGACCATCATTATCGAGGCCGGCAAGAAGACACCAGAACTAGCGTTTCTTTACTCGGCCCAAGCAAACGCTTCCATCCGCATCACCACCAAGAGCGTCGTGCAGAAAGTCTCCGTTCAGGCCAAAGTGATCCAAGGTGCGCCGAAATTTGTCGTGCTGGAATTGCTCGGCCCCGCAGCTGTCGGCGATGTCCAGGGCGATGGCATTCATTCTTGGGCGGTACGCAGAGAAGGAGACAAGCGTTTTCTCGAGTTGCTGATGGATGCCAAAGCAAAACAGCTCCGCTGCACAGTGTCTTTGAGCCAAGCCGTCGAGCAGATACCAAGCCAATTGAATATCACCCATTTCGGTCCTGGAGATGCAATCGGGTTTAGCTCTCAAGTTGCAGTCGATTTCGATAGTGAACTGAACGGCAAGCTGATCAACGCGGAGGGATTTACTCCAATGCAATCCCAACCCGGCCAAGAACGGCTTCAAACCACGTCGGGCGGAAAGCTAACGGTTGCATTACAGAGACGCGGCGCCGATCTTGGTCCGATTTTGCTGTCAGGCGTTACGTTGAACGGGCAATCGCGGAGCGAGGCGGATCCGCCGCGTTCCATCGCGTTTACGCTCACCGGAAAAGCAGTAGTTCGTGAGGCTCCTGCCCAAATACGAGTTCTTTCTGGCCAAGCTGCCATTGATGTCTTGCCCTCGAGCGCGGCTTATCGCCTTCGGCTAGTCGAAGGCGAAGGCGGAACTCTGGTTTACGAACTCGCTTTCGATGAAACCGGCGAGTTTGATTTCGAGATCGACTTTGTCGCACCAGTCCGTGGCTCGCAAGACGGCTGGCAATTACTCGACTTTGCTGTCGCAACCAGCGCGGTTGTCCCATTAACTATCGAGGGACTCTCACCTGAACTGTCGTTCGCATCGGGCGAGAACGCACTCGTTCCTGTGCTCGAAGGGGAAACCTGGAGCAGCTATCTTCCCGCAACCGGACGCGTCTTGCTGCGATGGAAAAATGCGACGGCGACGGAAGAGGGCAAATTGTTCTTCCGCACCACAGCATTGAACGAGGCTTTAGTCGGTCCGGGCATGCTGCGAGAAGAACACACAGTCGATTACCGTGTCCTGCAAGGCAAATTGCCCTCCCTGGTGCTGAACATGGAAGGCCCGGGAGAGATTCTTAGCATTGACGGGCCTGGCATTGTGGCTTGGACCGTCGAGCCAGGTGAATCGGACGATGTAAAACGACTAATCATCAAATTGAACCAGCCCGCGTCCGGATCGCTCCAACTACGAATTCGAACACAAACCAGCATTGGAGCCTTCCCAACCGAAGTGAATGCAACTCGCTTCACACCTATCGGCTCCATCCGTCACGCTGGACACCTGCGTCTGCGCAATGCCGGTTCCGTTCGAATCGAAACCAAGGATCTGCAAGGGCTAACCCAGCTATCGCCAGAGCAGTTCCCGGGTCCCGCGGCAAACGCCCGCCAGACGTTTGTCTATGGTTTCCCATCTGCCGAGTACGCATTGACGATCATGGCCGACCGTATCCAACCGGAAGTCAACGTTGCCGAGTTGGTGACTTACTCGCTTTCCGAAAGTGAGCGGACTATCGCCGCAAATCTGGAACTCGATATTCGCGAAGCCCCGATTCGTGACTGGACATTCCAGGTTCCGGCTGACTACTCCGTCGTCGCCGTTTCGGGTCCGAGCCTCGCGGACTACGTCGTCTCCAGTACTGCGGATGGCCCCTTTCGAGACGTCAAACTCGTCTTCGCCGACGATATCGCTGGACGCCAATTGGTCACCCTGATGCTCGAGAAGAGCGAGACGGTAACGGCTGGGCCATGGACCCTGCCGCAGCTTGCTTTCCCCAACGCAGAATCGGTACGTGGCGATCTTGGAGTCGCGGGCGCCCCAGGCTATCGCTTGTCCGTCGCATCGGTCGACAAACTAGCCGAGAAGCCACTTTCCTATTTCCCTAACCCAGTGCCAAACCTGCAACAGGCGTTTCGTATTCGAGAGCCGGATTGGCAGGCTTCCTTGCAAGTTGAACTGCTCGAGCGCAGCGTCCAGTCGGATGTCTTCCACCTGTACTCACTCAGCCAAGGCACCGTGTATGGAAGTGCACTCGTTAACTACTTCATTGCTGGTGCACCCACATCCGAGTGGAGACTGACGGTTCCTGCTTCCTTAGACAACATCATGGTTGACGGCCAAGACATTCGGAACTGGCGACGCGAAGGCGACACCTTGATCGTGGCTCTGCATCAACCTGTCATGGGGCCCTACACACTGCTGATTACCTTCGAACAAAAGCCAGATCCGATTGACCGTTCCTTCCAAGCAGGACTCGTCGAACCTCTGAACGTGCAAGGCGATCGAGGCTACATCCAAGTCGTCAGCCCGATGCAAGTGGAACTCAAACCACTCCTGGAATCACCGGAGTTGCTCGTGTTGGACCCCTTGGAGCTACCCGCCGAATTTCGATTACTCAGCACCGCTCCTCCACTAGGAACCTGGCAATACACACAGCGTCCTCTGGACCTAAAATTGCAAGTTGACTGGTTCCAACCAGGTACGACCGCGACCCAAGTCGTCGAGTTCTCCGAAGCCAACAGCCGAGTCTCGGCTGACGGAGAGCTAGTGACGGATCTGCTTTACTACGTCAAATCGAGAGGGCAGCGGACTCTGAGAATCCAACTACCAAAAGAACCTGTCCGGCTGTGGGCGGTTTCGGTCAATGACGAACCCGTCAACGCCCGCACCGACGAAGACGCAACCTTGATTCCGCTTCCCGGAGAGGCAGATCCTAACGTTCCCGTCGTCGTCAAGCTTCGCCTAGGCAAGCCAGCCGTCGACGCCGATTCGCCCGACTTAGCTCTGCCCATCGTATTTGCACCTGTTCTCAAGACAGAATGGAATATCTCTGGAGATGAGAACCACACTCTGATTCCGACTGGCGGACAAATCCAGCCGGCAGAACCCGTGGTCAGGCCTACTGGATATGAGTGGCTCGCACGCCACGGACTGTTTGGATTCACGTGCATCGCAGTGCTTGTTTTGCTTGGCTGCGCTGCAGCGACTCGAGAAATCGCTGTTTCTCTGATCGGGGCCATTAGCTTCGGAGCTGCCATTTTTGTCTGTTGCTCCATGGGTTGGAACGCACTCGCACAGATAGCTCCCCCCAAGCCACTTCAAATGAGTTTGCCTGTTCTATCTGCTGGAGAAGAGGTCGCAATCTCGGTATCCAACGTTTCGGTATGGTGGGGAAATCTCTCTTGGATCGGCGTCGGAATCGCAGCAGTGGGCCTGATCGGCCTAGCCGTTACGTTCTTGGGCTCCAGGTCCACATCCAAGAGCAAACCAAACGATTCGAGTTCGAAAGAGACGACGTCGCCAACCCCCGGAATGATCCGACTTGTGGCGTTGGCGTTGCTGGCTGCCGGCACCCTGATGCAGCGGGATGGCGCTGCCTTCTTCTTTGGACTACTCGCACTGGTTATCACGTTTGGGATGCTCTGTCCGATCCTGATACGAACACTCTCGCACTGGAGCAAAACTGCATTGGCCAAACAAGCGAAACAGAAAGAAGAAGCGGCAAAGGCGGAAACCACTTCGAACGACCAACAGGAAGGTGACGGAGGTGCTCCCGTAGTAGCAACTATCCTCGCGTTCTTCGCTTTGACACTTCTACCGAGTCAATTCGGGCTTGCTGTAGAGCCTTGGAATCCAGCCGACCAATCACAAGCTCAAATTCCGGCGGCAGGGCGAACAGGGATCCAGATCGAAGCCAATGCTCCATTTCAGATTGCTGATGTCGCCAATCAGACCTGGAACATTTCGCTTTCCGGAAAGCACTTGAAAGCAACAGCCTCGATGCAATTCACGGGACTCCCCGGAGACCAGTTCCTTTTGCTGCAATCGCCCGGCGTCCTGACGAAATTTGAGGGCGACGGATTATTCCTTTCGAAGCAAGTCTTGCCATCAGGACAGCGTGTCTACGTGGTGACCATCCGCGACGACTCGGACACAAGCGCGGAAGATGCGCAAGGAGGGAAAGAATCATCTCAAGACAAGTATGAAGACGTCCCGGCAGGCGAAACCGAAGCAGGGAGCAGCGAAGTCGCCACGGGCGCGGAAATGGAACCCCCGATCCGCAACGAGAGAAAGACGCTCAAAGCCGAGTTCGCGTTCCAACTAGAATCGTTGGACTGGCAACGCGGCATCCCGGCTTTGGTTGGACAAGCCGCGATCCAAAAAATCAACTTGGAAATGAATGCGCCGAATTGGAACGTCATCTCCCCGGCGGCGGTCGAAGTCCGAACCGAAGTTGGAGATGCCGAAACCACCAAGGCGAGCCTGCTATTGGGACCAGGCGAAGCTGTTGTCAGCCTACAGCCTCAAGCTCGCGATATTTCGGCTGAGGAAACTAAATTCTTTGTCGAAGTATCGAACCTCTACACCGTCGGGCCAGGTGTGGTCGACGGCCGACACCGAGTGCGTGTCCGAACGGCACAAGGAAAAGTCGGCGCGATGACCATCAACGTTCCGAGCGGGCTCACGGTCAGCGAAGTTGCGGGCAAAATTGCGAGCTGGCAGTTCGACGCAGATGCCCGAGCCCTCAAGCTCGAGGTCGATCCGTCGGCGGGCGCCGTCTTTGACGTCATCGTCGACACTCAACGTGGTCTCGACGCTTTGCCAACCCAAGCTACCTTGGCTCCTGTTTTTGTCGAAGGGGCAAGCGGCGAAATTGGTTTCCTGGCTATTGCCTTCGGGCCAGATGCACAGCCCGAAAGCGTGACCGAATCGAGCCTCTCTCCCATTGGTTTGTCGGACTTTGATCGCAGCCTGATGACGCAAGAGAAAAGCGTCTTACACAGAGCTTACCGCTATGAATCTAACGAAGCCAACTTGGTGGCGAACATCACTGAGGTGACTCCAGAAGTTCGCGTAACGAGTCGACAGGTTGTTTCACTTGGTGACGAGCGTATCGTGCTTGCCATCAACTTTGCCACCGAAATCACACGTGCTGGTTTGTTCCAACTGACCGTCCCGGTTCCGGATGGCTACGAAGTGGAATCACTTTCGGGGGCGGCCCTAGACCACTGGAGCGAAGTGAGTGATGACGACGGCAGGAGACTAATCCTGCATTTGAAAGGCAAGACTCTTGGCAGCCACCAATTCTCGCTATCCATGACCGGCCCGCCGGCTGAAGGTGCAACGGACTGGTCCATCCCAAGGTTCGAAGTCGGAGAAGCCAATCGTCAGACAGGCGACCTGGTCGTTCGTCCTATGACAGGAATACGACTTCGCACCATCGATCGACAAAACGTTTCCGAAGTCGACCCACGTTCGGTCGGGGGACAGGGCCAAGGCGCGTTGGCATTTCGCTTGCTTCAAAACGATTGGAGCTTGAACCTTGGAATCGAGCAACTCGCTCCTTGGGTTACGGGTCAAGTCTTGCACGAGATCACGTTGCGAGAGGGTCAAACTCGAACCAACATCTTCGGTAACTTCCTGATCCAGAACGCGTCGGTCCGCAGCCTCCAAGTCCGGCTGCCGGTCTCAGATGAAGCAGAGCTAAAGTCGATTCGCATGAGCGGGGGCACGATCAGCGACTTTGTGCGGACTGCACCGAACTCCGATATCTGGCGAATCGATCTGAAACGCCGAGTGATTGGACGACTTCAGTTTCAACTTGAATACGAACGCCGAGGTGACCGAGCCACCGTGAGCGAAGTACTCGAGCCTTTGGAATTCCCGGATACCAAACAAGTGGCGTACTTCTTTGGCATTCGAGCAGGCGGTCGCTTGGACGTGGAGTACGGTGACCTAACTCAGGGATGGCAAATCGCGGATTGGAGTAACGTCCCCGGCGGTCTGCGTGAGAGCGGAAACCGTAATGCACCCGCGATTACCTTGCGAGCTGTTTCCCCTCCAACACCTCTGGCCATCAACGCAACGCGTCACTCGCTGGCGGACGCATTGAAGCTGCGTGTCGCCTCCGGGGAATTGACGACTGTCCTGTCACCAACCGGTGATCAATTGACTTCCGTCGACGTCACCATGGAAGTCATTCAAAGAAGTAGTTTGACCGTGATCCTGCCCGAGGGTGGCGAGCTATTCAGCATCTTTGTGAACGGTGAAAGCGTTCACTCGATCCGCCAGACGGATAACAGCGATGCATGGCAGTTCTATATTTTGCCAGGCATGGACGATCGTACGGCAACCGTACGCTTCGTTTATTCCGTCACTGGCAATGATATTCAGGATCTAAAGCTAGTCAGCCCGCAATTGAACGTGCCGCTCGAGAACGTCAAATGGAATGTCATCGCGCCTCTCGGATTCGAGCTGTCTGACAATGACGGAAATCTAGAATTGATCGGGAGCGAGCGTGAACAGAATTATGACCGCGGCAAATACCTCTCCAAGGTTCAAGGCAAATTGCAATCGCAGGCTCAGCAGGCTGCCAACCTACTCGAACAAGCGAACCAACTGTTGCAAGCTGGCGAACAAACCAAAGCTCGCTGGGCGCTTAACAGTGTCGCCAACCAGTATGCATTGGATGCCGCTTCCAACGAAGACGCCCGCGTTCAGCTCGAAAACTTGCAGACTCAGCAAGCGATCGTCGGGCTAAATACCCGGCGTCAACGGCTGTTCCTTTACAACAGCCCGTCCGATTCCATTGCTGCCGAAGATGAACAGTTGCGTCAAGCAGCGGCAGCGAATCCGATCCTGCAGCAAGATCAGCTCAAGTTCCGGCCGCAGGAGTTGAGTTCCCTGCTGGGGGGCAACTCCAACGAAGACAATGCCATCCTGCAACAGATCGCGGCCCGCCTGGTGCAACACCAACGTACCACCGAACCAGCGCCCCAGGCGATCATCATCAGCGTGCCCGAAGAAGGAACAGCTTACAGTTTCAGTCGCAGTGTCCAGGTTGCTGAAAATGCTCCGCTCGAGCTCGACCTGCAGTTTGCGTCCAAGTTCAAGCCAGCAATGTGGCAGTTAGTCTGCGTCGCACTGCTGCTCGGCCTCGTCTTCCTCACTCTCGCTTGGCACTTCAACTCACAGAATCCGACGGAACCGGAAGCAGCTTAGCTAATTTGAGACTGAAGTTGGCCGCAGAAACGTCGAGCTTCAGTCAGCAGTGTTCCCAACGAACCACACCTACTCCATTCCGGTCCGAGCGCCGGGAGGATTGCTTGGGTGGGGGACGTCTGTCCCGTGATGGCATTTTACAATTGGAGCCAGAAACGCGCAGGGCCAATCAAAGTTTGGTTCTAGGCTGTTTCGCCATTGAGCCGCTGGCCCAACGCTGCTCTATTGGCAACGGGTTTCATGACGCACCCGGCCGCTCACGCGTCGCGGCTCATTCCCTAGCTTGAAACTCTGATTGGCCCTGCAGAAACGCGTTTCTGCAGCGAGCCGTCAAATGGTTTAGGATGTAGAGAGGCTCCCTGAGATCAGTGGAGCCACACCCACCCCGATTGCTTCTCGCCTTCGCCGCGAGGATGGTGATCGGACTCCTACCCCACCCAATTCATCGGGAGACGGCGTCTTGCTCCGGACTCTCTTGGCAATCTTGCTGTGCGTCGCCACGTTGACTTCGCGTCCGTCATTGATTTTCGCACAAGTAAGTTACGAAAACGACATACGCCCGTTACTGAAAGAGAAATGCTCCTCTTGCCATGGTTCGCTGCGGCAAGAAGCAGGTCTTCGACTAGATCACGGTGAACTTCTTCGCAGCGGCGGCGACTCAGGGAAAGTTGTCGACGAGCAGGAATTGGACCAAAGCGAAATCTTGATTCGCGTACGCTCGGAAGACGATTCACTTTTGATGCCACCACCGGGCGAAGGCGAACGACTCAACGAAGAACAAATCCAATTGCTTCGTGATTGGATCTCCAACGGCGCGAATTCTCCGCCTGACGAAACAATACCGACTGGCCCCGCCGAACACTGGGCTTGGCTTCTTCCTCAACGAGCTCCAATCCCTGTCGACGTACCGACGAGTTGGCGTCGCAACCCGATCGATGCCTTCGTCTTCGATTCTCTACGCTCACGGGAGCTAGCCCCGAACCCAATCGCAGATTGGAACCTCCGGCTACGCCGTCTTAGTTTTGATCTTGTTGGCCTGCCTCCCGATCCGCAGTTGCTTCAATCGTCAGGGAATAGCGGAGTCAATCGGAAAGAATCCGAATGGGAGGAAATCGTCGAGCAGTTGTTGGCTTCGCCCGCTTACGGCGAGCGTTGGGCGAGACATTGGATGGATGTATGGCGGTACAGCGACTGGGATGGCTACAAGCAGGAGCTCAGGGGCAGCCAGCGACATATCTGGCGCTGGCGTGATTGGATCGTCCAATCGCTGGTCGAAGACAAAGGCTACGACCAGATGATCCTTGAGATGCTGGCAGCGGACGAGCTCAGCCCAGAAAACCATTCCGCTTTGCGCGCGACAGGCTATCTTGCACGCAACTTCCATAAAAGTAACCGAGACATCTGGCTGGATGCGACGGTCGAACACACTGCCAAGGCGTTTTTGGCGACCACCCTGAATTGCGCTCGCTGCCATGACCACAAATATGATCCGATCAGTCAGGAGCAGTACTATCGTTTCCGGGCGATCTTCGAACCGCATCAGGTCCGGATCGATCGTCTACCCGGACAAAAAGACACAAAAAAAGATGGGCTCGTGCGCGCATTCGATGCCAAGCCTGATGCGCCGACATTTCTGTACGTCGGAGGCAACGAGAAACTCCCCGACAAAAATCATCCGCTAGAGCCCGGTGTGCTCAGTCTATTTGACGCTCCTTACTCGCCTGCCCCTGTGCCCTTACCATCCGAGTCCTTTTACCCATCCCTAAAGCCACATGTGTTTACAGAGGATCTGAAGGAAATCGAAGACGCGATTAGCGAGGCCAGAAAAAAACTCACTAGTAAAATCGACGCTGCAAACAACGTACTGGAGAATTGGGAGGTCGTTGAGCTGCGCACGCAGGTCGATCAGGATTCATTGGCCAGTCAGTTAGCCCGTAAGCAGGCCTTGATATCGACCTTTGAAGCGGACCAACTTCGCTACGCGTCTGGCACTGCCGGCGCAGAGCAACTCAACCAAGACCGGGAGTCTGCTTACCTAAGAGCGAACGAGGCGCAACATCGGTCCGCCATCGCCCAAAGCCGACTAGCCGCATCCCAATCGGCGCTGTCCGTTGCCGAAGCGACCGCCGCCCTCAACCACGCAGAAAAAAAACACCAAGAGTCCATCACCACCGACACTTCCGCCCCCCAAGCGCCAGCCCCAGATACGACCAAGAATCAAAGCGTTCCGGATATCAAGACGCTTCGCAAAGAGCTGGAGTCTGCTCGCAAGAAACTCGACCAGAACGAGAAAGCACTTGCGGACCTTCAAAAGAGCTCAGCGGACATTTACGCGTCAATGGGAAAGGTTTATCCGGAGCATAGCACCGGTCGCAGACTGGCACTTGCCCGTTGGATCACCGACGCGCGGAATCCGCTGACTGCTCGCGTTGCAGTCAATTACGTTTGGATGCACCTGCTTGGCAGGCCTCTCATCGAAAACACCTTCGATTTTGGAATGCAAACCGAACAGCCAGTTCACCATCAGTTGCTCGACTACTTGGCGGTCGAGTTAATGGAGAACGAATGGAGTCTGAAGCACGTTGTGCGTTTAATTGTACTTTCACGGACGTACCAACTGAGTTCAACAAGGATGGCAACCGAAGATGCCGCAACGCACGAGCAGCTTATCCAGTGTTGCGGCCGGGCCGTAGTTCGGCGGCTCGACGCGGAAGCGATCCGCGACAGCGTCTTGGCAGTCGGCGATTCACTAGACCGGCGACTCGGTGGTCCCGAGATTCCGTTTGCACATGGCCAATCGAATCCGCGTAGAAGCCTCTATTTCCAGCACGCGTATGAAAAGCAGATGACGATGCTAGTCGTATTCGACGCTGCTTCACCAACGGAGTGCTATCGCCGAAGCCCAAGTGTGATTCCACAACAAGCTCTTGCCCTTGCCAATTCACCAATCGCACTTTGGCAATCCCGCAAGATCGCGAGGCAGATTTGGGTTATCGAACCGAACGAAAAATCCGTTCTGGCCAAGTCGCTTGCCAAGAAACGAGCCCCAAAAAACGACGAAGAAGAGATCGATCGACTCTTCTGGCGTTTACTCGGTCGCCCTGCCCTGCCCGCCGAGATTTCCGCGTGCCAAGAATTTCTGCTCGAGCAAGAACTACTTTTTCGTTCAAATGAACGATCAGCATTTCCCAACCCTAATGCCTCCACCAAGCACTCGGAAAAAGCCGCGTCGAGAACTGACCGTTTAAGTGGCGGCCCGTCAGATGAGTCGATTCCAGCAAGCTCATCTTGGCTAAGGGCTCGAGAGAACCTTGTCCACGTACTGCTTAATCACAATGACTTTGTGACCCTTCGCTAAAAAGCTTAGCCTCTTTGACCACGTCTTTTACCCAATCCTTGTTGTTATCGGAAAGTGTGACGATGGAAGGATCTCGAGAAAATCGCAGACGGTTCCTTCAAGACATGGGGCTCGGCATGGGCAGCATAGCTCTTGCTGATCTCATCGCGACCGACGCCAAGGGGGCCGAGTCGCGTGCGAAGTTGGCGAAAGCCAAGAGCGTCATCTGGCTTTTCATGATCGGTGGCGCAAGCCACATGGAGACTTTCGACCCGAAGCCAGCATTGGACAAATACGCCGGAAAAACCATCAAGGAATCACCCTACGCGGACGTGCTGGATTCTCCCTTCCTGGCAAACGAGCGTGTGGTGGCCTTTGATCCGAACAACGGCTTTATCCGCAATGAGATTTACCCAACCCAGATTGAGTTTCAACGGCGCGGGCAGAGTGGAATTGAAGTCAGCGATTGGCTGCCCCACATCGGCAGCTCCATCGATGACATCGCTGTCATCCGAAGCATGTGGACCGAAGACAGCAACCACGGTGCCCAGCTACAGTTCCATACCGGAAGGCATCGCGTTGACGGTTTTTTCCCAACCGTCGGATCGTGGGCCAGTTACGGACTCGGCTCTCTAAATGATGAGCTTCCCAAATTCGTCGTTATGGGAACGCCGGTCGCCGATTGCTGTGGTGGTCAAGAATGCCATCGAGCCAACTATCTCGGACCGCAGTATGATGGCATCCCACTCAAACTCGGTAGCAAGACTCCGCTGCCGTTCGCCAAGCCGCCCGAATCAGTTCTGCCTGACGAACAAGCCGGCGAGTTCGGCCTGCTTCGAAGACTAAGCCGAATCGCCCAGGATGAGTTCCCTCATGATGAGGCGCTGCGAGCGCGAGTCAAGAGCTATGAACTTGCGTTCCGAATGCAGACGGCGGTGCCTGAAGCAATCGACTTTCGGACGGAAACCAAACAAACGTTGCAAGCCTACGGCTTGGATAACAAATCGACCAAGGCGTTTGGGGAAAAAATGCTTGCCGCAAGACGACTCGTTGAACGGGGCGTCCGTTTCGTTCAGGTGTACCACGGCAGCAATGGCGGTGCGGGTCAGTGGGATAGCCACAAAGGACTGAAGGCGGGCCACTCGAAACTTTGCAAGCAGATTGACCAACCCGTTGGAGCCCTGATCCAAGATCTCAAGCAGCGCGGAATGCTCGACGAGACATTGATCGTTTGGGCAACCGAGTTCGGCCGCACACCGGGGTCCCAACATGGCAACGGACGAGACCACCACCCCTACGGGTTTTCCGTTTGGATGGCTGGCGGTGGCGTCAAAGGCGGTATCGTACATGGGGCGACAGATGAGATTGGTTTCCATGCTGTCGAGGACCGACACTACGTCACCGACATTCACGCAACGGTACTCCATCAACTTGGGCTCGATCCGCGAAGTCTTGCGATCCCTGGACGCAAGAGACTAGAGAAAGAGTTCGGAAAGGTGATTCACGAGGTCTTGGCGTAGCATCAGGCAGCCTAGTCAACCAATGAGCATGTCTCACGCCTGCGATGTTGCAGGTTGGTCGCCCGCCCCTGCCATCACTCTAATCATCGCGTTCAATATCGTCCGCCTGAACATCATCGTTGAATTTCGGGCAGCGAGAAACGGGCTGTGGTGGATACTTGGGCCAACCAGAGTCGCTGATCCCTACCGTACACATCATAAACACGGAGCCTTTTCCGGACTGGATGATCCGTCGCCTACCACATTTCAAACACAAACTCCCCTGCATCGCATAGGGGATATCGATGTGTTTCTGTGGCTCTGAAGAAGAGCGTTCCGTCATGATGCCTGATCCAATGTAAGTTGCCGTCACGGCGAATAACAACAGTCTACTGAGGGTACGCTAGCTAACTGTAAAGGGCCTCACTAGCGAGAAAGAACCGTTGACGATGCCTGGGCCAAACCAACAACAGACCAGCGAACTACAGACCACCTTAAGCCTGGCTGCCAAAAGTGTCCTGGATGCCGCTCCCGCGCTCGAATTGAACAAATCGATCAAGCGTGCTTTTGCGGCCGCTTGTGCCGCCAATGAGCGAGGCTACTTCAAACCGGACGAAGATGAGTTGCTTCGGATGACGTTCAGGCAGTATCTCGCTGCCCGTCGTTCGCTGCAAGAGACAATACGCGACCTCAAACCACTTGCGATTCAGGAGGTCCGAAAGGAAAAGCCGGACCATCCCGAGATCTTCCTAATCGCCTTCGCCGCCGGTGCGATCCTGATGCGAAGCGCGAAAACAATTGTTGACGCAGTCGGCCGCCAACAAGTCGTATGGAAGAAGCTCGATGAAGCCGAACCACGATTTGGCATTCCTCGAAAACAATACACGCGTATCTTCCGCTCGCTCACCTCTCCAAGCAATGTGGTTCGCTTTCTTCAAGCGATAAGCTACTGGGAACGACATCAAAGAGAATTCGAAAAGGATTTCTCAGAAGTGTCCGTTTACCAGGACATTCTTGGTTTAATCGAGCGTGAAACTCCTGAATTACAACGTAGCAAACGATACCACACCACAAATAGGTTGCGTTATCGGCTTCATTCATTACAGCGTCGTCAACGGTCTGGCTGGAAGAATGCAACTTTCGCCCTTTTTGAGCTTTCTGGTCGAGTGATATCTGAAATTCGCTGGCCTTGGAAACGAAAACGTATCACTCCTGGGGTTCGGAAGAAGCTCGGCAAACTGCTACGGCCAGGAGATGTCATCATCACTCGACACGATGATGCGGCTACCAATTTCTTTCTACCTGGATTCTGGCCACACAGTGCCCTATACATCGGGACCCCAGAGCAACGCTCTGAAATGGAAATTCAACTTCCCTCTGGCCACGAGCCCGCAGTGGCCCTCGCAGGATTTCCAAATGAGCCGATTTCGATCCTTGAGGCCCGAAAGGACGGCGTTCTGCTCCGGCCCTTGGCCGATACGCTCCAGGTCGATGCATGCACCGTCTTGCGCCCAAAATTGTCGGAAAAGGCAGTGCGAGAAGCGATACACCGGGGCCTGACTCATTCTGGCAAGGCTTACGATTTTGAATTCGACTTCCGCCGCTCTGACTGCCTGGTCTGTACCGAGGTCATCTACCGATCCTATCACGGCATCGAGTCCATGAATTTCGAGTTGAGCACCCGGGCAGGCCGATTCTGCCTCAGTGCAGAGGATTTGCTCGACTCCGCGATCGACAAGCATTTCTTCGATGTTGTCGCCGTTTACGGTGTCAAAGCAAACCGGTTTGCCACTGGAGAATCAGCAAAAGAGCAGCTCATCGAGAGCTATCGTAGTGAACGCAAAGCAGTCTAATCAGCGAGTCCCCGGAGCCAACCGATGGAGCTCTTGCGTTACGGTCTTTTGGTGCCAAAATTGTTCCACTCATCTTCCACACGGTCCTCGAAGAGCTGATTCAGCCACTTCATAAACTCTTGGTCAGGTGAAACACTGAGTCTGCAATCCGTGCGTGCTGCGTTGAACGCTCTCACTCCCTCAGGGGTCACTTTGGTTCCCATCACATTGAGATACTGTAACTCAGTTTTGTTGACCAATAACTGCAGGGCCCGATCATCAACATTTGTATCTGACAGATTCAGCGAACGCAGACCGTCCATCTGCATGAACAATTCGACAAGATCTTCATCCACGTCTCCATGAACATACGAAACTGCCTTGACGCTATCTAATCGATTCAAAGAAGCGAGGTCGGTTGATTCACCCTTGAATTCAACAATGGAAACGCGTTTCGGATGAGCGAGCCAGCTCTTTGGGACCAGAGCCCATCGCTCGAACCAATATTCGCTGTCAACCGCCTGCATTGGGCTGGTGACGTCCTCAACGTACCACACTTGGACCCCACGTTCTCGCAGTTGTTCAACTAGGGCCTGTTCACGCCGGTGGGTACTGAGACTGAGCATCGTAGGCAGCAGTACTGCCGCGACGATTGCCGTAGCTACAGCTACACTTCGGATCGACATCCCTCTGAGTCTCATCGTTGGACCTCGCGTCCCCTTTTGATGCGTGCAAACTTGGGCTTCATAGGACCGCCCCGCCGGACGCAAACGTAGCCGGACGCCAACCTCACGGGAATAGGGCCGGCGTCTGAGTTGCTGGCTCATCCAGACGCGAGACGGTCTAAGTCACTCCAGCCGCCCCCGTTCCTTTCGTCTTGTCGCTGCCCCCCCCAAATGCCGCCAGTGCGGCAGGGAACAGCAGAAGATCACCTAACAAGGCAGCAAAAAGTAGTGTCGCCATAAAAGAACCGAATTGAGATACAGGAATAAAGGGACTCCAGAAAAAGACGCCTAACCCGATGCCACAGATAATGGTCGTACGCAACATCGGCGTCGCACAATGACGGAACGCTTCCTCGATCGATTGATGCAAAGTCATGTTCGACCTTCGTCCCTTGGAAAACCACCAGACGAAATGCGAGGTGTCGTCGACGGCGATCCCAAGAGCCACCGTCGCTGTGATCATCGCACCGGCATCAATTCGGCCCTCCAACAATCCCATGCATCCAAATACAAACAGTGTTGGAAATACATTCGGTAACATCGCGAGCAGACCAAGCCTAACCGAGCGACACACAAAGATCATTGCTGACGCAATCAGCGCGAATGCGAGAAAGAGGCTTTTTCCCATGTCAACCAACAACTGCTTTTGCCCGCGAGCAACCTGCAGACCGGTTCCGGAAGTCGAGAGTTTTGGCTGAAGAAGTTCATATGCATCATGCCCCTGAATGAACGTATCCACGCGTTCGCGGAAGCTGACTAAAAAATCGGCGTGGGAAAAACCTGACTCCATCCCAGGTAGGCGACAGCTGATTCGCCACAGTTCCTCATGTCCGGCAGGTTCTTGCTCGGCTTCCCATTGCGTTGCAAGCCAGCCACTTTCTTCAATCTTTGGCAACGCAGCGCGTACTTTGGCCGCAAGAATGCGTCGCTGAATTGTCCCGCCGAATCCAGAGCGTGAACTCGCCTCCGGCAAATACGACGTCGGGGACATGGCTCCCGTTACCTCAGGCAGATCGTGGATATATCGTCTTAGTTCCTCCACGAACGCCAGCTTGGCAAGTAGTAACTCTGCATCCTGCTCCTCTAAGGACCAACTCGATTGGAACTGGACGAGCGATTCGACGGGGATCAGCCCGCCTACATTCCGCTCAAACCACTCGTAATCATGGAATCCATCCGTGCTACGAGCAAACATGTCCGCAACGCCCACCGAAGTCTTCAGTCGTATAACGCCCATAACCAAGACTGGTACCATCAACGTTGCCAACGCGAGCACCCAAACTGCTTTTTGGGTCGCTAGCCAGTAACAAGGCCACCACCAAACCCGATCGCCGAAGGGAGTGCTGCCCACTTCGCCACTGCGTTCTACGGATCGTTCCACCCGAGGCCGCTTCGGCTCATTAGGCAATGTTTTGGTTTCACCAATCTCCTCGCCATCAAATAGCTGAACGGCGAGCGGCCATACGGTGAATTGTCCAATCCAGGCCACGAATACTCCGATGGCGGCGAAGTACCCAAACTGGCTCACCGGTTGCATCTTGCTGACGGTAAGTGATAGCAGGCCGACGAGTGTCGTCATCGTGGCGATCGTACAAGGCGCGAAGCCGATCTTCAACGCAGCTAATAACGGACTTGAATTCAGCTTACCAGGCGTCTTTCGTGCGGTTCGTAGGTACCCCACCATATGAATGGCGGACGACGCGGAAAGCACATAGACCAATGCCGGCAGAGCGATCAGGATAGAATCTAAATGACCGCCGAGCAGAACCAGCAAAGTTAAGGATGCCATCCAGGAAACCGACGCGTAGAGCAGTACTGGTACCGCGGCTCTCCAGTCAGGTAGCGAACTAAACGTGAGGATCAGTGCTAGGAAAAACGTCGCCACAGCAAGCGGAGCTACCCCCCTAACTCCCAGTCGATCGACTTCAACGCTATTTCGCATCGGGCCGCCTAAGCGGAGTGCCTCTGGACTGACGCCAGCCTGCTCCGCCGCCTCCTCGACTAAAGCGACTACACGGTGACGATCGTCCCAACCGTCGTCTGTAGCACGAAGATAGATAAAAGTCTGCTCGTCTGGGCCAACCAAAGACCCACGGATCTTCTCCAGTGCGTCCGCACGCGAAAATGAGGTTGGCGGTTGCTGCAGTTTGTCGACCAACTGCCCGCCGTCCATTGCCTGGTCAAATGCCATGTGGCCATTGGTTGTCACAACCGCTTCGCAAGCCTCGCGTAACGCGGGTATTCGTGCGTCGTCAATATCGATGCCGTCCCAGGCCACCACCAAGAATACTTCGGAGCCAAACTGCGTTTCAAAAATTCGCTGAGCTTCTTCTTCGGGCAACCAACTCGAGACGTCATTTTCAAAAGAGAGCAACGATGCACGAACGCCAAATGCAAGCAGCAGCAATGCAGCGATAAAACCGATCAGGGTTCCGATTCGAGAGCCGCTTCGCATGTTTACCTTAGGGACGCAGTGGAACAGAGCACACTGGAAAGCCTACGCTAAATCCGAATTACCGAGGCAGCGAGAGCGCCCCTCGCGTTCACATTCTATTGGCGAGGTACGTACCCGGCTTGCATCAAAAAAAAGCGATGCCAAGCAAATCCACAGGGGTGATCGGCACCAACGTAGCTAGAGTATGTCGTGCATAGCCACAAAAGAGAACGGCAGAACCGGCGTCTTCGTTTCCCCAACAAGACCGTCTCCGCCAGGAAAGTCGCCTAGGCAGTTTCGGATGAAATGGTGCGGAGCGTTCTGACAAACTGCTCCATGGTTTGCACACGATCCTCGGGTTTTGGCTGGACACACTGCATCACCAAACCACCCAGCGACTTATTAAGATCCGGACGGTACTTGAAAATGTCCCGCGGATTTGAGGTGTCGTGATTCAGTGCCGCTAAGCCACTCGTTTCACCGCCAGGCCAAGGTAGCTCGAACGTAAGCAGCTGATAAAGAGAAACACCAAAGGCAAAGATATCCAGACGTTGGTCGGTCTTCCGTCGGCGAACAATTTCTGGGGCCATGTAGAGCGGCGTCCCAGTTCGGTTTCCCGGCCTCATGAAGGGCTCTGTCGCCGGGACCGTTAAGCCGAAGTCAATCAATTTGATATGCGTAATATCAGTACTGCAGATGAAGTTTCGCGGACAGATATCTCGGTGAATGAAGCCCTTGGAGTGGACATAGTTCAGAGCATCCGCCATCTGTTGGATCAAGCTGAGCCGATGATTCCCCAGTCGCTCTGCGTCCTGGTTCTGAATCAGAGTGTTCAGCCCCGGCCCCTCGATGAACTCCATTAGCAGGTAGGGCTCTTTCTGGGTCGTCTGACCGTACTCCAGCGTCTTGATGATGTTGGGGTGATCCATCGACGCGGCGATTTCGCCCTCGGGCGGCTTGCTCATTCCTTTGAAGCGACTTTCGAAGAAGCTGAACTTTTCGAAATCACACAGCTTGAGACCAACGACTTGATCATTCTCGCGATCTCGAGCCGCGTAGAATTTACTCATCGTACCGCTGACCGCCGTACGGATGCGCTCAAAGCGTGCCTCTACATCAACACGTCGCGACGATTTGACAGACTTCGAGGAAGAGCCACTCGACGAGTCTTTTTTGCCGAATCCAAATTTGTCTAAGAGTCCCATGCCCTTAGTTTACTTTCCGCAGTAATCGATCGCGCGAGCAATCTCATTCTTGAGGCGACTTCTTTCCACGATCCGGTCAATGTAACCGTGTTCCAGTAAAAATTCACTGGTTTGGAAGCCTGCGGGAAGCTCAATCTTGATCGTCGCCTTAATCGTTCGTGGACCGGCAAAGCCGATCAACGCTTTCGGCTCTGCAAAGACAAGGTCGCCCAAGGACGCAAAACTAGCAGCGACACCACCCATGGTCGGGTTGGTGAGAACCGAAATATAAAGCCCACCGGCGTCGTGGTGTCGTGAGAGTGCAGCCGACACCTTGGCCATCTGCATCAGCGAAAGAATACCCTCGTGCATCCGGGCGCCACCACCGGATCCGCTCACAATAATCACCGGCAACGACTGTTCCGTCGCTCGCTCGATCATACGGGTCAATCGTTCGCCAACGACGGATCCCATGCTGCCCATGATGAAAGCGGAATCGGTCACACCTATTGCAACGCGACGGGCTCGAATCATCCCGCAACCCGTCAAGGAAGCATCCTTCAAGCCCGTTCGCTTTTGCTCATCGACCAAACGATCCGCATAGCGTTTCTTGTCTGCGAATTGCAATGGATCCGTCGGCATCAGATCCGCGTCCCATTCCTCAAAGGTTCCATCATCGAGGACTTGTTCGACGCGCTCAGTTGCAGAAACGTAAAAGTGATACTCACACTTCGGACAAACATTCTGCTTCGCCTGGATTTCCTTCTTATAAACGGTCGCTTTGCACCCAGGGCATTTGAGCCACAATCCATCAGGGACCGCCCGTTTAGCGATCTTCGGACGAGCTGATATCGATCCAGTTGAAGAAGTTGGCTTGTTTACGGTCGACATGATTCGATTTCCGCAGAGAAGAAGAACGGATGCGATGAACCGTTATGGAAGTCAAGTGTTTTGTCAGGGCAGGCAATGATTGCCTACATTTCGTCCGCATTGCCAGAGCCAAGTTGCCCATTGGTTTGCTGGCGTCACAGGGCGAACGATTAATTTTTAACCAATTCTCGCTGTGATGGAACCGTTTCCAAACGCAATGTTTCAAACGTTCCAAAGTCCAACTCGCACTTCCAAAGGTCACCCCAATGGCCCCCCAGTAGAACGTGTCTAACAATGGAGGCGAGAGGTTGCGGAACCATGATTCCAATCCGACCACCTTCGTGTTTCCGAATCAGCTTGCGTACCGCATTGTGGATTCTGGCCACTGCTTCCTGCACCGTCTCCCCTTCCGGCGGGCAAATCCCCTCGGGATTCTCTTGGAACTGCCGATAAACTTTCGGTTGCAGACGCTTTACCTCGGATACCAATTTGCCTTGCCATAGACCATGGTCGAGATTGCGAAGGCAATCGAGCGTTTTCTTGCGGCAAAAATTGTATTCGCAGATCGTTTCTGCAGATTGCTGAGCAGACTCGGCGGGGGAGACGTATAGGCAATCAAGCTTGGTCGTCTTCAAGCTATTTGCGAGTGATTGAGCCTGAGACTTGCCTGCTTCGCTGAGAGGTATATCTAAAGAGCCCTTTATGCGACCTTCTTCGTCAAAGGTCGTACAGCCCGGGCGTATTAGGAGAACTTCGATCATTTCGTTCTACTGCAAAGAGATTCGTTACCGTCCAATGGCAGAACGCAATCCTTCGACCGCGGCGGCATAATCCGCTTGGCCAAAGATCGCTGAGCCAACCACGAGCAACGAAGCGCCTGCATCGCTACACGATTGGATGGTTCCCAAGTTGACCCCGCCGTCTACCTCAAGCAGCAAATCCTCGTTCAAGTCTTTTAGTGCTTTTAACTTGTCCAAGGCAACGGGATTAAATGCCTGACCTCCGAATCCGGCATTGACGCTCATGACCAAAAAAAGATCACAAAGCGAAAGTGACTTTTCCACCGCGGATAGAGGCGTGTCCGGATTGATAGCTAATCCAACGCCGACACCTTGTTCCCTGATCTGCTGAAGAACTTCGCTGTGATCCTGCTCAATTTCGGCATGAATCGTGACGCAGTCGGCTCCGGCGTCGACAAACTGCTGGATGTAATCGCCCGGCGTCGAAATCATCAGATGCACATCCAAAGGCATATCGGTCAGCCGACGAATGCCCTCAAGAATAGGCATTCCGTAGGAAATGTTAGGAACGAACTGGCCGTCCATCACATCCAGATGCAATGCCTTGACGTTCGCCTCTTCGAGACGCTCGATTTCCTGTTTTAGATTGCCGAAATCGCATTGAAGAAGACTGGGCAAGATAAGGGTTTCGCCTGCCAGCTTCTCCATCGCCTCGGCGGCTCTGGTCGCAGTCATGCAGCCAATATTCATCCAGACTGCGGAATCCGCAAGTGCCGCTGACAGATCCCTTTAGGAATGTCCTCCATCAGCGAAGACCGTGAACCACACCAACGGAACCTCAAGCCGCACTAAAATGCCATACAGCGAATTTTCGCTCCAGAAAGAACGGATAGCGGATTGCCTAGCGACGCTGGAATTTATCGAGCAAGAACACACTCCCCCCCCACGAGAGCGTAAATCGACGATAATCGCAGCTCATTGGCCACTCATTAGCCGTAGAGGATTTCTGATTCTGGACGCTTGCCACGTCCCTTGCTCAGCGTATGCAGCTTGAGCCACTGGAGCACGAGAAGGCTCACGTAGGCGGGATTAAGGAAAACATAGCGTTTCCACAGCCGAGTGGGCTCACGAGTCAGTCGATAGAGCCACTCCAAGCCCCTGTCTTGCATCCAGCGTGGCGCCTGAGCAAGCTCGCCAGCATGAAAAGCAAACGCAGCTCCAACAGCCATCACTGGCATCGAGAGGCGTTCTTTGAATTCATAGGCCCACACTTCCTGTCTCGGGCAACCTATCCCAACCAACGTAATCGCTGCACCGCTCGCTTTGATCTCTTCGATTAGCTCATCCCGTTCTTCGGAGGACATTTGCCGAAACCGAGAAGGCCTAGCCCCCGCAATCTTGATCTCGGGATAGCGTTCCTTCAATTTGCTTTGCAGTTTTTCCAACGTCTGCTCGTCGCTGCCAAAAAGAAAGATTGGCAATCCTGCCTGGGCGGCCGCCTCGCATACTTTTAGCGTCAGAGTGGGACCATAAACGCGGTCGGGCAAATCGAGCTTGTGGACCATGTTCAGCCCCCACCTCACGGGCTGACCATCCGGTACAACCAACTCCAGTTCATTGAGGCGGAAACAGTGTTCGCGGTCCATGACGCCTGTCATGACGCCATGCACTGCCAATGCGCTGACACCCAGCGGACTCCGCTCGCGGCCGGCCTGAACAATCTGCTCGACGGCGGAATCGTAATCGACTGCATTGATGCCGATACCCAGTAGATTCTTCTTGCCGTAATTGATCATTCGTTTCGCTCTTCAATTTGAGACCAGCCAGATCCGCGCGTAAGACCGCAACGACCGCCCCTCGAATCCTATTGGCTTTGCGTTCCCGCTCCGATTGGCTTTGCGTTTCAATTTGATCCGACGAATCGACGGTTCAAGGCCGCGGACCAACCAAGGCTTTAAGCGGTCGTTGATGCTGGTGCAGATCCCGCGCTAATGTGAGTATCCCGCACAACCGCACCTGCGACAATGCAAAAACACACGCACTGAGCCGCCGAAAGACCAACGGGAATAGCCGCGTCGCCCAATGATTCTCGGCCCCAAAAACTGAACGCCAACAGAACCGGCACGGCAATAAGGCGTCCCACGATACCAATGCCAGGTTTCTTCCTCGCCCGCATATAGCTGTCCGCGGCCTGAAGAAGGCCTCGAAAGATTCCCGCCGGCAACAACAACCAAGCGAACCGAACCGTCGGCATAAACTCATCACCGTAAAATAGCGGGATGAGAATTGGCAGGATCGCCGCCAGCACCAATGCGGAAAGAACTTGAACAGCCAAACCCATGCCAATAAACCGGTATGCATCCCGCGGTGATAGATGCTCACCAGCACGCGAGCCGCGGTTGAATGCATATAAACCAGCGGCGTTCGGAACGATGATCATCAAAGCTGCCATGGGGACTGCTGATGAATAGAAGCCAAGCGTTTCATCACTGGCAATCAGGACCATGACCAAGACTAGGTCAAGCCGCTCTAGCAACTCCGTAGAAATCCACGCACCAATCAGCCCCTTCGCGTTTTTTAAACTCTGGAGCAACGGAACCGCTCTTGGTCCAATCCAGCTCTCGTCCATGCCTTGACGGACTAAGAACAACGCAATCACCTGGGCAGCCACGAAGAGCATGACGGCTTGGGGCACGGTCGCGATCCCGTTGGCCCAACCGATGCAGAGCAGAACAGGGAAGGCAGCCGCTCCCAAAAGCCTAACGACGTTATAACGTTGAAAATTGCGTTGCCCATGATCTACGGCCTGGACCGAAAGCCTAATTTGCTGCAACGGCATTGTCGCTGCGCAAAGCATCGCCCAGGGCAAAACATGCCGCATGGAGTCTGGAATGGTAATGAAGTTGAGAAGCACGCACAGAACAGCCGACACCAGGCCTGCAAATGCGCCGTAGATTGCAGCGCTTCTCCGAAGCTCCGCGTTATCAAAATCCTCGGCGGCGTAGCCGGCAAACAACTCCGTAGCGCCGAGCAAGCCCAGGTAGAGCAAGACCTGAGGAAACAGAACTGCCGCAGCAAAAACACCTCGGTCAGCAGGGCCAAGCACTCGTGCCAGAATAATGCCCTGAATCGCAAAGAACCCAAACGTACCGAAAGACGCTCCGACCGTCAGCGAAAAGCCGGCAAGTTTAGTGATCTGTCGCCTTAGCCGTTCTAACGTCGAATCAGCAGGGTCACTTGCAGCCAATTCCGGCATCGCATTCGTTTCGAGGTCGTCAGGGCATTTCGATCGGCTGTCGCTCCCTCGATCCACTGCGGGCTTCCCTGCAAGGTTTGATTCACCTGAAAATGCGGGACCAGGTCCCACAAACACAGGAAGATATTCGCAGCGAGATGGCCGCGTCAACGCTGGGACGCCCCGACATGCAGATTGTCTAGCACCGGAGGAACAAGTCTTGGAAGCCACAAGGACTCAATTTCATCCTCGGAAATTCACCTGCGGCTAGTGACCGACTCGCCCAAGGAAAACAGATGCGGCAGTCCGGGCAATCAGTTTCACATCCAACCATGGCGTAAAACCACGTGCGTAACTCAGGTCGAGCCGCATCCAGTCGGCAAACGAGATTTGACGACTCTTTGAAATCTGCCAGAAGCAAGTCAGACCAGGCTTCACCTCTTGCCGTCGCTTTTGCCAAGCCGAGCATTGGTCAGCTTCGCTAACCGGCAATGGACGCGGGCCAACCAAAGCCATGTCGCCGCGTAGCACATTGTATAGCTGCGGTAGTTCGTCTAACCCCGTTGCACGAAGCAAACGACCAATGAGAGTAATCCGAGGATCGTGTCGCATCTTGAATGCGGGCCCATCACGCTCGTTCGACGCTTCTAAGTCTGCTTTCAACGCTTCCGCATTCACGACCATCGTGCGGATCTTGTAGATCTCAAAGGGTTGGCCAAGGAATCCAGTTCGGCTTTGCGTAAAGAACACGGGGCCACGGCTAGTCATTTTGACTAGCACGACAGCAACGGCCATGATCGGCGCCGAAAGCGTTAGTCCGATGACCGCACCGAATACATCCAGGAGACGTTTCCAAGCCGGATACGATGGGAGCATCATAGCTAACGGTGCAGTGGCTTCACGCGAGCTCGAAACGATCCCTACCGCTTGGCGAGACCGTACACCTTCACCAACTAGCTCACCAGACGCAGCCGGCGTAGCAATTTTCTCGCCACCGTGCCTAGACTCATCGTCGTGCTCATCTGAACTAGGCAGATTGCGACCGCCGTCTTCGGGATAGACAAATGCTTCCGTTTCGACACGCAGGTTCCATTCGCCCGCGAGCTTGACAATCTGATTAACGACCAAATCCGTTTCCAAGCTGTCAGTCTCAGGCAAAAGGACTCCGATCCTCCCCAACCCCAGATGGCCTTTTTCGTCGGTATCGCGCAGTCGGCGATGAAGGAGCTTGCCAAGCTGTACCGTCTGACGTCTAGCGTTTCGAAGCGACTCCAAACGCAGGATGATGAAGCCAAAGCAACTGCCGTTGCGATCAACTCGTGATCGCTCCTTGGACAGCGTGCGTTGGAATTCACGTTGCGTCTGCAACAATGGAGTCCAGCTCGAATTGCGTGACCAGGAACGGGTGGTCAACCAAGTAAACATGCGCAGAATATTCCCAATGCAGCGGGCGTAAGACAAGGTGCAGTTCAACAGTGGGGATTCTTGGGCGGATGTCGATACCATCCACCGAGGAGCCTCTAGCCTAACCAGTACAGCAAAGATTACCAGAAGTTATCAGCGAGTTTGGGCACCCGTTACCGAGGCCGTGATATGCAAAATCGTCATAAACGGACCGGAAATGTGGAATGCCTAACCCACCGTCCCGCCAGAAGGGTGATAGGCAATTAGAGGATCCTTCCCCTAGCATCCCGCAAGGTGACAATTCTCCCCCAGCGGCAATTCAATCTGTTTGACCGGAGGCCTACGTGGCTGAGAAGAATTTTTCGAAATATCAACAAAATGTAATCCGTCGGTACTACGAAAACGCCGATTCCATCGGGCTGCAACGCGCTCAGGAGCTGGTTACGGAGCTCTATCTAGCCGAGGGTAAAAAACGCGAAAAGGTCTGGGATTCCCTCGAAAAGAACCTTTCGAAGGCCGGTGTCAAACCAGAACAGATCAAACGCCTCCGGGAATCCGATGACCCTGCACTGGTCGCCCAGTTGCTGACCAAACGGGTCTAGTCACCCTGGTCCCCTGCGTAGACCTAAGCCACAGCCTTCCGTTCTGCTGATTCGACACGCTATGGGAATTCCTGTTCGCAAAGAATCTCCCACCGTCGAAGACGACTTGGTTTGGGTCGAGTGTGATGACGGCAGCCGCACACTCAAGAACTTGAGGCTTAATGAGTCGTACCACAGCGGCTGCGGTGCGATCTCCGAATCGCTGTGCGTGTACCTTGCGAACAGTGGCATCGCCTCAATGCTCGCTCCGCCGCAACCTCCCAACGTGGCACCGGCTCGGCTCGTGGAGTACGGGTTCGGGACCGGGACGAACTTTATCCTGACGGCGGCATTGGCAGAGTACTTCGGCTCCCCGCTCTCCTATTGCGGACTCGAAAACCGCTTGCTCCCGAATGAACTCATCGGCACACTCGAAATTTCGGATTCGATTGCGGCCGCATCAACAGGGGCTAGCGCAGCTTTAGACGCCGCTCTGCGTCTACTCTCTGATTCGTGCGGTTCTATCGATCTATGCAACTACCTCGACCACCTTCGTGTCGTCGAGCGTCGGCTACGCGAAGTTTGGTTTCAGCTTCAAGCCAAACCGGAATTTGGAGCTTCCGAAGCGTCTCAAGAAGCCGTAGCTCACCGCATCCACTTCTCTAATCAGGTTGAACTGGCGTTATGGGTTGGCGACGCTACCAAGTTTGATGCGTCTTCGTACTCCGAACTCTTCTCGGAAAGAAAGATGTCGTGTGACGCCGTTTACTTCGACGCATTCGCCCCTGAGGTCAGCCCGGAGCTTTGGACTCAAGATGTCTTTCGCAACGCATTTAGTTTGCTATCGGCATCGGGAAAATTGACGAGCTACTGCGTTAAAGGTGCAATTCGCCGTGAACTCAAATCAGTGGGATTCCAACCGCGATGTGTGCCGGGCCCACCGGGTGGCAAACGAGAAGTACTGGTCGCCTCACCTGCGTAACACGCGACCAAAGCGGTCGACTCGTTCGTTCGACTCCTTCTTGCTTGCAATCCCATCAAGCTCCACGACACGCAACACACGTTCTAATCGGAATCGCGAGTGACGATCTGCACCGCCTTGTGACCATGCACAGCACCAGGCAGACCACAGAATTGCGCCACCGACTCCGCATCGATCTCGAGTGGATCCGAAGTCGAACGTTCAGTCGAAAGAATGTCCCCGACTTGGATACCTTCAATGTCAACCGCACTCATTGTGGCTCGCGCGAGCTGGACTCGGAACACAACGCGTTCATCCGAAGCCTCCCCATTCTCACACGCTTCTGTGAATCCAGCAAAATAGCGATTCAAAAGACGCGCTGAATAAGGTTGAACCACTTCGTCGGGAATCCAGATCCGAATCCGCCCTTTCCCCCAGGCCGCTTCGCTATAAGCTCCCGCCAGATGCTTTTTTGAGCTGACCTGCGTATCAGGTACAACACATGAGAAGGTGGCAACGGATGCATTTTCTATTGAGTCTAGCGGGCTAGCGTTGAGTTCTAAGCGGCAAACAAAACTCTCGTCTGCAATCTCACTCCACGCATCATTCCAGGCTGACAAAAGTGCACCGGTGAATTGCTCGAAGATCCCAATTTCAATTTCACTGAGCGGGCGATCTTGACTTACCCCAGACGAATCCTCTGCCTGCAGCCAATGGTCAACGAGTTGATACGCAAGCAACGTTGAACAATCCAACACACAACAGTCTTCGAGTTCCTCGGAAGAGAGCACAAAGCGACAGCCGACCAATCCCTCTGTCCGTGGAATCGACTCGCCTAGCTGGCCTTGGTTTTCGCTAACTTGATGGGCTAGAAAGGCCTCGGGGGTTGAACGAAATTCTCGCAGACGCAGTACCCGCCCTGTAGAAGATCCACCGCTCACCCCGAGACGTTCTACGAGGTACTGATTTGCCGTTTCGAGAAAACGCTGAAGCAGTTTCTCAAGCGCAGCATAGTGCTGTTCAAATAACTGGCTTTGATTCATCGTTACATCCATGTAGCAAACCACGCTGCCGGAACGAAAAGTCGTCAGTGACCCTGTAATTAACGCACCTGACCGGTTCCACGAACGACATACTTGTACGTGGTAAGCTCCTGCAGCCCACAAGGCCCCCGGGCGTGAAACTTATCGGTACTGATGCCAATCTCGGCTCCCAGCCCGAACTCGCCGCCGTCGTTAAATCGAGTACTCGCATTGACCAAAACGGCCGCCGAATCCACTTGTCCGGTAAACGTGTCAGCCGCGCGAATGGACTCCGTCACGATGGCATCCGTATGGCCCGAGCCGTAGCGGTTGATGTGGTCTACCGCAGCTTGGATGGAATCGACAACTCGGATACTGATCGTGGGTCCCAAATACTCTTCGCCCCAATCGGCTTCCGACGCCGCGACAGCCTTCGAAATCCGCTTGCAGACATCTTGGTCGCCGCGAATCTCAATATTACGGTCGAGCAAGGCTGCCGCAACGGCAGGCAATATGGAATCGACAACAGCACGATGAATCACGAGGCTCTCGCAAGCGTTGCAAACCCCCATACGCTGGCATTTTGAATTAACCGCTATGTCGATGGCCATCGTTTGATCAGCGAACTCATCAACGTAGACATGACAATTGCCGTCATAGTGTTTGATCACTGGCATGGTGGCTTCCGATGCTACCCGCTCAATCAATCCCTTACCACCTCTGGGAATGGCAACATCGATACAATC
This sequence comes from Aureliella sp., assembly GCA_046290675.1. Taxonomy (GTDB): domain Bacteria; phylum Planctomycetota; class Planctomycetia; order Pirellulales; family Pirellulaceae; genus Aureliella. The sequence continues at coordinate 723,395 of JBKAHA010000001.1, forward strand.
CGCCTGACGAAGAAAGTGCCCGACTGCCTCGCGGTCTGTCGTTTCTACGTATTGGATTGCATGATTGGGCAAACCGATTTCACTCGCCGCCTGCTGCAATAGCTGTACGATCACCTCTGATGAGTGTTTTGCCTCTTTACCGCCGCGAAGAATGACTGCATTGCCACTCTTCACGCAAATCGCCGATGCATCGGCCGTCACATTCGGACGCGATTCGTAGATGAAAAAAACAGTTCCGAGTGGGACACGGACTTTTTGAATATCTAAGCCGTTGGGACGACGTCCACCTGAGATCGTCTCGCCAATCGGATCCGGCAACGCTGCAATTTCACGCAACGCTTCTGAGATCCCCATGATCCTCTCACGATTCAGTACCAGCCGATCCACCTGCGAGTCGCTCAACCCGTAGGAAGGCCCGGCGTCGACATCCTTCGCATTGGCGGCAAGTATCGTCTCTTCGCTATCGACTAAGATCTTCGCGCAAGCACCAAGCCAAGCATTTTTCGTCGCCGTCGACAACGTTGCAAGCTGGCGTGAAGCTTCTTTGGCTTGCAGTGAAACTCGCCGGCAGTATTCGTTTAATTCAAGGTCCAGTGCAGCGGACAAAGTAATCTACTCCCCAATTGGTACGATCAAGTCGCGGTAGACGCACCGACAGATTAGCAGGGCTAGCAACTAGAAGACAACTCTGCTTGATGGCACCCCAGGACGAATCGGAGTTTGAAGTTGGGTGTTTCCCATTCCGGCCCGGATCGGCGGCCTCGCACATCATTCCACGATACGCACTGCGAGTGTGCCCGCTCCGATACGCACTGCGCGTGTGCCCGCTCCAAAAGGGGGCGGTGGGGATACTCTCGAAAAGCTTTCCAGATTCGACCTGATTTGCTCTGAATCGCAGTCCACATTTGCAGCACGAAGTAGAATCTGGATCAGTCGTAGCCAATCCGAAGTCCTTCCCGATCAACTCGAAAACCCTAGCCGTCTACGAGCCAAACAGGGACTTTGAGAGGGCCACATGTGCCGTAGAGGCTGCTTCCAATGCTAGCTTGAAATGAGCGTCCCAATCCAAGGGAGCTTGTTCGGCGGCATTAGGTTCAGTGAGAACTCGCAAAAGCGTTGCAAATTCAGGAAACTTGGCCGACTCTTCACTTCGCACCCGCACTACCTCGCGGCCGTTCAAATCGATGAGTCTCCCACGATCCAGTTCCCCAAATCCGTCTGGGAAATGCAATGTTGCGCGTCGCTGGTAAGGGGCTGGGCGGTCGGGTCGCCGCAATACGATCTCGGCATCGCCCCCGCCCTCGAAATTCAAGTTGATTCGACTTTCAAACGCGTCACTTCCATATTCCACGTGCGATTTGGAGCGAACTGCTATGACGTTCGATCGGAATGCAGTCGCAGCAAATCTTGTGGCCGATGCAACTTCAGCAAGCCAATCTTGTTGCCACGGTATCACGCCTTCCTCTGGCCCTAGCTCGGATCGGTGTAGGACGGATTTTTTCGCCGCATTCGAATAAGGCAAACGCACCGAGACCTGGTAGCGATTCGCAACGCCCGGCTTCGCTGACTCAAACTGCTCCAAGCATCTCAAGTAGCGGTGGTCAATCGATGATGGAGTTCCAATGCAGATCACTCCTCGATGCCGATGCGCGTCGTCTAACAGCGATTGCATCTCAGTGAGCTGCGTTGAGATCGGTTGCTCCAAATAGATTGAAGTTCCGCGTTCGACCAGTTTCGGCAAGATCATCTGCCAGACTAGCAGCGGCATATCGGGAGCCAATATGACAAGATCGTGTTGGTGCCGCAAAAAAGCTCTAAGCGGTCCCAATCCAATCTCGTTCCCCTTGGACTCCCCGCCAAGGATTTGCTCGGCGGTGAGATCGTACCCTGAACGACGCCCCTTGATCGCACGGATAAATTGCTGCAGCTGCGAACGCCGCGGGTCATAAACACAGGAAAGCTGCGACTGGCGGGACCGTAACGCTAGCTCCACCAGTTTTCCGCTACGTCGATTGCAGCCGACAACCCCGACACTCAGCTGTTTCGATCTCGAGCTGGCCAACGAGCCGGGTGCGGCGGACTCTAAATTCGCATCGCGTGTTGGCAAAGTGGACGCCAACAGCACGGACGACTCGCAGAAGAAACCTCTTCGGCTCGGCTGCTTGGAATCACCTGACATGAAGATTGGGTCCCTGGGCATTTCGTTTCGCTAGAGTTTCGCCAGAAATTCGCAGTGCGCTATTCTATCCCATTCACGTTGATTGGGCCTCGTCTCGCAACGGTCTTGTCTAAGACAAATCCGAGTTTCAATTTGCAAATTTCATTCGAGAGTATCCAAACTCGCTGTATCCAAGCGGGCACACGCGCTGTGCTATGAGAAGGAATATCGGAGAGTCGGCCGCTCCGGGCCGGAGGGAGGAAATGCCTAAATTCAAACTGGGATTGGCCCTGCCTTGTTATCGGCCGTCTGCTTTGGAGCCTAGCCAACGCTGCGGACACTCCAAACCGTTCCCTGCTCGGGTCGTGAAAGAAAAGGGAGAAAAAACGTGTAAAGCTGATTGATTGCTAGGCGGGGCTGCCAAGCAGTTCGAAAAGTTTGAATCAGTAATATTGCCGGCGGAACCAGCCTTACACGTTGAAGCGGGAGGGAGGATTTGCAGTGCTAAGGTTTTTCCGAGACCTAAAAAGTAACTGCCATCTGAAAGATGCTGGGTATCACCACTATTGGGGGCACTACGACACCAAAAGCGATGGCATCCTTCCAGATAATGGACAGGTAGGCGGCCTCAGTCGCCAACAACAGCCTCTATAGTACCCTTAATCCCGATTACCGCAAGAGAGCTTGCTCCCGAAGTCGGTGAATTGAAATCGGTTTCCAGGCGAATTGCGAATTCGCTGCAGTTCCCCCGCCTCGAAAGCGAGCGTCGAAGCCCCCTGCTGGCTTCGCTGGAGCGCAGGTGTCCAGCAGATCTACGTCACATCGGTTGTCACTGAATCGGACCGCCTCCGAGTCAGCGTTCGAATTCGACCGAATCACTGGTCTGGGCCGAGTTCGTAGATTCGTCCAACTCCGCTCTTACCAATGCAAACGCGATGAAATAACGTTCTTAAAACCGGTTTGCGACCAGGACACTTCGAGCAGCCTGAACGGTCCCTCGATTCGCAAGACTAGCTAGCTACCAGGGAGTTGAACGGACATGGAAAACGAAATGCAACCGCAGGGGGAACTGACGACGCGTACTCTGGCAATGCCAGCGGATACCAACCCTTCCGGTGACATCTTTGGCGGCTGGGTTTTGTCGCAGATGGATATTGCCGGCGCGATCTGCGCTGGTCAGAGAGCACAGTCCCGAGTCGTAACGGTGGCTGTCGACAGCATGAGTTTTATCCGTCCGGTCAAGGTCGGGGATATTCTGTGCGTCTATACCAATTGCACTGGCGTGGGGCGCACATCCATTACGGTCGAAGTCGAAGCATGGGTCCGACGCGATCGGATTGGAGCTCGAGAGCGTGTCACCAGCGGCATGTTCAAGTTTGTGGCTATCGATGCAAACGGCAAACCGACACCGGTGCCACCCGAATCGGAGCTACCGGATTACACGACGTGAATCAATTCAGGCGACTCCGGGGGTGAATTGATGGTCGGCGTTTTGCTTCACTCTCTTATCCACTATTGTCCTCAAGTCCAAGCTTTGGCGAAGCCAATGCCTGACGTCGGTTTCGGCAAGATTCGTCATGCTTGCAAGCGAGCTGCATCGCGATCCTCTATCATGACCGCTTCGTAAGCTCGCTCCACATGCATCGATTTCGCTCATCGTTGGCGAGCATAGCCAGACGCCCAAGGTAGTGCAGGAACGGACGGTGCCGAAAAAGCTGGAACGGGAAGAGTTAGATCCAACGTTCGTGCATGCGCGACGGGAAGCGTGGATCATTCTCTTCATCTTCGCCATTTTCGCTGCCTACACCCTTAGTGTCTCCCATTGGTTGAGCCCACCGACGACGATCGGTGTTGCTGAAAGAAAATTGCTGGGCGAATCAAACCTGACGATTCCAAACGAATCAAAAGCAACAGCCCAAGTAGCGACTGATTCCAATAGCCCGAATCGTTCATTCGCCCTTCCCAGCGGGGCCGTATCACCCAAGTCGATTGCGACCATTGGCGGCATCCCGAACTGGGCCTTTTTCGGAATCGTGCTTCCATGGATCGCTGCCATCGCAGTTACGGGATGGTTCTGCTTCGTTCGCATGAGTGATGATCCACTTGGCGAAGCGGGATTCGAAAGCTCAAGCTCCTCGCCATCGACAAGTACCGTTGAGGAGCCTCAGAATGGGTGAGGTTGATAACTCCGGGGCCAATGCAGCTCTCATTGCTTTTGCCGGCTATCTTGGCATCGTTTTCCTGTTAGCTTGGCTTTCCGGCCGAGTGAAATCCAGTAGTTCATTTCTCAACGACTATTTCCTAGGCGGCAGGAACCTGGGCGTCTGGGCCTTTGCATTGACCTTTGCAGCGACAAGTGCGTCGGGTGGCTCCTTCATCGGCTTTCCATCACTCGTCTATTCACATGGCTGGAGCGTCGCCCTTTGGATCTCTAGCTACATGTTAGTGCCACTCGTTGCCATGGGGCTGCTCGCAAAACGTTTGAATCAATTGGCAAGAAAGACCGACGCACTAACAATTCCAGACTTGCTCCAAGCCCGCTTCCGAAGTGACAGCGTGGGCTTACTAGCAACGGTGCTCATCGTCTTCTTCACGACATGCAATTTGGTTGCCCAGTTCAAGAGCGGCAGCATCATCCTGCAAACACTGCTCGAAGATGTACCGCTTTTTCAGAATGCGGTTGCGTCCAGCGGCTCCCTGCTTGGAGCCAACTCCAACATGGATGCAGGGTATCTACTTTGCTTAGTGACGTTCGCATTGGCCGTCATTGCCTACACCACCTACGGCGGATTTCGAGCCGTTGTTTGGACCGACGTCCTTCAAGGTTTCGTTATGGTGATCGGCATACTTATCCTCCTCCCGATGACGCTATTCGCTGTGGGCGGATTGAAGAAGGCGACGACCGCGCTTGCGAGCGCGAAGCCAATGACGGCGGTTAAGGCGACCATTGCTTTGGCACGAGATTCGGATCTGGTTGACTCGGGAGAATCCAGCAGTGGAAAGTTACTTCCTGGCGACCGATTTGAGTCGGGTACTCGCTTAGCCTGTCGGTTGCAGGGCAAGATTCGATCGATCGAACTTCAGCAGTCCGTCACCATTGACGCTTTCGGTCGACTGCGGCCGTCGACAACCGATCTCCCGAAGCTCCAATTCACTGAGTCTGCAGCAGACGAACGGCACGGAGCAGGGCAGGGCGAAGAGCCATCTCCTGATCCCGCATCCGCTTTTGATTCAACGGCAAGCCCACTCCTTCATGGACTGCTCTTTGACGGGCTCGCCGTAGGCACACTCGACCGTTCCGCGACTACGCCGTTGATCATTGAAGAGATCCTACTGCCGCACACGGGCTTTGGACGGGAAACTTACGGTAGCCTAACTTCGTTGCCCGGGCCCTCTCGGGACCGAACGGTCGGCTTCCTGCCTATGATGGCGGCGGTCTCTTTCTTTGCGTTCTGGTGCTTTGGTAGCGCTGGACAACCCAGCAACATGATTCGCTGCATGGCCTTTCGTGACTCCAAGACCCTGGGCAAGGCCATCTTCACGGTGACCATCTATTTCTCGTTGATCTATTTTCCGATCGTGATCATTTTCTGCTGTGCTCGCGTTTTACTGCCGGGATGGGAAACGGCCTCTGATCGGATCATGCCCGAAATGGCGACATCGGTGACTGCCCTGTTTCAAGTCCCTTGGCTCGCCGGACTCCTGGTAGCGGCTCCCTTCGCCGCCGTCATGTCGACGATGGATAGCTTCTTGCTGCTTATATCATCCTCCGTAGTCCGTGACATCTATGTTCGCCACATCAATCCGAACCCGTCCAAAGCACGCGTTAAGGTACTTACCTACTCCACCACCTTCGTAGTCGGCACCCTTGCGATGTTGGCTGCCATCAACCCGCCTCAATTCCTCCAGGACATTATCGTTTTCACTGGTGCTGGACTCGCAGCGGCATTCCTTGTTCCAACAGCGTTGGCTCTTTATTGGCCGCGATACAATTACCAAGGCGCTGTCGCCGGCTTAGTCGGCGGTTTCGGTTCGTACGCATCGCTATACGCAATTGGATATGGGCAGACGGGAACTCTCAGTCCATACCAACCGCTTGGACTGAGTCCCTTTCTCATCGGGCTCGTTGGTGCCCTAGCCTTGAGCATCGTGATTTGCTTGACAACGCAGCGACCCGGCGAGGAGATTCAGCGCCAGTTCTTTTACCTCTCGCACGACCAGCAAGAGTCTCGATTGAATTAGCCAAGCCACCCCGCGGATCGCAGTACATTGCCGGTCTGCTCTTGAAGAATCTTGAGCAAGAATCCTGCAGCGATCAAATAAGCAACAATGCATAGCAAAGCAGCAACTCGGTTTTTTGCGTTCGCCGCCTCGTAACGAATCGCGCTCGCCATCTCGACAATCTGAATCTGCAATTGCTTTAGCTCGTCGCGTTGGAATTGGAAGCTCCCATTCGAATCTTCAGTAGCTCGGGTCATGAGGCTACTACGCATTTCGTCTTCCCGAAGCAGCTCTTCGCAGGGCTCTTTCTTGCCAGCCTTGATCAGCTTTCGCGCGTTGCCAAGCACGCTAGCTGATGGACAAACCCCGAATTGCTCGGCTTCGTTTCGTACATAATCGGGCAATGAATTTCGCCTTACGATCTCAGGGCAAAAAAGCTGCGTTACGGTATCCCCGAGCAAGATCATCAAGGCGGCAACAAAGGCTAGGGTCCAAGGACGAGGCAGAAAGGGCGTTCTTATATTCCAGGGAAGCCCCGCCGCTCCACCATCGTCTTCCTCGTCCTGCCACCCTACGGGGAAAAACAAACCAACCTGCTGCTCTATTTCCGTTTGAGACTCGTCGATGGAGCTTCCTTCGTCACTAGCGTCACCCAGGGATCCTGGCGGAGATTCGGGAGCAGCCTTAGCCCCAGCTTGGGCTTCATCGCTCAGCTGCTCACTATCAGCCTCATTCTGGTTACTAGCCAACGATTGTTGCAATCCGCGCCATAAACGCAGAGCCGACCCAGCGCCTTCGACAATCGCACTCTGAGCAAGTCGATTCTGCGTTGCATCCAAGACGACGTTCGCCCTCTCGACACTCACTCGGACCGGCCTCAAAAACCCGGACAGCAACGGCACCAGGAATAACATCACAAACGCAATCCGGTTTAACAGCGAAAGCTGTGAGAGATGTCGTACCGATTTCCAGGACAAGACTTGCATCCGTTGTTATTTCATCGCCTGTCAGGATCGTGTCGGCTTGTGCCAGTGAATCAGAGTTAAGGAGCTCATTCCAACATAGGCCGAGCCAATCTAGATCGCAACGCAACACGAGTGCTTTGCACCGAATTCTGGTGACACACGGAGTTACCAACGACGAACTCTTTCCGAAATTGCCGCCGCGCGGATCTTGGATCGTTGGGTATAATCCGGCCTCAGCATCCATTCTGACGTTGAGCCCCGCTTCCGGTCTACGAGCCCCGCTCCCGGTCTACTTTTCGGTCTAGATTGGCTGGCATCAGCACCAGGCTTTATTTTCACGTACTCAAGTCTCAGGCAAGGCCCCATGGCAAAAGTCGCGACCCTGATCGCAGGTATCCCCGTCGAAAACCCCGCATTCTTTCATCGAGTCCGGTTCGCGGTCGGTGATCCAGCCGCTTGGCTGCGTTTCGATTCGGACGGTAAGATCGAGACGCATTTCATCGTTCGCGACATCGAAATGGATCGTGCCCGTGAGACAGTTACCGCCGACACGTTTGCGTGCCCGGCGGACTACACACCGGCAGGGGGACTTTCCGGCGACCGCGCTACTGCCACAGCGCAGTCCGTCGCTGAGTGCCTCAAGCGATCTGAAGTTGAACTAGTTCGGACGGATCGAACGCTGCCTTATATTTTTGCCTGGCACATCCAAGAAGCTGGCATCAAGATCGAATACTCCCCGGAATTGGGCGTCTCAGAGCGGCGAAGCAAGGACGACCAGGAGCTGGAGTGGTTGCAAGACGCCCAGCGAGTCACGGAGAACGCGATGGAGTTGGCATGCACGACCATCGCCAAGGCGAAAGCGAATTCGAACGGAATCCTCATGCATGATGGATCCGAGCTAACGAGCGAGCGAGTTCGAAAGTTGATCAGCACGTTCTTGCTCGACCAAGACTACTTGGAACCGCATGGAGCCATTGTCGCGACCAAACCGCATACCTCAGACTGCCACGAGCGTGGGTCCGGCGTCTTGACCACGGGAGAAGCCGTCATCGTGGATATTTTTCCTCAGAGTCGAAGCACCCACTACTGTGGCGACTGCACTCGCACGGTCGTCCACGGAACGCCCAGCGATACGATGGTGAAGATGCACGCTGCCGTCGTTGCTGCCAAAGCTGCTGCGATCGCGGCGCTTCGAGTCGATGCGACCGCCGACGACGTTCACGGTGCAACAAAGTCAACCTTGGAGCAGCACGGATTTCCATTCCGTCGTGGTGAGATTTCTGATGATCCGGTGATGCCACACGGAACGGGCCACGGGGTCGGTTTAGAAGTCCACGAACCTATCCTGCTCGATGACAACGGCGGGACGATCGTGGAGAACGAAGTACTGACCGTTGAACCGGGCCTTTACAGCCGCAACTTTGGAGGCGTACGCGTCGAGGATATGGTCGTGAGCACTTCCGGTCAGGCTAGAAACCTCAACGCCCTACACGAAGGTCTCGATTGGTCCTAGCCCGCGCCCGGACCATTCGCCCTGACGATCCCCCAGTCAAGGCAATTTCGACGAACGTACCGGCACGATCGGGCGCACAGCAGCGAGAAGGCAGAACAAGGTGGATAGAGATTCAGGTCCGTTTTACCAAGGTCGATTTTGGATCTTCCGACCAGACGACTTTTTGCCTGACCTAAGCGGCTGCTATGGAATCACGCTCAAAAGAATATTTGCGTCCACCAGTGTCGTCGCAATTACTTTTGGGCTCATGCGAGCCATACCATCGATCAGTGCTGCTGCAATCGTACTGCCACTTTGGTGTGCTGCAGCGGGCTGCTTGATCGATGGCTATCGCGGTGCTGCCCGTGGATTCATCCTGGCGATCGTCTACCCCGTTTATCTAGCGGTCATCATCGCCGTCGCCATTCTCATCTTCTGGTGCTACGCCCTGATCCATCGCGGCGTCGCTGGCGACACCGTACTTTGGTAGCTTCAAGCGACGAGTCCCGTACCGCTCCACTCGTTATCTAGAACCGATCTCTCTCGCGATAAGAATGGGCCGTGCTTCTGCATTTAGCGACGCAATCCAGTGCGCTTAAGAAGAGTGGCAACCAATGCAGTTGTGAGCCAGCTTCTTTTCCGCCGGGGCAGCTAGCCAGTCCTTGGCCCTGGAAGAATACGCGGTGTCAGGCAACTCCTTGATAACCGCTTCGAGCTGGCCCCTTGACTTCTCGCCTTCTCCAAGGGCCCGGTACACATCCGCCAATCCCATCCGAAGCTCACCAAGCGGATGCTCGCCGATCTTATCGAGCATGTCCTTCTGACGCTCATAAGTTCGCTCAAAGTCTTTCTTCACACGATGCAGCAAGGGTAGCCCCATCGCCTTGGGAGCACTTCTGCCGGCAGGTAACAGGACAGCTGCTCGCGGAATGAGTACACCAATATTGTTAGGCTCCAGCTCAACAGCCTTGTCTACATCTTCCAGCCCCGATGTCCAATTCTTCATGCCAGCTTGAAAGTCGCCTTTCTGAAACGCCTCGCCAGAAACATAAATTCGAGCTGCGCCGCGCCAGACAAGCGCCTCAGCGTGATCGGGCTTCTCCTTGAGCGCGTCCTCACAAGCCTGCATCCCTCGCTTTAGAGCCTCTTCGTCACCTTCGAAACCGGCAAACAAATCTTCGCGTACGGTGTGATCAAAACGCTCCGTCTCCGCCTTGTAGGCCGACTTCTTCGCGTCTTCCTTCTCTTTGCTCGCAGTCGTGTCGTCGGCAAGGCCGCTTGCACTGAGACTGCATCCGAGAGCGATTGCCGGCAGCCACTTTGAGGCTGAGATCGTATGTGCAAACAAGGCGGAGATCTTCATTCTGGTATTCCTTGCGACCAATTATCTTGACGAAGAATGAGCCACCGGCCTGATGGTTCCTGCCAGACCAACGACTTGTGTCGATACCAGATTCGCCGAGCTGGTCGCAATCTTGGATGCGCTTTCAGATTTCTTTTCAACTCCTCGAAATCGGCCCAGAATACGATCTTGCCCTTAATCGGACTTCCCAGAGCAAAAGACATTTCTTAAGTCGGTTTTTGGTAAAGCTCCGGTCGATACGAGGCGAGGCGGCGGCGAATCTCCGCTGCCTTGTCGGTGATGGCCAGCAATTCTCCATAGGGATGCCCCTTGGAAAGCGATTCGATGAGAGGCCAGACAGGTTTCGTTTCAGTCCAATACTCTTCGCCAAACAAGAGCATTGGCGCACACGCCCCTGTCGTGTGGTAGTGATTCTGTGCGGCATCCTGAAAAATCTCTTGAATGGTTCCAGCACTCCCCGGAGAGAACACGACGCCGTGGTTGGCGATCTGGAGCAATCCGTCTTCACGGACGCTATTCGCGAAGTATTTGGCAATGTGGGTCGCGAAGGGTGTCGGCGGCTCATGTCCGTACAACCAAGTTGGAATGCCGATACTCCGACATTTCTTCTTATCCGACGCGCTCAGCGGAAATACCGATCGCACACGCCACGCTCGATGCAACCAATCCTCATCCGCATACTCGCGGCCCGGTTCGGCTCCTTCAGGGCGTTTGGACATCATCGATAACGCTGCATCCAGTTCATAGGTATCCCTAGTCGCAAAATAGGCTCCTACGTGGGTCGCCTCCATCGCACCAGGTCCACCGCCACTAACCATCAAAAAACCATCCTGAGTCAACTCTCGTGACAAGTGCGCGATTTTCGCAAAGAAGGGATCCCGCCGTTCCATACCATGCCCCCCCATGATCGCAACGACTTTCTTCCCCTTGATTGCATCGTGAAGAGCATCGGTAATGCTGTGGTCGTGCAGACGCCTAGCCAATGTGACTCGGATCGATTCCGTTTGCGCACCACCGTGGGATTGGTATTGCAGATAAACTCGATGATCGAGCGTCTTTTCGAAACTCGCGTCATCGTCTGGATCGAACTCCGAAAACAGCTCTTCGGGCTCGTACAGACGGCCACGATGCACCGGAAAAAGAAAGTCACCCAATTGCGGAAAAACAATCCCTCCAGTTGCCACAATGCGATTGGTTGCATGCTCGGAAAGTTCACACCCAAGGAAGATGGAGCCAGTGAATTCCTTTTGCTTGATCTCGCGATCTAGCTTCGAAGCATCGACAGCTTGGATCGCCGCTGGTTTCAGTGGATTTGCCCCGGCCAGCCAACGTTTGAATTGGCCAACTGTTTCAATCTCTCTCATCGTCGACCCCTACAATGGTCATCAAAATAACTCATTGTAATTGGGATCGGCGAAGCGCTCCGTTTGTCCCGAGAGTCGAACCGGGCAAATCCAAGTTCGAATCTAGGCTGTTTCGCCATTGAGCCGCTGGCCCAACGCTGCTCACTATGCCAACGGGGTTCATGACGCACCCCGCCGCTCGCGCGTCTCGTCTCATACCCAAGCTTGAAATTCTGATTGGGCCTGGAAAGTCGGAGACTCGAAAGAGGACTACTTGATGAATTTGATGATGCCTGGGTAATCCCAAAGCTCACCATTATTCGCTTTGACGCCGCCGATAATCGGGAAGACGACGGCTACAATCCCGAGCGCACCCAACACGAATACACCAATGACGACAAGAAGCAGCAACAACCCGATGAGGGAATAGAGGAACATCGAAATGATGAAGTTGGCCGCCATTTTGCCGTGTGCATCTATCGCCGGCATTTCATCCTTCTTGACCTGCCAAATGACAATCGGGGCGATCAGCCCGGCCATGGGCACAACAAAGCCAGCCAGCAGCGATAGGTGCAAAAGCATGGCCCAAGTTCGCGTATCTTTATCCATACATTGATCCTTTCGATATCAAATTTGCCCGCAGCGTGCGGCCGCTGGATGCTCTCAGCACTTTAGGTTCGTTAAAGCCGGTTGGCTAAGCGAGTCCACTTCAATCACGCTTGGCATGATTTTCGAAGCATTCTACACTCCGATGCGCTTCGTTGTTGCCGGAAACGCAGCGTCCTAGCGAGGATTCGTTTTGCAGACAGTCTACAAACAGCCTCAGCGTCACGATCATCAGACTCTTGCTTCATTCACCTCAAAGACCGTCTGGGAATCGATTTCCAAATCGCGAATGGACGGCAACCAATCCATCCACCTCAATTCGGCAAAATGTCGTGACGGATTCCCGTTAGCGCTCAGAGGATTGCAGCTGCTTTCTAAGGCAGGCTGTATCTGGTTTCACGGTCAACTCGTTTTCCTTCCGCTATCATAAAGGCCTACAAATATCCTCTCTTAGGCGCTGTCCCCCGCCGATACGGAATTCCTTCAGTGCTTACGACCGGAAGCATAAGAAAAATGCGAAAACGCCGTCGTGACCTGAGAACCGGAAATCGATTCCGACCAGCGTCTCCGATCGATTGGCGTCAGGCGGCAATGGGCTCAAATACGTTCGTCGCTGCACGCTAAGTTTCGAGACAGAACCAGTTGAATACATCGATCCAAATTCGTTTACAAACGACGGAGATGCGGAAGAGAATGTCGAGTCCATTGATCCGACGCAGCATGCTCAAAGCAGCCTTGGGCTCTACAGCTCTAGCGGCGCTGCCGCGTGCGAGCCTGGCCAAGCAAGCTGCCGCTCCAGTTACCGTGAGCGAACGCAAACGTGGGCTTCTACTCGGCGGCTTGATCGGAGACGCATTGGGTGGTCCGCTTGAGTTCTCGTCTAAGGCCCCCTCCGAAAAAGGAACTGCCGATGCACGAAGCTGGATGGAGTCTCCAATCGCAGAAGAGCGGCTTGAGGAGCTTGCACGAACGCTTCCGATGCGTGACTACGTTATGCTGCGAGCCGGAACAGCCGCCTACGGTCCCTGGCGTCCTTCAGCTCCACTCGGAACGTTGACCGATGACTCGCGACACAAAATGGTCTTGTTGCAAGCCCTGAGACGCTCGCAAGCCAAGTCACAACCGCTCAGCCGCAAAGCGATCGCTGAGAGCTTCATCGAGTTCCACCCCGCTCCAGACGCCCCGGGGATCCAACCGGATCAACTCGCTGCGTTGAATGAAGAGGGATTTCGCGAATATCGATACGCTTCCCGCTGGCTATTGGGGGAACGTGATCTTGAACGTGCCAAACCATTGGAACGACTTTGGGCTGGCGTCAACAACTGCTCTGGGCAAATGATGTTTCCACCACTGGCCGCTGCCTTCGCAGGTGAACCAGAGCTAGCGTACCAAGCAACGTATCAGCTAGATTTCATCGACACGCCACTTGCCAGAGATTTTACCGCCGCTCTGAACGCGGGACTCGCTGCGGCGCTGTCACCCGAATTAAGCGAATCGGCCCCGAGCGAGCGATGGCAAGCCTTATTCACGGCGATGAGCGAAACCGACCCATTCGAGATAAGCCAAGTCCCCTTCGCCGGCCGCCAACTCAATCGCTGGATGGATCGCTGCGACCAGTGGCTCGAAGAAGCCGCTGGCGTGCCTTTCAAGCTTTTCAAAATTTTGGAAACTAAAGGACAGCCCGAATACTGGTGGGACGCGCATTTCACGTTGATCGTACCCATTTGCGTTCTTCGCCTGTGTAAATTCAATCCACTTGCCGCAATGCACTTAACTCTCGATTTCGGTCACGATAGCGATTCCTACGCCCAGGTATTGGGGTGCATGATCGGCGCCGTCCACGGCCCCGAAGTTTTCCCAAAACCAATCCGCGAGGCAGTCTCCAATACGCTTCGAACGGATTACAACGAATCCATCGACCTATGGCTGGAGAGCCTCGAGTCCATAACCATTGAGGAGTTTTAATTTGACGGATCCTGTTTGGCTGAGCACCGATTCGAAATTAGAAGTGAAGCACTTGCTGGTGGACGCGGGCGTTGTCGATTCAAACGCCGAGATCTCGCGGCTCCAGCCCGCTGGCGACGGTAACATGAATGTGACATTGCGTGTCATGTTCGAATCCGCGACCGCGGGACCAAGCACCGTTATTGTCAAACAGTCGCGTCCCTTTGTGGCAAAGTACGACTTTATTCCAGCTCCGATAGACCGCATCGAACACGAAGCTGCCTTTTATCAGTTTGCAACCGTCGATAACACCATCGCCGCGTTGCTTCCCAATTTGCTCGCCTGGATTCCCGAGCAACATGTGCTTGTGCTCGAAGACCTAGGCTCTGCTGCAGATGCGACCAGTTGGTATCGAGAACCTCCCGCAGAGGATCAGTTCACCCCACTATTGGAACCGCTGGTTGATTGGCTTCAGCGTCTGCATAGTTCGTCGAGTCAACGAATGGCTGCGGAAGGCTCATCCGATCGCTTCCGTAACCTTGCCTTGCGGAAGTTGAACCACCAGCACATCTTCGACTTGCCGTTTCGGCCAGACCCGCCTCTGGACCTAGACGCGGCCTGCCCAGGACTTACCGAAGCCTCACAACGCGTTCGGGCGGATTTGTCACTCCGCGAAACCTGCCTCCGGCTGGGGAAGATCTACTTAGGTAGTGGCACTAGTTTGCTGCACGGCGATTTCTACCCAGGCAGCTGGCTGGTTCTAGACGCAGGCCCGAGAGTCATCGATCCCGAGTTCTGCTTCGCCGGACCAGCTGAATTTGATTATGGCGTGATGGCCGCACACTTGGAGTTATGCGGCTGGTCCCAGAGTGTGGATCGACTCGCCGATCTTACGCTGCTATGCACGCAATCTGACGTTCAGCTTGACTGGGAGTTGGTCCGCGACTTCGCCGCGGTCGAGGTCCTCAGAAGAATCCTCGGTGTTGCTCAGCTACCTTTACCCGACGGACTCGACGTTCGCGAACAGTGGATCGAAAAAGCGACCAGTCGCTTACTCAAGCAACAAACAACACAGATTTAGATTGTCCTCAGTGAATAGGGGATCGACGATATCCCCGGCGAAACGGTCCGGCGTTGAGCAGCAGCGTGTTGTCTTTACCAACCAGGGCCAATCCCGCTCGAAGCAGACCGACTCCAGCTCCGTCATGCGTCGCTGACAAGCTGCGTCACTTGGATTATTCACGTTCCCCTAGCCTATATAGTTCGAGGATCATCATGCGCATCGCTTTTACAGGTGGTTCCGGGAAAGCCGGACGACATGTGGTGACTCATCTGGTCGCAGCGGGCCATCGCGTATTAAATCTGGATCTCGTCCCTTCCGATATTTCAGGCGCGTATGATCTGGTTACGGATCTGACGGACGCGGGCCAAGTCTTCTCCGCATTGAGCGGCATAACTGCCTTTGATGAGCTCGACGAGAAGTGGGGAACTACGAAGTTCGATGCCGTCATTCACTTTGCTGCGGTCCCAAGAATTCAGATCAAGCCAGATACCGAGTGCTTCCGCATCAACTCCACGACAACCTACAACGTCCTCGAGGTAGCAACGAAGCTAAGGATTCCCAAAGTCTTGATTGCTTCATCCGAAGTGACTTACGGAGTGTGCTTCGCGTTTGGAGAAGAGAAACCGGCGTACATCCCGGTCGACGAAGAGCACCCGACCGTCCCTCACGACGCGTATGCGATGTCCAAAGTCTGTAACGAGCTATGTGCTCAGTCTTTTCAGGCCCGGACCGGTTCGGATATCTATGCTCTGAGAATCAACAATGTCGTCGAGCCCCATGAGTACGCGGAGCTTGTCCCGCAATGGACCGCCGACGCAGCATGCCGCCGCCGCAATATCTTTGCTTATATCGATACCCGCGACCTGAGCCACTTTGTGGATCGAGCCTTGGCTGTAAACGGCCTTGGCTACCAGGTCTTCAATGTCGCCAATCCGGACACCTCGGTGGGCATGCCTAACCAGGGCATCATCCCAAGATTTTATGCGGGAATCCCGAAGAAGCGTGAACTTGGAGAATCCGAGACCTTTTATTCCATCGAAAAGGCCCAGCGTCTGCTCGGCTACTCTCCCATCTCCCGCTGGCGAGACGGTTGAAGCTTAAACAATTTGCCTATCAAGCTGGTATGCATCCAGTCCTAGATCTCGCTGAGTGTACCGGAGTTTCAAAATGTCCCGTGGAAGAATTCCGATGCTGCGTTCAATCTTGCTGACCCTCATGATTTGCTTGCCTGCGTCCGCACAGTCGACGGACGAAGCGAAGCCCGAGAAGCTGCGTATCATCACGCATAACGTGTGGTATGGCTTCACAAAGAAAACGGAGCCGCGGTATGCCAATTGGAAACGCTGGATGAAGGCTCAGACGCCGGATGTCGTTGCCTTGCAGGAGTTGAATGGCTACACCGAGGAAAAGCTCCGAGCCGACGCAGCATCATGGGGCCATCCGTACTCAGCACTGCTGAAGGAAGACGGATTCCCCACGGGCATCACGTCCCGATTTCCAATCAGTGATTTGAAAAGAATTCGCCAGGGATTCCACCATGGTTTGCTTCGATGTCGAATCCAGGGCATCTGGTTCTACGTGATCCATTTCCATCCCTCCAATTTCCATTGGCGGATCGACGAAGCCGCGCTGTTGAAAAAGGATGTGGAGTCTCTTCCCGGTACGAGCCCGGATGTTGTTCTGGCCGGCGATTTCAATGGATTCTCCCCGGCCGACAAATCGCAATACGACTCAGATCAACGACTCGTTCCGTTCTTTAAGGAACTCGATAGGAAGAACCCCAACGCCCGCAATTTGAATGAGGGCAGACTCGACTACGGTGGAATCCAGGCGATTCTCCAGCAAGGGTACACCGATCTGATTGCCTCGCGCAGATCTCCTGATCTGCCCTTTGTCGGGACCTTTCCAGGTGCGTTAGTGAACGATCAGGATCATGGGACGGACCGCCGTTTGGATTACATCTTTGTTTCGCCTCACCTAAGTGAACAGGTGGAATCCGTCGCGATTCTGCGTGACGCCCAAACGGAGATGCTCTCGGACCATATCCCGGTGACCGCCACCATCCGGCTGCGCTAGTCACGGGCTCTAGCATTCGGGCGATGGCTGCGCGGTGCGCCGCGGAAACCTAGAGAATCCCAGAGCGGCTGCCAATTCCAGACAACTAACCTCACGTGTTGCGTCTGCAACTGCCAGGCTCCGAGGCGCCGTAACATCGAGTTGTCCAACCGACGCGACTTAGCCAACTCACGAATTGCGGGCGGTCGGGTGGGGAGGTGTAGAACGCGAGTTCGGCCAGGCCATGCTTTAGGTGGTAAACTAGTCCCTTGTCATGGACGTCGCGCGGCCGCCTTATTAAATTTCAATCCCTTCGTGATGTATATCAAGGGCGATTTACGCACTGTCTTTTGGGACTGAAGACTTCTTCATACTTCCAAGCCTGATCGGAAAGCGAATTTGTGAACTCTTGCTCTGATTGCGGTGCGAATCTCGATGGACTGGCCGAGATCAATCCTCAATTCTGTCCGGCCTGTGGGAAGAGGATTGCCAAACTACCGGTGTCGCGCGAAGAGAAGCTCTTTTCGGCTGCCCAGGACGTCGATGCCGACCGGCGGGATTCATTCTTGGATGAGGCTTGTGGTACTGACGCGGAATTGAGAGCGCGAATTGAGGCTCTAATTGCGGCCGACGCGGAGACAGACAGCTTGCTGGATATGCCTGCTACGGAAGCTGCGCAGTCTTCGACTGATGACCGTTCAGATTCACAAGAAATCGGTCCTTACAAGTTACTGCAGAAGATCGGCGAAGGCGGGATGGGCTCGGTCTTTATGGCCGAGCAGGAAAAGCCGGTCAAACGTTTGGTGGCTCTCAAAGTCGTTAAGGCCGGCTTGGACTCAAAGCAAGTCGTCGCACGCTTTGAAGCGGAACGCCAAACCTTGGCGATGATGGACCATCCCAACATCGCTCGAGTTCTGGACGCTGGATCGACGGATAGAGGCGAACCCTATTTTGTGATGGAGTTGGTTAAGGGAGTGCCTATTCATGAGTACTGCGATACCAATCGTCTGTCGACGAAGGATCGCATCAAGTTGATGGTAGATGTGTGTGGCGCCGTCCAACATGCTCATCAAAAAGGCATTATTCATCGAGATCTCAAACCATCGAACATTCTGGTTGCACAGTACGACGATCGCCCTGTTCCCAAAGTCATCGACTTCGGCGTGGCAAAAGCCACGCATCAGAAGCTGACGGAAAAAACGCTCTACACCCAGCTTGGACAAATTGTAGGTACGCTCGAATACATGAGTCCCGAGCAAGCGGTGCTCAATCAACTCGACGTCGACACTCGTACAGACGTCTACTCGCTGGGAGTCATCCTTTATGAGTTGCTGGTTGGTGAGACACCGTTGGACAGCAAAGAACTTCGAAGCAAAGGCTTGGATCAGATCCTTCGCACCATTCGCGAAGAAGAACCGCCTCGCCCAAGCTTACGCCTCAGCAGCCAAGGCCAAGCCGCAACGCAAACCGCCGCATACCGTCAAACCGATCAAAGCTCACTATCCCGTACCCTTAAGGGTGACCTCGATTGGGTCGTCATGAAGGCCCTCGAAAAGGATCGTAAGCGTCGTTACGATTCCGCCAGTCGCTTGGCCGAAGATCTTAACAACTACTTGGGCGGCGGCGCCGTTGAAGCACGCCCGCCAACTATCGGCTACCGAATATCCAAAGTATGGAAACGGAATCGCCTATTGACGACCGCAGTTTCCGCGGTGGTACTGGTTGTATTCCTCGGCTTCATTGGTTTGTGGTGGAAGAATCAAGAAACTCGACAGGCACTGGTACGCTATGAAAATGCTATGTCTCATGTGCGTGACTACGGTATGCTTTTGGCGATGACTGGCGACTCAGATAAATTGCAGATTGCTCTTCAGATAGCCCGTCAAACGGATAGCAGCGATTTCGCATGGCATTCGATTCTGAAAGGACAGTCAGATAATTTCTCTGGGAATCCTCAAGGCGCAATCGAACATTTCAAAATCGCTTTGGCCAAAGAACCGGACAGCATTATCGCAGAATCTCTGCTTGCAATGGCGTATGCCAATGCAGCCGATTTCGACCGTTATCTCACTCATAGCAACAACGTAGCGGCCAGGTCAAACGCCCCCCTCAGTCAGGAAGAGAAGGTCTACGTAGCTTTTGGAATGGGGCAGTACCCCCACAGCTCGTTTGAGCTAATCGAAACCGTCGAAGACAGGAACACACCCTTTGCCAATTTGGTGTATGCCGATGTTCTGTCCCGCTATCCGGTGGCGGCTAAGGATCCAGAAAGGATCCGAAGAGCCGTGCAGAAACTACAGGCCGCGCGCGCACTTTCTGGCGAAAACTCTTTTCTTTCAACAGTAAGTTTGAGAATCAACCATACTTCCTTACTGAGTGGTGCTCTTTCTAACGCGGAGGAAGAGGGGCTGCGACTTCAGGCGACGAGGGATATCGAGGCATTAAGGGCCACTCCAAACTTCACCCTCGGTAAACTGGCAATCGCCTTTTACCTGTCTGATTTCCGTGTCCAGGAAAGCCACGCTGTTTGGCAGGAGATCCTGAACAACCAGCACGCATCCTCGGGGCAATCCTATGCAGCGCGTGCGCTGACCTTGAAGGAGAATACGGCAACCGCTTATGAAACAGCGGTAGAGCCCTTACGCGCGAGCAAAGATTTCATGTCCAGGCTTTGGCTCGCCTACTGTCTGTTTAAGTCCGGGCGAAAGGACGAGGCTGAGGAAGTCTATCGCGAACTTAAGCAATCCGAAGGAATACCTATTCACAGTCACTTATACTACTTATCCCTAGTCGGATCGCTGGAGCGACTAGCTGAAGAAAGCCGCCAATTCTTAGAGGACAAAGAGAATCACACTCGAACCAAGCTCGTCCGACTTCAAGCGCAGTATTATGCAGAACAAGATCTAGATAACGAGCAAACTCTAAGGAATGCAGCCGGCTACGGTACATCCAAATGGGTGACTGCGGTCGGCACTATCGCGCGTGTTCACGTATTGCAACACCAGGCCAAACCAAGTCGAGAGAGTCGAACGCGCGCTTTAAAAACGATTCAAGAAATCCTTGACTCTCATCTTTACAACTACGGCGACTACCATTGGGCAAAATCCATGAAGACGATTTTCAAGGGAGAATCGGAGCAAGGCGTCGATCAACTGTGAACCGCAGCCGAGTTGTCAAGTACAGAGCTTTACTTCAGGATGACTAAGGAACAGATCTTTGCCAAAGCAATCTCACTCTCACGCGACAAGCGAGTCGCATTCTTGGACGATGTCTACCAAGATCGCCCTGAAGAACGTGTCAAGATGGAGGCAATGATCAAATTGCCACCCAACTTCATCGTCAGGTCAGACAGCAGTCATCTGCAATGTGAGTGAAGGAAGCCCCATGACTGACGAAGCCCTATTCCATTTGTCGCTCGGACTACCCGATGCTGAACGGCGAGATTTTGTTTGCGCGAATGCTTCCGATGCGACGCAACGCGAACGTGTATTGAAACTTATCGAGGCTCATGAGCAGCCGGATAGTCTGCTCGAAACGGGTGATATGCCGTCGACGATGGAGACAAGCATCAGAGTCGCTGCTGGCGAAACCATTGGTCCCTACAAGCTGCGAGAGCAAATCGGTGAAGGCGGGATGGGGATCGTCTATGTCGCCGAGCAAGAGAAGCCGGTTCGCCGTCGCGTGGCCCTGAAGTTGATCAAAGCCGGCATGGATACCAGGGACGTTACGGCCAGATTCGAGGCCGAGCGGCAGGCCTTGGCAATGATGGACCACCCAAACATTGCACGTGTGCTGGACGCAGGCAGCAGCGACAGAGGCCGTCCATTCTTCGTCATGGAACTCGTCCGGGGAATCCCAATTAACGAGTACTGCGATGAAAAGCGACTCACGATTCGCCAAAGACTCAAGCTGTTCAATCAAGTTTGCCGCGCTATTCAGCACGCACATCAAAAAGGCATCATTCACCGCGACATCAAGCCTTCCAATGTGTTGGTCACCGAGCACGATGGCAAGCCTGTCCCGAAGGTGATTGACTTTGGAGTCGCCAAAGCGATTGGGCAACGCCTAACCGAGAACACGATTTACACTCATCACCTGCAGCCTGTTGGAACATTTCTGTACATGAGTCCCGAGCAGTCACGCTTGAGTGGACTCGATATCGACACCCGTAGTGACGTCTATGCACTTGGTCTGCTGCTGTACGAACTGCTGACCGGTGCATTGCCATTTGACGTAGACACATTCAGAGAAGCTTCTTTCGATGAGAAGCGTCGCATCATTTCCGAGGATGAAGCCCCCAAGCCGAGCACTCGAGTTTCTTCGCTTGGTGACACCGCCACCAACGTCTCTCGAAGGCGAGATACCGACACGAGGAAGCTCGCTTGCGAGTTGCAAGGAGAACTCGATTGGATCTTGGTGAAGGCGTTAGACAAGGATCGTAATCGTCGCTATGGCTCACCGTCAGATTTTGCGGAAGACGTGGAAAACTACTTGGATGGTTCTATCGTCTCAGCCAGGCCACCGTCGACGTCGTACCAGCTCGTGAAGCTTTATACTCGGCACCGCCGTATCTTTTTAACTACCGCATCGATCCTAGCGGTGTCGCTCTTCGCAACCATCTTTTCTGTCATTCAATGGACGCGGGCTGAGCATGCCAGAAACCGTTTGCAATCGGTGCTTGTTGACCGCGCGATCACCGATGCGATGAGCGGCAATTTTAAACTTGCTGAACTGACAATTCAGCAAGCGGCGGATGCAGAAGTTGCAGCACCACTAGTTGAAGCGCTACAGGGAATTTCTTTCTACTTCTCGGGGCAGCCAGGGGTGGCGGCAGAGCGACTTCGCAAGGCCTCACAGGAGTTCGAAGATAGTATTGAAGTATGGGGCGCCTACTTCTTAGTAAGTCATTCAGTCGGCGACTATGGCCTCATGGGTGAATGCAGGAGCCGAGTGCTAAGTATTGCACCTTCCACAGACTCAGAACTCTTCTTTCATGCACTAGTTGACGTGTATCGCTTTCCCTATGAGGCGCGACGTCAGTTGATGAAGTTGTTGGAGACCAATCCCCGATCGCCGATTCTGAATGCGATTCTCGCTGTTGCTGAGCGAGATATCGTTCAGCAAGAAAAGGATTTTGAACTTCTGGAGAGTGTGATTACTAGATTCAAAGACGCAAATCGTCTTGCCCCTGGAAACTTCTACATCCAAACAGAATACATGTTAGCTCTGGTGGATGGCATCAAGTTCGCTCGATTCAAGGGCAATTTAGAGGCAGCCACTAGGCTCTCTGCAGATGCTGCTGAGTTGCTCGAGTTACTTGAAAGTACAGAGGCGACGCGCGCGTATTCACGCATGTGCCGAGCAACCTATTATGCCGCTTTGCAAAATCGACCTGCTTTCGAGGAAATTGAGTCCGTTCCACCAGCGGGGTTAAGCACACTTCCCGCCTATACGGCCGCGCGATTGTTCGAGAACGGAGAGTACGAAAAAGACATCCGAAGTGTGGATCGGACGATCGAAGAAGAGTCCCAGACGATTGTTGGGTGCTTTAGTGAGATTGCATTGTGTGCGTCTTCTGAACAACGACGACAAACGGCGAGGGATTGGTTCAAACGGGTTACAAGCCAGCGTCCAGACTATGCAATTAGCAGCGATATCATCGCTTTGGAGGCATTCCTGTTCGCCGGTGATTTGGCCGAACTTCGCAGGCAAGCGTCGAGACTTAAGGACAAACGCCCAGATTTCGAATGGCACATGTATCCGCTTGTCCGTGATCTTTATAGCGACCCAACCGAAGATTCCATTGGCAAACTCTTGGAGTTTGCCAGGCCGTTTCCAGAAGAGACCTGTTATGCCGAATTCTCAGTTGGCATGATTCGGTTGGCGCAGGGACGACGTGCAGAAGCAAGATTACACTTCGAATCGTGTCGGAAACAAGGAAAATACGATTGGTGGTCACATGTTTGGGCAACCGCCTTCTTGAAACGGCTACAAGATCCATCTTGGCCGCATTGGATCGACTCTCGCGAGGAGTGATCAGTCGAAGAGAAGATTGCGGCACATCTGTTTCCGTAAATGGCGGCGAAACAACCGTATAGATGTGGGATGCTGATGACTGAAGTTACCAACCTATTGAATGCGATCGAGTCCGGCGATCAACAGGCGGCGGAGCAATTGTTGCCCGTTGTTTATGACGAATTGCGCCGCCTGTTTCAGGCCACCGATCTCGTTCACGCCGACCGCTCCTGGGCATTTGCCCGAGCGTGGCTCAAAGCAGAAATGTCCACCAACGAGTGACCCGAAGAAACTCACAAGGGTGTTCAGTCTGCCAAACGCTTTTTGCAGTCAGCAGCGCCTGGCCCTCGCGTTTACCGACACCGCTGCAAGTTTCGGATTTTCGTTCGACGCACAGGTTGCATCGTCTTCGCGGAGTTCGACCACGGGCTAACTTGCAGCGGTCCTGAGCCCCGATTGCACTTCGAAGGTTGGCCAATCTGCTGCGGCCAAATGATCCGCCTCGGATTTGGCAGCCTGTAGAGCTAGCGGTTCGGCAGCTCGCAGTCGTAAAGAAGACCTCGTTGGATGCCATCGGCCGAACTGCCGCGAACCGGCTCAAGCTTTCGCGTTCAAATTCAGCTATGTTTTTGTGCTTCAATCGATGCAGTCGTGTTGCTGAGGCAATCGCAAGAACGCGCTAGGGTGGATGTGCCCCAACAGCTTTGAAAAACACGAACCGCTCGTAGGCTGCTACCGGACGGCGAGGCTCGCGCCTAATAGTTGGCAGACTAGTCAGCTGACTTGAAGGCTGCCTGCAGGTCGGCGAGGCTGGCCTTCAACTCGGCAAACCTGGTTTCCGCTTCCTGACCAGGTGCCTGATCGGCTCGACTCACCATACCGTAAAGATACGAAATTTGGCTCGCGAGTTTGGGTCGAGGATAGATGATATCCGCCGACTTCACTTGGCTGAGTATGTCGTTTATCAACTCGAGCCGCGTTTCTTCCTCAGGTGACCGCGCGTCGCCTTTCTCTCGAAGTTCTTTCTGTTCATCGGTGACCTGCTTTTCAAACCGTCGCACTTCCGAAATCAGATCAACGACTTCCAATTCGAAGTCCACCTGGGCGTCAATGTCGTCAGGAGTTGTCCCCTGCTCAAGGACTCTTGGATCAACGATCAATTCGAAGGATTGTTCTGAAATAGAGTCACCGGCAGTCAACTTCAACCTATAAGTCCCAGGCTTGACCAACGGCCCGCCCCGAAAACGCCCCTCGCGATTGTCGGACCAAGGGCCAAGATGCGACATATTCCATCGAAATCGATTCATTCCTGAATCAGCGGTCAACGACTGGTCCACAATGACCCGCGTTTGACTCAACGCCATATCCGTGATTTCCTTGTCTTCACCCTTCTTTCCACCTGTACTCTCGTACGAATTCACCAATTCTCCGTTCGCATCAAACACGTCGAGCCGTATGGGTTCAGCGATTCCTTCGGGTAGGAAGTAGTCAACGATCACCGATGGCGATGGATAGTCTGGGACCCCGCGTCCGCGATAAACGGTGCGATAGCGAATCGTATCTTTCGGCTTAAACAAGACAGCTTTGTCACCGGTTGTTTGGATCGCATCTTGCCGAAGGGTGGATATGTTATCGAGAACCCAGAATGAGCGACCCATGGTCGATATCGCCAGGTCGCCGCGGATGATCTTCAAATCGGTCACGGGCGTTACCGGCAAGTTCTGCTGGAATTGTTTCCAGGTGACGCCATCGTTAAGTGATACGTACATACCGGACTCAGTTCCAGCGAAAAGCAATCCAGGCCGAACCGGATCTTCACGAACAACGCGCGTAGGAACGTCCTCAGGTATTCCATTAGTGCCGTCGGTTAACAGTTTCCAGTGAGCTCCAAAGTCTTCCGTTTTGTAGATGTAGGGTCTCCAGTCTCCCAACTGATATCGCAGAACCGCAATGTAGGCTTTGGCGGCATCGTGCGGCGACGGCTCGACGGCATCAACACGTCCACCGGATGGCAAACCTCGAGGCGTAGCAATCTGCCAGCTCTTTCCATCGTCCTGAGTCACATAAACGGGTCCATCATTGGAACCAGACCAGATGACGCCTTGCTGCACAGGCGACTCACGCAGTGAATAGATCGTGCTGTAATATTCTTCACCGGTGATGTCCCGTGTGATTGGTTCACCTGAAATGACTTGTTTGTTAGCCTCGAACGCCGTCAGGTCCGGCGATATGGTTTCCCAAGTCTTACCATCGTCGGTGCTTCGATGAACGTACTGGGAAGCCATATAAACGACATCCGGGTTGTGTGGCGACACATGGATGGGCGCAACCCGTTGAAAACGATACTTGAGATCACGAGGGTTATGGCCGTAAATATTGGCTGCGCCGATGTGGTATCCCTTTTCGATACCGAGTCGCTTATCGAATACGAAAAAGCGGCCTTTGCAATTCGAATAAACGATATTGTGATTGCCGGGCTTAGGAACAGCCGGTCCGGTTTCGCAACCACCGGTATTGACGATCCATGCGGCGGTGTGCTGCACGCGATACGGAGGCATGCTAGGTATCGCAATGGTGGTGCTATTGTCTTGTTGGCCCGCGTACAGCCAATAGGGGTATTGGTCATCAACTTCCACTTGGTAGAGCTCGGCAGTGGGTTGATTGAACTGTGTCGACCAGGTCTTGCCTCCGTTTTGGGTGACGTTGGCGCCACCATCGTTGCCTTGAACAAACAGATCCGTGTCATTTGGATTGATCCACATATCATGGTTGTCACCATGAGGGACTCGCAGACTATTCCATGTCCTGCCACCATCAACGGATTTCAGGTTGCTTGTGGCCATCGAGTAGACGATGTCAGGGTTCTTTGGATCGACATCGATATTCGCATAGTAGAAAGGGCGAGTACGGATCGCTGACGCATTGGAAACCAACGAGAACGATCTACCCTGGTTGATCGATTTGTAAAGTCCACCCACTTCACCGGGCGCCTCGACCAGTACATAGACGACTTTTGAATCAGCGGCACAGACCGCAAGATCCATTTTGCCGATCAGCCCTTGGGGTAGTCCTTCTGTCACTCTCTCCCAAGTCCGACCAGCGTCGACTGATTTGTACAGGCCGCCTTCCTCTTGCGTTCCACCTGAAATAATCGTCCACGGCTTTCGCTCCGCCTTCCACGCCGTCGCGAATACGACGTTCGGGTTGCCTGGCAATAATTCGATATCAGAAAACCCAACGGTATCGGAAATGAACAGCACTCGTTCCCAAGTCTTGCCACCATTGACCGTTTTGTAGACGCCTCGTTCTTCATTCGCATTAAACGCTTGCCCAATCGCTGCAACCCAGACGATATTGTGATTGTTAGGATCGATTTCGACCGCGCCAATGTGTCCCGTTTTTCTCAGGCCAATGTGCTCCCAAGACACTCCGCCATCAACGGATTTGTACATCCCCTTTCCGGCGATGACGTTACTTCGTAAACCGTCCGAGCCGGTGCCGACGTAGACAATGTTCGCGTCGTTCTGAGCAACGGAAATGTCGCCAATCGATGGTGATTCGAAGAATCCATCGGATACATTCTTCCAAGACAGTCCATAGTCTTCTGACTTCCAGACACCCGAGCCCGATCCCCCAAAATAGAATGTCGAACGGGCAGCCACCGTGCCGGCAACCGCAGTGACTCGACCGCCGCGCGAGGGTCCGATATTGCGATATTCAAACTGACTAAAGTCCTGCGCGAACAAAGATGTCGCGATCAAAGCAATGGGAATAAAGAACGAAATTTGGGTCAACGATTTCATCAGCATTTTCTCATTGTGGTTCAAAATCGCGATATAGAATCCCACCGCGCGGTTTCCGCTATCATTCTGATTGGGCGGTTTCGGTCGGACAACGACTATTCTGCGAAACTATTGGTCGTCTCGAGTGGTAACAGCGACGTTTTTTTCGTCGGACGCAAAAACAAACACGCGCTAGCACGCCTTTCCGAAGGTGAGACGGGTACGAACACCGCTATAAGTTCAGCCGCAGATGAGCGCGCCGAACTTGGACACCGCGCAGCTTTGAAGCGTCCCTCTCGATCGAACAACAATCTGACTAACCGAAGTCACGGACGCAGAACTCACAGCTGACGGCGGCCGATTCAACCGGTAGCTCTGACGATTCATTACCCAAGTGCTAAGTCATCTGAATAAGACCGATGATGAATCCACCAAGCGTCGATTTGGTGATACCGGATCATTGGCAACAAACCGGCCCAAAGCATAATTTGCCGTAGGCCGAAAGGAGTCGACGCTTTCCAGCTGCCGAGTCAGCCGAGCAGATGAGAATCTGGTCGTTGTTTTGAGTGAATTCAAATAGGATCAGACATATTTCTGGATTCCTGTTAACGATCTCCGTCGGCGCTCGGCATACGGTCATCGTACCGTTGTTTAGCGTTGTCGGTGCTTATGAACGAAAATCAGAATCGAGAAGAATTCACTCATCACTGGCTGAAGGTCGAGCCTTCCGTGTCAGCGTACGTCTTCGCGTCGATCTCCGGATTTCACGATGCTGAAGACGTCATTCAGCGGATCGCTCAGGAACTGGCTCGTCGGTTTGACGAGTATGAGTCAAGCCGGCCTTTCGTGGGGTGGGCATTGTGGATCGCCAAATCACGGGTGATTGATTTCTATCGGGCTCAGGATCGCGGGCGGGTTGTTTTCTCCGACGAACTGCTCGGCCAACTCGCTGACACCATTGCCAAACAGTCTGACGGTCGGAGCCACCGTCGCGAAGCACTGGAAGCCTGTCTGGAGGAACTGCCGCCAAAGTCGCGCCGGTTGCTCGACTTGCGTTATGTGGGAGAACTGTCTGCCGCCGAGATGGCGCAGGAAACCGGTTCTACCAGCGGCTCGGTGCGAGTTCTGCTGTCGCGTGTTCGGACGGTTCTCGCCAGTTGCATCAAGCGACGCCTCGCAATGGAGAATGCGTGATGTCCATAGACGATGGTTTCATCGACCGCGTTCTCGAAGGAGCGGTGTCCGATGAAGAAGCCGCGGAGTTTCAGAGTTGGCTGAAGGTTCCGGCGAACCTCGAACGTTTTGCGCTTCGTGCTGAATTGCATTCCGACTTACGGCGTTCTCTGCGGCGGAGACACATTCAGCAGAGTGCGTTGGAAACGAACGCAGCTAGCCCCGTCACTGGCCCAGCTTCGTCGCGTGAGCAACTCCCATCACCGGTTTTCCACTCGCGACAGACGTTGGCGCTGGTGGTAACCGGTCTCGTGACTGCGGCCTGTATCGTCATCGCATTGGTGCAGCCTGAAGGCAACCGCGGTCCAGAATCTGCTGACGCTTCCGTGGCTTCCGTTATCAGTAATGTGAACGGGTTGCTCACGAAAGACGGCATGCAATGGAACGAGGCTCAAATCCCGGTGGGCGATTACGAGTTGCAGAAAGGGCTGTTGAATCTGCAGTTCGGCGGTGGAGTCATGGTTTACGTAGAAGCGCCAGCCCGCTTCGACGCAGTCAGCGACGAACGTGTCGTGCTGCATAGCGGGCGACTGTCGGCCAGAGTGTCTCCTGAAGGGATCGGGTTCACGGTGGAAACTCCCGAAGCGGAAGTCGTTGACTTTGGCACCGAGTTTTCCGTCGATGTGGAAGGCGGCGCGAGCGAGGTGCATGTGTTTGATGGGCTCGTGCGCGTCCGTCCCGGGGCATCCAACAAGCGTGATGCCTCAAGGTCAGTTGAACTGCAGGCATCTCAGGCAGTGCGGATTTCGGAAGGGGCTGCTGAGCCCGAGGACATCTCCATTGCGACCGACAGATTCATTCGTAATTTTGACGAACCGAGGCTGAACTACGCTCGCTTGGTCAAGCGGTTATCGCCTTTGGCCTTCTACCGAATGCCGATTCGTGACCGCGGACTGGTTTCTGAACCGCCCGAACATTCCGGCATCGTATTAACTGGAGAAGGAAAACGTCCGCCGCATGGCCGCGGTGTGTTCGTTGGCGGTTCCCTGCGAGTCGGAGCCGATTCCACAGGCCGCGGAGGACGCGTTGATTCGCCGCCGGCCTTGAGCACTGGGCAACTCTCACTGGCCGTGTTCGTGTACCTCGAAGCGCCCGCGCACAGCGCGATGGTTGCCACGAACCTGCAGGAGGGGCGGGGCAACTTTGGTCTATCTCTCGATGAGAACGGAACACTGCAGGCCACCATCAGGAACAATGATGGAGTTGTATCTTCCATCGCAGGCAGCTCGATCCTGCCGCACAAAACATGGCGGCACGTCGTCGTGACCGCTGATGCGGAAAGTTTGCACCTCTACGAAAACGGGAAACTGGTCGCATCGACTCCCGCTTCGGCGATGGCAGGCAGCAACTCTGATACGACAGTCTGGTTCGGTACGGATTCCAGAGCGAGTCAGGTGTGGGATGGCCGGATCGACGAGCTGGCCTTATTCGACCGAGCACTCAACGAAAACGAAATTGCGGTGCTTTATCGCACTGCTCAAGATGAGATCGCCAGATGAAGATGACGAAGACAGTACCTTCTCATCCAACCACCGGAGCAGCGTCAATGCATCGTCGTCCGTTTCTCGCCGCAGCGTCTGCCGGTGCTGCTGCGGTTGTCCCCGCATCAGTATTTCTGTCAGCAAACGATACCAGCGCGAAGCAAGTTCCGATTGGGCTCGATGGTCATTCGATGCGCAGCATGCGTTTCAAGAACTGGAAGGCAACTCAGTTGCTCGAGTTTGCGGCGGAGCAAAAACTTGACGCAGTGCTGTTCAATGGGCTGCACTACTTCGAGAGCCTTGAAACAGGACACCTAAGAAAGCTCAAGAACCTCGCAGACCAACATGGGCTAAGAATCTATACCGGCGCAGGCGGAATCGCGGCAAATGGCAAACAATTCAAGGATACATGGGGCAAGGCCGAGGAACTAATCGCTAAGGCAATCAGCGTCGCGAATAAGGTCGGCTCGCCAGTTGTCAATGTTCGGATTGGCAGTATCGACGACCGCTTTCTCGAAGGTGGAATCCAACCGCGAATCAATGAAGCTGTACGCGTGCTCAAAGCAACCCGTTCACGCGCACGGGATGCAGGAATCAAATTCGGATTTGAAAACCATGCCGCCGATCTCCGAAGCGAAGAGCTCATCGCGCTTATCGATGAGGTCGGAACCGACGTTTGTGGTGTGATGCTTGATCCGGGCAATGGACTGTGGGCGATGGAAGACCCGATGAAGCATCTTCAAACACTCGCGCCCTACACGGTCTGTAATAGCATTCGCGACTACACAGTGTGGTCCAGTGAAGAAGGAGCGATGTTTCAATGGATGGCTCTCGGAGAGGGCATGATGGATGTGAAAGAGTACGTTGACACGCTCGCCGCGTCCAACCCAGGAATGCCAATATTCGTGGAGACCATTTCAAATTCAGCACGGCCAATTCCGTTCCTGACCGCGGACCATTGGAAGGCTTACCCGAATTTGAACGCATCGCAAATCGTCGACTTCCTGAAACTGGTACGCAGAGGAACTGCCGCAACAATCGACGAGCCCGCCGAAGGAGTTGACCGGCGAGAATTCAATCAGCAACACGAACGCAGGGAGTTTCTCCGCAGCATCGCTTACCTTCGCGAGCATTGTGGTGCCGGACTCACGAGTTCCTCATGACGAAACCACGCCTGATTCAAAACTCCACACTCACGTACTCATGCCCATGGATGCCCCGAATCTGCTGGCACGCAAAAGGGCCTCTTGCAAAGAAGAACTTCACCTCATGAATATACCTTCTCGTTTTCTTTTCAGCGTCGTTGCATTCTTTTCTACAGCCTGGGTTGTCCAGCTGTTTGGGGCGGATACGCAACCCAACGTCGTGTTTCTGGCAGTTGACGACATGAACGACTTTGTCGGATGTCTCGAGTCACGCCCCAACGCGATCACGCCAAACATTGATCGGCTTGCTGCTCGTGGCGTGTGTTTTACCAATGCTCACACCGCTGGCGTGTTTTGCGCACCCAGTCGCGCGGCGATTTTCTCGGGGCAGTACGCGTCGACAACCGGATGCTATGAGACTCCGAATTTCTTCGTGCATCATCCGGAGATTGAATCGCTGCAAATGAGCTTTGCCAAAGCGGGTTACTCCACACTGGGCGCTGGCAAGTTATTTCATCACCCGGCCGGGGCGATTGACCAGCGTGGTTGGACAAAGTTTTTCCTGCGAAATCAGTTCCAGCGTGAGGGCGGTTGGGCTTTGGAATCATGGAGCAGCGACACGCCCGTGCCACAGCCGTTTCCGAACAGTGTTTACAACCAAGGCAAAGAGATCACCGGCGGGCTTTTCCTGGAATGGGGAGCAGTTCCCAAAGATCGCGAGCACGAAATGGCCGACACGATACGTGCCGACTGGGCGGCCCGCCAACTGAAACGAAAACACGACAAACCGTTCTTCCTGGCCTGCGGTTTTTATGCTCCTCATTACCCCAACTATTGTCCACAAAAGTACTTTGACCTGTACGATCGAGACGCGATCGAGACTCCGGCGTTCAAAGAGGATGACCTGGACGACCTTCCGCCGAAGATCATTAAGCAACGCCAGAATCGGAGAAAGCAGCACTACGACAAGCTCGTAGCGATGGGAGCCTGGAAGGATGCTCTGCATGGATACCTTGCCTGTACCAGCTACGCCGACGCAATGGTCGGTCGGATCTTGGATGCACTTGCTGCGAGTCCTTATGCCGACAACACGATCGTCGTGCTGTGGAGCGATCACGGTTATCACCTGGGTGAAAAAGGCCAGTGGGGCAAGCACACCTTGTGGGAACGAACCTCCAACGTGCCGTTCGTATGGGCCGGCCCCGGCGTGGCAAAAGGAGTTCGTTCCGACGTGACGGTCAGCTTGATCGACATCTATCCAACGCTGGTTGAAGCTTGCAACTTACCGGCACCACGTCAGGAGTTGGAAGGCGTTTCGCTGGCGTCGACTTTGAAGAATCCCAGCGTTGCCCAAGATCGAACCGTGTATCTGCCCTACATGAAGCCCGGTGAATACACGTTGATCAATCGCGATTGGCGATTCATCCATTACGACGACAAGAACCAGGAACTGTACAAAGTCAACGAGGATCCGCACGAGTGGGATAACCTCGCATCTGATACACAGTATGCGGACGTCATCGCCCGGCTACGGGAAACAGCACCGCGGGAGTTTGCGGACCCGGAACCCAAACTCAACGCGAGGCGTGATCTGGTCGTCGAGGACGAATCTTTTCGCTGGGAAAAAGGACAAGGCAACTATGTTCCCCACCCCAAGTATCTGCCGTATACCGGCTCCAAAATGAATCAAAAGCAATCGAAGCAGGGACGGTAAAGCATGAACCTCAAATCTAGTCTTGGTTGCTGCTTCCTGTTGGTGATCTCCTGCGGGCATTTGCTCTGTGATGAGCCTCCAACGTCCCGCGAACGCGAAACAGAGTCGCAAACCCAGGCAGCATCCGTTTCCATCGTCGATCGCTCCAATCTGACCGGAAAGGTCATGGTGGGCTATCAAGGTTGGTTCAACTGCCAAGGCGACGGTGCTGATCTCGGTTGGACCCATTGGGCTCGCAATCGACACAAACCATTTGCACCTGGGAACGTCACGGTCGACCTTTGGCCGGACGTGACCGAGCTCGATTCTGATGAGCGTTACGCTACTGGCTTCACGCATCAGGAAGGCAGCGCTGCAGAAGTCTTCAGCAGTGGCAACAGGAAAACGGTTCTGCGTCACTTCCAGTGGATGC
The DNA here is from genome assembly GCA_046290675.1 of Aureliella sp. Lineage (GTDB taxonomy): Bacteria > Planctomycetota > Planctomycetia > Pirellulales > Pirellulaceae > Aureliella. The sequence continues at coordinate 756,387 of JBKAHA010000001.1, forward strand.
ATGACTACGGTATCGACGGGGCTTTTTTGCAGCGATTCGCCAACGGACTTCGCCGGGAAGACTCGAAGCTTCACAAGGACCGAGTACTTGCTCACGTTCGCGACGGCGCCAACCTCACCGGTAGATCCTATGCCGTGATGTACGATTTATCCGGTTTGCCGAAGGGGGGAACGGACATCGTTCGACGCGACTGGACGGTACTGGCCGACCAGCAAAAAATCACGCAAGACCCGGCCTACCAGCGTCACAACGGCAAGCCTGTTGTGGCGATTTGGGGCATCGGATTCAACGACCGAAACAAACCTCGAGAATACACGTTGGCCGAATGCATCGAGCTAGTCACGTCACTGAAACGCAAAGGGTGTGCGATCATGCTGGGCGTTCCAACAGGGTGGCGCACACTCGACAGGGATGCCATCGACGACCCGCGACTGCATGAGTTGCTTTCGCAGGCCGACGTGATCAGCCCATGGACTGTGGGACGCTATCGAGACTTAGCAGGAGTCCGGCGTCACGCCCGAGAGCGGATGAAGCCTGACATCCAGTGGTGTGAGCATCGCAACATCGATTACATGCCGGTCGCCTTCCCCGGTTTTAGCTGGCACAACATGAAGGGCGAGAAACTGGATTCGATTCCAAGACTCAAGGGGGAATTCCTGTCGTCGCAGATCACCGCCGCGCACGAATCTGGATGCCAAATGTTGTACGTGGCGATGTTCGACGAAGTGGATGAAGGAACCGCCATTTTCAAATGCACCAATGATCCTCCTACCGCCAACGGTGGAACATTTCTGACTTACGAAGGACTTCCAACCGACCACTACCTGAAGCTGGTAGGGCGTGCAGGGAAACTATTGCGAGGCGAATGAACGACGAACGATTCATCCAAACGTGAGTCCGCTTGAAAACGTCCTGAGCCAAAGAAGAACATCAGCAGAAACAATCCGAATCAGAGGACCAATCTTTAATGCGCAACATGAAACATCCGATTCAGCTGCACGCAGCCGTAGCGATTGCTTCGTTCCTGCTGTCAGTGAATGTCGCTTCAGGTCAAGCCGCATCCGATCGCCCGCCGAACATTGTCTTTATGTTTGCCGACGATCTTGGCTACGGAGATCTCGGTTGCTACGGACATCCTTACGCTCGAACGCCGACGATCGACCAACTGTCCAAAGAAGGCACGCGTTTCACTCAGTTCTATGTGACCGGCGTGACGTGTAATCCCAGCCGCACGGGGCTCATGACCGGGCTGTTTCCTGCTCGTTTTCCGAAGTACGCGGCCGACTTCGGTTTTGGAAAACGCACGACCATCACCGAGTTGTTGAAGAAGCGAGGCTACAGCACCGGGCACTTTGGGAAGTGGCACATCGGCCCAGACGACAGCGACGGCACCTATGGAATCGATACGGTCGAAACCATCGGTAAGGCCCGAGACGCAACGAGCGGGAAGACCGGGCGCGATGACGATCTGTATTCGGCGGCAATTGATTTCATTCGTGACAATAAGGAAAGTCCGTTCTATGTCAACATTTGGGGACATGCGACGCATTTTCCCGTCAATACGGCAGATGGTTTGGTCGCCGAATTCAAGGACGTGAACGTCGACCGAAAAGACTTCTCGCCGACCATGCAACACAAGTTCGATGAGTGTCTAGAGATCGGCGGCGATCTCGATGAATCGATGCGGCAGTATCTCGGTGATGTCTACCAGATCGATTTGAATGTCGGGCGGGTGCTGAAGACGCTCGATGAGTTGGGGCTCCGGGAGAACACGGTCGTCGTCTTCTCAAGTGACCACGGCCCTGCACCGGTGATCCTTGGGAAGAAAGGTGCGCGCGAATTCTCGAACAATATGCTGGGTTACGCGGGCGAGTTTCGTGGCGGCAAACACGAACAGTACGAAGGCGGAACGCGAGTCCCGTTTATCATTCGTTGGCCGGGCCATGTGAAAGCCGGACGAGTCGACTCATCCAATGTTTGCTCCTTCGTCGACTGGCTGCCGACACTTTGCTCAATTGCCGGGATTGAGGAACTGCCGCTGCAACTTGACGGCGAAGACATTTCCGACATCTGGCTTGGTGCCGATCGCGTACGCACGAAGCCGCTATTTTGGAAATCCAGTGCCACTGCCAGCACACCCGCAATGCGAGTCGGCAAATGGAAGCTGCACCTGCCTCGGAAGCAGCGAGGTAGACCGGAACTCTACGATCTTTCACTCGATCCGAGTGAGAAGAACAACATCGCAGAGGCTTATCCGGAAGTCGTCACCCGCCTTGGGAAGCCACTGCGAGCGTGGGTTGCCGAACTGCCCGCGAACTATGAAAAGGCGAAGGAAAGATGAACCGGTCCATTCGCGTGTTGCCCTGCGTCGTTTGCCTGTTCGTCACTCTGGCCTTTGCGTCCAGTGCGCTGGCAAACGATCGAAAGCCCAACGTCATCGTCATCCTCGCAGACGACCTCGGCTATGGTGATCTGTCGTGCTATGGAGCCGACGACATTGCCACGCCCAACATCGACGGTATGGCAACCGAGGGGATGAAGTTCAGCAGTTTCTATGTTTCCCCCGTCTGTTCTCCGACTCGCGCGGCGCTGATGACCGGAAGCCATTCGACTCGCGTCGGAATCGGCGGTGTCATGTTTCCTCGGAATAACCACGGTCTGAATCCCGACGAGATCACGCTGCCGGAGCTGCTGAAAGATCAGGGATATGCGACGGCTATCATCGGAAAGTGGCATCTTGGCAACCAAGATATGTTTCAGCCGCTAAATCACGGATTTGATTATTGGTATGGAACACCCGCCTCCAATAGCCAGTTCTACTATCCGAACACCAAGGCGTATGCGTTGGACTGCAATTATCGCGAAGGCTATTCGTGTGATGGAATCTTTAAGCGAGAGGCAGCTTCATGTCCGCTGATCGAAGACAACATCGTTATCGAAGTTCCGGCGGACCAGACACAGTTCACTCAGCGATACACTCGCGAGACCATTCGCTTCATCACCGCCAACAAAGACAAACCATTCTTGGTGTACCTAGCGCACAACATGCCGCATATCCCGCTGCATGCGTCCGAGAAATTCGTCGGCAGCAGCCAACGAGGCATTTACGGCGACACGATTCAGGAACTCGACTGGAGCACCGGCGAGATTCTGCGATCTCTTAAAGAACTGGGACTCGATAAAAACACTCTGGTCATCTTCACGTCGGACAACGGCCCGAACACCGGCAAGGGTGGTAGCGCAGGCCCATTGAAAGGTGGTAAAGGCTCGACTCTCGAGGGCGGCGTGCGAGTCCCGTTTGTTGCTCGCTGGCCAGGAATCATCCCCGCGGGAACGGAATCCGACGAAGCGATCACCGGCATGGATCTGCTGCCGACGCTGGCAAGGCTTGCGGGTGGCGACGCGCCCAACGACCGCGTGATTGATGGAAAGGACATCTGGCCGCTGCTCACCAGCAAGCCCGATGCCAAGTCTCCTCATGAAGCCATCTACTACCTGCGAGGCCGAAGCGTTCAGGGAATCCGCGTCGGCGACTGGAAGTACCGAATCGCAAACGACAAGCCACCGAAGGTCAAGAGATCAGAGCGACAGTCCGTCGCCGATTCGAAGCCGAGAAAGGTCAGCTTTGAGACTCTCTATAACCTGAGTGATGACATTGGCGAGCAGACGAATTTGATCGATGAGCATCCGGAGCTTGCAAAGCGTCTGAAGAGGCAACTGGCAACCTTCGAGACGGAACTCAAAAGGAACTTACGTCCGGCAGGAGTTGCGAGCGAGCAATGAGCATTGTCCTTATCACACGTGGTGTGATCTGCAGCTTCGTGCTGGCATTGACTGCGGGTCTTGTCGAAGCCGCCGACAAGCCGAACATCGTTGTCTTCTTGACGGACGATCAGGGCTATGGTGATCTCGGTTGCTACGGCTCAGACTCGCTTGAGACGCCGAACATCGACAGGCTTTGCCAGCAAGGCATGAAGTTCACCGACTTCTATGTGCATCAGCGGTGTTCGCCGACGCGTCTGGCGTTCATGACGGGTTCGCACGCACATCGTGTCGGCTGCACTAAGGTGATCTACAACAGGGACAGAATTGGAATACACGTCGACGAGATCACAACGCCGGAACTGCTCAGGAAGGCCGGCTATGCCACCGGGATCGTGGGCAAGTGGCATCTGGGTGAATGGAATGCATTCAACCCGGTTCGGCACGGCTTCGATTTCTTTCACGGCTTCATGATCGATCTTGAAAAAGGCACTGGGATCTACCGGAACTTGAGACGTATCGAATCGGTCAAGCGGAAGACCGACGGAGCACATTCGCCGAAACTGCTCGACGCGGCCGTCGGATTCATCAAAGAGAACAAGGGGCGGCCGTTCTTTCTTTACTACGCGTCGCCGTTGCCACACACACCGTGGATACCCAACGAGCGATTTCGTGGAACCTCGCCGCGAGGCACTTACGGCGAGGTGATCCGTGAAATCGACTGGCAGGTCGGGGAACTAATGAAAACACTCGACGAGCAGGGACTCGCCAAAAATACGTTGTTCGTCTTTGCATCGGACAACGGGCCAGTGCTCGGCATCAATGGTGGTGATGCTGGCCCGTTACGCGATGGCAAATGGACCGATTTCGAAGGCGGCATTCGTGTTCCGTGCACCATGCGCTGGCCAGACAGAATCAAGCCTGGCTCGACCAGCAATCAGATCACCGGGATCATCGATTTGCTGCCGACATTCTGTGCGATCGCGGGAGTCGAACCGCCCGGCGACCGCGTCATCGATGGACGAAACATTCTTCCGTACATGAAAGGTCAAAAAGTCGAACAGCCAATTCACGAGACTTTCGTCGTACCACGCTCCGTGATTCGTCACGGTCAATGGAAGTTGCTGGTTCGAGAACTCAAGCCAGGCGGAAAGAGCGGGCGCGAAGGAAAGCGTCCTTCCGCGCCTGCAGGATCGCTTTTCAATCTTGCAGTTGATCCTGGCGAGACACGAGACGTCTCAGCCGACCACCCCGAAATCGTCGCAGACCTGCGTCGTCGAATGGATAAGGCGGTCAGGGAACTCGAAGCGAACAGCCGACCGATCGGCAGACTCCCCGATACACCAGCTTCAACAACCAAGAACAACGTCAAGAAAACGAAGAACCAGTAAATGCGTTTCACACTCGTACTATCAATATTCGCCGGCGCGATCGGTTCGCTATTCACACATTCGATCTGCGCAGCCACGCCGTCGGACAAGCCGATGAATGTGCTGTTTCTCGTGGCCGACGATTTGAACAGCTGGATGTTGGAAGACTTGGATCGCTATGCAGGCAAGGTGGTCGCGCCAAATCTTCGCAAGCTCGCCAGCAGTGGGGTGAACTTCACGCGAGCCTACACCGCGGCACCGGTTTGTTCGCCTTCTCGCACTGCCTTCTTTTCGGGTGTCGCACCCTGGAAAACGGGTATCTACAACAACGCACAAATCATCAATGAGAGCGAGGCGCTCAATCAAGATGCCGTGCTATCTCTGGCCGGGTTGTTTAAGCAGGTCGGCTACGGCACCTTCGGTTACGGGAAAATCACCCACGGTTGGGACCAAAGACAGCACTGGGACGACAAGGTTGGCCACAAGCGAGACCCGGCGCCTCCCGGAGCACCTCTGGCCAAACTCAGCGGGGGAGAGCAGGACTGGGGTACCATTCATCTCACCGAAGAACAGATGAATGACACGCTCGGAGCCGACAGGGCGGTTGCTGTTCTGCAGAGGCAGCACGACAAGCCGTTCTTCCTGGCTTATGGCTCATTCAATCCGCACATGCCCTGGTATGTCCCGAAGAAATACTTCGACATGTACCCGCTCGATCAGATCGTCCTTCCTGAATTGCGGGATGACGATCTGGATGACCTTCCTCCGCTGGCCAGAGCGGTCAGTGACGGGATCGGGAGCTTCGCCGACAAGGTCATCAAGGCAGGTAAACACAAAGAAGCGGTTCAGGCCTACCTGGCCACGACCACGTATGTCGACACTCAGATGGGGCGGGTTCTCGATGCCCTCGAAAAAAGCCCCTACAAGGACAACACCATTGTCGTCTTCCTCACTGATCACGGCTTCCACCTGGGCGAAAAACATCACTGGCAAAAAACCACCCTTTGGGAAGAGGGAACTCACACGTTGTTGATGTTTCGCGCGCCTGGAGTCACCGAGACCGGAGGTGTGTCACAACGCTTCGTGTCCCTGCTGGACATCTACCCCACCTTGGCTGAACTCTGTGGTCTGACGCCACCCGCGACCATCGATGGACGCTCGCTGGTCCCGCTGCTTAAAGCCCCGATGGCTCCCTGGCAAAGCACGGCCATCACCGGATTGTGTCATAAGACCAAAACGGACCTAGCCTACATCAGCATCCGCCACGAACTCGGACGCTATACCCGTTATGGGGCGGATGAAGAAGAGTTCTACGACACCACCAAGGATCCACACGAATGGACCAATCAGGTTGACGCCCCGGAATACGCCGCAACCGTCAAGAAACTTCGCACCATGGTCCCAGGTTTCGAAGACGCCGCCCAGCCGCTTCCCTCTTCCTTGCCCCAAAAGCGTCGGGGAAAACCAAAAGAGAAAAAGAAGAAATAGTTCAGTCCTATTGAATCATGAGAACAAGCCGAGCCACAGGACCTGCCATGAATCCCTCCACCCGAAATTACTCTTCACGTCGAACAGCGCTCAAGTCGATCGGTGCGACTGGGGCGCTGACTGCGTCTGGCTTGTTGCCGTCGACGATTAGTGCCGTACCGCCAGCATCTGCGAATGGCAAGTTGCGAGTCGGATTGATCGGCGCTGGTAATCGAGCCAAATGGCTCACCCGAGCGTTGGGTCGCGAATCCCATCGAGCGGAATTGGTCGCCGTCTGCGATTGCTACCTGCCGCAGATCGATGCCCTTGCGGCTGATAACACGAAGAATCCAAAGGCCGGTGATTCGTGGAAGCGCTATCAGAACTATGAGCAGATGTTTGAGCAGGAAGATCTCGACGCGGTCATGATCGCGACACCCGATCACGTCCGCGTGCGTGCGGCAATCATCGCTTGTGCCAAAGGCCTGGACATCTACGCGGAAAAGCCGCTCAGTTTCAGCATTCCGGAGGGTCGCGCACTGGTCGAAGCCGTGCGAAAACACAAACGCGTGCTTCAGGTCGGTACACAACAACGCAGCACGCCGATCAACCGGTATGCCTGCGAGTTCGTGCGCGAAGGTGGGCTGGGCAAAGTTCTGACAATCCTCGTGAAGAATTACTCGGGCTCTCGGCCTGCGACGGGTCTCGACCAGCAACCGATCCCCGAAGGCATGGATTGGAATCTATTTTGCGATCAAGCACCGCTGCTCGATTACAACGAGCAGCTACAGCGTCGGTGGCGGAGCTTCGATGCCTTTACAGGCGGTCCTATTTGCGACCGTGGTTCGCATGCTCTGGACATGGTTCACCTTGCTATGGGTTGGGAGAATGTCGCGCCAACACGGATCGAACCCACGATCGAAGGAAAAGACGATTGGGACCGCGGTGTGAGGCTCTACTACCCGGACGGAACAGTCGTTCGGCTCGAAAACGCAGGCGGTCCCGCGTTCGGTGGCATCTTTGTTGGCCAGCAGGGTAAGATCGAAATCAATCGTGGGCGGTTCGCGTGCAACCCGAAGGATCTGCTCGCTCCATTCACCGGGTCACAAACAGAATCGCACGTCGCCAACTGGCTCGACTGCATCGAAACCCGCCAACAACCCAACGCACCGGTGGAAGTCGGCCATCTGATTACCACCGTCGCGCATCTGATCAATATTTGTCGGATCACCGGACGCGAAATCAATTGGGACGCGGCCAACGAGCAAATCATCGGCGATGACGCGGCCACCGCTTTGCTCACCAAAGAACGGCGTCCCGAATTCTCGCTTCCCAGTATTTAGCTCCAGGACTTCAAATGTTTTCCGATTTGTTCTGTCGTTCTGATCGTGCGACAACGCAACGGTGTTACTCAACGCTCGCGCTCGCGGCGATCATCTGCTGTTGTAGTTCCACCTTCGCCGATGATTGGGCCGCGCTGTTCGATGGTACAAGCCTCGATGGCTGGAAACCAACTCGCGACAATACTCAGTTCACGCTTTCCGACGGAGCCATCGTTGGCGCGAGTTCTGGCCAGACTCTTTTTCTGCACACGGTTGAGACGTATGGAGACTTCGAACTCGAACTGGAAGTCAAGCTTCACGACACCGACTTGAATTCAGGCGTCCAGATCCGGACCGCGCTGACTCGTAAGAACAAAAAAGGCCAATCGAGGGAATCGATTCATGGACCTCAGGTCGATATCGGGAAATCCCCAGGGCGCAGCGGACACATCTTCAACCAGGGCAATGGTGCCTGGATCACGCCAAAAGAAGACTGGACCCGCAACGAATTGATGGTCAATGGGAGCTGGAACAAGCTGCGTGTGTTGGCAGTTGGTCCGCGAATTCAAACTTGGATCAATGGCAAACAGGTTGCGGATGTCACTGATGTTGAAGCCTATGAAAAGTATCCCTCAGGCGTGATCGCGCTGCAGGTTCACGGAGTGAAGAAGTCACCAGAGAAACCACGACACATTTCGTTTCGATCCATTCGCATTCGCAAAATCGAATCGACCAGGTAACACCCGTTCTCCCTCAACTCCGTTGCGAAACGCTGAACGCCATGAGACTTCGCTATTCATTGCTGAGACCTCGTCAAGTCTTTGTGCCTTTGTGCGCGATTACGTGCCTGCTTCTGATCTCGTCCGCTCATGCGGAGGTAGCCGCTGAAAAGCCAAACATCGTGTTGCTTTTTATCGACGATTGGGCGTGGAACGGCACTCCGGTTCCTATGACTGACGGCATGGTCAACTCACGCATGCCGGTCCTGCAGATGCCGAATGTTGAGCGGCTGGCACGGGAAGGAATGAAGTTCACCAACGCGTATGCCTCGCCGCAGTGTTCTCCGTCGAGAGTCTGTGTGCAAACCGGACAGTCTTCGCCGCGGAATGGCTTCACTGTGTTCATGAACGACCGGGGACAGGACTACTTCGACGAGAAAGGCTATCCCGACTTTCCTGTGATCCCCTGCGTCTCGGACATGACCATCGACGAGGACGCGGTGACGATCCCCGAAGCTCTGAAGCCGCTCGGTTATGTCAGCGCCCACATCGGTAAGTGGCACATGCGAGGTGATCCCGGCGACGAGGGATATGTGCTGCACGACGGTGACACCAGCAACAAACCGGGTAACACGCTGCCCGAAGGTGCCAGTCAACGCCTGCCTGCCGACCTGACCGATCCCAAGTTGATGTTCAGCATCACGGAAAGGGCGATTGGGTTCATTAGCGAGCAGGCCAAATCCGGACAGCCGTTCTATCTGCAGATCTCCCACTACGCGATGCACGAAGGCCGCGAGTGTCTGCCGGCGACACGCACAAAGTACACCCAACATTCGCTCGTGCAGGCTTACTACAAGAAGATCGGGAAGACGGCTGAGACCGTAAAACGCAAGGAAGATCCAGCCATCTGGCTGGGGATGGCCGACGACCTTGACGGACGCATCGGAGCGGTGCTCGATCACATCAGCCAACTAGGGATCGAGGACAACACGTACGTGGTGCTGGTGTCGGACAACGGTTATCGACACAAAGAACTTCAGCTCACGAAGGGGCTCAAACAGCCGCACCATGCCGCCAAGTGGTGGGTGTGGCAGGGTGGCATACGCGTCCCGATGATCGTCCGAGGCCCCGAGATCAAGGCAGGCTCTGTCTTCAAAGGCAATGTCGTCAATTACGACTTCCTGCCAACCTTTGTCGACTGGGCTGGTGGCGATCCCAGTGTTCTGAAGAACATCGACGGCGTCAGCCTGGCTTACTACATGGCAGGGAAGCCGCCAACCCAGGCCTTCTTAACGCGAAATCTATATTTCCACTACCCGCACTACCGTACGACGATGCCGCATTCCGCCGTCGTCTCTGGTAGTCGCAAGCTGCTACATTTCTACGAGCGACCAGACGTTCCGATGCTTTTCGACCTGACGCAGGACATGGGCGAAGTCCACAACATCGCGCCCGCTCACCCGAAAGAACACCGCCGACTCTATGACGATATGATGGGCTACTTCGACAAAGTCGGAGCACGCATCCCGAAATTGAATCCAAATTACGACGCCGCTGCCTACAGGAACTCAAAGGAGTACAACAAACGTGTCCTGTGGGGCCCATTCACAGGAAGCAGGCCGCTTGAAGAGGACGAGAGATAATGGTTCCGGAACATTCATCCCGGTCTCGGAATAGTGGGGCGCGCTGGTTGCCATCACTACTGGCCCTGTGTTTCGCTGGCATGCTTGCCGTATCTCCGGCAAGCGCACGAAAAAAGAAGAAGGCGTTGAAGCTTTGACACCAATCGGAAGACGTCATCAATGCAACAACTCTCAATATCAATAGTCGCGTTGGTCTACTCGTTCAGTATCGTTTCAATGCCTGTCAGCGGAGGAGAACTGATTCTGACTGAAACGGCGGACACCCTCCGTATCACGCAGCGCGGCAAGCCTGTCCTGGAGTACATTAAAACCGCCAGGCCTGTTCCCGAAGGAATCCAGAAGCACTTCAGCCGCAGCGGCTACATTCATCCGGTCTACACGCCGACCGGTCAGCAACTCACGGGCGATTTTCCGGCAGATCATGCCCATCAACATGCGTTGTTTTTTGCCTGGGTGAAGAGCGGCTACAACGGAAAGAAAGTAGATTTCTGGAACCAGGCGAAGGATCTGGGCAGAATCGAATTTCGCGAGGTGGTGAATCTCAGCCGGGAAGAGCAGAAGGTCGCCTTCAGCGTCAAGCACGCATTTAGGGTGAAGGAGAAGTCGCGCGACAAATGGGTTGACGTACTGCACGAGGTCTGGACCGTCACCGTTCATCAAACTCCGGCGGACTACTTTCTCTTCGACATCGTCAGCGTCCAGCAGTGCGTCACCGATAAGCCTCTGACGCTCCCTCAGTATCGCTACGGCGGCATGGCGATTCGTGGTAACTATCAATGGCTGAAGGAAAAAGAAGATCTCAGTATCGAGCCGGGAGACGTCCAGTATCTGACAAGCGAAGGCAAAGACCGATGGGAAGGCAATCACACTCGTCCGAACTGGGTCTCCTTCTCTGGCAAGATCGACGGGCAGGACGTATCGGCTGCCGTCTTCTGCAGTCCCAAGAATTTCCGCGCACCGCAACACGTGCGAATTCACCCGAACAAGCCGTACTTCTGCTTCGCTCCCATGGTTGAAGGCCCGTTCAAGATCGCGCCCGGCAAAGAATATGTCTCACGATACCGCTTCCTGGTGACATCGAAAGCAGCCGATGTGAAAATGATTAAGACACACTGGGACGAATACGCAAAGGCCGAGAAGTAATTGCGCGCCCCAGAGCACAACATCATGAAGAACTGCACGATCCTGGTTTCGCTAGTCGCCGCGCTGCTGTTGAGCGTTCACGTCTTTGCTGCCGAACTGCCTGCTGGAAGCCAGTCGAAACCCAACATCATCTTTATCCTTGTCGATGACATGGGGTATTCGGATATTGGCTGCTTTGGCGGTGAAATCGAGACTCCGAATATTGACGGTCTGGCTCGGCATGGGCTGCGTTTTACTCAGTTCTACAATACGGGCAAATGCTTTCCCTCGCGGGCTTGCCTGTTGACCGGCGTCTATGCCCAGCAGATCGGCATGGATATGCCTGACACTTACCGCGGTGGTTTCCGCAACGCACGCAGCATTGGCGAGGTCCTGCACTCTCACGGCTACCGGACCTACGCCTCGGGAAAACATCATTCGGGTGAGAATCTGATCGACCGTGGATTTGACCACTACTTCGGCCTGATGGAAGGGGCGTGCAACTTCTGGAACCCCGGCTACCAGCAACGGAAAGGCGAGCCGCCACCGGGCGCCAAGAAGAAGGTGATCCGTGCATGGACCAATGACGGAAAGATGGACAATGCCTTCACTCCGCCAATCGGCTTCTACGCCACCGATGCCTTCACGGACAAAGCGCTCGAATGGCTCGACGAACCACAACTCAATACGCAGCCCTTCTTTCTCTACCTGCCTTACACCGCGCCACACTATCCGCTCCACGCCTGGCCGGAGGATATCGCGAAATACAAGGGCCGCTACGACGCTGGCTACGAGGCGATCCGCCAACAGCGTCACCAGCGGATGCAGGAACTGGGCATCATCGACTCCGATACGCCGTTGCCAGCGTGGAAAGGTGCAGACTGGTCGGCAATGAAAAGCGAAGACAAAGCGTTGATGCGCAGGCGCATGGAGGTTTATGCAGCCATGGTCGACCGAGTCGACCAAAACATCGGCCGCGTGCTGGCGAAGCTGAAACAGCAAGGCAAACTCGAGAACACACTCATCATGTTCGCCTCGGACAACGGTGGCTGCGCCGAGACGACTCGCGCGAAGCAGGCGGTCAATACGGTTGAAACGATCGGCAAGGTCGAAAGCTACGACACGGTCTACCGGGACTGGGCGACCGTCCAGAATACGCCGCTTCGATTCTGGAAGAACTACAGCCACGAAGGCGGAATCTGTACGCCTCTCATTGTGTTCTGGCCAGGGAACATTACCGATCCCGGCCGCATCACCCACCAGCCCGGACACTTCATTGACATCCTCGCCACGTTTGTCGATATCACCAGCGCGACATACCCAACTTCACCAGACGGCAAAGCGACCGTGCCATTGCGGGGCATCAGCCTGCGGCCAGCGTTTACGGGTGAGCCACTGAGGCGCGACGAGCCGCTATTCTGGCATTGGATGAAAGGCGGCGCGATTCGCGAAGCCAATTGGAAAGCGGTCTTCTGGCAGGACAACTGGCAACTCTTTGATCTCGATAAAGACCGGAACGAGCAGCCAAACCTCGCGCGTAAACATCCCAACCGCCTGAGGGATTTAAAGGCACAGTGGCAGGCCTGGAGTGAAGCGAAACCGACTTTCAATAAAGTCCCTTCGCAACCATATCTCGGTCCGTGATCTATCGCGGATTTGGCAAAAGATCTCCGATTACTAGACGCTCTCTCTTTTTTTTAGTTCGGATGAGTGTCCCGATTCCGGGCTAAGTTGTGACCCGAACCAGCCCCCACTCTGCTTGGCTGTTAACGACAAAATCCCTTGCCAAAAAATAAGTTGCGACAGAGGGTTTATGGTTCGGATTGCTCAACGACAACCATCAAATTTGGGCGATTGTGAATGTCCTAAGTGTGGCGAGACCTTCAATTCGGTGCCAGACTTTGGGATGTGTCCGAAGTGCTTTTGCGGCATTCAACTGCGGCTTCTACGGCCCGAGGTCTGGTCTCCCTCGTATCTAAGCCGCGCTGCAGACTTCCTGCTATTTCGCTCGCCGTTCCATTGTATGTCTTACTCGCTGCCTGCTTTGTTGATTTCGCTGGGGTCCACCTGTCGTAATGTGACGGTGACTCAGCCAGGAAGACGGGCAATGCCGAGCACTCGAGAGTATACGTCAGCCAGCCTGTGATCATCGAGCCAACCGCTTAGGCTGTACTTTCTACCCCTCCCATCTTAGATGGAGCGAAAATTCTCGACGGTTTGCGCTGAAATTTCATGGTGATGAAGGCTCGCGAAGAACCTTCTCGTGCCCAGCTTGAGAGGGTTTTACGTATTGCTCTGTAGATCCAACTTCGACCAGTCAGTCTTTTTGCCTTGCCCAAATAGCTTCAAAGCGATGTGTCAAACGCGAATCTACCCTAGCGGCGGCAATCGCCCATTTGGACATACTGGTAGCGTACCTACCCTGCGTCACGAGAGTTGAAAGTTGAACCGCCAATGGCTCACAAGTATCGTAGATAGCATCGAATGACGAGCAGAACGATCAGATTCCTTTTTGCCAAAAACGCCGCAGGTCCTGCCCCGATGCCCGAAGAAGCCTTCCATCGACTGACTTGCCCGGGTGGCTGCGGAAAGGAAATGAAGTGTCCGGATCGATTGATCGGCAGAAAAGTCCAGTGCCCCAGGTGCAAATTGAAGTTCAGGCTTCCGTCACCTGTGCACCCCTCGTTGAGCAGCACTATCACCGATCAAGGCGATTTACGGCGAGAAGATGAACCATCCACCAAACCCTCAGTCGATTCCAGCCGGGATCGAACGAGACAACGGTGGAAGCCACGCACAAAATCGCGGCGATACATAGTCCCGGTGGCGTTCCTCTGGGTCACATGGTTTCTGTGTAGCGTTTCCTTTTATGCTTGGTTGCATTTCCGCTACGAATGGTATGGTTCGATCGCGGTTTCACCGACAACGGGCAAGCCTTACGCAGCTTCAACGGTATTGCTCGGCAACTTCTTTGTGGCCGCATTAGCGGTTGGATTCACCGCAATGCTGCTCGTCTGGTACTCAAGACGAAATACAGCTAGCCGACCGCGCACCCTGCAGGAAGCGGCGAGAATTGCCAAACAGGCTCAGGGGGAAGCTGGACAAACGTCCTAGTGCGTAAGCCTGGACCGTTCTCCATCCAACAAAGTCAACAGGCGGCACTTGGGCGGCGTTGAGCACTACCAGTTTATAGATAGACACTAGTATCCGTGATGGGCGGCTGAATGCAGCAGAGAGTACTCATGCTCGCTCAGTCCCTCAATTCTGCGCGGGTCAAAGCTGTGGTCCCGTATAAGATGCACCCAAAAGGTCATGCCACTAACCGTCGCTGGCGGCGGCTCGATGGTCGCCAACCATTTCCGCAGTTCTCCCGCAGTCAAACTCGTCAGCCAATCGCTGGGAGGCCTGCCGTCGCGGAATTGGATTTCTGGATCGGGCATTCGAAGCGAAGCCCCTTCGGGTTCATACTGAGAGGGTGACAGATGCCTACGGACCACGTCAGGAAGATCAGGCAACTCCTCCGCCAGGACGTAGTGGGGGATTTGATCGCGATGGATATATCCATCAGACGGCTCGAATTCCTCGCCCGTATCCCGGTTCACGGGCAGCGAAATACCGACCGACTTCCAGGTTCCTTCGACGTAGCGCTCTAGACGATACCATTGCCAGTGTCCATCTTCCTCCGGTGTCCAATGCTCAAAAACATGTCCGCGTTCGGCGAGCTGCTGCCAGTCGAGATAGTCTAGCGGGAGTTCTGAAGTAGGATCATTTTCACCCCATGCTAGCTTGGCGGAAAACAGCCCCAAGCCTAGCGCGAAAGTAAATTGACGACGGCTTGCTCTTAGTGCTTGCATGCTTATAGATCCACAGAATCCCGGGACGACTGCCGCATAAAATTAGGTCACTCCGGCCCCCATGGAGCTTGGGAACACGACAACCATCCGACTAGCGAGGAGCTATATCCGCACCATTCGCCCAATCGTTGCAATCGCGCCCTGTGGAGTACTCAAATGGATTGGGGCGCGGCTCGCTAGGATGCCAGTGCCGAACACGGCCCCATCGCGAATCCTGTCATCATTTGATTCCGGATGAAAGGAATAAACCCGCGAGACAGACGACAAGCTTGCGTCCTCGGAAACTCGGCATCGGGAATGCAAGACTATTTCGTTGCCACCCTCTGTGATGCTGGGCGGTTCACACCCGGGCAACGGCGTGAAAACTGTTGTGATTCTTCATGTAGTAGGTCACAGCTGCCGACACTGATTCGCGACTTGCTTGAGCGATGGTGCCCCGTCGACTCAACCGCTCGAAGGATTTCTTCGAAAATCTATGGTCTAGCACACCTCTTCAGCTGGAGTCCTCATGTGCGGAGGTGCCTTCCTCCGAAGCCATCCAGCGCAAATCCTTTGCCACCGAAGACGATGCACCTTCAGTGAGTTGCTCGGTCGCAAATTTGAAGGAAGCGCGTCGAACCGCGGTCTCGTAAGCGGATGGTATTACTCCCGAGGTGGCAAGGGCTGACGCGAGTTGAATAGTTTGTTCAATCGCTGAAGGTGATGCATGCCGGCCGGTTTGGCTAATGTCCGAGAAATCAGCAGGCAAGACGCTCAGTCCGCCCCATGAACTGTTCGTTAAGTGATCGAAAAAAATCCGCCGAATTCCCGGTAAGTTCGCGGCGAGCGGTAGTAATAGAGTAAGGAGATTCGCTTTCCGTATGCCTGACCCCCAACCCACAGATCGCTACGAGCAGTTCATCGCTCTGATTGAACGACACGAGCCTGCCATTCAAGGCGTTATCCGATCGATGCTGCCATCATAACAGGATGCCGACGATGTCATGCAAGAGGTTTGTCTGGCATGCTGGCACAAATTCGCGGATTTTGACCCTGACGGATCTGAAAATGCGTTTTTCAGGTGGGCATGCGTGGTTGCGAGGTTTGAAGTCCTTAAGCATCGGCGGAAATATGCTCGGGATCGATTGGTACTCAGCGAAGACACGATTGAGTTGTTATCAGCGGACGCTCAAGAGCGTGTTAGCAGAGCAGAGCTTGAGCGGCAGGTACTTGAGGATTGCTTGGGGAGGCTGCAACCATCGGATCGACGCCTAATCCTGAGCATCCACGTAAGCGGTGATTCCGTCGCGAAAACTGCTCGGCAGCTAAGGCAAAACGTCCGTCGGCTGTATAGCAAGGTTAATAAGCTACGCGACATCTTGGGTGACTGCGTCCGAAAGAAACTCGCCGAACGAGGTGGGACATGATAGGAGAACTCACAATCCTCGCCCGCGCTTATGCGGACGGAGAGATTACCGAACCGCAGCTACGCAGACTTGAGTCCATCCTGCAGGGAGATGCCGCGGCACGCCAGCGATACCTGGAAGAGATGAGTCTAATCAATGGGCTGGAAGAGTACTCCGTTTCCGTTGGAGTACCGTTGCCGGACAGAATTCGCGAAACGAATCATATTTGGATCATTTACAAGATGGCAGCAGCAATGTGGCTTGCGATCGCTGCACTCGTTGTCTTTACCAACACATCAAGCCGAGGCCCTGATTTCACGAGTCTACAATTCCTCGTAATGCCCGCAGCGATTCACTTCTTCTTGATCTGGGTGCTTGGCAAGATCACCGTCGAGGTTGATCTCATCTGTATCAAGGTTGGAATGGGGCCCTTCAAGAGCAAGACTCGAATCGAGGATGTCCAGTCAATCCGCACCTGCACAATCCGACCCATCCGCGATCTATGGGGATGGGGGTGGAGAAGACGGTTGGACGGTACTCGCGGCTTCATTGGAGATGGAAACGAGGGATTTGAGTTCACTCGCAGTGATGGCAAACGGACCTTTGTGACCGCTCGCGATCCCCAGCGTTTCGTGGACTTCGTTCAAAGGTTGAAGGCGAACGAGCCGTCGGTCAACGGAGGAAAGACAGAATCATGAACACATTCCGAGGAACGATCTCGACCCGCGGCTACCCCTGAGAAGCGGATCGTGAAATGCCCAAGCACTCGTGCGAACATCCTATCATCGAAGAAAGTAAACTCCATGAAACTACAAATCCTAAACGCTTACTCCAAAGCTTTCGTCGCACTCTTTTGCACGATCTTCCTCGCGCCAGTCTCGGCTGATGAGCCGAACCATATCGCTGACTTCATTAGGTATGAAGTCGAGGTGGTTGAGCTGGCACCGGATGACCCAAACGACACAATGAACATGGAGCAAATCGTAAAGGCCCAAGAGGAATACGCCGAGCTGCTCATTGAATCTGGGAACAAGAAACTGCAGCTGGCTTACATTAAGTCGAGCATCATCGGAACCCTGGAGATGGTGCCGTTCGAAGAGTGGGATGCAACCCTCGCGGAATTCGAACAAGAGATCACACAACATGCGGGAGCTTACGCAAAAGAGCCTAATCTGGGTGACTACGTCAGGCTACGAGGGCAACTGGCCGTTATCTACGCTGACATATTCAAGGTAGAATACGGTCTGTCGTATTCGCCCAAGATCGAAAGAATTCTCAAGAGGTTCAAGGACAAACAGAATTCGTGTGATTGATTACGTTCGCGTCCGGGGCTGCCATGACCTCGGGCCAACGAATCGTTGGAGCCAAAAAATGTCCTTTTTGTCGGCAACCCCGTACTTTTGTGAGGGGGGAGCCAAACGGTGCGGTCTAGTGTTTACGTACTCACCACTGCAATTTGGAAGAACTTCCAACTCGCCGAAGTCATATCATCCGCTGACTCGTGGATGATGTTGCAAATCGCGGAAGTTCGACCATACGAAGTTGGGAACAAATTCGAGCGAAAGCAATCGGTCTGAAGCACCTCAGCGGCTCCGGCTCGTGCCTGCCGAGGTGGTTTCGTCCTCCATCAACCAGGTCATATCGTTCGCGAAAGCGGGCGATGCAAGTGACTGGCGCAGACTGTTTAGGTGTCTCTGGTTTCGGGATACTTGCGCAGAGGTTAGTTGCTGACCATGGCAGATTTCAACCACGCGCGAGCGTAGGACCAAGCACGATCGGCTGTGGCTGGGGCTATGGATAGGACTTTGGCTGCTTGCTTGTTCGTGAGTCCCGCGAAGAAACGAAGCTTCACGAGTTCAGCCTTTTGGGCGTCTTCCTGTTCGAGCTTTTGAAGCGCTTCATCGAGTTCGAGCAGCCGTTTGGGTTTTCGCGCCGCCGGGTGTTCCAGACCTTCGAATTCGACGCGTTGAAAGTCGCCGCCACGTTTCTGAGCTTGCTTGGCACGCGCGCGATCAATCAGAATCCTTCGCATAGCCTCTGCCGCCGCACCAAAGAAATGCCCTGTGCTATTCCATTTTTCATCCTGTCCATCGGCGACGTTCACCAACCGCTGATACGCCTCATGAACCAAGTCAGTAGCCTGCAAGGTCTGTCCTGGCAATTCACCAGACAGCCTTGCCCTCGCCAGCTTGCGCAATTCGTCGTAAACCACCGGCAACAGATCATCTGCCGCCTGCTGATCACCAGCTTCAATTGCGTTAAGAATTTGAGTTACGTTGGACATCTTGTCGCAAAAATCCGCCGTTTAGTTGTGATGTCCGTTCAGAAGTGTACTAGCAGGAGCAGCCTCGTGGTATCCGACATCGCCATCCATACTTGACCAGTAGAGTCGGTTGCCATCCGGAGTGAATTCAATCTTTCGAACGCCGCGATTCATGAATATGCTGCCGGCCGGTCGCCCGCTCGGAACTCGCCAGAACTCGATCTCCCCATTCGGGCTTGCCGCCGCAAGAGTCTTTCCATCAGGTGAGTACCTCACACAGGTCACCCAGTCTCCTCGGCAGGGCAAAATGGACTGCTCTCCTGTTCCTAATTCGATCTGCGCTATCTCCGACCGATACCCACTAATAGCGAGAAACCGATTGTCTGCACTAAAATCGACTGACTTAATCCGAGCCTCAAAAGTTTGAGAGGAAACGGAACCTGAATCCATTTTGACTATAAATATCGTCGGCGAAATACCTTTAACCAATGCTGCCATCGAGCTATCACGAGAAAATCTGGCACCATGGTAGTTGCTGTTTGATGCACTAACATCTTCAAGTTCCCGAGGTGTTCCGAAAGTGAAGTCTTCTTTGACCTGAACGCTCCAGACTCGTTCTCTGCCCTGCACAATTAGGAATTTACCGTTTGGACTCACCTGGATCCTTCTTGCTTCCATAGGCAGAGGCAATTCCCGACGATTTGCAATCCTCCAAATTGTAGCCGCCCGACCGGCGGCATCCGTGTTGGCTGCCAGCAAAGTGGCCTTTTGGTCCATCGAAACCGAAAGTACTCGCCGGCGTTCACCATTCTCAACTTGAAAAGAAAAGAAGCTTTCTGGACGCCCGGCATTTATAACGCGAACCAGCCAGTTGTCGGCTGCTAACCGGGCGACTGTCTCCCCGTTCCTTGCAACAGCTAACGGGGCGAAGTATGCCGCGGCACCCCTGTCCACAGCACTCGATTGAACCGAATCCATAGACCAGATTTTGAGTGTTTTATCCCGGCTGCCGGTCGCGAGCTTACGACCGTCCGGAGATACATCAAGTTTCAAGACTCGACTCTTGTGCAAAAAGCGTCGTTCCTCAATTCCACTCTGCGCGTCCACCACGGTTACTGCATTGTTGTCACTTCCTGCAAACACGAAGAAACTGGTTTCCGGAATCATGGCCATACAAAGGGCTCGTTTCCGAGACAATTGTCTTTTCCTTTGTACGTCTCCATTGCGCTCATGCATCCATATCCCTGAGGAATCGCTGATCAATAAGTGCTTCTCGTCTGGCGCAAAAGCAACATGAGGCTGCGTACCCGTAGGGATTTGGTCTATCTCCTTTTCATCTCGATAGTGATAAAGTCGGACCAGATTCTTGGTGACTGGACCTCCCATGGATGTTGTAGCCAAATACGGCCCCAACTGTTTGGGGAACCTGCCCAAAAATTCAGCTGGTCTGTCTTGGGAGCCCTGCTGCTGCGGGTCAATTTTTCTTGTCCATGAGAGTGCGTCTTCGCTTCTTCCGTTCCCCCCAATGAGGATCCGGTCGTTGTCGCCGATACTGAGGTCACTCGCCACAAATGGGAGTTCCAGTTCTTGATCTTTCCGAAGTGCCGAGCCTCCCGAAAGTATCTCGTAAGTCACGATGATTCGTCGCCCGCTTTCGGTATCGGCACGTCTACCTAGGACATGCAATTTGCCATCTGACGAGAATTGGAGTCGTGCCAAATCCCCCCCAAGCCGATTGGCTGGGTTAAGGCCGGTAACGAAAGTCCTACCCTTTGCCAAATCAGCCGCGGGACTAAGAAACAGATTCCCATCTTAAAGCAGAGCTGCGATCGCACTCATGTCCGGAGTGAATTTCACATCTACCACTTCGGCATCGAATTCTCGCGTTTGAGCTGGAAAATTCTCCAAGTATTTTTGGGCTAATAGCCTCCATTCGAAGCCACGCAGATCTTCTCCGTTTGGGTCGGCGGGACGACAAGCCTCAAGTCGCTCTCGTAAACGATCAAGGCTACCCATTTCCAGGGCTCGAAATGCAGACTCGATCTGGAATGCGTAATTCGCTTTGATCGACTCACGAAGTGCATCTTCAGCCTTTACTTGGCTGGCTACTGCCGTCTCTTTTGCTACGTCGACGTCCCGATAAGACTGTTCGAGCTTCCAGTAGAAATAGAGGGTGCTCAGAAGCCCGAACGACAGACTGATGATCAGCGCAAGGACCGCTCGAACCGAACCCTTGTATCTGCGGGCAAACTTCCGAAAGAGATACAGGTTCGAGGGTGGCCTTGCCGTGATGGCATCATCATTGAGAAATCGCTCAACGTCGTTGGCGAAGCCTTTGGCCGTGTCGTAGCGGCGGGAGCGGTCTTTGTCGAGGGCTTTCATGACGATCCAATCGAGGTCGCCTCGGATCTCTCGACTGAGCTTGTCAGGAGTGATGCTGCGGTGCTTGGCGATGACCGTTAGTTCATTGCCCGAAGTAGAAAGTCGAGTGCTCGGCTTGGGCGGCTCAGATTCAAGGATGCGTTTTTGGATTTGCAGGATGCCGGCTTCTTTGAGTTCCTTGGCTGTTAAAGGCGTCGTACCTGTAAGCAGTTCGTAGAGCAATACGCCAAGCGAATAAATGTCGCTGCGCGTATCAATATCGAGCCCACTCCGTTCGGCTTGCTCCGGACTCATGTAGAGCGGCGTGCCGATCATATCGCCCAGCACGGTGTAAAGCGTCTTTTCGGTCAGCTGCTGGTTGATGGCCTTGGCAACACCAAAGTCGATAACTTTCACGACGGGCTTGCCGTCATGCAGCGTCACCAAGATGTTGGAGGGCTTCAAGTCGCGATGAATGACGCCTTTCTGATGGGCATGCTGCACGGCTAAGCACACCGAAACGAACAACTCCAAACGCTCTCGATTCGGCAAGTTGTTCTTGTCGCAGTACTCGGTGATCGGGACTCCATTCACCAGCTCCATCACAAAGAAGGGGCGATCGGCCACTCCGAGAGTTTCTGTGAGTAAGTCTGTTCCGGCTGGAATAGCGCCACCATCGAATACCTTGGCAATATTGGGATGGTCCATCATGGCCAATGCTTGACGTTCGGCCTCAAAACGCGCGATGGTGGCCGTAGCATCGCCAATGCGTTCAGCCTTGACGATTTTCAAGGCTACTTTCCGTCGCACGGGCTCGACTTGCTCCGCCATATAGACAACGCCGAAGCCACCTTCGCCCAGCTTGTGCAAGAGTTTGTAATTGCCGATGACCGGATGCTTGCCTTTTGTCAGCGCCTCGGTCGTACTCGCCAACGAATTATCATTTGGCACTTCGTCCAGCAAGCTGTTCGTCTGCTCATCCGCCAGCAGCATCTGCTCAATACGCCGAATCCTTTCGCCATCGCCACCGCTAGCTTGCTTCAAAAACTCATCGCGTTTTTTTCCCGACAACTCAGCAGCAATCGCGAAGATTTCTACATCGTTCAAGTTGCTCATTTAGAATCTCGATATCGGCTTGGAGTGCTTTCCGGTATTCTCAGTCAATTGGCAGCGTTTCTTTATTTGGTGCCCGATAAAGAATGACTGAACCCTCTCGTGTTCCGGCTGCGATGATCTCTTCGCCCGGAGAAATTGCCATGGATGTATAAATCTCATCGTCCTGTATCATCAATCGGGGCTCGCGGAGCTCTAAATCCAAGATCTTGATTTCCCGATCACCGCCAATAGAAACCAAGGTCGCACCATTTTCTATGAACTTCATGTCTTCCACTTGAAATGCATGTCCGGGTAAGCGGATGCATTCCTGCTTCGTTGCTTCGGGAAATAGGAAACTATTGTTCTCGGGAATAACGTCCGCATGTAAACCTACCGCGAGGGTTCGGTTGAAACTCGCGAGTGCCTCGATTTTTCCTCCAAATGACGTTTTGCGATCAATAACTTTGCCATCCTTCCAGAGCAGCACGCGACTTTTTGAATCAGCCGTAGCAAAAGTGCCGTTACCAATTGCTGTCGCAGCCGAAATTAAATTGGAATGTTGGTCCAAGCAAAATTGGATTTTCGAACGCACCTTAGACAAATCCACAAATGCGACACGACCATCAGAGAAACCCAGGCAGAGTGATCGCGTGTTTGCATCTAGGGCAATGGCGGAGACGACAGATCCCTCGGGAAATTCGATGCGGTGCTTTAATTCTTCGGTCAGCAGATCGTATGCAATGATCTGCGAAGCGTTTACATCGACAGCGATAATTGTAGCTTCGTCTATAACACTATCAGCGAGATGACGAATTCGGTCACCTGGCAATTTGACGCGCCGTACGGTGAGGGATTCAACATCGATGATCGAAATTTCATTCTGATCGACATTCGAACGCGCAATCAAACGCCCTCTACCGTCGAACAGAAGTTCAGCAACCCACCCTCCCAGATGAATCCGCGTGTTGCTGGCGGTGCCTCCGCGTGTAGCACGAAGAGCATTTCCATAGGCACCGTAGACAAGACTCCCCTCCTTTTCATAGCTCATCGCGAAACGACCAGCAAAGCCTCGGATTCGTTCGACCACTGTGAATGCTTGGCTATCAAATACAATGACCTCGCGATTGCGACAGCCGACTGCAAGCCGTTTTGTAGAACTGTCATAGGAGAGAACGCGTGCTTCGCCTCCGAGTGGACCGAGCTTTCTTTCGAGTTTCCCGTTTTGAATGTTCCAAAGCCGGACGAATCGATCTTGATGTGATGAGGCGAGCAATCCTTGATCGGTGAGCTCACAAATGTCGTAAACCCGGCCCATACCTTCGTCGACCAGTTCTCGCTCAAATTCAAGACTCGGAAGATGAAATACGCTGATTACATCGTGACCATGAATTAGCTTTGATTGATTCGAGACGATTTGCAACGGCCCCGAAAACGCGTTTCGTGTCGAGAATTGCCGAGGAAGCTCGTCACCAAACGAGAAGCTCCAAAACCCATCCGCTCCAGCCGTAAACCAAACTCCAGATGCATCAGGTTTAAAGATTGCGTCACGAATGGGCACCAGCGTACCTAGGCCCACCTTCGCCTTAATTTCTAAGGTTTGAGACTCTCGAATGACAACTTGCCGCAGCCCCTCATTAGAATGAAGCACTGGGCACCATTTTTCGAGAATGCCACGAAATTGTGAGTCCACTTACCAGTCGCGGCTCCGTCATGAAATTCTGTCGTCGTGCCATCGGGGCGCTGAAGCGAGAAATGCCGATAGTAAGGATGGGACATCGCGATCGAGCCATCACCAGGGGAAATTTCTAGACAATTTGGATTTGTAGTTTCTGAGACAACTTCGTTGAACGTGGACTCGAGTAGTCCGTTCAAGTACCTCCATTCCCATCGATCGTTAGCTTGCCCACGATATCTATCAAGCAACAACGACATCAGCTTGAGATCATTTCGGTACCACGCCGCCATCGCATTCTGCATGTGGGACGCGTAGCGACTTTTTTCCACGCGTTGTTTTTCCTTAAACAACTGAGCTTGCTTTTGAACGAGTTCATCTTTGTTTCGACGCAGTTCGTCATTTGTGATTTCACGGTCTGTTGCTAGTTTTCTCGATTTGATTAGGAGCGTGCTAATAACGCCGGTCGAAGTGAGTAATCCAACGAGAATGACTCCGGCCGTCAAGATTGGCCAACGATGACGTCTCCACAACTTTGAAGCTCGATATCCCCACGTCGGTGGTCGAGCTTCAACAGCATCTCCGCTGAGAAAATTGCCGAGGTCTTCTGCCAGCCGGCTGGCGGATTCGTAGCGGCGTTTTCGATCTTTTTCGAGTGCCTTCATGGTGATCCAGTCAAGATCGCCTCGGATGAATCGAGTGAGTTCCTGCGGAGAAGCAGCGCGGTAGGTGGCAAGAGATTTCGTATTGGAAACGGTGTCCGTGAGACGCGTACTCGGCCTAGGAGGTTCTTCCTCTTGAATGATGCGCAGCGTTTCCCGAAGTTGGACTTGCCGGAGACGCCTGCGATCCAGGGGCGTGACGCCCGTCATCAACTCGTACAACATCACGCCCAACGAATAGACATCCGTGCGGGTATCGACGTCCAGCTGATTGAGCACCGCCTGTTCGGGACTCATGTATTCCCAAGTTCCGAGGATCGAACCGACTTCGGTGAAGAGCGTCTTTTCCGTCAACGTTTGGTTGGCGGCTTTGGCCAGCCCAAAGTCGATGACTTTGGGGACTGGTTTGTCATCGTACATCGCGACCAGCACGTTGGAGGGTTTTAGATCGCGGTGAATGATTCCTTTTTGGTGAGCGTGTTGTACCGCATGACAGACGTCCAAGAGCAATTCGATTCGTTGACGTGCGGGTACTTTGTTGTCTTCACAGAAACTGGTGATGGGAACTCCTTTCACCAATTCCATCACAAAGTAGGGCCGTCCGGCGTCGGTCGTCCCGGCGTCGAAGACTTTGGCGATGTTGGGGTGATCCATCATCGCTAGAGCTTGGCGTTCGGCTTCAAAACGCGCGATGAACTTCTTCGAATCCATGCCGCTTTTGATGATTTTCAGCGCGACGCGTTGTTTAACCGGCTTCAGACGCTCTGCCAAGTAAACAACGCCCATCCCACCTTCGCCTAGCTTTTGAAGCAGCTTGTAAGGGCCGACGGATTCGCCAATCGATTCGGAAACCTCAGCCGAGGTTGTTTGCAGGGCGTTTCCGCCAAGCAGACTGTCCTCTTCAAAATGGGCTTCAAGCAGTTGTTCCACTTTGCGCCGCCGAGAATCGTTGCCAGCACAGGCCTGCAACAGAAATTTGGCTCGTTGGTTTGGCTCTAGCTCGATAGCTTTCGCAAAGATGGCTTCGGTGGTCATGATCCGCTGCTTTCGAAAAATAGACTTCTACTATCAGTGCGAAATCGAAACCCAATTTACCTCACTCAGGCCAAGAAATCTTCGAGTTGCCCCGAACGACCGTCCATTGAACTATCAAGAACTCCAACTCTGGTAGCGGAGTCGAACAGCACACGGCCGTTTCAGGGGGGAATGCTTGAGAACTTCGATAAAGGCCTGCGGCTTCGGTGAACGGTTATTTGTGAACCCGATGCCAGGTGCGGATTGAGGCGGAATCCTTATCGGCAGCTTGGATGCCGGTTTGAATATGGTGTGTCCAAGTATGCGTTTCACCGTCATTGTCGATCGCGAGGGTTGACCAGCCCATCCTCGAGTTTCCCTCGCCGTCGTGCCCCGTAAAGTGCTCGACGAACTGCCCGTCGACTCTGTAGATCCAACCTTCACTTCTTCGGCCATCAGATGCAACGGAAAGGGAACAAATGCGGTTGTTGCATTTGTCGTAGCTAAGAATCCATTGGCCACTTCCGCCACCAATGATGTACGTGCCAACAAGTGCATTTCGATCAGCCCGCATGTCGGCGGAAAAATGGGCCATCATCTCCTCACCGTCATCGCCAAATCCTTTGAGCGTCGTATCCATCTCGAACTTCGCGACCCATCTGCCCTGAACGAGTCGACAAAACTCCTGAAAGTCCTCCTCACTCGCGTGCGTTCTATGTCTCTTCCATCTGCTAACCTTTTCGTGGGTTTCCTCTCCGTAGGTGTCAGCAATTTCGGCAGTGAGCTCGTTACTCGAGGTTTTGATAACGGAAACGCGTTTATGAAAAGGTCCATCGGGACCAATCACGTTTCCTTCAAAGATCCAATGGTCCTGGTTGACATCGGTAAGCTCAATTGTTCCTGCTCTACCGTCGGCCAAGAATGCGTGCCAAGCGAGCTTGCCGGTGTTCAGATCCATCCCGAAGTAGCCATGCCACGGTATGGGATCCAGCTCGCCATTGGTGCGTACAAACTTCTTGTCCAGAGTCCATTCGTAGGTATGTTCCAAGCGTGGCTCGTCGTTCCCACGATCTTGATTTACCCAAACTCCAACCATGAATTCTGAGAATTCCTGGAAGGCCTCTTGGTGGTTCACCTCAGCATGTAGGCTGATAGTTGGCAGGGCGACATACAACAACGCTGGCAAGATGATCTGTCTCATGATCGTTCTCCAAATTCAGAAATTCCGCATACAGTAGGCCGCGAACAATACGGGTTGGATTGTTCGGATCGAGAACTGTTGCTCTCCGAAGACACGGCGTCGAGAGGAGCCAGTACTCTTCGATCCCCGAATAACAGTGCGGATTTGAAGCCGAAATTACCTCAGCAATTCGCAGAAATTCTCGCAGCGATGCTCGACTCCGATGCAAGATGGCTCGTGGACTAGCCGGCGTCGGTTGGACAACTCGATCTCAGTTGCGGGTTAGGAGAAGAAGCTGAGGTGGTAGAAACGTGTTGAGCTCACATTCCAACCCGCCTCACACGGAGCTATTGGTGCCCGAGACCTTCACCATATCGTCCCCCGCACTGGGTATGCGCATGCGAATGGAGCAGTTGTCCTATAGCTGGGGCATCTTTCTCCGCCCAATGCGGAAATCTTCGCACTTTCGCCGCCGTCCAATGACAGGAATTTGTGGCTATCCACGTGACGAGACTGCGTCTGATAGGGAAACCGTCTCATTCGCCTTGCGTTTGCGAACGAACACCATTCGCTTTGGCAATTTAGCAATCAATCAAAGAGTTCAAGTGCCTGTTGACGGATCGACAACAAGAAACTCGTTAGACTTTGTGTCGAGGATCAAGTTGCATTCAACCAAGCACTTGTTCCCCAGAAAACCACCAGGAACAAGCCGCCCGATCGTCGTCTGCAAGAAGCTGTACAGTTCGGCGTAGCTGATCCTTTGAATCGAAAGCTCTGTTTCGCCAAACTCGATCGGCAGATCGCTGTGCTTGTGATGTATGGGAACAGAACTACCATGCCGATTCGCACCGAACGCTAGTTCCTGGACGTTCGCATCCGTCAGGCGGTCGTAGAAGTACTTCGATGTGAGCAGTCCGAATGCACTGCATCCAGAATCATAAAAGACCTCAGCCTCGAAGCCGTTGATCTTGGTTGGCAGCATGATCCGCCGACCTTTGAATCTAAATGGAGTATATGTCCCCAGACCATCCAACTCTTCTGACCGACCTGCATGGAAGCGAATCTCTTTCGCCGGGAAATCGATCTCACAGACTTTCTGATCGAGAAAGTCGGCCCCCAAGCTGCCAATGATGTTCTTCGCTTCGGGAGAGTCCCAGTTAATGGCGCCACGTTGCGACCGAACCCACCCAGAATTGAGCGTCACCTTATTCCCTGCGATGTTGAGCTTGAAATCCTTGATGTAGGACTGGTCATCTTTCTTGAACAACTCATACTCAACACCACGTTCCTTCAATGAATCCAGTGCTCCCGATACGAGGAACGTGTCGGGAGACCCGGTGTCGAATTGCATGTAGAGTGTCGAAGAAATACCAGGAACGGAAACAGGAATCAGGATTGCCGCGTGAGGTTCTTCATAGCCGCCAAAATCCTCCGAGCTCCATTCGAACGCGACAGGATGCAGATCGCTTTCGAAGGACAGTGTGTTTGGAGTCTCGCGAAAAATGCGACTCATGCCGTAGTGATAAGCCGCATACGACGATAGGATCAGCAATAGAACCGAGCCCAAAACCGAAAAGCAAAACCACCTCAAAAGCCTTCTTAGTTTTGATTTCCGGGGTTTGGCGACTCGGTCGGCTGTCCTTTGGGAGAGATTTGCCTCATCTTCGTTCATTTCTTGTATGCATCAATAATTGGTTGAGTTGTTCCATCATCGCTTGGTCAGCTCTGTTAATCGTTGAGCACTCTCGGATCTTGCAGGAGTCCCCATTTTTTTCGGGATAATTCGACAACGGCGCAGAATTCCCGTTTCAAAGCTCGAGCAATGGCTGCATGGCTTGTTGCAGAGGCTGAGGAATCCTTGAGAGGCAGCGAAAGTCAGGCTACGAAGATGTGGGTCCGCCCTGTCCAGGATCCTAGGCGTCATGGGTACGGGCGGAGCGTATCGATCTTGCCAGCGGCAGCTTCGATTTAAAACCGTTTCGGTGGAATGAAGAACTGCCTTCGGCTTGGGGCTATGACGCTACTATCGTTCGTTCATATGAAGGGTGTGACAATGCCACTGCTTCTGGTAAAGCGATTGGCAATCGCCTACGGCCTATTGATGACCCTAGCTGGCGGAGGCTTAGCTTTTGCCAACATCTTTGGATTTGTTGCTACAGCAATCTCATTTGGAGGCGAAAGTGCTCCAGTAACAACGCCAGTGCGAACTAGCATGAATATTGGATGGATCTTCGGTGTCGGCGTCGCTTTGCTCGGAACACTCCTGAACTATCGTCGCCAACGAAAAAGACAGGCTGAAACACAAGCAGACGACAAGAAGATCATTCAGCCTGCTCCTGAGCCAACAGAAAGCCCCAAACGGGCATCATCAGAATCTAGGCGTTACGGGATTCTGGCCTCCGCAGCCTGGGGTGGTTTCTTCGGCACATTGCTTGGCGCTCTACTAGGCGCCTCGTTTGTGCTGCTGTGGTTTTCAATGACGTACAGTCCCTTCGCGCCACAGGCTTGGGCGACCAGCGTTTCCTCAGAACGAACACGAGTGGGCACTTCTGCGAGAGATGTATTTATCGCGGAAACAGATCATCCGGTCGCTCTATACGCCTTCGGTTTTCCGGTAGCCCTTGGTGCTCTTGGCGGCGCGGTCTTTGGTGGCATAGTCCGTGTGTCCGACGGCGACTAGTTCTGTCCCCGGCACAACGAACAGTGTGTTTAAAGAGCTCGGCGTCTAGCAGATTCCCGCCGTCATACGAAAAAAAACGGCCGGAGTTCCGACCGCTTTTTGTTTGTCGTTTAGAGTTGCACCGCGGCGACGAGTTGCACAGCGACGGAGTATGAGGTAGCCGCAAGCAATTGGTGTTTCGATCGACGAGGCTGCCTAGATCGCCTAACGCTTGAACAACAGCTCAACTGTCATTTCGACGTCTTTGTTGATCTTGTCCGGAGCCCCATAGTTCATGCCCCATTTGGTTCGGTCGATCTTAAACTTACCAACCAGTTTCAGAGAGTCACTTGCGACTTCGCTCTTGAAAGGGATCTTGACTTCGACTTCCTTGTCCAACATCTTCAGCTTGCCTGCGATCGTGACTCCGGTTTCGTCTTCGGCACTAATCTTGGTGGACACGAATGTTGCCTTCGGGTACTTGCGTACGTCAAAGAAATCCGGGTTCTTGAGATGGCCTGTCAGCTTGGCGTTATCGGACCATAGGCTGTCCGTCATGATGACGATCTTGATCTTGCTGTTCGCGGGATCTTCGAAATCAGCTTCCGCTTCGGCTTCGAACTTTTTGAAACCGCCTTCGTGCGAGGATTTATCGGGCTTACTGCCTTTGAATGAAATCTTTGACTTCTCGAGATCCAATTTCAGTTTTTCTCCTGCACTCGCTGCTGGAGCGACAAGGGCAAAGAGAGCGAGACCGATCAAGCAAGTTTGGAAACGACGCATGTTTTAATCCTTGTGACACGATAAAGAGTTTTGATTCCGTCGCATCCGGTTCACCCATACATAAGAGGATGAATAATCCAGATGCTTGGAAGGATTCTACTCCGGCGGATAGTGCCAAAAAAGTGTCACCTTCCATTTCCGGAACCTCCACCGCGTCGGACGAGTCACCCACCGACCGGGCTACCCTGGTATTTGTGCCCGATCTGGTGAAGAATCTGACATTGGTGAGTCAATTCCAACCCAAGAAATGAAGAAATGACCAGTCAAGCTAATCGCCCGAAAATCAGTGCGTTTCCAAAGTGTTACCTGGACCGGATTTCGGCAGAACGAAGCATGTCGGTTTTCGACTGGATCGAGATGTCGCAGGTATTGGATGCCGATGGGTTGGAAATGTATGAAGGCTTCTTCACGTCTCTTGAGGACTCGTATCTAGATGAAGTTGGAGCCGCCATCCGTGACGCAGGCTACGCTATGCCGATGCTTTGCTGTTCTCCAGATTTCACCTCTCCGTCGCCTTCCGACCGCGAAAAAGCCATTTCTTACCAGAAGCAGATGATCCAGGTCGCCCATCGACTTGGCGGAAGCGGCGTCGTATGCCGTGTCCTGAGCGGTCAGCGCTGGCCAGCGGTATCGCGAGAACAAGGACTGGAATATGCGAGCACTGGTATTCGCAGTTGCTTGGATCTAGCTGAAGACCTTGGCGTCGTTCTAGGACTAGAGAATCACTACAAGGATGGCTATTGGAAGTACGCCGAATTTGCGCAGAAGCAAGATGTTTTCCTCGACTTACTTTCGATGATCCCAGATTCAGCAAACTTCGGTGTTCAGTACGACCCGAGCAACGCTGTCGTAGCTGGAGACGATCCAGTTCAGTTGCTCGAGGCCGTTGTCGGACGCGTGGTCAGCATGCACGCAAGCGACCGCTTTTTGATCCCCGGTGCAACCTTGGATGACCTAAAGCAAGCGGAGGGAAGCACCGGCTATACGGAGATTCTCCAGCACGGAGTTACTGGGCAAGGAATCAATG
This sequence comes from Aureliella sp., assembly GCA_046290675.1. Taxonomy (GTDB): domain Bacteria; phylum Planctomycetota; class Planctomycetia; order Pirellulales; family Pirellulaceae; genus Aureliella. The sequence goes on from JBKAHA010000001.1 coordinate 787,747, forward strand.
ACTACACGTCCATCTTTCGAATTCTCAGTCAATCAGATTACTGCGGCTGGATCTCAATTGAGGACGGGATGAATGGGATGGAAGACATGGCGGCATCACTCCAATTCCTAAGGCAATCGGTAGATCACTATTGGGGCTCGTGACCTTCGCGTTTCACCGTGGTTGGGCCACAGCGTATTGTCGGAACGCAAAGAGGATGGACTGCGTTGCTCAAATGCACGCAGCCCGTTTTCGGGCTGCTAGTAGCTAGACGCAGCAGCCTTTCGGCTGCTGCTTTTTGTTCAGTTGAATGGTTCTTCTCAATGCAGATTAGCCCTTCTTCTCTGGGATGAAGGCAAATTCATCGGAGCCGTCGCCTGCATCGCCATTGTCGTCGTTGTCCGAACCATCGTTTCCGAAGTAGGCATCCGCGTTTCTTACATAGGTTGCACCATAGTCCGTGATGACCTTCCCGAGACGCCCGGCGGCATCCATCGTTTCCTCACCAATCGAACCGAAGACCATCGCACGGTCCTGGTTGCTGTAGCTGGTGAACTGCGAGTGCACTTCGCCGAATCCAGCCACGCGGGTGTAATAGCCTTCCCCGTACATCCGAGTCGAGTCGCCGCTGACTCGCAGCGTGTCGGCCTGCTCGGTATCAAACAAGTGAGCGGTGTCGTTACCACCATTTTCAGACCAAGCATATGCTCTTGTGAAGTTGTGCGACGTATTGTCGTAGCCATCGCCGTACATCCGAACTTCATTCTCGAGCGCAATGAAGGTGTCATCGCCCTCCGAGTCATAGTAGTACGCCCGGTCGTTGCCACCTTCCGAAGAGTAGGCATCGACTTGATCGAAGTTATTCGCCCGTAAGAAGTAATCGTCGTTGTAGAGACGAACGTTGTCGGAGTAAGCCAAGAATTTATCATCTAGCTTCGAATCGTAGAGGTACGCTCGGTCATCTCCCTCGGAGGCGGTGGCATACATTCTCTCGAAATCGAACACTTGATAGGAGAATCCTTCGCCGGTCAAACCGCTCTCAGATGGACTGCTGACAAGTAGATCGTCGCCGTCGGAGTCGAAGAGATAGGCTCGATCATTCTCGCCGCCTTGACTAGCGTAGGCAGTTACGATCTCGAAACCTTCACCCTGGTTGTAAACGTTCTCATTGAACATTCGAGCCATGTGGGGATGGGCTTCGAAGATATCTTCGCTCGCTTCCGAATCCCAGAACACGGCTGTATCTTGCCCGCCGCTGTTAGCGTAGGCATAAACCCGGTCGAATCCCTCTGCTAGGTTGTAGTACTTGCGGCTGAACATTCGAGCTCGATCTTCAGACGACTTGAATGTGTCATCTTTCTTCGAATCATGGAAATAAGCTCGATCGTCGCCTTCGGTCGCATAAGCGTAGGTTCGGTGGTAGCCATTCGCTTGGTTGAAGTAATTGTCTCCCCACATCCGAGCATACGATTCGGTGGCCTTCAGCTTGTCGTCTCCTTCGGAGTCGTAAAGGAACGCTCGATCAAATCCACCTCCGTGGTTCGCAATAATTTCCTCACTTTGGAACGCTCTCACCTGGAAGAACTCTCCATGGATGCTGCCAGAACGAGGACTCAGGGTGACCTGCTCAACACGTTCAGTTCCAGTCAACTGGGCGACGTCTTGTCCACCGAGACCGACGAACTGAATATCGTAGATGCGTGAAGCGTCGAGCAAAATCCTCTCGCCGTTGAGAATCACCTCGTGAAACTTCTCGCCGGCGGTGAAGGAGAATTTGTCGTCGCCTTCTGTCCCTGTGAACATCAGCGTGTTGTCGAAGTCCGTCGCCAAGAAATACTCGACCGTCTCCGTAAAGTCGTACCCCTGACCGTTGTCACCCTGGATCAAAACGATCTCGCTGAAGATATCGTTGCCAGCCACACCATTGCGTTCAATCGTATTTGGCAGTCCGAAGAAGGTACCCAGGTTTTCGCGACTATCACGAAGTCCGGTGTCACTCAGATCCTCCTCGACGATCTGATAAGTACCAGGAAGCAACATGTCGAAGACATATTTGCCGTCTGCGTCAGTTTCAACTTCCTTCTTAACCTGCTCACCGAACAAGTCGACACCGGTCAATGTGAGTGTAACGCCTTCAATTCCAACGTCGCCTCGATCCCGCAACTTGTCGAAGTCATAGTCGACATAAACCGATCCAGAGATCATTGCTTTCTCAAGCTCACCGAAGTCGTAGTGCTGCCCTTCAGATCCTTCGCCGAGTGCGATTGCTCTGATCTCATCGGGAAACGCTTCGCCGTCCAAACTCCCCACGTTACTGGCGGCATTCACCCAGCCTTCCGGCTGAATTTGCTGAACCGAGTAGTTTCCGGGTCGTAGCCCATTGAATTCATAGTAACCAAATCGACCAGTCAGAGTAGATACTGAGACTGGAACACCACGATCGTCGACACCAGTCAGATTCACAACGACTCGACTCACACCGTCGTCTCGGCTATCCAGTTCCCCGTCGCCGTCTTCGTCGTTGTAGGTGAAGCCAGAGATGCTAGATGGTGCAAACTCGTTGAAGTCATAGCCTTCGTAGGACTTCCCAGGCCCCAGAGGCAGCTTGATGCCGGTGATCTCGTTGACGCCTGCCGTCCCACCCAAGTCACCTGACTCGGTATAAGCATCGTGAACGGTCGCGGGCTGCGATTGAATGATCGTATACTCACCCGCTTCGACATCGAGAAACTCGTAGTACCCCCACTCATCAGAGGTCGTCGTACGCTCGATCACCTCTCCGCTGTGGGTTCTTCCCTTAAGTGTGATTTCGTTATTGAAGGCATAGCCACTAAACGTGTCGTCATCGTTGTCGTGCATAACCGATACGTGGCCAGACAATTTCGATTGTCCACTGATTTGAATCTCAACGGAACCATAGGAAATATTGTCTCCGTCGGACAATTCAAATACGAGGTCGCCAACGTCATCAGCATCGTCTCCCGATGGCGCGTCATAGAGCAACGCTCGAAGATCCGATTCGAGTAGCTTGTCCCCAACAGCCAGAGGCGTCCCGTCCAGAAGTGTGACATTCCCCTTTGGTAGACGAGCCACGGTGATTGAGATCGGGTCGTCTTCCGGATCGACCGGCGCGTTTAGCTCAACGGGCACGCCCTTCGCGCCCTCTTCTACCGTAATCCAGGAATTCTCCATCATCGGTGGGAGATTAATCTTCGCGGTAGATGGCGAAGAACCATCGTTGCTGGTAGCACGCGGACTGTAACCAACCAACTTGCCTTCACCACTGACTTTGTCGATCTCGTAGAGACCACCCTTGTTATCTGCCGTAAAGACTCGTCCATCGGCGTCCGCGAACATAGCACCGAACGTACCATTGCTAGGTTCAAACCGGTCATTGATCGTCGAAACCTCACCGGTTTCGTAGTTGATCGAAATAAAGCTTCGTGTGCGGCTGGAAGCTCGCTCTACCCCGTACATGAGCCCACTGATCGGGTCATATGCTAGGTCAGGCGTCGAGCCCGTCTTGCGGGACAACGGCACTTCGCGTTCGACGCTCTGCGTGTCCACATCCACCCCGTACAACGTGCTATTGGTCCAGAGATAAAGCAATCCGTCGCCCCCAAAGTCGGCACTGTAATAGTTCTTGTTGGGAAGACCCTCAATCTTTCCAAGGATCTCCACATTCGCGTCCGATCCGATTCGGACCAGCTGATCAGACGTGACTTTGATACCGTAAATGAAGTGATCGGTCACACGGTAGCCCGTTGCGTTGATCTTGTAGCCCGCATTCTTGCCGACGTCTTGAAACGTGTTGTTCGTGAGATCGATGACGGACAATTGGCCTTGGCTGCCATTGTTTCCGTGGATTTGATAGAGATTGCTGCTTCCGTCAAAGGGGGTCAGGTCGGCCGCCATTAGCTCCCGTTTCTCAAGACCTTCCAACTGCAATGAACGGTTGTCTTCCTTGCGTGTGTCCGCGTTGCGAAAGAAACTCATGATGCTATCCGTCAAATTGGGGCGAAACAAAAACAGGTCAACCAATGGCTCCCTGGCAGAGCTCATTTGAAACCTATGTCAAGTTCACGCCAGCGTCTGACAAATTTCCCTAAAATTGCCCTGAGTTGTTTGCACACGCGTAAAGCTTTCATGGGAGATTGCCAAGGCTGTCCTCATTTCGATTTGATGGGATAGCCTCATAGGACAAGGCAGTAGAAAATAAGGGCTCGAACTGCCCCCGGCAGCTCTCCACCACACGTCTTTTCACCCGACCCAATGAAACCGCCGCAATACACCCGACTAAATCGAAACCAGCACTGAGCCATTTTCTGTGACCCGCTACGTCGAGCTCCATTGCAAATCGAGCTTCTCCTTTCTTGAAGGAGCTTCCCACGCCGACGAACTTGTCGACCGCGCTAGTGAATTAGGCTACGGGGGTCTTGCCATTACGGACCGCAACTCGCTCGCCGGCGTTGTGCGTGCTCATACCGCAGCGAAAGATGCCGGTTTCCGCTTCTACGTCGGTGCTGAGTTGCACCCAATCGATGGGCCGCCGATTGTTGTCTGGCCTAAAGACCGAGCAGCTTACGGCAACCTTTGCAGAATCATCACTCGGGGTCGCTTGCGACGCGAGAAAGGGGGATGTGAAATTCGCTGGGCCGACATCGCCGAGTTGTCCCGTGGCCTGTTCGCTGGCCTTCTGCTTCGGCAGCCGGTAGTCGATGAGGTTCCCCCTGCGGAAATGCAGTTCTTCGATGACGAAGATGTGATGCCATGGGAACACCAAGACTCTTGCGAGGTTGTTGGGGATTTAGCAGACGGCAGCCATGGGATCGAAGTAGACTTTCAAACAACTTTAGAGCTACCACCAGCCGACTTTGATCCTCGTGATGATGAAGCTTGGTTGCGTTGGCTTTCTCTGTTCCGTGATATTTTTGACGACCGAGCATCCGTCCTTCTGGAACCGCATCGTGGCGTCGATGACGATCTGCTCATCGCGAGAGTAGGGACTCTGGCCGAACAGAGTGGCGTCCCGTTGATGGCGGGCGGTGACGTCCATTATCACGACCCCGAGCGTTCCGTCCTGCACGATTGTCTACTGGCAACTCGATTCAATACGACCATCGACCAAGTGGTAACGGAGAGACTTGGCAATTCGCAGTTCCACCTACGAGACCTCGATCGAATTGAGCAAGCTTATCAATCCGTACCGGAAGCCCTCGAGCGGACGGTCGCCGTCGCCAACCAACTTCAGTTCAGCTTGGACGAACTACGGTATGAGTACCCGGTTGAACTGGCTCCCGAAGGCAAGACGCCACTCGAACATTTAAAGCAACTCACTTGGCAGGGTGCGAAGCAACGATATCCCAAAGGGGTTCCAGATCGCGTGATCGAAATGCTGCGTCATGAAATCAGCATTATCGAAGACTTACGTTACGAAGCTTACTTCTTGACTGTATGGGACCTAGTCCGGTTTGCTCGGGGTCGGGGTATTCTCTGCCAGGGCCGCGGTTCCGCTGCCAATAGTGTCGTGTGCTATTGCTTGGGTGTCACCAGTGTCGACCCGAATGAACTCGACTTGCTGTTCGAGCGTTTCATCAGTCGCGAGCGGAACGAAGCTCCCGATATCGACATCGACTTTGAACACCAGCGCCGTGAAGAAGTGCTTCAATACATCTACGACAAATACGGTCGGCATCGCGCCGGAATGACGGCAACGGTCATCACCTATCGCACGAAGTCTGCCGTCCGAGACTGCGCTCGGGCACTGGGTATTTCGCTCGACCAGATCGACGCCCTGAGCAAACTGGTCGACGCACGCCTGACAGAAGGCTCGCTCGCGGACCGTGCCGCAGAATGCGGAATCGCTCCTGATTCGGCGATCGGCAAGCGATTTTTGTACCTCGTCGTCAATCTCATTGGCTTTCCACGCCATCTTTCACAACATGTCGGTGGGATGGTCATGACTCAAGGCTGGCTCTGCGAGTTATGCCCACTTGAGAATGCGTCCATGGAGGGCAGGACGGTTGTCCAATGGGATAAAGATGATCTCGACGAATTAGGGATCTTGAAGGTCGACTGCCTCTCGCTCGGGATGCTCAGCGCGATTCACCGCGCGTTTGATCTACTGGAAGACCACTTCGACCAACCTCTTTCGTTGGCTACAGTTCCGCGCGAGGATCCGGACGTTTACGACATGATCTGCAAGGCGGATACGGTCGGCGTTTTTCAAATCGAGAGCCGAGCCCAAATGAGCATGTTGCCACGTCTAAGGCCGCGATGCTTCTACGATCTTGTCATCGAAGTCGCCATCGTGCGGCCGGGACCGATCCAGGGCCAGATGGTCCATCCGTATTTGACCGCGCGCAGAACGGGTGTGCAGCCAGAGTATCCCAACGAAGCCATCGCAGAAGTGCTGCGAAAAACGATGGGCGTGCCAATCTTCCAAGAGCAGGCAATGCGGTTAGCTGTCGTCGCGGCCGGATTCACTCCGGGTGAAGCCGATCAGCTGCGCCGTGCTATGGCTGCTTGGCGGCGTCCAGGGATCATCGATCTATTCCACACCAAACTTATAAAAGGCATGCTGGCAAATGGATTGACCGAAGAATTCGCCGAAAGAGTATTCACACAAATTCGCGGGTTCGGAGAGTATGGATTTCCTGAGTCTCATGCAGCCAGTTTTGCACTGCTTGTCTATGTGTCCTGCTGGCTAAAACACCATTACCCCGAAGTCTTCTGCGCTGCGATTCTGAATAGCCAGCCGATGGGCTTCTACGCTCCAGCCCAACTCGTCTCCGACGCAAGAGCCCACGGCGTCGAGGCCTTAAATGTTGACGTCAACGCTAGCGAGTGGGATTGCACCTTGGAGTTCAACCACAATGCCTCAGACCGCAGCAGTGCCCAATCTAATTCAAAGAACGCATCGGGCCCCAAAACTTCGCGACCATGGTGCTTGCGTTTAGGGCTTTTGATGATTCGGGGATTGCCGCTCGAAGTAGGAGAACGAATCGTCGTTGAACGACTTTCGAACGGACCGTACGCCGACCTTGCCGACTTTTCCAGACGCACGAAACTCGGCCAAGCTATGGTCGCGAAGCTGGCAGATGCAGGCGCTCTGAGCACACTGACCGGAGACCGACGCGCGGCCTATTGGCAATCGTTGGCCCAAGAGAAAAAGCCGAAAGACATGGGGCTCTTTGAGGCGATGGGGGCCGATGTCGACGACGCAGTGCCTGCTGCGCTCAAGCCGATGGAGAAGATTGAGGAGGTCTACGCCGACTACGCGACAACGGGCCTTTCCCTGCGAGCCCACCCCATGTCATTCGCCCGTGAACAGCTAAACCGTTTGCAGATCGTTCCAGCCGGTGATCTACCGACAACAGACGACGGAGTACCATTGCGTGTTGCCGGACTCGTCTTGCTTCGGCAGCGACCTAGCACAGCCAAGGGCATCACCTTCGTTACACTCGAGGACGAAACAGGCTCGATGAACTTAGTGCTCCGACCAGAGATTTGGCAAAAGCACTACAAGATCGCCCGTCGCTCGAATGCATGGCTAGTACACGGCACGCTTGAGAATCGAGAAGGCATCATTCACATCTTGGTTGGTCGTATCGAAGACCTCTCAAGCTACGTGGGCGATGTGACCCAAAGAAGTCGAGACTTCCATTAAGCGGCGTGCAACCAAAGCTGCCACTTCAGTGCAGTCGGAAGACCAATTGACCGAGACGAAGCCGCCCTTTTTCGGCCATTCATCGCATTAAAGCGTCTAAGGCCAATGAAGCGTGCTCCGAATTCAAATACGGCTGTGGCCGGACGCCAAGACGGCGCATGTAAAACGCCACGGGATTATCTCACGTGGCGTTTCAAGAGAATCTCAGTACGGAACCATCCAGCCGGATCGTGTTCTTACTGCCCGCGACTTCGTTCGTCAGACTCACCATCCGCCAAGCTCTGCACCTGGTTCATCTGGCCCTGAGCAGACTCCTTGATCTCTTCGATCTGCTGCTGCTTTTGTGCATCGGTCAAATTCGGATCAGCCTCAATCTGCTTGATGCGTGCAGCAGACCAATCGTCATAGTGTGCTTGCGCCGCCTCAACATCGATCTCTTCGTAGTTTTTCTCCGCCTTGCCACAGCCGGAAATTGCACCTACGAAAACAAACAAACAACAAACGACCAGGTTCAACTTCATGGCAATGACTCGTGGATCTAATTTGGGAGAATGATTTGATTTATTAAAAACAAATTCCCCACGACCATACCGGGCCGCAGGGAATTGTTTTTATTTAGCGATTGAGCAAACGCGATCGTTAATTGGTAAGGTCATTGGAGACTTCACCACCATTACGTGAGCCGTACGCCCACCAGGTAAGTTCATCCACACCATCCGAAATGAAGTGGACTGAACCGTCCGTCAGCAACAGCTGTACTCCACCGGTGTGCATACTGCCCGCGGAAGATTTGAAATTGCTATTCCACCAGTCACTACTGTGATAGCAGTTCTTCGTATTTGGCGGCATCAGGTGCTGGTAGGTTGTGCAAACGTTGCCCCACGTATTCGCCCAAGAGCTCCCACGGTAGCGAGAGAAGAAGTCAGGCGGAACGTCGAGAGCCCTGCAGGACTGATAAAGCTCTTCTTGTGTCTGAGCGAATCGAGAAGTACCGAAGAACAGATTTTCGCGACGGAGGTCTAAATCCCCACCGGTCGTCGTGACGCCAGGGTGAATCAACATCTCCGAAAAAGCAGCCGTGTTTGACGTCCCGTCGCTAAAGTCACCGAATCGGGTCACGCTAATGACCGGGTTTCCATTAGCCTGCGTGCGGTCGTTATAGGCGTTCGGGTAGATGTAGGAAATGAAGCCATTTGGCTTGTGGAAGTTTGTACCCGAGATTGGGCGAGTTCCACCCGGCCCGGTCGACTCGATTGGCCAACCAAAGTTGACGACGTAGTTGACGTTACCTGCGTTTAGAGAACCATTGGTGCCGGCAAACGGGTCCGAAGGGCACAAGTAGATCGGCAAATCCAAATTCGCGATTGGCCAGTTAGGGTGAGTATCTGGAATCGGCGCGTTTTCGAAGCCAAGCTCGGTACGGAATTGGTTGAACGCGTTTGTCTGCTCGATGAAAGGAAGCAGGCGAACCAGGCTTGAGGTTCGTCCCGTAAGCGCTACTTCGTTGGCAGTGCCGCGAGCGCTCTGGTCAACAAAGTGAGGCGGGAACCTCTTGTAGGCACTGTGGTAGTTGTGCAGAGCCAATCCAATTTGCTTCAAATTGTTGGAGCACTGCATTCGACGAGCAGCTTCCCGGGCCGCTTGAACGGCTGGCAGAAGCAGGCCAACTAGAATGCCGATGATGGCGATTACCACCAAAAGCTCAACCAACGTAAACGCTGGTCTCGACTTCTTAGCTAACATCTCTTTTCCTCTGGCTGTGGGCGTACAAAATGAATTCGCCCGAATTGAAAAATTGCGATCAACCGACTTAGCTCCGCTAATCAATTGCACCACTAGATTAACGATGACTGTCAATCTAGCAACGGTTTTTTTCACTACAAATTTGCGTGAAGACGTATGTGTTGGACAGAGCGATACCCGAATGCCGGATGATTCGCCCGTCTAGTCGCCCAGCGGCGGGAGAAACGTCGTATTCGCTCGCGCCAGATCGTGTTTGAGGCCATTTTTTTTCGGCAAGGCCCCATAGGAAAAGAAAATATGAAGATTGTGTTTATGCTGAATTGTGGATCACATCACGCTTTAGCCAGTGCTCACACGAGAGCTCGCCCACCCAGAATGGCGAGAAACACGGTGTCCAACAACAGCTAACCTCGAGATTCGATCGCCATGGTCGAACCAAGTCCTCGATTTGCCGGCCTGCTCGCGGGCGTAACTTCCTCGATTCCTAATTCTCTAATTTTCCCGAGTCGAAGGTGCAGCCAAAGCCGATTCGAAAACTCGCCCCATCTCCTGTCCAGATATTCGAAACGTGTCCAATTCTCGCAACCACATTGCTGCATTGACAGTCGCTCGAGGCATCGCCGCGATCTGGGTCCTTGCACACAACGATGGATATTTCAGACAGTGTTCAGGGATCGATTTGTCGACGGGTCTACTAGCGAAGGGCTACCTTGCAGTTGACTTCTTCTTGCTCCTGAGCGGATTTCTGATTGGGCACCTCTACACGGATCGAGTTGTCACCGCCACGCCCTCGAAAGCGGCCACCTATTTCCACTTTGTGCTCAACCGACTCGCAAGGATATATCCGCTCTACATTTTCCTCCTACTTGTCCGAGTTGGGATAGAATCGGTGAAGTATGCTCTTGGAGTCGAAGCCGACTTCGAAGGCCCCGCGCCATTCGAAGGTGCCAACTCGCCCGGCGCTTTGGCTGCGAACGCCGCGATGATTCAAGCTTGGGGGTTCTATAATCAACCGACCTGGGTTCCCTCATTCTGGTCCGTCAGTGCCGAATGGTTCGCGTACTTGCTTTTCCCGCCCCTGATCTGGGCGGCTTACCGTTTTTGGCAAACACCGCGTCTTGCGGCTTTAACAGTCATAGGTTCCATCGTATTCCTCGCGTTTGGCATCCGCATCCATGGCGATGTTGAGTTCCCCGTCCACTACAGCTTGCTGCGTTGCGTTCCGGAATTCTGCATCGGAATCATTCTTGCCATACACTGGAAATGGATTCAGCCGCGCGTCGCGAATGCATCACCAAACGCCATTGTCGTGGCGGCGACAATGGTCATCGTCATCGCCTCCCATTTTCTTTGGAACGACTTGGTCTCGGTTATCGCGGCGATACCACTACTGGCTGGATTGGCCGCGAAAGAAAACGCACGGAACGACAAAGAAGCATCACGAACTACATCCACCGTTGCGCGTCCATTCATCTATCTCGGCAAGATTTCGTACGCGGTCTATCTCTCGCACCTGATCGTACAAAGTGGCTACCGCATTTTTGAAACCAAGTTCTTTGGCGAGCCAACACCTAGTTTGGCATGGCTAGGCTTCGGCATACGGCTTGGAATCGTCTTGATCGGCTCAACCGCACTTCATCACATGATCGAAGTTCCGGCTCGAAACCGGATTCGAAATTGGCTCAATAGCATACCCGCATTCAAGAATCCGGCTTCTGCAACTCAACCGGGTCAAAACAGCGATAGCGCCTGAATTCCGCATGCCGATGCTCCTTCCGTATGCCGATGCTCCTTCCGTATGCCGATGCTCCTTCCGTATGCCGATGCTCCTTCCGTATGCCGATGCTCCTTCCGTATGCCGATGCTCCTTCCGTATGCCGATGCTCGTGGCGACCAGCCTAAAGACTTTTCAAAAATGCGACTAGATTTCTGAGCTCGGCCTTACTGATCGCTCCAATTTGTTCGGGAGAAGGGTGCTGGTGCTCCAAGAACAACGATTCGAGATCGTTGGCCCTTGAATCGTGCAAGAGGCTCGCTCTGCGAGAAACGCCAACCAACGATGGCGGATTGAATTGATTGTTTCCTTGCTTATCGACAATACCAATCGCATAGGCGTCGGAGCTTGTCATTTTTTTTCCAGCATGACATCGATTGCACTCTTGCCGCTCAAAAATCTTTTCGCCCGACGCTATCTGTTCCGCGTGGGAATCTCCGGTTCCTCCGCTGCCTGCAGATTCTGCCGGCAGCGGCGGTGGTGCACGCAATCCACGAATGTAACTTGCCATTGCCTCGACATTCGCACTCGAGATAGGCTCCCCTCGCATTGTCTGTCGAATGGAGCGTTTAATTTGAGTCTCTATGTCAGCTACCTTGCCTGTCCACGCGAGCGGCTCAGTTCCATGAACTCCAAGTAGACTTATTACTCGTTTTGGCGAACCATAACCACCGTCACTCATGTTGTCGTTCAACTGATGATTGGTGTGTCCATCTGTGTGACAACTATGACAGCTCATCCAGCCCTCAAGCGAAAGCCTTGCATCACGAAAAAGCATTTCGCCTTTCTGTACTTTGCTAAGCTTACCGGCTGCATCGAGCGAGACTCGTTTTACCTGAAGCGAAGCTCGATCGATCCAAATGATCGAATCGGAGAATCCGTCCGCGATTGCGATGCTCTGTCTAAGCAACTGGATATCGACGGGATATCCTGGCAGCGTAATGCGTTGCATTTCATTCGGGGCACTTAGGTCAAGAATTCCAAGTTCTCGAACGCCGCGCAGAAGAACAAATGCCCTACCGTCGACCACCTCAAGCTCCCCTGGATCCCCCGCGGCATCGCCTGGTTCCCCAAGTTCTAAACGACGAGCCGGCTTGACTCGTGGCGTTGCATTTCCCGGCAGCACGGCCGCCGACGCGACTTGATTCTCGCTTGGATCTTCAACCGTCGCCGCTAAGTCATGAACACGATACGCAACAAGGCGATTGCTGAGCATATTTCCCCAATGCACGTCGTCGCGAGTCGAGTGGGCTAAGGGGTCCAAATGCTGCTGGGACAACCAGAGCATGCCGTTCTCAACTGCAAGCCCGGCAACGTTGTGCCCGGGCAAAACGTGTACTCCGCGTAGTGTGAGACCATTGCCGTTGATTAGCGCCAATTCTGCGCGGAACGCTCCAGCAACGAATACCGTCGAGGAATCCCGGTCGACCAAGATCTCGCCTGGCTCAAAGGACAACTCGATAACTGCCTGGCGAGTGATTCCTTTTGGTGATCGGCCGCCGGCTCGGTCGGTTGGGACAGCGAAGACCTCCACGGTCCGATTCCACCGACAACCTACATACAGCAAGCCACTGGCTGAATCAAAGCACAGTCGCGTTGGACTACCTTGCGTGACAACTCGATCTTTCGGAATCCAACCACGATCCGTCTTACCGAGAACGACCAGGGTCGAGTCTTCCTCGCACGCAACGACAGCCACCCCTGTTTCGAGTGCGACAATGTCACTCGGCCCCAGCCCTACCTCGACTTCGCCATGAAGTTTGCGACTCGTTTGATCAATGCAACTGACCGAGTTCGAATCTCGATTCGCCACGAGCATCCAGTCGCCGGCGGAGGTCGTTGCTACCTGACGCCGAACCTGTGCAACAACGGGAACGCGTTGGATCAAGACGATCAGGAGTGTATTCGAAGTCACCAGCGCATTCAAACTGACAATCCACTTCAACCGACTCCGCCGCGCCGCATGGTCCCTCATCATCGTGCTCCTAGTCCAATCCCAGATGTCGTTGGAAAACGTAGACGACTGAGTGCCAGACGGTACCAATCATCATTCATCGACATCCAAGTCGGGCTTCGAACTGGACTCTCCCCATCTTGACCTGCCATCGAGGTTACAAATTTTCGGTCGACCGGTAGCGTTGTCCAAAGCTTCGACTCGATCGCTTGATCGAGTTCTTGAGCAGAAGCACGCATGCCCGATATCTCATTTGCCCGAATTCTAGCGGAGGTAGTGAGAATTTTTCCGTCGGGCGAGGTCAACCTACCCGTCGGAAAGATGATCTGCTCATGCGATGTAAGCTCGCGCGTTCCCCTAACATAGGGCTCTCTCAAGATGGGCGGTGCAAAAATCGTAGCACGCTCTGCCGCGTGGAGTGCCGACGCAACGAAAACACGGTCCGCTCCGCAGTTACTCCCTACCAGCACGACAACAGGAATCCCATCGAACAGCTGTCCATCTTGAGCTTCATAGTCTTCTAGACCATCGCCGGTGAGCATCCCTCCAATTTTCATGGAGTCGACCCATTGATCGATAAACAGGACGACATCATGCATCGTTCCGCCTCCTTCTCGAAGGTCCAGAATGATATTGTCGACCAACTGGCCCTCCAACGAAGCTTCTATCTTCTTCAACTCGTGAACGGTGCTAGGACCAATCCGGACGACGCGCAACACCAGCGTGCGTTGTTTCGACTCCGGCCAAAAGTACTCCCATTGCCCAGGAGACTTTTCGCGAACGCCTTCTACCGTCGGAATAAAGGTCACACCGCGACGAACGGAAATGGTTCGAGACGCTTTGCGTGGCTGAGCAAGCTCCAGCTCGACAACAGAATCCTCCTCGCCTCGCAACTCTTCGACAATTTTTGCGAGTGATTTCTCTGCAGTAGGAACACCGTCAATCTTCAGAATCCGATCCTCGTTTCGAACCCCCGCCTTGTAGCCCGTGCCTCCATAGAACACCTTTTGGATTACGGGGAAATCGTTCCCCATTTTCAATGCAATTCCGACACCGACGTAGCGATTCGCGTTCAACTGTTCTTGAACCCTTGCTTCTTTGGCAGGAAATATCTCGACACCGCCCGGAACAACGTTCATGGCTCCAATCCGAAATCGCCGAGACAACTCGGACCTAGACATAGACGCTCCTTCGGCTAATTCGTCGAGCACTCCCTTCGTGTAACGACTCAGGTCCTCCTGCGAATGCAGAGTCGAAATGTGTGCAGCGAGTGAAGCGGGCGGCAATGAGTTCACCGACACATGCATAGCCCGGATACCGGCGAGCACCATCTGCTGTACAGCCGGAGGCTCGATGTGCTCATCAGCAATGAAGCGAATCATTTCGAAACCCGAATCCAAAACTTCGGCGGCCTGCTCCGCCTCGTCCGCCTTGGCGACGTACATATCGATGCCTGCCCCGCCGAAAAAACTAATCAGCCAGAACTGCAAGACAACCTTCGGCAAATTGATTCGGAGTCCTTTGTGCGTTCGACACCTCCAGTGCTCAGGCTTGGCATACGAGGGATGAATCATGTCAAACTCCTTAGTGTTTAATTCCAATCGTTGACTGGCGCAATTGCGTTAATGGCCTCAGCGTTCCGTAGAGCACGAATGACTTTCGCCGAGTTCAAAAGATATCGGGTTCCTGATCAGGACTTTTTCCTTCTAGGAAATCAAAGTCGCAACCATGCTGTGCCTGAGTGACGTGTTTCGCAAACAAGGCGTGGTAACCTCGATCCCAACGTTCTTCTGGCGGCGTCCATGCTTGCCGCCGCGTCTCGAATTCTTCATCACTTACATGCCAATGAATCCGGCGCTGCTCGACGTCGATTTCGATATCGTCACCTGTTTTAACTAGTGCCAATGGTCCACCGGCGTAAGATTCCGGCGATACGTGTAACACACAAGTTCCATAGCTCGTGCCGCTCATCCGCGCATCTGAGATCCGGACCATGTCGCGTACCCCTTGTTTCAATAGCTTCTCGGGGATCGGAAGCATTCCCCATTCGGGGAAACCGGGCGCGCCAAGCGGACCAGCACTACGCAAAACGATCACGGAATCCGCCGTTACCTCGAGTTCTGGGGAATTGATCTTCTCCTTCAGCTCTGCGTAGTTGTCGAAGACAATGGCGGGCCCTCGGTGATGAAGTAGCTTGGGATCCGCCGCCACCGACTTAATGACGCAGCCATCTGGTGCCAGATTCCCAGTCAGCACACAGGTGCCACCGCTCGCTGCGACAGGATTATCCCGCACGCGAATGACCTCATCATCAATCGATTCGCAATCTGCAATCTGCTCTCCCAACGTCATACCAGAAACCGTCACGCAATCCGTGTGTAGCAGATCTGTCATTCGATTGAGCATCGCTCCGAGACCACCAGAATCGTAGAAATCCTCCATCAAGAAGCGTCCGCCGGGCCTAATGTCTGCAAGCACCGGAACTCGACTGCTAATTTCGTCGAATTTATGAAGTGGCAATTCAAATCCGAGCCGTTTTGCAATCGCGATGAGATGCACGATCGCATTGGTTGAACCTCCAATTGCTAAATCGGTAGTCACACCATTTTCAAGCGCTCCCTCCGTCAAAATATCGCTTGGCTTTAAACCTTCCCAAGCGATTTCAACGGCCCGCCGACCGGTCGCTGCAGCCAGGCGATGATGCTCGGCGAGTACAGCCGGTGTGCACGCAGAACCGGGCAGCGACATTCCCAATGCCTCAGTGATACAAGCCATGGTGGATGCGGTGCCCATTGTCATGCATGTGCCTGCCGAGCGCCCCATGCAGTTCTCTAGTTCTTTCCACTCACCATCGCAGACGTTGCCCGCGCAGCGCTCCGCCCAATACTTCCAGACATCAGAGCCACTGCCAAGTGTCTCTTTCTTCCACTTCGCCTTCAGCATCGGTCCAGCAGGCAAAAAGATCGAGGGTATGTCAGCTGAAATGGCCCCCATCAATAAGGCGGGAACCGTTTTGTCGCAGCCGCCCATCAAAACAGCGCCGTCGACGGGGTGGCACCGCAACGCCTCTTCGGCCTCCATCGCGAGCAGATTTCGATAGAGCATCGTTGTCGGCTTCATCAGCATTTCGCCCAACGACATCACGGGAATTTCGACCGGGAAACCGCCCGCCTGCAATATCCCTCGTCGCACGTCGTGGACCTGCTCCTTGAAGTGCGAGTGACAAGTATTCAGGTCGCTCCACGTGTTGAGAATCGCGATGATCGGCTTGTCCTTGAAATCCTCATCCCCCCACCCCATTCCTTTGAAACGAGAGCGGTGACCGAAACTACGAAGGTCGTCGGGGGCGAACCAACGGCTACTTCGGAGCAAGGTTGGATCCCGATCAGGATTTCGATCCTGAAATGAAGAGGCGATTGGCTTCGAATCAGTCATGGCGAGTTCAAAAGAATCGTTGGCGGGTGTTTGCAATTCTTTGCAAGGAAATGACATACAATAAGCAACTGAGATATTGATCTTGCAGACGCTACGATGCTGGTATCCCGCATTCTCGGATATCCAACCTCCGAGTGAAACCCTCCTACACGCTCCTTCAAGCAAACCCGCTTATGTCCGTCATTGTCATCGCTGCTATTGGCGTTGTGCTCGTACTCAGCTTGATCGTCGGGCTGAGACTTCACCCACTGATCTCGCTTCTACTCGGCAGCCTGTTCCTATTCGCGATGACACCGACCAGGTTCGCGATTGAACCAGAGGTCCAAGAACGTCTGGTGATGACCCAGGCAACAGCGGAAGGCGGATTGGTTGGCTTCAATCAGTTCGTCTCGGCAGGCAACTACATCGTATGGAATTCCCGGCGTGGGAAAGGGCTCGACACAACGATGCCCTCCGGTGAATTTGTTGTTGGTAAACAAGTCATGGAAAAACCGAAAGAGTTCTTGCGAACGGCCGAAGGAGTCAAGGATCCAGCCAGTTTGATGTGGTTTGAAACACAGTCCGGATACGCCCCAATGGACTCGATGCAGTTAATCTCGCCCGACGAACTACAAACGGTCGTCGATAACCGCTGGCATCAAATCGGACCAAAGCTGATTGAAGGCTTCACCAAAACCTTTCGCAAGCTTGGCATTCCGGTCACGATGGCCGCGATTGTTGGCGTGTGTCTACTCAGAAGCGGGGCAGCACATCGACTCGTTCAAGCCATTCTTGCATTGTTTGGGGTGAAGGGTACTGCGCCAGCTTTAACCGCAAGCGGTTTTCTTCTCGGCGTCCCCGTATTCTTCGATACCGTTTTCTACCTTTTGCTTCCGCTGGCCAAGGCAGTTGGACGAGTTCATCCGAAGCAATTTCTCACGGCTGTGATGGCGATCATTGTCGGTGCAACGATGGCACATTCACTGGTGCCCCCGACCCCGGGACCGCTATTCGTAGTTTCGCAGCTCAACGATGCGCTGCCTGCAGACAATCAGATCAGCATTGGGTCGATGATGTTGGCGGGCTTCCTAGTTGGAGGGCTCGCTGCCAGTGTAGGCTTTCTCTACGGCAAACTCTGCAGCCGCTGGGTCCGTTTGCTGCCAGACCAAGTTTCAGACGCAGATCTAGATGAGGGTGGTGTTGAAAGCATCGATGACAATGCCGCTGCTCCAAATGAAGGATCGAGCAGCGAATTGGAACCTACCAAAACAACCGCGCAAACGGCCGAAAAGTCGGGAATGCCACTTTGGCTCGCCAGCGTGCCAATCCTACTCCCAATCATTTTGCTAGGCGGCTCAGAAATCATTGAATTTATGGCCACATCCACTAACGAAGCGGAAGCCGGTTTTTGGCCGACAATCCATCACTGGACTTCGATTGCGAACAATCCGTCTCTTGTGTTTTTGTGTGTCGCAGTCGTATCGGTGCTGATGCTCAGGCGATATCGATCTTCCAGCGAAGTCACCACAGCCGTTTCGCAGGGCCTTGGAGACGCAGGAATCATTGTGCTCCTAACTTGTGCGGGCGGCTCTTTCGGAGCCTCGCTCCAACAACTACACCTTGCTGAAGGAATCACTTACGAGTTTCCCTACGCGTCGGGCTCGTGGGGTCTATTACTGACAGCCTTTTTTCTCACAGCTATTATTCGGTTTGCGCAGGGGAGCGCGACGGTAGCCATGTTGACGTCATCTGCCATTCTCGCACAAACACTGTCCGTGACTACTTTGCCCTATCACCCAATCTATATCGCACTTGCCATTGGCTGCGGGTCCAAGCCATTGCCTTGGATGAATGACAGCGGATTCTGGCAGGTGACTACGATGACGGGCATGAAACCAACCCAGACACTGCAAACGTTTTCGGCTGCACTGACCATCATGGGCTTGGTCGGATTTGCAGCCACCCTGCTTGGTGCGTGGCTCCTTCCACTTCGTTAGCAATTCAACCAGATCGCGACTGAGTCTAACAGAGCGCACCCGTAGTTGGATTATCGGTCGTCATACCGCACACATTTCTTTCCGAGTCTACCGCGAGCCTGCACCATGACTGACTTCGACCGTTCGGGTTACGACGAAGAATTCGACGATGAAGACTGGGACGATCCAGAGGAAGATCACTGGGAGGACGACGATGAATCGGAAACGATACCCTGCCCGTTTTGTAAACGAGAAATCGACGAAGAAGCGCTCCGCTGCCCATTCTGTGATCAGTACGTTGAGGGACTTTCAAAACCTACGGTTAATCAACCGAAATGGATCGTTTGGACGGCCATTCTTCTTTTGGCTTTGTTCGCAGTGGGTTATGTCGCGGCCCTCTTCTGATTGCATCTCGCCGCTGAAGGTGTTTCGCACGTCAGAATTATCCCGCGCGGCAGGCAAAGCAATGGCACTTGTTAGCTGCTTGCTCCGGGTACCCGGCAGGTTAGACCTGAAAGCGACGTCCTAGCGTCGCGCCACGTTGTAAGGAATAAGCCGGCGAGAACGAGCCGGGATAACCCGCGAGAAGTGATTGGTCTTGCAGTATCGGTTATGCAATGCCGGGTTGCATTCTACAACGGTAGCAGGCCGCAGAACGGGGGTAGCTATACCTAACCTGAATCGCCGGTCCAACATGAAAACGGTCGGCGGACGTAATGCCTTCATTAGGCTGCGTCGATATCTAACGCATCGGAAGGGGACTCGCCTTTTCGACCAAAGCAGATTTCAACGGATTGATCTACGAGATACACGTACAGCCGTGAAGAAGGAGCGATTCAATGTTGGTGCTGTCGCGACATAGAGACGAGAGCATCATGATCGGAGATGACGTCGTCATCACGATCGTCGATATTCGGGGCGATAAAGTGCGTTTGGGAATTGAGGCACCTCAAGATATTCCCGTGCACCGCCAAGAAGTATACGAAGCCATCAAACGCGAGAATCAGAAAGCCGGTCAACTTCAGCCCGGTGAAACTCGTTCGCTTGGTAACCGACGACGATAATTCGGTCTTGGTGATCAGAATATGCGGATCGAATGGAGGCAAGGGCTTGGGCACTTGCCTCCATTTTTTTTGCGAGGCGAGCCGCTTTGAATATCGAACTCGCACATTTGAGCATCGGTATGCTGAATCATTCAGTTGCCGCTACCAATAATTTTACAGCGTCGATGGGCGTCGATGGGCGTCGAGTGGGCGCCCGCCGGAGATGCTGACGTGCTTGGGCCTCCTCGATCTGCCGCCCAACAGACATGCGAAAGCCGATATGGTTCTGAAGCACTTCGTCCGGAAGACACCCAGACAAACTTTGAATGGATTCTAAGGGAATCTTTCCATGCAAAGCCAATCCAGAATACTCACAACTGATGTGAATAGTTTTTCGGTTGCTGATGAGGCCCACTCTCAAATCGCCGTAGCCCGAACACCAGCGAAGCAGCTACCCAACTCCGGCCTTCGTGTTCGATGCCGCGACATTGAAATTCAATCAACGCCGCCGGAGCTAGCGACTTTGGATGCCTCCTCATTCCTGAAGCTTGCGGAAGGATCGTTGAGCGACTGCCAAGAGCTGCTACAGGATCTTGAAATAGCCATTCAAGAGTGCCTGCGCTCAGATACTCCGGTTCGCGAAGCTCAATTAAATGTCGACCAACTGGTCGATTCCTTTCAAACCTTCACTCAGTCGGTACAGATCCAGCTGGGCAACGAGCGATCAGTGGGGCTCTTCGACGGTTCCTGCGGATTTGCCGATACGTCTCGCGCTCATGCGGACATTTTGGAATGCAATATCTTCCAGGCGGATCTCTCACGCACCGGCGACAAAACGATCCGCGTTGGAATCGAGGAAGTCGCTAGCAGGGCGCGAATCAGGCTTGCCGAATTCGCCTTTGCAGATGGACTACTAGCCGACGCGGCATTCGAACTACGCGGCGCGGCCGGCTCAGAGACCTTCACATTTAGCGAAGGAACGACCGCCAACCAAATTGTCGGCATGGTCAACCTATTCGCCGACCGGACAGGTGTGTCCGCAAAAATCGTGAACTCGGGAATAGAGCTACTGAGTACGAATTGGGGAACCGATGCGTTCGTATCCTTCGGTCTGATATCTGAAGGCGCAAGCGGCAGGGTACAAGACAATCTATCCACGACGATGGCTACGGGCACTGATGCCCAAGGCACAATCAATGGGGTGCCAGCGTTCGGATCTGGCAACACACTGAGAATTCGCACCGCTTCTCTTGACCTCCAGGTCGTGGTCGGCGAGCTTGCAGATGGGACACTAACTTTCCGCATTACAGCCGGCGGCGTCGACCTAAGCCTGCCTGAAATGCAAGCTAGAATCGGAATCGGCTCGCTATCGATCGCCCACCTAGGCGGTCCAGCCGGCCGACTTTATGAGATTACGTCGGGTCAACGGCTGGCATTGGATCGTGATCCTGGTCGCTCACTTCAAATTGTTCGTGAAGCTCTTGCCTACGTTAGCAACCTGCGTGAGCGCATGAGTGCCTACCATGAAACGCTGATTGGAGTTTGCGACTCTAGAAATGATAATGCCGAAAAGATCGAGACTACGACTTCATTTGAGTCTCACCCTAACAACGCAAATGTGAAGCCACGTTTCCTCAGCCCCAAGCGCTCACAAGATTTTGGGCTCACACCCCACTCGAAACGTTCCCAAACGGCACCGATCCTCGTTCAGCCAGGAACATCCGTCCTACATGTTGGCGCCGGCGATTTCTAGAATGCACTTTCTGCGAACCAAACGCGGTTGAACTCGACTGCAGACATGGCCCACGAGATTCAAAATGATTCCATTTAACAACCGCTGGAAAGCGACTCGCAAAGACATCAGATTGATCCGGTTAGGTTCCCGACATCATCGACTCACTCTCAGTTTTCCCCGGATCTTATCTGCGACCGATTGGTTAGTGAGTCAATTTGTCGATGGTCTCGCACAGCTGACTAATGCGATAGGGCTTTGCAAGAAAAGCCACCTTCTCAGTTGATCTCACCTTGATTCGACTCGCCGAATATCCACTACAAATCGCGATTGGCAACTCGGGCCATCTTTCGCGAATAATGTCATAGCATTCATTACCGGTCATCTCTGGCATGATGAGATCGAGTAGCACAGCGTCAATCGCGTCTTGCCTCTCTAAAACTTCCAGAGCCACACGCCCGTTTTCGGCAGTCAGGACATTGTGGCCGAGTGCGGAAAGAATCCTGGTACCGGCCGCTCTCAACAGCGGGTCGTCATCGACGAGCAACAGAGTCAGCGGTGTTTCTGCTTCATATTTGCTTGAACCGGAGAAGGCGTCTCCCTCCTCAATCTGCTCATCGCATATTGGAAAGTATAGAGCAAACTTAGTACCCTTCCCTAAGGTCGATTCACAAACAATGTCGCCTTCGTGCTGTTGAATGATCCCGAATGCAGTCGATAACCCCAGCCCGGTCCCGACTCCCCTAGCTTTGGTCGTAAAGAACGGTTCGAAAATCCGTTCTTTGACGGCTTCGGTCATACCCTCCCCGTCATCCTCTACCGATAAGCACGCGCACGAGCCTAACAATGGATGGTTTGCAAGTGAGGTTCTAATGCGTATCGTGCCATGGAGCGGTCCGATCGCGTCGCTGGCATTGATACAGAGATTCATCAACACTTGTTCGAGACTTGCCAGATCAAGCTTGATTGGAAGCGGCTCCGGACTCATGAAAAGATTGACGTGTATCGACGCGTCCAAGCTACGACGAACGATGTTGAATACTCCCTGGACGACTTCATTGACGTCGAGCACACGGAAACTGAGTTGGGTCTTCCGTGAGAAATCTAGCAATTGCCGAGTCAAATCGGCAGCTCTCCGCACGGAAGACTCGATGGGCTTCGCATACTCGCGGATATCGATCTCATATTCTTCCGCCAAATAGGAGAGAAGAATCATATTGCTCCCAATGACGGTCAACACGTTGTTAAAATCGTGCGCGATCCCACCGGAAAGCCGACCAACCGCCTCCATCTTCTGCGCTTGCAGATACTCGCGTTCCAATTTTCGTTCCTTCGTCACATCTTGGAACGTCCAATAGTTACCAAGAATGCCTTTGCCTCCCGCAGTGATTGGACTCGCGTAGACCAATAGACTTCGGCCGCCGAGCTCAAGCTCGACCGTACCCTGCTGTTGTTGATCGAGCACTTTGTCACACATATCCTCAAATGCCGAAGGGTCTTCTAGGCACTCGGCGAGGCTGCTGAGGCAATCTCGAATCGTCAAACCCTCGATGTCATCCCGCCCAATTAGGTTGCGAAATCTCCTGTTGCTTTGCGAAATGGAACCATCCGAATCGTTGAGCACAATTGCCTCTTTAGCGGCTTCGAACGATTTCGATAGATGTGATTGGACTGCCGTCAGCTTGGCCGTTCTACTCGCAACTTGAGTCTTAAGGGTTTGATTCCAAACAACTCCCAGGATTAAAACGATCAGGCCGCCGAGAGCAAAGAATAGGAGTAACGTTCTGCTAAGCATCAACGGTCGCTGCTGCAGGCGAATGAAATCAGGTCCGTCCACATACATGCTGTATTCAAAATCTTGGGGATTGGGGCTCAGTCGCCAGTCGGACGGGACTCTTCGGCGCACGGCGTCCTGCGTTAGATGTCTAAAATACACACCGTCAACCTCCACCGAGTCTCCTACTCGCACGTCAGAAACACTTGCCCCGAATGAAACGATTGGGCAGTAAACCATCACTTCGAAGCCGGATTCAGTTTCGAGCAGCAAGTTTGTAACATCCCCCTGCCGTGATTTCCCAATGACTTTTCCGTCAAGCACCGTGAAAGGCGTAGACGGCTGGATTGCCGCTTCTGGGAACAGACGAGGATTGTCACCAAACTCAAGATCTGGCTGCCTTTCATCCGTTAAACAAAGAAAACGCGATTTCCTAAACCGGACGTTCGTCGCGTATTGCGGTTGTCCATCGTCGCTAGTCCAATCGATGCCGATGAAGTCACCTCTCTCGAATTCCGACGACAAATACGTTTTCAAAAAGACAAATCGCGGTCCGACAGGACTCGGCGTGGCACAGATCATCCGACCCGACGGTTCGGAATAAACAACACAATAAAGACCGGGCTCCTTGGGTTTGGCTATCTGAAGATTCCATTGGGCACCATTCAGTTCTGCAATCTGGTCTTCATTTTGAAGCAACATTTCAAAGCGGTCGCCATGTCGCCTAAAGAGTCCGTGCACGATGAAAGTTCGGTTCAACACTTCGTAAAGCTCTTCCCGGCTGTAGCTACGGTCGAGCCTGATAATGAGACGCCGTCCGTGGATGTGCGTAAATTGCCGCAAGACGAATAGCGTCTCCTCTTCAGCCACAAAAACTTCTTCTACCGAGCCCGTAAATCGAGCGTACTTATTGTGGCGAGTCTTCAACTGGTCGTCGTGGATCCTTGCCTCAACGACTTCTAATTCGAAATCTTCCTCATTTCGCTCCAGCGCAGTTATAGCCGGGTATTTAGCCGTCCCACTAAGAGCGCCCCGCACGCGTACCGAATCGCCAATGGAGATCTCTGCCAGTTGTGTGTAGCAATCCGGCGGGCAAGGAATCTCGCAACTCCGCCCTTCCTTGCTTATGACCAAAATTCCTCTGCGGATCGAAGCGTAGGAGACAGCCCCCGCTACATCAAATTCCCATCCATCAGTTATCGGACTGCGGTCAACGAGGTAGTTTGAAAGCTCAGACAGTTTGGTAATCAATCTCGGACCGCGCGTATCCGCTGACGCACTGCCCAAAAAAGAACTGCTCGCAAGTAGCCAAATTAGCCCGAAAACTGCCTGAGACCTAATTCCCCGAGTCAACGACGAACCGTCGAAGCAAGTCATCATGTACCGGGACTTTTCGGACCTAATAGCCAAGCCTAGATTTCCAATACGAGAATCGCAACGAGGAGAGCGGTAGGGATAGTGCATCGTTGATTGAGAACACTTGGCCCCGTGGCCGGTCCGCTAAGGGTAGCAAATCGCAAAAAGAAGAACGACGACAGTTCCAAAATGCGCAATAAAAAAGCCCAGGAGTTTAGTCCCAGGCTTTCTTGAATTTCAGAAGTTACTCGAAAGGCATCTAGCCTACGAACGCCGCTTGCGGAATCGAGTCGCACCGAATCCAACCAGTGTCAACAATGCAAACGAGGATGGTTCGGGAACAGCCGTAAAACTCGCACCGCCACCTACGTACGTCTGTGAATAAGTCTCTTCCGGATCGGTGATCGCACCTGAGATCAACGAATCACCATTTGGAACGTTGTTCAACCCGCCAGAGAACTCGAAAATTCCGAAAGGTACAAATGTAACGGAGTCTCCACCGACTCCCGTAACCTCAAATTCCGCCGTAAATAACTCTAGAACGTCTCCAGGCGAACCTGCCGTGCTTCCAGTGAAATCAGCCTCGTTAGTCCACGAGCCAGCAGAAGCGTCATAGTAACCGCCGCCGCCGATATTACCTTCGTAAATTCCCGGATCTGGGTTGGCCAAGCCGAGATTTCCGAGCTCATGTCCGGAGTTTGAAAAAGCGAAGAAAGCGGCGGCACCGAATGCAACATCCCAGTTGCCTTTATTGCTGGATGCGGGAACGCCCGTTCCTGAATCAGCAAGTGTACCGGCCACTATGTCCGTCAAAGCTGTTACGCTAACGGTGGGATCCGCATCCCAAGCAATGTCAACACCAACTCCGTTGTAAAAGTCGGTGAGCAGTGTGCCGACGCTGTTATCGAATAGCACGGACACACTTACGGTCTGGGTTCCCGGGTCAAAAACGATCGTGTCTTGCGCCCCGGGGGTTAGCGGGTCGACGTCGATCACAATCCCTGCAGAGGCTGGAGCTGCAAGCAAAAGCATTGCTGCGAGAGAGGCAGCTACCGCTTTGAACGAAATCTTCATTTCGTTGTTCCTTCATTTGGACAGTTAAACTTCTGACCCATCTATATTACCTAGTCATTGCAATTGATGCAGCCATTTTGGGTGACCAATCCGTAATTTTTTCTTGCCGATCAGCCCCACCAACAAGGGTGCCTTATCTCACGTTAATCGAGTTTATTCGAAATGAGACATCATTTAAAGGCAAAACGGCATCGGCGAACCAGCGCCAAGACCTTCCCCGATAGGCGGGATTTCCTGCCGATTTCGCCTTCTCAGAGCATGGGCCGATTGAGGATTGCCGAAATTTAGCCCCCATAAACCACGCGAGCTTTGCTAGCTGTCGCAGGTAGGGGAACTGAATGCACGCAAGGTATTGCCTATGGGGAACCAACTCCGCGGTGCGAGTGTGCGGAAGTCGAGGTTGCTGCAAAGTCAGGTTACAGCCTTGCATCTCAAGCCTCGGCGCTTAGCAACTAAAAGTATCGGTTACTCTAGAAGCAAACCGTCTCGCGCAGCGCCGGATCCGAAGACGCAAAACCTCGCATGAAGGGACGAATAACCCAAAATCAGATCTCCTTGGCTAGGGTTATAGAATAGCCAGCGGATTTCGAGGCTGCTCAAGCGTACCGCGGGTTACGCCAACGCGATTGGACGCATTCAGCTTCTGCCAGACTTCGCTTCCGCTTATCTCGCCGGCGATGAGCTTTCGATAGAGTCCCAATGTTCCGGCCACTTGAACTTCCGACTCCTCTGCCAGCAATTCTACGCGAAAGTGCCTAACACCGAGTTCCATTAATGGCTTCACGGCCTCCGAACCGCTTTGTGCAACGCCGTTATACAACGTGTTGCGACAGCCGATATCGGCTTGCAGAACATGATCGGCGCCGACCCGGTCGCGCATCTCAACCTGATGCCGGTCGCACGGACGGCCACAATCCGTCTTGTTCTTGCCTGGACTGAGTACGCTACAAAAAACGCAGTGCTCCATATGAAACATGGGCATGTGCTGATGGATGACCACTTCGAGGATTTCTGGGCTTGAGGCAGATACGAGCTCGATCAATTGCTCGCGGTTGAGGTCGTAAGAAGGGGTCAGACGATTCACACCCCAAGTGGAGAGCTGCTGAACGGATAGAGGATTCGTCACGTTCAACGAGAAATCCACGGCCATCGCAATCCCATGCATTATGCAATACCGCACCGCCGAAAGATTCCGTACCAGCCAACCGTCAGCGCCGTGTTTGTGCAGTGCCTTGAAGAGCCCTTCTTCTCCCGGCTTCAAGATTCTTAATGTCGCTAGTTCAATATGCGCGCCAACTGCATGGGATTCCTGGACGGCTTCGCGGTATTCACGAATGTCATGAAACTCTGCAATGACATCCTTGACGCCCTGCCCAAGCACAAGTCTCAGTTGCGGAAGAGTACGGCAAAGCACTCTCAGCGTTGGTGACTTGTCCGAGGTATCCGATTTGGTTGGACCCGGGTTGGACGAATGTCCTAACATTCGGTTGGCAACAGCAGTTTCCGCGCAAGGATGCGACTTTGTGACTCGTGAAGTAGTCAGTGCTTCGACGAGGTCCTTTCGCATGGCCCCAAGTACACTGAGCGGTACCATGGGTTCACCGTCGATATCCGCACTCAACTCTCCCAGCCGATAGTGAGTTCCGCCGAGTCGTGAGAACTGCTTCTCGAGCGTCTCTATATCGATTGCATGCTTCCGCGCCAACTCGGGCACAAAGTCGCTGTGAACTCGAACTGGGCTAGCGAGATCCTTAGTCGTCGCAGTCAATTCCATCGTCTTTCCCACCTCGATGTTAACATGCACGTCGACGTTGACACGTTTCACGGGGTCATTCGAAGAAAACGAGCGTCGCAAACGTTTCGTCAATTGCGGGTCATCCGTTTTCCAAACTCGAAGACCCACTAAGCCATCCGTAGAATCAAGTCCAGCACGTTCTAGGCCCTTTTCAAGCAATCCGTGCTCCAGACCAATTCGAAGAACCTGCCCATGAGTGCTCCGCTTTCCTGCATTCGAGCGATCGTCGTTAGCAACACGTTGTGAATCGCCCGACTGCTTTCTCTTGACCGTCGAGTCCCGACTCCCCAACGAATCGACCGAATAAACGCGTCCTCCAATCTCTTTCGATTCGAAACGGTTGCCCTCTAGTACGATTCCGTCGCCAGGTGATACGGAAACACTTGCCCGGACAGTGATCGCGTCACGTCCGACTCCTGTGACTTCGCCAACAAGGACCCCCTTCT
This sequence comes from Aureliella sp., assembly GCA_046290675.1. GTDB lineage: Bacteria > Planctomycetota > Planctomycetia > Pirellulales > Pirellulaceae > Aureliella. Next base: position 815,476 of record JBKAHA010000001.1, read on the forward strand.
TGGAACTACTCTCACCGGGGACTAATCGTTTGTGATCACAGCCTTCCAACCAGCCGGGAGAAAATCCGCGTGAGAAGCTCATCTCCAAATCGTGCTGCTCCGCCATCGAAAGCTTCTTCGGACTTCCATCCAAGGCAGCATCAATGGCCTGTCGATAGTGGTTGCAAACGTTGGCGACATACTCCGGCGTCTTCAATCGCCCCTCAATCTTGAGCGAACATACTCCCGCAGCGATCAAGTCCGGTATCAAATCATGCGCGGCTAGATCCTGTGGGCTAAGCAAGTATTTGACATCGCCCAAATCGACACGCTCTCCATCGCAGTGCAATTCATAGGGCAGCCGACAGGCCTGCGCACACTGCCCACGATTCGCACTTCTCCCCCCAAGCGACTCGCTAGTTAAGCACTGACCGGAGTAGGCTACACACAGGGCTCCGTGCACAAAAACCTCGATCGGCATATCGGTGGCAGAAGCGATCTTTCGGATCTCTTTGATCGAAAGTTCACGGGCTAGAACGACCCGATCAATTCCCAGCTCGCGTACTTGTTCAATCGCGTCCGCGTGAGTCAGCGTCATCTGTGTGCTGGCATGGATGCTCAAGGTCGGACAGATCTGCTTGATCAAGCGAGCCACGCCGAGATCTTGAACGAGGACCGCATCGATGCCAGCATCTGCAAGACGCCGCACGTGGCCTTCCAACTCAACCAGCTCGTCCGTGAATGCCAGCGTATTGAGCGTGACATAGCCGCGGACCGCCTGACGGTGAAGCATTTCGACTAGCTCGTCGAGCTCATCTAGGTGAAAGTTTGCAGCTCGGGCCCGAGCGTTGAACCCTGCATCCAAGCCAAAATAAATCGCATCAGCCCCGTTCTCGACTGCCGCCCGCGCACAATCCCAATTGCCGGCTGGCGCGAGCAGCTCAACTTCTGATGCATTCATCAACGGTACCCTTTGTCGCATTTGGCACGGCTCACCCTTGTCCTTTGGTCGAAGTCTCAGGAGCCATCATAGGGACCCAACTATTGCCGCTGGGCCAGAACTGATTTTCGACGCCCGCCGATGAACGACAAGGCTAACTTCGAATTCCTTTGGCAAACCATTCAAAGCCGCGATCGGTCGGTAACGATCTAGCTTGGCTATTCGGATCGCTGCGCGCCTAGAAAACGATCATCTTGTGCCTCTATTGGTAGGCAAGGAAATGGATCTACGCCTATAGAATACTGGCACCACCAGACTGCAATCTGCCAAGTGCAGACCTGCGAACACAGCCCGGACGTCTGAATCCTCGGTCGCAAGGGCGCTGATTTCTGGATCGAGCCAGCAAGAAAGGAGCCTTTCAATGAACACGACCACGATTTTGACCCCCGTCCTGATTGTAGCCATCATCGCGATCCTGGTTCCAGCTGCCCTCTTTGCGGCGTTCTCGAGCACTAAGGACACGCACCAGTATTCACAGCACTACGGTAAGCATGGTTTTACCCAAGAGACGCAGCAGGAATTGGTTGAGATTGGCACTCGCCGAGAAGAAGCCGAATTGGAGGGCGAGACTGAGGCAGAGACTGTCCAGCAATGCGACTTGCGTCCGATCACCAATTGGCCAACGGAGCTCTAGACGCTGAGCAGACGAACGCGTTGGCTTCGCCCCAAGGCTTGAAGGCAGCATTGGTCGGCTAGACTTCGCCGCCGCAGGATTGATCTTGTCCTGCGGCACTTTTTGGGATGTCGATCACTACATGTCAAACTTCGCTCGCGGCCCGTTGGGACAACGTGTGTAAATTACCCTGGCGACCATAGGATTTTCCTCGGCCGCCATTTTATTCGCTTGGAGGGATCGAGATGAACTTCTGGGAGCAGCATGGCATTCTGTTCATCGTAGCGATGTTCTTTTTCCCACGCCTCACGATGCTGCTGGCAACTTCTTTTGGAGGCGGGATCCTCTACTGGCTCGGCTGGCTATTCGCCCCCAGAGTCACTGTGGCAATCCTGGCCACGATGTGCTACGCCGATACCAATATCATTTTGGTCGTCTTGTCGTGGTTCTGGGCGCTCGGCGGAGAAACGACTGAAAAGACTGTCGTCACCCGGTATGGGAGCAGAGCAGGGGACCACTCGTAGCACTCGCTCGTGACTGAGCGCTCGCTAGAAAAATGCTTCGAGCTATCTCGGAATCGCATCTCGTCGACCAGCAACGTTTCCGCCCTGATACATGGGCAGGTAGCGATAGTAGACTTCCAGGCATAGACAGCTCATGGCGGTTGAATAGACACGACCGCCGTAGCCTCCCCACATTTTGTCGGGCATCCAGCTACCTGCTTCAGAATCGTAAGGCGGACGTTGTGTTTCGAGTAGCCGTTGCTTGATGGCTCGGTTCCATACGGTCCAATCGTCGTCTTGCAATTGGAAGAGCGCCAGAGTCGCGTAGTACCAGAAGTACACGTTGTCTCGCCCAACTCCAGGGCGATTCTCCATGATCATGACTTTGGCTTCTCGCTCCGCTTGCGAGGAAAGCGGGTAACCCAACAACAGTCGGCAGGCTAAGCCCTCCGCCGTCATCGTCTCGGAAGGGTGCCCCTCTTTGGGCATGTATCTTGATAAGCCACCGTATTGCCCGGCCGCGCACGAGTCCAAAAACCGTTGCATACGACGATCGACCTGAATTGGCACTCGTATCCCTGACCGCGAAACGCTCTTCAATGCCATAGCTTGCCAACCAAACTGGCTAAGATCACCGGGTGTGCCAGGTACATATCGCCAGCCGCCACCGTGAACATCTTGCGCACTGATCGTGTACTGAGCCGCATTGAGCAATGCCTCTCGCAACACGTCGTCTTTGGTCATCGCGTAAGCCTCGGCAAGCGCCAGGGTAGCAATAGCATGACAGTACATCCGCGAGTTCTGAATCGCATGCGAATTCCCAACTTGTTTTGGGCCCGACATATCGCCAGAAGGCATTTGAGATTGAAGCAGAAACGAAAGTCCGTTCCGCACTGTTGCCCTGTACTCACCGTCAAGGTGAGTGTGCCCGGCAGACAGAAACGCCAGCATAGCTAGTCCGGTTACGCCAGTGTCCGCATCCCGTCCAGTTCCATAACGGTCCTTGTTCAATGCCCTGGTCTCAGTCCCCGCACCATAGGCAGCAGCATTCCATCCGCCCTCTCGACTCTGGGCTTCCGCCAACCATCTCAAGCCGGCTTGTACCGCTGCTTCGCTATCCTCGTCAGCTCCATACGCCCGTGCAATTTGCAGCCGATTTGGAGCTTGCCGCAGTTGGTATTCTTCCGGCAACCGGGTCTCCGCAGTTCGGCTGCGAATCTCTTCCCTCGCCTCGGCCCTCGACTCTTGCCTTGGCGGTTGCGGTCTCGATTCAGTAAACACTGCAGCCTGCATCAACTCTCGCCCATCGGATTCTGGCGGGGGCAGTGTGCTGGTTGCCTCTTGTGTTTGAACGAAATCCTGTCGCTGAGCTGGCTCCACCATCGACTCTGGTGCTGGAGGTAGATCTGGCATCGTCATAGGCTGGAATTCAGCAAGTGGATCAGGTAATTCTTCCGCCTGAATTTCTTCGAGCTCGGCCACTAGGTCCGGCATTTCCAATTGATTTGTAGGAGTGATCGACTCGAGCGGAGAGAAACTCTCGGTCGGCTCAGCCTGTTGCTGATCAGCGGGGATAGGCTCCGTCGGTGCCAGCGTGACCGACATGACTCGTTCCTGCGGCCCGTTCTTGACGCCGTCACGATCTCCTTGTGGGAGAATGTCACGGTAACCTACCGCATACATAAGCAGCCAGACGTGGAGCAGAACGCTAACGACGACAAACTTGGTTAGCGGCTTTGCCTTGCCCCATTTGGTTCTGGACAAGACAAGTAGGGCGATCGCAACGATGGCGAACAAAGCCCCAAGAACGATAGCGAATGTTCGGCCGTGAGTCAGATACAGCCAACTTCGGTAGAGCTGGTCGCTAACCTCCTGAAACCATTCCATTGGAACCCACCTCAGGTTAGCGGAATGATACAGGTTGAGAACGAACCGCAACCGATGTTTTGGAAACGCCAGCTCTGATGATCTCGCCGTAGACGGCCGTCACGGTCTGATGCTGCACCGTGCCGTCAGCCCGAACGACAACTCCGATATCCGGATAGACTTGTCGCATCGCTGCAAGTCGTTGTGCCAGCTCTTCGAGCGTTACGTTTCGCCCATCCAAAGCCAAACTTCCATCAGCGCCAATGGCCACTTCCCTCTGCGGAGGCGGTGTGACCAGTGAATTCAGTTGCCCAGCACTGGGCAGGGCCAGCTCGATTTGTTTCTCACTCTCTGTAAATTGGGTGCCAACCATGAAGAAGATGATCAGTAAGAACACAACATCGATCATCGGCGTCAAATTGACACTCGGTAGTTCTTCGCTGGTGTTGGCTCTTAGCGGCATGGTTTAGTTACAGTTGGTCAGTAAGCGTGCAAATCAAATTCAACTTCGGTCGCGAATGGTCAAGCCGATTCGAGCTACGCCGCTTTGCGTGACCGACGTTTCGTCCCTGGCTGTGCTTCGGCTGAGATCTGTTCGATCAGATCCTGGGCCATCGCATCCATCTCGAGAATCAACCTGTCTGATCGCCCGACGAAAAAGGCATAGGCGGCGTACGCTGGAATAGCGACACACAAACCGGCCGCCGTGGTAATCAAGGCGCCGCCGATACCAGCCGCCAGCAACTCTGGCCGCCCCATCGCATCGGCTTGAGCAATCGCATTGAATGCGTTGATCATTCCCAGCACGGTTCCCAGCAATCCGAGTAAAGGCGTCAAATTGCTGATCGCGCTAAACAACCGCAAGTACTTCTTTAGCTGACTCGTGACGTGGTCTCCAGCATCCAAAACGGCTTGTTCGATCTCGACTGCTGGCCTCCCCCATTTCTTGAGCGCTGTGACGTAGAGTTCGGCAATTGGGCTACCATTCTGTTCACACAATTCAATTGCCTCCTCTTGCTCTATTTGATTTTGCTCTAACTGCTCAAGCACTCCGCGTACAAAAAGGCGCGGCATGATGCGGCTGCGTCGTAGAAAAAAGAGACGCTCCAATACAAAAACCATGAGCACCACGGAACAGACCATAATTGGAAACATCAGGATGCCACCCTTGCGAATCACGCTGACGAGATTGCTCAGTGGAATAGCACTTTCCGCTTGGGTGTCTTCAGTAACTCCTTCTGCACCGCCCAGTGAGAGTGGGTCAGTCGACTGAGTCGCGTCAAGCGAAGGCGCCGAGGCAATGCGTTCACTTGGTTGGGAATTCAGGGGCGTTGCAAACCCGCTTCCGAAGTTCGGTGGAGGCGGTGACTGCCCAAAGGCGCTGTCCATTCCACAAGCTACCAGGAGAATCATCGCGCCAATACGAATCGCCGCGTTGCAAAATGCCGCATCGTTCAACGCAACATTCTTTCTAGTGGAACACGTAAAACAACGTATCACGTCTTTTCGTGTTGTCGCGGATTCCAATCCAGTCTGTCCGTGCTGTTTTTGCATGTCGTTAACGAGTAACAGTAGTGTGAGTTTGACTGCTTGTACCAATGGCTGCCATGCGTGCAACCGCGTTCTCAGACTCAGGGGAATTGCGATACTGTTCTGATATTTGGCTGTAAAGCGAATAGGCTTCGCTTACCTGCCCCGTCAGCTCATAGCACTTCGCTCTTTGGAGCCACGCTGCACGCCGCCACTTACCTTGATCTAGCCGATCAACCGATTCGTACTCAATGATCGCTTCGCTGTACTTTCTCTGAAGGAAGTAAACTTCCCCTTGCATCCAAGCTGCTTTTGCTCGATCACTTTCGGATACTTCGCTGGTTTGCGAGATTGACTTGAGCGCCGTTAGCGCCTCATCAAACTCAATGTCGGCGATATGGCATCTCGCAGCCAGGAATTGAAACGCAATCCGATTCGGCGATGCACCCTTGCTCGCGTCGATTGACTCAGCCAATTGGCTGGGCTGCGATTGTTTCGACTTGGCAATCGTCGCTTTCGCCCCTCTCACATCTCGCAAGTTCAGCTGGAGCTCGGCAATGCGAAGCAGCATCACATCGCGGCACTCGTTTTGTTCTGCACTCGCCGTTTGCTCTGAAAGCAATGATTCGTAAAGTGCTAGAGCAGCCTGGCGTTTCCCTCGCTTGATTAACGTCTCACCACAAGCCAATTTGATTTCTGCAATTTGTTTTTCACCGAGCGCCGTAGCGGTGGCGAGCTGGTTACAAAAACATCTTTCCTGGTCAGCCGACTCGTAGTCCGCAAGAATGCCAGCGTAAGCGATACGCTGTATTTCCTTTTCCAAGACCTCCCGCCCCGCACCGTCGGACTTGTGCAGTGCCACCCTGAACCATTTGATCGCGCGAAGCTGATCCCCATCTACCAACGCGGCTTTGCCAGCCGCCATAGCGCTGATTCGAATTGCCTGTTGAACAGCCCTCGTCATCGCTTGGGGCCACTCTCCATCTTTGCGAGAGAGTACTTCGTACGCTGCCTCAGGCTTCTTGGAAACAAGATACGACTGCGACAGAAAATATCGCGCTGTCGTCGCCAGATCCGAATTGGGGTTCGTCTCAACAAGTCGAACCAACGGGTCGATCGCCGACTCATGTTGACCGTCGCGGATCAATGAGGCTGCCTGCTCGTACAGTGCTCGCTCCGCGTTCGTCACCGTTGAGTTCACTTCCTGCGTTAGTTGCTTTTGCTGAGCGAGCGTTTGCGAATTCGCTGCGACTAGAACAAACGCAAACGCAAACACGGATCTCAACAGAACAATACAGGATTCGGCACTTCCCAAACGCCGTCTTTTACGCCACAACATCGGCGAATTGGTAGATGTGGAACATGTGCAAATTTGATCTGCCACCGACCCGCCTCCTTGCTTACGGTTTCCACTTTTGATTGGTCGACACATCTCATCGATCAGCCGGCTCTCTTTGGGGGCCGAATGATCGAACCGGTGTCAAATGCGGAGCTCTGATTAAGTCGAGCAATAAGAACCAGGCCTGGCTTCCTTGCCGCTAGTGATTCTTTTCGGTGCGCCCCGCTACCGGTTCCATATCGACTTTTAGACGAGGCGGCTATGCGAAACAAGATAACCTGCGGATTGCGACGATCTTAGGCAACTCTGACAATTCGAGCGTACAATAAGCATTGCATGCATTGCCCGGCTGACATCCGACCCTAGCAGACGACAGTTTGCGCGTAGGCAAGATACAGGGTTTGCGTCGCATGCAGCGAACGAGATGACAACAGCTGAACCATCAGGATCGTTGCTAGTCGATCCAGGGTGCGAGACCATCGAGCAGTGTTGCAAGAATTTCGCGATCTGAATCGGGACGCTTTGGACTCCCCGGATAAGTGCGGTCACAATCAATCCATTCTCGCAACTTCAAGAATTGGGCCGCCGAATGCTTGTAGGCTGGAACCGGTCCTCGGAAAGCGAAGAATCCCAAATACTGAAGCCAGTCGTTGAGATGATAAAACTCGGGGTCCCCATCGAGCCAATATTGGTCCCGCTTAGCGAATAGATCCGGAGCCATCGTACTGAGCCCCAGCAAGTAATCGCTCCCATACTTCACCATATCGATGGCAAGATCGTTTCCGGTCAGCACATGGAACTCAGGACGCACTTCATCACGAAGATGCAACCGTTCCCATTCGAGCTTACGATCAAGCGAGCTATGCTTCGCCCCCATGCATTGCGGGATCTGAATCATCTCGCGGTAGACGTCAAGCGAGTAAATGGCACCGAATGGCGCGAACATCTTGCCCAACTCAAACGCAACAAACCTGTCCGTCTTGGCCCCCAAGCGGCCATAGGCGTCAACCAATTCAGATTCGCCAAGCGATGTCAGGCCGAACGACTGAAACAGCACCGGCGTTCCACCGTGAGCTTGGATCGACTCGATCTGTTGAGAATAAGCGGCTTCATCAAATTCAGCCCCCGGCGAATCTCCCACGAACGCGCCGGCAACATACATACTGCCACTGCACAAGCGCTGAGTCTCCTCTAGCACCTCGATTCGCAACTCCTCCGAGATCAAATTCGCATACCCCGTGTCCATGTTGACCGCAGGGACCAAACCGGCATCCAGAGTTCGTGAAACGTGTCCACGAAAACCCTTCCAATCGACTTCACAACTCTCGGTCATTGGGAGCAGGATAGCGGACATGCCCAAGATCTTTCGCCTCTTACGGACGGCAGGCATCTGTTCAACATCGTTCACAACAATTTCCTTATTGCTACGCAAAAGGTGGATTCGTCCATTCAGAGAACACCAAACCGAATTGGACTAACGCATCAAACTCAGTAGACCTTCCGACAGAGGCAGCAGCGCGGATCGTTCACCGCGAACGATAGCTTTGCGATAAAGCAAAAGGCTAAGGATCAGTTCCTCGGCGATGTCGGACCGGCGATCCGCTACATCACTGACTTCCCATCGGTCCTCAGGCTTGACGTACAGTCGCAGAGTGAAATCAAAATCCGCTCGCTCATGACCGGAGGCCACGACTGAATCAGTCGCAAACTCACCTGCTGCCAGCAACCCCTCTTCATCCAAAGCGAATGCTTGGCCTCGATGATGTTCCCATTCCTCCCGGGAAATCAAAAGACTCCACGCCGGACTTCGGCCCCAGATTACAGTCGCGTCCTCAACCAAAGCCAACTGGACAGATTGATCCCAACGAATGGGGCTGTCCGGAAAACCAAGTCCGAAGATATTCTTGCCCCAACACTCCGCTTCCGATTCGATGCCAACCATCGAACGAACCGTAGAGCCGAGGTCGGCAAGCTGAAGTATCTCTGGCCGACGCACCGCCGGAGAGAAAACATGGCCATCCGAATGGCCACCCCAATTGCCCCCCGAAATCAGCAAGGCGGCACAAGAGAGTAGCTCTCCGTGCATCCTCTCCGCTTCTTCGACCGCACTACCATCGCCGTTGGACGTCGAAAGCTGCCCAACGAAACCGTGCTCACCCAGTGCCAATCCACCGAGACCGATCAAAACAAGACTGTCAGCTGGATTCAGTAGAGGCCCCGCCGAAAACGCCGCGCTAAGCTCTTTCGGCTCATGGCTTTGTTCCGGTCCGGACGCCTCTTCCCCTTCAGCGTCGGTGGCTTCTGCCGCTTTCGCACTCCAGGCGTCTTCCAGCTGGCTCTGCTGAGTACCACAGGATTCGTTCTCAGTCGCGGCGAGCAACACAGCCAATCCCTCGTCGAAAATAGTGGCCTGCGCAGCCGCGACTTGCCCCCACCCGACGACTAGGTCAGGATCCGTTGTTTCATCTATGCGAAAACATGGTGGACCGACGCTTTGCGGGGGCTCGGGATCGTCAGGGTCGACAAAGGTATTCCGAATCTCAATAGGAACATCCCACGGCAACCGCATACCCGAACTATGAATCCAGGTTAATTCAGGAGACGCATCATCACGTTCACGCAAGGCCTCGGCGGCCGCAAAGAAAAGCTGCAGTGCTACACACTCATCGACTGAAGAAGCCGCCTCACCCGCGGCGGAAGGCGGTACATAAGTCACATCTCGACACCCGCGTCGCTCCGCGTACTCGGCGACTCGCTCGCAATCAGTGATAACTCGGCCAGGAATCTGATTCGATTCCAATTCACCCCACAGCCCCGGTGCTTCCTGCCGCAAGACGCTGCTGCAAAGAGCATGCTGCCCCGTCCACAAACTTTCGAGCTGCTCCATCAAGTCAAGCGAATCGACAAAGCACTGATCAAGCGTCACTCCCCGAGAAGCAAGCTTATCCCACGTCGGCGTCCTTCCAATGTTGGATCCATAGACGCCAATAAGCGACGTAGCGAGGCCTTCGATAACAACGACGTAGCTACTCACACCAACCTGCTCATTCTCCACGTTTCTCCCGTTGCGTTGCTGCCTTAGTTTTGAGGCATACCGGCGCCGTCTAACCATACTGGCGCCGTCTAACGTAACTGTACCGATCGTCCTCCGACACTACGCGTGAGTTTACCGCGGGAGCACAATTTGGAAATCGGGCTTGCCAGTCGCCAGCCGGATTGCAGCGAAGTTGGGAGAGCCGAGTCAGCTAGTAGATTCGTCAAGATCGAGCGATTCAGGCTTCGCCGGGTTTAGCCGAAGAGGCGACAGATGAAAGGGAGGCTCCTGGTGCCACGCGCCGCGATTTCAAAATGGCACGCGCTCGATCGGCCGCTCGACGTCCGAGGCTAGAGAACGGGGCGATGTTCTTCAACTCCTGGGTAGACGTCACGACAAGTCCACTGAGCAACAACATCAGCGTGTTGGTCAGAGGAATGAGTCCGATGTCGTGAAACAGGGCGTTCACAAAGTAGCTGCATAGACATCCGAGAGCCGCAAATCCGATGATCCGGCGATGATCACCGCGCTGTGAAAGCTGCCACGCCATTCGTGCCGTTAGTGCCAGGATCACCACAAATAAGGTGAGCCCAATGATGCCGGCGTCAACCAAAACGGCCAGGTACGTATTGTGCTGAACGTAGCCGCGACCAATCTCGAGAGGCAGTTCTTGGTTTCTGGATGCAACATACGGCTTCGACGCCTCAAGGTAACAACCATAGCCATGACCTACTAGCGGTCGATCCCAAAACATGTCTAGCGCGATGCTCGCCAAAATTGGGCGAAGCTTGACAGAGTTGGCCGCATCGGCTGCTGTCAAATTCTCATCTCTCTTAATCGCCAATAGATCGACACTTGGCCCCACAGCAACTAGCAATGCTGCACCACCAATCGCGAACAGACCAATCGGAATCAGTACCTGCTTTCGGAGCAGATACAACATTACTGGAACCAACAGCAATGCGCCAATCCATACACTACGCGTGAGGGTCAACAGGATCGTAAGGCTCAGCAGCCCCATCAAAAGGGACGTCATTAGTCGTTCATTGGGTTTACCGTACCACCAGAGGTAGACCCCAATCGCAAGAACAGTCGTCAGATAGATTCCATTGCCAATAGGATTCAAAAGCGGGCCACGGGCACGACCTAAGAACTCCCAGTGAACGGGATCCATGATGTATCGCGGGAATACGAGTGGCGTCAGCTTGAGAACTTCAAAGACTCCGGTGACCGCTAGGTAAATACCGAGTCCCACGATCGCGTACTTAAAGTGCTTTGCATCCTCAGGACGAACACTCGCAAACCGTGCGAGCGCGTAAGTCGCTGATGGGAGGAAGACAAAAAATAGCCATCGGTTGAGCGGATGTGGATCACCTTCCGGTGGCGTGCCCAGGAAGCTGTTAATGCACATCCAGATGGTGAATCCTGCTACCGCTATATCCATCTTGTGCAGGCGCGGGGAATTCTGTGTACCTCGCATGACGTTGGCAACAATAGCGGCAAGTCCTCCAACGAGCACTAGCCGATCTAGGCTGACAGGCCCGACCGAAAAGAAGTATCTGCCAAAGACGACCCCCGTCACCGTTACCGCAAGCAATATCTGCACAGGACGCATCCTTGGGAGCACGAAGACCCCGAGCGGACATAGCGCGATAAATGCGAATGCGGCCAATAGTTCCATAGTGCAGCTGTGATCTAGTTCTGATTCCAAAGAAGCCGCGATAAGCAGCTCCACCCGCGACTTCCATATCGATGAAGCGAATTCAATCTGGCAAACAGCAGAGGAATGAACTTCACCCACCTAACCTTTTGGGTCCAGCAGCGAAAGCTGCCCCCAGAATGCGCGGACTTCCCTCAGGATCTTAGGTCGCCGATCACAGCCTTGCCCAATTGGAGAACGGCAAGCCACCCCACAGACCTCTCCTGCTACCGCTACAAACCGACTAATCGTTACACCCGAACACGCCTCGTGCACGGCAAGCTCCTCCGAGCATCCGACGCGGGCGAGTCCATGTCGACCTGCCATCGGGTGACCTAGGTTTCAGGTGAATCCAAACCAAGGTCTGTAGCTCCATCGTCCAGCAACTCGAGGTCGCCTCGAGCCTTCGGCCAGCGATATTTGCCCAAGCGAAGTTCCGTCAGACGGCAAACTCTACAGCACCGTTTCCAGTGCTCTCGTGTCTTCGAGAAAACCGTCGAGAACTCAGGCATGCAATCCGCGTCTATTCCTTCGCTTCCACCCGTCTCGTCTACGGCAATCCAAGGGATTCCATTGGCCAATGTGACAATGGACGATGCCTTAGTCACCATTGGCACCGCGGCACAATCAACGGACCTACACCATTTCTGTTTCCTCAATGCCGACTGCGCTAACCTCGCTTACAAAGACAAAGACTATGAATTTGTCTTGCGAGAATGTGATGGAGTGTTTGCCGACGGCAGCGGATTGAAACTCGCTGGCCAGATCCTCAATCGTCCCATCTCCGATAACGTCAATGGCACAGATATGTTCCCGTTGCTCTGCGAGAAATTGCAGCGAGAGAACCGCAGTTTGTTCTTGCTGGGTGCTCGGCCGGGCATTGCCGCGGGAGTCGCCGAATGGGTTCAAGCAACCTACCCCGGTGTTCGAATAGCCGGTGAACAACACGGCTATTTCGACGCTGAGCATACGGACCAAGTCATCGATCACATCAATGAGAGCCAAGCCGATGTGCTGCTGGTTGCGTTTGGGGCACCGAAACAAGATGTCTGGATCGCCGACAACGCTCACCGATTGAAGGTCCACGTGGCCATGGGAGTCGGCGGACTCTTCGACTTTTATTCTGGACGAATGCCACGCGCTCCTCGTTGGGTCCGGAATCTAGGCATGGAGTGGATGTTCCGCATGCTCCAAGAACCACGCCGACTTTGGAAACGCTATCTCATCGGCAATTTTGTATTCGTCTACCACGTGTTCCGCGAAAAAATGGGCTGGGATCAATACCCCGATCCAAGACGGTAAACCTTACGGCTGGGGCGTCGTGGGACAGGACTATGTGGCTCCCATGCCATATTCATTCTTCCTTCGCCTGGTGCCCAAGACCTCGAATTTCTCCTTCTCTCCATTGATTCCAGGGACCTTTTCTGGTCTCACTGCATCTGAATTAGACTGGTCGTAGGTCGAATCGACCTGCCAGCGAAGCCGGCTCGCCAAATACCACTCAGCGTGGTGGCGAAACGACCTCAACGCAATCCAGCATGCAACCTGAGACATGAAGACTCGATTCCTGAAAAGCCGAAGTCGACGCAATCGGCTTCAAACACGCGCCCACCCGCCCACCAGTAGAGTTCAGCGTGCTCTAGGTTCGACGGGTTTTGAACCGCTCGAATCACGCAAGTTGTTAGCAGCCGATATTGGGATGAGTCATCTGTTTGCGGATCAGATTGACTCCAGCGAATTCATGGCCGCTTCAGTTCTCGTTGCCGAGGGAGAAGCCCCAGCACCTGGCCCAGAAACTGGAGCACGAGACCTGGTGTCGTTTGCACAAGAACTGACAAATAGAGGTGTATCACTCTACTGTGCCGAATGGTCAGAAGATTGCACCCAACAACTCGAGCTATTCCAAGACGGTGGAAAGTTCATCAATCTGATTGAGTCGACCGACCAGAATCGCGAGCTAACCCAGGAAGCCATTGACGCGGGCATCACCGTTTTGCCAACTTGGGAATTCTCCGACGGCTCGCGCGAGACCGGCATTCAAACACTCGATCAACTTTCTTTGTTGTCTGGCTTATCCATACCATTCTCATCGCAACCATCATTCGCCCCGCTGGGCAATCAATTTGTTGGAATTGGATCTCCGTTGCATCTCCCCATCGATGCCTATGATCCTAACGGTGGCCTTTTGACAGTGTCCGTAGAATCAAGCAACCCTGAATTACTGAGCGCCGAAGTGCTAACCGGGAACCGGAGTCTCGAGCTTTCCGTCGCAGGCTACGGAGACATGGTCTTTGAGTTGTTTGAGGGACGCGCTCCCAGGCCATCGGGTCGAGTCATTGAGTTGGCCGAAAGCGGCTTTTACGACGGAACCATTTTCCACCGTGTCATCGAGGACTTTGTGATCCAGGGTGGTGATCCGACTGGGACAGGTCGAGGCGGATCCACGCTGGGCGATTTTGATGATCAATACCATCTTGATCTTCAACACAATGCGACCGGCATGCTTTCGTATGCGAAATCGCAGGACGACACCAACGACTCGCAGTTCTTCATTACCGACCGGCCCGTCCGGCATCTCGACTTTAATCACAGCGTGTTTGGCATCCTCGTCGAAGGCGAAGAGAATCGCGCTGCTATTGAAACCATAGCCACGGACAATGCAGACCGCCCCAATTTTGATGTCACGCTCGAATCCGCCTCGATCTTTGAAGACGAAGAGAATTCGGTGGTCGTCCTAAGGCCAACTGGAAATGGCTCCGGTGTCGTGACACTGACCGTTACAGTACGCGACGAAGACGGCAACGAAGTCTCGGAATCCATTGATGTGGAAGTAGGAGATGATACAGCCAACGGCGGGCCGTTCTTGAACGACATCGACGACTTAACCACTTGCCCCAATCATGCGGTCCAACTTCAATTGACGTCTCAAGACAAAGAAGGCGACGAAGTTACCTATGCGGTCCAGCAGCTTGGAGACGTCGCTTACGAACTGGAAGTCGACGCCGCTACAGGCTTAGTGACCGTCACGCCGCCCGCCGACTTCATTGGTGAATTCCAATTCGCAGTAGGTGTACGCCAAACGAGCAGCACGACCACGGCATCCACCTTTGATACTCAGATCGTCAGCGTCACCGTTGAGTCCTCGCACCAGAACCCGAACAATCAGTTTGATGTCAATGACGACGGCTTTGTGACACCGATCGACGCTCTCATCATCATCAACCACATCAATAGTGGCGAACCGACTTCAGTCGGAGATCTTGGGCCTCCGCCAGACTACTTCGACGCCAACGCAGACTGTTCGATTTCTCCCATCGATGCACTTTTAGTGATCAACGAGCTTAACTCGCTTGGCAGTGGCGAAGGAGAAGGGCAGGGGACGAATCAATGGGACGGCCATACCGCCGATGTCCATTTCGAATCCTATCTAGCATTTCTGCCTGCCGAATTCTCAACTGCGCTCAGCCCAGGATTAGTGCAACGAGGAAATTCCCCGTCGACAGCAATGACGGCCCCAGCGGAAACCATCCCAGATACTGCCGCCGATCCCCAAAATGGCTCTCATCAGCAACCAACGACCAATCCATCGCAAAAGCCCTTGCCGCGGCTACGGTCGATTCCACCCAGGGGCGAACAGCTTTCCGACGAGCAAGCCGTTTTTACCGACCTCCTACTGGAATTCGCCGCGGAGATGAACTGGCTTGATTGATTCGGCACTTCATTCTCGTTGCTCCCGGATTATTCCCATGGTCCAACGCAGCTGAGAATTCATGCACGCTGCTCAGGCGGCCTAGACAGCGGATCGGCTTGGGCGTCTACCGTGCTTCTTGGAGCATTGGGACTTGGGTTTGCTTGGGGCGAACCTGGACGCCAAGCTCTGCAGGTGCTGTCCACGCCAGCCACCCACTCTGCAACACCCTGTTGCTCCTAACTCACACATAAAAGCGATGCAGAAAAGCCAGCCCTGCTTGCGAAAGTAGCACTTGAGATTCGTGTGTCGTCGGGTGGAAGGAGGCACGACTTCACGGTTTCTACACCGTTGCTTAACGCGCTTTTTACATCGCTTTTTGATGCCATTGCGCGCCCTCTACGACCCCCAATGCGTCGAAAACGCCCATTGGCTTCTCGCAACCTTAATGCGACCCGTTCTTCATTGGATCCTCATCCCATCCACCTCTTCCGTAAACGACTCACAGATACAGTATTCCCGTGATCGCGACCAAAAGGTGACTGTGGTGTCACCCGCGATCGGGAATTGATGTGAGTCATCTTTCTTAGTTGATGGAATTGGAGAATCTGAGTCATGAAGGTATCGTCCGCCCGCAAGGGTTTTACGCTCGTTGAGCTGCTTGTGGTCATCGCGATCATCGGCATCCTCGTTGGTCTATTGCTACCTGCTGTACAATCAGCACGCGAAGCAGCTCGTCGGATGCAATGTCAGAACAATCTGAAGCAGATTGGCCTGGCGATCCACAACTACGAGTCAACTTATAAGAGAATCCCATGTGCGATCATGGGCTCGAATCCACGCCTCGGTCAACCTGGGGCTTTCGATGATGACGGCTACGGCTGGCTTGTGTCGATCCTGCCATTCATCGAGCAAACGAATCTCTACAATTCGCTCAATGCAACGGTCCCTCTCGGGACCCCGGGTGCGATCCAGCAGTGGTTCGATGGAACTTTGCCAGGCGCTCCTGGTGGAACGATCATCCCTGGCGGTGATGCGTTGATCTCTGCCTACAAGTGCCCAAGTGATGCACTCCCCGATATCGTCCCTCAGGAATTCACGATTCCAGGTAGTCTCGGTCGCTTGAATGGTGGCCCCGAACACCCATGGGCAGTCGGTTACGCACGAACAAGCTATAAGACTGCAGGCGGAAGTTACCTCGGTGACGACGGTGCGATGCACAAGCTTTGGGAGCACATCAATGACAACGGATCCGTCGGACGTAAATTCGGCGACTTCCAGGACGGTTTGAGCAACAGCCTGCTTTCAGTTGAGTCGACCTACGTTTCTTCCTGTAGCGCCGCCCGCGGTGCACCTGGCCCCTACCCAATCGATCTGAACGCCATCTGCGGTGGCGACGCTCAGCACGAAGATTGGGCCGTGTGGATCGGTGGCGCCGGTACGGACGAAGGTTGCCGAACCAATGGCCGGACGAATTCGCCGATCAACGGTCGTGTCGGACCAAATCGAATGGCCGGAGCTGTGAACGACGATTGTGCGTTCAGCTACCACACTGGCGGTGCCAATATCGTCATGGGTGATGGTTCCGTTCACTTCCTGTCGGAAAATCTGGACCAGCGTACCTACGGCAACATGCACTCGATCCGTGATGGCCAGGTCTTGGGCGATTGGCAATAGTCTGCGAGTTAGCAACTAAAACTGCCTCGGCTGGTCTCGCTAGAGATAAGCAGCCGGGGCATTTTCTTTCCTGAACGTTTGTTCTTGGAGTCTTAAAATGAAGTTCAGTGGTATCGCAGCAGCTATAGCCGCCCTAAACCTCGTGCTGCTTTCGGGCTGCGGCGGTGGGATCAAAAAATTTCCAACGGCACCGGTTAGCGGCGTCGTGTTGTGCGACGGTAAGCCTGTCCCTTTGGCAATGGTCTTTTTCGAGCCAATCGCGGAAGGCACCGATGCCGTTGTCGGGAAGCCCGGATTTTCGCGAGCGGACGAGGACGGCAAGTTTACATTGTCGACCTACGGCGATGGAGATGGAGCTGTTGTTGCTAAACACCGAGTACGCGTCGATACTCCACCGACCGGTATCCCAGACGGTTGCGATTGCCAGTTCAGCGATTCAATCGACGTGATGCAGGTTGACGTTGTAGACGGTCCCAATGAGTTCACGATCGACCTTCCCAAAGCGAAGAAGCAGAGCCGCAGGAAAAAGGGGATGACCCAAGAGGAACTCGATGAACTAGATGACGCATAGTTAGATCCGCAAGTTAGTTCGAGTTCTTAGCTTTACCCATTCTCGGATAACGCAGCGATCGCTCAGCAATACTCTTGCGAGCGATCGCTTTTTTGGTTTGGTCATGAACGCAAAAGCTCCATCTAAGCTGTCTAGCAAACACGGCAACGCCGACCGAGTGGTTCGCTTCCTCAATGACGCACTGAGTTCATCACAGGAATCTGTGGACAATGCCAGCTTGATCCTGTTTCGTTTCGTGTTTGGTTTGACCATGGCAGTCTGGGCATGGGATTACCTAACACTGGGTCGAGTCACTCGACTTTATGTGGAACCCGAGTTCCTGTTCTCATGGTACGGTTTTGATTGGGTCCAACCTTGGGGCGGAGTCGGGATGTACGTCCACTTTTGGGCGATGCTCCTGCTCGCACTCATGATCGCCGTTGGCTTCCTCTACCGTTTTGCCGCGGTTGGGTTCGCAGTTCTGTTTACCTACTTTTTTCTTCTCGATCGAACGAATTATCAGAACCACTACTACTTGATCACCATCTTCAGTTGGGTGATGGTCGTTCTTCCACTCAACCGCAACGTGTCCGTCGACTGCCGGCTCAAACCAAGCCTCATCACGCAGGTCATTCCCCGCTGGTGTCTATGGGCTGTCCAATTGCATATCGCCATTCCGTATTTCATGGGTGGCGTTGCCAAGCTCACTCCGGACTGGATGGTCGGACAGCCGATGGGCAAAATGCTATCGGCGCAAAGCGGACTTCCCGTCATCGGCCCTTGGCTAGCCTGGGACCCAATGGCGATCCTCCTGTCGTACTTCGGAATCCTCTTCGATCTGCTCGTTGTACCTGGACTGATATGGCGCCGGACTCGCCTGATTGCCTTTTTGTCAGCGATTGCGTTTCACCTGATGAACTCAGTCCTGTTTGACATCCACATCTTTCCCTGGTTCATGCTGTTTGGATCAACCATTTTCTTCGAGCCCAGTTGGCCTCGACAAATTCTCAGCAACGGCAAGTCACAAATCCTGCCGGAGCGTCCCAAAGGCCAAGCCGAGTGGACAACGTCACGCAAATTCGCCGTCGCATTGACAACACTTTACATTTGTTTTCACGCCGTTTGGCCACTTCGCCATAACCTCTATAGCGGCGAAACCAGCTGGAATGAGCGTGGGCATCTTTTTGCGTGGCGAATGATGTTGAGAGGAAAAGATGTTGGCATCGGCTTTGCCCTCAAAGACCCGCTTAGCCAACAAGTCACCAATGTTGACCACCAACGCTACCTATCACCGGAAGCAGCGAGCAAGTTTGGCCGCGACCCAGAGATGGTTCTGCACCTTGCTCATTTCCTAGCAGATTCATACGAAGAGAAAGTCGGCCGACGTCCTGAAGTCTATGCATTCGCGCTGACGTCACTAAATGGCCGCAAACCTCAACTCATGATCGATCCCAACGCAAACCTCGCTGAGGTTCCGCGGGGCATTTACTTCAATCGTGACTGGGTTCTGCCACTAACTGAACCTTTGCGGCTTGAACCGTGGCGTGTGCCAGTCGCCGACTGGAAGCAGTTCGTGGAAATCCCCGAATTAACGTTTATGCCGAAGACGGAGTCCGAGACCGCTTTGATCGGCTCGAGAGAGCATGCCAGGATCGACTGACGCCCCAGTCGGTGCGCTTTGCGTCACGGATCCCCAAAGAAATTTCGGAGCGGCGATTTCTATTGCATTCGCCGCATACGAGGCTCTTCATTTCGATCCTTAGCTATGTGGACCATTAGTCACCGTACCACGTTCCGCTTCTGCGTTAACAACTCCTGCGGTAAAGCCATCCGTGGTCATTCGGACCCTGGGTGGCCAAGCATGCTAAGATTGCGGCTTGTTCGGTAAGACCGGTAGCAGCCCAAACATGAAGAGGCTGCCGATACGAGTTTGTGGCGGAGAATTCAATGCGTTGGCCCACCTGGAAATCAAGCCTGTTCAGCGTACTCGCTCTGGCGTTTTGCGTGTCCATCCCCAACTCGGTCTGCACCGCAGACGGGCCGGAAGACAACGACCCATCGTCGGTCCGAGCGGTACCGCCGATCGGCGATGCGATCACGCCAAAACAACAAAGGGCCTTACTCGCCCGTTGCGAAAGTCTCCATCGTCAATTAGATGCGATCACGGTGCCGGCTAGCGCCTCCTCCCTAAAATCGCAAATTGAAGTTTTGCCTCGTAGCGTCAAAATGATGCTGGCTACTGACATGGTCTACAAGCCGAGCGATCTGCAGTCTGCCGAAGCCGTCTTGAACCTTGCAGAAAAACGAATCAAGAGACTCTCCGCTAGCGATCCAATATCCCTCACCGCCGCCGACCTCGCGTCGACTGACAATCCAAGACTGCTTGTAGGCGGTTTCCGCTCGGCGATCGATGGATCCGTACAACCATTCGGGCTGGTCCTACCCGAGAAACCACTAAAGGACGCCACAGCCACAAAATATCGACTCGACATTTGGCTGCACGGACGAGGCGAACGAATCAGTGAGACTGCATTCTTGAACCAGCGTATGAACCAACTCGGACAATATTCGCCTCAGGAAACAATTGTCCTCCATCCCTACGGTCGCTATAGCAACGCTTTTAAATTTGCTGGCGAGGTCGACGTAATGGAAGCCATCGAACACGTAAAATCCCATTGGCCGATTGACTCCAATCGGATAACGATTCGCGGATTTTCGATGGGTGGTGCTGGCTGCTGGCAACTAGCCGTTCACTACCCCAATATTTGGGCAGCCGCCAATCCTGGGGCGGGCTTTAGCGAGACGATGCAGTTTCTGAAGGTTTTCCAGCTCGAAGACTTCAAGCCAACTTGGTACCAACGCGATTTATTGCACTGGTACGATTGCCCCGATTGGGTCAACAACTTACGGAACGTACCGACCGTTGCTTACAGTGGCGAAGTGGATCGTCAAAAACAGGCGGCCGACGTGATGGCAGCCGCATTCTCCGAAAATGGAATGCAACTGAGGCACATCATTGGCCCAAAGACCGGCCATAAGATCCACGAGGACTCCAAGCTCGAGATCCAAGCCCTTCTGGACAAGGATCTCACGGATGGCAAGCCTGTGACCCCCGGCTCGATTGACTTCACGACCTACACACTTCGTTACCACCACCTCGCTTGGGCAAAAATCGTCGCGTTACAAACGCATTGGAAGGAAGCAAGAATTCAGGGCCGCCTAGAAAACGATTCCTTGAATTTAAGCACGTCCAACGCGGAGATCATTGAGCTCAATTTGCCGAACCGTAGTTTTGATGCATCTGCCCAAGTCGAAATCGCAATCGATGGGCAAATCCTAGACATAACGGCCTCCAAAGATGGCAGCCTTACCACTATGCTTCGCCGCTCCCAGCAGGAAACTGGTCACTGGGCAGTCGTCCGTGATACGAATGCTCAGAAACAACTCCACAGCATCGGCCGTAAGGGTTCTTGGAAAAAGCGGCACAAATTCCAAGGACCGATCGATGACGCATTTATGGGGCCTTTTGTTTTCGTTGGCCCAGACGGCGCCCCAACGAACGCGGCGGAAGAATGGGCCGCGGCGGAATTTGCGCATGCCAAGGCCGAGTGGATTCGCCAGTTTCGCGGAGACATCCGCGAAGTGATGCCTCAGGATGTAACCGAAGACCTAATCCGTTCCACAAACCTAGTCGTCTTTGGCACCCCCAAAACAAATTCGCTCTTGGCCAGGGTGCAAAACGACTTGCCGGTAGGGTGGACGGACGACCAAGTACGCGTCGGCGAATCCAAGTATCCAGCAGATTCGCACGCTCCAATTGCGATCTACCCAAACCCTCTTTTGCCGCCAGACGCTTCACTGGGGCGATATATCGTGCTCAATAGCGGCTGTACCTACCGCGAATACGCCTACCTCAATAACGCTCGTCAGATTCCGATGCTCCCCGACTGGGCCATTGTCGACATCACGGATGGCGCCACGACTCAGTTTCCAGGCAAAGTTGTGGATGCGGGATTTTTTGACGAAAACTGGAACCTCAAATCTCGTAGATAATTCGAGTACGGGCTAGCAGTAATGCGTTCGATGCATTCGACCGCGTTGAATTTTACCTCGTCCATGAGGTTACGGCATTCGTCGCAAGCGAATATTTTTCATCTCGATCTTCAAGGGCGGTCCGGCGTGGAGCTGCCAGGCCAAAATGCCGGACTTGCGTGCATTCAACTCATCTTCATCAATCCCGATCGACATGACTTTGCCGTTGATGATGTGGATGAAGACATTTCCCTTGGCAATGATGGTGTAGTCATTCCAACCATCGCGGCGAATATTGGCCTCCAGCTCAACCGGGTCGCCCACGGTAGCTATCTTTTCCAACCGAGGTTTCTTTGCATTCGCTTCGTTTGATCGAACCACAACGACATCGCCACGCTGGCCCATGAACATGCGGCCGTTTTCTTCGAAGAACATGCCGGAGAATTTGTCTTTGCCTTCGTGCATCTGATCTTCGAAATCCGCTTGTAGGCCTTTGACCACCCACTTGCTTAGAACCTCACTGCGATACTGTATTCCCGAATTGCCACCTTTAACGCGGTACGAAAATCGCAACTCAAAATCATCAACCGTATCCTTCGTGAAGATCAAAAAGGTGTTCTTCGCCGTTTTGTTGTCATCTGTCGTTTGGCCGACGATCGCGCCGTCCTCAACCCGCCAGAACTTCTCATCTCCTTCCCAACCATCAAGTGTCTTTCCGTCGAAGAGACGCACGAACCCATTCGTGGCTTCGTCGGTTTCATCTGCGACCACAAAATCACAAGCAAAGACAAGCAGGGCCGCCATCAGCGTGATCCCGGTGGTTCTAAACGCCTTCAGTTGGCGATCCGCATGACGATTATCAACATGATGATTCCAGAGGTGCCCTGCCGTCGGAGGAAGAAAAAAATCGACGAATGATTGATGCAATGTCATGAGGTCTCCTTTGTCCATTGAGATCCAGGCTAACTCGATCGGGGGTGGTATCGCCAAAATGGCAAGCCCCCCCGGCCAGGAAAGGTTGTTGGTTAGTCGCGATTCTAACCCGAAAAGAGACAGGCCGCCTGCCCTTTGGTTTATTCCGTTTTTGGGCCATTCCCACCTGATTCCGAATAGGTAAACTGCTCCACGGCGTCAACGACGTCCCCACGCCTCCCAGGGCCAATCAAAGTTTAAAATTGGGAAGAATTCCTCCCCGTCGCTCAGGCTCCGACCCTCCGTAAATTCCTCGCTAAACTCGGAAACGGAGGGTTGGGTATTGAATTGCCACTCAACCCAGATTCAAACTGTGTTTGACCCTGCTACGCCTCCAGGCTTGCGTTTTTGGCCACTAACGGCGATTCAACATGAATGAACGAGATGCTGCAGAACTGCATGAAGCAGGCAGTCAAAAAAACCTGCCAGTAATCGGCTGGCGTGAGTGGGTCGCACTTCCCGAGTTTGGCATTGGGCGGATCAAAGCCAAGGTCGACTCTGGAGCGCGTTCCTCCGCATTACACGTCGCTGAGCTCGAGTCATTCGAGAAGGCGGGCTCCGAATGGGTGCGGTTTAAGATCTACCCAAGGCAACGCCGAACGCAACGAGTCGTCGTGGCAGAAGCACCCCTGCTTGAGTATCGCGAAGTACGTAGCTCGAATGGCAAAGTCGCCGAGAGGCCCGTCATCACAGTGGACATCGTCTTGGGCGAAGAACGCTGGAATGTCGAATTGACTCTAGCCAACCGAGCTTCCATGGGATTTCGCATGCTACTTGGACGTGAGGCCTTCCGAGGTCGTTTTCTTGTGGATGCCGCAGCATCGTACTGCGGCGGAAAGCCAATCCTACCTACCGAGTAGACTTCGTCACCACTGATCGTTTTCCAAATCAAGGCTCCTTGGATGAAGCTCGGAATCTTATCCCGCAATCCGCGTTGCTTTAGCACTCGGCGACTGCAAGAGGCCGCCGCACAGCGCGGGCATAAAGTCAAGATTTTGGACACTCTCAAGTTCGCAATCGACCTCGAGCGTGGTGAGCCGGACCTTTACTTTCGGCGGAAGCAGCTGACTTCCTACGACGCAGTCTTACCTCGGATCGGCGCTTCAGTCACTTACTACGGGACTGCCGTGATTCGCCAGTTCGAGCAAATGGAAGTATTTTGCGCGAACTCCTCAGGCGGCATCTCCAATTCGCGTGACAAGTTACGTAGTCTTCAAATCCTTAGCAAACATCATATCGGGATCCCAAAGACTGCCTTCGTTCGCGATCGCAAAGATGTCCTGCCCGCCATCGAACGCGTCGGCGGAGCCCCAGTGATCATCAAACTGATCGAAGGCACGCAAGGTATCGGAGTACTTTTGGCAGAGACCGTCAGCGCGGCGGCCGGCATCATAGAGCTGCTCCAAAGCCAAAAGCAGAGTGTGCTGATCCAGAAGTTTGTAGCCGAAAGCAAAGGTCGCGACATACGCGCGTTTGTGGTTGGCGATCGCGTCGTCGCCTCGATGCGCCGAATCGCCCAAGGCCAAGAATTCCGTAGCAACGTTCACCGCGGGGGAATCACCGAACCTATCGTGCTCGATGAAGAGTACTGTCGCACTGCCATTCGGGCTGCACAGATCATGGGCCTCCGCGTCGCTGGGGTCGACATGCTGGAAGGCGTCGATGGCCCGCAGATCATGGAAGTCAATTCGTCACCTGGCTTAGAAGGCATTGAACGTTCAACGCAGCTCGATGTAGCCGGCGCAGTCATCGACTACATCGCGGCCCAAGTCGACTTTCCGGAAATCGACATTCGGCAGCGATTGACCGTCAGCCGAGGTTACGGCGTCACAGAAATACACATTCCGGACGGCTCCGAGTTCGTTGGCAAGGAGCTCAAGGATTCAGGTCTCAAAGACCGTGACATTAACGCGCTCACTCTGTATCGGGGGACCAGTGTCATCCCCAATCCACGCGGGGATCGGATTCTCGAGGCAGGAGATCGGCTATTGTGTTTTGGGCGTCTCGAATCAATGCGTGATCTCGTACCGAAGAAAACACGACGCAAACGAAGGCCAACCGTTCAGGATCTGCCCGATCTGCCAGTCGCCGAGGAAGTCGCCACTGAAACGCATGGCGATTCTGACGAAAACGCGTGATCAAGCCCCTGCTGCGAGAATGCCCTTCAAAAAAGCTCCCCACAATAACGTAGCCGAGGGCAACATGATGAGCCTGCATGCTCTTCAGCCATACGAAGAGTCCTCGTAGCTAGGTGACTCATTCCGCAATGAATTTGCTTCCCAACTTCGATTCGGTTTTGAAGCTATTCCTCCTCTTTCGAAGCAGGAGACTCTTTACCCAGGTAGAGATAGTCCAGGCCGAACATAAATCGCTTCACGGCTTGCGGATTCGAGCCAACTAGACTCACTTCCAGCCTGTTCTCGCCTTCAGCTAATTCATGAGTCCCTAGCGAAACCGGTCCAGTCGAAACCACCCGCCGGTCGAACAAATCGATTCCCGCAAGTCCGGCCGTATCGTTCACCGATACCTCGAAGACACCGTAGTCGATGGCTTTGGTCAACGCCAAGAACACCTCATAGCGTCCCTTTGCTGGAGCTTGGAATGGAATTTGAATTGCCTCTCCGGGCTTCCCTCCTGTCCACCAAAGTTGGGAATCACCACTCCACCGCCCATCGGGAAATCCTCCCATTGCTTGAGCCTGAACCGAGCCGGAGACTTTGGAGTCGCCAACTCCGCTCACCAAATCGACCAACTCCTCGGCTTCGATGCCACCAGCAACTCGACGATCACCGTCTCGAAAGACGGGCCCTGCACCGGGCAACGGTACTTGAATGGGGCTCGCCAAGTATGCAACCAAGTCTCGAACCGCATCATCGCTCAGTTTCTCCAACTGCCCTTCGGGCATCATCGAAACGTCACTCAATGTTCTCTGCAAGATGTTGTCTTTGTCCAACACTAAGATCTCGTTCGACGTCTGAATCACAACCGCAGTATCGTTCTCTTCCTTGACCAAGCCAGTCACGACCCGATCGCTTTCGGTTAAGATCTTCGTCGCTTGATAGTCTCGGCCGATCTGCGCGTTCGGATCAATAATATTGTGTAGTGTGTAGTCGATATCGGCGCGGTTCGATCCCGTGATGTCGGGCCCAATCTCACCACCAGCCCCAAACAGTCGGTGACACTTGCCACAATTTTCCATGTAGATCTGGCGGCCGTTCGAAAGATCCGCGGCAGTCAAGGCATTGGGACTGAGCTTCGATTTCCAGGTAGCAACCAACTGCAGCTTCTCCGCGGGCGTGGTCCGCACCCGTCCCCAAACCTCGTTGATGTCCCTGAGAATTTGCTCATCACCGAGTTGCTCCAACTGCCGAACTGCAATGGCGTTTAGATCTCCATAGGGAATGTCCCGTTTTTTGACGGCCTCCAACAATTGGCGAGCAGATGGCGTTCGAGACACCAGCGTGAGAATCGCGTCGTCTTTCTCTAATTTTGAGAAACGAGCGTACTGCTCCAAAATTGCAGTCGCAGCTTCGGGCGATCCGAAACTCGCCAACGCCCGAATCGACTGCCCACGCAAATTCTCGTCGCCTAGAAGCCCAATCAAGATGTTGGGCAGTTGGTCGTCTTCCCCATTGACGAGCGTTTCCAATGCGGCAACGCGTCCCTCAAGATCAAGACTTTCATCGCGGACCAGCGACCGGAGCGTTGGAAAGATCGAACGGTCCCCGAATTTAACCGTAATCGCCTGAATCGTGCGACTCACTTCGCTGTCGCCAAGTGCCGCCAGTTTCCCATAGATTTCTGGCCAACGATCAGGCATCCTTACTTGCCCTTGCTTCGCCAAGGAATCCCTGACCGCCCCCAAGATCAACCGGATCGCGTCCACATCAGTGACGTTCTTCAGGCTGACCAATAATTCTCGAGTCGCCGCTGCGTCGCTGGCGGCCCGTCGATAGATGAACCGCCTCACTTTTTCGATACGACTGCTTTCGGCCAAGCCAAAGGCTCGCGCGGGTGCGTCGACTACCAACGGCTCGATCCCGTACCAAAGTAGCAACGGAATGTTCTTGTCGCTCGCGTCATCCGCATACTTGACCAGTGCCCCAGCGATCCCCCACCGCTGATCTAGCGGCAGCTTTTGCAACGCGGATGCAAGGGACGAACGAACAACGGGCGACTTGGCCGAACGTGCTAGCTTCTCCATTGCAGCCAGCAGCGATTCAGATACCGGCCGACCACTAGACGCATTGACGGTCAATCGAATAGCCCAGCTTCGCAGCAACTCCGATTTATGGCCGCGTGTCTTGAGTAGTTCGAGCAGATCACTCTCTTCGGTCAGTCCGCAAGCCTCTAGAGTCCACAGTGCGCGGAGGCGAACACGAACGGGTCTTGAGCTTTGAAGTATAGATATCAAAGCAGTTCGCAGTGTAGCCACCGTGCGATCGTCACCCGTTGCTGCACGCTGCTGCAACAAACGACGTGCCATCCGCACTTCCCACTCGTTCTGGCTTGCCATCAGGCTCACCAACTCGGCGTCACTACCGCGGCTGAGGTCTCGACTTCGTAGCTCCGACTTTCCGTAGTGAACGCGATACACACGGCCATTCGTCCGATCCCAGATCTCAGTGTCATGCCGATGACAGGCATTCTTGTCGTACCAATCGATCAGGTAGACGCTGCCATCAGGACCAAGCTGCAGATTGATGGCTCGGAACCATTGGTCATTTGCAAAAAGGAAATCGGGGGAGTGTGAAGCAATAAATGAACTACCGTTTCGTCGCAAACGCTCGCGATTGATTCGATTCCCGTGAATGTTGTCCATCAAGATAGAACCACGGTAAGCTTCCGGCCAATTGTCGCCTAGGTAAATGAGAGCCCCCGCATGCGCATGTCCGCCTCCCGCCGCATCAGTATCATCATGGGCGACTGCGTCGTTCCTTCCCCACCACGCATGATCACGAATGTTGCCGCTGTAGTGGGCGTGGTCGGCAATTGTCTGGATGTCTTCGTACGTGTGGGCGTTGAAGTGTGAGCCAGCCTGACGCTGATATCGCCCGCCGGGCACCATGTGATACATGTGTGGAATCACGCAGGCCGTGATGAAAGCCTCGCCAGAGTCATCGAAATCCACGCCCCACGGATTGCTCGTGCCATGCGCGAATACCTCGAACTGATGCCGTGTCGGATGATATCGCCAAACGCCTGCGTTCAGAGGCACACGTTCTTCATCAGCTGTCCCCGGTTTTCCAACTCGTGAGTGAGTGAAGACCCCGTGGCAGCCGTACAGCCATCCGTCCGGTCCCCAGATGAAAGAATTCAGCGTCTCATGGGTGTCTTGGTAACCGAATCCATCCAACAGCACCTCCGGCTCACCATCTGGAACATCGTCTTCGTTTCGATCGGGAATAAATAACAGATTTGGAGCAGCGCCAACCCAGACACCGCCGAAGCCAACCTGCAACCCACTGACGAGGTTGAGCCCTTTGGCAAATTCAATACGCTGATCAAACTGGCCGTCCGAGTCGGTATCCTCCAAAATAATAATTCGATCTCGGCCCTGCCCCTCCGGAGCTCGCTGCGGGTAGGTAAATGCTTCAGCAATCCACAAACGACCGCGATGATCGAAGGCCATCGCAATAGGCTGGTGAACCATCGGTTCACCAGCGGCTAATTGCACATGAAAACCATCTGGAACCGTCATGGCTGCAGCCGCTTCTTCAGGTGAAAGCCCGGCATTGCTCGGCAAGCCTTCCGCGGAAGGCTTGGCTCTCTGATCGAGGCGCCGGGGCAAAGTCCTTTCCGCTTCCGCTTCCGTCACGTGCGTTAGAATCTGAGTGTGGACATAAGTACCTTTCTTATTTGCCGTAACAACGTCCAGCCGGTCGTCACCGTTTAGATCGGCAACATGGACTTCCGTTCCAACTCCGCTGGCATCGTCAATCTTGTGAGGCTCCCAGTCCACGGCGCCGGATTTATCGACAGTGTGCCGAAACCAATACACGACAGGGGCTCCGCTCGGATCCGCATCTCCTGATGGCCCGTGAGCCCAATATCGCTTGCCGGTGACGATGTCCTTGAATCCGTCGCCATCGATGTCCTGGTACTCGACGGCGTGCAACTGCGAAAAACACACACCGAATGGGCTGTCGCTTGGCTTCGCCCCCATGATGTCACGCTGCCTAAACTCGATTTCTCCACCACTAACAGCCGTGTTTTCGAACCACGCCAATCCATAACCATGTGCGTTCAATGAGCAGATGACATCCTGGTCTCCATCGCGATCGACATCATCCGCAAAGATCTGCGCATTGCCGTGGCCAGCACTAAAGGCGACGGAGTGCTTCATCCAGACAGGTTTGGCTGAAAGATCAGACGGCTGTTCCCACCAACCATTCTTTTCGAGCAGGTCCAACCGCCCATCGCCGTTCACGTCCCCGACGCCTAAACCATGGGTAAACCGCCCACCGGCACTCTTATCAGAGACGCGAACAAACTCCCATTTTTGGGAAGGGTCTTCTCGATTAACTTCAGCGTAGCCAAAGTAGCCGCCGCTGCTGCAAACGATTTCACGTCGCCCATCCCCATTTAAGTCGGTGAAAGTCGGGGACTCATTGTCAACAACGTCCAGTACCACGTGCCGCTGCCAGAACCGCTCTGATTCGCCGGGGTTTTCAAACCAAGATGCGTCCTTGCCTGGAAATCCAAAAACGAGAATATCGACTCGGCCGTCGCCGTTAAAGTCTTCGCTGTATGCGAAGAAGTTGTTTGAATAGCCATGGGGATCGAACGCATCCTGCGCATAAAACTGATGCTTAACGCGAAACTCGGGCCCTTCGTACCAGAACGGGCCAGAAGCGACATCGATATCGCCATCCCCGTCAAAATCCGCTGTCGTCGCACCCTCGCTGTAAAACTGCTCCGACAATTGCTGTGTTTTCCATCGCACGACATGCACATCGCTGTCATGGGCCGATGCATTAGGCAACTGCTTTAGGACTGCACACAGGACTGCACACAGGACTACACACAGGACTACAAGGCGATGGTAGTTTCGTCTTTGAAAGCAAGACATTCGATTCTCCAGAGCGGGAACATTTCCCTGATCCGCCCAAACGTTCCCAGCAACCGAGGGTTTGGCTGGATTTCGCAGACATCGACATTAACTTCAAACCGCGCCCGCGGCCGAAGCACTCCATTTAACGATGTACGAAGAACACTTGGTTGGTAGTGTCAAAAAGACAGGAAAATAGGTGGGAGGATATAGGTATCGATCGAGATAATGGGGGCTCGACCAGGGTGGAAGGAGAGCCGGGCAACGTATCAATCAGAGCCGGGTGCCAAGCAACTCTTCTTGCTGCCGCCCCAAGACAGAAGCCCGACTAAACTCTGTAGACGTATACTTCCGCACACGCCATCCTAACATGCGGACAAGCCAGTTTGAAACCATCCATTTTACGATCGCCAGTCACATGAGTACCCAATTCGCATGCGCACGTCTTTTGGCGTCCACGTCGTTCTTATTCGTTCCATGCATTGGCTGCCAACAGTCCCTTACAGAACATTCGTTTGGAGAAAGGCAACTCCTGCAAGTCCTTGATGATCGCCCTGAAATGCGCGGAGTCGTCGTGCAAGACAGTCCCCTAGCAAAGTGGATTGTGTCTCGCTTTGACGGACACGGCACGGAAACACGTGTTCATTGGCATGACCGAGAACCGCTGAGTGGATCCGACGCGGAACATCTACCAGCATACGAGGGGTATCCAGCCAATCTCTCCATCACAAGACTCGATTCGACGTCGCCAATCGACAAGTGGGCAGCCCTCGTCTACGAACTCCTCAATCTTCAGGAGACACTTGAATCGGACCTCTTCGAGCGTGCGTTGGATGGAGAATTCGATGCTGATGAATACGCGTTGGCGTGCGTGCGTAGCGAGTATGAAGCGATCCTTGCAACGCGGGAGATCCTGGTTCGATATCCGATTTCGGGAGCCAGCACGACTCAAGATCCGTGGTATTGCTGGGTAACCAGTGAGCTGCTTCCCGTCGACGACTACCTAGCGGACGTAAAAGCAAATGGGACCCTCCGCGAAGAAACAAATTACGACTACTTCCGGGACTATTTCTTGGAAGATATGGCTCCCTACTTGGCCAAGCAAGAATTTTTCATCGACTAGTCGAATGCTCGCGGCCGGCCGAGTTACAGCAACTGTGTATCGAGTTGATTGAGCGAATGCTCGGACGCTAGTGCCTGGCTGAGCTGCACAGTCGAAAAAGGCTTGGGCAGAACCACGACACCTGGCACATCTTCTCGGCTGTGATAGCCACTCATGAGGACCGTTCGCGTCTCCGGCACGGATTCAACGGCCCACTTCGCAAGGTCAAGCCCGTCCATTTCGCCAACCATATTGATGTCTGATAATAGAATATCGATGTGCTTCGTCTGATCGGAAAGCCAAAGTTTCGCCTCATCTGCCGATCGGCAAACATCGACCTGATAACCGAGCCCCTCCAGCTTGATAGCCAGCACTTTACCGACGGCAGCATCGTCTTCGACGACCAAGACTCTGGCATTACCGAAAACGGTGCCGTGCGTCACACCTCCCACGTTGGTCACGCTTTCTTCCTCAGCAACCGGGAAAGCCAAGGCGACGCGAACGCCTCCGGAATCGGAATCCAAAATGACAAGTTCGCCATGAGACTGTCGCACGAACCCGTAAACGGATGACAACCCCAGCCCAGTACCATTGGCTTCTACCTTCGTGCTGTAGAACGGCTCAAGAGCCTTGCGTTTCTCCTCTGCACTCATGCCATGGCCTTCGTCAATGACTTCGATTACGGCGAATGCTCCATTCGTTCCAACAGGAAGCCCCAACTCCTTGGCTTGAGCTGAATTCGGACAATAAGCCTTGAGCTCGACTCTCCCGCCGCCTGGCATCGCATCAACGGCATTCGCAATCAAATTGATCAACGCGGTCGTCAATTGGGTCGGATCGATCGACAGGGAAGTTTCCCCAGTTTCATCTCGAACATGCAAATTGCACTTTCCCCGAGCGGCAGCCTGCAGCAGCCCGCTGGTTTGCAGCAAGAACCGACGCATTGATATAAGTTGCGGCTCCAACCTCTGCTGCCTGGCGTAAGCGAGCAACTGCTTCACAATCGAAGCGCCGGTCTCAACACTTTGCTCCGACACCTGCAAAATCTCTTGCTCTGCCAGAGAAAGATGCGGATTGGCCTGCACAATTTCGTTTGCGTTGGTTACGACTTGGAGCAAGTTATTGAAATCGTGCGCCACGTTGCCAGTCAGCTGACCAATCGACTCGTCACGACGACGACGCTCAAGCGATTTCTCAAGCTCACTCTGACGTTCGAACTGCCGTACAAGCTCAGCACTTTTCTCTTCCACGAGCTGCGACAATTCAACGTTCAGCTCTTGCTCGACTTCCTTGAGGGCACGTTCGTGCAAGTGCTTTTTCTTGAGGAAGGAGAATGTAAAGATGGTTACACACAGCAGCACCAAAGCGACAAGCAACAGATTCCGCGTCGTCTGGTCTGCCTCCGCTCTCGAGTTCGCGGTGTTTGCCCGAGCCTCGGCAAGCTCACGTGCAGCTCTCGACTTTGCAGCTTCCAAACGTAATTGCTGAGACTCAGCTTGGTGCTGCATATTGGCCTTGAGCAACCCAATCCGCATTGCCGCCTCACTGGTGACATGCTTCTCTCGGAGGCGATGGTACTCTTCCAACGCAGAAAGCGCTTTTCGATTCTTGTCGTAGGCGTGATATAGCTCGTAGAGTTTGCGATACGCCTTGATAGCTTCCGTTTCGAACTTGGACCGCTTGGCGACCGACTTGATTAGGTCCATTCCACCTTCGAAGTCGTCCAATCCTACTAGGATTTCACCTAGTGTGACTTTGGCACCTTCCTGTCGATAGTTCGATTCCAATAATCCAACCGCTTCCTCACACGCCGACTTGGCTGATTCAAGCTCACCTTCACCGACGTAACAACGCGCGATCATCAGCTTCAAAACGCCCGACTGATACCGCTTCATCCGCCCACAGTAGTCATGCAGAATTTGCTCGGCTTCTTCCCGAGCTTTCGCAAATTTCCCGCGCCGGATGTCGATCTCGGCAAATCCGGAACGTACGACCAGGTCGATTTGCGGTTCCCTTCCGAGGGGAATGTCGCGGTAAATCTGCTCCGCCTCGCTGACTCGATCGAGCTCCAGCAGCAGAAATGCAAGGTTATTGCGAACCCCCATCTCCAACCAAAAATTGCCACATCCTACCGCGTTGTCCATAGATGCACGGTAGGTCTCGATCGCGTCTTCGAACAATCCGTTTTGCCGAAAGATGGCCCCCATTCGAAGCTGCGCATAAGCGATTTCGAACTTTGGCTCAAAATTGGGATGCTCCCGCAAGTCGATCAACTCGGCTTTGGAAATCAACTGCTGAAGCAATGCGGCGGCTCTCAGTGCTTTGCCCTTCTGTTCTAGATCAGCCGCCTTGGTCCGCAAGAACAACACAACCAGACGAGGGTCATCAATGGAGCCGGACATCTCGTACACAGCCTGAAGCTTTTTCCGAGCCAGCCCCTTGTTACCATGCTGCATTGCTAGCATGGCGCCCCAACAGGCAGCTTCAAACTGTTGCCCAGCTTCGCCCTCTCCGGCCATTTCTGCTGCGTGCTTGACTGCTGCCATTCTCGCAGCAGCATCATTGGAGCGGTCTTTAACGTATTCGATTGCGTCAGCAAAACGGCTGAACTCAGGAAGAACAACGAGTTCCTCTTTGTCTGGGGACATTTCGGGCTCGTCATTCCAGAGGGCTTTGACTGGCACAGCTGCCAACACCAGCCAGACAGTCAAGAGACTGCAAGCAATCCGGGTCAATGACCTTCGTTGGCAGGTTGCGGAGTGCAAGGTTGCGTATCGGTCAGACGCGCCAATCCTTGTAGCTGGAATGGTGGCAACCCGGACGGAAGCCCGACTGGACTGGCCGTTGTGTTGGGGCTGCTGTTGCCTACCATTCAGAAGCACGTCCAATTCCCCGTGGTTGATAGTTGGTCGAGTTAGCCGCTCGTTCGCGCCTAAAACTTTGCTCGTTCGCGCCTAGAAATTGATTCGTTCGCGTTCAGAACTTTGCTCGCATGCGATTGAGGCGCCGCTCTTGGCGTGTAGAGATTCGCATGAGTCGATGCCTCTTCGCCCTTACACCTAGTCTAGCCGTTCGTCGCTCGGGAACGCTCCGTTCTCATGTTGGGCGGTGCTGAGCTACCACTCATGCCAAACTGAAGCCACCGCACCATGGCGAACCAACGCCACGCACTACATTGGTGCATCCCCGCTGTTGAGCCTTCGAAGCAGAGCATGGACATCTTCTGGTTCCATGCTAGCCAAGAGTTCCAAGCGATGCACGGGATGAATAGCCAGAATGTGCCGAGATTCGAAATGCAGTCGAACCCCTTTCTTCAGCCCGTGAAATCGCCCCTCAACAAGCTCATTATCGACACAACCGACATAGGACTTCCGTTCAACTGCGTCTTTCACGCATTCGATCTGGACCCAAAAGTCTTCACCCCATCCTCTAGCGGGAGGAGATGCAAGCCTTTCCGTATTGGCGGTAACCAGCGAGTCCGGTGCTGGATGCGAAAGAATCGGACTCGTCATTTCTCCTGAGCAAGAAGGGCACTGGCACGTCTGAGAGCCCTCGTGCGCAGAAAAGCGATTCGAATCCACTCTTAGTTCGACGAAAAACCCAGTTCGGACAAGGTCCTTCATGAATTGGGGTGGAACCTGAAACCGCTCACCGAATTCTCTTCTCTTCTCGCATCCGTCTACCAATTCGTAGCCGTTGCCAAATGGCGATTCGTAAACAGGCGATTCGTAAACAGGCGATTTGTGGGGCATCGACAGGCTATCCGATGAAGGAAAACAGGCATGGCAAGGCTCTCCGGAGCTGCTCGCACTCCGGTGCAGTTAGGTTATTCGGTCGCCCAAATGGCGCCGATCTCTTCGGACCACAACCTCCGATTCAACGCGGGTATTTTTTCACCGAGTAGCTCGAGGCCGGTGGACCGAAGATCCTTCCACCCTGAATCCAGCTCTGCCCTTCTCTGCTTCACAGCTTCAGTCAATCGCGGCAATCCACTTTCGGCTTGATTTATCATGAACAAATACTCAGCGGTAAACTTGTTAGGAAAATTCTCGACGTCATCGTAAGCCTTTGACTTGCGTTGAACCATCTCTTCATCCCAAGCTGTCAATTCCTTTTGAAGTTCTTTTGCCTCGGATCGCAGTTCAGCAAACTCTTGACCTTTGGGGATTGACTTTCGCAATTGAACAAGTTGCTTCCCTGCCTTGTGCAAACGATTTGTCAGTTCATGCATCTCCGTCAGCGTGGCTTCGACTTCTGCCATAAATTGATGCATCTCTTCATATTCTTCAGACGTCGTTCCGTACAGTGGATTCGATTCAATGGTAGCGAAAACCTCCATCGTTCGCTCTTCGACGGATGCCTCCTTCGATCCCTCCTTTGATTTCGAATCGTTGGAATCATTTGGAGCCTTCTCGTCTTCCGTACTTTCCACCGTGTGAACGCTTAGACGCATGCGATAGTCGCCTGGTGCAGCCTTATGTCCGCGATAGCTGGCTTCGATGTAAGCTTTGGGGATCCCGGGAAGCGTAGGGTAACGCATGTCCCATACGAAACGATTTAGTCCCTCCTCCGCCGGCAGTCTTTTCGGACGAGGCGGGCCGCCAGCGTAGCTCTGGAAACTTTCCACCTCGGTGGAAGAAAATTCGCGTACGAGGTTATTAGCGGAATCAAAAATCTCAAGCTTCGCTGCCTGACCATCGCCGAGTTTCGGCAGGTTGTAGTAAAGTACAACGCCGTTGGCCGGGTTGACGCCTTCGAGTCGCCCAGCCCCGTCAAATTCGGAATTAGAGGAATTCAACTGGCTGCCGTGATTGGAGACAAAGGCAGGCTCCGGCTCATAAAGATAGAAAGACTCGTCTTGGTGATCCAACTGCCTCAGCAGACCAACATCATCTAGAATCCAGCAAGACCTACCAGAGGTAGCCACGATTAAGTCGTCGTGTCGAACAAGCAGGTCCAATATTGGCGTCACCGGGAGATTCAATTGCATTGCTTGCCAATTCGCTCCTCCATCCCAGGACGCGTAAAGCCCGGCTTCCGTTCCGGCAAACAGGAGATCTTTTCGACCCGTGTCTTCCCGGACAACGCGTGTAAAAGCGTTTGCAGCAATCCCATTGGAAATGGCTTGCCATGTCTCTCCGTAGTCCGTTGTTTTGTATAGTCCAGGGCGCTTGTCGCCGAACTTGTATCGTGTCGTTGCAATGTAAGCTGTCCCAGCATCATGCGGTGACACCTCAATCGCATTCACCAGACACTCTTCGAGTTCCGGCGGCGTCACGTCGTCCCAATTCTCACCGCCGTCTTTGGTGAGATACACCATGCCGTCATCGCTGCCCGTCCAAATTACTCCTTTTTCGTGTGGCGATTCGATCACATAGCTGATCGTCCCATAGTTCTCTGCGCCCACCGCTTCCACGGTAAGGGGGCCGCCACCTTTGCCTTGCTTGTTGTCGAAATCACGGGTGAGGTCAGGAGAAACCTCTTCCCAACTCACGCCCATATCTCTTGTCCGAAGCAGAACTTGAGCAGCGTGATAGAACGTACCCGGCTCATGCTTTGACCAGATGATGGGTGCATTCCAGTTGTACAAGTATTTCATGTCGCGAGCAGCGCGTCCCAGATATTGGATCGGAGCTGCCATGATGCTCGTGCCTGCATAAGCCTCAGTGTCGAGAACTTCGATCGTACCCAGATAACTACCTCCCATTACGTAGCGAGGGTCATCGGGATCAAATGCGAGAAACGCACTTTCACCGCCCGCAGATGGCTGCCAGCTCCGTTCGGATATTCCGCCCGAACCGGGTTCAAAGTTGGCGATCGAGATCGATGAGTTATCCTGCTGACCGGCGTAGATTCGGTATGGAAACTGATTGTCCACGTTAAGCCGATAAAACTGGGCCGTTGGCATGTTACTTTGCCGTGACCAACTCCCACCTTGATTGAAGGTGATCGCCGCTCCACCGTCATTGGCAATCACCATGTTGTTGGCATCATTTGGATTGATCCACAAATCGTGATAGTCGCCGTGGGTACCCGAAAGCGTTTCCCAATTCTTCCCGCCATCGATCGATCGCAACGCTGGAGCACTGAGGACATACACGGTATGCTCGTCCGTCGGATCCACGAATACCTCAGTGTAGTACCAGGCTCGTTGAATCAGGC
The DNA here is from genome assembly GCA_046290675.1 of Aureliella sp. Classification (GTDB taxonomy): domain Bacteria; phylum Planctomycetota; class Planctomycetia; order Pirellulales; family Pirellulaceae; genus Aureliella. The sequence continues at coordinate 852,273 of JBKAHA010000001.1, forward strand.
GATGATCATCGCTGGCGCGTGACCAACTCTCACCGGCATCACCCGAAACAAACAGCCCCCCCTTCTCTTCCTCGCTATCGCTTTCGAGTAGCAAGTAGATTTTCTCGGGGTTGCTTCGCGCCACTGCAATGCCGGCTTTACCTTTCTCGTCGGGCAGACCTTCATGGATCGCTTTCCAAGTATCACCGCCATCAACCGACTTATAGACACCGCTGCCCTCCCCTCCACTGATCACAATCCAAGGCTTGCGTTGATGTTCCCACATTGTGGCATAGAGCACACGAGGATTGCTAAAGTCCATGGCCAGTTCCGAACAGCCCGTAAGCTCATTCACGAAATGAACCCGCTCCCAGTCCTCCCCGCCGTTGATCGAACGATAGATGCCGCGTTGCTGCGACGGCGCGTGTAGCGCCCCCTGCGCCGCGACAAAGACGATGTCCGGATTGTCCGGATGAATGATGATACGTGCGATGTGCTCGGTTTCTTCAAGGCCCAGATGCCGCCAAGTCTTGCCCGCGTCCGTCGACTTGTACACTCCGTCGCCATGCGATGTCATCACGCCTCGAGGGGCATGCTCACCCATCCCAACGTAGACTACGTTTGGGTGGCTTTCCGAAACAGCAACCGCACCGACCGAACCCGTGTTAAAGTAACCGTCTGAAACATTGCTCCAGTGGTGCCCAGCATCCTCGGTCTTCCAAACGCCACCACCGGTCGTTCCCATAAAGTAGGTCTGCGGCTTACCTAGGACACCCGACGCGCATACCGAACGTCCACCACGGAATGGCCCGATGCACCGCAGCTTAACGCATTCCATATACTCGCTCAGCGACGGTTTGCTGGGCTCAGATGCTGTGACCGACTGTCCAGCAATAAAAACGCAGTCCGTTGCCAGGATCAGGATCGCAGCGAAAGCTGAGCCTGCTTGAAAGGCGGCTCTCGCGAATGTGGGAAGTGGCATCATTTCTCTTTGATTGTTTAACATGCAGTCGAATGAATTGGCGAAGTGAGGGCGTCTTGTCCAGGCCTATCGTGCCATGGTAATCGGCTCCCACCAGAGTTTGAATCTGCGCGGTGCCCTAGGAGAAAAATCGCCGACCTTACAAGGGCTCCCCACTGAAGGCCAGGATGCAGCGGCCAATGATGCTCGATCCCGCTTGGAATCCCCAAACGGCGGCTTTCGGTTGCGATGGCGCGATCTAGGTTTGGGCCTCGATTGTCGAGACTTTTTGATTCGCCTGGCCAGCTGCCGGTCCGGTCGCAGGCGGTGGACTCCCGGCAAGGACTTCTAGCATTGCCTCTAGATGGGTGGACTTCGAAACGGACAACTTCGATAGAGGACTCGAAACCTAGCTGCAGCGTGAGTAGATGGTCTCGACAGCCTTAGCCTCGTCCCCGTCAGGTGTCACGTTGAACGCCGTCACACGCAACTGATCGTCGCTGACAAGCTCATATTCCGTACGCCAGCCCCAAGGCGGATGCCCACCTCCGACATCATAGGTCCCCTTAACATTGAAACCCGCCCCCGTGGCTTCGCCACTGGAATGCATCACCGCGTAGTTCATATGGAACTCGTCAATCCATGCGGTCTCCATTTTTTCGGTGACGGTGTTGAATACGATCAACTCCTCACCGACTCGAGGCTTTCCCTGGATACTGCCTTTGTAGGAGTGACGTAGAAATTTCCCGCCCAAGATGGCCTCGATCTCACCAGAAACTTCCGCTTCATCAGCCAGTTTATTTGGCTCGAACCAAGTCTGGCATTTACCTGTCCAAGTACCAACAAGACGCTGAAAAAGTGCTTCGTGTGACATGGCCAGTTTTCTCTTCAACAGAGTCGCAGAATCATAAGTCTTTAGGGCAGGACGAAGATAACACAGAAAGTGGTTTGAAACACATGCCCCAAGTCGCGTGGTAACTTGTTTTGCGTACCAATGAGACTTTTCTTCAAATTCCATTTACTGATGGCTTAACATTCCATGAGCAGCTCTGAAGCAAAGCTAATTGCGCCGATCCACCACGATTTGCATTACGCCGTCATCTTCACGTCACTTCGCAAACCCGATGATGGTGCCGACTATGGCTTAGCCGCAGACCAAATGCTGGAGCTTGCAGCACAGCAAGAAGGATTCCTAGGCGTAGAATCAGCCCGAGGGACCGACGGCCTTGGTATTACGGTTTCCTACTGGAAAACTCTAGAAGCCATCGCGGCGTGGCGAAATGTTGCTGAACATCGAAATGTTCAGCGGCTTGGGCGTGAGCTTTGGTACTCCGCCTTTGCGACGCGAATCTGCGAAGTCAAAAGGTCGTATGACTTCCAATCAAGCGACAGTGAGAAGCAATAAACCAACCGCCGCACCCCTCACTGCCAGCGAGCCCATCAGTTTCATCCATCGATAGCTAGCGGCTACCCGATGGGCTGCGCGAGTGAAATCATTGGACGAGCGTAAGGCTACCGAAACGGATTGGCGATCTCTCCGCCAGCACGCGTGCCCATCGCCTGCCAAATCTCACGATCGATGCTCGATGAAAAGAAATGTACTGAGCCATCAGCTAAGCCAGAGTTAACTCCGCCAGTGTGATAGCTGCGTGAAGTGACCGCCGCGTAAGTTGGACTCGTCAGCGATTTGCCTTCTCGCGAAGAATTGAAGTCCACGTCAAAAGTGATACCGTCTTGGACGAATAGAAGACGTGTATTGGGGCTAAATGTGGTCGTAAAGCCACTTTGGTGAACCCGCCCGTCAACCCATTCTGTGTGCCCGGTAGTCGATTTGAAACTCCCTCCCAACGCGACAGCGTCTTCGGGTGCGAGAGGAGTGGCAGCATTCGGTGCCGATGGAACGCCTACGTCACGCAGGTAAGGGTTGAACGCTTTCACCTCCGCAAAGGCGAGCGTGTTGCTGGTTCCATCCGAGATACTACCCATCTTCAATCTTCCATTGGGCACGAATAGTCCAGTGCCGACTTGATTGTTTACCGGATTGAAGATGAACCACTCGCCAAAATTGGCGGCGTAGTTCAGCGGGTAGTAAGCAAAGTCAGGGTCATGCGACTTGGGTGCCGACCGCAGCTCGTCCTTGGTCTCACTTGGGCACATGTAAGTCGGTACCCGCGTTCTCGCCACATTGCGCTGCAAACTGTACGGAAGATCCCAGTTGATCAAACGCTGCAAGTTCCCTTGTTCCAACTGAGGCAGAATTCGCGCCTGAACCGACCAAGAACTGGATGTCAGATCACGGTCGTAGAAGCCGCCGGGTGGAAATCGGCGAAAGGTGTCGTGGTAATTGTGGAGAGCCAATCCCATCTGCTTCAGATTGTTTGAGCAGCTCATCCTGCGTGCTGCTTCTCGAGCCGCTTGGACAGCGGGCAGCAATAATCCAACAAGGATCCCGATGATGGCAATGACAACCAACAATTCGACCAGAGTAAACGCAGTTCGAGAACGCAGACGGCGCATAGAAGCACTCCAACAAAGTGAAACGGATGCAATCCCGGATCGCTGGCTGGAGTAGCGAACTACTGTGGCTGGCTAAGGCTATCGCAATTGAGATTCAATCTCAAAAACAAGTATATCCTGCTGCAAATTTATCGCAACGACGCAGGCATAAATTACGAGAAGTGCAATGACGGCTGGGCCAAGGCGGCGAAAATTAGCATTCGCCTGGATGGCAAGAAGATCGAGTCCAATCACCGAGTGAGCCGCAAACGAGACCGACATTGCGAAGTCCAAAGCATCGCTCAAGAAGGTCTTGCTGGCCGCCACTCAAACCTGAAGCGTTCATGCTGCCGCAGCCTAATCGCCAGCGGCAGCACGAAAATCCAATCAATTTCCGATTAGACGGTCAGAGTCAGTTTGCCCATCCAATTCGCACCGGGTCGGTCCGCTCCGTCCTCAAGCCTAGGCTCGCTATGCGAAGCTGTTGTCAAACTTGACTTCAGACAGTGGTAGTTGCCCAGGCTTCGGCCAAGGGTCTTTGGTGCCTTTACCGATCGCAACCATGGGCCCCATGACATGGTCTTCCGGCAAGCTGACTAGCTTGGCAACTTCGTCGATATCGAATCCGATCATTGGGCAGCTGTCGTATCCGAGCCCCTGGGCTGCGACCATCATTGTCTGCATGGCCATCCCGATGGATCGTTGAGCTTCATCACGCTGCAACCATTCTCGTCCGTCATGGAATGGCCCCATCCAGCCCACGAGCAAATCGCTGACCTCTTGAGGAGCGTTGACCCAATAACGTCCTGGATCTTTCTTCCAAGCCATCGTGTCCGCAGTGAAAAGCACCAGTAACGACGCGTCCGTCATTTGAGCCTGATCATTTCCGTACTCTTTGCGAATCTTGGCTCGGAGCTCACTGTCGCGCAAGACGATAAAGCGCCAGTGCTGAATATTAAAACTCGTCGGAGCTTGAAGTACCGTCTCGAAGAGCTTCTGCTCTTCCTCGGCCGTCATTTGATGAGCCGCATCAAAGTGCTTCACTGACCGCCGTTTGTAAATGGCGTCGATAACGTCCATCGGACATCCCTAAGAAAAAAGTGGTTTCGGCCCGCACATTTAAGATCCCAAGGTTATTGGGAAGATTCGGCTGGGCACATCATAACGGGTACTCAGCATCGATTTAGGTCTTCGCCACGTTGCAAAGAGCCAATCGATCTGATCTTAGAATCGATCTGCGAATCGTATCGCCATAAACTTGCGAGACAAGTCCGGCTCGACAAACGAATTTCCGACATGAACGCGGACAGCAGCCGAAACGCTCACTCCCTATCCAAATGAAATACGCAGGGCAAAGGATTTTCTCGGGCGCTGAAGCGCAGCCGGAACTCACTACGCTGATGTGTCCAACGTAAGCCTATTCACAAACATTGGATTCAATTGATGTAACTATGGAGAAAAGCAACGCTGTAAACGCAAAAGCCGGCTGCAGAACGCTCCAAAAAACCATGTTAAGGCGGCATTAATTTTCGAGCCAAACAATCGCCTTTGGAATGCCCTCGTCGATCATCGATTGGTAATGGTCTCCAGAGGACGCCTGCGAAAACGTGATTGTTTTGCGCAACTCGCGCATGCGGTCCACGAACACCTGTGTATTGCGAAACGGCTCGTTGCTGTCATCGCGCGCGTGGAACACGAAAACGGGACACCGAAAAAACGGAGCGACGGTGATTGGCGAGCTCAACTTGACATAGGAGCGAAAACCCGGGAACAGTTGCTCGGCTTCGGGCGGCATGTCCTTCCCGAGGCGTATCTCGAGATCGGTGATCGGGGCATAAGCAATACACTTTTTGATTCGGCTCTCCTTTGCTGCCAAGAGCAATGACAAGGTCGCGGCAGAACTATGCCCAGCTGAGTAGATGCGATTGCGATCAACCTGCGGCATCTTCGCTGTTACAAAGTCGACGACTCGGCGACCGTTCATCACGCCTGCGTCCGCGCGTCGAAAGTCACGAAATCCCTGGCTCAGTTGCTCGGCGTCATTCGGGTCGTTGACGGCTCCGTCGATCGAATACTCGATCACGCACATGCCAGCATCCAGATAGGGCTGTACCTCGTCGGTGTAAGCCCCCTCTCCGATATCGTTACCATACAAGAGTGGCGTTCCCGCGGGCGCGATCAAAACACACGCATACTCCGCTAACGCATCATGGCTAAAGCCAATTGGCAATCGGACGCGTATCCGCATGCCCGGCCCGGGCCGCGCTCCAATCTTAGGTAGCGACATGGTCAGCGGCCGCCCGGCACGCACACTTGTCGGGAGATCTGGAAGGGCTTGGCTTCCTGTAGGCCGAGTATTGTCGACGCGAATTCGAGGCGACGGTCCAACGACACTATCGGCACGCGCGGGTGTCGCCTGTTGCTTGCCACCAAACAGCATGAGGACGGCGACGATAGCGACGACGCCGAGTATTCCCAATCCACCGACCACGCCGCCAAGGATCCAAAACAATGAATTGCCAGAAGAGCTTCGCTTTGGAATCGATCTGCGTGGCCTGCTAACTGCGGTTGCTGCCGGCTGAGGAATGGATTGCCAATCGGCCGCGTTTAACTGATCCAAAGGACCTGAAGCCTGGAACGGATCGGAACTGGAACCAGCGACCGCGCGCTGCGAATTGGGATGCACCGCCTCGCCCACAGGACGAACTGGTTTCGCCACGGCATTTGCAACTGGTTTTGCAACTGGTTTTGCAACTGGTTTTGCAACCGGGATGGCCTTGGGAGCTCGCCCCGATTCCAAACCTCCTTTCACTGAGGTCCCACGATTTGCTACCGGTCGCGCTGGCACCGGCTGCGTGCCAGGTGCGGAAGAACTCGAGGCTGGCAAGACATGCGGAGAAACGGCACCAGGAATAGGCACCGTCTTTTTGCAAGTTGGACATCGAGCTTGTTTGCCAGCTTGCTCTTGCTTCGCCCTTAGCCGCGTCCCGCATTCACAGGCGAATTCGACAAATGAATCCATCACTGACTGCCCTGTTACCCTCTAATTTGCCCGAAGCCATCGCAGCATAAGCCAACTGCCTCATCATTTCGACTGGAAGACCAACTGTAAGAATTGCGGCAGATATTCATCCCGCCAGACCGACCAATTGTGGGAACCTTTGGACTCCACGTACTCGTGATCGACTCCGGCATCCTTCAGTCCCGCTACAAATTGCTGGTTGCGTTTCAGCAAGAAATCCTTGTCTCCGCAAGCGATCCAAAGGAGCTTCCGTGGGAACTGGTCTCCAGCTAGCTGTGGAAACTGCTCGAGCAAATTTTTGCCTGACGGTGCCGCAGCACTAAAGGCCCCAACCCAAGCAAATTGGTCCGCATGCCCCAACCCTGTTCTGAGTGAGTGCCCTCCGCCCATCGACAGCCCAACGATCCCGCGCGCGTCTCGATCCTTCCTGACTCGATAGGTCGACTCGATCAGTGGCAGGAGCTCAGATATCAGATCCTCAGCCATCTTGGCATCATTCTTCTCTCCATAGTCGTTGGCACGTTCACCGTACGGTAGAGGCTCGGGATGCCCGTAAGGCATCACAATCACCATGGGAGCAATCTTATTGGCGGCGAGCAGGTTATCTGCGATGAGATGAGCTCTCCCAACCTCCGTCCATGCGGTTTGATCGTCTCCAAAACCGTGGAGCAGGAACAGAACTGGATAAACGCGGTCGAGTTCTCGAGCGTATCCAGGAGGTGTGTAAACAATCGCACTACGGTCACCATCAATCACAGCCGATTGATACGTATGGTGGTGCAGTGTTCCATGGGGAACTGATTGCAATTCGGTCACCAGAGCGGGCGTTCCAGGCACCTCGACGAGGCTGTCGAGCGAATACCATTTCTTGATCCATCGATTGTGTGGATCAATGGCCCGAGTGCCGTCCACAAGAAAATGGTATTCGTGAATCCCGGCGGGTAGGGCAGGGGAAGTTGCTTCCCACAAGCCTTGTTCGCCTTTTTCTAGGGCAACGCGAGCAACTCCCGGAACGCGTGCAATACGTACCTCAACCTGACTCGCCGATGATGATTGAAATCGAAATGTGACGCTACCATCTTGATGGACTTGGGGACTTTGAATCCGCTGGCCAAGACAAGGAGCGACAACGGACATCATCGCAACGATGGCCAGAGCGCACTTGGGACGCATCGCGAAAAATGTTCGTTGGCGGCCGTATCGAAGATTCAACATGAGGATTGCTACTTTCGAAGAGAGGATCCGAAATGTCGCGGCTCGCTCTTGGAACCCAAAATTGATGACGAGACCACGCCCCCAACATAGTAACGCATCCAACCATCAGCTGCGGACCATGCACGCGGGGCTAACTAGAGTTCCAATTCGCAAAGTTGAGTCCAGAGTATCCCAACTCCATCTCTCCGAGCGTGCACGCGCGAAACGAATCGTCGAGAAATCCTGGGGAAGCCGACCACTCCCTGCTACGCTTGGGCCCGGGGTCGGAGGGGGAAACACCTAAGTTCCAACTCTGATATACCCCGCCATTGCACGAGAATTTCCCTCTGCAAGCGTACAAGTCGTGACAAGGCTAGATCCGGGTAATCTCATTCACCTTCCTGCTCCAGCACTAATTCGAGATGCACTTCGCGCATCGGCAACCAAAAATCGTTCTCGTGCTCGGGCGCCATACTACGCACAATATTCAAACTGATTTGAAGATGCTTCAGCGCCGTATCAAACTGACTCTTGGAGCACCCATGCGCGGCGATTGCTCGCTTTCGCAGAGGGCCTGTGAAATCAGGCTGATCGACGATCAACGCGTACACGTTTTGTGACAGTTCTGACAATTCACCGACCGGTCGATAGGCGCTGCTGAAGTACTCTTGCTTGAAGTATTTCATATCCATCAATACCGCATCGCCGCCCGCAATCTTCCCGTAAAAAACTTGGTCCGGATAAGTCTGTGGAATTCGAGTCTTCCAATCCCAAACTGCTGAAACTTTGGGGCTCCAACCTCCTTCCTTCGGTTTCTCTTCCGACAAATCCGTACTGTCCCAAAGTGAAGCATGAGGCGCCCCCTTGCTACCGAACACGGTACAGATCTTATGCTTCAGCACAAACTTATATGCCTGGGCAAACGTCTTGATCATCCAACTCTCCAAATCCACGGTTCGCCCGATTTGAGTCGACGACGCGTTACCTCTCGACGTTCCGATCACATCGATTTGGCCGGCCACTACCAGCTGCAGTGAAACCCGCAGCAGCGAAGTCACAAAGTAGCGGCCGCGGGGACAACTCACCAAAACGCGAGTCCCGAATAGAGTAAACTAAACTTCCCCTCCTCTCCCTTCCCCAATCAGGCCCTGAATGACGTGTTGCGTGTCACCGCCGTAATCGCTTTTGTCCTCGCGACTTCCGCTTCGGTTAATTCCGGAGAACCAGACCCCAAACAGGTCGATTTTTTTGAGAAGAAGATCCGCCCTGTCTTAATCGAACATTGCTATCGCTGCCACTCCGAGGAGTCGGGAAAGTCCAAGGGGAGCTTGCATTTGGACTCCAAGCAGGGATGGGAAATCGGTGGCGACTCAGGCCCCGCCATCGTGCCAGGTGATCCGGGCGAAAGCCTGCTTGTGGACGCGATCAGCCGCAGTGGCCTTATCTCGGAGATGCCGCCAACATCACACCTACCCGATGCCGTCGTGGAAGACTTTCGACAGTGGATAATCAACGGCGCCGTCGATCCTCGCACAACCGCAAAGCCATCTGCACAAAAGCCATCGATTGACATCGAAGCGGGTCGAAAATTCTGGTCCTTCCAACCAAGAAGATCATTCGAACCTGCGAAATCGGTCGATGATTTTGTTTCACCTTCATCGCCGGTTGCCCCACCGGATAGCCTCGTCCGACGAATCTACCTTGACCTCATTGGTTTACCTCCCAGCCCAGCAGAACGCGACGCGTTTAAAGATGCGTGTCACTCACAGTCTTCCGAGGTAGCCATCAGCAATCTGGTTGACGAGCTCTTGGGACGTCAGGCGTTTGGCGAGAAATGGGCCAGACATTGGTTGGACGTTGCACGTTACGCGGACTCAAATGGAGGTGATTTTAACCTGACTTTCCACGAAGCTTGGCGTTACCGAAACTATGTCATCGCAGCTTTCAACGAAGACATGCCGTATGACCAGTTCCTGCGTGAACAGATCGCTGGAGACCTATTGGATTGGGAAACAGCAGAGCAACGAAATCGGCAGTTGATTGCGACGGGTTTTCTGATGGTTTCCCCGAAGATGCTAACGGAACGCAACAAGCCCAAGATGCATCTGGATATCGCCGATGAGCAAGTCGATACGATTGGCCGCGCCATCATGGGGCTGACACTCGGTTGCGCGCGTTGTCACGATCACAAATTCGATCCAATACCAACTGCCGACTACTACGCCCTGGCTGGCATTTTACATAGCACCCGGACGGCCGAAGGCATCTTGATGGACAACGTCAATGTGAGTGGGTGGCTTGAGACCGATCTGGCGTTCGATACCGCAACCCAAAAGCTAGTCGATCAGAACAATGTACAGCTCTCCGAACTGGAAACGGAGATTAAGGCGAAAAAGGCAGAGGCTGAGAAGCTGCCATCAAATGACAAGTCGATCGTGGTCGATGATACGGAAGCAGAGAAAACGGGACCATGGCGCAAGTCAACTTATCGGCCGAACCATATCGGCAAACACTACTTGGCAACAGACAAAGGAAAGAACCATTTCTCGATTACTTGGAAAGCCAAGATTGAGGAACCAGGCGAGTACGAGTTGCAGGTCAGTTTTGGGGGCGGAAGCGGACTGGAGAAAAAGGCTCGCTACGAGATTGAACATCTCGATGGTCCGACGCAAAAGTTGATCGATCAGAGCATCACCCCAACTATCGATGGGCTTTGGCATCCGATCGGCAGGTTTCGCTTTCAGTCTCAGGTCGGCGTTACCTTGACCAATGAAATGGCAACCGGTCACGTGATCGCCGATGCAATCCGGCTTGTCAGCATTTCCGATCTGCAGCAATCGAAGGAGACGGATGACCCGCGAGCCAAATTGCTCGCTGAAATCAAGAAACTGGAAGGAGCGGCCCAGAAGCTGCGAGACAGCACACCCGAAATTGCCAAGGCGATGGCCGCTCAGGACCTGGCCAATGATCGTTTTGGGGACCTCCATATTCGCGTCCGCGGCGAAGCGGCCAACTTGGGACGAATCGCACCTCGAGGGTTCTTGCAAGTCATTCGTTTCCCGGGGTTGAGCACGCCACAGATTGCATCGAATGAATCCGGACGCCGAGAATTGGCCGAATGGATCTCGCATCCTGATCATCCACTGACCGCGAGAGTCATGGCCAATCGGATTTGGACACAGCTCTTCGGCCGCGGGCTAGTCGAGACAACGGATAACTTCGGCACGCGTGGGTCCGTTCCCGCCCAACGTGAGCTGCTCGATCATTTGGCCAACGCCTATGTGTCGAGTGGGTGGTCAACAAAGTCACTGATCCGACGAATTGTGACTTCACGAACCTACTTGCAGGCAGCACGAGCTCCATCAGATTCCGATCCGAACAATGAACTTCTACTGCATCAGAATCGCCGCCCACAATCGGCTGAGTCCATGCGTGATTCCATGCTTGCGATTTCCGGGTTGCTGGATTCCACCCCACGCAACTCGGTCGTCAAGCAGCTTGGCATGTATGCGATTCAAACCAGTGGCAAGCGGCACGAGTCATTAGCAAGAACAGACCAGCTGCGGCAGCGAAGTATCTACCTGCCGATCGTCCGCGGCGCGGTACCGCCTTCACTGGCTCTGTTTGACCTGCCCAACCCGGACTTAGTCACAGGGGCTCGAGCTGAAACGACCGTGCCAGCCCAAGCTCTGTTCATGATGAATTCGGACTTCGTGCGCGAGGTCGCAACTGCTCTCAGCAAGAAAATTGTTCGCATGGCCAAGTCGGACGAAGAAGCAATTAACCAACTTTATCGAAGAATCCTGATTCGGGATGCCAGCCATCAAGATGTACTTGCCGCGAGCGACTACTTGGCCATCCGCATCGAAAATGGGACATCGAATCAAGAAGCCATCGCCTCACTGGCGCAGGTATTGTTCAGTTCAACGGAATTTCGATTCATCGATTAACCGAACGCAGAACGCGATAAACCGCCTATATGGTCTGACCGATGATACGAATTAGCAAGTGAGTGAGAGAGATGGAACAGTGCAATCAATTCGCTCCTAGCCTCGATCGACGAAGCTGGCTTCAAAGCACCGCCTGTGGTTTTGGCGCTCTTGCGTTCCAAGCTTTTGCTCAACAGATTGCTTCCGCCGCCGACGGCAGTCTCTCATCAGGGCAATCGCATCACCGGCCGCGTGCCAAACGAGTCATCTTTTTGTTCATGCACGGCGGTGTATCCCACGTTGACTCCTTTGACCCCAAGCCGAAGCTCAAAGAATTGAACGGCAAGCCGCTGCCCTTTAAGGGCCTAAACACGCTCGACATCGCAATCAAAAAAAGCGGTGGACACGTTTTTGATACCGCCTGGAATTTCAAGCAGCACGGCGAGAGCGGAGCTTGGATCAGCGACCTATGGCCGCATTTATCGCAACACGCAGACGACCTGTGCTTCATCAAATCGATGCACACGCGCGGCACATCCCATGGCCAAGCCGTGGCAATGATCCACACAGGCAACGACAATCTGCTCAGACCATCTGTCGGGGCCTGGGTCAGCTATGGCCTTGGAACTGAGAACCACAATTTGCCAGCGTTTGTTAGCGTGACGCCACCAGCCGGACATGGTGGAGCTAGGAACTACGGGTCCGCTTTCCTTCCCGCTCACCACCAAGCCACAACGCTTGGGCATTCCGCAAGCAAGACGGCCGAGGCCACGATTGACTATCTTCAAAATCCCAAAGTAGACCCCGAAGAACAGAGGCAACAGTTAGAGCTGTTGAATCAAATCAATCAACGACACTATTCAAAGACGAAAGACTCAAAAATCGACGGCGTCATTCGTTCTTACGAAATGGCATTTCGAATGCAAGGCGTCGCACCTGAACTGATCGATGTCACGAGTGAGTCCGAGTCGACTCGTTCCCTTTACGGGATGGACAGAGAGGAGACCAGAGACTTCGGTCATCGATGTCTGCTAGCGCGACGTTTTTGCGAAGCCGGTGTGCGTTATATCCAGGTCAGCACGCCCTATGTCTGGGATCAACACGGAGGGTTGGTCAAGGGACACACAAAGAATGCCCTGTCCGTAGACAAACCGATCGCAGGACTGCTGACCGATTTAAAACAGCGCGGCCTGCTCGACGATACCCTCGTCGTTTGGGGGACCGAGTTTGGTCGCACTCCGGTTGCGCAAGGAAAAGATGGTCGCGATCACAACCCGGCGGGCTTTACGGTTTGGTTGAGCGGCGCTGGCGTGAAGGGCGGCTACAGCCACGGCGCTACCGATGAATTCGGGTACTACGCCCAGGACAATAAAGTCCATATGCACGATCTTCACGCGACGATCTTACACATCCTGGGAATCGACCACCAGCGGCTGACTTATCGCTATGCGGGACGCGATTTCCGACTAACCGATGTCTACGGGGAAGTCGTGCCCGATATCTTGTCCTAGTAGGCGACGTTGGCTGGCGCTATTTAGGTTACTATCAAGGTATGAATCGGCCCCAATCGTCATCACCCCCTCTGCCTCCGCGGGAGTGGTTCATTACACTCGACGCCCTACTGGATGCTGCTAATCAGATTATCGATCAGCATCGTTTCGAATCGGTTTTGGAACGATCCGATCGCAGCGAAGCTAGGTACTTGCACGTTCGCCGTGGTCATACCTGGTACGGATTGCGTATCGCGTCCCACTTCCCGGCCTACCCCTGCTCTCGCGATTACTGGCAAATCATTACGAGCCCAACTCCCACTCCGACGGAACGCAGCTACTATTGCGTCCACATTCGCGAAAAAGTTCGCAGTGGCGGGAATGTTGTGGCCGACCCAAAGCAATTGCAAAACGAGTTTGCGAGGCAACACCAACCGCACTACAACTTGGACGCACACGCCAAAGCCGCCTTGCGGCATCGCGCTAATCTGATGGCGAAGTGGAGCCATCAGCAATGCACAGCCAGCCTCTGAGTATCAGAACGATTTGGAGAACCACGATGCCTGAATCGAACACGGCTACCCCTGCGATCGTCAAAACGACAGGTCGCAAAGACTCGGTTCTGCTCGAGCGAGTGGATTGGAAAGTCTGGCACCTGGGTTTCGGAGTCGGTGGTTGCACAGGGTTGGCCACACTCGCGGGTGTTTGGAGCCTTTACGTTGACCAAGGCGTTCTACCGGGTTGCATTGGATTGATTGCGGGAGCACTTCACGCAACTGCAATCGCAAGATTCTGGATGAAGCGAACGTACGTCAGCGTCCGCCTTGCGGCGACGGCCTGTGCATTGATTGGATCCTCAGGCATCGCCATCGTCGCCTACGTTCTTCAAAGCTACGATTCTTTTGTGCCGGCAGAATCGAGCCTGTACAGTCTGGCCATCATGTCTCTCGCAATGGGATTTGCACTTCCCTATTCAACGCATTTCAACCAGCAATCCGAAGTGCGTCAAAGAGACTAACGCGATGAACCACGAACCGCTTCGGGTTGCGTTAACGAGTATCGTAACAACACTGGCGTTGATTTTCATACTCAATTTGGTCCTCCGCAAACTGGCTTGGATTGGTCGCACGTCCTCCGTCCTGACATCGGCACTCGCCGGCGGCATGTTTTCAATTCTCACCTTGCTCGCAGCAACCCAGTTATGGGAATTCCTTGATCCACCTGCGACACCTACTTGGCTCACGAATGTCGAGTACAACCAGCATTACTCGCTGCATGTGACTGCTGAGTGTACGACTGTGGTGATTGGAGTTGTCGCGGGCTTGATTGCTGGGCTCTTCGCGACGAAGAGTGGTTCCGCAAGAGTCGAAGGGTGAATAGCGAGCCCACCTAGTGGTTGGTTGCGAATCTATGCCAGTATGCCAGCTTCAAACCATGATCGCAGAAGTGAAAGGGTTCAACGAGTTTGTTATGAGCCCCTCACGGAACCTAAATTGGCTGGAAACAATTCTTAGATCGTCGAACAATGCTTCGAAAGACCGTCCAAAGGGGGAGCCTCAGCCCGGCTTCGTCGACGTGTTCCTATCCCAACTAAACAAGCATCGGCACCGGAATGATATTGAATTCCTTAGGATTTGAATGTAACAAACTCAAGGATTCGCTTTCCTCCGACACTTCTTTCGAACCATCAGTGCGATCTTGCAAGACGAAAGCAGATCAAAAAAAAGACTTCGCGGCAGTCATTTTATCAGCATCCTTTGCCTGTGTGCGTTGGCTCTTTACGAAGCCACACTTCCAATGCTCTACTCCATCCGGGCGATTAGCGCGGATGAAATTGCTTACTTTCTCTGGGCCGATCGGCAAGCTAGTAGTGAGGGCGCCGCCGCTTACTTTACACGCCCATTCGTAAGTGGTTACGGAGGCCTCTATTGGACGCTTTACATAAATTGCCTTGAACTATTCAAATCGGACGCGATCTGGGCAATGCGTTGGCTAGCCTGCCTTTGCTGGATGAGTCTCCCGCTCGCCATCGCATGGTTTGGCAGATATTTGCAGGGGATACGTGCCTATGGCGTAGCGATGTTGTGGATAACCATGCCACTGGCATGGTGGTGCGGAAAAGTTGCCGGTCCAGAATCCTTTGCGGTTTGCTTTGGGACTCACGGATGCATCTTCCTCCTTTTGGCGTTAGACGTTCCTGAAGACAGCCCGAAAAGAACTCGGACAAAGCGTCTACGTCTAGCCTGGATTCTGCTCGGGGTTTCAGTCGCCATCAAGCTGACCATGATCCCATTTCTTATCTTCGCATCTATTTACCAACTTCAACAATTGCGATCGCAGGGCACGGCTCGTGTCCAGACATGTCTTGGTCTTGGTAAATGCTTTGCAGTCTGCTGTGGCACATTCGTCATTTGCGACCCAGCGGTCGTTTTTGATTTCGCAAGGACGAAAACGGAACTTGCTGCTCTGCCTTACGGCAATCCTTGGAATGCCAATGTCTTTCGAATTGCCTTAAGTAACCAAACATGGACGTGGGATGGTGTGTTCTCTGGCGGGCTGATGGAATGGGGCCTAAGCTTGCCTTCTCTGTTACTCTTCAGCCTTATTGCCGCTCTACGAAAAGCATGGCTGGCAGTATTAGTATCACTAGTATCAATGGTCTTCATGATTGCTAGTCGTGGATCGATACTCGGCTGGTATTGGTTTGGCTGGATTCCTCTGATTGCAATATGCCTTCTCTCTCCGCGTCACAAGAACGCAACGTACCTGCATCCGATCTTGGAAGGATGTCTTTTGATTATGCTCGTGACTTGCAACCTGGTGGGTCAGTACTCCTCCATTCTGGAGCGAATCAACTCGAAAAGGCAACACGCTGAATCAATCACGAATCTCTCTCGCGTCCAACGCGAAGTGATATCCTTCCTCGAACTTCATTCGGTCGACCAAATCCTCGACTATTCGGAAGTCTCGTATCGAGGTGGACTTAGACTGCCGAGTAAAGAAGGCACAGAAATCATCCAGACATCGCCTCCCAGGATCTATCGGCTATCGAAGGAGGCTCGTAGCACTGCAGATCCTGCCCAGGCCCAGAGCGCGCTCGACCGATCTAAACTTGGCATTCTATCCAATGCCTTCACGGGTATCCTCAACTTGCCTTCGGAGCAGAGTCCGGGAAAGCGGTCGCTAATCATCCTCTCGCGTCGCCTGGCAAACCATCAACCTTTTAGCGAGATCAGGACTTTCCTTGGCATCGAGAAAGATCAGTCGACCGCAAGTTCGGGGGCCTCGCTTGACACGCTGTACCGAGACGAATTCCACGAGATTCTTCTCTATACCCAAGCTGAACACGAGCATTGAGGCGGGTGCTTTGGCGAGCACATCCCCCCGCCAAAAAGTGAACAAGCCCCAATCTAAATTCAAGCACAATGGATTTCCTCATCGTCGACTTGACGAGCTGCATCTTTGCCTGCACAATCGATTGTGCAACAACTTTCCGACTATTTGCGACTGCCTCTCTGTGAAATACAGTCCCCTAGTCGCAGCCCAACAAAATCTCGCCCGAGCGTGATTCCACCTCAACGGTTTTGTCGTTTTGTCCAAGACAGTAACACTCAATGATGTCGCCACGGAGGCTGGTGTCAGCCCGTCAACGGCTTCGCGTGCGCTCAGCGGCAAAGCTAGCGACTACCGCATCAGTCAGTCGACGACAGATGCAATCCAAGCAGCCGCAGACCGACTTGGATTCCGCCCCAGCACCCTAGCTCGATCACTTAGGCTCAAACGAAGTGGTCTGATTGGTGTGGTGGTACCGGATATCGCAAATCCATTCTTCGCATCAATCGCGAGTGAGATTACAGAAGCAGCTGAAGTAGCGGACTTGCACGTCGTCCTGGCGGATAGTCAGGGACAGACCGAGCGTGAGGCATCTCTAGTGCACAAGCTGCTAGCGAGACAAGCTGAGGCGTTGGTGGTTTGTCCAGTCGGTGTTGAATCAAGTCATCTCGCGCAAGCCCGTGACAGTGGCATTCCTGTCGTTTTAGTTGACCGTACTTTTCCGGATTCCGATTTCGTGCAAGTCACATCGCAGCACGCGAAGGGAGCTGAAAAAGCGATTCGGATGCTGACTGCACAGGGTCACTCTGAGATTGGCATCCTACAAGGGTTGCCTGGAACTTTGCCCAACGAAGCTCGATTGCAAGGCACCCAAAAGGCACTCACCGAGGCAGGCATCGCATTCGACACCAAAAACATATCCGGTTCCGACTTTACCGAAGAGTCGGGAGTCGAATCCGCACGAGCTCTGTTAGAGGCGAATCCGAACCTAACCGCATTCTTCGCATTCAGTATGTTGAATGCGTTTGGAGCCCTGCGTGTAGCACGCGAACGAAACTTACATATCCCTGACGACATCTCCATCGTCGCTTTCGATGATTCGCCCGTCGCGGACTTCATGGAGGTCCCCATCTCGACCGTGACCCAAGATGTCTCACGCCTGGGAAAGCTGGCGGGGAAACTAATTGTTCAGGCTGTCCTGGGCAATGGGAAGACTCGTCGTAAATTGCATCAAATCGATGTCGAAGTTCAGCAGCGGAAATCCATTAGCAAGGTATAGAAACATGCGTTTCATCAGTGATGGTCATCGATTGCGGCAGCATTGGTTTTGCTTCGCCGTAAGCACAATTGTCCTGGTTCCGGTGCACTTAGCGGCTTCTCCCCCGCAAAAAGACAAATTGGATCTTGATCCCGTACCGCTCATTTTTGATACGGATATTGGAAACGACTGCGACGACGTTTTGGCCCTTGGGATGATCCACACGCTTCAATCTCGCGGCGAATGTGAATTGCTAGCTGTGACCATCACCAAGGACCACGAGTTTGCAGCTCCTTTTACGGACGCTATCAACACTTTTTACGGCCGGGGTGAGATTCCGATCGGCGTTTGCAGAAGCGGGGTGACGGCCCATGAAGGCAAGTTTAATGGACTCGCAAACGTGAAGGACGCAGGAACTTGGCGTTACCCCCATGATCTGGAGACTGGCGCGAAAGCTCCAGATGCAGTCGACGTGCTGCGCAAAACACTAGCAGCCGCGGAAGACGGTTCGGTGGTGATTGCCCAAGTCGGTTTCTCCACCAATCTTGCAAACCTCTTGCAGTCCGCGGGCGACGAGCATTCCGAGCTGGATGGCCCTGCCTTGGTCCGCAAGAAAGTTCGATTGCTTTCGATCATGGCGGGCGCGTTCACTCAAATCCGCAACAACAAGGGCGAGCTCTACGACCATCGCGAATACAACATTATTAAGGATATCCCGGCCGCCAAACGCCTGGTTGCAGATTGGCCGACAGCGATCGTTTGGAGTGGTTTTGAAATCGGCAAGTCCCTGACGTATCCACACGAAAGCATTTTGATGGATTACGGCTATGTAGAACATCATCCGCTTCCGGAGGCTTATACGCTCTACAACCCGCCACCGCACGATCGACCGACCTGGGACTTGACCTCAGTATTACACGCCGTTCGTCCAGAACGAGGGTATTTTCAATTGTCGCCACCAGGCAGTGTCACCGTTGCCGATGATGGACTGACTACTTTTGAAAACAAAGAGGGCGGACGTGATCGCTATCTCATCATTTCCGAAGCAATGAAGTCCAGAACCACAGAAGCGTTGGTGCTATTGTCGAGTGCGCCTCCAACCGAAACCGCGGAGCAGTCGCTTGAACCCTAGACGCCCTAAAATTGCAGTGCTTGGCTCGATCAACATGGATCTTGTCGCAACTTGCTCTAACTTGCCGCTCCCTGGCCAAACCGTTCCGGCTAGCTCGTTCTTCGAGATTCCCGGAGGCAAAGGTGCGAACCAAGCCGTAGCAGCAAGTCGCGCTGGAGGGGACGTCGCGATGATCGGTCGACTGGGCGACGATGCATTCGCCCAGCATCTGAGGGCCAACCTAGATGCGAATCAAGTCGACTGTCGGCTGGTGCATCCCTGTCCGGACTTGGCGAGCGGGGTTGCGATGATCGCTGTCGCCAGCAGCGGTGAGAATCAGATCATCGTGGTTCCCGGGGCAAACGGTCTCGTCTCTCCCGAAGATGTCGCGAATGCAGCCGAAACGATTCAACAAGCAGACGTCTTGCTACTCCAGCTAGAAATACCAACGGACGCTGTCCAGACAGCCATATCTATAGCCAACGACGCCGGCACGCGCGTAGTGCTCGACCCCGCTCCAGTCGACGCGCCGCTGCCGGATTCGCTTCTCAATGTCGATTTCATCTGCCCCAACATCAGTGAAGCTGCGGAACTGACCCGAATCAAGATCGAAAATCAAGTCGAGATCAAAGAAGCCGCCATCGAGCTTCACCGCCGAGGTGCGAAAACGGTAGCAATTACGCTTGGCAATGCCGGAACCGCCGTTTTCAACGGCCAGGATTTCAAAGTCCTACCTTCATTCCAGATCGAAGCTGCCGATTCAACCGCTGCCGGCGATGCGTTCGCTGGCGCATTGGCAGTTTACTGGGCTGAAAATGATGACCTCGAAGCCGCGATCTTGTTTGGAAATGCTGCCGGTGCCTTGGCAGCAACCCGTCATGGTGCCCAACCAAGCCTTCCGGAGAGAGAGGCAATATGGGCGCTAATGCACCAGGACAGCGCAAACGCATGAATGCAAAACACCCCACCCTAAAATCAAAGCGAGACCTCATTAGATCGCAGGGAGAATCACCGTGTACAAACATTTAACTCTATTTTCCACGATCCTGCTTTTGCTCGGCTGCGGTGCAGGGGGCAACTCAAACGCAGATCCATCGAGTTCAAATCGCGTGCAGGGAGATCCGGGAAAACCCCGAGTCGCACTCATTATGAAGTCTCTGGCGAACGAATTCTTCTCCACTATGGCCGATGGTGCAAAATCGCATCAGCAAGAACACTCTGCTGAGTATGAGCTCGTCGTCAACGGCATTAAAGACGAGCGTGACCTGAGTCGACAAGTCGCTTTGGTCGACGAAATGGTCGCCAGTGGTGTCGATGCAATTGTCATTGCTCCAGCCGACTCCAAAGCGCTAGTGCCGGCTCTCCGCAAGGCGATGAAGGCTGGGGTGACGGTGGTCAATATTGATAATCGCCTTGACGCAAGCGTGCTCCAACAAGAGGGAATCTCGATTCCGTTTGTCGGCCCCGATAACAAGTCCGGCGCAAAGAGGGTGGCAAGCTACCTAGCAGGAAAACTCACGAAAGGCGACTCCGTCCTAGTGTTAGAAGGCATCCGAACGTCATTCAACGCTCAGCAACGACTCGAAGGCTTTAAGGCCGCGCTCGAAGAAGCAGAAATCACGATCGCAGATAGCCAGTCGGCTGAATGGGAAATGAGCAAGGCCAACACAATCGCTTCGTCGATGCTGAGCGAACATCCATCGGCGAAAGCGATCCTAGCCGCTAACGATAGCATGGCTCTTGGAGCCATTGCTGCGGTCAAGAGCGCGGGGAAAACCGGCGACGTTCTAGTCATTGGATTCGACAACATCACCGCAGTGCAGCAAGCAATTCGAGATGGAAAGGTCCTCGCTACGGCGGATCAACACGGTGACCAGCTTGCAGTTTACGGGATTGAAGCGGCCCTCAAGATGCTTGGCGATGACCAGCCTGAACCGGCTGACATCGAAACACCAGTTGATCTAATCACGCTGGAGTCGCTTTCGAAGTGAAGCCTGCAGACAAGCCTCGACTCGAGTTGAAAGAACTGACGAAACGTTACGGCAACGTGACGGTCCTCGACGCCTGCACTCTCTCATTCGATGCGGGCTCGATCCATGCCTTGCTTGGCGCGAATGGCGCGGGGAAAAGCACTTTGGTTCGCATGATCGCAGGTCTGGTTTCACCAACATCTGGAAGCCTTTCGCTAGACGGACGCGTTTACTCCCCGCTCAGCAAGCGGGCCGCAGAGCAAGCTGGAGTGGAAATTGTCCAACAGGAATTGAATCTGATACCAACGCTAACGGTGGCGGAAAATCTTCAACTCGCAAGATTGCCTTCTCGTTGCGGTGTCATACGCCAAGGCGAGCTGCGCGCCAGAGCCATTCGAGCACTGAACCGAGTTGGGCTGACGGAACTTTCGCCCGATGCTCGATTGGGCAATCTTGGTGTGGGCACCCAGCAGATGGTCGAAATTGCGGCCGCACTTGATCGAGAATGTCGGCTTCTCATCTTAGATGAACCTACCGCGGCGTTAACGCAGACTGAGTCGGAGACCTTGTTTCAGTGGCTCGAGAATCTTCGTGAGCAGGGTGTAACCGTCATCTACATCAGTCACCGCTTGGACGAGGTCAAACGATTGGCGGATCAAATATCGATTCTTCGTGATGGTCGACTCGTCGGCACTTACCAGACGTCGGCAGTCTCGACCGACCAAATGGTTGAACGAATGAGTGGCGAAGCCGTTGCGCATTCCAACTTGAGTCACGATTCCAGAGCAATCGACGAACCCGTGTTCCGGGTCTGCGGTCTATCCGGCGGACCTGTTCGCGATGTTTCTTTCGAAGTCCAAAAAGGCGAATGCCTCGGCATAGCGGGACTCGTCGGCGCCGGTCGGACCGAACTTTTGCGGCTCATTTTCAGTGCCGACATTGCCAGCGGAGGCCATATCGAATTCGAAGCTCGGGCGAAAAACGCCAAGCCTGCCCAGCTTCGATTCGATCACCCAGCCGCCGCTGTCGCTGCCGGTTTGGCCATGGTGACCGAAGATCGAAAAGCCAACGGGCTCCTGCTTACGCATTCCATCCAAATGAACAGCACGATAGCCGCGATGTGGCAACGTTTTTCAGCCTGGGGCATTGTCCGCAACGGAGTAGAACGAGAGGAAGCCGAAAAACAATGCAAGGCGATGGAAGTGCGATGCACCGACACACAGCAGACGGTCGGCTCGCTTAGCGGCGGTAACCAGCAAAAAGTGGCTATCGCCAAATGGTTGGTTCGCGGGGCCAAGGTTTTCTTGTTTGATGAACCGACACGTGGAATCGACGTTGGCGCACGGCGGCGCATCTATGGCTTGCTACGTTCGCTAGCTGCTCAAGGTAAAGCAATGATCGTAGTCAGCAGTGATACCGATGAGCTGATGGAAATCTGCGACAGGATTGCGGTGATGTCCAATGGTACGCTTCAAGAGACATTCTCACGCGACGACTGGTCCGCCGAGCGGATCATGCAAGCTTCCTTTTCTGGCTATCTGGAAAAGGAGGCCAAGCAATGAAAGACCGATTGATGCAGTTGGTCAGTCAGTACGCCGGACTCTCGGGTGTACTCGTGTTGATGGTGGCAACGTTCAGCCTGGGAACCGAGAACTTCTTTCAAACCTCAACGCTGATCACAATCGCCAATCAAATACCAGACCTGACATTCATCGCCGTGGGAATGACTCTGGTTCTGGTCATTGCCGGTATCGATTTGTCCGTTGGTTCGCTGCTCGCCCTCTCGTCTGCCGTATTGGGAATGCTGATGGTGGACTACCAATGGCCACTATGGGCTGCCGTCCTTCCCTGCCTTCTCACCGGAGCACTCTGTGGATCATTGAACGGTATCATCTCGATTGGTTTTCGAATACCGTCCTTCATTGTTACGCTCGGAATGTTGGAAGTAGCGCGGGGAGGAACCAAGTTAGTCACCAACTCGCAAACCAAATATATCGGCTCCGCTGTCGAAGCCCTCGGCGAGCCTCTGCCGTTCCTGTTCTTATCGCCGGCTTTCATACTCGCACTCGTTTGTGTCGGACTTGGCCAGTTCCTGCTCACCAAAACTGTTTTTGGTCGATACTGCATCGCAATTGGTACGAATGAAGAAGCGGTACGCATGTCCGGGATCCGAACGGCTCCGTATTCAATTGCCGTTTTCTCGATCAGCGGACTTCTGTGTGGGTTCGCCGGTCTAGCGCAGACCTCACGTCTCTCATCGGCCGATCCCAATGCCGCTATCGGCATGGAACTGCTCGCTATTGCCGCCTGCGTTATCGGCGGAACAAGCCTGATGGGTGGTCGCGGCAACGTGATTAGCACTTTTATCGGTGTGCTGATCATTGCTGTACTTCAAACCGGACTCGCGCAACTGGGCGTCTCTGACGCCAACAAACAAATTGTCACCGGCCTCGTCATCATTGTCGCTGTCTTGCTAGACAAGTTGCGCATAGGGCGTTCATAGGGCGTTCATAGGGCGTTCATAGGGAGTGCATAGGGAGTGCATAGGATCGGCCTAGATGTCTACCGTTGGGCGTCGAGCAGGCAAAGACCTCAACTGATCAGCGACCAGCCAAACCGCGGGCTGGACGCCTCGAGGAGAATGGCCTGCATGAATGCGGATGATTAGCCAATTAGCCTCGTCACAACGCTTAGAACTGAGGCGCTGGCACCAAGAACGCGTGCTGGAAGTACATCACATAGGCGCCTTGGCTAGCGATGAGTTGGGAGACATAAAGAGCGCCGACGTAAATCAAGATGACGGCCAGTCCCACAAAGCGACTTGACCACCGCAATGTCCAGTGCCGAATCCGTTTTCCGTCTTCACTACGGCCGCTTGCGTAGCCCATCGCCGCACCCAGCAAAATTTTGGCTGGCAGCATGAACAATACAAACACGA
Organism: Aureliella sp.; assembly: GCA_046290675.1. GTDB lineage: Bacteria > Planctomycetota > Planctomycetia > Pirellulales > Pirellulaceae > Aureliella. The sequence continues at coordinate 875,954 of JBKAHA010000001.1, forward strand.
GTGCCGGAGCCCAGGTCAATTCTTCCGGAGTGGCCTCGATGCGTAGCAAGTACAAAGGGATACAAAGCAGCACCAAGAAAAACATCGCAAAAGCATGCGATAGGGGTGCGAAACGAAACCGCCGCCTCACGGCTGGAACATCGATCAGCGACGCAAACCGATTCGTCTCAGCAAGCTGGATTTGCAAGTAAGGCAGATAAAGCATAACGCCGGCCATGGCGACGGCACCAAGGAAGCCCCAAAGTCCAGCGGCGGGAACCTCTTCACCTCGTAAGCCGATGATCATCAGCGAAACTGGCAGCGTTGTCCAAAGTAAAGCGCCCACCGCTGCGCGGGCCCCCAACCACCACAGCCGCGGGAAATGCAAACGGACGACGAATTCATAGAGCTCATCGCTTGCCTTCGACCATGTACTCGGTCTCCAACCACGGCAGACGAAATCGATCGGGGCTGGCCAGAGTAAATGCCACCACCTCGCTCCACGAGCTGCGGCCCAAACCAAATGCGTTACCCATACTCCGGAGATAACGAAGGCACCAACACGCCACGCCGTCGTCGTGGGACTACCTGGCTGCAACAATTGAGCCGAGTAGGCAAAATCAGTTACCAACCAGACGGGCAGCCACAGCAGAGCGGCAATTCCGGCAAAGGTCATCATCTTGCCAGCGGTTCGTAACCCCGGCAACGAATCGGCCCATGGTCTGCGCGCGGCAAGGTTGGCCCCCGCAACCAATAAGTAGCCAAGACTAGCCAATTGCACGATCGGCACCGCAGCCACAACGGCAAGCAGAACCAAGAGTCCTACAAAGTCCCATACGCGACCAGCGAACCAGAATGGCCGCTTGTACCACCTCATCCCAGGCTTCGTAGCAGCCGGCTGGGCTAACGGATCAGGCTCAGTAGCTTCCGACGGTTGCAGCGAGGTCCCAACCGAACTGAGGTTCTCAGCATCTTGTTCCGTAGGGGGCTCTGCCACTCTTTCGGTTTGAACGGCAAAAGGCCCATCGAACGAGGCCCCGGTTAGAGCTAGCTTCGGAGGCTCCGCTGTCTTCTTGTTCGCAGTCTCCTCCTTGGTTGTCGCTCCAGCAAGAGAACAATTCACGACGGGCGGTGGCAGCGACTCTTGCGTATTTTCCTGACCGCCCCGATTTGCAAGCTCGGTTCTCGCGTTGTCATCGTTGTCTTTTAAGGCAGGATTAGCGGGGTCTGCTTCGGAGCGTACGACCGCTTGCTGAAGCGATTCGCAGTGAACTTGTGTTTTGGACGGAAGAACCGGAGGGAGTGCGAGAGGCGGCTGCGGCGTTGAGGGCGATGTGCGAGAGGAAACCGGCTCGAGAGGTCCAGGCGGAACGCGCGCTGGATCCGATGATCCAGTCGACTTGATTTGCGAATCCGACATAAAGCTCACTCTAGTTTCGACAAATCCAATTCGGGTGACACGACTTGGCGGCCCCATGCACCCTCATCCCCAAATAGGCAGAACACCTTCCAAAGGGGCTTTGATAACGTCCATTAAGCACAAGATTGAGGACAGCACACCGCTGGGCTCTTTCATTTTAGCTTGAACCACATCCCAAGCAGACGACCACTTTTTAGCTGCACCATTATCCTTTCGCTCTCAAGATAAGTTTCTTGGGATTCCAATTCCAATATTCAGAAATCGCCTGCGAATATAGTATGAGGTGGCTTCTGCTCCAAAGATCTACGCGTTTGGGGAAGTGAAAAATCTGCCTATTCAACCGCAGACGGCGGCAAAGGCCAAAACCCCGGCGTCAGCGACAGGTATCCATACGATTCGGCAATGGCACCACCGAATCTCGTTCGAAGACTGCGAATTTTCAAACCACTGCGAGTTGCGATCAGAAATATGCATCCCTCGAATCCGCCGCAGATCGAAAACGACGTCATGCCAACGGATCCCGCTTTGACGACAGTTGGCTCGAGCCAACCAGATCCTGAGCGAGACAATTCCCGCGAATCAGCTAGGCGGACGGGCCGGGCAGGCAGAACCCGTTGGCGCCGCGTACTTCAACCATTGCTTACCATCGCGACCGCCCTAGCCTGCGTGACGGTGGTCGCCGCCACGCTTCGCCGTAGACCCGCGATTGAGCCGCCGGATGGGGTCGAACACCACTATCGAGCCACCGATTTCTCGGCTGGAGTCGCTCAAGCCAATTCGGAGCTGGCACAGCTGGCCGCCGCGGCGAGCCTCGATTCGGCTCCGCAGGCCGACAACCAAGTCATCGCACGGCGTTTGTCGTTGGCGCTCGTCGGGAGCGGGCTATCGCTCGAGGAGTTGCGAGCTTTGTCGCTCGTCAAGCCTGAAAAACAGATCCGCTGGTGGACGACTTATCTACTCGAAGACGATCGTTGGGCCGACTACTTTGCCGAACGTCTCTCTCGTGCCTACGTCGGCACTGATGAAGGTCCGTTTTTGGTTTTCCGTCGTCGCAAGTTCCGCATGTGGCTAGCAGACCACTTACGCGAGGAAACTCCGTACGACCAAATCGTGAAGACGATGCTTAGCTCCGAAGGGCTCTGGACCGACACACCCCAAGTCAACTTCGTGACCTCCACACTGGATGACGACCAACGCTGCGACCCAATCCGTTTAGCAGGACGGACATCGCGAGCGTTCTTGGCTCAACGCATTGATTGCCTCCAGTGCCATGACGACTTTCTTGGGGAACTGAACTTTGGAACCGAAGAAGACTCGATCGATGGAGTCCAACAGCACTTCCATGAGTTAGCCGCCTTCTTCTCCGGAGCCGCCTTAGCAGACCCGGTATTTCAGGGTGTCCGCGATGATGACCGAGAATACAAGTTCATGTACCTAGGCGAAGGCGAAGAAGAAGTCGTCGAGCCGCAAGTGCCGTTTGCCCAACACCTGCTGCCGTCCGAGGGCAAGCCTCGCGAACGTCTTGCCGAGTGGGTGACGCATCCCGAAAACCACGCTTTTTCGCGTGCCACCGTGAATCGTATCTGGGCACTGATGTTTTCACGACCACTGGTCGCACCCGTGGATAACATCCCGTTAGACTCGAGCGTACCAGCCGTTTTAGATACTCTGGCTGAGGATTTCGCTAGCCATAATTTCAATCTCAAGCGATTGATCCGCATGATTGTCGAGACGGACGCGTTCCAGCGTTCCAGCAGAGCCGAGTTCGAAGTCACGCCCCAACACGAAGCGACTTGGGCTGTCTTTCCTCTTTCACAACTTCGGCCCGAACAAGTCGCCAACAGCGTTTTTCAAGCTGCGAAGTTGACTGCAATTGATTCCTCTAGTTCGATCTTTACCCAGCTCAAATCGTTTGGCGACCTGCAATCATTCCTGAAACGATTTGGCGACCGAGGCGAAGATGAGTTTGATAGCGAAGCGGTGACGATTGCACAGCGATTGATCATGATGAATGGCAATATGGTCGCTGAACGTACCAAAGTCGACCCCGTCAACAACGCCAGTACTCGGATCTCGAGTCTAGTGAAGAAAAACGACCAAGCGATCCAGCTGTTGTTCATGGCCACGCTGAATCGCGAACCATCCGAGTCCGAGATGGAAATTTATCTCGATCACCTACACGAGAAATACGGCAACACGAGGTCGCGAGCATTGGGTGATATCCACTGGGCCCTATTGAATTCGACCGAATTCTCTTGGAACCACTAACCTCGATTCGCAAGTTGGCCGAATCGAGGTCAACCCCCATGTCACATGACACCAAAATTCGGAACAGGAAGAGAGATTATGTGTAGTCCTTCCGAGTCTCACCAACCATTGGCGGAACGTGCCGGCTGCGCAGGCTACCAACGCTTCACGCGCACTCAGTTGGCTTCTAATCGCCGGTCCTTCCTTCGTGGCTCCGCGCAAGGCGCGATGGGCCTCGCTTCAGCAGGTTGGCTAACCCACTTTGCCGAATCGTTGGCTCGAGCTTCCGAATCTAACTCCGGTCGCAACAACAACCGGGCCAAGTCACTGTTGTTCATCTGGCTGCAGGGCGGCCCGAGCCAATTGGAAACCTTCGATCCGCACCCAGGCTCCAAGATTGGCGGCGACGCAAAGGGCATCGATACAAAGCTTCCAGGAATCCAAATAGCTGACTCGATGCCCGCGACGGCAGAGCAACTGCACCTGACAACGCTGGTACGCTCTGTCATCAGCAAGGAAGGCGACCACGAAAGAGCCTCCTATCACCTCAAAACGGGTTGGCGTCCCGATCCGACTTTGGTGCACCCATCGATTGGTTCCATCATTTGTCATCAGAGCGAGGAAAATCTTGAGATCCCTCGGCATGTATCCATCACACCAACCCAGTGGCCCGCACGCGGTGGCTACCTTGGCCCGGCGCTGGACGCATTCCAAATCGGGGATCCTGCAAACAAAGTCCCCAATCTTTCGGCCCGCGTCCCAAAAGCGCAAATGGACGCCAGACTCGACCGGCTCCTCGGAGCAGTCGAAAACGAATTTCTCCGCGGTCGTCTGAGCAATATGGATCAGTCACGGACTCTGCATCGCAAAGCGACCCATCGCGCCGTGAAAATGATGCACAGCGAGCAGCTAGAGGCCTTTGATGTAAAGCAAGAAAGCAAGGGAACACTAGACCGCTTCGGCGACCATGAGTTCGGTAGAGGCTGCTTAGCGGCTATCCGCTTATTAAAGGCCGGTGTGAGGTGTGTCGAAGTCGAGTTGTCGGGATGGGATAGTCACATCAATAACCATGACCTGCAGTATGGCCAAGCCAAGATCCTCGACACGGCACTGGCCGCCACCCTGCAGGAGCTGGAAGCTCGCGAAATGCTAGACGACACTGTCGTTTTCTGTGGCGGCGAATTTGGGCGTACTCCTTCCATCAACCCTGCAAGCGGACGAGATCATTGGCCGCACGGCTTTAGCACGCTGCTTGCTGGCGGGCGTTTCCGTCGCGGCTATGTACACGGTGCAACAGCAGGGAACATTGATCCGGCTACGCTGCGTGGGCCCGACCAGTCGATCGATCCGCTCAAACTAACTGAAGACCCAATCACCGTCCCTGATCTGCATGCAACCCTGCTAAATGCACTGGGCGTTGATCACGAGTTCGAAAACATGACTCCCATTGGCCGTCCACTTCGCTGGAGTGACGGTGCCGTCAACTCAGCTTTGTTCTCTTAAACGCGGCATCGTCCCCTCCCCCAATGGCTCGGCCAAATGTCTAGACGACCAGGGAATGCCGCTACAATCAGCCTCGGGATTTGAGTACGAAATTTCCCGGGTGCAGATTAAACAGTTGCCGTGAGGGCGAGATGAATTTGGACGGGGTCGGAGCCCAGCGTGCCGCCGAGCCTCGACATCGATCGTCTTGGCTCGAGCGACGTCACAAAGTCACCTTCAGCCAATATCGATCCATGCCTGTCATAACAAGCCTAGGATTCGCTGGTCAAACGGAAGCTGCACTTCGATATTACGAAGAAGTTTTGGGGAGCGGAGATTCTCTTCCTCATGCGTCTCCGTGATGCTCCCGACCAATCGCATACGGTCCCCGGTGCGGAAGACTTGATTTTCCATGCTACATTCAAAGTGCTAGACACCGTGATCATGGCGACCGACGTTGGGTACCAAGGGCCCGAATCCAAACCCAATTTTGACGGGTTTTCACTGCTGCTCCAAATGAAATCTGCCGAGCTGGCCGAAGGCGTGTTCTCAGCATTGTCCGATCAGGTTCAAGTACTTGTTCCTTTTGCCCAATCCAAATTCACTTCTTGGTATGGATTCGTCATTGACCGATTCGGAGTCTCCTGGAAGTTGAATGTGGACTCGAGTAGCAAATAACACTGCCGTTCTATTGTGCCGCCTGCCCTCTTTTCGAAAACTAGACTGATCACCGTATCGGTAGATCTACTGCACTTGCAAACCGATTCCTCTTGAGTGCGGCATGGTACACTGAACATCCATGCGATGGCTGGGCACAAGCTGCTCCACTCTTGCAGCACGATTCCTGCGTTCCAAGTCGCTCGGTGCGGCGAAGATAGAACGAATTGCTTCTTTGCTGTTGCTTACCGCCTTCGCGTCTGAATCTATTCGTAGTCGATTCGCTTACCTCGAACTTTGGCGATACGTCATGACGATGCGACCATACGATCTAAATAGAACTTGCTCTGCAAGGCACCGAAAGCGACCGCAGGGCTTGCAAGTGGCTTTGGTGCTCGCGTGCATGCTACTCGGGCGATGCCCGACTTTCGCGACCACACCGAACGACGCGGTCGGATTCGGAGTTCCAGCCGTCCCGCAGCAATCCGTGTTTGACAATTCAGCAGCTAAGAGCGAGGACAACCCGTCAATAGCAAGTGATGAAACAGCGGCGGAACGGAAAGAAAGACTCCTTACAGAACGTTTCCAACAAGTACTCATGAAACGTCCGCGTCGGGGAACCGCTCTCGACAAAGTTTATGGCTACCACGTCGCCACGGGCAACATCGAGAACTTTCTGAAAAAGCTTAAGACTTCGGCAACTGAGGACGCTAACAGCGCTGCCTGGACGATCTTGGGCCTAATCCACTCTGCGCGAGGCAACGACTTGCTCGCTGTGGAAGCGTTTCAACAATCTGTCGCCTTGTCGGACTCGGACGCAATGGCGTGGTACTACCTGGGACAATCTCAGCTCCAAGTCGGCGCGTTGAAGGACGCGACGGCTTCATTGCAGCGTTCCATCGCGCAAAGGCCTTCACGCGTTGACTCGCTTCCTATATTCGAAACTCTTGGACGAGTGTTCTTACGGAACGGAAAACGCAATGAGGCGATCGAAATTTGGGCTGAGATGGAACGCCAGTTTCCGGACGATTCCCAAGTGCAAGAACTGATCGCACGGACTCTATCCGAAGAAGGCCAATATGAAGAGGCCCTGTCGCGTTACAAGAAACTAAAGGACAGCGGTAAGGATCCGTATCGGAGAATTGAGAACGCACTGCGATACACCGACGTGCTACTCTCGCTCGATCGACGACCGGATGCTCTACAGGAGCTAGAGGCACTCGTGGGGCGAGTGAATCCAAGCAGTTGGCTTCGCAGGGAGCTGCGAAATCGTATCGAGTCCGTTCTCTTGGCTGACCCGAACCCGTCGGCGTTAACTGACTACTACCGCGACTGGCTCGCCTCGCGCCCGGAAGACGTGGAAGCTCGCAATCGCCTCGCGTCAGTGCTGATCAATCAACAACGTTATCCCGAAGCACGGCAACAGTTAAAACAACTTATTGCCCAAAACCCCACCGACCCGTCGCCGCGTCTCACGTTAGTTGAACTATACGAGCGAGAGGATGCCCCCACTGCCGCAGCTGAACAAGTCGAGGCCCTGCTTGAATTGGATGCGACGAACCCTGACTGGATTCTCTTACTTGGAGAACTTAAGTGGCTTGCGTCAGGAAGAGATGTTGCCGCGAGGCCCTTAGTCGAGGCAACTTGGCAGCGACTTATCGACTCCTATCCAGATGAAGCCAACTATGCAGCCATCGTTGCAGAAAAGCTAATCTCCATTGGGAGTACCGACCAAGCCGAAGCGTTGTTCGAACGCGCGATTCGACTGGCACCAGAAGACTTACGCTATCGGAGGCAGCTCGGCAATTTGCTCTTGAAAGCAGAACGACGCAGCGACGCGATCTCCGTTTGGAAGCAGATTGCAGCGCCCCCTCGTGATTCCGCCGAGAACATGTTGTTTGCTGCAGAGATCTTAAGAACCAATGAAATCCAAGCCGAATCCACCGAGCTATTGCGTGCTGCTTCGGAAAAAGAGCTGTCCGTCGGACAGAGGATTTCCGTGGCCCGTTTGCTCCTGGACACCGAGCTCTTCGCAGAAGCGTTGGAGCAATTGCAGAAGGCCTTTGGCGAGGCGGAAGCCCAAACACAGCGACGCCAGATCTTGGACGAGTTATCCCAACTTCATGGAAGTGCGGGTACGTTGACCAATGAGCTCGAACGAGTTGCGGGCTGGTCGTCGGACAGCGAACCACTTTTAGTCGATGACGCTTTATGGCAGCCAGAGGAACGAGCCTATTACCATGCTCTGCTTCACGAAGCCAATGGCAATACTGCTGCCGCGACCCGAGTTCTTGACCGCGCGACAGACGACTTTCCCGAAAGTGGACTGCTGCTGCAGTTCGCAGCCAAACTCGCTGAAGAACGCGGCCAATTAGCTGAAGCGATCGAAGTCTACGATCGACTGTCTCGCATTGAACGAGTCACGAGCAGCCAACACCTAGAACGCAAGTGTTTGTTGGAACTTCAGTTGCAACGCTTTGACGATGCGATGACCACGGCAGCGAAACGGGCCGCGCTCGCTCCCCGGAATTTGGACTACTCAGGTTTTCAGGCCGAAGTCTGTTTCATGGCGAATCGGCGTGAGGAGGCCATTCAGATTCTTCGGCGACGACTGCGTCAGGCGCCACGAGATACCAGTGCGATCGGCGATCTTGCACGCACGCTGGCGAACTCGAATCGTGATGAAGAAGCCATCGAAATCTATTGGCGACTTTTTAACGAGCAGACGACCGCTGAGGAACGTTCGGCGACGATCATTCAGATGGCCGGCATCTACTGGCGGCAGCAGCGATTTACGAACTTGTTGACTCGAATTGATGCGACAGCCGAAGAGCTCAACCAGCCGGAATCCGCCTATCTCTGGAAAGCTTCGGCACATAGGGCCGTCAGCGACGTAGGTACTGCGCTACAGATGCTCAACCAGCTGGCAAGAGTGCGTACAGACGATCCCGCGCTACTCCGGCAGCTGGCTCGACTCTATGCGGACCAAGGTGATTACGAGCAGGCATTCACGTTTCAGCTGAAGCTACTGGATTTGCAGATCACCGAAGAGAGGATCAAAGACACCGTCGAGATAGCAATCCAAGCCGAAGAACTCTCCAAAGCCAACGCTATCCTTGAGGAACACATCGAACTACTTTCGGACCAGACCAAGTATCAGATCGCGAGCCAGTTCTTTTCTTTTGGCGACCTAGATGCGACTCAGATCCTGCTGGATCGATACCTCGAAGGAGCGAAACCACACTGGGAGCTCGTCCTGCTGGCGGCGCTCAACGAATTTCGGCGAGGGAATCTCACAGCGGCCGAAGCTCACGCCAAACGCGTCCTAGCGGCCGGAGCCGAGTTCGAATCTGCCAGCTTGAGTAATGCGTACCAGCAGCCGCGCCAATCGATCGGAAGTCAGGTTCACGGAAAATTGCTCTCGCAGTCTCCCGGCCCCTCCATCGTGCTCGAAAACCAAGACCAATTTCGTGAGCTGCTCTCTGCTGGCGCGGCGTCGGGATGGGGATACGGCGGGTGGGGCTACGGATTTGGAGGATACGGTTATAGCGGTCGGAATAGTATCAGCAGCATTGGGCGCAAGCCAATCTATCTGTCCGCGATGGATAACTACGGAGTCGGAATGTCACTCTGCTGGGCCATTCTGTTTGAGTGCCAGCCAGAAGCAGAGCAGGAACGGTGGGCAACCCAAGCGGCCAACCAGATGGTCGGCCTCGCTTCTCGCGAGTCACTGTGGATGGCCTACTTTCTCCAGACTTGGGCGGAGCCATTCAACTGGTATGACGGAGAAGAAGTCCCTCCTCAATTACAAGTCGTTGTCGACGCGTTACTTGCTGAGGGAGACGCTTATGTAGCGAGCACGGAACTTTACCGTTTTCGCCAGTTCAATTTGCCTGATGACCCATTTCAATCATTTGAACTTAGGGACGAGCAAGTTGACGAGCTGTTGAAGTTGGCCGACATGATCGTCAAATCAACTGCCTCCGCCAAAATCCAACCGGCATTGGATGCCACGCTCGCCGTCTTGCTGCGATCCCAAAGACTGGACGCAGCCAGGGATTTCCTGCAGAAGCATGCTGAACATTGCGTTAACCCCGACGACCGCATTTGGCTTGCGTCCCAGCTCGTCCGCCTGCCTTACTTTGAAGAATCCAACGGAAGATCAGGAGAATTCCAAGCCGAACTCGCCCGGTCCCGCCCCAATGGAAGGGGCTCCGGAGATCGCATTGACTCTAAACTGCGAGTCGCGGCCAGCGAGGAGGCGTTGCAGCATCTGATCAGTGAAATCCGGAGAGTTCGAGAATCCAATTCTCCACGTGCTGCTATCGAGATTCTCGATGACCAGATTTCGCTTCTTACCGAATTGGATTACGAACTTCCCACTGCACAACTGCTAATCCTGTTTGAAGTGTGGTTGGAAGAACGAATTGCATGTGTGGACGGCCAGCCGCTCCGGACGCTGCTCCCGTACTCGCTCACAGAAAGCTCTCGCGGTGCGAGGGAGATTGCGTCCGGTATTCGATTCCCCAACGACAACGCGTTCCTACCACGAGTCTTCCTGCGTGAGTGGAGTTCACTGTTCGAGCAATTTGACGCCAGCGATGCCGTCGACGACCTTGCCAATGCATTGCGGCGAGTCGCGGCAAACCACGAAAATGCACACGGCCGTTTCTTTTCCCTAGCGGTCCTCGCCACGACACTCGCTTGGGACAATCAAATCGACGCGGCAAATTCGGTGTTGCAAGAAATGGAGGCTCTGGACTGCCACAACGAATTGGCCAGAGCGTTGCGCATCCGACTGCTGCGAAGTCAGCAGAAAACCGCGGAGGCGTTTGAGTTAGTCAATGGCACGAACCCACGCAATTCTTCCCAACTGCTTGAACAAGAACGTTTCGCAATCGATTTGCTGCTCGAAACGGGCAACCTTGAAGCCGCCAAAGACCGAGCGGCAGGACTGGCTGCCCTGCGACTTTCTGCAGATACCCAGCTCAATCTCTACGAACTCTTCGCATCCCTGGGTATGACGGATCGGGCAAGCGAGATCCTAGACCGTGTACGTCTTCGCCCCAGCAATTCGATCGACGTACTTATAGATCTGATGCAGCGTTATGACTCGCTGGAACAGACCGACCGCGCGAAGCAACTTGCGTTTCAGATTTTAGGAATGGCAGGAGCCTCTTCCAGCGTCTATCGATCCCAATATGCGATGGAACAGGCGTTAGCCTACTTACAAGAAATTGGCGAGGCGCGACCTCTCGTAGAACAATACGAACAGCTCCTTGCGCAGTCACCAAACTCATCGGTCCTGACTCAGCAACTCCTCCAACTCTATGAGGTCTGTGGCGAATCCCAAAAGGCGGCGGACCTTGCCGCCAAGCTGGAAGCCAAACAGCAAAACAGCCCACTCCAAGTACTCGTCCGCGACGGATTCGATCAGTTCGAATCAATGGATTACGAGCAAGCCCACGAACTCTTGCTAAAAGCAATCGAATTAGATGGCAACGTTCTTTCGAACATCAGCGAATATTTGCTTCCTCTCGTCGAGGAATTTGATAGCTGGGATCGCTTCTGGCAAGCGTTGGACAAGCACCAAGTCAATCCTTTCCGCGAAATGGATGACGTGGATTCGCTCAGACTCTCACTCTTCGAAAATAAGCAGTACTCCCGATTCGAGAGTGCTCTCCTGGATTGTGTCACTGATCTGCGAAGTTCAGATGCCTTACAAGGCGTAGGTCAATTGGCCAGCCAAGAACACAGAATTGGAACAGAGCTCTTAGTGGCTGTGACCCGCCAACTGCTGAAGCAACAATCTGAATGGGCCGATGCACACAATTTGATCGGGACGGAAGACTATGATCCAGATTTGCCAGGGTTCTTCACTTTCGTTGACAAACTGGCCCAGAACCCAACCGCGTCGCAAGCCGCTTTTGAATTGCTCAAGGCTCGACGGGAATCCCCCGGAAGATCCTTCTTGAAATTGGCATTGCAGCTGGAGCAGGGTAGGACGGCAGAATGTCAGCGATTCGTTGACAACATTTTGGCTAGGGACGAGCAAACCACCACCGACCTGCAAGTCTTGCTCTTTCACGCATGTCACCTAATGGGTCGACAACCCGGAACGCCGGAACGGTCAACCGCATCGATTCGCCAAGGGCTGGACCTATGCGAGCGGATGTTAGGCATCGCCAAAGAGGACGCTGATTCTCTATACGCTCAACAGAGACCGATCATCGTCGCCTGCAAACAATTTGCACTCGAGAAACTAGGGGAATACGAATCGCTCATTAGCTCATGGAAAGAAGAGCTGATCGATAGGCTCAGGCAAGAAGCTGGCATTGTAGGCGAAGACGAACGCGGAATTGAATTCGCTGGTTATGGAGGCAGCTACTCGGGATACGGCGAATACTACGGTTCATACAATCCGCTCCGAGAAAAGCTTACGGCTTACGCATCCATGATGCGGCAAAAAGGTGAGCTGTTGGACGCGTTCGTGGCCGAACTTGCAAACTCCGTATTCGAAGCATCCCCACCCAGCATTGACACTCTTGCACCTCTACCAATCCGATCCGACTCCACCCCGAATCCGCGATCGAGTGGATTGAAACTGAAGTACTTGCCTCCGACGCCAGTCTCTAACTGGGCTGAAAAATTTGAATCGAATGTAGATCCTGGCCTTATTTCGCAGTTGGAATCGGATGTGTTGGCAAGATTAGCCATTCACTTGGCCAGTATGCCAGGGCTCGAGCCTGCTCCTACGAAGACGCCGAATTCGTCGATAGAAAAGCCCAAGGCTGCACAAGACATCGCAGCGGATCTTCAGCGTTGGCATCAAATTCTAAACACGCCTGCTACGTCTTGGCCAAGTGCCATTCACTCAGCCCCTCTGTCCCCAAGCCTCCAGTTCATCGTTGGACTTCAAGGTCACGAAGAGTGGAAAGAGGCCATTCTCCCAACCATCAGCGAATGGCTGGCTAACACGACCTCGGAAACTGCGGTGGATATTTCGCAGCAGATCCATCGGATTCTTCTAGCGGAGATGTGTGGCCAGTCGGACCAATCTAAATCCGGCTGGAGCGATTTACTGAAACGACTAGGGGCAAACGCCACGGCCTACCAGGTGATGGAAGAGGAAAGTGCATCTTCTAGCTCGCCGACGAACCGTAACCAAAACCGCAGTCGCCAGCAACTCTTGGATTCAAGAACTCTCGAAACGCTGACAGCCGTCATTGTGCGACTTCGACCTGACAACTCAGAAGAGTTGTTACGGCAAGCGATCAGAACCTTCCAAGACCGAGCCACACCGTTAAGCCTCTTGGCTTCTGGCTTCCAAGCTCAACGAATGGGGTTCGACAGTTCGAGTGAAGCTTTGCTTCAATCTGCAATGACGCCGCTACTGTCGATCGACGAAGAGTCAGCGAATGAGATCACACGTAACGAAGATTTCCTTGGCTCAAGAGATGCGTCTTGGTTTGTGTTCGATGACGAAGAAAGGCTCACCATCGGTCTCGAGCTATCCATCTTGGCTGCTCACAACGAATTGCCAGAGCTCGCGATGGATTACTTCTCAAAGACAATCGACAAGATTCGATTCATCGATTCGGACAACTATTACGGTTACGGCGGGCGAGAGAACCGCGAGGATATTCTTAAACGGCATGCCGTTTGTGCGGCTCGAAGCTGGTTGATTGGTGTACCAACAACGGAGGACGACGAATTCATTCCGTCACCGAGACGACTCTCGCGGCGCAAGCTCTATTTTCGTTTGCGTGATTACATTCTGCCGCCAGAGAACGAGAACCTATCTCGGAACCTGCTACGAAGCCAAGCCACCTCTTTTGACGCTGCCCAATCGGTTGCCTCTCGCTACCAAGGCCGAGCAGATAGCCTTGCATTTGTACTGGCGGATCTAGCAACGGCCTGCGGGGTGGTTGGGGACCTTCAAAAAAGAATCGAAGTGCGTGGCCAAATGCCGGGAACCGCAGCAACAGCTCTGGCCATCGAGGCACGTCTGCTAGATCAAAGCGTTCACCAAAAGCAGAAGCGTTTTCTCAAAACACTGATGGACGAGCCAGAGCGATTGGTGGCGACGAAGCACCACCAAACTGCCATTGCGGCCATCCTACATCGACTGGACGCCATCACTTCGGATTCTGAGCGTTCGGACCAAGAGCCGCTTAGCGAGTCGATCCTATTTCGCAATGAATGTATTGAGTTTTTGCTTCGAATCGTCAAACAGCATCATCGCGACGAGACGGCAAGCGAACTGACCTCCTACTTATCCGGCATATTTGCTGCAAGCATTCGCGACGGCGATCTCGATGACTTCAAAAAGAGCGAACGTTGGCTACGCGAGCTAACGCCCTCAGAAGATCGCCAGCAGTACGAGAATGAAAGCCGCCTGCCAATGCTCGAAAGCGCCGCGATTAGCGCCTTACTGCTTGGACATGAAGATCTCGCGTTGCAAGCGATCGCCATGAGTTTGAATGTACAGCGGTACGCGATCAACTCCTACGGAAATTCAACTCAATTCCCAATGATCACTTCGCCGGACCACGCTGCAGGTATCGCGTTCCTCGCCATACCGCCCGAAAAGCGTGTTGCATCACTCTGGCAATCGATCTGGAATCTTCCCGATATCGGATTGCGTGACTATTCAAACACTCGTCCCTCCAACCTTGGAAATTGGTATCGTTCGGCTCTCGAGACCGCCACATCGCAAGCGATTTCGAATTGCCTTTTGACTCAATTGCTCGAGGATCAGTTGCGACTGGGCAACACAGAAGAGATCCAAATCCGACTAGCGTCCTTAAAAGACGAAGACGTTTCGTTTGCCGCAAGAATAGCGTTAGCCGTCGCCCTCGAGCGTTTCCAATCGAACAAGTTCGGTTCCGCGAAATCAGACCACGTCGACGAGCAAGAATGGGATGAGTTCGATTCCGTAGCACGATTTCCCAGTTCGCTGTCACGGATTCCCAGATTGAAGGACCTATTGGAAGAGGAAACGACGACAGCGGAATTGGAAGCGTGGCGACTGGCTCGCTCAAATGGCAATACCAAAGCGGCTGAAGACTTTGAGAAGCGAGCGATGATGCAACAACGTATTCTCGGGTGGTCGAACGCAGCAGACTTCATCCGAGCGCACCAATCGGCGGCATCGATCCACGCCGATTCAAACTTGCTCCAAGAACCCCCTGCGCCGCCAAAGTGGACGAATGGCGCGACAAGTTTTCACGCACAGCACAACATCGAATTGGGCGAACGTTCAATTCGCATTGGCTCAGGACAGGGCAGAGCAAACTTAGTCTACACTGCTCCGCTGCCAGGGGACTTCGAGCTCCGTTTCCGTCTGACGGTTAAACAATACGCCGACGCTTTCGTATCCTTCGCTGGTCTAACCGTTCAAGTCGATGCTTCCTACGGATATGTAACCGCGTCCGCGCCCGAACAAAGCTACTACGATTACTTTCAGATTCCTCAAGCCAAAGCGGGATCTCTACCTGTATGCATCAAGCGTAACGGCGAGCAGCTACACGTTTCGGTTGGCAATCAAACGTTTCCGTCTTACACCGTTCCTGAAGATGCCTCGCCATGGTTGAGTCTGGGGCTGCAAGACATTGGACAAGCCAACTTCAATGACATCGAAATCAAAGCCGAAGACGTCGCACCGCAACAAATCCCCCTGCTGGAATCGAATCTAGACGGATGGAGTAAGTCACATTCGGCTTATGACTTGATCCAGCTGCTGCAATTGCATAGCGCAGAAAACTTCGGGCTGGTTCCAGACGCATTCTTCAATGGCGATCTCGTTGGTGACCTCGAAGTAGAGGAAACCGAATGGTGGACAATCGCCAACAACACACTCTCCATCGCAGCAACAACGGCACCTCTTCAACACCAAACGCCAACTGCCAAGCAAGGAACGAAATTAAGCCCTGCCGCCCTTCGGGACTCTACGATGCTTGCTAGATCCCATCGCTTTCTAAATCGCGCACTCAATGTTGACGAAAGCGTCAGTTGGGAAACGACTTGGCAATCGTCCAGTGGCTTTACCAAAGCCGACGTGAGCGAGCTCGAGACGGACCAACTCGAGGCAACACAGGTTATTTGCCTGCTTGGTGATTTGGTCATTTCGCGTGTTCGGCATGGAGCTGATGACCAGGGTGGATGGCAGCTTTCTCGGCTCTTACCTCCTGGCCAGATGGTCGAGCTAAGTCCGTCTGAGATGGACTCGCTGATGGTCGAATCGGTTGCACCGAAGAACTCGCTCCTCGATTCTGCTCGTCCAGGTGTAACTCCTGATTCACTTTCTTCGTCCCCCAACGGCGGCTGGCACCAAGTCCAAGTTCTGGTCGAACCTCAAACCGTTCGCCTGATCTTGGACGAGTCTTCCGAATTAATACTACGCAGAAAGCCCGGGGCGTTGCCGATGCTAGGATTTGGGATCACCGGTGATTGGAATCTGAAGGTTCGCAACCTGGTCCTGAATGGGGCTTGGTAACGAAGCGATCGTTGCCATCAAGGATATTCTTGCGGGCAGCCGAAACTCAGGCGGGAACTCCACGCTGAGTCTGATGGATGCTCGACGCGGTCAATCGCCACTACCACCAACTTCTGAGAAACCGGGCAAAAGAGGCTCTTTGGTGTCCAAATTGGTTGGCTAAGTGCGTTACTTGTCGAACGCCTTAAACTACACCAACATTGACTTGTGGTGCGGTTTAGCTACTCTAAACAGTCCCACCAACGAGGGTGCTTCCCTCTCCCCCGTGTGTTTATGACGCTTCCCGCCTCAATTTTCACACACACCTCGCGGCAGACCACTCCGCTCCAAACCCATAGGCTCTAAGCGATTCGTCGGTATGACCAGCCAAACAGGTCAAACCGACGCTGTGAATGTGAGCAAAGCTGCCTGATAAACCTCGGATTGACAGCGTCCAGCGACGGTACTGAATCATGAAATTCGACTGCATCCCGATTCGATTTGCTTCACTTCCATCACTCCGAACTTCAATGCAGTTCGACGGCACACGATTTTCGCATGCGGAAAGCTCAAATGCGATTCGTTTCGCCCGCGGCTTGCTCGCGTCACTAGTTGTCGCTTTCTTCGCCGTTTGCGCGACTCCAGCAGCGGCTCAGGAGAAGAAGCAGGCCAAGGATTCAAATTGGGCAAAGTGGGAGGCGGAAGCAAAAGCGCAAGACCAGGCTGCGGAATCCAAAGCCGAGGTCTTCTTTTCATTTGACCGAATGCCATGGCGTGATGTGATCCAGTGGATTGCGGATGAAGCCAATGTCGCGCTCCATTACGAAGAACTTCCCCCCGGGAGTTTCTCGTACGACGACCCGAATCCATTCTCAACGCAGGAAGCCATCGACCGGTTGAATCTATTCCTTCTGCCGCAGGGCTTCAGTCTGGTTCAGAGTGGCAAACTCCTTTCCGTCATCAATCTGGGCGATCCAAGAAGCCTCCAGACTCTCGATCAGCTTGCCCGGTTCGTCAAGATCGACCAACTCGAAGACTTGCCGACTCACGACGTCGTTAAATGCATGTTCCCACTAGGTGAACTTGAAGTGGAAGACGCACTGGAAGAGTTGTCCGTTTTAAAGCTCATGACGCAGCCTGCTCCGTTCAACAAGACGAAGCAACTCATGATTACGGACACGGTTGGAAAGCTGCTCAATGTGAAAGCGATCATCGAGTCGTTTCAACCTTCGACGCTCGACAACGGCACAGTGATGCGTAACTTCGCCCTCAAGCACGTCGAGGCCGAAGACATTTTGGGTGTCGCACGACCGCACCTCGGACTTGCAACGGGAGAGATGATTGGCATCGATGTCAGCATTTCCGCCGACCTTCAAGGCCAGAATATCTTCGTGACTGGCGTCGAGGATAAAGTCAAACTGATCGAAGGGTTAGTCCGAGACCTCGATATACCTCAAAATGTGCTCACCGCCGCTGACGGCCAAGCCACGTTGAAGTCCCATTTTGTCGAAGGCGGAAATGTGGACACCGTCTACAACGTGTTGCAGACGCTGTTGGCTGGAAAGCAAGCACGTGTCTCTGTCGATGAGGATTCGAGCAGCATCGTTGCATTTGCGTCACCCACCATCCAAGACGAAATCAAGCAGACGGTCGCGCAACTCGCTGCATCAGAACCCGACTTTGAGATCATCGATCTGCAGCATGTGGATCCCTACTTTGTGATTTCTCTACTTGAAGAAATGCTCGACTTGCCCACCGCATTTGATGATCCGGACGACGTCGATCCCGACGCACCGACGATCGATGCCGATCCAGGCAACATGCGTCTCTTCGTGCGGGGCAAACGACACCGAATCGACCAGATCAAAAAGATCGTAGCGGGCTTAGACGTCACCACGGTCGGCAACGCTGAGAAGCTTCGCTTGCTTCCCATGCGTGGCAGCCAAGCAGAAAAGGCATTGATGATTCGCTCCAAGTTCTGGGACCGGGACAACCCAGTGATCTATTTCCCGAGCGAAGACGAAATCGAACCGTCAACCGAACGAACTCTGGACGATTCCACAGAGCGTCCCCATCTGACGACGTTGCGTCGGTGGGATTCCTCACCTGCTCCAAGATATTTGACCGATCGATCTCAGACCGGCGAGCCTCCCATTCGGGCCCAAATGACCCCACGTGGACTCATGCTCCAGTGTGAAGATACTGCAGCGTTGGATGCGTTCGAACAAGACCTTCGCATGATTGCAGGACCTTCCGGCTCTTTGCCATCGAAGCCAATCGTTTTCTACCTGAAATATGTAAAACCGGATTCCGCGCTTCGAATGCTGGCGGAACTGTTGGATGGTGGTGAAACCGCAGAAGAGGCGGAAGCGGGAACGCTCGTTAACGGATTGGTCAGCTCTTTTGGTGACTACAATCCGAGCCTCCTGACCTCCCGAGACGGTCTCATCACGCTCATGGCTGGAACAATCACGGTTGTGGCTGATCCACGACTGAATCGCCTCATTGCCCAAGGCAGCATGGATGACATTGATCGCATCGAGTCGTATTTGAAAATCATCGACAAGAGCACCGGTATTACCGATGTCGCGACGTACGGGACAAGCCATATCATCGAATTGCAACACACCGATGCGTCCGAAATCGCTCAGACGGTACGCGACGCCTACGCAAACCGCATCGCAAGTAATTCGCGTGGTTCAGCGGGCGTGCAGGGCCAAGACCCGAGAGCAGCCGACGCGAAATCTCGCGGCGAGGATCGCGGTGAAGAAAATTCGAAGTCGAGAAAGTCCAACAAAGCAAGCAGCAGCGGAGGCGACGCAGCCCAAGCACTCGAACCGGCGATGACGGTCGCCGTTCACGAGAGAAGTAATTCGATCATCATCACGGCACCGGATCAGTTGTTTGCCGAGGTTGAAAAATTGGTGAAGTCGCTGGACACACAGAGCCAGCAGACAGTCGAAGTCATCGCTCCGAGTAACTCTGCACTATTGCAGGCGATGTTCGGTGAAGGCGCTTCTAGTACGTCTGACTCGCGTGGCAGTTCGAACAGCCGCAGTAGCTCGTCTCGTTCGCGGGGCTCTGAAGGAGAGCGACTCCAAGCTTTTCTTCGGCAGCGATTTGGTAAGTAGCGTCGCATCGTTTAAAGCGATTCGTGAAGACGGACTCCTGCGACAACAGGGGTTGAAATTGCAACTGGTTCGGCGACTAACGCTCGGACTGATTCAATTGGGGCAGCATTAACATGTACCGAATTCGTTCTTTAGCTTCGGTTGGATTTGCTTTCAGCTGCCTGCTCAGCCTCGTTGCATTGCCAGTTTCGGAGGCCCACGCACAGGCCGGCTTGCGTGAGTCACTCGAGCGATTGGACAAAGACGAAGATGGGCGGATCGGCCCAGACGAGATCACCCCGCTCGCGAGGCCCTATCTCGAACGGATAGCCAAAGCTCGGCGATTGTCTCTGTATCGCGAAAACGACATATCCGATTTCCAAGAAGCAGCGAGAATCTACTATGCACTGCAGAACGGAGTTGCGAGTGATCGGACTCGAGCGACGCCGGATGAAAGTCTGCGTTCCTTTCGTCCCGATGATGACGATTACCTGGTGCCCGAATTCGGGCTAGCCGAAGTCAAATACCGCTACACCCAAGATGACGTTGATGAAGCTGAGAACACGCTGAATCGCTACGATCGTGACGACAACGGTTTTCTCTCCCGACGCGAAGTGCTTCGTGCACGTTGGACTCACCTGGATCCATTTGAAAGTGACGTCAACAAGGACAATCAACTCAGCAAAATGGAGCTGATCCAACGGTATGCACGTCGTCGTTTGCTCGATGATGCGTCGGACGAATTGGTGCAGCGAGCACGTCGAGTTGGAAATGGTATTGAGCCATCAAGAAAACGACCTGAGGGGCGTGAAGATCGTTCGAGTTGGTGGCGTCGCGGCGGAAGCAGTTCTTGGTTGGCTGCTAGCCTCCTCGGCCGCTTTGACGCGAACCGCAATGGTCGGCTTGAAGCGGGCGAATCAGCCGAACTCGGAATGCCTGTAGGCATCATCGACATCGACCGAAACGGTGAACTCACACGCGAAGAACTGTTGGCTTATCTGCAGCCCATGCAGGAAGAGTTTGGAGAACCGGGCGACGGACTTCCAGGTTGGTTCTACGAACTCGATCAGAATCGGGATACGCAAATTTCAATGCCCGAATTTGCGGCGGAATGGTCCGACGGCAGAGTCGAGGAATTCGATCGGCTCGACCTGAATCAAGATGGCTTGTTAACTGAGAGCGAAGTCCTCCAAGCCAAATCGGTCATGGGCGGATCCTTCTCGAACGATACCGCAACCATACTTCCACCGCGCAAAACCATTATCTCAGAGATTGAGGTTACCGAAGATCTAGAAATTCGGGAGCTCTCGCTGCAACTCTCCATCACCCACACGAGTGTTGGCTATCTGGATGGCTATTTGACTGGGCCCGACGGCCAACGGATCGAGTTGTTTACTGAAGTAGGCGGAAGCGGGGATCACTTCCAGAAAACGACTTTCTCAGACAAAGCTTCGGCTCCCATCAACAAAGCACGCCCGCCCTTCGAGGGTAAATTCCTCCCTGAAGGCCTCGTCAAGCGGCAACCCGGACTCGGGCACTGGACAGGGAAAAACGCAAAAGGCGTTTGGCAGCTCGTCATTCGCGGTACGCGCAGCGAACGATTCGGCATGCTCCACGACTGGAAACTCATGTTCCAAGCGCAAGAAGACTCAATCGGCGAACGCTTCGCGGCCATGCAGGCAGAAAAAGAGGCCAACGACGGCCAATCCCAAACACAATCGCGTCCATCATCTCCAGCTCAGAATGCGGCGTACTCTGCCAACTCGGATTCCAAACGAGCTCGGGGTGAACAGGCAACCCAAGCCTGGGTCAACGCAGGCGGCTCCGAACAGGTCAAGCGGCGTCAGGAGGCTCTCGAACGCTATCGGGCGTGGGAAGCCAAAATGAAGGCAGAGGGGCGTGAAATTACTGGTGAGGGCAAGAAACAATTCTTCGGCGAATTTTCTTCCGATCGAGGGAAAGAGCGTGGAGAAAAACGTTCACGCGACGAGAAGGCCGAATGGAAGGCGAAGCAGCGTTACGAAAAAGGGAAGTCACCCAAATAACGCACCCGACGGCTCGAATGAATCGCCATCACGATGCCTGAATCCGACGTCTTGCTGCCAAGTTGTCCCTGCGTGCCCCCCAAGTCTTTGTACTGATTCTTCAGGATTTCTTTCCGTAGACGGGGCCAATCAAAGTTTAAAGTTGGGAAGAATTCCTCCCCGTCGCTCAGGCTCCGACCCTCCGCAAATTCCTCGCGAAACTCGGAAACAGAGGGTTAGGTATTGAATTGCTACTCAACCCAAGTTCAAACTTTGATTGCCCCTGTTTCCGTAGACGGCAGACTAGCAACACGCTCTGCGATGCGCCAAAATGAGGCGTTCCCCTTTTTTGCCATTCGACCAGATGAGTCGAACCTCCTCACGCGTGGGCCAATCCCTATGTCAGCTTGGACAATGCCAAGACCACTCTCGATCGCGACACGCACCCTAATTTTCCTGGTGGCTATTGGCGAGTTGACTTGGCCAGCAGATGCCACCGCACAGGAGAACTCGACAAACCAGTCTCGACCAAATGTGATTCTGATGATCGCAGACGATATGAACTGGGATGACTGCGGCGCGTACGGCAATCCAGCGATACGCACACCGAATATTGATCAGCTCGCGACGGAAGGCGTGAGATTCCAACACGCTTACCTAACCTGCAGCTCATGTAGTCCATCACGCTCCAGCATGATCACCGGCAAGTACCCACACAACACCGGTGCAGAGCAATTGCATTGGCCATTGCCTGAGGGCTCCGACACCTTTGTGCGGCACCTAAAGGAAGCTGGTTATTACACAGCCTCTGCAGGCAAATGGCATTTGGGCGACGCCATTCGAAACGACTTCGACAAGATCTACGAAGCCTCTACGGCAGGTTTTGTACTCCCCTCTGGCAAAGACGGCGAGCCGGCCCAAATGGTCGCTGCCCAGCCCAGTGGCTGTGAAGACTGGGAAGAGGCACTCGAAAGTTGCCCCAAAGACAAACCATTTTTCTTGTGGCTGGCCGCACTCGATCCCCACCGTGAATACACCGCCGGAGCATTAGACCCTCCTCACAAACCGGAAGAAGTGATTGTTCCCCCGCACTTACCCGACACCGCAGAAGTCCGCGGCGACCTGGCCCTTTATTACGATGAAATAGGTCGATTAGATCAGTACGTTGGACGGGTGCTCGAGTCGCTGGAGGAATCTGGGCGAAGCGAGAACACCCTCATCTTGTTCATTAGCGACAATGGTCGACCGTTCCCAAGGGACAAAACGACGCTCTACGACGGCGGCATCCGGACTCCGCTCATTGCACGTTGGCCAAGCAAAATTAAGGCCGCGACTCAGAATCCCGCGCTGGTAAGCACCGTTGACTTGGCCGCAACGATTCTCGAGCTTGCAAGTTGCGAGCCTATGAAACAGTCTAAGTCCAGTCGCAGTTTCGCAAGTTGCCTCACCCAAGGCCAACAGCATCACCGAGATTTTGCGTTTGCAGAAGATCACTGGCATGATTACGAAGACCATGCTCGCGCGGTGATCACCCCCAATTTCAAACTCATCCGCAACGACTATACGGATCTGCCGAATACGCCACCCGCCGATGCCGGCCGTAGCCCGACCTGGCAAAAGATGCTCGCTCTACACGCAGACAACCGATTACCTCCCATCCAACTCGGTTGTTTCTCGACACCAAGGCCGATGTGGGAACTCTATGATTTGAACAGAGACGTTGGCGAACTCCGCAGCGTAGCCGACGATCCTGCCTACGAAGACGTGCTATCGAGTTTAAGCCATGCGTTGGAAGACTGGTCCGCTGAGACGCTCGACTATTTGCCGTCCAAACGCACCCCAGATGAGTTCGACCGTGTCACCGGCCAGCCCGATCACAGCGTACGTGTCCGCCCGCGTAAGTCGAAGCAGCAAATGTTCGGATCCAACGGTCGGTATTAGATTGGCTATCAATCAACAGTTAGTCGATCAATCGCGTCGAGGACGTTCGGTCAGCATTTTGGTGGCGGACTCGAAATTCACGCCGGGAAAAATGCGCGACGCCACAATCCCATTATTGGCGAATGCACCGGAAACGGTCACTTCGACTTCGCGAGTGTCCTCGGTGATGTTGGTTGGGTTAACTCGCACATTGAAACTGCGTGCCCCAACAATTCCCATGATGCGATTGGCTTCGTTGATCGCATCTGCGCTGGTTCCACCCGGCACGATTGCCTTCCTGGCCGCCTCATAGGCTGCGTTGTCAGCCGAGTGACGGATCAAAACAGCCCACCCGAATTCAAAGATCGAGAGAATCAGGAAGAAAAGGATGGGGCCGGCAACCGCAAACTCGACCGTGGCAGCGCCCATGCGGCGCCGATGATGCCGAAAGGTCCTCGTGTTTCTTCGTTTGGTTAGGCACATATTTGAATCCCTCAGTTCGTCAGCATGACAGGCAGGGTCAGGGCAATTTCACGGAAGGCCGCACCGAGATCGGCCTCGTTATCAGCATGCAAGTGACGCCCGCCGGTGATGTCGGCGACTTGCCGCATCAGCCCCTGGTCTGCCGCCGGACTGAAGGTAACGGTGTGCACCACGATGCCTTCATCCTTCGCCCGGTTGGCTATAGGAATCGGACTTATCCCAGTATTGTGCCTCCCGTCTGTTAGCAGGACGATCGTCGGAAACGCAAATGGGCGGGCGTTTGCTCCCAGCACCGCATTGATTCCCGTGTTCAACCCAGATCCAATTGCTGTCCCTCCGGCAATCCCGACATTCAACATAGTTTGAACGGGACCGCGAACGGCATTGTTGTCGAAGCTCAAAGAGGAATGCTGCTCGGATTCCAAGTGACGGTAGGTATAAGCAACGCGACCGCCGCAGCCTCTTGAAACACGCGGGCACTCGTTGATGATGTTGCCTTCACTATCGAAAGTGGGGCAGCAACGACAGGTAACGGAACCGTTCGAACTGTAGGAAACAAGGCAGGTTTGTTCTTGCTGAGGCGTTCCAGCCAATTCGCCGAGAAACAAATCAATCGCCCGAGCCAAAGCGGCAAAGCGAGTATTCGGCGCCATCGGTCCGCAGTTCTCGCCATTCGCATTCGCACTGCTCGTCACTGGTAGTGCCATCGATCCTGATCGGTCGATCACAATGCAGATATCGCGGTCTAGATTCGTCGCAACGGCCGGCAACGAAAAATTACGATTCGATACATTGGCCAACCGACCAAACAAATCGATCACCGCAGAATTTCCCTGCGTGGTTCCGTTCACGCGAATGGAATTTCGAATACGCCCGCCAGGAGTAAACTGGAATTTCGAAAAGTCGCCGCCAGTCTGAACTGAAGAGCCAATCGTGATGTCGCCTGGTTGAAGCCGCAATGGGACTCCCATAATTGTGTTGCGTCCCGCGACATTAATTGCAGCTGCGATCCCAGCAGATTCGCTTTGGTCCATCGACATTCGCTTGGCACCCGCTCGAGCAGCGAAGTCGACTGAGCTCCGCAGCTCGGTACGAACCAAATGGCCACACGCGATATAGATCCCGAATCCTGCAATCAACAAGATGACGGGTAACAAGATCGCAACCAGGGTCACGATCGCACCATTCTTTGGACGAACACTACAATTAGGCTGCGTCAGAACCGACGAAACAACGGCCATACTTCGAAGGGCTTTCATTAGTTTGGAAACTCCTTCATCGCAACGACAGATGCTTCGAGGGTAACGGGATTGAAGAGCCTCATGATGCCCACACCGTTGCTATCAGAAGGCGCAGTAACCCGAACGGTAAATAGATCGCCTTCGCGGACAGAGGCAATGTCCGGCGAAATGCTGACATTCGCTCCTGTAATGCGTCTTTCGTTCAATATGTCGTTTGCGGCCCCAAGTGCCTGACCATTTGTCGCCTCAGGCTGAACGGCGTGGTGTGCCGCTTCGTACGCAGCCACTGAGAGACCTTGTTTGACGAAGATCATGCTCGCCAACTCGATCAGCGCTGCTGAAACTAGGATCAGCACCGGAGTACATATTGCTAATTCTGCAATGACAGCCCCAGATCGAGAGGGCGTCTGCTTCCGCCCTAAGCGACTTGAGTTATTGCTACGACGACAACGACTGACTTGCCGCGTCGGCATGCAATTCTGGCACCCTTTGCTTGGCCACATTTTCATATCGGTAACGCCCCAGTCTGTATTTGGATTCAAGCTCTTCGGTCGGCCCGAGCGTTATGCGTTGTTTGACTGCTCAAGGGATCGCAGACCACCTTCCGCTGATTTCACCTCGCTTTGTCGAGGTTGTCTTACCGAATCAATCGCTTTCCAAAGCTCTTGGATTTCGCAGAGTACCCGCTGCTCGCCGTCTGCTTCCGCGCCAAACGTCTCGGCACTCTCTTCCGCGTCCTGGATTTCTTCTCCACGAGCCTGACCCTGGACCAGTTCGATCAAAGCATTGATGTCCGTCACCAACTCGCCGTGAATATCGTTGTCACGCACCTTCAACAGTTCAACTTTTTCGCCTTGCTGCAGTTGCCGGATGATTTGCTGGATGCGTGGAATCGGCCCGAAGATTCGATTTGAGGCCTTCAACAAGTCGTAGACAAAGACTGGCCCCAGGCATACCAGTGTCAGAAGCACTGGCGCGAATGTTCTCGCGGAAGTGAGTAGATTCTCATCGAGGGAAGCGAACGGATTAGAGCAAAACTGAATGCCCCCAGAGATGAGGAATGCCACCAATGTGAAAACCGTCCAGTGGATGATGGCTTTGCGAACCATGATGCCATCGGTAGCAAAATTGGCGATCAGTTTGGTTCGTCTGTTTGCTGTGCTCTTGCTCATACGTTGTCGCTCCAGTGATGGATTGGAATGCGACAAACCGTAAGTCACCGTAATCGTTTCAGCCAACAAACAATGAAGAAATTACGTTGGTCACTCGTAAACTCGGCTAGAGATGCCGGTGGTAGGGCTTGTAAGCAGCATTTAACGCCAAGAATGCGTCTTCTACCATCACGCGATTCGCATTGCCAAAGTCTGATCCCCAAACTTGCAAGTACTCATAGTGCTCCGCTAAGAGAATCCGCGCTGGTTACATCAGCAACTTCTCTCTGGGAAACCACGCCGGGACATCTGCGTCGTATACAAGACGCTGCCATTGGCCAAGCTGTTGGCAAAGGGGGAGCTGTTTTATGCGTCGTGCAATACTCGGGCTCGGCGAAGTTTTTAGGTGAAAAGACAACCGATGGGAGAGCCACCATCCGTAATGGGTACAGGCCGATCGCCGTCCAACAGGTTCTGGTAGGGATCAATTTGAAGTGCGGCAAAGATCGTCGCAAACATATCAGGAACCGAAACAGCGCCTTCGAGAGACTTTTCGGCTCTTTCATCACTGACACCGTAGGCACCACAATGCCGCAGGCCTCCGCCAGCAAGGACAGTGCTAAAGTTGCCTGAGTGATGACCTCGACCGCCGCCGGCGTCGAAATCAGCCGGCCGCCCAAACTCGGTATTGATCACGATCAGTGTCTTGTCCAACATCGATTTGCTTTCGAGATCATCCATAAATGCGCCGATAGCCGTGTCCAATTCCTGGATAAGCAAGTGCTGGTTCAATTGACCTTCCTTGTGGGTATCCCAGCCAGTTCCATTGCGGAAGTTCATGTTGTGGGATACTTCTGCGAACCGCACTCCTGATTCGAACAGCCGTCGCGTTACCAAAAGTCGCTGTCCAAATTCACTGCCGTAGCTGTCTCGCAGCGTTCCCTGCTCCTGCGTCAGATCGAAGTTCCGCATAAACTCCGGGCCAGTAAGCCGTTGACTCTCCGCAATGGCCGCATCGTACTCACGAGCAAGGGGGGAATCCGCCAAGTGGTCCATCGCAGCGGCTCGCGTTGTTGCCTGCAACTGCTCGCGTCGACGTTGCCGGCTGCTACCGATTCCCTTCGGACGCGAAAAGCCGACGGGGCCACTCTTCAGATCCGTCAAATACACGTAGCCACCTTTTTGCCCAAGGAAACCTGGGCCGCGCGTCAAATTCGGATAGCCAATCAACACGTAGGCTGGCACATGCTCGGCGGCCGCACCACGCTGATGAGCGACAATAGAACCAAGTGATGGATACTGGACCGTTCCGCTCGTCTCCCGCCCTGTGTGCATCCGATTGGTGGCAGCAGCGTGTTCGTCAACGACATCATGATGCACACATCGGAGTGCCGTAACGCGTTCCATCCGTCGAGCCATTTGGCTCAGGTGCTCACACACCTGCACGCCAGGAACCGCCGTCTCAATCGCCGGGTAATAGCCTCCCGGTTTCCTTGCCTTGGCATCTCCCATGGGCTTCGGATCGAAGGTATCAATCTGCGCCATCCCGCCGCCCAACCAAATCATCAAACAATGCTCGGCTTTTCCAAAGGGCGTTTTTGTTTCTGCGTCGTCAACAGGATCGGCAGCCCTTGCCATCTTGGCAGCGATACCATTGAATCCAAGGCCCACTACACCAGCGCCAGCCAGGCCTGCCGTCGCTGCGTGGCTTAGCTGGGTTAGAAAGGGACGTCGTTTCATGATGCAACTCTTCGTTTATTGCTCTCGAGATTCCAACACGCGCCAGCCTCAACGCAACACGATCATTTCGGGTGAATTCAACAGAGCCCAAACCAAATCTTCTGCTCTCTCTCGCCAATCTGGATCGAGCCTGGGCGTTGGCGGTTCTCCCTGCTTCGCAAGTTCCTGTTGAAGGATCTTGATTTGATTGGCTTCTGGGAGCAAATGATTGGACCAGCTGACGTACGGGAACTTGGCAATCCTTGCGGGCGGTAGCTGCTCCTGCTGATCAGGATCGACAGCAATCAAACGCTCGGCAAACCCTGGCCGCAATAAGCCGGTAAACGTCTGCAGTTCCCGTTCCGTCGGTCGACGAGTCAACATCATCAGATACACGTCGCGAACGAACGAATCCACACTTTGTGCATCGATCGCAAGCTGGGTCACGCCAGATTTTGAACTCAACCGCGTAACCCAAGTTCCCACCGCTCCATTCGCCAAAGCCCCCGGTTGCACTAGATTCGGGGCGTCATCCCTTAGGCTTAGCGGCTCGGGTCGCGAATCACGCCATCCGAAGGCCTGCAACACATCAGTGACCGCCTGACTGCGTGGCAAGGCCAGGCTCGGACGATCACGTTCATTGGCCAAAGTCGTGAACTCCCAAGCCCTTTTTGGGAATCCGAAGTTGAAAAACCAATCGGCCTTGTGTGTGCCTTCCAAATCCAACGTCAGCATTTCGGTATGGATTTCATTCCCAGTCGCTGCAAATGCGGAATCGACAATTTGCTCCGCCGTCAGCCGCCTTGGTCGCCGTCCTGCAAAAAGCTTCTGAGCAGCCTCATCTGAAGAAACCGAACGAGCGTAGATCTCTGTATTCAGAAGGATTTCCGCAAATCTGCGTTGATCAAATCGACATTCGATCAGGAGCTCACCGAGTTTGCCAAGCAGCTCCGAGTTGGTTGTTTCGCCGGCGTACCAGTCGTTCGCTTTTGAAACCACGCCGGTGCCCATTAGCCGAGTCCAGATCCGGTTCGCCATGACTTCAGCGAAACGCCGTGACGAGGTAATCTGAAACGCCGCCGTCTCGCGAGTGTCGCCCCGATCGCGCAACAATCCAAAATCACTCATATCATCGAGCCAGTCGGAAGACTTCGACCGCGATGTCGCTTCCTCTGTCGACAACAGACGTTCCGGCCAATTTGCTTCGACCTGCGTCCCGGGTTTGAGCGTGGCTTTAATAAGTGACTGTCGGGTCTGCTTAGCAAAAAAAGCCGCTGGCACCGCGCTGGTCTCCGGCAACTCAATCGCGGACCGCTCCATCATCGCGGCTAATTCAAACAAGTCTGATTGTTTCCAAGGGTGATATGGTGCGTCGTGGCACCTGGCGCATTTCAACTCGACGCCAAGAAAAGCGCTGGCAACAACATTCGCCTTTGCCGCCATCGGAACATCGTTTAGCGACGCCTCCTCAAAACCTGCCGCGCCGCCGTACCACTTGCTACCTCGCATCATCATCAATTCGGTTGCGAATCGATCGAGAGGCTTATTGTCTACCAATGCGTCGTGAATCCAGTAGCGAAACGGCCCTGTATTGTTGAGCTTGGGTTTCAGGAGGTTCGGATTCTCTGCCAATACGTCTTGCCAATACCCAGTCCAATTGTCAGCCCAGCGGTCGTCTGATACGAAGCGTTGCACGGCATTCGCCCGACGATGCCTCGACTTGTCGTCCAGGTACTCCTGAATTTCAGCCAAGGTGGGCGGTACGCCTACTGTGTCGATCGCCAATCGTCTTAGGAACGTCAAATCGTCTACGGCACCAGCCACTTCAATCGGCTGAAGCTCAGGCTCGACAATCACTGCACCTTCGTCAATCCACTCCGCAATCGCCGTAAGCTCGTCCGCGTCGAGCCCATCTCCCTCTGGCGGCATTCGATAGTCATCTTTGTCAGCGGTTACTAGTTGCCACAGGTGGCTCGCATCTCGGTCCCCAGGGACAATTGCCGGCGTCTCAGAGTCTCCGCCCGCCCGCAAGTTTTCCGAATCGAAAATAGCCAACCCGCCTTCTCGTCTTCCCGCCTCTCCAGGCTGACCACCATGACAACGGCCGCAATGCTTTGACAAGACTGGTGCGACATGCTTTAGATAGTGACTCCTTGATGCTTCGGACGCTCCTTTAGCCTTGATCGTTTTTCCGACAGTGTCGCTCTTTCTTTGAGGGCCCATTCGATCTTGTGACAGCCTTTGATTGTGCCGTTCAATCGCCGAATGGATTAACTCGTCTATATGCCGACTACCGCGTTCCACGAGTTGATTCAACGCCGAATCGGAGCCTGAACCTGAGCCCGCAATTGGATTGTCATTGGAATGCTGAATTCGAAGGAGATCCATCGCGTAACGATGGCGGCTATCCCAGTATGCCTTTTGACGGTCGCCTGATTGCACCCGATTCTGACGATTCAGACGCCCGAGTTCGACTTGCTCTTGCTTGTAAAATTGTGCCCAACCAATCTCGTCTAACGAAAACGCTTCGTCCCCGCCTAGCAACGTAAACATCTCTCCGGGTCGGGCGATTGCCACGCAGGTTTCGCCAACGCGCATGACATACTTTTCCGAACCGACATTGAAATCAAAGCGGACCTCATGCTCACCGCCCTTCGACTCGAATGCCACGACCTTCTCGTGATCATTCATGTAATGAGGCCGCATCCCCCGGATTGGCACGTCAGGAATCGGTTCTACGGGGTGGTGTGCATCGCCTCGCCCATGTTGCTTCGGCGTCGAGGCAATTTCGACACCATCGATGACTAACCTCGACAGTCCGCGTGAGCGAACTAAGAATCGGTATTCGCCTGGCTCAAGTTCGATACGCTTCCAAGCACGAACTAGCAAGGTGCCCCGCCCTGGTGACGCCCAATCATCAATCACTCCATAGTCGTCGTAGTTGTTTGGGATTTCAGTGAACGCCATTGCCGGAGCGTCAAACCTCATTCGAGGTGACGTCTCCAATGGGAAGCGATCGTAGGCTCCATGCGGCCCGAACATCTCAACTAAAACGCGGTCCTCAAGGTTGAAATCGGGTTTGATTAAAGGGGGTTCAATTCGGACAAAGCCGGACGCCAGCTTCTTCGCATCGAGCAGCCGCCGGTGCATCTTCAGACCAACCAACCGACCGTCTAGCGAGTTGGAGCGACTACCTTGCATCGAGGAACCAATCCAGATCTCGTCATCGTCAACCACTGGAGGCCGAGTCGTTGGTCCGCCCATATCCCAGTTGCCAGATGAGATTTGACCATCCACCGTGGCTACGGCGCTCGTTGGATCACCAAAGCGATATGAAAACGACACGCGATGCCACGCGTCATCAACTGAGAATCCGACTTTGGAAGTCCACCGGTGCCAATCGCCTGCATCGTTTGAATTGCCCGAATCGGATTCCTCCGAGTCCGCTGCGTCTGTAGCCGGGCGACTGCGGAACAAAAAATTGACGCAAGCGCGGCCATCTACTTTCCGAATGCGAAACGCCCAGTTCTGATTTCGACTGAGCGGTCCACTCGATTTCGTTCGTCCTTTACCAATCAGATAAGCATGCTGAGACAACGAATTGAGTTGGACCCAGGCTTCGAACGTCACCTCATCGTCGTTATCAAGATCAAAGAATGAATTCGCCCCTCCATCTT
The DNA here is from genome assembly GCA_046290675.1 of Aureliella sp. Taxonomy (GTDB): domain Bacteria; phylum Planctomycetota; class Planctomycetia; order Pirellulales; family Pirellulaceae; genus Aureliella. Next base: position 907,541 of record JBKAHA010000001.1, read on the forward strand.
GCCGACTCAAATACGCTTGCTTGGTGAACTTGAATGCCACGGCTGCGCCGTCATAGCCCGGATAGACAATTCGGCTTGGGCCTTTTGATTTAGAGATACTTCCTTCAGTTGCCTCGACGTGTTTCCAGGTCTCGCCGAGGTTACCCAAATCGAACTCCCGACAATTTGTCGAAGCCAACTCATCGGCAGCTAGGGGTCCTAAGCAGAGTGAAAGTCCTAGCAGGACAACGGTTCCTGCCAGCACGCGAGGCTGCATTCTGGTCCTTGGCGGTGTCAGAACCATGATCGGCTCTCCGGACGATTGATAGGGAGTTCAACGGCGGTGAGCAGATTGCATCGCCGTTGAATTGGGCAGGGTTCGGCTGGTGAGGGTGCGGCAGAGGAAAAAAAAGCGTCGACCGAAGTTCTACGGACAACCGAATCGTTCCATTGTTGCAGGTTTTGAGGGCCAATTCATGTTTTTTGGGCTCGAATCCATGCTTGAAACTAAAACAACTAAACGGCTCGGGGTGGTCGGGCTACGCTTTCCTCTGAAGACGGCTGGCAGTGCGGTCCACTTGCCAGTGATTGCTTCTTGACAGCGTCGACCAGCAATGGGCATCATTGCCCTACCGTCGCCCCAAATAAAGGGACCGGTGAGGGACGACGGAGGCACGGCGGTCGAGCCGAAATCGATGGGCAATGGAAGACCGAAGTCCCAACGGCCCCAAGACTCTACATGAAGCCACAACATTGCAGCGACTTGCTTTGAACGCCCTGAAAGTCCTGATACCAATCGGGATTTTCTCGTACCTCCTTTGGTCAGTAGCCCCAGAGGACTATCGGGCATTCCTGAACGAAGACAAGCGCTGGGGGCTCATTGCTCTGGCTCAGGTACTGGCAATCTGCGCCATCTTGATCAGTTTTTTTCGTTGGTACGTTTTAGTCCGCGCCTTCGACATTGCATTCACGTACCGCGAGGCGTTGCGGCTGGGATTCTTGGGCTACCTCCTGAACTTCGTTTCGTTCGGCAGCGTGGGCGGAGATCTGTTTAAGGCAATCCTGGTCGCGAAGGACAAACCCGATCGGCGACCAGAAGCCATCGCTTCAGTGCTCTTCGACAGAGCTCTTGGCTTACTGGGTCTATTGTTGTTGGCCTGGCTCTGTCTAAGCCTTGCCGCAACGGAAACACTGGCACCGACATTGGTCGCAATTCGTAATGCTGCGGGGATCATCGCCGCTCTTTCAATCGCGGGGTTGATGGTAGCGATATTCGCCGGTGCCTGGTTTGATCGTATCGTTGGCCAAGTGCAAAAGCTACGTGTTGTTGGTGAGCCGATCGCCCGCATGGCTTTGGCTGTCCGCCTGCTGCGTAAACGTCCCCAAGTCTTACTTTTGCTCGGCACCTGCTCCATCGGTGTTCACGCGTTACTTGCGACCACCGTGTTCGTAATCTCCAAAGGCGTCTACGAAGACCACCCAACACTAGCCGAACACATGATGGTTGTCCCGCCCGCGATGGCTGCCGGGACACTGCCCTTGGCCCCAGGGGGAATTGGCTACCAAGAAGGAGCTTTGGCTGGTCTCTTTAGGCTACTACCTGACTTGCCCGGGCGATTTTCTGGCATCCTCGTGGCCACGATCTACCGCCTCATCACGCTTACCATCGCAGGAATCGGTCTCGTCATCTACTTCTTTAGTCGCGATCGGGAATTGACAGGAGATACTGGCCAAGACGATTGATCGACGAATCGACTACAATGGACTGTCTATGGCCTGCAGGTATTCTCACTCCTTCCTACCAGACGTGGACTAACAAACCAGTCCTCGCGTTCGATACAAGAACTTGTTGGCAGCCACTCCCACCGAAGCTTTCCCCTCCTTCCGATCAAAAGCAGACTCGGCGAAACCTTGCGTTCCGCCAGAGGTCGCATTCGAAATCACCGCACATGGATAGTCCTTACTCCAACTTTCGCGTTTTCGATTTCCGCTACGCCTTGCCCTCGGCCCTGGCGCCCGCCGTGGTTATGCTTCTCTTCGCCGTTCTCGCCTCAGGGCAGGAACCTGCCCAAGAGTCGGCGACGGCAAATGCCGCCGCGGAGAAGCAACCCAGTTCCGCGGCAGAGCCAGAGCCGACTAGCATTCCCGACGGAGGCAAAACCAGCGAACGATCTTCCGAGCGGTTTTTTGCCGAACGTGTGTTGCCAATCCTTCGTGAAAACTGCTTCGATTGTCACTCACACGAGTCCGGCGATGCCTCCGGCCAATTGCTTCTCGATTCGTTGGTAGCAATGGAATCAGGCGGCTCACGTGGATCGGTGCTTGATCGCAACCATATCGAACAGAGCCTTCTTCTTCGCGCGGTCCAGTACGAAGAATCCGATCTACAGATGCCGCCAGATGGCAAGCTTCCAGATGACGCCATCGCAACGATCGAACAGTGGCTCAAATCAGGCGCCAACGTTCCAGAAGCATGGCGGGGAAACCCAGAGGCGTTTGCGCCGCAAACCCAGGATCCAAGTGCATTTTCCGATCATTGGGCCTACCAGCCGCCGCGTCCGTGGCAACAGTCCACCGCCAATGGGGAAACCGCTGTCGACGCGATCCTATCAGTCGGATTGAAAGAATCTAACCTGCAATTCTCAGATGAAGCCGCCCGATCGGTTCTGATACGCAGGCTCTATTTTGCCCTCCTGGGATTAAAGCCCACCTTCGAGCAGGTTGAAGCTTTCGCATCGACCAGATCCGTCCAAGTGCAAACGTATGACGAGTTGGTCGATGAGTTGCTCGACTCGCCCCACTTTGGAGAACGTTGGGCTCGGCACTGGATGGACGTCGCACGCTATGCCGACAACAAGGGCTACGTCTTCCGCGAGGATCGCGAATATCCCAAGGCTTACGAGTATCGAGACTGGCTCATCAAGTCATTCAACCAAGACTTGCCGATGGATGAATTTATTCGCCAGCAGTTGGCCGCCGATCTGATCGCAGAGGAAAACGACGACAACCTACCAGCTCTAGGGTTCCTGACTCTTGGCCGTCGATTCCTGAACAACAAGCAAGATATCATCGACGATCGCATTGACGTCGTTTCTCGGGGACTCATGGGGATGACGCTTGCCTGCGCCCGTTGCCACGATCACAAATACGACCCGCTAAGCCAGAAAGACTATTACGCGCTCTACGGAGTGTTCATGAATTGCTCAGAACCGAAAGAGGGCAAGTGGGCGCACCAGCTAAAAGACGCAGAGCAAATGCGTGATTCGTTCGTTTTGCTTCGCGGCAAAGCCGGTCGACGCGGTGACAAAGTGCCTCGACGTTTTGTCAGTTTCCTCTCCCCTGATGAAGCGAGTTTCCCTGACAACACCAGCGGACGATTGGAACTCGCCGCCCATATCGCGTCGGCCGACAATCCGCTCACTGCCCGTGTGATCGTCAACCGAGTTTGGCTCCAGTTGACCGGAGCCTCGCTCGTGGAATCCCCCAGTGACTTTGGTATTCGCTGCCCCCCACCAAGGCAGTTGGCATTGCTCGATCACCTCGCAACGCAGTTCATCGACTCCGGATGGAGTCTTAAATCACTCATCAAGGAAATCGTGTGCACGCGGTTTTATCGACAGACCAGCACGGCCTCATCTGAAGGCGAATCCGTCGACCCAACGAACTCGCTGTACTGGCGTATGAATCGTCGGCGACTTGATTTTGAGTCAATGCGAGATTCACTGTTGCAGACAAGCGGCAATCTCGATCCAAGCCTGCTCGGACCTTCGGTTCGGATCGAAACCAAACCATTCACCAATCGCCGAACGGTCTACGCGTATATTGATCGACAGAATCTACCGAGCATTTTCCGCACGTTTGATATGGCTAGCCCGGACACACACAGCCCTCGGCGTGCACAGACCAGTGTCCCGCAGCAGGGACTGTTCATGCTCAACAGCGACTTTGTCGCCGAGCAAACTCGAGATATAGGCGATCGCGCCCAAGCCGCAGAGAGTGTCGACGCTGGTATTGGGCTGCTATTTCGCAACATCCTTGGACGCAATGCGAACGAGCGTGAATCCAAGATGTTCGCTGACTTCATCCAATCCAGTTCGGACACGCTTCCAGCGGAGGTGCATCGAGACTGGGAATTTGGATTCGCAACTTGGAATGCCAATGCATCCAAGCTGGAAACTTATCAGACGCTGGAGGCATTCACGGGCGATGCGTGGCAAGCCGGTCCGAAATTGCCAGATCCAACACACGGTTGGTGTATGCTCAATGCCAAGGGAGGGCATCCTGGAAACGACCTAAAACACGCAGTTGTCCGCCGATTTGTCGCCCCGCGTGACGGCCTTATCCGCATCACAGGAAACCTGGAGCACAAGAACGAACAAGGCGATGGAGTCCGAGGACATATCTTGGCCGCTGGTGATCACTTGGTCAGCTGGAGTTGCTACAACAAGAAGGTAGTCACGGACTGCAGGAAGGTCGCGGTCCAAGCTGGCGACTTCATTGACTTCGTAACGGATTGTCGAACAGGCCCCAGTCACGATAGCTTCCAGTGGCCCGTCAACGTTTTCTATATCGACAAAGAAGGCCTCGCGTCGAAAGAGACTTACAACGGCGAAAAAGAGTTCCGTGGCCCCGCTCCATTACCGCTAACTCCGTGGCAGCAACTGGCCCAAGTTCTCATGGCCTCAAACGAACTGGCCTTCGTCGACTAGGCCAAGCGATCTACCGGCAAGGAAACGATGCCCGACGAGAAACCATCCAAGGCATCACCTCGGGCGTTTCCATTCGAATTGCAACGCTAGTCTTGATCTCCGGCTTTAAGGTTAAACGCATTCTCGATTTGAAGCAGGGCCAGCCACCGGAAGGTTTCCGCATCCGTGTCGGGTGCAGTGTAGATGGCCTTAAGTCTGGAGACGTCGGCTTGCCATTTCTCAATCAAAAATGGAATCGGATATGGAGTATGCTTGCCTAAATGCGGGGCGACTTGGCAAGCAGCCTGCATGCGCGCAACGCTCGAAATCTCGGTAAGCCACGACTGGCTATTGTGTGCGACGAGCAGCGTCTTCCACATTACCTTGGACTCTGGCACATCAAATACCCTGAGTGACTTGGGAATGGGATTTATCGGGGCAATCTCATCCAAAGAAACGAGCCCTGATCCACCAAGCGGACTAAATAAACCTGGCGACGCGTCCTCTTCTTCGAAAGCTGGCGACAGGAAGATATCGAGCAGTGTCCGCAAGTGGTTTTCTCCGTCCACTGAATCTGCAGACTCGACCCATCTTTCTTCGGTCGGTGGACGAGAAGAGTAAGCGAATGCGAGCATCGCCTTGCCGCGTTCGCCCAGCTCATCTCCCATTTGTTGAAGAGCCTTGCCCGTCGCACCAGGATTTCGCGTCAGGAATTGGGCCAGATCTGGTGTCATGCGCAAAGCGGATGTCGCATCTGTCAGCACCCAGGGCAACTCTGTTCCCATGACTGTAGTTCCAACTTGGTCGGAAAGCTGGGCGCCGTTGAGCAAACGCATCACCTCAATTAAGCATGCTTGATCGACGGAGTTTGCCTGATTCAGTACTCTCACGGCGTAGTCGATCTTGGAAAAGCGATGGATATCATCTTCTTCCTGCTCCAAGATCAGCCTTTTTGCCAGGTTCTGCCGAACAGACTCTGCATAAGTCCACGCCTCTTCGTGGGGCCACTCGATCGGCTGTTTGATGATCCCACTACGATCTGGCCGCTGCAGGGATGCTTTGAGACGAGCGAGTGTCAGCAGGGCAACGTGCGGTTTCGGGTGATTCTCCAGGTTCTTCACGGCGAGCTTGCCGATGGTCGGGTTCAATTCTGGTCCGCCACCAAATTGCTTCGGATGACTCGCCATGGAACGCAAGTAGTATTCGGTTGCCTCTGCTAGCGGCTGGCCGTCTTTGTGGGAAAGAAAAGGCCAAAAAGCGTCTTTCAAATCCTCATCGCCGACTTGAGTGACAAACCTTTCAAAATGTGTGTGCATGCCAAGCAGTAACGGGCGTGGATCGTCTAAGCTTCGCAAAGAATCAAGCGCATTTGCGATGACGACCGCATTGAAATTTGACATGTGGGTAAGCGATTCTTGGAGCCCAACGATTGGGACCCCAGTTTCTTCCGTCGCGAGGTGAGCTCCAACCCAAGACTCCATCTCTTGCCTTGCAGATTCGTAGGTCGCTTCCGCCCAGCGCACGATCTGCGGATCCCATGACAGCCTGTCAAACCCACCGCTAGTACCGATGGTGAACTTGATCTTCACCTCTAGTGCAAGCAACGCTGCAGTTTTTAGGTCTTTTGCAAACCATTTGGGCCCTACCCGTGTGGAGTCCGTTTCGAACCAGGATTGCAATCGTCCCAATTCGCTCACAATTTCTGAAGCCGTCGGCAATGTCTCTTTCAGGTCCCGAATCCTCGCCAGGTCTTTCAAGTTAACGTCATTGAGAAGGAGCACGCATGCCATTGCAGTCCGCAGATCTGCGTCCCTAAGCTCGGCTAAAATCGCTTTGATACGAGTTTCAGCACCGAACCGCGAGAACCATTCCTTCAAGCTTCCCATATAACATTGCGATCTCTCGAGCTGCGACGTCGCGTCGGCCTGAGACGCCTGTCCCCAAGCCACGCCCCCCAAATGCCTAGCCGGTCGCAGCATTTCACGTGCAGCTTGCTCTTGTTTTGCAGGAGTATCAGCGAGGAGCAGGACCGCTGGATTTGCTTCGAAAAGGGTTTCCAAATCCTGCTCGCGCGAGAGCACAGCTAGCCAATGCTCGAAGGATTTACCTTGGTATATCTTCGTGTCTCCCGCCCCCTTATCCGCAAGTACAGAATCACTTTCCGATTCGGATTCGGCGGTCGATGAAGTCCGTTCGCGAATCGCTACAGCGACTTGCTCACCGCGGAAAATGGCAACTTCCCCACGATTGATTTCCAAACGTCCAAGATTTTCACCAGTGAGTTCAATGGTGTAATTGCCGCTCCAGAGTCGTATGCGTTTCGGACTCGCCGATGAAACTCGAAGCGACTCGACCACTTGGTCGTTTCGTTTCACTTCAACATTCACGTCATCCAATTTCGTCTCGATGACTAAGGTGCCTCGGTCGGTCGCGAGAGTCAACAGGACACCGCACAGCAAGAGAACGGGCAGAGCAGCAAAGAACAAAAAGCGTTGCCAGGAGCCCCGGAAGCCACCGATACCGGATCCCGCCGAACCTTCCGCCAACTGCGAAGCGACAGGTGGTCCGGTCCAGGAAGTTGGCATCGCCGTCCGATGCGAGCTCGCGTTCCCTCGCGAGTGCCGTCGTGTCATTTTAAGTAGCGAATCGAGGTCGGCACCCTCCGTGAAAAGTGCAAGCCGCTCTGCAACAGCCAAAGCTGAGGCCGGTCGTTTGTGTGGATCATGGTCCAAAAGCTGCCGGACCAATTCGACCAGCTCTTCCGGCAAATCGGCGCGGAAGCTACAGAGACTCGGGCAGTCTTCTTGGGTGACGCGACGCACGGTACCCGGCAGATCGGTGCTGGAACCCATTGGAGCTCTACCGGAAATCAAGCGGAACAGCGTTGCGCCGAGGCTGTAGAGATCTGCGCGAAAGTCGACACGGCTGGAGTCATTGATTTGTTCGCGCGACATGTACGGCAGTGTCCCCATCAGGTACCCGACGGTGGTCAGACGGTCGTCGCCGGCGACAGGCGATTCACCATCGAGAACCAATCCGAGGTCCAAGAGCTTGACAGTCCCCCGCTGAGTCAAGAAGAGATTCGAGGGTTTTATATCGCGATGCACCATTCCGGCCAGGTGGATCGCGTGCAATCCCAAGGCAGCTTGACGTATCACCTCGCAGGCCGAAGCAACGCTCAATTCTCTTGTCCCACGTGCGACACGGGATAAATCGAATCCGTCTAAGTATTCCATGACTAGGTAATGGACTCCCTCTTGCTCGCCGGCATCTAGAGCTCGAACCACATTCTCGTGCTCAAGTGCGGCGACTGAAGTCATCTCCCGGTTGAAGCGCTCGAGCCATCCGGAACGACGGGCTTTGTCGCCGGTCAAGATCTTGATCGCAACTTTCTTCTTCAGCCTCTCATGTTCAGCTAGAAAAACAGTTCCCATGCCCCCGCTGCCAAGCCCATGGACGATGCGGTAACCACCTAAATTCGTCAGCAGAAGGGAAGCTTCGCCGCTTCGAGCTGCGTTGGCCAACTGAAGTCGGGATCCCGCATCTTTTGAAAGTAAATCGTTCACCGCTGCGGCACACTCAAGTTCCCCATGAAAAGGCTCGGCCCCCCCGTCGGGACGCAGCCAGCTGAAGGAAGATTTGGGGGCGTCGCCGCTCGGATCGCTCAACGCCTCCACTCGACTGCGGCAAATTTCGCAGCTTTCCAAGTGCGAAAGCGCGGTGTCAAACTGGTTGTTGTCCAACCGACCCGCTAGAAATCCGCGGACTTCTGCTTCGGTCAGACAGTGCGGGCTTGCGTGTTGTTTCTGGGCGATCATTCGCTTATTCTCCATGAAGAAGTAGTCGTTCATGAGGTCTATCGCGAACGTTGGACACACTTTTCGAAAAAAGAACACCGATGGAAGATCAACGGCATCCGATCTAGGAAGCTAGTGCTCCTGCGGGTGCGTTATTGGGGACGTTGCTATCGCCGCCCTGGCTGCAAATTGGCATTGAACGAGAATGGGAGAAAGCCCGTTGAACCATGGAACTTCGCAGGCCAGCGATTCAGGTACCCCGTCTCAGGTCGCCGACTCAATGGCAACGTCGACATCACTGCTCGCGCGGGCCGATGCAGGAGATTCAGCAGCTTGGAACCAAATCGTGCAGTTGTATGGTCCATTGGTATACGCCTGGGCCCGAAAAAGTGGACTGAGCGGTGAAGATGCCGCAGATACGTTGCAAGAAACCATGCTTGCCGTTTCCGAAAGCCTGCATCGATACGACGGCGAGAAAAATGGGGCCACTTTCCGCGGTTGGCTGCGACAGATCACACGCAACAAATGCGTCGATCACATTCGTCGTGCTGCCAAACTTCCAACGCATGCTCGCGGGGGCAGCACCAATTTGGTTCTGCTGAATGAGGACGCGTTGGCGGCAGAATTGACCGACGCGGAGCCCGAAACGCTGGCCACGGAGCGGCGGCAAGTCGTGCAACGAGCACTAGCGATCATGCGAAATCGTTTCGAGCGTTCAACTTGGCAAGCTTTTTGGCGAACCGCCATTGATGGCTGCCGACCTGACGATGTGGCGGAAGAGTTAGGAACGACTCGATGGAACGTCTACAAGGCACGCAGCCGCGTTCTGCAGCGGCTACGCACCGAGCTAGACGGACTCGAAGACCTCGAGTAACGCCAGAATCTTATTCGGCGTCGTCCTCGCTGTTGATGATGCGACTGACAATACCCGCCAACACGGCTCCACCGATCGGAGCTACCCAGAAGAGCCACAGTTGGCTCAGAGCCGAAGAGCCGACGAAGATGGCTGGGCCTGTACTTCGAGCTGGATTGACGCTGCAGTTCGTCAGTGGAATATCAACCAAGTGAATCAGAGTCAGTGTCAGACCAATGGCGATACCAGCCGCAGCGGGCGACGCATGCTTCGAAGTCGCGCCAAGGATGATTAGCAGAAACACAAACGTGCAGGCCACTTCGGCTACCAATGCGGCCAACATGCTATAGCCGCTAGGTGAGAATTCACCGTAACCATTTGCCGCCAATCGCCCCACAGCAATGTCGTATCCGTCAGGTCCCTGCTTAAGCAAAAAAAGCAGCAGGCCTGAAGCCAACACCGCGCCAACTACTTGCGCAATGATGTAGCCCGGAACATCACTAGCCTTGAACCGTCCAGCTGACGTCAAACCAAGTGTTACAGCCGGGTTCAGATGACAACCCGAAACACCGCCAAACGCGTAGGCACATCCCAGAACGGTCAGGCCAAACGCGATGGAAACTCCGAGATAGCCAAGTCCCATGTTGGTTGCGAGTGGAGCCGAATCGGCATTCGGAATGTTCGCAGCAAATACGGCTGCTCCGCAACCTCCGAAAACGAGTATGAATGTGCCGAACAACTCGGCCAAAAGCTTACGGTGCATACGGTGCTCACTTGGTTGGGGCAATGATGGAGAGGTAGGGCAGAACCGCTAAGGCAGCGAAGTCAAGCAACCACTGCTAGACGTTGTCCATAACGGGAGCGATCGTTTTGTTCCCAGGCGTTTGTTCCCGGGCGGGATTGGGTGTGCTCCTCCGACAATATGCCATCGCGACAACGATTCAGTGAATCCGCAGCGTCAGCCAGGGCAGCTTTGCCGAACACGCGGCGCTATTTCGATTTTCATCCGCGTTTTTTGCGCAAATGGCGCGAACGACAAGCGTCCAAAGTCCTAGCCACTGAACCTAGCCTGAGATGGTTGCGATGAATTCTGAGTATTCTCCGAACAAACAGCTGCCAGAGACGGTTGAGCCGACGGCTTCAGCCGACTTGCCGAAGATTGAGATTCGCCGTTATGGGGAATTCACAGAGCATTCCGAGAAAGTGGCCGATCTGTGCCAACTAAGTTCTCCAACGGCTTGGCGAAATGCAGACTCGCGGTCGCGACGCGCGAAACCCAAGATCACGCCGCTGATCGTCTACATCGCCGCGGCGCTCATGACCGATCTAGCGATCTTCTACTTGCTCACGTCGTTTCTGCCGCGTTTGGCTGGCGAATTGTTTTTCGGGGCCGCGATCGGTTTCGTCTTCGGGCAGATTGGCTTCTTTACACTGGTAGCCGGACTTGGATCCATGCGTTGGATACGCGGTTACTTGATTGGGATGCTGCTTACTTTCGCCGGTTACTTTTGCCTTTTCGGCGGATCTCAATTCACAACACAAATGATCTCCCCTTCGATCTCCGATTCGTTTTGGAGCATCGCAGTGATACCGCTAGCAATCCTAGCGACAAGCACGCCATTCTGGATTTCGCGGTTGCTCGTTGGCTGGCACCTAACTCGTCGCGAAGCGGATTTGCCGCGTTTGCAATTCAGTATCAATGACTATCTGACGATGACAGCGGTCATTGGTTCGCTCATTTTGTTCGCGCGCGTTCCGCAAACCTATTGGCAATTCCCGTCAGCCTACTATTGGCCTGTGGTCGCATCAGTTTCGATTGGCTTTGCCATTTTGGGACTGGTCATTTACTTCCCTGCCGCAATGCTCTCCATGGCCTTCAAGAGTCGCACGCGAACTCTAGTCGCCCAGTTTTGCTTCCTATCGGGTCTATGTTTGCTCGTCTTCCTTTTGAACTTGGTGTCATATATTTCGTTCCGTGATTTGCTACCGATTTTCATTTCCGTTGCCAGCGGATGCGCAACCATGTTCCTCGGCACAATCGCTTTGCGAGGCTCGGGCTTCCGTCTTGCTCGTGCGGGTAAACGCACGCAAGCAGACGCAGCGAACCGGGAGCAAAATGCGGCGCACAACGAATCGCCATGGAGTGATCAAGAATTCGCCAAAGAGGAATCGACGAAGGCGGCATCCGACCAAGATGCCAAATTGCATGAGACGCCCGATCCCCCTAAAACGCAGCTTGGATTCTGGGACTCGAATCGAGGTGCCAGGATTTGTGCGGCAACGATCTTAGCCGTCGCGACCGTTGGTAGCTTCAGCAATTATGCACTGCACCGACAGCGGATGGCTAAGATCGGCGCCCTGAGCAATCGGGCGTCTGCGATCTACATGGACGGTGGCACGATCGAAGCCGACAGTCGCACACAGAGCATTACGAACGTCGTGCTGCCTCCGTCGGCAGGTGAATCTGACTTGCTAAGCATTACCAGCACTCCTTCTGTAACCTACCTGGATATTTCAAAGTGCAATATCGGCGATTCGAGCATCGAAACCATCATCGGGCTCGGCCCAATCATGGAACTCGATATCTCAGGCACGAAGTTCACCGCCAATGGTATCCTTCAACTACTTCGCTCGTTGCCGCTGGGCAGGTTGAAGATGGCAGATATGAACATCCCCAAGCAACAGCTTGTTTCGCTGCTGCAGAATCCAGAGTTCCGCTCTTTGATGCATCTCGACATCAGCGACAACGGCCTGCGCTCGACCGACCTCGATTTACTTTGGAGGAATCTGCCCTGGACGATTTCGATCCGCGGCTGTGGATTGAACGATGCCGAATTGAGCAGACTAATCAAGCAGAGAAGTCCCAATGAATTGGATGTACGAAACAACCGACTGACCGGAGCGTTCCTCTCCAGCATGACAAGCATTCAAAAGTTGGAGCTGGACGACAATCCGCTTGTCGATGCCTCGTTCGCCGCAGTCGCTGGGAAGCTCTCCGTGCGGCAGCTTTCAATCGGAAACAGCCAGCTGACCACTGGCATCTTCGCGATTCTGCCGCGCATCAGCGTCCGGGAACTTACCCTCAGCGATGGGGCCTTCGACGAGTCGAGTTTGACCAACATCCCCGGCTCGTACAGCAAACTGTCCCTAAAGGGCAAACGGTATACCGGCACATGCCTCGGTGCATTCGGGGCGGGAACCTACCAGATAGACCTAAGTCGATCAGGCGTGACGCTCGAGGGCCTGCGGACCTTGGCGGGCCGAAGCGTATCGATCCTTGACCTCTCGGAGACCGAGATCGGTGACGATGCGTTACCCGTCCTGGGACAGATCGGATCTCTTTTTCAGCTGGATCTGTCTCACACCAACATCACTGCTGACGGCCTATGCCGTGGCGACCTGTCGAACGTGTCCGAAGTAACGGTGGCTTGGGGACAGTTTTCTGCAGACGAGATCTTGCGAATCAGCCGAATTGTGAAACTTAGGTTTGCTGGAGACACAGGTTGGCCGTAATTCCTACGGGACACTCCATGTCGCTATTCCGCCACTCGATCAAAAGCGTTCCGTTATCAAAGCCCCGACCCTCATCTGAGACAAACTGGATCGCAGTCAGCCGGTACGTCACCAGATCACTTCGAATTGCCCAATGGAAGTTGAATGTCGCTTCCCAAGTAAAGATTTCAGCAGCTGAAGCCAGCACGGAGTGCGAATCCAACGAATAAAACTACCGTCCAGTAGTTCTTTCGCGGAATCCCAAAATTATTGGCGATATACACGCGTGTCCTAAGACTGAACCTAGGCTTCTGGTGGAGCGGAGGATCGCTCTGGAAAGCACTAGCTTTCTCACCCCCCGTGTAGGCGAGCCGGTTGTTACGCAATCGGTTTCGCCTTTTTTCATGCGCGGACATCTTCACTGGAGGACGGAGCAATCTAGCCGATCAAATTACTCCGCCCCTCAAACTAATCATCAGCAATCCGCTGCAAATCAAGCTCGTAGAACCACATATCATCGTTGGGCACGTCCAGCTCGATACGAACAACCTTACCCTGTGCGTTGGAAAGGAAATTCGCCGTCCCGGCACCGAACCAGGCATGCTCGTGCCGCCAGCGGATTAAAAATGTGTCGTAATGCAGGTGCTCTAAATCTGCGACCAATCGCTCATTGGGTAGCAACCGAAGCACCAGTCCCTTACCTTCAAGCTCGATTTTTGCGTTTCCGTAGAGCGGACATCGGAAATCACCGGCATACGCCGCGAGATCATGGCTCGGTTTCGTGCCTTCAACCTGAATTTTCGTCGCCGTGTCGATGCGGCCCGCGAAACTCTCTCTGGATTTCTTGAAGTCGACCAGCCTTTCGGAACTCCAATCCCGTAGCTCGACACCTAAGAACGAGTCGAGAACACGATACGTGATGGATGAAGTAATGCTCGTCATGCTATTCGTGAGTACGACGACACCAAGACGCTTTTCCGGCACCAAAAGCGTTTGTGAATACATGCCATCGTAGCCACCTCCATGGACAGCAAGCTTGCATCCCTGGTAATCCGATAAGGACCAGCCTAACCCATAGGCTCGAAAGTGAGTCGAAGGTGTCTTGCGTAAGGACGCCTCCGAAACGGGTATTGGAGTGTGAGCACGCCACATTTGGTGCGACTGTGCCATAGAGAATAGTCGTGTTGCTTCACCGTCGTCGGGAGAAAACTCGCCTCGGCCAAGCTGAACACGCATCCAGTTCGCCATATCCTTTGCACTGGAAATAACGCCACCGGCCGCTGCCATGTTGTCCCAATTCACCCACTCGATCGGTTCATTCCGATCGAGGAAAGTCTTGTGTGGCGTGGCGAAGTTTCCTACTTCGTCCAGCCGGCTTGTCGTCGTAATCGTCCGCGACATTTGAAGCGGGGCTAGAATTTGCTGAGCAATGAATTCACTCCAAGCCTGGCCTGAGACTTCTTCAATCACCAAACCGGCAGCTAGAAACATCAGATTCGAGTAACCGTACTTGGATCGAAACGGTGAAGCCGGCTCCAGATGAATCGCTCGCTCGAGGACTTCTCGCGGCGAGTACTTGGTTCCCCACCAAACCAGATCTCCACTGAAGGTGCCAAGCCCGCTGCGATGACACAGCAAATCCCGAATTCGCAGATCCCGTGTCATCGGATCCTTCAGTCGCAGCCAGGGCAGATAGCGGTCGACTCGATCATCCCACGCAAGCTTGCCTTCATCGACGAGAATCGCCAGAGCCGCAGACGTGAAAGCTTTCGTGTTCGACGCGATGGCGAAAAGAGTGTCACCATCGACTGGCTCATCCCCGCCAACTTCAAGGTACCCAAACCCCTCGGCCATGAGCACCTGGTCGTTCTTAACAATGGCGACAGCTAGACCCGGAACAGACCATTGGTTTCGAACTTGCTCGATGTAGGTGCGGAGTTCGGCAATAAGCAGCTCGTCCGAACCGGTCTCGGCTCGCGGCATCGCATTCGATTCAATCGCCTTCGAATCTGTTGCGTCAACGATATTGGCAGTCGCGGGCACCTGCGCATGCGACAGAGCCAACTGAAACGGATTTATGGAACTGATTTGCAATAGAACCACACCGCACGTCAACCATGTTATCCTCAAGCGCGAAATCATCTCGTTTATTCCAAGTTCGGGTAGGCATTGCTAGTTTGAAAACCGCGACGGTAAGCACGCGGCCAGTCGCCAAGGCCGTCTATTCGACGCCCAGGTGATACCCGAATTGTAGCTGTAGACCAAAGATTCAACACCGATGAAGAACCGACCTCTCCACGCATTGGCAATCCGTACCCTAGCGTTCGGCATTCTGTTGGCGAACCTAATCTCGTGGCCCTCACCGTCGCATGCCAAGAGGCCTGAATCCGACTCCACCGAACGCCCAAACATCCTCTGGCTTTCTTGCGAGGACATTAGTCCCCATCTCGGATGCTACGGCGATCCGCACGCCATCACTCCCAATTTGGACATGCTGGCTGAGCAAGGCGTGCGTTACACACATGTTTTCACCGCAGCAGGCGTTTGCGCTCCATGTCGTTCAACCATCATTACCGGCATGTACCAAAATTCGATTGGTACACACCACATGCGCTGCAACGCGCTGCTACCGAATTGGATGCGTCCGTTCCCGCAATACTTGATGGACGCAGGCTATTACTGCACGAACAATAGCAAGACGGACTACCAATTTAAGAAACCATCTTCGAAAGAGATTTGGGACGAAAGTGGCAAGAAGGCACACTGGAAAAACCGAGACAAGGACCAGCCCTTCTTCGCTGTATTCAATTTTGGCGGCTGCCATGAAAGCGGCATTGCCAGCGAATCGAAATACGAAGATGTCACGTCAGAGCTAGAGCCAACACAGCGGCAAGACCCCAACTCGCTAAGCACACTTCCGCCTTACTACCCCGATACGCCGGTAACGCGCGAAGATTGGAAACGGAACTACGAGCTGATCACGGCGATGGACCAGTGGGCCGGAGACCACTTAAAGGAGCTTGAAAAAGCGGGGCTCGCAGAGAACACCATTGTTTTCTTCTGGTCGGACCACGGCGTCGGCTTACCCAGGGCTAAGCGATGGTTATATGACTCGGGTACGCGAATCCCCTTCATCGTTCGCATTCCGAAACGATACCGTCCGTCCCAGCAGGGCCAGCCCGGCAGCGTTTCCGACGAACTCGTCAACTCGGTCGACTTTGGACCAACCGTCCTCAATCTTTGCGGTATCAGTGTCCCAGACTATATGCAGGGGCGTGCCTTTCTCGGCGAGAATCTTTCGCCCGAACGCAAGTTCATTTATGGTGCTCGCGACCGCATGGATGAGCGATACGACATCATTCGAGCGGTGCGTGACCAACGCTACCGATACATCCGCAACTACGAGCCCCTCAAAGCTTATTACCAGTACATGAACACGCCGGAAAAAGGCGCGACCATGCTGGCTATTCGCGAAGCCGAGGCGGGAGGGACGCTTACGGAAGCGGGTAAGCTATTCTCCGCGTCGTCGAAGCCAGTCGAAGAACTGTACGACCTCGAATCCGACCCGCACGAAATCCACAACCTGGCGGCGTCGCCTGATCATCGCCAAAGGCTGGAAGCAATGCGTGCGGAGTGCCTTCGCTGGCAATCTGAGGTTCGCGACGTTGGTTTAGTGCCAGAAGCGGAGATCGAAGTCCGTGAGTCGCAGCTTGGCACTCGATTTGAGATTCTGCGATCCGGGCTCGGTGATCAATCGGCGCGAGCCGTAGTCGATCAGTTGGTGGCCATCGCGGCGGCAGCAAGCCAGGGAACTTCCGCGATTCCCGAGCTTCTCAGGGGATGCGATCACGCCGACGCCACAATCCGCTACTGGGGTGCTACCGGACTTGGCAACATCGGGAAACCGGCCGCTGAAGCCTCGCAAGCCAAGATGCTCGCGCTGCTGGATGACCCTAGCCCTAGCGTACGCATTGCCGCCGCTCGTGCGTTGTGTCGACAAGGCACACTGAAGGAAGGACTAGAAAAACTTACCGCCGAGCTTGAGAGCGAACACCAGTGGGGACGACTCGCCGCTGCCATCGCCCTGGATGAACTCGATGAAGCTGCCAGGCCGGCGCTCGGTGCACTCCAATCCGCCTTGACCGACCAGCCGAACAAATACATCGTCCGCGTTGCCAACAAAGCCGTAAATGATCTTCTTGGCACGCAAAACAAAGTGCCCTAGCCAACGGTTTAAGCACGACGTTGCACGGTATTTTTTACCTGCAAACCGGCTATCTCTCTACCGCGTAGGTTGCCGCTTAGCATCGGCAAGCTTTTCGATGGAAAACCCGCGCGGAATTTTCTCCTCCCCTGCGATTCCATGTTAGGTTTGCAATAGATCGAAAGAGTTTGCCGCGAGCAGCGAGCCTGCCGCGGCAACATACCGAGAGTTCGCTTCGCTACCGACGACAGACTCTGGCGTTGGCGCGAGGGCCAGACCGGCTTGACGAACTCTCGAAAGCAAAACGTTCATGATCCGCTCTTCGATTTTTGATCGAACCAAGTTAGCCACAAGCTCGAACCAAATCCGGAACAGCTCTATGACGACAAGGCGAGTTGAGTGAAGAATGAGATTGGAACAATTGCCCGCGCGCGTAAGCGTCGACCAGTTTTTCAATCTCCAAGCATAACTATCAGGACAGTTCCCCAAGGACCTGCGGTGAGATCCGACGCTATTCGGGCAAAGCTCTGCAGTACCAAACGGGAGTAAAGATTAGGAGAGGCATCCATGCAACAACTGACCGACTTCTACTGTGACCAGTGCCGCAAGCCGCTATCTCAAAAAGTCGCCATGGATGACAACCACGCTTGGTGCGAGTGCTGCAAAGCTGTGGTTGTCAAATCAAACCTTCGCATGCAGCCGTGGATGCTCGGTGTGATCGTCGCTCTAGCAGGTTGCTTTGTTCTACGAATTTGGGAATAGCATCGAGCCTGCACAGCAGTGCCCACCGTTTGGCAGTATAGCTCCCGCTGCTAATGGGTCTCCTTCGGTTCATAGGCTTCCCGCTGCGTGCTGCTCAGGATTCCGGTAGAGAGCACGCCCCCCGGGCGAGCCCTAATAATCAGTAAGATGTGGACCTGGAGAATTCCTGCCGCCGGTCCTCTGCACCAACTCCAGCCGCTTTCTCCACTGTATGACAATTCCGATCTGAGTGTCTGCCCGCGGTTTTCGGCCAAGGTAGCGGCCATCCCCTCGTGGCTTATTTGAAGAGATAAGCACAAAGCGCAGGATCTTCTTCTGCTAGACGCTTCGCTATCGACCGGCAACCGGCATATTGGAATTGGCGACCCTCTCGAAACTGAGGTTGTCGATCTTGTGAACATCAAGCTCACGTTTGAATTCGTCGCCGGCCAACAGATACAACGGATGCCCCGCATCTTGCTGCTCCGTGGTCAAACCATAGTGCCTAGTCAGCTCCAGTGTTGCCAGGAACATCGCCACGAGTGAACTCTTGTGCATTCCGGGCTTGAAAAGCGTCGTTAACTCGACACATTCTTCACGACAGACCTGACCGTGAATCCGCTCCATATAGATGTGAATCGGCGTATCGTCGTAGACAACGTTTGTGGACGGCGGCGGTTGCTGCTCTCGTAGAATTCGACCAAACGCGCTGACCAGGTCCCAGACTTCAATCGGCTGGATGGGCTGCTCGCCGGTCGGGATTTTTCGAGTCGGCAGATCGTTTGCAAGTCGAGAATAACGCAGCTGCCACAGTTCCCCCTGCTCCTCAAGGATCGAAGCGGCATCGCGGATCCGCTTGTACTCCATCAAACGGTAGACCAGTTCATCGGACATATCCGCGAATTCATCCGGTGATTCGTCCGCAACCGGCTCAGCCGAGGGAATCGCCTGCTTGGACTTCATTTCGACCAGCAAGCTAGCAATCTCAAGAAAGTCGGCCACATCATCGATCTGTAGCTCGACCAAGACTTCTAGAAAATCCAGATACTGCTCGGTGATCTTCGCGAGCGGCAACTCCGCCAGCGAAAGCTCTTCTCGCCGGACGATATGCAGCAGCAGATCGAGCGGACCGCAATACTGAGCAATGTCGATTGAAAATTCCATAAGCAAGGGATAGCCAATCGGCCCAGCTGCAGCAATCGCAACCCAATGCGGGGAGCGGCGGGGGAGATTGGGAGATTGGGAAATGAAGGAATAAGGGAGCTGGGAGAGTAGGGCGCAGGCGCGAGTCGAGGAGCACAAGCTGAGCGTAATTCGCAGCGCAATCGAGGGCTCTTAGCTGGAGTTCAGGTTTTAGCCTGCCTCCGAGAGGAGCAAAAACTGGGACAGCCTAAAGGCTGGACTCCAGCGCAGTGGAAATCGGTCGCTTTGATCCCCTGCTGGCCTCCTAGCTGGAGTTCAGGCTTTAGCCTGCCAATGCCTTCCAAGCTAGCCTAGCTAGCCTAGCTAGCTTACCAAAGCCTTTCCGGCCCACTCCCAATCCACCAGCGCTAGGCTGCCCGTGCTGAGTGCCGGTACTCCCAAGCTGAAGCTAACTAGCTACCCCAGCCACCCTCCGGAGGGAGGGCGCCGAAGAAACCGTAGACGACCGCTAGCGGCTGGCCGCGCCGCGCAAAACTAGCCACTTTGCTTTTGGCGCGTCCGAGGCTTGCGGCCGCGAGGCTTCGAAGTCGTCTCTGGGATCATCTTTGGATCGAGCAGCTGCAACATGCGACTAATGCACAGACGATTGACACTGATGTTCAATCGCCCAGCTTCCTCACACATTGCCTCGTGCAAACTCTTTGGCAGGCGAACGGTGATCATTCGCTGCGGATCATTGGGATCATTCTCCGGAAGATCACGGCTGCGAAGGGCCGTCAGCATCATTTGAATCTGGTGATATTGCTCGGTTCGAAGGAAAGCGCCAAAATCGGCGTGATTGTCGAACAGCGTGTGAACCAGACCAGCTCCACCAAGGAGCTCACGGTAGAAGCAGACCCATGTTGGGGCGTTGCCAAACAGATCATTGGCGACATCGAACGCCTGCTGACAGCGAGTTTCGAACGCCTGGGCAGGGACCAACTCGCCGCGAACGCGGGCTGCGACTTCATCAAACTTGCGAAGGTCATTCGCTAGCTTTGAATTGGGTTCAGCAGCAGGCTTGGGAGCCGGCGGCGGGGTGGCAGGCTGGGCAACCTGAGCAGGCATCGCAGAAGCAGTCGGCATAGGCTGCTGAACCGGCGCTGGCGGTAGACGGTTTGGTGCAGGCGGTGTCGGTGGCTGGGGAGGTGCCGCGAGGCCAGGTCCAGACAAAGGATGCGGGTGGTGAATGGTCGTTGGCTGCTTTGGCACAGGGTAGTTATTTCGAGAGCCATTCTGAGATCCATTAGGATTTGATCCAAACTGATTCGTGGGATCTGAGCTCATTGATCTTCCTCATTTCGAATTGGGTGAGTCTGCACTCCGACCGGGACATCCGTCGTCCCGATGACACCCCCATCTTCTAAAGGGGATCAAACGCCTCGCTGTAAGTCGTTATTTTGCTAGCAGTTACGACACTTGACTCCACCAACAAGAAATCAAGGCAACCCCCGCCCAAAAAACAGGCAGCCCAACCCTGCCCAAAAACAATGCACCGCAAACCCGACAGAAAACCAAGTGTCCAACCGAATCGCGGCTAAAAAACAGCCAAAAACCCAAAAAGAGCTCAAGCCCGACAGCCAACACGCCCGGCCGAACGAACAACCCTCTCCCGCGCCCCAAACCGGCGCTAGCAAACCCAAAACCCAACCCAAAAACCTACTACAGCACCACCCAACTGACTTCAGCGAAGTCTAAAAGACATCACAACCACCGAAACAACCTGCCTTTGCATAGCCCAGTCGACTCCCTCCTGCCCCTCAGGAGTTGATTCATGCTAATTTTAGCAGAGTGATTCCACTCAGATCATTTTGGCACGAATAGTGCAATTGACATCAAGCGACGGATTGATTCCCCCGCCGAGGCCCAAGGACGACCGCCTCAACACCTGCCAAGAAGGAGGCTTCGATGTCTAGTCAAATTTCCAGAATCGTCCGAACGCTCGGGGTGCTCGGATTGCTAGCAATGGGCTCACCCGCTTTCGCCGGAGTCGGCTCCGCGGTTCACGAGTCCAAGATCCTGCGTGCCCAAGTCGATCAGCTGAAAGTCGTTTTGCGCTCGCGAACAACCACTCCTCATCCTGAACCGCTTTGCCAGCTTGAATCCGCGGCGGATCGACTTTGCGAAGCTCTGGCTTGCCCGCACAATCCGGAGCCCATCCTGTGCGCTCTTCGGGAGGCGGGCGCGGCAGCCGATGGGCTTGCACAACTGATCCAAGCCGACTGCCGACTTCGATCCAACTACACCGTTCGTGCCGCTCTCGACCGAGTCTGCCGACAGCTTGCCAGAACCCAGGTCGCCGTCGAATACCTATTAGCGGCTTCGACCTCCGCCGGCCATTCCCAGCCGCTCCCACAGCACTTCCCATTGCCGAACACGCTTGGAAACAGCACTCATGCCCCCCCTCCATGGTTAGTTCCGGCAATTCCTGGCCAGCCGTCTTTGTACGGCAGCTACGGTTCGGGCGGCGTGTCGTCTGCGGCACAGCTTTTGGCTGAGCAGCGACGACTCGCGGATCAGCAACGCATCCTAGAGCAGCAGCGAGAACAAGACCGCTTGCTTGCTCGTCAGTTCGAACAGCAAATTGCACAGCAACGAGCCGCAGAGCAGCGAAACCTAGATCAACAGCGTCGCATTGCGGAACAGAATCGAATTGCAGAGCAACGAAGACTGGACGAACAACGCCGAGCAGCTGAGCGTCAGCGTGTGGTCGAGCAGCAACGGATTAATCAAGAAAGGGCCCAGTTGGAACGACTGCTGGCTGAGCAGCGAGCTCGGACAAACCTGAATAACCAGAATCTGCGAAGCCCGTTTGGCGCGGCGCCGGCGGGTTTGAGTGGAAGGCCAATGCCATTCCCCCCTTCGGGTGCCCCTGACGGCCGCATTGCTCGCAGCATACTCAGCATGCTGCTTTCGGAAGCGGTTCGCTAGGTGGAAACACATGCGATTCGCTTAGCCGAAGCTCGAAGCGATTCGCTAAGCCGAAGCTCGAAGTGATTCGCTAGCATATAAGCTCGAAGCGATTCGCTAATCGGAAAACGAAAGGCCAATGCTCCAAGGTTTCAGACGGAAGCCCCGCCAGTCAAACGGTGGGGCTTTATTTGTTTTGCCTTGGACATATTTCCCCAGACTGAGGGCTGAGCACGACACCGGAGCCCGAATTCCAAGGCACCTGAAGAGTCGCCGAGACCCACTTCACGGTATCGAGCGTCAATTTAGGCAGACTCGGATGACTCATAACCTTTACAATTGAGCCAACCATAAAAAATCCAGCGAAACCGGAACTCGGCCCACCGCCAGTTCATCAGAGGAACATTGCGGTTCGTTGACATGGTGGGGAGCGGAATTAGAATCGAGACTGCTTTTTACCTAAATTTCGCATCTTATCACGGCGATTCATCCGTTTGCGGTGGCTTTAGGGGTCCGTTTCGATCCCCACTTTCCATGAGTTTTGCCACGAAATGAGCAGTCTCAGCACAGCGGAAACCACGTCGACCCATCTCCAAACCAATCTCGGCTCTTGCTCGATTTGAGGACGTTACAAGTGAAGTCACGCAAGTCATCCAGACGGTCATCTTCTCACGCCGATCGCTGTCGCAAAGCTCTGCGTAATAGTCTCCGAACATTCGAGAATCTCGAGAAGAGAGAGATGCTCAACGCGGACTGGAATCCAGGAGCGGTAGCGGAGCGAACATTTTTCAGCAACGCCGAGAGTCAAGCCGCTACACTCGCGTACCTAAATGAACGCTTCGGAGATGGCGGCGGCGCGTCTGCACCCGGAGAAGGCTTCTCGGACAATATCGTCGGCGCTGCCGAAGTCGAGCCGAACAACGGCCTCACCAGCGCGACTCTCGTGCCACTGGCCGGAAATTTCGGCGTGAACATTTCCGGCACGGGCGGGGCACGAGACGTCGATTGGTTCGCTGTTGATCTGGAAGCCGGAGCTATCGTCGACGCGCGGCTCATCGCGGGTCAGCTTGCGACGAGCCCACAGATCGCGATGTACGACCCAACAGGTCGTGAGATTATCGCGAGCGCTGGTATCCCGACATCGCCGGAAGGGTCGCCACTGACTGGAGCCGACCCGGCCGCCGTGAACCCAACTGACATAGCTCTGCACTACGTCATCCCAACAGCCGGGCGTTACTACTATCGCCTCGGATCGCTCTCTGGGGCTTATACGCTTCAGCTGCGTCAATACCGACCTGTGCTCGAGGACGCGTCGTTCGGCACCAAACAAACTCTCTTCCTTGACTTCAATGGTGCTTCGTTCCCACGTGACCTATTCTTTGATGGTGCGCCCGGTACTGTCAATCTATCGGACACTCGCAACTTCTTAGGTGCCTACGGCATTCAAGATAATGACCACGACGCCTTCATCGACGAAGTAGTCCGTCGGTCAACTGCGAAGTTTGACTATCTGGCCGCGAACACCACCAATCCCAATTTCGGCATCGAGATTCTCAACAGTAAGGATCACGCGGACCCCTGGGGTGAAGCCAATGTCAGCCGTGTCGTCATCGGTGGAACCTGGCAGCAACTCGTCGGCGACCCTACCGCCGCCAGCTCGGGCGTACTAGGTATCGCCCAGTCAGTCGATGCGGGCAACTTCATCACAGAAGAAACTGCGATCGTCATGCACGATACGCTGATTGCAACTGTTGGCCTCACGCCTATCGATCCGTTCGCTAGGCGAGTCGACGTAATCGCTGAACTAATGAGCTTGGTCATCGTCCACGAAGCTGGGCACTTCTTCGGCGGCCGTCACCAAGATCCAAATAATGCTATTCTCAGTATCATGGATCAGTTCTACGATCCGATTATCAGCTCTGGTTCGGGTGACGATGGGATCTTCGGAACCGACGACGACGAGCCGGTTCAATTTCGCGCGGATCAGTTCACCGGCCTAGGCCAATTCAATCCTGATTTTACCGGCGACCCGAATGATTTCCCGCGTGGTTGGAACGACGTCGTGAACTGGATTGGCTGGGCGCTATCCACAGGGCAAGTCGGCGGCAGCACGATCAACGGTACGGTCTTTAATGACCTGAATGCCAATCGCTCATTCGATGCGGGCGATAATGGCTTCGCCGGGGTCACGGTCTATGTAGACGCCAACAACAACGCAATCTTTGACGCTGGTGAGGCTTCCGCAGTATCCGCTGCTGATGGTTCCTACAGCCTATCGGTGGGCGCTGGAACGCACATCATTCGCGAAGTTGTCCCAGCTGGATTCCGTCTCACCACAGCCGGCGCGTTGACGATCACCACCACGGCTGACCAGACGGTCAACAACGCCAACTTCGGCAACACTCAGGTTCTACCTGATGTAACGGGTACGAAGTGGAGCGACACCAACGGGAACGGCATCCGCGACGCGGGTGAAAGTGCCATCGGTGGAGTTTGGATCTACATCGATGAAGACGGTGACAATCGAATCGATATCGGAGAGCCTTCGACCCAGACGGCTGCCGACGGAACCTACAAGTTGACTTTCGGTGGTCCTGGAACCTACACGGTTCGGGAAGTGGTCGACACTGGCTTCGTTCAAACGTTCCCTGGCCCTGCCTTCGACAACGAACACACGATCACGTTGACCGGTGACCCGGCTGCAGATGCCGCAGCCGCGTCCGGCTTGGACTTCGGTAATCGCCTGACCGTCGACTTCGGTGACGCACCACAAAGCTACGGTATCGCGTCGCACGGCTTTGTAGACGGACTGATCCTCGGTAACGAATGGGACTCGGAGGAAGCTAGCCAATTTTCGACGAACGCCCAAGGTGACGATGCCAATGGCGTTGTCGGCGGAAGCGGAGATGTGATCGACGACGAAGACGGTATCGTCTTGAGTCGGCCACTTGTTGCTGGCAGCACCAACAACCGCATCGCGGTCACGGCGCAAAACACCACGGGTGAAAACGCCTTCCTGAACGGTTGGATTGACTTCAACCAGAATGGCGTTTTTGAAGCTGCTGAGCGAGTGATCACCAACTCGCCCGTTGGCACCGGAACAACCAGCGTGACCTTCGCCGCACCAGGCAACGCTCTTCTGGGCGATACCGTGGCTCGCTTCCGCTACAGCACGGACACCACGTTGACCGCCACGGGTGCCGTGGGAAGTGGTGAAGTTGAAGATTACATCTTGAACGTCACCGACACTCTCGAGCTGGCCATTGATGACCGATTTGGAGTCTCTCGAAACTCGGCGTTGAACACGCTAGACGTTCTGGCCAATGACTTCCGTCTTCCGGGCGAAACACTTGAGATCGTTAGCGTTAGCGGCACCACCGCCGGCGGTATCGTCCAAGTCACACCTTCGAACACGGTCCTGTACACGCCACCCAATGGATTCATCGGACAAGACTCGTTCAACTACACGATGCGGAACTCGGGCGGCGACGTTGATACCGCCACCGTCATCATCGACGTCAACCTGTTCTTCGAAAACCCACTGGCCATCGACGACAGCTTCACCACGTCGACCAACGTGATTGACCTGCCGCTGAACGTTCTAGAGAACGACATCGAAGGTCAAAACGGGGCCCTTACCATCATCTCCGTGACACAACCGGACAAGGGTGGACAGATCAACATCGCGACCGGCGGCAAGTCGCTTCGCTACACACCAGCACGTGACTTCGGCGGAACCGAATTCTTCACCTACACCGTGGCCGACGCGTCAGGCGAACAGAGCTCTGCTCAAGTTACGCTGCACACCCTGCCGGGTGACCGTGATGATGACGATGTGCTCATTCAGCTGGTCGCTACCGACCTGAACGGAAATCCAATCTCAGCTGTTCAGCAAGGTCAGGACTTCTTGGTCGAATTCCGAGTTGACGACTTACGGTTCTCCTCGGCGAACCCAGGTACGGCTGCCGGCGTCTTCGCGGCTTACTCCGACTTGCTTTACAGCCGTCAGCTAGTCTCGACGATCCCGAATACCGATGCGAGCTCAAGCTTTGCATTCGAAACCAGCTTCTTCAACGACTATTTGAATTTCCAAACTGGAGACGCAACGATTCCTGGAATCATCGATGAATTCGGTGCCTTCAGTAACCGTACGGTGATGAACGACGCGGATCCAACCCTGCTCGCGACCATCACGTTCAACGCCCGATCGCCTGGTATCGCGGACTTCACACCAGATCCGGCTGACAATTTCCCATTCTCAGACACGCTTTTGTTTGACACACCGGGAAGTGCCGTTCCCGTTGAACGAATCCGTTACATCGGAACCCAGCTTGAAATCGTGGGTGATGGAGTTGAATTCCCTGTTGCCGTCGATGACTCGGTGCCTGAGGCAATTCCACAAAATAGCATTCGCTTCCCAGTCGACGTGCTCACCAATGACCTGACCGGTTCGACGAACACGATCACGATCGTCTCCTCGACGAACGGTTTGTTTGGAACCAGCCAGATCGACACTCGAGGGACATCCAACCCTGCCGACGACCGCATCTTGTACACGCCAAACGGCGGCTTCAATGGTGCTGATCAATTCACCTACACCATCCAGGATGCTCGCGGCATCCAGAGTACGGCGACGGTCACCGTACGCGTTGGCGATGCCGACAGTGATGACATCGTCAGCCTTCGCTTGAGCGTCACCGACGTGAACGGCCAGCCTGTCGATTCGATCGAGGTCGGCAACCAGTTCCAGCTACGCGGTTTCGTTCAGGATTTACGCGGATTTGGCATCGACCGTGGTATCTTCGCTGCCTACGAGGATGTCCTCTACAACGCAAACCTTGTTAGTCCTGTTGCGAGCAATACGAACGACCCTGACCTTGGATTCCAAGTTCAGTTCGGCCCCAATTACTCGCGAGTCCGTGAGGGTGATATCCGCACTCCAGGTGTCATCAACGAAATTGGTGCCGTCCAAATCGAAAATGGCAACCAACCTCTCGGCAGTGCCGAACAGTTGCTGTTCGTGGTTACTTTGACTGCGAATTCAACAGGGATCGCAAACTTCATTGCCGACCCAGCGGACATTTCACCGCTTCACGACACATTGACGTTTGAGCCACCTGAGGCCGTCACCTTCGATCGAATCCGATACGGATTTGATTCCGTGAACATCGTCAGCGCTGGTGGAGGCGGAGGATCCGGTGAGTTTGCCTACGACGTCAACCGCGACGAGTACGTGTCAGCAATTGACGCTCTGTTGATCATGAACAAGCTCAACCGAGACGGATCCGGCAGTGCAGAAGGCGATGGTGAAGGCGAAGGCCTTGGATACAAGTACGACGTCAATGACGACCTCGTTATTTCACCACTCGATGCTCTGCTAGTCATCAACTACCTGAACAGTGACAACGGGGCCTCTGCTGAAGGCGAATTCTCACAAGCACTCAGTGCAGGTAGCCTCGCGGAGTCAGCTGTGGGCATGGTTGGCGGTGAAACCGGAATTTCACCAACTGTTGTTGAGTTCCAAGTCCAACCGAAAGGCGATATCGGTGCTCGCATGACCGACACCACGTTCGGCCCGGCTCCTGGCGACTACATCACCGACAGCATGTTTGACGACGCCGATGATGAGCTAGAAGACCTGCTTTCTGATCTAGCACCTGGCATTAACGAGACTTGGAAGAAGGATCGCATCTAAGCGAATCGCTCCAGCTCATAAAACGACGAAAGGCACTCCATTGGAGTGCCTTTTTTTGTTTTGGATCTCAGTTATTGTCGGCCGTGGGGAACTCAGTTCGCTTTTCTTCTATGCTCACATCGCTAGCCAGTATCTGGCCTAGCTACCCGGTATCTAGCCTGATTAGAGTGCGGTCGAAATCGCGTTGGCTGAGGAATCGAAACTGTCTCGAGTGCCATTCGCCATCAACGTGACGGATCCGAGACAAACGCCGACGATTAAGGCAAGGATCACGGCGTATTCAACGGCAGTTGGTCCTGATTCATCGGCCAAGAATCGTTTGGTCTGATTGAAGCATTTTGTCAACATTGGCTCATCTCACTTCGAGAGCTACTTACCTGCACTCTCGGCATCAGTCCGGTCGGCACGGAAACCGACCGTGCTTCTATCCCTTAAGTCTGCAAGGTGCAACCCGTTGCGAAATCGGAACAGCGGCATGCGATGCATTTCCGCCATCACTGAGCAGCGATCTTCGGCACCTTTCAAAGACTAGGTTGGTTTTCTCTTGTGGGTCGCTGAATTTGCGGAAGTTACGCTGTGGTGCTTGCGTCGAATCGCCGTGGTCTTCCTACGACCGAGACAACCAGCATAACCCTCAGCGGTAGACCAGTTGGTGTACCGCAAGTTTCGCGACGGACCTTCAAGTCATGCCAACAGATCACCAAACCTTGGAGATTCTTCCGGCACAACAGAAAAGGTGTCCTAGATTTATTCCAGTGCCGGAGCAAAAACTCCATCGAGCTGCAGCCGGCCGAGTTTTGGGCTCGATAGGTGAGCGTCTGACAGGGAGAACATCGAAACGATGACTCTAGACTCTGTTCATCTGGATCTGAGCCCAACTTCACCACAATCTGACTAGAGATTGGTATTGCGTGCCGCACCGGTTGCCGATGCGGACCGCAGCCCGTTAGTGGAAAGGCATGGCCCGTTAGGGGAATGACATGAGCCAGACAAGAAGTACCGAGTCGACTCGAAAACAGGACACGCAAGAGGAAAGCACTAAGAACAACGCGACCTCAGCCACTCCAGAGCCCTGCTCTCCCTGGCTATTGTTTGCAATGCCTATCGGGCTCGGGGTCTTCCTCGGTTTCATCGTTACGGCGATCAATGCCGTTCGCTCAATCGATGCCCAAGCCTTCTACCTTGGGCTTGATGGCCTGCGGCCTCTCATCCTTGCCGGTCTGATCGGTTTGCCGACCGTTGCTATCTTGCTGTGTTGCTTCCGTCCGCGTCTCAAGACGGTCATCATTGGCAGCGGGCTAGTCGCTGTAGTGTTGGCATTCTTTTGCAATTGCGTTCGTATCGAAAGCTTTTACGGCAACATGGTTCCACGACTAGCTTGGGCTTGGACACCCACGATCGAAGATGAAGTCGACGCATTCTTCGTTAGCCGAGAAAGCCATGATACCACTGACCGCCCGGAAAACATCGACGAAGGCATCTTCACTGCCACTCCAAGAGATTTCCGCTCTTTCCTGGGCGCTCGCAACGACGGGCACGTCGCCGATATCGCGCTAAGCGACGACTGGGAGAGCACACCTCCAGAACTCTTGTGGAGCCATCCAGTCGGACTCGGCTGGTCCAGTTTTGCGACGGTTGGCAGAGCCGCAATCAATCTCGAGCAACGCGGCGAAAACGAATGCGTCGTCTGCTACAACTTGCTGACTGGAACTGAAATCTGGGTCCACCCCCAGCGTCGTCGCTTTATCGATGAGCACGGCGATGGCCCACGCTCGACGCCTTGCATTTCCAATGGTCGCGTTTACACCCTTGGAGCCGACGGGCTACTTTTGTGCCTTGATGTAACCGACGGCTCGAAGATCTGGAGCCATGAAACGCTAGCGAATCCGAATGCAGACAACTTACTCTGGGGTATGTCGGGCTCGCCTCTGATTCGAGATGGGAGAGTGTATGTCACTCCGGGTGGTGAAGGTAATTCGGTCCTGTGCTTCGACGCTAAAGCCGGTACGAGAATTTGGTCAACAGGCGACGATCGAGGCGGCTACGCTTCGCCAACCATTCACGAGATCTGCGGTACGCAACAACTATTGAGCTTCAACGGAGCAGGCTTGCGAGCCTTTTCACTCGATGGGACTCCGCTTTGGTTTCACCCTTGGGTAACCCAAGGCGAGCTCCAGCGGGTCAATGTCGCCCAGCCTCTTGTTGTCTCTTCGAGCAATCATAGCGCGGCTCACGTTGCCATATCATCGGGCTACGGAAAAGGCACGACGTTGCTTGAAGTAAAGAATCTCTCGAGTGATTCGGAAGAACCTCGTTGGGACGTCGAACCACTTTGGCTTTCGAAACGCCTCAAATCCAAGATGTCCAACTTCGTAGAAAAGGACGGATTTCTGTACGGGCTGGATGCCGGCATCATGACTTGCGTCGATGCGGCGACCGGAAAACGCATGTGGAAACGCGGCCGCTACGGCCACGGGCAACTGCTGCTGGCTGGTGTTCACATCTTGGTCTTAGCAGAAGACGGACAACTGCACTTGATTGAAGCCTCGCCAAACGAGCATCTCGAAGTTGCCGCGATCCAAGCATTGGACGGCAAGACTTGGAACCACCTCGCTCTGGCTGGCAACATCCTGGTCATCCGAAACGACCATATGGCCGCAGCGTACCAGTTACCAATTGATGAGCAACGGTTCCAATAAACTCACGGAATCCGTTGACACCTTGGGGTACGAATAGTTGGAATGTCAGTCTGCGAAAATGGCATCCGACGGCTCGTTCGGTTCCACCTTTTCGGACATCTCAGCAGGCTGGTCGAGCGTCTGTCCTTTCGGTGATGTCCGTAGTTGGTAGCCATGCTGCTCGATCACGTAGAACGTCAGCAAGATACTGCCGAAACTGATCATCGTGTTGAGCGTGTCGGCCAACCACTCCGGCAAGATCCGCGGGATCGGAGTGCCGTTATCGGGGTAGAGAATGGAGTAAAGGAAGCTGAGCCCCAAAGCAACGCCGACGTCGATCGTCAAAGCCACTACAACCTTCCATACCTTCGGTGAAACATAAACCCAGGTCGCAAGAATCCACGTGAGCGAAAGGAAGAGCCCCGAAGCGAACGCAGCAACTTGCACCAGACCAGCCTCACCCATCACGGTTATTCCAGCAAAGCTACTGAAAAAGACACGCGACGTCGCCAAGAGGATGGCAAAAACAAGCGATGCGACCATCAGATGGATCACTCCCAACTGTTTCGGCGCAGCGTCCTCTTCTTTGCTTCCTAGATAGGTGACCGTGCCACGCGAGTAGAGCCATAGTGGAACGGCAAACGCTCCGAGCGAAATGACTCGATAGGAGGTGGTCCAGAAGTAATACCCCAGGTCGCCGAAATAACCCCAGGGACCGCCCCAAGAAAAGGCTCGGGAGAAAAAAGCCCAAAGAAACCCAAGCACGGTCGGAATGGCGCTCACGGCTATAGGCACCAACATACCCCAAGCGTTCAGCCGGTAGCGAAACGCTAGCCACCAGCCGACAGCGTAAGTCGGACCGGCAAACAACGAGTAGCAGAACAAGTAAACGTCGTACCAGGCTCCAGGTAACAGAAAGCCAAGCCCAAACTGCACCGCCGGAAACACGATCCAAATACTCGCAATCCAGATCAGGACCAACGGAACGGGGCGAACGCGGGACGGCGAGTATGCCCGGCGAAGGGCCAGCGTCTGCGAATCCTCGCCGGGGAGGCCGCCGTAGCGGAGCACAGGTACCACAGTATCGCCTTGCCCTATGCCTTGGCCATCATCGTCCATCGCGTCTCACTTTCTAGTTACGGACAGCCGTGACTCTGTCATGCGTTCGCATTCTCCAGCAGGCGACTTGCTTCCCAGCCTGCCGAGTAATTGCGTTTGATGTAGCTATCGAGTTCCGGGCGCCCCGTAACTCGCAGATTCGCGGCGTCCCAATCCAATGTTTGCCCTGGGAATCGTTGTGCCAAGACACCTAGTAAAATCGTCTCGGTGAACGGCCCTGCGTGGGAGAAGTTCGATTCGCCTTGGTCTACCTGCCCTGTGACTGCCTGATACCATTCCAAGTAGTTGTTTTGATCTGCGGCACGAGGTAACGACTCCGCCGGCCACTCAAACCCATCCAGGTGACTGTTCGTTTTCAGAATCCAGCTATCTCGATGCCGGTTGAAGAACAACTTGCCGTCCTCACCAATCACGACGCTACCAAAGTCTTCGAAACTCTCACCATCTAGAATATCCTCGCTCGGATGGTTGTACTCAGGACTGCCTTTTGCCAACGTCCAATTCTCCCGGTCGAATTTGGCATCCACGTAGCCGTCGTACCAATTGATGCTGAAGCCTTCGCTTGTGCTGTACTTATTCTCGGGGAATTCCCAAATGATTTTCGAGTTGATCGGCGGCGACCACTCGGTTGCACCGTTTTGCTCAGCAATGACGGACTTGGGCGTCGATCCATCCATTGCCCAAAAGCCTAGATCCATAATGTGACACGCCATATCACCCAGCGCACCGGTTCCGTAGTTCCACCAGCCTCGCCAAGAGAACGGCGCGATCAACGGACTGTAATCGACCCAGGGCGCAGGTCCGATCCATTGCTTCCAGTCAATAGCATCCGGCACGGGCACAGCGTCGGGCGGCGATTTGAAACCCTGCGGCCAGATTGGGCGATTGGTCCAAGTGTGAATCGCTTTGACTTTGCCAATCACACCTGCCCGAAGCAACTCGACACATCGCCGCATGTGATCATTGGCATGCGCCTGATTTCCCATCTGAGTTTTGACACCGGTCCGCTCTGCGACTTCTCGCATCATGCGGGCTTCCCAAATACCATGCGTTAACGGCTTCTGGCAATAAACGTGCTTCCCAGCCTGCATCGCTTGAATGCTGGCATGGAAGTGATGATGGTCCGGCGTTGAGACCACTACGGCGTCAACTTTCTCTCCCAGCTCGCTGATCATCTCGCGATAGTCCGTCCCGAAAGCTGCGGAATCGAAAGCGTCTCGAGTCTGCACGATGGATTTAATGCGTTTATTGTCGACGGTTTTGAGCCGTTTCGCGTCGACGACATCGGCAATAGCGATCACATCAAACCCAGCTTTTTGTGCTTGCTGCAGATCCGTTCGCCCTTTGCCCCCGGCGCCGATGCCTAGCAAAGTTGGTTTCTCAAGCCGACCACGAGCGATGACAGCAGGTACCGGCATCCCAACGGCAGCACCGCCGACCGCTGCCGCCTTGATGAATCTTCTACGATCGAGCGAACACATGGCAATTCTCCTTGGAGCAGGGTGAAGACCGCTTCGCGCCGTTCTCCGAGAGCCCCAGCAAGCAGGGCCCGGAAGGTAGAAAACCGAGGCGCCCAAACGGACTAAGTTAAAGGCGGACTAAGTTAAAGGCAGGCTGAGTTAATTGGGGGGGGGATCGGTACGAGGATGGCTGTGA
The DNA here is from genome assembly GCA_046290675.1 of Aureliella sp. Lineage (GTDB taxonomy): Bacteria > Planctomycetota > Planctomycetia > Pirellulales > Pirellulaceae > Aureliella. Next base: position 940,535 of record JBKAHA010000001.1, read on the forward strand.
CGTATCAACCGCCACGACTCTCGTCCGGGTGGCTGCTACGCCCCCACCTCGTGGCAAAGCCAAGGCAATGCGAGCGGGGCGCCGCCATCCTCTTGCCGGCTAGTTTCTTGCTGGACGACGTTTTTGCGCACCAGTTATATCTAGCGTCCTGAGTTCTCTTGCTGGTTTTACTTCTTCGGATCGGGCAAACGAACCAAGTGGATTGCTCTGATATCCATCAGGGCGTTCTTCGCAATCTTCTTGGGCTGGACCCTCACTTCGAACTCGATCGCGGGTAGCTCGATTGAATTCAGATGACGCCAGCGAAAGTCTTGAAAGTGGCCCGTCTCAAGGACCTCGAATTCAACTTTGCGGACCTTATCCTGTGCGGCCGAGCTAAAGAGGATCTCCGCTTGGCTGCCGCCCTGCCCTTTACCGCAACCCTGCAAGATCGAGACATTGAAGCGACCGGCTTTCTCGATCTTAAGCTTCCAAACAGCGTAGTCTTTTTTGCCGACCCAATAACCCACCGTGTTTTTGTAGCTCTGCGGTTCGTAGCGAATCTTCTCGCCAAAAGCGTCCGCATGGTGAGCCGGCAGATAGTACGAACCATCCGACTGCGCTCGAATCGGTTCCTGTTCCTCCTTCATGACAGGCCGAGAGCCAAACGTGAGGACAATTGTTTTGCCCTTCACCGCTTCCCGTTTCCACTTGATGACCCAGTGCTCTTGCTCTGGAGTCACCTGCACCGACTCTCCGGTGTCTTGCCAGACCGATGATACAAGCGGCGCGTAGAGACGCGGGATTGAGCACATTTTGGCGGCGTCATCCTGTATCTCCAGGTAGACCAAAGACGCATCGCGCGTAGCCTTGGCCGTTTCGGACGAAGCCTCCGCAAAGCCCTTGCGTGTTCGGGATCCGTCGACTTTGGAGTCATCCGCCAAACAGGGTGAACAGCTAACTAGGCATAAGCACGCAAACAGGAAAGCGTTGAAACAAACCAACTCACGTAAACTCATCTTTTCATTCACTTTACGATTGGAGAGGACCGGTTCGCCGATTGGTTGGCGTCACGGCTGGGGGAGGTTGGCACTTGCCGAGGCAGACTCGATCGGCCCCCAGCACGCTTGGCTATGACTGGCGACGCTGAGCGGTATTTTCAACTTCGCATCGTGGCGACCCACGTGCTGAGAGCAGAACCACTGGAAAGCTGTAGTATACCCCAATCCGTAGGCCCCAAATTTGTAAGGCGGCCGCAACTCAGGGTCGCAACTGGGCTAATCCAAGTTTGACTATGGCAGAATTCGATTCACCGCTCCTTTTCTGAGTTCAACGAGGAAGTCTTGGAGGGTCATGCGATAGCATGGGGAGGGCGAACACACCCGCAGATCAACTACTCTGATTGGCCCTGGGCCGCGTCCCAGGCATCGAGCTTTCACGATGGCTACTTTCGCTTCACCAAATGACCTCGCTTGATCTTCTTCATGTAGTGAGTGGCCTGCTCGTTGGCGATTTGGTAACGCGATTTCGAATCGACGATGATGTAGATCGCTGTCAGCGCGATCCGCCAAAGGACCATCAGCAGCCAGCACAGCGAGATGCCAACGCAGATCTTCTGCATCAGCATCACGTTATCAGTACCGCTACTCAGCCCATAGGCGATGACACCAAAGATGAGCACCAGCGTCGCAACGGGAAAAACGAGGGAGAGCGGTCCACCTCGTAGGAAAACTTGCGTGCTAAAAGAACAGGATGCGACCACCATGGAAGCAATCCATATCCCAAGAGCAACCAAGTGAAGCTTCTCGTATTGGTCAAACGGCGTACATCCCAATAGCACCAACCCGAAACCAGAGAATACGCCGAACAATGCAGTCACCCAAGCCAATACGCCAGGCGATTCCTCGCTAGCCCGAAGCGACCCCATAAAGAAGACCATCATGCATGATCCCAGAGACATGATGGACCAGTTGAAGATACGCGCCCCGAACTGATTGTCTTCACCATTCCACGCCTTGGTACTTCCAAGATCACTCAACCAATTCCCATCCCAGGAATAGCCTGTGGTCGTGCGGTCACTACGAGTCCCACCGGGATAGGCCTGAATCGCGTACGGCATGGCAATCAAGAACTCGCCAACCCCAACAATCGCGACTAAAAGAAACAACAACATGGGCGCATCAAAACGAAGTTGAGCGCGGCCCGCCATGTTACTAATCCTTTTTGCAGCCTAACCTACCAAAGGCGATCGCCTGCGTCGCCGTTTCATGTTGAAGAATTCAACGGCTAGAGAGAACCCCATTGCAAAGTAGATGTACCCCTTGCTGATTGGGGTGCCGATTCCTTCGGCGCAAAGCATCACTCCGATCAACAAGAGAAATGCTAAAGCGAGCATCTTGATACTCGGGTTGCCATCCACAAAATCACCAACCTGATTGGCGAAAAGAATCATGACTGCAACAGCCAAAATCACGGCTGCCACCATGACCCACAATTGATCGGCCATACCGACCGCAGTGATAACACTGTCCAGGGAAAAGATGATGTCCATGATGGCAACCTGCGTGATTACCTTGAAGAAGCTCACGCCCTTACCGGCTTCGTGGCTTGCGCCCTCCTCTAGCTCTTCAACCTCGTGATGGATCTCACGGACGCTACTGTAGATTAAGAACAAACCGCCCAGCAGCAGAATCAAATCTCGAACGGACACTTCATTGAATTCAGTCCACGCATGCTCGTCATACACCACGCTTGCATCTTCCTGCTCGACGTCGCTTTCGGATGACTCGTCTGAGGCAGCTTCCTCCATCCCTGGAATCGCAAAGGCATGCCCAACTCGCTCTTCATCTGTTTGCAGTTTGTAGTACGACTTCAATCCCTCAGCCGCCGGGACGACGCCGGTAACGGTGAAGACAGGTGTCACGAGCTGGGCGATCCAAAAGATCCCGCAGAGCAGCAACAAACGCGTGCCGAGCGCAAGCAAGAGCCCCAGTCTGCGACCCGCACTCTGCTGCTCCTTCGGAAGTTTACCGGTCGCAACAGAGATAAAGACGATGTTGTCGATCCCCAGCACGACTTCCATCAAGCTGAGCGCGACGAGGGCAATGAGTGCTTCTACCATGACGAAATCACTTAGTAAGGCGGATTCAATCCGAGTGGAACGCGTTCCAAAAGCAAATGCGGATGAAGTGCATCCAATCAATGAAGGCACACAAGCGTAACCGATGTCAGCTGGAGAGCCACGCTCGCACCCAAGGGCTCAACAGGCTAAACATGGCCAGAGACAACAGCATGATATAGCTGATCGTACGCAGGCTGTCCCCAATTCGCTGGCCGACCTTCAATCCGAGCATAGCGCCTAGCAGCACCGTAGGCAAGGACAGGAGGGCCACCCCAACGGCGACCCACACTTGGCTACCAAACTTCAGCCAAAGGATCAGGAGCTGGGGTCCAAAGTTCGAAATGTACATCGCAAACAAAAAAGCGCGCGCCTTCGCGGCCTCGAAACGTTGGCCGTGCACCCACAGCACCAGCGGCGGACCACTCATACCACTGAGTCCCTGAAGGAACCCGCTCCCTCCGAACGTGACCAAGAGCCAGTACCAGCGGGTCGCGTTTTTCCACTCGATACCAATAAAGAACTGCGAGACGACCGCCAAAACGATAAGCAGTCCGACCAACTGATTCACTTGAGCCGCCGACCATGTGAGCACATAAGTCAAACAGAGCACGCCCAACGGCAACGCGGCAATCCGAATGAGAGCCGGTGCGACAATTTCATCGCGGCGAACGCTATCCCTTAGACGCCAGTACCCCAAGACGTTTTGAGGCATCATGGCCGTGAACACCAAGGTTTGGCTCACCATTAGATCGTTGCCGACCCAGAGGAGCAAAGGAATGCTGAACAGGGCAGCACCAAACCCAACAGCCGCCTGCACCATCGCGGCTAAAGAGAGAACCAGTATTGATCCCCACACTTCTGGAGAAAGCAGTGTGTCGATCAAGTCTTGTTCTCACAGACAGTCAAGGTAGCCAAACCTACTCGTAGCAAGATCGTAGCAAGATACAGCTAGCGTCCAGCGGTGGGCTCGAAGCTCACATCGCGAACTTACCGTTTGATTTCAAACATCTCTTTCGGCTCGCCCACGCTGCCGTCGTCACCAACCTCGATCTTGAAGACCTTGCGGACTCGTGGATCCACAATCATCAAGCCGCCTTCGACCTGCGCGATTCCCACCGGATTGTCCAACGGGCCGCCTTCGACCACCTTTTCTGGCTTCCCACCCTGCTTGATACGCCAAACCGCCTTTGCGTAACCGTCGGTCACATAAGCATCACCGTTATCGAGAACAGCGACTTGGTGCGGAAATTGGAACTCGCGCGTTGCCACCACCGGCTCCGCTTTCCCATCCTCAGCCACCTTCTGAAGCTGCTCCGTGTTTTGAGACACAACCCAGACTTGACCTTCGCCATCGATCGAAACGCCGCGAGGGTTGATCTTGGCGACTTCCTCGACGTCGCCTGTTCCCGCCGGGATCCGGAATAAGCGGCGTAATTCCAGATCGGCGACATAAATGGTCCCGTCCTTCGCGACGGCCAGATCCATGGGAACGCCGATTTTGCCGCCGGTAATCGGCTTCGGCTCACCAGAGTCGTCGAACCGATAAATTTCGCGAGTCGCCGAGTCACCGACCAAGACGCTGCCATCGACATCAATCGCGATACATCGAGGAGCATTCAAGGGAGTCCGGTACTGCGGTGAGCCTTCGAAAAATACGCTCAGCGCACCGTCTTTCCAACGCCAAACCCCGTGCAAATTGAGGTCCACAACGTAGATCGTCCCGTCTTTGTCCACGGCGACGTCCAACGGATACAACGGCAATTTCGGCGTCAGCGCAGGCTTGCCCTCGCCTTGTTTCGGCGCGTCCTGAGCCCGAGCCGCAGAGCCACTCATACAAAGAGCAAGGATCAAACACGCCAAAGGTCTTGGAATGGAAAGTGTTGCATTGGAAGAACGCCTTACCGGACAGGCCGTTGCTTGCATCATGGATTCATCCCAAGGAAAGTCGCATTCCAAAGCAAATCTCCTTCGACTCAACTACGCCGAAGCTCGTCCGTTGAAAGCTGCTTTGATACCGCCTGAAAAACGATGATCCGCAGCCTCAATCAGGGTTTCCACTGGCGAGTCTGCGATCTTTCTCGGCTCAACCATCGTAAACCATACTAGCCGTTTTGGGCATCTCATTACCTACACCTTCCACCCGGAATCCGGCTGAAGCCCCTGACATTCGGGTATCAGCGGGCAAAACAAAGTTTCAATTTGCGACGTTGGTTCGATCGTATCCCAACTCCACCTGTCCGAGCGGGCACACGCGTAGTGGGTCAGCAAGGATTTCAGGGAGAGTCGGCCACCTCCCGCTACGCTTAGGCCAGGGGCCGGCGGGGGCGATCGACTGAATTCAAACACGGATTAGCCACGCGGGTTTGAGTCCCTGGCTAGACCGCTAGAATATGTGACAAGCTCGCCACAGTGCCCGTTTGAACGAAGGACCTGTTCTAGAGGCTGAGCACGCCCGCAGTTGATTGTGGACAAACCGATAGCCAATTTCTGACACCTGAGAACGTTGCATGTCTATCCAGAGAAACCCGACACGATCCGTCAAGATTGGCAGTATTTCCGTCGGGGCCGAGCACCCGATAGCCGTCCAAAGCATGACAGCAACGCACACTCAGGATGTGGACGCAACCGTCGCCCAAGTCAACGCATTGGCAGAAGCCGGGGCAGACGTTGTGCGCATCGCCGTCGACAGTCCCAAGGATGCGGCCGCCTTAGCGGAAATCCGAAAACAGACATCCGCGAATCTCTCGGTGGACCTACAAGAGAGCTACCGTCTGGCCGAGAAAGTGGCGCCACACGTCGACAAGATTCGCTACAACCCTGGCCACTTGTATCACCACGAAAAGAACCGGCCGTGGCAGGAAAAAGTAGCCTACATCGCATCCATTGCCAAGGAACATGATTGTGCGGTTCGCATCGGAGTGAACTGCGGAAGCGTCGACCCCGACAAGAAGAAGCAATTTGCCGAAGACGACGAAATCGGCCCGATCCTGCAAAGTGGCATCGAACACTGCGAAGAGCTAGAGAAGCTGGGCTTTGAGCGTTTCGTCGTTTCGATGAAGGATAGCGACCCATCGACTGTCGTTGAGATCAACCAACGGTTCGCAGAAAAACGCCCTGATGTCCCACTACACCTGGGCGTCACCGAAGCAGGGCTTCCCCCGGATGGCATCATTAAGACCAGAATCGCCTTTGAACAACTCATCGGCCGCGGCATCGGCGACACGATCCGCGTATCTCTTACCGTCCCGAACGATCGCAAACCGGAAGAGATCCAAGCGGGCCGAGAAATCATCGACGACATCTACTCTGGACGGTTACGGAGTGTCGTGGCGTTGGATCCAACGGCGCTGAACATCATTTCCTGCCCAAGCTGTTCTCGCGTCGAGAACGAAGCCTTCGTCGAACTCGCCCAAGATGTGAAGGCCATGACGGAGTACGCCAAAGACTATGCGATTACGATCGCTGTGATGGGTTGCCGCGTCAACGGCCCGGGCGAAACGGACGACGCTGACCTGGGTCTTTGGTGCGGTCCCAACCGAGTCAACTTGAAGAAAGGTGAAGAGTCGCTCGGTGCCTTCACCTACGACGAGATCCTAGGCAAGTTAAAAACCGAGCTCGACCTGCTCATCGAAGCCCGCTCTGCCGCGGCCAACTAATCCATCCCACACACCACCCACGTAACCTCCGAAGAGGTGTCGTATCAATTAGATGTTGTCCGCACGAACCTTTCCGCTGATCCAGTGTCACGATCTTTATGATCGAATTTACATCTGGTGATCTCCTCCAATCGCAAACGCAATACATCGCTCAGGGCGTCGCTGAAGGCAACCAAGAAGGGTTGGGCACAGGCCTCGCACTGAAAATCTCGAAACGCTGGCCGTAGGTTCAAGCCGCGTTCAAAAAGCACGCCCGCTCAGGATCATTCCGTGGCGGCAGTCTTTGGGCTGCCGAACCCACAGATGACCGGCCCGGCGTGGTCTATTTGGCGACCCAACCGGACATGTACCATGCAACCGTGTCCTATCTGCGCAAATCACTCCGTCGGCTTGTCAAATGGGCCGCAACCGAGAACGTCACGTCCGTATCGCTCCCGAAGATTGGGGCGGGCCTCGGCAAACTATCTTGGGAATCCGAAGTAAAGCCACTAATGGTCGAACTGCTATCTGAATCCGATTGCAAATTCATTGTTTTGGAGGGATTCAAGAACGAATACGAAACCGAATCGACAGCGTAATCGGCGGACAACATGGTTTTTACGCTAAGGCCCTTCGGGCACACCTTCCAACTTTGTCAACACAGGCTGGCCTTGGTACAATCTCTCGTAGTTCTGGCATCGTTCGCTTCGTTCAGGGCGGTGTCGTAAAAACCTTCCGTTGTAGGACATAAGTGAAAAGGTAATCCATGACCTCTCTCCCACCGATGGATCGTTCGGTCACGAGGCTAACGACGCTTGACCAACAGGGACTCGATTCCGGTGTTCCCAATGCCACACCGGCTGAGCGACTGCTCATGGTCTGGCCTTTGACTCTAACCGCCTGGGCATTCAAGGTACCAAATGTTGTTCAACCCCGACTTCAAAGACATGTTGCTCGCGTTATCCGACGCGAACATTGATTTCCTACTCGTCGGTGCGTACGCCGTTGCTGCACACGGCCACCCACGCGCAACTGGCGACCTTGATATCTGGGTCCGCCCTGACTCGGACACCGCCCCCAAGGTTTATCGTGTTCTCGCCGAGTTTGGCGCCCCACTGCATGACCTGACAATTGACGACCTTGCGAGGCCGGGAATGGTCTTCCAAATCGGTGTAGAACCGTCACGAATTGACATACTCACTGCGATCTCCGGTGTGGAATTCGACCATGCTTGGGCGAACCGACTAGCTATTGAAGTGGACGATATCCAACTGAGCGTAATCGGTCGTGCCGACTTAATCGTCAACAAGCGAGCGTGCGGGCGTCCCAAAGACATTGCGGATGCGGAAACACTCGATCAAACCGACGCGTAGAGCCCCGGTTCGACAACATGGTTTTTACGCTAGGCCTGCGGCACACCTTCGTCTTTTGGCAACGATCGCTGGCTTTGGTACAATCTCCGTAGTTCGAGCATCGCTCGGTTCGTTCAGTGCGGTTTTGTAAAAGCCTTTCGTTGGTAGACACAGAATGCAACAACGACAACCCGACTCGCTTACGCCAGAAAAGATGCAACTGTTTCTCGCCGGCTTGAGCGGACTGCCAACAGAGGAGGTTCGCAAGGCAAAAGTCCTTTACATCCGCAACGCGGTTTCCGAATACAACGCCATGGAGGAGAGCTTGGCGGCGTTTGGGTGCGCCCAGATGGTCTTCGCCATAATCCCCTTTTTCTGGCCTATTCTTTACCTACAACGGCGGGTGATGAATACCCAACGAAAGCTCTTCCGCGAACGAATTCAGAATGCAATGAACGTCTGGCACGACGATCTTGCTGGCGAGAACTTCGACCTCCCTCCACTGTAATGTGCCTGGCGACATGGTTTTTACGCTAAGCCTTCTTCCTCTGGCAACAATCGCTGGCCTTAGTACAACCTTTCCTAGTTCAAGCATCGTTCGCTTCGGTTAGGGCGGTGTCGTAAAAACCTTCCCTTAGGCGACATGACCGAACCTAACGCATACTGGCAATCGGCCGTTGACGCTTTGAGAGATCGCGGCTTCCAATTTCGCGTCAAATGGTCCAATGAGGCTTTCCACGATGGCAGGCGTGGACATATCCATCGTTGGACCTGGGCACTTAGAAGAAATTTCCGCACAGCCCCTTCCATCACCCGTTTCGTCCAATAAGGTGTTATGGATAACTGCCCCTGCGACCCTAGCTAGTTGGAGAAGCCATGAAGGCTGGCGCGATCATCTGTTTCGTCATAGCGGCGCTCGCAACCGTATCCGCTGTCAACAACATTATTGGCGGAACCAATCGTCCTGAAGGTATCGAGAATCTCGTCGGCTATGCCGTGGGAGCCTTTATCGTGCCTATCGCATTTTTGATTGTTGGCCTTGTCCTACTGGGCAAATCGAAAAAGTCATGATCCAACGCGGTGCAAGACGCCAGCAGTCCATTACGAAGCATTGACTTTAGTCATGACGCGACATGGAAGAAGACTTCATCAATGTCTTGAAAAACGACGACAGCGTTGACGTTTCACAAATGGTGGGAAAAGCGTTTCGTCAAACGAACCAACGGATGCTTGAAGCATTTTTCCCGAATGTGAAGCAAGCGACCGGAAAATGGGTGTACGAAGGTTATCGCTGGCACGCCTATAGCTTCCATTATGAGAATGCGGTCACCGGAAAGTCTGCGTTCGCACGCTATCGCGAACAACCGCTCGAGGCGTTCTTCATCTACCACGAGTTCGAAGACAAGTTGTTCGAATGCCAGGCGCTCACCTGGCCGGACATTCGTCGATTCTGCAACGACATCTACGTGTTTCCAGCCAGTATGAATTGGCTATTCTCAACAACCCACGAGGCCGCCATGGGACTGGGCCCGTACTTTGCCCCAACCGACATGGCATAAAGCACCGGCTAGACTAGACATGTCTGAGAATTTAGAAACCGACACGTTTCGAACGTGATTCTAGTGTCAAGCAAAAAGTAGAACCTGATCCGGGACACAACTAAAACCCACGCATTCCACGCAGTCGATTCTGCAGAATACTCTCAATTTCGCTCATCGGGTTTTGACTCGGGTCCCGTCCCCACTCAAAATCGTCCGGAGGATCTTGGGGTGCGATTCGGAGCGTAATTTGGTACTTCTTTCGCTCGTCTGCGTAAGTCAATTTCTCTTCGATTCCGATGGGCAGCCCTTGGCTGAGATCAAAAGCCCAAACTCCAATACCTTCCAGCTGTTGAGTTTCGTCGACATCTCGCGCATCGACCTTAAATCGATAATCCTTTCGCACTTCGACTCGACGCTCATCTCGCTCGACGACCTCGAACTCAGTCTGCTCGTGGGCGACAACTGGTTGAAGTTGGCCTTGCTCCTCAAGCGGAGCAAATGGAAAACGCCTTGGCCCAAGCAAATCAAATGGCGAAACCACAGCCGGCGTGGGTTCCAAAAGTTCTTCGCGATAGACGTTCCATCGTTTGGCATCGCCATTTCTGGCTAGCGGAACAAAAAGATGCCGACTCAGTTTGCCCACCAAGTAAGGAATGGACACGCTCTCCTGGCCATCCGTGATGTCTCCCAAGCGAGAGAGCTTTAGGATGCAGTCGGAACGGTTGCCAAACGCCTCTTTCCCATTGACGAAGCGACGAGTCTGCCTCTTGGTGTCCGATTGCGTCATTGTGAAGCGAACGTTTCGCACGACATTGTCCAACCATGGAAATGACTTAATTAGAAAAACGCTGGGCGCGGTTCGCGACGCAATTGCTTTGGGCGGCAGCGTCTCGGATTCCCTGTCTTCTTCGGCCAGCACCTTCGCGACGCTCAACAGATCGTGAATTCCTGCAACCGGGCTGGCAATCCCAACCGGGCTAATGGTGTCTCCGGATATCTTCGCCGTCGCGACGCCAACGATCTGGCCGAGCGAATTGACCACCGGCCCACCGCTGTTCCCGGGGTTGATGGCCCCATCGATCGTGATTTGATCTTTGCCAACTTCACGACCGATTCCGGCAACAATACCTCTCGCAACCTTGATGTTCTCACCAAGTAAGTCGGACAAAGGGTAACCAAACGCATACACTTCCTCTGCTAGCGCCAACTCGTCAGAACTAGCTAACGGTAGAGGTGTGAACTCCGCTCCCTCGACTTCTAAGAGTGCCAGATCTCGCTCGTGATCCACCTGGATCACCCGAGCCAGATACTCCACTTCGTCCACCATCAGCGTGAATCGCCGCCCATTCCCGACCACGTGTGCACAGCTGATGACGTGATGCTTCGTAACAGCGAATGCAGTGCCCGTAGACTGAGGTTCGAACTCGATTTCCGAGCTGTCACCTGGCTTAATCGCAATCGTGCCCTCAATTTTTCTGTCGGAAGACTGAACACCCTGAGATTCCGTATCGGAAATCACGACGTCGTACTTGTAAAAGTAATCTTCGTTGCCTTGGAAACGATACGAGAAATTTCGATCCAATGGACTCGCGTGCGTATCCACCTCGGCGTCAGTGGAGTTCCCCGACTGTCTTCGCTCCGCGTCCAAGTCTCTTTCCTGCTGGGCTAGCCCGCCAGGCAAATTTCCGAATCGGAACGGTTCAAGTGGCTTCCGATCTAGATTCTTCTGCTCGGAATCCGCGTTCCCCCTTAGCCGGGGTTCTCCAGGTCTTGAGGCCGAAGCTTCGTTGCTAGAGTCTTTAGCACCAATCCCCGAGTTCACCGAAGCCGCGTCACTAGCAACTCCATCGCTGCTCGCCTCCGGATAGGGCCGGCGTGGCAGTGGTTGCGAAGCCGAGTTCGCGATCAGGCCCTTGCCGAAGGAACTCGTGAGAAAAAGGATTGTTCCCGCGATACTCGCAATGACCAGAACGAACGCCATCATTCCGAAGAGCAAGAACAACTTCGCATTGTTCATTCCGCCAGTCGATGCTCGATCTGAATTTGGGCGACCGGAATCCTGCCCCACGCTTGTTGGGGCATCGTCAGGACCTGGCGTGGAATCAAACTTCGGCGGATATGTCATCTCACCGTTTCCTCGTATGCTGAACCGTTGAATACACTTGGGCCCATAGCTTATCGCGAGAGCCGAGTATCCAACAGACGCGAACCGAATCCCCCTGGCTAATCCTCAATGAGCCTAAACCGAAAGAAGATCCCGCAGCTTGAAGTGAAACGGACCAAGCTTCCCGCCGTAGTTCCCGGCTGAAATGCGAAGGATCGAATCGGACTGAGAAAGAACGCGGATGCCGGTCCTCATCGCCTTGGCAACGGATTCTTCGCTGAGTCCATCGATGACGATCTCGTAGACAACATTTTCGTCGAGTCCCAATGGAGCAGGACCCGCCGCGGTGCCAGAGGAGGCTTCGGCCTCGCCAACTCGATCGGACTGGACAGTCGTTTCGGACTCGCTTGCATGATCATTAGTGGCCGCATTCAAGTGGCGGAGCGAAGGGCACCACGAGTCGTTCGTGCTTGCACGCAGCTGCGGGTACTTCGAGCCAACTTTGGAGCCACTGCGGACAATTCCGGCAGGGAAGGGCAGGATAATGTCCGGCAACTTGCGAATCTCGTTGACTGCAGCTTGCACGTCAGCCAAACAGTCAGCCGGTTCCCTCCCGGTCACAATCAGGTTGCCGCCGCCGACGCCTTTTTGAGTCCCGGTGATATCGTCAATCAGAAACTCGCCATCCATCACGGGCACTCGCCATAACCGACGATCCCCAAGCTTCTTTGAGATCTGGTGGCCATCCCCGAAAAAACGCAGTTGAGCCCCCAACTTGATTTGCTTCTCGACGGGCGAATCCAAGCCGGCATAGCAAGCCGTGGTTGGACATGTCAAAACGTTCTGGCCGACACGCGCGGCAACGGCCTTCTCCAAGTCTTTGCGGGAAAAGGCAAACGCCAAAACGGCGATGCCAGGCCGACCATCGGGAGACGCTTCGACCGCGATTTCGCATTCGATAGCCGCCTCCGTATCGCATCCAATCACGCTCGACGCATTTCCACAGAATTCTTGTGCGGCAATGCGAGCCAGCTCCCGAGTTGCAGCAGTGAAAATCAGACGTGTCCCAACCATGGGAAACGCTTCGGCGAACGTATCATCAATCCTGGGACTCATGAAAAGAAACAACGCTGGAGAGAGTGATTCTACCGGTCCTGGGAAAACGGAGTCGCAGAACGAAAACATGAACAGTCTACGGTAGATCACCCGCTCGCATAGACACGGTGCCCCGCATTTCGACTTAGATCATCCGTTGATTCGCTCAACTAGCCGCTTCGCAAAACTCATGCGGACCCGATCCAGATTTGACCCAGTATGCGAAACGGGGCATGATGTCCCTCTGCCTTTGCTACCTGCACCCAATCCTCTCGCATGTGAGCCCCCTATGAACCGCTCGGTCCATTCCCTCCGGTCAAATCTAACTACGGTGTTGCTCGCCGTCGCAACCACACTTAACGCAACTTGGGTTTCAACTCTGCAAGCAGATGATCGGCCCAACATCATCGTCATCCTTTGCGACGATCTTGGTTACGGCGATTTGGAATGCTACGGACATCCTCACATCAAGACGCCAAACCTGAACGCGTTAGCTGAATCGGGCATTCGACTCACGAACTGCTATTCCGCCGCGCCAGTCTGCTCGCCTTCGCGCGTCGGGCTACTGACTGGACGTAGCCCAAACCGCGCGGGTGTCTACGACTGGATTCCAGCCAGCAATGGCCAGCCAAGACCTGACGGGCGCGAGCAAGTCCACATGCGCAGCGAAGAGGTCACCATCGCCCATCTATTGCGCGACGCCGGCTATGCAACTTGTATGTCCGGTAAATGGCATTGCAATGCTCAATTCAATTCATCTGCCCAGCCGCAGCCGGGTGACGCCGGTTTCGATCACTGGTTTGGAACTCAGAACAATGCCAGCCCATCTCATGAGAATCCGAATAACTACGTCCGAAATGGCAACAAAGTTGGTGAACTAACCGGATTCAGCTGCCAACTGGCATCCGATGAAGCGTTGAATTGGATCGAAAAACACAACTCCGAAAATTCGGACCAGCCCTTTTTTGTGTACCTAGCGTTCCACGAACCGCACGAACCAGTCGCTTCCCCCAGCACTTTGGTAGACATCTACCGAGAGGCAGCATCGGAAGAGGACGAGGCTCAGTATTTCGCCAACGTGGCGAACGTGGATGCGGCTGTCGGCAAAGTCGTAAAGAAACTAGAGGACCTGAAACTCCGGGACAACACGTTGATTATTTTCACGTCGGACAACGGACCCGAGACTCTCAAACGATATAGCCGCGCCAATCGATCTTGGGGACGTCCAACGCCCCTACGTGGTATGAAATTATGGACCACGGACGCCGGATTCCGCGTGGCAGGGATCATGAGCTGGCCAAGGCAAATCGATCCGGGCCAGACAGGAGATGAAGTCGTCTCGTCGCTGGACTTTCTCCCCACGTTCTGCCACCTGGCCAAGCGCGACGTGCCAGACCAAAGGGAGTTGGACGGCACTGATCTACGCCCTTTGTTTTCAGGTCGTCAAGTCGAACGTGCAAAACCGCTCGTTTGGTGCTACTACAACTCGATCAACGAACACCGTGCGGCCATGCGATTCGGCGAATGGAAGATGCTGGCCAAGCTGGACGGTGGCAAATACAAAAAACACAGCAACGTAAACTCAAAGAATTCGGATCAAGTCGCCGCGCTGAAGCTAACGGACTTCGAACTGTACCGAATCAGCGCTGACATCAGCGAATCCGAAGATCTCTTTGGAGAAGTCGCTGAGTCAGACGAATTGCGGCAAGTGTTTGAAGAACAGTACTCGAACCTGCTCGATGACTATCACGTATGGGAAATCAAAACGAATTAGCACCAACGAATTGAGCCTCAGAGTCTCGTCTTTCTCGGCCAGTAGCCAGAAATCGGACACTCCTGACTTGCTTACGCAAATCAGTGCAATTGGTACATGTGGCTCTGGATTTGTTCGTCGTACGTCCGAGAATTGTTTACGCAGCCACCGCCGCCTAGTTACACTGGGGGTGCTGGTTACATCGCCAATGATGCTTCGGTCCTCTCTACGGTGCATCGCCGAAGTTGCGTTTGGGTTTGATGCAGCTCAAATCTCAACCTACGGCTACTACGTTTTTGGCCCCTGGAATCCGCGAGAGGATCGAGCGGTTTGCCTCCGTAGCCCAAGATTGATCGGCCCGCGGTTGTGTAGATCCCTGCACAATGCGATTGCGGCAAGATGCATCCAACGCCCGCTTTTGATGTTCACGTAATTTTGGAGTTCTTCACTAGTGAACTTGTTCTATTCAGAGTCGTCGACCCAGCCGCGGATCTGCGCTCCAACATCTGCCGATCTGACGACTCTGAGAAGCAAACTTCTCCGTACGGCTCGGCTGGCAATCCATGTCTTTTCTGTCTTGGCGACCTTCGCTGTGCCTGGGGTGGCTCCCATCGCGTCGGCTCAGTCACAGACGCCATTCTCAGGTTGGGAAGCCATCCGAGTCATCGAGCAAAATGGACGTCCGCAGATTGTGCGTTCTGCCGACGTAGATGGAAATGGCAGCTCTGAGCTGATGGTCGTCAACACCCGGTACTCTCGCATCGATCTTTACGAACACTTAGATGAACCTCGAACTCCCGACGTTGATGGTGACTACAAACCAAACGCGATTCCGATGTCTCCTGACATCGAACGTACGGAGATTCAGCTAGAACAACTCCCGACCGACGCCATCGCGATCCCAACTAGCGATGGTTCAGGCAAAGAGTCGCTCGCGATTTTAGTTAGCGAACCGACGCGTTTGCTTATCTACGATCGAGATGCCTCGAAAGCTTGGAGTGAAACCAGGCGAGTTGAATTGCTTGATGGAAGCGTTGCCTCGGCATTTGGTTCTCTTCTCCTGGACGAGTCTGGAGATACTCCCGTACTCTTACTTGCATTCGAAGAAGGAACGCAGAGACTCGAATTGAATGAAGGCAGCAAGCCGACTTGGATCACGCCGAGAGGCAAACGTACGTTTGCCGATTGGTGGCTCGCCGATTTAGATGGTGATGGAAAGCAGGACTTGATTGAGCAGGTTGCAGACGAAGAGGTCACTCTCAGTTGGCGTCCCGGGCGTGGCGATTCTCAATTCGGTCCTTCGCGTTCCCTCTTCGACCGGTCGATTCTGGACATTCGTATCCTGGGTGGTTTTGAGAAGGCCCCGGTCGTTGCACTAGACGGTTCCGCCCGCGGTATGGTCCGGCGCTACGATTACGCCAAAGGCGAAACGTCTCCGTCAGGCCAGCTAAGACCACTACCGCTCGCCGGCGGCCGTGATTCGGCTTGGACTAGCATGCAACTAGCCGGCAAGCCAGCGCTTGTCTGTGCCGATCCAGACCGCCCCCGGCTGTTGACATACCAAGTCGAAGACCAGGGTTGGTCGAGCGGACAGGCGTTCCCTTCCGTGGCTGACATTCAAGCTCTCGCATCTCCACTGGCTACTTCCAACTCGCTGCTGTTGTGGGTTAAGGACTCGGCCGACTTGTATCGGAGCGAATGGCAAGGAACCCGGCTAAGCTATCCACAGCCGTGGGTGCAAGACGAGGATCTGCCTGAGGAGCGGTCCGTGTTGGCTCTCGACTCCGTTGGAGCAACGACATGGTGGGCACAGCAAGTCAAAAGCGACCTGGACCTATACATCTGGGGTAAAGATGATTCGGCCCCCAAACGAGTCCGCTTCCCGAAAATCGGCTCCGCTGTCGAGAAGGTACTATGGATTGGCGGTGACCGGCTACTGGTTAGAGATCGTCGTGCACGCGGTATTCGGATCGTCGAAGTTAAGGATGGCAAGGTCAACTCATTGCAGCCAGCGCACCTGAAGCGTGCGGACTTTGACGAATTCCAGTGCTTGGCGGTTGGGGAGGATGTTCGGCCAGCGCGTTTCGCCGACGGCGTAATGCAATGGCTTGCTGACGACTTAAGTCCCATCGACCAAATCATGCTTCAAGATGGTCGAGAGCTCGTAGGCTACAGTGCCGAATCCGAGACTACGGGCTGGGCGTTAGAGAAAGGCGCTCCCTACCTTCACCGAATCGAGCCCGACGAGAGTGGCGTCGCCCAAGCAAGTGAGCGGATCAAAGTCATCGAAGCGACGGAGATTCTTCAAGATCCGAACCTCGGCCGCGTTTTGGTTGGCAGAGACAGCATCACATTATGCCAAGCCGGTGCGCCGGACAAATTGCAACAAATTGAAGCAATCGACGAACGGAAAGGGAAGGCCAGCGGTTACGGCACATCAGCCGTACAGCGATTCCTGATCGCCGACATCGACCGAGATGGGCAGCAGGATATTCTCTTCTGCAATGACACAAAGCACCGCCTAAAGGCAATGCGTTTGGTCGAAAACGAGTTAAGGGAGTTGATCGAATGGCCGGTCTACGAAGACCTGACTTACCCTTACGGTGGTGAATACGGAGATGACTACGAAACGGAACCTAGAGCCGTATGCGCATTCGATTTCGATGGCGATCCCTACCCGGACTTGGCCTTGCTCTGCCACGACCGCCTTCTGATCTATCTCGGAAGGGAACAAAAATGAAATCAGCTCAACACCCCTCGGGCATCCCACAGTCGAATTCACAACCACATTCAATACAGCTACGGCCCCGAACCGCAATGCGTGACCTACTTCGAATCGTTGGAATCACTTGTTTGGCAACCTCGCTAACGTTGGGAGCATCTGGCCAAGCCCAAGCGGAGAGCAAGATGGTAACGGTCCGCTTGGCGAGCGGCGCCGAGCTAACAGCCCCGCTACTTCGAAAAAACACCGATGGAGTCGTTCTCGATTTCGGTGCTTCGGTCATGTCCATTCCGGCTGCCCAAGTCGTTGAAGTGATTGCCTTGGATACTAGCGAAGCGGAAATGGGAAAGCAGACCAAGCTGCGTGACATCTACACCACAGGGCGTTTAAAACCATCATCAGTGACACCGCTGGTTGATAACTATGGCGATGCCGTTGTTACCGTGAACACGCCTTCTGGCGTTGGCAGTGGATTCTTGATTAGCAATCGCGGCCACCTGATCACCAATTACCACGTGATCGAGGAAGAACTGGATATCAGCGTCGTCGCATTCCAAAAAACGAAGTCGGGGTACGAGCGTAAACAGCTCAAGAAAGTCAAGATTCTCGCTGTGAATCCGCACCGCGACTTGGCCTTACTCCAAATTGATTCGCAGGAAATGATCGATCTAGACCTGCCGCACGTCGTCATTGCGGATAAGGAAGTCGCCGTTGGCGACATGGTTTTTGCGATTGGAAACCCACTGGGTCTGGAACGTTCAGTCACCCAAGGCATCGTCAGTTCTGTGACCCGGACACTTGAGCACTTGCGATTTATTCAAACCGATGCTGCGGTCAATCCGGGTAATAGCGGTGGCCCTTTGTTCAACTTGCGCGGTGAGGTCGTCGGTGTGGCGTGCTCGGGATACGCTTCGTTTGACGGTCTTGCGTTTGGTATCCCGTCAACGGACTTAATTGACTTCCTCAAACACCGGGATGCGTTCCTATTTGATGAGACGCAGCCTCAAAACGGTGTAAAGTATCTTGCACCTCCGTTCATCAAGCCCAAGTCTCCAGCGAAGGTGCCGTCCGACGCGTCTATCAGCGCACCGAGCGCGACCACGGAACAACAATAGTCCAGTCGAAAATTCCAGTTCGCCGCCTAGGGCTTGCGAGCACCTGGCGTTTGCGATTGTTTTGCCATTGCAACCGACGAGCAATTCCATGACACGAATTCCCCTGCTACTGGTTTCGGCACTCGGCTTCCTGATGCCAGCTACGCTGCCTGGCCAAGATCAATCTTCGATTTGGGACGCGTTGCCGGCGGAGACACTCGGGGCGGTCCGAGTCGATTTCAACGCCGACTTCGTGGAGAGGATGAAGTCGGAAACAAAGTTCGGGGAGATTCTGTTTTCGGCTGAGAAGCAGGAAGTCTTCGGGAAGATCGTCCAAGCGTTAATGGCCTCCGGCGCAGACGAACTACCACAAGGGCTTGAGAAATACGGTATCGAAATCGACGAGTTGTCCCAAGTTATCTCGGGTGATTCGGGCATTGCAGTGATCGATGCGATTGGAGATGCACCTGACGAAGCTTGCCTAGTAGCATGGCTTACACCAGCCGAAGACGTATCCGACCGGTTTTGGGAAGCGTTCCTGTCTTGGATCGATGAGCTATCCGAAGACGAAGACATGCTGCGTGTCGTCGAGTTTGATCTCGACGGGTATACGGCCATTAACGTCCAGCGACCAAACTTTACTTTTGACGAAGATTTCGTTGAATCCTCTGACGACCAAGGCGAGTTCAAGACGGCTTTCGACAACGCCCTTCTGGTTAACCAGGATGGACGAATCGTCATCACAGCCAGCTCGGACGAAGTCGACGAGGAAGGTCTGGACGACCACACTCGTTGGCTCGAAGACCAACTTGCCATGCTGCTTGACGGTAGCGGGGCTCGCGACGGTTTCGCCGAAAGCTTGGAGCAGAGCATGGGGGCGAGATACAATCCGACGCCGGGTGAAGACATTTTCCTTGAAGCCGCCGGCAGCTTGACACGTCTGATGGAGAAAGCGGAGCAATCCATGCCTCCCAGGGAGTATCAGCAAATGACGATGGTGACGGACATGCTCGGTGTGGGTTCAATCAACTCCGGTGTGATCCGCTTAAGCTTAGGCCAACAGGTTGTACGCACCTACGGCTTCGTCGATTGGCCGGAGCCACGCCGCGGCGTCATCCGAGCAATTGGCCAGTCAAACGAGCCGATGGATCCACCCGCTTGGGTTCCATCCTCGGTTACCACGTTCCGACAAATGCATTTCGACTTGGCCGAAATTTTCCGAGTTGCCGAAGAAGAGGCGATGAAGACATTCCCGCAATCGCGAGCCAGTTTCGATCTCGCACGGCAGCAAGTCGACGGTCTCATCCAAGCTCCACTAGAAGAGTTACTGGATGGTTTGAGCACGACTCAATATGTCATCCAGTTTGCCCCAGACGTAGAAGCTCTCGCTGACGACGAGTTCAGTGACGCCGAGGTTGAACCAACCGCGCTGGTATGGGATGTGCAAAATCAAGAAATGTGGGCTCGCCTGATGCAGTCGCTCGGAGCGTTCGCCTCGATGGCCAATATGAAGCCGACCGATGAGCAAGGGTTCGAAGGCTTCCGAATTGACTCACCACTCGTAGAAGGCGGTATCGTCGTCGGTCGAGACAAGCTTGTTTTTGCGTTGGGTCCGGAGACTCTCGAATCCACTCTCAGCGCGATCAACAATCCTCCCTCGGGCAGCAACGCTTACCGGAACTCGGATGTTTTCGAGGCGGCCCAGGATGTCTTTGATATGCGTCGGGCAACTTCGACCGAAGTGACCGACGGGAATCAGATGATGAAGCTCGCTAGGCAAGCCTTTGCGATCGCAGCTGAGCAGATCACTGCCTTTGAAGAAGAGTACGGTTCCGAGTACGGCGACGAAGGCAATGCTGCCCTCAAGTTGCTCGTCGATCTATTCCCAGACGAAGATGAAACCGACGGGATCCTTGGCGTCGTCGTGACGGAATTCGTTATCGACGAAGATGGACTCACCGTTCAATCCATCAATGAGATGCCGGGATCTTAAAGCACGAGAAGCTCGTTTAACGAGGGGATTTCCGGCCAATCGAATCTGATTTCCGGTTCGGATGAAATGCGGGATTAAATGCGGTGTCCCCAGTCAAATCATACCGCTCCGCCGAACCGACGTGCCTAGGCGAAGCAGAGCCTTTCACTAGCAACCGATTGGTCACTTTGTGCCAACCTGATCATTGGGCTTTTTGTGACAAACCTGATCGCGAGAGTGCGCGAAGGGCGGGGCAGCTAGAACTGGACCGGTGACGTGATCCGTTTCACTGTGGTCCGCATTTCTTTGATTGGCGGCTCCATCCCAGTGAAGAGCTTAAACTGGTACGCAGCCTGGCGAACAAACATATCGAGACCGTTGATCACGAAACAACCTGTGTCGCGAGCGCGCTTCACGAGAACCGTTTGCTCTGGGTTGTAAACGGTGTCGAAGACAATCATGTCGGGGTTCAAGTTCTTCTCCGAATACGGACTGCTATCGACATCTGGGTGCATTCCAACGGGTGTACAATTCACCAAGATGCCTGGCTTGATGTCGTAACGCGAAGCCCAAGGTAACGCTCGCCCACCGATATCTCTAGCCAACTGGGTGGAACGCTCATGTGTTCGACTCGAAATCGCTACGGTCGCTCCGCGTTGCCGCAGGCCAAACGCGATCGCACGAGCGGCTCCGCCAGCCCCCAGGATTAGAGCTCCTCGGCCGCGAAACAGATCATCTTCGCGTAGACCTTCATCGACATTCTGGATCGTGTGCTGAGTCTTCAGCGCTTCCTCCAGACAATCCATCGCAGCACGGTAGTCCGTGTTGTAGCCCGCAGCATCCTCGCCGCGGATAGCAACCGTGTTAATGGCTCCGATTCCCTTTGCCGCAGCCTCAACTTCGCTAAGCAGCGGCATGATCGATTCTTTATGTGGAATGGTCACACTTAGCCCACCAACGCCGAATTCCTTGCACCACTGCATGAACAGGGGCAATTCATCTTCAGGAATTCGGAACGGCAGGTAGCGACAGTTGACACCGACATGCTGAAACGCGGTATTGTGGATCTGCGGACTAAGAGAATGGGCGACCGGGTCCGCGACAACACCGTACAGTTTGGTCTCCTCATCAATTTCCTTGGGACGATAGAACTGCTGCATATCGTCAATAGTGATCTGCCCAGGCGCGATCTTTCTGCCAGATTTCATAACGGTGTACGTAAATGGAGCTCCAAAACGTAACGCCAGCACTCGAGTGATATGCCCGAGGTCGCCCATGCAGATCCCAATGGTGGGAACCTTCGCCGCGGCCACCAATCGCATCATGCGAATTGAATCGGTAAACGAATTGGCCATCGTCGCGATCTTCACGACATCGGCGTCCAGCGCTGCCAACCGTGCGTGAATCTCTTCCAAGCCCGCCGGCGTCTCTTCGAAGTTATGGATACTGACAATTCGTTTCGTGGAACCGTATCTTGGAATCTTATCCGCGATATCCTCTTCGAGATCCACGAAGTCCACGCCGGTAGCAATGGCGCTACGGAGCACCATCATCCGCTCCTCTTCGGTTTTGTCCCAACGTCCACCGTCTTCGCGGCGGCGGCAAGTGATGACGACAGGACAATGCCGGGTCTGGAGCAAGCGTTTGAGGTCGATGCTGCGACCAATGTAGTCCAGTCGCATCTCGACTAAGTCCGCACCATTTTCAGCGAGGTGCTGGTACTCGGCAATCATTGCCTTATGGCGACTCCGCCCGATCGTTACACAATACATAGGCCTAACCGTTTCCGTTTCCAATCTTGCCCGACATTAGCAAAGAGATTTGCCTCCGTTGCGTTCTCCATAATTCACTCGAAAGCGAAGGGCGCCCAGAGACTCGATTCCTTGCAATCCGTTAAGAGGCGGCGACTCCTGAATTCCAATTCAGAAACCTGGTGAGCAATTCGATTCCGGGTTCAGTCAAAAAACTCTCCGGATGGAATTGCCAACCAACGATAGGTAATTCTCGATGCCGGACCGCCATAATTTGCCTCGATCCATCCGGCTCGTCGACCCAAGCTGAGACCTCGAGACACTCCGGTAAGCTCTCCGGCTCAATCACGAGGGAATGATAACGTGTCGCGACAAAGGGGTTCGGTAGGCCCGCAAAAAAACCTTGGTCATCGTGCGAGATCCGATCGGTTTTGCCATGCATCAATAACGGTGCTCGAATGACATTGGCGCCCAATGCCTCACCAATCGATTGATGCCCAAGACACACACCTAGGATCGGGTACTTGCCCGCGAGCCGCTTGACAATCTCCACGCTGATCCCCGCCTCAGACGGAGTGCACGGCCCAGGCGATATCAAGATCCGTGAAGGTTCGCGATCCACGATCTCGTCGATGCTGATCTTGTCGTTGCGAACGACTTCAACATCAACTTTCGGGTCGATTTCGCCCAATCGCTGGACCAAGTTATAAGTAAAGGAATCGTAGTTATCGAGAACCAAAATCATGGTGTTACGATCTTGTGGAACTGCACTCACATAGCGGCTAACCGCCAGCCAAAGTCACCAATCAGAGAGCCCAATCCGCCAGCGGCGGTTCGGTCAATCCGAACGCGTTCATAGTAAGTTTAATGCAAGGGCTGCAAGTCCGGCAGCGTCCCACAGGGCTGACTGCCGCAATTCGAGTTTCAACTTCATCATTCGGACAAAAAAGGGAGTCCATCGCCACAGTAAAGCGGTCTTCCATCGCCACGCCATGAGCTTGCTCTTCCAGGTCTGCGCGGCCGCTGGGCCGATTCAACGTCCCTTGTCGCCGAGAACATCCACCCGAATACAAGCTCGGACTCACCCAATGGGTTCGTCGATCTAGCCGATAGGTTCGTCGCTTTTAGCTGATAGGTTCGTCATTCCAGAATTCAGCTTGGGCGGTGCGCATGCCTCTTGATTCAACGAATCGTCTAAAGCGAGCCCACATCACCTACTTCGGGATTACCTACTCCGTGATCGCCTGCCCAGCGAACTATACTAGGCCTCTTATCCGAGTCCACATTGGTTCCAGGTACCCTTGCCGCTTTTCGCGGTTGCCCACCTGAATCCCCACAACAGGAATCGCATTTTGCCTGCATCATCAAGCTTTTTCGAACGAACTCATTTGGGCAGCCGCTTTTGTTGGAACAGTGGGCTGGCGATATTGCTTTTGCTGCTACCGACTTCGCTGCATGCTGAAGATCCGTGCGACGTGCTACCAGCTGACGAGCGCGCTGTAGACATCCTCTCGCCTGGCGACTTTTTTGGTTTCGCGGTCGGCTCACGACACCTGCGGCACGATCAAGTGATCGCTTATTGGCGGTATCTCGCATCGTCATCAGATCGAGTTGAGCTAATTGAATACGCACAGTCACACGGCAAACGACCGCTGCAAGTATTGGCCATATCGTCACCAGCCAATATTTCGGATCTGGAGAACATTCAGAAGCGCCGAACTCGTCTGACCTCGGGTCGTTTTCGTGGCCATATTCAAGACGAAAAAGTCGTCATGTACCTGGGCTACTGCGTTCACGGGGATGAGGCCAGCGCGATCAATGCAAGCCCCCTCGTCGCCTACCACCTAGCAAGCTCACTGTCTCCCTCGGTCGCGTCTTGGTTGGAACAAGGTATCTATCTGGTGGACCCAGCCTTGAACCCGGACGGAGCGGACCGTTTCGCGAATTGGTCCAATGAGAATCGTGGACGTTTCCCCTCGGCATCTTCGTTGGATCGCGAACATGTTCAACCCTGGCCCGGTGGCCGCACGAACTATTATTGGTTCGACTTGAATCGTGACTGGTTACCTACAGTCCACCCAGAGAGCCAAGGACGAATCAAACTATTCCACCAATGGAAGCCTAATGTCGTCCTTGATTTCCATGAGATGTCTGGCAGCAGCAGCTTCTTCTTTCAACCGGGTATTCCCGCTCGAAACAACCCATTGAGCCCCGGTCGCAATCTTGAATTGACACGTGAGTTCGCGAAAGAGCACGTGCGGCGCATGGATGCCGCTGGTGAAGCGTTTTTCACCGAAGAGCGTTTTGATGATTTCTACCCCGGCAAAGGCAGCACCTATCCTGATTTGCACGGGGCAATTGGGATTCTTTTCGAGCAAGGTAGCACTCGCGGCCTCAAGCTTACCAATGATCGAACGGACCGCCATTTCCGAGACACCGTCGCCAACCAGGTCCGCATGAGTCTCTCTAGCTTGGATTCCGCTAACCGCTTGAAAGACGAGCTGCTTGAATTCCAAACCGATTTTTACGCCGAAGCATTGGGGGCCGGTGAGTCCGCATATGTGACCGCCTACTTGCTCCATGGAACTCCCAGTCGAATTCTTGCGGCGGCTCAAATTCTGAGACGGCATCGGATCCAAGTAGCCCAATCCGACTCCCCCGTACATGTCGATGGGCAGGTCCTCGATCCGGAACAGGTTCTCATCATTCCCACAGCCCAACCGGAATACACGTTCGTTCAATCTCTCATGGAGCCACTTCAGGATTTCCGCGAGAACATCTTCTACGATGTTTCCACTTGGCACCTGCCGAGTGCCTTGGACCTGGGAATGATTCGTTTTCAGTCAACGTTGCCCGAATCCTGGATGAAGCCATTCGTTGCAGGTCAAAGTAGCCAAGCTGCAACTGAAGCTCGGAGCGACAGTCTTGATGCGGCTGCACTGGCCGGTATCGCGTTTGAACCCACGGAGTTGGGCGCACCGGCAATGGTGGTTGCACTCCAACAGATTGGAGCGAAGATCCGAGTTGCCAATGCTCCCTTCGTCGCTGTAACTCCTTCGGCAACAAAGACGCTGCCGCTAGGGACTTTTGTGTTGGTCAAACAAGCGAACGTTGCCAACTGGTCACGTATCGTCCAGCGTGCAAAGCAACTTGGCCAAGCTAATCAAATCGAAGTCGTAGCAATCCAGTCCGGTGGAACTCCAGTAGGCCCAGACTTGGGAAGCGATACGACATCGGCGCTAGTCAAGAGCGAACCGCTGCTCGTCGTCGGCGAAGGTACCAGTGCGTATACCGCCGGTGCCATCTGGCATTTCCTCGACCACCGTATGCGACAGCCAGCAACGTTGATCAATGCCGAGCGACTTCAGTCGACGCCGCTTGATTCATTCTCGTCTGTGATCCTCCCCGCCGGATCGTACGGTGGCTGGGGCGCCGCCGAAGCTGAAGAACTGCGTCGCTACTGCAACGCAGGCGGGACGGTGATTGGCGTTGCCTCGGCCATCCGCTGGTTACAACGCTATGAGCTGGTTCCGGAATCGAGCTCAACGGACACCAACCACGCTGATCACAAAACCGAGACATCGACGTCGGAAGCACCTCGGTTTGGCGATGCCCGCACCCAACGTGCCCTGGAGTCCATAGCTGGAGTCTTTCTGAAAACGAAGATCGATCCAACTCACCCGTTGGCCTATGGCTTCGCAGACGAGTCTGTCCCGACCTTTCGAGACCATACGCTTGTTTTTCGAACGCCGAAGAACCCCTATCAGACTGTGGCAAGCTACGAAGGATTGATCGCCGGCTACGCAAGCCAACGCAACCGTAACCGCCTTGAGCATAGTGCAGCCGTCTTCGTACAGCCCGTTGGCCAAGGCAACATTATTTGCATCGCAGACAATCCAGTCTTCCGTGGATACGTTCGCTCGAGCGAGCGATTCCTGACAAACGCGATTCTGCTAGGCCCTTCCATTAGCGTCCCCTCTGCACCGTCAGACGAATCATCCGCGTCGGACGGACATGGGCACCACCACGACTAGTCCATCTGAGGACGAGTGCGCACCCAACAGGATGCTCGTTTGAACACGGAAAACCCAGGCGAATGGCGACCCAGGGCAATTTGCGTAGAGAATTCGTGCAAAAACGAATGCCATTTTCTCTAACTGAGACACTCTCGCTTGGTCCAGGCCGAAGTTTCGCAGCAATCCTCCATGAGCCCCTATCCCCTACTCTTTGACACTTGTTTTCGCAGGGTTTAACATAACCATCCCACCTGGGCTGAATTTTGCAGGCCACACCGGAGCTGCCAGCGAGTCTCTGGCCCAACCCTACCAACGGATTGACGTCCCACCTGAAGAACAGCACGAAAAAGTGCACGTGCTTAATCTTGCAGCCTCCGTATATGAACGGGGCGGCAAGGCCAACTGAACGTTCAGGCAAATTGCCCCTTCAATTCGCAAGTCACTGCACCCGCGTTTCCCATGGAGTCGCGCGAGCTTATGCACACTGATAAGGATCTAAGCATGAAGTGTTTTGGAAACCAACTTTCCCGACGAAGCATGATGACCGTGGGTGCCGTTGGAGGACTGACGCTGGCCGACTTTCTAAGAGCCCGCAGTGCTTTGGCCGACCAAAAACACTATGACTTCATCCCTGCCAAAGCTGAAAGTGTGATCCACATTTTCCTCCCGGGCGGAATGGCACACCAAGAATCGTTCGACCCCAAGCCGTATAGCCCGCTCGAATATCGCGGCGAAATGGGGACCATCAGAACGAACACGGGCGAGGTCATCAGCGAGACGCTGCCCCAGCTAGCCAAGTGTGCTGACAAATTTACGATCATTCGCTCGATGACCCACGGCGAGGCCGCGCACGAACGCGGAACGCACAACATGTTCACGGGCTATAAGCCGAGCCCTGCACTAGTGTTCCCAAGCTTTGGTAGTGTTATCAGCCACGAGTACGGTCCACGCAATAATTTGCCCCCATACGTTTGCATTCCGAACAAGCCGAATGAATTTGCGGGCAGCGGCTATCTGAGTAGCTCGTATGGGCCGTTCAGTTTGGGCAGTGATCCGGCGAGCGGCGGTTTCAAAGTTCAAGACCTCAATCTGCCGGGAGGAGTCGACGAACAGCGTTTCGCCCGTCGTCGTGAAGCGCTGGACTCAGTCAATGAGTACTTTGCTGCCAGGCATTCGGCCGACGCGGTCCACGCAATGGACAGCTTCTATGAGCGGGCATACAGCTTGATCAGTTCACAAAAGGCTCGTGAGGCTTTCGATATCAACAAAGAAGACAAGGCCATGCGCGATCGCTATGGCCGTAACCAGGCGGGCCAACGGCTACTGCTGGCACGACGGTTGGTCGAAGCCGGTGCAAGATTCGTTTCGATGACGTACGGCGGCTGGGACATGCACCGTGACATCACGAACAACTTCAAACGCACAATGCCCGCCCTGGACCAAGGTCTTGCTGCGTTGTTAAACGACCTAGACTCACGCGGTTTACTCGATTCAACCCTCGTGATGGTTAGTAGCGAATTCGGCCGGACCCCTAAAATTAACTCGGATGCGGGCCGCGATCACTGGCCAAAGGTGTTTAGCGTAATGCTCGCAGGTGGAGGGGTTCAACGTGGTTTAGTCTACGGTGCTTCCGATCCAACCGCAGCAGAACCGGACCAAGATCCGGTATCGCCCGAAAACCTGGCGACCACCATGTACAACCTGTTGGGTATCGTCGCTGATAAGGAGTTGATGGCTCCCGGCGACCGTCCTGTCGAGATCGTGGATGGTGGAAAAGTCATCAAGGACCTACTCGCCTAGGCTTTAGACCGCGAACACGAGGGCACTCCGATCAGCGGCGAGCGCGGACCGGATCCTTCCTGCAAACCTGCCTCCCCAAAATTGAGTCCCGCTTGGATCATGAGAATGTTGTGTCGATCGTACCGGTCTCAGCCCGCATCAATCCTCTCTGCAGCGAGCGAAGCTTTTTGCTTTATGGCAGTCTTGGGTGCCACGCTAACAGTCCCCCCCATGGTTCTTGCCGACCAGCCCACGATCTCGGCCATTAGCCCGCCCGGGTTTCAGTCCGGAACAGAAACCGAGGTTGTCATCACCGGAGCTCGATTGGCAGACACCAAAGAGCTGCTCCTGTACGACCCGGGAATTGAAATCGTTGAGCTCAAGGTGGAAGCCGCGAACAAGGTGCGTGCCAAGCTGAAGATCTCCGAAGCATGTGAACCTGGATTGCACGCGTTTCGATTAGCAACCGAAACTGGCATCAGCAACCTACGTTACTACGGCGTCTCCAGGATGCCGCAAGTTGCGGAATCCGAGCCCAACAGCGATTTTGAGACTCCACAACCACTTGATTTAAACACCACCGTTAACGGCGTTGTAACGACCGAAGACGTGGATTACTACCGCGTGGAGTTGAAGAAGGGGCAGAAGCTGACAGTTGAAGTCGAGGGGCTTCGGCTTGGCACGGAGTTCTTCGATCCATTCGTTGCTATTCTCGATGCCAAACGCTTCGAGTTGGCCCGCAGTGATGACGCACCGCTGCTTCAACAGGACGGTGTCTGTTCGTACGTTGCTCCCTCAGATGGACTTTACCTAATCGAAGTCCGAGAGAGTTCTTTCGGAGGGAATAATCGGTGCGTCTACCGACTTCATGTCGGCGATTTCCCGCGACCAATGGCAATCACTCCGTCCGGTGGTAAACCGGGTGAAACCATCGAGGCCACCATCGTTGATGCGTCCGGCGAAGTATGGAAAGAGAAAATCACGCTGCCCGATGTTCCCGGCGATTTCACCTACTTTGCAACCAAAGACGGCAAGACCGCACCCTCCGGTAATGTTCTACGCGTTGTCGATCTCCCTAACTTTGTTGCCAACGAGCCGGACGATGACCGCGAAGCACTGACAACACTTGAGGGACCAGTCGCCCTGAACGGTGTCCTTGAGGAGCCAGGCGACGTCGATTGGTTTCGGATTCGCGGCAAAAAGAACCAGACGTTTCGATTTCAAGTCTACGCCCGCAAGGTCCTCCGATCACCGCTGGATAGCTGGCTCGAGATCCACAAGGCAAAGGGCGGCAGACTCGCAGCAAATGACGATTCGGGAGGCCCAGATAGTGCCCAGATTTACAAGTTTCCGGAAGACGGGGACTACCTCATTGCCATTCGCGACCAACTTCGTGAAGGTAGCCCTCTCCATACATACCGTATCGAGGTCGGCCCGCCACCGAAGTCGTTACATCTGACAATCGATGAACTCCAGCGTTATGTATCGCAGACAGTCGAAGTCCCCCAAGGCGCGCACATGGCAGTTCTTCTTCGGGCTCGGCGTGCGGGTTTCGGCGGCGACCTGGGTCTGCGGCTCGAGAACGCTCCGGCTGGACTCGAGTTGGTGACGCCCACCGTGGCCGCAAACCAGAGTTACATTCCGATGCTCATCAAGGCAAATGCCGAAGCGGCGCCGGATGCGGCTCTGGCGGACCTCATCGCCGAATCGCCGCCGGAAGGCGCTGGCATGAAAGGTGTTTTGGACCAGCGAACCATGCTTGTTCGTGGCCAGAACAATCGCGACATGTGGGGGCACAACGCCGATCGTCTCGCCATTGCAGTCACGAAGAAACTTCCGTTCTCGATCGAAGTCGAACAGCCTGGCGTTCCGATCGTGCGCGGCGGGAGTTCGTACTACACCGTGCGAGTCAAGAGGGATGAAGGTTATAAAGAACAGATCGCTCTTCGCTCTCTTTACAATCCAAGCGGCCTATCGGCCAGTGGCTCCATTCGCATTCCCGGCGATAAATCCGAAGCACGAATTCCGGTAACGGCCAACACCAAAGCGGCACTCGGGAAGTTTCCGATCACGGTTCTTGCTCGAGCCAAATCACGCGATGCATCGGTATGGGTCGCTTCCGAGTTTGTCAGCCTTGAAGTTGCTGATTCGTTCTTCAATTTCAAATTCAATAAAACGGTTAGCGAAGCCGGCGGCTCTGGCGCAGTCGGAATCGGCCTGGAAACCAAACGACCGCCCGAGGGCGAAGTCGAATTCGAAGTCGTCGGACTCCCGGCAGGAGTTACATGCGATCAGCCCAAAATCAAACTGGCGGAGGGTATGGAGCAACTGTCGTTCCCCATCCAGATTTCCAAAGACGCGCGCGTCGGGCAATTCAAGACGATTTACGTAAAAGCGAGAATCACTCGTCCTGAGGGTGTCATTCTGCAAACCGCTGGGCGCGGGGAAGTGCAGATCACAGCCCCTGCACCCGCGACATCTGCGGTGGCGAGCAAGCCCAAGCCGGCAACCCCGGCGAAGAAACCACTCAGCCGACTTGAGCAACTTCGACAGGCCAAAAAGCTACTTGAAGAAAATCCAGGTGGGCAAAACGACTAAGGATTTGGCACCGGTCTTATCGGTCCCACCGATACCATCATTTCGAAAACAAGACTGAGCCTTCGCGTCGAAAGTAGATGGCTGCGATTGACTCGGTCCCCATCGATCCAAAGCGAGAACATCTCGAATGAGTATTCGCCAGTATGTTGCAATAGCTTCTATGTCGCTGCTGACCATGTTGCCAACTAACGCCGTGGCGACCGATGCAAAGTGGGAACGAATTGAAGTTTTCCCACCGGACATTCAGTTGTCCGGCGCGGCAGACTTTCAATCTGTCGTCGCGGTCGCAGTCCGCTCGGACGGAATCACCAGGGATATAACCGACGAAGCGAAATGGCAGCTCGAATCGTCGCATGAAGAAGAATCCCAGATTGCAAGCCTCAAAGAATTTCGCCTCACACCAGCCGCTGATGGGTCCGGGAAACTGCAGGCGAGTTGGAACGGATTCAATGCGAGTGTCAACGTGACCGTTACGCACGCCAAAGCTCCTAAGAATACAAGTTTCCACCTCGATGTGATGCCGGTCCTTACCCGCGCCGGCTGCAACACGGGTTCCTGTCATGGTGCCGCTCGCGGCAAAGATGGTTTTCGCTTGTCGCTGTTCGGTTTCGATCCAGTTGGGGACCATCAGCGAATCACACGTGAGATTGGAATCCGGCGAATCAATCTCGCTGTTCCAGACCAAAGCCTGATTTACCTTAAGGCGATTGGTGGTGTGCCTCATTCGGGCGGCAAACGCATGGAGCCCAATAGCTACTATGCGGACACCTTGCTCGACTGGCTAGAGAACGGTGCCCCCATCGATCAAGAGACTCCACCGATTTGCACCAAAGTTGAACTCTTCCCCAAGTCGGCTGTATTGGAGGGCGAGCAATCCCAACAGCGTTTAGTCGCCGTCGCACACTACGCGGATGGTACAACACGCGACGTCACCAATCTCGCGAGTTTTACCACCAACAATGAAAGAACCGCCGCCGTCACCGATCTTGGCGCCGTCACTACAGGAGTACGTGGCGAAGCGTTTGTAATGGCACGATTCGACACGCACACGGTCGGATCTCAGATATTGGCGCTCCCTTCGAATCTTGAATACGAAGCTCCGACCATAGCAGGCAATTACATCGATAAGTTTGTCGGAGCCAAGCTTCAAAAACTTCGGATCACTCCAAGCGGGATTTGCACCGATGAAGAGTTTTTGCGCCGCGCTACGATCGATATCGTCGGTCTATTGCCCACCGAAGAAGAGTACCATGAATTTGTCGAGAACTCTTCAAGCGACAAGCGGGCGAAGCTAGTTGACCGTTTGCTGGAGCGCAAAGAGTTCAGTGAGATCTGGGCAATGAAGTGGGCCCAAATCTTGCTGGTAAAGAGCAACAATCAAGTCAGCTACAAAGCCGCCTTCCTTTACTCAAGTTGGTTGACGAATGAAATTGCGAAAGGGACGCCGATCGACCAAATCGTCCGCGAGTTGATCTCAAGCAGCGGAGGCGTTTTCGAGCGTCCGCCGACCAACTTCTATCAAGTTGAGCGGAACACCCTGAAGACGGCGGAAAACGTTGCCCAAGTCTTCATGGGGATTCGTACCCAGTGTGCCCAATGCCACAACCATCCGTTCGACCGGTGGACGATGGACGATTACTACGGGTTCGCTTCGTTCTTCTCCCAGATCGGCCGAAAGACCGGCGAGGACTACCGTGAAATCATCATCTACAACCGCGGTGGTGGTGAAGTCAATCATCCCGTTTCGAAAAAGCCAGTCCCTCCCACGTATCTCGGCGGCAGCCAAGCAGACACAAAAGGCAAAGATCGTCGGGCAGTATTGGCGGATTGGATCACGAGCCCAGACAATCCGTATTTTGCTACGAGCATTGCCAACCGAGTCTGGAAGCACTTCATGGGTGTTGGCATCGTCGATCCAGTAGACGATATCCGAGTCAGCAACCCTGCCAGCAACCCAGAGTTGTTTGCGGAGCTCGGCGCGAAACTCACCGAGTATGAATTTGACCTAAAGCAATTGGTCCGCGACATTTGCAACTCCGAAGCGTACCAGCGGAGCACTCAGACCAACGAATCGAACCGGTTAGATACACGTAATTACGCTTATGCTGCGGTCCGGCGTGTACCCGCCGAAATGCTTCTGGATTGCATCTCCGTGGCGACGAATACAAAAGACAAATTCCGCGGTCTCCCCGCCGGAGCCAGGGCGGTACAGATCGCTGACGGTCGAACCAGCACGTATTTCCTGAATACGTTTGGTCGCTCGCCCAGAGCGACAGTCTGTGATTGCGAAGCGAGCACGGATCCTTCCCTCTCACAAGCGCTCCACCTTTTGAATGGCAGTTCAACTCAGGGTAAAATTGCTCAGGGCAAACTGATCAATACTTGGATCGAAAACGGGGCCTCGGTACCTGAGGTACTGACCAGAATTTACATCCGCAGCCTCTCGCGAATGCCTACTGAAAAGGAACTGAACGACCTGTCGAAGTCGGTCGCTGCCTCGGGAAATATTCAGTTAGGTCTTCAGGACGTTTTTTGGGCTGTGCTGAACTCTCGCGAGTTCATGTTTAACCATTGATGGATCGATCGAGTTCCGCCAAAGCAATCACCACCGCTTTGCTGCTACGGACTCTCCAATCAAAGTACAGCTCGTCTTGGCACCTCCCTTAAGGCGGCTAAATCCTCCAAGGCGGCTCAATCCTTCAAGGCGGCCAAGGCTACGAATCCCGAACATCACTTAGGCCATCACCTAAGTGCCAAACAACCATCAGTCTGCCCAGTAGGTGAATCCAGTGCGTCGATTCCATCACTCTACACTCTTCATTGCCGCAGCGTCGCTGCTCAGCATACCCGCCGTTGGCACGGCGGAAGATGCCAAGCCTGCAGAGAAGAAAATCACGTTCGAAGAACACATTAAACCGATTTTTCGCGAGCACTGCACGGCGTGCCATAGCGAGAGCGACAAAGAGAGTGATCTCGCATTGGACACTTATGGGAACACGCTCGCTGGCGGTTCCTCCGGTGAAATCGTGAAGCAAAATGATGTCGACGGATCGCGGCTCTTCGCTTTGGTCAATCACGCCGAAGGCCCATTCATGCCGCCAGATCAGGACCCGATCGATCAAGCTCAGAGAGATCTCATCAAGACCTGGATCGAGCAAGGAATGCCGGAGAATGCCGGCAGTAAAATCAAACGCGCAAGCTCGGCAGCAACAGCGATGCTCGGCACCACGAGTTTGGGCAAGCCCGATGGCCCTCCTCCAATGCCTGAACGTTTACTGAAAGAGCCGGTACTAGAAACCCAACGCAGCTCAGCCATTTCCGCCATGGCGGCTAGCCCATGGGCGCCGCTGATCGCGGTTGGCGGCCAACAACAGGTCTCGCTGTACCATTGCGAGACGGGCGACCTCCTAGGCATCATCCCCTTCCCTGAAGGCGAACCGCAGTCCATCACTTTCACGCGCGATGGCATGCAACTGTTGATTGCCGGTGGGCGACACAGTCACAGTGGATGCGCCGTTCTCGTCGACGTGAAATCTGGCGAACGCATCGCGAAAGTTGGAGATGAACTGGATACCGTCCTTGCTGCGGACATTACTCCGGACAAAAAGCGAATCGCGTTGGCTGGTCCACAGAAGATCATTCGAATCTACGACACTTTGACTGGCGAGCTCGTCCTACAACTGAAGAAGCACACAGATTGGATCTTTGCCCTACGCTATTCGCCGGACGGAATCTTGCTCGCCTCTGGTGATCGCAGCAATGGACTCATTGTTTGGGAAGCCGACAGCGGAAATCTCTACTCCCAACTGAGTGGGCACAAAGATGCAATCCGTGGCGTCGACTTCCGCGCGGATTCCAACGTGCTAGCCAGTTGCAGTCTCGACGGGACGATCAAACTTTGGGACATGTTCGAAAGCAAACAGCTTAAGAGCTGGAATGGGCATGGTGGTGGCGTCACTTCGATTTCATTCTGCCACTCCGGCTCGCTTGCGACATCGGGGCGTGACGGCAGGATCAAGACCTGGGACGGAAATGGAAAACTACAAAAAGAGTACAAAGGGCTATCGGATGCAGCGCTCGAAGTTAGCTTCACTGGGGACGGTCATTTTGTTGCCGGCGGTGACTGGAACGGCAAAGTGCAATTGTGGCCAGCGACGGATCCAGCCAAACCTCGGCTGATCGCAGCCAACCCAATCTCAGTTGGCAAGAGAGTGGTGATGGCTGCCGAGCGGCTCAGAGAAATAGAAAAACAACACGAAGCTCTCGCAAAAAATGCCTCTACAACCCAAGCCCTAGCGGACTCATCCTCTACACAACTGACCTCGACTCAGAACGAGATCGCCGACTCCGCCAGCTTGATTCAGTCCAAGTCAACGCAGCAATCTGAACTGGGAGCTCAGGTTTCCAAACTAGACGAACAGATCGCTGCATTGCAGAAACAGCTCCAAGCAAAACAAGCGAGACGTGTCGCTGCAGCAAAACAGAAGCAACAAGTCGACTCCGAGCTGAAGTCGCTTGTTTCCCAAAAGGCTCAACGCGAGTCCAAATTTGCGGAGTTGAAGAAACAGCATACCAACAATCAAGAGCAAGCGAAGCAAGCCCAAGCTGCTCTCCAGGCTGTATCTGGCCAGCTGACACTAGCCCAAAAAGAACACGCTACGGCCCTTGCCGATCAGCGGGCCTTAGAAGCTCGGAAACAGGCGCTCAAGGCCGCGGCGGACCAGGCAACCGCCCGCGTAATAGACCTGACCAAGCAACTGGATGTGACAACCGCGTCGCAATCCAAAGCGCAGGAAGAAGCAGCGTCCATTCAGCAGGAGTTGTCAGCTTTAGAACAGCAAGTTCAACGACTTCAGCAACAACTAGCGGCGGTACAACAACAGAGCGACCAGAAAAAATCCGCCGTTGAGAGCGCCAAAGCTGCGTTCCAGAAGATCAAAGGGGAGCTAGAATCAGCGGAACAGAACGCGATGGAGTCCACCGAAAAGCTCGAGCTATTCGAGAAGAGTTACCGCAAGCCTCAGTAATCGGAATTGAGTCGGTCTAAGAACGTTTGGTCGACCGGGAAACAGTGCGGATCACTCCGATTGATTTAGCATCATCTCGGCCCAGTCCGCCATCGCTCCCGTTGCGGCGACTAACGCAGATAGGTTTTCTTCCAGCGGTTTCTGAATTTCGTCCTTGGCATAATTTTCTAGTTGCTCCGCAAACGCGGCAACTCGATGAAGCTGCAAATGCCGAGCATTGCTCTTCAGGGTATGTACCGCACGGCGAGCTTCCTTCAAGTTGCCGGATTGCACGCTCCTCTCAAACATAGCCCCAAGTCTAGGAGCTTCCGAAAGCAGAAGCGTCAGAACATCGCGAGCGAGCGATGCGTTGCCGTTCATCGCCGCAACTAGTTGCTCCCATTCGGGAGCATCTTCTAAAGCTCGTTCCACGGAAAACTCCGACACCTCGGCCTTTGGCTCCGGTTCGCCCGACGAACCAGAAGCTTCCTCGACTTCAGCCTGAGATTCTTCGGGCATCGACGCGGCGTCGTCGACAACTTCGGGGAAGCCCTCCGAATCCGGCTCGCCTTGCAGGCTCGACGTCACGGCCTGCGCTAAGTGATCGAGCGCGATCGGCTTTACCAGAAACCCTTCCATTCCCGCTTCTTCGCATTGGATGCGGTCGGATGAAGTCGCATGCGCGGTCAAAGCACATATCTTCTGACGACGCCCAACACCTTCCTCAGCCGAACGGATCTGTCGTGTTGCTTCCAGCCCATCCAGATCGGGCATCTGAATGTCCATCAACACCAGGTCGTACAGCTTGGCGGCGCACGCATCCACGGCGTCGCGACCGTTGGAAACCACTTCGACTCGGTGCCCAAGTCCTTCCAGCATGTCACGCAAAACGGTCTGGCTGATCGGACTGTCTTCCACGAGCAGTACTTGAGCGGAGCGGCCACCTGCGATGGTTGCGTCCACAAATTCATCGAACTCTTGACCGCTATCAAATAGCACCGTTTCCAAATCACTGCGCCGCACAGGACGCGTCAACCAGTTCACTTGCTGGTATTGCAACCAGCTGGGCAGCTCATCCTCCACTTCCGCGCCCAATGGCCGGGTCAAAATCCAGCGTGTTACGACTGGCATGGCCTGATTCTTGACTGATGCAAGATCGGCAAAGTCCGCAAACACGACGGTGTGGTTTCCGGCCGCAAACAGTTCCGGAGGCTCACGCCGGATCAGATCGTCCATTTCCAATCTGCGTGGCGAATAGCCAAGCCTCTTTAGCTCTCGTTCAAGGAGAACACTCCAAGTTTTTGAACTCCCAGCAAGTACGAAGTCCTCGTTAGTCGTCACACGCTGGCTGACTCCTGTGCGTTGTTCGGGCTGTCCGAGGTCGACTTCGAAAAAGAAACAACTGCCCTGTATCGCATTGCCATCCAAATCGTGAGCATCGGAGACACCGATCATACCACCCATTTTTTGGACAATATCTCGACAAATCGTTAGCCCCAATCCCGTACCACCGTAGCGCCGCGTTGTACTGCTATCCGCCTGGCGAAATGCATCGAAAATGACTTGGCGTTTTTCTGGGGCGATCCCAATACCATTGTCATGCACTTCGAATCGGACGCGAACCTGACTTGGATCGGACGCGCCCTCAAACGCGGTAGTATGCGCCATGTCCTCCATGCGCCGAACACTGACGCGGATTTCGCCTTTTTCCGTAAACTTGATGGCATTGCCGATCAAGTTCAGCAGCACCTGCTTCAGTCGCTGAGAATCCCCCACGAGTTCATCAGGTAGGGAGGGATCCAGGTCACCAACTATCTCCAAACCACGGAAATGCGCCCGCGCTGCCAAGCTGTTCACTGGTTCTTCGATAACATCTGCCAGGGCGAAGAGGAGAGACTCCATTTCGAGATGCCCGGCTTCGATCTTGGAGAAATCCAGAAGATCGTCGATCAGCGTCAACAAGTTACCAGCAGACAACCTGGCCAGTTTCAGGTATTCGCGTTGCTGCTCGTCCAGCCGACCTCCGCGGTCAAGCAGCTCTTGAAGACCAATGATTCCGGTCAACGGCGTGCGTAATTCGTGACTCACGTTGGCGACAAACTCGCTTTTCGCAACACTCGCATGTTCGGCTTGCTCCTTGGCAGCGAGCAATTCCTTTTCTGCTGTTTTGCGTTCAGTGATATCTCGGAGAACGATGGCCCAGCCTTGGGAACCATCGACGTCCATGGGGTGAGTTGAAATTTCACCATCGAACCATTCGTTGTTAGCGCGCCGCAGTTTGACCTCAATCCGTTTTCCACGGGCGGAACGGAGCAGATCACTCAACAGCATCTTTCGCTCGTACATAGGTGCAGCTGCCGGATCCGATGCTCGTTGGCCAGTTTCTTCTACTGTACTTTCGATGATCGTATCGAGCGGCGGATCATGCTCTGTTTCCCCTAGCCGGTAGCCGAGGATTGTCTCACATGCGGGATTCGCTTCCAGAATTTGGCCATCACCGTCAACGACGAGTACAGCATCAAGAGCGGCATGAATAAGAGCCCGGGCCAACGATTCGAGACGATGAAGTTTCTCTTGCGCTAGGTGCTCTTCGGTGATGTCCCAAAAAATCCCCTGGACTCCCACCACTTGGCCTTCGGGATCTCGCAACGGTGCTTTGCGAACCTGCATGTAGCCGATTTCGCCCCCCGGCAACTCAGCCCTCTCAACGTCGTTGAATGTTCTCCCGGTCGTCATGACCCGCTGGTCATCGGCGGTAAACTTCTGCGCTGTCTTCTTGGGGAAGATCTCAAAGTCCGTTTTGCCAATGAGCTCATCCAAATGTCGGCTTATCAGCTCGCAGAAGGACTGTGTCGCAAAAAGAAATCGTCCGTCCTTATCTTTCTGGACGACGTGCACGGGCAAGTGCTCGAGCAGGGCTCGACGATCCGATTCGAATTGCTCGACAGTTCTCCGTGTTGTCGCTTGGCTTTCGATGGCTTCTCGCAATTGATCGGACTGGCGACGCAGCCGATCCGCCATGCGCTGCGTTTTCTGGTTACGCCCCCATGGGACTCGCTCGACCACAAACAATCCCAATGCCACAACCAGTTTAGCGCACCAGATTGTCAGTAGGTCTCCGCCGTGCTCAGCACGAGTCAACGGAGAAACAAGCACGACACCAACGATGGCGGCAGCCGAAACCGGCAGCACTAGCCACCAGGAGCGAGGAGAGAGCGTTAAACACAAAGTCGCGAGCACAATCGGAACAACAGTCGCGATGGTGGTGTTCGGCCACTCGAATAACCACAGTGTATAGCTCGCGAAGATACTACAGACACCCAAGAGCAACCAACTGCGTTTCGGAAGGAGCTTCAGGAGGAGCCTTCCATTACTAGCCAGACTCATAGAGCCTCCGAGACGAGGTGAATTGAAAATAGGACGCAAGCGGGGCCCATTTTACAACCTCATCGCATTGGTCATACCAGACTTGGAGTCACGGAAACACCTTTCCCTGCCAAGGCTGAAGGACCAGCGCGGGACGGGAACACACGGCATCCTTATGTCCCCACTTCTCTGTTTGAACCCGATGTCGTGTTCACAGCGATCAACCTAGATTGTGACGTGTTCTGTGGCGCCGATCTTCAGACAAGCCTTCACCTTCTTCAGGATTGACACGCAAACGAGGTTCCATCTGCACGGCCATTGTCAATTTTGACACGGCAAACCATACCGCAAGGGCGCGCGAATTCGCTCATTAGTATTTTTTGCTTGAAACCTCCAACAATACCTGCCGTCAAAGTTTGACTCTCCTAGAACCTGACCTAGGTTTCAAGTGAACAACCAATGCGGAGATGAGTGTCGATGACGCCGCCGCGGTTGCAACGTTGTGAGTGCATTGTGAATTGGCGGTGGCGAAGCTTTTTCGCGATACCTCACTATTTGTTTCTGTTTGCCCGCTAAGGGCGGTCTCGCATTTGGAGAGATACAATGAAGAACTTCGCCTCTAAGATTAACCGCTTTCTGAAGTCTGAAGATGGCCCAACTGCGGTTGAGTACGCTGTAATGCTCGCTCTGATCGTTGTTGTTTGCTTGGGTGCGATCACTTCGATCGGTACCAGCGCAAGCGGCACGTTCAACAGCGTTGCTGGCCAACTGTAAGTTGGTGTTCTGAGCTCGACTCAGAAACGTTTTTGCATATGCATTTTTTGGGCGGTCTGGTCGCCAGGCCGCCCAAAATTGCAATCTCCATTGTCCACCCTCTACTGAAAGGATCTTTGCATGACGCCGTATCTGATGCCTGCCGAGTCCATTTCGGGCATGTGGGAAATGATCTGCCTAGTTGGAACACTGTTTAGCACTCTATTCGTTTGGTGCTGCAGCCTTAGGTAAATCTCTGACGACCGAGTCCATTGATGATTCCGATGCCATCCAGTCCCCTTGCTATAGGTGACTTGAAGGCTTCGCTTTACATCCGGGTTCATGGTCACCATGGCGGAGAATCACTTCGCCGAGTCGGCGTTAGGCCTGCTGTTGAGAATGAGGTTGCTCTCCATTCTTTATGCGACAGGCGATGCTGATCGAAATAGCGAATCACGCCAACTCGCTCTGCCTTCAGATGCATGGCCTGTTGGAAACACACACACGGGGAATGAGCAAATGGACGCTTTACTAGATCACCTTGCAGAAAATTGGGCCATGTGGGCCGTTTCAGTTACACTCGTCGTCGCAGCTGTCATCGACGGAATGTATCTAAAAGTACCGAATAAAATCACTTACCCGCTCATCGTCGCCGGCTGGGTTTACAGCACTGCTGTCGGTGGATGGACCGGCTTGGGCTGGAGCCTTGCAGCCACCTTCTTTGGACTCGCACTACTGTTCGGGCTTCACCTGATCGGCGGCATGGGAGCCGGAGACGTGAAACTCCTTGCAGGGATCGCTGCGTTCGTACACATCGAACACACTTGGTACATTTTTGTAGCCACTACCATCGTCGGTGCGATCATGGCGACGATCCAGATCGCTTGGAGCGGCGACTGGTCCAAACACTGGACACAAGCACAATCGATCTTGCAAGAGATCGTCACCGTACGTGATGCAGACAAACTGTACGACATGGCACAAGAGCGCAAGCCTCGCATGCGTTTGCTGCCATACGGCATTCCGATGACCGTCGCTGCGATCGGCTACTTCGCGTTCGCAGGTCTGTTGTAAGCCGTTTAACAACCGAACATACACGACATCTCCGTGTGACGTCGTCAGCTCTGCTGGCGGCGTTTTTTTATGCACTCATTCAGAACGCCCCGACTTTGACGGTTAGCCAAAGTTCATCGTGCGACCACGTTAACAACGCCACTTCGTGACCAACTACCTCAACAGTGGAATCACAAGCATGACGATAACCAGCCAAGTCCTAGCCATATGAGCCTCTCAAGTTGGCCTGCTTGGATAGGAACTCCGATCAGTCAAACGTTGACGCCTACACAATGCGCGACGACGAGGCGAGGGTTACGCCCGCGATAATTTTCCTTCGTGCCATCGATCACGAAGTGCCAATGATAGCTATGAACCGAACGTACCGCTTGGGGTCCGCATGGACCCCAAGGTATCAGTTGTTCAACCAATCGCCGAAGAATGGGATTCGTCGGCTTCGTTTTGACAATGTGCGGCAAATGAGAGTCGGCCGGATTCGGCTCTACGCAATAGACGTAGTGTGTGAGGCAAACTAACAATGCGAGCCAAAACTCTCATTCTCCTTTTTGTTGCTCTCGGATGTGGCATGATCGCCGCGGTCGCTGTGAGCAAAGCAGTCATGGATAACCAGTCCGGGCAAGTCGAAGAAGCCACTTCCGAAATCTTCGTTGCTGCCAAAGACCTTCAGCAAGCAGAGCAGATCGGCGCTGATGATGTCAAATTGGAAAAGTGGCCCCAATCTCGGATTCCCGAGGGTGCGATCTTTTCACTGGATGAACTGGAAAACAAGTTCACGAAGCAGAACATCTTTCAAAATGAGCCGATTCTCGCACGGAAGATCAACGACTCACGGGAAAGCTTCTCGACGACTCTGCCAGCCGGTTATCGGATCTTCGATATTGAGTTCAATGCGAGTTACATCAAGCCAGGCGACTACGTCGACATTCTTGGTACCTTCCGTCCTGGTGGGCGGACATCACCACCAGAAAGTCGCACGGTCATGCGAAACGTCAAAGTGCACGGGATCAACGGCAGCCCGACTCGTGATTCCTCTGATGAAGACAATGCACCCAAATCAGTCAACCGATCGACTGTATTCCAATTGCTAGTGAAAGAAAGCCAACTTGAAGCGCTGACGCTGGCCCGCAGCGAAGGTGAGCTGCAATTGAACTTGCGTCCATTCGGTGAAGATCTAGCCGAATTCGAAGACGACGCCAAGAACTTCGTCGCCTACCTCAATGCGGCTCGAGGGGGAGATGAAGAGGACGACGAACCCGCCGCCCCTTCATTCCCGACGTTCTCGAATTTCCAGCCTTCTGATGATGACGACGACAAGCACACGATGCTGCTGGTGACACCCAATGGCATTCGCAAATTCCAGTGGACTGACGAAGATCCTCTACCGGCCGAAGTAGTGCCTGAAGAGGAATCAGAGCCATCCTCGTTTATGCCAGCAAATGGCTACGCGGGGCCATCTGGGAATGTTTATTCAGGTTATGGTGGTTATTCGCCGACATATCCTACTAGTACCAATTCTCCGCTCGAGCCCGTAAACGGCGGAGAAGGTGCTGTGGAGTCCGATGCTCCGCCAAGTTCGCCCGTCAACTAGCGTCGCGGACTTCGGTTTAGCTCCGGACTTCCCATTAAGACTTCGGTCCGAAGTCGGAAACCCAGAAACAGACAGACGGTAGATCCGCCCATACTGGTGAGGATGATCCAGTGGCGGATAGATCGTGCAAAACAAGGATGTTCAACGCATGTCTGTCCTAGACTACATCGCAATGCGCAATTCATGTGCGCGATATCTCGCGGTTGTTGCAGCCGCGTTCTTTTGTGCGCCTTCAGCGAACGCACAACAAGAGTCTCCGACGAAGCAGTGGTCTTTGACAAAGACTGTCGTTGATCTCGACAAAACGCACCCCAATCAGTCGGTGCGTATGGTGATCAACCAGAGTCGGGAGATCGCTGCCGACATCGCGTTCAAGCGGGTTACCATCCAGAACCCGTCTGTCATCAGCGCGATTCCCCTTGAAGGCGGCAACCGTCTTCAGCTGAGCGCCTTGGCAACGGGCATCACGAGCGTTGACCTCGTTAGCGCAGATGATACGGTGCATTCAATCGAGGTTCTCGTCGTCGGCGATGTACGGGAACTGGAGACGCTGATCCAGCAGATCTATCCTGGTGACAACATCAGCATCATGCCGGTTCAAAACGGATGCTTCATCTCCGGCTTCGTCACGTCGGCCGAGCACGTCGAAAATGTGATCACCATCGCAGAGCAGTACTTCCCAACAGTCATCAATGACATCAAAGTTGCTGGTGTTCACACGATCCAGCTCGAAGTTCAGATCATGGAAGTCTCGCGAACGAAGCTTCGCGAACTCGGGATCGACTGGGCTCTACAAACTTCCGGCGGCACGACGATCTCGCAGGGAGTTGGCGGGTTCCTCGATCCAGGACTTTCGCTCGGCGTCCCTGGCGGTGCTTTAGGCGGTACGATCGCCGAAGCTAGTCAGAACACGTTCAACCTGGGAATCATCGAGAGTTCTGCCTCGTTCTTTTCTTCAATTCGAGCTCTGCGCCGCAACAACCTCGTTAAGGTACTTGCGACTCCGACATTGACCGCAGTCGATGGCCGCCCTGCGAGCTTTAACGCAGGTGGTGAGATTCCAATCTTGGTGCCAGCTGGTCTGGGCCAAGTCGCGGTTCAATTCCGAGAGTTTGGAACCCGTCTCGACTACGTAGCCCAGGTCCAAGAGAACGGCAAAATCTGGCTCGAAGTTCGGCCTTACGTATCCGAAATCGACCCAACTCGATCGGTCATCCTCGATGGTATCAACGTTCCGGGACTTCGCAGTCGTTTTCTTGAGACTGGTGTAACGCTCGGTGCTGGACAAACGCTCGCCCTTGGTGGTTTGCTCCAAGTTCGAACTGAAGCGATCAACACGGGGATTCCCATTTTGGCTGAAATGCCGTGGGTCGGAAGCATGTTCCGAACGACGCGTGAAGAGCAAAACGAAATCGAACTTCTGATCACGGTTACCCCGAACTTTGCTGGACCGATGAATCCGAATGAAGTTCCGCCGGTTGCCCCTGGCACATCGACCAACAGCCCAACGGATAAGGACTTGTACATCCGAGGCTACATTGAAACGCCAATCACCGGAAGCGGTGGCGTCTCCGCAGCCAGTTGCACTACACCTGGATTAATCGAATCCGGTAGCTTCGGCGCACCACCAATGAACGTTCCCATGGGTACTCCGATGATGAACGGTGTACCCACGACGGGAGCTCCCATGATGAATGGTGCAATCCCAACCGGAGCACAAATTTCAACACCGGCGCAGCCGGCTGCACCGGCACCAACCCCAGCTGCCATGAGCGTTGGCCCGAACGCGCCACGACTCGCTCAA
Organism: Aureliella sp.; assembly: GCA_046290675.1. Lineage (GTDB taxonomy): Bacteria > Planctomycetota > Planctomycetia > Pirellulales > Pirellulaceae > Aureliella. Next base: position 984,638 of record JBKAHA010000001.1, read on the forward strand.
CCAGCGGGCTATACCGGGGAATCGGCACCCGTCATTCGATAAAGACTCAGAGACGCCAGTACCGATTGTCTAATTCAAAACACGTTTCGACCTTTGCCGGCCTGTAGTGAGGAATCATGAGTAACGTATTAAGACTTGCCCTGGTCGACCCAGATGATGCTTCACGCGAGACACTGAAGAAAATGCTGCTAGGCATGGACACCGTGTGGCTAGAAGCAGAGTGCTCGCGTTACGAATTCTTCCCTGATGTTGTCTCCCAATCTGCTCCTGATATCGGAGTTGTATGCCTGGATAGCGACAGCGAAAAGGCAATGCAGCTCCTCGAGAAGATGCGACGTGACGCGCCGGACTGCGCATTGTTGGCTGTCAGCGAGAGTAGCGACGGTCAGCTGATTCTTCAATCGATGCGAGCCGGAGCCCGGGAATTTCTGACGCTGCCGCTTTCGCTTGAAGATCTCATGTCCGCGTTGAGCCGGATTGGGGAATCTAAGTTCGGCGCTGACGCAGCCGCGAGCCGCTCGACCAAAGTCATCGCCGTCGCCGGAGCTTCGGGCGGTGTTGGTTGTACCAGCGTTGCGGTGAATCTGGGTTGCCTGCTAGCCTCTCGTCCAGAGTACACCGTCGCCCTCGTTGACTTGGATTTGGCCATCGGCGATGCAGACGTATTTCTGGACGCGATCCCAGACTACAGCTTGGTCGATGTCACCGAAAACGTGGCACGCCTCGACTTCCAACTACTAAAAAAATCGCTAACCAAGCACAGTTCGGGGCTCTATCTGTTGCCACGGCCCGTTCAGCTTCAAGATGCGGAGTTGATCACTCCCGACAGCCTTCGCAAGGTGTTTGGTCTACTCAAGGCAACGTTCTCACACATTGTGATCGACGTCTCCAAGGGTTTCAGCGACACGGACCAGGCAGCCTTCGAATTCGCCAACGAAGTCCTCATGGTAGCTCAACTGGATCTGCCATGTCTCCGAAACCTGGTCCGGCTTCAGATGTCATTCGACGAAGTGGAGGGCCTCGGAGAGAAGCTAAAGATCGTCATCAACCGTGTCGGCTTGGAATCAGGCCAGATCAAACTGAAGAAAGCCAGGGAGACACTTGGCCGCGACATCTTCGCTCAAATCCCAAATGACTACCGGACGATGGTTGAGGTCCGAAACAACGGTGTGCCTCTGTACGAACAGGCACCGAAAGCACCGATCACCGTTTCGATGCAAGACTTGGCAGCTCGCTTAACCGGAGAGACCGCAGAAAACCCCGAAGGTACCGATGGTGAAGAAGTCGCTGAAGCGGCTGCCGGTGCTCAGGGTTCGAGCTCCTGGCTTAAGTTCTGGCCTAAGAAATAAGTCTTTACACACCACGCAAGGCTGGCACACCCGGTCACTGCTCAAGACGAAACCTACCAAATTGAATAAAGCCCTCGCAGTTGCGAGGGCTTTTTTCGTTTACCAATCCATCCAAGTCGAATTCCTACACCGTCGCACCTTCTGTCGCCACGTCACACAGGTGTGCCGTCACTCGCCGTCGGCCAGAGCAGCGGTGGCGGTGGCGGTGGTGGCGGTGGTGGCGGTGGAGGAGGTGGAAGAGGTGGTGGCGGCGGTGGTGGTGGTGGCGGTGGAGGAGGTGGGGCACCTCATCATCGTCATCATCGTCATCCGGGGTGGTGGCGGCGGTGGTGGTGGAGGAGGCGGCGGCGGCGGGGGAGGAGGTGGCGGCGGCGGCGGGGGAGGAGGTGGTGGTTCTGGTACCCCTTCTGCCTGAATGACTGGAGAACGCTCCGTCAACAGAGTCGTCGATGAACTCATCGTTTGGCCCGCGGTGAATTTAGCCAACCCGAGCGCATTTCCGCTCGCGGGAAGATCCACTTGCACGGTCACGGCAGACGTTGTTTCTGCGATGGGAGACGGCGACACGGTTACCGTCGCGTTCGTGAAACCAAACTTGCTCAAAATCTCATTCGCTGCCTGCGTCGCTTCGGCGTTCGTCGCACCTGGCACAATGACGGCTCTGCACGCCTCGTACGAAGCGTTGTCCACAACGTGCTTAGCCATGCTGATGCGGGTGAGTTCCATCGCACCAAAAACCAGCAACAGCAAGACTGGCAATACAAAGGCAAATTCAACGGTCGTCGCACCATACCTTAGACAGCGCGATGGAATGCCAGTGTTCTCGTGTTTTTTTCGTGTATGCATCTTAGGTCATCCTCCTATTTGGTGAGCAACGTTGGGAGGCTTTTGGCGATTTCGGTGAAGGCGTTGATCAAATCTGTCGGCGAATTCGCGTGGAAGTGTTTTCCGCCGCCCTCATTGGCAACTTGCTGCATCGTGCCTTGGTTGGCCTCATTCGAGAAGGTAACCGTAAAGATCATGGCCCCATCCTTGGCAACGTTCTTTGCAGCGAAAACGGGATTAGTTCCAATATTGTGAATGCCATCCGTCAGCACGACCAAGACTTTGACCGCTCCCGGTCTCGCGGACGGACTGAATTGCAGTGCACTGGCACCTTCATTAATTCCACCGCCAATATTGGTTCCGCCAGCACAGAAGCTATTGGTATAGGGCGTGAGCGAATTTAGGATCGCAGGATAGTCTTGAGTCAGATCCTGATTCGTAATCGCGCTCTCGTTATAGGTTGATATCGAAACGCGTTCGTCAGCCGGAGAAACCGAGACTTCGTTCAAAAACACCCCCACTGCATCCACCACATTTCTCCAGCGACAAATAGGTGGAGCGGGATCGCAGAACTGCCATCCCGCAGGCGCCGATGCGGGTGGGACATATGGGTTTGCAACCTCGTTGGCCGCAAAGGCCATGGAGCCAGAGCGATCAATCACGAGCGAGACGTCCACCTCCATCAGCGTTGAAATGGCTTCCTGCGTCGTTTCTACGGAACTGCGGCCCAGCATGTTGGGCATGAGGAGTGGAACCGCTCCATCGCTGGAACCGCCACTGCGATTCGCGATGACCCGCAGAGCATTCGGATTCGCTCCACCTGCACTAAAGGAATAGCGGCCAGCCCCGGAACGGACCGAACGTCCAAAGACGATGTCAGAGTTGCTCAGCGTTAGCCCCTGCCCTGCGACTTCATTACGTGACGCAAAGTCCTTGGCAGCCGCGATCGCCTGAGTTTGGCTTCTTGAAACTGCGAGCTCTCGTCCGCCCGCCCTGGCAGCCGCATCGGCCGCTATCACCATTTCCGTTCTCGCCAACTCCACATAGGCCATATTGATCGCAAACGCTGCGAGCAATAGAACCACAGGCAATAACAAAACCAGGAGGACGATCACTGCACCGCGGCGTTGTTGCATCCGACTTCCATGTCGTCGCGATATCTTCTGTTGGCTTCTCATCTTGTTCACGACTTAGGTCTCCTTCATCATCGAGACTTCAGCGTCCAGTGTTCGACCGACGTAAAACATAGGCGCGATGACACTGTTATCGTTGCAAGCCGCGGTCACGCGAACCGAAATCGGAGTCCCATAGCTTTGTGATTGGAAATTGCTGGGACTGATCGTCACGGACGCACCTGAGATGCGTCGATTAGCAAGCAGCCGATTCGCGGCCTCCTGAACTTCCGCGGATGAGGTCCCCGGTACCAACGCGACTCTGGTCGCCTCGTACGCAGCAATCTTGAGACCTTGCTGCAGGAAAATCATCGAGATCGTCTCGATTGTTCCCAGGACGATCAGAACAAAAACTGGCAATGCTATCGCGAACTCAACGACGGCAGCGCCGCGTCGCCTTCGACTTTGTTTTTTACTGGCCCACGGTTTCGTGTTCATACTTGCGAAGCCTCCGGACTTCAATCTGACGGCCGCCGTTTGCGTGAGCAATCATTCAGGAAGAGCTCCGAATTGGCGGCGGTGTGGAATCCACGGCGAGCCTTTGGCTCGACTCAACTCACGGGTTCGCACCATAAATGTGCTCGGACGTTACCAAGACGAGAATGTGCTGAGGCTCGAGTGCCATTCGACGAAGGCACTACCTACAGACCACCCGATCTATGAGTCCGATGAAGAGTAGAATTCGGACTTGTGGCAAGAACGAAACGCAGAGGACGCTTCGGGATTTCCCTCGGTAAGTATTCCAGGGGTACCGGACAATGCGCCTTTTCAGGCACAATTTCCAGTCCTGCAGGGGAGGTCCGACAACCAAAGCAAATCATCACACCGAAGTAGCAATTCACCGCCCGGAAAAAGAGTATGAGCGAAAAGGATTTCCCGCCCTTCTTATGCTGCCAAGTGCGTATCCCGCACGTTCTTCGGCAGACGATACTTCCAAAAGATGTAACCGCAGCCGCCTAAAACACAAAAGAGGTAGGCAACAATCAGTGTTGAAGTCCAAATCGTCGACAAGCCCTTCTCTTCCATATTGGCTACGAAGGTCAAGTGAGACAAAGCGAGAAAGAAGACTTGGGTCGCCACCGCAATCCAAACCAGAAATCCTTCCATCTCACTCAAGGTCGTTTCGCGTCGCGTTTCGCCAAGCCAGTATTCTTTGTTAGGCATGTTGATCATGCTATTGGGCAAAAACCGAGTTAGCTTTCCCATGGCGACCATGGAAAGAGGTAACCCGATCACCATGCTTAACATGAAACCAGCAAACGAAGTTCGGCTCATAAAGCCATCCGGTTCCCCAGCTCCATTGAAGTGACTGGCAACCTGTTCAGGCAGTTGTGGCAATTGCCAAGCAATTTGGCCAAGTCCCGCCAAGATCAACAAGATCAAAACGCCATATCCAGCGCGCCTCATGGTAACTTCTCCAAAACCGGTTTGATCCGTTTCGTATCCCACCAACTTGACCAATCCGCTTTTAAGGCGGCCAGTCGTTCCGGCTGGGCTGATGATAGATCATGCACTTCGACAGGATCTTCGGCCAAGTCATATAGCTCCCAAGGCTCCTTGCCCTTCTGCACCGCCTTCCAATCACCATCGCGGACCGCACGAGCCGCCCCAAACTGCCAATACAAAGTCCGCGCGTTGGTGGCATTCTCTCCGTCCAAGACGGAAACGAGGCTACGACCAGGCAATTCATCGCCCACGTTTCCTCCTGCCAAATCCAAGAAGGTTGGCATGAAGTCGATCAAATGACCAGCAAAGTCGGTCATGGTGCCTGGTTCGATCCTGTCCGGCCAGCAAGCAATCATGGGTGTGCGAATCCCGCCTTCGTAGTCGGTTGTTTTGTAATACTGATACGGCGTATTCGACGCGTTTGCCCAAGCCTTACCTTGAGTCAAATAACTTGTGACTTCCCACGGCATCGAACCATTCACAGTTGACCGGTCTTTCGAGTCTGGACATGCACCGTTATCCGAGAGGAAGAAAATGACCGTGTTGTCCAGTTTGCCGGTCTCTTTTAAGGTCTCGAGTAATCGCCCGATATTTCGATCCATACGATCGATCATCGCCGCATACGTGGCCATACGAAGATCCCATTGATCGCGATCCGCCTCGGGTACATCACTCCAGGCTGGTATCGCTTCATCTCGAGGCGCCAAAACGGCGTTCGGCGGCAAAATTCCAAGCTTTTGCTGCCGCTCAAAGCGTTCTTTTCGCAGGCGATCCCATCCACCCAGATAGCGCCCTCGATATTTGGCAACGTCTTCTTGACTGGCATGCAAAGGGTAGTGCGGTGCCGTGTAAGCAAGATAGAGAAGAAACGGCTTCTGTTCGTCCCGGTATTCTTTCAAGTAACGGACTGCGTAATCCGTAAAGACGTCCGTCGTATAGAACGACGTATCCGGCGGAGTAAACGGTAAGAAACGCTTGGAGTCGTTCGCCCAACGCCGCACACGCTTTTTCGCCGGCTCGGGTTCACCGGGTCGAGCATGGCCTGGATTCCAAAAGTTGCAGCATCCATCCGTCAGGCCGTAGTAGCGATCGAACCCACGTTGATAAGGAGTTTCCCCGGCGTGCCATTTACCACTCATCAGCGTACGGTAGCCCAACTCCCTCATTCGCTCACCAAACGTTTTCGCTTGGTAGACGACCGTAGCTGCCGCTCCGACTTGATGCCACCAACGTCCCGTCAACAACGACGCGCGAGTGTGCTCACACTTGGCATTGTTGTAGAAAGTCCGGAAACGCATCCCGCGTTGTGCGAGAGAATCTAGATTTGGGGTCGCAATCTCGCCGCCGTAGCACCCAATATCCGAGAATCCCATGTCATCGCACATGATCAACAGAATGTTTGGACGACTTGCCCTGTCACCAGAATCCTCATCACCTCTCACGACGGTTGAGTTCGCCACGAGGCAAATGGAAATGACGCTCATTCGAAATGTTAGATTCATCATTCTCTAGAACACTTTCCTCTGGCCAGATCTGGATCAGTACAAACCACTACCGCTAACTTGATTTTAAGATGCGCATTATGGTGTTGCGACGCGTCAACTTCAAACGCGATGCCACATCCAGGCAAGTCAGCTCTTTCAGATTGCGATGGCTAAGATCGGCACCTTGCTCAATCAACAATCGCAATACTGCTGTTACGCGACGTGTGTTCTTGATTGTGGAGCGAGCCGTCTCATAAACGGGCGTCTCTCCATGCTGATCCGTTATGTTCGGATCGGCACCATTCTCGAGCAATATCCTCGACGTCTCCAAAAAACCTGCCTTCGCGGCGCGATGAAGTGCCGTCTTGCCCTTTGCATCCTGATAATTGACGTCTGCGCCCAAGCTCAAGAATCGTCGCACCTCATCTGGATTCCCGCCGCGGTCGCCACGGCACAGGTAAACTAGCTCCTCATGATCGAACTCGTTCGGCGGCTTGACTCCGAAGTCTCTTGCAAGCGTGAATAGCTCGCCCTCGTCTTCGTGAATATCGGGCAACATAGTCGGGTCGGCGCCGGCCTCCAGCAACAATCTCACTTTTCCGACTTCCATCTCAGAAGCTTCGTACAGATACTTCTCGAGCCCCTTCACCCTGGCCCCCTGCTCTAACAACAATTCGACCATCGCTGCGCTTCCGCCTCGCAATGCGTAGCACAACGGGGTCGCCCAGTCGTTTTCTGCGAGATAAAAATCACCTCGCGGGTCATCTTTCTCGGCCATGACGGATTGCGGCAGTGTCCGGTGAATCGCTTTGCTTGAACGCCGCAGATAGCGTTTCACTCCAGCAAAGTCGTCCAAGAAGGCCGCAGAATGCAAATCGTATTTTGCACCTGCCGCCATGAGCGTATCGACGACGGCCTCATGCCGCTTATGACTCGCAATGCACCTGCAGCTGACCTCAACAAAGTAGGGTGTGTAATACGAGCCACGAGCATTCACATCTGCTCCCTGCTCAATCAAATGCTGGACGACCTCCAGCTTGCCTCGATGAGAAGCCTCCCATAGCATCGTGCGGCCGTGGGAACCAATGCGACGCAACCACTGTGGTTTTCGCTTCAGTATTTCTTTCACTGCCGGCAGATCACCGCGTCCAGCTGAGGCGACACCTATTTTCAGAAAGTCACTGACGCGACCTGTGAACTGAATCTTCACGGGCAGTCTCTCAACGCGGCGAATCTGCTCTAGCCCTCAATCCCCGCGAGCTTCAATAGAAAAGCAAAGCGTGTTGCGACCAGCTTGAAGCGATCGAAGCGTCCGGATGCCCCCCCGTGCCCAGCTTCCATATCCGTCTTCAGTAATAACAAATTGTCCCCCAGTTTGGTGGCGCGCATTTTAGCGACCCACTTCGCCGGCTCCCAATATTGGACCTGGGAATCATGCAGTCCTGTAGTCACAAGCAGATTTGGATAGACCACGGATGTCACTTGGTCATACGGCGAGTACGAAAGCATGTATTCGAAGTATTTCTTTTCATTCGGATTTCCCCACTCGTCATATTCAAATGTGGTCAGCGGAATGGAGTCGTCTAGCATCGTCGTCACGACATCAACAAATGGAACATCAGCGATGGCGCCATGGTAGAGTTCAGGGGCCATGTTGATCACTGCACCGATCAGCAGACCGCCAGCGCTTCCGCCGCGACAATACAGCCGGTTTGGATCGGCAAAGCCTTCCGCGATCAGAAACTTGCCGACGTCGATGAAGTCCGTGAAGGTGTTGCGTTTCTTTAGTAACTTGCCATCTTCATACCAGGCTCGTCCCATTTCTTGCCCACCGCGAATATGAGCAATTGCGTAGACAAAACCACGATTGAGCAGGCTGAGATTCGCAGAACTGAACGATGGATCCATGCTCGAACCGTACGAGCCGTAGCCATACTCCAAACAAGGCGCCGTTCCATCGATGGCCGTGTCCTTGTGATAAACGATGGAAACAGGAACCTGGGTCCCATCGCGAGCGGTAGCCCAGCGGCGCTCTGTTCGGTAGTCTTCGCGATCGAAACCACCCAATACCTCTTGCTGCTTAAGCCGTACACTTGCTTTGGTTTTTGGATCAAATTCCAACGTACTTGGTGGCGTTGTCAGTGAGGTGTAACTGTAGCGGATGACCGGCGAGCTCGGATCTGGCGTCGGAGTTGCTCTAGCGACATACGCGGCCTCATCAAAGGGCATATAGAAATCGTCGCCGTCTTTCATCATGACTCGCAGCTGGACCAATCCGTTGTTGCGTTCCGAGACAACGGTAAACTCGTCAAACTGGGTAGCTCCTTGCACGAGAACATCATCGCGATGGGCAACAAGCTCCTTCCAATGAGACTTTTCTGTTTCCCCCTTCCCGGCCGTGAGCAAGCGAAAGTTCTTGGCTTTCCAATTACTACGAATAAGGAATTCATCTCCAAGATGGTCCACATCGTATTCGTGGTCCGGCTCCCGAGGATGAAAAACGACGAATTCGCCGTCGACATCATCTGACTTCAGGTATCTAGTTTCCGTGCTCAGCGTCTGGTTCGATTGGATAAAAATGTATTCACGTGATCGCGACCGATACACGCCGCAACTAAATTCTTCGTCGGTCTCTTCGAAAACGACGACGTCCTGGTCAGAAGGTTGGCCAACACGGTGCCGCTTCACCAAATAAGCACGCAGCGTCTGGGGATCTTTTTCGACATAGAAAACAGTTTCACTATCCGCTGCCCAAGTCGCACCACCGGAGACATTGGAAATGGAATCCTCCATCAACTTGCCGGTCTCAAGATCCTTGAAACGCAACGCGTACTTTCGACGGCCCGTAAAGTCGACGGCAAAGCTCAGACTTCGGTTGTCGGGACTGACTCGCACAGCTCGAACGCTACAGAAACTCTTTCCCTCGGCGAGTTTGTTGACATCGAGAATGATCTCTTCCTCACTGCCGGCTTCCTCTTTTGTTCGGCAGTAAACCGGATACTGCTTTCCTTCCTCGAAACGAGTCACATAGGTATAACCTCGATCCGAATACGGAACGCTATTGTCATCCTGCTTAATGCGTCCTTTGATCTCCTCGAATAAATCCGCCTCCATGTCTTTGAGCGAAGCAAGTTGGCTCTCGGTGTAGGCATTCTCCGCGTTGAGATAGTCGATGACCTCTTGGCTCTCGCGTTCACGCAACCAGAAGTAGTTATCCGTGCGTTTGATCCCATGAGACTCGAGAACCTTGGGGCGAACCGCCGCGACGGGAGCGGCCACCGGCGTCTCGTTCGTGTCCGAGTCTTGTGCGTACGCCATCTGCATCTCCGTATTCATAAGAGCGATCGCAACTAGAACCCAATGGGCACGAGTCCAATTGAACCGTAATAGACTCTGCGTGTGCATGATCTTGCCTATGAGCATTTGCTTCCGAACAGTCTTGGATAGAATTCGATAAGCGGTCCAACAACTCAGAGCCCCAACTCAGAGCCGGCGTCGGCCGCCACATATATTGTCTACGATGATCGCGGAAGTGACTAGCGAGGCAATAATCCTGTGACTGCCCTAAAACCTGGGGCTTGCGGCGGCTCCTCAGCCAAAATGCCCCACCTCTCCCACCAATTGATAGGCGGTTCCCAATGACGAAGCGGTTTACGTGCGACTCTGTGCTTTCCTGGCGTCTGTTATCGACAGGGCTTTATCGCAGCCAAATTCGATGTGACTTGGCCTTCGTCGCTATCATTCTTTGTACGCTTGGTCCGTGTCCGGGAAAGATGTTCGGCCAAACAGTCGCGTCCAAGCAGACAACATCCAACCAAGTCTCTTGGAAGAAGCACATCGTAGTCGAAGCGGGGCACTGCAACACGGCCGTCGCCTTGGACGTGAACCGCGACGGCATCCAAGATGTCATCGCGAGCTACGGCGACGAAATCACGTTGCTGGTTGGGCCGGATTGGAAACGTACGAAAGTGCTTTATCGTTTCCCGAAGAAGCAGCCGTGCATCCACAGTGCCGTCATCGACGCGGACCACGATGGCGACCTGGACTGGGTCGGAACTTTATCGAACGAACATCCTTTTTGGCTTGAGAATCCAGGTGATCACTGGCTAGACCACGACTGGAAATCCCGAGTCATCGACCCAACGCTCACGGGAATTCACTGTATTCTTCGAGAAGACATCGACAACGACGGCGTGGAAGACTTAGTCATCAATAACTTCGAACCTGAAAAGGGGATCGGGGACAGCATGGCTTGGTACAAGGCTCCGGGTGCGAAACGAGAGGGACATTGGCCTCGCTTCATTTTTGCCGATCGTGATGCACGGGGCGGCAGCCATTACATGGGCGCGGGTGACATCGACGGCGATGGTTATAAGGAAATCGCCGTTGGTGCCAAAGGCACTCCCTTCGCAGATGGCAATTGGTTCGCCTTCTGGAAACACCCCGGTGCTCACGATGTGGATAAGCCATGGCAAAAAACCATGTTGGCGGAAAACCAACTAGGCGCGACCAACATCCTGCCTGCTGACGTCAATGGAGATGGACTCACCGATTGGATTGCCACCCGCGGGCACGGCGTCGGGGCAATCTGGTTCGAAAATCCAAGTTGGAAGATTCACGTCATCGATGATACGATCAGATCGCCACACTCCCTCACCGTCTGGGACCACGACCAAGATGGGGATCTAGACGCTGCAGCCTGTGGTTTCGAGAGCGAGCGGCTAATGTGGTACGAAAACGATGGCCAAGGGCATTTCCAGTTGCACACGCTCGATCACAGCCAACAGAGTTATGACTTGCGTTCCGTCGACATGGATGGCGACGGCGACATGGATCTCCTAAACGCCGGCCGCGCAAGCGGCAATGTGGCGTGGTATGAAAACCCGCTCCGATAAGAGTCGCCGCATCCTACACGGTCGATCTATCTCGGTTCAAGATTCCGACGCCTGCGCCCAGGGCCAATCCGAGTTTCAAACTAGGTCATGAGCCGCGACGCGTGAGCGGCCAGGTGCGTCAAGAAACCCGTTGCCAAAGTGACCAGCGTAGGGGCAGCGTGGGGGCAGCTTAGGGCCAGCGGCTCAATGGCGAAACAGCCTAGATTCAATCTCGGATTTGCCCTGCGTCTGCGCCAACCGCGTTGGATTACAACTCTAGTCTTCATCGTCATAAGGCCATTCATTCTTGGTCCACAATCCGCCGTCGACAAAGAGAGTTTGTCCCGAGATGAAACTGGCCCGTTCGCTGACTAAGAAGGAAACGGCGTTGGCGATATCTTGCTCCGTTCCGCAACGTCGAACCGGCGCGAGCTCCCCCCAAGTCTTCGCATAGTTTGGGCTCTCGGCCCGCGTCCGTTCATTTTCAATAGCTCCGGGCGCGATACAGTTCACCCGAATCCCCATTGGACCGAATTCGACAGCCGCCACCTTCGTCAACATCTCAATCCCTCCCTTGCTCGCACAATAATCACCGAGATCAGGGAATGGGATCTGATTCGCCCCGGATCCGATATTGATGATGTTGCCGCCTGAAGATTTCATCAGCTTGCCGGCTTTCTGAGTACATAAAAACGTACCCTTCAAATTGGTTCGAATCGTGCGGTCGAAATCGGATTCCGCCAACTCCAACAAAGAAGCAAATGTCTGAATGGCCGCGTTGTTGACCAGCACTTTCAACGGCTGCTCATCGGAGGAAATTTTGTCGAACAGCGCGTCCAACTCGTCGGAAGAACCAACGTCGGCATCGAATTCCCACCCGTCACTGCCTGCTTCACGCACCAATCGAAGCGTTTCCTCAGCACCTTTCGCATCACGGAAATGATCCACGACGATTCGAAATCCATCCTTCGCAAGCTCAGCACAGATTCGACGTCCAATCCCTGAACTGGCACCCGTTACTAAGGCGATCCCCCTACCCGATGCCATATCCTTACCCGAAACCACGTCCTTACTCGAATCCACGTGCATTTCTCCTACTCAAACGCTTTCGATTGCATGCCGAAGTGGTGGAGCGAGTGTACCACGCTGTCGCTGTGCCCGAAAATAGCTGCGGCCCGCCGCATTTGATGCCCGCCGCGCTCGTCAGGCAAGCCGCAGACGTCCGGGCGTCCGGGCGTCCACGCAGGGCAGATCAAAGCTTTAATTTTCGAAGTGGACATGAGAGTATCCCAACTCCACCTTTTCGAGCGAGCGCTCGCGCAGTGGGGGCGTCGAGGAATGATGTGGGGGTCAGCCGCTCAGGGCCGGAGGTGGAAACGCCTTCCCTCAAACCCCAAAGGCCCTCGCGCTTAGACCGATGGGCATGACCGCGACCCGCTGCGGCGTATAATGGAGTGTGTACCGGCTTGGATTGCGAAACGATTCGTTGAATTCGATCGCTTCATTCTAGTCCCAACTCCAGTCGGGTCGCCCCGCCACTCGCTAGCGAAGTTGCTTGTGCATGAGTCCGAAGAAGAAAGCTCCCAAGAAGAAGGCTAAGCCCCAGCCTGCCCGTGCAACGCCACGCGAATCGTCAAAACCGAGTCCGTCCGCGGAGCCTGCCTCCGCAACGGGGAATCGTCGACTGATGATTCTGTTGCCGGTCCTACTCTTGGTCTGCGTGGCAACGATTTGGCTGCGTTTTGCATACAACGAAGGCGGCGGCGTGTTCGCCGCCGACGCTCGGGTCTTCTTTTTGGGGCCAGATGAATACTACATGAACCGCGGAGCCTACCTGCAAGACGAGCAGGGAGCAACTGTTGCGGACACCGTCCTCCTGCCGGAGATTCCAGCATCCATTGATGATGGATCGCAACCATCTGATGGAGGTTATGTCGGACCGGACGCTTGCGCCGAATGCCACCAGGAGAAGCACTCGACTTTCGTACACACTTCCCACGCAAAGACATCGGCTTTTCCCAGCCGCGAAACGATTCTGGGAAAAATTGCAGCGGAACCCGATGGCGAAATCGCTGAAGAGAACATGCTGAAAACGCAAAGCCCAAACTTGCGTGTTGAAATGATCGAACGTGACGGCCAGATATTACAACGCTTGGTCGTCAATACTGCCACGGAGACGGTCGGCAGCGAATTCCCCTTTGACGTGGTGACGGGATCCGGCAAGATCGGCCAAACGTATCTCTATTTTGAGAATGAACACCTCTACCAACTGCACGCATCCTATCTGTCTAGCACCGACCGATGGATGAATAGCCCAGGCTACCTTGACGGCGCAGCTGATTTCGCAAGACCCATTCTTTCCGCTTGCCTCGAGTGCCACACCACCTATGCCCAACCCTATGCAGGCTCCGCAAATCAGTATCACCGCGAACATATGGTGCTAGGCGTTACCTGCGAGAAATGCCACGGACCAGGCAAAGAACACGTTACGTTCCACCAAGCCAACCCAAATTCCAAAGCCCCGCATGCAATCGTGAACCCGGCCAGCATGTCCGCAGAACGTTCCCTTGAACTATGTCAGCTTTGCCACGGGGGCGATCCGATTGTTGAGAAGCAACCTCCGTTTTCTTATCGCCCCGGAAAGCCGCTCTCTGATTTCTACGAATACGCCCAGGCAGACGGAAGCAAGGCGGTTTCCGGAATCCACACCAATACTCAGCTGCCGCGATTGAAACGCAGCAAGTGTTTTGAGCTGAGCGAGTCGATGACCTGCTTAGATTGCCACAATCCTCACCAATTCGAACGTGGCAACATGAAGTTGTTCTCTCAGCGTTGCTTGAACTGCCATGAGATGCCTGACTGCGGCAAGTTTGAAAGCTTTGGCGAGAGCCTGGCTGACAACTGCATCGACTGCCACATGCAGAACTTAGACATGAACGATATCAAGCTCATCTCCGGCGACACTAAATTTGTACCCAAGATGCGCGACCACTTCATCACTGTTTGGCCCGAAGTATCCGAAGCCTACGAGCGCGAGCTAAACAAGGCGAACCCATAGTCGCAGTTCGCTCGATTATCAGGCAGATCGCCCGGTCATCAAACCGGGCGTCCCCTGGATTCAAATCCGTCTTGAGCCGCATTCTAGGGCTTCAGTTCGCGAACCAAGAAATCGGTCATCATTTGGTACAGGTGGTACCGCTGCTTCGGATTGACGATTCCATGGCGATTCTTCGGATAGATCATCAATTCAAACTGCTTTCCAGCTTGCTGCAACGCATAGACCAACTGAAGCGTATTGCTCATATGAACGTTGTCATCTCGTTCGCCATGGATGATCAATAGGCTTCCGCTGAGATTGTCAGCAGCTTCTACAACACTGCTGCTGTCGTAGCCGCTCTCGTTGTCCTGGGGCAGATCCATGTAGCGTTCCGTATAGACGGCGTCATAGTTTCGCCAGTCGGTGACTGGAGCTCCCGCAATGCCGCACCGAAATGAATCAGAATGCGTCAGTGCATAGGAAGTAAAGTATCCGCCGTAGCTCCATCCCCACATTCCGATCCGCTCTTTGTCAGCCCAAGGTTGCTCGCTGACCCAAGCAACGGCGTCTTCTAAATCTTGTAGTTCGACTCGACACATGTCGCCTCGAATCGTCCAAGTGTCTTTGACGCCACGGCCTCGCGCGGAACGGTTGTCGCAGAGAACAACCGCGAAGCCCTGCTGAGTCAGCATCTGGTGCCACCAGTAGTTGCGGCCTTCAAAGGCATTGTTCACCGTGGGCGCTTGTGGTCCGCCATAAACATAGAAGACGACAGGCAATTTCTGATCAGGGTTCTCCAGATCGTAGCCTGGCGGCAGCATCAACTGTGACTGAAGCTCGACACCGTCTCTTGCCTTGATCGTGAACAGCTTCTGGGGACCTTGTGCAACAAAATGGTGCCGGTCTGATGTCGGAGCATCCAGCACACGCAGCATGTTGCCATCGATCGTGTTGAGCGAGGCAAATGGCTGCGAAGCCGAACTACTAAACGTGTCTATGAAGAACTGGCCGCTTGCATCGACCGAAGTCCGGTGCGTCCCCGGAGCGAGCGTGACCTGCTCCACGGAGCCTGCCCCCAGGTCCACGCGAATCAATTGCGACTCAATCGGACTAGAAATATTGCCACTCACAAACGCGTACTTGAAGTCCGCCGAAACGCCCTGCAGGTCAGAAACTTCCCAATCGCCACTCGTCAGTTGAGTCTTCTTCCCAGTTTCAGGAGACACAACAAACAAATGCGTCCGCCCCGCTGGGAGGTCGCTCAACCAAAGGAAATTTCCATCCGGTAAAAATGTTGGGGTTCCACGAATTTCAATCCAACCCGGACTGGCCTCAGAAAACAGTGTCTTCGTGCTGCCCGTCGCCGAATCGACTTTCACCAAATCCTGTTTGTTCTGGACTCGATTGAAGACCTGCAACCACAACTCGTTTGATGGTGACCATGAAACGCGTCCAACCAGACGATCGTTCGATTCCCAGGCATCCAAATCGACTTCGCGAAGGCTACCCGAAGAGACATCGACCAACCACATCCTCGCCGTTGGAAGTGGTTCCCCCGCTTTGGGATAACGGGTTGCTTCGAGCGACTGACCATAGCTGATACTGTCAGAAACTTGATACGTTGGGACCGGCGTCTGATCCAACTGAAGCATCGCGATGCTGTTGCCATCCGGGCTCCACCAAAAACCTTTGAAATTACCGCGACCATACAGCTCTTCTTGGTAAACCCAATCGAGAATACCGTTGAGCAACTGCTCGGATCCATCTCTTGTAATCTGCTTCAGTTCCGTGGTCTCACAATCGACGACCCACAGATTGTTGTCACGAATAAAGGCGACACGATCACCTGTCGGGCTCAGGTCAGCCAATCGTTCGGTTTCGTCAGGCGTGTGCGTGAGTTGACGCACCACATCTTGCTCGGAATTGAAGTAGTACAGATCGCCTTTATGCTGGATGAGTGCATACGCCCAGTCGTCGGTAAAGGCACCAATGCTAGCCGCATTGCGTGCCTCTTCCGCGGTGAACGCTTCCAAGTTCGTCAGCTTTGACCGCAGCGAATCCAACTCGGTCAGCCTCCGTCTTGATCCAGTGGCGGCGTCCACCGCATAAGTGCGTCCGTATCCCCCGGTGATTACATACTCGCTTGAGTTCTTTAGCCACCTCGGTGCTCGAATACGGCGACCACCATAGTCAACTTGGCGATCTGGATCGTACAGATTCGCCAAAGAGATTTGCTCCGTCGCTCCGATCTCCGTAACAGGTTGCAGCGTTTGCCCAGCAATCTCGATGCTGTTCACGCGAAGGACTGGGTACTCATCACCAGCCACGATGTCGGGATCAAAAAAATTCCACGCAGCCAAACTATCATCTGCTGAGGGCTCAAGCATATGGGCCGCTAAACGTCCAAGTGGCTGATTGACATCGACCATCCACGCGCCCGCCGGAATCACCCTGGGTTTTGATTCCGTCTCCGTCACGATTGCGAGAGATCGGTGCTTCTGGAACTCGCGACGCCGATCGACCGATACTAGCCGATAGACTTCGGCTTCGACCTGAACATCTTGTGGCAACTGGGTAAGCCGAATCCCATGACGTACCAATCGGCTGGCGGCCCAGGCATATTGGCTCGGAATCGCATAGTACCGCGGCAGCGTCACGTCGAGCGTCGATTCAGCTCGGTTCCACAACTGGACAACGTAATCTTTTTTGGTGCGTCCCTCGAAGGAATCGTATCCGTAAGGTCCGGACGGCGGCGATCCATCGGCATCCATGTAACCATTCGTGACGACGCCGTCCGCGGTTTTGACGATTTTCCCCTGGATGCCAAGTTGGCTGCCATACTTGGCTTCGGAGGCTGCCGAGTCAATCAGTCGACGCACGTTAGCCGCGTCGTCTTGCAATCCTTGCAGCACTTCAACGACGAACTGATACGACGCTTTCACCCGGGTCTCGAACGAAGCATACGAATAGGATTCAGACAAAATCCCAATACGTCCCCGCAGGCCCATGTACTCCGTGCTGTAGCGAGGCTCATAGCCGTAGGTTGTCCATCGGCGATGATCCGCATCAAAGTTTCCGTAGTAGAACGTGTTGTAGCCAGCATCCTTCATCTTGGCTGTGACACGCGGCATCAACATGCCGCGAAGCCATTTTTCAACCCCGGCAGGCGTGCCTGGATTGTGCGGAATATCATAGGTCAGCTGATACTGGTGGAGCGATCCGTTGGTTGTATGAGTGTCGATCAGAATATCGACGTTGTACGCGTTCAGGGCCGCGACAAGACTGCGAACCTCAGGAGATTCCAGTTTGACGAAATCCCGGTTCAGATCCAAGCCTTGTGCATTTTCGCGAATTCCCATTCCCGCGTCCGGCCCGGCCTGCCCCGGGCGGTGATCTTTGCCACGTCGCTCATTGCCGTCCGCGTTGAAGCTGGGCACAAAGATGAGCCGCATTGATTTCCACCAATCTCCTTGATTGCCCGTTGCCATGTCGCGAGCGAGTGCCAACAAAGCTTCCTTGCCATCAGATTCACCGGAGTGAATTCCGCCAAGCAGCAAAGCCGTCAATGGTTCGTGCTCCGGCATCTCCGTCGGCGCCACAGTCAACGCCCACAGAGGCCGCCCCTCGACCGTAAGCCCAATGGTGGTTAACTCGGCTTGAGGCCAATAGGCTGCTAGCTCGCGAAGGTAGTTCTCTAGCTGCTGTGCCGAGGCAGAGTCAGTGTAGTCGGACAATTCGGCGACAGTCTTCATCGTGTTCTCTGCGGCATTCTCTTTTGAATTGCTAGTTCCCTGTGCGATCGTTTGACGACAAGTGATCGCCGACATGCACACCACAACCAGGCTGATTACAGCGACGCGGCAAAGCGGAACCACCCCACGCTCAACATTCCGGGAATTGCGATCCATTCGATGAAGACTTGCCATTCTCAGTTGCCGCGGGTTCACACTGATTTGTTTCGTCATGAGATTCTCTTAGCTCGTTCAGCTCGTTCAGCTCGTTCAGCTCGTTCAGCTCGTTCGCACGTATTGGCCGTATTGGCCGTATTGGCCGTGTGACTCAAAATCTTCCACATCGATTCGGATCCAGCTGCTCCATCCTCGGCAATACCGAAGCAAACCGGAACAATTCGGAAGCCGTTTTGAGCGGGCACCGAGGGATGATCCATACACGGATTGATGATTGACTCTAGCTGCCCAAGTGCCAAACACCTCATCGAAAACAGCCACGCTCTCAACAGACACACGGAAACTCGGCCAGCTCGGTTCAATATCGCTTCTGCTACGAATGCTTGCAATCACCACTTCTACCAAGCCAACCAACTGGAGCAACAACGACATTGACGCCGAATGTCCCTTTCAGCTACTCCATGGTGTCGAAATGGAACGGATGGCGAACCCAAGTATCACGGAAATGGAGGTTGCAAGTGCGAAGAAATCGAATCATTCTGCTCGGTTTGGGACTGACTGTAGCTGCGACCTTTCTGCCTTTCCGTTCCACAACCGCCCAACAGGGAGTAAGAGTCAATCCGGCGGAGAGGCTGACCGAGCGAAGCATTGTGGCCCTCAAGGATCAGCTCAAAAACGGGCTGCGGGCGACAACTCCGGCACAATTCGCCTTTATCAATACCGTCGATGCACGGGTTAAGGCTGGGCAACTGCCACGAGCCATGGTTAACTTGGTATACGACTGGGCCATCAAGCGAAATCCTCGCGTGCCCTTCCCGTATTTCCAGTTCGCGTTGCGAGCCCTAGCGAAGAGACGCGGCATTAACTTGCCATAGTCACCGCCGGCATGGCCAAGCCGCTTTCGATGCCAGCCTTCGTCTTCTGATCCGCGCGGATGATCCGAACCCATCTGTGAGATCCGTGTGCGCATGTTCGTCCAGATATTGTCCTGTGGTGGCACGATCGACAAGGTTTACTTCGACGCGAAAAGCGAATACGAAGTAGGTGAGCCGCAAATTAGCCAGATCTTCAATCGCGCCAACGTCACGTTCGACTATGCGATTGAACCGATCATGCGCAAAGACAGCTTAGATATGACCGATGCCGATCGGGATACGATTCAAGCCTGCGTGGAAAAATGCGAGCATGACCACATCCTGATCACGCACGGCACGGACACGATGCCGGACACGGCTCGAGCACTTGCCAGCGTTTCCGACAAAGTCATTGTGCTCACCGGTTCGATGACTCCGGCACGCTTCGAGTCTTCTGATGCCGAATTCAATATCGGCTGTGCCGTCGGAGCGTTGCTCAGCCAGCGTCCGGGCGTCTACATCGCCATGAATGGACGTGTGTTTGACGGCACCAAAGTACGCAAGAACCGTGAAGCAGGCAGATTTGAAGCGGCCGAATAGCTGCGGCAACTCCTACGCTGCGTGTGAAGCCTCGTCTGCCGCTGGTGAAGAATCGTTGGCATCCACGGCAACACGATCTTTCCCAGCCTCGATCCAGCGTGCGACTTCGTCTTGGTCCGGCAAATTAGAACTTCGCAAAATGCTTCGTCCGGCGCTGGTCTCGCTGATCTGCTCAAGCTGTTGATGCAATGAACGGGCTTCACATTGCGAAAGCTGGACGTAGTCAAGGCAACCTGCCTCGACCAATAATTGGGCTTTGTAGCCACATAGGCCGGCTACTTCGCAGACGAGCCGGGCTTGTGCTTGCCACTCCTCCAGCTTCTCCACCGTGATCCAGCGCGTTTTGAGCTTACGAGCCATTTCGTTGCACGTTCCCGCAAGGAACTGTTCCACTGTATGAATGCCAATCTTGCGGAATCGCTTTGCCGTCTTCGGGCCAATCGACGGTGCGTCGACGATGTTGGCTTTGCCTTCGAGACGATCATCATCGCGTTCCCGTGATTGTGTTGGGCCAGGATTTGGCTTGGCAGCCGCCGATTCTATTTCATCCTCCTCGCCCCGCTGAGACCCTACCGCAGCTGGCGGCTTGCTGTCTTCCTGCTTTGGTCGATGTGGCGTTATGGATGACGCTGCACTGACGATTTTGAACGGACTCGCTTGAGGCTGAACGGAAGGACTTGAATCCTCAGTCCGCTTCGGTCGGGTTGGACGCTCCGCGCGGAGGCGACGCTCACCAAGATCGCGCGCTCGCTCTTCCAGATCGCGAGTTTTCTCGTGCCGCACAGTTCGAATCTCTGACGGCAGCCGCTTGTCGAGTTTTCCTGTTGTCTCGTATTCTCGGTACAACTTTTTGACGGCAGTCCGCTCCGCCACATCAGAGATGCGTTTGACCACCCATGCAAAGGGAAAATCAATGCTGGCAAGAACCGTTGCCATGTTCAGCGACATACGCGGGATGTCAAAAGCCGCATCGCCCGCGATACGATCCAAAACCCTTGCCCATCCGATGATGGCCATAGAGAAAATCTGAGAGAGCCGGTCGCGAGATTCTTCATTCAGCCCCTCAGGTGGGCGCTTGCAGCCGCGTTCAACGTCATAGATTTCCACCAATCTTAGATAGTGCCCGTGCGAGACGGTTGCACCGTTCGTCAGCGCGCCGGCAATCCACTTGCCATTGTCGGGAATCTCAAATCGCGTATCCGTCCGCCGTTTCGCCGCTTCGTAAATCGAATCATAAGACTTGCAGATGCTCCATTCCATCGGTCGGTGGACGAGTGATTCGCGTTCGCAGCTGCCGGTATGCAGTGGCATCAACGGATCCGTGAAGTAGTGGCTAAGCACTCCACAAGCAAAGGCGGCTCGCTTCCACTTGCGTTCGTTCAGCAGCAAGACGGTCTCTTCGAGCCAATCTTCGCAGGCACCGATTGCGCCGCCCCAGTAGTCGTCTGCCACATGCAGGACATGGTTTTTGAAGTCACGAAAAGAGCTGTCCGGCGCCTTGGCACCAACCAAGTAATCGTCGTGATACTTCAGCAGCAGATCGGCGAATCGCTTACCAGCGTCCGTCTCGACATATTCCAACGCATCCAAGGCGAAGTAATGATGCGTACTGCGACAGTGGGCGGCTCGCAGAATGGTGAAAAGCGTCGACATCAGGCAATCCTAGCCAGAGTGGGACAATCGTGGCACATTCGTTTGAATTAAGTAAGCGTTTTCGGCCGGCAGACTCATCCCTGTTAGTACAGCGAAGCCAGACCTGCCAGACCTCATGCGGACCGTGCCAAAGTATCTGAGCCATCGCTCATACAGCTATAATCGAACTCTGCGATAGTTGTTCGACACTCCAACATCCACCCACTGTTCGACGGACCACTGCCATGGACCCAAACTCTGCAACTCAGCCTTGGTCCCCTGTTCCCTTCTTACTAGGCCTTGGTGGCGCGGTCGTCGGTGCGGTTCTGGGAGGTTTTCTCTTCCACCTCGCTTTAACGCAAGGCATCTATATGCTTGCATTACCCGGCGCAGTGGTGGGACTCACATGCGGCTACGCCTCGCGAATCCGCTCGTTCGCTCTCGCTGGTATCTGCGCGATCATCGCCGCTTGTCTGGGGATTTATCTGCAGTGGGCTTATTTTGACTTTGTGAATGGCGAGGACACCATCCTCTACCTATTGAAACACGCCCACCAACTGCCCGTAAGCACTCTGCTCATGTTTGCACTTGGCGTGGTTTTCGCAGGTTGGTTCGGGCTAGGACGTCCACGTTAAAGCGATCTGCTTTCGCCTTCATACATCCATCGCGACCAGACCTCTGCCGTGGCGGAATGCGTCTCGTTCGCAATTCGAAGACGACTTTCCTCGAGCGTCTTTCTCGCGAAACGGCCTTTCGCTAGACGGCACGAAAGAGCTATACGAATTCAGGCGGAGGTGCGCAACCGCCGCATGGGTTGAATACCGTGCGGAAACTTGCGGTTGGCCATCCGACTCGAGAAAGCCCCATTTCGTAAGCACATAGAGGTGAAGGCGTGTTGGCACGAAACCTTCGATCGCATTCCTTTTTTGCCCATTGGCTCAAATGGCCGCTAGCGGCTGCAATGGTCCTATTCACCTGCGCCACAGTCGCGAACGGCCAACAATTTCGCAGCCGAAATGGCGTGGGCTCGCAGCAGCCAAGCAATCAGCCTCAGCGCGCTTACCAAGCATCCAACACCTCCCCCCAGCGTGCCGAACCGAACCCCGTTCGTTCCGCTTCCGCCGTCGCGGCCGTTTCACGCGACCTACTTCAGATTTATGAAGCTACCAAATCAGCAACAACTGAACAGCGAGTCAGCTCGATTGTTGGAGCCTGCCGTAAGGTCGTCGCTGCCCGGGGACGCTCACAGATCGACCGCGACTACGCCAAGAGCCTGTTGGCATGGGCACTGAATCGTCGCGGCGAAATGCGGAGCGACGATGCCGCAGAACAAGTCACCGCGGGACAATTCGACGAAGCCGACCGGCTCGATGCACTCGCGGCGGAGGATTTTCGCGCCGCGATTGATTACGCTCCCGACAATTGGCGAACGCGCCACAACTACGCCATTTCACTAGCCATGAAGAGCTCGTATCGCCGAGCGATCCAGCAATTGGATCGTGCCATCGAGCTGAATCCGTCCTACGCGAATTCGTACTTCAATCGCGGTGAACTTTACTTTGAAACCGGAGACTACGAACAAGCCATCGGCGACTACAGCAAAGCGATCGAGATCACACCGGACGACCCTCAGTATTACAATAGCCGTGCACATAGCCGTTTCATGATCGAAGACCACTTAGCGGCTTTGGAAGACTATGAAACGGCCGCCGAAATGGCCACGGACAGCGCGACCTACCAAACGGACCTCGCCGACGCTCGGCAGTACCTCGGTAAATGGAAAGCGGCTGCGGAGGCCTACCAAGCAGCGGTTAAGGCGAACAGCAAATACGCGCGGGCCTACCAGAACGCAGCTTGGTTGATGGCGACTTGCCCTGAAAAGAGCGTCCGCAACCCGGACTTGGCCGTAGCCGCGGCGAAGAAGGCGATCGAATTAAGTGAACGTTCGGCTCGTACGCTAGACACCCTCGCTGCCGCCACGGCCGCGGCTGGCCGACAACTGGACGCCGCCGATCTCCAACTTGAGGCACTGCGACTCGTGTCCGAGCCCGAAGAGAAAGCAGAATTAGAACAGCGGCTTGCCCTGTACCAGAACGGCGGAGTCTACCGGCAACCAACGCCGCTCAATGAATCGAACCGACGCGATTCGA
This sequence comes from Aureliella sp., assembly GCA_046290675.1. Classification (GTDB taxonomy): domain Bacteria; phylum Planctomycetota; class Planctomycetia; order Pirellulales; family Pirellulaceae; genus Aureliella. The sequence continues at coordinate 1,007,969 of JBKAHA010000001.1, forward strand.
CCCTCGACGACGATCGCATTCGAACCGCCTCCGGTCGCAACGACCGCTCGCGGTAAAGAGCAATGTGCCGCTAATGCCATTGGTGGGTTGCACCCACCCTACATTCGCCTCGTAGGATGGTGAAACCCATCGCCTGAGCCCTGGTGGTTGCTTCTGACACAGTCGGGTTCTTCTGTCGCCTGTCTTCCGCTTATCCGGGAGGCCAACTAAGCGCACGACCACCGAGGATGTGGTAGTGAAGGTGATCTACCGACTGCCCGCCATCACCGCCGCAATTGACGACCACGCGGTACCCCGATTCGGCGATGCCGAGCTCCCTGGCCACCTTCTGAATAGTTAGCCAAATGTGGCCGATCAAGGCAGCATCCTCTGGCTCGATGGCTTCTACATTCACGATTGGCTTTTTGGGAATGACCAATACGTGAATTGGAGCCTGGGGCGATACGTCATGAAAAGCGATGCATTGATCGTCTTCATGCACGATGTTTGCGGGGATCTCCTTGCGGATGATCTTGGAGAATATCGTTTCCGGCATAACTGACTCATTCCTCTACGCGTGCGTGACCTAAGGCCACCTTTGGCCACCTTTGGCCACCTGTCGCCGTAGAGCCTACCTGAATTCGCGTCGGCCGTGGCCTCGCCCTCTGGCCCAACCAAGGCCTAACTAAGGCCTAACTAAGGCCTAATCTGAGTCCAGCAGACCGTTAGCTGCCGCTGAGTGATCGCATGAGGCCTTCTAGCTGCCCCTGCATGCCATTCAATCCTGATTCGACCATCAGATCCTGCTTGTTGGCTTTCAGAATCGCAAGCGCCAGTGCAGGATTGTTCTGCCAATCGTCAACCGTATAGGCGCGGATGTCGCGATAAGGCAACTCTAGCTTGGAAGCGATTTTGGGAACCAGGTGGACCGTCTCCTCAGATCGAACAACGTAAAAATTCTCGCTGACGTACAATCCGAGCGCTCCGACGACGACGCCGAGCAAAAATACCGTGATACGATTCATGATGTGCTTCAATCCTTGAGGCTACACTGGAGCTACCGTGCCGCGTCGTCCAACTGCATTTGAGTGAAGAAGTCTCGGTGCTTGAGTAACGATGGGGTACGCCGGACGCCTATTGTAGCCGTTTCGACCTGAACTCTTATACAGCGATTTGGGATGAAAGCAGATCAAATTCAACCGCTTCGGTTTTCACCTGGCTGCTTCAAATTGCCATTGGTTTCCGAAGTATTCGGATCCAACAACCGCATCTTGGGGCTGAGTACATTTAGCCGGCTGTTTGCCGCGGTCACGATGACCTTCTTGTGCTTAGCTACCGTGTCGCGTCCAACGGTCAACTGCTTCGCGGGGCCCCCGACAACGCAAGCATTCACGCTTCCTCGACTAGCCATCAGCGGCCCCCGCTTCCAACTGCTCAGGCTCGAGATTCAGTACTTCGATCAAGGACGGCTTACGAAGACGGAACACCGACGCTTTGAAATTGCTACCGATGGCGACGTGGAACTGGAGTTCGGTCATGACGGCATTGCCGTCTTTGCTGCTATTCCAACTGATGAACCAGTCCTCCTGACTCTCTACGACGACGAATCGAAGCTGTCGGAACAAGCCACAGAGAAACGCGGCGTGGCCTCACTCCAACTTGGCGACATCCCGCAGTTCGCCAAGGTAACACTCGAATCCGGCCAACTAAGCCAAAGCTCGGAGCAATTGGTCCGTTCGTTTGCCAAGAGCATCAATGACCGCGACGCAGCTGTACTTCGTTCTCTGGTTCTGGACACGGGCGCAAGGAATATTGAGTGGCAGACCCTCACATCGTTCATGGAGTCCGTTCGCAGCCAACTCGGCAAGCGAAAAATTAAAGACACGCCGAATAACGCATCCTCAAACTCTGCGTTCCTTGATCGTTGGGTGCAGTGGGAGGGCGAATTAGGCGCCACGATGCTCGATGGCCCCATTCAATTTGATCGTGGCACTTGCTTTTTCACGCTCGCCATCGTCGACAACAAGCTCGCCGATGTGCAATATCGCTCAACTGAACTGGATGGAAACCGGGAATGGTTAAGCCGGCCCAGCTCGCCAAACGAGTATGCAGCTGCCGCCCGAGAACTGCTGACGCACTTGTTTGCTTTCGAAAACAAGCAGTCTGCTGAGCACGCACGCTCCTGTCTCGCTGAGCGTTACCGCGAAACAGTACCCGTGGTTGCCGTAGCCCAACTGCAGAATCGTTTGCAGGTCCAATTTCCTGGGCAGCTAAGTGACATCGAATTCCTTCGAGCGGACTACGAATCGCTAGACCCTGCAGCAGGCACGCTCCTCCATCGCCCCCGCGGAGCCTTCTATCACCTGCTATCGTTCCTCGACGGCAAGCAGGCTGTCAGCGAATCCGTCTTTCAATTCACTTCTTCCAAACGCAATGTCGGAATCGGCCTGCTCGCCTCGACCCAAGTCACGCCGACTTGGCCTTCCGCGGCTCCTGAACAAGCCGAGTCCGTACTGGTATTCTTAGATCAATTACGATCTGGCACGCTCACCCCGGACCACTTTGCCGATTCCGTAAGATCTGAAATTGATTCCATCGGCGTCGTTCGCTCCTTCAATGCACTGGAACAGTTAGTTCCTCTGCCCCCCCTAAGCGCCGCTGACATCACGACATGGGGCGCCTCGGTCGACTCCAGCCACGGCCTCGTGCAAGGCTCCTTCGATACCAGCCACGGTCGATCCACCATCTCAATTGCCTTGGAAGGCGATGAAGTCCTCGGTCTCAGCATCCGCAGCCCGAATCAGGTTTGGAGCTCACTTTCACAAGTCGTCAATGCAGAAAAGATCGGGAACAAGGGCAGCCGATTTTGGAATCTACTCGTAAAGGGCGAATACTCATCCGCGCACGCATTGATGTCGCCAGGCTTTCGCCGCCAGCTGTCGTTAGAACAGCTTCGCGACTTAATCGAGCAAGCCAAGTTCTACGAACCTGAAGACCTTAGTGAAGTCGCTTGGGATCAGACCGTCATCTCGACCCGCCTAGAACGCCCATCCACCCACAACATCGCAAGCTACCACCTCTTGCGATTCCAAGACGAAGCTTACCAGCCAGTTCGATGCGAATATCAACTCGTTGGCAATGGTTGGGAACTCGTGGACTTCAGTTCCGATTTCGTCGAGCAACTGGTCGCAATTCCTGACCTCAACCGCGTAAGCAGCCTGATAGACGCACTCAATTCAGAAGAAGGGTCCGCACTACTACGACTTGCACGGCCCGCTTTGGCAAACAGCATCGAACGTCCAGTTCTGCGAAATTTCCTACAACACACGCGCCGCGTACTGGGAAAGATTCAACTGAGCAAACTCAACGCGGGAGTAACGGCATTGCACGATTATCGCGTTGGACGGCGTTTCGAACGCTACCGGTTTGAAGTGCAGTGTGAGAATTCAATCAAGGAGCCTGATCCATCCAGTCTGTCGCAAAATGAAATGCCTTCCGCGAGATCAGATGCCGCCGCTGAAGTCCCCGAGAGCATTCCGATGCGTGTCATTTTTGAGGACGGCCTGCTGACGGCTCTGCAAATCGAGACGGACCGTTTAGCGGGAGCATTGGCCGAGAGCGACGCGGAACTAAAAACGCATCTCCGCAAACGGGCTGAATGGTTGACGACGAACTGGCTCCGAAACGGCACCTCAAAAATGGGTCGCAACCTGCGAATCACTTCTGCAAAGAGTCGAGACGAACGCGAAGAACAGATCACCCGATTGGAACAGATCCGCGGTGGTTGGCTTCTAAGCCTTGGAGATCTTCAAGCTACGGAAACAATAGGAATCGTACTGAATCCGGATCAGAACCGCGTGACTTGCACCGTCGCTTGTGTCTTTGCTGGCGGCGAAACTAGATTGCGTTTGCAACTGGGAATCGACGCATTCGGAACCTTCATTGAGGATGCCGAGGGCATATCCCCCGAGTAGGCCATCTTCGTCTTTGAGATCCATTTTCTATTCCTTCACATTTCCATTTGAATTCATCAAACAGTGGCTTAAAAGTTAGATCGAAACTGTTATTCGATGGCATTGAAATAGAAGATGAAAATAGCATTCTGAAGGCTTAAATCTCATAGCCCTGAAACTATTCGCTAGCGAGTCCCATGGACTTGAGGCCCCCACGCGGAAAAAACACAAACCCATACACAGCATAGACTTAGGGACACCAACCCAAATTTTTCGCTTGCATTATGCAGCCTGCTTTCACCCGAAGGCAACGAAATTTTGGGGCGAGCAATGCCCAGGATACGCTTGCCCAAACGTAAAGATCTGAAGCTGGAAACAGCGTTTCGGCAGGGAAGCAACGTTCTTAAGCGGCAGAGGTATGGCTAGCTCCCGCCCGCAATCTCAGTGCCGCGCAGGTCTCGAATTGGGCCGTGCTAACGCACTCTTGTCGACGCCCTCTTTCGACACCCCTGGGCAGCCATCCTCGAACCGCGTCGGATTGCCTGCAAAAGCGCACGAAAAAACCGCTGATGGATATCCAACAGCGGTTGTGATCTTTCGCGAGAAAGTTGTGTCATTGGAAGAAGAGCTTACTTCTTCTTAGCAGCCTTCTTCTTGGCTACCTTCTTCTTAGCTACCTTCTTCTTAGGAGCAGCTTTCTTAGCAGCCTTCTTCTTAGCTACCTTTTTCTTTGGTGCAGCCTTCTTAGCTACCTTTTTCTTAGCTACCTTCTTCTTGGCGGCCTTCTTAGGTGCTGCCTTTTTCTTGGCTGCCTTCTTCTTCGGTGCTGCCTTCTTCTTAGCCACGTTTTCTCCTCCGATAAAACGGAAACCTGAAAGAGAGACGGCCAAAACGACAACAGCCACACGTTGACGTTAAGTCTCTCTTTCGAATCAAGAAAATCCCCAAAGTGAACCCGCGGCAGACACCGCAAAAAGATTTCAACTGGGAATCACCTATATCCTTATTGAGGTATTTGTACGGAGTTGTTCGGATGATGCAACATGTTTTCTACAAGAATTACACATATTTCTGACATTTTTTCAACTTAGATAATCTTTTGAATGCGAAAGAGCTTCAATCTAACTTTTACATTTCAAAATGTGTCATTCTCAAGCCACACCGACAAACCCCAGTGCAAAACTTTGTTATCGCAATCAACCCCTCTCTAAATCAGAAGCAACCAATCACCGCTTCGCAATCGCTAGCACTCTCCTCGATGCCGCCAGGACCAACCACAGACGACAGCGCGTCGACAGACCTCGATCAACCTGGTCGTCGTTCATCCAGCTATTATCCATCACAATCGAACACGAATCTCGACCGTGTGAAGCTCGAAACCCTCGCGCGAATCCAGAATTCAACATGATTCGAACGAGTTTAAGAACGTAGGGCAAGCGAAATCAACCAGCTCGAGACTCCTTTCGCTGGATTGCAATTCAGATATGCGGCACGTTCCGAATGTTGGAACGGAGGATTTCTTTTCACAGGAGGCGATGCAGATCTTGATTTGATTGGACCTAGTACGCTCCGCCGCCGTATTGCAAAGCTTGCCAGTTGCTGCCTGCAAACATCAAAAACATAAGCCCCGCAAAAGGCTGGCCATTGGACATGAAGTAGAGACCAATTACCGCGGCAGCTCCGATCGAGACAATATGAGCGGCGTAGTTAGGGCGATTCACGTTCATGATCTGAAGGATGCTCTGCATAATGCGCCCGCCGTCCAGCGGTAAAATCGGTGCCAAATTGAGCAGAGCCCAAAAAACGCTTGGATATAGTAACGCATCGAAGACGGCGTACGTCGTGAGCGATTCCTGTGGCGTCCCCTCGAACGAGAAAAATAGGACCGACATGGGTACCTTCAACATGATGCCTAAACCGACAACAACCGCTGCCAATACAAGCTGTAGTGCGGGTCCAGCAGCAGCAATCACCAAGTTTTCTACTGCACCCAATCTCTGCGCTCGCGCGCCATTCCACGAACCAAATGACGTTGGGATGGCTAGGCCACCAAAGTGGTAAAGCAGAATACGCGAGCTATGTCCGTAGAACCGAAATGCAAGCGTATGCCCCAATTCATGGACCAAGATGGAAACAAACACGGCCGCAATCCACACTAACAGCAGCACCGGCGCCGGTGGCGATTCAATGCCGATAATCCTCGCACTCCCGGCCAGTCCGTTGCTCCAATTCCACCCCAAGACGGCCGCGGCAATCCAGAACCCCCAATGCACCCGCACTCGGAACCCCAATAATTCAAAGCTGAGGTCGTAGTCGCTCTGTTGTGGTTCTTGCAGCATGATAAGCTCAGAAACGGGTCATCCGTTGAAGTGTGGATTCACTTGCACGTCGCCGAGTTCTCACTTGCGTTGGAGTCGGTCGCGCAAAATAGATCTTGTTGTGGGATCAATGTACGAAAAGTCTACCATAGCGGGGTCTGACCAAGCGACCTAGCCCGATCCATCGATCCATCGCCACGGTTTCGAATCCCAGCAACGCGTTTGTGAACTCAGCCTCTCAAGATCTCGCAATGAGACGCAGCTTCACAACGGCGCCGTTCCCCTTGAGATTATTCCCGACACTATGCGTCTTCGCCGCGGGCTTCCTCAATCAGCTCCATGGCTCCAGCGTCGCGAAGCGTGTCCGCCAAGCGTTTGCCAATCGATTCAGGAGCGTGAATACTCCCGGACTCCTGCCCCTCAACCATCTTCGAACCGTCTTTCGAAAGCACGCGTCCTTCGAGAATCAAATCGTCTCCGCGAATTCTTCCACGCGCGGCAACTGGTGCTAGGCAACCAGCCAACAAAGCGGCCAAAAGCGCCCTTTCAGCTGAAACCGCCGCGTGACTAATTGAGTGATCAAGATCCTTCAGCGCCTCGACGATAGCGTTATCTTCGCTCCTGCACTCCAGCCCCAATGCCCCCTGCCCGATCGCCGGTAGCACTTTGTCCTGTGGCAACTCTTCGGTGACGCGACCGTAGAGCTTCAACCGTGCCAACCCCGCTGCGGCAAGCATGATGGCATCGTATTGTCCCTCTTCCAACTTGCGCAATCGAGAATCGACGTTGCCGCGGATATCGGCAATCTCGATATCAGGACGCCATGCAAGTAACTGTGCTCCGCGGCGGCTGCTACCTGTTCCGACACGGGCACCTGCCGGCAGTTGCTCAAATCGAAGGTCATTGGCACTGATCAGGCAATCCAGCGTCGACTCACGCTCTGGCACCGCGGCAATTTGCAGCCCGGGAACCGGCAGCGTCGGCAAGTCTTTCAAACTATGGACGGCCACGTCGACACGTTCATCGAGCAGCGCGTTCTGAATCTCCTTGGTGAAGACGCCTTGGCCTCCGACTTGGCTAAGCGAAGCCGTCGATACATCGCCCTGAGTCGAGATCTTCACCAGTTCAATTTGGTGTCCTCGCTGCTGGAGCTGTGCAGAAACCCACTCCGCTTGCCACATCGCGAGCTGACTACCACGAGTCCCGATTCGAATCGTTGTTTCCGACACGGTCGCTTTCCTTCAGCTCAAGTGGAGGATTCGGAGGATGGAGTTTCTTCTGAGGCGATGGAATCAATCTGAGTCAGACTACCTTCGACAAGCTCGCGTTTGCGTCGCAATTGTCCGCATGCGGCATCGATACCATCTCCCTTGCGTTGCCGGAACATGACATTAATTCCGCCTTCAATCAACGTATCTCGGAACTCAAAGACGGTCTCGGAATCAGGAGTCTCGTAGGGAAGCCCGGCAACCGGATTGTAAGGAATCACATTCAACATGCTGACCCGGCCACGCAACAGCTGTACCAGCTGCTTGGCGCATGCAACGCTGTCGTTGATACCTGCTAGCAAAACGTACTCGAAGGTCAGTCGACGACCAGTCGCATCAAAGTACCGGTCCGCCGACTTCAAGATATCTTCAATACCGATCTTCGAATTGACTGGAACCAAACGGTCTCGCAAGCCATCGTTTGGGGCGTGCAAGCTGATCGCTAGGTGAAATGGCGTCGAGTGCTTGGCTAATCGGTCGATCGACTTGGGCAATCCCACTGTGCTAATCGTGATGCGCCGCGGGCTGATCCCAAGTCCATGCTTGTCCTTGGCCACTTCCAGTGAGTCGAGCACAGAATCCAGGTTCGCCAGCGGCTCGCCCATACCCATCATCACGATGTGGCTAAGTCTCTCCTCATCCGGCAATAATCGCTGAAGCAACAACATCTGCTCCAAGATTTCGCCGCGAGACAGATTGCGATCCACTCCATCCAATCCACTGGCGCAGAACACACAGCCCATCGCACAACCGACTTGGCTACTAACGCAGATCGATCGTCGCGGTCCATCGCGGAGCAAGACACACTCAACGCGTCCTCCATCAGCCAGATCCAACAGAAACTTCTCTGTACCGTCGTCGGCAACTTGATGATCGTTCACGTGACTGGTCCAAAACCGAAATGCCTCATGCAATTCGACCCGCAGCGTCTTTGGCAGATCCGTCATGTCCTCGAACGACTGAGCCCGCCGCTCGAACAGCCATCCCCAAATCTGCTTGGCTCGGAACTTGGCATGCCCACGTTCGAGCACCCAATCTCGAAGTTCGCCTTCGGTGCAATCCAAGATGTGCGGCCGCCCTGGATCGAGCTCCGCACCAGGCGCAGAATCACCGCCAGAGGGTGCCGCGGTATCGCGAGTATTGGGTGGAGTCTTCATCCCGCTATTGTCGCACCAAACCCTAGCATTGGAAGCCCGAGGTGGACGGTTGGCCTTGTGAAACCAAGCCTTTTGACGGCAATGCGATGAAACGTTCGTCGCGAAAGCGTGCCTACGCTTATCTCCACGACGAATGATGTACATCGGTGCTAACCTGCACCCCCGTTAGGTCCGCTGCTTCGAGTCCGGCTTCGGTCACTTTCGTGCCTTCAACATTAAGCCACTCCAGATTCTGCATCGGCCTGAGCAACAGCAACGCATTGTCATCAAACGAGGTATCGCGGACTCTTAGGTCGATAAGGTCGGGAGCCCACGTTTCAAAACACTTGCCAGTGAACTGTTTCCCGGTCACAGAGAGTCGCTGTAGCCCGGGTAGTCGCGCTTCTGCCAACGCAAATTCGTTGAATGGCCCCGCAAGCTCCAGGCCTGCAATGTGCTCGACCTGGCTCAAATAGCGAAACACCTCGTCAGTAAGGCCCGTCCGGTCAATGGAAAGCGTTGGCAGAACTCTTCCAACGCAGGCCTCACCGAAGAGCCCATCAACAAGTGGATTGCTCGTCAGATCAACGTAAGCGTAGCCAGAGAGCTTTGATACCCATGCGTTCTCGCCGGATAGACGATTGCCTCGGAGGTAAAGGCTACCATTGCCGCTCTCGCTGATCATCTTTGCGAGTGCGTCATCGTCCAGACTGCATTCGGAAAGATTGCAGACACGGACGGCAATGGAGTGCCGATCTTCGCTAAGCGTGGATCCATCAATCGAAATGCCCTGTAAGCTGAGGCGGAAGAAGGGAACTTGGTCGATCACAGTCCGCTGATGGAGCGTTTCCAGCAACGGCAGCAGACCATTCGTCGTCAATTCGGTGTTTGACAGATTCACTTCCCAGTCGAGATTCGTTGCTTCAGCAGCTAGCCGATTGACGGTTGCCCCCGCGATCTTCGTATTGGAAAGATCCACACTCGATAAGGAGCTGAGATCTGCAAACTGGGCAAAATCCTGATCGTTCCAATCCGTTCCACGCAAATCAATCGAGACAATATTTTGAAGCTTCACGATTGGTTGAAGCGACGTTTCGAACGTGCCTCGACGAATGAGTATGCTCCAGCCTTCATCCGCTCCACCAGACAATTCGCCGCCGAAGGGCTCTAACAATGCATAGAGTCTAGCGCGCTCCGCTGCAGCCTGATCCAGATCCGCTTTTCTGCTGGCGAGCTCCAGAGAGACGGAGCCGAGTACGACAACCGGCGCCCAGCAAAATGCGAGCTGAATAAGTGGATGATACACGGTTCGCGTCCCGGACTTGATATGGGCATTATCCGCTATCGCGCTCGCGGTAAGGTCATCACTGCTTTCCTCACATAAACAACTCAACAGCGGCAACGTAGCAACGTACAAGACAAGTGCAATTGCGGCAGAAAAAGTGAGAGTATCTAAGCTTGGCATCCATCGGTAAGGGAAGTTGTTTGTGAGGCTTCCCGTGACATCGCCGAGTAGCAATGGTAGATCCTGGCATAAATGCAAGGTGAACAGACTTGCGGTGAGCACGATCGCTGTAAGTCGCCAACGTTTTTTCGGCACAGGCTGCATGCACAAGATCCAGAACGGCGGCCCCCATAAAGCGATCGAGCCCAACAACGCTAGCCCGCTCACACTCACGACTCCTGCGACCGCCTTAGCAAACGCGATGGAATTGTTGCTGAGCCCAAGGGCTGCCGACTGCCGCTCCACAAACCAGACCAATCCTATGCCGCAAAAAACTGAGAGGTAGCCGACCACTTGAACCCACAACGCGACTCGGTGGGGCGTTTTTGCTCGTCGCGATCTAGAGCCAATCCAAGCCAGTGGCAACTGTCCGGCAAGTAGAACAATTGGCGTGTATCCAAACCAACTTGATTCGGATAGCACTTCCTCCCAATCAACGCTCTGGAAATCGCGGATCTGATACTCCGCAATAGATAAGCCAAGCCCGAGCGCTAGCATCGAACAGAGCACGACTAGGCAAGAGACCGTGAACTGAAACCAAGGCTGGCGGAAAATCACGACCGGCCATGTAAGACTGCACGCCCATACAAAGAGCAAAAGAGACATCACCCCCGTGGCGTGCAATGACCGTGGGAGCCCGATCCAATCAAACAATTGGTCATGGAAAACCAGCAGACCCAGCGCGACGACCTGGACCAGTAGGTAGACAATCAGCGTCGCTATCTTTCGGCCCATGAACTCGGCCACCGTGCGCTAGGCTGAACAACGTCCAAAGAGGTTCCACAACTGCCAAGCCCGCTGGCAAAGATCATGTCCTTCACCCGTTTTTGAGTAGCCAGGCTCAACCACATACTCAGTCTTCGACGACGGTTTCGACGAAGCGGGCTAGGCGGTGGAAGTCGCTGCCTTGCTCGATGTAGCGGACTTTGGTGACGAGCGTCTGCGGATCGACTAACTCTTCGAATGGAACGAAGTTCAGATCAAGTTGACCGCCCACGGAAATCATGACTCCGTTCATCTTATTCTCGACTAACGCGCGATAGGCCCCGACGCCAATCTGCGAACCGAGCATCACATCAAACGCGTGAGGCGGTGCACAGCGGCTCTCATAGCCGAGCTGCAAACCGTTGATCTTTCGCTTACCGCCCGTCTTCTCGCTGTAAGCCTTGCCGATCAAATCAGCGAGCATCTTGCCAAGGTTAATATCGGCGATGGCAATGTGGCCATGATCATCGCGTTCAATGCCTTCGAGGTATTTCTGCGGCAGGTACTCGGCCATGCCCTCAGCGACGACGATGACGCCGTAAGGGCGGCCTTGTTCTTCACGTTTGATCATCATCTTGACGACACGGTCCACGATCTTGTCGACATGCATGATTGGCTTCATCGTCTTGTTGCCGGATTCGTCGGTAACTTCTTCTTCGCCACGAAGTGCACCGATGACGTCCTCAACACTTAGCACCATGCAGGCTTCACCCGCGATGGCCGCGCCATAGGCAAGCCATCCAGCGCTACGCCCCATCGCTTCACAAACGAAGTATGCTTGGCCGGCCGCGGCGTCGTAGTTCAGGTTCCGCATTTCATTCGCCAGGAACTCTGCAGCGGTAAAGTAGCCGAACGTGAAATCGATGCCCATATAGTCATTGTCGATGGTCTTTGGCAGGTGGACGACCGGCATGCGTTTCTGATCCGCAGGCAGTGTGTCCTGGTACATCTTCATTTTGTTGGCGGTCTTCAACGTATCGTCACCACCAATCGAGATCAGGGCATCGACCCCGATTGACTGGAGCGCATTGTAAACTCGCGACAACGGAGCAATCCGCTCAGGATCACTAAGATGCTCGGGGGCGGAAACCATCTTCCCTGGATTCGCTCGAGCGGTACCGATGATGATTCCCGGAGAGGTACGGACATGAGACAGGTCTTCCTGCCGGATATTCATGTACGCTTTGCCCTCAACAAGCGGCTCAGAACCGTCAAAGTCAATCAAGTTGGAGTAGCCGTGCTTCACACCAACGACTTCAATGCCGGCATTCAAGAAAGCATAGGCTGCTGTTCCGATGACGGAGTTAGCACCGGGAGCTGGTCCACCGGCGAAGAGCATGGCCACTTTTTTGATGTCAGACATATCAATTACCTAGATCTGGTTGGTGTGTAGAATGTGTTCTCTTTGCAACGCAGGCCCTAACCAACATTGCGGTTTCGCCTGCGAAAGCGTTGGACACGGTACGTCTTTGGTGCGAATGGAAATTCAGCCGCGAATCTAAATTGACAGTGCTGCTCGTCAGCTTCTTTACTCGACTGCCAAGAGCTCGCGTTCAACCCACTTCGTGTCGACCGTACCGTCGATGAAAGCTTGTTCCTTAAGTACCCGGATCTGGAATTCCGCAGTCGTGGAGATTCCATTCACGTGAAGCTCTTCTAAACCGCGAATCATGCACGCGATCGCTTCTTCGCGTGTTGGCTTGTGCACAATGAGCTTTCCGATCATCGAATCGTAAAAAGGAGGAACGGTATAGCCCGCATGAACGTGTGAATCGAAACGAATGCCCAAGCCGCCAGGGATGAACAAGTCTTTGATGTGCCCCGGGCAAGGCTGGAAGTTCTTCGTCGGATCTTCCGCGTTGATCCGGCACTCCATCGACGCGCCGTTGAGCTGGATATCCTCTTGCTTGAAAGGGAGTTCTTCTCCGGCCGCAACCCGGATCTGGGATTGAATCAAGTCGATGCCGGTGACCATTTCGGTGACCGGATGCTCTACCTGGATCCGAGCGTTGACTTCAATGAAGTAGAAGTTGTCGTCTTTGTCGACAATAAACTCAACCGTACCCGCGTTCTCGTAGTTCGCCTGGCGTACCATTCGAGCTGCCGCTTCACAGATCGCAGCTCGCGTCTTCTCCGACAGGAGTGGCGAAGGACTTTCTTCGATCAACTTCTGGTGGCGTCGTTGCACGGAGCAATCACGCTCGTACAAATGACACACGTTTCCTTGGCTATCCGCGATGACCTGGACTTCAACGTGTCGTGGGCGATCGATGAATTTCTCGAGGTAGACGCCTGCATTGCCGAACGCAGCCTTCGCCTCGGCTTGTGCTTGTTGCAGGGCTGTACGTAGCGTTTGCTCCGACTCAGCGACTCGCATACCTTTGCCACCGCCGCCGGCCGTAGCCTTGATCAAAACGGGAAAACCGATCGTCTTCGCTGTTTCGACAGCATGCTCTTCGTCGGTGATCAGACCATCACTACCGGGCACAACTGGAACTTCTGCTGCAATGGCAACGGCCCGAGCCGTATTTTTGTCGCCGAGCTGCTCCATTGCGTCCGGAGAGGGACCAATAAAGTCGAAGTTGTTCGTGCGGCAGATTTCATTGAACTGCGCGTTTTCGGCCAGAAAACCGTAGCCGGGGTGCACCGCTTCGGCTCCGCTGACTTCAGCAACACTGATCAGCTGTTCAATACGAAGATAACTATCGATCGATTTTGGGGGGCCGATGCAGAACGCATGGTCAGCATAGCGAACATGCGCGGAATCACGATCAGCCTCACTGAAGACGGCGACCGACTCGATCCCCATCTCTTTACAAGCACGAACGATACGTAGTGCAATTTCACCACGATTTGCGATTAGAATTCGGTTATACATGCCGCGAATTTTAACGGCCGTCACCGAAACTTGCGAAGGGGTAGGGAACGATTTCCTAGGCCGAGCTTAAGATTCGGCTGGCCTTCGGTTCGATTGCGACAATTGCGTCTGATCCGTCCGCTTGCAGCAGTGTTCCATGGCCTGGACCGAGGCTAACACGCCCCAAGACCGGTATTCAAAGCCTTCGCGAGTGGCTTGCTTTAGCCCTGGGTGTCCACTTTGAAGAGCGGACGCCCGAAGTCGACCGCTTCCTCGTTCGAAACGAGAATTTCGACGATTGTCCCGCTGATTTCAGCCGGAATCTCGTTAAAGACCTTCATGGCCTCCACGATACAGACCACCGTGTCAGCGGAGACTTTCGAGCCAATCTTGACGAAATCGTCCGCGTTCGGATTGGCTTTGCTGTAGAACGTACCCACCATAGGGGCGGTGATCACCTTGATGTGAGGCCCATCGGCGGCAGGAGCTGGGGATGAATCTGCCGGGGGAGCTACGGGTGCCGCCATCGGTACTGGTGCAGCAGCCACGGGTCCAACACCACCTCGGACCATCCGAACTTTCTGATCGCTTTGCTGAAGATCAATCTCGCTGAGCCCACGCTCTTCCATGAGGTCAATTAGATCTTTGATGCGATCGACATTGAAAACATCTTCGCCTTGCGACATTGGAATTCCTACATCAAGTCTCGGAAATCAAGTTGTGGGGGGAGTCGACGCACCGTTCAGAAACACGAGCGTTTTGGCCGGCTTCACCCGATGAGCGGGCGCAGTATAGTCGATCCGCTGCATTGCAAAAATGGGCGTCTGTCACTTCGCAGGGCGAATCAGAGTTCAAACTTGGAGGACTTTCGCTACGCAAAAACACTAGTTTCCTTGCGCGGAGCGAAAGGCAACCATTAGCTACTTTGAAACTTTGATTTGCCCTGTGTCACTTCGTTCGGCTGGCCAGCGTGCCTAGGACAAGGCATTAACTGCCATTGCCCCTGTATTCCGCACCGATTGCCAGTCGTTCCGTGCAACAGAGGCTGACCGACGCGGTCTTATGCTGTTTCCAGTGAGATTCTGGTGGAATCCAGATCCTTCGGCAGACTGCTCAAGACGCGGCAACCGCTGTCAGTGACTAACACATCGTCTTCGATGCGAATGCCACCCAGGCCTGGAAAGTAGACGCCAGGTTCGACCGTAATCACCATCCCGGAAACCAGCGGTTGCGGAAAGTTCTTCCCCATTCGTGGCGACTCATGAATATCGAGTCCGATTCCATGGCCGAGCCCATGGTTAAATCGCTCTTCAACTCCATGCCGTCGTAACACGTCACGTACAACAGCATCCACTTCCGAACCTTTTACACCGGGGCCAAGCATATCGATGGCGGCGAGCTGAGATTCCAGCACAGCACCATAAGCGTCTTCGATCTCCGTCATGCCTGGTCCCGTGGTTGGACCGCTAAAGATGAGCCGCGTTAAATCACTTCGGTAGCCTTGGACCGTCGCGCCCCAGTCCACCAGCAGCAAAGGCGACTCAAGGATCTGATTTCCGCCTGGCTCAGCATGAGGCAGCGCGGCGTTGGCTCCAACTGCCACAATGGGATGGAACGAGCAACCTTCGCCGCCGAGCGTCCGGATACGTGACTCAATCGAGAATGCCAACTCCCGTTCGCAATCCTCCGCCCTCAGCTCAGATTTCATATCCACAAATGCGTTTTGCGCGATCTCGACCGCTCTCTCCAAAAGCGAGATTTCCGATTCATCTTTAATCGCCCGCAACGACTCGACGGCTTGCGACGTGGGCATCAGCTCGCAAGAGCAAGCTTCCTTCAGTCGCTGATACAAGTCGTAAGTCACGTGCTGCGACTCGAAACCCATTCGACTCAACTTCCGGGCATTGATCTGTTCTGCCGTGACGACATCAAGAACTTCGCTCGGAGCTCTGATGTGCGTCGCCAAACCGGGACACTGCCGCTGAATCTGCTCTTGATAGCGAGGATCGCTAATCAAAAGTGCAGCCTGGTCACCACTGGAGCTGATGAGCAGGTAGCTGCTATCCCCTGTAAATCCAGTCAAATAACGGACGTTGTTTTCGGACGTCACGAGTAGCGAATCACACTCGCCCAACTCATCCCGTACTTGCTCGCGACGCGTTGCGTAATCTGGTTGATTCATTTCTGAGTGACTTCGAGTCGAGTTGACGGTTCATTGGCAAGCCAAGTGCTGTTGGCTGAGGATACCGGACCTCTCTGCGCAGCGGAAGCGAACGTGTCGCAAACACAGGGCTAATCCAAGTTTGAATTTAGGCAGTTTCGCCATTGAGCCGCTGACCCAACGCTGTCTCCTACGCTGCCCCTACGGCAACGGGTTTCATGACGCACCCGGCCGCTAACGCGCGCGGCTCATGCCCTAGATTGAAACTTGGATTGGCCCTGGTCGCAAACACACGTGATTCGGGAGACCGGTTCGATCATTCCCCGATCGCGTGTGGTTTCAGCTGAGGCGTTGGGCCCGAGCCACTGGACCATTAATCCTAGAAATGGGGCGGGCCATGGAAGATTGATTCAAGTGTGAAGGGATCCAAACGGTCAGGGAAGCGATGGATCTGACTTGCGAAAAAACTCAACGATGCTGTAAGGCCGAATCGGCATCGAACGTCTATCCGATAGGGGCGAGCATCAAGCCCGGTTGTAAAGGTGAAGCTCGGTCGTATCCAGGACTACGTGCTAATTCCTTCCCCGGATTACATTCCCACGCGACCAGTCACTCCGGCAAGAATCCGGGCTTTGATTGAGCCCGCCATAAGCTGATTCCGATGAATGAAAACTTCGATGAAAACATCGACATGCCGATGAGCTCGACCCCGGAAGCCGCTTCCCAGCTGGATACGGCAACGGACCAGCCTGTTGAGACCGATCATGCTGAGAAATCGTCCTGGGCTGCCACCACATCCGCAGCCTTTGCCATCGCCACGGAATGGAAAGTGGTCCGGCGGTCGCTCTTGTTCGCCTTTGGCGTCGGTTCCATCCTGATCGCCATCAATCATGGGAGCGGGCTGCTAGCCGGACACGCGGATCCAGCCTGCTTAGTTCGGTGTGGCCTGACAATGCTAGTGCCCTACTGCGTCTCCACGCTCTCCTGCGTTCTGACACGTCTCGATCTAGCAGCAACGTGCTCAAAATAGACCCTATGCCCAATCGAATGGGGCACCTATCCGAGATTGCCGCACTTTACATCCCTTCGCGAACCGTGCCGTACATTGCGAGGAAAGGTCGGAGGACCGTCTCTAGCGCGAAGCGTGGATAAGCCGAAGCCTACGCTTGCGCAGCAAAAAAGGCCGCAGATGGACTCCGCGGCCTTTCGGTAGATCAGATCTGCGGGGCTATCCCGCGGTCGAACTTGAACGTCGCCAGACTAGCGAACCTTAGCACCACGCTTGGTGAGCACAACTTCGACACATTCGCCACAAGGGAACTTGTAGGTCAAGATCTTGCGACCAAGGAAGCCCTTCTTCCAGCCAGCGAGGCATGGAGTTTGGCACTTGCAGCATGCCGGAAGGCAAGCCGAAACCTTGTGCTTCACGCATGGGTCACAAGGGTCGACAACACACCAATCGACGCACACTGGCGGTGGTGGCGGAGGTGTGCAGCAAGTTACGCAGCAGTCGCTAGCACATTGGCCAGCATCAGCAACAGGAGCCATTGCGATAGCCGCAACGGCAAAAAGACTCGCAAGAGTCAACGCAAGGCGTTTCGAACGGATCATGATTCTCTCTTTCAATGATCAGGGTTATCAGAGGCACAACGCTGTGTCTCAAACTGGTTTTCCATCCAAACTGTAGGTTCTGGCTCCGCTGCGGAGCGTAGAAGCCGAAGTTTTAACACGAACCATGTAGTATTTGCCGTCAGAGTCGGCCCAAAGCGCCTTTATTGACGGAATTTCGACGCGAGATCGCCTCCTCGACGGCTCGAAAAGCGCCCAAACACCCCATTCCTCCTGCAAAGAAGCTGACGGGGTCCAAGATTTGGACTCTTTTCCACAGCGGCAAACAGCCCGGATACTTTGATGGGATTGCCAATGTCCGTTTCAAGCGGCCAGCAATCTGCCGGAATTATCCCAGATAGGACGATCAGCCCAACTACTAGTCTCTGCGTAGGCTCCCAAAATCCCCAGCCGGCACGAAAAAAGCCAACAGAACAGGGTCCGCTGGCCTTTTATCCGAAGAGTCTTTTCTGAATGTGGGCCAAGGCTACCTAGGCATTTGGGAAGACGAACTCGCTAATCTGAATAAGGGGTGATCTTCGGGGAAGAAACTGAGCCTACGCGTCGTCCGTGCTCTCAGGCTCCGAGGAAGAAACCGTGGTGCTAGAGCCATCACCTTCGCTACCTGTGGCAGGAGACATCATTGTTTCTTGCGGTGGTAAGAACGGAGCAGGAGCGACGTCGTCCGTTTCCAAGTCCGAATCGGTGCTTGGTCCTCCGCCCGCTTTCTTCACACGCTCTACCACTGTCCGCGCATACTCTTCGGCTGCAGATTCAGACAATACGTGGATCGAAGAAGCGTTGATGATCAAGAGATCGCCAACCATTTCCACTTGGCCAGTCGCGACGATGTCGTCATTCTTCTTCAGCTTCAGCAGATCACGAGCGGAGCCTGCGACTGGAGAACCATCTTCTCCCAAAATCTGCACAATGCCGGTGGCTGCATTCTCCATTTCGCGTTTGCAAAATGGGCAATCCCCTGGATCGTCATGCTTGTGCCCTGGTTTCGGAACTTCGATGACGCTAAACGAGGCTTTCTCGGGATCGAAGGGATCCATTCCGTCTGCAAAAATTCTCCCGACAACGGTCATCTCGCCGTCGCCTTGAAATTCAGCGTAGGCTTCTGCCAACGAAAGCAACGATTCGGGCTGTTCGGTTACCAGAACGGCACTACGAATCGCCGACGAATCGACCGTTACCGTCTCCGAGCCAGGCTGACATCCGACAGATAGAATCCCGATCCCAATAAGCATCCAAGCGCGGTTGATCATTTGGTCGCTAGCTCCGTAAGGGTTTTCATCGCTTCGGTAATTTTGTCTAGAGTTGGGCTCAAATCGGGCTCTTCGCCCTCTTTGTCAGATGAGCCGATACCGTGGAGCAGCCCATCTAACTCACCGAAACAGCTGGTCAAAGAATCGAGAGCAGTTGCAAACGGCTCCTTTTCCTCTTCCGGCAGGTCGGTTGCTAACTCGGCCGCCGACGTCAGTGTATGCCCAACATCGTGGAGGACTCCATGTGCGTCATCCGGCGTGCCTGCATCGAAGGCTGTTTTGATGGTCTCGCACTGCTCTGCAAGCATCTCAATCGCTTCGCCAAGGCTCTCAGGATGGTCGTGAGCATGCCCCGTATTCGCCGTAACCGCGGAATCGTCCGCTGGCGGCGGACTGCAACCAAGGGAACCGATCGCCAAAATGCCACTGACTAATACGGCAACCAAGTGCCCGGAGTTTGTTCGTTGTTTCATTTGAAGGACTTTCAGAGTCAATATCGGAATGCATCTGTCATCGATGCCGTTCAATTGTAGTGAGTTCGCCACTTTCCGCATCGCCGACCTCCCCAGATTGGGCCGTTCACCCCAATTCCGCCTTTTTACCGCCCTCGAGCCCAATGTCCAATGCATGCGACGCCCGGCCTCTGACGTTCGCAGCACCATCTCGCCCACCGAGCTTCTGTTGACGAACGCCAGGGCGAACTTGGATCAAAGAAAGCTTCAAAACTGGGCGAAGGCCCGCGAAATGCACGCCGCGATCTGTAAGGCGCGGCACCATCCTTGCGTCTTCTAGGTAGACACGTCAGAAGTGCAGGCGAAGGTGATCCTGCAGGAGATGCACGTTGGAGGCGAACCCACATCTTCACGCCCCCACACGCAACCTTGTGTTTCCGGATTGCCTAACAGCAGGCACCAATGTCAAAGCAAATGTTCCCGATCGTAGAGAAGGAGAGGAATGATGGCTGCTTCCAAAGTAGATGATCGCAATTTTGAACAAGAAGTATTGGGTGCCAAGGTACCGGTCCTCGTGGATTTCTGGGCACCTTGGTGCGGGCCATGCCGCATGATGGGTGGCGTAGTCGAGGAACTTGCCAACGAGCTGGAAGGCCGTGCGAAGGTCGTCAAGGTCAATGTGGACGAAGCTCCCGAGATGGCGGCTCGATTTGGAGTCCAGTCCATCCCGGCATTTAAAGTGTTTCACGAGGGCGAGGTACAGGGCCAGCAAGTTGGCGTTGTACCCAAGCAATCCCTGCTAGATCTGGTTGAACCTCGCGTGAATTAGATGTACGTGCGACTTGGTCTACGGCATTGTGCTGATCCAGATGCCGTAGGCCGCATTCATCCAAAAGAACCACCTCGTGGTCATGGGGCAAGCTGCCGAAAGAACAAGGGGTGTCATCAGAGAAATAAGGACAGCTCGTGAGCAGGGCAGATTCGAATAGCATACCGCCAATTACAGGCGTCGCGGAAATTGTACTGAGCGTGGCGGACCTGCCGGCCATGCGCGAGTTTTACACTCAAGTCCTTGGTTTCCATCTGCACAGCGAGTTGTCGATGGAATCGGCGGAGCCCGATCCAGATGGCGTCCCAACGATCAGCTTTCTAACGATTGCTGACACAGGCACGCCGCTTGGAAACGGCGGTCACCCTCAGATGTTGGTACTCATCGATCATGCGCGGCATTGGTTCGCCAAGTCGCGTTTCATTGGGCATGACGTCAAGCGTTCGACCCTGAATCACCTTGCTTTTGAAATCCCACCAGAAACACGTGAAGCGCACCTAAATCGACTTCATCTGCTTGGCGTCGAAACGACACTGGCCGAATTCCCGAACATGAATGCAAAAGCAATTTTCTTTTCTGATCCCGAAGGCAACACGCTCGAGCTCATTTCGCACTTTCAGTTCAAAGCCTAACGATCAAGTTGTCGCCTTTAAGATCGGAGCAACGCCGGAGTCTCGCCAGTGAGGGTTCGACCGAAAAATATTTACCCTAACCCTCTGCAGGGCCGGACGTAAAAAACAGCCACCCGCAGATACAGTGCATCACTATGTTCTTCAGAATCCAACCTAGTGTTATGAAGTGGGGGTGAAGACAACGAGGGACTCCAGTCTTCACATATAGGGTTCACAGCAATGAGTGGCATCTCGCGAGCAACGTCAAGCTCGTTTTCAAGCCTTTCTCAGTCCACCATTCGATTTCGTGATCGAAGTGGCTCTACGGTCACCGTCAATCCAGTGAAGTCTGTACAAAACGCAGGCCTCGGGTTCACGAGGGACACAAGCCTATTGGCACTGACGCAAGTTCGCCGGCTCCAAGAGTCGCTCTTAAAACTACAAAAAGTAGGCTCGTCCAGCCGCAGCACGAATTCGAGCTCGGCTGATTCCATCGCCGCGGTAGCCACATCCACCACATCAATCGGGCTCCAAGGTCAAAACTATCGGCTGTCTAGTTCTGAAGAGATCAACACCGATCCGACTTCATTTACGCAGAATGGCCCCGCTTGGACGAACGCCAATGCGGGGGTCGCTTGGAGCGGCCTTGGTTCGACAGCTCAAGCCTTCATTACTGGCGACTACGACGGGCGTTATGGAAACGACACGCTGAAATTCGAAGTTCGTCGCGGTGGTACGCATGGCGAAAACAATCTGCAGATTCGTGTGTTTGATTCTGCTGGAACTCGTTTAGAAACGATACGGATTGATGCGGTGGATCCCATCAATCAGGTCTACCAACTCGACAGCGGTCTCGAGCTACAGCTATCGGCGGGCAGTCTAGTCCGAAACGATTATTTCGAAGTTGATTTGTCGCTCGCTTCGGCATCGTACGACACCAGTACGCCGGCGTGGCAAGGATCGACATCAACGGCCACGATCGGCGGAACCTACTTGGGAGTCGAGACGGGGACGTACACCATTCGCGTCGACCGAGATGGGGTCTTGGGCGAGCGAGATCTGCGACTCAAAGTCTATGACACCACGGGACGTTTTGTTGAAAACATCAACATCGCTGCCGAAGATCCGATCGGTCAAGAATACGCTCTCTCAAACGGACTCACGATCGCTCTCAGCGCGGGCGAGATCAACAAAAACGAAACTCTGGAGATCGCCGTCGAGGCCTTTGACCTAACAGGCTTTACAACGTCACCAGAGTGGAACTTGGGAACCTCAACACCAACCATTACTGGCACGTACGATGGTTCGTTTGGAGAAGGCACACTCCACTTTGAAGCCAGACGCACCGGCACCCTTGGCTCCAATGACCTCCGTGTCAGAGTTCGTCGACCGGACGGCTCTGTTCTTAGAACACTCCAAATTGACCGAGAGAATCCCGTCGATCAAGTTTACGAAATTGGTGGTGGACTATCGGTCACGTTCTCCGAGGGAACCATGATCGACGACGAAACATTTTCGATCGAGCTGCAGACCGCCACGGACTTCAGCACTGAGATTAATCCCAGCCTCTCGACCGCGACTCCCTATGTTGACGGTACTTACGACGGAAGCTTGGGTTCCGACACGCTTGAGTTCACTGTTTCGCAAGGCGGCGACATTGAAAGCGACGACATCCAATTGGAAGTTCGAACCACGGACGGAACACTCGTGGACACAATCTCAATTCTGAGTACCGATTCCGCGGGACAAACTTACACTACGGCCGCAGGGCTCAATGTCAGCTTTGCGTCTGGCAACCTCGTCACGGGCGAAACGTTCACGGTCGATATCGAAAATCTAGTTCCGACCACGGTGAATCCGACCCTCTCGTTCGATGGGCGTGGTGTTGATGATGCCAAGGTTGAAAATACTTTTACGATCGTTGATGGCTCATTTGACCTGAACGGCGTCTCCGTCGATGTCTACGCAAGTGACTCGATCTCGAGCGTCCTCGATCGAATCAACAATTTAGGAATCGATGTCCAAGCGACCTTCGATGCGGCGCAAGATCGAATCGTGCTCGAGAGCGAAACGCTTGAGGTCGCGGTCTCGAATGACACTTCGGGCTTTCTGGATGCAATGAAACTTGCGGACGCGACCCTGCAGGAGAGCTCCCACGACTCAGACACGATACTGGATGAGACAAACCTCTTCGCTGGCTTTGGGAGTGGAACCTTCGAGGTCAACGGCGAGACGATTTACGTTGACGCGACGGTGGACTCACTGGAGGACGTACTCGCCCGGATCGAAGCGACAGTGCCCGAAGTCGAAGCCATTTATGACGACCAAACCGACGAAGTCACATTGCGTTCCACGGGCTCCGAGCCGCTCGAGTTGGCTGAAGGTTCGGTCAACTTCTTTGCCAAACTTGGTATCACCGTTGGAAGCTACGCACCCGAGTCCGAGGGGTCATCTTCCGGAGGGACTGGAACACGGATTCGCGGGGCAGGCCGGTCCAACAACAGTCGCCAGTTCGCGGCCAAAGCCGTCGAAGACTTTGCGTTGGCCCTAAACCAGATCTTGAACGAGACACCGAATTCAGCCGACGATCCATTCCTTAACCGATTGAGACAGTCCGTGGCAAATCTCTTGCCCGCTGACGACACCTTTAATGGCCAAGAATTCGGACTCCGATTGGATCGGTCTGCGACTCGTGACCGAGATGTGTTGACCTTTACCCAGAGCCGTGGTCAATTCGCGAAGGCACTGCGTTCCAACCGCGTTGCCGCGTCATTTTCGGAAACGTTTTACGGATCCGCATCTTCCACCACTTCAGGAAATACGGGACTGGTTGAATCGTTGTTGAGAGAAACAAACCAGTTGGACCGCGACATTCGCTATTCGCTTGCCGTTTCTGGACAACGGCTGGACATCGAAGCATAAATGCTCCTGGTCCGATTGCTTTCAGTGCAAGCGATTGGACCTGCGCAACACGAATGCTTTCGCTCAGTTGAAAGACAAGACAGTCCGATAATCCACCCTCAAGACCCTCTAAGAGCCGAGTGATTCACGGTGGCCCCATTTTGCCCCCTCGGCAGGAGGATTATGGACGCGGCGGTCGCTGCAGTTGCAGGCTTCGTACCAGCGCTTCATCGGAAAAATGCACGGATTTTGTGGACCTTAGTGGGCTATTCCGGGCTTGGGGACGTTCGCTTCTGGAGTGAGCGGGGTTATAGTCGGCCGCAAACGTAACCATCGCACTTTCCGTCAATCCTTTGTCCATGGGAACCCTTTCGCTCTTCCGAGTATCGCTCAACTGGGGTGCCGTGAATTCACTTTTCGAATCGTGAATGCTCCTTGCCCCAATTTACGTGGGTGTATGTTTTGACTCACGACGATCCCGGTCTACACCGGTCCGATCCATGCGAAGCCAGGGGCGTACGAACGCATCTGCCTCTTTTATTCGCAACATTCGGATTTGCTTGTGTAGCCAGCGCTTTACTCTGAGCCTCGAAGGACCTCCCAGATTCATGCTCATGCGACAACCGCAAGCCGACTTACAATTTGCGTACAAGCTCCCATACGGCGCGATCGTTACTGATCGAGGTGTGCAATTTGTTGTCTTTAGCCGCAGTGCCACCGCGATGCGTGTCCTGCTCTACGACAACGTGGACGACCTTGAACCGAAAGAGATGATCGATTTCGATCGCGACGCGGACCGATGGGGGGACGTCTGGAGCGTCTTTGTCCCGGGAGTCAACGCAGGACAGCTTTACCACTTCCAAGCCAACGGTCCCTTCGATCCCGAATCAGGCCAATGGTTTGACGGTAACGCGCGGTTGATCGATCCCTATGCGAAGGCGTTGGCTGGCTGTTTCCAAAAAAGCAGCGACGGCATCGTTCGTCCGCCGAAGTGCGTGGTCGTTGATGATAGCTTTGATTGGGAAGGCGATCGCCATCTGCGACGCCCTCTATCAGAGACCATCATTTATGAAACACATGTGCGTGGTTTCACCAAGGGCCGTTCGGCCAAAGTCAAAGCCAAGAACGCAGGCACCTACTTGGGGCTGATCGAGAAGATTCCGTATCTCAAAGATCTTGGCATCACGGCCGTTGAACTGATGCCAGTCCACGAGTTTCCAATTCTAGACATCCACGGCCAGAAGCTGGAACGCCCCAATTACTGGGGTTACGATCCAATGGCTTTCTTTGCTCCGCACCGAGGCTATGCAGCAAACACGAAGCCCGGCGGCCAAGTCAATGAGTTCAAGACGATGGTCAAGGAACTCCACAAGGCCGGCATCGAAGTCATTTTAGATGTCGTGTTCAATCACACCTGTGAGGGCAATGAGCACGGGCCCGTTCTCAGCTTCAAAGGTCTCGAAAACCAGGTCTACTACATTCTCAACAGTGGCGGGGCACATTACAGCAACTACTCAGGCTGCGGAAACACGTTCAACGGAAACCACCCGATTTGCCGCGAGCTGATCTTCCACTGCTTGCGTCACTGGGTGCACAACTACCATGTCGACGGTTTCCGCTTCGACCTGGCCAGTATCTTGTCGCGGGACCGCTACGGAAACTTGATGCCGAACCCACCTATGGTGGAGATGATCGCGGAAGACCCAATGCTTGCCGATACGAAGATTATCGCGGAAGCCTGGGATGCCGCCGGTGCTTACCAAGTGGGCTCGTTCGGCGACCTACGTTGGGCTGAGTGGAATGGGCGTTACCGTGATGACGCGCGGCGTTACTGGCGAGGTGACGAAGGCATGATCGGCGCGATGGCAACACGATTGGCCGGATCATCGGACCTGTATGAACATGCGGGCAGGGCTCCCTATTGCAGTATCAACTTCATTACCAGTCACGATGGTTTCACGCTGAACGATTTGGTCAGCTACAAAGAGAAGCACAATCTGGCGAATGGTGAGGATGGTCGCGACGGTGATAACCACAACTGTAGTGACAACTACGGAGTCGAAGGCCCAACTCGCCGCAAACCGATTGAGCGTCTGCGAAAACGCCAGCTCAAGAACATGTTCGCAACGTTGCTGATGAGCCAAGGCGTTCCGATGATCGTCATGGGGGACGAGGTTCGCCGTACGCAGGGCGGCAACAACAACGCTTACTGCCAAGACAATGAAGTCTCATGGTTCAACTGGAGTTTCGTGAAGAAGCACAGTGAGATCAGAGACTTTGTCAAAGGCCTAATCCGGCTCCGCAAGAGTCAGCCGACTTTGCGGAGGACGAAGTTCTTGACGGGACGGCCGTTTGACTCCCGCGGCGTCCCAGACGTCAATTGGTTCAACCACCTCGGCTTGGGCTTTAACTGGGAGAATCCGTCCGGCGGACTTGTGTGTTGGCTGCCAGCTCCATCTCTTGCCGACGATCCCGAAGGCGAAGGTCGCGACTTGCTACTGTTGTTCAACGGAACACCCGAGACGTTGCAGTTCCACCTTCCTGAGCAGATCCGCGGACTACGTTGGTCGCTATTGATCGACACGGCTTCAGAAGAAGACGGCCAGGATATTTTTCCTGATCTGGATGGACCGGCAGCTCCCGCGAACCGCAGAGTCGAATTGGTCTACCGCAGCATGAAAGCCTACGTGGCGGATCGCCCGGATTAGGCCGCAACCAGCAAGAGACGCAAGCCTATTCCCGACTCGGATTGAGCGTCATCCGGAAAAACGAAACGTTCATCACGGCCGACGGAGCACTCCGCCGGCCGTGCTTTATTTCTGCGACTCCTTTTTCGCTCGATTCTTTCGTATTTGGCAGAATCCTACGCGAATCCCCTAAGACGCGACATCTTGAATCCAGGTGATTTAGACTCCGCCCGCAGTGCTATCTCTGTCAGCCTCGATTCGGTCTCAGCCCTGATTCGTTCGCGGACTTCGATCCTGATATATTCAATCCCGGTGTAAGCGATTCATCCAGATGCTCGAGTCCCAGTCGGTGCCGAATAAAGCTGATGCGGACTCAAATCGCCCGCAGAAAAGAGCCCGTCCGTGGAGCGCTGGGCTTATACTTGGCTTAGGCCTTTTGATCATCTTGCTCATCGTGCAGATCCGACTGCAGCCGCCCCTGAACCGCTACGGAGTTGGTTTTTCCGAGCCGGACCAGCAAGTGTTGATCTACACCGATACGCTCTTGCCAGGCGACGTTCGAGTATTCCCGCTGAGGTTGGATCTCGAGTCCGGAGAACTGAAGCCTCCAGACCAACGACCTGCACCACAACGTACCGGCACGGCGCAATTTGTGCTCCCTCATGCACAGCGAGTAGAAGCCGTCTACCGAGACAGCAATGGGCAACTGCAGCGTGAACGTGTTCTGATTCCGTCCCGATCCAACGGATCGTTGATCAGTGAACGCTATGTTGTTGCCTTTGATAACGAGCGTTGTGAATTGATCTGTCATGATTTGCATCATATCGAACAAGGCTACGTCAACGAAAAACGCAATGGAGCCAACTCAGGTTGGGTAACGCCGCTCGGAAACGCGTCGAGAACGTTCATGCTCAAAGAGTGGTTTTCGAACGGCACCGACGCGTGCACGCTCTTTCGCATTGAGAATCGAAGCCTGAAAGTCATCAAGGCTTGGCCTGCCACTCCAAACAATCAAGTTTCCACTTTGTTTTTTGAAGGCGAGATATACCGGGCGGATTGTGCTCAAAGAATGATCAGCAGGCACAGTATCGAAGATGGAACCGAACTAGGTCAGATTGAGTTTCCCTCAGAGGTCACCGCAGAAGAAATCAAAGGCGGAACGCAAATTCGGTTGGCGCGTGGCTGTTTCGTCGTCTCGCGGCCGCCGGTCCCAGACGCGGACACTCGGATTTACACGCTTCCTTCACTCAAGCAAATGTCAACACGGCGGTCTCATTCACCGACAGTGCTCGACGTTGAAAAACCGTGGCTACTCGTTGTTGACGTCACTTCCAATCCGCCAACGCGCATCCTGGGATGGAATCGCATGACAGACGAAGCCGCATGGGAAATCGAATTTTCCGTCGAACCGACCTTGTTTGAGAACGTTGGAGATCAAATCCTGCTTGGCTATCCCAAAGCCGGTTACACCTTCGACCTCATCGACCCAAGCACCGGCAATCTAATCCGAAGGCTACAGCCATTTGCGATGACCGTTTGGTTGCTGCCGGCGCTTTGCATTGGATTTTTCTTTTGGACTGGCGCAGTAGCGTTGGCACCGATCGCCAGTCCGCTCCAAAAGATACCAATCGTCGCGATTGTGCTTTTGATCGCAATGCTTGCCTACCTAGCCTACTGGCGTCTTATCCCGGGTTATCCGGCTGTTCCACTTTTCAATACTTGTCACGGATTGTTTCTGGGCCTAGCCAATGCGGCGTGCATCTGGCTCGTTTTCGGCCGAACCAGAATCAGCCTCCGCTACCTGCCGCTGCTTGGCGTGATCAGTCTCCAGCTATTCATCTGCATCCTCGTGTTTTTCAGTCCCCGGTTCGCTAGCGAAGCTTTAGTCTCCACATTGGTTCCCGCTCTCATGGCCGGCATTCCGATGATCGCAATCCGTTTGACCGGCTGTCGATTCCAACTGGGCAGTACCAACGATTCAGGCACCGGCACTGATTCCGCTCGCTCGGCGACGGCCATGGAAGCCTCCCATAGCAAACGACTATCGATTCGCGATCTACTGCTCGCTTCATTGGGATTCGCCGTCTTCGTGGCTTGCCTGAAAC
This sequence comes from Aureliella sp., assembly GCA_046290675.1. Taxonomy (GTDB): domain Bacteria; phylum Planctomycetota; class Planctomycetia; order Pirellulales; family Pirellulaceae; genus Aureliella. The sequence continues at coordinate 1,036,374 of JBKAHA010000001.1, forward strand.
CAGCTTTGGACTTTTTTCAGATTCCTGCCCTTGATTCACGAATCATCATCGGCACAGGCATCTGGATGCTGCTGACCACCATTTTTTTGGTCGGTGTTCAATCAAGAAAGCGGGGCCTACGTCTACTCACTGTTTGCGCCGCTGTAACGATATTCGCGGCGGTGATGTTCGAGTCGCTACACAACTTCACCACCGGGCAGAATCTTGGCCGCCCACGCATGGATCGGATACTGGTGATTACTCGAGTCCTCGCCGCTGCCGCACTGACTCAATACTTTGTCCAGTTCATCTACGCCTCACACGGATGGCGACTAACACGCGGTAAGACCACTCCAGATCAACGCATTGAAACTCCACAACTTGACTACCTTGCATGAGACCGCCATGGATCGCGAAGTCAACTGAATCGTTGCGGGCGGAGGAAGTCGATCGGTAGATCCGTCGAGCCGTGTTGGACCAGGTCGGCGATGGCTTGGCCTAGCACAGGAGCGAATTTGAAACCGTGACCGGATAGCCCCGTCGCGATGACAAGCCGATCGTTGTCTGGGAATTCGCCGAGGATGAAGTGTTCGTCAGGGCTCACCGTGTAGAAACAAGCCTCGTTACGCACCGCTGGCAACGCAATGTGATTCATTCTTGCCGCCACAAAGTCGTCGATCCGCGACTGCTCCATCGACTCTGCAGTACGATCCAAGTCACGCGGATCGCCATCCCAAACATCGCCGCCGGAGTGCTCAGCCACTTTGACCGTCTTTCCATCGACGGAAGGGAAACCGTAAAACACACCATTGGCTTCTTCGAATAGGAAAACGGGATCGTTTCGTGGATTTCTGGAATCCGTTGCATACCATCGCATGTGTTTGCTGCGCACGGTCAAAGAACAGCTTAAACGTTGCCCCAGTAACATTTGATTTGCCCATGGCCCCGCGCAGACAACGAGTTTCTCTGCGTGGTAGCGTTGATTGGCGGTCTGAACTTCGACTGAGCCCGGTTGTTCAGCCCACCCAAGAACCGGCTCTTGGATCCACTGGGCACCTAAGCGTTGGGCAAGCTGCAAGTGTTGTTCGACGGACGCTTCGACATGCAAATAGCCCCCAGCCGCTTCGTAGGCGCCAACGGTATCGGCAGAAACAGTGAACTGCGGAAAACGACGTTCGATCTCCCCCGGCGTCCATCGCTCGACCTGGAGTCCATGCAGCTCGGCGGCTCGAAAAACACCTTCAATGACTTCGCCGCCATCGGGACCGACTTGTAGAAGCCCCGATTCGACGAGCAGCTCCACACCAGTCTCCGACTCCAGTTCCCTCCACAGCTCATAGGCTCTCAGTATTAGCGGTACATAGTCGGGATGCTCGAAATACGCTTGCCGTATGGCTCGACTCTCGCCATGTGAACTGCCCTGATCATGGGCGACGGGAAACCGATCCAGACCGAGCACGCGTAGACCGCGTTTCGCTAGATGGTACATGGCTGCGCTACCAACACCGCCAGTACCAAGAACGATGGCTTCATAGTCATTGTCGGACATACTTTGTCCAGTCAGGCGGGATAGGAAACGTGCGGGTACAGTTAGTCTCGTCGAGAGGCGAAGGCGGTCCCCCTAAACGGCGTTACCAAACGTGCAGTGGTCGCCGTGAGGATTGGCTGCAAGGGCGAACCGAGGATACTGCGGGCTCCGTGGCGGTGATCTCATCGGCTTGACCTTGAAGAGTTCCGTTCACTGAAGCTCGCACCGAACTTCGACGTGTTGGCTCGGGCGATCCAGCACGATGCTCGACGAACTTGGTAAGTCTCGCGTCGTAGAAGGGAGTTCGATTTCCTTAATTGTAACGTGAACCTAGGCAACAGAACCAACTCGCCCTCTTCGAGCCTCCGTGAGGCCCCCTCTCCGGCCGCGGCCGTCCGACTCTCCCGCAAGCGGGAGAGTTAGTACTGACGTACAAGCCAGACTCTGCTGTGCATAGCCAAACCGCATTTGCACTGCCCGCAGATAGCGCGAGCTCGAGTTCACTTCGCCCTTTCCTTTCTTGACTTCGCTTTTCGAAACTAACTCTCCCTTTCCGAGCCCTAGCGAGGAATTCCGGGAGAGTCGAGCTATCAGGCTCGGAGAGGGCAATCACGAAACGTCGAAGTGCAAAACACTCGCTACCAGCTCACTTTCAAATGCACGACGCCTACCGGAAAGTTCATGGCTAGCAGCCCCCTCTCCGGCCGCGGGCCGTCCGACTCTTCCGCAAGCGGGAGAGTTAGTACTGACCTACAAGCCAGACTCTGCTGTGCATAGCCAACCGCATTTGCACTGCCCGCAAATAGCGTGTTTAGATTCACTTCGCCCTTTCCTCACCTCGCGTTTCTTCACCTCCCCCTTTCGATACGAACTCTTTCGCAACTAACTCTCCCTTTCCGAGCCCTAGCGAGGAATTCCGGGAAAGTCGAGCTATCAGGCTCGGAGAGGGAAATGACGCCCAGTCCGTCCCACTCAACGTCTTGGGGAAAGTGTTGGACCGAGAGGACGACGCAGATTGACATTCCCTCGCTTGCTTATTTTTTGCAAAATCCAGGATGCACGCAGGCCGCTGAGGCCGGGAATTTTGGCGGTTCGGAGCCGTCGAGCACTTTTCAGGGCGAACAAAACGACGTGGCCAGGATCATTTGCATAGCCAATCAGAAAGGCGGCGTCGGCAAAACGACGACCGCTGTGAATTTGGCCGTCAATATCGCTACTGCTGGTGAGCGAACGCTCTTGATCGACTTGGATCCGCAGTGCAATGCGACCACGGGCTTGGGCATGGAAACGGCCGAGGATCACCCTCTGTTACTTGAAAAACCGTTGCGAGAGAGTGTCGAAGAAACCAGCTGGGAGAACTTGAAACTCCTCCCCGGCAGCCGCAGCTTCGTGGATGTTGACCGGTTGGAACGCGGTGAACAAAGCGACTCGCAGATACTCAGACGACACCTCGATGCGGGGATGGCGACGTATGACTATGTACTCATCGATTGCCCACCGTCACTTGGCCAACTAACTCAAGCGGCGCTTAGTGCTAGCACTGAAGTCCTAATGCCCATCCAATGCGAGTATTACGCAATGGAAGGACTGACCCAGATGATTCACGTAATTCGTGACGTGATGCAGGCCGGTGAGGGCAGATTGACCTTTGGTGGAATCCTGCTGACCATGTATGATCCGAACCTTGAATTGACCCACGAAGTCGACTCGGAGGTGCGAGATTTCTTTGGGGATATCGTTTTCGATACCGTAATCCCAAGGGATGTTGCCATTTCCGAGGCGCCGAGCCATGGCATCAGCGTGATGGATTACGCTCCCCGAAGCCGTGGCTGCCGAGCTTACGTAGAACTGTGCATGGAGGTGCTGGAACGTGACTAAAGATCGACGGCTCGGAAAAGGATTGGCCGCGCTTCTTGGTACTCCGCTTGAAGACGAGTCACCGGATCCAGAATCAGCAGCTCCTCAACGTGCAAACAACTTGCCTGCAAAGAATGCCGTGGGCCAGCCGGTACGTCAAAAGCCAAGTCAACGTTCATCGCCAAGCGACTCCCAAAAATCGGATTCTTCGACGCGCACTCCAAAACGGGAAGACGTCACTGGTGCTGTCCCACTAGCCCAATTCGAAAAGTCAGCCGGAGGCTCCGTCGAGCTATCGGTGTACGACATCGACAACAATCCGTTCCAACCACGCCGAAAGTTCAACGAGGAAGAGATCGCTTCACTTGCGGAGAGTATCCGCGAGCATCAACAGTTACAACCAATTTTGGTTCGCCGAGTTGGTGAGCGTTATCAACTCATTAGCGGCGAACGTCGGCTGCGTGCGACCATCGCGGCTGGTCTTTCCAGCATTCGTGCCGAAGTGCGTGACGCCGATGACCGATTAGTCGCCGAACTGGCCATTGTCGAAAACCTGCAGCGGAAAGACCTGGACGCGATCGAAAAAGCTTTGTCCTTCCGACGTTACATCGATGAGCACAAATGCAAGCAGGACGACCTTGCTAAGAGACTCAAGATCGACCGTAGCACGATCGCCAACCTAATGCGGTTGCTGGAGCTACCAGAAGAGATCCAGCAGTGGATTCAGAAAGAGAAGGTCACCGCCGGACACGCGCGAGCTCTCTTGCCGCTTGGAGAAGAAGAACAACAGCTTGAGTTCGCTCAGCTTATCGTTCAAGAGGGCTGGAGCGTTCGCGAAACCGAGCGCCGCGTCAGCGAGTTGCTTGATGCGGAAGATTCCTACATGCCGGCCGGCAAACCCAAAAACGGCCGAGCCAAAGTTTCACCTCAGATCGCGGCCTTGGAGCAACAGTTGCGATTGTCGCTTGGCACCAAAATCGACATCCGCCAGAACACACGCGGTCGAGGAAAGATCAGCATCAACTTTGCAAACAACGACGAGTTTGAACGCATCTGCGCACTCCTCGCACCCGACGCTAGCAAGAACGCCGCTTAGTCAACTCCCTGATCATGGGCATGCCGATGCGCGAGCGATACTAGGCGTACGCCAAGCCTATGTAATCCCCAGGGCGCCCGAAGAGTCCGGCGATACGATTCTACGGCAAAGCACTCTGATTTGCGGTCACATGACCGCGTCCAGCCAGGGCCAATCAGAGTTTCAAGCTAGGGAATGAGCCGCGACGCGTGAGCGGCCGGGTGCGTCATGAAACCCGTTGCCTTACGGCCAGCGGCTCAATGGCGAAACAGCCTAGAACCAAACTTTGATTGGCCCTGCGCGTCCAGCCCGAACTGCAAAGCAATAGCCGAAGTCGTGGTTCAAGAGCCGAAGTGATATAGCTCAGGTGCTAGGTAGCTGATGCGGCGACGGTTTACAGGTCATTGATGCGGCGACCGATCGCGCACAAAAAACCCCTCAGCGAAACACGTCGAGGGGTTCGTTAGATTCTATTTGCTTTTCGAAGCGGTCTATTGGACGATCGGCGAAGCAACGTTGTTGTTGAATCCATCGTCGTCATCCGCCAATGCAGTGACTCCGATCGCAAGGCCAGCAATTCCGGCTAATCCGCCGATACCACCAAGACCTCCGCCGCCGCCGAATCCTCCGCCGCCGCCGAATCCTCCGCCACCAGCAAAACCGCCCCCGTATCCAGGAAATGGAGCAGGACCGAATGGCAGTGGAGTACCTTCGTCTAAGACGATCACTTCGCTACCCGCAGGTGGAAGCTTCGGAATCACAGGGATATAGAGCATCCCGCTCTGCAATGGTGCAGGAGCTGAAACGAACTTCGGTGCCCCCTTCTTGCTAGCCAGCGGTGCAGCTCCATCGACGATCTCGGCACCAATCGCTGCGTATGCGTACCCGCCGACAATGATGTCTACAGGACCCAACTTGGCGGCCGGTAGAGTGAAGCGACCGTTGCTGTCCGATGTGGTTTCGCTCACAACCTTGCCATCTTGGTACATGCGAACCACGTGGTTTGCCGGGTTGATTCCCGAGTAGGGGAACAAGAGTTGTCCGTTTACCGCACCGTTGACACGTTGTACCTGGTAGGTCTGAGCAGCGCTAACATCTCCCATAATCACTCGGCCAGCAAGACTGCCGGATTCATTCATTGGAGCCCAAAGTCCGCCCACGATACTGTCAACTTCGGCGCTGGGCATCGAAGCGCAGTAGATGTCCATCGAACTCCCAACGGTCGTTACCGTCGGACCTACCAATCGTGTCGTAATTGCACCGCAAGCCGTCGCACTGTCAGCGCGAAGCGTGAAGACACCTGCCTCGAGCCCGCCTAGCATGTAGCTCCCGTCAGCACCTGTGGGCCCGGTTGAGACCACGACATCGCCGGAATAAACCGTTACCGTTCCATTGGAAACCGCTTTCGGTCCAGCGGCAGACATGGTCCAAGCTGTCCCTGTCAAAGTACCGTCTGCAGAGAGCCGAGCCCAACCGCTATGGTTACCGACCGCTTGAAACTCCGCGGGGGTAGCCACGACTTCACTTGTCATTGCATTCGCAGGGGCAGTAATAGCGTCTCCCACAGGAGCGAGTTCTTGTGCGGAACTAACCTTGCTACCACAAAGGAGAGCTGCTCCTAACGCCAGGTTTCGCCCAAGAAACCGTAGTGATTTATTCATTGACTTGTCCGTTTTGATTGTGTCGGCTTCGAATTTCAGTGTATCTCAACGATGTATGAGCCAAGCTTCATGAGCGGGACAACGTGCACGGGCAGCCACGTTTGCCGAGAACTCGCAATCCCGCCAGCTCTCCATCCCGAATCGCCTCCTTTACTCACTCTTACTCCCCAGTTGTTCAGTCTAATCGACAGAAGGTTGGGGGCAATGAGCATTGGTAGAGCGATCCCACGGTCCCGTTGTCTCTTAACCAAGTCGCAAAGTCAACCGATTCGCTAAATATTCATCTTAGGTCTTTCGCGGCTCAACACCCACTCGGGTTATGACAAAACCACACAAACAGAGGGGGGTCTCCTTCGTTGTCAGGACGAGCTATCCAAAACATGGAAAACTGATAATCTGAACACCAAAAGGGACTGTGGCTGCAGCTCTCTGCTCATGCCTGATGCATTCCGAGCCCCCAACGCGTCAAGGAAAGCCCTCAAGAGGATTTTCCGCGGCAATGCTAGCCATTAACCCATCCCCAATTTTCGGCTGCAATCCGCCCGCGCTGCCCAGATCACCAATGAAGCGGCAGGCGGGAAGACGCCACAGCGGTAACCTTCCGCCGGCGAACTCAATTGCGCTCAGCGAAGAAAAAATTTTTCATTTTGCCATGCCCTCAGGAGACCTATTCGGTGGCTTCCGACCTCGATCTCAGCAAATTTGGTATCCGCAGCGACAATGTCATTCGCAATGCGACTACGGCTCGTCTGTATGAATTCGCGATTGTCGATAACGACGCCGTGATCGCATCGAGCGGCGCACTCGCAACCCGCAGTGGCGATAAGACCGGGCGCAGTCCTAAGGACAAACGGATTGTTGAATCTCAAGCGACCGCCGATGACATCTGGTGGGGTGATATCAACATTCGTCTGACGGAACGCTCATTCCTGATCAACCGCCAGCGAGCTTGCGACTATCTAAACACGCGTGAAAAGCTGTTTGTAACGGATGGTTACGCGGGCTGGGATCCACGGTACCGACTGAAGATCCGAGTCATTTGCTCGTCTGCATACCATGCGCTTTTCATGCAAAACATGCTTATTCGCCCTACTGACGAGGAACTCAAGGAGTTCGGCGAACCCGACTACACGATCTACAACGCTGGCCATTTCCCTGCCAATCCATATACAGCTCAGATGACGAGCCGCACCAGTGTTGACCTCAGTTTTGAGCACCGTGAATTCGTCATCTTGGGAACGCAGTACGCTGGCGAAATGAAAAAGGGCGTGTTCACAATCATGAACTACCTGATGCCACGCCAAGGCGTTTTGTCGATGCATTGTTCCGCCAACGAAGGTGCTGGTGGTGACGTAACTCTATTCTTTGGCTTGAGCGGCACAGGGAAGACCACGCTTTCCGCCGATCCCGCAAGACAACTGATTGGTGACGACGAACACTGTTGGACCAAGGAAGGCGTCTTCAATATCGAAGGCGGATGCTACGCCAAAGTCATCGGTCTGACAAAAGATAGCGAGCCTGAGATCTTCGATGCGATTCGATTCGGCTCAGTCCTCGAAAACGTCGTCTATGACCCCGCTACGCACAGAGTCTACTACGACGACGCATCCATCACGGAAAATACGCGGGTCGCCTATCCGATCGACTTCATCCCTCGAGCCAAGATCCCTTGCGTCGGCGGGCACCCGAAGAACATCATCTTCCTGACATGCGATGCATTTGGAGTCTTACCACCGGTCAGCAAGTTGACGCCAGAACAGGCGATGTACCATTTCGTCAGCGGCTACACCGCCAAGGTGGCTGGCACTGAAATGGGAGTGACTGAACCAACAGCGACATTCTCGACGTGCTTTGGCGCCGCCTTCATGGTTTGGCATCCATCCAAGTACGCCGAATTACTTGCGGACAAGATTTCCGCTCACAATACGAACGTGTGGCTGGTCAACACCGGCTGGAGCGGAGGCAGCTATGGTACCGGGCGGCGCATGTCATTGGGCAATACCCGAGCCATCATTGATGCGATCCACGCGGATTCGTTAATGCATGCACAAATGCAACAAGATGCGAATTTTGGGTTCCACGTTCCGGTTGCGTGCCCAGGGGTAGACAGCGAGATCCTGCTCCCGCGGCAAACCTGGCTAAACAAGGAAGCTTATGACGCCACCGCGTTCAAGCTTGCGTCCCTCTTTCACCAAAACTTCGAGGGCTTTGTCGAACAAAGTAGCCCAGCCATCGCCGCTGCCGGACCGATAATAGGAAGGTAGGCACGGATCTGGGGAGAATCTATTGCTTGCACACAAGGCCTAGGGTTACGGATACCCCGCGATCCACTCCCATTGGCCTTTCCAAGGATTTGCTCCAAACCCACATCGCATCGGCAACTAGCCAAGCACGTGGGTTACTTGTGAACCGAAGCAAGCGTTTGCCGTAGCCGAATCCGAAAGCAGGATCCTTCCGAGCAAAATGGGCCCACCACGCTAGTGGTCCACTGGGTTTGGATTGGCACTTCGGTGAATCGCAAACAAGCTGGCAGCAGGTCCCTATTTCAAAACGCCGGATGGGCATGGGTCGCAAGGATGGCGACCGAAAGTGCGTATGTCGGCTTGGGACGTGTTTAGGGCAAGGAGGCCCAGAGCAGTGACCAATTCGTATCGATCGCAGCAAAGCTCCTTTTATTCCATACTCGCGAGAGCGTTTGCTCCCACCGTTGCAGCGTTGCTGTTTTGCACCTTACTCTTCGTCGGCTGCAGCGCAAAACCGGAAATGGCTGCAGCGCCGCCCGACTCGGCTTCTGCTGAAGAGCTAGCTGGCGGTAACGATGTCGCAGAGCAGGTTAACGAACCGGCCCCCCTCGCCAACACCTCGGAACCACCCGTCGCTTCAGAGAACGAGAATCCGACCGGAAGCCCGGAGGCATTGAGCTTAGATCCGCCTGGACGCAATAACGCAGATACGAACCTGGACATCAAGCGAAACAATGCACGGCACAGAAGCAACACCAACGTGCCTGTTCTCGACGGCCCAAGCCTGCCCAACGATAGCCATCGGCCTGGCGACGTTTCCAACGCTCGAGCAAGGGCCGCGGAAGGGATCGCCGAAAAGGAATTGGCCCTCGAATCTGAGGGAAGCCACAACGCACCGTCGGGCACTCCTCCCCCTTCAAACAGTCTGAATGCTCAACCCGATAGATCGACGCCTGCTGACTCGTCGAGTCGTGGCAAGACGAAGGACCAATTGAAGGACCACTTAAAGGATCTTGAGTCGGCGCAGACAGTCGAAGTTTTCTTTGCCACCGACCGACTCCCGACCAGCGAAGTCCTGCCGTCGATGCTCCGCACCTTCATGCCGGCGATTGCCGTAGGTTGCATTTGCTGGGCCATGTTTATCGGCTTGGCTATCGTCCGCCGTTGGCAAACCTACTGGATGCTTGGAGCTGGGTTAGCCACCTGCTGCGGCGTCATTGTCTTGCACCTTTGCATCGTGCGTTGGCAAGAATATTCCCGGCTCGCCAGCAATCATAGCACTCGTTTTTCCGTTCTCCGATATGAGCCGGAAGGCAACGCCTATCCGTTGCACTTGGGTCGGGCCGACGTTTCGATCCCATGGAACCACCAGCCTGGTGTGATCGAACGTCCCTCGCTGCTGCGGCTCGAGTTTACGGAATCGCCTGATAAGCATGTCATGATCCAGCGTGTCGAAGTCCGTGAGCATGTAGGCGATTGGTTTACCGAAGTCTCGGAACACGTCCGTTTTGCCGAGGAACGCGAAGGCTTCATGTTTATCCATGGCTACAACGTCAAGTTTGGCGACGCGATCCGCCGTACCGCGCAGTTGGCCAGCGACTTGAAAGTCCGCGGCCCCGTGCTCAGTTACAGCTGGCCCTCACGTGGACAACTCGCTGCCTATGCTGCCGACGAAGCTTCGGTCTCATGGTCGTCGCCAAAGCTCGAAAAACTGCTAACCGACCTCGTCGCGTATACAGAGATACGTAGCATCAACATCGTCGCCCACAGTATGGGCAACCGAGCTTTGCTCGAATCAATCGAACGCCTCCACTTACGCAGCGGCCCGGACAGCGGCGTTCGCCCAAACCGCAATTTGCTCGGTTCCGTTATCATGGCGGCACCTGATGTCGACGCCCAGATCTTCAACGCCCGCTATGCTGAAGCACTCCAAAGCGTCAGCGATCGCGCGACGCTCTACTTCACGAACGATGACTTAGCTCTCCAACTGTCAAAACGAATCCACGTAGCACCGCGATTGGGACTCGAAGTCCTCCCCGGAGACTTTGCCATCGAAGCGGTGCACACCGGCGATCAAGGACTGTTCACGCTGGGTCATTCCTACTACGGCAACGACCCGGTTGTGATTGAGGATATGCAGCGAGTGCTCCAGCACCGTACCCCTGCCGCGGAACGTTCGCACCTCCGCGTCGCGACCCTCGACAATGGGCTTCAGTACTTTGAGTTAGACCGGTCCCGGTTCGCCCAACGGCAATCCGACAGCAAATCACGTCTCTAATATGCCCCCAATCCGTACCGAACGGATGGAGATCGCTTTCGATCGGATCATCGCGGAAGCTACCCACTCGATCCTCTCCAGTTCGTGACTCGACTCTAGCTTCCATTGCCAGCATTGATGCTATTGACGCCGACGAGCTCTATTTCCTAGCGTCGCTCTCGACTCAATAGGCGAATTCCTTCTCGGCAACCGTCCGCCGAATTCCAGGAATCGTTGTCGGCAAGGACGCCGGCCGGGGCATCGACTTGACCAAGGCAGCTTGCGACCCATCCTCATCGACTCCCAGCAGCACACCGCTTCTAGCGATGCTTGAGTGCTTCACGCTGCGCTCTGTCCGATATTCGTTCGCAGTCGCATTGATCGGCACGACGTTGATTGGCTGCGCCCATTGGTCCAACGATACCTCCGTTGATTCGCCTCCAATCCTACCTCCTCTGAAACGCAACTTGGACACCGTCTTGGTCGAGACGGTTTTTGTAAGGTTCACGGAATCTAAGTTGGATGAGTTGGACGCAATCTGGGACAAGGCGGATGCGACCGTACTAGACATTGATACGCGACGACAACTCGATGACAACGGTCTTCGCGTTGGAGTCCTTATTGGTGACCTGCCCGGCATACTTTTGGAACAGATGAAGGCCACTTCAGACGCCCAAGCGTCGGATGCCATGGAGCATGCTGGGCTGGCCGCCGATGTTGACAACCGTATGCGTCAGCTGCAGTGTCGTGCCGGCAGACGCAAGGAAGTCTTCGTTCGCAAGCAAGTCAACGATTCGGTCACGATACTGTCGAAGCTCGGTGGGGAGCTCTCAGGGGAGACTTTTGATTCCCCAAGCTTGCTTTTCGATCTTCGAACAATGCCTATGTCGGGACAACGGGCGTCGATCTCACTAGTTCCCGAAGTGCAATATGGAGCTTTGCAGCAGAACTTCATTAGCAACGAATATGGCGTGCGCCCCGAATTTCGACGACCGCGAAAAACGTGGCCCGAACTCGGAATCGATATCGAAATGGAAGCAGGCCGAGTCTTGCTCGTTTCCGCGACTTATCCGCCGAAAGCACTTGGAAAAGCATTCTTCACGACGGAAACAGCGGAGAAGGCGACGGAGCATGTCGTCATGCTTTTGCGTGTTTCGGAATCCGAAGTCAACGAACTGTTCGAACCCGATAAAGCGGCTCAAGCGGCTGCGATGATGGAGCGGTGATTTGAACCAGACTGAATCAGAATCGCACAACGATCTTCGGATCCATCAAGCGGCCCAACGTATTGGGATTGCGGCCATTGAAACGACCGCTCCGGTTACGCGCCTTCCCAACGCATGGTTTGGCGACCGATTCCCACGCAAATTCGAAAAACACACGGGCATTCGTGAACGTGGTGTTTTTCATGAAGACGAAGTCACCGTCAGCGCCCGCACTGTCGAATCCCTCATGAGGCGAACCGCATGCGATTGGTCCGATTGTGCCGGACTGATTCTAGCCAGTCCTGCCCTAGTTCCTGCTGACTGTGCTCATCGATTCTGGGATCACTCCAGGGCCAAGCAAGAACAGCCCAACCGTGTCGCCGGGCGGTTGTGGGATTGCTTGAACGCAACAAAATCACATTCACGGGGTCAGGATAAATCGTCCAGCGAATCCACTCGCCCTTTCATTGGTATCAACGGGTTTTGCAGCGGGTATGCCCAAGCGATGCAACTTGTTTTGGAGCGTTTTACGGAATCGAGGCCGCTTGGCCCCAATCAGTATTACATAGTCGTCACCGCGACATGCATCAGCCGGATCAATGACTACTCGAATCCGCAATCCGGCGGACTGTTCGGCGACTTTGCCACCGCCACAATGTTGCGTCGCATGGACTGCGGCAAGCTTCAACCAAGATTTGAACTCTGTGACGCACAATACGAGCGAAAAGAAGTCAGTCGCTCGTTCTTCGATTTTGAACAGGTAGCTCACGGCATGCAGCCAACACCGGACGGAGAGCCTTCGTCTGTCGAGCAGAAGGTCGTTTTCAAATTAGACGGCATGGGCATCGCCGACACGGCCCCGAGAGCGATGGCCAGCGCGGCCGAGAGTATCTGCAAGCTCAACTATGTTGAGCCGGCCGATGTGGATTGGGTGGTGCCTCACCAGGCCGGTTCGGGCATTGTCCGGTTGACGGGTATGAAACTGGAACAAAGTGGCTTCCGGGTTGATCCGATCAATGGTCTGACCGGCAATTGTGGGAACGTCTCTTCAGGTTCCGTACCGATGGCGTTGGCTGAGAATTGGGACAAGCTGCGCGGGATCATCGCGTGTCCTGTGGCTGCGGTTGGCGCGCCTGGAAAACCAGAAGTATCTCAGGGTTGCATTCTTCTACGCGGTCCCCGCCCAGCCAATTCAATACCGGCAGAGCCATCCAGGGCAGCCGGCTAGTCCAAACGAGTCGCAAACAAGTTTTGCGTGACCAGCCCTCTCCGTTCGCCAAAACGAGTGGCCGGTCAACACAGTTGAAGCATTCGCAACAAACCTAGGTTGCTCGATTCCAATCAGTTCAAGAACTGGGTAAGAGCCGCGTTGAATTCCTGCGGTCGCTCGAGGGGAGACAGATGCCCACATTGCCCGATGGATACAAACCGAGCTCCCGGGATATGCGCTGCCCAATCCCGAGTTGAATCCACGGGTGCAAGCTGATCCATTTCGCCAGTCAGCACCAACGTCGGAATGTCTATTTCATCAAGTTGTTCTGTGAAATCACGTCGTCCCGCCATCGCCCGCTGAGCGACCGCGATCGCACGCGGCGAAGTATCAAGCATCATCCTTTCTGCTTGAACTCGTGTGTCCCGCGCCACATCCGTGGGAAGCAGCTTGTCGAGCATCCCACGAACTACATCGTTGCGATTCGTGCGCAACACCTCATCAGCCATCGCGAGGCGCCCCTGTTTGGCCGCTGCGTCGTCTGCATTTGGTTTCGTGTTCGTCAGTACCAAGCCGCTCAAGTGCTCGGCGTAGCGTGACCAATACTCCAGCGCAACGTAGCCGCCCATCGAAAGACCAACCAGGGTGATGCGTTCGTTGGCGGCAAGGTGTCGTCGCAGGAGTTCGACATCGTCGGCCAGGTCACCCAAGGAATACGTTTCATCCTCCGATATCGGCGTAGCACCAAATCCACGAAACTCCGGGCAGACGATCCGATATTCGGACGAAAGACTCGAAAGCTGAGACTCCCACAAGCGATGATCGAGCGGGAATCCATGGAGCAAAAACACCACGGGACCTTCCCCCGCGGTCACGACCGAAAATGAATGGCCTTTCGGACCTAAGATCGAAATCCGGTGCACTTTGGATCATCCTTTCCGAGCTTACATGGAGACCACGATCGAGCAACTCAACTACCAGTGAATAGCAGCATGCCCCACCGGGCCAATAGCAAGAGTGCGATAACGACAAGAAACCGCTCGTTGAACCAAATGACGCGTCGATAGCCTACATTTTCCCGGCGATGCGACGCAGTCTGAACACCATACCAGAGCGCGATGGGCAGTTGAATCAAAACGTAGGCAAAGATGATCGGCGCGACCCAATGTAACGTCCAAGCACTTCGAAAATCGCCGTGAGCAATGTAAATGAAACTTCGAGTCAAACCACAGCCAGGACAATCGATTCCAAAGCGCCCACGCAAAGAGCAAGTCTCCGGCATGGTAAAGTCGGTGCCCACCAGTGCGACCAAATCGCCTCCGCGAACTTCCAGCATAAGAGCACCGATCAGCACCAAGAGTGCACCGCCAAACCACACTGCCGCCGAGTAATCACGTTTCGCGGTTCCCAAGCGGGGCAGCGTTTTAGCCGAACCTGACGCGTCCGTGTTTTCTTCGAGGGTTACCGGAGGCAAAGCCGCGGCAATCTGATTACCGTCCAAGCTTTTGCCGGACGAACTCACACCTGAAGCGTTTGACGATTCCATCGGCGTTAAGAATTCTCCAGAGTCGAATGGGCAGACACGCCCCCCAAATCGCCAGCTGCTCCGCCGCCGCGGAGACTATCTCGGCCCAACCGAAACACGAAGAACCACAGCACCAACATGACGCAAAGCAACGCTGCGAACTCAAGGTAAGTCTCTCGCATCAGCGTTGTACCAAGTTTGTCGACTGGGTCACGAACTTCAGAACTTCGCTGCTGTACCAGCACCCACAAGTCGCTCATCGATTCCTGCTCGATATCGGGATCCGCGGCCGAGGCCAAGGTCCGAGTCGATGCCGGAAGACGCACGGCTTGGAGAGCGGCAATCCAATCGCCTTTAAAATCCTCACCGCCGGGCAGCTTTGTTGTTGGATCACGATACTCGGCGATACCATCTGTGCCCGCGAGCTGATCCAAGATGCGTGGATCAATTTTGGGCGGTGCCGCTACATCCCCCTCGGCTTCCAATTGGCTAAGTAGGGGATGCTGGATCAGGGCCCCTTGCGATGCACCTTTCCGGCCGTCAACGAGCGACGCAAATCGGTCTGACTTAACCTCGTCTTCGGGTGTCAGTAATTCGAAATTCCCGAGGTTGATCGTTAGTACGAGCACGCCAATCGGTTGCTCCGCATCAGATTGCGGACGCTTGCCCTTCCATATCGGCGCACTAATTCCGACTTTCCATTTCCCGGTCGAGGTACTCAGAAAATGAGCGCTTAAGTGCGGATGCCGAAGTGGCTGAAACTGGCTGATGGGCGTCTTACGATCCGCGTCCTCGCGGCCACCATTGAAGTAACTTCGCCAAGCAAAATTCTGGCCAATCGGATTGGTCGAACTTCGATCCGCCTCTTCAATGAAAAAGATGCCGCAGTTGGTCCCTCGGGCGTCGTTGAGGAAGATGGAATTAAAAATCGAGCGACGCTGTGGCTGCTCAGCAACGATGGTTTCCAATCGACTTTGTAGGTAGCCATTCACCTCTTGCTGAGCCGGCAATGCCTTCAATGCCGCGATACCATCAAGCGTTGCCTTGCGTTCTGCCAGACGACTTAGCTCGTCACTTCCTTCCCGCATGAGCGTATTCAAGACATCCTTTAACTCAGCCTCGGAAGCTTCATCTTCGATTAACCCAAATAGCGATGCGATCTCCGACTCCAAGGTCTTTGCCGCAACTCGGCACGTATACTTGTTTGTTTGGATCGCCTGCTGACTCAGTTCCTGAATCGTCTCATCCTGAGCAACTCGGATGCTCTTCGTCGAAAACAACAGCATCAACGGCAGCAACAAGAGTGGCCCCAGGATTCCAAGCAAATAGATGGGGCGACGCGTCCTGGCTCGATTGCGTGAATCCAACGCTTCGATGACCTGCTGAATATTCGCATAGCGATCCGCTGGCTCAGGTGACAAGCAGCGATCGACAATCTGACATAGCGTCTTGTCGATGCCGCTGCGTTTGTAATGGAGCTTGGGTTTTTTTGCACTACGGATCGTTTCGCGGTAACGCTGCAGCCGATCGTGAATCGAATCGGCCGTATCGAGCGTCTCAACCACCTCTGGCGTTCGATAGGGCGGGCTACCGACCAGCATGCTGTACCCGATCGCCCCCAACGCGTAGACGTCCCAGGCGGCATCAGGTGGAGCTTCCAAATCGGCTTGCTCCGGTGCCATGAAGAACAGGGTTCCTAGTGATGGCGTCAAATCATCCGACATCCGACTCTGCCCAAAGTCGCCGAGCCGAGGCCTGAAGTCCTGATCCAACATGACGTTGGCGGGCTTCAGATCGCAGTGAAGAACACCTTTGCTATGAGCATAGGAAAGGCCTTCTGCAATCTCGCGTAGGAGCTTTGACGCAGCCGTGACACTCAGCGATCCTTGTGCGCGGATCATGTCTTCGAGCGACCCGTTCTCCAAGTACTCCATGACGTAGTACGGTGGATCGGCTTCCCAGCCGACCGCCAAAACCTGAACGATGTATCGCCCCGTCGACATGCTAACGAGGTGATGTACTTCATGGTTCAACAGGTGCGGATTCACGCTGTTGCCCGAGACGTAGAACTTAATTGCCACCTTCCGACGAGTGTTCAAATCGTGACCGAGCCAGACTTGTCCAAACGCTCCCTGTCCGAGAAGCGTATCCAGCCGGTAGCCTTCGACCTCTGCAGGCGGCGCCGAAGGCCGGATACTCATCTGCTCGGCTTTTTCCAGGCCTCGCAGTGATTGCATTTGGGTGAAGTCTTGATTCATAAACTTGCTTGGATGACGGTTGGTAACGGCTTTGCAGTACTCGCTCGTCGACGAACGGAGTTGTCCTTAGCAAACATGCAGCCGAGTCCAGCTGCAGCCCTGCTCCGAGTAACGCGGCTGCGTGGCTGCGTGCGAGGCTGCCGGAGCCCGCCATGCTGTGTCGGGCCTTGCTAATGGCATTCTACTCTTTAATGATTGCCAAGAACCTGGCAAAGCGGCAAGTTGTCCAGTAGGAATACCTGAACCGATTCAATTCTCAATGAAATTGAGCAAGCATTTTGCTGCCAGCCGAGTGTTTTTTGAATGTATGTCGCCATTTGAATTGCGGACTCTCCTTTGCTTACGACGCTGGCCAGCTGCGTCGCAGGAGACTATCCTAGCTCGACCAATGCGGCGTCAACCACTCTGGCGACACGCTCTGCCTGGCAACGTTCGATGTCCCCACGTTCGATGTCCCCACGTTCGATGTCCCCACGTTCGATGTCCCCACGTTCGATGTCCCCAATGCGGCGAGATCCGTTGGGGCCGCTAGGGTGCCCGAACCGCTCGGCGCCCGAAGCACGATCGAAACCCCTCTTCCCTTCCTCGGCATTTTCATTGCCCAACTAACTGAGCCCAATTTTGCTAATTCGATTCCAAGTCAACGAGAATCTGCCGCCGCCAGCTCGTACCATTCTGAGCGTCGTCCAGGCCGCTTGCAAATTGAAGCGAGGTCCAGCGCAGAAACTCATTCACGATGGCTTCGTCAGTTGTGGTGGGCGCGTGGTGACACAGCCACACTTTCAGTTGAAGGTTGGGGACGAAGTCGAAATCGATTACGCGCCGCAGCCAGCAAAGACACCGGCTAAGAAAGGGAAGGGCAAGTCGAGCAACAAACGCTTTGAAGTGGTCCACGACGACGAACATTTACTGGTCGTCAACAAACCAGCGGGCCTACTAACCGTGCCTTCCCCGAAACGAGAACGGAATCATTTGCGTGGCCAAATTCAAAAATGGCTCGACCAACAACATGCGAACGGAAAGGCGATTTGCGTCCACCGCTTGGACAGAGGCGTATCCGGATTGCTCGTCTTCGCGAAGAACGACGCGATTGCCCAAGGTCTGATCGGCCAGTTCTCCAAACGAAAACCCCAGCGACAGTATGCGGCGATTGTGGCTGGAGATCTAACGTCTCCCAAGGGTACTTTTGAGACGTACCTGGCAACCGACGATCAGACGCTCACTCGCTACTCGGTGGCGGATCCGCACGGCGGTGAACTGGCGATTACTCACTACCGGACCAAGGAAAATTGGCGTGATGCGACTCTGGTCCAAGTCCAGTTGGAAACTGGACGAAGAAATCAGATTCGCGTTCACTTTGCCGAACAAGGACATCCAATCATTGGCGATCCACGATACCGGCCTGATCTGGCGGAGCACCCCCATTGGCCGCACCGAAGATTAGCACTACACGCAGAGACGCTTGGGTTCAGCCACCCCGCCACCGGCGAGCCACTGATGTTCAAGGCTCCTTGGCCGCAAGAATTCCGCGACCTACGAAGAAAGCTAAGGCCCTTGAGGCCCTCTTAGGACGGAGGACGGAAAAGACCGGCAATGAATCTTCGGGACTCGCGTTTTACTGTTCCGTTCGCCATGTGCGCGGTTCAACCCGCCTTGGCGATGGTTTGCCCTGGCTCGGCCGCTTGAGAAATCGGCAAACGGATGATAAACGCGGTGCCTTTACCCACCGTGCTCTCGACACGAATGCGGCCCGAGTGAGCGTCGATCACGTCCTTGCAAGCAGACAATCCAATGCCGGTTCCCCCTTTGCCCGATTCATCCGGTCCCGACTTGGTCGAGAAGAATGGATCAAAGATTCGTGGTAGGACTTCTGGCTCGATGCCTGTCCCCGTGTCGCGAATTGTCAACTTAACGTCTTGACCTTCGGCGACCAAACCGACTCGGACCCAACCACCTTCTTCCGTCGCCTGCCTAGCGTTCACGAGCAAGTTTACGAGCACTCGCTGTATTTCATTCGCGATTGCGTCCACTTTGGGAACTTCGCTGAGTTCCAGCTCGAGTTGGACTCGGAATTTTCGAAACTCGCGCTCGAGCAAGACCAGCGTATCTTCGATGAGCGACTTCAGATCCACCGGTGCTTTATCGTCACCACGTGAACGCGACATAGCCAATACGCTGCTTGAAACCTTTGTCGCGCGTTCCGCCGCATTCATGATGCGATCAAATGCTTTGTCGCGAGCGGCCGTATCCTGATTGCGTTGCCCCATTTGGGCGTAATTCAGGATCGTCATCAAGATGTTATTGAACTCATGCGTCGTCGTGCTGGTGAGTTCACCGATCATCGCCATACGGCGGAGTCGATCGATCTCGGCTTGGAGTTGATCGTTGCGACGTTGCAGCTCTAGCGGGTCAAGCGTGGACATGGTGCTGTTGGACTCAGGGCGGAGTGGTTATCTCGATCAACGGGGATTCATGAGTCGTATCGGCGGGCCGGTTGTAGCAATTGAACGAACCCGCTCCATCAACTCGATGTCGCGCAGATCGCTGTGTCACGGCTTGCCGCGAGACCCGAGATTCCGGACTTGCTAGGGCTCGCTTAATCCACGAAGTCGTGGCACGCCGCAAAGTTTGACAAAGGCCAGCACTCTCGAATCGCTCTGCGAAGCGTCCAATTGAGGGCACTAGCTAGCTGTTTCGCCGATGCGGAGATCAGGCTCGGGCAACAAACGGCTCTGTTTTTTCGGCAATTCTCAGGAAGTCAGAAAATTCCTGTCACATTTCTTACGGGAATCCGCTGAACAGATAGTGCCCACCCGCTAAATTGGGTGTGCCGATAATTCCGCAATCGGTGTTTGGGGAGACCTTCATGGAGTCAGCTATGTCTGAACCAGCTCACAAAACAGAAGCTAGCAATCACGATGTCACCGTCGCCTGGTTGGATGACCTCGCCGACGGTAAGCCGTCTGCGGTCGAGCAGTTTTGGGAGCGTTACGGCGATTCGCTCCAACGCGTCGCCGAACGTCAGATTGCCGGATGGTTGCGTCGCCGCGTCGACCCGGAAGACGTCGTTCAATCGGCTTGCCGAACCTTTTTCCGCCGCGCCGGAGACGGGAACTTCAGCCTGGAAAGCAAAGACGAGCTCTGGAAACTACTGCTCACGATCACTCTCAACAAAGTCCGAATGCAGGCTCGCTTTCATACTCGAAACCGGCGAAGTGTTTCCAAAGAGCAGGCGATCCCGGAAGAGGCGAATCTCCACCCCGGCGAATGGGATCACGCGATCGAAAGTGTCGAGCTCAACGACATGCTCGATGTAGCGTTTGCCGACAAGGATGACGAACGCCGCCGAGTCCTAGAAATGTGGCTCGATGGCCGCACGCAAAACGAAATCGCCA
Source organism: Aureliella sp. (assembly GCA_046290675.1). GTDB lineage: Bacteria > Planctomycetota > Planctomycetia > Pirellulales > Pirellulaceae > Aureliella. The sequence continues at coordinate 1,056,567 of JBKAHA010000001.1, forward strand.
GCGAAGTCGGCTGTAGCGAACGAACCGTGCGCCGCATTCAGCAACGCATCCGGGATGATCTAAAGTCCTACCTAACTGACGATGAAGAAACGCTAGCAGGTGAGATTTAGCCTCCGTTCTAGTCTCAGTCATAGGGAGAATGAAGGACGCCAAAGCCATCTTGCCCCCGATCTAAAGAGATCGCGCGCAATGCGATATATGACGGAGATGAGTGTCTGCGGTCTCTAGCGAGCGCCCGAATTTCCTTCGAGTTTGCTAACTCGCTCTTCGAGTTTGGTTGATTGCTCTTCGAGTTGCTGGATCATGGCCGCATTCCGATCGTTCTCCGCCTCCAATCGCCTAATTCTGGCCTCTTTGTTTTCGTTGACGTTGCACCCGACCGTCGCAGTGCAGAGCCCGATCATTGCTAACAGTCTTCGCATGCTTCACCAATTCCTAGCTCGAGCACTCTCGAGCAAAAATGTTGCCTTAGTGGTTCTGATAGGCCGCATCTACTCGTCTTCGATCGGCTCCGGCTCAAAGTCGGTTTTGTTGACCCAGCCGGCCTTCAAATTGGGATCCTTGGCGAGATAGCGATCGTAGAAGTTGTCGGTCGACGCGCCCGAGTAGGGATAGTTGTCAAACACGTCCCCGCGGCCATCCATCCGAGGATCACCTTGTTGCTTCAAATCGGATTGGAGTCGCTGTTTCATTTCTTGAAGCACCCCCTGGTACCGTTCTTCCTCCGCCAAATTGTGGACACAGTCACCGTCTGTGGCGAGGTTGTACAACTCGAATTCGGGACGCCGGCCGAAACACAATTGCCACCAATTTGCCGCTTCGCCCGATCTCCTCAGATTCAGTATGTCGGTTTTGGTCGGGCTGCCGTCCGTGTTCAAGTAACCCGTCGTTGGGTGCCCAGCAGGCCATCGATCCACTTTGAAATTGTGGACCAAAAGAAATTGACCGTCATTCAACCCGCGAATCGGGTACCCCCAGTTATTGGGCCGGCCAATGTCATGGCGTTCTTTACCCACGACAACATGGTCACGGTCCGGGATAACCTGCCCCGAGTCTGGTTTGGCGAAGATGTCCGTCAAGCTACGACCACTTGTGGGCTGCATGCCGGGTCCTGGATCTCTGACACCAGCAACTTCAAGAAAGGTAGGTGCCAAGTCGGTGAAATTAATAAAGTCCTCAACCACCCGCTCGGAGCCCTGGATGCCTGCAGGCCAACGGATTGCTAAAGGAATCCGGTTCGAATGCAAATAGGCTTGTCCCTTGACTCGCGGGAAAGGCATACCATGGTCGGACGTACAAACAATCAAGGTGTTGTCCAGCTGCCCCTTGGCTTCGAGTTGCTTCACGATACGCCCAAGATGAGTATCGTAGTGCTCGACTTCGACCGCGTAATCCAGCATGTCGTGCCGAGTCGTTTCGTTGTCAGGCCAATAACCTGGAACTCGATCGATGTCGGAGAGTTTCTTGCCAGCCCGAACTCCAGATTTAAACTCGTATCCACGATGCGGCTCGGTCGTGCCATACCAAAACACCCAAGGCGTTCCGTCAGGCACGTCGGCGAGAAAGTCTCCGAAGTTGGCGGCATAGTCCAGCCTGGAGATAGCCTTGGTAGGTGGCTTTGCAGTTCGCTTACTGTATTTCTTTCCCGTAATCGCCCGTGGCTTACCAGCCGCATCATTGGCAAATCCCGGCCCCCAGCCTTTACCGGTGTAGCCCGCTTGATAGCCATCGACCGCCAAGCGTTCCATGAAGCCGCCGAACTTGACAGGGAAAAACGTCATGTGGTTCCCTGCCTCTTCTAGCTGCCAGGAATACCGCCCTGTCAGAATCGTGGCACGCGAAGGTGCACACTTGGCGTTTGGCGTGTACGCATTGTTGAACAGAATACCTTCGCGGGCAATGCGATCGAAGTTGGGCGTCTCGACCCACTTGCAGCCGTAAGCCGATGCATGACCGTAGGACCAATCGTCGGCGATCGCGAACAAAATATTGGGCCGCGAAAAATCAGCAGCTCTGGCATCAGCAGCTTGCTCTGCCGCTTGCCCATCGGCAAACAAACAGATCGCAGCTAAGAAAAATGGACACCAGGTCAACTTGGCAATCGGAAAGTTATTCAAAGTTCGCATGGAGGAATCTTCAAGAGGCGAGAGGCGAGAGGCGACCGTGTGGAGCCGTAGTTTAGTGGCACGCTCCGCAATTTTGCAAATCGTCGCCAATATTGGACAATGGAAGACGAATGGGTAACCATGCCGAAATTTCCATGTGAAACTTCCCGCCTGTTGGACGCTCCAAACAGCTGCCTTCGCGGCGCGGGGCCCACCACGTTCCGGCAGGCTTTGAACCGCCACTGGCCGATTAAATCCAGACACGCGCAACATACACTCCACCACTGAGGACCCGACTGATGCGTTTCCGCCAATTCCGCATGCATTGTGCTCAAGCTATCGCTCGATGCGCCCTGTTCGGAGCCATCGTGAGCATCGGGCTCGCTGCCCCGTCACGAATTCAAGCTCAGCAAACGGAAGAGGCGGTCGAAACGGCTGAGAAAGTCGTCGACACCTTCGCCGAAGAGCGGACCTCTGGATCCGTGCAGCAGACGCAGATCCAGAAGCCCGCTAAGCCAAATCCGAAAGAAGCGTTCAAAGCGGAGATCGAGGCATTCCTGAAAGAATCGACGCCCGAACCCGCTAGCAGTGCAACAAAGCCCGCGTCAAACGTGGCAGAGCTCAAAGCCTCAGCCGCCATCGTTGAACCAACTCACACTCGATCCGAAACCACGACTGCACCATCTTCGGCTGCGTCCCAAGCTGAAAAATCACCCGAAGCGGCCCGGTTTCTGCGTGTCACCAAAACCGAAGAAGGGGAGCCCGAAGCTCTGCAAACCGCGGTAGTTCGCTACGAGTCGATCACGCCGGGGGGCGCTCAAATCGATTTGATCGGAGCGGTCCACATCGGAGAACGTAGCTACTACGAGAAACTCAATCGCCTCTTCGACAACTACGATGTACTCCTATACGAATTGGTTGCCCCAGAGGGTACCCAAATACCGCTGGGCGGCCAACGTGAACGGGGTGGATTCAATCCGGTTGCCATGCTGCAAGACGCATCCAAAAACATGCTAGGACTCGAATCTCAACTCGAACTCGTGGACTACACCAAATCACATTTTGTCCGCGCAGATATGACTCCGACGCAGATCGGTGAAAAAATGGCCGAGCGCGGTGACACTCCTTTCACTCTGGCCCTGGATACCTTCGCCGACGTGATGCGTCAAAGCAATCTTGCCGCTCAGAACCCCGAAAAGAATCCGCTTCTCGCGCTCAGCGGTCAAGGCGAGAACATCAGCCTGTCGGACCTGCTCGGTAACCCACTGAAGATGAAGCGGATGATGGCCGCCCAATTCGCCAACACGGGCTCCCTCGACATGGCGATGGGCGAGTCGCTCAACCAGTTGCTAATCGTGGACCGAAACGAAGAAGCCTTGAGAGGCCTGCAGAAGCAGTTGGTCGCCGGAAAACAGAAGATCGGTATTTTTTACGGCGCTGCCCACCTGCCAGATTTCGAAAAGCATCTATTAAAGGATTTCGGCTTGAAAAAAATCGGACAGACCTGGGTCTCCGCATGGGACCTGACACAAGCGAAGAAGCCCAAGTTCGACGGGCCAACCGGTTTGCTGATGAACGCTCTGAAACTCTTGGACTGATTACGCTCCACCTGTCCGTGGACTAAGATCGACAAGCTCGGCCGCAAATCAAACTGCCGTCGCGCACTTTTTTCCGCAACTTCCTAACTCTGCCTCTAGGAGGAGATTAGGTCTGCCGGGCTCATCGAAACCTTCACAAGCGATGTTCCTTGCATCGGCGTTCCTCACATAGAAGGCTTCACCATCGCCCTTCATCTCGGGAATGGCGGTAAGCTCCTCGGGAATGGGTACGCTCCTCAGTAATGGCGGCACGCCTTAAGCCAGGAGATCGGTGACAGCGTGGGCGCCTTCAACACCGGTAAGCTTCCAGTCCAATCCTTGGTACTTGATTGTGAATCGATCATGGTCGATCCCCAAGGCATGCAGGATAGTGGCATTGAAATCGTTAATGTGAACTGGATTCTCGAGAATGTTGTAGCTGTAATCGTCGGTGAGACCGTAATCGAATCCCTTCTTGAAACCTCCGCCAGCCACCCAAGTCGAGAAACATCGACCATGGTGGTCGCGGCCGTGGTTGTCGTTGGTCAGTTTGCCTTGCGAGTAAATCGTCCGCCCGAATTCACCACCAAAAATGACAATCGTGTCATCCAGCATCCCACGCTGTTCGAGATCCTTGACCAGAGCAGCCGCAGGCTGGTCGGTCCCGAGGCAGTTCTTTTTGATCTCTTTTGGCAAATTGCCATGTTGGTCCCAGCCGCGGTGGAACAGCTGAACAAACGGGACACCGCGTTCTGCTAGTCGCCGAGCGAGCAGGCAATTCGATGCAAAACTGCCCGGCTTCTTCGCGTCAGGGCCATACATCTCGTAAACATGCTCTGGTTCATTCTCTGTCGCCATCAGATCGGGAACCGACGTCTGCATCCGATAGGCCATCTCGTACTGCGAAATCCGCGTCTGAATCTCCGGGTCGCCTACATCACCGAATCGAGTCGCGTTCAGCTCGGCAAGTCCATCCAGCATTTCACGGCGAAGTTTCGACGGGACGCCGGGCGGATTGTTCAAATAAAGGACTGGTTCCGCGCCGCTTCGGAATTGGACCCCCTGGTGTTTCGATGGGAGAGAGCCGCTACCCCAGAGCCGGGCGAAAAGTGCTTGGCCGGGTTTGGCCCCGACGGAAATCATCGTCACGTAAGCAGGCAGATCGTCGTTCGGACTGCCAAGCCCATAACTTAGCCAGGATCCCATGCTGGGCCGCCCAAGCTGCTGAGTCCCGGTGTTGATGTAGGTCATCGCGGGATCATGGTTGACAGCTTCCGTGTTCATCGATCGAACGATCGTAATGTCATCTGCCAATTTTGCTGTATGCGGAAGGAGTTCCGCGTTGATCCACGTGCCACGTTCCCCGTGCTGCGTAAACTCGAACATGGGAGCTACGCACGGAAACGTTGCCTGCCCGCTAGACATACCCGTCAGACGCTGTCCATTTCGAATCGTGTCCGGTAGCTCGGTACCATGCAGCCCGCGCATGGCGGGCTTGTAATCGAACAAATCGATGTGACTGGGTCCGCCGGCCATGAACAAATAGATCACTCGTTTGGCGGTTGGCTTAAAGTGCGGCAGTTCTGGTAACCCCGGGTTCTCCTTGCCTCGCACATGAGCGGACGCCGCTGAACTTGATTCAGCTCGCGCGTCCCGCTGCAGCAAAGTCGCCAAAGCAGCAGCCCCCAAACAGCCTCGCCCGCGTGACAGCAGCTGACGGCGTGTCATTTGTCGTGCAAAGTCTTCGCGTGGATCCATGATTTGTCTCTAGCTGGGAATGTTGACTTGGCGAAAGGACTGGCAAGCGGGAACCAGGCTGGCAGCAACATCATTCTCGAGTCAAAGCTTCATCGAGATTGAGGAGCATATTGGCAATGTTGGTCCAGGCGGCTAATTCGGACGCTTTATAGCCTTCCGGCGGTTTGGCTTCTCCGACTTGGAGCAGCTTCCCGGCATCCTCGGGCTGGGCTTGATAATGTTCTCGTGCCCTAGCAAGAGCTTTCAACAGTACCGCCAACTCCCGATCGTTGGGCGTTCTCGCAAGTGTGGAACGAAACGCAAAGATGAGTCGATCAACATCTTGGGACACCGGAGTCGCAACGGCTGGACGATCCATGAGTCGTTGAGCAAAGCCTCGGGAGGCCTCGACGAATTGTGGATCATTCAGCACCACAAGAGCTTGCAGCGGCGTGTTGGTTCGAGCTCGTTGCAATGTGCACTTCTCACGGGTGGGCGCATCAAAGATCTGCATGGTCGGAGGCGGAGCCGAGCGTTTCCAGTATGTGTACAAGCTGCGCCGATAAAGCTTGTTGCCATGATCTTGGACAAACGCCGGCTTGCCGCTCAAGCCGACTTCAACCCAAAGTCCCTTGGGTTGGTAAGGCTTGACGCCCGGACCGCCGAATTGAAAGTTCATATTGCCGCTCAGCGCCAAAGCCGTATCGCGAATAAACTCGGCCTGCAGGCGGAATCGAGGCCCGCGGGCGAGCAACACGTTCTGTGGATCCCGTTCGAAGGCCGGTGCCGATGCGGCTGAATCTTGCTGATAAGTGGCGGACATGACGATCTGTTTGACCAATCGTTTGATGTTCCAGCCGTTTTCCCGGAAATCGTTCGCGAGCCAATCCAGCAACTCGGGATGGGTTGGGTAAGCGCCTTGGGCTCCAAAATCTTGTGGCGTGTTGACCAGTCCCCGGCCAAAGAACAATTGCCAGTAACGATTCACGGTGACTCTCGCTGTCAGCGGTTGTTCATCCGAAAACAGCCATTGTGCCAAACCAAAACGATTTCGTGGTAGGCTCTCATCCATTGCTGGGAGTGCTGCCGGTGTCGACGGCGAGACTTTGACTTCGGTTGGCGAGTCATAAGCACCGCGACTCAAGATGAAAGTGTCACGCGGCTTCTGCATGTCGCGCATGACCATCACGGTGGTTAGCGGCTTTTTGAGCTCGGCTACTTGTTCGGTCAGGACTTTCTGCCGTTGCTTCAATGATTTGTATTCTTCAAATTGATCCAAAAAGAACTTCTCGCGAGCACGTGCGAACTGTTCTTTGGTGCGTTGCGCTTCCGGTGTTTCTTGGTACGCTCGAATCGCATCGAACTGTGCCAACTGCTCCACTTCAGCGGCATCCAATGCACGTGCGAAGACTTGAGCGGCGTCGATCTCTCCCTGGAAGCGAGAACCGGGATGTCGGCTGCCAATGAGTAGACTACGCTCAGTGCGGATCGTGTCAGTGAGCCCATCTTGTTCGATATTCCATTCGACTTCCTTCCCATCGATATAGAGATGGATGCCGGACGCTTTCGACGTTCCATCGTAGGTGGCCGCGAAATGGTACCACTGGTTCATTTTGGGTTTTTGCTTTGAAGTAACCTTCACCGCATTGTCGGGCCACGAATGAATGACATGCATCGATAGGCCACCAGGACCAGCGTAGAGGTCGTAGCCGCGGTAGGAATTCCCGTCCTCCATGCGGGCGATGACAGCGCCGGTGCCTTTGTTGATCTTCGCCCAGCCCGCCAAGGTGAACGATTGATCGCGTTCGAAGTCGCCGACATCTCCGAAGTCGACAAAGTTACTACCATCGAACTTCAAACCTCGATCTTGTGGAGTCTCGACCCAGTTGACCTTGCCATTCAGCTTGCCTTTGCGACGGAAATGAGGAGCCTTCACACCAATCGGGCGCAAACCGGGCCTCGAAGGGGGATGCTCTTCCGTCACTCGATCTGCGATCGCGCGGCCCTTCCCTTCGTTGAGATAGGTAGCAACCACAAGTGAATGCTTAAGGGCGGCTTCTGTGGATGACTCATCTGCATCTTTCCCAGCTTTCGCGACCGAATCGCTTTTTAACCACTCGTGAAACTCAGGCTCATGCCTCTCAACGAATGTAGCCAAGGCCTGGTCGACACCTTGCTTTTCTTCCTCAGTTTGAGGCAACTTGGCTTCCTTGGCCGGGTCAGGAACCGGCAGAGTGGGCTCGGCGTTACCATTGCGAGTCTGCATACCACCGTCGGCAGAAACGTTGAAGAAAGCATAAAACTCGTAGTACTCTTTTTGGCTGATTGGATCGTACTTGTGGTCATGGCACTGAGCGCATTCCATCGTCAAGCCAAGCCATATGGTCGAAGTGGTTTTAACGCGATCGACACAGTATTCAACTCGATACTCTTCTGCGAATGCACCTCCTTCGTCTGTCGTTCCGTTGTTCCGATTGAAACCGCCGAGGATCTTTTCGTCCAAGCTCGCGTCGGGAAGATAATCGGCTGCCAATTGCGCAATCGAAAAGCGGTCGAATGGCATGTTTTCGTTGTAGGCCTTCACAACCGTGTCACGCCAAGCCCACATATCTCGCGGGCCGTCGGCATGGTAGACGCTCGTGTCGCCGTAGCGAGCCGCATCAAGCCACATAACGGCCATTCGCTCGCCGTAGTGCTTGGACGCAAGCAAACGGTCAACGAGGTGTTCGTAGGCTTGGTCCGAAGTGTCCGCGAGAAAGGAATCGACTTCCTCGATTGTCGGTGGCAGCCCGGTCAGGTCATACGTGAGCCGTCGGATCAGTTTGGTCTTGCTGGCTCGGCCGGACGGAGTTACCCCCTCTTGTTTCAAGCGATCCAAAATGAAGTGGTCAATAGAATTGCGTGACCATTGGTCCCCATCAGCCGTGGGCACAGACAATTGCTCCGGTGTTTCGAATGACCAATGCTTGCGCCATTCCGCACCTTGACGAATCCATTCCATCAACGTTGCCTTTTCAGCCTCGGACAATGGCTTCTTGGCTTCTGGCGGCGGCATCAACAATTCGGCATCATCGGACAAGATCCGCGCGATCAACTCACTTGATTCGGGATCGCCTGGCTCGATCGTGTACTCAGCGGATTCGGCTTGATCGAGTCTCAGATCGGCTTGCCGATACTTTGAGTCAGGTCCATGGCAGTGAACACATTTGTCCGAAAGGATCGGTCGCACATCGCGTTCGAACTCGATCTTCCTCTCGGCTGAATCGGCGCCGAAGCAGAGGAAGGGCAGAATCCACGTTGAGCAGATCGCTGGAACTGAAGCGAGCAGTGGTTTCATCTATTGGATCCGATTGTGGTCACCAAATTAGCGTCCATGAGACGCGACTGGTTCGAGTGCAGGCAGGAAGCGGCAGCGGAGAGATCGCGAACCCGTCAACGCCGGCGTTTCACCATAGAAGGGTTCGAATCAGAGGCTGGTTAGGCGGGAACATGTCAGCGGCTCGTCAAACAATACGCCTGAACGCAAACCGCAGAAGCTGAACTTCCTTAATTATAGTCGCCACAACGCAACGGCAAGATGGGTGTGACTGCTGGAAATCGAGCCAATCAGAGTTTCAAGCTGGGGCATAAGCCGCGACGCGTGAGTGGCCGGGTGCGTCATGAAACTCCGTTGCCAAAGTGAGCAGCGTGGGGGCAGCGATGGGCTAACGGCGCTATGGCGAAACAGCCTGGATTCAAACTGGGATGAGCTCTGACGGCTGAGAAAACCTAGCAATTTTTCGATCTTGTTTGGGCGGAAGAAACGCCAGCAGGCCACAAATCATGATCCACTGGAAGAGAAACAGGTGCATCGCGTATTCGATGCCTAGATGCAATCCGATTCCGACGAGCATGGCTACCAAACGGGTACGCCGAAAGAAAAGGGCGAAAGGCAAAGCGGATTCGACGGCGACGACTGCCCAGGTCGTTAACCGGAGAATCGGTTTCGATGTCGTCAACAGTTCCGGGATCGGTAAACGGCCGAATAGGTCTTCAAGTTGGTAGACATAGAACAGTGCAGTTCCATTTTGCCAGGTCATACCTTGGATTTTGCACCATGCGGTCACGGCGTAAATGACAGCCATTTGAAACTGCACGAGCCGCAGAGCCCACGCGCGAGGTGAAGGCTTCGCGGAAATCGGGGCTCTGTTCCAGTGGCCTATCCAAAGTCGGTTGGCCAGCGAAACATAGTCATCGAGTGGTAGCAATAGAAACAGAAATGCGAAGATACGGAAGACGGTATCTTCGCCGTCACACATCAATGGATTGCGGTGCTGAACGCTTACTAGCCAGAAGAAGATAGCGGCCAATTGAACACGAGAAAAAAATCCGGCAGTGAGTAGGACTCCATGCAGGAGCAAGAGGCCTGCCCCGACGCGAACAAGCTCAGGCGTAGCTGAAACCCAGAAGAACAAGGACCATGCATGTTCAACTCCCGTGGCTTGGGCCGTACGTTGGCTCATCACTCCAGCATCACTGATCCAAAGCGGACCGTCGACGATCAGGGGAATGCTATAGACAACGACAAGCAAGCCATACATGACACGCAGCACAAGGCATGTTCGTAAGTCGCAGGACTCGAACAAAAAACGGTCAAACGCTGCGTGGCATCTTTGGTGGATTTGGCCAATGACGCCACCCGCAGGTGCCTGATTTCCTATGCTATTGGTCATCAGTATGCCACAGTGGTTTGAACTCGGGGAACTCCGCGGGGACAGTTCGAGTGCTTGCCTTGATCGTTGACTTGGTTACCCAAACCATTTCGTTGGGTGCAGGTATCGAACCTTTCTCTGCAAACTGCAGTTCCAGGCTGTTGGCGAAAACCTCCGCTGCTGCGACTTGATCACGATCGACCAGCGGGGAAAGCGGCGATCGAACTAAGAAGCTCGCCAGATCAGTGCCAACGCCGGGGGAGTTCGACACGCAAAATCGATTGTAGTAATTGACTGCGCGAAAGTTCCGAAACTTCTCCCATCCGCTTTCATTGCCCCAGTACGGCGAATTCCAAAAGCCAACGTTCCTGTCCAGCTCGTCGTACAAGTCAGCGCTGACCCAAAGATTGGCAACTTCAGGGTCCGGAGCAAACATGCTCCAAGAGCGCTGCCACAATCCCGAATATCCGGTTACGGTTTCCACCGTGGGTTTAATACCGTAATTTGCAAGCCATCCAAGGGCCCCGTCCGTCGGAGCCACGTCGACCGCAATGACTAGCATGTAAGACAACGCGAAAATCCGAACCAGCACCCGCTGGAGTGAGCTGAATTGGTCTTTTGCTCGCGGCGCACCGGTATAGCTCGGTTCGCTACCAATTGTGGTTGGATCTTGCATTCACTGCTCCAGGGGCGGGAGCCCGTCGAATCGGCTGCCCGGCGTCGCATTCATTGAACACGGAATTCCCACAAGTTTTGCTTCCGCAAAGCGCCGGCATGAAGATTAGTTCCCTACCGGGTGCGCAAGCCTACTTTTGCTCTCCACCTAATCGCTAGAATCGTCACGAACATACGCCGTAACGCTGAATGGGCGTGGCACTCTATTGGGCTAGCACCTGTACTTCGAATTCGAAACGCTGCCAGAATCAGCGTTGTTTTGCAGTGACCAGACGCTAACAGGCTAAAAAAAAGCCAAGACCGTCTCACAAAAATCGATCTGCTAGGACAAGAGCTGTGCGAGCCGAGCCACGAATCGCTCGATATCTTGGAACGAATTATAGAGGGGGACGGGAGCAGCGCGGATCACATTCGGTTCCCGCCAGTCCGTATGAATACCGGACTGACCCAGCGCATCGTAGATTTCCCGACCAGATGTCGTTGAAGCAACAATTTCCAGCGATAGCTGACAGCCTGACTCCGAGCAATCGCTAGGTGTCAGCACGTCAACAACTCCATTACAGTGCTCTGACAGCTGCTGCCTAAAGTAGTTACTGAGACGAATTGACTTCTCTCGCAGCTGATGGATTCCCCCTGCATCGCGGAACAAATCCAAAGCAGGTTCAAGTGCGGCCAACGATAGGATCGGCGGGTTACTCAACTGCCAACCATGAGCGTTGGCTTCAGCCACAAATTCTGGTCGCATTTCGAATCGCGAAGCGCGCTCGTGGCCCCACCAACCAGCAAGTCGCGGCACGTTGATATCCGTTGCATGATCTTTGCGGATGTAGCAACCACCAAGTGAACCGGGGCCGCCATTCATATACTTGTACGTACACCAACACGCGAAATCTGGCCCCCATTTGGAAAGCTCAAGAGGGATATTTCCAGCCGCGTGGGCAAGGTCCCACCCGACCGCAATTCCATACTCGCGGGCTCTTGCTGTAATCGTATCCATCTCCAGCACTTGCCCAGTGTAGTACTGCACACCAGGCAATAGGATGAGTGCGAGCGATTCGCGGTGCCGCTCGATCTGCTCCAAAATGGAAGCCGTCGAGAACAAAAAGCTCTTATCGCTAGCAGGAACGACGACGAGGGCTGCATCTGGATCAATGCCACGCATTCGCAAGTGGCTATAGACGGCCTGATGATCGGAGGGAAAGGCATGCGATTCAATCAAGATTTTGTTGCGTTGCCCGTCCGGCCGATAGAACGAAGCCATCATTAAGTGCAAGTTGACGGTGAGGGTATTCATCACGACAACTTCGCTCGGTTCCGCGCCGACGACTGGCGCCATTTTCTCGCTGATCCTCTCCGGCAGATCCATCCAGGCGGTCCCGCTCTCGCCTGCTTCAAAGTGGCCGTGCACTGCTGAGTGTTGCCACAAATCCAGAGTCTGTTTCAGCGCCTCAATTGTCGCTTTCGGCTGGAGACCAAGCGAATTGCCAACAAAATAGACGTCGGGCCGGCCAGCTGTGGTCGGAAACAGAAACTGCTCGCGGAAACATCGAAGCGGATCTTCAAGGTCCAGCTGCGCCGCGGACCGATATATCTCGTTGTTCAATACACTTGCCTTTGGATTCGGCCCTATGCTTTGGATTCCACCCTTTAATTTGGATGTGGCCCTTTAAATAGCGAGGCCTCAAGATATCGTGCCCGCTCGACTCTCTCCGTTAGAAAGCAGACAAGCCCTCGGGGCCCAACGGTCATCGCATCACGCATCGATTGGCCGCTATGCCAACGCGAGTTTCATGATCATGGGACGAGACGGTGCCGCGTCTCCAGCAAAACATGGCAGCTGGAGATTCAACAAATAGACACTATCCTCGATGTCGTCTGGGATAAACGCCATCTCGGTAATTGTTCTTTCTTGACGAGTCTCACCGGTGAGGGAGTGTGTGCCCTCCGGTACATGCCAAAAAATATGATGGTTCGTCAAAAGGCCGTCATCGTACATCTTGTCGACAGATGGTAGGTCCACAATCAAATGGTGGCAGCCCAACTGATCGATCAATTGCATAGCATCCGCCGTTAGAAAAGCTGGTTGAGTGCCAGTCGCGTATTGCCGCTGACGCTTTTCTGCATCATTTGGCAGCGTGCGAATGATGATTGCTTTCGAATCGAGGCGTCCTAGCTCGCTATCCTTCAAACGCTGCAAAGCGATCATCAAATCACGTTTTGTGATGACTTGATCCGAAGCCTCGAAAGCGGGCCGATACGCTTCACCGCAGTTGGCAGCATCTCGAATCGGCACGGTAACGAGCTTCGCCAAACAAGCCAGCTCGTTGGCTGCATGCCCAATCCATATATCCTCGTTCACAATATGCGAAACGGTCTCGGTATGGGTACCGTTGCAATGCGGAATGAACTCAAGTACATCGACATTGCAGCTGCCGCCAAGCTCAGTCTTGCCAACAAATCCGCCCAATCGCAGCACTTCTTGCTTAGCCTTAGCCGTCCCAAAGTGATTTGGCTGAGAACCGTTAAATTGCAGCGGGATGGAAAGGGCGACCGCTTCCTCACTTTGCACGAAAAATCGTTGGCCCTGAATTTCAACGGTCATCTTCATCGTACGGATCTTCTGGCAAGGGGTCGTATCGAGAACTAGTGAGTAGAGTGGAAACGAGCGATTCAATGAGTTCCAACGTTCCGGACCAATTCTGCTCCTTGGCCGAGCTCACGTGTTTTTCTCAGCAATCGGAGATTCTTTGTCCCATATGGCTCGCCCCACTCGTCATCATGGTAACAACAGTTCAAGCTGCAAGTTTCCGCAGCTAAGACTTCACTCACTTTAGACGAAACCAAGGCAGCGCGATGATTTCCCTTTCTTTCCGTAGGGCCGGCCTTCTATCTTTAGCTCCTTTCATCTTTGGAGCTCTCTCCACAAATAGCGTGATCCCCCAACTCTGCCATGGGCAGAATGAAGTCCAGCCGACGATCGATGATTTCGCTTGGATCGCCGGTCACTGGAGAGGAAACGCACTTGGGGGCGAATTTGAAGAAACTTGGAATCCACCGTTGGGCGGTACTATGGTCGGGATGTTTAAACTAGCCAAGGACGATGGCATCGCCTTCCACGAAATCCTGACCATCATGAAGATCAAGAACAGATTTGTTCTTCGCCTTAAGCATTTCGATGAGAACCTTAAGGGATGGGAGGCAAAGGATGAGTGGGAACAGTTTCCCCTTAAGTCGGTCACGAGCTCGAGAGCAATTTTTGACGGCCTGCGGTTTGAGCGTGTGAATGCGGATCAAATGAAGATTGTCGTTCGCGTTGAAGAAGGCAATGAGGCCACCGGCAAGAAAGCGGTTGAACTCACCTTCGATTGCAAACGGATGAAGCACTAGGCTTAGGAGTACGAAGATTCGGGGTATTCGCCATCGGTATTCGGCGTAGCCGAGACCACAGCTGTTGAGTGACGCCGACTTGCTCGCAACTTGCGACGTCACCGCAAGAGAGGCTAGGCGTGTTCGTTCCAACCCTTCTTAATATTCTTCTCGCGCATCGCGACAAGCAGGGCATGGATTTGCTCTTCGGAGTTGCTGACAAGGACTTCTCGCTGAAGGGGATCTTTCCTGTTGGGACTAAAGTCAGTGTAGTGCAGCACGAAAGCCGGAAACTCTTCGCCCGATTCGCTCTTATTGGTCCGCAGGAGAACGAATTTGCGCACCATGGTCTCCCCCTTGAGCACCTTGGTAAAGACTTCGCGTTTGATCACTTCGGTCTTCGGCAGCGTGAAACTTTTTGCGTCTTGATGTGCCTGAGCCACTTCGACTCGGCTACTAATTTGCCCAATCGGTGTGTCGTCAAATTGCGGCTCCTTATCGTCACGCCTTCGCACGTACTGCGGTGAAATGATCGAAGCCAAAGGCATTCGGCGCACCACTTTGTATTCTTGCGAACTCGCTTCAAAGTCAATCACCATGCGGTTGACGTCACCTCCGCGTGTCGTCTGCGAAATCATGTCTAAGCAACTGATTTCAACAACCCACTCCGGCCGTACCATCTTGTAGGCAACATAGTCGGAGTTAACTTCCGCATACTCACTCCCAACGACCATGTCCTTCAAGTCGCTGAGCATCCCACGCCGGTCCTCTTCTGAAAAACCGCCACCGACCTTGGTGAGGACGTGGAGAGAACCATCACTGCGGGTGACAGCAAGAAGAAGGTCGTGGAGCAACCCTTCGCGATCATCTGTTGATTCAGTAAAACCGACGACAACTGCATCAATCGTGTGACGAGGCTTGAGCTTGAAAACACCGGCTTCATCGCTGCGAAGCACGATACCCTCGGCGTCTTCGTCCTCGATCCATTGTGCAAACAACCGCTCAATCTCAGCAGGACTTTTCACCAGCACGGTTTCGACCGGCTGATTGAATTCGCTCTCGCCAAACGTGCTTTCGAGCGATTGTCGGGTGGCGGCGAATTCCTCGGCGGGCGGATCGCCATCCCATTCAACGATATCGAACGGAGCGAACTGAATTCGTACAAGCTCGTCCTCTGATTTCGGACCGCGTGCAATCTTGGTCACATCGTGGACGCGTGGACGACGCTGGTCGTTATGGATAAACAGCTCACCAGCTATTTTGGCTGAGCCCACCCCGGCATTGAGGAGCAACGACTTTGCTTCTTCCATCCACGGCAGCCCCACTCGTACTGTCCCGCCTGGGTTGATGCTGAAGACGTCCTCCCCATCGAATACGAGCAAGGTGAATTCACCATCGATCTTGCGACTCGCGAAATACTCTGCTTTGGGAACCTTTGAACGAATATCGTCTCTACCGATGGGCATCATGCGCCCGGAAACGGCTCGTCGATAGTCCTGAGCAGCACTTTGAGCCGAAGTGTCCGCGAGAATGGTCGCTGGTCCTACTGCGTAGCTGCCGAGCTTGACTTCCAATCGACTTCGGTCGAGATCCATCGTAGCCATTAGGAGTCACCTTTCTTTTTACGCGTCGAAGACTTTTTGGGGCTCTTTGCAGCCGCCTTCGTTGAGGAACTCTTCTTTGGCGTTTTCTTTTTTGTCGTCGCCTTGACCTTTTTCTTAGAAGCCGGATTCGAAGCTGTTGTGGCCGAAGGAGATTTGGCTTTCACCGTGGATTTGGTACTCGCTGTTTGCTTCTTTGAGACTTTCTTCGGAGCTTTCTCAGTTACCGCCTTTTTCACCGCTGCCTTTTTCACCGCTGCCTTTTTCACCGCTGCCTTTTTCACCGCTGCCTTTATTACCGCTGCCTTTGCCGTTGTCACGGTGGAGGCCTCGACTTCCATTGCATTGGCCGCCGCAGGACGAGTGACTTGCTGCTTGGACTTGGTCGTGACGGTCTTCTTCACTTCAGCCGATGGGTCCGATTCCGATGCCGCTCCAGCCGTCGAATCCTCGTCCGACGCGGGGGGCTTCTCGGCAGGGACTTTCAATTCTTGATTCGAAAAGTGCAAGAGCAGGGCATATCGATCACCATCGACGCGTCCTTCCAAGAACCCACGATAAGGAGTCCCACCACGCCTGAGTATCAATGGTTGATTTGAGTTTGGGCCCGCCCCCAGCAACATCAAACTGTCACGTTGGTGCAGATCCTCGGCCATCGAATATAGAAAGTCGTAGGTCAAGCCGTTGACGTGCTGCAGTTGGACTTTACCTGAGAAAACGAACTTTCGAATCGCGTCGAGCTTGCGAATAAAGACTCCCGTCCACTTCAGCGGCGTATCACTAGAAATGTTGGTATCGGCCAGCTGCCGCGGACGTCGCTCCCGTTCGCTGCCATCGGGATTCTTGACGACTTCACAGAAGCGAACATTCCGCACAATGCCCCTCTGCTTGTCCACGTAAACGCGTGAAGTTTCCTTTAGGAAGCGGCCGGTATTCTCCACGTCAATCTCAGGATCACCCTCGGTAAGCAACTCGGACAACTTGCTTAGCGTCCCGTGTTCCGACTTCAGCTGCTCGATATCGTGCGACAACGTTGACTTCACGATTCGGATGCTGCTGGCTTGCCGGCCATCGTCGTCGAGCCAACGAATGCGTTTTTCCTGCGTCAGACTATTGGTCGCAACGACGGCATCCCGGCCTTTCGGGTTCGATAAATTGATTTCACCCATGGGTTCTGCCTCGTTGGACTAAATCATGTCGAAACTGAGCATCGAGGAAGTATTATCCCCGTCGGATTCACTTTCCTCTTCCAATGGCAATGCCGATTGCATTCCAACGAACTGAACCTCGGCCACATTCCCGACCAGCATCATTAGCTCATCGGATTCGTTCAACAGCATGAACGCAGTGTCGGCTTCAAGCCCTCCACGATAGCTGTATGCATATTTGAAAATCGTGCCACGCCGCAGTTCGGCCATCAGATCGTCGAGTCCCGATTCGGGTGGCAAAGACGATTCGCCCGGCTCCCAATGCAAGTGATAGACCAGTCGAATGTTGTGCTGCAGAAAGTCGGCTTCAGAGGCCGTTTCGAACAACTTAATCGGAGCGTTGAAGGAGGAAGGCACCGGTTCGACTAGGTCCCCATCCACGTTGTGTGGTCGAAGATCCGCCTTATTGGTCCAACAGCCATCGGCGTCCAGCCAACCGAGTCCGGTGCCACCCTTGCCAATTAGAGTGCGGCCATCGTCTGCAAGCGTCGCCAGCTCGCAGGCATCTTCGTTCTCGTCCAACGCGACCGTCTCTTTAAATCCATAGAGCTTGGTACGGTCGACTTTTTCGAGACTAAACGGATACTCGGTATCGCCGAGTACAAATCGGAGTGCGCGAGGCATGGGGCTTTGAAGATAGCGAGCGTCAGCCGCTTCCCTGCGTCAAAACAGGTCATCCAACCGAAATTGACCACGTTCAAACATAGCTATGACAGGGGGATGCCGCCAAAGCATTCCTGAAGTTCATCGCCAAAACATCTAATTCAATGACGTCTGCCCGTCCTCTTCGGCTGAGTCGCTACGATTTGACAGTGCATCAGGCTTTGGAGATTCTGCTACATCACCCTTCGCTCGCCATGGTTGGCAATTTCCGACTCTTCGTCAAAATCGGGACCATCGATCCGACAGTCGCCCGCGACAGACTTTGGATGTAACCACCATTGACTAGTTCCCCAACTGAAGAATGGCCGATGACTCCGCGAATCGCCAGTTTGACTTTCGCTGCGTTGATTGCGTTTGCGGCGAATTCACTTCTCGGCCGAATGGCCCTGGGCAATAGTCTCCAGGATCCAATCTCGTTTACTGCTGTGCGATTACTGTCGGGCGCTATCGCACTGATTGGATTGAACGCTTGGCTCGGAGAGAATTCACGGGCAGAACGCAGTGAAGTCTTCGAAGGAAAGTCTGATAGTACCGGAGCCCGCTGGTTGCCCGCGCTGTGGCTCTTTGGCTACGCAATTGCCTTTTCGTTAGCATACGTAACGCTTTCGGCTGCCACAGGGGCACTCGTTCTATTCGGGTTTGTTCAGCTAACGATGATGCTCTCGGCCTTTCTTCGCGGAGAGCGGCTGAGTATGACTCGCTGGCTCGGCTTTGGAATTGCTGTTGCCGGGGTCGTCTACCTGTTTTTGCCCGGCTTGACCGCGCCTGATCCGGTGGGCGCGTTGCTCATGTCAGCAGCGGGTATCGCTTGGGGACTGTATTCGATTGCGGGGCGGGGTGCCAAGACGCCCATCGCAATGACGACTCGCAACTTTGTTCTTGCTCTCCCGTTTGCTGCCGTATGTCCGCTATTTGCACTCGGCAAACTGGAAGCGACGGGGCTCGGTTTGCTGCTAGCTTGCGTTTCCGGCGCTGTTACTTCGGGCGGAGGCTACGTGCTTTGGTACAAGGTGTTGCCGGCGTTTTCCACCAGTCAGGCATCCGTATTACAGCTATCCGTCCCCGTGATTGCCGCCGTAGGTGGGGTCTTATTTTTGGGGGAATCTCTCACCATTCGCCTCGCCGTTTCGAGTTTGTTGATTCTCGGCGGCATCGCGTTGTCATTGCAGCGCCGTTAGTCTGCTGGAAAAGTCCCAAATTGCTGCGCCTTCGATGAGACGTTTGGCGGCCAATCAAACATCCCAGTCCCGCGTCCTTGCCTTGCCAAGTAACTTCGTCGAGAGAAAGCCAGCTATTCTGCGTTTTATGGGGCCGAGATGCTCATCAACGAAAGGATGCTCGACAGTTTTGAAATTCTTGGATCCTTGAATTCAATATTTGCGATAGGAAGCCGAATCTGCACAGTCTTCTCTTGGTTCGGAATCAGGGAATCGGATTGTCTTTGCGTTGTCGGGCGTCGATTCCTGCCGGCAACTGTAGGCCGTCGACTTGCATCAATGGCTATCCCCAAACGCAAAACGCTGTAGGATTCCTAAATCCGTCTCGCACAACAAAAGATAAATCGTCTTCGATATAGATCTGAAAAGGCATTTTCATGCAGCTCGTAATTGAAAACCTCACCAAGACTTACGCTGGTGGCGTTCGTGCCCTGGATCAAGTTTCACTGACCATTCCCAAAGGTATGTACGGGCTCCTTGGTCCCAACGGAGCGGGTAAATCAACGCTCATGCGAACGATCTCGACTCTTCAAGAGCCGGACTCGGGGAGCATTGACCTGGATGGGCTAGACGTGCTGGGAGACAAGATGGCTGTGCGGCAAGTGCTCGGCTATTTGCCGCAAGAGTTTGGTGTTTACCCTAAGACTTCTGCTCGGGCGATGCTCGACCACATTGCGATCTTGAAGGGAATCACCAATCGTGGCGAACGAAAAGATCGCGTTGAAGCGATGTTGGAACGCGTGAACCTTCGGCAGCATGCTCGCAAGGCAATCAGCACGTACTCCGGCGGGATGAAACAACGATTCGGGATCGCTCAGGCACTGATCGGCGATCCGAAGCTGCTCATCGTGGACGAGCCAACTGCCGGCTTGGACCCGGGAGAACGGAACCGCTTCTACAACTTGCTGGCGGAAGTGGGAGAAAACATCATTGTGATCCTCTCCACGCACATCGTGCAGGACGTCAAAGAGCTGTGCACCCAAATGGCGATCATCCATCAAGGAACGGTTCGGTTTGCGGGCGCTCCTGCCGAAGCTGAAGAGTCGCTGGCCGGAAAAATCTGGCAGAAGTCACTTAGCAAATCCGAACTTGAAGAATTGCGGAAGCAGCATCAGGTCATTTCAACCAAGTTAGTCGCCGGGCGCCCCCTGGTTCACATCCTCTGCGAACATGACCCTGGCGACGGTTTTCAAGGGGTACCTCCAGATCTGGAGGACGTATTCTTCACACGGATCCATGATCTAGCCTCGACTCCGATTGCCGCTGCCTAGGTATTCGCGGCCGCGTAGGTGACTACAGCCACCAACTCGATCCGGCCACAAACTAAATCGGGCCAAATGCGGACATCGATTCATCACCTCTGTTGGATCACTCCCCACTTACCCGGGCATATTGAAACATTGCACTGATTCGCAGTTTTTGCTGCGAACATCTTCAATCCCTCATCCGATTTGCTCACTTCTGCCAGAGATAGCCATGTTCTCGTCGTTCTTTCGGTTTGAATTGAACTACTGGTTGCGGTCCATGATGGTCTATGTCTTTATGACCATCGTGTTCGTATTGGTTCTAGCTGCCACCAGTAGCGACAATGTCCAAGTTGGCGGATCGCTCGAGAATGCGAACCGCAATTCGCCGTACACGGTACAGATGATGTACGCGGCTTTGTCGATCATCTCCGTGGTGATGACAGCCGCGTTCGCAAATGGGGCTGCGTCGCGTGACTTTATGTACAACACACACCAGATCCTATTTACCAAGCCGATCAAGAAATTCTCGTATGTGATGGGGCGGTTTTGGGGCGCCGCCTTGGTAGCGATGGTTCCGATGATCGGAGTCTCACTTGGAATTCTGCTGGCCAAGCACGTTCCTTGGGTCGATTCCGAAAACTGGGGCCCTGTGTATTGGTCCGCTCACTTTTGGGGCGTCGTCGGTTTCGCGATCCCAAATGCCATCATCGTGTCGGCGTTAATCTTTGCTGTAGCGGTCTACACTCGTAGCACAATCACCGCTTTCATTGCCGCGATCATCTTGATCGTGGGCTCAGCCGTGGCTAGTAGCTTGGTCTCTGACCTGGATAATCGCACGCTGGCAGCCATGGTTGATCCCTTCGGCTCAACAGCAATCGAAGACACGACGCGTTACTGGACGGTAGCCGAGCGGAACACGCAGGTCGTCCCCCTGAGCGGGCTTCTGCTCGGGAATCGGATTCTTTGGTTGGCCATTAGCATGTCGGTGTTGGCGTTGGCTTACGCCAGGTTCTCGTTCGCCGAACGAGCCATTCGCAAGAGTCAACAAAACGTGGCCAACAGCGGAGAAGCTTCCGCAGTCGCGCCCCAGGCTGGGACCGTTGCGATTCCGGCGGCCCAATTTAATCACAACTGGCAAGCTCGCGTGTCGCAGTTGTGGAGCCAGGTCAAAGTTGACTTTGTGGAAACAATCCGCAGCAACGTCTTCATCGTTCTCATGATGGTGACGATTCTGAACACCTCAGTTGCGGTTACATTCCAAGCGAGTGAAGGCTTTGGGCTCAGTTCGCTTCCAGTCACGTACAACATTGTCGACCTGATTCGCGGATCGATGTACGCGTTTCTGATCGGCATCATCGCGTTTTACACGGGAGTCCTCGTCTGGAAAGAGCGAGATTCAAAGCTTGATGAAGTTTACGACGCACTTCCACAAAGTACCTGGACCATTTTTCTGGGCAAGCTGATCTCCATGATGTGCATCGTGGCGATCGTGCTTTGGATTGGAGTTGTGGTTGGTATCACAGTCCAAGCTTTCAGCGGCTACACTCGCTTTCAACTTGGGCTCTACTTCACCGAGATCATGGTACTCGACCTGTTGTCCATGTTCTTCCTCGTGATGCTTTCGATGTTGGCCCACGTTGTTTCCCCCAATAAGTACATTGGCTACTTCTTGTTCATCATTCTGGTGATCGTCAATTCCTTTGGGTGGGCAATGCTCGACATCTCATCCGGCATGGTCAGCTACGGAGATCTACCCGGCTACATCTACTCGGATATGTTCGGCTACACGCCGTACACCTCAGCGCTGCGGGCGTTCGCCGTTTACTGGTTGCTCTTCTCGGCATTGATTGCCATCGGCTGCATCCTTTATTGGCAGCGGGGCAAGGAGCGACACGTTGGTCAGCGTCTGCGAGCAGCAGTGCGAAACTTCCGAGGTGGTCTAGCCGGCGTCGGAGCATTGACGGCAGGTGCTTGGATTTTGTGTGCGTGCTGGGTGTTCTACAACACCATGATCCAAAACGAAATCATCAGCTCGGCTGATGCTCGCGAACGTCAGGGCACCTATGAAAAGCAGTTCAAGGAGGCTCACCAGAATCAGGCTCAGCCTCATGTCACCAAGGTCAAATACACCATTGACCTCTATCCAGAGCGGCGCGGGCTAAACTTCGTTGGTGAACAAGAGATTGTGAACCGAAGCGACCAGCCCATTACAGAGCTGTACCTGAATTACACCGACGGCATGGAGACCGCTGTCGAAGTCGAAAATGCCACGCTCCAAGATGCTTACGAAGATTTGAACTACTACATCTTCAAGTTCGATCCACCGATGGAGCCAGAACAATCACTCACAATGAAGTACACCGTAAGCTATGAACCGGTTGGCTTCGAGGACTCAATCTCGCGGAACGACATCGTCTCCAATGGGACCTTCTTCAACAATACCATTGCACCCCAAATCGGTTACCAAAGCGGTGCTGAGCTGACGAGCAAAGGTGACCGGAAGGAAGAAGGCCTCTCCGAGATCCAAAGCTTAATGCCGACTCTGGACCCCGAGGATCTAATGAACCGTAGGGAGACCTACATCTCCGGGGTCAACGAGTGGGTCGATGTCGAGACCACCATTAGCACCACCAACGATATCGCTGTCGCACCTGGTTCGCTCATCAAAAGATGGGAGGAAGACGGCCGAAATTACTTCCACTACAAAGTGGACCATCCGTCCCTGAACTTCTACTCGTTCATTTCGGCTGACTACAAGGTCCGCGCGAACACCTGGAATGGTATCGACATCGAGGTCTACTACCACCCGGAACACGAATGGAATGTCGATAACATGATGCGTTCCATTCGAGATTCTCTGATCTACTACACGGAAAATTTCGGCCCGTACAAACACAAACAAGCTCGCATCATTGAGTTCCCGCGAATCGCCAGCTTTGCTCAAGCATTCCCTGGCACCATGCCTTACTCCGAAGGCATCGGATTTATCGCAGACATTCAAGAGAAAGACGACATCGACATGGTCTACTATGTCGTCGCCCACGAGATGGCTCACCAATGGTGGGCACACCAAGTGATTGGCTCCAACATGCAGGGCTCAACACTGCTGTCCGAAACCATGGCTCAGTATTCCGCGCTGATGGTGATGGAGAAGACCTTCGGTCGCGACATCATGCGTAAATTCCTGCAGTACGAAATGGACAACTATCTCGCGTCACGGGGCAGTGAACAACTCAAAGAACGACCGCTCATCAAAGTTGAAGCTAGCCAAGGCTACATCCACTACCGCAAGGGAAGCTGTGCGATGTATTACCTGAAGGAGATGATCGGTGAGGACAAAATCAATTCTGTGCTCAAAGGGCTTGTCGAACGGTTTGGCTACCAAGAACCGCCCTACCCAACCTCACTGGATTTAGTCGAAGGGCTTCGCGAAGTCACTCCACCGGACCTTCAATATTTGCTGACCGACCTATTCGAAGAAATCACCTTGTTCTCCAACAGCACCGAAAGTGCGACCTACGAAGAGTTGCCTGACGGGAAATACAAGATCAAGCTCGACGTCGTTTGCAAGAAGTTCCGTGCGGATGCCAAAGGCAAGGAAACAGAGGTCGAGGTAGACGATTGGATTGAGATTGGAGCGTTTGCTCAACCGGAAGAAGGTCGACGCTACGGAAAGACTCTGTATCGAGAAAGAAAGAAAATGAAGGGCGCGACAAATTCATTTGAATTCATCACGGACGAACTACCACATCGAGTCGGTATCGATCCGTTTGCCTTGCTCATCGACCGTGGTCCCAAAGATAACATGAAGAAGCCGTCCTCTAACTGATCTTCGCCATCGCGTTGATATACAGGTTGGGAAATGCTGACAGACGCCGAAAGCAGCGTCCCGAAACTAGCATTCCCCTGAAGCTTTGATGCGGAAACGACCGCGTTGGCTCGGGTTTGCGGCATCACCGAGAACTCCATGCCACCGTATTGAGAAGAACTGACTTTCGGCATGCAGAATCGAAGCTTGCTCGACGGCAGAAGCTACATACGCTCCACGACTCCGATCCCGAGCAAGCCGAGGCCTCGCTCCAGCACGCGCGATACGGTGTAACAGATCGCGAGACGGCTTCGCTTCAACTCCTCCGTTGGAGCACGCAATACATGGCACTGATCAAAAAAGCTCGCGTACTGCTTCGCCAGCGAGAATAGATAGCCGGCAAGCACGCTCGGGTAGTATTCGGCGACCATTTGATGCAAAGCGTCCTCGAACTGAATTAGCTGCAACGCCAAAGCTCTCTCGGCCGGCTCTTCGATCGATATCGAAAACTGGTCAATCGTCGCTTCATTCACGTCCTCTCCAGACTTGCGCAGGATCGCGCGAGTCCGAGCGTACATGTACTGAATGTACGCCGCGGTATCGCCTTCGAGTTGTACCATTTCATTGATGTCGAATTTGTAGTCGCTCGTTCGATTGTGCGAAAGATCGGCATACTTAATTGCGCCGATCCCCACCGTATTCGCGATATGTCTTCGCTCTTCTTCGGACAACTCCAATCCAGCTTTGTCGATCCGCTCTGGATTGCAGACCACTTCGTAGGCTTTGTCGACAGCCTCATCTAGCAAGTGCTCTAGCCCCAGGACCGTACCGCTCCTTGTTTTGAACGGCCGCCCATCGGGCCCCAAAACCGTGCCAAAACTCACGTGCTGCAACTCCACCTGGTCATACCCCATTTCGCGTGCGGCAACAAACAACTTATCGAAGTGCTCGCCCTGGCGATGATCGACGACGTACAGAATTGCATCCGGTCTAAAGTGTTCCATTCGATATTCGATGGTCGCCAAGTCGGTTGTCGAATACAGGAATGCCCCATCCCGCTTGCGAATGATCATCGGAGCATCGAAGCCGTCGAGAAAGACGCAGATCGCCCCATTATCCTCTTTGGCCATGCCGCTGGCGATCATCCCC
This sequence comes from Aureliella sp., assembly GCA_046290675.1. Classification (GTDB taxonomy): domain Bacteria; phylum Planctomycetota; class Planctomycetia; order Pirellulales; family Pirellulaceae; genus Aureliella. Next base: position 1,081,611 of record JBKAHA010000001.1, read on the forward strand.
TCGACAACTTGCTCGAGCATTGGATGGTAAAAGCTCTCGCCAAGCGTGTGATCGAACTCGACATCGAGTCGCTGGTACACCGCTTCAATTTCCGTGATCGAGATCGGCAGGAACTTCTTCCAGAGCTCTAGGTTTTCGGCGTCCCCTTCGTGTAGCTTGGCCGTTTCCTTTTGAGCCCTCGTCTCGATCTGTTCGTGCTGTTCTGCGATCGCGAGCAAATCGGCGTTGGACTCGACCGCGTCAATTTTGGATTTCAATCCGGCAAGATGATCCGTAGCGGATCGGACGGCCCGTTCAGCCGCTTTGACGGCCTTCTTCTGTTTCTTTACATCAGGATCAGGCGAGGCTTCACACTTTTCCACGTTTGCCTTCGCTGCGGCCAACTTGGCTTCTGCATCCGTAAGCTTTGGCTTGGCGCCTTGGTATCCGATGACTGCTTGAACAATTCGGTACAGTCGGCTGAGTTCTGCCACTGGCTGCGTTTCGAAGGCCGCGTCATCGCGAAAATTCTTGTAGCCATAGATGATCATCCCGAACTGCGTCCCCCAGTCCCCTAAATGATTATCCGATATCACCTGGTGTCCAAGAAACCGCAACACGCGCGCAAGCGCATCACCAATCACCGTCGTCCGAATATGCCCGACATGCATTGGCTTGGCCACGTTCGGCGACGAGTAATCAATGACGTAGGTCTTAGGATCTTCGATTTGCCCAACGGCTGCACGCTCGTTCGCAGCAACCTGCTGCAGCTGTTGGCTGAGAAAGGTGTCCTTGAAACGCAAATTAATGAATCCGGGGCCAGCGATCTCCGGTGCCTCGCAGTAATCGGTGAGGTCAAGTCGCTCGAGCAACTCTGCGGCAATTTCCTGTGGCTTCTTCCCAAGGACCTTTGCCAGAGGCATGGCGATGTTCGCCTGGTAGTCGCCATGACGTGGATCTCTCGCAACAGCGATCCGTTGCGAGAAATCAGAAGCATCCTCGATCCATCCGTCCAACGCCGCGAAAAATCGGTCTTGAAGAATTTTGCTTAGTTGCATTCGTTCGAAGTTAGAAAGAAGCGAGCGTGTTGGAGCAATTTCGGCCGCTTTGACTCTCCTGACACCAGTGGTGGCTAGAGCTCGACGGCCGAAATTCGACTTACAACACGTTATCTAAGTGAATGAAATAGGATCTCAACCGTGTTAGCTGATCCCCCGGGAACACCAACGTTGCGGCCCCGAAGCTGGACCGAGGCCAAGGGAAGAAGGACTTGATCGAGGACGTGTTTTCCGAAAAGACTCACTGTCAAAGAAAACCTCAACGCAAATCTGCTTCAGGCGGTAGCCAAGCGATCTATTCCTTCATCCGCGCCATCTTGGCCGAAGCACTTTCCACGATCTCAGAGATATCGACGTGCTTACTATCTGCCCAAAGGGACTCCAGATCGTAAAACTCTCTTGTTTCCTCGTCGAACAAATGGACCACGATGCTACCGTAATCCAATACGATCCAGCGGCTCTCTTCGTAGCCCGCAACGCTCATTCGCTGCTCGCCAAATTCATGCTTTAGAACTCGGTCGATCTCCTGCCCCATCGCCGAAAGCTGACGGCGGCTTGAACCCGAAGCGATAATAAAGAAGTCGAACAACGCCGTCTGACCGGTCAGATCAAGCAACATGATATCCTGGCCCCGGTTTTCAGCAGCCGCTTTGACCACGGCTCGTGCCAGGGTCAATGAGTGTTCGATCTGCTTATCCGAAACACGCCGCACCATGCGATCTGATTGAGGCAGGCTCTGTTGCTGTTCGGCCGCGGCATTACCGCCGTGCGTTTCTTCTTGGTTCTGGTCCTTGCCAGGGTCCGTGCTGTCCGAGTTCGTCATGGAGAGGGTCGAATTCCCTTGGGTTGGTGCTTCGAGCTCACGAGAGCCAAATAGTCGTTTTGCGATTGCGGGCATGAGTATAGACGATTTCGAGAAAACACGATATTGGAACGCGGTGGCCCCACAGGGCCAATCAAAGTTTAAGGTTGGGAAGAATTCCTCCCCGTCGCTCAGGCTCCGACCCTCCGCAAATTCCTCGCGAAACTCGGAAACAGAGGGTTAGGTATTGAATTGCTACTCAACCCAGGTTCAAGCTTTGATTGCCCCTGAGTGGCCCCAGCCAAGGGGCAAGAGCAGGCGGCCGAGCCTGTCAAAAAAGGGCGACCATTAGCCCCGCCTAACGTCTTCCAAGCCAGCCATCATCATTTGATTCCCAACGAGTGGCCTTTAAGTTGCAAACAGCTCAGAGATTGCAGACCGCTCTACAGCGCCACAGGTTCGCTTAAGACACCGCGCCCGTGCGGTCTAGAGCGGTGCAGGGGAGGAGCCGTGCGAGGCTCTCGTCACGTCTTTTTCCGGCTGCAACGCAAATGAGCGCCGCTAGGGCGTCGAGGACTCGACAATAGTTAGTACTTGGTTTGCATCCACCGCGGCCAACGTTTGAGAGACTCCGCTCGGCCATGAAACGGTGAGGTCGACCGTCGTCGCATCGCCCACGCCCATGAATAGGTCCGTCTCGGATTGCGACAGATAACTGCCACCGCCGTAAACTTGCCGCACCACAGGATGCTGCCCCCAATGTCAGCGGACAACACGGCACCGATTCCGGACCTTGGACTCTCCGACCCAATGAGACGCACTCGCAGCCAGTTGCGGTCCTCTCCGTTGGCGTCAACCGTGCTCTCGTTTCGGTAAAGAGTCGGGCTGCGACTGATGCTGGAAGTCACCAAATCGGGCAACCCGTCATTGTTCCAATCCAGAGTCGCACAACCGCGAGCAATTTCTTTCTCGCGAAACCTGGGATTCGGAATCATGCGTGCAAAGCGTTTCGCATCGACATTCTCGAGCAGAATCGGTACTTGATCCATCGTGCCGATCGACGGAGCGTACTCGACTCCCCCACACACAAAGAAAACGTCCTCGTCAGTATCCAAATCGAAATCCGCCGCGACGACGCCAAACGCAACTGAGGGCGGTACCTCTCGAGACAAGCCGAATTGGAACGAGCGGTACTCGTAGACTTCTCCCTCATTGGCATACAAGGCCATGTACTCGTGATCAAAATTCGTAACAAACAGATCAAACTGAGAATTTCGATCAGCGTCCAACAGTGCGATGCCCATACTTGCATTGGGAACACCTTGACTATCAACCGCAGCTCCGCAGAGAACGGCATCATCGCTGTACCGAGCATCGTCCGTCTCTACAAACAAGGAGTTCGAACTCATATCGTTCGCAACATACAACCGGCCTCGGTCGTCTTCCGGAGACGAACGAAACGACAATACTCCCAATCCCCGCCCCTCCTCGGCTTGCTGTAAATACGTGTCATCCCGACGGAAGGTACCGTCCGCGTCACCAAAGTAGAACCAATCCGGCGAAGCCTCGAACTTGAGTGGGGGACAAACGTCTAGTGTTCGGATTGGAGACATGGGTAACACATGTTCGGGGACATAGGTAACACTTGAA
>JBKAHA010000002.1:0-1018596 GCA_046290675.1 Aureliella sp.
ACGGATCTGTGCGGGGGGCTGGCGGAAACGCCAGTTCCTACCGCGTTAGTTTGAACCTGGGTTGAGTAGCAATTCAATAACTAACCCTCTGTTTCCGAGTTTCGCGAGGAATGTGCGGAGGGTCGGAGCCTGAGAGACGGGGAGGAATTCTTCCCAACTTTAAACTTTGATTGGCCCTGAATTGGGGCCGCGTGGCAACTGAAATTTTCAGCGACTAGGATATAATTCGAACCATCCCAAAAATAGCAAGAAGCGACCCAGGCTGGCTTTCTGGGCCCGCGGTTCCTCCCGCCTGCATTCCCTCCAAACGCTGAGTCTAAGCATCCATGATCTGCACAAGTCATTCGAGTCGCTCCCGAGTTGTAGCTGCCCTAGCAAGGCTAAGCCTATTGGCGGGATTATGGCTGTCTTCGCCACTTCACCTTCTCAGAGCAGAGGAGAATGCCTTGTTTCCCGACAAGGCCCTTGAAGCAGTTGTGCGAAAGGAAGTCTACGAGAAACGATACAACGAAGAGCCGCTTACCAAGGAAGACGTCAAAGACATTTCTCAGATCGATGGTAACGGCAAAGGCATCAAGAGCCTGGCTGGCCTCGAATTCTGCGTAGCCGTGCAGGAGATCAAGCTCGAGGGAAATGAGATCGAAGATGTCACTCCTCTGTCAGGTCTGAAATTACTTCAGTCAGTGAATCTTGCGGGCAACAAAATTAAGTCCATTGATGCGCTCGCCGACCTAACTCGGATGCAGTATCTGAAGCTGTCGGAAAACGAGATTGAGGATATCTCGGCGCTCGAAAAGATGACAAATATGCGTTCCCTCTATCTATCCGGGAACAAGATTCGGAAAGTAAAAGTGCTCAAAAACCTTCCCAAGGTCTGGACGCTTTATTTGGATAGGAATCCCGTCAAGAATTTTCGGCCAATCGGAAAACTGCCTTGGTTGAGTTCCTTGAAGCTTGAAGGATGTGGAGTCGAAGATGTTTCATTTTTGGCTCCTCTAACCGAACTCAAATCACTCTATCTTCGCGATAATAAGATTTCCGACCTATCACCGCTTGTCAAAATGGCTCAATCTGACGACAAGCAGCGCTTCGCACCTTTCTGGCGGATCTATCTCAAGGGCAATCCGTTGGGAGATGCTGCATTGGAACAAATGGAAGAGCTGAAGAAGATTGGTGCGAGAATCAAAATCGACTAGCCGTTGTTCCGTAAGCGTCCGACCGCAGAAACTAGGTCAAATCAGAGTTTGAACGTAAGCTATTCCCCCTCCAGCTCGGAGAGGCTGAACCTCCCGTAATGCCCCGGCTACCCGCTTCGCGTGTGCCTGCCCGGAATGGGGAGTTGGGATACACTCGAATCATTTTCGCAAATTGAATTTGTGATTGGCCCTGCCCAAGGAAAACGCTCTCTTACCAAGGATGGGTTCCATATGCTGACGCGGGACACTGCTGCGATAGCAAATTTCTATCGAGACGGGCTTCTTAATGACGTTTTGCCGTTTTGGTTGTCAAATGGGATCGACGAAGAGTTTGGCGGTATCTGTACTGCGCTCGACCGCGACGGATCACGGCTAGATTCAGACAAGAGCGTATGGCAGCAAGGGCGATTCACTTGGTTGCTGGCCAAGCTTTACAACACGGTTGATCCCGGCGATTCGGATTCTCACAGCCGATGGCTACGGACGGCTGAATCCGGTGCCAACTTTTTGGATCAGCATTGTTTTGATCCTTCTGATGGACGGATGTGGTTTCACGTCACTCGCGAGGGGCGTCCCATACGGAAGAGGCGTTATCAATTCTCGGAAAGTTTCGCTGCAATCGCGTTCGCGCAATACTCTCGGGCAGCGGACTCTGATTACTTCCGCGATCGCGCTCTGGCTTGCTTTCATACCTTCGTTGGTGAAAGCGACGTTGGGATCAAACACAGGCCAAAATATGAAACTACAAGGCCAACACGTGGTATCGGAACATCGATGATTCAGATCGTCACCGCTCAGGAGCTGCGAGAAGCGATTAGGTTCGAGGATGCTGATCGATGGATTGACGCCGGGATTCGAGACATCGCTACATACTTCGTGGATGATGAGCTTGAAGTCGTTTGGGAGTCCATACCTTCGTCAAATGAAAGCCTGAGCAGTCCGGATTCTGCGTCCGATGCGAATGATGCACGGGCTCACTTTGATTGCCGCACCCTAAATCCAGGTCACGCTATCGAAGCGGCTTGGTTCATTATGTATGAAGGCCACGTCTCACGCCGTGAGGACTGGGTTCAACTTGGTCTGCGGATGTTGGATTGGATGTGGTCACGCGGTTGGGACAACGCTCACGGAGGTCTTCTTTACTTTACGTCCGTCGATGGGCGTCCCATCCAAGAGTATTGGCACGACATGAAATTCTGGTGGCCTCACAATGAAGCCATTATTGCCTCGCTGTTGGCATGGCTGCTTACTGGTGACAAAAAATATGCCGATATCCATGAGCAGGTTCACAATTGGGCATTCGAACATTTCGCCGACCGGGAATTCGGCGAATGGTTCGGTTACCTCCGTCGTGACGGATCGGTATCCAACGAGCTGAAAGGAAATCTTTGGAAGGGCCCGTTCCATTTGCCACGTATGCAACTCTTGGGTTGGCAATGGTTAGAGGGAAACCTCAGCGGGACGGTGACTTTTCCCGCGCTTCGGCAATAAGTCTTCGTCGTCAGCGATTTGAATTTAGGCACATTTCCACGGAGCAGAGAAACAATGGAAGTCATTGCATTCATGTTGGCACTCTTCAGTTTGGGAGTTGCTTCCCACGCCGAAAAGAAGATCGCCGAATTGAAAGACCAACTAGAGAAGTTGCAGGCCAGAGTGGACGATCAGCAGTGAGACACCTTTGCTCATCAATGTCTAAGGTCTCTCACACCTCTCAAGAATGTGAATTTCCATCACTGGCAGCAAGGACGTAAACGTCTGCTTCAATTGGTGTGGATGTTTGATCGATCAGTTGGAATCGTGTTTCTTTCGGAAGCAGCGGACGAAATCGAGCAATTGCTTCTCGAGGAGAAAACTGCTCAAGCATCGATTTCAATTCCTGCATGGGCGAGAACGTTTCGTCAAGAAGGCTTTCTCTCAGATCTTCGACCTGCTGCAGGGTCGACTCAAGGCGGTCTTTTAAATGTTCTGCTGAGCTCTGGCTATGGACGACCATTAAAGGGCGACCGGCATAAAACTGATTTTTGCTTCGCGGCGAATGCTCAACCACGTGTGCATCGATGGCTTGTTGCCAATGACCGTGGATTTCAGTGATCTCGTCCTCGGACGCGATCTGCCCTTGTTGGCTAAGTGTGTCGCGGATTTCTTGTTTTGTGATGCCACCGTTTGAAAGTCTTTGCAGCATCTCTTGTCGATGCGCTTCCTCATAGCAGCGTGCGATCGCGTCTCGATGGCGAGGGATTAGATTCGTCGGCTGCGCATCGGTCAATTCAATGGCAACTTCATGCATGCTTGCCAGGAGCTGCGGAGAGTCCTTAATGCTTCCGTCGAAGAAACGTCCGCTCGCGCTGTCCGCTAAAGGTACTGTTGAAGCCGGTGGGTTCGCGACTCCACCTAGCTGACCATCGCCAAGGTCGTAGCAGAATTCCACGTAAGCTTCTTCGGCATCGTGGGGGCAACGGATCGAAGCGATCAGTTTTTGATCAGGCGACAGGTAACAGCGAACTTGCTCATAGCCAAGTTCCTCAATGATGAACTGTCCATAGTACTCGAATCGGTGGTCTAAGAGCCATTGTTCCCCGATGCGACCGACGGCTCCAAAAATGGCGAGCTGATTGCGTGCTTCTTCGAAGTGAATACTCAAGGGCGGCACGAGGGGATTGAACTCGGTTCCGCCAGATAATGTGTGTAATGAGCCCCGCAGCGATTGGCCTTCGAGGATTTTCTCCATGTGCCCGATTGATTCTTCGACTCGGTTCGCTACGCGTCGCATCCACATGACGTGCAGTACAGCAAGCACGACCATTGCTCCGGCCGCGGTAACAGCCAGGGCCATGATTGCGTACGCGATCAGATCGATCACATTCAACTCCAGATAAGTACAAGAGCTTCGGTGAATTGGTATTCGACAACCCAGTTTACCGCGATCTGCCAGTTTCGTCCTCAGAATATTTTGGGGACAAAGGCGATTTGGCATCGGCTGAAAACATAGCGAAGGCGGCTGCAACGGCTACAACATAAGGCAAAACGTTCTAGAATCTGGGCATGCGAAAAGGAATAGCAGTCTCTCCAGGTGTCACGATTGGATCCGCATATTGCATCCACGAGGTCTTTGTCGACCCCGACAGGGAACTGTTGGAGCCACACGAGGTCGCATCTGAGCTTGCCAAGTTTGAGAATGCCAGAAAACGTTCCATCGACGACATCCGACTTCTACAAAAAAAGGCTGAGAAGCAAGTTGGAAAAGATGCGGCCGCGATATTCGCTGTCCATGCTTCGATCTTGAAAGACACGACACTCGTCGGCAAGATTCGCGTTTGGATTAGCGAAGACCGCCTGCCCGCAGAGGCATCATTGGCGAAGCTGCTGGAGTATTACCGCGACCTCTTAGCGAAGTCGCGAGACGAGTACTTGAAAGAGCGACTGGCGGACATCCGAGATGTCATCGAGCGGATGACGAGCTATCTGAGCCCTGCACTGAACAAGGAGTCGGCGGCTCTATCGGGTCCGACGATTGTCATTGCGGATGAACTTCTTCCCAGCCAAGTGGTTATGCTCGGGGACAAACCCGTCCACGGCATTGTGACCCAGGCAGGCAGCCAAACAAGTCACGCGGCCATTGTGGCTCGGAGTCGCGGCATTCCTGCGGTCAGTGGGGTCGCTGGTATCCTGCGGCAGACGAAGTCCGGTGATACTGTGATCGTGGATGGTCGCGAAGGTCACGTGATCGTAAACCCGGACTCCGAAGTTCTTTCCGCCTATCGTAAGCTTGAACGCGAGTTCTTTGATCTAAAAGATCAACTCGCCCACAACCGAGATCAAGCTGCGGTGACGAAAGATCACCAGCCGTTGGAATTGCTGGCCAACATCAATGGCCCTGCGGATGCAGGGAGTGCAAAAGCGATGGGTGCGTCCGGAGTCGGTCTCTACCGCACTGAATATCTTTATCTGACGCACGCAAGTGTGCCTGGAGAAGAAGAGCAACTAGACGTCTATCGTGAAGTCATTAATGACGGGCCCGATGGCAACATTACGATTCGAACGTTGGACATCGGAGGCGATAAGACCGTTCCATTTCTGGGGCGTACTCAAAAAGAGGCAAATCCCTTCATGGGATGGCGGAGTATACGGCTTTCCTTTGAGCATCCCCAGTTCTTCTTGGCCCAGGTGCGAGCCATTATGCGATCCGCCGCCCACGATGAAGGACGCAGTGTTCAGATCATGTTCCCCATGGTCACCAATCTGGAAGAGCTCCGGCGACTCCGAGCGATTATGCGTAAAGCCGAACAACAGCTCAGAAGTGAAGGCAAGGAGTATGGTAGAGTCGCCTTTGGCATGATGCTTGAAGTCCCAGCCGCAGCGATCATGATCGATCAGCTTTTGCCGTCAGTCGACTTTGTTTCCATTGGCTCCAATGATCTCGTCCAGTATCTGATGGCCGCTGATCGCGACAATCCAAAAGTTAGCCACCTTTGCCAGCCACTTTCGCCAGCTGTGATCAGGGTCTTGGAGCGAGTGGTAAAGACCTGCAATGAACAACGCAAGCCAGTGACGCTATGCGGTGAGATGGCTGGACAGCCGCAAGCGTTTGTCATTTTGTTGGGACTTGGATTGCGAAGATTCTCCATGAGTCCGGCTTTCATACCAACGATCAAGCAACTTGCATCGCAGATTACCGTGGGCGAAGCCGCCTCGCTCCTAGAGCAATGCAAGAAGCAAAGCACGACGCGGCGCATTCAGACTTTGCTGACACGCGAGTTGAGAAAGCTTGCCCCGAATCTCGAGCCTATCTTAATGCAATAGATTTAATGCAGTAATTCACTGCCTCATCGCGGCAGGGCTAATCACAGTTTGAAGATAGGCGTTTACCCCCTCTGGCCCCGGGCCCACGCGTAGCGGGGAGTGGCCGACTCCTCCATCATTCCTCGCGAAACTCGGAAGGGGGAGCTGGGATAGTCTCGACTCAACGTCACAGTTTGAAACTGTGATTGGCCCTGCGATGTGCGGCTTTGTAATGCGAGTAGTCGATCTAAAATTCGACCTCAAAGTAGACGGGGCGATGATCGGACCCTGGCGCCGTTGGGATCACTCGACGCTCGAGGATCTTGCATTCGCCTTTGGTTAGCACATGGTCGATTGGAATACCGACGGGACCCAATTCAGATGGCCAAGAAGGGCAATTTCCGCGACCGAGCCGCGAATCTTGAAAGCCATCTGACAATAGATCTTGGAATGCTTTTGTCCACGGCGTAGTATTCAAGTCGCCGCAGACGCATATGGGTGCGTCCAATGTGTTGGACCATTGTGATAAAGAGTCGAGCTGTTGATCGCGAATCACGGCACGTCTTGGCGGCAATGGCGAGAGCGTATGAATTCCAACGAGATGTAAGTTCTTACCTCGCCCCCCAGGGATTCTTGCTTCGACAGCGGGCTGCCGATCAAGGCTAAAGGCTTGGTACTGCAAATCCGTTCCCTCGATGCGGCTGAGCATCGCAATGCCTTCGCCACCCCAAACCGGCTTGCTTACCAAGATCGGGTAGTTGGCAACAATTTTGGGCAGTTCATCCAGAAACCCAGGCCGCACTTCAATAAACAGAATCAAGTCGGGGTCTAGCTCATCGACGATTGCCTGAATTTCGTCGTAGCATCGATTGGAGGTCAGTACGTTCCAGCTGAGAACCTTGACTTTGTTCGTGAAGATTGATGTCACAGATTTCGTAGAATCGGATTCAATGTTCTGTTCTTTGGATCCGGAGTAGAGCTGCCAAGGGGAGACAACGATGGCCAAGATCGCTGTTGCGCCTGCAGATACGAGACCCATTCGATTCGCTTGCAATAGGAAAAGAGCCGGTGTGAGAATGACACCAGCAACCAGAGCATGGAATGAGAAGTGGGTTGCTAGCTCAAGCAGCACCGAAAAGCGGCTAAGTAACATGCACGCGACTTGGACGCATACCAGCGAACTCAGCAGCTGAAGCCCACGGCGAACCATCGCCTTGGGGGAACGCTTGGCCGACTCATGAGTCGTTGCTGTCGTTTTGGTTGCCTGCATCGAAGCGCAATTGCCAAGATAGGGACTGAATCGTTTGAATGGAGGTAGACCGCACCGCCTGAAACATAAGTTGCAGATCGCAGGTCAACAAAAGCTGGAGCAGGTTTGTAGTTCTAAGCATGACTGTCGGTAGGAATCTTGCAACCAAAGATGACTTTGACGATCATGCGGCATAGCCGTACCGAGACTAGCTGGAGCCTAGTTCTGACGTAGGACCTCCAGCAGTTCGACGCAAAATCAATCGACCGGCTTCTTCGGCTATGATGTTATTTACCCCGCTCGATACAAAACCCTCCCAGCAACTCGCAAAGGTAGTTTTCTTATGACAGCACTGAGAAGAGTTTTCAAAATTCCAACACGACCCCTTCACACTTGCCTTCGAGGTGCGCTTTCGTTTGTTTGTGTGATGCTGGTTGCGATCGGCATAGCAGAGGTCGGACATGCTCAGGAAGATGGATTCAAGTCGATTTTCAATGGTAAGGATTTGTCCGGTTGGAAAGGGAATCCGAAGTTGTGGTCCGTGGAAGATGGGGCGATTACTGGTACCACAACCGCCGAAGATCCGCTGAAGTTCAACACATTCTTGGTATGGCAGGATGGTCTTGTTTCCAATTTCGAATTGGAATTGGACTATCGCATTGGTGACGAGGGAAATTCGGGAATCCAATATCGAAGTACCGTCTTTGACGAAGAAAGATTTATCGTTGGCGGCTACCAAGCGGATATTGATGCCTCCATGAAATTTGCCGGTATCAACTACGAGGAAAAAGGACGCGGCATCCTGGCGCAACGGGGGATGCAAACGACTTTTTCCAAAGATGGAAAGAAGACATCGAAGAAAGTGGGAGATGCTGAAGAGCTTGGCGCGAAAATCAAGAAAGGGGAATGGAATCGCTATCGAATCGTCGCCGATGGCCCCAGGGTTAGCCACTACATCAATGGCGAATTGATGTCTGAGGTCATTGATCACCAAGTTGGTACAGCGGAACAGCGTCTAAAGAAATATGCTAAGGTCAGCGGCACAAAAGTTTCAGCAGCGAAGCGTAAGGAAATTGAAGCTGGGGCAGCAAAAGTCGGCGAGTCGTCCCAGGAAGGCGTACTGGCACTACAGATTCATGTTGGACCTGTAATGAAGATCCAATTCAAGAACATCAAAATCAAAACGCTCGACTAGTTAAGCTTGACATGGAACAACAAAAAACGCCCGGTCAAACCGGGCGTTTTTTTGTCGCTTGAGAGGTGCGCCTCTCAGTTGTCACTTCTGATTGAACTAGAGCTCAAAACACGAAACCGTGTTGGCGTCATCAAGCAGCATCGGGGTGATGCTTTTTCCAGTGTGCGATTGCAGGCTTTATCGTCTGCATCGCGACCCAGTGGCCATGTGTCTTCATTTCACTTGAAAGCATGGTGTCCGGAGTGACTTCGCCTTTCTCGATTCGAACGAGAAGGCTCTGTTCCGAGAGAGGTCCAACACGCGATCTGCGTCTGAAGAAACTACCCTTTCTGATGAAGTACCAATCTGCTGACATTGGCTCGCTCCAATTGTGAGGTGGGAAATGGAGGGAGTACAACCATGTACACGGAACTTAGATGTGCATCGTGTACTGGTAGTGTTAACGTTTTGTTAATGCCAATGCAACTTAAATCCTCTGTAAATCTATTTAAGCCATCAATGGTTACCCTTAGGTGTTCCGGTGTCAGCCATTCTGAGGGGGGCGGCATGCACTCAAGAATGTGATCTGTTCAGGAAGTTCAAGACTTCCGCGTCAGTGCTTTCCTACCTTTGCATAGCTGGCTAATCGTTATCACCCATCAGCATTCCACCAATGCCACCGAGGTCGAGCAAAGACCCTTGTTCTTTACTGGATGAAGCACCAGCAGTGAACCGCCGAGCAAGTCGAGCGAATGGCAGGCTCTGCAACCAGATCGGACCAGGTCCCGTGAGCGTCGCAAATACGAGCCCTTCGCCACCGAACATCGCGCTCTTGATACTGTTGTTGAATTGAATGTCATAGTTCACGCTTGGTCCCAAGGCGACGATACACCCAGTGTCGACCCGCAGTGTTTCTCCAGCGGCAAGTTCGCGATGCATCATCGTGCCACATGCATGAATGAGTGCGATGCCGTCGCCTCTCAGTTTCTGCATAATGAATCCCTCACCGCCCAGCAAACCAGCGCCGATCTTCTTCTGAAATGCAATCGAGATTTCGATGCCTTTCGCACCACATAGAAAGGAATCGCGTTGAGCGATGATCTCGCCACCTAGTTGGTCGAGGTGGAGTGGCTCGATTCGGCCAGGGTACGGAGCACCAAAGGCAACGGTTTCCCTGGCTCCTGCCGTGTTAGTGAATACCGTCATGAAAAGCGATTCGCCGGTCAGGACACGCTTACCCGCCGACATCATCTTGTTCCAGAAATTATCGCCTTTTCGGCTGGGGTCGCCGAAGACGGTTTCCATCTGAATCCCAGATGACATGTACATCATGGCCCCGGCTTCGGCGATGACTGCCTCACCTGGATCGAGGACGATTTCGGCGTACTGCATGTCGTCGCCAAAAATCTGGTAGTCGATTTCGTCTGCGATTCGAGTCGAAGATCCGACTTCCATAATCGGCGGAGGCTCATTCGAGGTTGGTAGGTTGGCAAGAAAAATGTCACCGCACTTTTGGCAGCGCACTTGCTTTCCTAGGTTTTCCGGAGCGATTCGATATTGCATCCCACATTGTGGGCAAGAGATCGTTTGCATTGCTTTAGCCTCAAAGTGTTATGGCGATGCCAGCCCGCGAAGTCGTGCATCGGGTCAAGAGACCTGCTCGTTGGGCACGGCTTCTTTCGGCCTATGGCGTGGATCGTATTGATGGCTTTTGAGGGCATCACCGAAACCATGATGGCCGCTTCTTTAGCTTACCGTGCTGGATACTCGTGTTTCGATGACACGCTTTGATTTCCAGGCGCCACTCAAATAGCGACTGGCAAAGGCGAACCCCATCGTCGCTACCCAGCCGGTAATGATATACCACCATAGGTGTAGGCTGGGCCCCTGATACCATTGGCACAAATATCCGGCCAACACGGCGCTGACTGAGATGAAAATTGTCGTGCCGAGGACAAACCAGGTATCGCCAGCTCCCTTAATCGCTCCAACAAAGACGATCTGAAGCCCGTCGAGAATGCAGTACAAAGCGATAAAGCGGATTAAGGGAATCAAGAGTGGTTGGATGTTTGCGAAACGCTCTTGGGGTGTGCCTTGGCGATAGATTGCAATGGTCCATTCGGGGACCAGTCCGAGGACTAGCGCGAACATCGATGTGTAACAGACAGTGACAAGAAGGGCTGACATGACAGAGCGGTGCGCAAGATCAGCTCGCCCTTCCGTTAGGCGACGACCCACGATCACCCCGAGCCCAATTCCGAGTCCCATCATGGGAACGAACGCCAAGACATTGATGCCTAATGCCAGAGTCGTTGCGGCCATTTCGAGTTCACCCAATCGACCCACCTGCAGGAGAATTACGGCGAAGCAAGCTGACTCGGCCAACATTTGTAACCCTGCGGGACCACCAAAAGTGATGAGCCTGCGGATGATGCCCCAATCCCAAGCGTGACGCGCTAGTACTTCGTACTCCTCGACAAGCGTCTGGTCTCGACGAATGACCCAGTGAGCAATGGGGATCTTAATCCAGAAAGAGGCGGACGTGGCGATCGCAGCACCAGCTAGACCGAAAGCCGGTATTGGGCCCCACCCGAAGATCAGCACGAAATCCAGAGCCAAATTGACCGCGGTCGCAATACCATCGATCGACAAGACTGTGGCCGTGCGTTCATGGCCGGTCAAAAGGCCACTCTGAACGCTATAGAACAGCACACCGATGCCGCCAATTAGCAGGATTCGCAGGTACTGGGTTTCCAGCGCGACCAAATGCTCTGTGTGCCCCGAGCTCTCGAAGAGTACCGGCGCAATCCACATTGCCAAAAGAAAAACGGGGACGAGGAGCCATGCCAAACGAATCGCATGTCGGTATGCGGTGCCAATGCTTAAGCTTTCACCCGCACCGCGATATTGTGCGACGAACGTGCTGATGTATCCCAGCAGTCCCATTGGCAGGCAAGCAATCGTCCAATAGATACTACCCCCGCCCATGGCGGCAGAGGCTTCCGACTCGGATTTCCAATACAGCAGAGTTCGGTCGGTAAACAGGGTGATCGAGACGAAGCCAGCGGCGATCATCAATGGCATCGCGATTTGCAGGAGGGGACCGGGCCCACCAGGCGCGCCCCACCAGCGGACCCAGTTTAACTTGGAATCATCGGCGGGGATGGGATCGTTCTTCGGTTCGTGCTGGCTGGACATCGTTGACTTCAGTACAGAGCGAGGCTGTATAGGCCAGGGCACCTAAAAGTTGTTGCGTCGACGATTGGAATGCAACATCATAGATGCAACTAAACCGAGGCAGAAGGCATCGGTTAGACGAGGACGTCAGAGTAATTCGTCGACTCGACCGAAATAGAGCTACTAGATAGAGAGCAACAGCGCGAAAGATGTTCGCTGAAACTGAGAATGCATCCGATACGAACAAGCTCAGGGCAGGCGCGTGGAGCGTCGCAAATCCTAATCGCGGTCTAGGATTGAGTCTGTTCCGTTAGTGCTTGAAGTTCGTCCAGCAATGCAAGAGCGCCATCGCATACATCCGAAACGAGCTCATCTGCTTCACTCAGACGCTCTTCTTCGGCGAGCGAGCGCAATTCCTGAGCCAAGCCAGTTAGTCTGGTTGCTGAAAAGCATTGGAACCGACCTTGGAAGCGCTGGGCGATTTCCGCAGCGCGGTCGCAGTCTCCGCTTTCAGACGCCTGATTGAGTTGCTCCAAGTCGGAGGGTAGAACCTGCCCGTAGACTGCGGTTAGCTCGTCGAGCATTTCTTGATCGTCGCCAACGAAAGCGTTCAGTGCTTTTTGATCAATCAGGTTGGACATGGCTCAAGCCTGTGACGGAAGCGTGAATGACGGAATGGTTGCAACGAAAAGCCCAGCTTGATGGGAAGTCAAAAGTCAACTTACCAACTTTGGTGGAAATAGAATCTGCGAGAAAGCGCGACGATTCCGGTCAGCCTGCTGATTGAGTGCCTAAGAAGGCTTCTTTACAGCAAGGTCGGCGTTGGAGATGTTCAAGCGGCGCATCTTGTTGTAGATGCTCTTTTCGCTAATGCCGAGACTTCGAGCCGATGCTGCTTTGTTGCCTTTGCAGTAGCGGATCGTCGCGATGATCGCACAACGCTCGATCTCGGCCAGAGTTCGTCCAGCCAGGAAGCTGTCTGCGCTTTGAGCTTCGTTCAATGCCTCGTCGATGTTGTTCGACAGAGTATCGAGCAAAACAGTTGGTTCAAAATTTGGTGTTGAGCCACCACTGGTCAGGAATCCAGAGTTCATAGTATGCATCTTCACAACTACTTATGCGTATTGGGACGCCAAGAGGCGAAGCCTTGCGTCCAACGGAAAGTGTGTGTGCTGGGACGCCAAATCGAATCGATTTCAGCGTAAGCACGAATGGGCCGGCCAATCCGACCGTGTGATGCAAAGCTAGGTTGCGATTGTTAGTGGCGAAGTCCGAGTAGACGATTCACCTTAAGTTTTGCAGTATTCCAGGCTGAAAAATCGACGCAAACGTTGCGACCGGACTTCTGTTGAAGCACGTCCATGAATTTAAACCAAGATCGATCAAGTCGTTCACGATCCTGTGATGGATTCCGCGAGGCCATTGTTGCCCTGCCGAGTGATGGGAGTGCGAGAACCCCCCCAATGAGCCTGCGTTGCCTGTTCAGGCATCGGATGGCCAGGGTTCGGCAAAAGCACCCAAGGCGCCGAGTCCCCCGTCGACCTGGAGATCGGTGCCGGTAATGAACGATGCATCGGACATACTCAACCAAAGAACCGCCGCCGCAATTTCATCTGGCTTGCCAATTCGGCCAACGGGATGGCGATTCGCGAGTTCAGTCGCGCCACCTTGAGCTTTCAAGCTTGCTCGTACCAGCGGCGTATCAACGGCGCCAGGCGAGACCGAAACGACTCGAATGCCTTCGCGGGCGTACTCTACGCCCCACTGCATGGTTTGGAGAATGTTGGCCGCTTTGATGGGACCATAACAAGGAACTTGTCTGGCAGTACGATGTCCCTGGCCACTCGCGATGTTGACGACCACCCCGCTCTGCTGTTGTTTCATGACACGCAATACATGCTTTGCCATGAACGTGTAACCGCTGAAATTCACGCCGATCATCCGGTCCCAGGTTGCTTGCGAAAGTTGGTCGACGGGCAAATAGGAATCTGGGGGCTGGATGGCTGCGTTATTGACCAGCACGTCAATGCCGCCGAACTGCTCCACCGTGTGTTCAACCACACGGCGGCAATCGGATTCGATGGAAGTGTCCCCATTTTCGAAGTGAATTCGTTCCGGATTTTCGCTGCGAGCGGGTTCAATCAAATCCATGCAGACACAGTTGGCGCCGGAGCGAGCAAAGTGTTCGCAAATGCTTTTCCCGATCCCTTGGGACCCTCCAGTGACGACGACGACTCGCCCAGAGTTGTCGTAGTGAACCGTGCCTCCGGGTCGAGACATAGCAATCTCCTGCAAATGTCCTACAGCCGTATCGTCAGTACTACGATTCGTCTGGGCGGTTAATGAGAAACGTGGCCATCGCGTTGAAGAAATCCTTCATGGGCCGCACTGCTCGGTCGTCGATCTGAGCCTTATCCACGGCCGCCGTCATTAGTTGCGCCCATCGATCGCGCGCATTCCGATCAATCGCAAAAGGAAAGTGGCGAGCTCGCAGTCTTGGATGGCCTCGGTTTTCGAGATAATTCGTTGGACCGCCGAAGCGGAAAATCAAGAACTCCCGGAGCCTCGTTTCTGCTCCTTCCATGTCGTCTGCAGGATACATAGGGCCCAAGATATCGTCCTCTCGAACGCCAAGGTAAAAATGCTCGCAGATTCGACGAAAGCCGTCATCACCGACGATGTCGTAGATCTCATGTTCTTCTAACGATTCGCTTGTCATGGTCGCCTGTGCAGATGACGGTGCGTGGAATGCAGTCCTAAAGGAAGTCGGGCCAGAGGCTATCACTGATCAACAGGCCGCGGCGGGTCAAGCTTACCCGGCCCTCACGCTCATCGAAATATCCATCTTGGATGTATTGGGTTAGTTTCGGTTCTAGGAGGTCGCGAAACGGTGCGTTCCATTCACGGCTGAGCTCTTCAAGGCAGACTCCTTCCAACCGACGCATTCCAAATACAAAACGCTCGCGCAGGTGTTGTTCGAGTCCGACTAAATCCCACTCTTGAATGGGTGATTGTCCGTCACGGACTCTCCTGATGTAAGTCGTCGTGCTGCCATGATTTGTCCGCCTCAAAAAAGACGCACGCTCGGCAGGCGAATCCTGTGAACGAATCGGCAGGTAGCACGCGGCTCCCGGCCCAAAGGCCCACCAGGGATTGCCAAGCCAGTAGGTTTCATTGTGTCGAGATCGTGTACCGTCGCGGGCAAAACTGGACACTTCGTAGTGTTCCCACGCTTGTGCCGTCAGAGAATCGATCACGTGACAATACATGTCGTGCTGCGTATCGGAATCCACTTCATGGATTTCCTGTCGCTGTGCGCGTCCGAAAAAAGCAGAGCCGCGTTCGACAGTCAATCCGTACGTGGAGAGGTGAGAAATACACGTCAACTGACTCGCCAGCTCGACATCTCGTTTCCAGTCGGATTCCGTTTCCCCCGGCGCAGCGAAGATGAGATCCAGTGAAATATTGTCAAAGAGCCTTGAACACTCTTTTATGGCCTCACCTAGCTGCTGGCCGCTGTGATCACGTTCCAGGATACGAAGCTTTGCATCGGAGAACGACTGACCTCCCAAACTGATTCGGTTTACGCCGTGATCCTTCAGGATTTGTAGGCGCTCGCTGGTGCAATCCAGTGGGTTCATTTCGCAAGTGATTTCGGCTGAGGTTGCGGGAATCAACCATCGCCGTATGACTGCCAGCAATTGTTTCAGTTGTTCGGGCTGTAGATGGCTGGGGGTGCCGCCACCCAGATAGATCGTATCCATCGCTCGGGGCGACTGAAGGCAGCCGGCGATCTCGGACTCGATTGCTTCGATAAATGGGTCGATCAGATCGTTACGGTTGGCGACTAGATTGAAATTGCAGTAGCCACATCGGTGCCGGCAGAACGGCACGTGCACATAGGTGCTGCGAACCAAATCGGCATGGATGGAACTAGGGTCGGGAGTGGTAAGGACGCTAATGCTTGGACTCCATTACGAGCCCATATCGCGGGCGGTTGGGACTGCACGAAAGTCGCTCTTTACCATCGACGACGGGGCTTTAGGCTGAGGTTAGACCTAGATTCGGGCTGAATCCTTGGGTCCCGAGTGGCAGTGTATCTCGAAACACTCATAATGTGCGTCTTGATCTACTGTCAGCAATCCCGGACATAAGAAATACGGCGCATGAGCCCAGTTACCTACAAGGATAGCGGTGTTGATTTAGAAGTCTACGAACAGGCTATGAAACGTCTGCCCAGGCATATGCACCGAACGTTCTCGCCGCGTGTGATGCGCAATGACGGTGGTTTTGCTGGCCTATTTCAACTCGATTTCAATTGCGCTTTGTTCTCTCGCCAATATGAAGAGCCAATCCTTGTTTCGGGAACTGACGGTGTAGGGACGAAGCTGAAGGTCGCCCAGATGGTCGGCCGACATAACTCGGTCGGCATCGATCTCGTCGCCATGTGCGTGAACGATATCCTTTGCTGTGGCGCGGAGCCTCTCTTCTTCTTGGATTACGTCGCGATGAGTCGCGACAATCCTCCGCTGCTCGAAGCGATTGTCGAAGGGATCAGTGAGGGATGTGTTCGAGCCGATAGCTCTTTGCTGGGCGGTGAAACAGCCATCATGCCTGATCTCTATCAGGGGGATGATTATGATTTAGCGGGGTTCTGCGTTGGAGTCGTTGAAAAGAAGCACCTTATCACCGGAGAGCAAATTGCGCCGGGCGACACGATCATTGGAATTCAATCGTCGGGCATTCACTCCAATGGTTTTAGCCTAGTCCGCAAAGCCGTGTTTGAGCAGGCAAAACTATCAATCGCAGATCACGTGGCCGAGCTCGACTCAACGGTCGGCGAAGCGCTGCTCGAACCAACTTTGATTTACGCAAAGCTGACGCGGCAACTTTTGAGCCATTACAAAGTAAAGAATGTTGTGCATGGAATTGCACACATTACTGGTGGTGGTCTGCTGGAGAACACGCAGCGGATTCTGAAGACTCCCGTCGACTTAGTATTTGAAAAAGGGTCTTGGGATATCCCTGGTGTATTTCCCTGGATCCAAAGTCTTGGGGAAGTGCCTGAAGACGAAATGTACAAAGTCTTCAACATGGGCATTGGGTTGGCGTTTATAGTGAGTCCGTTCTATGCCAACACCGTATTCGAGATGGCCCAGTCTGCCGGGCTCAAGGCTTGGACCATAGGCTCGGTAGAAGAAGGGACTGGACTCAGTCGTTGGGCGTAGCTTCTCGCCTACAGTGACATGTACGAAGCATTCAGTACCCGCCTAGCAGTTCAAAGTCACAGGGGAGAAATGTTGATGATCGCGAGAATTGGTGTTTTCAGAGAGTGGTCTGCATGCTGCCTCGGACTGATCGCATGGAGCGTCGTTTTCCTGGGTTCAGTGACGTTAGGTGCTGAGCGACCGAATATCGTGTTCGCGTTTGCCGATGACTGGGGACGATACGCTGGAGCGTATTCGGCAATCGAGCCGGGGGGGCCTGGCGATGTTGTGGCAACGCCGAACTTCGATGAACTGGCCAGCAAGGGCACACTGTTTCGTCACGCATTTGTGAACGCCCCTTCGTGTACTCCCTGTCGCAGCTCCCTGCTCAGCGGGCAGTACTTCTGGCGAACCGGTCGCGGAGCCATCTTGCAAGGTGCGATTTGGGATCCCGAGATTCCGACCTACCCGCTGCTGCTTGAACAGTCAGGTTATGCCATCGGTCATACCTACAAGGTCTGGTCGCCTGGGACTCCAGCCAATGCACCCTATGGAGCTGAACGCACTAGTTTCAACCGCGCGGGGAGGCGCTTCAACGGTTTCTCACAGTTCGTTGAGCGTTCCGATGACAAGGCGGCAGCCAAGCAGCTGCTACTAGATGAAGTTAGAGGCAATTTTGGCGAGTTCTTAAACTCAGTCGAGGAAGGGGAGCCGTTTTGCTATTGGTTTGGTCCAACGAATTGCCATCGTAAGTGGATCCAAGGTTCCGGCAAAGATCATTGGGGGATCGACCCGGATGAGCTAAAAGGGAAGTTGCCCAAGTATCTCCCGGATACAGAAATCGTCCGCGAAGACTTCGCCGACTATCTTGGGGAAGTTCAAGCGTTCGACGCGGGCTTGGGTGTGTTGATGAACGAGCTTGAGGAACGCGGCCTTTCAAAGAATACGATGATCGTCGTCAGCGGTGACCATGGTATCCCGGGTATTCCACGCGGAAAATGCAATCTGTACGATTTAGGCACGCGAGTGCCTTTGGTTGTTTATTGGCCAGGTGTTACAACAGGTCGGGTCGCGGATGAGTTCGTAAGTCTGCCCGATTTAGCGCCAACGTTTCTTGAAGCTGGCGGAGTCGAAATACCCGAGGTGATGACGGGGCGTAGTCTCGTTTCGATTCTCAGAGGTCAGGTAGAAAAGGATCGAGATTTTGTCATCGTTGGACGAGAGCGTCACGTCGCTGCGGCGCGAATGGACTATCTTCCGTTCCCAGAGCGAGCCATCCGCACAAAAGACTATCTGTACATTCGAAACTTCAAGAACGACCGCTATCCCATGGGCAATGCACCCGGGTTTGGCTTGCCCGAGGATTCGCCGTGGCCAAGTTTTGTACAACTCCGAGAAAACACGTTTGGCGCATTTGGTGATCTCGATGCGAGCCCAACCAAAGCTTGGATGCTGACCAACCTGGATGATGATGCCGTCCGTGCACAAGTGGAACTGACCATGGGGCTGCGCCCTTCCGAAGAGCTATACGCGCTCGGCAGCGATGAAGATCATCTCCAAAATTTGGCGAGGGATCCTGACTTCGCCACGGTCAAAGAGGATCTATCTACTCGCCTTATGTCGCTATTGAAAGAAACTGGCGATCCGCGGGTTACGGGTGACGGTACAACCTATGACCTGCCTCCGTTCTCTGATGTCCCCGCAAAAAAGAATCGCAATCAGCGGAACAATAACCGCTGAAACAATCCCAGACGTGGGATAGGCATCCTGCCCGTCATCTTTCCAATCAGTAGGCATCGCTCGCACGGCACTTTTGATAGAGTGCCGACGGCGTGAAAATGAACGCGCGGAAACCCTACGAAACGTTAGCTTGCGGTGCTTTGCGGTTCGCGTTCTTCGGTTGGGAAATACTCTTCCACAACAGAATGGAATTCTTCGGGTGTCTCGACCTTGGCAACGTGCGAGCGGAAGTGCCGTGCACCAAACTTGCCTTGCGCGTAACAGCAAGCGAATTTGCGCATTAGATGAGTCCCCTTCTGCGTACCGAAGCGATCGACGACAAGATCGTAGTGACGGAGCATGCAATCGCGCTGTTCGACTAGGGTTGGATCTGGCGGCACGGGATCGCCGCGGAGGGCGGCAGCTGCTTGGGCGAACAGCCAAGGTCTTCCCAAAGCGGCTCGTGCGATCATGACACCATCGACTCGATAGTTTTCGAAGGCGTGGACGACTTTGGCGGCGCTGTCGAGATCACCATTCCCAATCAGAGGAATGTTGACGAGGTGGTCCTTAATCTCGGAGATCTGCTCCCAGTCGGCAGAGCCCTTGAAGTAGTCTTCGGCCGTGCGTCCGTGGACGGTCAGAGCGGCCGCACCCGATTCTTCTACAACTCGAGCCACGGCACAGGCGTTGGCGCTTTTCCGAGTACAACCGAGCCTGATCTTGGCTGTGACCGGAGTTGGAGCGCAGGCTTTCACCAGTTGGCTTATGATTTCCGACATTCTCTGTGGATCGCGTAGTAGGTAGGATCCGCTGTGGGCTTTCTGCGTGACCTGCTTTACGGGGCAGCCGAAGTTGATATCCACAACGCTGACACCGTATTCTTCCACGAGCCTTCGTCCAACCTTAGCCATCGTTTCCGGGTCGTTATCCCAGATCTGGACCGCTAGCGGACGAGCCTCGTCACGGACTCCCCAAAGTCGATCGGGGTGTTCTGCTTCGTGCTCATCCAGCCACACAAATCCACGGGCGTTGACCATCTCAGTAGCTTGCAGCCCGACGCCGCCGTAATCGCGAACGATCTGCCGGTACGCATAGTTGGTGAATCCCGCCATTGGAGCCTGGAGAATCGGTGGATCGGCCGTCAAATTTCCAATCTTGAGCGGCTTAATCTCGCGTGAAAGCGAAAAACGTGATTCCTCACGACCAGTTTCCCAAGAATCGGAGCCATTATTCGAAATGGTTAGCGTTGAACGATTGACCATGGCGTTGGAACTCTGTTGCCAGCAATTTCCCGAGTTCAGCTAGAATCGGGGACTATTTACCTACCCTTAGTTTACGCAGAAGCCGAACTGGGGCTATGGAAAATCGGCGCTTCCATTGCCAGGTTCAGTTACGAAGAGAAAGAACGGGAAGAATCACATGATGTCAATCAGCCCTATGGCGATCCCCGTGATTGCGATCGTCAGCGTGTTTGGCTGGCTCATTATCCACTCCCTTGTTTCGGGGGTTCGAGCAATCGTCAAACACCGTAATGAAGTGGAGCTAAAACAGTCTCTCGTGGATCGCGGAATGACCGCCGATGAGATTGAACGTGTTGTCACGGCCACTGCAATCCCGCCCGAAGACGACGAAGGGTGAGTGCAGAGCCCCTCCATTTCGGCTCATGGACCTTCATTTGAGCTAACGATCCTCGATTGAGCTCATGGTTCCCAATTGAGCTAGACCTCTGATGGTCGGTCCAACTCGATTGGCATTGCTAACAGGGGCACACGCGAGTCTACCCCTTTTCTTACTTCAAATACGTCTACTTCGAATACGTTCGTTAGTACTCGTTGCCGACGGCCGCAGATGAGTCGCCGGGATCGCTAACAGGACTGCGCTGGGCAACTTGTCGGATCGTACGTTCGGCGATTTCTTTTTGAAGTTTGTCCATGGCAGCGTCGAGCGGCATCGCGCCAAGGTCGCCCTCGATACGATCTCGCAGTGCGATGGCGCCGGCCTCCGCTTCCTTGGGGCCCACGACGGCCATGTAGGGGATGAGCTCGAGCTGGGCATCACGGATTTTGGCTTGGACTTTGGCACCGCGGAGGTCGGTCGAAACCCTGAGTCCAGCCGCGGTCATGGTCTTCTCAAGTTCCAAGGCGTAGTCATTGGTCTTCTCGCTAAGTGGCAAGATCCGGACTTGTTCCGGCGCGAGCCACAACGGAAATGCACCAGCGAAGTGCTCGATGAGCATGCCCACGAAACGCTCCATCGAACCAAATGGCGCGCGGTGAATCATCACGGGACGGTGCATGTCGTTATCCGAGCCTACGTACTCGAGCTTAAAACGTTCCGGGAGGTTGTAATCCAACTGAACGGTTCCAAGCTGCCACTGCCGACCAATGCAGTCGCGAACCATGAAGTCGGCTTTAGGGCCGTAGAATGCAGCTTCGCCTTCAACTGTGTCGTAGCTGAGACCGCTTTCGGCTAATACGCGGCGCAGCGCATCTTCGGCTTTGTTCCAGTTCTCTTCGCTACCAACATACTTGTCGCTATCGGGGTCACGCAGTGAAAGCTGAACGCGATAGTCCGAAAGTCCTACACTATCCAGGACAAAGCCAGTCAGTTCGACGGTGTTGCGAAACTCTTCTTCGACTTGCTCCGGCGTGCAGAAAATGTGGGCGTCGTCCTGAGTGAAACCACGAACGCGGAGCATGCCATTTAGCTCTCCGGTCTGTTCGTAGCGATAGACGGTTCCGAATTCCATCAGACGCAGTGGCAGGTGTTTGTAGCTGCGGGGCTGGGCTTTGAAAATCTGCGCGTGGTGCGGGCAGTTCATCGGGCGGACAAGATAGCGTTCGTGCTGTCGTTGCCAAGCTTGCAGAACCGCCACACGCTGCTCAACGGAATCCGTTGGCTTGTAGTCCTTGATTTCGGCTCCAAGAACTTCCGCAGCTTCGCTGAGTCGCATTTCTTCGTCCGCACCCAAACCCTCTTCTGACTGGAGGCGATCCGCCCACGCATCGATCAAGGCACCGGCTTGCTCGACGAAAAGTGGTGGGAACTGGCTGTCGCGGTAGTAAGGAAAGTGCCCACTGGTTTCGTACAATTCGACTCGTCCGATCTGGGGGCTGTAAACCGGTTCATAGCCGCGATTCAGGAGCTCGTCGCGTAAGAAGTTTTCGAGCAAGACTCGGACGCGGGCCCCTTTGGGTAGCCACAAACAAAGCCCGGCTCCCACATCGGGACTAACCTGGAACAGCCCCATTTTCTTACCTAGGACCCGATGGTCGCGGCGTTTGGCTTCTTCGAGCTGATCTAAGTGCGCCTGCTGGTCTTTCGCGCTGAACCAAGCGGTGCCATAGAGCCGTTGTAGTTGTTTGCCTTTGGCGTCGCCCTTCCAGTAGGCTCCGGCTACGCTGAGTAGCTTGAAAGCCTTGATTTTACCGGCGTCGGGGATGTGCGGTCCCCGGCATAAGTCCACGAATTCGCCTTGGCGATAAAAGCCCAACTCGGGATGATCGGCCAGGCCGGTCTCAATATGTTCGACTTTGAGGCTTTGCTTCAGGTCTTGGCAGAGTTCGACTGCCTTCGCCCGATCGAGTGAAAATTGCTCGAACGGTTCAGACTCTTTGATAATCTTCGCCATCTCTTTTTCGATCGCGGCAAAGTCATCTTC
Source organism: Aureliella sp. (assembly GCA_046290675.1). Classification (GTDB taxonomy): domain Bacteria; phylum Planctomycetota; class Planctomycetia; order Pirellulales; family Pirellulaceae; genus Aureliella. The sequence goes on from JBKAHA010000002.1 coordinate 22,166, forward strand.
GCTCAACTTGTGGTCTAAATCAAAGTCGTAGTAGAAACCATTGTTAATAGTTGGACCAAACGCCAGCGAGACTCCATCGTAGAGACGCATCACCGCGCGAGCCATCACGTGAGCGCAAGAGTGTCGAAGCACGTTTAGGGATTCGACATCTCGATTGGTCAGCAGCGTGAGAGGGACTGGAGACTGGTCGGTGACGTCGGCAAGGGGACGGAAGGCGTCGATGATTTGGTCGTCAATCTTTGCTGCGACGACTGCTTTCGCCAGTCGCGAACCGATCTTTTCGGCGACGTCCAAAGCGGTCGCACTCTCGGGATGTTCGACAATGGTTCCGTCAGGAAGTTGAACTTGAAGCATGGTTTGCCTCCAGGGGCGATGCGTGCTTCTGTCTCTGGAACGCGGTCCCATCAAAGTCCAAACCGCCGAAGAGATGAGGTGTCCCGCAATGAACAATTCATCGCAAGACGATCCGGCATTCTTCCAAACTAGGTCGAACTAACGGAGACGCAGAATACGTTTCAGGCACATGGCACTTAGGAACTTGCTGCAAATCGTTTTTAGCAGTTCCAGATCGCTGGAACTGAACCACCCTACAAACGGTGGCATGCAGTAACATGGACCTGATCACGTCGAGTTCGACGGAGATCGTGTCCGAAAACTAAGGATCGTTTCCAATCCGAATTTGGACAAGGTGTGTCGTTGTTGGGTTCGTACTATTTTTCGTGAAAGCGACTTAGCACCGGCTGAACGAGCTACGTTGCACCATCCTAGGCAGCTTCGTTGAGAGTTTCTGGTCGAGTTTCAGCACCCGCAAAATGGCTCTGAGCAGTCGGAGGAGCTACCTTCAGTCGCTGGAAGCAAGTGTTCAGAAAATGGCGGCAGCTCTCGGACCAGGAAACCGGCTGCGGCACACCAGGGCTCTGATTTTGCTCTCGAATGTTCATACCGGCTGCAACTTCGGATAAGGCTTGTTCCCATTTCGCAAGGTGGCAGACCAGGTGACTTGGATCGGCCAGGTCAAAGTAAGTGCACGCGTCTTTGCCGACTTCACGATGGACGGGTATGTCGCTTGCAAACGTTCGGTTCCCGAACCATAGCGATTCGGCGATAGGCAATCCGTAGCCTTCAACCAATGAAGGGAATATGACTCCGCGGGCCCGCCCATACGCGTGATGCAATTCCGCGTCAGATAAATCTTGGAATAGAAACAGCTTTCGGCCGAATTCTGGATGCTGCGTCACACGGCGATGGATCTCACAGCATTTCGATCCCATCCGACCAACCAAACACAGTGTTCGGTCTGATCCAGTACCCCACCATCGTTCGAATGCGTCTAGCAGATAGTGATGATTCTTGCGTGGATCAAAAGCTGCCACCGTTAAATATGGAGTCGGTTCACTATCAAAAAGGGAGTGAATTTCTGGCCGGACTTGTCCTTTTGCTACGGATAGGTCCGCACCTAACGGAAAGGATGCGGTCTGTGGAAGACCGCCAGGATTCGTCGACCAATCGTGTTCAGCAAGGTAGTTGTCTAATTCACGTTGAACGGTTTCTGAGATCGCCATCAGCAGATCTGAATTGCTTACTGCTTGATCGAGGTAGCTTTGAAAAACTTCGCAACGTTTCGGACCAACGAAGTGCGGGTGCGTTCGAGGGATCAGGTCATAAATGACAGTCGCAATCTTGGCTTGTCCGAGACGCATCTTTCGAGCAGCAGGCCAAATGCTGGACCGAAGTTTTCCAACCCAGTAAGCGTCCGGGAGGATGAGCAAATCTCCTGGCTGTGCCCGGACTGGCGACGTTGTGCGGCAAATATCACGAAACAGTGCACGCTCGACGGATGAGTGCCAGCCTTTGTAGACTCCAACATGTCCAGGAGCCGGCAGAAACCATTTTTTGAGTTTGCGTGAAGGCACCGCAAAGCAGGCAGATTTGGCGAGCGCGCGAGAGATCTTGGGTAGCGAGGCCACGGTGTCGGATCTTGAGCCGGACAACCGTTGGAACCTATTTCGGTACGGTTCGCTGACCGGATAGAAGTGGCCATCACAGCAGACAACCAGCTCAAATACGCTGCGCAGCCGCGTGTCTTCGATCGTTTCACATTCGCGAAGCAAACTTCGAACGACGCGCTCAATACCAGAGTTCCGTCCAGAACATAGCGTGTACGTCGCATCAATAAAGATACGGCGAGCCTCATGCTCTGTTGCGGTGGACGATGACAAACTCATCTGGCCTTCAGCTTTTTGGACACAAAAATGCGGATGTGGAATGAAGTCAGGGGCGACACGGATTCCCGTTTGTGAACAGCTTCCTAGGACCCCAACACTTGGGCTTTATTAGCTTGATTGGCACTATGCTTGCAAGGTGGATCGAATGGCTTGGCACGAAGGCTTTTTTTTACTTTGCTAGCACAACCGATTTAGAGCAAGCAATCTTGTCTGCCTAGTGCCACAACACCTAACATCGCCATTTGCGTCAACAGATCGGTGCAGTTGCCAGTGGCGAACTCAAATTTAGCACACCGGTTTGCTAATCGATGCGGGCCGGGCAAGTGGATGTGGCTGCCATTAAAGTACGGCTGCCAGTAACGTTTGGCTGACCCGCGATTTTTATCGTCAGCCAGCCTCCTCTTCTTACAAGAAAGTGCAACCAATTGCGTGGAAACGCGACAAATATAGGCGTCGGCCGAACCAGCCGAATTGCAGTCTGGATGCCAAACTGGGTTGGTGATGCATGCATGGCGACGCCAACTTTGAAAGCGTTGCGAAGGGCGTACCCTCAAGCGGAGTTGATCGGAATCATGTCGCCGGTTGTGCGGCAAGTGATCGAAGGTGCATGGGGAGAAAATCAGCCTTGGTTCGATGAGTACATCGTCTTCCGAAAGGGTCGAAGTAAACTCACTAAAGACCATCGAGCACAAGGAATCACTTCCCGCAGAGGGCTGATTGCGAAGCTGAGAAAGTTGCGTGTGGATATGGCTCTACTCACAACCAACTCTTGGTGGACTGCAGCTGTATGCCGACTTGGGCGAGCGCGCAAAGTCGTTGGATATGATCGTGATGCGAGAGGCTTCATGCTGCATGATCGAATCCCAGTGCCTCGAGAAGCAAACGGAAACGCCTATGCTCCGATCAGCGCTGTCGACTATTACTTGGAGCTTGCCCATTGGATTGGTTGTGATACCGAGGGCACGAACGCGCGTTCGATGCAATTGAGTGCCAGCGAAGATGATTTGCGCTTGGCCGATCAAATGTGGCGAGAGGTCGGTTTTCACGATGACGTACCCACTGTCGTCGTGAATAGCAACTCGGCAAAGGACAGTGCGCGTGTCTGGCCCGAGTCTCATGTGATCGAGCTCTCAAGACGGCTTGCCGAGCGGCAGGGCGTCCAAGTGCTTCTACATTGTGGTCCGGGTGAAAGAGAGTCGGCTAATCGCATTGCAGAGACGGTAGGTCTTGGTAACGTGGCTAGTATGGGGCACACCGAAGATTTGCCTATCAGTCTGAGCCGCGGCGTGCTGAAGCGAGCTGCCGTGGTGGTATCGACGGACAGTGGAGCGAGACACATGGCTGTTGCGTTGGACCGGCCGGTTGTGAGTCTATTTGGCCCAACGTCTCCGAAATGGACGCGAACCTACAACGTGCGAGAGGTGGAGTTGGCAGAGAATCTGGATTGCCGGCCTTGCTATGAAGCCGAGTGTCCACTCAAGCACCATGGCTGCATGCAGAACTTGTCAGTCACGCGGGTCATGTCGGCAGTTGTGTCCCGACTGAATTCCAAGGAGCGAGATTCTGTTCATCAAGTGGCAGAATCATCCGAAGCCACGTCTCAGGATTCTTTTTCTAGGGTGGCTTAAGAGAAGGGCGATGTCGCTCTGCTAAGGCGCCAAGCCGTGATCAGATTCGCATATTGACGACCAAGGAAGGCCTTATGAAAGTTGGTGGGTTTACCATCGTTCGAAATGCGGTGCTCTACGATTATCCGATTGTTGAGAGTATTCGTTCCGCTTTGCCGCTCGTCGACGAAATGATCGTGGCTGTCGGAAAAAGCGCCGATACAACTCGAGATCTGGTTGCGAGTATCAATGATCCCAAGATTCGAATTGTGGATACCGTTTGGGACGAGAGCGTGAGAACCGGTGGTCATGTTCTCGCACAGCAGACGGATATAGCCATGGAGCATTCCGATGGTGACTGGCTCCTGTACTTGCAAGCCGATGAAGTGTTGCATGAGACGGACTATCAAGGCATTCGCAAGTCGATGTCCCAGTACCGGGACCACGCGTCGATAGAAGGGCTCTCGTTTCGATATCATCATTTTCGAGCAGACTACGGGATTCGTGATCCCCTGCCCTACCGCAAGCAAACACGGATCATTCGGCCAGGCATAGGTATTCATTCGCATGGCGATGCCTGTGGTTTTCGTCGTGATGGCAAAAGACTGAAAACAGCAGCCACAGGCGCCTGGGTTTACCACTACGGCTACGTCCGACCTCCGAAGAAGCTAGCAGCGAAGATGGACTACTTTACCAGCCTCTATCAAGATCGATACGTTGAACCTGGGCAAGAAGATCCTGATCTACAATACATCCTAGATCTAGGTGTGTGCGAGCGCTTCCACGGCAGTCACCCCGAAGTCATGCAGCAACGCATCGCAGGAAAAGATTGGGAAACTCCGGACATCATCCTAATGTCACGGTGGAGGAATCCTAAATTCTGGGGCGGACTGTGGCACAAGAACTCACGCACAATTCGGCGATGGAAAGATCGACTGTCCGGAGGGCAACGCCGCGCGGCGGCCTAGTCGCAAACCTAGCCATTCGAAGCATTGCGATTTTCGAACGCAAACTATCTCGTAAATCTGCGAAAATGACAGGTTCATGTACGCTGAAACTAGACCTGAAGAATTGACGCTCCGCGACCACTTGGCTCGTGATCGCACCCTGCTCGCGAACGAAAGAACGCTTCTGGCCTATATGAGGACCGGCTTCGGTTTCATTGCCGGCGGCGGAACGCTAGTGAAGTTCTTCCCCGAGGACATGGCATTGCGGGTTATTGGTTTCGCTCTGGTGGCTGCCGGAGTCGTCACTGCCGTGGCTGGGGTCGTGAGATTTTTTCAGATCCGCGCCCGCATGAAGCTGATATTGAAGCAGCCTATGAACTCACAGTAAGTGGGATGGACGGTCGAGCTGTTGTTCCGAGGCTAATGCAAAACGTCTTCGATTCTCAGAAGGTTCTAAACGTTCTGGCTTGCTTCGACGGCCATCTGATCGCAGCGTTCGTTTTCAGGGTGGCCGCTGTGTCCTTTCACATGATGAAAGCGAACATCATGCTTGCCGTTCAATACGTCCAGTTGCTTCCATAGCTCGACGTTTTTGACGGGCTTTTTCTTGCCGCCTTCGTTACGCATCCAACCATTCTTTTTCCACCCAATAACCCACTTTTGCAATCCTTGCAGGACATAACTGCTATCGGAGTAGAGGTCGACGCGGCAGCGTTTCTTCAACGCGGTTAGGCCTTCGATGACGGCTTGCATCTCCATGCGATTGTTGGTGGATTCCCTTTCGCCACCCGATCCAGTCAGTTCCTTCTGTGTCTTGACGTCGCGCAGAATGAAAGCCCACCCACCAGGGCCTGGATTACCACTGCAGGCGCCGTCGGTATAGAGCTCGACGTGTCGAAGAGGCGTGGGAGACGAAGAGCTCAATTGGGTGCTTTCCTGAATGAGGGAGGACAAAGAAATCAACCGAAAGCCGGCAAACGCGCTGCTATTGAACGCAGGCCAACGCTGCTATTGAACGCAGGCCAACGCTTGGTCTAGATCTTCGATCAAGTCTTCAGAATCCTCAAGACCTACTGAAAGACGAATGAGTCCGTCAGTGATACCAGCCTCCTTACGGGCGGCCGCATCATAGCTCGCATGGGACATCGACGCAGGTTGCTCGATCAAGGATTCAACCGCACCTAGGCTCACTGCTAAATGGAAGAGCTTCGTTGATTTGACGATCTGCTTAGTCTGCTCAAAATCGCCGTCTGCCTCAAATGTAATCATGCCGCCGAAGCCTCCATCCAGCAGTTGGCAAGCTCGAGCATGGTCCGCATGCTCTTTGAGTCCCGGGTACAAAACCTGCTTTACGCGTGGATGAGATGCAAGATGTTCTGCAATCCTAAGTGCAGATCGCGATTGTTCTCGAACACGAAGATCAAGCGTTTTGATACCCCGACCGAGGAGCAGTGAATCGAAGGGCGATAGAACCGCACCCGTCGCATTTTGAATAAAGTAAAGTCGGTCGTGTAATTCCTTCTCGCGACTTACCAAAGCGCCAGCCAAACAATCACTGTGTCCGGCCAAATACTTGGTTGCTGAGTGCATCACAAGATCGGCACCCATTTCCAGTGGACGCATGAGTGCAGGAGTGGCAAAAGTGTTGTCGACACCCACAAGTAAATCACAGTCACGTGCTGTTTGGATCAGCGACGGTAGATCCGGCACGGTCAGTCTCGGATTACCAATACTCTCTAGCCAAAGCATCTTGGTATTGGGTCGCCGATGCTGTTGGATGGACTGCGGGTCATCCAGATCGATCAACGACACATCGATGCCGGCTTTGTCGCAGATTTGGTGAAAGAGTCGATAACTGCCACCGTAAATATCCATTCCGGCAAGTAAATGATCGCCGGCTGAGAGCAGCATGGTGGCGCAGTGTGTCGCGGCCATGCCGCTGGCAAACGCGAGTGCGCCGGCCCCCGATTCAAGCGACGCGATCGTCTGCTCGACTGCTGTACGCGTTGGATTGCCGCTGCGCGAGTAATCGAACGTCCCCCATTCACCTGCTCCGGGTTGCACATAGGTGCTGGCGACGTGGATCGGAGGTACAACAGCGCCCGTCTGAGGATCAGGTTCGTTGCCGACGTGGATGGCTCGGGTGCGAAATTTCAACGGTCTAGTTTCAGGTTAGAGAGAGGAGCCGCTAAGTGGCATGGCTGACGTAAGCTGCCCATCTGTTGGCGGGCATCCAATCGACAAAGCTGCTTAGCCGTCGAGTGCTTGTTTCAGATCCGCAATGAGATCATCGGTGTTTTCGATCCCACAAGCCATTCGAATCATGTTGTCTGGAATTCCAAACTTCTTGCGATTTTCCGGAGTTTGGTGGTAATAGCTCATCAACAACGGCTGCTCGATTAAGGTTTCTACGCCACCAAGGCTAGGACCAATCTTGGCGATTTCAACGCGGTCCACAATCTCGGCCGTCTGTTGCCAGTCGGCGTCTTTTACGAGGAAGGTAACCAGTCCCCCGAATCCCTTCATGCTGCGTGCTGCAATTTCATGTGTCGGATGCGAGGTCAGGCCGGGATAGAAGACTTTTTCGACACGCGGGTGGTCATGTAGGAATTGGGCGATTGCCATGCCGTTCTCGTTGTGGCGTTGCATCCGCAGTTCGAATGTTTTTAAGCCACGCTGCAGGAGGTAGAGGCTATGTGGTGCGTTGATGCCACCCATGACGCCACGCAGATTGCGTACTTCTTCAAGCTTTTCGTGACTTCCGGCAATGGAGCCCGCGAGGAGGTCATTGTGACCGCCGAGATATTTGGTCGCCGAATGCAATACATAGTCGACGCCGTATTCGATTGGCCGCAAGTTGTACGGCGTTGCTAGAGTCGCGTCAATCAATGTCTCGACTTCGTGCTCTTTCCCTAGAGCAACAAATTGCTCTAAGTCGACGCAGGTCAACTGCGGGTTTGTCGGAGATTCACTGACCAACATCTTGGTTTTTGGTGTGATGGCTGCTTCCATCGCCTGGAAATCGCCGGTTGGTACTTGGTGCGTAACAACGCCGAAGCGGGACAAGTGCTTGAAGCAGAATTCGCGACTGCGGTGATAACATTGATCAAAGAATACGATCTCGTCGCCCGCGTTTAGCTTGGCCATCAGGAGGCCGACGATCGCCGCCATACCGCTGGAATAGACGATGGCTTCCTCGGCGCCTTCGAGTGCTGCCAATTTCGCCTCGACAACCCGTTCATTCGGATTGCCATAGCGGCCGTATTCTTCTCGCTTCTCATCGTTCTCGAGGAAGTCGATGATCGCGCGAGAGTCTTTGAAGGTGTACGTCGAACTACATACGATGGAATCGGTGATGGCGTCGGATGGTTTGACACGGGCCTCGCCGCCGTGCACGCTGATCGTCGATGGACCCCGCGCTGGCGTCGAACTTGGTTTTGACTCCGCGCCGGTGTTGCAACTCGGCGAGCTTTCTGGGGGACTCGCATTGTTCTCGGCGGGAGTATTCTCTGATTTGGTCATTGCGGTAGGTGTGCTCATGGGTCCTCTGCCAGCCTTCTTGGCCCAGTGCGATGAAGTTGATTGGATAGGGTTGGCTCACGAATCCCAATTCGACGGGACATAAAAAAAGCCGCAACCCAAGAGTCATTGGATTGCGGCTGTTGCTTACTTCGTTGAAGAGATCGCTAGCTGAGGATGAGTTGTACTCAACTGAGCCGGCTGATCTATTCGGTGGCACTTTAGCAGTAAGGCTGCAAGCGGCCGCAAATCCCATTGACCCCATCACTTTAGCCATGGCATTGAGGGCTGGCAAGCGTTTATTGACTGGTTTGACTGGTGCGAGTCAAAGATTGAATCTATTGGTTTAGATCTATGTGTCCGAGGCTAGTGCGAGGGTTGGGAAAGCTATGAGCATCTTATGGATGCTACGGACGTTGGTTTGGATCCACGATTCCAGGCGGTTTTGCCGGAGCCTGGTTCACCTGGAAATTGCGAATTGGTCCTCCCCCAGCGTACACCAGTCGGCCGGATTGTGGGCGGCCAGCTGATTCCGCGGTGCGATCCCAAGGCACGGCGTACGCAGCGAAGATGCCTTTGGCGGCGTCAGTCACGTAAACCAGCGAAGCTCCAGGACGGGCGCCGCCGGCCGTAATGTTGGTTACCGCCGCTCCTGTCACCATGATGTATTGCGAGTTCTTTCCACCCCCTCCAAATTGGGGCGTAATGTTGGCAACAAACCTGGCTCCAAAGGTGCCTGTCCTAGGGTAGTAGACTAAGCACTGTAGGTCGCCGGTGAGAAAGTCCAAAAAGAAGATGCCTTCGGCGTCATCGGTCACGGGACCCGTTGCAACCGCCATTGTGTCCGACGCAGATGCGGTCGCTGCCAGAATCGGAGAAAGCTCTTGCCGATCGTTTTGGCCCAGCCAGAAACCGGCACCAACCGCAGAGCAAGTCAAAAAGCAGGTCACGATGATCGTGCCAAAATGCTTGCTGGATCGATTCCTCGCGTCATTGGGCTGCCGAGGATTGGCTTCGGCGCCAGTGGTGGCGTTTTCTACGGACGGCGATTGGGGGCGCATGCTCATACTCCTAAATAGTGGGTCCACTAGATGGAAGTATATCGGTGCTAGTCAGTTGAAGTCACGATCAGTTCTCGCGTGATTGCGACAAAATGGGCGAGCTAGTAGTCGAGTAGATGGGCTTTCTCGCCACAATTGTCCGAGTCGCAATGCGAATGCATGACACCGGATTCTTTTTTAAAAACGAATGCGAAATGCCAAGGTTATTCGGACACCTCGGCGAACTTAGGCGATGATTTCGCGGATCGGGTCGACGTGTTCGACGCCGACTAGCTTCTGATCCAAGCCACTGTAGAAGTAGCTAAGGTGGTTCGGGTCCAGGCCGAGTTGCTGAAGAATCGTAGCGTGAAGATTCTTCACATGCAGAGGTTTCTCTACAGCCGCAGATCCAAGTTCATCCGTGGTACCCACACTAACGCCACCTTTGATGCCGCCGCCGGCCATCCACATCGTGAATCCGTATGAGTTGTGATCGCGGCCCGAACCCTTCGCATATTCGGCAGTGGGTTGGCGGCCGAATTCGCCACCCCAAACAACCAGCGTTGAATCAAGCAATCCACGACGTTTGAGATCCTTAAGCAGTGCAGCAATCGGTTTATCGGTTGCACCAGCGTGTTTATTGTGGTTGATTTCCAAGTCGCCGTGTGCGTCCCAGTTGTCGTCATTGTGGGCTCCGCCGCTGTAGAGTTGAATGCATCGAACACCGCGTTCCACTAGGCGACGCGCGATGATACACCTCCGCCCGAAATCGTCTGTCTTGGGTTGATTGACACCGTAGAGGTCAAACGTTTCTTCGTCTTCGGTGCTCAAATCGACCGCTTCGGGTGCCGACTCTTGCATCTTGTAGGCTAATTCATAGCTCGAGATCCTTGCCGCCAGGTCGCTTTGGTCCGCATGGGCCGCGAAATGCCGACCGTTAATGGATCCGATCGTGTCCAGCATTTCTCGCTGGACCGCTCGCGATGTGTCTTTTGGCGACTGCAAATCTAGGATCGGAGAACCCTCACTACGCAAAACGGTGCCCGCATATGTCGCCGGCATGTAGCCACTCGACCAGTTTTTTGCGCCGCTGATGGGACCGCCTTTGGGGTCTAGCATGACCACAAAGCCGGGCAAATTTTGATTCACGGTGCCCAGGCCGTAATTGACCCAAGAACCGAGCGCGGGAGAGCCGCTCAAGATCTTGCCTGAATTCATCATCAGCATTGCGGATCCGTGGATCGGCGAATCGGCGGTCATGGAGTGCACAAACGCGATGTCGTCGACGCACGTGGCGACGTTGGGGAACAGGTCGCTCACCCATTTGCCGCACTCTCCGTACTGTTTGAATTTCCATCGGGGCTCGACAACACGGCCCTCGTTTCTGTGCCCACCGCGTCCAAAGGTTTTGACATTGATCGTCTTGCCGTCCATACCGACCATGCTTGGTTTGTAATCGAACGTATCAATGTGGCTCGGTCCGCCGTACATGAACAAGAAGATGATGCTCTTTGCTTTTGGAGCGAAATGGGGCGGCTTCTCGGCCAGCGGATTCGCCGAGACTTCCGAAGCACTTGCTTTGGAACCGAAGAATCCGTCTTGAGCGAGCATGGTTGACAACGCGGCGGCGCCAAAACCCGCTCCGGTCTGCCACAGGAATTCTCGCCGCACGCGGCCGCAAAAATCTCGTTTTTTCATGACTGATTCTTTATCGCTGGTTGAATTGGATATCGAGAATCTGTTCGATAGTTCAGTGTTACTGGATGTACAAGAATTGGTTCAGGTTGAGGGCCACTAGGCACATTGCCTTCCTTGCGTCAGGTTGGCTCAGACCATGATCGTTCGTGAGCCGCTCAACCAGCTCGACCAACTCTTTCACATTTTCTTCATCCGGAGCCATGCCAGTACACAGTTCAAGTGCTCGCGATGCGAGGCTCGCGGTGTCACTTCCCGCTTCTCGCTGAACACGGGCCAGTAGTTTGGCGGATTGTTGTTGCATCCAATCGCTGTTGAGCAAGGTCAAAGCCTGACCAGGCTGAGTCGTCAAAAAGCGGGCTTCGCAACTAATGTCCGTATCGGGGAAATCGAAGGCGGTTAGCAACGGTACAGGAAGCGAACGCTTTACGTGAATGTAGATGCTGCGTCGCGCTTGCTCTGAAGCAGGTGAGTTCCCCCATCCGTTACCTGGCTTCGACTGACTGGCAAGAACTTCCTGTGACAGTCTGGGGTACATGCTTGGACCCTGCAGTTGCCGGTTCAATTCGCCCGTCACGGCTAGCACGCTGTCACGCACCTGCTCAGCACTTAGCCGCTTTAGGTTTTGACGCCAGAACAAGTTGTTGTCGGGATCTTGAGCGAGTGCTGTTCCGTTGGCTTGCGTGCTCATGCGATAGGTGCTGGACAACAGAATCGCGCGATGGATCGACTTCAAATGCCAGTCGCCTTGTACCAGCTTGGTGGCCAAATAATCGATCAAAAGTGGGTGGGTGGGGGCATCGCCCATTAAGCCAAAGTTGTTCGGTGACCGAACAATCCCACGCCCAAAGTAGTGCAGCCATATGCGGTTCACGATCACTCGCGGAGTCATCCAGTTCTCGTCGCTTGCGATCCAATCTGCAAGAGCTCGTCTTCGGCCGGCGGAATTTTCATTTTGAGCAGTGAATTCTGGGATGCCGCCACCCAACAACTTTGGAAACACGGGCTCGGCGACGTCGCCTTCAGCATGTGGGCTGCCACGTGCCAAGATATGCGTGTCTGGCGGATCCGTATCGACTTTGCCGAGCCCTAGCACAGTGCGGCGGGGTGGTAGTTCGCTTAACTTCCGGGCGATTTCGGCGATCTCTGCTTTCATATCGGAGTAAGTGGCAAAGGTCTCCTGGTCGACGAATAGATGTAACTTCTCCTTCAGCGTTTTGGCTCTGCGACGACCTTCCGTTGCACGTTGATCCGGGCCATCCATTTTCTTGATGGCTTCTTGTTCAATTTTCCGAGCCTTTTCGTTGAGCTCACGTCGTCGCGCATTTAGATCTCGGTGCTGATCAGCGATATCGGGATCAAGATCGACTTGGTTGTTCGTTGTTTGGTCGCGACGAGTCCCATAGGGAGTCACGTCGCGCATGAAAGCGACGAGGCTGTAATAGTCTTTCTGTGTGATGGGGTCGATCTTGTGATCATGGCAACGTGCACAGTTGAACGTGAGCCCCAACATCCCCTGCCCCGTCGTCGTGACCAAGTCATCGAAGCCATCGAACAAAGCTTGCTTGGGATCAGCGGGTTCGTCATCCCAGAGCCCGAGGCGATAATAACCCGTTGCTGTGAGCGAGTCGTCCGAAGTCTCATCCAACTCGTCACCTGCAATCTGTTCTCGAATGAATCGATCGTAGGCTTTGTCTTCATTCATGGCGCGCACAACGTAGTCGCGATATTTGAAGGCATTCGGCTTGGGGTTGTCTCGTTCGAAGGAATTCGTTTCGGCATATCGAACGACATCCAACCAAACACGCGCCCATCGTTCTCCGAAACTGGGTTGGCTTAAAAGTTCGTCAACCAATTCTTCATAGGTCGTATTATCCCAATCCTTGGCTAATCGTTTCACTATTTCGGGCTGCGGCGGAAGACCCGTGATGTCTAGGTAGAGCCGCCGGATGAGTTCGGCTGGCCTTGCTTCTGGGGCCGGTGATAATCCGGCTGATTCAAGTCGACTGAGAACGAAACGGTCGAGTGGACTCTGTGGCCAATTGTCATTGTTGACGCTCGGTGGTGTGGGGTCCTGAACAGGTTGAAATGCCCAGTGTTTCTCATACTCTGCACCGCCGTCGATCCAGCGGCGGAACGCATCGACCTCTTCTTCAGTGAGCCGTTTGCCCTCCGGAGGCATCTGGTCATATTCTTCCGTCGAAGTGATCCGCCGAATCAACTCACTCTTGTTTGCGTCGCCAACCACGATCGGAATTTCACCGCTATCGGCTTCCCCTAATAACGACTCACGATCATCGAAACGGATGTTGCCTTCCTGGAGGTCTGGCCCGTGGCATGCGTAGCAACGTCGTGCCAGCACGGTTTGGATGTCATTCGCAAAGTTGACTTTGGTTTCTTCGTCTGCAGCGACTGCATCAGAAAAGGTGAACGCGCAGCAGTACGCCACGAACGCAACGTTGATCCGTAGAAGCTGGGCGTACTGGCGCTGTGTGGAGATCCAGACGCGTTGTCGAGAAAGTCCATGAGTCATTGGATCAATCTTCAAGGCAGGGAAGGAATCGATGCGAAACTAGCCAGGCTAGTCTTGCAACCGGCGGGGTCTTACTATCGTAAACAAAACGGGAGGTCTTTTCTCCCTTCTAGATGTCCCCGGAAGCTAGCATGACCGAGATTCTTTGTCACTTGTGATTGGCCAAGTTTGCTACGCGCTTTTTGGTTGTCGGCAACAAAAATACCCATTCTTGAGTCGGTCGCTAGGCTCGAACCGCGGAGTTCGAGGAGAGCTTTTTGTCTAGAAGACTATGTAATTCCCGACTCGTATCGCTTTCGTGCCATTCTCTAGTCTGCGAGGTGGTCCGCTGGACTTAGACTCACAAGAACTCCTGTTTCAATTTGATTCGCTTAATTGCCATTCTGCAGGATGACAATGAATCAAAGCTGTCGGTAAGACATGTTCTCAAAGAAAATTCTTCGAGAAATGAAACAATTCGTGTCCGTCCACGCGGCTTGAATTGAGCGCTTGCAGTGAATCCGAGTCGGTTCAAGTTTCGGCGCTCGTCGTTACTGTGGACTTGCCTTGGTAGGTCTAGGTTTACGCACCACTAGTTCGTGGTAGCCAACTTGCCAATCGTCTTTGCCTTCCAGGTAACAGCGAACGCAGTATCGTCCATTGCTTAGGTTTTCTGGGAGTGTGAGAGCTTGCTCAAACTCACCGGAAGGAACCTGTCGTTGCTCGAGCACCAGGATGCGGTCGTTCGCGGCGTCGTACCGAGATTGAAACGCATTTCGACCATCTGTCGTATCAAGACCGACTTGGACACGATCGAGTTCCCGCCGTATTTGGTCGCGACGAAACCCGAACTCCACCATCATTTTGGCTTGAGACTTGGATGTACCGCGAACCACAATCTCTTCACCGGGTTGGGCTCGCGCTGGGGCTTGCAGCTCAACTTCATTGGGGTAGCGAATTCTTAGGCACGGATCACCAAGAAGGTGCATTTGCCAAACATGTTCTAGGCGTTCTGCACGTAGGTCGTAGTCTGCCGGGCTAAGCGATTTTGCGATGGAGGTGATGAGCTGCATTTGCCCCATGGCTTTGGGCTGGCGGTCAGAGCCGTTCGATGCTGAATCAGCAAGCATCTTCTGTTTCGATCGGAGAACAATTTCGCCAAGGGTTGGGACTCGATCTTCGTAGCAGTACTTGAGCATTCCATCGGAGAGGGTCGCAAGGCCATAGGGCCCGCTCACCCGACTGGCTGCAATCGATGCAACAGGGCCGTCTGGCTTCAGTGTGAGGCGTTCTGCTAGGGAGTCTTCGACAGCATCAAAGGCACCAGTATAGCAAGCTAGAAAAATGGCAATTGGTGGGGCACTGCTCTTGATGGCCGGTATGTTCCGCTCGGTAAATATCGGAAGGTATTGATCATCAGCCTTCACGTAGTCCAGTGTTTTGACGTGGCCGTGTCCAATGTAAACCCAGAACATTCCACCCTGGTTCAAGCGGTTGATACAAGTTTCGCTGAATCGCCACGGATCCGGGCAGTAGTGACTACGTGTACTTGCCTGAGTCATCGTTAACTCGGACCAGCCCGGTATGCGATCCGCAAGAAAACGCCGAGTGGTCATTTCAATCACGGAGTCAGCGATGGCGCCAAATCCCCCAACTCCGGCGATAATGTGGACGTCTCGGCGCCAGGCCGAAAAATCTGGATTGCTTTCGTAGCGTATGACTTTGTCGAGATACGCCTGAGCTTGCTCGGCAGTATCAGCCGGGATCCGTCCGACCGCTAAGTCCGGTATTTCGTCTTCATTGAGATCACCATATGGATTGTCGGTGCCGATACGCTCGTCGCCGCCAAACTGAACCATCGCCGAGCTCTTGCGATAGAAAGTTGGAATGCTCTTTTCTGTTCGTGGATCGACGTCGCCTACGAGCAGCAGGAAGGTTGGCGATCCGCCCGGCTCTGGCACGCTTCCGGCCAAAGACCGGATTTGGTTAAGGAGCTCCGGTTGGCTCAGCTCCGCGTCAATCTCGCTGATCTCGTAACCTTGCGTTTCGCGGTACTGCTTCCATGTTTGTAGCGCAGACGCCCAGGCAGAAGGACGCACGAGGATAATCTCTTCGCCAGCCGATAACTGCGCACAAGACAGGCCGGAAACCAGGCTCATGAAAAAAAGGATCAGCAAAGGAAAAATCTGCTTTCCGGTTGATGCAGGCATAAAACACGAAACTCCAGCGAAAGGCGATCGATCCGCACGGCATGTTGATACCTGCCGCAAAACTCGGATTGCCCTGTAGCTTCTTTCGGTGAACTGTGGGTGTCGGTATCTACGAAGAATACCGCCGTTTGAGACTGCACGGCAAGGACAATCTAGGGGATGGCGTCGAGACCGCGGCGTGGAAGATCGAAATGAGCTCTTCAATCGTATCGACTGGGGATGGGCGCTTGGAAAGCGAGTTGAGAATTATTAGGCTGTTCGAATACGCTCAGCGATTCGGAGGCAAAGCGAGGCCCGTACGCTGAGATGGTAAGTTGCGCCCATCAAGAAGGAGTAAGTGTATGTCTACCAACTACGTGGAAAGTATCGAGCGATTTACGGATAGTGTGGACACTTCGGCAATTGACAACATTGTGAAGTATCTTGGAATTGCTCTTCAGAGTGCGGATGGCTCCACCGTTGCCGCTTCCGATCCAGACGAATTAAAGACGATTCAGGATGGAGTTTGTGCTAAGAAGCTTGGGATGGATCCAAGTGAAGCCGAGGCAGCGATCCGACAAGTGAGTGAGATCATGAAGCATGATTCAGCGAAGTGCCGGGTGACTTTCTACTACTTGTTGGCAGACAAAGCTGGAAAGCTCTCTTCATTTGCATAGCGGCGACGGCGTCGGTCCAGGCCGACTGAGCAAGTCACCGTCCTTTTAACAAGTCCGATCTACGCAAGTCCGATTCCGTCCGGCGTATTCCAATACCCGCCCCGTGCGTGATCGCATTGAACAGGCGCTGGAGCCTTGGTTGCGTGAATACCGTGTTCGTCAAAGACACAGGTTCCGTGAACCAGAGTTTTCACTGGCCATCCCTTCAGCGTCTGCCCGGCCCAGGGGCTCCAACCGCTGCGTGTGTGCTGCTTTTCGTTTTCGATCGTGCGACTCTCATTCAGGTCAACGAGCACCAAGTCAGCGTCGTAGCCTTTCTCGATGCGCCCTTTGCCGACCATACCCCAGACGCGCGCAGGAGCATCACTCATCCAGCTTGCGACTTGGAGCAGCGTGATTCGTCCATGATTCACCTCGTTGAGCATAAGAGCCAAGCTGTTCTCGACTGCTGGCAGACCACTCGGTGAATTTGGGTAACTGGCCTGCTTTTCCTCCAATGTGTGAGGAGCATGATCGGTCGCAATGACTTGGATCGCGCCCTTGTGTAGGGCTTTCCAGATCGCTTCGCAATCCGATTTGTTTTTGACTGAAGGGTTCATTTGCACGAGTGTTCCGAGTCGGTCATAGTCGTCAACCGAGAACAGCAGATGATGCGGGCAAGCTTCGGCGGTGATCCAGGGTTTGGCCGCTTCAATCTCGGGGATTTCAGCTCCGGTGCTAACGTGCAACACGTGAAAACGATGTTGGTGCCGCGTCGCTAGATCGATGGCTCGTTTGGTACAGATCAACGCCGCTGCATGATCACGGATTCTGGAGTGGTCGTGTACTCGTAGATTCTCACCGAGTTCTTCTTCCAGTCGCTTTTGGTTCTCGCGAACTGTCGTCTCATCCTCGCAGTGGGCACAAATTGGTAGGTCTGTCTCGGCGAAGATCCGTTCTAATGCCGATTGACTGTCAACCAGCAGGTTTCCGGTACTCGATCCAATAAAGATCTTGATTCCCGGCGCATGCTTGGCGGCCTTGAGTTCATCGACGTTGTCCTCAGTGGCACCGACATAAAACCCGTAATTCACGCGGCTTACGGCGGCGCCTCGATCATACTTTTTATTCAATTCCGCGACGGTTATTGCTGGCGGATTGGTATTCGGCATTTCGAGAAACGTCGTCACACCACCCGCAGCACAGCAGATACTACCGCTCTCAATATCTTCCTTGTGTGTGAAACCCGGATCACGGAAATGCACTTGATCGTCGATGACACCTGGTAGCAGGGTCAGGCCGGCGCCTTCGATCACGACTTCTGCGGACTGGTCTCGAGCAGCATCTATAGCGACAATGTTCCCGCCTTCGAGCAAGATGTTGGCCTGAGCAACTTCTTTTGAAAAAACAACTTCGGCATCTCGAATCAGCGTACGCGGTTGGGTCATGAATTACTCGCTTTGAGGCATTGGAATACAGAGAGCCCAATTCTAATGCATCTCACGAAACACTTCGTCTACCATCGCGTTGGTCGCTCTGGTTTTTCATTGACCAACTTTACGCCTGAAATATTGCTTCCTTTCGACTGGGACTGTCTGCTTGGCTACAATCGCGAGATCGAACCGTCGATCCGAAACCGACCGCAGCCATGGACCGTGGAGTCATTCAATGAATCATTGCTTCGCAACTCGAGTACCGACGCTTCCGTTCGCGCTCACGGCCTTCGTCGCCCTTACTTTCGGTGTCGGCTGCTCAATAGCTCAGGAGGAATCTTCCGTTGCTTTGATGGCTCGCGCACAGAGAGCGTTGTCCGAGGGCGACAATGGCGAGGCGGCCAAGTTGGCGGTCAGTGCGGCGGAGGCGGCAACAGACAACTACTCAATCTTGCAAGCTGCGGGCGAAGTGCTCTACCGCGCAGGGCGATCCAAGGACAGTCTGAAGTACTTCGACCGAGTTGTGGAAATGCAACCTCGGCTCGCTCCCTACAACTGGCAGCGAGGGCTGGCACTCTGCAGCGTGGAACGATTCAACGACGGGGCTGCTCAGTTCAAGACGCATCATGATGTCAATCCCGACGACGTTGAGAACAGTGCCTGGTACTTCTTGTGTATCGCTAAGACAGAGGGAATTGAAGCGGCTCGGAAGACGGTGATTCCGAGTCGCGGTGATGGCCGTGAGCCGATGATGAGTGTTCTGGGAATGCTCAAGGACGAGTTGAAGCCAGAAGAGGTTGCACAAGCGGCAATCGATAACACAAAGCCAGGGGGTTCTGAGCGAAAGAGAGCTCAATTCTACGCCGACCTCTATATCGCACTCTACTACGACAGCTTGAATCAGAGTGACGAGGCCAAACGTTACCTGGAGCGGAGCCTCGAGTACGGTAATGACGGTTATATGGTTGATGCCGCTCGTGTTTATCTCAAGGATCGTTTCGGAGGGCCGAAGAAGTCTAAGTAATTGCTACTGGAGATTGGTTTTTTCGCAAAGATTCTGCGACCCGCAAGGTTTTCGTTAACCGTGATGTAAGCTTCCACAGCAAGTATTACCGACTTGTTGTAGTTTGCGCGACGCATACCACTGGAGTGCAGTGGAAGTCGGCAAACAGGTCATCACAGACGTGTCCTGCTAGGTTCGCAAAATGAAGACTCTGAACAAGACGCCAAGAAATCCAGACCAATCCAAAGCCGAAGAATTCGATCTCATCAAGCGTCGGATTCACAATAAACTTGTCGACAAGCTCGACCTGAGTCGCATTGGCGACATGAAAGGCGACCAGTTGCGGAAAGAAATCCGGCTGGTTGTTGAACATCTTTGCGACGCTGAGAACACGCTGTTCAACCGCAGTGAACGCGACCGGATCATCGAGGAAGTTCTCGATGAGACCTTCGGTCTTGGGCCGCTCGAATTGTTGCTTAAGGACAATACGATCAGCGATATCATGATCAATGGTCCCAAGCACATCTTTGTCGAGCGTCGCGGGCAGCTGGAGCGAACGCCAGTTGAATTCCGTGACAATACTCACTTGATGCAGATCATCGACCGGATCGTTTCTAAAGTCGGCCGCCGGGTTGATGAGACTCAGCCGATGGTTGATGCTCGTTTGGAAGACGGTTCGCGGGTCAACGCTATTATTCCTCCTCTTGCTCTGGATGGTGCCGCCGTATCGATTCGTCGTTTCGGTTCTAACCCGCTGAAGCTGGAAGACTTGCTCAACTACAAAGCGTTGACGCCCGAAATGGTCATGTTGCTTGAGGGTTGTATCAAAGCTCGCTTAAACATGATCATCTGCGGTGGTACCGGTTCTGGTAAGACGACGCTGCTCAATACACTCAGTAGCTTTATCCCGAACGACCAGCGTATCGTGACGATCGAAGACGCGGCTGAATTGCAGCTTCAGCAGGAACACGTGGTTCGACTGGAAACACGCCCCGCCAATATCGAAGGTAACGGGGCTGTTACGGCGACGGACCTGGTGAAAAACGCTCTGCGTATGCGTCCTGAGCGAATCATCATCGGTGAGTGTCGTGGTGGTGAAACACTCGACATGCTCCAGGCGATGAACACAGGCCACGATGGGTCACTAACGACGATTCACGCAAACAATCCTCGTGACGGTGTCGCTCGATTGGAAACCTTGGTCATGATGGCCGGTTTTGAGCTGCCGATTAAGGCAATTCGTCAGCAGGTTTCTAGTGCGGTTGACTTGATCATCCAAGCAAACCGGCTTCAAGGGGGACCACGTCGGGTGACTCATATCACTGAGGTCGTGGGGATGGAGCAAGAGACTGTCGTCATGCAGGACATCTATCGCTTCAACCAGGATGGAATTGGTGAGGACGGCAAGGCCTTTGGGCACTTCTCATGCACGGGCGTAAGGCCTTCGTTCATGCACCGCCTCGAGTCCGCTGGAGTCCGCTTGCCTGCGAGTGCCTTCCGCGAACGTCGCATCATGGATGGTTGATTCCAATTTCTAACCCAGGAATTCTTCCGCTTTGAGAATGTACAGAACTGGGTCTCAAAGATTCACTCTTGGCTAACTGCGGCGTGTCGCGGACAGCAGTTAGCCTGCAACATACAAGATTCGTGTCGAGAGCTAGGCGGGTGCCAGAATGCTATCCATCATCATCATCATTTCAGTAGGGATCGGGGTGACGTGCCTCGTTGGATTCGTCGCCGTGTCGATGCGTCCAACGACGGACCAAGCCGCAGAGGATCGCTTGGCCGTACTGACGGGAGCGAAGAAGGCAGCCAACACGAAAGAGGAGGCCTCACTACTCTCTTCCAATACGCTGGAAGAGACGAAATCGATGGCGGACGACATCCTGTCGCGCTTCGGCAATATCCGTCACCTGATGGATCAAGCCGACGTGGACATGTCCGGAGCTAAGTTCCTAACGATCTGCGTTGGGGCGGCCGCTTTTGGCGCGATGATCTGCATGGTGGCTCCCGTCCCTAAGTTCTTGCTCCCCGTGTTCGCTGGGACAACCGGTGGTCTCCCGATCTTCTGGTTGATGTTCAAGCGAAGCCGGCGGATGGCGAAGTTCAATGCACAGTTGCCAGAGGCGCTCGAGTTGCTTTCTCGCTCGCTGCGAGCCGGTCACAGCTTGGCGGCTGGTTTCGGTTTGGTCGGAGGCGAGATGCAAGATCCCATTGCCAAGGAATTTGGCCGAGCCTTTGAGGAACAGAACCTTGGTATCACGCTTGACGAAGCTCTCCAAGACATGACGGTCCGCGTTCCCAATATGGACTTGCGATTCTTCGCGACCGCGGTCCTGTTGCAGCGGCAAACGGGTGGTGACTTGGCCGAGATTTTGGACAAGATCGGTAGCCTCATCCGTGAGCGATTCAAGCTGGCTGGACAGATCCAGGCATTGACTGGAGAAGGTCGACTATCCGGGATCGTACTGTTGGCACTGCCTCCCGTACTCCTGGGTGTCATGTTGTACTTGAATTACGACTACGCCATGGTTCTCTTCCGAGATCCAACCGGACGGCAGTTGATGGCCGTGGCTATCGTGCTGCAGTTTGTTGGTGCTCTGGTTATCCGTAAGATCATTAACGTGAAGGTGTAGAAAGATGCTTATTGGATTCACACTTTCCAACGCTGTCATTATTCCCGTCGCCATCTTCTTTGCTATTGGTGCTGTAACTTGGCTGGTACTTAGCCACTTTATGGACCGCGAGGATCGGGCTGAGCAACGCTTGCAGGCACTCAGCGATCCTAGAGGAAAGGTTGACGAGAAAGCCGAGAAGAAGTCGGAAGCAATCGCGCGAGTCTTGGAGAAGGCATCCCCTGCTCTGGCGAAGCCGCTCACGCCGAAGACAGAGCAAGAGATGGGCAAGCTTCGTCAGACTCTGGTCGAGGCTGGATTTCGCAACGATAACGCTCCGATGGTGTACCTTTCGATTCGAGCCATCACTGCCCTCGTTTTCCTCTTCTTGGCCGGTGGTGTGTCTCTGTTCATGTACGGATTCACCTCGGCTGCGGCGATCCGCGGTTTCGTCATTGCTGCGATCGGGTTCTTTATCCCGACACTTGTGCTCGGGCAGATGGTGAAGCGACGCAAGAACCAGATCTTCATGGGGTTACCCGATGCTTTGGATTTGCTCGTGGTCTGTGTTGAAGCAGGATTAGGTCTGGACCAAGCAATGCGACGTGTTTCCGATGAGATGAAGAAAAGCTACCGCATCATCGCAGACGAGTTCGGCTTGTGTAATCTTCAGCTTCAGATGGGGAAGGCAAGAAACGAAGTTCTTACCGACCTCGGTCGCCGCACCGGAGTTGATGATCTACGCAGTTTGGCTTCAATCTTGATTCAGGCCGATAAATTTGGTTCGAGCATCGCGAATGCGCTGCGAGTTCAGAGTGACGCCATGCGAGTTCGCCGGCAGCAAGTCGCTGAGGAGAAAGCGGCAAAGACGGCGGTGAAGCTGATCTTCCCACTCGTCCTATTCATCTTCCCTGGCATCTTCGTAGTACTTGTCGGGCCTGCCGGTATCCAAATGGCTCGCGAGATGTTCCCAGCGATGGGTGGCTAAAAGCCGATTGACCTGAGCGACCACGCGAACGGCACATCGCTGCAATTCAGGCCTGCGGACTTGGACACGCAGACTACCGAAAACGATTCAAGGCTCCTGGGATGATTGATGTCCGAGGAGCCTTTTTCTTTCCGAACGACATTGTGTCAACGCTGATGGATCAAGCGGCACTCTCACCATGGGCGTCTTTATCGACTGGTTGGTCGCGTTTCACAATGGATGCATCTTCGATCGACTCAATGGGCGTTGTGCTTGGGGGCATCAATTGGCCCCAGCGCCGGAGTCGGTACTGGCGAATGGCAAATAAGGATATGTAGTAGCTGAGTACTCCGGTGACCGTCGCGACGACCATACATCCCAGCCAAAGTGGGCCTACGAAGTCCATTAAGTTGTCCCACCAGAAGCTGACTTTGTCTCTCCAGCGGGTCGCAGGGTCGGCGGCCAAGGCTTTCCACTCGTCGCCGATCAGTGTCCACTCATCGCTGACAACCGGAGTTCCAAGCAGCTTGCAGCCAATCACATAGCACGGATAGTAGATGGGGATGATCGTGAGGGGATTTGAGATCCAGACAATTGGGACTCCAACCGCCTTGTTGGCCTTAAGCAGCCACGCGAGCGCGAAGGAGAGCACCATCTGAAAACCAATGAGCGGCGTGAACGTGACGAACATGCCGATTGCAATGCCAAGGGCAAGCGTGTGCGGTGGGTCATCCGCGTGCAGGATCTTGTAGACGCAAAAGTCCTTTGCGACCTGCATGTATTTGCGGATACTCTTGCCGATGAATTTCATACCACCAAACTTGACCTTACCGAACTGGGGTCCCCATTGGGTTGTTCTAACGAATTGACTATTTCTATCTAACTAACTGATTATCCGTGCGAGGCGGTAAGGAGCGTCCCGCAATGCTCGCTGCCGTGGTCTCGAATATGGAATGCCCTTATGGGCAGGTATTTTCCCTGTCCACAAATGTTTCACAGCAGGTACTATCAGCAGAGTTTATTAGGATCGCCCACTTTTTCTAGTTCAAGCCAAACTACGCTCTTTCAGTAGACGTCCTTCTGAGTCAATCTCTTACGCAATTGAGCGCGTTCTGGTAGCTGTGGGCCAGTTCCCAGGGTGTCCCCCGGCTTTTGATAGCATCGGACTTGGAGTTGTGGATTCTTCGATCAATCCTGCACCGCCGACATGCCCCCAAATGGACGGAGAGTCCTCAGAATCGTCGAACTAAGTAAATCCCACATTGGAGCCGGCGTCATCCTGAGGACTGGGTGGGGGTAATGGAATTAACTGAGATTTGATCTGCGTTGCCCTGAAACCTGGCGTTGACTAGACTTCGGCTGGACCTCTCTGCAAACCGAAGGCGACATCTCGCCCTCTGGCATGAAGCCGTAAGAGGGGTCATGCCAACGATGAACCGAAATTCGCGGGTGCTAGCCTGCCAGTAGTTCATTTCTTGGCCCGCAAAAGCCAATGCCAACTGTCAAGAATAGCGATCGACGGTTGGTGACCTATAGCGTCAATGGAGGGACGTTGTGGCTGCAGAAGCGAATGCCTATCTACCGGTATCAATGGATTTGACTGCGCCCGCGGCGACGGTCGCGCGTGCCAAGCAGATCATCCGTGCAGAGGCCGATGCGCTTCGGCACATGCAGTCGCGAATTGACGAGTCGTTCTCCGATGCGGTGCGGGCGCTTGCGAAATGTAAGGGCCGAGTCGTTGTAACTGGCATTGGCAAGGCAGGCATCGTTGGTCAAAAGTTTGCCGCCTCGCTTTCCTCGACTGGGACTCCGAGTTTCTTCTTGCACCCATCTGAAGCCGTTCATGGCGACATGGGAAGCGTGCAGCCTGAAGATTGTGTAGTTCTTTTTTCCTACAGCGGCGAAACGCAAGAAATAAACCGCTTGCTTCCCATCTTGCCTGGCGAACGTTCCGAAGAAAGTACTGGAGCCAACAGGTCTGGGATTCGTCGCTCGACGATCGCCATTACCAAGAGTGCAAGAAGCACATTAGGACGTCGTTGCGAGTTTGTGGTGCCGATCGGTAAGCATGAAGAGGCTTGCACGCACGGGCTCGCGCCGACGACTTCAACGACCTTGATGCTTGCCGTTAGTGACGCACTCGCGTTGGTTGCAAGTGAGATGAAGGGATTCACCAAACAAGACTTTGGACGCTACCACCCGGCGGGCAGCCTGGGTCGACAGCTGATGCATGTTACTGAAGCCATGCGACCCCTCGAAGAATGTCGAGTGGCCCCGGCAGACCTCTCCGTCCGAGAAGTCCTCGTGCTGATCAACCGGCCAGGACGGCGGACTGGAGCCATCATGCTCACCGATTCATCCGGCAAACTAGTTGGTCTTTTTACGGACAGCGATCTAGCCCGGCTCCTCGAGCAACAAAAAGATGCCTTTTTGGACCGTCCAATCCTGGAAATTATGGCTGATGATTTTCACACTGTCTCTCAAAACGACGACTTAAAGGCGGCCGTTGATCTGATCACAACCTACAAAATCAGCGAAGTCCCTGTCGTCGACGATTTCGGTCGTCCTGCGGGAATCGTGGACATCACGGATGTCGTTGATCTTCGAACTTCTTCGACAACAACGGACGCGTCGCTTCAGTCAGCCTCGGAATCAAGTGTCTTGCCAAACAGCGATGTAGGTGTCCCGCGAATTCTGTCCTTGATTAAGTTCCAAAAGGGGTCAGAACGGTGAGCCAATCGAAGTTTGAAAAGGACGCTAATGTCGCCGCTCCCATCAAAATGGTGTTGTCAGACGTGGACGGCGTGTTGACGGATGGAACGATTGTGTTTGACAACGCGGGTGTCGAAACCAAGTCATTCCACGTGCGTGATGGTATGGCCATTAATTTGTGGCAGCGAGCTGGGTTCCAATTCGGGTTATTGACAGCGCGTAATTCGCAGATTGTGAAGTTGCGTGCCGCTGAGCTGGGGATATCGATCGTACGGCAGGGGTTTTCCGACAAGCTACCGGCCGCACGCGATATCTTCGAGGAAAACGGCTTGGCACCCGAAGAAGTCTGTTACATCGGCGATGATTTGCCTGACGTGCCTGTGTTGAAGCATGTCGGTCTTGCGGCCACGGTCGCCGACGCCGCCAACGAAGCCATCGCGGTAGCTGACTGGATTACCGAAAAACCGGGTGGGCGTGGTGCTGTCCGAGAAATCATTGAGCGTCTGATGAAAGCCAAAGGTTGTTGGGAAACGACCATCGCTTCATGAAGTCCGTGATTCTGGCTGTCCACTGCTGGATTGATCGTCAATAGAACAGGATTTCAACGTGCTCGTCTTTGCAACACGCTATGCGAAAGTCCAAGCGATTCTGTTCGCTTGCATGGTCGCGTATATGTTGATCGTCGTGCCGATGATCGAGCCGGCGGAACGTGTTGCGAAAGACATTCCGGAACACATCAATGAACTGCCAAGCGAGTTCTGGTGGCAGGCTTTCTTTCCAGCGGATTCGTGGCAAACACAGTCGCCGAATATCATCAATACCAAGCAAGGCATTTTGCTCTGCAAGTCTTGGACTCCCATCGATGAGAAAACATGGGACCTGGAAAAACTGACGATGATCTTGCCCCAGTCGGATTCTGGGCAAGGTGCGACGGTTCGTGAACGCAGCGCGAAGCTGACGGACCGCGACATGTGGGTCATTATCGCGGAAGAAGGGGCGACGATTCATTTCGATGAGCCACCAGGACCGGACACCAGCACCAAGCCAACCATCGCACTCGGGGAACTAAAGGGACGGATCGAGATCACCAAGAAAGCGGCGAACGCTCGGCCAGTGAAAGACCCTTGGCGACTCACGACGTCTGACCTGACCATCAATCGCACTCAAGTTGTGACGCAACAGCAAGTCACGATCGACTGGGGCGACAGCATCATCCAAGGCCGAAATCTGCTTATCCGACTTCGTAGTGATCTGCTTGGCGGCGACTCAAGTAGCAAATCCCCTTGGGGGCCCTTGGATCAGCTCGAACTCTACCACGTTGAGAAAGTAGATATTGCTTTACCGCCCGGCGGGATCTGGGCCGATTTAGATGCAGAGCAGTTTGCTACCGACTCCCGCGTTTCGGGGGCTGAACTCAAAGCCATGCCAGCCCGGCTGCAGGCCATATGTGGTGGTCGATTTGCGTTTGATTTTGGGCGTTCGCTGGCAACGCTGCTTAATGGTGTTCGTATTGAACACCGCCTCGGAGATTTGACGCCGGACATCTTCAACTGCGAAAAGGTCACGATTGCAGTTGAGCCACCAGAAGATGAGGTATCCGGCCGGATGCGACCGATCGATGGCTCGAAATCAGAGGCAGAGATCGCCGGTATCAAGATCAAGAGCTTGGATGCCGTTGGGGCTGACTCGCTGGCGGACTACGTTGGTGAACGCTGGGTGGAAGTTCGAGCTCCAACCGTCGATGTTGTCTCCAGGTCAAAGACACTAGTGATCGACATCGACAAACGCAGGATCGAATTCGGCGGGCAATTGAATAAACCAAGCGCCGAAAAATCCAATGCAATGGTGAGCTATCAAGGCAACGAGTTCATTTCCCCAAGGATCGAGTACCAAACGCCCCCAGAGTCGGAGGCGGGAGAGCCAACCCATCTTGGATGGCTCGTTGCTCAAGGCCCCGGGGAGTTCTTCGCAGATGAGTCAGATGATTTGAAAAACTCAGCGGCCTCTTCAGGCGATCACGCCATCAAAATCACTTGGGAGAAGTTGCTTCGCATGGCACCCAATACAGCCAGCGCATCCCCCTCCACGTCCACCTCCGCTAGCTCGGGGCAAAGAGATCCCGATACGCAATGGCTCGAGCTGCTGGGCAACGCCACGATCGATAGCAACGAGCACGGTTATGTTCAGAGTAATCGGATCGAGGTGTGGATGAGACGCAATGAAGCGGGCATAGCACATTCGACAGAAAACGATGAGGTGGCTTGGAATCCAAAACGAGTCTATTCCCCCAATGCCACCAGTATTCGCACTCCGGACATCCATGCTGATGTTACTCAACTGGATTTAGAAATTGAAACACGCGTTGAACCAAGGCTGAGGTCGCCGCAGGCATCTTCGGAGAAGGAGTCGTCTCTGGCACTAAGCGATGCAGAGGGCAACCCGATGTATCAGTGGATCGGCCCACCGAAAACCGCTGGTGGAGCTGCAACGGGAATGCCTGGTTTTGCTGAACAACAGGTAGCCGTGGATGCAAACGGGCGAACTGTGCCTGGACAGCAATCTGGCGATAGGGATACGCAGGAAGAGTCAAAGATTCCTCTGAAGGTTACCGGAACGAAGCTTGCCGGAAGAATCATCCGCACGAAAAGTGAGAGTTGGGTGGATTCACTTAACATTGATGGTCCGGTGCGAATGAGTCGCGAGATCGTGACGAAGAGCGGACTACAACCCTGGAGCGTCGACGGTTCGACTCTAGTTCTGACGACAAACTTGTTGGGTGAAACGGATCTTCAGGTCGAAGGCAAACCTGCAACGATGAAGTTGGCAGACGGTTTAGTCACGAGTGAGGCAATCCGTTTTGACCAAACACGAAACATGGTCGAAATCGATCATCCTGGAGAATTCAAAGCACCCTATTCCATGCTGATATCTCAAGATCAGGGTCATGATTCCAGGCTGGGTAAGGTGGAATGGCTTAGGGCACCGATTTGCCGATGGAAGGAACGTCTTCGATTCGATGGCAAAGTTTTGCGACTGCAAGGCGGCATCGAGTTCGATGCAGCGTTCCGGACGTCGCCTGAGCAGATGCTACTTACCGCTGGGACCGCAGACGAACTACATGTACATTTCTCTGAGCCGATCGACTTTCGGAATGCACGCGCTAACGAGGCGAGTGTTGAGAGCCGAGTGGATCGGATTGTTCTCGACCAAAATGTCAACATCATGTCATCGCAATTGGATGGTGATCGAAGATCGCCAACCTTCGGTGATAAAAAAAGTCGGGATCAGATCTTGGTGCCCCGGCTTACCTTCTACGTTCAGGAGGAGCGTGTCGTCGGTCAAGGTCGCGGCGTACTCATGTCTCGATTCCTGTCCGATCGCAAACCCGGCCAACTGGCTAGCTCTACGAGCGGCGAAACGGCAAGTGAGGAACTGCAGGGTGCGTACGTGACGTTCCGAGATGAATTAGTCGGTCTGCTTGATCGCGAGGAATTGGTTCTGGATGGAAAGATTGAGGTGCTCACAGGGCCGATCAAAAGCTGGGACGATGCGATTCTCCCTAATGAGCAGGCTCAAATTGAAGACGGGCAGCTGCTTTTGAATTGCGATCAACTTCGTATCTACGAGACACAAGGCCTGAGTACTTCGTCCGGTAGTTCATCGCTCATCTCGCAACGAGGGGCGGATGGAACTTGGGAATTCAAGGCTATGGGCAATGTTGCGTTCAACGGCGAGAGTGATTCCGGGACCTACTCCGGAAGTGGCTACGAGCTAAGCTACGCGAAGGCTACAAACTGGCTCAAGCTGGCAGGTCAGGGGCGCGATGCCGCCTACATAAGATCCGTTCCCCACGATGGTTCACGGGGTGAATTTGAAGCTTACATCGAACAGGTCTACATTAACCCGGACACATTTGAGACCGCGGACCTGAAGTTTGCCGAAGGTGGATTTCGCGGCCAACTCGGAGGTACAGAACCAGGATCACCGACGAACCAACTTCAGGATGGCAACTGGCAACGGCCGGCAGCTAGCGGCAGCGATTATGATCCGCGCCGCGATTCCATGAAGGACTTTTTCAATCGGGACAAGCGGCCGTAGGTCGTCTTCAAATCAGCGACGTGGACGCGGCATCCCTGGGGCGAACCGTTCGGGCGTAACCTCTAGTTCGGGTTGGTCACAAAGCTGTCTTTGAGCGCGTGGACTTTGGTCCACAAACTGAATCGAAGCTGTGCGGCTGGGTTTCTAGATACGGCCCTCAGTCTTTCATGGTCAACGGGTTCAGCCCCGAGTCGAGACTTATACGGTTCATCGCCACGCAAGAAGTCGATCGCTTTGAGATCGCGATCAATACAGTTCTGAATTAAATGAATATTCTGCAGCCAGCCTGGTTGGTATTTGGCCAAGGCGGGGTCGAATGCGGTTTGATAGTAGAACAGAGTGTCGTTGCGTTGAAATGCGATGCAGGCGGCAGCGACTTGGTCGTTGATGGTGAGTTTGCCCAGCCAGAGCCTGTGGTCGTCTAGCAACCTCAGAATGTTGGTTTGAAGAAACGCTCCGATACTCTCGTCTTCAAAACAGCCGTCATGACCGTGGATTTCACGGTGCCTAGCCACATGCATGCGTCTGAAGTCGTCTAAGTAACTGGGAACGTCATCCTTGCATTTGCATAGCACAAACTGGGAATCCGAGAGAGTCTCACGCTCGACCTTTCGCAACTTCTGCCGTGTCTTCTTAGGCCGTGTATCGACGAACTCCGAGTAGCTCTGGGGTAAAGCAAGTCGCCAGAATCGGGCTTCGCTTCGCTGGTAAAACCGAAAGCCTTGCTCCTCCATCAATTCAACAAACAGGCTGATATGCGGGTCTGACTTCGCGCTCCCTTCGAGGTTGATGCACTCCCACGAATTCTGTTGTTGGAGCCAGGCAACGAGCGCGGCAATATCGTCAGTCGGGTTGGAATTCGATCCGACGGCTAGGCTGGCATAGTCACTACAGACTTTGCCAGAACCCAGAAAACGGATCTCTTTGCCTCGTGTACGGGAACGATGTAGGTACCAGGGGGCTACCAATACCAACTGATCCGACTCATTGCGAACCGTTACGACGAAGAGCGTGCCGTCGCCCCCAACCTGCAACCACCAAGAGCAAAGCCAGCCAAACTCCATGAAGGGGCTATCGAATTCCAATGCTTCCCACTCTTCTTGCAACGCGAGGAGTTCATGGGCTGATTCAATGACATTGATTGATCGTGGGTTCATGTCAGAACTGGAAGTAGAGAAACGGACTGTCCACCTCAAACCGCAGAACGCAGATCACGAAGATCAGCGCGGTTGCAATTGAGGTAACGAGGGACGGGCGAAACGTGAGTTGCCACAAGTTCGGAGCAAACCAAACGATGGACAACAAAGCGACTAGTAGCCCCACCGATTTGGGACCGCCGACAACTGCAAGAGCTGTCGGAATCTGTTCGATGCCGTGCAGCCCGAGCATGGCAGACCAGAGTTGCCCGCACATGGGAAGATCGGTCGAACGGAACAGTGCCCAGCCAAAGACGACGGCAACAAAAGTAATGGCAATCGCTGGCATCTTTGGGATTGAACGGCCCGTCCAGTTGCGAAACAGCGCATGGGCACCGAGCAGCAATCCGTGGTAAAGACCCCAGAGAACAAAGGTCCAGCCGGCTCCATGCCACAAACCACCTAGCAGCATCACAATCATCAGGTTGCGAAGCGTCAACAGATTGCCATGACGACTGCCGCCAAGAGGAATGAATACATAGTCGCGGAGCCAATAGGAAAGCGTCATATGCCAGCGTCGCCAGAAATCGGCGATGCTGGTGCTGCGGTATGGCGAGTCAAAGTTCTGTGGGAACTGGAACCCGAGCATCAGCCCGAGTCCGACGGCCATATTGCTGTAACCCGCGAAATCAAAATACAACTGCAGGCTATATCCAAGCATGGCAAACCAGGCACCGAAGAACTGCAGGTCTCCTGCAGCAAGGAGCATTGGGTCGATACGAGCGGCAATCAGGTCGGCAAATAGGATTTTCTGCGCCATGCCCGCCGCAAAAAAATAGGTGCCTTTCGCAAACAGGTCCCAATCTATCGTACTTCGGATGCTACGTAGTTGATCTTCAATGTCCCGGTATCGAACAATGGGACCGGCAATGAGCTGTGGGAAGAGCGAGACGTACGCGGCGAAGTGAAGGAAGCTCTTGGCAGGTTTAGCTTGACCGCGAAATAGGTCGATTGAGTAGCTAAGTGTCTGGAATGTATAAAACGAAATGCCCACCGGCAGAATGATCTCAGGAACAGGAACATTGCCTCCTGTTCGCAGCCACTCGGCGAGTGAATTCCAGCTTTCAGCGAAGAAGCCACAGTACTTGAAGAACGCGAGCAATCCCAAGTTACTGGTCAGCGAAACCAGCAGCCAGCCGCGTCGGCTGTTCGGATTCGTCGCCGCGTCAATCTTGGCGCCGGCTAGGTAATCGACGACCGACGAAACCAGCAAGAGGCCGACAAAGCGGTAGTCCCACCACCCGTAGAAAACGTAGCTGGCCAGTGTCAAAATCGTCAGGCGAAATGATTGTGTTGCGTAGCGATTCCACCACAGCAACAAGATAAGCGGTAGGAATAGCAGCACAAAAATCTGGCTATTGAAGAGCATAGCGATCCTCAACGGTCAGAGGAAACATGATGTCGATCATCTTCTTAGTGTTGGGTTCCAGTGGATGGATACCGTCAACAAACTGTGCTGCTTGTCCGTTGAACGACGTCAACTCGGTGAAGTCGTAGAGCGGAATGGCATTGGTTTGGGCTAGCTGTTCAAGGAATCCTCGACATCGCTCTCGAAATGGTTCGGCGCCTTCGATTTGGTTCAGTGATTCCAGCAACCTGGGATGAAGTGTGGGAAGGAACAAAACCACTTCGGTTCCCTCCGATCTGGCAGTCGATATCACTTCGCGCAGGCAATCACAGCGTGCTTCGGAGAGACCGGTAACGCGGCGATAGTAGGTGGTATATTCGTCGATGTTGTAAGAAAGTGCCGCTTCAAAATCGTATTCGCCGTTGGCGATCTCTACTTCGCGGCGGTGGTATTGGATCAAACCGTCTTCGCGGAAAGATTCTTCTGCTGGACTTTCAGTGTGGCGAGCAAGTGATTTGAGGGCATGAAGCGAGTTCTTCGTCTGATTCCAGCTGAGTAGATCCGACCAACGCTTCGCTCGATCTTCCCAAGTTAAGTACTCTCGAATTTGCCCGCTCAACTCATTGATGCCGAGCAGTCTTGCATCGACTTCTTCTGCATCGGAAAGTGAAATGGGGTCTACGCCGATCAACAACATGCTTGGCACTGTTGATGACTGTTTACGCAGATGTCGGTAAAGGGCTAGAAAGTCTTCCGGTCGGCCATGGTTCACGCCGAAATTAAAAAAACGATTGCCCGTGTTGATTTGGAGGACTTCAGGATCAAATTTGTGTACCCGCGAAGAGCCAAGTACGACGCCTTGAGGTCCGTCTGGCAACTCCTCAAAAAGTCGGAGCTTCGTCAGACGCGATTCTTGAACAACTGGCCGAACGAAACCGGTACCGTATTGGGCATACGGATCAATCCCCAAATTCATCAGTCCCACGCCAACCAGTAGGGCGATGACAAATGAAACGGTGAGAAGAGAATAGTTTTGCGAACTCACAACTCGAGACTCAAATGAATATACTTCTCCGAACACAGGTCGAAAGAACTGTGAGTGCGAAGAAAATAAAGAACCGGAGAATGGTTAAGACCAGTTGCTAGAGCCGATTTAGGCCGTTTTGTGTATCAGGCGAACTCAAGCATCAGCCAGCACGACGAACTTCGGTTCATCCATTGGCGAAATGAAAAGCAAGGTGCTCTAGCAGTCGGCCGGACCCCTTAGAGCAAGGGTAGCATCCGCTGAGAGATAGGCCCTTGAGTGAGGTACCCCGAGCCAAATAAGTAGAATTCCACGTAATTCTTGCAGGCTGTTTGCCCAGTTAGATGCGGCTACTGGTTGTTTTTGAGCTGAAGCTGAGACGAAGTGAAGCGGCTACGCCTCTTCGAGAGGCGAGTCGGTACCCGCAAGGCTGGAGATATTGCCGTCTCAGTGCGTGTACATGCTGGTAGGCTGACTCTAATACTGAAGCGGCATGTGCTCTCGGAGCCGTTGTTGCGCTTCTTCAGCCCAAGGACTTGAAGGAGCCAAATCTAGAAAACGTTGCCAGTGAATCGCGGCTCTTCCCGATTCAGAAGTGGCATCCAACGCGCGAGCCAAATGGAAGTGCACGTCGGCATAATCCGGGAATTGCTCTAGTGCTCCCTCGAACGCAGCGATGGCGAGCTCCGGTTGATTGCACTCAACCAAGACACAACCCAAATTAGCACGTGCTTCGACCAAATCAGGGTCGATTTCGAGGGCGACGAAATAACGCTCGCGAGCGCCTTGGATATCACCGACGCGATAGAGCAATTCGGCTATCTGAAAACAGACGTCGGCATCTAAGCCAAAATTCGTTATCGCACATCGGTACCACTGGATTGCCGTTTCGTAATCACCATCGTCTTCGGCGGTGATTGCATTTTCGATGATTGATTCGAGGCTTTCGTCTTGGACCGACGCCGATTTGTGTTTTGCGCTCTGCTTACTCGCTTCTTCAAAACAGATCGTAGCGGGAAGCTCTTCCGCCTCGAAGATCTTGGGGCCTTCAAAACCAAATCGTAATTGGCCAGACGCCTCAAAAAACTGATCCCCATGGCGAAGCACAAGATTGCGTCCGCTTGCGGTAATTGGTAGATCTTCGATCGGAGCGTCTGAACCGACACGAGCACGGTGGGCTTCGAGTTGCTGTTGGATCGAAGCAACCGTCGCTCCGGCATGAGTCCATTCGGCCAGTTGCTTTGCGGTTGCAAGCCCTGAGAAATCGAACTGCGGTAGATGCATGACTTCGCTAACAGGCTCGATCAAACCGGCTCGTTGCCAACGTCTTATCGTTCGAACCGAGACGTTGAGCAGTTCCGCCAGCATTGCGGGGGAGTACAGCTGCCTGTCTTCGGAATCGCTGTTACCATCGAACAACTTGGGTCCATGGTTGGAAGCGTCGGTGATCACGAAGGGGTTCCGTCTGGGGCAAGTCTGGAATGAAACGGTGACTAAAGCTGTTGGTTGGTGCTGCTGCACGACTATCGCGACAAGGAGCCAAGCCAAGAGATCGCTTGCGAAATGCAGCGCTTTAGCCGATGCCAGTCGCCGGAACTAGGTGTCAACAGGACTTTGGTTCTCGACATTGGTGCTCAATAGCGAAGCATGCAATATAAGGCTCGCACGCCATCACGCCACCCGATTTTCTTGCCTTCATCGAATCCGCGTCGATCATAGCGAATCGGTCGCTCATAGAATCGCGCTCTCATGCGCGCGAGTTTGACGGTCATTTCGATTTCGATGCCGAAACGATTTTCGAGCAGGCCGGGGGCGATTTCCTGAATCAGCTCCCGCTTGATCACTTTGTAGCACGTCTCCACGTCGCTCAAGTAGAGGCCGGTTCTCAAATTCGCTAGACGTGTGATTAATCGGTTGACCATCACATGCCAGAGTGGTGGTACGGGACGGTCGTGGTGCCCATAGCGCGTCCCGTAAACCACATCGGCGCGATCTTCGACAATAGGTTGGATGAGAAACCTAAAGTCATCGGGGTCGTATTCGAGGTCAGCATCTTGGACTACAACCGCTGTGCCGGTGGCTTCTGCGAAACCAGTTCGAAGAGCGGCACCTTTACCCCGATTCTTTTCGTGCAGAATAATCTTGAGATCTTCGGCTTCTGGAAGGGAAGCAAGCTTGTCTCGCGTCCCATCACTGCTTCCGTCGTCTACCAGGATGATTTCCAGTGGTAATTCCGTGCGACGAACACGTTCAATCACGCTTAGCACAGTTTCGACTTCGTTGAACACCGGGATTACGACGCTCAAACAGAAGTCGTTCGGAAGCGCAAAAATGCCGAGCCTTCGACAAACATCGTCAGTCAACACTTGATCCAAGCGATTTGCCTGCATGCGGCTCAGATGCAGGTCGTTCTCTGAATTGGAATCAGCTTCGTTGGACGATTGGCTCACGCTGTTACTCACGAAAAGTAGATCAAAGTACGTTTCTTACCGGACTTGAGAACGAAGCGTAGGCAGTGCTCAAGGCTCGATGCAATTGCTTCATTCAATCCGACTTATCTTGCGTACGTTTGATCGAGAATGGAAGTATCCGGACTGGTCAAGCCGGTTCTAAGTTAGGATGCGATTTCGACGTCGCTGCCGTTCTTTGGCCAGACATCTCGCCCATGCGATCAGCGTATCTTAGCACGCCCTTTTGTGCAGTCTGCTGTCGTTGCAGTGTCTTGTTTGCGACAAAAAAAATTCGAATGTTTTGAGTAACTCGTACGAGCAATTGCTGAACATCAATCGGCCAAATCGTTGATGAGTAAAACCATTTTCCATTCCACTGCATACGGATGTTTTTTTTTTCGATAGCTTGACAAGCGCGAAACAGATTTACACAATCCGTCTTTCATGAAGCAACTTTGAAAACCAGCTTGCCCCCTTCTTGAATGTCATTGACGTTGTCAACGCAACGAAATATTCGCTTCTCTCCAACGACCGCTGGAATCCAAATTTGTTTACTGCAGGGCACCGATCTTCTGTCGGCGCCGATCGATGATACACGTTCCGTACATTCGTATTGATGCGACCGCTTCGGCGTGGCAAGGATGATCCTTGGGTCAGGGATGACCTTTTGATTGCCCATGAGTGAAAATTGATGCGAGTTTGTGTCATCACCAACAGCTCAGCCTTATTCAAGCCGATCATCCGAACGCAACAAGTCGACGCAAACGATTGAAGTCGACGCAAACGATTGAAGTCGACGCAAACGATTGAATTAGCGAGTCCAATCAAGCTGCAATGATTGCAGTTACCGCGGCAGGATGCCGCTCTTTCTATTTCGCCGAGAAACCTACCACTGCGGATGTGTGCGACTGGTAGATTTTGTCACGAGTGGACAATTTCTCGCACAGTTCGACGATGTGCAGGGCATGCCGTTCCGATCTCAAGCGGCAATAAGCGAAACGCAAATGTGCTTTCTAATTAGACCACTGCTCTGTTTCGTCGAGTCCGCGCGATACTTGTTCGATGCGGTTCATTTCTTCGAGTAGAACGCGAATGTCGTTGTCATATTCGCTTGCTAGATCACCGAAGACTAGTTGCCGATGGAATTCCGCTGCACCACCCTCACGCAGTTCAGCGGCTTCGGCACTTGGGAATCTTCGCTGCGGATCGGTAGCGACCAAACGCTTGCAGAGATTCATCAAGTGTTCGTTACAGACGACTTCGTCGGGAAGAATCTTGTCGAGCCGCGAACCGAGGCGGCGTTTTGCTTCCAATAAATCCTTGTACTCGGTGTCCGGCGCAAAACAGGGGCGTCCGGCCAGCATCTCGACGAGCACGTAGCCAAGGCTCGCCAAATCACTACGTTCGTCGCAGTCGGCACCTTCCAGTACTTCGGGAGCTGCGTAGGCAGGCGTGCAAGCCCGCTTTTCTGGCGGATCACGCAACTCAAACGCAGAACCCATGTCGATCAACTTGGCGTGGCCCGTTTTTTTTAACATGATGTTTGCGGGCTTCAGATCACTGTGGACAATGCCCTCGCGGTGAAGGGCCGCCAGTGCCGCAAGGCAATCCCTAGCAATCGCAACCGCGACGCCGGCCTTGATGCGGGTTTGCTCTTTGCCAATAGTCGCGACGACGCGATTGATGTACGACCAACGTTTGGGATTGGCGATCGATTTCACGAGCTGGAGTCGTTCGGTTGTAAGCAGTTGTCGCAGGTCGAAACCGTCGATCCACTCCATCACCATGATTCGAATGCGATTTTGATCGACGAAGTCTTGAACGTCGAGCAAGTTGTCATGTTGAATCGTCGCAATACGAGATGCTACGTGCGCGATACGAATCATGGCTTTCTCATACTCGCTCTCAGTAGCGAATCGTGCCGGCGAGAATACCTTCATGGCGACGGGCTGATTGAACCCGTCGGCGCCTTTGCGGAAACTGAGGTAGACGATGCCCTGACCACCGCTACCCAATTCCCGTTCGAAGCGGTGGTACGTTGTCCACTGAACACGTTGCTTGGCGTTGATGGCAGCGTAACGCTTCAATAACGCTTCGGCACTGCTGTCAGCAACGACACCGTCGAGCAAGGCCCGAGTTCTGCCTTCGTTCATCATGGTAGTAGTTGGCATTTCGGCGGAAGCTCGTGCTATCGGGGCTGGTCTTGGACTGGTCGTTGGTGACCACCGGAAAGGCTGAAACCGAACTTCGACTATACCTCCCCCTCACAGGCGTGCCAATCATCAGATTGGATCGTCCACAGCGAATCATCCAAGTAGCTAGCACGCCCCGTTTCTTAATCTCAGCTGCGAATTCTCTTTGCTTGCAAATGATGGCTGTTCGTCTAGGCCGGTTGATTGCAGGCCATGTCGTTGGGATGAGGAAATCCAAGTGATTTATCGACAACATTCACTAGTTGTACTCCGTTCATGTGCCGTTTCAGGTTTTCGCATGCGAGACGAGTTGAGTCGTCAACGCGACGGGCTGATTGGGCTCCCACATGTGGACTGATCAGCACATTCGGTAGTGACCACAGTTGGCTTTCCTCTGGTAATGGTTCGGTTTCAGTCACATCGAGACCTGCGCCTGCTAGGTGGCCGGTCTCGAGTGCCGCGACCAACGCGTTTTCGTCGACGACTTGGCCGCGGGCAACGTTGATGAGGTAACTTCCCGGCGGCATTGCCTGAAACACAGCTTCCGAGATCAGGCCATGAGTTTTGGCATTCAAGGGTAGCGCCAAAATGAGTACGTCACTCCAAGAAGCCAAGTCGAGCAGCCGATATGCTGGCCACAAGTCTCGCACCGATTCGGGTTTGGAAATCGGGAAGTGATCCGTCGCTCGAATCTCTACACCGAAGGGAGCTAACAAGTCGGCGATGCGTCGGCCATTTCCGCCGAGCCCAACGATTCCAACTTTCTTTCCGTGGAAGTCATCGGTCGGGCGTCTGGTGAAGTCACGGGACTGCATCTGTCGGAAGAATATTGGCATACTACGAATCAAACCGAATAGGAGCGCAAAGCACTGCTCGGCAACTTGGTTGGCAAATAAGCCCGAGGCGCTGCAAACGGGAATCTCCGACGCAATCACCTCTGGTACCAAGCAGTGATCTAGTCCTGCTGCTGAGCTCTGAATCAACTTCAGTCTTTTCTGATCAACGACTCTTCGCCAATCGACGGGGACTTTTGCATGTCCGACGAAGTAGTCCGCCCGAGGCAGAGCTTCGTTGACACCCTCTTGGCCTGCATTGATGACCTCTAGCTCTGGAAGTTCGGACGCGAAGAGATCGAGGTGTCGTTGTTCCACTGGATAGCAAAGAACAAGGTTTGGCTTGGTGCTCATGGAGTCGAATTCTAGAGTGGTTGAGCTTGGGGTCTAACTGCAAATTTGGACGCGAATTGGAGTCGCGAGTGGCACGCTTGGCATGCGGGTAAACGGACGCTCTGAATCGTCCGTTGAGCAGATCAATCGTCACATTCTGTACACATCGAAGAATCGATGGAAGTCGAACGCGATCAAAAGTCAGGTCTTGGGGACTGCAAATCGGTAAGTCCGCCGGCTGTAGAGAATGCCGTAGGTCTACCTTTTGAAGCTCCGTCCCATGAATTGGTTACAGGGAGTCCGTTCAGGCTGTAATCCTGGGCAGAAGATATGACTGAATTCGCGTTTTCAACGCATCGACTCGGCGCAGCAAAACACACCTGGTGGATCAGGGGTTTTCCCTTTCTTTCTGGCGTCCTACAGCACTTTGCCAAGCTAGCTTTCAAAGGTTGTACTTCTTGAATTACCACTAACCCAAAGAGGTTCTTTTATGGATCGTCGTCGTTATCCTCGCCGGGAAAGAAGAGCTCTACTTGAGGTTCTTGATAAGCGTGAACTTTTGGCCGCAGATGCTGCGGTTGCTTTTGAGACGATCGATGACCCTACGCTGATCGGCGAACGGGTTCGAGCAGAAGTCTCCTTCTCCAACCCGAGCGGGGATGGTAGCCAAGTCGGCTTTGGGCCTTACGTCGACTTGATCGTACCTGCATCAGGCGTCGACGGAGACGATGGGTTGAGCTACGTTTCGGGAAGTGCGGAACTACTGGATAGCAGTCTGCAAGAGACCGTCCTTGAATTCGGCTCCGATGGCCGCGTGCAGCATCCATTCGCGCTGAACCAGGATGGGACACCTTTGTTCCTCGAGTCGGCACCAGGCGATCAGCTTGTCGTTTTGACGCTACCGATCGGGAGTTATGTCGGCGACCAACCGTCACTAGCACTCAACTTCGAGTTCGACATCGACTCGCGGGCTGATGTTGGCGTAGTACACGAGGTCAAGGCCACGGCCGGCTATCGGTACGGTGAAGATGCGCTCGACAACCCCGAGTTCGATCCAATGATACGTGGGGGCACTGAGGTCCTTGAGGTTACTCCAGAAGTTTTGATTGTGGATGTGGACTATCTTGGACCTGAAGATGAAACTGCTGTTGGGCCCAATTTCGAACAAACTTATCGAGTCACCGTTGATGTGGCCGAAGGTGTTGAGCTAACCGATCTAAACCTAAGCGGCCTACTCGATGAAAACCAGGTCTTCACTTCTCTCGTTTCGGAAGACCTTTGGGACACAATCACAACGCCAGACTCGGGAACAATCTCCGAGGAAACGCTCGTTTCCCTCGTCCAATCTTCGATCGTTGGAAAGGCGGGGATCGATGCGAGCTTCGAGCTCTCGTTCTTCGTTTCACCTGAAGACGTTCATGGTGATGATACGGTGTCGCCGATTGTCGGAAACCATGTGATTTCCGAATTCTATATTCAAACAGAAACGGACTGGACGCCAGTCGACGAACGCGATGACGGCCAGTCCGTTTCTTCCGGATTCCAGCTAGCCCACGAGCTTGAGGATCAGGCCGTTGCTGTTCAAAGCTCCGTACGCATCCAAGAGGACAACAGCGCGTCTGGGCTGAATCCTGATGACATTCTCGAATACACGCTCGATTTTCAAGTAGCCGACCATGTCCTCATTGATGGCCTAACGCTGACTTCAGTGATTCCCGACGGCCAAGATTTCTTGGGAATGTCGGATGTTCGTCTGTCGCTCTACGGAGTGGACGGTGTCGAGATTGCTAATGTGCCATTCGTCTCGACATCAAGCGGCATCATGAGCCCGTCCCTGCCAGGAGCGAAGGACGTCGTCTTTGATATCGCCGACGAACTGGCAGCACGCGGATACAGTTCAACCATTGCCGGCGGAGAAACGGCAGGCGGCTTAGGCCAAGCTGTTTTTGGAAAGATCACATTTCGCACACAAGTGAACGACGTCTTTGCGAGGGATTTCCCAAGCGGTGATGCATCGGTCGATGAAGGAGACGTGTTCTACGCGCCAGCGACCATCGCGGCCCAAATGGTTGAACAAGAGGCACGCGAAGCGACTGGGTATACAACTAAAGATGACAGTGGCGCTGGCGTTCGTCTGCCGATCGGTTCACTCGCGACTGAAGTTTACGCGATTAACGGCGAAGTCGATTATGGCGAGCCAGTTGTGAGTGCTGCGGATGAAGTGACCCTACGCATTCGGCGAGTCGTCCGCAGTTCCGACATTGAGCGGTTGGTCATTTCAGACTACCTGCCGATGCCGATCCTGACTGCTGACAGTCTCTCTTTCGTCGAAAACGGAAGCATGTCGGTCGGTCAAGTTCAGCTCGGGCCAAACGACAGTTTCCATGCCCTCTACGGCAAGAAACCTGATGTCACCTTTGATACCGGCCGCAACATGCTCGAGTTGGACTACGGTGATTTTGATTCGACTGAAAACGAGACTACGACGATTGACCTACTTGTCACAGTCAAGGTTGTCGACAATCCATTCGCGGACGGTCTTTGGCTGACCAGTCACGCCAATACGATCCAAGGTTCGACCAACAACGGAAACTTTTCTCTCAACGCACTAGCGAATGTTCTCTACACGCGCCCGTTTATTGAGCTAGCCAAGGGGTTTGTGGACTCCTCCAACTCGTCCGCTGCGTTTAGCGGCAATCGTGCACCGACGGGAATCACGTTCGGAGCCCCGGGATCCGACACTGCTTTCACTGGAACTTTCTCCAGCGGTGGAAACGCAGCAGACGCGAACGTAGCGAACATCGATGCAGGCGATTTGGTTCGAGTTGCTCTAACGGCAGAAAACGTTGGCTTAAGTGATGAAGGCGCTTTTGAATTACAGCTTGTTGATCAGATTCCGGACGGATTTCGCATTCCGGCTTCCGGGCTGAATCTCCGGGTCCAAGATGGCTCTGGAGCTGATCTTGCGTTCTCGGGCATCAGCTTCGATGGTGATGATGCTATTTTCAATGGCG
Source organism: Aureliella sp. (assembly GCA_046290675.1). GTDB lineage: Bacteria > Planctomycetota > Planctomycetia > Pirellulales > Pirellulaceae > Aureliella. The sequence continues at coordinate 63,774 of JBKAHA010000002.1, forward strand.
GTATCGAAGTCGACTACAACCTTGCTGGTGCTGGTTCCGACAGCGGGGCAAGCTTCGTCATCGTGACCTATGACCTGGAAGCGATTGAATCGATCCAAGTTGGACAGCGTAGCTCAGGCGAAGCCGAAGTCCTCAAATACACGGCCATCCAGGGCGGTGAGAATTATGTCACGTCAGACATCGTTGACGACGCGACGGTCACGGTCGCCTTGCCACGTGTCACGCATTCGCTGATCTCAACCGACCAAGATCATACTTCCGGCCGGGATGTCGTCATCGGCGAGAACGCATCGTATCGGGTGCAAGTCACCGTTCCGGAAGGAACGAGCTCCAATACCAGGCTCACCATTCAAATGCCACGAGGTTTAGGGATTGAAGACTTGCTGAGCGTTTCATGGAGCGACTCGCTTCAATTCTCGAATACGCCCGAAGAAGTCTTGGCTAACGCAGTAATTTCCAATATCGGATCCAACGTGCGGGATCAGGCTCGCGTGCTAACTTTGGATCTCGGAGATATGGTCAACAACGATAGTAACAACGCTATCGGTGAAATGGTGACCGTCGAGTACACGGCGACGACAACAAATGATGTGAGCAATGTTCAAGGACGTTCACGATCGGCTTCGGCAACATTTACGCACGCACTGGGCAGTAATAAGGCGAATGCATCTTCGCTGCGAATTCGCGAAGCGAACTTGGCGGTTAAGCATAACTTCAGTAGCGCAACCGTCGATGCAGACGACCTAGTGCAAGTGACCGTCGATATCGTGCACAGCGGTAGTAAGGCTGACGCGTTTGATCTGACGTTCAATGAAGAATTGCCGGGAGAGTGGGAGTACGTTGACGGTTCGCTTGCCGTGGAGGGAGCCGATGACTCGGCATTCAGCATTGTTGATGGCATCATTAACGGCCAGATGGAGGAGCTACCACTTGGTAAGTCGGTTCGTCTGACCTTTGATATTGTCGTCGACGACGCGGTTAGTGCGGGTAGCAAGATCGACTCCAGCGGAACCGTGAAATGGTCTAGCTTGGCTGGCGAACCCGGTCGACTGAACGAACGTCATGAGCTCGCTTACGAACGGACTGGCAATACTTCGGATCCAGGAGGATCTGCCAACGACTACCGTGGGACGGGAGTTGGAACACTTCAAGTGGCCGTTCCGGAGCTCAAGATTGAGTTGATCAACACTTCCGAGACGTTTACCAGCGGCGGCAATCTCGCGATCGGTGAAACGGCTACTTACGAAGTCCATGTTCAGATTCCAGAAGGACAGCATGAACTGGAGTTGGCATTAGATGCCCCATTTGGCGACAATATTGTCTCCATTGAGTCGCTGAATCTTGTGTCTATCGGTGAGCATCTAACCATCGATAATACAGACCTGAGCCTACTCGATTCGGACAACGACGGAAGCTATGCCGATCGAGGTATTGCCTCGTTAGGAACGGTGGTGAATCGAGCTGACAATAGCGAGACGGCCGCCGATACTTTGGTGTATCTGATGACTGTTCGGCTGGTGGATCAGTTACCCAATGCTGAGGGCGAACGCTCCGAGATCGGTGGCGAATTGGATTTCGGCAATGGCGTGATTCAAGCCGACTCGGATATCCGATTCAGTGAGGCTGGTGTGGTCACCACAATCAAGCCGATTGCGAACGTCGACGCTTTGGACGCCTCTGACGTCACCATCGTGTTTAGCCATGATCCAAGTCTTGGGTCGGATCCACAGGCCATCCGATTCACCGGGAGCCCGGCATCAAGCGGACTCGAGTTGATCAATGGCTCTGTTGTGGTCAGCGGTGGTCAGATCACGGCGGGCAATAGCGAGGGCGATACCGAATTCGGTTTCGAGATTCCGGAGCTCAAGGAGGGCGAATCTGTTGAAATGACCCTCCGTCTGCAAACCTCCGAGTCCATCTTGCCAGGTGACGTGTTGCGGATTCTCGGAACAACGGAGTGGGCAACGATCGACGATGAACACGGGCGAGTTTACATCGACAATGTCGAAGGACGAATCGCAGTGAATTCGTCGGGTATCTCGGGCTGGGTATTCGTCGACGAGAATCAAGACGGAGAACGAGCGAATATCGACACCGGACTTGTGGGAACGGTCGTCACGTTGACTGGGTTGGATCACCTTGGCAATGAAATTGAGCGGCAGACGAATGTCTCTCCAGCTGGCTACTACGCATTTGAAGGCTTGCGTCCCGGAGCATACGAAGTTGCCCAGGGGATCAATACGGATTTCGATGCTGGCAACAACTACGTTGGAACGTTTGGCGGCGAGCTCGGAGAGGATCGTATCAACGCGATCGTGGTTGCGTCCGGCACCAATGAGATGGGAACGGATTACAACTTTACCGAAGCTCCGTACACCTGGATTTCGGGAACGGTCTACTTCGACCAGAACGAGAACGGCCTGTTGGGAACTGGCGAAGAAGGCATCGCCGGTGTCACGATCGAGCTTACTGGACTCGCGGACACTGGCGAAGAGATTGAACGAACGGTCGTCACCAATGAACGTGGCTACTACATGTTCAATACGCTGCCATCAGGGACGTACTCGATCCGTGAGACTCAGCCTGAAGGCTACTTCGACGCGGCGGAAGAACTCGGTACAGGCTCAGGAACGATTGGCGAAGACGAGTTCACTGGTATTCGAGCTGACGTTGGCACGCCTGGCGAGTTCTATCATTTCGGCGAGTACGAGCCGGCGTCGATCGAAGGTCAGGTTTACATCGACTACGACCGTGATTTCGTGCGGGACCGAAAAGACGGTCATATCGCCGAAGTCTATGTGGCGCTGACTGGGGTGAATGACCTGGGCGAAGTCATCGAGATGGAAACGACGACGGACATCGATGGTCTCTATCACTTTGCCGGTTTACGACCAGGGGACTACGAGATCCGCTCGGAGGCCATCGAGGGGCTCGACGCGGGAGCCACTAATGTCGGTCTGTTCCTGGGGGCTGCCAACGCAAGGGCCGTGAATGGTACCGGCATTGAATACGGTTTCGAGGCCATTCGCTTACCTGCCGGCGGCATTGGCGAGGCATACGACATCGGACACTTAGACCCAACGTTCTTCGACAGTCAGTTGGTCGATGGGTTCGATCGAGAGTTGATCTTCAAAGGTACCGACACCGCGGATCAATTCGTGCTTCAGTTCGGAACGGCGGGTGCGACGGTGACAGTGAACGGAACCGATCACGAGATCACCAGCGAACAAACGGTCGCAATACGGGTTCTAGGCAGTTTCGGCAACGACAGCGTTTATGTAACTGGATCGACACTCAAAGAAGAGTTCAGCATTCGTGACACCTCAGCCGCGCTGCATGGTACTTGGTTCAGCGGGTTCTTCTACGGAATCGAGAATCTCGATTTCGCAGGTGGGGGAAATGAAGACCTCGTGCGTTTCTACGACACCATCGGTGATGAACACCTTACGGCTCGACCTTTCGAAGCTGAATGGGAAGGCGACGGATTCCGGCACTCAGTATCCGAGATTCATCGCATCTACGCGTTCTCAGAAGAGGGCGGGACGGACAGCGCAAATCTGACTGGCTCAGTTGGTCGAGATAATTTTGTTGCAGCTCCCGATGCTTCGCGAATGTACAACAAGGACTACTACATTGGTCTTGAGTACTTCGAGAAGATCGTTGCGAACGCGACTGATGACGGTGACCGAGCCTATCTTCACGGCTTGGCCGAAGGCGTAGATCGGTTAGCTGGCTCCGCGTCAACGGTCTCGATGACTGGCGAGAGTTACAGCTTTGTGACCAACGAATTTGCCTACGTCTTAGCAAATGGCGGAACCGGCGGTGAAGATTCTGCAGAGCTGATTGGTTCCAGTGCCAGCGACACTTTGAATTCGGGTACAACCGAGTCGACTTTCGACACTCAAGGCACTCGAATGATTGCCAAGGGATTTGAAGAGCTCGATGTCTACGGCAAGGGCGGTCATGATTCAGCGTTCATGAATGATTCGCACTACAACGATGTTTTCCAAGCAGACGCGTTGGCAGCTACGATGACGACACCAGTTTCCAGGACCACGGCTTATGAATTCGAACGAGTCGATGCCTATGCACTGGCTGGGGGCGAAGACGTAACCCGTGTGGAAGGCGGGAGCGGTCGAGATACATTCAAAGGCTGGGCCGAACGTTGGGAACTCCGTGGGAGTGGTGTGGCACTGACCGGCTACGGTTTTACCCAGGTGATTGCCACCGCGAATTCTTCAAACGACCGCGCATACCTCTATGACTCTTCGATGAACGATACGCTCGAGATGTGGGCCAATGCCGCGATACTGCGGGGAGAATCCTTCGAGAATCAGGCGATCGGATTCCGGCGTGTTGTGGCCGAAGCCCAGTCGGGAGGATTTGACCGAGCAGTCTTCAATGATGGAGATCTGCGTTCGACCGTTCGTTACAACGGTGAACGACTCACCATCTTTGGCAGCGGCTACAGCAACAATGCCAAGGGCTTTGATGTTGTCGATGCGTTGTATGAAACGTTGAACGGAAATGATCGAGTCGAATTGTCAGGTGATCTCCAGCTCGAGCTGATTGCCGAAGACATATCGGAGCTATATCGGCTGAGTATGTCGGCAGGATCCGACGGCAATGATGATTCGCTAAGAGATCGAATCAACGCAATTCCGGTAAGTGAGACCTAGTTGACGGCCACGCCGGACGCTGCCATTCATCGGCTGCAATTATCGGACTAACCGTCAAACTTGGTAACTCACCGAAACGTGGCGTTCCGCTTAGGAGCGGCACGTTTTTTCTTGAAAAACCCTAGCTGGTCCAGATCCTTTTTTTATGAGGTGACCTAGGCTTCCTCAAGGTCTGTCTATCAGATACGCGCTAAAACGCACCAATAGAGGCAATAATGACACCTGCAATCGAATCACTGCAAGAATCAGAACGATACGCTTCGGCCCTAAATCAGGGAGGAGCCGCTCCAGATCTGTCCTTCGTCATTCCCGTTATGAACGAAGAGGAGACTTTGCAGGAGTTGGTTGATGGAATCCACCAGAACGTGCCTAATGGTCTTACCTCAGAAATCATCTTCATCGATGATGGAAGTACCGACAGCTCTTGGGATGTGATCCAAGCACTTGCAGATTTGCACCCTGGTCAGGTAACCGGAATTCGCTTTCGTGCCAATCGCGGTAAGGCGGCAGGGCTTCAGACTGGTTTTGACGCCGCTCGTGGTGAAATCGTCTTCACAATGGATGCCGACCTGCAGGATGACCCGGAAGAGATTCCTCGCTTTCTGGCAAAACTGGAGGAAGGCTACGACCTCATAAGCGGTTGGAAGCAAGTCCGCCATGATCCATGGCACAAAGTGTTTCCAAGCCGTGTCTTCAACAAAATGTTGAGTTATTTTAGCGGTGTCTCGCTGCACGATCACAACTGTGGATTTAAGTGCTACCGACGCATGGTCGTGAAAAACGTACAGCTGTTCGGCGAGCTACACCGAATGGTGCCATCTTTGGCAGGCATTCATGGATTCCGCGTCAGCGAAATTGCGGTGACGCACCACCCACGTAAACACGGTGTTTCCAAGTACGGTATCGAGCGGTTCATTCGCGGATTCAGCGATATGTTAACCGTAGGATTCTTACGAGTTTATCGTGAACGTCCCGCTCACTTCGCGAACACGGCAGCGACTGCTTATGCGGCCGTTGCGTTCCTGATCGCGGGATCAGGGTTGATTGCTGGAATCACAACGGTTGCTGGGGTTCTTTGCGCAATGACATCGCTGCTCTTTCTCGGATTTTCGGGATGCTGCGTTGTAGCGGGCCTCTTAAGCGAACTCATGATTCGTCAGAAGCAACGCACGCTCTCTCCAGTTTTGACCGATACCGATTCACCTCAAGCTCAACCTGATGCTGACGTTTCGGAGAAGGTAAAAGCGGCTGTTGCCGAGAAGAGTCAGAACGAACCAGAAACACAGACGGTCTAGTCTGTATTTCCCTCTCCAGGCGGTAACCGTCTTTCCACGAACTGATTCGTTGTATTCTGGTCGCACTTATGAGCAAGCCACTTCGCATTCTCGTTATTTCATCGACGTACCCACGGCACGAAGACGATTACGCTGTGCCGTGGATGCGAGAGGCTCACCGCCGCATCATGGATCGTGGTCATGAAGTGACGGTCCTTGCTCCGTCGTACAAAGGACTGAAGAATCACGAAATTGACGGTGCTCAGGTTCGCCGATTCCGCTACGCACCGGCTTCGATGGAAACGCTGACGCATGAACAAGGCGCTCCACTGAAAGTGCGAAAGGTCGCGAAGCAACTCCTTGCGATTCCTTATATTCTATTCGGCTGTTTGGCAGCCATCCGAGCAGTTCTGTCCAAAAAGTACGATCTAATTCACGTGCATTGGCCCTTTCCGCACGGAATGATGGGGCAAGCGGCCCGTCTATTCAGCGGTGCTCCCTTGGTGATCATGTCGCATGGCGCTGAGTTTGCTTTGGCGCGGCGAAAAAAGTGGATTCGTCCATTCCTTCGGCAGTCGCTACGTGCTGCGGACCTGCGAATCGCGAATAGTACTGATACTGCACGACAGGTTACCGAAGTTTCCGATAAAGCGTGTAACGTTTTGCCTTATGGGACAACGGTTTCGGCGGCAGATAGCCAGCCTACCGCAAACGAAGTGCCACGAATTCTCTTCACCGGTCGACTCATTGAGCGGAAGGGTGTCGAGTATCTGCTGCGTGCCATTCCAAGGGTACTTGAACAACGCGACGCGAAATTCGTGATCACCGGGAACGGTGAACAAAAAGAAAGGTTGGAGCGGATTCACCAAGAATTGAACTTAGGCGATTCAGCCGAGTTTCTTGGTTTCGTTTCGAACGAGCAACTCGCTGAAGAATACTCCAAGTGCGATGTGTGGGTGAATCCTGCAATCGTGGATGCCTGGGGTGATGCGGAAGGCCTTGGCGTCGGATCGATTGAAGCTTATGCCTATCGCAAACCGGTTATTGCGACTCGCACAGGTGGAATCCCAGATACTATTCGCGATGGCGAGACTGGCTATCTTGTTGAAGAGAAAGATCCCGAAGCCCTGGCCGACGCGATCTTGGACCTGATCAACGATCCATTCAAGGCACGCCAGTTCGGTTGGGCTGGCTTACGCTTTGCCCGCGAGGCTTTCTCATGGGACAACATCACCTCGGACCTCGAGCAGCTGTACCGTTCAACGGTAGTCGGGAAACGCGGTGTGCAAGAAACGGAAGCGACCGCTGCGTAGGCAGGTTGGATCAAAGCTGAGTTGGGATGCATCAAAATCAGGGGGCATCCTACTCTTCGCAATCAGCCGCGTCATCTAAACCGATTTTGATGAGTGGGAGCCGTCTTCCTGCGGAACAAACTCAAACTGGTAGGCACCATGTAGCTGGCAGCGGGTCAGGTGCACTATCTCTTGAACATGCCCGCAGAAATGCCCCACTGAATCAACGATGACTGCAAAACCGTCGATATGAAATTCTTGGACTAGTCGCGTTGCCAGTAGCGTTGATCCGGTCTGATTGGAAATGTGTTTGACCGACTCGGCGACGGTATTCTCTAGTAATTCTCGAAGTTCGGCTTTGCTTTGCATTGAACGATCATCGAACTCTGCTTGTCGGGTACGCTGATCGGGAATCTCGCTCAAGCCGCAAATCAACCACTGACGCAGGTTCCCACTTAGGTGTAGCAAGAGGTTGGCGATGCTGTTCATCGACTCGTTGGGCCGCCACCAGATCTGCGTGTCATTCAACTGCGTGAGGCAGTGATTGATCTTTGCCAACCCGCCATGGAGTTGTCGCACGTTTGCGGCGATGAAACGTTCGATCTCCGGTGAAGTTGAAGCGACTGGGGTGGCTGTCATGAAAGACTCCCTTGCTGGAAAGAATTTCGAATCTCGCGCCTGCCTTCGCCCTTGGTCTTGGCGTTGCACTTCAAGAAGCAAGGCCATCCTGAACCCGGTTCGCGACCTAGCCTCCTAGGGGCCGTGGGCTGTGGTTTACAACGATTTTACAGTACATTGCTGTGCGACCAAGAAAGCCCCCAACTTGGACACTTTTTGCGAACCTAGGTTCGAAATGAGCCGGACGTGATGTGTTGTGGTGGGAGCTTGCATTCCTCTCATAAAACACATTCAGGAGTTCGCGCCGTGAATGACTCGCTCGCGCCAACGCCATTGGCAGCCTTCCAAGAAGGATTTGGCCGATGGCACTCGTGCTTCAAGGCAATCTGCTTTGTCGCAATTCTAACTTGCCTTGTCGTCCCTAGCTCAAGTGCGTTTGCACAAGCCGCCGAAGAGGGCTCAGCATCTCCTGCAGTGGAGTCGCTAGAGACTGCCGAAGCGACCGAAGATGAGGCGGCCGGCGCAACCGATGGATTTCTTTCGAGTGGTGATGCCGCTGCACACAATGCATGGATGTTGGTTTGCTGTGCTCTCGTGTTGTTTATGACTGCGCCAGGCTTGGCACTGTTTTACGGTGGACTCGTACGAAAGAAGAACGTCCTGAGCGTTCTAATGCAATGCATCTTCCTGATGGGGTTGATGACCTGCATCTGGGCAATCTACGGCTACAGCTTGGCATTTGGTGGTAGTAATCCGTATTTCGGCAATGGCGAGTTTCTGTTCATGCAGAACGTGGCGCGAACCTGGAGCGATGCGGCAGGCGAACCACTAACACCCATGGAGGGAGCTATCCCGCGAATGACCCACATGCTGTTCCAAGGCATGTTCTTCATCATTACCCCAGCTTTAATCTGCGGAGCATTTGCCGAGCGGATGAAGTTTAGTGCCATGGTTGTGTTCTCGATTGCCTGGGGGACGCTCGTCTACTGCCCTCTTTGCCACTGGGTTTGGGACGGCGGCATTCTGGCGTTCAAGGGTGACCACGCCATCATGGGAGGTGCACTTGATTTTGCTGGTGGGACCGTGGTGCATATCAGCTCTGGTGTGACAGCACTGGTTGCGGCAATCTTGATTGGTCCGCGAATCGGTCATCGGACCGAACCCATGCCACCGCATAATCTGACCTACACCGCCTTGGGTGCAGCAATGCTCTGGTTCGGATGGTTCGGCTTTAACGCGGGCAGTGAACTAATGGTGGATGGAATCACTTCGAGTGCGTTTGCCGTGACTCATTTTGCGGCGGCGGCTGGCGCGGTGGCTTGGGCTTGTGTCGAGTGGTTGAGAACCGGAAAGCCGACCTTGCTCGGTGCCAGTTCCGGAGCTGTCGCTGGATTGGTTTGCATTACGCCCGCGGCAGGGTTCGTGAATTTGATGCCTTCGCTATTGATGGGCGCCGCTGCAGGTATCATCTGCTACGTGGCTTGCTCAACGGTGAAAGCTTCACTCGGCTATGACGATTCGCTCGACGCATTTGGCGTTCACGGAGTTGGAGGAACGTTGGGTGCGATCTTAACGGGAGTTTTCGCGACGCGAGCAATTTGGGACATCGATAGCGGAAATCCCCTGGGCATCATCGAAGGCAATTACTCGACCATCATTGGTCAGACCGTGGCGACTGCGATTACTTTCATTTTTGCGGGCGTAGCCAGCTTCATTCTGCTGAAGATCATCGATTTGACGATCGGACTACGTGTTGAGTCCAACGCGGAGCGTCAGGGCTTGGACGTCACCGAGCACGGCGAAGAAGGTTACATCTTCCTGTAAGCGGGAAATGGTCCGGCCAAGCGCGAGACGTCGTGCAGCCAGCCTCATTGGGTTGGCTGCGCGATGCGATCGAGCGTGCGGATCCTACTTCTTTATCCATTCGCAAAAGCTTACGGTATCGCTTTAACTCCGACTGTCTCCACGTCGTTCAAGTTTCAATCGTCTGAGGCCGAATGCTAGATAGGCGTGGTTCCACGCAAATCTAGTCCGTCTTCATGGGGTGAAGGCGGTTTCTGATAGTCGCTATTACGCACGGAAGTGGCACAGCGACACGTCTCTTTTGGCTTCGGCCAAGAACGACTGTGTGCCATGATTCGACTCCACGGGCCCCGATTCTGGGCTCTGGCTTCCATCTTTATCGGTTTTGCGATAGCGTATCCGTTCCTCCGTAAGCCCACTCCGCGCGCATCGCAAGCTAGGGCAAAGCCTGATCCTGATCTAGGTTTTGACGGAGCGCCTGCTTACGCGAGTTTGGAAAGCTTTGCTTCCCGAGAGACAGATCCCTCTGCTCCAAAGGTTGCCCAGGCTGATTTGGCATCGTCATCTATTTCCTTTGGCGATGTAGGGCAGCAGGCCTTTGAATCCGTTCCGGATATCAGGCAGTTGCCGGCAGAACTACCGGAGTGGGTCCGTCCTGCATCTGGTTTAGATCAGCTACTAGCCGACAGCCACCGAGATGAGCACTCAGCTCCGACGCTGCGCAGATTGGAAGAACCGAAGCCTTGGATAGAACAACGCGAATCTCGGAGCGTATCCACAGCAGGTAAGAGAGCGAGCCCTGAAACTCCGGCTCTAGCGAGAATGCAAAACGAGCAAATGCGTTCACCGTTCGATCGCGATGAATCAAGCTACGGCTCCAATTTCGGTGGCCAACAAAGCGACCTGCAAGCGCGAGAACCTCCGCAAATCCGCGATCTGTTAGCAGATTCGATGTGGCCGGATCAAGGCTTTGTAACTCGCGGCTGGAAAGACCCACACTCGTCTGTTGCGACCAACCAGAACGCTCTTTCCCACGTCGATTCGACCAAGGTCCGAACTTCGAATTCGCAAACTGTTGTACGAGCGCCCGCAATTACGCGAGAGGGTTTTGCTCGCGGACCCGGCAGCTTGACCTCTGTGCGTCCTTGGCAAGGCTCTGGTCCCGATGATCCAAAGCTGCCCCGCGAAGAAAACGCGCAGCAAACGCAGCGCAAGCGGCGGTTCATCTATCAGCCTGGATACAACCCAGACGACCAGTAGTCGGCGTTGGCGACCAAAGCGAACCTGCGATGAAGAGCCTTAGTGAAGCCGCTTTCATCGTGGGCAACTGGTCTCCTGTCTGTGAATTTCTACGCACGCTCGTGAGTAGGTATTAACGCCCGTGAGAATTCTCTAGTTATCCCAATCTGTTAATATAGCCTTTGCACGTTATTTGGTGAGTAAGCTTATTCTGAGGCGGAATTGATGACCAATCCGAGCACATTGAATCGTCGACGGCGAGACTTTTTAACACTAGGTGCCGCTGCAGGAGGGACCGCCCTCGCATTGGGTGCCGCTGCAGGAGGGCCCGCTCTGATGGGCAACGCTCCAGTGCTCGCTGCCCTGCCCCGGCCATCCCCGGCCGCACATCCAAAATCCCAGGCCGGAGCGCGAATGCACTTGGGGCTGGTCACCTATCTTTGGGGCAAAGACATGGGGCTGGAAGAACTGATCGACAGCTGTGAGAAATCTGAAATCCTTGGCGTCGAACTCCGGACTCAACACAAGCACGGCGTTGAACCGGATCTGTCCGCTGCAGAACGCAGCGAGGTTCGAAAACGATTCAGTGCTAGCCAAGTTGAGCTCGTTGGCTACGGATCGAATTGCGAATATCACGCCAACGATCCGGCTAAAGTGAAGGCCAACATTGAACAGACCAAAGACTTCATCCGGTTGATGCACGATTGTGGTGGAACCGGAGTTAAAGTGAAGCCGAACGGCTTTCCGAAAGGCGTCGAGCGCGAGAAGACGATCGAGCAGATTGGGAAGGCACTGAATGAAGTCGCCGAGTACGGCGAGGGCTTCGGGCAGAAGATTCGTGTCGAAGTACACGGCAAGGGTACAAGCGAGTTGCCGGTTATTCGCGACATCTTTGCCATTGCAGATCATCCCAACGTCTACGTCTGCTGGAATTGCAACGAGCAGGACCTTCAAGGCGAAGGACTAGAAGCTAACTTTGAGATGGTGAAGGATAGGTTTGGTGACACGGTTCACATTCGCGAAATGAATGTCGGTGAATATCCGTACCCCAAACTCATGGATCTGTTTAAGGACATGGACTACGAAGGCTGGGTCCTGCTCGAAGCACGCACGAACCCAGCAGACAAGGTCAAGGCTTTGATCGAGCAACGTGAGATCTTCGAATCGATGATCGGATGATCGGGCTGGAAATCGGGACGCAAATAAGTGCGGCTGTCGAAGTACAGAAAAGAGTGTTGGTGATGAGACTGGATCGATCGGGAACTGCTCCAGCAGCGAAACAACCAAAACAGTCGGCTTGGTTATTTGCATTCAGTGCATTAACTGCGTGTCTCACGTTCAGTTGCACTGCAGTCGCGCAGGTCAAGTCTGAGAGTCTTTCATGGGAACTTGGACCGACCGGCAGCAAATCAAGCCTACGAGGACTAACTGCTCCAACAGATCGAGTTATCTGGGCATGCGGAAGTCAGGCGACAGTCCTTCTCAGCTCCGATGGTGGTAGCTCATGGCAAAATGTAAGCCCGAGCGGATTCAATGAGGTTGAGTTTCGGTCTGTTCACGCATGGAGTGCGAAAGAAGCTTGTATCGCAAGTGCTGGCCAACCTGCAGTTTTGCTGCGGACAATTGACGGCGGAGAGAGTTGGCAAGAAGTTTATCGCGCGGAAGATGAAGCTGCATTTTTCGATGGAATGCAGTTTTGGGACCAGCGACGTGGGATCGTCTTTAGTGATCCCGTCGGGCCGACGATGCTTGTGCTTGAGACCGCCGACCGAGGATTAAGTTGGACAAGGATTGATCCAAAGCAACTCGTGCCAGTCCTGGAGGGCGAGGCAGGATTTGCGGCGAGCAATTCTTCGATCGCAGTTGCCTCCGGCGGACGCGTCTGGATCGGAACCGGAGGCCAATCCGCCGAGCAAAGTCGTGTCCATATGCGAACAGGATGGAATGCAGATTGGCAGGTGGTCTCCTGCCCTCTTGAGAGCGGAAGTGCCTCAGGAATTTTTTCGATTGCGGCATCTTCGCAGCGAATGGTTGCGGTTGGCGGGGACTATCGCCCCGAGGCAAAGTCGAAGACGACGGCCGCGCTAAGCGATGATGGTGGTAAGTCTTGGCGAATTGGAGATCAACCACCGCCGACTTATCGTTCAGCAGTGCAGTTTCTGCCACTGACGGATTCCGGACAAGCCGAGGTAAATCAATCCGAAAACGGACTTTGGATCGCCACGGGACCAACCGGATCAGATTGGTCATTGGATGGAGATCGATGGGAGAGTTTCACCGACACTGGATTTCACGTACTCGCCGTTGGCAAGAATGAAATCTTCGCCGCTGGTTCAGAAGGCCGTTTCGCCGTTCTCAGGAGGAAGTGAGCTGAAGGCTGGAGGTACTTGGCTTAGGCGGCAGTGCGTGATGCTGGTTTCGAATTCTCGGAGCTACAAATGGACCGATTCAGATCTAGGGGCGTTCAAGCAATGCACGTAACTTAGCATTGAATTCGTCTCTAGAGGATTCCAATTCAGATTTGGATGGAACGTAGTCAAACGTTGGCTCAGCGATGTACCTTTTGGATGGAAGTCGAAATGCGAGCTGCTGACGGCGAACGCTGGGGAGCAGAGTTGCTAGCACCTGACTGAGCTTGCAATGCTAGACGAGGCAAGAGCGCAAAAAACCAAAAGTGGCAACGCTTGGGGCGACTGGTGACCATTTTCGACAAGGTGCTCTTCTGAATGTGGCTATGCGATTGATATCCGTGTGGCGAATTGGACGTCGCATAGTCTGCTTGCCGTTTGGTTTGGTGTGAACGATTTACTCGGAGGAATTACCCGAGTTGAAACTCGTAAATAGGGCCCCGCCTTTACTCGGTCCGGCTTCGTTCAAAGCCTCGAGGACTTGGTTTTCGGTCAATACATCTCGCAGCAAGATTGGTTCTTTTGACGAATCAGCTGGATAAATCGCTAGAAGCGGGATTGAATTGCTTTCCAGTTCCTCAAGCTTCTGCCGGATGGCATCGGATCGATCGGTCCAGTCGGCAAGCATCGGTACGACGTTGTACTTGTCGACTAGCTTCGCTACCTCTTCGCGATCGATAGCAAACCGCGTGTTCAATTTGCAGGTGAAGCACCAGTTGGCAGTAAAGTCGAGCATGACCGTTTTGCCCTCTTCTCGATATTGGGCAAGTTGAGCCTCGTCATAAGGTTGCCAAGGGATTTCGGAGTCGAACGGACCGAAATAGCTGAAGCTGACAAAAGCGCCTAGGGCGACAATCGCCAAGCTGGAAGCCCAGGTCATGCGTACTTTCGTTTTTTCCGCATAGGCTGGGACGCGGCCAATGAGCCAGCAGGCAAACCACACGACGATCAATAGGATCAACGTTGCGATTCGATAGTCGTTACCGATGGCGGCTACAAAAAAGACCACCGTTAGCAACAACGGGAAGGCCAAGATCTGCTTGAGTGTTTCCATCCAAGCCCCTGGCTTCGGCAGAAGGCGAATAAAGCCAGGCCAAATACAGAGAACCAAGAATGGAAGAGCCATGCCAATACCAACGATTAGGTAGAGCAAAATGACGCTAAACGACGAGAGTACCAAGCTCAGGCCGAAGAGAGAGCCAAGCAATGGTCCGGAGCAAGGAGTCGCGAGTACGGTGGTGAGAATCCCTTTCAGAAATGCACCGACAACGCCCTCTTTTTCCATAAGCTCACCCGATTTGCTGGAAGTCGCGAAACCAGGAATCGGAATCTCCCAGACTCCTAGGAAGCTGAGTGCCATGGCAAAGACGAGGCAAGCGAGCGCGACCTTGAACTCCAAAATCGTGAACTGTTGTCCCCATCCAAAAGCCTCGCCCCAAACGACTTTGATCGTGATGGCGACGAGAGCCAGCGAGAGCATGACCGCTAGGATGCCCGCCGAGTAAGCGAGGTTGAGCTTGACGACTTCCTTGTGCGCATTGCCCGCCTGATTCATAAAGCTCATGACTTTGAGCCCAATCACTGGGAGCACACAAGGCATGAAGTTCAAAATGAAGCCACCGGCGAGGGCGGCTAGCACATGGAACAGAGTTAGAGCTTGGACCGGCTTGTCTGCTGAATCGCCACCGCGTGTCGGAGGAGTACCATCGTCCGCAGAAATAGCGGACGGTGGTGGGGCTGAAATCTCGTTGTTGTCTGAAGTGCCTGGGGGAGCTTCGGAAGTCACTGTCGGTGGCGGGCCTGATTCTTCCGCCACTTCGGTATCAACCCCTGCTTCAGAAGAATCTGGGGGTGTCTTGCTACGGACGATGGCGTTGTCCGTTGCCGCCGGGAAAGCAACGTCTTTGTCGATCCACGTAACGAGTGTCGGTAACTCGGAAATCTCTCGGTTGTTGTCGTCGCTAAGCTCCAATTTAGCAGCGGTTGCTTTTGCATCGCCAACAGCGATACTCCCCTTCAGTCGAAGGCCAGCAGGTGGATCACAGCTTCCGTCGTTACAAGTTAGGAATGCGACGCGAACTTCGAACGGGTAGCTCCCGTCTTTCGTGTCTTGGGGGATTTCAACCGGAATTTTCCAGTTGAAATTGCCACCGTGGTACCGGATCGCGTCGAATCCGGGGATCGGCGGAGCTTCTTCCGCCGGACTACTAACGACTGGCGTCCCAAACTTCAGCCCTGATTTTTCAGTGACCGCGATCAGCGTCCGATTAAGCGATTCCGGATCAAAAGGAACGTGCTCGTAGACGTGATAGCCACGGTCTGCTGCGACGCCTAGCTCTAGAACGGTCGTCGAACCAGGCTGAACCGTTGCACTTGAGAGCGATGCAGTCCAAACCGCGTGTGTTGGAGTGACTCGATGGCTCTTTGAACTAAGCTTCTCTTGTTTTGCTAGTTCCGACTTCAGGCTGTCCGCCATGGCTCCGCTGCCACGCGTGGCAGCATCGGCCAGTGGATTGGGTTCGACACCTTCCGTGCCTGTAAAGGTCGCCTTGACCTTTGCTTGAACCGGCATGCACGAGCTTTGGCAAACGAGCGCATCGATCGATACGGTCAGGTCTGACTTCGATTCGTAGCCATTCGGGAACTCGATAGGAGCCGTCCAGATAACTTCTCCATGGAATTCTTCCAGTTGAAGTGGTCCGTACGCAACTTCGTCCGAGCCGATTTCCGGAGGGTGATCCGGCTTGAATTCTCCGGCAAGTTTTGCGGACTTGCCTTCAAGCTTGATGCTTGTCGCGTACGGCCCGCCAGGAGGCTGGGTCGTCGAATAAGTGTGGTAACCATCTGCGATGGTTGCCTTCACGTTGAGCGTTCCTTTTTTGCCATCAGTTGAAACCGTAAAGGTGGCTTCGTAGGTCGCCGGATCGCTGCTTCCCATCGAAAGTCCAAAACCACCGAGACCCCCTCCGCCGAACTTGCCCTGAGCAAAACTTGGCTGAGCAAGAGTGAGTAGCGCCGCAGCAAAAACTGCTGTACGGACGAGTCCATTTCCCATCGCACTCGCGTAGGCCATAGCTCTTTTCAAGCTGCGGTCGCGGTTTTCGGTTCGCAGTCTGGTTGTGGGCAAGGAGCTGTTCATCGTGGTCTCGTTCCTATCAGAGCGGGTGCGAGCGATGGCAAATATTGCCTAGATTACCCTCGCGGCTCTTTGTCCTCAGTGTAAAAAACGCCGGGCAGATGGATCTATTGGCGAAAAACTGCTGAGTTGTGAGATCGAGCAAGCGATCTTGAATGCTCAGCGGGCATGTTTAAACCGGATAATCGGACTATATTTACGAACATTCTTTTTCATCGGTCAACGCAATATCGTGGTTTCAGCGTTTCATTGCGAGGACTTTTGGAAGCTATCCCGTTACCAAGCTAGCTAATAGCAGCTCGGGAATTGGAGATGTTTCGTTTTTGGGAGCGCCACTCCACCGCTGCGTGGGCCCGCTTCTGGTTACTTCGGTCTTTGTCGTGTACCTCTGGAGGGCTATTGCTGCTTTGTGGTGATGTACTTCAGGTGTGCCTATTAGCCGATTGATTCTCCGAGTCCCCCTAATTCCTCCAAAATCCGGCTCTGAGGCCGATCACGGACCCACATCAGACAGGCAGCAGAATGAATGCTCAACTCACGACCCTAATTAGAAGACTCGCCTTCGCCTGGATCCTTACAGCGACCCTATCACATTTCGCATTTGCAGACGCCAACGCGGATGATGCGACGCAACCGGTCAAGCCGCAGACCGAGGATACGGATGGCTGGATCCAATTGTTCAACGGCAAGGATTTATCCGGCTGGAATCCCAAGATTCGCTACCACGAGCTTGGAGATAACTATGCGGACACATTCCGTGTTGAGGAAGGGCTGCTGAAGGTTCGTTATGACGGAGAAAAGTACAAGGAGTTCGGTGAGAAGTTTGGTCACCTCTTCTACGAGAAGCCCTTTTCTCACTACCGCCTGCGCGTCGAATATCGATTTGTTGGTGAGCAGTGCACCGGCGGGCCGGGGTGGGCAACAAGAAACAGCGGGCTGATGTTGCATTGCGAAGCACCCGAGCTGATGACGAAGGATCAGGATTTTCCCACGTCCATCGAGTACCAAATCTTGGGCGGAAATGGCAAAAAGCCGCGAACTACGGCCAATCTGTGTACACCTGGGACCAATGTTGTAATGAAAGGCAAATTGCATCTGCCACATTGCACGAGTTCCACGTCAAAAACATATCATGGAGAGCAGTGGGTGACCGTTGAAGTTGAGGTGTTGGGAGGGAAGACGATCCGGCACTTGATCGACGATGAAGTCGTGCTTGAGTACGACGCACCTCAATTGGATGCACGCGATCCTCACGCGAAGGAATTGGCAGATAAGCAAGGTGGATTGCTGCTTGAGAAAGGCTACATTTCGCTTCAGTCAGAGAGCCATCCCGTCGATTTTCGCAAAGTGGAATTAAAGGTCTTGAAGGAATAGCGTCGCGAAAGCGAGCCTGACTTGCGTGAGTTTGAACGCGGTCATCTGTTCCGATTACGCAGAGACTCTGTTCCTTCGTGGCGCGCGGATTCTTTTGACCAGTACCTTTGCAGCAGAGTCCGTGCTCATGAGTACAGGACACTTTGTTAGGTTAAACGCCGGGTTCGATCAGAAACGTGGAATGACTTTTGGACTTCATCAACGTACCAGCGGTGACCGAATCGAATCATGAATGCGATTGAGAAGCCGCAAATCCTCCTTTTCGATATCGATGGTACGCTAATCGACTCTGGTGGCGCGGGCGGTGGAGCGCTGCTCAGGGCGTTGAAGCAAGAGTTTGGGTTGGAAGATGCACAGCCTGTTCGTTTGCACGGCCGGACGGATCTCGGAATCTTTAGGGAGCTTCTCGATAACCATGGTATAGGGTCCGATCGAGGCAATTTTGAGAGACTAAAGAGCAAGTATCTGGAACTGCTACCGGAAGAGCTTACGACAAGGACGGCGGAAGTATTCCCGGGAGTTCGCGAACTTCTTCGGTTGCTTGAAGCAAATGATCTCGCTGTCAATGCCATTCTTACTGGCAATCTTCCTGGCTCCGCACGTCTCAAGCTAGAGCATCACGAACTCACGGCGTTCTTCGAGTTCGGCATTTACGGAGATTTGGCCCCGCATCGCCCTGACCTCGCAACTCCCGCCCTGGCATTGCTGGAGGAGCACACGGGGGAGATGGTGGCAGGATCGGATATTACGATCATTGGCGATACTCCCCTCGACATCGAGCTAGCCAAGAAAATGAACGCACGAAGTTTGGGTGTATGTACTGGGGGCTTCGATAAGGCAAGTTTGAACGACGCTGGCGCCGACCATGTCGTCGAGAATATGGCGGATTTCGAGGCGATCGCCGATTGGTTACTGTCGTCCTCCTCGGTCCGATCGAATTAGGCATTGCCTCGCGCCAGCAAACCTGGTGGGGCTCGACTAGGAAGAAGAATTTTGGAATCACCCAACGAAATTGAGCAGGGTAGCAAGTCACTTGAGGAGGCAATATCGGCCTTTGATGTCGCGGTCCCGCCAGCGAGTGTCGAGAAGCTTTCGGCCTACTGCGACGTGCTGTGGGGGTGGAACGAGAGGATCAATCTGACCCGACACACGACGTACGATCTGTTTGTAAAACGAGACCTGCTAGATTCGGTTCGACTGGCCAATTTACTAGAGCAGGAAGAAGACGTGCTCGATGTAGGGACCGGCGGTGGGGTCCCAGGCCTGTTGTTGGCTATTCTGCGGCCGGATCTCAACGTAGCTGTTTGTGACAGCGTGGAAAAGAAGACCAAGGTTGTGCAGGCGATGGTTGAAAAACTGGATCTACCAGTCGCCGTTCATGCGTCCAAGGTCCAGAACGTTGTCGAAGATCTTCGATTTCATAGCTTGGTTACCCGGGCGGTCGGCAGTATTACTAAATTGCTGCGTTGGTTGGAAAAGGACTGGATGAGCTTCGATCGATTGCTTGCAATTAAGGGGCCGCGCTGGGTCGATGAACGAAGTGAAGCAAGGACGGCGGGCTTATTGGCAAACTTAGACCTGCGAAAAGTCGATAGCTATCCAATGCCAGGAACCGAATCGGAGTCTGTCATACTGCAGATCCAGCCGCGACGTGATGGCTAATGACATAAGACCGACTGAGACAAATCAATTTTGTGGCTAAGTAGAAACAACTTGCATTATCAAACGCCGCGGTCCTGATGGAGTTCATCTGGGGCGGTCGAGTGAACGGGCGAAATAAGCACTATGTCTGCATATTCTTTGACACACTTGAAGCTCTTGGAAGCCGAGAGTATTCACATCATTCGCGAAGTCGCTGCGGAGTTCTCGAAACCGGTCATGTTGTATTCGATCGGAAAAGACAGCGCGGTGATGACTCATTTAGCTTTAAAAGCGTTCTATCCCGACAAGCCACCGTTTCCTTTCTTGCACGTCGATACGACCTGGAAGTTTCGCGAGATGATCGAATTTCGCGAGAACTATGTTCGCAAGGAACTGGGACTGGATCTGCTGGTGAAGGTCAATCATGAAGGGTTGAAGCTCGGAATTGACCCGGCCGAGAACAGCGATAAGCACACCGAAGTGATGAAGACTGACGCACTAAAGCAGGCTCTGACGGAGTATCAGTTTGATGCTGCATTTGGCGGCGCAAGACGCGACGAAGAAAAGTCTCGGGCCAAAGAACGCGTGTTCTCATTCCGAGATAAATTCCACCGCTGGGACCCGAAGAGCCAGCGGCCTGAGCTGTGGAACCTTTACAACGCAAAAGTCGATCCGGGTGAGAGCATTCGCGTCTTCCCGTTGAGCAATTGGACCGAGCTGGATGTGTGGCAGTACATCCATCTCGAAAACATCCCGCTTGTCCCTCTTTACCTCGCTGCGGAACGGGAAGTCGTTGAGCGAGATGGCACGTTGATCATGAAGGATGATGACCGCCTCAAGCTGCGTGAGGGTGAGAAACTGGAAAAGCGCATGGTTCGATTCCGAACACTAGGATGCTATCCGCTTACGGGAGCGGTGGAGTCGGAGGCGACGACGCTGCCAGAGATCATTCAAGAGATGTTGCTCGCGAAAACTAGCGAACGGCAAGGCCGGGTTATCGATCGGGATGCTGGCGGTGCGGGCATGGAAGAGAAGAAGAAGCAAGGTTACTTCTAGGCTGCAACGGACTTCGACACCACGATGTCGAGATGCTCCATCTCTTATCAAAACACTCACCATACAACCAATCGAATAGACGAATGAGTCACCAAAGCGATCTAATTGCGACGGACATCGACGCTTATCTTGCCCAGCATGAGAAGAAAGAGCTGCTCCGTTTCATTACGTGCGGAAGCGTCGATGATGGCAAGAGTACCTTAATTGGACGTTTGCTCTACGATTCCAAAATGCTGTACGAAGATCAGCTCGCGCAGCTCGAGGATGAGTCGAGAACTCACGGGACGGTCGGGGGAGATTTTGATCCTGCCTTGGTCACCGACGGTTTGAAAGCTGAACGCGAGCAAGGTATCACGATTGACGTTGCCTATCGTTATTTTTCAACCGCGAAGCGCAAATTCATCATTGCGGACACACCGGGCCACGAGCAATACACTCGCAATATGGCAACGGGTGCATCGACCGCAGATCTGGCAGTGATTCTGATCGATGCTCGACATGGAGTTTTGACTCAGACAAAACGCCATAGCTTTATTGTGTCGTTACTTGGGATCCGCCACGTTGTGGTTACGGTTAACAAGATGGATCTTGTTGACTTCAGCCAGGAACGTTTTGAAGAAATTTGTGCAGACTATCGGGACTTTGCTGCACGCCTGGATCTGCCGGACCTCCACTTTATTCCTATCTCGGCTTTGAACGGCGACAACGTCGTGGATCCGAGCCCGAGCATGGAGTGGTACAAGGGCAGCACGTTGATGAACTTCTTGGAGACGGTCTATATTGGATCGGACCGAAATTTTGAAGATTTCCGCTTCCCGGTGCAGTACGTGAATCGTCCCAATTTGGACTTCCGCGGATTCTGCGGCACCATTGCGTCTGGCATCATTCGTCAGGGTGATGAGGTGATGGTGCTGCCGTCGAAGCAGACGAGCAAAGTAAAGCAGATCGTGACCTACGACGGTGATGCCGATGAGGCGTTTACCCCCCAGTCGGTTACGTTGACGTTAGAGGACGAAATTGACTGCAGCCGCGGCGACATGATCGTCCGGCCCGGCAACGTACCGAAGCAATCCAATTCGTTCGATGCTATGTTGGTTTGGATGAGTCCCGATCCGATGGTGCCAGGGAAAAACTATCTGTTCAAACAAACGACGCAGACGGCACCCGGGCAAATTGAGTCACTACGTTATCGAGTGGATGTGAACACCTTGCACCGTTCCCCTGCTCCAGATCTGCAGCTTAATGAAATCGGACGCTGCACCATCACGACGTCGCAGCCGTTCTACTTTGATGCTTACCGTAGAAACCGTGCGACCGGCGCCTTTATCGTGGTCGACCGAATCACGAATGTGACGGTCGCCGCAGGGATGCTCAGCGCCCGCGAAGCTGGCAAGGCAGACAAGTTAGCTCCGTGGGAAATTGAGGAATCGGACACTTCGAGCACGAGCGAAGAGGTTCAGCTTGTTTCCGCTGAAGAGCGCCAAGCTCGCTTGGGGCAAATTCCTGCCACATTGCTCTTTACCGGGCTGAGCGGTAGCGGCAAGACAACGATTGCTCGTGGTGTGGAACGAGCTCTATTTGATGCGGGACGGACCAGCATTGTCCTAGACGGCGCTGAGCTTCGACGAGGGCTAAGTCGTGATCTCGGATTCTCATCGGAGGATCGTTCCGAGAATTTACGGCGCTGTTCGCAGATGGCTCGAATGCTGAACGAGAATGGACTGATATGTTTGGCCGCATTGATTGCACCGGACGCCGAAATTCGGGCCAAATCGAAGGAACTGATTGGCGAAGAGCGATTCTTTTTGATTCATTGCACCGCACCGCTCGAAGTCTGTCAGCAACGCGACCCTCGCGGTCATTATGCTGACGCGACGGATGGAAAGATCCCCGCATTGCCAGGCCATGGAGCTGCCTACGACGTACCGGAGCAAGCAGACTTGGTTCTTGATACGGATTCGGCCTCAATCGATGAGTGCATTGAAAGCGTCGTTCAATTGCTACGCGACAAACAGGTCATCCGCTAGCCGCTCATTTCCCTTCTTCACGTAGCTGGCAATTCGAAGCTGCGTTCTGCAGTCAATCATGTTCACGGGCGGCTGAGATAGCCGCACCGTGATCAACTCTTGTGATTGACCACTGCGCCAAAGCAACTGCTCTTGCCAAGGCAACCGCCCTTTTAACTGGCACGATTGTCGTACTGCCGGAGCGGCTATGAAACGGATAAACTGTGTCCTAGGCCGGATGGAAATTGACGACGGTTCCTGTTTGGGAGTGTCTTCGTTTTAGTGAATCCAGCAGCAAGATTCCGACACTCCGAACGCCCGAAACAAAATTAAGTAAGACGTCGAACGTACTGAAAAGAAAGCTCAATGTCGAAAACCATCAAGAAGTTGCTCGTCGCCAACCGCAGCGAAATTGCAACTCGTGTGTTTCGCAGTGCCCATGAACTGGGAATTCGTACCGTTGCGATCTATTCGCACGAAGATCGTTTTGCTCTGCATCGTTTCAAGGCCGATGAGGCATATCAGATTGGTAATGCTGGTGAACCCATCCGCTCCTACCTTGATATTGAGGGCATCGTGGCTTTATGCAAGAAGCATGAAGTTGACGCTGTCCATCCCGGCTATGGCTTTCTGTCTGAGAATCCCCAGTTCGCGGCGGCCTTGGAAGAAGCTGGCGTCACGTTCGTAGGACCGAGCGTGGACGCCCTGAACCAGCTCGGTGATAAGGTCTCCGCGCGTGATATTGCGATGAAGGCCGGCGTACCGGTCCTGCCTGGAAGCTCGGAAGCGGTCAAAACCGAGGAAGAAGCCAAGAGTCTCGCAGCTCAGATGGGCTACCCCGTCATGTTGAAGGCTGCCAAGGGTGGTGGTGGCCGTGGGATGCGAATGGTCGACGATGAGGCCGCGTTAGGACCGGCTTTGGAATCGGCTCAACGCGAGGCTCTTACTGCGTTCGGAAGCGACGAAGTCTTCGTCGAAAAGCTTGTTCGCCGCGCACGTCACTTAGAAGTTCAATTGCTTGGCGACGATCATGGGAATTTGATCCATTTGCATGAGCGAGATTGCTCGGTTCAGCGCAGGCACCAAAAAGTTGTTGAACTCGCCCCTGCCCCCAACTTGAGTGCGTCCATTGCAAGTGATCTGCATCAAGCTGCCCTCGCAATTGGAAATGCGGTCGGCTACCGAGCGGCCGGAACCGTTGAGTTTTTATATGACACCGATGAGGAGAAATTCTACTTCATCGAAGTCAACCCACGGATTCAAGTTGAGCATACCGTCACCGAAGAAGTCACCGGAATCGATATTGTCCGCGCTCAACTCTTGGTTTCCATGGGGCATAAGCTGGGCGACGAATCGGTCGAACTACCAACTCAGGATGATGTAAGGGTCAATGGTTTTGCGATGCAATGCCGTGTCACGACCGAGGATCCTGTAAATCAGTTTCGTCCTGATTATGGACGTATTACGCATTACCGAAGTGCCGGTGGCCTAGGGATTCGTTTGGATGCGGGTAGCGCGTTCAGTGGCGCGGTGGTGAATCCGTTTTACGATTCTATGTTAGTGAAAGTCACCGCACGTGGTCGGTCCCTGCGCGAAGCAGGAAGCCGAATGGAACGTTGCTTGCAGGAATTTCGGATTCGCGGCGTCAAAACAAACATCCCCTTCCTGACTCAAATGATCGAGAACCCGATCTTTTTGGAGGGTAAGG
This sequence comes from Aureliella sp., assembly GCA_046290675.1. Lineage (GTDB taxonomy): Bacteria > Planctomycetota > Planctomycetia > Pirellulales > Pirellulaceae > Aureliella. The sequence goes on from JBKAHA010000002.1 coordinate 88,008, forward strand.
CAACGACGCGGCTGATTGATGATACGCCGAATCTTTTCGAGCTTCCACGCCGCCGCGATCGCGCTACCAGACTTTTGCGTTACCTAGCAAACGTCTTGGTGAACGGGAACGAGCTGGTCAAGGATCGTCCTGTCGCGTTGCGGAGAGAGCCAGCTCCTGTTCCTGAGATCAGCGCTTCGACAGAGACGCCCAAAGGAAGCCGTGATCGTCTCCTGGAGTTGGGCCCCGAGAAGTTTTCAGAGTGGGTTAAGAATGAAAAGAGCTTACTGCTAACGGATACGACGATGCGCGACGCGCATCAGTCGTTGCTTGCAACACGCTTGCGGACTTATGACATGCTTCAGATTGCCGAGACGTATTCGAAGCATGCAAGCGAGTTCTTTTCGCTGGAGATGTGGGGCGGAGCGACTTTCGACACTTCCATGCGGTTCCTGAAAGAGAGTCCGTGGCTCCGGCTGACCGAGATGCGAGAGAAGGTGCCCAACATCTTGTTTCAGATGTTGCTTCGAGCCAGTAATGCGGTGGGCTACACGAACTACCCAGATAATGTAGTCAAGGTGTTTGTGAAAGAAGCAGCAGACGCAGGTATTGACGTGTTCCGAGTTTTCGATGCTTTGAACTGGATCGAGAACATGCAGGTAGCCATGGAGGCCGTGGTGGAGAGTGGTGCTATCTGCGAAGCTTCGATCTGCTACACCGGGGACATATCGAATCCGAATCGGCAAAAATACAACCTGGCTTACTACGTCGATCTAGCCAAGCAGCTTGAGAAGATGGGTGCCCATATCCTCGCGATCAAGGATATGGCCGGTCTATTGAAACCGGCTGCTGCGCGGCAGCTCGTCAAGACGTTGAAGCAAGAGATTGGCATCCCAATCCACTTTCACACGCACGACACCGCGGGTATCCAGGCAGCTTCGATCCTGGCCGCCGCAGAGGAAGACCTCGATATCGCGGATGCAGCGATCTCATCTCTTTCCGGAGGAACCTCTCAGGTCAATCTGAACACGCTCGTCGAATCGTTGCGTTACGGCGACCGTGAGAGTCAGCTCTCTGAAGCGACGCTGAGTACCCTTTCTACATATTGGAAGGCCGTCCGCGAATTCTATCTCCCGTTTGAAAGTGAAGCCTTGGCGGCGGGCGGTGACCTCTACGAGCACGAGATGCCCGGAGGCCAGTACACCAATCTTTACCAGCAAGCACGTGCTCTTGGGCTGGCGGACCGGTGGACAGATGTCTGTCGGGTGTACGCTGAGGTGAACCAGATGTTCGGCGACATTGTCAAAGTCACTCCGACATCCAAAGCTGTCGGCGATATGGCCTTGTTTATGGTTGCCGGTGACTTAACTCCTGAAGATGTTTTGAATTCGGAAAAGGACCTTTCACCACCGGCATCGGTTGTGGATCTGCTGAGTGGCATGATGGGGCAGCCTCCGGGAGGGTTTCCGGAGAAGGCTCAACAAGCGGTACTTCGAGACCGGCCGAGAGTGGCCGGACGTCCAGGCGCCTCGCTCCCACCGGCTGACTTCAAAGCGACAGCAGCCAATCTTGAGGGGCATTTAGGCCGTGAGCCCCTTGATCGTGAGAGTGTGACCCACCTGCTCTATCCCAAGGTCTACGAGGATTTTATTGAACACCGAAAGACGTTCGGTGACGTTAGTATCTTGCCAACGCCGTACTTCTTCTACGGCCCAAACTCAACAGAAGAGATTTCGGTTGACATTGAAGAAGGAAAGCGGTTGATCGTCCGTTTTCTAGCTGTTGGCCAACCAAAACCTGACGGGACTCGTACCGTTTTCTTTGAGCTGAACGGGCAGCCTCGCGAAGTCGAAGTGATTGACCAGTCGCTTGACAGCGGCGCGGCGCAGGCGGTCAAGGCGGATCCAAACGATCCGACCCACGTCGCGGCAAGCATGCCGGGCATGGTGATCACCGTTTCCGCAGAGAAAGGCGGTAGCGTGGCGGAAGGTGAAAAGCTTGTCACGCTCGAGGCGATGAAAATGGAGACGACGATCTCCGCCGAAAAGGCTGGCACGGTCGAGGATATTCTTGTTAAATCTGGATCGCAGGTTGAAGCGGGCGACTTACTCATGATTATTTCGTAGCACGCATCGTTGTTGTGCTAGGACTCCAAAGAGCAAAATAGCACCGGCAAGAGATCGAATTGTAAGTGAGTCGAAGAAGAATGGCCGAAACAGCGGACGGGCTTGACGATGTGCTCCCCATAGGGAAGTACATTCTCGCAGGTGAGCTGCGAAACACACGTCGCAACGGGGTCTTCGGTTGGTTCCAGTTTGCGGCTGACTTTGTCATTCGCATTGAGCTGACTGGTAATTTTCCCGCGAAGCTTCTTGAGGCGGGCTGGAACCACTTTCGCTTCGAGACAGCTCGGTTTAATTCGGCTCCGCTGCCCGAACCCGAAGACCTGCCGGAGTTCGTTCAGAATTTGGCAGATCGACAGATTGGCGTGGTCGCTCGCGTTGACTTGAATTCGACCGTAACGGAGACATCTGGTCCTGACATAGTACAGGACGTCCAAGCGGGCCAAACATTGCAGCTCGTGTTTGAGTGGCACAGCCAGAATGGTAGCCTTCTCGCGGACGTCGTTTGCTCGCAATTGGACCGAGTTGAGGAGGACGCCGACCTGCAGAACCAAGCGAAAGGAATCGATGGCGGACAACCGCTTGATTCTTTAGACGATGACTATGCGGAGATTGTATTGGAGGAGAATCGAAACCAACCTCCTGACCATGATGATCTTGAAGAGGAACTCGACGAAGACAGCGAAGAGGAAGAAGAGGATCCCTACGGTCTGTTTGAAACGGATATCGACGAAGCCGTATCCGAATCCTTGGCGGATGATCGTTCGGATCGCGGCGGAACTGGAAAGTCAAAGGCTTGGCAGGACTCTGCGGAAGCTTTGGACCCCGAAACGCGGGCGATGTACGAGCAGTGGGATGAGATCTTTGAAGGGAAAAAGGATCAGCCTATTTCCTATCTTTTCCGCAAAACACTCCGGCTGCCCAGGCCCGAAGCAGTTAAGTCTGACTCAGAAGCGGAAGAATATATTCGAGAGATTCTCGCTCAGTTGGCTTTGCTAAGCGTTGCACTTGATGTGTGTGAGCACTTTACCGCAATTGATACCTATCGATTGCTGATGAACGAGATCCTACCGACTGCCAAAGTTCACCCTAACCTTGCAGCCAGTGAAATGGTCCAGCATTATTCCACAAGTGACCATTGCCAAGCCTGCGAAGCAGAGTTCGACGCTGACTATCGCCCACCCAGCGAAACGGATCCCGAGGGCGGATTGGATGATGGAATGCAGCGCTAGGACGCTTGGGGATGATGGGGCGCTGAGAATTCGGGCCCGCGGCCTATGCCGGCAAGCGTCCTAAGTTAGTCGGTCGTTGTTTGCCTGGCGCTTCTTATCTGCTTCCTTTTGTCGACGATGTCCGATAAACATCGCGCCGATGGTAGCAGACGCAATCGCGATCACGGGTCGCAGACGCTCAAGGCTGTCCGCATCAAGATCCGAGTTGTCTCTTCCGCTCGCAGAGCGAGCCGTGTCGACGGTTGGGCGATGAGCCGCCAATCCTGCAACCTCGAAACCTTGCCCTCGGGTCATTGCCAGCGGCTCGGCCCAGGCAGATTCACCGCCAATCTCGTCGGACGAATAGAGAGTAGGAAGTAGATGCTCGCTAAGGCTTATTGCCATGAGGCCATCGTCCGCATCCGATGAATGTCGATCCAAGGTTGCCCTGCGTTTCATCTCTCCCACGGAGTTCGCTCTCGACTCGCGATCGATGTCCTCCCCATTTTGCTCAGGTGCATCGTCGCGGGGCTCGAACTGACTTGGGATAAGCAATTGGCTGAGGGCATGGTCTATGCCATTCGAAAGTGCCAGCTTCTCGGCTCGAGCTTCGAGAGATTCGCCAAGCATTCTCAGACGGTATTGATGGGAAGCCGTGAAGCCCGATTTAGTAAGTGGATCCTGGTCAACGGAATTCAGGCTAAGGTTTTCGTAATGCAGCGAGTCATTTTCGATCGAATAATCCGAATCGATCGTCAAATCAAACTCGACAGAGTTATTGCCACTCACCGCGGATGTTTGAGGCACGCTATTTGATGCGGGAACGGGAGTTCCATCGATCGAGCGAGTCGGCGTCGGTGATCCTGCTTGCCCAGGTGTTGGGGCAGTAGGAACGGGCGCTTCGCTCGGTAGGGGACCATTGGGCTGGAGCGGCCTAATGACCGTTGCAGGAGGCCGAATGGTTGGGGATGCCTCCACTGGTGGAGAGCTTCCTATTGGATCGCTCTGCGGAGGTTCGCCCTCACCATCGGGTAGTCGCTTTCGATCATCATCCCTGTCGTGTACCCGATCGGAGCGTTGCGATTCATGCGCGTGTCGTTTCGAACCGTGGCTACCAAGCCAGTGCGAAATCGAGTTACCGCCGTCGCGCGAGTGAGAAAATTCGATTGGTAGCGGGCTTCCCACCTTGCGAACGGGTGCGTTCTGATGTGAGTCTGTTCTGGCTGATCGCTCTGAATCCGGTACGTGTTCCAAATCAACGCCAATGTGAGCCGGAGGCGGTATCGGGGTTGAGTCTGAATACCTCGTGACAACGAACTCGGTGATGCCCCCTGACAAGATACCGGCAAGCAGGCTTCGACCTTCGAGGGCTTCCAAACGCAACATTCGGAATCGGATGGCAGATTCCTGCTGGGGCTTTAGGCGTTTATTCATTTCGGAAACCTAGTCTTTCACTCGATCACAATGCAAAGCGTTGCAACTACATGTTAAACCAAAAAAATCTTGTGAAGGCATAAACGCAATTGGATTCAGAGCCGGTTTTGCATATCGACTGACCGCGTGAGTCTCAAACAGTTGGCTGAGAATCCCGCTTTCGCTGTTGCGTTCACGTTTAGTTACTGGACATCGTTTTGGTTGGGCCAGGCCCGGTTCTTTGTGTCGTCGCCCAGTGCGATTAGTTTCTCACCGCGCCGCTCAATTCTGAGCGCTTCTTCGTCGCGGCCGGCTTTTCGAAGCATTCGCGCGTGATTGGTGTATACATTTTGGAGGGCGGAAGTATGCAAGGGTTCCGCATTTTCCAATAAATTTGCAGCCTCAACGAACGCCGACTCGGCATCCGTGTTGCGTCCCAGGTGCTGCAGGATGATGCCTTCATTGTTCATTGCTATCGCCAAACTGGACTGCAGTCCAGGATGATCTGGAAAGCGAGCTAGCAGTTCTTTGTAGAGCTCGATGGAATCATCCAGCTGTTTCCGGGCCATGGCAGAATCACCGCTACGGTAGCTAGACATTCCCAGGTTACAGAGCGCTACGGCAAGATCGCGTTTGTAGGAAGATACGCGGGGAGCTACATCGACGAGCAAGCGGCCCACCTTTGCCGCTTCTTCGAAAGAAGCTCGGGCTAGCTGCGTATCGTCACCTGCCAGGTGCATATTGCCCATGCTGATGTAGGTCGCCATTAAATCCATCGATGCACGAAGCGGTTGTTGCGTTCTCTGCGCAAGAGCCAACTGGCACCTGAGTGCGTCTTCGAACATCGTGGAAGCTGATTCCGATTGGTCGTTCTCGGCTAAATACGTCCCCATGTTGTGTGTTGCAACTCCTAGCCCTCGAATCGCTTCTTCGTTCTGAGAATCCTCCGCGATCAAGGTTTTAAAGGCAACGATCGACTGATCAAAAGCCGCCTGTATCTGTTGGTTGCGCGGTTCGATTTTCTGCAGGATCGAACCATAATTGTTTTCAGTTAGACCGAATTGCAGCAGTGTCCCACCACTCAGTGGCGTTTCTGAATGTCGCTCGCGCAATGCGTCTAACCAAGGTTGCAGCTGTTTCAATGCTGCCTCAATTTGGCTTGAACGGGACAGTGCTAGCGCCAGCTGATTCACGTTGTGGATGCGGTTCAGCCAGTGTCCGTCGCCGACATCTTCGATAGAGACAAGGGATGCGTAGAGTGCTTCCGAATTTAGGAAACATTCGAGTGCAGCCGGCGTATCGCCCTGCTCTTCGAGAAGTCTTCCGAGTCGTTTGTAGGCACGCGCTCTTTCACCGCTTAGTTGTCGGTCACCCTCATGCCTGGCAACGAATTCTTGATAGTACGAGATCCGACGAGTAATGAGACGATTCCGAATGTCTTCTGCACCAGGTATCGCGGCTAGTTGGTCGATGGTCTCATCTTGTTCCAGAGTGAAAAGCTTGGCCAGGCTATCTTTCGTTCGGTCCGCTGCGTCAGCAATCATGCGATTCACCATGTACGTCCCAGTACTGATTGCTAGTGTTGCAATCAGTCCAATGATGAATAACGCCGAAACCAACTTGGGCCTCACGGCCAACCAACGACCTGCAACGACCATCGGTGATACGAGCTGAGTCGCAATGGGTTGACCCGATGCAACGCAGCGTAGGTCGGCCGCAAATTGGGACGCGGATTCATAGCGATCGTCTTTGTGCTTGGCCATCGCCTTTTCAATGACGATGAAGAGATCACGCGGTAGATCCGGTCGTAGCTTTCGTAGCTTGGCTGGTTGAGTCTGAGCGATTTTTTGTAGCAGTGCTGGACCTTCATCGCCAAGAACCGCCGCCTCCCCAGACAGCAATTCATAGAGCGTTGCACCCAGCGAATATACGTCCGTGCGATGATCGATTAATTCCGATCTTCCCGTTGCCTGTTCGGGACTCATGTACCGCATGGTACCCACGCGATCGCCAGAGCAGGTTAATCCTTGCTCCGCGCCCTGGACACGGGCGAGCCCAAAATCCGCGACCCAAAGTTTTCCATCGTTGCCCAAGATTAGGTTACTGGGCTTGATGTCCCGGTGAACAATGCCCAGCTCATGAGCCTGTTGCAGAGCGTCGGCAATATTGGCGAATTGTTTCAACGCGGAGTTCGTTGGCGGTTGGCTGTCAGCAGAACGATGCGTTGTGATGCGTTGGTCGAGCGAGCTGCCCTCGATGCGCTGCATCGCATAGAAGTGGATGCCGGAGTCTTCTCCAATGGAATAGACAGGCACAATGTGTGGATGATTTAGGCTAGCGGCAGCCCGCGCCTCGGCTCGAAATCGTTCGATAAAGACGGGTTCAAGCATCGCCGCCATTGGCAGCAACTTGATCGCAACCGTCCTATCCAGCGAAGTGTCTGTCGCGGTATAGACGATTCCCATCCCGCCGCGGCCGATCTCATCAATCAACTCGTAGTCACCAAGCCTTCGACCACGCAGATCACAGTGTGTGGAACCGGCGATGGTGCCCTGATTACCTGCCAGCTGATACAGCTCGTCGAGTTTGTCTAGGTAAAGATTGAGTGCATCGTGGAGTTGCGGATCGACTAGCTCTTGTTCGCCTAGCAAGTCGCTCCTGTTCGGTGTTTCGCCACGTTCAACGAGCTGAAGGTAGTCGTCCAGAATCTCTGTAAGTCGAACCTGTTGCTCAGGCGCAAGGCCTCGCAATAAAGAAGGATCGGACATTGACTGTGACGAACAGTCCACTCTGTGCTCCCTTAAGACATAGCAAAGATCATTGCTATGAATTCAATCGGAGATGGTAACGGCTACAAATGGCAAAGCGGAAAATTGAGTCGCTCAGCGGTGATGAGGTGAATCGTCTGAGAAGAGAAGTACGTCAATTAGTTATATACAAATACGAGCTATAAAGTGCGGCCGAAGTTCACAGGTCCGTAGTTGTTTGTGCGATGATCGGGACGCTTTCGCCCAACGATGGCACTTCATATCGAAACTGAAGCAATTGACATGTTCGACCCGGCGAGGTCCGACGCCGCAGGTTAAGAGCCTGAGTCGTAGGTGGCTTTGAACTTGTCGATGGCCCTGAGCCACAGCATTCGAACGGCTCCCGATGAGCGTTCCATTTCTTCAGCAACCTCGTCGAAGGAAAGGCCGCGGATGTTCCTAAGCACGATGACATCTCGGTAATCTGGACGCAGTTTGCCGAGGTGAGCAGCTAAGTCAGCCGCTCTCTCTTCGGCATGCATTGGGCTGCTTGGCGAATCGATGGGGCTCGGCAAAATGCTGGCCAAATTGGCCGCGGAGCGATCCACATGAGTAACTACTTGGTCGATAGAAATCTCACGGCGTATGTCGCGTTTGCCTGCCTTAACATGCTTCGCGATCGCACCGTGCAAGACATTGATCAAGATCTGACGAAGCCAGCCGACTAGTTCTTGCGGGGAGTTGCCACGAAACGCCTGAAAATCACGGTGTGCCGCAAGCAGCGTCTCTTGAACTAGGTCTGACGGGTTCAGACGCTTCTTCAGTCGATGGTCGAGCTGGGTGCTCGCCAGAACCGTCAAATAATTGAAGTAGAACTGCAACAGCTGACCGAGCTGCTCGGTTTCGCCCGTACGAGCAGCTTCGATCAACCGTAAAACCTCTTCTCTGTTAGGAAAAGCGGTTTGTCTTGCAGTTTCTTTGGACGGGGATGTCATGAGTTGCATCATCACTTCCTACATGAATATACCGCGGACGACCGACTCGTCAGACACGTCAATTGTTCAGAATGATTCGATTGGCGGTCGTTTGCCACAAATCCACCAATATGAGTTAGATCCCGAACGCAAAGTTAGGCCGGGGACAACGGTTACTCAATTTGGACGGATTCGTGCCGTCGCTGTCACAGAAGCGAGCGCGAATTTTTTTCATCTGACGACGGCGCTGGGGCTCTCTGTGTAGCTGGCGAAATCAAGATCTAGTCCATTTGGGACGTCAGCTAAGCTTAATGGTAGGAAGTCGATGCGTCGCTTTTCCGTGTCGCGCGAGGGGGCGAGCCGAATATTTACAAGCTCGGTTCAGAACACCATGCGATAAGAATTACAGTCTTGGCGGCCGCCCTACAGATGTGTGGACATAACAACGTCTGCTGAGGGCCAGATTCTAGAAACTCTTATATGGCACGAAACGCCGGCGACACTTGGTATTTCAGCGGCGGATTCGGTGAGATCCGGACTCGGCGGAGATGCGGCTAGAATTTGCGTTTGCGTCAGACCGCAGGCGCATTCAGGGTTCCAGGTCCACTGGTAGGAACGCGATCTTGCAACCGCATGGGAGTAGCTTGCAAGGTGACGACGAGAATGTCTTTTTTGAGTCGTTTAGCCGCGAATCCGACGGAATATGCGGGCTGCCATGTCGGCGATCCGAGAGATACGATCGGTGACATCTTGCCTGCGATTGGGAAGCTCAGACTCGGTGACTCGCCCGTCTTCGTCAGCGTCGAAACGTTCTATGCGATTCCAAAGTCTTTCTGAAACCTCATCTTCCGTGAGAGCCTCGTCACCATTTGCGTCTAGCCGTTCGAAGGGCGAGAGCGAGCCGTACTCTTCAAATTCTTCGAAGCTCACTCCTCCGTCATCGTTCGTGTCCGCTGCTGAGAGTCGATTCCAGATTGGTCTAGGGACCTCATCCGCATTGAGATTGCCGTCGCCATTGGTGTCGACATCATTGAAGCGACGCATACGATACGACTCGAGTCCTCCATCGATTTCATCTGACGAGATCGCTTGATTACCATCCGCGTCAACGCCGCGGTCGATCAGATGGTTCCATGCGAAGCTGGGAACTTCGTTTTCAGTCAATGAACCATCGCTATTCTCGTCAAAGCTTTCGAAAAGAGCATCGGCTGCGATATCGACGATTCCGATCGGGGCCAGGGGTATACCAGCGACACCCGCGAAGAACTCTTCTTCAAAGCTGCTCTCCCAGGCTTTATGGATATGGTCCTGCGCCGCATCCATGAGTTCATCACTTTGTTCTCCTCCAGTGCCTCCTTGGAAGCTGCCTTCGCCGTCAGCTGGCGAAGGTGCAGAGTCACGCTCACCGGCGGCGTCTGGAGTGTTTGAATTCGTTGTGTTGATCGCATTGACAACCAGCAATGCATCGAGTGCGCTGATCACTCCATCATTGTTGGTGTCGCAATGGTGCAGGACGGATTGAACGGTCTCATTCGCATTGATCGAGTTGACGATCAGCAAAACGTCCATCGGCGAACGGATGCTGTCACCATTCACGTCTGTTGGCATTGCAGCGTTGTACGCGGGACTTAGATCTACACCCAAATCGGCTGCCAACAAACGACGGTCTTCAAGAGATTCAGGATAAAGAACTCGTGTCGATCTCTTGTACATGCTCAACCTCACGAAAATTGCCACGGACGCGGGGGCACGACCGCAATGTAACAGCGGATTTCCCCCGTGGTAATTGTTTGAGTTTTTTAACAGTCGTTATTGATATCAGATATGGTGAGAAGCAGCGAGGGATTTAGCGGAAATGAAGTGAAACACCTCAGAAATGCTTTTCATCGATTCCAACTAGTCGCGTACGCGCAAGCAAAGCTCTCCGCTTTCCCAAGCTGTTTCCAAAAGTCGTAATGCCCGAAGTTGGCGGCTTGACCGCAGAAGCATCGGCAAACAGGCGAGTTGTTCCCCAATTTGTCGCAAGGGAAGCTGTATTCTGGGGGAAGGATAGGAGGTCGGGCAGGACCCCAGCTTGCAGGTACGACTTCCTATTTCGTTGTGAAGATGACCGACTTGAACGCTAGGAATCTTTGGCTAGTTTTGCGAGCATCTTTCGGTCGGGCTTAATGGAGAGCTCTGCAGCGGCGGGCCAGGTTCGGACTTCTACTGGGATTTCGTAGGCTGTCATCAGCCCTTTCAAAATGTTGGGCCAGTCGGCTGGTAGGTCGCCATCGACGAATGCCACTGGTCGGGATCCGAAGGCCGCATCAGGTTTAGGCACGACAACGACTTGGTTCAACTGGAAAGCCTTTGACATGACACGCTCAATATTCTCTGGATGGATATTCTCTCCGCCGGAAATGAACATGTTATCTAGTCGTCCTGTGACGCTCAGTTCTCCTTCTCGATTCATTGAACCCAAGTCACCGGTTGCAAACCAGCCTTCGTTGTTGACCACGGGAGAAATGACGCCGTCACGGTAATATCCCGCGCAAAGCGGTGCACCTCGCACGAGAATTTCACCTGAGGGTGTGATCCTCAGCTCACGTCCGGGCAGCACACGGCCACTCATGTTCGGGTTTCCATCTTCGGTAGACGACGTTACTTGGGAACCCATTTCAGTCAGTCCATACGTCGTGAGGACCTTAATGCCTCGTTCGCGAGCTTCTGCGACAAGCTGAGGATCAACGCTGCTACCGCCCAGAAGCACGTATTTTAGATGTTGCGATGGGAATGATGGCTCGGCGATTAGGCGTCGGAGTTGGATGGAAACGACGGAGAGATGTGTGACTTTTCTCGTGGCAAGTAGCCCAGCGTCCAAACTCTCTTCTGCATGCATCCCGACGACAGTGGCAGCGTTGACTGCACATCGAACAAGAATCGACAGGCCGCTGACGTGAAAGAGTGGCAATGACCACAACCATCGATCGCCCGGTAGAAGTGGCATGTTGCTGGCGGCACCCACGGCATTCGCAATGTGGGCCGACATGCTATGCACGACGGCCTTGGGTTGACCGGTACTTCCTGAACTTAGAATGATCGTCGCTGGGCGATCGAGGTTGTCCGATCCCTCCCCTTTGATCTCGTTTGAGTGTTTGTCATCTAGCGTTTCGTCCGTAGACCCCTTTCTAGCTTGTGGTAACCAGGCAGCGTCGAGTCTCTGCAGTATTTCAATTCGTTTTGGTTCAGGGAATCGATGGCTAATTGGGCAAGCGACACCACCTTGGAATTGGATTGCCCAAAAGTTCAGGAACGCGTCCAGATCGTTGCTTGGGCACCATGCCACGTGTTCGCCGGACTGGCAAGAAACGGAAGCCTGCGTTTCTGTAAGGAAAGCTGCCAAGCTACCGTAGGCGATTTGGTTGTGACCATCGTCGAAAGCCAGTTGCTCAGGATACTTCCGCATCGCATCTAGGATTGGGAGCCTCATAGCGAAATGGGCTCCAGTCCAATAACTCGAGCTTGAGGCGGTTGTTCAAATCGAAGCATCCCCGCATTCTTTGTAGGTGAAATTTCTAGCAGATCTTCGGACAGCCAATCGAGAGTGTCGAGACCCGCCGGGAGGTGCGGAGAAAACTCGGATGCGAGTTGGACGATGTGCGCTATCCCAATTCCCGACTCGAACGCGGCACTGAACACGACTGGCTTTCCCGTATCGGCAAGACGAAGGATGGCATCGCGGCCACCTAGGATTGTGGGTTTGCAGATCATAGCCACCGCATTGGGCCAATCGCTTAGATTCGTCCCTTCGATTAAGGTTTCGTCGAGGGCATAACGAAGGCCCGTAAGCTTATGAAGTTCCTCGAGTCTACCGGGTTCAGTTAATGGTTCTTCGATATAGTCCAAATCGATGCCGGACAGATGTTCCGCCGCTTCTTGGGCTTGTTCGAAAGTCCAAGCTCGATTTGCATCCAACCGCAGTTGTGTGTTCTGCGGCAAGCGATCGCGGACTCTGCGAACCAGTTGTAGTTCGCTATGCAGATTGCCACGACCGACTTTGAGTTTGACGGCTGGACAGCTTGCGGCCGAAGGTTGTTTCAAAGAATCGAGAATGGTATTTGCGTCGCCGAGTAGCAGGCGATTGAACGGGACTTCGATGGGTGCCTTGATGGGCGTTTCCAGTTGAGTCCAGGCAAATCTCAGCGAGGCGGGTGGAGTCTGTTCGCCTCGGAGCGCCGATATGACGTCGCCGATTGATTCGCGACTGAATCCAGGTAGTGGTGAAGCCTCCGCCCAGTAGCCATCACGCTCGAGTAGTACGCCTTCACGAAATCGGTGAAGTCCGCCTTTCAGATTGAGCTCTGAAACGAGCTTAATCCGGAAGCGATAAGCTTTGACGCCATCGAGGGGAAGAAGCCCATGCGTCATGCTAGTCCCAATCCGGCGCAGAATAATGCCGTGTACAAGAGCAACAAGCCGGCCGTCATTCCCAGGCAAGGTCCAAGCGCTGCACCATCACGATGCCAAACTTTGCGGATGACTAGCAGTCCAGGCACCACTACCACGGAGGCGATGGCGGGAAACCAATTTAATGGAGGTGCAGCTAGGGCAACAAAGATCAGTGGGATGAGAATCGCACTCATGATGCAGAGTGCGTATTGGTATCGGCTAAACGTCGCCCCAAGTCGAACGGCCAGGGTTCGCTTATTGGCTTTCCGATCTTCATCGATGTCGCGAAGGTTGTTCACCACGAGTAAACCAGTCGCCAATAGCCCCGGACCGAAGCCTGCCAACACTGCCAGCCAAGACAGTTCTAGTGACTGAACGTAATGAGTCCCTGCAACGGCGACTGGACCGAAGAAGAAAAGCACAAACGGGTCCGCAATTCCCAGATACGCCAATGAAAATCGCCCGGCCGTGTAGAGTACACCGAAGAGAATGCTCAAGGCACCCAGCAGGATGAAGACCCAGCCGGCTCGCAGCGAGACCAAGCATGCCGCAAGTGCGGTAATCGAAAACATCAGTACCGTCGCGGCGAGCATTGCGCGGGGCGATATTAATCCAGCTTGCACCGCGCGTGTCGGACCTTTGCGATCTGCTGTGTCTGCGCCTTGGAAAAAATCGCAGTAGTCGTTGCAGAAGTTGGTGCCGATCTGCACGGAAACTGCGGCGAGCAGCGCGCCAAGCATGGCATACAGATGGAATGAACTATCCTTCCATGCGAGCATTGCACCGATTGCGACCGGCGAGAGCCCCGCGAAAAGCGTTTTTGGCCGAGCGGCAAGTATCCAATGTGAGATCATCGCGGACTCGAATTCATCAGCGTGGAACTCCGTGGTAAAGCTTCAGCATTGAGTTGGTCATTGCAGGGCATCTTGGATTGAGCGTCGGAGTTGCTGCCTTAGAAGTGATACGGATAGTCAGACCAATCCGGCTTGCGTTTCTCCAAGAATGCGTCTCGCCCTTCTCTAGCCTCGTCCGTACCGTAAGCCAGTCGCGTTGCTTCGCCGGCGAAGAGCTGCTGGCCAACCAATCCATCATCGGTCAGATTGAAGGCATACTTGACCATCCTCTGTGCCGTTGGGCTCTTGGCGCAGATCTCGGAGGCCCACTGTAGCGCTTCGGTTTCAAGTTGCTCATGTGGAACCACGGCATTGACGGCTCCCTGTTGTTTTGCTTCTTCAGCGGAGTAGGTTCTTCCAAGGAAGAAGATTTCTCGAGCCGTCTTTTGACCGACTTGCTTTGCCAGGTAGGCCGAACCGAAACCACCGTCGAAGCTGGCGACATCAGTATCTGTCTGTTTGAATTTAGCGTGTTCGCGCGATGCTATCGTCAAATCGCAAATCACATGCAAACTGTGGCCACCGCCAACCGCCCAGCCGGGCACCGCGCAAAGAACGACCTTGGGCATGACGCGAATCAGACGCTGGCACTCCAGGATATGCAGCCGTCCGGCGCGGGTCGTATCGATCGTTTGGGAGTCGCTGCTGTGAGAGTATTGATAGCCGTCCTTTCCGCGAACGCGTTGGTCTCCGCCCGAGCAAAATGCCCAGCCGCCATCTTTGGGGGACGGTCCATTTCCAGTCAGGATTACCGCTCCAATGTCGCTGGACTGTCTTGCATGATCGAGTGCTGTGTAGAGTTCATCAACCGTCTGCGGCCGAAAAGCGTTGCGGACTTCGGGGCGGTTGAAAGCAATGCGAACCGCGCCCACCTCGTTCGCGCGGTGGTATGTGATGTCCGAGAAATTGAATTGGTCTAGTGAATGCCACAACTTCGGATCGAAGATGTCCGAGACTTGGTCTGTAGTGGAAATGGGTCTGCCTAACACTAACTAAGGAACGAATGGACGGATGGGGGCTAGGCTGTCGATGGATTGCGTTCGACTAGCTAAGAACTATATTTTATCGAGTCTGCGAAGGGAGTCAGGTCGGCGTATCAGGCTATTCGACTTGGTCAGGGATTTTGCGTCCTAGGAAGTTGCCGATCGCTTTAGCCAGATTGCTAGGTTGTTCGCGATGAACGAGATGTCCACAGTTGGCTATGACTTTCGCTTCGATGTTGTCCGCCGCGTCCTGTAAACGCAGGGCGATTCTCTTGTATTTCTCGTCCTGTTCGCCGGCGACCGCTAAGGCGGGAATGGCGAGTTCGTCGACCCGTTCCCAATAGTTGGGTTGTTTGGCTACCGATAAAGTCTTGAGGATCGCAGGCCAGTGCTGCGAGTTCTGCTTGAGTTTGCGTTTGATCACCGACGTCACGATGTGCTCTGGGACCGTATCGAAGACGGATTGGCGATACCAGCCGGTCAAAAAGTCTCGCCTTGGTTGGGATTCGATTTGCGAAGCGACTTTTTGGTCGGCTAGCCAGCGCAGATCTCTTGCTTCTTGGGTCTCGAGTCCAGGGCTTCCGGAGATGAGCACGAGTCCGCTGAAATTCGACGAGAATTCGATGGCTAGACCGAGTGCCAACCGAGCGCCCATGGAGTAACCAACGAGAATCGAATGTTCGGGGATCGAAACTGCGAGCTGTCTCAGGCAGCTTGCCCAATCATCGGCTGGCTGGACTTCGAGGGCATAAGTGTCGCACGATTGTCCGATAGTGTCCCTCACTTCGTCCCAATCGGAGGGATGTCCCATGAAGCCATGGAGGAAAGCTAATCTTGGTCGCTGCACTGCCGGATCGCTTTCCTAATCTGTTGCCGTGTTTCTAAGTTGACTTGTCGATCCGTGGCCAACTCGATTACATGAGATCGGCTTTGAGCCAGTGCGTGGTCATAGCTCGCACGGAAGCTCTGCATGTCCGTGGCTCGGAGATACGGTAGTCCAAACATTTCTGCTGCGCCTGCGAACCTGTAGTCATGTGGTGTGTTGAAGTACTGTTCGAAGTGCGGTGAGCTTCGGATCGGAAGCAAATCAAAAATGTGCCCGCCCTGGTTGTTGACGACCAAGATAATCATGGGCGTAGCGGAGTTCGAGACCAACGAAAATGAGTTCAAGTCATGGAGCGCAGAGAGGTCGCCTATTAACACTGTTGTCGGCCGTTCGAGTCCGTTTGCATAACCGACTGCGGTGGCAAGCAGTCCGTCGATCCCGCTGGCGCCTCGGTTTGCAGCAACGTGTCGCACCAGAGGAATCGCTTGGTCGTGTTCGGGGGCACCACCGAACCAGTCCATGTCTCGAATGGGCATGCTGTTCCCGAGAAACAAGCCGTGATCCACTGGGTGGTGCTGGTGAAGGAAATGTGCAATAGATGGTTCACTCAGTGACTCCGTAGATTCCAGAGCTCCATCGATGGTCTTTCGCCGGCATTCTTCCGCTTCTTCCCAAGCTGCCAAGAATTCTGGTGAGGCTGTCGAACCAACGACTCGAGTCTTTAGCTCCGAAAAGGAGAAGCAATGGCGGTGTAGAGATATATTTGCGGGGTTAACGACCTGGCCAGTCGATGTGATATGGAAAAAATCGGTTCCCTCGCCCGCGACGCTCGCAGTCCAATGAATCCAAGACTTGGAAGTGATTCGATCCCCCAAATGCAGAACGTGATCCGGCCGCGGTAACGTAAATTCACTCGGCAGCTCAAAGGAGCTTGCCGCAAGTCCGCTGGTTACGTCGCTTAAGATGGGGCATCCGAGACGAACCGCGAGTGCCTGCGCGGCTCGAGCTTCGTCGGGAGTGCAGCTTCCCAATGCAATAAGCGTATTGCCGGTCAATTCAATGTTTTCAACTGAAGAATTCAGGGAGACTGCGGATCGCCCGGCGTCGTTGCCCTCTCCGGCTCCAGTTAGTCTGGGTTGATTGGCGGTCGTCTTGAGTGGTTGATTGCTTGGTAATCCGTTACCAGGAGTTGGCTCCTCAATCGTGAAGGGCTCTCGGAATATCCAATTCACATGGACAGGGCCGACCGCGGCGGCGCTGATCGCCCGATCGAGAACTTTGGCTAAGAAGTGGGTGCCATCGGTGTCTTCGGCAGAACTTTGGTCTTCGGGGGCTGGTAGGTTGAAGAAAAGATCGGGGTAAGTGCCGAAGATCTCTCGTTGTTCGATTGTCTGGTTTGCACCGATTCCACGCAGCTCGTCAGGCCGATCTGCTGTGAAAAGCAGCAGAGGCACACGATCCATGGCCGCTTCAATTACAGCTGGCATCGCGTTCGCTACGGCCGTACCCGACGTGCAGATAAATACGCCCGGCTTTCTTGTTGCCCGGCCATGCCCCAACGCGCAGAAAGCAAGCCCGCGCTCATCATAGTGCTGTGTGATCTGGGCCCGCTCATCACGGGCCACAGCAAGTGTTAGCGGAGTGCACCGCGAGCCAGGGGCGACAAAGAAATGATCGACACCATTTCGCAGGCAAGCGTCGATGGCGTATGTAGACCAGGTCTGATCGAACACTTGCTTGAACTTCTCTTCATTACTACGCGTTGTTGCCGAGACTTTGATCGTTGCGGAGCGAGCGGAATAGGTGTCTTGTACCAGCTTGCGTCAACAATTCAGGATGCTCATGAAATCCTGGATTTTGTTGTCGACTTCGAGCCACTCCTGCTCGGGATCCGATCCGCGCACGATGCCCGCTCCGGAGTACAGAGAAAGGGAATTTGACTGTACTAGTCCGGATCGGATGGCGACGGCAAACTGAGCACTGTTTGCGCTGACCCATCCGACTGGAGCAGCGTACCAACCGCGGTTAAAGGGCTCAATCCTGGCTATCTCGGGGAGCGCGTTTTCAGTCGGATATCCACCAACGGCGGGCGTTGGATGTAACTTTTTGAGTAACGCTCCATCGTGAACATCGGGCTTCAGTTCACCACGTACCCCGGAACGCAAATGCTGCTTGTGGGTTAACCTCAAGATAGAGGCTTGGTCGTCTACATCGAGATGCTCTATGTATTGGTGGAGCTTCTGGCGGATGCTCTTCCGAACGATGTCGTGTTCCCGCTGATCCTTGTCACTCGTCAGTAATTCAATCGCTAGCTTCTCATCCGCTTGTGGGTTTTCGCCTCGCATTCTCGTACCCGCGACAACTTCGCTGTGAAGCGTATTTCCGCTCCGCCAGAAAAGCTGTTCTGGAGTCGCACCAAGGAAAGCAGTCTCATCGGTGAAGCTGAAACAAAACACGAAGCAGTCGTGGGTTGCGGCATCCAACCGTTGTGACAAAGTAATTGGGTTCAGCGGTTTCGCGAATTCTAATTTTGTTCTCCTTGCAAGCACGATCTTTTCGATGACTTCACGGTGGATCAAAGCTAGGGCTTCATCGACTCGTGATTGCCAACCGTTGACGGTTGGAGAATATTCTCTCGTGACTAAGGACGGGATTTGGCGGTCGTCGGGTAGGTGATCGAAGGTGAATCCAAGCAAGTCCTCTTGAGCTCGCTGGACGTCTTGGGAGCTCATGACCGCCAATGTGAGCACGCCGTCAGCAAGCATGAGCCGTGGAATGGCGAAGCGGCCGGCACCAAAACGGCCCCACGAATCTGAGCCATCGAAGGAGAGGCCACCAAACCAGCGTAGTTCTTCGTTACCTTTCAGTTGCCGCCGACAATCGGCCAGGCACTCGGCTGGATCTCCGCCTGCACGTAGAGCGATCTCGGCGGCGGTTCCCAGACCGGCCCACATCGCATCGGAAGACCGGTCACGCCAGGCAAGTCGGGCGGCGGAAGGGTTTGCGTTGAGCCATTCCCAGCCCCGTAGCTCGCTGGCCGGGGCTTTGATCGCCACAGGGAACGTGGTTTCCGCATGCCGCAGCGCTTCCAGCTGTTCGCACAACGAACCGATCATCTCGGCGAAAGGTCGGGTTGGAGACGCTGTTTTCATCTTTTCCAGGCCGGGCGGCCGTCTCTTTCTTTACTCGCGAACGAAATTTGCCTGCTTGGCACAATGGACCGAGTGTTGGGAGCCTGAGCGTATTGGAGCAACGCGACCGCGAGTTGTGCCAGATTTTATTTAGGAATCTGCTTCAAGTAAGCCTAGTTTCGGACCAGATTTATCGGGCTTTCGCCATGTTGATCACCGGAGCCAGGTACATGCGATTAACCGATGGCTAAGAGAAATGGACACTTTTGCTCAAACAAATTGTCGCCGAGCCCATCTAACAAGCTGGTATTTGACGAGACGGCCAAAAGCCGCGAACCGAAATCGGATGCAGTAGCTTCTTGGAGATCAAGCGGAATGCCGGAGAAGAGGATTGCAGCAGTCGATGGGTGCCGCGGCGGCTGGGTAACTGTTCAGGCCGCGATTGAGAAGGCGATCGGGGATAGGGATTCACCAGAATTGGGATGCCGAAAAGTCGCTGAGAAGACGCTTGAGTGCGGCTTCGCGGGTAGTTTTGCTGAAGTGCTAAGCACAACCGAGGGATGCGACTTGGTATTGGTTGATATGCCCATTGGATTGAGCGAAGCTGGCCCAGCGGCGTGTGAGAGCTCAAAGCCGGAAAACACATGGCCTCGGCAGTGTGATTTGATGGCAAAGGAAGCGCTCGGTCACAAACGCAACAGCCTCTTCTTAGCACCTCCCCGCGGCACTCTTGATGCGGATAATCCGCAAGAGTTCCAACGCCTGCATCGTCAGCTGACCGGTGTCGGGGCGAGTCTTCCGGTTTGGGGAATCGTGCCAAAGATCATCGAGTTGGATGGTCATATGAACGAAGAGGTGCAACGTCGAGTACATGAGTTTCACCCCGAGCTCTCGTGGAGCCGACTGGCAGGACGGGCCCTCGCGAAAAAACGAAGTCCTGAAGGAGCGAATCAGCGGTGGCAGATCCTCGGGAAGTGGCTTGTGGCTGATGATCTCGAATCCGCGCGGCACTGGCGAGCAGCCCATCGACCGAAGGTTGCCGAAGACGATCTCCTCGATGCCTTGGTTGGGGTGCTCACTGGTTTGACCTTTGGCCAGTTTCGGTTTCCCGTCGAATCGGTCCGCGATCAACGCGGGCTGAATATGGAGATCTATTACTGATCACAGCGATCATCTTCGTCCTCTTTGCACTGTGTTGGAAGCGAGCGAGAGAGTTTGACGCGAACTTTGGGCGGTGGGCCCAATTCGTGTTCCAAAATCCGGTCTTCGAGATTGATTCTGGTTCCTCCGAGTGGTACCGTTGGTAGTGATTATGAGGGTTTTTGCCCGCAGCAATCCCAGTGGTGATGTGTGCACATGCCGGTCTCCAGTGGTCCTTGTCCTCCTGCCTCTTCTCTCACCTCGAGATCCTTCATGAAACTCCAACGTGTTTTCCGAGAGAGCCTAAAGAAGAATCGCCAAAAACAACGGGCAATTCGTCGGCGTCACCGCCGAAATTTACTGGGGATGGAGACACTTGAATCACGGCGGGTGCTTGCGGCGTACATCAGCGAATTGCACTACGATCCGCTCTTCGGTGATGACGATACTCACCAGTATCTAGAACTGCGAGGTGAACCTGGGCACACGCTTGAGGATGGCACTTATTTCGTTGGGATTGAGAGTGCTGATGGCGTTCATGAGCTCGGCGATGTGCACACCATCATTGATCTGAGCGGGTTGTCTTTTGGTAGCAATGGCTACATGGTTTTCCTGCAGTCCGGTTCGGGCTTTCCAGTCGATCCATCTGCATCTGTGTTTCAAGGTGATGATGGGTTCTCAAATCTTAACGCAGGCGTATTCGAGTCGGATGGTGATGTTGGAAGCATTCATGGTGGAAGTAGTACCTATCTCGTAGTTCAAAGTGCCGTAAAGCCAAATCTGTTCGATGACATTGATACCGATGATGATGGTACGCCAGACGGAGTGTATCTGAATTGGCAAGTTCATGATGCAGTCGCTGTTCTGCCCTGGGTGGAAAGTGTTTGGGATCAGCGCACCTATGCGCCGATCGCATTTGTGGAAGATGGGGTGGGTGACGGGCATTTGCCGGGGGCCAACGTTATCCGCACAGATCAACAGGCTTACGTTGGTCGTATCGCCGCCTCAGAAGGTTACACCGAAGACGATTGGTTGAGCGGAAACACCGTAGAGCAGAACGACAACTTATGGGCATTTCAGTTCCAGCACGGTGTCTTTGGGACACCTCGTCCGGAAGCTTATGGCGGAAGAATCCTTGATCACGTCGGTGGACCGAATTGGTTCGGGACACTCAAGGGGGAGGTTTTTGAGGATCTGAATGGAGATGGAATCCGCCAGCCCGAAGAGCCTGACTTAAACGGTATCGACGTTCGGGCGCAGTTTGATGTGAATCCAAATGACGAAGACAGTATCTGGGAAACCATCGAACCGAATGATTTTCGTGAAGGGACCAACGTAACCAATATCTCCAATCACGTAACGCTGATTACCGCAGGAACAGACAACGTTCCATTGGGGTTTGAAACCACGGTTGAACAAAAAGCATTTGCGGATCCCGGAGAGCATATTTTTGCGCACTCGGGCATTGGTTTCCATAGTGAGATTCGCCGCCTCAGGATGGACTTTTACCGGCCGGTTCGAACCGTCAGCATTCTGATCGAAGGTAGTTCATCCAACGATGCGACCTTTGGTCGTCTGGAAATTTTCGACAAGGATGACAATTCACTTGGGTTTGTTCGCAGCGAGCCTATCGGTGTAAACCAAATCCGTGAGTTGCGGATGACAAGCAACGATGACATTGCTTGGGCGGTAGCGTATTCGGAGGACAGCTTTCAGAATTCATCGCCGTTCGGACGGCTGGATACTCTGCGGTTTGAGATTCCGCGCGCTGATGAGACTCAGCAAGCCGACGGCTCATTTAGTTTTCAGCCCTTCTATTCGGACGTCTATGAAATCTCGGTCGCGGACGGAGGCCGATATGCTCAGATTTCACCCACTGAATCCGCTGGTTACACAGCGAACTTGGTCGGCGCCGAAGATATCCGCGGTCTAGATTTTGGCTTCCGCGAAAAGGGGGCTCCGGTCATGACCGACCAACAGACATCAGCGGGGGAGCACATCGAAGCTGGAGGAGTCATCTCCAAGCTCCCGATTGCACTCGACTATCCGGGACAAGAGGTAGACATCACGATTACCAGCGGGGATCCTGGCGGACAATTCGCTATTGATAGCGACACTTTTGAACTAAGTTCGGCCAACGGCGATTTCAACTTCGAGGACCTGACAACCTACACACTCGAGTTCCTAGTTGAAGATCGGCGTTTTGCTGATCTCTTTGATACAGGTACCGTGACCGTCACTATTCAAGATGAGAACGACCAGCCCGTTGTCCGTCCAGATGATGCTCAAATTGATGAGAATATTGAAGCGGGTTCACTTGTCGCCATTGTCCAAGCAGAAGACGAAGACGAAACAATCGCTGGAGATTTTCGGTTTAGTCTTGTCGATGGCAATGTAGGCGATGCCTTTGTCGTCAACCCAGATACCGGTGAAATTCGGGTTGCTGACGAGTCCGAGATTAACTTTGAGAAGAATCCTCACTTCGATCTCATTGTTCGAGCGACTGATATGGGGACACCCGAACTGTTCGGCGAAGCGCTAGTGCGTGTAGAGCTCAATGACCTAGATGAGATTCCTGAGATCTCCGACGCCCCGTTGGCGGTCAATGAGAATAGTCCCGCAGGAACGCTGGTTGGCCAGCTAGAACTAACCGAATACGACGCGGGTGAAACGATAACGTGGCGTGTTTCTGGGATAGACAGTCGCTTCTTTGAGCTCCGTGGCAATGAGCTTTACGTCGCAGAGGAAACCGAACTCGACTTTGAAACTCAATCTAGCTATTCGGTGTTTGTCGAGGCAACAGATTCCGCGACACCTCCCAAAACGGGAAGCCGGACTGTTGCGATAAATTTGAATGACGTCAACGATGCACCGACAGTTGTCACTTCATCGTTGAATGTAGATGAGAATTCGCCGTCGTCGACGGTTGTGGGGACCGTCGAAGCGACCGATCAGGATGCAGGGCAAACGTTGACTTTTGCCATCACAGGTGGTGAGGATGCGGCTAGCTTCGAGATCGATGAGAACAGCGGTGTGCTCACGGTAGGAGAGGGTGTCGATTTGGATTTCGAAACCGATCCTTTCCTACTGGTCGAAGTCACGGTAACAGACAGTCATGAACCTGCAGGGCAAACGTCGCGCACGTTGGTAATCAATCTGAATGACGTAAACGACTCTCCCAAGATAACCGCCACCGATGTGTCCGTAGAGGAGAACTCAGCGGCCGGCACGCAGGTGGCTGTTCCAGTCGATGATGCAGACGCCAATGACTCCCATCGTTTCGAAATTCTTCAGCAGGAGCAGAACTGGTTTGCGATCGACGCTGAGTCGGGGCAGATCATAGTTGCGGAAGGCGCCGAGATTGATTTTGAAAGCAACGACCGAACAAATCTGCTTCAGATTCGAGTCACGGATGCTGCAGGGGCCTCCGCGGAGGCCGAAGTCACATTCAATGCGACGGACGCTAATGATCCGCCAGAAGTGGCCCAGCCAATTGCAGACCAGGAGACGGAACCCAACCAGGTGTTTGAATTGACGCTCCCTGCGGAGACTTTTGTCGACGAAGATCTGGGTGACTCGCTTCGCTACTCTGCAACCACAGAAGCAGGATTCTCCCTTCCAGATTGGATCGACTTCGATGCGTCATCGCTGACCTTCTCGGGAACGCCAGCCGATTCCGATGCAGGTGATCTAACAGTTCGTGTGACTGCCGTGGATGACGCGGGGGCGAGCGTAGTCGATCTGTTCGTTATTGTTGTGGCCGATCCGATCCCCTGGCACAACGCCGAGTCAGCGTCGGATGTGAGTAACGATTCGTTCGTGACTCCCATCGACGCACTGATGGTAATCAATTATCTCAATACCGCAGAATCGACAGAAGTGCCCTCCGACGCTCCTCCTGAATTCGGGTTCGTCGATGTGAACGGTGACAACTTCGTGACGCCGATCGATGCCTTGATTGTGATCAACCAGCTCAACAATGGAGATGGTGAGGGCGAGCTTGGGTACGACCCTTGGCAGATGGCATTCGCCGAATGGGACTTCGACTCTGAGGACGACGAAGATGACGCCGCTTTGATTGAGATTCTTGCGTCGCGAGCAAGAATCTGATTTGCCCAGACGTGGCAGAGCGCACGCATTGAGATCTGGAGAGTGGCGTTTTGAGAGAACGCATGTCCAGCGCAAAAGCTGAGCACACCGCCAGATTGGCTTGGGATGCTAGCTGCGGGAAGCAAAAAAACAACGAGATCGATAGAGCCCGAAATCTCGTAGATTGAGGAAGATCCGGGATGGCAAGGAATTTCTCCCTTCGTCTAGGCCGGTCAACGCATTGCGAATATGAGCGGATGGGCAGGAATGCTGCATTATCAGCTACATCTGAGAAGCCCGTAATCTTAACTCAAGATCGGCGAACCCTGAGCGAAAAGCAGTTCGGAGCGTGGTAAAGTACTGCCAAGCTTTTCAACTGTTTGTTCACCAGGAGATCTAACATGAGAGTTCAACTGTATCTTGCAACGCTTGTTCTTGCCTACACTTGCGGCGGCAGTTTGCTCGCTCAAGAGGCTATGCCTGAAATGCCCAAACCGTCTAAAGAGCACGGCGTACTCAAGAAAGAGGTTGGCGACTGGGATGTCGAGATGAAGGCTTGGATGGGACCGGGTGACCCGATCGTATCCAAGGGGACTGAGCACAACGAAATGATCGGTGGGTTCTGGTGTATCAGTAAGTACGAGGGGGCCTTTGCTGGTCAACCTTTTGTTGGTTCAGCCACGATGGGATACGACAGTTCCAAGGGGGTTTACACGGGCTCTTGGGTAGACTCTATCTCCCCTGCACCAATGCATATGACTGGCAAGTTCGATGATTCGACCAAGACAATGACATGGCGAACCGAAGGCATGGGACCAGATGGCCAACCGGTGGTTGGGAAAATGGTCGTCACTTACACGGATGACGATCACCGTACCATGACGATGTTTAACCCGGCGGGGCCAGGAGGTGAGATGATGAAAGTGATGGAAGCTAAATATTCTCGCAAGGTAGAGAAGCGAAAGACCAAGATGCCATCTAGCATCGGAATCTCTCAGGGTTCGGATAGCTAGAGGTCCGAGGCGAGATTTCGCTGCCCGCGTCGAAGATGTGGGCTTAAGGACGCTGAATTGATAAGCCAGAAAGTTGCGGGGGGCTACGCCTCCCCAACGTTCTCACGTTTTCTCTTGGCAGAATTCTCTTGGCAGAAAAAACGCCCGCAGCGAGGCGATTCGACCGAGGCCCTTTCCGGGTGTCTTACACGGTGAATCAAAAGGCAAAAAAGAAAGAGGCGTCGGCGGGAGTCGAACCCGCGCATGGTGGATTTGCAATCCACTGCCTTAGCCACTTGGCTACGACGCCTTCTGATGTGATTTCCGCGTAATCGCGTTCTCCGTCAACGACGACTACAGAGGGGACTTTCTAATATGCTCCGCTTCGGTCGTCAAGGCTGACTGTAGGGGATGTATCGGTCAGGTCGTTTGAGATCTTTGCACGAAGTTGGGTGAAAGGTAGCATTTCTTGCCCAGCTAGTTGGGGACGCCCAGGTAGCAACGTGGATCGCGGGCCGAGTCGTTCGTGCCGGGAACGGCCAACGCAGAGAAGTTCGGAGTGCACCGCCATGTTAGAAGAGCTCCTTGGGACCACTGGAATTGCTGCTTCCGGGTCCACCGCCGTCGTGAGATCCCCCGTTTTTAGATAGCGGTTCGTCACCTAAACTGTGCCGAGTCCTTGAGCATGGAAGCCAACGGCTGCAAATTTCGCATGGAAGCCAACGGCTGCAAATCCGTGTTGTGATTGAGATGTTTGGCAGCGATTTTGTCCTGGAATAGCACGGGTGATCCGGCTTTTCAGGGTAACGAAAGTGACCCATTGGCGCCTCGAGGAACAAGCGAGCTCGCCCTCCCCCATTGACCTTGGTAACGAAAGACAAATTCCAATGAGCGACGACAAATGTGATTTTGGCCTGATTGGCCTAGCGGTGATGGGCGAAAACCTCGCACTGAACGTGGAAAGCCGCGGTAACAAGATCGCTGTCTATAACAGGACGACGGAAAAGGTAGATCAACTCGTCGAAGGTCGCGCTAAAGGAAAGAACTTCGTAGGCTGCCACAGTATTGAAGAACTGGTTGCGTCATTGAAGAAGCCGCGGCTAGTGATGACTCTGGTTAAGGCTGGACCCGCTGTGGATGCGATTATTGAGTCTCTTTTGCCGCATCTCGAGCCAGGCGATGTCATTATCGATGGTGGGAACGAGCACTATACCAATACCGAACGGCGCACCAAGTACATCGAGGAAAAGGGTCTGCTCTTTGTCGGGACAGGAGTTTCTGGTGGCGAAGAGGGAGCCTTGAAGGGACCCAGTTTGATGCCCGGTGGGTCGAAAGAAGCGTGGCCTCTGGTGAAACCGATCTTCCAGGCTATCAGCGCCAAGGTCGGCCCCAACGACGACATCCCGTGTTGTGAGTGGGTTGGGCCGCGTGGAGCGGGTCACTACGTCAAAATGGTGCACAACGGAATCGAATATGGCGATATGCAGTTGATCTGCGAGGCGTACCACATTCTCAAGGAAGTCGCTGGTCTCACGAATGACGAGCTGTATGACGTCTTCGATGACTGGAATCGCGGAGAACTTCAAAGCTACCTGATCCAGATCACTCGTGACATCTTCAGCGCGAAGGACGATCAGCCCGACGGAGATGGTTACCTTGTCGACAAGATCCTGGATACGGCTGGCGCGAAAGGGACTGGTAAGTGGATGAGCCAGCTAGCTTTGGATCTAGGGGTCCCGAGTACTCTTGTTACGACGGCTGTCTACGCCCGTGGGCTATCTGCAGTTAAAGACGCTCGAGTTCGCGCTAGCAAGGTGCTCAGCGGTCCAGGCGACGCCGACAATCCGGCGTTTGGTGAAGCAACGTCGAGCTTGGTCGGTGACAAGGCGGCCTTCATTGAAGCGGTTCGTCAGGCGCTCTATGCGTCCAAGATCTGCAGTTACGCGCAAGGATTCGTGCAATTGCAGGCGGCGAGCGAAGAGCACGACTGGGGGCTGAACTACGGTGACTGCGCCCTGCTCTGGAGAGGTGGTTGCATTATTCGGGCTCAGTTCCTGGATCGAATTAAGGAAGCCTTTGATGAGCAGCCTGATCTTGAGAACTTACTACTTTACCCTTACTTCAAGAAGATCATCGACGATAGTCAGTCGGCTTGGCGCGCTGTAGTGATGGCTGCGACGCAATTGGGAGTGCCGACACCTGCATTCTCTGCAGCTCTTGGCTACTACGACAGCTACCGTCGAGATCGACTCCCAGCCAACCTCCTTCAGGCGCAACGGGATTATTTCGGCGCTCATACTTACAAGCGTGTCGATAGAGAGGGAACCTTCCATTCAGAATGGCTGGATCTTCGCAAGCAGCCAGCCGAATAACTTCTGCTTTCGGGTAAACTCCGAAGAGCATACTTGTTGTTATCGCTATCAAGCCGCCATGATCTTGGATGTGGCTTGATGGTTCGCGCTGATCCTGTGAGGCGGCATTCCGCGATCCGGCGATGATGCGATCGCGCGCAATTAGTCATTGAAAACCAATTGAAAAATTGGAATAGGGAGACGTAGATGACGGACTCGGGACTCTCACATTCGATGGTGATTTTCGGTGCCTCCGGAGATCTAACGAGTCGGAAATTGATTCCGGCACTTTACAAACTGCATGTCTTGGGCCGACTGCCCACGAGAACCAAAGTCATTGGTGTCGCCCGCAGTAAGTTCACGGATGAGACCTGGCGAAAGCAGCTTGCGGAATCAACCGCCAAGTTTGTCGGGAAGAAATTTGATCCTGAGAAATGGGCGAGTTTTGCGGAGCGCGTGCACTACTGTCCCGGTGATATCAACTCTGAAGAAGACTTTGAGACCCTCGCAACGCGATTGGACGAGTTGGAAGACGGGCAGCCTGCTGAAAGAGTCTACTACGTGGCGACGATGCCGCAGCTCTACGGGCGTGCTGCTGAGCAACTCGGAAAGGCTGGCTTGGCGGACGAATCTGCGGGCGCGCGAAGAATCGTCATCGAGAAGCCTTTTGGGACGGATCTAGCGACAGCTCGAAGCCTGAATGAATCGATCGCGAATGTGTTTCGCGAAGACCAGGTGTATCGTATTGATCACTACTTGGGGAAAGAAACGGTTCAAAACATTATGGTATTGCGCTTCGGTAACACCATTTTCGAGCCGATTTGGAATCGGAACTACATTGATCATGTGCAAATCACGGTTGCTGAAGAAGTCATCATTGGTCGACGTGCTGACTACTACGACAAGTCTGGGATCATGCGAGACATGTTCCAGAACCATCTGTTCCAGCTGATGATGATCACTGCGATGGAGGCGCCAGTAAAGTACGAAGCCAACGCCGTTCGCGATGAAAAAGTCAAGGTTCTCCAAGCTATCCGACCACTGTCCGGAGCTGATTTCGCAGATTGTGGCGTGCGTGGGCAGTATGATGGATATCGCCAAGAGGAAGGTGTTGCACCCCGGAGTGAAACCGAAACGTTTGCGGCTCTTCGGCTTCATATCGACAATTGGCGATGGAAGGGAGTGCCTTTCTACTTGAGGAGCGGAAAGGGGCTCAGCTGCCGGACCACGCAGATCGTGATTGATTTTCGTCAACCCCCTCACTTACTCTTCGCAGATCATAATTCGGCTCCACAGCCGAACCGGCTGGTGATCCAAATTCAGCCCGCTGAGGGCATCCAGATGTACTTCCAGTCTAAGGTTCCGGACGCGGAAATGGTCATGCGGCAGAGTCAGTTGGACTTCCGATTTGACTCCTCTGGGGCGATGCCAGATGCATACCAGCGTCTCCTGCAAGATGCGCTCGAAGGCGATGCGAGCTTGTTCGCGAGAAGCGACGAAGTAGAGCTGGCCTGGCAAATCATTGATCCCATTCTCGCGGCTTGGAGGAGCCCGGCTGCACCGCCGATGTCTACTTACCCGCTTGCCGGGTGGGGGCCGACAGAATCTACCGAGTGGATGCAGAAACAAGGGCGGAGCTGGTTCGACGTCTGCCCTGTGATCCACTAATGGAAACCCGACGATAGTGGAGTGTGTCCAATTGGGCGCCTACGACAAAAGGCGACGACAAGATACACTTTGGGCTGAGGAAATTCCGACTAGATCTGGTTCGAAGGCACTTCTGAACCAGGCCCAGATGCGTTTTGGGAGACCCGTTAGGCATTAGATGGTTGGCTTGAATGACATCGTGATCACCGGTGTTGGGTGTGTTAGCCCAATCGGCATTGGTCGAGTTGCACTCGAGTCTGCGCTGCTCCAGGGAGCTAGCGGTATCCGGCCCCAGCTCGTTTTAAATGACGCAGCGAAAACAACATATCTGTCTGCTCCCGTCCCAGCCTTTGAGGGAAAGAAATATGTGACCCCGCGCAAAGCGATCAAGGTCATGAGTCGCGAAGTGCAAATGGCATACAGTGCTGCCCGACTGGCTTGGGAAGATGCCGGAATTGAGAATGGCATGGTGGCTCCAGAGCGGATGGGTGTCATCTATGGATCCGAGATTATTCCCGGGGATCATGCCGAGCTTCTGGGTGCGGTGAAAGCGAGTCGTGAGGGCGGAAAGTTCGAAGCAAATCGTTGGGGAGAGGTGTTCGCGAAAGAGGTTTTTCCTCTTTGGATGCTCCGAAATCTTCCCAACATGCCAGCCTGTCATGTCGGTATCGCCATCGATGCTCGAGGGCCGAATAATACGATTGCGCAGGAAGAAGTCAGTGGCCTGCTTGCTCTAGCGGAATCCATGGCCATTATCGATCGCGGTGCTGCGGATATGATGGTTGTTGGTGGAGTTGGTAATCGTGTAACGCCACCAAGAATGAGTTTTCGGGTTCAGCGGATGTACCACCAACAGCCTGAAGCCGAAGTTTCTGAGCTAGGGTGTCCGGCTTTCTCGAAGCGAAGCCGAGGCATTATCGGTGCTGAGGGCTCGGCAGCAATTGTGATTGAGCGTCGAAGCCATGCAGTGCAGCGTGGTGCGATTGTCCTGGGGACGGTTTTGTCCTGTACAAGCCGTTGTGGTGCTCCGGATGCATCTTACTCCGGAAGCTCCAAAGCGATTGCTTCTGCGGCTTCTGCAGCAGTGTCACAAGCTGGAGTCGATGCCAGGGATCTCAATCATGTTTGTAGCCAGGGCTTTGCAGAGCCTAGTTTGGATCGAGCCGAAGCAGTAGCAATTGCGGATGCGGTTGGTGGGCAAGTTCCGATCACAGCGGTCTCAAGTTATCTGGGAACGGCCGGTGCAGCGTGTGGAATGATGGAATTGGTAAGTAGCTTAGTCGCGCTCAATGCTAGGAAAACACTTCCGATTCGCGGCTGGGCGGAAGCTCCCGAAGGTTACCCGGTGAACGTCGTTAGGGATGGAATCCAGGACTCAACTGCAGCTTGTTTTCTCAAGACAAGTCTGACTCCATTCGGGCACGCGGCAGCCGCAGTTATCCAAGCTGGTTGATCCAAGCGGTGGTTTGGTCTCAGCTCCGTTCGTCGCCTTAGATTGCGAGACATAACCGAGGCATACCATTCATGCGCGAAGTAGATTTTCTACGGGTTGTCATCGATGAGCCTGATGTCTGTTCTTACTTACCTGATCAAACGTCAAGGCTACCGCTCGAGTTGCCAAGTGGACCGCTCAGCGGGGAGCAAGTCGATATCTTGCTAAAGCGGGGGTACCGACGTTCGGGCATGTTCTTTTACAAGCCGATGTGTCCTAATTGTGTAGCGTGCGAAGCGATTCGACTCAACGTTGCGACGTTTTCTGGCAATCGGTCACAGCGGCGAGCTCTTCGAAGGGGCGATACGGAGCTTCGGTTTGCAATAGGCAACCCGACGCTGGATGAGGAACGAGTCCTGTTGTTCAATCGCCACCGGGCTGAGCGGGGGTTAGACCATCGAGATCGCTCGGTAGACGCAGCCGATTACCGCGCCTTTCTGTTGAATGCACCGTGCATGTCCGCAGAGATCGCTATTTTTCTCGAAAAGCAACTGATCGCTGTTTCTATTGCTGATGTTGGAACGGAGAGTCTTTCAGCAGTTTACACCTTCTTTGACCCGGATTTCGCTCGGTACAGTCTAGGAACGCTTGCCGTGATGAAGCAGTTGCAACTGGCCACAGAGACGGGAAGAAAGTGGCTCTATCTGGGGCTATACGTCGAAGAGAACCGGCATCTCAACTACAAGGCGAACTATCGCCCCCACCAACGCATGCAAAACGAAAAGTGGCTGGATTTTTCTTAGAACCATCAGATGCAAGGAAGCGATTGCGGGATGGTAGGTTCTTCTCGGCTGGATTTTTCGCGTGTACGCATGTTCGCGGGAATACCTCCCGCGATTTGGCTGCCATTTGCAAGCCCGAAAAAGAATTGATTTGGTTTGAGCTGGCTTCGAAAGCCGATATTCCCTAATGACCATTTGTCGGTCTCCTGATCTACGCTCAGGGACGCGAATTGCGTTCCGTTCGCGTAACCAATGATTGGTCTAGTAGTGATCGGGATCGAAACGAATCCTCTCGTAGCAATCCTGAAAAAGCATCTTCGGTCGTTTCCCTGAAGCGACCTGGGATCGGATTGCATCATCAAGACCTGCATCCACGAGAGAGAAGAATTTGGGACACGCGTCGGAACAGTCCGTTGCCGTAGCGGTTGGCTGTTCTCGCGACGCATCTCGGCCGCTAATCGGTTGAGTTGGGTGATCCCTAATTCCATAACCGCGCACTGTCCACAGATCGCAGGCACTGCTTGTTCGCACCAGTATCCGTAGATCGATTGGTAGTGCGCGGATCCGTAGTACACGGGTCCGGGGCTTTCTCAACTGGCTGCCGGCAGAATGCGTTGGAGTGATGTAGGGCAAGGAGGGCCAAAATGTGCCAAAGCTTGATCGCGATGCTGTTTTCATTCACCAATCCAGTGCTGGCCATGGCGCCGTCCGGCCCTTCAACTTCGTGGTCGGCTGAGTCGATACGACAGCAGGCGGCTGAAAGGAAGCCGAGAGTCATTTCCAGTTTTCCGTCACGACGGATTGTGGAACAAGTTGAGCTTATCGAGCTCAATCACTTCTACGATGACTTGGGACGCCATGCCTATGACCAAGTTGTTTTCTATGAATGGTCGCCGGATTATCGTCGATTGCACGTGCTTGCCTGGCACCTCGTGGAGAAGGATGCTGCGAGAATTCCGCGTTACGATCCCGGTCGAAAAGACTACTATTCGCAGTGGGTCGATCGCGATGAGCAAGTGCAACGCACTGTTCGATCAAATAGTTTTCAGGAGACTTGGAGTCAAACGGACCCAGAACGCGACAATCGGCGGGTGTTTGACGAAAAGTATCGGGTCAGCTTTCTACCTGCGAAGAATAGGTCACGCTGAATTCATCCACGGGTCTAGCCGTTTTTTCGGATCCAACGTTTCGCCTTCAGTTCCGTTCTGGGCAAACTGTTTTCGGGAACCGTACGGACGGGAATACGTAGGCCGAGGCTAACATTCAGTTGCTTCGCTAGTTCAGGGGGGGTGACCTCTCGGCTTGATTCAATCAGCACTTCCAATTCCGTCATCGCGTCGTGTTCCGAGATATGAACTTGGTACTCGACAATGTCAGGGAAGCGACGAACGACGGCGTCGATACTGCTCGGGAAAACATTGATGCCGCGAACCGGAATCATGTCATCCGTTCGCCCTAGAACCCCTTTGGGTAGCCAAAGGAATCCGCAGCGATCATTCGTCCTGCGTTCGGCCAGCACAATATCGCCGGTTCGGTAGCGGAAAACAGGTGCGCCGATTCGTCCAAGCGACGTGAGGACCAACTCGGCAAGTTGGCCATCGTCCTTAGAGCCGTGTTCGGAATGATTCTTGGGCACTATGGGCAGCAGTTCTGCGATGAAGCTGGTTTCGATAACGTGAAGTCCGGGTTGGTCCGGCCAGCCGAAGCCCCATGGCCCAACCTCTGTGGCACCACTGTGGTCGATGAGCCTCGAGCCCCACAACGATTCGATTTTTTGTCGGACCGAAGGCACACTTCCACCCGCTTCTCCGGCCACGATGAGTCTTTCGATTCCGAGCGTTGACAGTTCGATGTTTTCCTTTGCTGCGACATCTGCAAGGTGGAGTGCGTACGAAGGGGTACAGCAAAGCACATTTGCTTCTGATTGCCGCATAAATTCCAGTCTGGCGACGGAGCTCAGGCCGCCACCTGGAATAACAGTCGTACCGCGATCGATGCAGGCTTGGTGAGCGCTCCAGAATCCAATGAAGGGGCCAAAGGAAAAGGCCAAGAAGACTCGATCACTTCTGCTGAGCTCTGCTGCTTCGAGCACATGCTGCCAAGTCCAAGACCAACGCTGCCAGTCGGCTTCGGTATCGAGGATCATCAACGGGTTGCCCGTTGTGCCGCTGGTCCGATGCAGCCGAGAATAATGATCTCGCGAAAAAGTATGGTGGAGACTTACATGATCCTCGGCGTTTTCAGCACTCGCGACCAACTCTTCTTTGGTGGTGAACGGTAAGTCCGCAAGCTCACCAAGGTGACGCAGAGGCGTAATGTCACCAAACTTTTGAGCATAAAACTCATTGTCGGGGAGAATTGCCTCGATCTGGGCGTTGAGTTGTTGGAGTTGCCACGCTTGGATCTCGTCGAGTGACCATTGCCAAGTGGACCGAATCGACGGAGGATCCCACTGAAATGCGGACGAGTGACTCATCGCTGAAAGTCCTACGGAAAAACTCGTTTAGTGAAAAGGAACTTGGAGCTAGGGCAAGAGGACCAAGTCCGCGTGACACGAGAGCCCAGGTGTTCGAAGTCTACAGCATTGCAATGTTGTCGCGGTGAATGACTTCATCGTAGGGGCAGTGGCCGAGTGCAGCCTGAATCTGATCCGACTGTAGACCACGAATCTTGATCAGTTCTTGGCTACCGTAGTTGGTTAAGCCACGTGCGAACTCGATTCCTTGTTGATCACATATCGCGACGATGTCGCCTTTGTCGAAACTTCCATCGATGGAGTGAATTCCAATGGCAAGCAAGCTTGGGCCTACCTGCTTGATCGCTTCGGTTGCTCCTTGGTCACATAGGATTCGACCACTAGGCTGTGCTGTGTAGCCAATCCAACGTTTTTTGGGGGCGAGTCCTCTCGCTTCGGGTTGAAAGAGTGTCCCAAGTTCTTCTCCATCCGCGAGACGAATTAGCACTTGTTGCATTTTCCCACCGGCGACGACTGCAGGTGCTCCGCTCCGTGTCACAAATTGAGCGGCGCGCAACTTTGATGCCATTCCACCCTTACCTAATCCGCTTGAACCTAGTGCGGATTCGGACGCGGCGAGAGCAAAGACTCGATCATCAATCCGCTCAACCGATCTCACGATTGGGAATGCACCTGACTCATCGGTGGGCATGGAGGTGTCGAACAATCCATCAACGTCGCTCAAGATGATGAGTGCAGGATGTTTGAAGAGTCCGGCAACCATGGCGGCTAAGCGGTCGTTGTCACCAAAGGTTGTCAGGAGTTCGTCGACGGATACGGCATCATTTTCGTTAATGATTGGGATCACCTTCATGCCAAGTAGCGCCACAATGGTGTTCCGAAGATTGAGGTAGCGTTTGCGGTCGTCTAAGTCCTCAGCAGTCAGCAAGACTTGAGCAGCATGATAATCATGCTTCGCAAGGATGCCCTCGTAAGTCTGGATCAGATGAGCTTGGCCAACCGACGCGACGGCTTGCAAGAGAGCTAGGTCATCGGGACGCTTCTCTAGATTCAGTTTGCCCATTCCAGCCGCAACAGCACCGCTGCTAACCAAGACGACTTTCTTGCCGCGATCTGCCAATTCACTGAGCTGAGCACCGAGCTGTTGCAGTCGGTCTAAGTCGAGTCGATTCTTCTCTTTCGTCAGCACCCGTGAGCCTACTTTGACTACGAATGTTTCAGCTTCTCGTAAAAGCTGTTTGCGAAGTTCTGTAGTCATTGCGAGGAAGATAATGGATGAGGATGCGATTGCGACGAAATGGCCGGCCAAGCAGGGCTGCCAATTAAAGCCAATTAAACTAAGGCAAATGTGCCATCCAGCCCCAATCGTGCTCATATCGCCGTGTGGTTTGCAGACCGGAATGGGATCCAGTTTATTGCTTTCTGCTCCAAATACCACGGTTGGTTGGTAGCCGCTTGCGATTGTTGTTCGCGTTAGGCCACACCTGTTTGCTCATTTTGTCCTCGCGGATAAACTAAGCGGCGCCTGGTGCTGGAAGCTACCATCGCAGGGCAAGTTGAACTGCAACGAATTGGGCGACGAGTACGCGAGCATTGCGGCGGCAGAAATCTAGCCGTAGGTCGTGAACTAGTTAGGCAGCCAGGTGTACCTTCTCTCTAGGATTCTTGTATGTGCGGTATCGTTGGGATCGCTGGCAAAGAGGACGTCAACCAGAGCCTTTACGATGCATTGACGGTGCTACAGCATCGCGGCCAGGACGCCGCAGGAATATGTACCGATGATGGTGGGAACCTTCGTTTGAGGAAAGATAATGGGCTCGTCCGGGATGTATTCCGCACGAAGCACATGAAGAAGCTCAAGGGGCACATGGGGATCGGGCATTGTCGCTACCCGACCGCAGGCTGTGCCAGTTCTGAAGAAGCTCAGCCGTTCTATGTGAATGCCCCCTATGGAATTAGCCTCGCTCACAATGGCAATCTGACCAATGCTGATCAGTTGACCAAGGAGGTCTATTCGACTGATTTACGTCATATCAACACGACTAGCGATAGCGAGGTGTTGCTGAACGTATTTGCACATGAGCTGCAGAATGCAGGGGAACGAATTCCAACGGCCGAAGGAGTTTTTCACGCTGTGGAAAGCGTGCATCGTCGCTGCCGTGGAGCTTATGCCGCGGTGGCTATGATCAACGGGCATGGCATTGTGGCCTTTCGGGATCCTCACGGGATCCGCCCGCTTGTTTATGGGCAGCGAGAGACGCAGCATGGGGTTGAAACGATGTTTGCCAGCGAGTCCGTTGCTCTCGACTCGTTGGGCTTCAGAGTGATTCGCGATGTAGCCCCAGGTGAGTGCATCTACGTAGATCGCGAGGGGCGTGTCTTCGAGAAAGAATGTGCGGCCGACGCAGATCTGACCCCGTGTATCTTCGAGCATGTGTATTTGGCTCGACCCGATTCCGTAGTCGATGGGATTAGCGTCTACAAAGCTCGGTTGCGAATGGGCGAGAAGTTGGCTGAAAAAGTCCGCCGTCTTCATCCCGATTTGACCATCGATGTGATCATGCCCATTCCAGATTCGGGCAGAACTTCCGCGCTAGCCATGGCGGTCGAGCTGGGCGTCAAGTTCCGGGAAGGGTTTATCAAGAACCGCTACATTGGTCGGACTTTCATCATGCCTGGCCAGTTGGAGCGACGCAAGAGTGTTCGTAAGAAGCTGAATCCGATCGAACTTGAATTTAAGGGGAAGGTTGTTTGCTTGGTGGATGATTCCATCGTTCGAGGCACGACTTGTAGCCAGATTATTCAAATGGCACGCCAAGCAGGTGCAGAGAAAGTTTATTACTGCTCCGCAGCACCTCCAATTCGATACCCCAACGTGTACGGCATCGATATGCCTGCCGCTCAAGAACTGATTGCCCATGATCGAAGCGTTGATCAAATTGCGGAAGAGATCGGAGCGGATGCTCTGATCTATCAGGACATCGAAGATTTGATCGAATGCGCCCAAGAGGGGAACCCGAATGTCGCGTCATTCGAATGCTCTGTCTTTGACGGTCGCTATGTCACTGGCGATATCGATGAAACTTACTTGACCGAGCTTGAGCGTTCTCGAAACGATGAGGCAAAAGCACAGCGAGCGAAGGCTCAGCCTGAGGTCAAAGAAAAACTACCGAGTTTGTAGCAAGCAGTGACCGTAGAGGCTCGAAGAAAAGAGCTTCACAGGCACTTCGGTGAAGGCCTGTGAGCCGTAGCTATAGCAGCTCAGCGAGGAAGCGAGTTGCAGGTTATGGCCTCAGAGCCTTAGAAGATCTCGTTTTCGAGGGTAGACGCGATATGGTCTTCCTCTTTGGCGACACCAGGTACTACTGGCGTCACATTAACCTTGGTGCGCTTTAGTTCTTCAATCTGGGCAGCCATACTCTGAAGCAGATTTGCGATCTCTGCAGCCGCCTCTCCTCCAATTTGGACTTCGAGTGCTTTCCGTGCGTTGTAGCTTAGACCTGCTTGTATGTTCATGTTGTGGATACTCCGAACGGAATTCATCGAGAAGAGGGTCTACGTTACTCAACGGTGACACTTTTTGCCAGGTTTCTGGGTTTGTCCACATCACAGTCGCGCAACAGCGCAATTTCGTAGGACAATAGTTGGAGCGGTATTGAAGCCACGATGGGCTGTAGAAAATCCTGGATCTGTGGAATATTCACTACATCGTCTGCTAGCTTCTCGACCTGGGGATCGTCATGATCAACGATCGCGATCACGGGTCCGCCCCGAGCTTTGACCTCTTGAAGGTTGCTGAGGACTTTTTCGTAGACGGTTCCCTGAGGCACGATAAACACCGAAGGTGTGTGTTCGTCAACGAGGGCGATTGGTCCGTGCTTCATTTCTGCTGCGGGATAGCCCTCGGCATGGATATAGCTGATTTCCTTCAGCTTGAGGGCACCCTCTAAAGCAGTGGGGAAATTGAACTTCCGTCCAAGGTAAAGAAAATTGCTTGCACTGTGGTAGCGAGATGCAATCTCTTTGATCTGTTCGTGACAACGTAACGCCTCGGAGACAGACTCTGGAAGCTGTTCCAGTTGGCGAATCAGACGCGACCCAGCCTCAAAACTAAGGTGACGAAGGCGGCCAAAATACAGGGCCAACATGCTCAAGACGGTTAACTGCGAAGTGAACGCCTTGGTGGAAGCGACTCCGATCTCCGGGCCAGCGTGTAGGTAGATTCCGCCGTCTGCTTCTTGGGCAATGCTACTTCCGATGACATTGTTGATCGCCAGAGTGTGATGTCCCTTGCGCTTCATTTCGCGCAGGGCGGCTAAGGTATCAGCCGTTTCGCCACTCTGCGTGATGCCAAACACGACGGTGGTATGATCAATTGGAGGATTTCGATAACGCAATTCGCTCGCGTATTCGACTTCAACAGGAATTCTTGCCAGCTCTTCAATCAAATACTCGCCAACAAGGGCCGAATGCCAACTCGTCCCGCAACCGGTCAGAACAACTCGTTGGATACTACGAAGCTGCTGTGTTGTTAGATTGAGGCCACCAAACTTTGCCGTGGCATTATCATGGTCGATGCGACCACGGATCGCGTTTTGAATCGACTGCGGCTGTTCGTAGATCTCCTTGAGCATGTAGTGGTCGAAACCTTCCAGGTTCACATCCACTGACTGCGACGAAAGCGTCTGGATATTGGGTCGGACTCGGCCCTGGTCTCGATGGACTACTTGAATGTTGTCGGGGCGAATAATGGCGATCTGGTTGTCGGCCAAGTAAACGATCTTCTCAGTGAATCCAACGAGTGGCGAAGTATCGCTAGCGACGAACTGTTCGTTCTTTCCGACTCCGACGACAAGGGGGCTACCACATCGAGCGGCGATCAGCAGATCGTTAAATTCCCGAAACATGATGACCAGGCCATACGTCCCACGGAGCTGAGAAATGGCGTCCTGAACTGATTCAACGCAGTGTTCAACGGTGAGCTCGGCATCGCCAACCGATTTGCCAAGGCAATCCGCGATGAGGTGAGCGACGACTTCGCTGTCGGTTTCTGAGTGAAATTGGTAGCCTTTCCCCTGAAGGTCGCGCTTGAGCGATTCGTAGTTTTCGATCACTCCGTTGTGCGCTAAAGCCAAGATGCCATTGCCGCCCATATGCGGGTGGGCATTCGTTTCGTTTGCTGCACCATGTGTAGCCCAGCGTGTGTGGCCAATGCCAAGCGATCCGGCCATTGGTCGCGTACTGAGCGCGTTCTCGAGCTCCGCGACGCGACCAGAGACTTTGGTTACGCGAATTCCATCAGACTGTCTTAGGGTTGCGATTCCAGCGCTGTCATAGCCTCGGTACTCCAGCCGCTGTAGTCCCGTCACTAGAAATGGGCAGGAGTCTCCGCTTCCGATATAGCCAACGATGCCGCACATACTTTGATCTCGGGGAATATGAGAAATAGGACCTGCTGAGTGCCATTGGAATCCGAAGCAAGCAAGTCACCGGTTGGCAGTTTGTGAAACTGCCGCAATTAGCCTTAGTTTAACGATGCAGTGCATTCTGTAAGCGGCAACCTGCGGCAGCGTAGACTACGCAGAATCTCCCGAATTTCGAGAAATATATGAAATGTGAGGGTTGCGACGTCTAGAGGTTGCTGGCGGCCATCTGCCGATTCTAGGATTTGGTTTGGTCGAAATGAGCGAAGTGGCAGCTTTCGTTGGTCGAGATGCCATCACACCGTTTCAGCGATCTCCACCTCCAAGCGGGACTTCGAGGCGAAAAGCGCATGAAAAAAGCCCAAGCAAATTGCTTGAGCCTCATGTAGGAGTGGTTTGAGGCGAGGTATGGTCCTGGCCAGTTCGCCTCGTAAAGCGAGTCGTTATCGCTTCTTCTTCTTGTTCTTTGCACCGCCTTGACGGACCTTATACCGCGGGTTGCTCTTGCAGATGACGTAGATGCGTCCACGACGGCGGACAACCTGGCAGTCAGGATGCCGGAACTTCAATGCACCAATGGAAGAAACGACTTTCATGGCTCTCGCCCCAAATTCTCTATATTGCTAATCAATTCGAACGGCTCAACGATCTGTCCATCGACGATCTTCTACCGCTTTGTTTCGGTTTTTCGCACGAGTGTAGGAGTTTAGCCCTATTTCGCAACACCAAATCGGCTTCGCGATGGCCGTTAGCCCAGTAGAGGGGTGTCTGTGGATTGCTGAAGGCGTCAAGTCCCCTTATCAAAGCCTCGGTGCTAGCTACGATTCCGAGCATGAATCAAGGACTGAATCCCGAACAGCAGACAGCCGTCGACACTCTATCCGGACCCCTCTTGGTACTTGCCGGTGCAGGGTCTGGGAAGACTCGTGTCGTCACCTTTCGCATTGCGAATTTAATCAAGAATGGAACGTCTCCCGACCGGATCTTGGCGGTAACTTTTACCAACAAAGCGGCGCGCGAGATGAAGGAACGGATCAGCAAAATGCTGGGACGTCCGAAGCCATCCAGGTTCCCATCCAAGAAAGACAAGAACGCACCGCCTTCGCCTGTAATCGGAACGTTTCACGCGAACTGTGTCCAGATCCTCCGTCGACATGCAAAGCGATTGGGGTATCCCGAGAAGTTTGCAATCTACGACCGAGGCGATCAGGAGTCGGTTGCACGGGACGTATTGCGACAGCTTCATGTGCATTCAGGAATGTTAAAACCTGGTGACTTTCTAGGCCATGTAAGCCGATGGAAGAGTGCTGGAGTGAAACCTGAGAATGCAGGTGATTTTGCCAAGACCGATGCTGAGCATGTAGCAGCCAGCGGCTACCGTCGTTACCAGGAAGCCATCAAGCTTGCAGGAGCGATGGACTTTGATGACCTGTTGCTGCTGACCGAAGAATTGTTGTGCGATCACCCGGAAGCCCGAGAAATGGAGGCGGGTTTGTATGACCACATCCTGGTCGACGAGTATCAGGATACCAATCAATCGCAATACTCCATTATTCGCCGGCTAGCAGGCGAGCATCGGAATCTTTGCGTGGTTGGCGACGACGACCAGTCAATTTATGGATGGCGTGGAGCGGAGGTGCAGCACATTTTGAACTTCGCTCGCGATTGGCCCGATGCGACAGTAGTGCGGTTGGAGGCCAATTACAGAAGTACGTCAGCGATTCTCAACATGGCCAATCGGCTGATTGCGTTCAACAAGACTCGCCACGACAAAGTGCTGAAGCCGGCAAGAGCGGGTGGCCCACAGCCGCGGATTCTCCAATTCAAGAATGAAGTGGAAGAGGCAGAGAAAGTTAGCGAAGAGATCGCGCGTCATCTTGGGCGAGGCAA
Source organism: Aureliella sp. (assembly GCA_046290675.1). Lineage (GTDB taxonomy): Bacteria > Planctomycetota > Planctomycetia > Pirellulales > Pirellulaceae > Aureliella. The sequence continues at coordinate 128,941 of JBKAHA010000002.1, forward strand.
ACGAGAGCCTCGAGATTTTGCCATCTTATTCAGGACGAATGAGCAGCCCCGAGTTTTTGAAACAGCCCTTCGCAAAGTTAAGGTTCCATACTCGCTCGTCGGTACGCAGTCATTTTTTGATCGGCGCGAAGTCCGGGATCTGCTCAGCTATTTGAAAGTGATTGATAATCCAGCCGACGAAGTTTCGTTGTTGCGTATCATCAATTTTCCGCAGCGTGGTATCGGTGCCAAGTCTGTGGAAACGCTTTTGAATGAGGCTGTTTCCGAGGGTTCTTCCGTTTGGGAGGCAATGAGAAATCGCGTATTGGTATCCAACATGCCAAAGCCGGCACAGGCTGGAATCGAGCGACTCCAAAAGATGATTGTTGCAAGCCGCGCTGCTTTGGAAGCAGATCCCGCGAACGTTGTTGAAACGGTTCGCCAGTTGCTCTATCAGCTTGACTACTCCAATGCTCTGACTCGACTCTATCCCGATCCTGAGGAAGCCCAAACGCGTCAGGCTTCAGTCGAGGAGTTCGTGAATGCGATTGCAGACTACGAGAACACTTCGAGGCGACCAAAGTTATCCGGATTCTTGGACGACGTTGCATTGGCGGGTAAAGAGTTCGGTAAGGATGGGGACAAGAAGCAGCAAAACGCGGTCGCTCTCATGACCTACCACAGCGCGAAAGGGTTGGAGTTCCCGTTTGTTTACATGGTGGGCATGGAAGAGGGGATTATCCCGCATCGACGATCATTGGCAGATGATTTCGATGACGTCGAAGAAGAGAGGCGTCTCTGTTACGTCGGCGTGACCAGAGCTGAGGACGAGCTAACCCTTTCGCTTCCACTGGAAAGGAAGAAATGGGGGAAGCCGCGTCCCACATTCGTAAGCCGATTCCTCTACGAAATGACCGGCCAAGCTGACAATCCAAACAAAGCCAAGGCGATGCAAGGCGCACGCAAAGAAGTGAATTACGGAAAGCGAGTCGCAGCAAAGAAGAACGCCCCGAAGCCAACTGGAGCGAAGAAAAGGCGTCCCAGAGCCAATTCTTAATTGCTATCGATCAACTGATAACCGCATACCAAATGCTGCGATTAGCGCGTCCCGACGAAAGGTCGTAGTGGCCCGCTCAAGCTACTGGCTTGCCGCCTCGGTCACCGCTTCTTCGCTCCCAGCTTCGTCGATGTCGGCTACGCTCAAACTTTCTGATTCGGTCCCGCTCTCGGTGGTTACGGGAAGTCGGTAGCACACGGCCTCTTCTGCATTACGCAAATAAAGGCGATCTCCAACGGCAACTGGGTGATTCCAAGTCCTTGCGTCTAATGCGTCCACCGTCAGCAATTCATTGTGTTTGTCCGGGGTTGCTTCGACGAAGACAAGCTTACCTTTCTCCGTAATCACAGCGATGATATCGGAGTCAGGAAGAAGGATCGCTTGCCCCTTACCGTAGCGACCGCGTTTCCAAGCCTTCTTGCCATCTTCTAGGCTGATGCAGGCAAAAATGTCGTTATCAAAACCGTAGATAGCCCCTTTGTGAACCAGCAGATCATTGAAATCAGGTTTCATCTTGAGGGAGGTCCAAATGTCTTCCGCTTGGAGCTTTCCGTCCTCTAGACTCAGGCTTACCAGCCTTGTTCCACTGCCGAGCCCGGTTGGGATCAGCAATTTGTTGCCGTCAATGATCTGAGCTTGGAGTGCTCTGTAGCCGGAGTGTTGCCAGCGATAATCGAGTGCAATCGATCCTTCGGCATCCAAGAACAAGGCGCCTTGCTCGGTCAAAAGCGTGATGAACTCCTGATTTTTGACCTGCACGATCTGAGGAGAACTGTAGGACATTTCGCCAGCTGCAGCAGACCATGCCAATTCACCTGATTCGATATCGAAAGCAAGGATCCCTTTATCGTCCGCTCCACCAGCGTGTAAAACGACATGGTTGCCAGTGACGAGGGGAGACGAAGAGTACCCCCACATCGGCGGCCCGCTACGACCAGAGGCCATTTCAATGCTCGTCTCCCATAATTTTTCACCTGTTGTCGCATCAAGCTTGAGGAGGTCCCCTTCAGCGCCGAGCGCGAAAACGGCACCTGATGCGATGCTGGGGGTAGCTCTTGGGCCTAGTCCACCGAGCGCCTCAAAGAATCTGGATTCGATCGTGCTGGACCATACTTCTTCCCCAGAGTCTGCTCGATAGCAAACAATCGCTTCTTCTTCACCACGTTGCTCTTGAGTGAAGAGATAGTCTCCGGCAACTGCAAACGACGACCAGGCTGGCCCCACAGGAGTGCGCCAGAGTTCTTCGAGTGTTCCCGACTGCCAGCCATCAGAGAGGCGGATTCCTGGACTGGATCCATCCCGGTTCGGGCCCCGAAAACCCGGCCATTCAGGTGACAGAAAAGCGTTTTCGACGGTACTCGAGTCGATCACTTGGTTTTCGATGCCTACCTTTTCAGCTAGGAATTTTTCCTCTGATGTCTCACTCCATCGCCAAGTCAAATCGAATGCGAAGTTGCCCCATACGCCTTGGTTCTTGAACAGTGCTGTCGTGGATGCACCGACAAAGCAAAGAACGAGAGCGATGAGCGTCCGCCGCGCGGAAAGCATGCGCGAAACAAGAACGCTACCGATCGCAAATCCGCCAATGGCTAGAGGGATGGTCATCACAACGACTGGGGCACCTTGCATCGTGCTATCCAGTAACGCGGTTCCCCCAACGATACAGCCGACAATTCCTATGACTCCAATGAGCCGCTCCGGCCAACTGGCTCGACTGAGAGTGAGCCACCAGAGCACGACTCCAATACCCAGGAGAAATGGACCAAATGCGGATACCATCCAAATCATCGCTGGAGCGTTTTCAATCATCCCTGGGATGAAACGACAGGCTACCATCGCGACGATGAGCAAAGCAGGAATCCAAGCTCTTAACGGTCGTAGTTCCGTTTCGTTCGATTCGGTCGCCATTTGGTGTGTCTCCACGGGAAGAAGAAGGCCATGCAGCTCGGATGAAGCAGCAGCAATTTAGAGAATACGATTGCTAATCAAGCACGCGAATAGAGGCCTATTGGCTGAGTGACGGTTGAGTGAAGCAAACGCATGCTATGGCTAGAGGGCTGGAGCGAGCCCTAAATTGGGCGCTGAATCGGTTGGATTGTCGGGCAGCAAAGAGCTGCGTAATGCATCTTACCAATGTGCTTGGCTGCTGCGTTACCAGCATTGAAGCTGCCTGCAAGAAAGAAGGGCGGCGAACTTGAAAGTTCGCCGCCCTCTGTTCGGTACTTTTTAAGCTTCTAGGGGGCGAGTGCTCGCTTAGGCAATGTCCTTAGCGGCGTTCTTCTTGCGATCCCCAGCTAGATGCTTAGTACATGTCGTGATCGCCGCCGTGGCCTTTAGCAGCTTTACCATCCTTCGGCTTCTCGGCGACAAGCGCATCGCTTGTCAGCAGCAGAGTTGCAACACTTGCGGCGTTTGCCAACGCGGTACGAGTAACCTTCGTTGGGTCGATCACACCGGCCTTCACCATGTCTTCGTAGGTATCGGTGAGAGCGTTGTAGCCATTATTGCCCTTCTCAGAGCCAACCTTTTCACAGACGATTCCACCGTCCTTGCCAGCGTTTTCGCTGATCATCGTCAGTGGTGCCCGGCAAGCACGCAAGATGATGCTGTAACCAACTTGCTCGTCTTGGCTGAGCCCGGTGTCGACTTTGACACTGGTGCTTGCGCGAAGAAGAGCTACTCCACCACCAGGCAGAATGCCTTCTTCGACGGCCGCGCGAGTCGCGTGCAAGGCATCTTCAACGCGAGCCTTCTTTTCCTTCATTTCGCTTTCGGTTGCCGCACCGACATTGACCTTGGCGACACCACCAGCCAGCTTCGCCAAACGCTCGTCTAGCTTCTCGCGATCGTAGTCGCTGGTCGTGTTCTCGATCTCGCGACGGATCTGGTCGATGCGTCCCTTGATGTCGGAACTCTTGCCAGCACCTTCGATGATGGTGGTGTTGTCCTTGTCAATGATGACCTTCTTCGCACGCCCGAGGTCGGCTAAGCCAACAGACTCAAGCTTCGTTCCGAGTGCTTCGAAGATTGCGGTTCCACCAGTCAGGATCGCGATGTCTTCCATCATCGCCTTGCGACGATCGCCATAACCAGGAGCCTTTACCGCAGCGATGTTCAGTGTTCCGCGGAGGCGGTTGATCACCAAAGTAGCCAGCGCTTCTCCATCGACGTCTTCGGCGATGATCAACAGTGGCTTGCCCTGTTGAACAACTTGCTCAAGAACAGGAACAAGATCCTTGATGTTCGAGATCTTCTTCTCGAATACGAGGATGTATGGATCTTCGAGAACAGCTTCCATGCTGGAACTGTCGGTCACGAAGTAAGGCGAAAGGTAGCCACGGTCGAACTGCATACCTTCAACGAACTCAAGTTCGGTGTGGAGGCTCTTGCCTTCGTCGACCGTAACAACACCGTCTTTGCCGACCTTTTCCATGGCGTCAGCGAGCAAATCTCCAATTTCACGGTCGTTGTTGGCTGCGATGGTCGCGACGTCCGCCATTTCGGTCTTGTCGCGGATCTTCTTGGCCATCGAGTGGAGCTTGGCAGTGATGTCCGTGACGGCCTTTTCCATTCCGGTCTTCATTTGGATTGGATTCACACCGGCGACGACGGCCTTCAGGCCTTCGTTGAAGATGGCTTCGGACATGACTGTCGCGGTGGTGGTTCCATCACCAGCAACGTCGCTGGTCTTGCTCGCTACTTCGCGAACCATGCGGGCGCCCATGTTTTCATAGACGTCCTCGAGATCGATTTCCTTAGCAACGGTTACTCCGTCCTTCGTGACGGTTGGGCTGCCGAAGCTCTTTTGAAGGATAACATTGCGTCCCTTCGGTCCAAGCGTGACTTTGACGGCTCGAGCGAGCTTAGAAACACCACGGCGAATCGCTTCGCGTGCTTCCTGATCAAATGCGATGATCTTTGCCATCTAACGTATCTCCAATTTGATTTGATTTCTGATTTGCATGATTGTGTATGCGAGCGAATTACTCGATGACTGCAAGAACGTCGCTCTCGCTCATCAACAGGTATTCAACGTCGCCAATTTCGATGTTTTCGCCGGCATAGCTGGTGAAGAGGACAACGTCGCCTTCCTTGACTTGTAGCTCGCTACGGCTGCCATCTTCCAGAAGCTTTCCATCGCCAATGCTGACGACAGTTCCGCGGGTAGGCTTATCCTTGGCGCTGTCGGGCAGATAAATGCCGCCTTCGGTCTTCTCATTGCCTTCGTCTCGCTTCACGACGATGCGATCACCGAGGGGCTGAAGATTGACGCTAGTCTTCGACTTTTTCTTAGTGGCAGTCGCCATTTCGGCACTCCTTCACTGTTCTGTAAAACGGTGTTTCGAACGATATATGGATGCGGGCTGCACAGGTCGGCCTCACAGCTCGGTGAAGCTAGACGTTTAGCCCGTCAAAAAGGCATTTTCGGACCGGTCTCCGCCTAGCAGCAAACAGCATGCCAACGGCCATCGGGCGTTCTAGATCTGCTTCAGACTGGGGCAGGGTTAGCTCATCGACCAAATTTACGCTGACAAAGCCCATGGCTTGTTGCTGCTGGCGATGCATTCTGCCAAATTGACAAAGCGGATAAGGGCGACGAAAGGGGGCGACGAAAGGAAGTTGGTCTTCGGTGGCCCGATGGCGGCTGGAATCGAAGATCTTCAAGCGCCCCGAGCTGTCTTGCAATCTGCCATTGACGGTAACGGCGTGGGAAAGTGGCGATCGGTTCAGTTGAAACGGAAAAAACTACTCAAATGGGTGGTTGAGCCGAAAGGGTTGGCTTCTGGGTGAGCCAGCTGATTTCTTTTGCAGGTCTTTCGCTGATTGCGCGAAGCAACCAATCCAATACGACAAGTAACCGAGAAGAACATAAAGATAGGGAATCTTGATGAGTCGCTACACGATTGAAGAGTTCATCCAATCCACTGGCCAGGACCCTGACGCATCGGAGTTCTTTACTCTCGAGAACGACCGCATGCTGGAGGTCAACTTGGATTCGATGGTCTGGATGAAGGCCGGCGCGATGGTGGCTTATGTGGGGCAGATGAAGTTTACGCGTGAAGGCTTGATGGATAAGGGGCTCGGGACCCTGCTAAAGCGAAGCGTCACCGGGGAAGGTGCCAAGTTGACCAAGGCGGAGGGGAAGGGGCGTCTTTACTTGGCGGATTCGGGTAAGACAATCCAGATTCTTAAGCTCGAAGGAGACTCTATCGTCGTCAACGGCAGCGATCTCTTGGCGTTTGAGCCGACGGTTGACTGGGAAATCAAGATGATGAAAACCGTCGCGGCCTTGGTGTCCGCTGGGTTTTTTAACGTCCGACTGACCGGGACGGGCTTGATTGCGATTACTTCGCACTTCGAACCGATTACGCTTAGAGTAACGCCGGGTCAGCCCGTGCGTACTGACCCGAACGCGACCATCGCCTGGTCAGGTAACCTTCAGCCGGAATTCAAAACGGATGTCAGCTTGAAGAGCTTCTTCGGGAGAGGCAGTGGCGAATCGATCCAGATGGAGTTCGCCGGTGATGGATTTGTGGTTGTCCAGCCTTACGAGGAAGTCGCGATGCAACACGCCGCCGGTGGCTAAGCGACATTTCTCCTATCGCTGAACCTGCCCAACGGTACACGGTTTCCGGTCATAGTCTGCACTCTAGCAAGTCCATTTGAGATAGAGGTATTCGGTGGCAAGATTTAGTGAACAGCAGCTCCAAGCATATTTGGACGAGTCGTTGAGCGCCGAGTCCATGTCTCAAATCGAGCAAGGACTTCGTTCTGACGAAGCCCTGCGTGAACGACTTCTGCAAGTCGCAGGAATGCGGGAAGCAGGAGTGCATAGTTTGGGGGAAATCTGGCGCAAAAATCGTCTCAGCTGTCCGACTCGTGAGCAGCTAGGCAGTTATCTGCTAGGAGCGATGGATGCAGAGCAGATGGAATACATACGGTTCCACCTGGAAGTGATTGGTTGTCGCCTCTGTCAGGCCAACTTAGATGATCTCCGCAGCCAGAAGACTGAGCAGGCTCAGGAGCAGAAAACGCGTCGACAACGCTACTTCCAAACCAGTGTCGGGCATCTCAGTCAGCATTCGAACTAGATGCTGATCATAGAAGACCGGGGTGAACGCGGTTCTTCAACCCAATCTTCAGTTCGGTCTTCTGCCTGATCCTGTTGGCGGATCAGGCACGCAGCTCGGTTCAACTTGGGACGCTGGCTTAGAGGTGCTGACTTAGGCGATCCAGTGCGATCATGAGCTGGTGCCATTCGACTAGGAGTTCGAAGGTGTCGTGGCGATCTGAGTCTGCTCGATCAAATCCTTTCTCGCTGATCTGCACTTCGTTTCCAAGTACCATAACTCCCTGCACTATGGTCACTTCGCTCTTTTGGTCGGGGGTAAGTTCCAAGTCTTCGTAAACCGGAATGACCTGCTGTAGAGCTTTGTGGATAACCCAAAGTGCTGCCTTCTCTTGGTCGTCTGCGGAAACCACGGTACGAACGTTTCCGCTTTGCACATAAAACTTGGCCATTGCATGCGTCCTTGTTGCTTTTGGTGGAGGAAGTTGGGAGTGGCGTCAGTTTGTGGCTGCCTCTCCCCTGCACTACTAAGGATCGCGGGTACCGGGACAACTTTGGTCCTTCTCGGTCGGCCAATGAAGAAAAAGCAAGAATTTGCTTCTTGGAGAGTGAAAAGGGCCGAAACCAGGGGAAACTTGAAGGGTTTCTAAACTGTTAGGTCGAGATCTGTCCATGAGTCGCACAATCGACGAGAACCCAGCCGTTGCGGAGATTCCTATCGGAAATCCTGTCCGTCTCGTAGTGCATTCCGCAGGCTACCCCCAGAACACTTCGAAGCATCGAAAAAGCGGACTATCCGGCGATTTTCTCCAATTATGGCCGTCGATTCGAAGACACCAATTAACATAAGATTCCCAACGCTTACGCGTACCCGCCTTCATCCACTCTGGAGACTCCGATGAATCACCGACTGAGGCCTAGGCCTGCGTCTGGACGCATCGTTTTGACACTGATCATTCTATTGGTAGCACTCGCTGGTGGGGGGTACGCTTGGTACTCCAATAGCAGCTCAGGCGGTAGCTTGGCTGGTGAGGAAATCATCACCGACGTTGTGACGCGCGGTCCTTTCGACCACATTGTGCTCGAGCAGGGTGAGGTAGAGAGTAGCAGCAACATTGATGTTAACTGCGAGATCAAGACACGCGGCAGCGGAGGAACGTCGATCTTGTGGGTCATCGACGAAGGCAGTTATGTCAAAGAGGGTGACAAGCTAGTCGAACTCGATTCCGCCACTCTGGAAAATGAGCTGACGGCACAGAGGATTGCGGTCTCCAGCGCGGAAGCAACGGTGATCAGTTCGCAAGCCGCTGTTGAAACCGCCAAAATCTCCCTCCAGGAGTACCTGGAAGGAACCTATATGTCCGAGAGGAAAACGATCCTCAGCGAGGTTGCACTCGCACAGCAAGAGCTTCGCAAGGCGGAACTTAGCTTGGCTAGTGACGAGCGTCTAGCTGCGAAAGGTATGATCAAAGGTCTGCAGGTTGAAGCGGCCAGTTTTGCCGTCGTCAACGCGAAGAACAAGCTCGAAGCTGCCGAAGCCCGGTTGAAAGTGCTCGACGAGCTGACCAAAGAAAAGAATGAGGTCCAATTCGGAAGCGACATCGAAGCGGCGAAGGCTCGCCTCAAGTCGGACGAAAACGTCCTTCTCGAAGAGAAGTCCAAGCTAGAAGAAATCGAGGACCAAATCGCTAAGTGCGTCATCTTGTCGCCCGCCGACGGTGTCGTTGTTTACAACAACAAGTTTAGCAGCCGTGGTGGTGCGGAGTTTGTTGTTGAAGAAGGTGCGAGCGTTCGAGAGCGTCAAACCATCATTAAGCTGCCGGATCCCAGCAAGATGCAGGTGAAGGCGAAGGTCAACGAGTCCCGCATCACGCTAATTACTCCGGGAATGCCGGCCAAAATTCGTGTCAGCGCAGTCCAGGGAGACATGTTGGCTCAAGTTATTCGAGTCAATAAATATGCTGAACCAGGCAGCTGGTTTAGCTCATCCGTGAAAGAGTACGCGACCATTGTCGAAATCATAGATCCGCCCGAAGCAATTCGTACGGGTATGACGGCCGAAGTTCAGATCTTTGTTGAACAGCTTCCGGACGCGTTGCAGATCCCTGTGCACGGTGTCTACGAATACAAGGGAAGGCACTTCTGCCTAAAGAAGGAGGGGGAGGACTCGTTCTCGACCGTTCCGATCGAAATCGGTGCAACCAATGATATTAAGGTGACTGTCGAAAGCGGTCTCGAGGAAAACGATCAAATCGTGCTCAACCCGCGTAAGCATTTGGATCTGATGGAGCTGCCCGAGATTGAGGACATCACCGATCGCGAGAAACTGAAAGAAATCGGTGAGAATACTGATTCATTGCCGAAGGCTCCTGCCGAGACACAGCGACAAGGCCCTCCGGCCGGTGGTCGTGGCGGCGGAGCAGGAGGTTTCAATCCTAGCAGCATGGTCGATGCAATGTTTGCTAAGTCTGATACCAACGGAGACGGCAAGATCGAAGGCGACGAAATCAATACGCTGGACAGCCGTATGAAAGACGGCATGTCGCGATTTGATTCCAACGGCGACGGTGCACTTGAAAAATCCGAAGTCCTCAAGGTCTTCAAGTCCTTCTCGGGAGGTCGCGGTGGCGGAGGCGGCGGACCACCTCGCTAATAGATTCTGCGATGGATCGATGTGTGAGTTCGTGAATTGATCCCGAACTCGTTAAGTTGCTGTCATGAACTCGTAGATTCGCAGCGACTTTGCGTTGGTCGGCGGGAAGCCATTGATGTTTCCCAATGCTGGCCCGCGTTCCTGTCATTACAGGTTGGCTGTCCCTGGTTAGGCTCCGATTATGCACGCATGTTCGATACGCGATCTCAAGAAAGAGTACGTACTCAAGAGTGAGACGGTCCGGGCTCTGAGAGGTGTTTCTTTTGATGTCCCTGAGGGTGATTATGTCGCCATCATGGGGCCGTCCGGGTCCGGCAAGAGTACGCTGCTGAACCTGCTAGGCTGTCTCGACCAGCCTACTGCTGGTGAGCTGCTGCTTGGCGAAGATAACGTCGCGACGATGTCGGACGATGAATTGGCGGAGATTCGATCGCGACGAATCGGTTTTGTTTTCCAGTCCTACAACCTGATCCAACAGTTGACCGTGACTGAAAACATTCAGGTGCCACTCTACTACCAGGGGAAGCTGGGGGCAGCGGAGCGTAAGCGTTGCGTTGAACTGGCGGAACGCGTTGGTTTGGCAGATCGACTCGATCACCGTCCGGCCCAGCTGTCTGGGGGACAACAACAGAGGGTCGCGATCGCGCGAAGCTTGGTGAACGATCCGTACTTTATCCTCGCCGATGAGGCGACTGGTAATTTGGATTCGAAAACCACTGCAGAGATCTTAGCGTTGTTCGATCAGCTCAACAACGAAGGGCGAACCATCATCATGGTAACCCACGAAGATGAGGTTGCTGAGCGTGCGAAACGCGTCGTCCGATTGCGGGACGGATTGTTGCAGTCAGATAAGCTGAATTCGGATGAAGCACGTAAGCTAGCTGCACAGCGAGCCGAAGAACTTGTGCCTGTTGGTGACGAGTAGAACCTTGGAGTAAGGGTCTGTTGGCGCAGGCTTCTGGAGAGATTGAATCATGCTTTGGCTTCGAACACTCAACCTTGGGATTAAGAGCCTGTTGCTTCACCCGCTCCGTTCATTGCTAACGGTGCTGGGTATCTTCATTGGGGTCGCGAGCGTTATTTGGTTGCTCGCAATCAGCGAGGGAATTAGCCAAGAAGCACAGCGTCAGATCGAAAGCTTGGGCGCCGACACGATCATGATTCGGTCGATCGAGCCACCAAGTGACAAGATGGCGGCATCCGGTGTGACTCCGTATGGCTTAACTCGGGATGAATTCTCGATGCTTATCCGTACGATTCCAACGCTGAAGAGCGCGATTCCGATTCGCGAAATCAAACGGACCTTCAAATACGAAGATCGTAATGTTGAAGGGCGTCTCGTAGGTTGTACGCCAGAATATGCCGCAGTGACTCGTCTTGAAGTCGATCGAGGCCACTTCATCACGGATGCCGAGAACTTTCGACGGGACTCCGTATGCGTACTGGCTTCCGAGGTGGCAGCCAAGCTGTTTCCCTTCGAGGATCCGATTGGCAAGAGCGTTTATTTGCCGGAACACACCGATTTTTATCGTGTCGTTGGTGTCCTCAAGTTCCGCAATGACTCGGCAGCCATTGGTGGGTCTATGGAGGCCCAGAGTTTCCGAAGCGACATCTACATTCCGATTAAGACTCTCCAACAAAGGATTGGCGACACAGTCGTTAAACGGGCTGGAGCTTCCTTCAGTGGTGAAGTGATCGAACTGAATCAGATTACGCTGACCGTCAACGACATCAATGAAGTGAAGTCCACTGCCGCACTTGTGGAGGACGCGCTTCGAAGTCATAGCGAAATGGAAGACATCTCCGTCGTGGTTCCTCTAGAGTTGCTCGAGCAGGCGAAAACGACACGGATGATGTTTATGGTCTTTATGGGACTGGTCGCTGCGATCTCATTGCTTGTGGGCGGTATCGGAATCATGAACATTATGCTTGCGACCGTGACTGAGCGAACGCGTGAAATCGGAATTCGTCGAGCGCTCGGGGCAAAACAACAAGATATTGTCAGTCAGTTTTTGGTCGAGGCAGCGGTGCTTAGCGTCGTTGGAGGAGCAACTGGCATTCTTGCGGGGGTCATATGTAGGCCCGTTATCACGTTGATTCGGGATTTCGTCGCGAACACCTACCCAGAAACAATGGCGGCGTTGCCTGAGGTGGTTAGAAATGTGACGCCGACGATTGTTCCCGCCTCGATTCCAATTGCTTTCTTTATTTCGCTTGTCGTTGGAATCGTCTTCGGTTTATTCCCCGCGATCCGAGCGGCACAGATGAATCCAATCGAAGCGCTGCGTCACGAATAGCTGGCGGCAGTCTCGCATCGCATCGGGTGCGGCATGCCTGGGTATGTCTAGGCATGTCTGAGCGTAGGGAAACTCATCGAGCATCATGCCTAGCAACTGATTACGAAACGGATGCTGTCGTTTCGCAGGCTGGGCAAGTTTCGTTGATCATATTGATCAGCATGCGAAGCTTGCCTAGTTGCTTCCGGTCAAATCGCATCTTGATCCTGGGTAACTCGGCTAGCTCAGGTTCATTCGATTCGGCGGGGAGAGCAGCCCCTTGTTCGATTTTTCCTTCGACCAAAATGCTGCTGAATTTCTCATTTAGTTGATCGACTTGTTCTTCAGTCAGCTTGTTGTTGACACGCAGGACGAGAGTGTCACCAACGTACCGCATGCTGTGATAGACGCGATAAAATTTCAGGGTCTCTTCTACTGCGGCGTCGACGCTGTCAGTGATGGTATAGAGGGCCTCGTCTTCTGGGCTGATCATCCCGTCATGCAGAAGCGTTTTTGTTACGAATTCTCCAAAGTGCTTCCAGAAGTCGCCCCCGGGTTCATCGAGCAGCACGACTGGGATCATGGTCTGTTTGCCAGTTTGCAGGAGCGTCAGTGCTTCTGCCGTTTCGTCCAGCGTTCCGAATCCTCCGGGTAGCGAGACGACGGCACTGGATTCCTTCAGGAACATCAGTTTGCGAGTAAAGAAATACTTCATCGTGACCAGCTTAGGATCGCCTTCGATGATGTAGTTGGCGCTTTGCTCGAATGGGAGATGAATGTTCAGCCCCATTGAAAGTTCCTGGCCGGCACCGACGTGACCGGCCTCCATGATGCCTCCACCGGCGCCCGTAATTGTCATCCAACCCTGTCGCGACATCGCACGGCCGAATTCGACGGCTTGTTGGTAGGATCCTTGTTCTGGTTTCGTCCGGGCGGACCCAAACACGGTCACCTTGCGACGTCGTCGATAGGGTTGAAATACCTTGAACGCGAATCGAAGCTCTTTGAGGGTGCGATTCAGGATCTTGAGATCACCGCGCGAGGTTTCATCTTTCTCAAGCCGCTTGATGGTCCGTTGCATCATTTCCAGCAGATCCGCGTGACCGCTGGAAATGCCTTCCGTCGGGTCGTCGGCTGGCTGCGGGCGTTCCTTTACATCCTCGCCCTGTGCCTGGGGAAACTTGCTGAAATCATCTGCATTGGACATAGCGAGCTTTCGATTGATGGAGCTTGATTTCATCGTGGTAAGCGATGATTGACAGGAGATCTTAAGGGATTGCTGCAAGGGCAGGAACCCAGAACGTCTGAGTGTGTCTTGGGATGTAGATCGCGGTGATAGACGCCTTACTCAAGCGGCATCACAGTTCCGTCTGTCTGTTGGCCGGGCAGGCTGCCGAGCGGACGACATGCCTAGATATGTGGGCGATTCGCCCCTGCCAGCGTCAAGTGGCCTTTGAATGTAGCCTCGATCTTGTGAAAATTACGCGCCTTCGCGTTGGACACTACGCCGACGCGACGGCATAGCATTCGCACTTTTTAGCCCCACGAACGGTCAGAGATTCATGTTCAAAGCGGTTAGCACCAGTGTTCGCTTTCCAAAGCAAGAAGAAGAGATCCTCGGTTTTTGGAAAGAGAATAAGATCTACCAAAAGAGCTTGGAGCAGCGCGCCGACGCGAAACCATTCGTGTTTTTCGAGGGGCCACCAACTGCCAACGGTATGCCGCACCCGGGGCACTGCCTGACTCGCGCAATCAAAGATCTTTTTCCCCGATACAAGACGATGCGCGGTTTCCGATGCGAGCGCAAGGCCGGCTGGGACACCCATGGTCTTCCGGTCGAGGTCGAAGTTTGCAAGGATCTAGGAATCCACGGTAAAGATGAAATCGAAGCGTACGGTGTCGAACCGTTCATCCAGAAGTGTCAGCAAAGCGTCTGGCGCTATATGCAAGAATGGGAGAAGTTGACGGAACGCATCGGTTTTTGGATCGATCTCAGTCAAGCTTACGTCACGTATCACCAGAGTTACGTTGAGAGTGTTTGGTGGTCGTTGAAGGAATTGTTTGATCAGGGACGGCTTTATCGCGGTCATAAGATTGTCTGGTGGTGGGCCCAAGGCGGTACAGCTCTCTCGAGCGGTGAAGTAGGACAAGGGTATCGTGAAGTCGCGGATCCGAGTGTCTATGTTAAATTTCCGCTACAGGACGACGAAGGCACATCTCTCGTCGTTTGGACGACGACACCTTGGACGTTGCCGTCCAACACGTTTGCTGCCGTTGGAGTGGATTTAGATTACGCGATCTGTTTGGATACAGAATCCGGTGAACGTCTAATCGTGGCCGAATCGCTTGTTGAAACATTAGCGGAAAAATGTAAGCGCGAGTGGCAAGTCGAGAAGTCGGTCAAAGGAAGTGAGCTTGTCGGCAAGCGCTACCTTCCGCCAACTGACACCTATTACACGAAGCACGCCGATGAGGTCGGTCCACTGAAAGATGGTGGAGAGGACCATCTGTACTGGCGCGTCGTACCGGCTGATTTCGTAACACTGGATAGTGGAACAGGCCTGGTCCATATTGCTCCAGCCTTTGGTGAAGTTGACTACGAGCTTCTTGTCAACGAACTAGCGCGATTTTCGGAAGATGGTCCAGCTCCCGGGCTCCTGTGTGCAGTTGGCCCGGACGGCAAGTTCACGTCTGACTATCCGGAGCAGGAAGGCGTTTGGGTTAAAGATGCCGACAAGGGAATCGCGAGAGCGTTGAAGGAGAATGGGCGTCTGTTGCTTTTGGACCAATATCTTCACGACTATCCATTTTGCTGGCGTGCGGAACAAGATCCACTCATTCAATATCCACGCGAGAGTTGGTTTATCCGAACAACCGAATTCAAAGATCGCATGTTGGAGAACAATGCGAAGATCGGTTGGTTGCCTGAAAACATTCGCGATGGCCGTTTCGGGAACTTTTTAGAGAGCAACGTTGATTGGGCGCTCTCGCGCGAACGTTATTGGGGCACTCCATTGCCGATTTGGGAATGCGAGGCCACTGGTAAACGCGAGGCTGTCGGGGCCTATGACGAACTGCTGCAAAAGCCTGGCGTGGATGGGACGCAGATGTGGGAGGAGGCAAAGGCTGCGAATCCCGAACTCGTTGAGGATTTGAAAGTTCACAAGCCATATATCGACGCCGTCACTTACGATTCACCATTCTCGGATGGGGCTCGGATGCGTCGCGTTCCAGAGGTCATTGACTGCTGGTATGACTCGGGAGCCATGCCCTTTGCGCAGTGGGGATATCCGCATAAGGGCAAAGAGGAGTTCGCGAAGTCGTTTCCGGCGGACTTTATCAGTGAGGCGATCGACCAAACAAGAGGATGGTTCTATAGCCAACTTGCGATCAGCACGATGCTCTTCTCTGAGGATCAAGAATTCCCGCATCCCTATCGCAACTGCATCGTATTGGGGCTGATGCTCGCTGAGTGGTACGAGAGCAAGGATGGTAAACAAAGGTTCTTGACGGAGGAAGAAGCGAACGAAGCGCTCGGAAAGAAACGAGTTGCGAAAACTGGGAAGATGTCCAAGAGTCTTCGCAATTACCGCAGTCCACAAGAGATCTTTGACAATCATGGAGCGGACGCACTGCGGTGGTATTTCTTTGCCAATCAACCGCCCTGGAGTTCGATCATTTACTCGGAGCGGGCCATCCGAGATAGCATCCCCGAATTCATGTTGCGGATGTGGAATGTGCTGAGCTTCTTCACAATCTATGCAGAGATTGACCAGTTCGCGGGGCCAGCGGAAATCAAGGGTGAATTGGATCAACTGAACGCTGCTGAGTTGGCCAGCGCGCCGACCTGCCGTCCTGTTTCTGAGCGTGGCGAATTAGATCGCTGGATCCTTAGTGAGCTTTCGGCGACGGTCGCTGAGGTCGTTGAGCAGATGGACCGATACGAAAACTATGGCGCGTGCCAACGAATCACCGCTTTGGTAGACGCGTTAAGTAATTGGTACGTCCGACGTTGTCGTGACCGATTCTGGGGCGAGGCCACAGCGGCGGAGAGCACTGACAAGGCAGACGCGTATTGGACGCTATACGAAGTGCTCGTCGAACTCTCTAAGCTGGTCGCACCATTCGTACCGTTTTTAGCGGAATCCATGTGGCAGACGTTGGCCGCGTCAGTGAAAGATCGAGTTCGAGGGAGCGTACACTTGTGTGACTATCCCACGGACGATCGATCACGTTGCGACGAGTTACTCGGGCGGCGAATGAGCGTCCTGCGCGAAATTGCTTCACTGGGTCGTAGTGCTCGGATGGATGCGAAACTCAAAGTCCGTCAACCGCTTTCGAGCGTTGAGGTAACACTGTCGAGTGATGAACACGTAGCGTGGCTTCAGGACCACGATCAGATCGTGCGTGAAGAACTCAACGTGAAAGAAATTGCGTACAGTGCTGGGAATAGTCCCTACATCGAGTATCAAATCCTCCCGAATTTCAAGAAGCTTGGTCCGAAGCTTGGTAAGCAACTGCCGGCCTTGAAAAAGGCCCTTGGTGAAGCAGACGGTGCAACACTGTTGTCTGAAATTCAAACAGCAGGCAAAGTTGCACTTTCGCTTGGAGGTGATAGCGTTGAGCTAGATGGAGAAGACATTGAGGTTCGGCTACAGGCGAAAAGCGGTTGGACAGCATCGCAAGGCCGTCAGTGTGTCGTCGTGCTCTCGACGGACCTAACTCCAGAATTGATTCGCGAAGGGTATGCCCGGGATCTTGTGCGTTTAATCCAGGACACACGCAAGCAGCAGGATCTTCAATTTACGGATCGCATTCAGATTTTTGTGAAAACAGAAGACGAAGATTTGCTCGGAGCAATTCGCGAGAATCTGGACTACATTGTCGGCGAAACGCTTGGTACGCAGTTGGAAATGAATCCGTCAGCTCAAGTTGGGGTCGAATTTACCGAGTTTGAGGTTGCTGAGAAGAAAATCTCGATCGGGATCAAAGTCATCCAAGCTTCGTCGGTCTGATTTCCGAACGCGGACATACCACTGAAACGATCCCTTCATGAATGGTGGATCCATGCCGGATTCGAAAATGAGTCCACTCCCGATTGCCGTGCTGGTTTCTGGCGGCGGAACGACACTCAAAAATCTACTCGATCGGCAAGCTTCTGGGGAGCTAGCCGTCGAGTTCCGACTAGTGGTCAGCAGTCGTTCGGGGGTCGGCGGGATTACTTTTGCCGAAGAGGCGGGAATTCCTTGGAAGGTCTTCCCGAAACGTGACTTTGAGAGCGCAGAAGCGCATTCGGAAGCCATTTTCGATGCTTGTCGCTCCGCGGGTGTCGAGCTCGTGGTCATGGGTGGCTACCTCGAGCATCTCTTGATCGCGGCAGACTTTGCCAATCGCGTTGTTAATATTCATCCGTCATTGATTCCAGCATTCAGCGGCAAGGGCTACTACGGAATGCGCGTCCATCGTGCGGTCGTCGAATACGGTGCGAAAATCTCGGGGTGTACAGTGCACTTTGTTGATGATGAGTTTGACCACGGACCGATCATCGCCCAATCATCAGTACCAGTCTTGCCGGGCGATCGTCCGGAAGATCTCCAGGCGAGAGTGTTCGAGCAGGAGTGTTCGCTTTTGCCTTCGGTGCTCCAAGCGATGTCGGAAGGACGCATTCAGGTCGAAGGTCGTCGTGTCCTGCTACATCCCGGTGAATGACACAAACTCCCGCCGAAGCGAAATGGCTAACGCCAGTCGTCAGCTAGCAACGCGACTTCATGTCGTAGCTGTTTCAGGACGCGGCTCCGAGCAACGTAGACTTTGTCGACTCCGACCGAGCACTCTTCGGCAACTTCGACTGCGGTACGTTTGTTGATCCACGATTCACGAAACAACTTCCAAGTCTCTGGCGAAAAACGCGTCTCGCTCCGTTCCAAAGCAGCTCGGAAAATATGTTGTTGGAAATGTTCGTTCCAAACATCCTCTGCTACCGGCTGAATCGTCGTTTCGTCCAGCTGTCCAACCTGCTTACGATTCGACAGAAACCGTGAGATCTCGTTGTTCAGAATTCGGGCAACCCAGTCTCGAAAAAGCCCAGCTCCAGAGTCGTATTCAAATTTCCGAATTGCCCTCGCAATGCGGACGAGCACTTCCTGGCTGATATCGGCTGCGTCTTCAGATTGAAGCCCCCGCATTCGGCAATAGTTATAGATGAGCGGGCTATAGACCGAAGTAAAAGACTCCCACGCCTTCGCATCATCATGGTCTCGGATCCGAATTAATAGGCTCGGAGTGGTTTCCGTATCGATATGCCGAGTCAAGTATTCAGGCCTGGCTAATTAGTCTTCGGAGTTGCCCCAAGGAGATCGCAGGCTGTACGTGCTACTCCTCGTAACAACTTCCGAGCTCTGCACCTCTATTTTATTGCCGTGATCAAGCTGCAGCCTCGTTTTGTTGGAAAGTTTGCAAAGATCATCGGGCATCAGGGTTTCGGTTGTGCCGTTCGTGCGATGCGAAATCCGACGTTGCTAAACTGATTCTGTGGCATGGTGCTGCCGCGACTACTGGAATAGGGATAGCCGGTAAACGTAAATACACCGCCGCCTCGGAATGATCTGCCAGCTTTCGTAGGAATCGAGTTGATCGGGTCGACCGCGAGTTGGTCGGATTCAAGCGGTCGGTACCAGTCTTCACACCACTCCCACACATTTCCATGGAGATCGAAGAATCCCCAACGGTTGGGCATGAGTTGCCCACACGGTTGGCAGGCGACTCGTGTGTTATTGGTCCAGGCGACGTAATGTGAAAAGAATTTTGGAGAATCGCCAAATGAGTACAGGGTTTCACTTCCCGCGCGGCACGCGTACTCGTATTCGGCTTCGGTTGGCAATCGGTACCCGTTTCTTTCGGCGAAGCGTTTCCATTTTTTGCCCGTCCAGGTCTGGCCATCCGCAAGCTCAAAGCTCATTTCACCGTCTTCTTCGTATACTGCATAGAAACCATGTTGTCGGCTGAGCCAATTGCAGAATTGGACAGCTTGATCCCATGAAACTCGTTGGGCTGGATGTGAATCAGTGGGGCTGATCGTTGTGTCAGGCTGCCAATCTCCCGAAGACGCTTCGAGTCCTGTATCGCGTAGAAATGCTCGGAACAGGCCGGTGGAGATTTCGCGATCCGAAAGATAAAACTTCTTCGTGATGTCGACGGGATGTGGAGTCCGCCCGGTATTCTGATCAAACGGATGTAGCCCCCCCATAGTGAAGGAACCAGGTTGGACTGGAATCATGCGGATTCCCACTTCCTCGTTCTCAGCCAGAGAAACCGGCGTCCCAAAATCGAAGGACTTTGGTTTTTTAGTGAGTTTCAGGCCCAGTCGCCGAAGCGCCCAAGTTGCAGCGCTGACAACGCCTTGATCCTTAGCGGAACCAGAAATCGATCTCAATATAGCGCAAATGTCCGCGAGCTGATTGGTGTCCATCGACTGGGCTGGAATTAGCCCTAATCCTGAGATGAGAACAAACAATGCGTCACGGTCTTGGCATTCACGAATTGCGTTGGCCAGATCGTTCCTGTTCCCAAACCACTCGGGGATCAGGTGGGTGATCTGAGTACGGTCATCGGGTGTGGTTCGTGCGATATTTGCAATTAGCGAGGTATCGCCTAGTCGAGCTGCATGGATAGCCAAACGGCATTTGGCGAGTAGGTCTGCCGTCTTTGCAAACTCGCTGCGAATCAACGACATGCCGCGCGAGCGATCGGATTCAAGTGCCAGCGTAATTGCGTCGGTATGTCCAGGGGCGGTGCTGCCAGAGGTGATTGCCGAGAGAAGAAAATCATCGAATTGCGTCTCGACGCACGCTAGTGCACATGCCAAGTTGATTCTTGCTCTGGGTTCTTCAGCTTGATCCCAAGCTTGCTGTAGCATGGGAAGGAATTCCTCGGGGCTGAGTTGAACTTGTTGGATCGCGAGTGGAACTGCTTCAGGAGCGGCAGAGGCGATTCGTTGGCAAAGTTCCTTTCGATAAGCTAATCGCTCGTCCAATAACCGAACTTGTTGATCGCGAAACGAAAATGCCGCGAGTGTTGCAGCTACAAGTCCGATTCCGACAAGCAGCACAATGGAGCCAATCGCCGTCGCTAGCGCAGGATAGCGATGCGACCAACGTAGCGCAAGTTGAATCGGATTCAGTGGCTTAGCATTGATTTGTTCGCCGCGCGCGAAGCGTAACAAATCGTCGGCAAATTGTTGCATAGACGCGTAACGATCAGTCGGCAATTTGCGCATCGCCTTTTCGCAGATGATTTCGAGAGGCTTTGGAATCGCGGGATTGATCAGTGTGAGACGTGGCGGGTCGACCTCGGGAATCTGCCGGAGAATCGCGGCTACACTTCCACGGACAGGGGAGCTACCTGACAAAATCGCGTAAAGCGTGGCGCCTAGAGAATAGATATCACTTTGTTCACTGACCTCGCTGGGAGTTCCTTGGGGAAAGCGTTCGCCCAGCACGTGTTCGGGGCTCATAAACTCAGGAGTTCCCAGAATCTCTCCAGTGGCGGTCAACTGAGTTGCATCTTGGCTGCGAGATCGCGCGAGGCCAAAGTCGGAGACTTTGAGAGTCTTGGCACGAGTATCCAGCAGAAGATTGCTAGGTTTTACATCGCGATGGATCAGCTTTTTTTCATGGGCAAACTGGAGCCCTAATGCAGCGCCAGAAAAATACTCCGCGATGGCCGCGAATCCAAATGACTGGCAGAATTCAAGTTCCCGAGAAGTTCCGCCGGCGACGTACTCCATCACAATGAACAAAGCGTTCTCCGCATCTATGCCCATCGAGCGGCTAGCTGGGCATTCCCCGAATTCAAAGATTCGAACGATGTTTTCGTGGTGTGCTTCGCGTAGGATTTCAGCTTCGCGACGGAATCTTTCGCGTGTCGCTAAGTCTGTCGAAAGTAGAAATTTGATCGCAACGTCGCGGCTGTGTTCCTGGTCGAAAGCGAGCGCGACAACGCTCGTGGCACCACGTCCGAGAACTCGACTAAGTTGATAACGAGTCTGGGCTAACTGAGTTTGTAGATTAGCAAGCAGTGTTTGATCAGACGCGCTCGTCGCTAGCTCGGCCGAGATGCCTGGTCGTGTTGGCTGCTGTGCTTCGTGAGCAGACAAGTCTCGCATTCGGACCCGTAAACTCTTAAATGCATCTTCGCGCTCAAAACGAGCTTGCCTCTCGCTGTCCGCGTCCTCCAGACTGCGAAGTGCGGCTGAATATTCCGGAATATCACTGGCATTCTCGAGCCGAGCAGCGCACACAGCGCATTCCGCAATATGCGCGATCTGCGCATCGGAAAGTGAAGCACGTTCCTCTAGCCAATCGAGCAGTAGTCGCTCATCAATGCAATCTGGCAATCGACTATCGGGTTCACTATTGGTCACGAAAGATCGTCTTCAACACGGGGTTGTTGTTCGAGCTAGACGAAAGTGTCTTAACGCACGCTTTAAAAGACGCGATTAGCGAAACGCTGGGCGTCACACACAGATTGTTACCCTGGCAGATCAGTCATCTTGCGCGACGTTCGTGGTGTTTTCGTTTCTATTCAGACCGAGATTTACCATCGCTCGTTTTCCGACGCATCGGCCGGTCCGAGCTTGCCCCGAACGCTGTCGAGTAGCGTGCTCGTGTCGAAGACTTGACCCTTTTTGATGACTGTATGAACGGTGCGAGTTCGGCGTATGTCCTGAATTGGATCCCCTTTGATCACCATCAGGTCGGCGTTCTTGCCTGTTGAGATCGAACCGCGAGTCGCTTCCAGCCCTAGAGCAGCGGCACCGTTCAAAGTCGCTATGAGGAGTGCATCGACATTCGGAATGCCGGCACGCACGAAGGCGTCCAGCTCACGATGAGCACTAAAGCCAGGTAAGTAACGCCCGTCGGAGACGTGGTCCGTCCCAAGTGAGAGGGTCCCGCCCTTTCGGAAAAAAGTGCCGACCGTCGCCAGTTTGGCATGATAGATCTTTTCGAACTGTTCGATGACCTCGGGGGGCCCTTTTTCCAATACCATCTTTTGCACATGGGAAGTGAAGAACTGACGCTCGTCAATCCAGTAGTCGTAACCTTCCTTTAGCGGGCCGAAATATCCATACGCAGTCAATGTGGCGTCGAAGACGGTCCTGTTTTCGACGAACTGCTCCACGGCGCGCAGATAGCCAGCCTGATCACGTGTGATCGCAGCCAGCGAATCGTAGGCCGAACGATCGGCGGGCATCAAGTCACCGCCGATAAAGTGCTCGATGCGATCAATCCCCATGTCAATCGCATCACGCGGGTTTACGGAGCGACGGTAGCCGCTGCCCAGATGACCGGTCACGGTCAGACCCCTTTGGTGTGCTTCATCTATCAGCACTTCCAATGCGGCAGGAGAGATTGCTTTGGCTTTGAAACCGCCAGCGCCCTGTTTCGCCCAGTAGCGAACTTCCTCACGAATCTCATCCGAGGGTTTATCCGTTTGCCATCCCGGGCGCGCTCTGCCGAAATAGGGCCCTGAGTTGATCAGGTGCGGACCCGGGTGTTCTCCCGCGTCAATCGCAAGTCGCAAGGCTCGCATCTGATCCGGATCGAACTCACCGCAGGAAAAAGTTGTAGTGACCCCGTTCGCCAAATAGACAATCGGCATGACTTCAAACTCTTCTCTACGTCGCTTCACGAGCCTGACGTTGTAATGGGCGTGGCAGTCGACGAATCCTGGAAGAATGTAATCATCGTCTTCGAACTGTATGACTCGACTCGCGCTAGCTTGGGTTGCCGAATCATCGAGGCTAGCGATGGTGCCGTCGCCAATACAAAGCGATACATTTTTGACGAATTCTCTTCGATCAGAATTGAAACGCATTCCGCCCTGGAGTACCAAGTCTTGAGCGAAAGCTCCGCTGATGCTGGAAAAAATCAGCGTCCAGATTCCGAACGTGATTGCCGTCCGTCGATTAGAGATCATAGGCTGAGCACTTTTCTTCGTCTGAGGAAGGGGAGCGTGGTTGCGAGGCAGCGTCCGTCGGCTTCTATGCTACTGGATCTATTGCCGTTATGCTCCATGAACCGTCGAACTGCGTCACGATGGCGGAATCAGACCAGTGCTAACCCCTGATTCAACGTGCTTGGCTGGGGATCGCCGCCAAACTTGGTTTACCTAATGAATTGCAGCCGCATGATCTTTCAGAATCAAGACTCGTCAGACGACGATTTTCAGCCGGCAGAATTCGAGCGACAAGTCACCATTGCAGTGGATGCCACTGTGTTGACGATCGCCGGTTCTGACCCAAGCGGTGGTGCTGGTCTTCAAGCGGACTTGAAGGCGTTCCAACAGCTCGGTTGTTATGGGATGTCAGTGGTGACGCTACTGACCGTTCAGAACACACAGGAAGTTGCCGGTATTGAGCTCATGAAGCCGGCTCTTGTTGTACAGCAGCTTGAGGCGGTACTCAGCGATATACCGCCGCGCGTTGTGAAGACCGGAGCGCTCGGCAGCGCTGAGATCATTTCGGAAATCGGTCAGAGGCTGGCAGGGGAATCACTGCCGTTGGTCGTCGACCCAGTACTTGTCAGCAAACATGGACATCGTCTGGCTGACGATTCTTCTATCGAGGCGTATTTGGAGTCGCTGATGCCGATGGCGAGTGTCTTTACCCCCAATCGCTATGAGGCGGCGATGCTATTGGACCGGAAGCTGGAGAGTTTGCAGGAGTGCGCCCAAGCTGCGGAAGATCTTCGTAGGATGGGTCCTCAACATGTTTTGCTGAAGGCAGGTGCTGAGAAAGGCATGCAGCATCACATGTATGCTTCTGCGAATGGAGTGATCGGCATTGAGTTGCCCACGCTAGAGTCGAACAATACCCATGGGGCGGGCTGCATACTGTCCGCGGTGATTGCCGCCCGACTGTGCCGCAAGATTCGCGGTTCCATTTCAAGTGAAGTGGTTCGGGAAGCGGTTCACTATGCACTGACGGCGACACACCAGGCTATCGAACTCGGACCAGAGCTTGGCCAGGGGATAGGGCCCGTCGAATCTCGCATCCTGCATTATGAAGAATCTGAAGCTTGAGTGTGATTGGCACCATTCAGCCTGCAGTTCTTCCATTTGAATCGCCAAAGCGACGTCCCATTCACTATTCCGAATGCTGCCCCCAGACACCGGTAAACTTCTTGACTTCCAGGTCGCCTCTAACGCGGCATTGGCAGGCTAAACGAAGTCCATTTTCTAAGGAATGTGGAGGGAAGTTGAGGCGCCAGTTTTCTATGCGAGTTTGGGGTGAGACGCTTCCCTCAATCCTTACGGCGCAGGTGCCGCATGTGCCGATGCCTCGGCAATGCAGATGTCGGACCATGGGGTGGTATAAGCGTTCTTTTGCACGCATGAGGACTTTACGCAGATTCTCCCCCTCGGCGCATTCGATGAGCTCGTTACCAAATCGAATCGTGGGCACCGAGACGGCTCCTAGTTTGAGCGTTTGTTTGCGAACTGACCCGCATCAATGAGCGTTCCATCGCTACGTCGAGGCAAATAGAAGTCGACTTGTCGATTGGAAAAGATCCGGAATTTAATTCCATGGACCCAAAGTGTGAAATAGGCGTCCAATGCTGCGTCTAGGGCTGATCGCCCGTCTTGCGAAAGCGCCAGCGTCGATTCAGCGGACGCAAGAGGCCAGCGCAGATAGTCTCGAAGCCAATGGTCGCAAGCGACGAAATAGAGCGCTTCTTGCAGTTGGGCCGCGAGCGAATTCGCATTGAGAATTTCAGCGATGGAAGAGGGCAAATCTCTCTGAAGTAGACCCAATAGCGGAGCCTGTTCTTCTCTGGCTCTGGGATGTTTGGGAGGTTTGCCTTCGAGAATTCGGACGTCTGGATCGGCTTCGAAAGTACTGCCGATTAGTGAGCTGAGCCTGATACTCGAATGGACAAAGGACTCGGCAATTGGTTTCGCCGCTGATTCGTCGATGGCGGGTGGATTTCGAACAACGAAATAGGCATCCTTCAAGCCGTCTCCGCGGCCCCCGTCACCGACCGCAGCAAATACGGCACTGAGTCGCTCTTCGAAGACTGGACCGCCAGGCTGCTCAGCAAAGATTTCGAGATCAGAAATGCCATCCGGTCGAAAAAGCTGAAAGATCCCTAACAGTGAGTCTGACGGCACTCCTTCATTGCCGGAAGGTATGCGGGAATAGCCACGTTCTTCCGCAGCGAGAATCAACTTGTCTATTACAGCCTCAGTTTGCATCAAATCTTCTGGCTTCGACGTACGCGTTCAAAAGGAATCTGGCGATCCAACTTCGAATGGCTCTTTGTCGGGTCGGAATCGTCGACGTACGGAAGTGTAGCAGAGAGGCGACTTCTTCAACTTGATGAGTTCTTCGTCGCGCTGAATGACTCTGGGAGAGGAAGCGAGTCTATCTGTTGAGACGGCAGCTAAAGTGGACGCGTGCCTAAGGTTGGAAGTGGTCTACACGACGATGTCGAGTATTCGATCTTCGGTTTCTTTAACCAACTTCAACGCGGCTATGGTGGCTTCCGAGTCGAGTTTCGACTTCTTCAGGTCAACAAGGGCACCCGTTAGATCCTGAGAATTTGGGTCGGCAATTTTTTTTGCTGCTTGAACTTGTTTGGCAGTTTGCCCCTGCAAAGCACTGAAGAGCGTTGAAGTTGCTGAAGAGAGCATTTTCTGTCCGTCTTGGCTTAGATAATTGGAATTTTGATTCCGTGCAATGCGTGTTCAGAGAGGCATCGCGGTGCAGGGCGAGCTCTCCACTTGAAATGTAGCCTGCTGCTCTCTGGGAGGCGGGGCATACTCGGTTTCCACCGTGGCTCAACCAAGCTGGCGAGGTCCGGTCGGAGCGGATTTGACGATCGCAGCAGCAAAATGTGGGCACAAAAAAACGTCCGTTGATTTTACCAACGGACGTTTTTAACGAGATTGCGCTGATGGCTGATTCATCGACCGGGTCGATGATTTCTAGCGTCGCTTCTTAGCAGCCTTCTTTTTGGTAGCTTTCTTCGCTACCTTCTTCTTGGCGACTACCTTTTTCTTGGCAGGCTTCTTCTTCGCGACTTTCTTGGTTGCTTTCTTGGCTACCTTCTTCTTCGGGGCAGCCTTCTTCGCCTTCTTGGTTACCTTCTTTGCAGTTTTCTTGGGAGCAGCTTTCTTAGTGACCTTTTTCGCGGCCTTCTTCGTTGTCTTGCCCTTGCCGATCGATTTACCGGACTTTTCGTAGGCCGCGATGACCTTGTCCCGTTCGTTCAGTTTCTTTTGCCGTGCTAAGCAAGCCAGTTCAAAAGCAACTTTTTTGCCGTAACGCTTGAACGCGAAGCTGATTTTCTTGCGTTTGCCGTCATCCCCAAGCCAAGAGGCAACATAAGATTCGTTGTAGCACTTCCACCGAGCGTCATAGCCTGGATCGATGTGAACACCCACCGCGCCCGAAGTGTTACGTGCTGTAATCTTGTTCAGTGTCGAAGGTTCAACTGGCCCGAGCTTCTTTACCAAGTCGTCGTAGGTCTTCTTCGCCAGGGCGAGTGCTTTGCGCTTGCCACCGTGCTTCTTGTCTGGCAACCAGATGTTCACTCGCTTGGCTCGTCGCTTAATGCGAACCATGTAACCTTTGCGATCTTCGAATTCAAAGCGGGTGATACCAGGCGAGACAGTTTTCGTAGACATTTTCAACTTCAACAACAGGTAGGACTAGAGAGTTTGAACAGCAAGAGTATCTATCGATTCGAAACTCTGTAAAGTACCCAAACGGGGAACTTTAGTAGCCCAAGAATAATGGTCAACCGCTGTCCAGGTTTCAAACTGATTAAAGAAACCTTTGCGCACTTACGACACATTCCGGTTTAAACAGAACTTCTCAACGCAAGGTACTACACATGGGGGTGCGCGTTGTCCATTCGGATGACTTCAGCCGGCATCAATGATGCGGATGCTGGCTTCTATTCGCCAAAACTGCCTTGAACATTTCAATAGCACCTGATGCGACAGACTGAGGCGTGATGTCGCGTACGGTTTCCTGCGCCGTATGACGCATCGCCGTCAACGCAGCATGGTCTAAAGACAAGATTTCATCGAGTCTTTGGTGCAACTCGTTGACTTGATCAGGTTTGTAGAGCCAGCCATTCTTGCCTGGCTCGATCAGCGTCGTAGCCGCTTGCCCATAGCAACTCCCTAGAATGGGTAGCCCAGCTTGCATCCCTTCGTTGACAACCAGCCCCCATTCGTCTGCCATCGTAGGAAAGACTAGTACACCTGCTTGCTCCATCGCATTGCACATTTGGTCGTACTGCATGTGACCGAGTAGGCGGAGGTCAAAATTGGATGGTCGTTCTTGATTGGCGATCTTGTCGTGAAGTGGTCCGTTTCCGACCAAATCTAATCCTACTTTGGCGTGAGGGCGCGAGCGACAATAGTCTGAGATGCCATCCAGTAACGGCAGTACCCCTTTACGTTCGCTGAGTTGTCCGATGCAGATGAAACGGTGATCTATTTCACTTGCTCGTTCGACAGCACCCTCATACCGGAATGAATCGCTAGTGCAGTACGGAAAGTGAAACAGTTTCTCATCAGGGACATCAAATCGTTTAAGGTAGCGTCGGCAACTTGGACCGTTAAACGTGATTGCAGACGCAGAACGCAAGAGACGTTTACGCAACCAGTGGCGCAGGCGTCCCCTACCCTGCTCGGAGTGTTCCGAGACACAAACACACAGCACGAGCGGTTTTCGATGGCGTCGGCAGTAGAACGAACTTGCAAGTGATCGAAAACCAAGTTCGTAAGAAAAGACGATATCAGGATCGAACGCCTTTAATTGTCGGCCGGTATCGTAGGGAACGTGGACATAGAGTTCGTCGACAAAACCAGTTGAATGCTTCCAGGGCCGTTTGATCATCCAACTGTTCTGGACCGAGACATCCAACCCGTCCCAGGTATTTCCGAAGTCTCGGTTGGGTTCCTGATCGATCGAGAGCAGGATTTTCATTTCGCGTACTTCGCGCGAAATGTGGTACAGCACTCTTGCCATATAGGGCGGCAAATAGTGAGTCAGTGTCGCAATGCGGCAGTCGAGCGGATTGCGTGTTTCAGTAGTCTGGGCGCTCATCGCAATGATGACTTACGGGCGTTGGTGGAATAGCGGGCGAACCAAAAATCCAACTTTGGATCTGCGATCATTTGAGTCGATTCGAGTCTCAGCTTTCTGGCAATCTCGATGCTGCACCGTCGATGGTGGGGTGCTTATGCGTCCAGATCAATCGAAAAACTCTTGAGGTTGGACAAGACCGCAGTGCAGCATAGTTGGAATATGCTTCTGAACACTACAACAATTCCGCGGCGGTACAGCCGATTCGGGTGGAGCAATTCTCTAGGACCGCTTTGGGGCCCGAATGCCACAAGCAGATTCGACGCGGTCCAGGACCTCCGCAGCCTTCTCTCGGGCCTTCCGCGCCCCTTCGGCCAAGATATCGTTCAATGTGTCGGGGCGCTGAACGAGTTCGGCGCGCTTCGCACGAGCTGGAGCGAAGTATTGCTCAGCCGCGTCAGCGATGGCTTTCTTGACATGCCCGTAACCGAAGCCGCCTTTTCGATACAAATTGGCCATTTCCTGCACGTCATCGTCAGGAGCGAGAAGCCGAAAGAGCTGGAAGAGGTGATCGGTTTCTGGATCTTTGGAATCTTCCATCGGGCGGCTATCCGTCTGGATCCGCATGATCTTCTTGCGCTGGGGTTTCTCTTCTTCAAAGAGTCCAATCGTATTGTCGTAGCTTTTGGACATCTTCTCACCATCGGTGCCTGGCACTTTGGCGGAAGCATCAAGTACCCTGGCTTCGGGCAAAACGAAGGCTTCGGAGAAGTGATGATTGAAGCTATTCGCGAGATCTCTACAGACTTCAATGTGCTGGATCTGATCTGCACCCACCGGGACCCAGTTCGAATCGTAGGCCAAGATGTCAGCGGACATGAGGACTGGATAAGTGAATAGCCCGGCATCGGCGGCGATGCCTCTTTCTTTCTTTTCTTTATAGGCGTGGCACCGTTCCAGAAGTCCCATGCCGGTACAGGTCATGAGTATCCAGGTTAATTGGGATACTTCGGGGACATCCGACTGAACAAACAAGATGGCCTTTGCAGGATCGAGTCCAAGTGCGAGCAGGTCGAGGGCCGCGTCTTGAGTCAATTGCTGTAGCAGCTCGGGGTCACGAATCGTGGTCAAGGCGTGTAAGTTGGCAATGAAATAGTAGCCATCATGTTCTTCTTGGAGATCAATGTATTGCTGGATGGCACCGAAGTAGTTACCCCAATGGAAACGACCAGTTGGCTGAATGCCGGATAGTACACGCATGAGTCTAAGCTCGGATAAGTGATTACTTGATTGATCTGTCGGCGGACAAGGTAGCCGCACTGTCGGCGGTTCGGGCTTCGATCGCCAATATCTAAAGCAAGGTTTTGATGGCGGTTTTGATTTCTTGGTACCCAAGCTCTTGTACGGCTGCTGGTAGTTGCCCAACCAATCGCTGGCTAACTTGTGGGTCATAGTAGTTGGCTGTGCCGATTTGGACTGCACTCGCACCGGCAACAATAAACTCCATGACGTCGTCAATGGTTGCGATTCCGCCAATGCCAACTATGGGAACATCAACTGCTTGTGCGACTTGATGAACACAGCGTAACGCAACGGGTTTGATCGCCGGGCCACTGAGCCCTCCGACAACATTTCCCAGCATCGGACGTTGCCCACGCCAATCGACGGCCATTCCGAGCAGCGTATTCACACAGCAAACGGCATCGGCTCCACCCTCCGCAGCCGCTTTGGCGATGTCGACGATACGAGTCACATTCGGCGTTAGTTTAGCGAGGATCGGAAGTCCGCAGTTATTCCGAACTTCCGATACAACATCGCGGCAGAGGATAGGATCCGTCCCAAAGTCGACCCCTCCACTGACATTCGGGCAGGAAATATTGAGTTCAAGTGCTGCTGCACCGCCAGCATCTTCGATTCGCTTGGCGAGCTCTACAAATTCATCGCGGCTGCGCCCGGCGATGCTTACGATGATCGCCGAATCGATCTCGCGAAGGTACTTGAGGTGTCCTTCAATAAAGGCATCCACGCCGTCATTGTCTAAACCGATCGAGTTGAGCAATCCTGCTGAAGTTTCCACAGTACGCCACGGAGCATTCCCAGGTCGGGGTTGCAGTGTAATCGTCTTCGGCAGGATACCGCCGAGCGAAGCGAGGTCGACCAACTGCTCCATTTCTCGTGCGTAACCAAATGTGCCGGAAGCTACGAGAATTGGGTTTTCCAGCTGCAGACGACCGAGTGAAACGCTGAGATCAATTTCAGCCTCATTCACGTCAATTTCGCCCAATTCGGCTACGCTTTTCATGGTTGATCTTGTTGGTTGGATTGTGACTTAAGGAGTTGCGAGAGCCGAACTATTCACGCGAGCAAAACCGCGATTCGACCGCAGCAATAATCGTAGCCGCTACCTTCGTTTTGATTCCAGATACCATGGCGATAGTGGATCCGTCGTTCGCCAGAATTTCTACTTCGTTTTCTTCTGAATCGATCGCGCTCGGTCCATTCGATATCATCATGTCGCAGCACTTTTTCTGCATCTTTACGATTGAGCGAAATCGGCGGTCTTCGGTTTCCAAAGCAAATCCGACAACCCATTGGTCGATTCGTTTTTGACGCGCGACAGTCGCAACGATATCGGGAGTCTCCAACAATTCAAGCTGAAGTGGCTGACCTGATTTGGTAATCTTCGTGTCACTAACAAAATGAGGCATGTAGTCACATGGTGCAGCGGCACCGATCAGACCGTCGCATCGTTCGAACTGTTCTTGTGTCGCTGTCAGCATCTCGTCGGTTGTCGTGACCCATGTGACTTGTGCTTCTGCGGGGTATTCAATCGAAACTGGACCGCTCACCACGAATACTTCATGGCCCGCGTCGATTGCGGCGTGCGCGAGAGCAGCTCCCATGCGTCCACTGCTGGCGTTCGTCAGGTAGCGCACTGGGTCAAGGAATTGCCTGGTGGGCCCTGAGGTAATCAGAATTCGAGCCATAGCGAAAAAGAGGTTGGGCACAGACGCAAGGCGCTGGGCGGTGATCTTGAATGCGATTGCGAAGTAGTCGGCGGAGATCGGGCAGTTGGATTTGGGGAATTTCGAGTATCCTTGCCGCAATTCAATTTCGAGCTGGTTGGTGAGAGGGCACACTGGAGCCGAAGATCATTCCGGTTGACCCAGCGCGGTTTCTATGGCGGCAAGTAGGCTTTCCGGCTCAGCCAACCGGCCTTTTCCAATCTTTCTGCAGCTAAGCCAGCCTGATTCAGGACCGACCAAGTGCGTGCCATCTTCCTGAACGCGGGCCACGTTTCTTTGCACTGCCGGGTGATCCCACATCGGCGTACTCATCGCGGGACCGAGCAAGACGGGGCATTCGCAATTGAGATACAGGGTGGTCAGCAAGTCGTCCGCGTTGCCGTTTGCAAGACTTGCAAGGATTCTTGCTGTTGCCGGAGCAACGACGAGCAAATCGAGGCCATCCGCGAGCTCGATGTGGGGGCCGAGCGGAAAGGCAGGATCATAGGTGTCGGTAACGACTCGCTGGTTCGTCAGCGCATGGAATGTCGAGCTTCCGACAAAGTGTTGAGCCCCCTTGGTAAGCACAACTTGAACCGTGTGACTTTGTTGAACCAGTCGGCTAACAACGGTGGCCATTTTATAGGCTGCGATGCCGCCCCCAACTCCAACTACGATCTTCGCCATCCATTCAACCTCTGCAGAAAGTTCCTAAGGAGCCTCCGTCGTCAAACGGCCTCATTGGTTGGCGAAATCAGTTCTCTCGAATGAACGGCTTAACGACCTGCCAAGCACTCGGCTTGGCAGGTTGATTCGAACGAAGGAAAATTCGACGAGTTCAGCGCCATGGTGGATTTAGCCGCGCTGTCTGAACTTCGTGTCTGAACTTCGCGTCGCTATAGCTCCAGGCTGTCCATGTCTAGCAGGTCGCCTTCATCCGGATCGGCGACAGCTAGTTCGCCAGCTTCGCTGAGGAAGATTTTGTCTTGAAGGATTTCTTGGAGGACCGTTTCCATCTTGTTCTGCGAAGGGTTTTCGACCAACGGGCGGCTACCGCGATTTAGTTGGACAAGCCGCTTTTGAATTAGGGTCGATAGCTTAAAGCGTCCGCCAACTTTGTTGACGATCTCTTCTTCTTTTAGCTCTTCAAGCATTGTCTACTTTCCTCTGCGCTTTTTTTTAACAATTGACATATTTCTTCGACCGCGAGATCGACATCACGGTTGATTATTTCGTGGTTGTAATAGATGAGCGCTGTTAGCTCTTCTTCAGCTACTTCTAGGCGGCGGCGAATGGCGGCCTCTTCTTCTGTGCCACGTTTCCGCAGGCGTTGTTCTAATTCTTCCTTGGTACCGGGGTGCACAAAGAAGCTAATCGTGTCGCGACGGCGCTTCATCACGCTCAATGCGCCTTGCACGTCAATCTCTAGGATAATCCACGTACCTTGGCGAAGCGCTTCGTCGACTTCTCGAGCCGGGGTGCCATACCAGTCTCTTCCGAAGACTTCCATGCACTCGAGGAAATCACCGCGTTCTCTCTTTTCTTCAAACTGCTCTCGGCTGACGAAGTGGTAATCGCGACCATCCACTTCACCGGACCGGGGGGACCGCGTCGTAACGGAGACACTGACTTGGAGTGGAAGTTCACATCGTTCGCGTAGCCGCCTTAGGACGGTGCTTTTCCCAGCCCCCGAGGGCCCGGAGACGATGATCAGTTGGCCCGGCAATATCGCGTCGCTGGAATGGTGCGCACTGCGTTGCCCAGCACTCGAGTCCCAATCGGATGAATTTGTAGAGTCAGTCATCGGTTACTCCACGTTCTGCACGAGTTCGCGCATCTGTTCGATAACGGCTTTTATGTCGACCACACGCTGGGCAATTTCGGCATCATTGGCCTTGGAGCCAATCGTATTCGTCTCTCGGAACATCTCTTGGATCAAGAAGTCGAGTTTTCGGCCTTCGCTTTTTTCGCTCGCGAGGAGCTCCGTGAATTGGGCAAAGTGGCTTCGCAGTCGAACTAGCTCTTCACGGATGTCTGCCTTATCGGCCATGACAAGGATTTCTCGAACCAGATCGCTCTCCGTCAGTTCCGCACCAATTTCTTCTAATCCAGCTTCGACACGTTGCCTAAGTCGTTGACGATACTCTTCGACAACGAGCGGGCTCCGTGTCTCAATCTGCTTCACGACGTTTTCTAGCTGCTCGAGCTGCTGCGATAGCTCCGAGGCCATTGCCGAGCCTTCGCGAGCACGCATCTCGTTGAGATTGCCAAGGCAGCTCTGGACCGCGCTTAGGACGCACTCTTGGATTTCGGTGTCGTTGGTGTCGAGTGTATTGCTTTGTTCGGTAATGGAGCCAGGGAGCGACAGTAGCTCAGTGATCTCGAAGTTGGACGACCCCAGATTCAACTTCGCCGCCAATTCCTCGCACTGGCTCACGTATTGGCTAACAGCATCGACGTCGATGCGAAAACTGCTTCCCGACTTAGTCCCGCTGAACTGCACGTGTATTTGCAGCGAGCCGCGACGCAAATGTTTGCGGACCTCGGACTCGATGAGAGGCTCAAAGTGGCTGAGTCCATCACTGGTTCTTGTTTGCACTTTCAAATGCCGGTTGTTGACCGCGCGCACCTCAGCCGTGATCTCTCGAGAGCCAAATTGTGATCGGCCTAGTCCTTGGCCTGTCATACTGTAAATCACGATGGCATGTGCCCGAAGTGAATGCTTTGGCTGAGCTTCTGACGCTACAGAACAATGCTTTGAGTGCGAGCCTGCTGGCTGGGTACGGGTACTGTGGACCCCTCAACCCATCTTTCTGCCGCACTGCAGAGGCAATGGAGCAGAGCAAGCCTGGAGGGCTGACTCCGCAAACGCTCGCAAAGGACTAATTGTCGTCGCCGCTTGCTGCCGATTCATCGCCGGAATCGGCTTCGCTGTTTTCGCCCTCTGGGGGAGCTGGATCCTCATCTCCCGATCCGGTGCCTTCGTTGGAACTCTCTGAATCATCGCCAGCGTCTGTAGCCGAGGTCGACTCAGCTTCAGGGCTGCCGGTTGTATCGCCTAGCAAATCGGTCGGTGGTGGACCGACGACGTTACTACTGCTTTCATCGTCCCCGCCTAAGCTGCTGCTGATATTCGTTGATGTTGTGCCATCGGGTCCGAAGGAAGGTAAGCCACGGGGCTTGAGGAAGAACACGCTCAGAGCACAGAGCACGATCCAAACGACGGCAACACCAATCGTGATCCTGGTGAAGAGGTCACCGGCCTTGGTGCCAAAAGCGGATTGTCCGCCTGGACCTCCCAGGGCGCCAGTCAAACCGCCACCTCGACCACGCTGGACCAAAACCAACATGATCAGAAAGATGGACGATAGGAAAATGGAGATGCCGAAAAAGTACTGTGAGAATGCGGCAAGCAACATGCTTGTAGCCCTTTAGGGAAATTGAAATGTGCGAACGGTTCGAACGTAGCGGTATTGGCTAGTTGCCAGCTGCTGCGACGATGGCGGCGAAGCTATCCGCCTTAAGCGACGCGCCACCCACTAGGGCACCGTCGATATTGGGTTGTCCAAGCAACTCCTTAGCGTTGTCGGGCTTTACACTACCGCCATATTGGATGCGGATTGTGGCGGCGACGTCAGCGCCAAAAAGTTCTCCTAGCAATTCACGGATTTGAGCGTGGACTTCTTCCGCCTGTTCTGGAGAAGCTGTTTTGCCAGTCCCGATGGCCCATACGGGCTCGTAAGCGATCACGATTTTCGCTCCCGCGGCCGCGTCGAGCCCAGCCAGCGAGCCCCGAATCTGTTCGGAAATGATGTTTGCGGTCACACCGGCTTCGCGTTGTTCAAGCGTTTCGCCGACGCAGACGATTGGGGTCAGCTTGTGTTCCAAGGCGACGCCTACCTTTTCGTTGACGCTCGCATCGGTTTCGCCAAACAGTTGACGGCGTTCTGAGTGACCTAGGATGACATAGGTGCACCCAAGATCGGTCAGCATGCTGGCGCTGACTTCACCCGTGAAAGCACCACTCTCCGCGGGGTGCATGTTTTGAGCACCCAGTCCGACTTCGCTACCGCGAAGTGTTGCCCCGACATCGTGGAGATAGACGTTGGGCGGGCATACTGCGACTTCGACATTGGAAGACGCAGCCAATTGGTCTCCCAGCTCATGAACTAGAGCAACGCTCGAGTCACGGAGCAGGTTCATCTTCCAATTGCCGGCAATAAGGTACTTTCTCAATGGAGTCTCGCTTCGTTTGTTCTGGGCTCGTTTGCGAAATGGATTCGTGATGTAGTAGGCAGCAACGTTCAGCCTGATTGGCTCGCGGTTGTTTGCTAGGCCGCGATTTCCTTTTGCACTGCGGTCGCGACTGCCTTCATCTGCTGCATGAGTTCATCGTATTGTTCGGGCAGGAGCGCCTGCGGTCCGTCGCTTTTCGCTTCCGCCGGACAATCGTGCACTTCGATATGGACACCATCGGCGCCCGCCGCAATACCCGCCAAGGCACATGGCGGAATCAATTCTGGGCGACCCGTTGCATGGCTCGGATCGACAATGATTGGTAGATGGCTTAATTGCTTTGCTAGTGCGACTGAGGCGACGTCGTACAAATTCCTAGTCGCATTATCAAAGCCTTTGACTCCTCGCTCGCATAAAACGACTTGCGAGTTGCCTTGGCTGAGTATGTACTCGGCGCTCATTAGTAGGTCGTTGACGGTGGCAGACATGCCACGCTTCAAAAGGACCGGCTTGTTGGTTCGGCCAACCTCGGTGAGCAGAACAAAGTTCTGCATGTTGCGAGCCCCGATTTGCAACATATCGACGTACTGAACGATCGTATCTACATTGCGCGGGTCGGTGACCTCAGTCACGACGGGCATCGAATGCCGTTGTCCGGTTTCCTGCAGGATCTTTAGCCCCGACTCACCAAGGCCCTGAAATGCGTAAGGGCTGGTTCGAGGTTTGTAAGCTCCACCACGCAAAATATTCGCACCGCTTGCCCTTACTGAAGCCGCAATACGATCCATGCGATCTGGCTCTTCCACGGAACATGGACCCGCGATCATCGCTAGTGAACCACCACCAATCTGGACGTCTCCTACGCTGACGACACTGTCCTGCGGATGTGCTTCGCGACTGGCAAGCTTATAAGCCGGGAGAACGGGAACAACATCAGCGACGCTGGGGATCGCCTTAAGCGGAGCATCGCGGGTCTTCTCTTCATCGCCGATGATTCCAATGATCGTTCGATAGGTCCCTCTACTCAAATGCGCAGCAAAGCCCATGGATTCGACGTGCATAATGACATCGTCGATTTCCTTCTGAGAAACACCGCTTCGCAGAATCAAAATCAAGGCTGTACTCGATTAGGGCTGTGATGACACATTGTCAGAACGCAGAAAGTGCAGAATTGCACCTCCGCTATTCGGGGGGTGAGCGATTTGAGGCTTGATTTCGCTGATCGCAAACACCATTGGATTAGACGAAAGTCTATCGCTGGAGCCGATTTGCGTCGAGTCGTTCTTTTCGCCGCTTCGGCTGTGATTTGTCGGGCAGAACATGAAAAAGCTGAGGCCTCGATTCCCGCAGATCAGGATCCGCACATATCCAACTGCGGCAACTCTCGCAGGTCGAAGATGTGTCAGAATCCGACCGCGCAATTTGCCTAGTCGTTGTATTTTCGTCCTTTTGATTGGAGAAGGCAGTTGAGCCGGTTATAGTACGGGGATCGAAAGTACGCTTATCTACCCCCTCTACCAGGCCCCCTCTTCGGTTGGTCAGGTTATGGATTGTTTGCTCGAACCCTCTAAAGACGGTCAGTTTGGGCAGGCAGTTTGAGGTAGGGGACGAGGGAATTTCTAGTCGCAGAAGGAAAGCAAATGACTCTGCTTGGCAAAGTCTTTACAGGCTTGATTTTCTTCATGAGCTTGATGTTTTTCACGTTTGCCATTGGCGTAAATGCCTCTCACGTGGATACCAAACAGCTTGCAGCGGATTACGAAGCTGAGGCTCGTGCCGCGGTTGCCAGGAATGGTCAGTTGGAGGAGCTACGCGATACCTACAAAGCGGAAGTGCAAATCGAACGTGATTCGCGTTCTTCTGCTCTCGCCGCACTTCAGCGGCAATTGGAGCTAGCCAACTTCAATTTCCTCCAGCAGGAAGCGAAGGCGAGTGCCCTTCGAAAGCAACTCACGGAGACTGCCCAGACGAACCAGCAAACGCAAGATGACCTCAAGGCCGCGGCCAGCAATAATCGCCAGCTTCGTGAGCAGCTGAAAGAGACCGTTGGAAAACGAGATCAACTTTTTGACCAGCTTATTGAGCTCCGTGACCAATTCAATCAACTTCAAGGCGTTTACCAATCCTTGAACGACCGCGCTGCAGCCACCAAATAAAGGTTGCCTCGTAAAAAAGGTTCAGCCGCATCACACGCGGAGCTCCCAATTTGCCCAGGTGGTCTAAATTGGCGAATTTCGTTGACACTAGAAAATCACCCTAATTATATTTATCGAGTGCGAAACTCGCTTCGCGGTCACCCGCTAGCGGGGCTTATCTGACGAAATGGACACATGAAGCCATGCGTGTGTCTGAAATTTGACTCCTTGTCTTCGCATCGCACCCACCTAAGACCAATGACCCCAGCGAGAACGTCGGAAGGCTTCCGCGTTGCTCCGTTCGAGGAATTAGCATGACTCTGCTCGGAAAAGTATTTACTGGTCTAATCTTCCTTCTGAGTGTGGTGTTCTTCTGCCTTTCGGTTGCAGTAAACGCACGACACATCAATCAGACGGAGCTTGCAGCGAGTTTGAAGACGCAAGTGGGCGATCTTCAACGCGAAATGGAGCAAGTGCGTGGCAAGAATGAAGAGCTGAAGACGGATCTGGCTATTGAACAAGCCGCTCGACGATCCGCCCTTTCTGCCATCAACGAGCAATTGACGAGCGCACAAAGCGATCGCGAAGCGAGCGAGCGTGCACTGCGAGATTTGCAATCTTCACTTACGGCCGCCGATCAATCCAATTCTGCCGCTCTGAATGAATTGGAAGCGAAGACGAATGAGAACGATTTGCTTCGCAAGCAGCTTGTCGACGCTCGTCTTGATCGTGATCAGACTTTCCAACGTTTGCTCGTAGCTACCGATGAGAACAATCGATTGAAGGGCGATCTACAGACGTTGAATTTGCATACGACGAAGATCGCGGACAACCTAACCAAAGCAAAAGAGAAATTGGACGCGTTGGGCATCGACGAAGATACCCTGCTCGGTCCACCATCCGTCAACGGCGAGGTCTTGGCGGTTAGCACTGACGGTTCGGTCGAAGTCTCTCTCGGCCGCGACGACGGAATGCGTTCAGGTTTTACCCTCGAGGTTAGCCGAGGCAGCCAGTATTTGGGTCGCTTGATGGTGAAGACGGTGGCTGACGACAAGTCGATTGCGAAGATCGTCGACGGCTACCAGCGGGGGTACATCCGGGCAGGCGATCGAGTTGACTCGAAACTCTTCTAAGTCGGCATTTCATCACGCCTTCCTGTTTCATCGCAAGATTCTATTGCACTCGAGATTAGTACGACGACATGAGCACTGGAAATCAGCCTAAGCACGTTCTCAACGTTTACACCGTCATGCTGATTGCATCGACGCTCTTGATGCTAGTCGCATGCATTCTTATGGCTCTTGAGTGGGGCCGTTTCGGGTAAGCGAGCTTTTCGGGTATGCGTCTCTTGGCGAAGCGTTGCTATCGCTCGGTGGCCCGCTGCCTGGCTTCCATCAAGTTTTTTGGAAGGGACGGCATTTCGGCCAACCGTCAACAAGCTCGAGTTTTCACTTTCTTCTCTGCGGCATCCTACTTGGCCGCCTGCTCTCTTTGGCTCCCCTGGCCCTCTTGGACCGAATTCTGCAGTGGGGCCAGAGTCAATTCTGGCCGCTATCAAGCCAGCATCCGGGCATCTCAAGAAATGGATTGGTCTGGTTCTTGCCCACTGAAGAGTGTCATCGCGAGAACCGTGTATGATGTCGACGGTTAAGCTTCGGCAGAGAATTGCTACTTTGATGGTGGCCGGCCGAGCAAGATAGATTTTCACTTTGAGGGGTAGTCGTGGCCAAGCCTACCGAGATTTGTTCCGGGTCTTCGTGTCTCGTTCCGCGGGGTTACCGCCGTTGCACAAGTTACCTTGCCGTCATCGCGGTGCTGGTAATCTGCTCGCAGGATGCTGCTGCACAAGAGGGGGCAGAATCTGGTAACTGGCCAAGCTGGAGAGGTCCCAGTGGCAACGGTGTTGGATCTTCCGATGCACTACCGGTTCGATTTGGGGCGTCCGAGAATGTGCTTTGGCGGTCACCAGTGGCAGGTCGTGGACATAGCTCCCCGATCGTGGTGGGCGACCGAGTCGTCTTAGCGACCGCGGACGAAGCCAGGCAGACGCATAGTGTGGTTTGTTATGACCTGAACTCCGGTGCAGAGCTTTGGACTAAGCAGTTAAGTCAAGGCGGCTTTCCTGCCCGGAACCATCCAAAGAACACGGAAGCTAGTTCGACTGTCGCCTCCGATGGCTCGCTTCTCTTTGCGACCTTTTTCCATCACCGTAAAGTGGTTTTGTCGGCGCTCAGTCTCGCTGGCGAGGTGGTTTGGGAACGCGAAGTCAGTCCGTTTGACCCCAAACGATACGAGTACGGCTACGCCCCGTCACCGCTGCTGTACGGTGATCTTGTCATCGTCGCAGCGGAGCATGATGGCCCGAGCTCACTAGTGGCGTACCAACGCGAGAGCGGAAAAGAAGTATGGAGGACAAAGCGATCGCCAAATATCACGTTCTCTTCACCCATCGTTGCGAACGTCGCAGGGAGGGACCAGCTACTGATAAGCGGATCGGGTCTCGTTACCTCGTATGCCCCCGCTACAGGACGCATGCTCTGGCAAGTGCCGGGGACTACATCTGCAACTTGTGGCACGATGGTCTGGGATGGAAATCTTGTGTTTGCGAGCGGCGGCTATCCCAAGGCAGAGACGATTGCCGTGGTGGCTGACGGAAGCCGGCGAATCGCTTGGAAGAATGCTAAGAAGTGCTACGAGCAATCGATGATCGTGGTCGATGGCTACCTATACGGCCTCACGGATCGTGGCGTTCTTTATTGTTGGCGTGGACGCGACGGAAACGAAATGTGGCGGCAGCGACTGAGTGGCCCTGTGAGCGCGTCTCCAATCTATGCGGGGGGGCATATCTACTGGGCCAATGAAGCAGGGACGGTCTATGTGTTCCGACCTTCCCCTCAGAAGTTTGACTTGGTTGCCGAGAACCGACTTGGGGACGAGGCTTTCGCTAGTCCTGCAGTTTCGAGTGGGAAAATGCTGCTCCGTATCGCCGAGGGCCAAGGGCCAGCGCGACGCGAGTTTCTGGTTTGTGTTGGTCAATAGCCAGCGAGGGATTCTTCAGAGCCTATTACTTGAGCCTGCCGCCTGAAATGGTCTCAAAGCAAGCCAGGTCGAGCATGGACCAAAACACGAACATGATCGCGATGAATCGGAAAGGCACGGATAAACCAATTCAGGAGCCGCATTATGGAATCTGATGAACTGGATTACCTAAGGCTCGTTTTCACAAACGGTGTGGGACCCATGGTCCTGGGGCGACTGCTTGACCGTTTTGGTTCGCCAGCTTCCGTGTTTGCGGCCAGTCCTTCGGAACTTGGTGAAGTAGAAGGCGTTGGTGTGGCTCTATCCAGAGCTCTGCGGTCTTCTGAGTTCGCCGAGAGAGCCGAGCAGGTTGTCGAGCAATGCCGATCGCTATCAATTGATATCTTGTTGCCCAAGGATGAGCGGTTTCCACGGCTGCTAACCGAGATTGCCGACCCGCCAAGTCTTCTTTTTGTGCGTGGAGAATTCAGAGCCTCCGACGCACTCGGGATTGCCATTGTTGGGACACGTGGTGCGTCGCAATACGGCCGAACGCAGGCAGAGAGGTTCGCAAGAGCGTTGGCGCGCGCCGGCTTCACGGTTGTAAGCGGACTAGCACGCGGGATCGATGCCGCGGCTCACCACGGTGCGCTTGAAGCGGGTGGTCGGACATTGGGTGTGTTGTGCAATGGTGTGGCAGAGGTTTATCCACCACAGCACCAGAAGCTGGCCGAACGCGTGATCGAAAACGGTGCCCTCGTAAGCGAGATGCCTCCTGGAACCAAACCCAAAAAAGGGATGTTTCCCCAACGCAATCGGATTATTTCCGGTTTAACGCTAGGAACCATCGTCATTGAAGCCGCCGAACGTTCCGGTGCGCTGATTTCTGCGCGGCTTGCTGGTGAACAAGGCCGTGACGTTTTTGCTTTGCCTGGCCTAGTGACGTCGCCTCACGCGCGAGGCTGCCACAAACTGATTCGGGACGGTGCTGTTCTCGTACAGGACCCAGAGGATATCATCGATGCCCTCGGGCCATTGGTCGAAGGTGTCCAGATCTCGACGGGGCAAACCATTCGTAAACCGGCGGAGCTGCAGCTGAACGAACAAGAGCAAGCCGTGCTGCAAGCGATCGGAGTCGAGCCTACGGACATCAATCATGTGGTCGTCACAAGCCGGCTACCCGTCCCAAGGGTGTTGAGTACGCTTAGTGTGCTTGAGATGCGTCGGCTTGTACGCCGGGTCAGTGGTCAGCTCGTCCAACGCGTGTGATTTTTGTTCTCGCATTTGCGAATGCAAGGCTTGCAGGCCTAGGTGCCTCACGTGGACTCGTTGATTCGCGACAGTCTAAACAGTACCTCGACTCAGGTGACACTGGGCTTCGTGCGAGCGGTGCGGATAGAAATCAGTTTTCTTTTGCGAAGGAATCGCGTTTTTGGGTCTCGACGTTGCCAGTATCCTGGGTCCCGAGGGCAGCATTGCCAGGCGGCTCAAACACTATGAGATGCGGCCGCAGCAACTGGAGCTGGCGGACGCGGTTGCCCATGCGCTCGCTTCTGAGCGGCATTTGGTCGCCGAGGCCGGTACAGGAGTGGGCAAGAGTTTTGCATACCTGATTCCCGCGATTCTGCATGCGACCGCAGATCAGCGCGAGGATGATCCAGCGACCAACAAGAAAGATGAGGAAGAGGAAGCTAGTCGCCGAGTCGTCATCAGCACGCATACGATTAGCCTCCAGGAGCAGTTGATTCAGAAGGATCTGCCCTTTCTCAATGCGGTCATTCCCAGGGAGTTTTCGTCGGTACTAGTCAAAGGTCGAGGTAACTACATCAGCCTTCGTCGCTTCGAGTCGGCGGTAGCACGTGCTGCAAGTCTTCTGAATGAAGCCGAATTTGAGCAGCTGATGCAGGTGAAAGCCTGGTTGAAGGAAACGGGCGACGGCTCTCTCAGCTCGCTCCCGTTCCGGCCAATGGGATCGATGTGGGATGAAGTCGCCAGCGATACCAGCAATTGCTTAGGTAGGAAGTGCAATCGGTATGACGACTGCTTCTACTACCGCGCTCGTCGCCGAGTACAAGGTGCCCAGATACTCGTAGTTAACCACGCGCTCTTCTTCACGGATCTTGCCATTAGAGATGAGCTTGGTTTTGGAATTCTCCCCGACTACTCGGCGGCAGTTCTCGATGAATGTCATACCATCGAAAGTGTGGCGAGTTCGCACTTGGGTATTAAGGTCACCAACGGCCAGCTTCAGTACGCGCTCAACAAACTGTACAACCCGCACACGGGAAAGGGATTGTTTCCTGCGATGGGCATGGATCGCTTGTGTGAGTTGGTTCAGAAGACCCACCTGCAAGTGGATCAGTTGGCTTTTGACCTCGATCAGTTTATGGGAGCATCCAAGGCCAATCTGCGGGTGAGGCAAACCAATATCGTGCCGAATCTAGTTAGCGACCTACTGGATGAGATCCGTGAGCATTTATCTCGCATGTCCGACGCAGCCGAAGACGCGTCGAAGCGGCAGGACTTTGTGTCGGCGTCCGGGCGGCTTGAGGCATTAGCCGGGGATATCCGAGCATGGCTGAAGCAGACTGTAGACGAGTCCGTATTTTGGCTTGAGCGTATCACGACGCGGCGGGGTGATGTTCGCATGGAAATGCATGCGGCGCCCATCGATATTGCCGACCGAATGCGCGAAATGCTTTTCCAGCAAGTGCCCTCTGTCATCATGGCTAGCGCGACCGTTTCCACAGGGCGGGAAGGTGGTTTTGAGTTTTTTCAAAACCGGATCGGAGCATCAGGAAGCCTTACTACGCAACTAGGAAGCCCGTTCAACTATCAGAAGCAGGCGGAGCTAATTGTCGTCAGCGATATGCCAGACCCCTCCGCTCAACGCGATGAGTATGAGCAGCTTCTTCCGGAAATGATCAAGCGTTATTTGAAGCGCACGGATGGGCGAGCTTTCGTGCTCTTCACCAGTTATGGATTGCTAAGGTCGACTGCTCAGAAGATGCAGGCTTGGTTTACACGAGAAGGTTACGCCTTGTACAGCCAAGCCGACGGTACCCCGCGTGGGCAACTGTTGGAGAACTTTAAATCGAACCCGAAAGGCGCCTTGTTCGGGACGGATAGTTTCTGGCAAGGCGTCGACGTTCCCGGCGACGCACTCTCGAACGTGATCATCACGAAGTTGCCCTTTAGCGTTCCTGATCATCCACTCTTGGAAGCTCGGCTGGATGCCATTCGCCAAGCCGGCGGTAACCCGTTCATGGATTATCAAGTACCAGAGGCCGTCATCAAGCTGCGTCAGGGGTTTGGTCGGCTAATTCGTACTTCGAGCGACAGAGGCATCGTGGTGATCTTGGATTCACGGGTTCGGACGAAACGTTACGGACCGCTCTTCCTGGAGGGTTTGCCGAAGTCAGCCACACGCGACGAATCAGTGCGAGAGGCTGAGTCGACGTCTCGGGATTAGTACTGAGGGTTTACTTTAACTACCGGATGCGTCGAATACGGATCGATCCGCGATGATCGCCCGCAATCCAGCGACCTGACATGGACTGCCGCGAGGGGGCGGCTGAGAGCCGCATGGTGTAGTTGCCCATTGGACCAAGACGTTTTGACGATACGAGTTGGTTTCCGTGCTGCCGGACTTCGGCGCGGTAGAAGTATGGGATCACGACCGCGAATCGGCCGCTGAAGTTCCCTCGGTATGTTCCGGGCCCAGTCGGAGTTAGCCGCATTCGAAGGGCTCCCCCATGCTCGGGCAACCTTGCTGTTGCGTCTGCCGTCCAGCGACCACGCCAGACACCAGTAAGGTCCTGAGCTTGAAGCGGGCAAGGTATTGCGCAGACCAGCAGAGCAATGGCGACGGTCCGGCATGTTGCACTGAATCGAATAATCATCACAGGTCTATCCTGAAGATTGCAGGCCGATGGCATTTGGTACTTGTCATGCTGGGGTACGACTTCGATCGATTCCCAACTGTTCCCTACTGGTATGGGTTATTCTAATTCCTGGCCTGCTGAAACGGAGTTCTGAGCCCTCCCAGATGCGGACTGAAAAAGATTCAGCCCGTCGGTCGTGCTGGAAGGGTGCGATCGTCTGGGAAT
Organism: Aureliella sp.; assembly: GCA_046290675.1. Classification (GTDB taxonomy): domain Bacteria; phylum Planctomycetota; class Planctomycetia; order Pirellulales; family Pirellulaceae; genus Aureliella. Next base: position 173,581 of record JBKAHA010000002.1, read on the forward strand.
AACCCCGTCCTGAGCGTCGTTTCGGGGTAGACTCATGCCAACATTCACGCTGCGCAAGGCTGTACGAGGCCGAAAACTTGACGGGCTTCGGGATCTCCAATTAGTCTAGAAGGTTGGCTACGGAGCCCACGACCAGTCCAAAACGCGCAACTCATTCTGGTAGACACTATGCTTTGGTTCTTTTTCTGGATCGCCATCATGCTCGGGTTGGTGATTGCGACAGCCGTTATGGCAATGCTAGACAGCAAAGCAAAGAAGAAGGCTTTGGCGCAGATGCAGCCACAACCCATGGATGGAGCTATGGATCCAGGCCTCGATCCGATGGCAGGCGGCGACGACTTTGGGGATGCAAGTTTCGATGAGAACGAGTTCAAGTAGTTCGCTCTCGAGATCATTCTCTTGCTTGCCCGCCACCAGGACTCACGGCCTAGACCAGCCAAGCCTGTCCATCCATCACATGGATGAGATGCAGTAAAGCGCGTTGACTCCGCGAATGTAAAGTCCCTGAGAACCGATTGCTGGGGTCGCCCACACGGTGTCTTCGAGATCTCCGGATGAGACGACTTTGAAGCCGTCTTCGGTGTCGATGATGGCCGCCTTGCCTGACTCGTCTACGAGCAAGACATTCGACCCGAATAGGATTGGACTCGCGTTGATCATGTCCAAGCCTGGCACGCGAGCTTGATGGATGCGTTCGCCGTCGTTTGTTCGATAAGCTCGGAGAATGTTCTTGTCGATGACGAGGACCGCATTTCCAGTTGACGCTGGAGACGACATGCCTGGGGCAGACTTCTTAGAAAGCCACGCGCATTGCGAGAATTCACTATTCTTCTTTTCCGGTGAAATATCGCCTTGGCCGCCGGCATTCACTGCGAAGAGTGGTCCCTTTGAGAACGGGTCACTACCGCCGAAATAGATTCGCTCGGCATCGAATCCGAGTGAGCAGGCTGTTGCCGCCTTCACATTACGCAACGTCCAGAGTTCATTCCCCGTCTGCGGATCGTAGCTATCGATCTGCTCGCCACCGGAAATGACGACTTCGCTTCGTAACTTGTTCTCCCAGATGACTGGTGACGCCCAGCTAGTACCGTTCTTTGGTCGCGTTTTTTTCCAAGCTGTTTCACCCGACGCGATCCGCAAAGCGTATAGATCAGCAGTCGATTCGGAGAAGTCTTGGAGGAAGACCAGGTCGCCAAGAGTCGCAAGTGAACTGCCTGTGCCAAAGCTATTGTTGGTCTTGTGTGCACCAAAGTTGCGATTCCAAATGGGTGAACCATCGTGTCCGAAGGCCGCGATCTCGCCAGTCGCGCCGAAGTAGGCTACGACCGCTTTCTCACTCACAATTGGTGTTTCGGTTGCGTACGAGTTGGAGGGGTGAATGGCAAATTCAGGTTTTCCCGTGTAGACGATCTGCTTCCAAATGGTTTCTCCGGTAGTGGCATCTAAACAGAAAAGTGTCCAGTCAATCTTGACGTCTGGCGCTTTGGACAGGAATCCCATTCCCATGCTTTGTGGGGTTCGAACTCCATTGGCAAAGTTCTTGGGTTTTAGTTCCTTCTCCGATACGGCGCTGGTTACGAACAGTTTGTTACCCCAAAGAACTGGTTGCGACCAACCTGAACCTGGCAACTGTTTTTTCCACCGGATGCCGGATCCGTCTGCGGCCGACCATTTGGCGGGCAATTTGGGCTGAGCCGCAGAGGCAGCCATACCTCCAACGCCGCGGAATTGGGTGAAGCGGTCTTCCCCATAAATGTCACCATGCAGCGAAGCGAAGAGGCACAACCCCGCCAGCAGACTAAAACCGACTCTCATAGCAAGCGACCTCGACCTTCTCGAAAAGCAATACGAACGGTTCACGATGAACAGCACTGAAGCAGGAAGCAATCGAGCCTGGAACAACGGATCGATGCACCGGTGCATTGTGCTTTCAAGTCAAGAACGCATGGTATGAAGGTCTGTCCCTTCGGTAGTAGCTGAAATCTGGGCTAATCACAGTTTCAAGCTAGGGCATGAGCCGCGGCGCGTGAGCGGCCGGGTGCGCTATGAAACCCGTTGCCAAAGAGGGCAGCGTTGGGGCAGCGTTGGGGCAGCGGCTCCATGGCGAAACAGCCAAGAGTCCAACTCTGATTAGCCCTGCAGCTGAAATAACGGTCCTACCGTTAGAGAGGGGCGAAGCCTATACTGGCGGAAATTTGCTTTCATTGCCGAGGTTGCTACTTGGTGACCCAGGTTTTGGGCCCTTGCTCCGACTCGGTCGATGGGTGAAGGATTTGGGTTGTAATGCCAGCGAGTGAGTTCGCCTCGCCGATCGCATGACAACGAAGACAAACGCCATCCAATTTCTGGAGTAGACCGTTGCTCAACGATTCCAAACCCGCAATTTTAGCGTTGGAAGACGGGACGATTTTCCGTGGCCAATCGATTGGAGCTGACGGTGAGACAACAGGAGAGGTTGTCTTCAATACGTCGATGACGGGTTATCAGGAAATCCTGACGGATCCCAGCTACTGTGGGCAAATCGTCACGATGACCTACACGGAGATCGGGAATTACGGAACCAACGCGGAAGACGTTGAAAGTGATGGCCCGCAAGTGGCCGGCTTCATCGTCCGCAACGACAGTCGCGTTGACAGCAACTTTCGATCCGATCAAGGCCTCAAGGAATACTTGGCGAAGCACAAGATTGTCGCGATAGCTGGAATCGATACTCGTGCGCTGGTCCGTCACATTCGCAGCGAAGGCGCCATGAAAGGGATTCTTTCTACGACGGATCTCGACGAAGCATCGTTGATCGAAAAAGCAAAACAGAGTCCCGGTCTAGTTGGGATCGACTTGGTTAAGGAAGTTGCGCCGAAGCAAAGCCGTGAGTGGAATGAGCGGCTGTGGCAATTGGAGCAAACTGAATCTAGTGTCCCGGACCGATCGACTCACGTCGTGTGCCTCGATTTCGGCATGAAGTGGAATATCGCTAGGCACCTTTTTGATCAAGGCAATCGCGTCACGGTTTTGCCAGGCTCGGCTTCAGCAGAAGAAGTTCTTGCACTCGAGCCAGATGGTATTTTTCTTTCGAACGGTCCCGGTGACCCGGAGCCTCTGGAATACGCGATTGATACGATCCGCAACCTTCTCGGCAAGCGCCCGATCTTTGGAATCTGTCTGGGGCATCAACTCCTCAGCCTTGCAGCTGGAGCGAAGACCTTCAAGCTGAAGTTTGGCCACCGTGGAAGCAATCAGCCGGTGTTGAACCTCGTTTCAGGCAAGGTGGAAATCACTTCGCAGAATCATGGTTTCGCGGTGGAGGAAGAGTCTCTACCGGATTCGCTGACGATTACTCACCGCAATCTGAATGATGATACGATTGCGGGAGTCCGTCACAATGAAGTGGCGGCCTTCAGCGTTCAATACCACCCGGAAGCTTCGGCCGGTCCTCACGATAGTCGCTACTTGTTTGGCGAATTTCAGGAGCTCATACAGGCAAACCTGGCGTCGGCTTAAATCCGTTTATTTCTTAGCAAAGGCAGTGAAAAGGTGGACGCGAACAACCGTGCGTCCGACCTCTGTTTTCTGCTGATCCGAAAGAGAAAGCTTGGATGGCGTCCAGCACGCTCAATTGAGGTGAGAGATTGACCCGGCAATGATGTGCTGGGGATGGAGTCTGCTCGAGCCTTTCCACCTCCCTGCTCTTGTGATTCGGTGAACCGAGGAGTCTCATGTCGACTGCATCTACTGAGAAGGTAATATGCGATTTGCCGCAATTGGACGGACCGGACACGCCGAGCTATCTAGTCAATTTTCACCCTAAATCGGTCTCGCACCAATTTACCGATATGCTGATCATCGGCGGTGGTCTGGCTGGGTTGCGAGCGGCGAACGCAGTTGGTGATGCGCACGCGATTGTTGTCACCAAAGACGAGATTCGCGAAAGCAACAGCAACTATGCGCAGGGTGGCATCGCAAGCGTATGGGATCCAGAGGATTGTTTCGAAGATCACGTTGAAGACACGATGACAGCGGGGGGCAATCTTTGCCATACGGATGTTGTGGATCTCGTTGTTCGAGAAGCCCCAGCACGTGTTCAGGAATTAATGTCTTGGGGGACTCAGTTCGACCGTGACAACGGTGAGCTAATTCTTGGCAAAGAGGGCGGGCATTCCCACGAAAGGATCATTCACGCTCTAGGAGACGCGACGGGCAAGGAGATCATGCGAGCGGTGATCGAGCGGACTCGAGCCTTGCCGAATGTTCAGATTTGGGAACGTGCGTTTACCATTGACCTGCTTTCGGACGGAACACGTTGTTACGGTGCGATCATTTCCCGCGATGGTGAGCCGCCGGTCTTAGTCTGGGCGAAACAGACCTTGCTATGCACGGGGGGCTGTGGGCAAGTCTATCGTGAGACGACGAACCCTCGGGTGGCGACTGGCGACGGGCATGCGCTGGCTTATCGCGCGGGGGCGCGTTTGCGCGATATGGAGTTTATGCAATTCCACCCAACCGTGCTGTACATCGCCGGTAGCTCACGAACGCTTGTTACAGAGGCGATACGAGGTGCTGGAGCTTATCTGGTCGACAGCAATGGTCATCGGTTTATGAGTGAATACGACTCGCGACTCGAGTTGGCGCCGAGAGATGTTGTTAGTCAGTCGATCGTGCGGCAGATGGAAAAGACACGCCATCACTGTGTCTATCTGTCCCTGAATCATCTAGACGCGGAGCGTGTGCACAAAGGGTTTCCAGGTTTTACTGCAGCCTGCAAAAAATTTGGTCTGGACCCATCGCAGGATCCGATTCCGGTGCGACCGGGTGCCCACTACATGATTGGTGGTGTGCAGGTGGATCTGGATGGCCGAACCTCTCTGCCGGGATTGTGGGCAGCCGGAGAAGTAACGAGCACAGGTTTGCACGGCGCTAATCGGCTCGCTTCGAACAGTTTGCTCGAAGGCCTCGTTTTCGGGGCCCGGACTGGGGAGCAAGCGGCTTGCGAGGCGGCAAATACGCCAGATGATTTCCGCGCAATGCCGATCGCCCATGTTCAGAAGTATGAGTTTCGCGAGCAGTTGGACGTAGCTGATATCCGGAACTCAGTCCAAAGTCTAATGTGGCGGTTAGTTGGCGTTCAGCGGAGCGAAGAACAGCTTCGAGAGGCATTGCAGGACATTCGCAGCTATTCTAAGTATGTATTGCATCACGCGTTCGATGAGCCGTCTGGCTGGGAGCTTCAGAATCTGTTGACTGTTTCCCATATGATGGCCGAGGCAGCGCTGGTGCGGACTGAGTCGCGCGGAGTCCACATGCGGACTGATTTTGCCAAAATGGACGATGCAAACTGGCGAGCTCACTTGCATTTTCATTTTAAACCCGCGGCGATCGACGCAGGGTGAAATGTCAGCGAGCCCCCGTGTTGAATGAGAAAAGAGCGGTATCTCTCTTGTTTCCGTTTTGCATCGATTCCCTCTCACGATGCTAAGCGATGACTCAGTGCTACCTGTGCCCAATTACAACATGACTGGAAAGAGAGCGGGTTTTCGTGGCCGATAAGGATTTGCTGTTTCAGCAGCTGGTGCATCACTTGCCCCTGCTCTACCCCGAGTATGACATTGAGTCATTGGCAGTCGAAATTATTGCCGCGATCGGTCCACCTGAGGTTATTGAGGACAGAGGCCAGCCCGAATCGCTCAATGAAGTTGATTGCCTTTTGATCAGCTATGGTGATTCCATTATCGGTGGTGAACGCTCGCCTCTCGCGAATCTAAAGTGGTTTTTGGATCAGCCATGCCGTCAGCAGATTCCATGCGTTCACATTCTGCCTTTCTATCCCTACAGCTCGGATGATGGTTTTTCAGTCATCGACTACATGGAGGTCAGGGAAGATCTTGGGGATTGGCATGACGTCGAGGCGATCGCGGAGGACTATACACTGATGGTTGATCTGGTGATCAACCATATTTCGTCCGAGAGTCGCTGGTTCCAGGAATACGTTGAAGGCAAACGCGATGGATACTTCATTGAGGCTCACAAAGATGACGATCTCAGTCAGGTAGTCCGGCCCCGAGTTACGCCGCTGTTGCGTCCAACAGAAACCGTTGATGGAATGAAGCAGGTCTGGTGTACATTCAGCCATGACCAAATCGATGTCAATTTTGGGAATCCCGAGGTACTCGTCGAGTATCTCAAGATCATTGCCTTCTATTTGAGACGCGGCGGACGGATACTCCGGCTGGATGCGATTGGCTACCTGTGGAAACGGACCGGTACGACGTGTATTCACCTGCCCGAAACGCACGAAGTCATACGCTTGATTCGAAATGTCTGTGAGTATCTCGCGCCGGGGACTCAGCTGATTACCGAAACGAACGTTCCGAACCAGGAAAATTTGACTTATTTTGGCAATCGCAATGAAGCGCATGCGATCTATAACTTTAGCCTTCCACCGCTGCTGGTCCACGCGCTGCTCACGGGGGAAACCAAGCATTTGAAGCAATGGATGATGAGCATGCCGCCGGCACCAGACGGTTGCTTCTATCTGAACTTCACGGCATCACATGATGGAATCGGAATGCGTCCAGCTGAAGGGCTGCTGTCTAATCAAGAACAGCTGCAGATGATTGAGACCATCCGCGGTTTTGGTGGTTTGCTTTCGACGCGGCAAGCTCCCGACGGAAGCGAGCGTGTTTACGAAATCAATATCAGCCTGTTTGACGCATTGCAGGGTACAACGGCTGGTAAAGATGAACAGGGGGTTGAGCGATTTCTCTGTTCGCAAACCGTCATGATGGGTGTCGAGGGCATTCCGGCTTTCTACATCCATAGCCTTCTAGCCACACCGAATGATCTTGAGGGAGTCGCAGATACGGGGCGGAACAGGTCGATCAACCGTCACCGCTGGGATATCCATATCCTAGAGTCGAAGCTCAAGAACCCTGAGTCGGATCAGTCTCTCGTGCTAAGTGAACTGTTACGACGTGTCGGTATTCGTTCTCGGCAGCCTGCGTTTCACCCGAACGCAACGCAGTTCACACTGCAATTGAGTGAGGCTTTTTTTGCTTTCTGGCGACAAAGCCGCGACCGCTCGCAGAGTATTTTTGCGGTGCACAACCTGTCCTGCGAGCCTCAGGTATTGCGACTCTCAGAACTGAATCTCATCAGTATTGATACTTGGTTTGATTTGATCAGCGGTGAAACGCTTGAAAATGGGAATGAAGAGATCGTAGTTCAACCTTACCAATGCATGTGGATTTCGAACCGAGATGGGCAGTCTCGAAGGCCCTAAGGTCACGTGTATGTTGCGGAGCTAATGCCGATGTTGCGTGAAATCTCAGGGGCTTGTCTGTGATTTAGGGTTCCGAATTGATCTATGTGCCCGCTTTGTCCACAGAGCCACTCGTCGAGGAACTATGGGGGGAGCCGGCCCTTCGGGGCTGAGGGGGGGGAATTGCCTCAGTTTCAATCTCGAGCCACAGTTCCAACTTTGATTAGCACTGGATATGTCCTTGGACCAGTTTTGTCCAAGGACCAGTTGAAAGGGCTGAAGCATTCGGCAAGAATTCGTGGCCAGCACTATCGGATGACGATAGCCTAAGATGGGCAACCTCCCTTCAAAGTACCACTGTGGCCAAAAAGAAATCGGAACCACATCAGCGAACGCGAAGCGATCACGCTACGGAGACGGCAGAAGATTACGTCGAGGCCGTGGCGGAGATTGTGGCAGCAGAAGGGGTCTGTCGTCTGGTAGATCTATCCCGACGCTTTGCGGTGACTCATGTTACGGTCAATCGTATTGTGGCTCGGTTGAAGAAGGAGGGACTGGTAGAAACGGAACCCTACAAGCCCATTTCTTTGACGGCAAAGGGTCAGAGGCTGGCAGCGAAGTGCCGCGAACGCCACCAGATTGTCTATGACTTCTTGCTTAGCATCGGTGTGGACGAATCGACGGCTGCGATTGATGCTGAAGGTATTGAGCATCACGTCAGCCCTTCGACACTGAGGCAGTTTCAACGCTTCGTTGAATCAGTTGCGAAGCAGTGACACCGACGCCATGTCAGAGCGCGATGTCCTCTCCGTGCTGGAGATTGGGATCGAGCCGGAGATCAGCTGTTATCACTCTTCGCTGCGTCGCGGATCATGTCATAAACATCCGGTAGTGCACTTGTTACCCTGGACCAGCTTGGGCTGAATGGAGGTTCGGCGGCCCCTGCTAGATACTCATCACCAGCTGCAATCAGTATTTTCCCGAATAGCTCAACGATCTCGGCTTCCTTGTGCCGATCGAGCGACAGGCCGCTCATCACTGCATCGTTGTAGTAGTGGTCAATCATATCGAGCGCGGTACGGTAGTAGCAGGCCTTTAGTGTTCGAAATAGGCCCGGCGTGAAGACAATGCCTTCAATCGCAAGCTTCCTGTAAATGGCTTTGCATATATCTCGGGCCATGCGGTGGAGTCCGCGATTGGGATCATTTAGAGAGACGGTCTGATGCTTGTGGTCGTACGCGTCCGCAATGTCAACTTGGCAAATGCGATTGCTGTTGCAGTTCCGGTACATCTCCGACAAGGTACCGATCTCGAGCCCCCAGTCGCTTGGGATTCTCAGCGATGGCACGACTTCGGCTCGCATCGAGAACTCGCCTGCCAGAGCGTAACGAAAGCTACCCATATAGTCCAAGTACTCGACTCGTCCAAGAACTTGCTTTAGGGCACGAATAATGGGAGTTACTAGGAGTCGGAACACCCGACCATTTAATTTCCCATCTGCGGATCGGTAGTAGTAGCCTTTGCAGAATTGGTACTGAAATGTTGGGTGGACAAGCGGGTAAAAGAGACGCGCTGGAATTGCACGGTTGTAGGTCAGGATGTCACAGTCGTGAAGGGCGACCGCTTTGGAAGTTCCTGCAGCGAGGAAATAACCTAGGCAGAACCAAACGTTTCTCCCTTTTCCTAGCTCGCCCGCTTCAATGCCGCGTTCCACGAGATTGCGATCCAGCTCACGCATCCTCTCGCCGTCATTCCACAGGATGGTGTGTTTCTGCGGGAGAGATTCGAAGAATTTTCGAGCTTGTTGAAACTGGCCTTCGTCGGCCCTGTCGAGCCCGATGATGATTTCGTCGAGATAGGTTGCTTTCTTCAGCTGTTCGACGATCGGCCCCATTGCAGGGCCTTCCAACTCTGAGAATAGGCACGGTAGCAACAATGTCATCGGTGACTCGTCGCTGTATTCAGTCAACTCGGCTTCTAGCTCCTCAGTCGACTTGTTTCTCAGGTTATGAAGTGTCCCAATGACGCCATTCTGGGCGTAGTCAGCCATCCCGCCTCCAATTCCTTGCTGCGAGCTCTCAGATGCAACTTAGTGTCATCGGACAATGTTGCTCAGCTCGTCAGGCTGTCGAGTACTTTTGTCACGGCTTCCGCCCAGCCGTCCGCGCCAGCCAACGACGCAGTGACTCCATTGTGACCTTTCACGGTGACGTGAACCACCCCGTTAGGCCAAGGTATACCAATTGGTACGTCTGCAATGTCTAGCATGGTCTGGTCAATCGGACTGTCACCGATGGCTAAAGTGGTTGGCGGTGAGGTCATCGACTTGTAGAGCCGGTCTATTACACGTTGCATTGCGGTACCCTTTGTGGTCGCGCCTGCCACATGCCAAAAGCGGCCGCCCCGCGTTAGCGTTAGACCGTGGTCAGAAAGTTTTCGACCAAATTCCTCAATTCGATTGGCTTCATCCTGCCATACAAGCGGCTCAGTCGAGGCACGAGCCAAAGCGGCTTCGGCTTTTGTTTCGCTAAGGTCGGTCGCTTTCATGACACCCGCTACCCCGAGATCGCGAAACGAATCGAAATTATAAGTCGCCTTGAGTGAGCTCAGCACCTCGAGAATTTTGGACCGGTCAATGCCAAGCACCGTTCGTTCCGGGTCTGCGTTTTCTCGATTCGTCCAGAAAATCGCTCCGCCGTTTTCGCAAATCAAAGGCGCGTCGTCGAGCTGCATTTCTGCAGCGATTCTCCGCATTTCAACAACGGTCTTGCTGGATGCCAAAATCAACGGAATCTTGGAATCGCGAATGCGGTCTAGAGTCGGTCGCGCTGCCTCAAAACTGTAGTCGTGCTTATTGAGGAGACAGCCGTCTAGATCTGAGAATATGGCAATATTTGGACTAGGGCTCATCGTCTTCCTTCCATGGTCAATGAGTTAGGTGAAAAACCCGCGAAGGCACGCGGCCTGCATTCCAGGCCAGGGGGCTTCGTTCTCACGTGGCAATATGGCTCATGTTATTTGGTAGTGGGTTGACTACGGTCTCGGCATTTGGAATTCAGCGTTCAATGGGCGGTTTCGCCGAATGTGTCGCGTTCTAGAAAATAGGTTGCCATCTTCCTCCTCGTTCGGAGCCGTAAGATCAAAGCCTTCCCACAGATTGGGGCGCCTCATTGCTCGATAGATCGACCAACCGTAAGGACTTCCAATGGGGCTGCGGAACGAGATCTCAAAGACCTTCTTGCCTGTCTCACGGTCAATCTCGAAGATTCGAGCCCATTGTCTCTCCGCGGGCACATTGTCGTTCGGTGTCCCGTCCTTCAGTTCAATGTGTCCACCGTCGGTGATCAGGATGTTTCCTGTCTCTGGAAGCCACTCTGCTTCTCCGTAGAACGGGCAATAGAAACGTTCATTCGATCCACCATCGTATTCGTAGACTTGTTCGACGGTCATCGCATCTTCGTCGATCTTGTATTCGACGACGCGGCTACGATTGTCCGGCGCGAAGGTGGCTTTGTCGAATGGTCGCGCGCGGTAGTTGCCATTGTCATACATCATGAGTGTTCCGCGCGGTGTAATCTGCGGAGCATGCTGGTGATAAGCCCATTTGACATCGCCAACCGGCTTCAGCAGATACTTTTGCCAAGCTCGTCCCCAGCCGCTGGGATTACCAAGGATCCACCGTATCTTCTTGGTTTTCCAGTCGAGTTTCAAAACGCAATCCAAGTGACGGAAAGAAACAATGACGGCGTTTTCTTCGGGCAAGTAAACCAACGCGTTGGCATGACTCCAGTCACGGCACTTTTCGTCTCCAATATAAATGTTGTATTTGTCTTTCCAAAATCCACTCAGCGCCATGTAACCGAATCGCCTCCGATCGAGGATGGTGGAGAGGTAAAGCTGGTCTTCGATTTTGCCAGAATCAGGGTTGAACTCGATGATTCGATCGCAAACGACATATGCCGGTGCCCAAGGGGCTTCGCTACTGAACTCGGTAGTTGGGTACTCCTGAAACCGTCGAAGCTCGGTGGATAGTGTCATGAAGTTGCCGTTGTCGATCTCTTGCAGCTCATGGTGCAAGGTATCCACTTCGACAGGAATCGAAGCTTTGTCCGGCAGAAAGGTTAGGTTGGTTGCAACCCACCGGCGGTGATCGCGGCCGAGCATGTCGATTTCGTAGGCGTAGCGATAACTACCCTGTTGATAGAGTAAGCGACCATCTTTCGTCACTCGCATATCCGCGATCCGGTCGTCCGTCTTGCAGAACCAAACCACTTCTCCTCGCGGGTTGACACCTATGATGAAACCATAATCGAGCATACTGTTCGAATTCCGCCAGAAGTTAACGGCAAAGAAGGTGATGCCGGGTTCCATTTCATCAGGAATGGAACGGAGTACTCGCAACGGTGGAAACGAATCCGGCACGGGGTCCGTTCTTATGGATAAACCATCGACCGTTTCCGGCTCCGCAGTATTTGCGGTGGTGATGGCTAGCTTGATTTGATGCTCTCGATTGGGACGCAATCCCATGACTGCAACCGAATAAGCGTACGTCCGTTTGGCTGGTTCAATGACTGCATCTCCCGCCCTCTTGAGAGGTTGCAGGTCGTTGAATTCTTGCGTCCAAGTGCTTCTGCCGTCCGTCGTGATTGACTTCAAGGAAACGACCGGCGTAGAGGTCTCGAAATCAACGACAGCGATTAGAGGGCAGCGCTGGATCGGGTTTTTTCGGACAACAGGGGTGGCGAGCAATGCTGTAGGACTGTTCTCAGCTGGAGCGGCGGCCGCCAGTCTCTCTTGGGCGCTTTCTTGGGCGTAGAGGTGGGAGTCCTGGAATCGGCCTAGGCAGAGCAGTGCCGAGGCGACAAAGATACGGTACAACGAGATCAACGCAAGTTTCTGCGGGGATTGCATCTTTGTTGCCGAGTAAGAGAGGTTGCGGGCAAAAGCAATTGTCGCCATCTAGATCCAATCGGTGGGACTCGACAAGCGATGGTCCTAAATTTGCATCATCCGCAAAATCGCCAGTTCTTCGCTTTGTCGCCAGTCTGGTGGAGAGGCATGAAGCACAATTATAGGCACAATCGCGCACAGGCGTTGGAAGAAGGCCATCGCGAAACGGAAGTGGTTGCTCAGTCGACCGAAAGTTGGCAATTGCTCTCGCGGATCTACCGCTCCGGTGGAGCCAATGACACCGGCACACTTTGTCTACAACGCAGGTTCAGGCGCAAGCGGTAGCGGTGTTGGCGAAACAGGTGGTAAGGGCTCTGCTACGGCTTCCGCGACTGAGTGCGTAGCCGTTGAAAGGGGCTCTTCCTCTGCCGCCGAGGTGGTTTTGGGAAGAGTAGGAGCTAGTTCGATTGATCCTGGCATTGGATTGCCCAAGCGACCAACGAAGTAGAGTTCTTCGTAGTGCTGCAGAAGCTCATCAAAGTCGTTGATGAAGTCGAGCAAATCGGATGGATCAAGTTTTTGAAGCCCGAGCATACGTTGGATACGGCGGTGCGTTGGTAGCACGTGGCGATCGGGTCGGTGTGGCGGTTCGATGACGACAACGTCGGATGGGGTAGAACCTTCGTAACAAGTTACGCAAGGAACCGCATTGACGGAATACATGAACTGGCGGAACTGATAGTCCGATTGATAAACCTTGTTCGCATCACGCAACACGCGAACAATGTGCGTCGGGCTGGACACAAGGAAAATTCGTTCGACGCCTTCTTCGACAAACGTATGGCCGGCAGTTGCCAGTTCTTCGACGGTGTTTTGAGAAACCGTATCGAGCACGATTCGGCTGAGCATTTTTTCCTTCAAAGCTTGCCAGCTGGCTGCGTCGCGAGACTCGGGAACGAAGTCTTGCCAAGGCTTAAAGTTGAGCAGGCTATCGAAGTGCGAAAGTAAGTACTCGTAGGTGTACTCGCTCTCGAGCAACTCTTGACCGTGCTTCGGAGAGTGAACGCCACGAAATTCTTTTGATGACGCGCCGGAGCCAAGCACAATGACTTTGGCATCGTTGATATAGGCGGTCAGCAATCCTTGTGGCAATCGTCCCATCGCAACGGGTGGATCTCCCCAAGCAATGTGCCGCCAATTCTCTGCCCAAAGATTGCAACCGTGGATCAGAACACCAGCGTTCATCATGTTCGTCCGTTTAGTTTGCGAAAAGGAAGTTGCGATCGATGGTGTGAATGGCTTCCATGGCGACGAGGGGTCTGTCACGGGAGAGGTGTGGTCGATCTGAAACCACGCGCGGAAATCGCTGAGTCGAACGCGTCGGCTAAAGGCAAACGCGGGCGATATACAATCTCTGCTCTCGTCTTGAACGGTAGCATTCACCGCTATCGTCGGATTGAAGCGATCAGGCACCGACTGGGCGATTGCGGGTAACCGCCGCGAGTTTGAGGGTTGTAGGGATTCTGTTGGCACTCGACTTGGGCGCAAAAAACGCGTCAGCCCTTTCGCCGCCGTACGTGGGGGTACATGCTGGAGTAAGTCGCCCCCCATTAGTACTCGGTTGTTTGCGCTCGGTTGTTTGCGATCAGTTGTTGGGACTCATTCAGAGGCCACCGCTTTGTTCTTTTCATTGGAACGGTAGACGAGCGTGATGATTGCCGGCAGCAGAAGCAAGTCGGCTAGGAGGGCGGCGAATAGGACGGCAATCAAATATGTCCCGAGCATGTTGATCGACCAGTACTCCGCGAAGGCAAATGGGAAGAAGCCGAGCGACAAAATGATGGTCGTTCGAATGATGGCTAAACCCGTGTGATTCATCGAACCTCGAAGCGCTTCGGTAACCGACTTACCAGAACGAAGTTCAATCTTGAAACGGGAAAGGAAGTGAATAGTGTCGTCCACCGCCAAACCTAATCCTAGGGTTCCGACCGCCAAAAGGTCGCTGTCAGCGACTTCGTGAAAATAAGCAACGAGACCTCCCAACAGCACGAGTGGCGTTAGGTTTGGAAGGGCAGATACCCAGGCAAGGCGGAAAGAACGTAAACCGAATGCGATTAGGAAGAAGATGGTCGTAAAGCAGAACACAAATCCCTGCATGTGGCCGCGGATGATTTCCCGGACTGCTCTGCCGACCAATGGCGCAGAACCCTTCTCCAATACTTCGATCGACGGACCAAATAGCTGGCGTGCTTCGTTTGCCATGTCCTCTGAAAACCGTGTCATCGCTAAGTATGAGGTCGCCGGAATCGGAATTAGGATGCGTAAGTGGCGTTCGTCTTCGGTGACGAGACTATCAACGACTGCAGGTTCTAGCTGGCGAAGAAAACGGATCGATGCCACAGCATGTTCGTCGGAGGCGGGAATTCCAGTCGTGTTCGAGTAGTCCAGCTGGGTTAAGAAAGCTTGTAACACGTTGCTGATGGAATCGACTTGTTCGCAGCCGTGCTCGGCTCGGCATTTCGATGCGAATTTTCTTAAGGTTTCCATCGTTGATTGGCTTAGCAGATCCTCTGGGGCTCCGCGCAACACAATCTCTGCGGAGTTGATTCCGCCGTATTGCTCACTGAAGAATCGAGTGCTCTCAGTGATCATGTGATCGCTCGAGAAACGTTGTGTCAGGTCGGGGTCAAGCCGGAGACGCGACGACAACGCAACACACAAAGCAAAGCAAGCGACAAAGCATACAAGGGTTATTCTGGGGTAGCCCGTTCCGATTGCCAGACATCGGCGCGAGACCCAGTCGCTGAATGCTGACGCCGATCCTGCGGTCACGATGGGCCGCCGCCAGCGGTGGAGCAAATCCAAAAAGATGGGAACGAACAGGACGGAAAGAATAAGTGCCCCAGCGACTCCGGCAGCGGCGGAGACGCCAAACTGTCGTATCGTCCGTGCGGGTACAAAGACCAACGAAGCGAAGCCGATGAACGTGGTGATACTTGTCAGGATACAAGCGCCGCCGACATGAACGAAAGTCTTACGGACCGCCTCGCGATGAACCACGCCGGCACCAGTTTCGGCGGTGTACGACGAGACTAAGTGGATGACATCGGCGGTACTAATGACCAGTACCATTAGCGGGACTGCCGCCATTAGTACCGAGAATTTCCCAAAGCATACGATGCCAAATGCCACGCCCCAGGCGACGGAAGCGGCTGCGATCAGGAGAGTAAGAATGATGACTTCGAGGCGCCGGAACACGAAGTAGACTGCAGCAGAAATTAGCAGGCCGCCGAGTGGCAGGATTCGGAGTAATACGGAATCGATCTCCATGAATGCGAATGCTTGCAGTGGAATGAGCCCGGAGCAATAAAGGGCTTGCTCACCGAGCTGGTTCTCTCGAGCGATTTGGGTCAGCTTATTTACGATCTCAATCTGCGCGGATGGTTGTAGCGGCTCGTCCATAACGAGTTCGACAATCATCACCTGGGACTGGCCATCTCGCGAAATGACTTTTCTGGCGTAACTGTCTTCGTCGGCTAGTAGAGTCTGAAAGAGACGCCGCAGTTCTCGGTCATTGCGTCTGGGGTCATTTAGCCTGGCTGGCAGAATGGGGTCGAGCCGAGGGCTTACTTCAGGAACTGCGCCTTGCTTAAGTTTTGCATTGAGCACAATCTTCTGTGTCGTGCCGCGCATCCCGGTGACGACCGCTGACTCTCGGGGGAGATTGGGCAACGCGACCACCCGACGGACTTCCGGCAAATTCGTCATCGCATCGGCAGCGCGACGGATCGATGTGAGCTTCTGCTCAGAAAAGAGGGATTCGCCCTCCGTTGTGGCGAGCCAAATCAGCGCATCGGGATTATTCGGGAAGAGTTCTTCGAGTGCCTCGGCGTTTAGATAGTCCTGGCGGTTATCAACGAAAGACTCCACGATCGAAGGCGCGAATTCCGCATTCCAGACGACGACACCAGCCGGGATAGTGATAAGAAGCACGATTCCGAACACGACGAAAGCGTATTGCAGGATTAGTCGTAGTGCCTTGTCGCCCATTAACTAGGTTTCGTACGGGATCGGAAAGAGATCGTTGAGATTGTGCGGGATTCTAACTTGATGCACGGATTTCGGCGCTAGCAGTCTTCAGCCGCTGTTGTATTCAACAGAATTTTACGCACACCCGGCCTAGCAGCGTGCTCAAAGCCGTTGAGTGCTTGCTCCAACGGGTAGCATGCGTCAATGAACAGGGAAAGTGGCAGAGCTCCGCTCGCTAGGAACTCAATGGCACGGTCGAACGGACCACAGCGTGAGCCGATGATACGGATTTCATTGACCACAATTGGTGTCAAATCGATTGCACCGGCATCAGCGAAGGTGCTCTTGAGAACCATCGTCCCGCAGGGCCGTAGCGTACGCAAAGCACTCGCGAATCCTGTTGGGGAACCTGTCGCATCGACCACCAGATGGAAATGTTGTTCAGGGAGGGAGTCTGCGAGGCTCGTTTTAAAGTCGAGATCACGCGCGAGTGAAAGTGATGTTGCCGATCGACCGGCGACGTGGGTGTTCACACCATGATGTCGCAGAACGAGTGCGATGAGCATCCCAAGTCTACCTGGTCCAACGACGCAAGCTTCTGGATACTTCATCAGGCCCGAAGTCTCTGATTCCAATTGTGCCGGGATACGGAGAGCGGCGGCTAAGGGTTCTGCGAATACGGCTTCGTGGTCGGGTACTGTGTCCGGTATTTCAAACAGATTGGATTCGGGAATAGCAACGTAGTCGGCCATGGCACCGTCGCGATTCAAGATTCCGAGTACGCTGCGGTGCGGGTGGTGTTCGAATCCGAAATCACGATACCCTGGAGATTCCGGGTCGGCGAAGTTGATGGATGCAACGACACGTTTGCCTAGCCACGCAGATGATTCCGGTGCAACGACATGTCCAACGAACTCATGGCCCAGTGTACCTTGGAAGCCAAAGTAGCCTTTGGTAATCTCAAGGTCAGTTGAGCAAATCCCCGCCATGCGGACGCGGACTAAAACCTCGCCCGGAACGATCGACGGGCGTTCGAGCTGGACGACTTCCAATCGGTTGTCGGTGAAACGAACCGCGCGCATACTCACCGTTGCCAGCCTTCAGTGACGGTTTCTTTGAACTGCTCAATGAGACTCGACTTCTGAGACGGCTCTGCGGGACGCCCCCAGACGGAGCCACCAGAAAATCGAGATGGATCGTGACCTGTGTTCTCGTTCAAGTGCGAACGTTCGACGAATTGATCGGGTGAACGGGCAGATATTGGAGGCACTTCGAAGAGTGGGTGTCTTCGTTTTAAATAGCGGACCCAAGGGCTGTTGAGGAGGTTGAGCGCTGATAGATAGTTGCCATTAGACAGATCTTCTTCGGCGGAGAGGAATTTTCCGTGAAGGAAGCTAGATTCACTCGGGTGCAACCAGCTCTGGAGCACTCGGACGTCGTCGATCCAGACTGTGCCTTCGCCGATGAGTTCAATCGAAACGACGAGGGACTCGAGCTCTTCGGTGGGTATATCAGCCACATGTAAGCTGACTGGTCTCGGACCCCAGTCGGTTGGAAGCTGCCGAGTTCTGTCGGCGATCGATCCAAAATTGTTGCTGGCCGCGAATCGCTTGCCGCCTGATGTTGTCCCTTGGACAGATAGGCGTACCCTCGCGGATGGATTGGAAGTCGGGACTCGCATCCACGCTTCGAGCGAAAGTCGTCCCGTTGCCGGTGCTGGAATTGGCTTGCTCTGTATCCAGGCCGAAGCGTCACCTGAATTCGTGTTGGTTATCTTCAATGAAGTCTCGCCAGAACGAGGGAAATCAGGTGAGGCATGAAAGCGAACGCCTGGCAATTGAGACGTGTTCCAGTGTGATGGTTTTAGACCCCGCGACGACTGACTTGTTGCCGAGTCGGAGATTTCTTCCCATTGCTCGAAATCGCCGTGGACATTCGCATGCACCGTCCGAAGCGTGGGGTCTTGCTCATTCGCAAGTAGGATTCCCAGTCGACGCAATTCGGTTCGCACTGCTTGTAAAACGGGTTCCGGCGAATTTGCGTTGGCAGCGACGAATGCCATCGACGGTGATTCGAATCGAATGACTCGGCTAGAGTGCCCGTCAACGGGGATCTGCCAGCGGATCAGTGATGAATCAGGTGACAGATCCTTGCGCAAAGGACCGCCGTCGCTTGGCGTGAAGGGGGCGTATTCAATATCACGAAAACGCTCATTTGATTCCAAAACGATCGTTTGTCGCCAGGGGGCAAAATTGCTAACGCGAACAAAAGTCGAATGGTCATCAACAGCAATTTTGATCGAGTATGCTTGGTGGCGAAGTGGACTGTCGACCTCCGGCGCTTCAGAAGCCGTTAGGGACAATGGTTTCCAACGCAAGCGAAGTGCGGCCGTGTTTCGCATTTCGCCGAACGCGTTGCGAAGTGCAAGTAGATCGTGCCCATTCGGCAGCCAGGCGCCGCTAACACTTTTGGTAATTTGACCAACAGGTGAGAAACTCGAAGTAAGGCTCAACGGCTCGCTTTGAAAGTAGCCTTTGGTCGGAGTCGTGCCGTTAATATTGATTGGGAACAACCGAATTTCCTCTCCTCCTGACGCATCGTCGGCCCTGAGTACGACGGCATCAGGTTGTTGGTGGACGAGTTTGGTGATGCTCGGACGAGGCCTTGAGCCTGTACGACGATCGGAGTCGACGGAGGTGGTTGCTCGCAAGTCGGAAGCTAGCGGAACTGGCGTGGGAAGCACTGCCAGTTTCGATTTGCGGGCGGCCCAGTAAACAAACTGCTCTGCATCGATCGTCTCTTCGCTCGGTACGAAGGCTCCACCAACAACGTCAACGCCTTCAATCTGACTGAGCAACGCAAGGTCGATGCCTATGGCTTGCAAGAATCGATCGGGCGAACGAGCATGAGTGCCTGGTTGTTCAAAATCGCTTTCGGTGAGTTGTTCGTCCCAGAGACGTCCGATATTCAGCAGTAGGTTCGCATTGGGTGCAGCACGACGAACTTCAGATGCCAGCTCTTGGTAAAAACGTGCTAGCTGTTGTGCACGCCAGGCAAAATAAAGCGACTTGGCTTTTCGATTGAGTTGCATCTGGGGATTCGCCGCGAAACGGGTGCGTTCCACTTCTTGAGGGGAGCCCGTCTGTAACTTTTGAAACTGTGCGATGTCTTCCGGTTGAAATCCCCACAGGTCACCTCGGAAAGTGAGGTGAGCGTTGCGATCAATCTGTAGCTGTATTCCACCAAAGCATTCGTGTGACGCAT
This sequence comes from Aureliella sp., assembly GCA_046290675.1. Classification (GTDB taxonomy): domain Bacteria; phylum Planctomycetota; class Planctomycetia; order Pirellulales; family Pirellulaceae; genus Aureliella. The sequence continues at coordinate 193,016 of JBKAHA010000002.1, forward strand.
ATCTGGCGATCAGTTCAGAGACCGTATCACGAACACTTTGCTGTACCTGAGGATGCAACGGGTTCCATCGATCCGAAGTCCCGCCGTTTTGATGACGTTGGAACAGGCCTGCTTCATCGTTTTCTCGCGCGTATTGGGCGAGTTGGATGGTCGGCGAATCGAGATCAATGGCCAGGACTACCTTGATGTCTCGTCGATTGCAAAGCCGCATGAGCAATTCGACGGAGTCCTTGATCGCAGGGGTCCGACTGTCACTGAAGTAGGCACCATTATCGAATAGTAGATTGGGTGAAAGTCTCTCCGATGGATAGAGCGTTCCACCGTCGGCAGCGACCTTCAAAAAAAGTAGGTTGGCGTTAGCGAACTCTAAAGATTGGATCAAACGGGAAACGCTGGAGTAGAAGGTCTCCCAACTATCCAGCCACGACCCAGAAGCAGGATCTTGGATTCGGCCTGAAGAAAAGCATGACGCCAATAGAGGTTTGTCAATTTGAATCCCAACGTGAGCCGCCGACTCTTCCGTCGTGGTTGGCAACTTAGGTTGGAGTTTGGCGACATCCAATCTGAACTGGGCAACGTAGGCGGAGTTCGTTTGGGACGTATTCGCAAATACGAGGTAGTTCGGATCTTCAGCTGGCCAAAACAGCAGCTCAATCTGCTTCACTCTGCCCTCTGGGAAAGCGGAAGAGGCGTTGTCCGGTTCTTGGAATCTGGTGTAGCCATCGGTGATATGGCTCGTCACGATGCGATAATCGTTACCAATCGAATCTTGCCGAACGGTTTGTCCGCGTTCAGATTTCGCGGGAAGATCGCTGCGTAAGCTGACGAGGAGATCGTCACCGAGGCCAGCTGGCAAAGTCACTCGCAATCGGTGCGGCCTGTTGTTATCAAGGCTTTCAAGCGGAATCCCAATCCAGGAGTCGGTTCCGAGCTCAAGGCAGCTTAACTTGGACTTCGGACGATGAGAGGCTGGAGTGACGGCGTGGGATGCTTCAGGTGTGGTTCGAAGACCGCCGACCGGCAAGTCGACTGCAGTTACATCACCGATGAGAATCGGTTTCGAACCACCAAATCCAAGCCGTTCGATTGGAGATCGGCCGGTTAGATTGTCCCAGGCGTATGCACTTGCGTTGCCGAGGTTGATCCAGTCTAGAATGCCACCGTCCAATAGATCTGCTGCGTTGACATTCGCTACCTCCTGCCATCCTGCGATTGAGTTGCCGCGATTTTGTTGGTCAAGCGCCACGAACTCCAAACGTCGTCGCAACAAGGGCTTGTCGCTTTGAAATGCTGGAAGCCGGCGTTTGCTAACGAGCGCGAAATCCCAATGGAATACGCCTTCCGATCTGGGGGTTGGGAGTGTTAGCTCGACGGGCTCGCAGTTTCCCGCCGCGTCAATTGAAACTTGTTCTCGCACGGTTTCGATCGTCCGACCGGACGACTCGTTCAGATGCGCGACGAGCTCATAGGTACCGGCAGTAAGACTCGTTCGGTAGGCTGAGGCTTGGACTGAGATCGATTGGTTGCAGTCGACGATGTCCAGACGAGTGCTCTGTTCTTGGATGCGAAGCCTGTCGTACGCCTGCCGTTCTACAGACAAACGAGTTCCCACATCATCGATGTGTTCCGAGATTCGTCCTCGGACGAGATGGACGATCGGATAGCTACGAACGATGGCTGCTTGGGATGCTGTTGCGGCGAACGTAATTTCAAGCGTCGCCGTCAGGGGGCAATCTAATCGGAAATCAAATCCACCAAACGCTGCCGGGTCGCGCGGAGAAATCGTCAGTCGATTCGGGGCACTTTCGTAGACACTGTTGCTCGAGCCACGAGCTTGGCTCAAATTTCGCACGAAGGTGATTCGCCCCTCGTCGAGTTCGAGACTCGCTTGAATTGGTCTCTGGACGGGGCCACCCCATACCAATCGAAGGTCGCCCTGAAAAACCTCGGAGTTGGATTCGGAGGTTGTAGTTGTCGCAGTCCGGTCGGACACCGTGTCGACCACTTGTTGGCCATGTGCTTTGGGCAATGCGGCATTCGTAAGCACGCTGAGGGTACACAAGCAGAAACAACGCAGCATCCAACAAGAGTGCAGCGGATTTGCTCGGTATCTGTGCTTTGGACGTCCATGTCCGGGCATGATTAGCAGCCGCAGTGGTGGCTTCTGTTATCCGAGGCTTCGCGGATTCCATTCCACGGAAGACTACCTCAGGGCATTAGCGCCGAGTTCTACCAAAACCAGTCGTTCGCCTCACGAGCAGAAAACGACTATTGCCAACATTACGTCTAGCTAGCTATCGCAGGCTGTCGGTAGGGATTGCCGTCAAGAAACCGAGGCATTAGCAGCTCAAGGTAAATAGGAGTTGAGCGTATTGATATATTGCAGCGCCATCCGAATGATCATGAATGCGATTAGCAGCATGACGCCGAGCCAGATTGTAAAGCTAGCAATCATGGCGATCGTATTCAGAGCTGATTTTGCGCGCTCCTGATACTGCATTGCCAGGCGGTCGAGTGACTCCGTTTCGGTGCCGCTAAGTTCGCCTACTCGGACGCCCTCGACGAACTCTTCGGGCAGAACTTTGGATGCATCAAACGAATCGCCGAAACTCGAGCCTTTGTCAATCGCGGCGAGTGTTCGATCCATGCCGCTGATGTAATAGAAGTTCCCAGTGGACAGAAATGCTTGGCGGGCAGCTCGCTTTGCCTCCACGCCCGCGTTGAGCAACATGGAAAGCGTCATGCTTAGTCGAGAGAGTGCTAACGTTACGAATGCTGCGCCAAGAACTGGAATGCGCTGAACTAGCGGTACAAGGACGGTGTGGCAATTAAACCAGTTCTTCCATAGACCGTAGCTCACGAGCAGAATGCCTGCCAGAGTCCCACCCACAACTAGGCAATAGACCATAAACCCACTGGTACCACTTAGCCCGACGCCGGATGCATCGTACGTGCTGCCAGTACCAAGTAAGCCTTGCAGTAGAATGACTAGCCCAATAATGATGATCGCCATTCCGAGTTGGATAAGTGGCCAACTGATCTGACTGACAAAGGACGCGCGCGTCTGTTTTAGCTGGTCGTAGTAGTCCGCCATGTAATGAAACATCTCGTCCATCCGACCGCCCAACTCACTTGCCGAAACCATCTGTGTGAGCAGTTTGGGGAAGTAACCGGGACTGGCCTCCATCGCTTTCGCAAGTGAATCACCATCATGGATTCGCTGCGTAACCTTCTTCATTACTTCGCGGTGCTCAGCGGTACCGGTCTTTGTCTCTGTTTCCAATACTCGTAGGATGTCGACGCCAGCCCGCAAACCGATTCCCAGACGGCGACAAAAATTGGCAGTGGTCGAGAGCTTCATCATCGGCTTGATCCGATCGTACGAGTCAACTTGGAGGTCTGCAAATTCGCTTGCTGCGATGCGAACCTCGATTTACCTTAACCGAACGCACGACGCCTACAAATGCAAATTGCCATGGTTTGATTCGGCCCTCATTGAGGAATGAGACCGATATTCGTGATCGACTTCGGTGGGATCCATTTTAACCAGAGTGACTTATGACGTGGCGCCCTACAGCCAGCTTGGAGCAACTGCAGCAACGGTCAGAATTATTGCGGCGGACTCGACAGTTCTTCTATTCGCGTGGTTTCTGCGAAGTTCAAACACCGGTTCTGGGAAGAGATACAGTGGTCGATCGCCACTTGGATCCGATCGAAGTAGCCGCTCAGAGCATCGGATTGAAGACGGGCAGCCCAAAGTACTTTCTGCAGACCTCACCCGAATTCTCAATGAAGCGTCTGGTAGCTGCTGGGGCAAAGGCGATCTTCGAAATCGGTCCTGCATTTCGGGCTGGTGAGTCCGGCAAGCTGCATAATCCAGAGTTCACGATGCTGGAATGGTACCGGGTCGGGCACCGTTTCGAGGATGGAGTTTTGTTCCTAAAAGAGTTGGCTTGCGATCTCCTGGATGCAGTCGATTGCGACGTGTTGACGTACGCTGACGCGATGCAAGAACATGCCGGAATCGACATTTTCACGCTGGGCACACAGGAGCTCGCGCGTCTCGCATCTCAACGATTCGATGTTGATGCCGATTGGAGTGATGACCGAGACGACTGGTTTGATTTGTTTTTTTCTGAGCTAGTCCAACCAAAATTGGGTGAATCGTGTCCTGCGATTCTTACTCACTATCCTGCTAGCCAGTCTGCGCTTGCAAAGTTGTCTGCTGAGGATCCGAGAACCGCCGAGCGTTACGAGCTTTTCTACCAGGGGGTTGAACTTGCCAACGGCTATCACGAATTGCAAGACGCTGGGGAGCTCCATGGGCGGAACGAGCGGGTGAATCGGCAGCGTATCAGCGATGGAAAACCGCCCTTGCCAGTCGACAGCGAAATGCTGCATGCGATGCGCGCGGGCTTACCGGCCTGCTGTGGTTGTGCGCTTGGTTTCGACCGACTTCAGATGGTCACCACAGCGGCGCAGAACATTTCCGAGGTGCTCTGCTTCCCGATAGACAACTGTTGAGCTGCCACGCATGGGATGACGGACGATAATCAGCGATTTAGTGGGGGTAGCTCCGTAATGCGGCGACCTTGGCTAGACGCTGGAACGCGTGCAGGCTGGTAGGTGGCTCCCGAGTTCGGCGCGAACATCAAATAATGAGGTGATTCGAGTGCAGTCTTCGCGCCTGGTGGTAACGAGACCTGAGTAGCCGAATTGGGAATACGCACTGCCGTGATGCCCCATATCTGTTCGGGAAACGAGGTTTTGGTTAACGCCTCTCGCGCAATGGCAACTTCTGCGGACCAGCTCCCGGATTTCTGGTGAGAAACAGCGACGTACCAGGTTGGGTTGTAACGTGTTAGATCGTCGCAACGGTCAAACGTCTCACCATTGGCTGCCACACCGAATTGAAACGAAGTCGCGTAGTCTCGATTCGTATCGATGTGGAATTCGACTCGATCCATCTTCGAGAGATCGGTGTCGTAGGTCCGTTGTCGCGGTGCGGCAGGAATGGGACGACCGCTGGACGAACATTGGATACCGGCATAGAGGAAATCTTCATCGTAGGACCAGCGAATGACAGAAGAATCGCCGGATGGCCGAGATAACACCTCCGATCGATTGGGCTCACTGCTACTTACTGGCATCGGAGTGGACTGCTTCCAAATGCCCTCGCTGAGCTTTCCGTCGAGCTGGGGGCGTTGCTCAGCACGAGTTGCAAGAAGAAGCCCACGCACGTCCGCGAAGCGACGACGTTCCATCCTCAGTTCCTGCAGAGCATTGCGCTGCCAGACTCCAAACAATGGAGACTCGAGAAGACGTTCGAGCCGCTGGACTTCCGCGGTGCTGCCCGGTGTTCTAGTGAGTGCGACTCGAAAATCCATCATCTGCATTGATGGAAGCGTTAGCAGCCGCGGTTCAGTCTGCGAGAAAGTTCCCATTAGCTGAAACCAACGATCAGCCGATTCCATGGCTGCAGTGGCTGAAGGTAGTGGCCGGGTAGCTCCAGCTGTGACGACTTGGGGCTCAGTTGTCGGTGGCGAAGACGAGGTTTTTGGCTTCAAAGTGGAAAACGGCGAGGCATTCCACGGTGTTTCGGTGTCAGAGATCGTTCTGAACTGAGCGGAGATGACTGGGGGGGAACCGTTGGCTGACGGCTTCGAATTGGATCCCTTCAACGCCTTGCTTTCTCGAGCGTGTTGCACTTCCGAGCTGGCTACACGCTGCAAGATCTGAATCATGGCCCATGTTGAAGCATCATGGTCGTCTGTCTGCCTCGCCAACTGTTGAAGAACAAAGTCTTGTTTCCATTCATCTGGCTCTGATCTTAACGATTGGTACATCGCCCAAAGATGGGTAGAACGTTCCGAGCCTGGAGTCCGAGCGATGGCGAAGCTAAGACGCTCATTCCAGTCGCCAGGTGGGAGTTTGGTTGATTGCAGCTGGCTGAGAAGTTTCTGTCGATGAACCCGCCCCATGACCAACTGGTAGTTTCCAAGCTGCTTGGGCGGAAGGTTGCGTTCGGCATCGCGATTCTGCACGATGCCGCCCACTAGCGACGTTTTGGCTGCCGCATTCTGGGAACGGCACCACAGTGTCTTGTAGCCGTTGGACGACTTCTTGTTTTGAAGTTCTGGCGGAAGTGCGAAAAGGACGTCCCAGGTTGAAACTCCAACTCCCTTCAGGATTCGTTGCGTCGAGTCTTGGAAGTCGGCAGACTCGATCGCACAAGGCACGACAATCTTCTGAATGGATGCTAGGGGCTGCGAAAGTCCTAATTCGCTTAGACTTGCAGAGGCGAGTGGCGAGATCGAATTGGACTTGGAGCCGATCAACGCGTAGAGCGTTTGAGCAATCTCCTCGGGCGCGATGATGGTATCTGGTGCGTAGGTCCCAATCACGGAGCCCAGACTTGTGGGCGAACTCGTCAAGTCAACGGAGGTTGTTTGAACGGAGATGCCTCCGACATTGAGACCAGAGGCTAGCTCTAAATTGGGTTGCGTGATTTCCCTAGCTCCGTAGCCTGTCAACTTCACTGCATTTGGTCTTGCGTTGCCAAGCTTTGTGTTACCCAGCAGTATTGCCGCTGAGGTACGCTTGGTTTCCCAGGCGTTTGTACCCAAAGCATCCCAGGGCGTACTCTGAAGATCATGACTAATTGCGAGTACACCAACAGCCTTCGCTCCTCGTTGACGATACCAAGATTCACCGCCATCGCGGGTCGCTAGAACGGTACCCAGGGCACCGACTGCCCATCCACGATTGGCATCGACAAAGGCTGTCTGTTGAAGTGGTAGCGTGTTTGGGACTTCAAGCTTCCGCCAGTTTTCGCCGAAGTCATTGCTATGCAAGAGAACGGATCCCGGGCTGCCGCAGACCCATAGATGTTCTCCCATTTGGGAAACCCCTTGCCAACTTAGCATCGAAAGAGACTCCGGAGACAACGGGACCGGAATAGACTCCCAAGCTTGTCCGTCCATACTGCGTTCAAGAAGTCCAGACGCACCGTAAGCGATCCATGATCTTCCGCTATTGTGCAGCCCAAGGGTCGTTTCCGGCGGGGCTGGTAATTGACGAGCGGTGACAGGCGACATGCTCTTCTGATCAACGAACTGACAGTTCCGTTGCAGGTCCCATGCTAAAAAGCTCCTCGCGGATGCGTCGCCGAGATCACACGCTACTGTAGAACCCAGTTTGGCTGGCGTCGCTTCCCAAGTCTGGCCCATATTCGCAGATTGGAAGACGCTAGTTGTTCGAGCCGGGTCGAAATCGCCCCAGCTGATCCACTTCGTTTCGTCGGTTCCAACGGATCGTGCTAGACCACGCAATAGAGGCAGGTCGTTTTCGATTTGCTCCCAAGTCTCGCCGCCGTCTGTTGTTCTAAGAATCGTAGCCCTGCTGATTCCCGTGAACCTTCCAATACTGCCGCCAACTGCGATGCCATTACGACTGTCCGCGAATCGAACTGCGAACAGTGGATCTGTCGTCGAAGAATCGATGACTTTCCAAACACGCCCGGCATTTTCAGTAATGAGAATGGTTCCGCAGTCACCGACGGCACATAAACGATCCGCGGAAAGCGCTACGATGTCATTCAATCTAGCGTCAATGCGGCTGGCATAGACCACCGATTCATTGGTGGATGGCGGAGACTCTGCTCCTTCTCCACTAATTTGCTGCGCCTTCGCGGCACCGCCGAACGAGCACGCCCAGAACATGGCCCCTATGAAAAGCCAATTACAGCCCTTGCTCGATGGACGTGTGGTTGCACGACGGTTGGGAACGAAGCGTTGTGCGGAATTCATGTCGCTACGATGTCTGAGGAATGGGGCGAGGAGCGAAGCCAAGATTGGCCGCCGTGCGAGCAGACCGGTTTCCTTGGTCCGAGCAGCGCCAGAACTTCGAGAAATAGGACGCGGATCGAATGGGGTCAATGGCGAACAATGCCATCAAATGCAGTTGAATCGGCGGGCCCGATTCTTGAGGCGGATCTCGCAGACTTCCACTGCCTGCGAATCGTGCGACCTTCGCTGCGGAGGCGCTGAGGGGAGGTTCATCAAGAGACTGCCCAAATTCACTTGCCGTGCCAGTCCGGTTTCTGCTACTGCTCTGCAGGTTGGGCTTAGGATCCTGGTCCCTTGCGGGGGGCCTCGAACATAGATCCCAGCGAAAATTACCAAGCGGCAACAAAGGATGGATGTCACGTGACGTTCCAACTGAACGAAATCGAAGAACTGCATAATCAACCCGAGCGGATCGGTTCTGCGCTAGTCGAACTGGTGGAATCACTTCGTGCTGGGGACGAGGAAATTGCTTCTGGTGTTGCGGATGTCTGCGGAACGCTCGATGTCGTTAATCCGGTGGATTCCGTCAATTTGATTTCATTCTGCAACGAAGAGCATCCCGTGGTCGCACTTTGGGCGTGTCGACTGTTGGTTTTGTCGCTAGGTCAGAGTAGCGAGCATGATGCGGTCGCAGAGCAAGCATTCGTAAAGGCTCTTGTCGGTCACCGAGACATTGGTGTGCAGCAACAAGCGGCAATCGCTTTGGGGAAGTTGGAGCGGAAATGTAGAGAGACAGTTGATGCATTGCGAGTTGCTGCAGAGTCAGAAGATCCCAGGTTAAGTCGCCTTGCAGGCAGGGCGCTAGAACACTGCCAAGATGATGCGGCCTGAACGTGGCCAAAAAATGTTGGTCCAGAGTCACTTGGGTACATAATCCACGGTGATTGCGAGCAAGGATGGCTCGCCTAGACGGCTTTCGAGTCGATGCAAAAACGAACATGGATTTCCCAGCAAGGAGGCTTAGGGAATGGCACGCCGAGGTCGTCGAAGCAGTAGTGGAAGAATACCGGTCTATCCCATCATGGTTCTGTTCCTAGCAGGATTCGGGGGGTATTTAGGGTGTGATTCCGATTCGCTGAGCAATCCGGACGATGCCTGGGTCAGTGTTAGTGGGGACCGGTCAAACGCGGCCGACTCGTCGAGCGTGACGGTCCCCGTCTCCCGAACGCAGCCGACATGGGGCGGCGGCGATGGTGGAACGCTTCCCAAACGGACCATCGAGACGCTAACGATGGGGAGCTTCAATCTACATACGTTTGGAAAGACGAAGCTGACTAAGCCTTGGGTGTTAGAACGCTACGCGGACATCGTACGTCAGTTTGATGTGATCGCAGTCCAAGAAATCCGAAGCAAGGATCAGACCACCCTGCCCCGATTGATGGCCATCATCAATCAGGGCGGGGGCGCGTACGACTACACAATTAGCGAGCGTATCGGGCGTGCCTCGATTGGCTACTACGAGCAGTACGCGTTCATTTTTGATACCAATCGCGTTCGGACGACCCCAGAACAGTGCTATGTCGTCAATGATGATGCGGACCTAATGCACCGCGAGCCATTCGTAGGGCGTTTTCAAACCGTTGCTCCCAACCCCTTTCGCTTCACGCTGATTAACGTGCATACCGATCCGGACGAAATTGAGTACGAGCTCGACGTGTTGGCAGATGTCTATCGAAGTGTTCGTGAGTATGAATACCCTGAAGACGACGTAATTCTACTTGGCGACCTGAACGAAGAGCCGGGGAAACTGCGCAACCTGGAGCTCATTCCCTATTTTCTGCCGTTGGTGCAGACACAAAAAACAAACACTCGCGGAAGCAAAACGATTGACAATATTTTGATTGATCAACAGACAACCGTCGAGTTCAGCGGTCGCGCCGGTGTGATTGATTTCGTTTCTGCATTCGGAATCTCACAGAAGGAAGCACTGTCTATCTCGGATCACCTGCCCGTCTGGGCTGAATTTTCGATGACGGAACGAGCGCCAAGGACAGCGGCATCTCCGTTTGGTCGGGTTCCGGGTAGATAGATGCTATAGGGGAAAGATTCCGGTAGGCGTAAATGCCTGGTAGCCAGGCTGTTAGAGACCTAACATCGGCAGTATTAGAATTTTCCCGTCTCCCATACGTCCGCTTCGGGCAACTTCATTGATGCGGCGGATGACTTCATCGACACGCGAATCTTCAACCCAGAGTGTGATCTCCACTTTGGGAAGGAAGGCCAGACTATATTCGCTGTCGCCATAGTCATCCAAATAGCTTTTCTGCCGCCCATATCCTTTCACCTCTTGGACCATTAGTCCCTCCAATGGCGCGAGCTTCAGATTCTCGAGAACCTGCTCGGCAAGATAAGGGCGGACGATGGCGATCACTTGTTTCACTGGATCGTAATAGGGTAAGTGGTGCGGTGTGGTGTATTTGATCGCTGCAGCTAGGCGTACTTGCGAAGTATCCTAAGGCAATTGGCAAGGTAACTATCGCCGAATAGGTTCGTGTGGTTTAACAAGTGGTAAAGCTGGTAGAGCTCGACGCGCTCTCGCCAACCGCTCTCCATGGGAAGACTCTCTTGGTACGCTTCATAGAAGCAACTAGGAAAACCCCCAAACATCATCGGAAGCGCGAATTCGCACTCGCGGTGCCCATGGTAAACGGCCGGATCAAAAATTGCGACGCGACCGTCGGCGTCAGAAAGAAAGTTCCCGTTCCATAAGTCGCCGTGCAGGAGGCTAGGGAAGGACTGGTTCGTAGCCAGCAATTCAGGAAGTCGGGTAACCAGCTTGTCTGCTAAACGGTTGAATTCCGGTGTGATGCCTCCGGATTGTTGAAGCATGTTGAGTTGGGGTTGAATTCGCATTTCCGCAAAAAAAACCGGCCACTCGGTGTACACGTTTCCGTTGCTTTGGTTGTATTGTGGAGACTTTCCGATGAAGTTGTCTTGGTACCAGCCGAACGTCTTTTGTTTGGTCGGCTGGTGTAAATCGGCCAGCTGTTGGCCGAAGGACTCGAAGAAATCACCACTCGGAGCACTCTGTTGCAGATATTCCAAAATCAGGAGTTCTTCACCGTCAAATTCACTTCGCGTCTCGACGCGGTGGCGCATCAGAATGCTGGGTACTCGGATAACACCGGCTTCCTGAAGGGCGAGAAGACCATTGACTTCGGCATCAAACAGGTCGGATGCAAAACTAGCCTTTCTCGGCATCGATTTGACGAAATATCGTTGTCCATCGTCGAACTCGAAGCACTCCGCAGTCGAAATGCAGCCCCCATGGCACGGAGTGACTCGAAAGTTCTTGCCTGAATACGACGTTCCTATCGTCTTCGATGACGAGATCTTTGCGAACTTAGCGGCTGGGACGGCTTCGCCTGAACTTAAGGAATGACCTATGATGATGCCAGCAATTTGCTCGTGGCGCGTTTCCATTTCATGCTCAGCTTTCCTAGGGCTAAATTCAATGACATGAGCCATCTTAGATGAAGCTCACGGAGGATCATCATATCCTTTGTCGGGCCTGGCAATGATGACGGCAGAAGCAGCAATCTATCTGACTAGTTGAAAGCTCAGGCATGGAAATCGGATTTGCAGAGGTTCATGTTTGGACATTTGCATTGACCGCAACAGAGAGCGAGCTCGGAGAGCTCGAAGCCACCCTGGTGCCGGATGAGATCGTCCGGGCGGATCGTTTCTTGGGGCCCGAGTTGCGTACTCAGTTCATCGTCGCACGCGGGCGACTGCGTGAGATCTTGGCCGCCTATGCGGGAGTTCCAGCCGCTGAAGTACGCTTCGACTATGGCGATTGGGGTAAACCGCGATTGGCCGTCAAGAATGCCGACGAGATGCGTTCCCAGGCAAAAACGCTGAGGAGTTTCCATTTCAACCTTAGCCATTCCGGCGGAGAAGCTGCAATTGCAGTCTCGCACCATCCGGTTGGCATTGACTTAGAGATTGCTCATGCCAAAACGAACCACCGAGCCGTACGTTCTCAGATACTTTCCGAAACGGAGGAAGTTGCGTGGCAAAGTTTGAAGCCGACGAATCCTGATACCGAAACAATGCGGCTTTGGATATGCAAAGAGGCTTTCCTCAAAGCAACCGGGTTGGGCATAGCAGAAGGTCTGCGAAAAGTCGATTTTCCGCTGCCAGTGCCCACGGATCGATCGTTCTCTCCGGCAAGAATCGATGGCAGCTTGCAGCTCCATTTAGAAGAAGATTCGAGCTGTAGTCGCAATGCGTGGTTGGCACCAGAATCTTGGCGCCTAACCGTATTGAATTCCGGGCCGATTCGATACCTGGCGGTATGCCATGCTCGCTCCGAGTCGAACATATGGGTACGCGACGATTGGCACAATATTCAGAAACAGCCAACGAGCGAGTAAGAAGACCAAACTACCAGGGTTCAAATTCTGATTTGCTCGGCGGAAGTGAATTCGAAACTACTACCGCCTTTCCTGCGCGGTTACACTGGAGTCTTCAGGTGATGTTGTGATAGCAGGGAGGAGCACTGTTGCGGGCTCCGAGATATTTTTCGAGACTCTGAAGGCTCCGGATTCTTGCGACAACTGCAAGTCAACGACGAAGACAAACTCGACTGTTCGACGAGGGTGATAACCCCTGAGAACATTGCGTTTGAGTATGCGCTCGCTGGACCTTTTCAACGGCTACCCGCCTTTCTCTTCGATATCGGCGTTCGTGTCGCGTTCTTCATTGCGATGGTGTTTGTTCTGAGTGCTGTTCTGCCCTTTTTGCCGTTTGGGTTTGCGCTCGTCAACATTGGGATCCTGATCGGCTTCTTCGTTCTGAGCTGGTTCTACGGAGTGTTCTTTGAATCACGGTTCAATGGGCGGACACTCGGGAAAATGGTCTTCAAACTTCGGACTATCTCGATTGATGGCCGGCCAATCAATGCGAGTCAGGCTGCACTCCGAAACATTTTGCGGCTAGCAGATATGAACGTGTTGCTTTCGATGCAAATCTTCGGGAGTGAAGCTCCGCCCATGTTTTTGTTTCCGACAATGCTGGTCGGGTTTGTCACCATGATGATGACTCGCCGAATGCAGCGAATCGGAGACATTGCCGCAGGGACAATGGTGGTTGCTGAGGGGCGAAGGACGACACCGTGGAATCTCCAGCCGGAGGATCTTCGGGCGTTCGGTTTAGCAGAGTTGATTCCTCTGAACTATCAACCGTCTTCGAGTCTGGCGCAGACGATTGGACTCTATATGGAGAATCGCCGCAGGCTGAATCCGCTTCGGCGTAATGATGTCGCAAAGCACTTAGCATTTCCGCTTATCAAGCGATTTGGGCTTCTGCCTGACACGAGTCCCGATCTATTGCTTTGTGCACTTTACGTTCGCACGTTTATGCCGCAAGAGCAGCAAGCCGAGGGGCGAGAACGCATGCGAGTTTTACAGAGTCGGCGAAGCGGACCGTTACCAACTGTCGGGACAACTTTGAACCAGGCCCAAGTCGCGAAGCCAGTACTGCCAGCTGTGGGGGCTGCCGTTGTTGATTCTGCGCCCGCCGATGTAGTTCCTGGGACGCTTTCGGAATCACCAAAAGAAAATCGGGACGAAACGCCATCGACATAGTGTTGGTGCAGTAGGACTAGCTTAGACAGACTATGGCAAACCCAGCGGAAACTTTGACGAAGCGTCGAGCTGATTGGAAACTTCTTGAAGAGATGATCAAGAAGGTTTCGGCGCGCAGCTTACGAGGTATGGCCGGACCCGATGTGGCTCGGTTGAGCGAGTTGTACCGCGCCGCGTGCGCAGATCTGTCCATGGCTGACCAATACCAGCTTACCCCAGAGACCGTCTCCTATCTGCACACTTTGGTTGGCAAGGCGCACAACACTATTTACCGCTCGAGGCGTTTCCAATATCAGCAATGGTGGAACACGATTGTACGTGACGCCCCACAGCAAATTTTCCGGGATCCATGCGTTCATGTCTGCGGGCTTCTGTTCTTTGGGGTTTTCGCGCTCTCGACCTTCTTGGCCTATCACGAAAATCGTTTTCCGGGATTTGCCGAGACCATCATCGGTACGCAGCAGATGACGGACATGAGCGAAACTTTTTCTGAGATCGAATTTGGGCGAGACCTTGCGACCAACGTCAGCATGGTGGCCTTTTATATTCAGCACAACACTGGGATTGGTCTTCAGTGTTTTGCGACGGGACCCCTAATCATTCCAGGGCTCTACACGACGGCTTACAACGCCTGTTTCTTGGGCGCTTGTTTCGGTTACATGGCACGCAATGGTACCGAAGGTGGTGGGAATTTCCTCGAGTTTGTGACAGCGCATGGTGCATTTGAACTGACGGCGATCGCACTGGCAGCGGCAGCCGGGCTAAGAATTGGCATCGCAATGCTGGTAACTGCAGGCCTTCGCCGGTTTGATTCGATACGTCTCAATGCGATGAAGGCTATCCCTGTAATGACTGCTTCCGGGGTGTTGTTCTTCCTGGCCGCCCTAACGGAAGGTCTCTTGTCACCGACAGGGTTACCGTACGCAGTGAAAGCTCTCTTCGGCGTTTTTTCAAGTGTCTTGCTGATGTTCTACTTTGTTGTACTCGGCTATCCCTCGGAGGATTCCGATGCAGCTTGATCGAACTGAAATTGTGATTCGGCAGAGAACGGTATTGGAGCTGCTGGACCTGAGTCTGCTAGTGTTGAAGCGGCATTTTCGCATGATCGCTTTTTGCGGAGCCATCTTTGGATTGCCGCTCATGGTTGCGAACATTGCACTGACATACTGGATGCTTGGCGAAGACGCCTATCTTGCGGCCGAGCATCTCGACAATCCCGAACTAGCGATGAACGTGCGTCACTTAGTGCACGTTGTTCTTTTGGCCGTATTCCAGTTTCCACTGGTTTCATTGCCTATCACGTTGTTTTTGGGCAACCAGATTTTTTACTCTCCGATTGGGCCAAAAAGGATTTTTCAGTCGTTAAAACCGATTCTGTGGCCCATGTTTTTGACGCTGGGAATTCTGCGATTCGGCCTACTATGCTTGGGGGCTGAATTGCTGGTTGATCGCGGACTTGTTTGGACGGCGATGGAGGGGTGGTGCTTCGTACTTGTTCCTTTTGCCGTCTTCTTTCGCCGAGCAGGTTGGCCCTTCGCACCTGAAATTATCTCACTTGAGCTTTGTCCGCTAAGGAAGAAAACCAAGGCAGATATTTCATACTGGGATCGCTTGCGTGGATTGCATCGTGTCTTCGTTGCTGACCATATCGTGAGATGGTGCGGCGCGTCGTTATTCGGCGCGTTGCTTACTTGCATGATCGTCGCCCTAGCCTTGTTCTTGAAAGGGGTCACACGCGGGCAATGGGAGTGGACGCCTGAATTTAGTCAGTTTGTTTTGCCAGTCGCCCTGTGGATTGTTGGGCTCTACATTGCTGTGTTTCGGTTCCTCTCTTACTTGGACAGTCGCATTCGTCTTGAGGGTTGGGAAATTGAGCTACGGCTCAAAGCAGAGGCGACACGCATGGATCGGTCGGTAGCGACGGGCTCCAGGCAGACCGAATCAAATCAAGATTCGGAGGAGGCGGTTACGTCAGCATGATGTCGATCTTTCCTCACAGTCAATCTGCAAAACCGTTGAGACCAGCTGTACCCCGAGCAGTTCAGAATGGGTGCGACCTTCTGCTTGGCTGCCTTAGTTTTTGGCGCCAGCGGTGTGCAATGCTCGCAGTATTGCTTCCAGTGGTGACGGCGAATGTGCAATCCCTCGCAAAAGATGTGGATCCAGATAAAGCGATGCGCGCCGTTGGTTCAACGAGTTGGTATGACCGTTCGAATGATGGATTTGCGAGGCCCGAGCCAGCAGAGTTCTCGGACAATTCGATCCGCGTTGAGGGAAGACGAGCCGTCGATAAGCCAGAAGGTAGCTGGGGGCGATACTTCGACAATCTCTTCAATGGAGGTCAGCAGGGAACCGGCGGCGGAAGGATGGGCCCAGGTATTTCGGGGGACTTCTTTTCGACGATTGTCGTATCGATGTTGGTTATCGTACTCCTCGCGATCATCGGAACACTGATCTACTTTTCGTTTCGGGATTACATTCCACAGAGATCCAAGAAGCCAACCGTGAGGACGAGCGTCAAAATCGATCCCGCCAAAATTGCCGATCTGCCATTTCAGGTAGAGCAGGCTGTTAAGGAAAACCCTCTCGAGGAAGCAAGGGTCCTGATGGAAGCAGGACGGTTTCGGGAGGCCTCCATCCTCTTGTATATCTACCAGCTACTTGCCTTAGATCAGACTCGAAAAATTCGATTGCAGCGCGGCAAAACGAATCGAAGATACCTAAATGAATTGCAAAAAACACCCGCTCTAAAGTTGATCGTCGAAGTTACCGTTGGCGTTTTCGAAGATGTCTTCTTCGGAGACCACGACCTTTCCAAAGATCGATTTATCGGGGTTTGGGGGCAGCTCGATGAGTTTCATCGTCTTTTGGGAAGCGAAGGCAGCGTTCCTCCGGATCTTGCCAAGTTGCAGGAATCGGGTCTCGCGCAAGGAGTTCAATCAACATGAACTGTCTGCGACAACGCTGGCAACGACGTGACTTATGCGGATCGGCGACCTCGAATGAATTGTTATCGATTCGGCGCTTTGTCATGTGGGTTTTCTGTGCGCTTTGCTGCAATGTCGCGGGCTGTAGTAGTTGGTTGCCGGAGCCGGAAGAGTTTGGAGTGGTCAAAGGCGTTGATGCGGCACGAAGCCCCAATGGCCTCGCGGTGCATCGAGAGCTATGGCGAACTGCAGGGGCAAAGGTTCTGACGCCGCAGCGATTGTCGCCCCGACTAGATGACATGGATGTCCTCGTATTCGTAGGCGCGAACTATTCTCCTCCAGGACGACTGGCGCGGCTCTGGGTAGATGAATGGTTGGCCGCTGAACCCGGACGATCAGTGATTTATTTTGGGAGAGACTTCAACGCGAGTACGTACTATCGAGAGGAAACGCTGCCGCTTCTTCAGGGGGAAGAGCGAAGGTTTGGGAGGATTGAGCTCGCCGAGAGGCAAGCAGAAGATTTGAGTCTACGTGTAGAGGCGATGAGCCAAGGTACATTCTGTGACTGGTTTTTCCTTGACCTCGCCCCTGATCGGAAGGACTACCCCGCAAGTCGTCTTTCCGGTCCATGGTCGGCGGACCTAAGCGGACTGGACGGAAGCTGGCCAGTTGGGATTACACTCCGCGAGCCCGCTCCGGGCTGGCAAGACGATAAGCCCGCGTGGCTGACGAAGCCAGGTGCGGCCTCCGGAAAGAGCGCCCCCGAAGCATTGCCTCCATTGCTTGAAGAAAGCGTGACGCAGCAAAGTGTTTGGACTGAAGGGGAGTATGCCACCGCTGATGATTGGGACGAAGCATTTCAGGATCTTCCCGACTCGCGCGTGTTACTCTCGACCGATGACGGACGCCCACTAGTATTTGAACTGACCCACGATGGGTGGGCACGCAACAGTAAGATATTGATCGTCGCGAACGGGGCTCCGATATTGAACGCGTCGCTTATCCAACCACTGCACCGCGCCGTCGGAACTCGTCTGGTTGAACATTGCCAACCGGCATCGAGAGTCGGTTTGCTGAGCTATGATAGTAACGGGATCACGATCTCTTCCTTCGCTGAACAAGAAACGGCAGCAGCAGGACTCGAAGTGTTAACGGTATGGCCGCTGAGTGCAGTGACGATGCCAGCTGCGTTTCTTGGGATTGTCGTCTGTGCTAGTTTGATTCCCATTCTTGGGCGAGCCCAAAGGCTGCGCCCACGCAGTGTCACGGATTTCGGACTGCATATCGATGCTCTGGGGAAGATGTTTCGCGATTCGCAAGATGACGGCTATGCCAAGCGGATGATCCGAGATTATTTTCGGAAGGTGAAAAGTGAAGTGCCGCCTGGTTGGTGTCAGATTGACGAAACAGCGAAAGCACCGTCCGTCATGAGATACGAACAGCCTCCTGCATCTAGCGGTTCGGCAACAAAACCAGAGTCGCCTCCGCCAGTATCAACAACGTCAGCTGTTGTCGATCCACCCAAAGTTGAGTGACCGGATTAGATTCCGACTGCCTGCTCGGAAAGCGTGGTGGTACGGAACCCGGGCGCCTTTTAGTAAACTGTGAAGTAAGCCTCCAAGTGTGCAGCTTCATGAATTTAAATACCGCTTTCATCATTGGTAATGAAGAAATATGCGTTCTACCAGGGAACTGTTTGAGGCGATTTCAAACGAACTTAAAAAGCTCTTTGTCGGCCAAGAGGAACTTGTACTGGCGACTCAAGTTGCTCTCTTTTCCGGTGGGCACGTTTTGATTGAGAGTCTGCCAGGAATGGGGAAGACGCTGTTTGTGCGAACGCTCAGCAAGATACTTGGCTGTCAGTTCGGACGCATCCAGTTCACAGCAGATTTAATGCCTTCCGACATTACGGGAGCGCCGATTTTGGATGTTCAAAGTCAAGAGTTTCGTTTCCGACCTGGCCCCGTATTCACTCAGCTACTCTTGGCCGACGAAATAAACCGGTCGCCAGCGAAAACTCATGCGGCACTACTCGAGATCATGCAAGAGTATCGCGTTACGGTGGACGGCACGAGCCATGAACTCGAGCGTCCATTCCTTGTGCTGGCAACGCAGAATCCAATTGAGAGCGAGGGAACTTATAATCTGCCCGAAGCTCAGCTGGATCGATTCATGTTCAAAGTGCTGGTGGATTATCCCGGCGAGCAAGAAGAAGAGCAAATTCTGACGCTCCACAGCCAGCAGGTCGATCTTAATGATCGGCTTGAGAAAGAGGTGAATTCAATCACGACTGCTGAGGAGATCATGCAGGTCGTTGAAGCGAATGCCAATGTTCGAATCGAGCCACAGCTTGTGACCTATATCAATCAATTGGTTCGACAGACTAGGAGTTGGCCGAGCTTTCACCTGGGGGCTTCGCCGCGAGCGGGGTTAGCGCTGATGCAAGGTGCTCGCACACTGGCAGCATTTCGGGGCCGTGACTACGCGACTCCGGATGATGTGGTTGATATTGCGTTGCCTGCACTTCGGCATCGCGTGATTATGACCGCAGAGGCAGAAGTGGAAGGCATGACGGTTGACGGTGAGCTCGAGCAGTTGCTCAAGAGTATTGAAGTACCGAAAGGTGCCACCGTTTAGTGGGCGTCTAGCCCATGGTTCTGAGTCGAATGCGGTCAGCGGTTGGTTCCAGTTTGCTTGGATCTAGCTTTAGTTTGGTAGTGAGCGGGACGGCGTTTGCAGCATGGGCCCTTTGACTTGGCCGGCTAAACGGCTTTTTGAGGAAAGAGTATGAACGACGCTGAACAGGCGATTCAATCCCTGCAAGAGTGGGGCGTGACGTCGTGGGCGATCTTGCTCATCTTTCTCGTTCCCCTCGTTCTGCTCATGCTCCTGTTTCGGGTGTTCCCGACACGGACCGCGTGCCTCGGTGCGGCCGCTGTTTTTCTTCTTGCATTGCCGATTCCAATCGTTGGTGGCGACTATTGGTTAGTACCTGCTGTGGTCGCAGTGCTGATTACCATCGTCTCTAGTCTGGACTTGCTAAGTCTGCCACGCATTCGGAATGTGGAAGCCCAGCGATCTATGCAGCGAGTTGCGTCATTAGGTACGCCACACCCGATTGAGTTGTCTATCGAGAACGGAAGTTCACGCCCCTTGCAGTTGCTCATTGCCGATGATGCGTCGGATGGATTGCAAGTCGAACCGAATAGCCATCGGCTCCGTGTTGCACCACACCAACGCGCGACGGTGAGCCACACGGTAACGGCTACACGTCGCGGTGCCTTCGCGCTGGATACGATATACATTCAAGCTTTGAGCTTACTGCGGTTCTGGAGGCAAGAGCATCGATTGCCGTGCGAGAATGATCTACACGTTTATCCCGACATTAAGCAGATAGCAAAGTACGCGTTGCTCGCCAGAACAAATCGCTTGAGCCAGATTGGTGTTCGACGCACGCGGAAAATTGGCCAAGACAACGAATTCGAAAGACTCCGGGACTACACCCAAGACGACAATTACAAACACATTGACTGGCGAACGACGGCCCGCCGTCAGAAGCTAACGGTGAAGCAGTTTCAAACCGATCAAAGTCAACGAGTCATCTTCCTCCTGGACTGTGGCCGTATGATGACGAACGAATACGAACGGTTGAGTCTTCTCGACTATGCACTCAATTCGATCCTGATGCTCGGCTATGTGGCTCTCGACCAAGGAGACTCGGTCGGGATGTTGTCCTTCTCAGATGAAGTCCATACCTATGTTCCGCCAGCTGGTGGGCGGCGTCAGATGAACCGATTGTTGCACGCAGGATTCAATGAGTTTCCTCGAATGGTGCAGTCACGTTTCGATAAGGCATTCCTTTACCTGTCGCAGCACTGTCGGAAGCGGTCGCTAGTGGTCCTCGTGACGAACGTGATTGACCAGGTGAACGCCGAGCAAATTCAGAGTTACGTTCGCAATCTTGGCAAAGGCCATTTACCACTGCTCGTGCTTCTGCGCGACCATCGGATCTTTGAGTTCGCGGACAATCCAGCAGAAGATCCGGAAGTGATGTATCGAAGCGCTGCCGCGAGCCAACTCTTATTGTGGCGCAATCAAGTGCTCACACGAATGAAGGCTGATGGCGCTCTGTCTCTCGATGTATTCCCAGAGGCAATGACTAGCCCACTGGTGAACAGCTACTTGGAAGTCAAAGCACGTCACTTGCTTTAGAATCGGCACTAGGCCACTGGGCAATTGTGCTACGTTCAAAACGGCTGAAGCAACGGACAGCTGGGACGTCGAATATCTGGTCGAGCCCTGCACTCAATTGATCGCAGTGGATTCCGATAGCTCAAAAAAAAGCCGTGTACAGCATTGCTGCACACGGCTTTGTGGTGTGGATCGGCGAGGGCGTATCGAACTACTTGAGTTCGACGGTCGCACCTGCTTCTTCGAGTTCGCCCTTGATCTTCTCTGCTTCTTCCTTCGAAGCCTTTTCCTTGATCGTCGCAGGAACACCTTCGACCATCTTCTTGGCGTCCATCAAGGAAGCGCCAGTCAGGTTCTTGACGACCTTCACGACGTTCAGCTTCGCGTCGCCGAACGAGCTCATGACGACGTCGAACTCAGTCTGCTCGGCAGCTGCTTCTCCACCACCGTCACCTGCAGGACCAGCCATGACGACAGCGCCGCCAGCGGCAGCTTCGATGCCGTGCTCTTCTTTCAGGTAATCGCTTAGCTCTTTCGCTTGCTTCAGAGTCAAGCCAACGATGGAATCGCCAAGAGTCTTGATGTCATCTGCGAATGTTGTTTCAGACATGGGTAAAAAACCTTTTCAAACTAGATACTTGTGTATTGGAAATTAAAAAGCTGGATTCAGCGATCGTAGGTACGCGGTACGTACCAACTTGTTGGAACGAACTGCGTTATTCTTCACCCTCCTTGTTTTCAACCAACTTCTTAATTTGACCTGCCAGTTGTGAGCCGGCACCGGTGATTTGTGATGACAATTGCGAGCCTGGTCCAAGGATCTGGCCGACAAGCATCGAAATTTGTTCTTCGCGATTCGGCCACTTGCTGACCTCGAGCACCTTTTCGGCGGACATGCTGTCGCCGTCCATTACGCCGCCCTTCAAGGCGAACTTTGGAAAGGTGTCTTCGTCCTTTGAAACCGCAGCAACTTCTTTTGCCAGGCTGACGAAATCTTCGCAGCCCCAGATGACGGCCAAAGAACCTTGTTTTTCCTGGAACAGAGGATTTAGAGGTCCGTCGGTTGTGGCTCGTTCAGCGATGCTCCGCTTTACGACGAGCATCTGTACGCCCTTCTCACGGAAGTGCTTGCGGATTCGGTAGGACGCATCTGAATCCATGCTGATGACATCAGCGATAATGGCGTCTTCGACTCCGTCTAGGCGGCTCTTCAGATCGTCCGCTAGCAGATTCTTTACATATTTACTCATAACACTGTCTCAACTGTTTTTTAAACCTTCACTGGAATCGAACCAAGCGAAGCTCGGTACCAATGCTGCAGTAATCCACTGCATCTCGGTGTGCGAGCTGCTCAAGTCGCTATGCAGCCACTCGAACACTCGGAGACATCGTTGCACACAAGGCGATACTCTTGATGTAAGTACCTTTGACCGCCTGCGGCTTCAAGCTATTCACGTAGTCGAGGAAGGCCTCAACATTCTCTTGCAATTTTTGGTTGTCGAAGCTGAGCTTCCCAACGATCGCGTGCAGGTTTGCACCTTTGTCGTTTCGGAACTCGACCTTACCAGCCTTGTATTCCTGGATAACGCGAGCAACATCCATGGTTACGGTGCCAGCACGTGGGGAAGGCATCAGACCGCGTGGGCCGAGAACCTTACCCAGTGGACCAACCATTCCCAT
Source organism: Aureliella sp. (assembly GCA_046290675.1). Taxonomy (GTDB): domain Bacteria; phylum Planctomycetota; class Planctomycetia; order Pirellulales; family Pirellulaceae; genus Aureliella. The sequence goes on from JBKAHA010000002.1 coordinate 215,249, forward strand.
CATGTCTGGTGTCGCGATACAGACGTCAAAGTCGGTCCAGCCGTCTTTGATCTTTTTAGCGAGATCATCTTGGCCTACGGCGTCAGCACCGGCTTCTTCAGCCGCTTTTGCAAGATCGCCCTTAGCGAAGACGATCACTCGTTGGGTCTTCCCGATCCCATGTGGCAGAACCACCGAGCCACGAACAAGCTGGTCAGCCTGCGACGGATCAATGCCAAGATTCATGTGAATCTCAACGCTTTGGTCGAATTTGCGAGCCGGAAATCCTTTTAGAATTTCGACTGCCTTTTCGAGTGATTGTGGATCTTTCGAAGACGGTACCTTTTCGGCCATCGCCTTCATTGCTTTGGTAACTCTTGCCATGCGATTAGCCCTCAATCTCCAAGCCCATGCTTCGCGCCGTACCTTCAATCATGCGTTCAGCATGCTCGAGATCGCGGGCATTCAAGTCGGCCATCTTCTTCTCACAGATCTCTTGGACCTGTGCCCTGGTAACCTTGCCGACCTTCTTCTTATTTGGTTCACCTGAACCGCTCGCGATTCCTGCAGCCTGCTTGAGCAAGACAGCGGCCGGCGGGCTCTTGGTTACGAAGTCAAACGAGCGGTCGGAGTAGACCGAAACGATGACTGGGATCGGAGTCCCGTTGTATTCGCGTGTGCGATCATTAAACGCGGACACAAATTGTCCCAGGTTGACCCCGAACTTACCAAGCGAGGTACCAACCGGAGGAGCGGGTGTCGCTTGCCCTCCAGGGACCTGAAACTTGGCTTGTCCTACAAGTTGTTTTGCCATTTTGAGTTCACTCCACGACACCAACTAACGGTGCCCAAATGTCGCAACTGTTTCTACGGTGAATTGTGTATTGGTATCTTTAGGAGAATTCGGACGAGCTTTGGGCGGAATTCCGCATCACGAAAGTCCTAGGATTGCTTTCACGAGACCGGTTGGTCTACCGAGCGAATCTTAAATTAAAGCTCTTCAACTTGCCAATGATCCAGCTCAACCGGTGTGCTCCGGCCGAAGATGGTGATGATCACAGTTACGCGACCATTGGCTTCGTCGACTTTCTCCACTTCGCCTTCCAGGTTCTGAAAATTCCCCTCTTTCACACGCACGCGATCACCGGTGCGATATGGAATCGAGGTTTTGACGGAGGTTTCTCCTTCTTCCTCGTCCGGCTCTTCCTTCTTCACGATTTTCTCCACATCATGTGGATCCATCGGAGTCGGTTTTCCTCCGGAGCCAGTGAAATCACCGACACCGGGAGTTTCGCGGACCAAGAACCAGGAGTCGTCATTGATCGCCATGTAGGCCATCAAATAACCCGGGTAGAGTTTGCGTTTAACAACGCGGCGATTACCGTTGCGAGTGAACGTAACAACGTCTTCGGTGGGGACTAGAATCTCACCGAAATGCTCCTCCAGACCTGCAAGCTTGATTCGCTTGAGCATCGAGTCGCGAATACTATCTTCGCGATTGAACGCCACCTTGATGATGTACCAGTCCATACCACTGGCCGCACCGTCGGTGGGCGAGGAATCTTGTTGTTCGTCTATATCACTCACTCTGAAACCCCCACGCCAGTACAAACGATCGCGACTCTACGCCGCTGCCACCTCCTGGCTAGGAAGATGTATTGTGTAAGCAATCGCGTGCGTAACGCGACTGCACTAGTCGCTAGTTAAACATGACTAGCTAATGCCGGCCAGCCCAAACACGAATTCCCAAAGGGCATCGTACAGGAACAGAATTGCCGACAAAAACAGGATCGTAAAAATCACTACCAACGAAGCTCGTACAAGCTCCTTCTGAGTTGGCCATGATACTTTGTTCAGTTCTGCCTCTACCGAGATCAGGAAGTCGGCAAATTTAGGCCAATTCACCAATCGGTAGCCAAACCACATCCCCAGTGCACCCAACGCAACCGCCACAATGTAGCTAGTAGCGAGCCCCGATGATCCCATCGCGGAATCAAGCGCGGGCGCTATGAATAGTGCGTGGCATCTCCATACGGCTGCCACCACCAAGACCCAAATAGACAGGCAGGTAATTTGCCTGACCATTCGTCCTTGATTTCGCTTATACAACCCAGACGCAAACATCTCTTGCACCAAGGGTCGCGAATTCATGACAGATTCTTTAGTTGCCATTACTTTTCAACGCTGAAATCGAAGCAATTAACTTAGCCCCGAAACTCGTCCACATAGGACCAAGTTACGGAAACTGGCGATGGCAATTCGCCTAAATTCGAGCAGGGGCGGAGGGACTTGAACCCGCAACCGCTGGTTTTGGAAACCAGTGCTCTGCCAATTGAGCTACACCCCTGAGTATCTCACAATCCAGGGTTCTCTAGAAGACGAAAACACCTGTTTCATTAAAACGAACTGCCGCAACGAGTGCGGCAGTCCTTTGTCTCATTTCACCCACTCACGGGTGTCTTTGTTTTGCAAGGAGCAGCCAGGAATTCACCCAGCCGCTGATCTTACTCGATGATCTTGGTTACGACGCCAGATCCAACGGTTTTGCCGCCTTCTCGAATAGCGAAGCGAACGCCGTCATCCATCGCGATCATCTTCTGAAGTTCGACTTCGATCTTCACATTGTCGCCTGGCATGCACATTTCAGCCCCAACCAAGTTCGCAGAACCGGTTACGTCAGTGGTTCGGAAGTAGAACTGTGGGCGGTAGCCGCTAAAGAAAGGCGTGTGACGTCCGCCTTCATCCTTGCTCAAGCAGTAGATTTCCGCTTCGAACTTGACGTGTGGTGTGATCGACCCGGGCTTCGCAAGAACTTGGCCGCGATCAATGTCTTCACGCTTCATACCACGGAGTAGGCAACCCACGTTGTCACCAGCGTGACCTTCGTCCATTTCCTTCCGGAACATTTCGACACCGGTAACCGTGGTCTTAGCAGCTTCCTTTAAGCCGACGATTTCGACTTCTTCGCCAACCTTAACCACGCCACGCTCGATACGACCGGTAGCAACCGTACCACGACCCTCGATCGAGAAGACGTCTTCGATCGCCATCAGGAATGGTTTGTCTTCTTCACGAGCTGGTTGAGGAATGTACTCGTCGATCGCAGCTACGAGGTCCGTGATGCACTGAGACTCAGGCCCGTCTGGGTTGTTGTAGGCACCAAGTGCATTGCCGCGAATGATAGGAATATCATCGCCAGGGAAGTCGTACTTGCTCAATAGCTCACGAACTTCGAGCTCAACGAGCTCAAGCAACTCTTCGTCGTCGACGAGGTCACACTTGTTCAAGAAAACGACGATCGCAGGAACATCAACCTGACGAGCGAGGAGAACGTGCTCCTTCGTCTGAGGCATTGGTCCATCCGCTGCGCTCACTACCAAAATAGCGCCATCCATCTGGGCAGCACCCGTGATCATGTTCTTGACGAAGTCAGCGTGACCTGGGCAGTCGATGTGGGCGTAGTGCCGATTCTCAGACTCGTATTCGACGTGAGCGACAGCAATCGTAACTGTCTTGGTCTCGTCACGGACGGTACCGCCTTTAGCGATGTCCGAATATCCCTTTGCTTCAGCAAGCCCCTTGGCTGCTTGTACGGCAAGCAGAGCACCTGTGGTGGTTGTTTTGCCGTGGTCAATGTGACCGATTGTGCCGACGTTGCAGTGCGGCTTCGTACGATTGAACTTATCTTTGGCCATTGTTCGTTACACCTAACAACAAATTACATTCGGTGTGCGGCAGGCCGCACAAAACCAGGACTAAAACCGTGCCACATTGGCGCTCGAACTTCGCGAGGCATCTGCCCCAACGAACGAGAGCTGCTGATGGGACTTGAACCCATGACCTCTTCCTTACCAAGGAAGTGCTCTACCACTGAGCTACAGCAGCCACCGAATTCCTGCGAACTGCTGCATACACGCAAGCCTTGTTCACGGGTTAGTCGAGAGCGGGTGAAGGGAATCGAACCCTCGTATTCAGCTTGGAAGGCTGCTGCTCTACCATTGAGCTACACCCGCTTCTCAAATGCTGCAACCATGGCCCAGCCAACAATCCAGAAGTCGCTACGACTGATCTGAAATGTTGTACTACTGCCAAGCGGTTGCCATCTGCAAGCAAATGATGGCGACTGCCAGCCCGCCAGGTAGCTCCGGCACGGCACACGCCAAGCCGCTGTTTTGCGCTGGTCAGGTCGACAATTTCCCTACAGTTTGCCAGTCTGGCAACGGTTCGCCAATGGGAGGTGCAGGATTCGAACCTGCGAAGCCGAAGCAACGGATTTACAGTCCGCCCCCTTTAACCACTCGGGCAACCTCCCGGCAACCGTTCCCTCAAATTTCACCTCAAGCTTCGCAAACTGGATTGCCAGCTAACGCAGCCGCGTAGGAAACCGCCATGTCAGAGCCAACAGAGGGACTCGAACCCCCGACCGGCTGATTACAAATCAGCAGCTCTACCAACTGAGCTATGTTGGCGGTAAACGGCAGGATTCCTGCAGTCTGGTGAATTTTCAGGAACGGCATAGTTTATCGGCGTGCCCATTCACCGCAAGACGAATTTCTTGGGCACTTTTCCAGTCCGAAACTAGCGTTTCAAGCTTAAATTGCCGGGTCAAAGATCACGGAGCAATCCAAAAATGACGAGTCATGCCACCAACTCTATGTCGACGCAGAGAACATGCTGTTTCTGCATCCCTGAGCTAGAGCCGGGGAGACACCGAATTCGTGATTCAAGGGTAGCCAGCATCTCAGACCAATAATTGAATTAGGTCATCGGTCACAACCATCTTTGACTTGAGCAGGAGCCAGATTTTGACTGCTAAAGTCCCGTATAAGCCGCCGCAAGATCTAGGCTGAGCCCAAGTCTGGATCCAAGACGCTTGTTCCGAGGTAGTGGTTCGGACTCCAGGTCCGCTGGGATTGAATCTCGACCCGATTCTGGCGTTTCGGGCGATTTCCACTTCCGCGATGCATTCACCTTATCGATAACTCACCTCGCCGATCCGCATCCGGAAGCCGCCCAATACTACGACCAAAATCGAAATGCTCACTTCTTCCTTACCTGGTAGGTTGGCTGGACGACTGCCTTTCTTCTACGGATACGTGGTCGCGCTGGTGGCTGTCGTAGCCCAAATCTGTTCCTCCCCCGGGCAAACCTTCGCGATTTCCGCGTTTACCCCTTCTTTCCAAGCAGATTTGGGGATGAACGCCAGCCAGCTTGCAGCTGCCTATATGCTCGGAACTTTCTGTGCGGCTTTCCCGCTCTCGATTGTGGGACCGATGTCCGACCGGTTCGGTATTCGAGCTACCACTTTGGTGGTGGCTTTGGCCCTGGGGGGAGCATGTGTTCTTCTCGGTTGCGCGCATGGATTCTTCAGCTTGTTTGCAGGCTTCTTGTGCCTTCGTTTTCTTGGGCAGGGGTCAATCACGTTGCTCAGCAGCAACATGGTGGCCATGTGGTTTCAAGCTAAGCTCGGTCGTGTCAACGCGGCAATGAGCGTGGGCGGAGCAGCAGCTTTTGCGTTGGTACCGATCCTGCTTCTCGACTCGATTGAGCTACTCGGATGGAGGGTGAGTTATTTTCTGATGGGGGGTGTAGTCGTGCTCCTGATGTTTCCCTTGACGCTGTTCTTGCTGAAAGATCGGCCCGAAGAGCTCGGGCTGCGACCGGACGGACTTCTTCCGGAAGCAATCACGCCTGGCCCGGCCGACGCGACCGGAGGTGATCGAGAGAATCAGAACGATAAGACGAGTCGCATCGACTCAAATCCTGAATTTGACGAGCTGGCAAGCACTTTAGCGGACGCAATTCGTCAGCGAGCCTTCTGGATTCTCGCATTTGCATTTGGCCTGTGGGCGATGACAGGCACCGGCATCATCTTCTATTCGCTTCCGATTTTTGAGGAATTGGGGTTCAGCAGTAAGCAAGCCTCGAGGCAACTGTTTGGTTTCTTTTCGCTCGCCATGCTTGTCGGGCAAGTGGGTGGCGGCATCCTCGCTGATCGATGGTCCATGACGAAGCTGCTGTTTGCTGGATTTGCGTCGATGGCAGGAGCGATGTGGATCATGACCCAGGCCGATGCGCCGTGGCATGTCGTTGCCTTCGCGATCCTCTTTGGTGCTGGCCAAGGGCTTGCTATTGCTGTCAATGGTGCCATCTGGGTCCGCTACTACGGGCGTCAGCATCTAGGCAAGATTCGAGGGGCGGTCTGGTGTACTACCGTCGCCGGCTCAGGGTGTGGGCCGTTTTTGCTTGGAGGTCTCAAAGATTGGTCGGGCAGTTTCGTACCCGGACTCTGGCTTTTCTTCGGTCTTCTTGCCTGCGTTACCCCATTTTTACTATTCGCGACGAAGCCCAAGTTGGAGATGGCGCGAGCGAATTAGCGTTCTTGGGCAACCGAATTAGCTCACCAGTTTCAGCGTGGTGAGCGCTAGCTATCGGGCAAATTGACCCTGCAAACGAAAATTCGATTTCCAGGTTTCGCAAAATTCGAATTTCGAGATGCGGTGCAAGCCGTCGCTCCTCGGTATCTGCCATCGGATTTTTCGCGACGGAACCTGCGAGCTGGATCGCCCAAGACAATTAGCTTAGCGCCGCTCAATCCCTTCCCAAAGGCTGGAGCCGATTCGAACGATCGTAGCTCCTTCCGCGATGGCCTCCACAAAATCACCGCTCATTCCCATGGAGAGTTCCTTCAAATCAAATTCCGGAAACTCTTCCTGAAGCTCATCACGAAGAAGCCTGACTTTCTCGAACTCCTTTCTAGCCTGATCACCACCAGAGAAATGGGTCGACATGGCCATCATGCCCTGAGGCGAAAGCTGGTCGAGCGAACGTAATTCGATCAGCAGTTCCCTCATGGCCGATGGGCGTAGGCCAGTTTTCGTCTCATCTTGGGTGACGTTGACTTCAAGAAGTACTGGCAAGACACGATCAATCCGCTTGGCTTCGGCTTGGAGTGCTTGAGCGAGTCGGGAGCTGTCAAGCGAATGCAAACAACTCACCATCGGCAGTGTTCTGCGAGCTTTGTTGCGTTGCAGATGCCCGATCACGTCCCAAAAAGGCTGGTCTACGCCGTGGGAATGAAACCAGTCCCATTTTTCCCAAAGTACTTGCGGCCGGTTTTCCCCGAGTCGCGCGCAGCCTGCTTGCGTGAGCAGTGAAGTAAGTTCTGGTCCAACATATTTCGAAACGCCAACGATCTCGACCGGCTCAGAACGAGCAAAACGTCCTTGTGCGTCTCGGACCTGTTGCTGGACGCTATGCCAATTTTCTTTAATACGGTCGGCATCTTCCATCTGGTGAACTGCGCCTTTGCGGTCAGTAAAAAGTCGAATGGGATGGAGAATCGAATACAGGCCAATGGATCCGTATCGTCTCTCGAACTGGTTGTTCTTGGTTATTATCGTCCGAGAACCAGCTTTCGTGCTTGTGGATGATTTGTCGCCGCAGTCTTAAGTAGAGGAAGCAACCGACTTGGTCATGATGGAGGGGGCCATGGGCTCGACTTGGATAATTGTGTCACAATCACCTTCGTCAGCATCAAATCGTGCAGCATAGAAGTCGTCGACGGTGTGAATGCCTAAGGCAGTGCGACGCGTTGGCCGGGAGAGGTTGCGATAGAGGAAGAACTGCTCTTCCCCGATTTGGACACGGAATGCCTGGGCCTCATCGCGGTTAACGATCCGCAATTCGTCCGCAACCGTTAAGTGTCGCCAGGTGTATGGCAGCTTTGAAAGAGTTGGGCAGAGGCTAATTACGGTTGGCATGTAAAGCCGACTTGCTTGGGCCTCATTCATCGCCACCATAGAATTTGCGTTTGCGGTCAACTGGCTTCTGTCGCCCTTGATGGACAGTTCGCGTCGCCATTCGGGTAGGAAAAGGGGGAGGACGAGGCTCTTCACGCTGCCGCACTGAAGGTAGCCCTCGGTTACATCCGATTGTTCAAGAAAACGAGTCTGTCCTGCTAGCGGGTAAGCGTTGGTCAGCTTGAGGTGAGCGGGCTGGTCCGTCAGTAATGAATCCCCTAGCAGAAGCAGGCGCTCTTCCCGAAATAACGCGATCTGACGTTGGATTCTGGCTTGGTCGCCAAACTGAGATTCGATCTCCAAATAGTCCACATCATCGTCGCTAAACCAACAAATCTCGCGCCACTCATTGAGTTGCATTTGAGCTTGGCCATCGATTTCTACTGATGTGCTGATCGGTCCTGACAGGAGAGGAGTCCCTTTCGGGCCGAGAGCTTCCACCGTGCATTGCGAGTTTCCGAAGTCGACTGCGAATTTGCTGCCCTTCTTCCGCCAATCGGTTTGACCGCAGTGCGCGGCTGCATACTCGGAATATTGAGTCAGCGGTGGAAGTTTTGCAATCGAGACCGACTCGACGATGTCGCTGCGCTTTCCTTCTCCGATACCCGTGAGCGTCATGGTCGCCAGCATGGATTTCGGGCGCCGCGTCTGCCCCGCTAGAGCGGACCAGTAAGCCCTGGCCTTGGGGGCTTTGCGATTCGCAGCCATGATCTGCGTTCCGTCTGGACGACTCCACCTCGCAGCGTCGCAAAGTAGTTCTGCCAGCGCCTTCTGCTGTGGTGGATACCACTTCCTAAGTCCTAGCGAGTCAGCCAACACGCGGCAGCGTAAAATGCTGCCGAGTGCGGGGCGCAAAAATTTGGCGCCGCCGATCAACCAGCCTTCGATATTGACTTCGATTGACTCCATGTGCTCTGCCAAGAAGTCCATCGCTTTACTGGCTTCCGATTGCAGGATGCCATTGGATGTAGACGTGGCAGAGGCAGTCAGCAGCGGTAGCTCGCATTGGAATGCGAGCTTCGGAAAAATGCCACCTTCTGGTTCCTCCGTAAATGTTTTGAATCGCTCAATCACCGCCTTGAGCCACTGAGAGAGCCATTCGTTTCCGGCCCGCTTGGCGTGATCCGGTAAGTGCCAAGCGAGAGCGACGGTGCCAAGGGCCGCATTTGGGTCGAGGTCAGCCGAATCCAGCCAACCAAAAGCTTGGCTCTCGAGCGGGTGTTCCATCAGGCCGACAACTTCGGCCATCTGTTCGGATTCCTGGGATTTGTCGGACACGATGCTCGACAAGCGTTTGCCAGAAACTCCACTGCGAACCAGGACCTCGGCCTGCGGAATGGAAACCGTGGACCACAGAAACGAACCCTCCGCTGAGCAACCCTTTGGCCAGCTCAATTGGCCCAAGGCATGGTCGTATGCGGAAGTCCAGACCTCGTGAGGCTGCGCGAGAGCCGCATTGACTTGAGTCGCTAGCGATTTTCCACTTGCACGCTTCTGTGGCTTCTTCTCTTTGCGGCGACTCTTGGACGATTTCGAACCAGATGATTTCTTGGTTTGCGATTTGGCTGCATACTTCGGATCAATCCAGTCCATCGTGCCGTGGCTCCAAGGGCGTATTTCGGTGAAGGCATCTTGAGTTCTCGCCCTGGGCTTCGTCTGCGGCGCGAGGATCGAGAAGGGTAGTGGTATACTGACAAGCCCTGTGAGGAAAGCCCCTGCGAATGTCGGCGGGCGACTCACAGCTGCGGAGCATTCGCGGCCCCGAAGCCTCTCATCATTGAGCATCAGCATAATCACTCATTGCCGTGTGCCGGCAAGGAAGAAGACCATGCGTACAAAGAACAATTTCGCGGCCCGTTTTCGCATGTTGGGGGTAGTCGTGCTGCTCTGCTCCTATGCTGGAGTTTGTCCCCAGTCGGCGGTAGCCCAATGGGAGGGCTATGAAAAGAAACTGAAGGCCGTTGAAAGTACATTCGGCGAGCCCCCAAAGATGCTGCGTCTGGATCCCAATAGCCGTGTCTGGGCAGACAAAAAAAACAAGCGCATCGTCGTCGATGGCTACATCGCTTTGGATGCAGGGCCTTTGGAGATGTTTGCGTGTATTGCGGGCACCAAGGAACATGAGTCTGTGGTCGCTGTCTTTAGCAAGGCCTACGTCGTGCATGCAGGCCTATTGGCAGTGGGGGCCAAAAAAGGCAAGCCGGTCGAGTGGGAACCTGAGTTCAAAGCACCTACGGGCAGCGAGATCGCGATTGAGGTGCTTTGGAAAGACGAAAAGACAGGCGAACGCAAACGCGTTGATGCCCGCCAGTGGGTCATGCAGGCCACACGCGATGAGGCCAAGCCTCTCGAGCTCAACTATGTATTCGCCGGCAGTTCGATGTGGAAAGATGAAGAAACAGGGGAGGAGCTGTACCAAGCCGATATTGGCGGAGATCTCATATGCGTATCCAACTTTTCCACAGCCACTTTAGATCTGCCAATCGAAAGCACGCAAGCTACTTCTGGCCTCCTCTTTGCAGCTTACAAGGGCCGAGTGCCCAAACGCGGGACTCCTGTACGCCTGGTTCTCAGTGTGGTCGACGAGAAAAAGAAGAAGTCATCTGGAAAAGAACTCAACGCGGCGTCCGATTCAAAAAGCACATCAGAACACGAGGTCGATGCTAAGGAATCGAAGCCAAGAACCGAAGGGCCGGCAGAGCTGCCGGCCAGCGATCAACGCTAGGCAGTGCGGCCGCCTTTTTGATTGGCGGGCGTACAGATTTTTGCGCTGGGGCGGAACCAAATTTAGTCGGCTAAGGGAGGTCAGAGTCATGTTTTCAATCAAGAAGCCAGTCATCGAACGCTTGCTAGTGATGCTGTTTTGCTTCGCCTCAATCCCTGCTTTGGCTGCGGATCGACCCAATGTGGTTCTGTTCATCGCTGACGATGTCAGTTGGAACGACTACGGGTGCTACGGGAATGAGCTGGCTCGGACTCCCAACATCGATGCGCTCGCAGCCAATGGGCTCCAATTTCAGAATGCCATTTTGACGGCAAGCAGTTGCAGCCCGTCCCGAGCGAGCATCGTTACGGGGCGATACCCTCACAACAATGGAAAAGCCGCGGAGTTGCACCTGCCGATCGCTGCCAATTTGCCTTGGTTTCCTGAACTGCTTCGCGAAGCAGGCTATTACACGGCGCTCTGCGGAAAGAACCACATGAAGGTCGATAACAACGTCGGGGTTGACTCTTCGGACCCACGCGGCCGAGCGTTTGATCTAGTTGATTCCTCTCGGGCGAAAGGCAACAGCGGCGGCCATTCGAAATGGTTGGATACAACCCGAAATCGACCCAAAGATAAGCCTTTCTTTTTCTGGTTTGCAGCTTTTGATGCGCATCGCGGCTGGGACGCCGATCGAGAGTGGAGCCCCACCGAGTACGGTCCGAAGCACGAGCCGAATCGAGTTGCGGTGCCTCCATTCCTCAGAGATTCGCCTGCGACTCGGGATGACCTCGCTTCCTACTACAACGAAGTAACGAGGTTTGATCACTTTATCGGCCAAGTCGTCGGAGAATTGGAACGCCAGCAAGTTCTGGATGAGACTTTGATTCTCGTGCTAGCGGACAACGGCCGGCCGTTTCCAAGAGCTAAAACTCGATTGCATGATTCTGGAATGAAGACCGCCTTGGTTGCCCATTGGCCCAAAGGGATACAACGGTCCGGCGAGGTGCAAGGCTTGGTTAGCGTGATCGATCTAGCTCCAACCATCTTGTCGATGGCGGGTGTGGACATTCCCGCTACGATGCAAGGCGTTTCTTTGGAGCCAATGTTCGAGTCTAACTCCGCCATCGTACGGAAGTACGCTTTTTCGGAGCACAATTGGCACGACTACGAGGCTCATGGGCGTTCGATCCGAGATGGGAAATTCCTCTACATCAAGAACAACAGGCCGTACCAAATGTGGCAGGGGCCAGCCGATTCTGTACGCTCGCCTTCCCACGTGGATCTGATCAAGGCCAACGCTGCCGGCGATTTAACAGCGGCTCAGAGTGATGTTTTCATGAAGCCAAGGCCTGCCGAGGAGCTCTACTTGGCGTCAGAAGATCCAGACCAATTGAACAACCTAGTGGGCAACCCTGCGTACGAGGCTGAATTAGAAAGGCTTCGAGAGTTGCTGGAGGCTTGGGCGTTTCAGACGGCCGACTCCGTACCGGCCCAGCTTTCAGCGGACTCGTTTGATCGAGAAACTGGTGACCGCATCGTGAAGGGCGAGGGTTACCGCGGGCAGACACCTGGCGAACACCTTAAAGCTTGGCTCGTGAACGCGCCGGGCCCTCGCTGATTGGTTCCGCAGGTATGCTCACTTCGGATGGTGTCGATTCACAATCTCCAGGCAGGCTGGGTGCAGCTTGCCATTGCTGACCAGAACACTCGACTTTGCAATCGGGACGGCTTTCCCATGCCCGTCTGTAATCTTGCCGCCTGCTTCTTCGACAATCAATCGGCCAGCGGCTAAATCCCAAGGGTGTAGTTGGTATTCGAAAAACGCACCGAATTGTCCGTCGGCGACTTGGCAGAAATCGAGTGCGGCAGTTCCGAAGCGGCGGATACCATGAATATTCTGCTTGAAAAAATCGTGGATGGCGGTGAGTGTGGCTTCCATCATCGCACCGCGGTCGTAGTAGAAACCGCAGCCGATCATCGATTTGGTTAGGCTCTCAGCCGGGCTAACTTGTATTCGCCGTCCATTGTGAAATGCTCCTTGCCCTTTTTCTGCCCAGTACCAATCCGCTCGGATTGGATTGACTACGACGCCGCAGTACGGCTCCGAGTCGCGATAGTAGGCAATGGATACCGCGAAGTGCGGGATGCGATGCGCAAAGTTATTGGTGCCGTCCAGCGGATCGACGATCCAAAGATGAGGTGCGTCCGCGCCACCGCAATTCTCTTCTTCTCCCAAGATAGCGTGGTGGGGAAAGGCCGCCTGGATCGCGAGAGCAATGGCTTGTTCAGATTCGATATCGGCGTCGCTGACTAAGTTGTAAGACTCGTCATCAGCCTTCGATCGCATTTCCACACCCTGTTCAAAGTAGTGAGCAATCACCTTGGCGCCCGCCGATGCAGCATCAAATGCTGTCCTTAACTCCGGCGACAATGAATTAAGGTCGACCGGTGGACTCAGCTCATTCGTCATGGATTGTCGATTGCAAGTGAAGAGTGCAAACGGAAACAGAAAGTGACAACGTTGGATTGGAAAAAATTTGTCTCGTTGGCCTCGGTGCTCTTCCAGGCCGTCAAACGTTCTGTCGCTCTTAGCGACGTTTTCGACGAGCATTCCGCGCGGCGAGCATCGAAAGGCCTTTGGTTGATGCTCGGCGTTTTGAGGTAGCGCCTCGGCCTTTGCGAGAACTACGGTTGCCAGATCGGGTAGCTTCTTCTATTCCGCCCGGAACGAACCAGAGGGCAAGTCCCAGCAAGCCAACACCGGTAAGCGGATAGAGCATTGGAACTGAAATAAAGTGGAGCGATGCCGACTGAGCCTCTTGGTTAGCTAATTCAGCGGATGGGTCTGCGTCGGGAGGCAAGGCAATTGGAGGTTGGCCTTCAAAATCTTCGCTTGCCGCGTTCTCGGCATCAATTTCTGTTGAAGAAAATTCGGGACGTTTGAAGCGCAGGTGCGATGTTTGGGTCGCAGCAGAAGCCAAGCCGAGAAAGATTGCGGTGATGAATAAAATCAGACCGGTTAATCGAACTCTTGGCATGCTTCGTCCTTGTTCACAAGTTGCCAGTTGGGAGGATTGAGGGGCAGAGCCAAAGCACCTTCAATTGCCAGCACGTAAGTAATGACTCGGCTGCGGGCCTGGCTCATTTGTTCAATGAGTCGTCCGTGAGTATGCTCCCATCCAGCATACGAATAATTCGCGAACCACACAGCGCGACCTTTTCATCGTGTGTAACGACGATCAGTGTGGTGCCGCGCTCAGCATTGAGCCTTTGGAACAGTTCCATGATCTCTGAACCGCTCTTGCTATCGAGGCTGCCGGTGGGTTCGTCTGCGAGCAACACCTTAGGCGTGTTGGCAAGTGCACGAGCAATAGCCACTCGTTGACGCTGGCCGATCGAAAGCTGGTTTGGGCGGTGATGCAGTCGGTCTGAGAGTCCTACCAACTGAAGTAGTTCCTGTGCGGCCGCCGGTCGAGCTGGCCGGTCGATATCGCTTTCAAACATAGGCAGCTGCACATTTTCCAGAGCGGTTAGATTGGGCAGCAAGTAAAAGGACTGAAATACGAACCCAATCGTACTGCTCCGAAGGGCATCTAAATTGGTGTTCTTTTCAATCCTATTGCCAGCAATGGAAACCGAACCTTGCGTCGGGCGGTCCAATGCTCCAATCATGTTCAGCAAAGTTGATTTGCCGCAGCCGCTGGGGCCCATGATGGAGACAAATTCCCCGTCATGAATGTGGAGACAGATATTGCGCAACGCCTGAACCTGGCCATCGCTGTACGTTTTGTCTATATGCTCAAGTTCGATGAGCGGTTGGGTCTGGCTTGCCCCGGTCATAGGTCGACTTAAAATTGCTCGATTGCGAAGCACAAGTTGGAAAATTCGTCGGTCAGCCACCTGCAGGCTGACCGAGATCATAACGCAATTCCAAGCGAGAATACTATGGCGACGTCGCGTCTCGATTTTGCTAGTTGCCAACCGCGGAAAGAGGGCTCGAAAGTACGCGAGGTCTCTTTCCACGCCGGGCTATGTCGGGTGGCTACGGCAACCTTGTGTCGATCGTTTTGGCTTGCGCTACTTCTTGTTCCTGAAGTTGGGCTCGCCCAGTCGCAGGGAAGAGTGGCTCGCATTCCTGCAGGAACTTTAGTGGAGGATCCATCCGCAGAGCGTTGGAACCAAGCCGTGCTATTGGCCAGGCCGAGAATCGCGAGCGGTGATGTGGAGTCATTGCCGAAGAGTGTTCGTGACGCGGTTTCTTCTTTTGTGCTGACAATTCTTGCGACCGTAGCGCGAGATGAACTTAGCAATAACTATGTATTGAAAGAGGTCGGAGCCGGTTATAGCACCTACATCGACGGGAAACTGACGGTGATTACTTCCGACTCACAAAAACGGTTAGGGGCGGGCCTCGGTTTTGTGGGTGGCCGGATGCTGGCGATGAATGAAGAGCAATTGGAAACGGCCTTGATCGTTGCGCGAACCTCGAACGTTTTTGTGTTTGACGCGCCCAGCTTGATGCTGCAGAGCGGCGAGCATCGGCCAATGGTGACCCGCCATTTTATTTGGGTTGATGCTTCATCAGGGAAACTAACGACGCTTGTATGGCTGATTGAAGGGGACGAGCAGCGGCGTCGGCCATCGCAAGATGCGATCCGCGGTTTTCCGGCGGGACTGAAGGAAGACAGGAAAATTCACGTAGATAAGTCTGAGTTTCTGCTTGGTGGAATTCCGACAGATGCCGCTTTCGCTCTGGAGTCGCTGCCTCCTGGGCAAGCGGTCGAATGGAGCCGAGCTGCAACGGAACTGGCGGCGCTGCCTGCGTACTCTCGCGAGCAGTTGCAGAAGCTGTCGGACGAGCTGAACCGCTGCATCCGAGAGACGCTGACTAGGCAAAGGCAGTCTGCCCCATCGCCATCTCCATGAGGGGAACATCCCGGTCGGGGTCAACCACCTGTTTTAGAGACCGTGAGAGGGAGTAGGGCGAGTTGCTGAATGTCTCAAATCGTGCCTGCTGTCGCAGATTGAAACACGCGCGCGTGTCTCGGGCTCGCCTCGGTTTGGAAGAGAGTCGAGCGGTACGATCAATCACAACAACGAATTCGCTGATCGTGCCCACAGAATTCCGTGAATTGCCGTGAGCATTCATGCTGCCGGGCCTTTTGGCACAGTCGTTGCAACTTCGCTGATCTGTCGCAACACGATCAAGATCAACAAGGAATACACCATGAAGTACTGGCTATTGGGAAGCGCCCTTCTACTAGGTTTTCTGTTCGCCTGATTCGTCGCGTGAAGAGAATTCACTTCGGAACATCGAAGCTGTCCTAGTAGGCAGGGAAATTGCTTCTGCTCCAAAGATCCGCATACGGCTTCCACGCCGGTGTTACCTTGGTCGCTGTCGCGGCATTGCATTATTTTCGCTCACAGGATGAGCGCACTTTTTCAAACCCTGGCTTCTCCTTATTCGGAAGCCAGGGTTTTTCTTTGGTTCAGGCTTACCCGTAGCAATTCGGAGAATCCGAAAGTCCAGTTCGGCTCCACACGTACCAATCGGTTCGCGATACCTACCGGTGTTCAGGATTGGGGAAGTCGGCGCGACAGCCTGCATCCCAGCTGGCCCGCTGATTTCCGTGAGCCGGAATGCCTCCAGCGTCCTTAATCATCCGAGCCATGTGCATCAGATTCCAGGTCATGAATGTCGTGTTACGATTGGTGAAATCATTCTCGGGACCGCCAGAACCCGGGTCGAGATAAGATGGGCCCGGACCAGCTTCTCCCAGCCATGCGGCATCAGCTTGCGGGGGAATGACGTAACCCAGGTGCTGCAATGAATAAAGGATGTTCATCGCACAGTGTTTGGCTCCATCTTCGTTTCCAGTGATCAGGCAACCGCCGACCCGTCCGTAATACGCGTATTGCCCATGTTCGTTGAGTTCTCCACTGGAAGAATAGAGCCTCTCAATAACTTGGGTAGCGACGGAGGTTTTTTCGCCGAGCCAAATTGACGTTCCGAGAACCAGGATGTCCGCAGCCATCACCTTTTCCGCCAGCTGTGGCCAATCGTCGTGATCCCAGCCCTGTTTGGTCATGTCGGGCCAAACCCCGTAAGCAAGGTTAAAATCGACCGGTCGAACAACTTCCACAGAAACTTGGTTCTTCTCTAGGATTGCCTTTGAAATATCGATCAAGCCCTCGGTATGGGAGAGTTCAGGAGAGCGTTTGAGTGTGCAATTCAGGAAGACGGCCTTTAGGTCCGAGTAATCCCACTTGCTCTCCGAGCAGAGTGTTTCTTGTCGTTCATTCAAATTTGTCATAGCGTTTCCGGTGGTAAGAGGATCGTGCAGTACCAGAGCGGGCGGACGACGATTCACGGACGCGGCAGTCTGGTGAGTCTACAAATTGGCCGCCCATTGAATCAGACGTGCACCAGCCATCGGAGCTTACGGTCTGTGCCGAAAAGCTTCCGAATCTGATTCGGGATCTGGGCAGAACTCGAGGCGACGGGCAGTCGCACTATTTCGAAGACGCTTGTCTTAGGGCATCGATAATGGCATCGACGTCATAAACACATCCTCCCCATGTTCCACCGCCGAACTCCTGCAAAGCAGCCCAGAGTCGCGTGTCGTCTGGTAGCCGGGAGTCAGGAGCAAGCTCAGGATGAAGCGGCCGTGTCGAAAGCAATTCGTCCGCATTTTCGGCTACCAAGTTCACAGAACCCGTCAGTTCATTGCGGTCGACGACAATTTCGATGGAATCGCCATCCTGGACTTTGCCTAACGGTCCGCCTGATAGTGCTTCCGGCCCGACGTGTCCGATGCAGGCGCCGGTGCTGACGCCCGAGAATCGGGCATCCGTCACGATGGCAACGTGTTTGCCCCATGGAATGTGCTTCAATGCGGAGGTCAATTGGTACGTTTCCTCCATGCCGGTTCCGAGCGGACCGCAGCCAATGAGCACCAGGACGTCACCCGCTTCGACGGTCGCTGTCCCCTGTCCTTTGATCGCAGCGATCGCAGATTTTTCGGACGTGAATACTCTGGCGGGTCCGGTATGGCGGTAAACGCCGTCGTCATCGACGACCGACGGGTCGATAGACGTTGCCTTAATGACAGAGCCATCGGGGCAGAGGTTTCCGCGTGGGAAGACAACGGTACTTGTTAGCCCACGCGATTTCGCAACCGTCGGCGGAATGATGACATCGTCAGGATCCACACCATCGCGTTCCATGAGGAGCGATCGGACTTGTCGCCGGCGTTCGCTCGATTCCCACTTGTCGAGTATCTCATTCCAGGTCAATCCCGTAATCGTTCTGCATTCGCAGTCGACAACTCCCAGGCGTCGCAGATGAAGCATGACTTCAGGAACACCACCTGCAAGATACATCTGAACGGTTGGGTGGTTGGTAGGGCCATTTGGCAAGACATCGACAAAGCGGCTGACGTTCTTATTCGCTTGGATCCAATCTTCGAGCCCCGGACGCCTCAAGCCTGCCGCGTGGGCAATGGCCGGGATATGGAGAAGCAAATTCGTTGACCCGCCAACCGCCGCATGGACGGCAACGGCGTTCGCTACCGACGCTTGAGTCAGAATATCGCCTAGGCTGACTTTGGCTCGGTTCATTTCCATCAATGCTTGGGCTGATCGGCGAGCCATCTCGAGCCATAACGGTTGGCCGCTCGGCGCGAGCGCCGCGTGCGGGACAGTCATCCCAAGTGCTTCTGCAACGACTTGGCTCGTCGCGGCGGTTCCCAAGAACTGACACCCTCCTCCGGCACTACCGCACGCCCGACAACCCGCTTCGGAGGCCTCCTCCAGCGTTATTTCCCCGTGTGAGTACCTAGCTCCGATGGTCTGGACTTTGGCTGTGTCCTCACCGGATGCCGGTGGTAGCGTGACTCCACCTGGCACAATGATCCCAGGCAAATGCTTGCTTCCTGCCAACGCAATCATCGAAGCCGGCAGCCCTTTGTCGCAGGTTGCAACGGCGAGTACACCTTGAGCGGTCGGAAGGGATCGAATCAGGCGACGCATCACGATCGCGGCGTCATTGCGATACGGCAGCGAGTCAAACATGCCCGTTGTACCCTGCGAACGCCCGTCGCACGGATCACTGCAGTAGGCCGCGTAAGGAATGCCGCCCGCATTGGTAATCGTTTCGGCGGCTGCCCGAACCTGGAGTCCAACTTCCCAGTGTCCAGTGTGGTAGCCCAGAGCAAGCGGTTGGCCATCGTCCGAACGCATGCCGCCGAGCGTGCTCAGCAGCAAGAATTGGGGCCCGGACATCATCTGCGGGTCCCAGCCCATGCCTGCATTCTGCGTCAGACCGAATAAGTCACCGCTCGGCCATTTGCGGAGCATTTCATCAGTTAGCTCCAACTTTCCATTGGACTCTGGACCTTTGGTGACAACGTCATTCGCTGCCTCATCCGAGAATTCGAACCACGGTTCTAGATCGATCGGCAAGAAACCATCCAATTCAAATGTTGATGAAACCTCGGATTCGTCCTCGCATCCAAGGACGGAAAGTGCTACTTCTCGCCAATCGCAATCAGCTTGCTGCGAGTGGCGATATAGAGGCGATTGTTGGCGACGACGGGGCTGGTGGTCACCGAGTCTTCTACGTTGAGCTCGTCCAACATATTGTTCTTGCTGGAGAGTTCGAAAATAGCGACATCACCGTCTTCGTCACAAACGTAGACGTATTCGCCTGCAATCGTTGGTGAGCCCCATGCGGCAGCGAACATATCGTAGGTCCAATGTTCAGTGCCTGTCTTTGCATCCAAACAATGCAGGACGCCGCTAAAGTCCGCGATGTACAGCAAGCCGTCTTTGATGGCCGGCGAGCCGATCGTTAGATGGAACGTCTTTTCAAACTCTTCCAAGTTTGAGCCGCCATATCGCCAAACTTCCGCGGAGTTCGGATTCTCTTTTTCGACATCACCTTCGGCTGGTTTGAAGGCCACGTAGCGACGATCTGGAATGTTTCCGTTTGGATACTTGGGATTCGTGACGATGGTTGGGCTGACATCACCGGTCTTGCTAGGGTCGATACACCATAAAATTCCTTCACCTTCTCCGAATTCAGGGTCTTCGCCCAGACCGACGAATACAAGACCGTCATGAATGACGGGAGTACCAATGATGTAATAGCGCGAACCGCCGCCCCCATGGACGTATTCGGCCTTTTTGGGATTGCAGTCGAATTTCCAAAGCAACTTGCTTTGGCCATTCTCGCCGTCAGCATCAAAACTATAGAGCCATCCATCGCCTGCTCCAAAGATAACTTGCGATTTTCCGGCTAGTTCTGCATAGGCGGGTGAAGACCACTGGCCGTGGAGGATGTTCCCACCTGGGGAGTTATCCTTCCAGATGACCTTTCCGGTATTGCGATCCAGGCAGAGGAAGCTGGGAGCTTCCGGAGCTTTGACTTCGCCTTCGGCACTGACACCATTGGATGTGGATACAAAGATCTTGTCACCAGCACCGGTTACGGAACAAGTGCACATATAGAGTTGCGATACCCCCAGCTCCTTCATCATGTCGAGTTTCCAGACGACGTCCGCTTCATCCTTATTCTCGTTCTCTTCGTCTTTGGTACCGTCATTCTCTCCGTCCAGGAAACCTTCCGTATCTAGGCAGAGAACTTCACCGCGATTGTTCACAAACCACAGCCGATCTCCATCGACCAGTGGAGTGCTACAGATGCCTTGCTGCGGCCAATCAAAGTATCGGCCCTGCTCCAACTTTTGACTGGAGTGCTGCCAAAGGAAAGAGCCATCTTTTTCATCGAAACAAGCCAATACGCCCAAATCAATTTCACTTGGGAAACGCTCGACGTAACCATTCTCGTTATTTGTGCCTACAAACACTTTGCCATTGGCGACAACAGGATTGCCGTAGGTATCCGAACCTAGGGGGACTGACCAAAGCAGGTTGTCGCCGCCAGCGACATCAAACTCCACCGGCACTTTTTGATTGCTGACACTGTTGCGAAGGCTAGAACCCATCATCTGAGGACTATCCGTCTCGCCGGCCTTGATGCCGGATTTTGCTGCTTGGACCTCGGCAACGGCATCGACTTGACCAAATGCCAAGCTAGGCAGCATCACGTAGGCGAGTGAAAGAAACGATATTCCAAGACGATCCAAATTCATGTGGGATACTTTCATAGTTTTCGGCATCTGGTCTTTTCGTTCGAGACCAGTTCGGCTTCGATCTTCACGTCAGTGCCAGGACCTTCGCCATGGGGCCACCAGCGTAATGCAGGTGTTGCCAAGTTATGACCCAAGTTATGACTAGTCGAGGCAGCAAGAAAAAATGCTGTATTTGGTGGGATTCATGAAGGGGCAGCGATGTTGCACTATTCTAATGGAACAAGCACGAAACAGTAGCTGCCGGTAACGCTTACGGCAATTTCATTCCCGTCGGCTGCCGATATCTAGATCTGCTCTCGAGTGGGCCCACATCCGCGTCCGTCTCGGAATGCTAAGCGAGCAAATAGGTTGAACGAAATCGAGAGAATTCATATGTCGAATCTACGATCTTGGGGCCTTACGAAGTTCATTTGTGTCTGCACGCAACCACGGGTTGCTGCGAATTTCACCAAGTTCATTGCAAATGGGTTTGCTTTTCTGTTCGCTATGGGCGTGGTCTTGCCACCACCATCGACTCTCGCTCATGAACTGGGCGATGGGGTCGTGGAGCGTGATCTCCAGATCGTTGTCTTTCCGGATCGTGCGGAATTTCAATACTCGTTTGAGATGAACCTCGCGACGATGCGCAGGTTTCACGGAGCGTTCAAGAACGCTGGGACTCTGCCTGAAGATCAGCGGCAGGCGTGGGATGTTTTTCGCAAGGCGATTGCAAGTAGCTTGGGAGACAAGATCGAGGTTTCCATTTCAGGCAAACGTTGTCCGTTGAAGCTCAAGTCGAGTGAAACGATTGAAAAGCACAGTATCAAGGTTGCGCATGTATTCGTATGCGATTTCCACGCCGGGGAGAAATCGCAAGCGATCGAAATTCACGACAAGAACTTTTCCGACGCTGCTGGCTACCACCGAGTTGCCATTAAAGGCCGAAGAGGCGTTCAGGTTGAAGACTCGACTGCTCCCGTCATCGTTTCTCAGCAACTGCGCAATGCGTGGCAAAAGATGTCCAAAGAAGATCGCGAAGCACGCGTTCACGTTCGCGCTTCCCTAAGGCTCGAAAACTCTAAGGCTCGAAAACTGAGATGAGCCAAAGCGGTATATGAAATTCGTTGCTAGAGCATTTTTCGTTTTGGTGTAGCCAGATAATCCGACAGCGTGACCAAGGCATTCGTTGCCGGAAAGATTCTTTGCAAGTATTCGGAAAATGCGAATCTGCTCTAGCCTTTGGCTTGTGATCGCTGTTGCCTGATGGCGACTATTCTCCGAGTGGAAGCGAAATATCCGAGGCAGGTGTTGTTCTCCCGGGCGGCGCAACGAAAAAGGTGTTCGCCGGGGCGACGAACACCTTGTGCCGATTCTGTCTATACGCTGAGGGTGCGCTGAGAGTGGTTCTCGCTCAGCGAATGAGTTGACTACTCCGATTCTGCCTGAGCACCGTCTTCGATCACCCACAGTTTGGTTGGGCTCTCGGTCAGGTAGTACAGGCGTCCGTTGGTAGCAACGGGAGTTGTTCTGATCTTGGTGCCATCATCATGTTCAATCTCACCGATCATGTTCATCTCCTTGCTGTGCTCGAAGATGTACAAGATGCCATCGTCGTTACCGATGTAGACTTTGTCGTCTGCGATGTAAGGCGATGACCAGGTATTGGCGAACATGCTTTCCGTCCAGTAGAGCTCACCCGTCTGAGCGTTTAGACAGTGCACGTGGCCGCCCAATTCGGCGGTGTAGAGAATGTCGTCCTTGATGGCACAGGTCGACATACTGCGTCCGAAGTAGTAGGTCTCACCGGTCGGGCTTGGTTTTTCCCGAGTTGCAGGACCACCGTAATGCCAGATTTCTGCTGACTCCGGGTTTTCCTCTTCAACCAGTGGTTCACGCGATTTCACGATGGTGGGTGAAACGTCTTTATCCTTGTTCGCCGGGACTTTCATCATGTCGATGCAGTAAAGGTGTCCGACGCCGGTATCATGCTCAGGGTCTTGACCGACGCTGATGTAGAGCTTGTCATCGTAGATGACGGGCGTGGCCACAAAGTCATTCGCGGTTCCGCGGCCACCCAGCTTGTAGACAGCATCCTTCGGATTGCAATCGAACTTCCAAAGTAGTTCACCAGTTTTGGGTTCGAAGGAGTAAACCCAGCCGTCGCCACCGGGGAAGATGACTTGAGGTTTTCCGCCTGGCTCTGCGTAGGCAGGATTCGACCATTGGCCGTGCATGATATTGCGAAGCGATTGGCCCGGAAGGTTGCTGCTCCAAAGGACTTCGCCATTTTCTTTGTTCATGGCAAGGAAGCTGGGAGCATTCTCCGATGGGACACGTAGGTGAGCCGCATCCACTCCGTTGCTGGTGATAAGAAACAGTGTGTCGCCGAGAATGAAAGGAGAGCAAGTAGCGATGTTGTGTGGAAAGACTTTGAGTTCGCCGATCATGTCTACCTTCCAAATGATCGAGCCGTCTTTCATGCTGGCACAAATCACTTCGCACCGGTTTCCGATGTAGTAGAAACGGTCGCCTTCGATCGCGGGCGTCGAGCAAATGCCTTGTTGTGGCCAATCCCAGACGCGGCCGGCGGCCAGTTTGTCATGGACAATCTGCCAAAGGAATTCACCGTTCGATTCGTCGAAGCACATCATGACGCCTTTATCGCCAGTGATGCTTGCGTCACGTGGGAATTCGTTGTTCGTACCTATTAAGATTTTGCCGTCGCTTACCACGGGGCCGCCATAGGCACGGGAGCCCAGCTGGACTGAATAGGCAACGTTGTCGCCTTCGAAAATGTCCCAGCTTTCAGGCAGTCCTGTAATGTGCGGGTTGACGAAGTTGCGTTTTAGGTGGCCCGCGTACATTGGCCAATCTTTTTTAGGTGGCTCAAGAAGCTTAGCTTCTTGCCCCAAAGAAATGGCTGGGGAAGCGGAGCTGATGCAGCATGCCGCAATGAGCATGCCGGGGAGCAGCAGGTTTCGCATGGGTGATGTTCTCCGGAAATATGGCGATGCCATGTGTTGGATTCGATGAATGCGAGATCGAATGCATCTCACTGTTGAAGCTCACCCTGCTCGCTAGCGAGCAGGTGAGCAATAGGCTTCTTCGGACATGCCTCGAACGGAAGCTTACTTGACCGTTACGTTGTCGTAGAAGATCTGCGTACCAAGTTTTGGCGGCTGGATGCCTTGTGCCGAACCGTAAAGTCCAGGAGGTCCACTTTCGTTGGGATTCGGGTCTTCCAACTCGAGCGTCCAATCTGCTGGTTCGGCTTCGCTCTTCGGCCAGACTTTGGCGTATACCTTGCCAACTTCGCCTTGGACATCGACTTTCAGCTTCATGCGGTACCAAGTATCAGGCTTCCAGGGGAACTCGATCTCATTCGATACCCGCGGAATCGCATCCCAAGCAGAAACTCGCAGCGACTGCTCGGCGCCGACAAGCTGCAAGATGTAGCGGTTGGCTGTTACGCCCATGTTTGGCAGATAAGTTTCAACTTGTTCGCCCATGACATCGGCCTCAATGGTGTAGTCCTTGTCATCTGGTCCGCCGATAAACGCGTACCACTGTCGGTAGAACGGAACGGCAATTCGAGCGGTTTTGGACAGGACCGTGTTGCCGTCCTTCTCAAGCGTCACATAACGAAGCTGTGTATTGGTCCAGCCGCCAGGAACCATGCCAGTACCGGTGGATTCGAAGTCTTCCGTGTAGGGGTAGCTCGGAACTTGCCGAACGCGGACTTTTGCTTCGAGGTCACCTAGCTTGGCGACGATGGAACCCGATTGCCCTTTGCCACTCGTCGGTGCGGTAAAGGTCATTCCAGTTAAGTCGCCTTGTAGTGGAGGTCGCACAGCACCTTCGCCGAGACCTGGTCCTGGCGACATTGGTGCCAGGCTCATGGACGGTTTCGCATCGCCGACGAGTCGGCCATCCGCGTCAAAGACTTGTGCGGTGAAGGTAACGGATTCGCCAGCCTTGACCGCGATTTCAGCAGGCACCACGCGAAGCGTGGCTGGCTTTCCAGTTGGGTTTGGGCCGGGAGCAGCAGCGAGTGCGGGTGGCTCGACCGTGGATGGGCGATACGACCCTAGGCAATAAAATTCCTCGGTGGTACCAAAGAAGACGCATCCGTTTGCGATGGCCGCGGAGCCTTGGACTTCGACATCGAATTGAGGATCCGCTGGCTGGAAACGCTTGCGGGCAATGCGGCGTCCCTTGTTGTTGATGTCCAAAATATGGAAGTATCCATGGACAGAGCTGAGGTAAACTTTGCCATCACCAACCACGGGCGAGCCGGTACAGTTTCGACCGAACTTCGCACGCCACAGTCGCTCTCCCGTTTTGGCGTCATAGCAGTACAAGCGGCCTTGGCGATCGGGGATGATCAACTTTCCGTCATAGAACATCGGGGACGGATACTTGTATTCGATCCCATCTTTTTCCCAAACCAGTTTTGGCTCGGCACCGCTCACGTCTAGGCAAACAACTCGCCCGACTGTGGCTCTTCCGGGAATCTCTTCGCCGTGGGCGCAATAAAGGTATTTTCCAGCGAGCACGGGAGCCGGATTCATTGCCCCATTGCCGAGACTGAAGCTCCAAACTTTCTTGCCGGTTTCGACCTGGAAAGCGTGCATGTGACCGTCGCCGCCACCGCTAATGAGCAAACGCTGTCCGTTAATCGTGGCTACGATAGGAACGCAGCGGTATGAGTTACTCGGGCGGATCCCAGTGGAGTTCGCCCAGACGACGTCGCCGGTGTTCTTATCGAACGCAAAGAAACGGCAGCCACCACCGGCCTGCGAGCCCCAGTTGGAGCTGAGCATGCTGATCATGACGAGATTGCCGTCGACAACGGGACTCGTTACACGTCCACCATATCCAGTGATGCGGCCGAACTCTTCGGTCAGCGAGTGCTTCCATTTGACTTCACCGGTTTCGCCGTCGAAGCAGAACAAGAATCCTTGTGTTCCGTGGACGTAGACGTTGCCGGTCTCTTCATCCCCTGCTGGAACCGTCCAGCCCAGGCGAACGCTCACGATGGGCGTGAAGAAGATACTGAAACGGTGTTCCCAAACGATCTCGCCAGACTTCGCGTCCATGCAGACCACGCGTTCACGCTCTTCGGCACCTTCGCCGATGCGGCTGATAATGTAGACCTTGTCATTCATGACGATCGGCGTGGATCGGCAACTGACATCCTTCTTCATCCAAAGGACGTCTTCGAAGTTATCGGGCAGGTCGGTTTCCAAGGAAACGCCCGTCTTCAGCGGGCCTCGCCAATTGGACCAATCTGTTGCCAGGCTTGGTTTCGCAAGGGTGCATGCAACGACCACCATGGAAGCGGCATAGGTTGCAACGGTTTGAAATCTCATGTGTCAACAAACTCCAGTTGGGTTGTAGTCGACCTTACCGGTCGAAGGTTCATTCGCCAGTGCGCTGAAGAGTTTAGATCTGTCTATTCGAACATCTTCGCGGCTCGGAGCCAACCTCGCGGGTCTCGAACTTATACTTTTGAGTCACACGAATCAGCGTGTTTTGCCGAAGACCGCGGCGCAGTTCTTTAACGTTTGGCTCGTAGCGATTCCAGATGCCCAAGCAGTGCAAACCTGCTTAGTTCAGTTTATAGCTGTAGAGCAATTCTTGATCTCGCAGGTAAAGGTGTCCATCTGCGATGACGGGGTGGGTCCAGGTGCGTCCGCTGGGGGCTCGTTTTTCGGACAGGGCGGGAAGCGTGAATCGGCCTTTCAGGTTCCAGGCCTCTGGTGAAGCCTCAATTAAAGCGACTTCACCACCACGCTCGTCTAATAAGTATAGATGGTTGTCCGCGAAAATGATGGAGCCGTCTGGAAATCCAGCCGCACCGCGTTTGTACCACTTCATGTCGCCTGTCGCGAGTTCTTGGCAGACCCAGCCGCGGCGGTCTGAGCAGCCGAAAATGTGCCCTTCGTGCAGCACAAAGCCGCCTAAATTGTTCTTCATGATCTTGGCATTCCGGGTCGAATACTCACTCTCCACCGTGAAACCATCGTCCGTTTTGACGATGGTGAGTAATTCGCAACCCGCGCCGCCATACCCGACGCTAGTGTAAACATGATTCTTGCTGACGACCGGCGTTGGGATGACGACGTCCGAATAGGGCCGTTTGCGGACATGTTCCCAAAGTAGGGAGCCATCTTCGCCGACCCCGGCAGCTCCCTTCTGAGTCATGACAACATATTGCCGAACGCCATGAATCTCAGCGATCACGGGCGAGGCATAGGTTCCCATGAGAGGTAGATCCGCGGAACGCCAAACGACTTTGCCCGTTGCACATTCGAGTGCCGCGACTAACCCCTTGGGGCCGCCAGGAGTACAGATCAATTTGTCGCCATCCACGATGGGTGACCAGCAGAAGCCCCAGCCGAAGGTCTTCGGACCGCCGCCGATCGGATTCACTTCGCCGCCGAGATCGGCTTGCATGTCGACGCGCCAAATTTCGTTGCCATCGAGGTCGGCGCAAACCATCTTGCCGTCTCCGGCCATACCAAAAACGCGACCGTCCGTAACGGTCGCTGACGAGCGGGGACCAATGCCCCATGCGTTGCCATCAAAGTTGAACGGTTTGTTGTTGACAACGAGACTCCACTTCTCCGAACCATCTTTTGCACTTAACGCGAACATCTCGGTTTTGCCGCCGCGCGCGCCGAGCAAATAGATCGTGTCCCCGACCACGGTCGGCGCGGAGTAGCCGACTCCAACGGACTCAATTTTCCAAGCCATCTCTGGTCCAGCGTCGGGCCACTCGCTCAAAAGACCGGTCTCTGCCGAGCGGCTGTCCTGCGTGGGGCCTTGGAAGTTGGGCCAGTCGTCGGCGCGAAGAGTGTCACCTGCTGCAATCAGAGTTAGTAGGCAGGCCAAGGGGGCGACAAAAGCGGATCGCATCGTACAAGAGGTCCGCATCGCATGGTTAGGATGAAGCATTTGCCACCGTGTTTGTTCAAGTGGGAATGGGACAACGTGTCTTGAGCAGCATCGGGTTGATGCAGTCGAAACACATCGGCCGGGTTGTCCCTGGTCAGTTTGCGATGGTGTACGGATCTTTACTAGTACACCGGTTCGTGTGCCGGTTTCTGGTCGTTTTTAAGTATCGGTTCCAGCGCAGCAAGGATACTTCGGTCGCGTTGGGCGAACAAGTGACGGGGGTGTCCGGCGGAGGCGAATCCACGTTCATTAACACTTCGAAAGTGGGTTCGGACCAATCCAGGCTCGACAAAGTCACTTTGGCGAACCGGACGCGAGTGAGTGACGTAGCTGGTCGCTGTAAGGTTTGGGGGGGATGCTGGATGGTTTGGCTGGGATGCGGGCTCACATCGTCTGCTCGCATGCCGGTGTCGGCTCGCAGGGGCTCGCCGCCAAATTGGGATCCACTTGCCGCGCGGGGCATGCATTAACCCACGCGATCGGTAGCGCTGCTCAGATGTGGCGAAGGTAGGTCAGTGGTAGGGCCTTCCGTTTCATGTACACGCCAATCGACCAGTTGCATTTCGACGTTCTTGTAACCCCTGAAATCGTTGATGACCGGGCGAAACGCGATATCGAGTGTGCCTTCAACAGCCTTCAGTTCTTCCAGCCAATCGTCGGCTTTGCCGAAGGCGACTGCGCGGATGCGTTTGCCGTATTGGCTAAACACCATGCTAAGGGTCTTGCCTGATGCCCCAATTACCTTAGGCGGTTCTTCCACCGTAACGTTTAATGCGCAGAAAGTCGGTCGAGCGTTCTCAGCGCCGAACGGGGCCAGTTTTTCGATCTGTCCGATGGTGAAGAGATTCAATTCGTCCAGGGTCGCTTCGGCATCGAATACGACTTGGGCTTGCAGCTCAGCATCGGCCCCCTGCTCTGCAACAGCTTCCATGAACGCGTTGCGGAATCCAGTGAGTTTCGATTCTTCGACTCGCATTCCTGCAGCGGCAGCATGTCCACCACCGCTGACCAGCCATTCGTCGCAATCTAAGAACGCACGGTGCAAATTGACTCCATTGGGAGAACGTCCGGATCCGGTACCAGGTTTGGCGCCTAGCTTGTCCAGTGCGACTAAGACGACTGGTTTGTGATGTTTTTCTGCGAGACGGCCGGCGACAATTCCAATCACGCCGGGGTGCCAATTCGGCGAGGCCAAGACAAAGGCCGGATCGTCTTCGGGGGAATGCACTTCTTTGATTTGCTTGGCGGCTGCAATATGGATGCTACGTTCGATCTTGTTGCGATTGCCATTGAGTTCATCAATGTAGCTGGCCAAGGCTTCGGCGCGTTCTGCATCTTCGGTGACCAACAGTTCGACGCCCAGTTGGGCTTGGCCAAGTCGCCCAGCTGCATTCAGCCGAGGTGCAATGGAGAAGCCCAGGTCGTCGGACGCGAGGACTTTTTTGTCGGACAGGTTTGCGATCTTCATGAGCTTTTGCAGGCCGATCGGCGCGTAGTTGCACAGCGTGCGCAAACCGTTGTGGACGATGATGCGGTTTTCATCTAGCAGTGGAACCACATCGGCGACGGTTGCAATCGAGGCAAGTCCAACGGCTTGTAGTAAGTAATCGCGGAGATGGTCATTGACTTTGGGTTTGCCGCAATGCGCCTGGCAGAGCGCCCAAGCTAGCTTGAAAGCAACGCCCGCGCCGCAGAGTCCCGTGAATGGGTAGTTGTGGCCGGGCAACGCCGGGTGCACGATCGCCTCAGCCTCTGGCAATTCATCTAGGTACCGGTGGTGATCGGTCACAATCAGCGGCAGGCCCAACTCCTTGGCTCGCTTGGCAGCGGCTAGGCTCGCGATGCCGCAGTCCACAGTAATGACTAGCTTCTTCCCGCGTTGGTGTAGTTTTTCCACGGAGTCGACATGGAGCCCGTAGCCTTCCTCCATCCGGTTCGGTAGGTGGTAGGAGACTTGAGCCCCGATGAGCGACAGGCAGCGGTACAGAATCGCAGTTGCCGTCATGCCGTCCGCATCGTAGTCGCCGTAGACGACGATTTCTTCGCCGGCCGTTACGGACTGCATAATTCGGTCGCGTGCGTCTGCGAGACCTGGCAGCTCTTCGGGGGCACGCAGGTTTGTTAGCCTTGCGTCAAGAAAGGCGGATACTGAGTCCTTGTCGTCGATTCCACGATTGAGCAGTAGCCGTGCGACGAGCGGTGAGACTTCGCATTGTTCGCTGAGCGATTCGATCAGCTGGCGGTCGTGCGCTCGAAACTTCCATTCTTTGCGGTGCATGGCACATCCTGCTCGGGTTGATTCCTGGGCGGCAACTGTTGCCACATTGGAGCTCTGCCCATCATATCGCGGAAGCTCCGAAGGCTGTACCCTGAGGATTAGATGGCAGGTAAACCCGAGTTTTAATTGTGGTGCTGAGGTGCTGAGTTGAGCATGGGAATGAGCATGGGATGGGAGTGTGTGCAATGGGGCAGCGTTTTACAGCGGCAGTCATTGGGACTGGTTTTATTGGGCCTGTCCACGTCGAAGGGCTGCGTCGCGCTGGAGTGGCTGTAGCTGGGATCCTAGGAAGCTCTGAAGAAAAGTCGAAGGCGGCTGCAGCACAGCTTGGGATTCCAAAAGCATATGCGAATCTGGAGCAGCTATTAGCGGATGGCGAAGTCGACTGCGTTCACGTGACTTCACCGAATCAGGCTCACTTCGAACAGGCGAAGCAATGCTTGGAAGCTGGCAAGCATGTGTTGTGCGAGAAGCCGCTTGCGATGGATTCGCAGCAGACCACGGAGCTGGTCGAGATGGCGAAGTCGAGTGGGTTGGCTGCGGGCGTGAACTACAACATTCGCTACTACCCGCTGTGCATTGAAGCGGCTCAGCGACGGAAGTCAGGTGAGCTTGGTGACGTGTTTCATGTAAGCGGAAGCTACGCTCAAGACTGGTTGTTCCATCGCACCGATTTCAACTGGCGCGTGTTGGCCGAAGCCGGGGGACAGCTCAGGGCAGTAGCCGATATTGGGACTCACTGGTTGGACCTGATTCATGCTATCACCGGGTTGGAAGTGTCCTCGGTATGCGCGGATTTGCAGACCGTATTCGAAAGCCGTTTGAGTGCAAAAGGTAGTGTTGAGACATTTTCTGGCA
This sequence comes from Aureliella sp., assembly GCA_046290675.1. Taxonomy (GTDB): domain Bacteria; phylum Planctomycetota; class Planctomycetia; order Pirellulales; family Pirellulaceae; genus Aureliella. The sequence goes on from JBKAHA010000002.1 coordinate 245,966, forward strand.
AACTCGCGGGACCTCCGACTGAAGAGACCCATGACATCGTCCCGATCGACACGGAGGATTTCGGCGCCGTGTTACTGCGTTTCAAAGGCGGTAGTCGTGGCGTGATGCACGTTTCTCAGGTCACCGCAGGTCGGAAGAACTGTCTGAGATATGAAATCGCCGGTACGGAAAAAGCATTGGCTTGGAACAGCGAGTCCCCAAATGAAATGTGGGTTGGCCGTCGTGATGAGCCCAACCAGAGTTTGATCCGAGATCCCGGGCTCATGTCGGACCGTGCTTCAGGGTTCGCAAACTATCCGGCGGGGCACAACGAAGGTTTTCCCGACACGTTCAAGCAGCTATTCCGCGATTTTTACGGTTCGATAGCAAGTGGTACGTTCGCGACAGCCCCAACCTTCCCTACGTTTGAAGATGGGCACCGCGAAGTGAAATTGTGTGAGGCGATTCTGCTTAGCGCGCAGGAAAGCCGTTGGGTTGACGTCGGCTAAACGTTCTTTGGTTGTGTGCCGACTGCTTGCCGGCCCCGGCCTTATCTGAGACGCTGGATTCGGTTTTCAAAGGCATGCACCATTGGTGTTCCGCTTCGGGCAGATTTCTTGGAGGTACTACTGATGATTCAATTGGGGTTCGCCAGCGCGATTCTTCCCGATCTCTCGTTCGAAGAGGTGATGCGTTTTGCAGCCGAAGTCGGTTACGATTGCGTCGAGGTGATGTGTTGGCCAGTTAGCAAGGCGGAGCGGCGTTACGCTGGGATCACTCACATTGATATCGACAAATTAGATGAGCAAGGCCGAACTGGCGTGCATTCCGTTGTCAGTGACACTGGCGTTCAGATCAGCGCTCTGGGCTACTATCCGAATTGTCTCGCGCCGGATGCCGATGAGGCGGCGAAGTCAGTTGACCACTTGCAGCGGTTGCTCGAGGCAGCAAACTCCCTGGGAATTAGGAACGTCAACACGTTCATCGGGCGGGACTACACGAAGAGCGTGGCCGATAATTGGCCTCGACTACTGGATACATGGAGGCCCATCGTCGCGAAAGCCGAAGAGTTTGAAATTCGAATTGGGATCGAAAACTGCCCGATGCTGTTTTCGGAAGACGAATGGCCCGGAGGGAAAAACATCGCCACGACGCCCAAGATCTGGCGTCAACTTTTCGCCGATATGGAGAGCGATCATCTCGGACTCAATTACGACCCTTCGCACATGGTTTGGCAGCAGATGGATTATCTGAAGCCGATGCGAGACTTTGCAGATCGCATTTTCCATGCTCATGCGAAGGACGTTCGTCTCGATCGCCACAAACTCGATGAAGTCGGGATCATGGCACATCCGCTGGAGTATCACACTCCCAAGCTGCCGGGTTTGGGGGAAGTGAATTGGGGGAAATTCTTCTCCACATTACTCGACGAAGGGTATGAGGGGGCGGTGTGCGTCGAAGTCGAGGATCGGGCTTACGAAGGCAGCCTCGAATCACGCAAGGAATCGCTGAGGCAGAGCTACCGTTACCTTAAGAATTTTGTACCTTAAAGAATTCCGCTAGCAACGACCGCCGCCGCTGTACCTAGGCTCGGTGTCGCGCGGTTATCTTGCAGCTCTCCCGGTGAGGGCCTGCATGTTTCTTTGTCTTGGACGCATCGAACGCCACCTAATCTAGAAGGGCCCATTATGTCGGCAACTTACGAAGACTACTCCAAGATGATCGATCATTCGTTGCTGATGCCAACCATGGACGTGCGACAGCTCGAAGAAGGGTGCCAACTCGCTGTTGCCTACAACGTGGCGAGCGTCTGTATCATGCCCTACTACTTGAAGCGTTGCGCCGAGATCTTATCGGGTTCGACCGTTCAGCCCAGCACGACAATCGGGTTTCCACACGGCGGTCACACGACGGTGATGAAGCAGAGGGAAGCAGAAATCGCAGTCGCTGATGGTTGCCAAGAGCTGGATATGGTGGTCAACATCAGCCAGGTGCTGAGTGGTGAATGGGACTATGTGACTCAAGACATCAAGGCAGTTATCGACATTGCCCATGCGGCGGATCGCAAAGTCAAAGTGATTTTCGAAAACTGCTATCTAAACGATGAGCAAAAGATTCGACTTTGCAAAATCTGCACTGAACTACAAGCGGATTGGGTGAAGACGAGTACCGGTTATGGAACTGGCGGTGCGACGATGGAAGATCTGCAGCTGATGGTGGATAACGTGGGCGAAGGCATTCAAGTCAAAGCCGCCGGAGGTGTTCGTGATTTTGAGACTTTGAAGAAGGTCAAGGATCTTGGTGTGACCCGCTGTGGTGCAAGCAAGACGCAGCCAATGATGGATGGAGCGCGTGTCGCTCTAGGATTGGATGCAATCACGTTCGAGGCCACGGGTGGTGCATCTAGCGGTTACTAGAGCTCTGTCACTCTGAGAGCTTGCTCCTTCGCGATCTCCTGTCTGATGGCCTCGCTGGCTATCCGACATTGGCTATCCGACATTGGCTTCAACTAGCGAGTCGAGGACGACTTCGAAAGGTACATGTCCGCAGCAACCGTAGAGCGGATCGCGAGTTAATCGTGCGCGGATCATCTTTGGCGAGGACAGTCCGCACAGGAATTTAGCTTGCTGCCGCGGGTCGGCCAGAACGGTCGCGTGCTTCTTGCAAACCTCGGCCAATCCCCTGAGGGCGGAATCCCCAAGTCGGTGTTCTTGCGTGTCCCGAGGAGCTTGCATCGCATTTCCTTCGCAGACGCTGCAGTGGCCGCATGGATCGGTGAGCGTCTGACCAAAATGGCTCGATAGCGCTCCGCTCTGGCAGGTTGGCGAGAACATCAATTCATAGAGTTCGTTGGTGCGAGTGAGTTCACCTAGTTCGCGGCTCAGTGAATATTCGTAGAGCTCTTGAGTCAGTTCTTCGATATCGGCGATCGGTTTCAGCTTGCGGTATCCGTGGACAAGGCCGCTTGCCTTTAGTTCGAGCCATCCCTGCTCTGCAAAGTAATCCAGCATGCTAACGATGCGGTGGCGTTCGCATTTAAGTCGTTCCGCTGCGTGTGCCAGTTTGATCTCGAACCAGATTTTCTTTTTGACTGCCAGCGAGAGCACGTTCGATGCGAAGACACGGCGTTCGCCCTCGAATTGCTTGAGGATTTGGGTCGACGGAACTTTGGGTTTGAACTGGTACGCGTCGTAGCGTGGTGCTGTCGCTTCGAGCAAGCCGTTTAGCTCAAGGTGTGTGAAGAGCGTCCGGACGACTGTGTCGCGAATGTCCGCTTCGTACGCAAGCGAGTAGTAGCTAACGAAGAACTCTTCGGGTTGGCCAACCAAGAATTCAGTGAATCGCTGCAGCGAAGGCAAGCCAGGGGTGTCACCATAGGAGAAGTTATCCAACACGATTCGGTCTTCGGGCACAAGCATCGTTTCGCATACCGCATCGTCTCCGTCTCTACCTGCCCTCCCAATCTCCTGGGCGAGGTTCTCGATCGACTTTGATGGGTTGTAGTGATAGATCGCACGAATGTTGGATTTGTCGATGCCCATTCCAAAAGCGATGGTCGCTACCACCGTCGCGTCATTCGATTCCATAAACCAGTCTTGAATCTCGGCTCGTTCTTCGGCCGATAGTCCCGCGTGGTAGGCTCGACAGTTAATCTCGTGTGTCTGGAGTGCTTCGGCGACCTTCTCTGCCGTTTTTTGCAACGAAACGTAGACGAGGGTTGGCTGAGGCGGAGCTTCCGTGATTCGGGAAGCAAGCGTCTCGTCGCGAGTGGCTGTGTCGCACAACGTGAATCGGAGTGCGAGGTTGGAGCGATAGAACACGGTCTGCACTGCGTCTTCCGTCGCTATGGAAAAACCGTCCCGAATGTCATCTAAAACTGCTGGCGTCGCAGTCGCAGTCAGCGCGAGTACCCTTTCGACGTCGAGCTCACGAGCCGTTTTGGCGAGCTTCAGGTAATCAGGGCGGAAGTTGTGACCCCATTGGCTGATGCAATGGGCTTCGTCAATGGCGAACATCGATATTCTGATTTCGGAAATGAACTGTCGAAATCTCTCATTGAAGAATCGTTCAGGTGCGACATACAAGATTTTCGCTTTTCCACTGCGGATCTCTTGGAGGACGCTTCGATTTTCTTCTGCTGTCAAAGTCGAGTCCAGACGTACCGCGGCAATGTCTCGTGAGCGAAGTTCATCGACTTGTTCTCGCATTAACGCGAGCAGCGGAGACACTACCACAGTGAGTCCATCGAAAAGGATCGCCGGGAGTTGATAGCACAGCGATTTTCCGCCGCCGGTCGGAAAGATGGCAGCAGCCGATTTTCCGTTTAGCAGTCGCGAGATGACTGCTTCTTGGCCTTCGCGAAAGGACGCCAAGCCAAATCGTTCGCGTAAGACATCGGCTGCTTCTTGAATCGTGGGGTTAGGCATAGTGTCCGTGTCTACGTCGAGAAGGGGAAGGCATCGGATAGCTTTAGGAGAGAACGCGATCTTTGAAACAGGCCTTACAAAGAAAACGGAATATTTCCCAGGTTTCTTGTCCCGGACCACGATATCTGGCTATTGGTTTTAGGTTCGAATCGCGGTTTTTGGAAAAAGATTCCTTGGACCGTTTCTCGGTGACCGAAGGTGTCCACGGCCTCGCGAAACTTCAAATGCAACAGTGATCGACGTGATCGCTGCACGCATCACCGAAGTTTTGAGGGCGGGCTCTTTGCCTGCGAATCGCATGAACGCCTTATTGACGACTGAAAGTCCAAGTTCCCCTCAACTCTTTTTCTCATTCACAGACGAGAGATCAGAGTCAGCTGACTCTTGGAAGTCTGCGAGTCGACCCAGCAACGGAACCTCAAGCCAAGCCGAGCCGCGTGCTCAGTCGAGCCTGGAGTCCGTCGCAGAAGTCCAGAATAGCCATCGAGCAAAGCACGACCCGTCGCGTATCAACAAGCCAGCTCGAATCGGAACGGTCATGATCAAGCTGCTGAAGAGCTACGGAATTACGGACGCTGAGATCCAGGCAGGGCTTGAAGCCTATGCCAGCAAACACCAAGCGAGCCTAGCTTCCTAGCGGCAAGGCTGCTTGGGGGCTTCATATCGAAGTCAAGTCGAGGATTCCCCCAGATCTTTCAGGGGAATCGATACTTCTTTCATCCAGCGATGCGTAGGCCTTAGGCCATTTTGACTGCCAAGAACGACCTGGCTTTGGGTAGGTCGCTGTTGCTCGCCGAAGCCCTGGACCAGCCTGGGATTCTGCCTAATTCGGGGGTAGCTCAACCCGTAGATCCGAGCTCGTCTGTGATTCTGGCCACCATGTGGGGCAAACGGGGGCCGTGCTAGCATTCCTCGCGTTCTATTCGCAATCGCATTCTCACTGTGCCGGCCTTGGTTGGACTTTCCCAAGTTGCCTGTCTGCTTGTACTTACGGCGATGGGGGGCCAATCTAGGCTTGTGGCTAAATCGGGGTGGTCTTATTATTTCTGGCTTATTCTGGCCGAAGGTGCGTCGATTTCGCATCGCGGTATGCAACCTGCTTCCCCGCAGGTGCACCATTCGCTGCTGGACATTTTGGCATTGGAATGCCTGCAATACCGTTGCTGACCACTGTTGAAGAAGTCGCCCGTACATGCTTTTTAACACCAACGAGCTACTGGCCACTCCTGTGCTTTTGCTGGCACAGAAAACGGTGGAAGCGACGGGGGAACTCCAGCCGACTGGAGCCCCGGACAGCAGTCTGATCACTCAGATTCTTGGTAACCCGCTGAATCTCATTCTGATCAGCGGCATCCTTTTCGTGTTGCTCGTGCTCCGTCCGCAGCAGAGGCAGATGAAGGAGTTGCAAGACTCGCTTTCGAGTCTTAAGACGAACGACCGAGTGGTCACGTCGAGTGGTATCCATGGGACGATCACCCAGGCGAATGCAGGCGACTCGACGGTGGTCTTGCGTATTGACGACAAGTCGGGTGCAAAGATCACCTTAAATCGCGACGCCATTGCCAAGGTCCTTACGGACGAGGCTGAGGCAGAAGAGAAGAATAAGTGAGTCGCCATTTTGGCGACTTAGGCAAATATAGAACTGTAACTACTTAGTGAACTTGGAAACAAACCGATGAACGGCCTTTCCATCGTTGATGTGTTGCCCAGCTTTTTTGTGCTGGCGCAAGCAGCGGCTGACCCCGCAACGGATGCTGTGGCCCAGACTTCGACCTCGGGTTGGGGAGCTTTTGCTACCAACGCGGCGTATGTCTTGGGGATTTTCGTGGCTCCGTTTGTGATCAGCCACTTCTTAGCCAAGGCGTTTCGAATGCCCAATCATTCGTTCCGCATCGGTGTCATGATCGCTGCGATTACCGCGGCCTTCATTTTTGCGTGGAGCAACAATTTCCAATTGTTGCTTGGACCAGATATGAAGGGTGGTACGACGCTCGTCTATGACATCTTGGAAAGTGACGATGGTCAGAAGGTCGACGCCGGGGCACTCTCGACTGCCTTGTCTGACCGAATCAACCCATCGGGAACGAAAGAAATTTCGATTCGTCCCCGTGGTGAGTCGCAAGTCGAAATCACCGTTCCCAACGTGGATCCGCTCGAGCTAGATCGAATCAAGGCGATGATTGGCGACGCGGGCCAGTTGGAGTTTCGTATTGTCGCCAATACACGAGACCACAGCGATATTATTCAGCTCGCAAAACGTCAGGCAGCCGAACAATCGGTTCCCAAGTCGGTTGTAACGAACAGTGAAGGCCGTGAAGTAGGCCGATGGGTGGCTGTCGCTCGTGAGGTTAAGAAAGTTGATGGGATCTTTCCGCTGAAGACGCCTGTTCTCTCAGATACGATCCGAAACTCGTTGACTGGAGAAATCATCGAGCGGCCTGCCCTGCTCGATGAAAAGTACTCGCTTGAGAAATGGATGGACCGGGAAGGCATTCGGGACATCGATGTCCTCATGGCTTATGAATTTGCTGGTACTCCTTACGCCGTGGTGAACGGTGATGATCTGGCTGCTGCATCAACCGGCTTTGGAAAGACCGGTTATGAGGTTGAATTCCGCTTGGATACTTTTGGTGCGGATAAGATGCTGCAGCTGACGGCAGCAAACAAGCCTGAAGGGTCGTTCCAACGCCGAATGGCCATCATTATGGACGACAAGGTTCTTTCAGCACCAAACCTAAATTCACCGATTTCGTCGAATGGTGTTATCCAGGGTCAATTCACCAAGGACGAGGTCGAGTTCCTTGTCACGATTCTCCGCGCGGGCCGCCTTCCTGCCACGTTGAGTGCGGAGCCTGCCAGTGAGACCCGGGTTGGAGCTGGTCTAGGTGCAACGACGGTCGAGAAGGGCCAATGGGCTTCGCTTCTTGCTGTTCTCGCGACGTTCATCTGCATCCTTCTCTACTACCGATTTGCTGGGGTGGTTGCTTCGCTGGCCCTGATCATTAACGGCTTGATGATTTTTGGAGTGATGATCTTCCTGAGTCAGCCACTCACGCTTCCGGGGCTCGCCGGGTTGGTGTTGACGATTGGAATGTCGGTCGACGCGAATGTTTTGATCTTCGAACGGATCCGGGAAGAGAAGCTAAAAGGTTCGGCACCGAGGATGTCGATTCGCAACGGCTTCGATCGGGCCTTCACTACGATTATTGATGCTAACCTGACGACGCTGATTGCAGCTGTCGTTCTCTATTGGATCGGTACCGATCAAGTCCGCGGTTTTGCGGTTGCGTTGATCATCGGTATTGTGACTTCGGTATTCACGGCTACCTTCTGCTCGCGAATCGTGTTCGAGGTCGCTGAAAAGTTGAAGATGGTCAGCCTCTCGATGAGCGATGGAGTTGGATTCTTGAAGAAGACATTCTTCGGCGATCGCGACTTCAACTTCATGGGCTGGCAAAAGCTTTGCTTCGGAATGTCTGTTCTGCTGATTGCGGCTGGTTTGGCGGGCGTTTTCATGCGTGGCAAGGACTTGCTGAACATCGACTTCACCGGAGGGACAAGTGTTACATTCCAGTTGACCGACGCCGTTGAAGCCGATGAGCTCCGTGAGATTACGAAACGCATCTTGGTTAAGGACGAAGAAGATAAGCCAGTTCAGTCGAAGTTGGTTCGCGTTGAGAAAGAGCCTCAGGATACGGTTTACACCTTGGTGACTTCGATCAAAGACGAAAAGTTCCTGTCGAAGCTTTTGGTCGACGGTTTCGCGGCCGAAAGTTCTACCGGATTGAAGACTTACAAAGTTGACGTCCTAGAGCCGAGCAATAGCACTAGCAGTCTTTGGGAAACACCAACACGAACTCGTTTTGTTTCCTACCAGGTCACTGCTGCGACTGGGGAAGCTCAGGAGGAGCCGGCAGAGTCTACAGGAGACGCTCCGATCGCTGAGGCGGCTCCCTCGGCTGATGGAGAGTCGGAAGTAGAGGCTGACGACAGTGGCGAAGTTGCTTCAGACGAGGAAATGGCCGTCGGTGTTCCTGCGAATGCATCGACTGAGTTGATGTTGCAATTCTCAGGTAGTACCGATGCGGACGCTGACGGTGATGAGAACAAAGGTGCAGCAATTACCGGCAAGTCGCTTCAAGAGAAGCTGCTGCAGGCGGCTTCCAATGCAGGTGTTGAGCTGAACAAGGCAGCGCTCGAAGTGATGCCTGAACCTCTCCCAGAGAACTGGCGGCTGGAAGACGTTTCAGGCTTTTCGGATTGGAAGGTCACACTTCCGACGGATCAAGCTAATGCTGATGTCGTGATTGGCCAGTTGAAGCAGGATATGGGTGCCGAGCCACTCTGGCTTTCACTTAGCAAGATCGGTTCGAAAGTCGCTGGTGAGATGCAACAACGGGCGATTGCGGCCATTTTGGTTAGCCTCGTCTTTATTGTTGCTTACATCTGGTTCCGATTCCAAAAGGTTGCCTACGGCCTGGCGGCGGTTGTCGCCTTGGTTCACGACGTTCTGATCACGCTCGGGGTCCTGGCTCTCTGCCACTGGTTGGCCGGACCACTCAGTTTCTTGATGATTGAAGATTTTAAAATCGGTCTGACAGAGATCGCTGCGTTTCTGACGATCATTGGTTATTCGTTGAACGATACGATTGTTGTGTTCGACCGGATTCGTGAAGTACGAGGCCGGAGCCCGCAGCTCACCGAAAAGATGGTGAACGACAGCGTGAACCAAACCTTGAGTCGTACCCTTTTGACATCGGGTACAACACTGGTCACGGTTCTACTGCTCTATGTCTTTGGTGGTGAAGGAATTCACGCCTTTGCATTTTCGCTGCTCGTAGGCGTCATCATTGGTACTTATAGCTCGATCTTTATCGCAGCTCCTGTACTTCTGTGGATCTCAAATCGCGATAAGAAGAATCGTTCGGCAGCAGCCTAAGCTTCTGCAATCGTCCGATCGATTGAGTTCGAATCATAGAACTCGGACTGGTGGTAATACCGGTCCGAGTTTTTTTATGGAGTCGTCTTAACTCCGTGGTTGAGACGCGTTTTCAGTGCGGCGGCCAGCCCGAGAGAGGAACCACGTGAGCGGGGTGGCGAATGATGAAGCTAAAGCGACACTGCCAAAGGTACGGTCTCGAGTGGCCTACTGCGTGGCGTTATTGTGCGTCGTCTGCTTGGGATTGGCTACACGGCGGTATCCTGAGGCGTTTCCGGCTTGGTTTGCTCAATATGCGGGAGACACCTTGTGGTCGCTTGCCCTCTTCTTGTTTCTCGGGACCTTGTTTTCTCGTGCGGGGGCGTTGCCGCTAGCGACAGCATGTCTCGCGATTTCTTTTGCAGTCGAATGTAGCCAGCTCTATCAAGCTCCGTGGGCTCAAGAGCTTCGTTCCAATCGCTTGGCGGCTTTGTTCCTTGGCCGTGGTTTTCTTTGGTCTGACTTTGCTTGCTATACAATCGGCGTGATCATCGGTTATGGATCTGAGACAATTGCGCGTTCGTTTACGCCATTCCCCTTCTTTCACGTGGATCCGGATCGCGGCGAACCTGGTTCTAGCTCCTAGCCCCTCTGGCGGTGGCCGAAGGAGATTGCGGGGTTGTTCGTGTTAGCTTGGGCATTGTTGTACGACTAGGAGGCTTGTGAGCCAGCCAGTTCGTCACAGTCTGTCCGTGCGAGGCTGGATTATCGGGCAATCAACCTTTCCGTGACTCCACTTTCTGGGCTCGGTCAGTAGAATCGAATGAATGGGCTCGCCTGGTGTAATAAGTTCCGCGATGCCGTCCTCCACTGAGTTGGCGTCCGGCATGGGGCGAAGCTGCCGGAGGCGGGAAAAAGTACTGATGATGAAAATGAGCCGCATTTCACATTCCAATCCAATTCGAGTGGTAGCATTGCAAACGCTCCGTAGCATCTCTACCGATTCAGGAACTCCGCGATCTGTGATTTGGGGCACAGCCCTCTTTCTAGGAATGCTGGTGCCTACCTTGGTTTATGCACAGGTGGAATATTCAGCTCCTGAGGATGTGGAAGAGTCTGTCAAATCGGTCGCTTCTCTCGCCGGGGAACTTGGCTCCAAATCTTTCCGTGCACGCGAGAGTGCAACATTCAAGCTCATCTCACTCGGAGAAGCGGCGCTTCCAACGCTCAAGTCGGTGCGCTCGACTGAGCCTGAGGTTTCAAGGCGTTTGCAGTCGGTGATCGCAACCATCGAGGCATCGAAGTTTGAACGGCTTGCTGATGAGTTTTTAACCGGAAGCAGTTCCTCATCGACCAATACGTTTCCGGGCTACGCAGCTTATCAGTCGCTGGTTGGTGAGTCTCGAGTGTCCAAGCTGCTCTTTATGGAGATGTATCGACAGCAGCCTGAATTGGTTCAGCTGGTGGAGCAATCCAAAGGGCAGAGTGATCCAGCTGCGAATCAGAAGCTAGTAGACCTGGTCATCGAGTTGTCGACAGAAGTCAACTTAAAGCGGCTGGAGCAAGGGATTCGGCCCGAAATTGGCGATGTCTTGGCTTTCTTACTGGCGACGTCGGTCATTGATCGGACCGCCCCGATCGAAGTGAGCCGGATGTTGGAGTTGTCATCCTATTCCCAGCCCGTCACGACCTATCTCCGTCGCCAGGGATATGCGGACGTAATCAAGCGAATGTACGGGGAGTGGATTCCGAAAACTCAGGCGGATATGTCTGAGCGGGCACTGAGGCTTGCTGTGCGATTCCAGCAGGCGTCTGGAATCGATATTGCCCGGCGATGCGTCGCAAACTCGCTCAGTCTCAGTACGCGAGAATTAGCTCTCCAGATGATCGCCTTGTACGGGAATGAGCAAGATCTCGGGCTACTACAGCCGCTTTTGAAGGACAAGTCCATCTGTCGACGCTTCTCGGGACGAAGCCTGCCAGTAGCCTTCCAAGAAGCTATTTTCGAGGCAGATGAAGCTCCTCCATTGAGTGGCGATAAGAAAGATCCGGTCATCAAAAAGCCTCGTCCTCAATCGGAGGTGCAGTACTTTTATCGGGTGTGCGATCTGGCGTTGGCGTCAGTGCTGATGCTAACCGCTTCTGATACCGAGGAAGTCTTCCCTAAATTCACGCCCGATCCGTACTATGCATTTGACGTCCGCAGCATTTCATTGGTGGCAAACGAGGAATCCGTCGAACGTCGTGATGCCGCCCTGCAACTGTGGGCTGAAAAACTAGCGAAGTCGGAAAGCCTTAAGGTTCCCGAAGCTCAATCTGATCCAGCGAGCAATTCTGACGGATGAGCTCAAGTTGGGATCAGTATTTTCGGGCTTCTCTTGATGCTCGAACACAAGCCCAAGGTCGTCGCTACCTTGGAACCGATGCTCAGCCGCGAACAGAGCGAATCATTGATTTCGGTAGTAACGATTACCTTGGCCTGAGTTCGAATCCGAACCTGCATCATATAGACGCAGAGAGTGCAAAAAGCGGCAGTGCATCTAGTCCCGTTCTGCTCGGCTACACGGCACAGCAGGCGGCTCTAGAACGGGAGCTTGCGGATCTCTTTAACACCGATTCGGCAATTGTCTTCAGCAGCGGCTATGCGGCGAATGCAGGTGTAATTGGATGTCTTGCCAGTGACAGTGACTTGATTCTGAGTGACCAACTCAATCACGCGAGCTTAATCGATGGCTGCCGTCTATCACGAGCGCGGTGCCAGGTTTTTCCTCACTGTGATGCGGAGTATGTGGCTCAGTATCTGAAGCGGCATCGGGATGATTATCAGCGCGTTCTCATTCTGACGGAAACCGTCTTTAGTATGGACGGAGACCAAGCGCCGTTAGGAGAACTTGCGAGTATCGCGGCACAATACGACGCTGGTTTGGTCGTAGATGAAGCGCATGCGCTCGGAATCTACGGCGACGAAGGCGCGGGGTTGTGCCAGGAATTGCATATTGGGAGTCGAGTGCTGCTAAAGCTTGGAACTCTCAGCAAGTCGGCGGGTTGTGTTGGCGGATATGCGGCAGGCACAGAGCTGAGTGTCGACTATCTAGTCAACTTTTGCCGCAGTTTGATCTTTAGTACCGCGCCGTCGCCAATGGTGATGGAGGTGGCAAAAGACGCGTTGCGGCAAATCCGTTCGATGGATCAGGAAAGGGAGGCCCTGCGTGCACTTAGTCGCGAATTGCGACGCGGGCTCCGCGAGCTTGGGTGGCGATTGGCCGGGGACGCGGACTCCGACAGTCCAATTGTTCCGGTCATCATTGGCGATGCCGACAAAACACGGCGTCTGAGTGCGATGCTCTACCAACAAGGCATCTATGTGCCAGCGATACGTCCGCCGACAGTGCCTAAAGGAACCTCCCGTCTGCGCATTAGTCTCTCAACACTCCACACTGAAACCCAGGTTGCGCAGCTGCTCCACGTGTTGGGGAGCAACGATTCCTAGAGAGACCGCGTGTTCTTGGGGCGGCACTGGAGTTTTCAGGGCAATTCATCGCCTTTGAGGCGAGCGATTGAATCCAAGTGGGCTAAGCGGTCTTGATTTAGACCCTGTTCTTCCCCCATGATACTTCTCGTTTTGAAGCGGATGATCGATTCTCTGCGGGCGTCATTGTGCCGGCTCAATGACACTTCCATCCTCTTGCCGGCTGTACTGCAGGAACGAAGAAAATGCCACGAGGAAGAAGCTACGAGAACGCAACGCAGGCGATTGGCGACACCCCTATGATCCAGATCAACCGCCTGGTCCCTGAGGGCGGTGCGACTGTGTTTGCCAAGTGTGAGTTCTTCCAACCTCTTAACAGCGTGAAGGATCGAATCGGTGCTGCCATGATCGAAGCGGCAGAAAGTGAAGGCAAGATCTCAGCTGACACACACATCATCGAACCCACAAGTGGGAACACTGGAATTGCACTTGCCTTCGTTTGTGCAGCCAAAGGTTATAAGTTGACGCTGACAATGCCTGAATCGATGTCGGTCGAGCGACGAGCGTTGTTGAAAGCGATGGGAGCCAACCTCGTTCTCACGCCGGCAGCAGAAGGCATGAAGGGTGCGATCAATCGCGCTAGTGAGCTGCTCGAAACGGAAGCAAACAGCTTCATGCCACAGCAGTTTGAGAATCCAGCGAACCCCGCGATTCATGAGAAAACGACCGGGCCCGAAATCTGGGAAGACAGTGGACAGCAAATCGACGCTATTGTTGCCGGTGTAGGAACGGGCGGTACGATTACTGGGACATCTCGGTTTCTGAAGAGCGTAAATCCTGATTTCAAAACGATCGCTGTGGAACCGAAGCACAGTCCTGTCATTAGTGGTGGCCAACCTGGCAAGCACCGTATTCAGGGAATTGGCGCTGGGTTTATCCCAAGAAACCTGGATACTTCGCTCGTTGATGACGTCATCCAAGTCGACGATGAAGATGCTTTCGAATGGGGGAAGCAGTTGGCGAAGAATGAGGGGATCGTCGCGGGAATCAGCAGCGGTGCCAACATGTACGCAGCCGCGCAAGTTGCGGCTCGCCCGGAGTTTAAGGGTAAACGCATTGTTACGATTATGTGCAGCCTAGGTGAACGATACCTGTCGACTCCACTATTCGGCGACCTGGGGACCTAGGGTAAATTCCAGTTTGAGCATGTCGATTCGGGCCCCGATGCGATCGGCTCCGTAAGTCTGGGTGACTCTGTAGAATCCGAACAAACGTGTCGCGGATTGCCTAGTTGCCTGCTCTGCCGCTGATTGATTGGAATCGTTGAAGCCAGACTTCGGATTCGATCGGCTGGGATGCCAAAAATAAATTGGCGGCGTCAGCGGCTTGCTTTGAGTCGCCTGTCTGCAGCATGATACGCATCCAATGCCATCTCGCCCACAACGCGATTTCACTACCCTTACTGCCCGCCATGAGACGGCGGTAGATGGCATTGGCTTGGCCTAAGTCTTCGCTGCCTGGGGTCTTCACGGATTGGCTTGCTGTCGAAAGCGAGCGGGCAACGTGAAATTGTAGCCACGCATTGCGGGGAGCTTCCCTCGACAATTTTTTGATCGATTCGATTGCGATGCGACGACTGCTAATGTCTTCGGCGAGCGTTGCTTGCAAGCGTTCGACGATACCGCCGGTAAGCCGAGCGCGCTGTTTCTTAGTCTCCGTGTATCCTATCAAACGCTGGGCTGCTGGGCCGTCGAGACCGATGGCAGCCAGCCAGCCGGGGACCGAGCCTTGTTGAGTACCATCAATGGTCCGCAGGAAGCAACTGGCCAGAGGTAAGAGCAATTGATCCGGAACAGATTGCTCGGTCCAGTTGAGTGGTGCGCGTCTTGTTGTCGAAAGTTGTCCTTGCTGTATTGCCCGGGCGATCCGAGTTGCGTTGAGCCACAGGCTGTCCGGGTTATTCGTCGCAGCACGCAGGCGATTTAGTTCAGAATCAATGCTACGAGCTTGCTCAGGTTCTGGCCAATCATAGAGTGCTAGGGCGGCCAGGCGAACATGTTGCAATTCGTCGCTTGCAACGGACTCAGTGGCTGGTGAAGACCGAGCCGCGGCAATGGCTTCGGCACGCGATTCTGGGCTGAGACTTATTAACGACGCAAACCAATCGGCGGAGAGCTCTGAGGCTCGTTCCGAACGCTGGCTCTTCTGAAGCTGCTGCCAAAGTAGAGCCGTGTACTTGTCCGCTTGTCCTCGCCCGACGAACCAACGTTCGGCCCATTGCGTGACTTCTTGCGAAGATTGGGCGTCCGGCCAAATGATGGGGTGTTCTAGCAATGCCGCTTCGTACTGATCAATCGCATCCGAATTCTGGGGATCTTGTAGCAGCCGATCCGAGCGATAGCGAATCGAGGACAAGTGTGCTTGCGAAGCAGATGCTTGAGTTGGAAACTGCCTAGCGGTTTCAGCCAGTAGATCGGCGGCGGCAACGAATTTGCCGTCGAGCTTCTTTAGTATGGCGGCTTGCTGCGCGAACAAGATTGCGTCGGCTGAATTGGATTGTGCTGCGGCGTTATCACGAGCTTCTATGAGCTGCATGATCGCTTCCGCTTTCTTGTCGGCAGCCAGTAGCTGCCTAACTCTGACCACGATCAAATCCCGAGTTGTTGTGTTTGGCTCATCGACGGCTCCGGACGAAGCAAGGAGTGCTTCGGCTCGGTTGCGCCAGTAGCCACCGTGCGTTTCGCCGACCGTCCGGACTGCAGCGATGAAGGCACTCAGCTGGGCTTCTTTTGCCGACTTGTTCGTCGTTTGCTGAATCTCCGCCAATCTAATTCGCAACTCCATTAGTGCAGCGGATGGTTCGGAGCTAGGCGAGCCAACTAACGGTTGAAAACCTCTCGCTCGACTGGGTTTCCCTGCATTGCACAGATACTCGATAACGGCCATAGCGGCGCGTTGAGATGCTAGGCCAAAGTTCGGGTTTCGGGCAATTTCGATGAGTTCAGGCAGTGCGATGTCGGCTTTGCCAAGATCGAGTCTTGCCGAAGCCCTTGCAATGCGTAGTTGTTGAAAAGCCGCCCAGGTCTTGTCCGTGAGGGTCAACAACTCTTCTGCGGTCGTCTCCGCATCGGAGGCCGCAGAGATTCGGTCGCGTGAACCATTTGGGTATAGTTCGCTGCGAATGAGTAACGCTTCGCATCGCAAGAGGGCGGCATCCGCGCGAAGTGTCTCGAGCTGGCTGGCTGTGACTCGTGACGGGTCGTTCACTGCTGATCGCGGAGCAAGTGGTTGTAGTTCGCGAGTGGTTTTTTCTAATTTTTCCATCTCGCTCAGCAGTGCGCGAATGGTCGATAGAGCGGACTCTTTCGGTCTACTGTTCGCTGGTGCTGCCAAGTACTGGGCCAGTTCGGACTGGGCCTTTAGCAATAAACAGCGTCCGTGCTGCCACTGCACCCATGGCAGTCGAGCGTTGTCTCGCTGGTCCACCATGAATTCATCGCGAAGATGTAAGCATTGTTCCCAGAGTGTGGAGGATTGATCGGGTGTCCGAAGAGCCTTGCCGGCATAGGATTCCATCAGGCGGGAGGTCCAACGTGCCAGGAGAACCGGATCATCTGAATGCAGCAGGCATCGACGTTTTGCATAAGCGATCGCGGAGTCAGCGAGACCACGGTTCAGCATCATTGCGATGGTCCGGTCTTCAACGCTACTCTCTGTTGCCCTGCTCGTTGCGGGATAGAAGGCTGGGAGGAGGGCAATCACCAGCAACAGTGCTGGCATTCCGTACCATCGGTCAGGCGAGCGATCTTTGCGTTGCGACATTGCGGCTTGCCAATCTAAGTGGATGAGCCAAAGAGATTCATCTGGCGGACTGCTTCATACATCACAATGCCAGCGGAAGTTGCCAGGTTCAGACAACGAACCGGTCCCGGCATGGGGATCACTAAACGCTGCTCTTGGTATTGCTCATGGATCACATTCGGCAACCCATTTGACTCGCTACCAAACACGAGGGCGTCTCCATGCTGAAAGTCGGCGTCGAAGTGGTTCTTCGTTCCAAATTTAGTGAGTAGCCAAAGTCGCTGCGTTGGGAGCTTGGTCATGAGATCATCCCAGGAATCGACTGTTTCGACGTCAAGATCGTTCCAGTAATCCATGCCAGATCGTTTGATTTGAGACGAATCCAACCGGAAACCGAGTGGTCGCACGAGCCAGAGTTTAGCGCCCAAAGCAACACAAGATCGGCCAATGTTGCCTGTGTTCGGGGGAATCTCTGGTTGGTAGAGAACCACATGAAGGGGTGGTCCTTTTGCGGATTCATCACGGGAGATCATAAATGAATTGCTTGGCTAAATTCTTGGCACAACTTGGGCCATAACCGGCTTTGCAATGCTCTTGCTGATCTGAAAGACAAGCTGGGCATCTATCCAGATTTAAGAGGACCGGGCCGGCGGGCTACCTCAGCAAAGGACGTAGATTGAGTACAATCAACGGCGTCCATCTGGCACGTTTACGAACGCCATCCTCAAGCCCGTTGCCCTAATTTTATGCCAATCAACGTTACTTGTCCTAGTTGCCTCAAGCGTTTTCAAGTTAGCGAGAAATTCGCTGGTAAAAGCGGCCCTTGCCCTAACTGTAAGAAGACGATCAAAATCCCCGAGGCCTCTGAGCAGGTTGTCATTCATGCGCCGGAAGATGCGGGCCCCAAAGACTCTTCCGGTAAGGCCATCCTGAAGCCAATCAAGAGGAAAGAGGTCCAGGTTGGAACACCGGTGATCGTCGGAGCAATCGTGGCTGCCGTCGCGGCGTTTGCGATTGCATTTGGTCTAGGACTCACAGGAACTCAGCCGGCGACTTGGATGCTCGTGTTCGGTAGTGTGCTACTGGCGCCGCCGCTCGTCTTTCTTGGCTACTGGTTCTTGCGAGACGATGAACTGGAGGGCTATTCCGGCCAGCAGCTTTTGCTGCGTTGCGGCCTGGTTTCCGTCCTGTTCGCGGCGTTGTGGGCGATCTACGGGTTCGTACCTGGCTACGTCTCAGGCTACTCTGCGATGGGGGAGTATTCGGGACTGGATATGGTGATCTTCTTTCCGATCATGGTGATCCTGGGCACGTTGATAGCGGTTGTCACACTCGAGCTGGAAGCATTGCAGGCGGCGATGCACTATCTCCTTTATCTCATAGCAACGTTCGTGCTGGCGTGGTTGGCCGGAACTCACCTTGCAGCACCACTTAGCGGCGATCCAGCCAGTACACCGACGACTCCACCGCCGGTTGTGGACCAGGAAACGCCTGTGGAAGAGAAGCCGGTGATCCCGAATTTGTTGCAGTAGTTAAATGGGCTACGGCTCACTCCAACTTTTGCCGACGAGTGACCGTTCTGCGAGGACGCTTGGCACCATTGAGATCGCTCGTTAACAGCGACGAAAGCTCTGAGAATTTCCGCTTATGTCAATCCAAACCGCACTTATTGATTCCTTGTGCGAAGAGCTCTGTCAGGGTGCCCACGAGGCAGATCGCGGTATTGCATGGCCGCACGAGCAAATACGCCGGATATCGGACGCCGGCGTGTTTAGATGGTTTCTGCCTGCCGAGTACGGCGGTGTTGGCTGGAGCGAGACGGAAATACTGGAAGGCTATCTTGCGCTAAGCCGAAGTTGCCTAACGACGACGTTTATCCTGACCCAATGGAACGCGGCATGTAAGCGGATTTTGGGTAGTCAGAATGAAACGTTGAAGCAAACTGTACTTCCGCAAATGGCTTCCGGACAATGCTTTGCAACGGTAGGTATCAGCCATTTATCGACTAGCCGCCAACATGTGTCCAAGCCGGTGTTGGAGGCGACAGCACGCGATGAAGGATTTGAACTCAATGGTTTCAGTCCATGGGTCACGGCGGCACCCGCCGTGGATTTGTTTGTGGTTGGCGCGACGCTCGTGGATGGCACCCAGGTGATGCTGGCTGTTCCAAGCGATACAGATGGAGTTCGGCCAAGCCCTGGTGCGGAGCTCGTGGGTCTGAATGGTAGCTGCACTGATCAAGTTACATTTGAGAAAGCCTGGATTGCTCAAAGCCAAATCCTCGCCGGTCCTGTCGCGAATGTTCTTTCAACGAACTCTGGAGGTGGTGCAGGCGGACTCCAAACGTCGACCCTCGCCGTCGGTCTTTCGCTGGCGGCTATCGGCTATCTCCGCGAGCAGGCAGAACGGCGTTCTGATCTTCATCCAATCGCCGAAAAGCTCGGGGATGATGCGGATGACTTGCTGGCTACTCTGCGTGCGTTGACGGCAGGCAAAAATGCTGAGTTCACGGCTTCGGGACTGCGGCAGAAAGCAAACTCTTTGGTGCTTCGCAGTACGCAAGCTGCTCTGTCCGCCGCCAAGGGTGCGGGTTATGTTGCCTCCCATCCAGCTGGGCGCTGGGCCAAAGAGGCTCTGTTTTTCCTGGTCTGGAGCTGTCCGCAACCTGTGGTGAATGCCAATCTCTGCGAACTGGCGCAGTTGGCCGTTGATTGAGAAGAAGGTTGCAGGTGCCTAGGATGGCAGTTTAGAGACGTATGCAGCGAGACCAAAGCTCAGCATCATCACAATCCAGACGGCGTCTAGAAAGTGCCAATAGAGGGCGCAGAAACGGACTGGGAAATGGCGCTCATGATCGTAAGCTTGCCTTGCGACGCCAAACAGCAGAAACACTAGCCCTGCGACTCCGCCGACGACATGCAGGGCGTGAACGATAACCAAGAAAAATGTAAAGCCGTACAGATTCTGCATGGCTGGACCGGGTCTCTGCATTTCTTGGATCATCCAGGTCAGTGCGGTACCTTGGCAACCAAAGAATACTGCGGCGAGTATCGAGGCAAGGACGACGTACCGAACGAAGTCGACTCGTTTTTCGCTGCGGATGGCCGTTAAAGCCAAGTGAAGGAGGATGCTGATCGCCACCAGGTTGACCGTGGTCAATAAGAAGCTGCGTGGCAGATAGAACGGCTGGATCTCACCTGACTGAGGCGCGATGCGTAGGAGAACGTAGATCGCGTATAAGAAGATGCTGGAGAAGAAAAAGACTGCCAGCGAACCGATGAACAGCCATGCCCCTTGCGCGCTACGGCGGTCCTCTGCAGCCGGTTTCACAGTTGGCATGCTCAAAGCTGGGTTCCTATTCGTTTCGGGGCCGTAGCATCGTTGTGGGAATCATCCTTGGAGATCGGCCGGAAGCTATTCTCTGCTTCGGATTCCGCGCGAGATTGGTGTCCTCATTTTCCCGCGAGTAAGCCCGGTCGTTTCACCGTCCAAACGCAGAGAATCACGTTTTTCTACTCAGGCATCGGTAATGGCAGCGGATTTGTCGCTTGTTGGGTCTGCGACAACGGACTGTACAGCCGAGGCAATCTGGCGAGGATCCTGGTAATTTGTGGCAGCGATGAAATCTCTTTCTGGGCCTCTTAGGCATAGGGATGATCGGCTCGCATCCAAAGACCGAGGCCTGGATCGGAAACGAAGTAGAACTCTTCTCCCATTTGATCGGTGTGCCAACCATTGGTTAAACCCTCGCATTGGTAGCGTTCCAGCAAGGCCCGCCAGTCAGCGTATTGGTAGCCCACCGCTTCGATCTCTTCTGGAGAGAGTTCGCCCGGTGCATAATGAATCTCAAAACGTCCGTCAGTAGTGCCGTGAATGAGGTGTGCGGCTGCCCCTAGGTTCTCTTGCAGATCTTTGTTTTCGCGAACGAGTTCGAGCACCTCGCTGGTGTGGCGATACCCATACTTTCGAATCAATCCGTCCACAGTTGCACCTTCGCCGAAGCCTTTCACGCCGGGTGCGATAATCACCAGCTTGCCTCCGTCGCCGATGAGCATTCGGGTGCGATAGATGGCTTTGTTGGCAAGCCAAGTTCGCTTGTATTTGTTCGGATCCATAGTGACAACGACGGTTTTCGGTGTGCGTTCTACGACAAACCGGTTGACTTTGGCAGACAGCTCACCAGCTTCGAAAAAGACATCGTGGGTGTCCCCAACGAAGATACCTCGAACGACTTTGCGATCGTCCAGTGATTCGATCACGGTGAGGACATACATAAGAGGCATGTCCTTGCAGAAGCGGTCTTGGGCTTCATTCAAGATTCGGCGCAGCGGCGTATCGCAACGTCCCATGGTTCGCTCCATGCCGTACAAAGCGCTCAGGTAGTGGCTTTCATTGATGCCTTTGTTGCCACCGGTGCCGACAAAGATATTCTTGTTATAGTTGGCCATGCCGACGACTTCGTGTGGGACGACCTGCCCTAGGGACAAAATCATGTCGTGCCCGCCTTCGAGTAGCAGACGGTTGACTTGGGCCGTCCAAGGCTCCGCATAGATTCCCTCGGTTGCCAATGAAACGAAATCAGCATCGACATCGCCTAATGTAGCAACGTCATTTTGCCAGTCATGGACTCGAATCAGGGCTCGTGGCAAGTCGCCAAACATGTACTGCAATTCTTGTTCGGTCATTGCAGCGTGCGTGCCCAGGGCTGGCATCACATCCGTCAGTCTTTCACCAAGAATCTCATGCGCAATACGAGTGAGTTCACCCGCACGGCTGTCAGAGCGAGTATGGTCGGGCGGAAGTGCAAGGACGCGCTCCGGCATGCCTTTGGCGTCAAACGCGGCCTGCAGGGCGTCGCGGAAGTCCTGTTCATTTAGCTCGGCGGACTCATTTCCGCGGGAAAAATAGATGGCCATTCGAGGTTGGCTTTCGTGGCTTGAGGGCAACCGTGATATTCTGAACCAGCTTCTACTGTCGCAATCCAACTATGCTATCGGGCGTGGCGTGGAGCTCCGCATTTTTTCGATTCGGTTAACCGAGAACTTCCGACTAAGAATCGACTGTCTCATGCAGATGGATGCTGTGTTGCTGCTCAGTCTAAGGTGCCCTGTATTGTGCATTCCAGTGGGCGTCGTGTCAGTCCCTTTCTGATGTCCTATCCAGTTTGAATCGAGCCAATTGAGAATCTCGCGCAGGCCTAGCCTGCAGTCGAAAGACGATCATTTCACCTCAACATACGCCATGAAAAGCAAACGGCTTAATTCAATGGAGAAGACTCTGGCATGGATCGTAGCGTTCGGATGTCTGCTCGGTGGACAACCGGTTTTACTCGGCCAGACGTCTGCGAATTCCGAACCCCAATCCAGCAACGCTGGCAGCTTGCTTCCGGGACACCCCTGGCTGCGGCATTCGGTCGACGATGAGTTGCGAGGTGCTGATGGAGCGAAATTGGCGGATGCGAATGGCGACGGGCTTCTCGATATTGTCACGGGGTGGGAAGAAAGTGGCCGCACGCGAGCGTATCTTCACCCAGGCGTCCAAGCCGTGACCGCACCATGGGCGCATGTTGATCTGGGGGTGACGCCCTCGGTGGAAGATGCCGTGTGGGTGGATCTGGATAGGGATGGTCGTCTTGATGTCTTATCTTGCTGCGAAGGCAAGGAACAAGCACTCTACGCGCATATTTCGCCCATCTTCGCGGAATGGTTGGATTCCCACGCTTGGACCAAGACAGTGATTTCCGCGAGTCGCGGAAAAACGCGTTGGATGTTTGCTCAGCCGTTGACGCTCGCGAATGCAGTGAACGCACAAGCGAGCGTGGTTGAAGCGTCTCACCGCCGAGTCGACGTGGTTGTGGGAAGCAAAAGTCCGAATGGCCAGCTGAGCATTCTCAGTGTCGAAGACGGGAATATGGAATCCGCGACCATCGTGCCACTTGTGGATGCAGCTTGGATCATGTCGATTGAAGTGCTCGACGTTGACGGAGATGGTGACCGAGACATTCTGTACACCGATCGTAAGGGGGCTCAATCAGGTGTGTATTGGTTGGAGAATCTAGACGCAGACCAGCCCGCGAGCCTCAAATCCAAATGGAAACGACATGCAATTGGCGGACTGGGGCGAGAAGTCATGTTTTTGAGCGTGGACGAGAAGGAGAATACTGCGGCCATCCACGGCGATTCTCGCGGTTCCGTTGATGCGATCTACGTTCCAGCGAAACCGAATTCGGTATTCGTTTTTCGGATCGAATCTCGGAATGACCGCTCGACCAATTGGAGTTCGTCAGAAATCCTGGTGGAGCCTGTCTCCGCAATGGGTTTCGCAAAGAGTGTTGTGGTTGCGAATCTAGATGCTGACCAAGAGCCGGAATTGGTTTATGCCTGCGAGTCGGCAGTCGCGCCGAAAGTGGGTGTCCTTTACTTAGATTTCAATGGCGCGGACTGGGAAGCGAAGAACATTAGCGGTTCAGAGGGGATCAAGTTCGACGCGATGCAGGCTGTCGATTTGGATCAGGACGGCGACCTCGATATCCTAACTTGCGAGGAACGGGAGCGAGGACGTGGAATGGGGCTATTCTGGTACGAGAATCCCGAGAAGAAATTTACTTTGAAGTAGTCCACGCGCCTTGATGGTGCTCGTGAAACAAACGAATCGCAAGGGAAGAATGTAATGGATCCGATCGATATCTTGGGCGGTCTCCTGGGCGGAGGCAGCAAAGGAGGCGGAAGCCTGGGCGGCAAGATTTTGAAGGATCTGATGGGAGGTGGTCGACGGCACTCTCCGCCATCGCATTCGAGTTCACCTTCGCGCGGTCGCAATCGTCATGTCGATATTGATTCACAGGCCAAGAGCCTGGAGGATCTGCTTGGAGTTGCGAAGGAACGCTATGATCGTTCGTCGCGTGATACGCGTCCTGTGTCCCAGCCAGAGCCTTCGCGTCGCGAATCACCAAGCCGTGGTGGTTTCTCGTTTGATGATCGCCCACCGGTGGTCGGACGGCGAGAGGAGCCCGACCAAAATGAGGAAGCGCTGATACTCATCCGAGCGATGATCAATGCTGCCAAATCGGATGGCCGAGTGACCGCTGATGAACAACAGGAGATCGTGCAACGAATCTCAAGTTCCTCGAGAGAGGCAATGGACTTTCTTCGCAACGAGTTTTCACGGTCCATGAATGTGCGCGACTTTGCTTGGTCGGTGCCCCTGGGATTGGAGCAGAAGGTTTACATGCTTTCGCTAGCAGCGATCGACCTGGATTCTCAGAAAGAAGCCAGTTATCTCAAGGAACTGGCTCACGGTCTTCGGTTGGATCCCGATTTCTGCAATCAGCTTCACCAACAATATGGCATTCCAACGCTCTACTAGGTGGAAGTTCGGCCCTTGGAAGCCTGATATAGCAATCAAGGGAAAAGCCAATGCCAAAGCAATACTGAGAGTCGGGCCGAATGGTTGACGGACCACAGACAGACGAAAATGTTGGGCCCCAAGAGAGGCAGATCGTCTCCACGGAAACGGAGCTCGGACATTGGTTCGACAAGCTGGCACCGTCTTCAGCGAGACTACGAAGACGAAACGCGTCGCCGGGTGTTAGCAAGTCCCCGAACCCGGGTGCTTCAACATCGAACTTGGCAACGCAGAAATCGTGTGGAGAGTCAAAGACTGAGGAATACGTGGAGCCTAGTTCTTCATCCTCAGTGGCCCGATCACTCGGAGAGATCGCGACTGGTCTGGCTTCGTTCCGCCCGGCCGCTGGTGCGGGACTCCTGCTCTCGATTTCGAAACAGGCTATGGCTTGTGAGTTTGAAGTTCTGCTCAACCAGCATGAGTATTCCAATGGCGCTGAGTTAGCGACTCTGGCACTTGAGCTTATCGAAGAATTAGAAGATCTATTCACGGTCTATCGTCCCCAGAGCGAACTCTCGACTCTGAATCGTTTTGGTAGCCGCAATCCGATCCCCGTCTCGCCAGACACCTTGGCTTTGCTCCAGCTTGGCGCCGCCGTCGCAAAATGGACTGGGGGAGCTTTTGATATGACCTCAGGTCAACTTTCTGAGCTCTGGGGATTCGGACGGAAGAAGGGAGTGATCCCAAATGCGAACAGGATCGAAGAAGTACTTACCCTGGTCGGTGCCGAGTATGTTGAACTCCAAGAAGATGAACCTGCTGCTCGGATCGCGAGGCAAGGGGTTCAGCTGAATCCCGGTGGAATCGGCAAAGGATACGCCCTCGATCGAGCCGCTGAGCAATTGCGTGACAACGGCATCGAAAACTTCATGATGCACGGGGGACTTAGTTCGATTGTTGCGGCTGGGCATCGAAGGGGGTCGGAAGAAACATGGTCCGTTGCACTGAAGCATCCGTGGAGATGGGAAGAAGAGTTAGGGACCATTCGGCTGCGTGATTGCAGTTTAGGCACGAGCGGATCCGGCAAGCAATTTTTTCATTTCGGGGGTGAACGATACAGTCACATCATTGATCCGCGGACGGGATGGCCCGCTCAAGGGATGATGAGCACGACTGTCATTTGTCCCAGTGCGGCGGTTGCCGATTCACTTGCGACAGCCTTCTTCGTGATGGGGGTCGACCGAGCTGTCGAGTTCTGCGAGCAATACACCCAGGTTGCGGCGATCTTGGTCTACCAGGATGGGAAAAGCGGGCGACAGAGAATTCAAACCTGCAACGTTATTGATGAGGATTGGACGCTGGCAAGCAGCTGAGGGCCGGGAAAGCCAGCTAGAACTGACGATCGAATAGGGCAACGATTCCGACCTGGGCTTTCCCCCGCCTACCGTCGAAACGAACGCGTTTGGCGAACAAGGTACTGTCGTCACCAAACTCGTCGAGCGTTGAATCAGGTGTGAAGAAAGGTCGCAAGGTAGGTAGCCTATCTACAATTGATTTATCATCGACGGCCACGACTCTACCGTCTTCAAATTCGAGCCCAATGTTGCCTTCGAAGTCGGTAATGAAAATACTGACGTTGTCAGGGGCAACAGCTCGACAAATCTCTTCAAGTCGGCTGCGCAAATCGAGTTCGATGATATTCAGCCCGAAGAGGTCGCCCTCCTGATCGAAAACAGCTCGGACACCGCTCAGAACGAGCGGAGAGCGGACGCGAACCGGGATATCTTCGCTGAGCTGATCGTTGGTGATGAGGATCACGTCGTCGGGGCGAAGTGCCTCCAGCATTTGGGCTTCCTCTGTTCCCGGTTCTTTTGCGGGGCACGTAATCAACTGTTTCTGCGGTACGCGGCGCACCTGTCGATCCGTGAGGCTTCGCTCGGACCGTATAAGCTCTTCGATCGACCTGTCTTGCTTGATGGCGCAGGTGACAGCGACCAAGTAAGCGGGATTGGCTTTGAGTAAACCGTCGAAGACATTTCCCTGGCGGTCTAGCCACTCTTGTGGTCCCACTTCGCTTAGCGAACTAATCGATTCTAAATCCAGATGCGAGAACGAGTCATGCGCGGCGATTTCTTCTTCGAGGGATTCGGCGCGCTCCTCGGCGCTCAGCTGAGCGCTCGTATCGGAGCTTGATGCAGTATCGTTGAGGCTTAGCTGCGATAGGACGATAGCATCCATCAGCGGTAGCTCGCTTACAAAGTGCAGATCTCTCGCGAGTCCCTGAGATTCAAAGTGCAGATTTGCGTCCAGCTCTCGAGCGAAGTCTCGAATACTGGAATACCTTGCTGCCTGGAGGGCAACCTTGCCTTGTCTGGCGGTGTAGGCGATTGCTGCACCACCGATCAGAAGGAGCGAAGTGCACAACAAAATGGCTTGGGTCATTGTGGGATGGGCGGCCATCCACTGTTTTGCCCGCTGTCGGGCGGGTGGTGTGTATGCGGTGACTGGCGAGCCAGCCATGCATCGCTCAATGTCTTCTGAAAGAGCAGTGGCCGAGGCGTAACGTAGGTAGCGTTTGTTGGCCAAGGCCTTCATGCAAACGGCGTTTAGTTCTGGCGATATCGATCGATTTAAACTGAGTGGTTCGGCGAAACCGCCGGTCACGATGCGTGACATCATGTCGGAGCGTTGGCTGCCCGTTTCCGATTGTTCAATGACCGATTGGTGCGGAGCAACGCCGGTCAGGATGGCATACAAAATGCCTCCGAGCGCGTATACGTCGGTGAGTTCATCGATTTCATCTAGTCGGCCGGCAGCTTGTTCTGGGGCCATGTAGAGCGGAGTTCCGAGGACTCGCCCAACTTGGGTTGAGCCAACACTGTGCAAGTCTCCCGGCTCGGTGCGCCCGTTGACTTCATACATTCCGGAAGCATCATTGATTTTGGCCAATCCCCAGTCTAACAGCGTGACTTGTCCGAACTCGTCCAAGGCAATGTTCTCTGGCTTCAGATCGCGATGGATCACCTTGCGGGAGTGGGCGTGTCCAACAGAATGGCAAACGTTAACTAACGCCGACAGCAAGCGGTGTAGTACCATCGGATCTTCATCCCCAGCTTTTCGGCGTTCATGGTATTCTGCGATGGCGTCTTGCAGTGTCTTCTTGCCGAGGAAACGCATGACGTAAAAGGATTTTCCGGTATCGGTGTCTTCTCCGTACTGGTAGACCGGAACGATGCCGGGATGTTCTAGGCGTCCTGTGATCTCCGCTTCGCGACGGAAATGCTCGAGTGCGGGATCTCCCGCAGACACTCGTCCCGAGATCTCTTTAACGGCAACATAGCGCTGGAGATTCTGATCTCTGGCAAGCCAAACCGTGCCTAGCCCGCCCTGCCCCAATTTGCGCAGCAGCGTATAGCGTGAACCAACTTGACGATCACTAATTTGATCGCTGGTGAGTACTGAGGTGTCTGCAATTCCAAGTAGCTTGGCGACTTTTCCGCCTGGATCTAACGTGGTCAACCAGTGACGCTCACGGTCGGATTGCGAGGGGTCGGCTGCCCCCTTGTCTTGTGTCGTCGCGCCGCGCTCGAGGTCTTCTAAACGATGGCGGGCGTGATTGGCTGCAACCGAGAGTTGTTGATCTGTTATGTGCTCGGACTTGAGCAGATGTTCTGCAAGAGACGAGTTGCCGTAAGTCGTCCAGGTTTTCGTGGCTTCAGATAGGCTTTGCAGATTGGAGAATCCCGACTGTAAAATCGAAATGGCGAATGCGAGGTCGTTGCATTGCTTGGTCACGCCGAAGTTACGACCAGTGAATTCATTGGGGGGCGCTTGGTCGTGAGCAATCGTTTGATCGAATTCATTTCCAGCCGCAGCGGGCGTCATCGACCCATCGTTGCGGTTGGTTTCGATTCGGTTGATCTCGTTGGTCATTTCGTTCCTCCACTCGCATTATATATGGGCGTAGCGTTGGACCGAAAAAAACTCGTGGTTGGTTTAGACCGCTGAGCGAAGCCGTCCCCAATCGTAAGTGGAAGCCCTCGCTTTTGCTCGGGTTAGCAGCTCACAGGCTTAATGCCTGTTTGGGAGGTGATGCTCTCATCCTCCAACGCCTGCATAAAGAGCTTCGTTGGCAGCTCGCTATGAGCGTTGCTGCGAGGAAAAGGCTTGTCGACTGGATCAACTTCCAAGAAGCGGCATAGTTCACTAAAGCCAGTTGATTCGAGAGTCTGAATCGAATCCAAGTCTAGCAGCTGCATTTTTCGCCCAGCAAAGTAATCTGTGACTTGCTGTTGATATTCATCGTAGGCCCGAAGGTAGGCCGCAGCGTCGAAATTGGATTGGCCGAACGTCATCTCACGGAAGGACAGCATGACTTGCATGAAACGCTGTTCTTCTTCGGTCGATTGCCGACCTGCCTTCAAGAGTTGCAGTCCAACAAACTGCCGTTCAACGGACTGAATCCAACGTTGTTTGTCTTGGTCACGACGAACATTGATGAATAGGCTATCGGGATACTGTTTGTCGAGCTCTGTGTAGACCTGGAAACTGCAAGCCGGATAATCGGCCAGACCACGGCACTCGTCGAGGATTTCCAGCGCGAAATCACCTTGGCTGATCTGATCGTGCATCCTTTTTAAACGAGTCGGATTGTTGTGCTCGTTCGATGCTTCCCCATAGATGCGACCCAGGTGGGCCGTCCGAACGCCCAGCTCTCCAAGGGCATCACACATCGATACGGTCGCACATCGTGGCAGCGCGATTACAAACAGTTTGTTGAACTGACGCATGGGAAGTGCCCAAAGATACGAAGTTGGCGTACGACTCGGACGCCGGGAAAGGCCTCAATGGAGGGCCATCGTACAGAGATTTTACCTGTGCCTTTCGGCGAAAGGGACGGCAAATCTCGAATTCGTTCGCATGCTAGGTGGAAGAGGGGAATCCAATGCTCGCTAATTTCTGATGCTGGCCGCATAGTTGTCCAGCGCGACCTTGACCGCGGCGAGCGCGGTCGAGTCTTCGCCAAGCCTCGATGCAACACTGAGTGTTTCCGCCGTTTCACGAATTTGATCGGGACGTTTGGCGCCGCACAGAGCGGAGGTGATGTTGGGTTGGTGTACGGTCCAAGTCAACACCAGTTGGGCAACCGTGCATTGATTGTCCCTGGCGATCGTGCGTAGAGCATCCAGGAGGTTTTGAGCCCGAGCCCAAGATTCTCCTTGATAGATCTCATAAGTTAGTCTTTTGTCTGCTGGATCAAACTGATGGTCACGCTCGAAACGCCCGGCCAGTAGCCCTTTCATCAAAGCCCAGTAGCAGGCTATACCGATGGATTGGACGTCACAGATTGGTCTGATCTCGGCAACTGCATCTTGTTGCAGCATGTTGTAGGGAGGTTGAGCCACCACAACGGGACATACCTCGCAGAACGTCGCGAGTTGTTCGGCGGACACGTTGCTGATGCCGGCGTAGCGAGCTTTTCCAGATTCAATGAGCTCGCGGATCGCGGATGCGGAATCGGCGACGGGGACGTTGGGGTCTGGGCAATGCAGATAGAGAATGTCTACCGTTTCGATGCCTAATCGCGTGAGACTTTCGTTCGTATGTCGCCGGATCGTCGCGGGAGTCGCATCGACGCGGCGCTGGCGGGAGGCGTCGAAGTGCTGACCGACTTTGGTGGCGACAATCATTTCACCGCTGCGATCGCGTAGGACTTGACTCAAGATTCGATCGGACTCGCCGTCGTATCCGTAGGAATAGGCTGTGTCGATGAAGTTGATGCCGCAGTCCAAAGCCTGGTGAATCGTGGCCAGGCTGTTCGCTTCAGTCGTCCCTAGGGTACTGACCCCAGCGATTGGCCAGAGTCCAAGCCCAATTGCCGAAACATGCAAGTCCGAATTACCGAGTCGCCGCCGCGGTAGACCATCCGATCGACTGAGTTTGTGACTAGGACTAGATGACATGGTAGTCTCGTTTTTCCAATTCACGTCGAAGAACCTGTTTCGCGCGAGCTTCACCATGGACAAGCCGGATTGCTTTGGGACGCTCTTGCATGCCTTCGACAAAACGAATCAGATCGGATTGATCTGCATGTGCCGAGTAGCCCGACAGCTGGTGCGTTTTCGCGCGGATTTCGTAGCGCTTACCGTCCAATTGGACCCAATCACTATCTTGGATGTAACGGCCTGGTGTGCCGTTGGCTTGGTAGCCAACGAAGACGATATCGGTTCTCTCGTCGCCGAGGAATTCTTTCAGGTAGTTGACGACGCGGCCTCCTGCGCACATTCCGCTAGCGGCAATCACGACTGCCGGTAAGTCAGATTTTTGCAGGTATTCGATGGTGTCGCGATGTTCGCCGTGATTTTCGATCTGAACCAAGTTCTCAAACACAAGCGGCTGGTCATCGTAGGTCAGTACACGTCGGGCTTCATCGGCCCAATATGGAGTTAGGTCGTTGTACAGTTCAGTGAAGCGTTGCGCTAGAGGCGAGTCGATGATCACATCGACGTTCTGGAGCATCGAGCATCCTAAAACGCGGCCAACACCATCAAAGATCTCGTTCATTTCGAACAACAACTCTTGCGTTCGACCAACGCTAAAAGCGGGAATGATAGTGACCCCTTTGTCTTGTAGCGTATGACAAAGAATCTTTTCCAATTGCTCAACACGCTGCGAACGATCGACGTGGTTGCGATCACCGTAGGTGGATTCCAAAACCAAGATGTCGGCCCGTTCTGGGCTTTTCGCTTCTTTCAAGAGAGGTTGATGTCGGCTGCCGAGATCTCCGCTGAAGACGGCTCGTTTCCCGCGATAGTCGATTTCAACAATGCTGGATCCAAGCACATGCCCGGCGGGCGTGAGTCGCATTTTGACACCACCATCTAACTTGTGCCATTTCTGGTAGGCCATTGGGCGAATGTAGCGCCGCAAATCATGGAGGAACCGCTCGATGAGGCGTTTGTTGCGTGTCACGCCAACACGCAAGGCATCTTCCATCATGAGTGGGAGCAGCTTGGCGGTGGGTGGGCTACAAAAGATCGGTTCATTGAACCCGGCGGCAAGCAAATAGGGGATACGTCCCACGTGGTCGATATGGATGTGCGTGACGATCATCCCCTGGATACCTTTCAGAGGAAAATCAATTTTGGTTTCGTCCCGACCTTTCGCGTCGTCACCTTGAAAAAGACCGCAGTCGATCAGGAGCGAACGCGAGTCGCTGAGAAGAAGTTGGTGGCACGACCCTGTGACTCCATTCAGCGCGCCGTGGTGCAACACATCCATTCTATTGTGAGTCCATATACAGTGGCGTTAGACGCTCGTTCCGGTTCGCAAATGTCAGGCGACTATTCTTCATCGTCTTCGTACTGAGCGGCAGCGGCTTCATAGGCGGCGACTGCTGCTTTTGACATGCAATGCATGGTTGGCTGATCAGGACCCAGAGGCAATGAAGATTCGTGGGCCTCGATCACATTCGCGATTGCTCGTTCGATGGCTTCTTCCAGTTCTTGCTGAACCGAGGGATCGAGTCGAGCCATTACGCATGTCCTATTAGCGGTGCCGAAACGGGATAAGGCGGATCAAAGAGATTGAGGGAATGCAAATCATAGGCGATTTTCGGCCATGGCGTGGATCGTCGAAACGACCTTAGAAAGATCCCATGCCACATGCCAAAGCGAAACGCATCATCATCGAAGGCCGCGGCAGTCACTTCGATCCAACAATTGTGGATCTTTTCCTTGAGGTCGAAGGACAGTTTGTGAACGTTGCAGAAGCGTCTCATCAAGAAGCAGCGACGCTTTCGTCGATTGCGAATCTCTGCGAGCAGGTCGCTAATATTCGGAATGATCGCGAGACTACGCCAGAGCTCACGCCGGCGTAGTCATTTGGCCTTTGGCTGTGATGATGCTCTATGTCGCCGACATCATTTCGATAATCGCTCGACAGAAGTCCGGTAGATCGTCTGGACGGCGACTTGAAATCGAATTGCGATCAACGACCACCGCAGCGTCCTCATAGATTCCACCTGCATTAATCAGGTCGTCCTTAATTCCAGGTGATCCTGTGACACGCACTCCGTCATAGATTTTGGCCGATATGGGAATCCAACCTCCATGGCAGATGGCGGCGACAGGTTTTCCCGCTTCAAAAAACTGCCGTGTGAGCTCGAGTACTTTGGGGTCTCGTCGGAGTTTATCGGGCATAAATCCGCCCGGCACGACCAGTCCGTCAAATTGGTCTTCTTGCATGTGAGCGATGGCAGCATCGGATCGACATGGATAGCCGTTTTTGCCTTCGTAGTCCGCTTCTGCCTCAGGGCCGGCAACCACGGTTTCGGCTCCCGCCTCGATCAGACGGAGTTTGGGGTACCAAAGCTCAAGGTCTTCATAAATGTCGCCGGTGAAGAACAGAACTTTCTTCCCGCTCAGCGGAAGTTCGCTCACTTGAGAGACTCCAATCGACGAGATTCAGCCATCGCATCCTCGGCCAGTTGAATGTACTTTTGCTCTTGGGTTCCAGCCCAAGCACGCTGGAAAGTCACGCTCAAGGCTGTGAAATTAAACGGCTCGCTTGGCTCAAGTTCGCATGCCTTCTGGCCGTGCTCGATCGCGAGATCGAATTTTCCCGTCAAAGTGTAGATGCGTCCTAGCGTTAAATGGGAAAGGATGTGAGCTTCGTCTTCCGCCAAGATCTCGCCTAAGAGTGCGATGGACTCGTCGTACTTGCCTTCATCCTTCAGCTTTTCTGCTGTGTTGTATTTCTGCGTGATTTCACTCATGTTCAAACTGCCTTATGGGAACCAATCTGCCAGACGCCGGTAGCGTCGGTGATTTGTGGGGATCGTCTATGCTTTTACCTTGCGCGAGTGGCAAGTTGCTCTAAAGCCTATCGCGTCGAAAACGGGGCGCGAAGGACCAAAGGCTGGTGTTGGGGCGAACGAAAAAAAGGCACGCTTGATTGAAGCGTGCCTCGAGAAATTGCCTTTGGAGGAGCCAGAAGTTGGGCTAAACAATGAGCTAAACGCGTTATGTCAGCTTCGTTGTACCCGGCACGGCATGTTTCGGTTTCGGAAGCTCGCTATCCCATGTCAGATTTTCAGGGAACAAGCTGAGGGTGGATTTCTCCGTCACGAAGTCCCAGGTAACTCGCTTGCCAGTGTAGGCAGCCATTCGGCCCATTACGGCGGTCAGCGAACTTTCAGCCGTTTGGCGGAGCTCTACGATAGGCTTACCTTCGCGGATGGAGTCCACTAGGTCTTTGTGCTCCTGCTGGTAGGCCTCTCCAATCTTGCCGTCCATCTTCCAGATCTCTTTTCCATCTCGGTCCGTGATCCGAGATCCATTACTAAAGGCGCCGATGTAACAAATGCCCTTAGTGCCATGAATGACGCTGCCATTATCGACATCACTGCCAGGCAATTGCCGGCACATGAAAGAGAGCGTCTTGCCACCCGGATAGACATAATCCAGGCACATGCTGTCCCACATCTCGCTGTCATCGGGGCGGGTGAATCTGCCTCCGGAACCGTAGACAAATTCTGGTGGTGAGCCCATGACCCAATTCATGGCGTCAATGTTGTGAACGGCTTGCTCCGCAATTTGATCGCCGCTCAACCAAATGAAGTGCATCCAATTGTTAAGCTGATACTCGGCGTCGCTCATTTCTGGTTTCCGGTTTCGGTACCAGATGCCTTGCGAGCAATAGCGTGATTCCGCAAAGACGATATCACCGATGGTGCCTTTGCGGATTTCCTCGACGGCACCGACGAAGTTGACCTGTCTGCGGTATTGGGTTCCAGTAACGATGGCTGTGTTCTGAGCCTTGGCTTTCGCGTCGGCTTCGAGACACATTCGGTAGCCAACTGGATCGACGCAGGATGGTTTTTCGGCGAAGACGTGCTTGCCCGCGTCGACGGCTTCCTTTACATGAAACGGACGGAATCCAGGAGATGTGGTTAGCAACACCAAGTCAATCGACTTGTCGTCCAGAATCTTCTTGTAGCCATCCAAGCCGTCGTACATGCGGTCATCGGCGATGTCCATCGCTTCGGGGAACTTCTTTTGAAACGCCTTTTGGGTGGCAACGCAATTCCTTTGGTATAAGTCCGCCGCAGCGACGACTTTGACGTTCTTATTGATGGAAAGGGAATCCTGCAGAGCTCCTTTGCCGCGGCCGCCGCACCCAATGATTCCGATTCGAATCTCTAAGTTCTCGTCGGCTCGGGCTACAGAAGAATGCACCATGCTGGCCGCCGCAGTCGCCGTGGCCGAAGTTTTAATGAATCCGCGTCGCGATTGATTATTCATTGCGTGTTCCATCGAAGGAGGTGGGATCGTGGGGTGAGCAGGTAGGCGAACGACATACGGTATGGGCTTATCGCACTGGACGTCTTGCTGATTGGCGTACGAGGCGACCGCGTGCCGGCCACGTTGGTTCCGTGTTCGTTCCCTGAACAGTTTACTCCAGTCGGAATCATTGCGGAACTTCACTGCTATTCTGCCCAGCCCGACCAAGGCACGATTCTGATACTTGCGGGCAATCGCGGCGATGGCACCGCGACTTTAGCTGAGTCTTGGTTCGCTCCTGGAGATTCGTGGACATGCCATCGAGTGGAACGTGGTCCGCTGGCCACTTTGCAACTACTCTATAACCAGAGGAGAAAACGGGGACTTTCTCGCAGTATGTGTGTAGCCCCTTCGCGAATTGAGATCGCTTCTTTGCCTAGAGAGTATCCATGAGATCTATGACTGGTATGTTTCGAATATTCATGTGCTTTGCCCTCCTTTGGGGGCTGCAATGTTCCATCGTGGCAGCTGCGGGCACCGAAGATAAGCGGCCGCTCGATCACGAGGATTACGACGCGTGGAACAGCATCGGAAGCTCGGCCATTTCGGGAGATGGCAAATGGGCTAGTTTTGTTGTTCAGCCTGCCGACGGCCAGTCTACGCTTCATATCCGTGAGATCGCAACCGAGAAGGTCTACGAAATTAAGGGAGTGAGCCGCGCGAGGTTCACCTACGATAGTCATCATGCGGTGTTTGTCGTACAGCCGGATCCCGAACTCGTCGAGAAACTGAAGAAGGCGAATTCAGGTGGCGATCCCCCGCAGCCCAAGGTACAGATCCTCAAGCTCGACTCTGGAGATCTATCTACGATCGAGAATGCGAGCTCTTTCGATATGCCGGCTAAGGCGGCAGGCTGGATAGCTGTACAGCTACGGGGCGGCAATGAGCCCGATTCTGTAAAGTCGGGATCCGTCAGTCTTGGGCCAGAGTACAGCGTCTCGGAAGGTGGCCTGCAACGGCCCAAGAAGAAGCTCGAGTATCGCGAGGAGAAGGTCAGCAAAAGCGAAGAAAGCAAAAAGGAAGAGGGTGAAGAAGAAAAGACTCCGGGGAAGTCAGCCAGCAAGAAGAGCGGGGTTCCATTCAAGAAGTCAAAGAAAGATAAACGCTCGGGCGCAACACTGGTGCTGAAGAGCCTGCAGAGTGGGTTGGAGATTCGTTATCCGAATGTAACAAGCCATCGGTTTGACGAGAATGGAAGCATGCTGGCGTTTTCTACGTCAGCAGCATCTGGAGACGACGATGGTGTTCATGTCGTCGACTTGGATGACCTCGACAAAAAACAGATTGCCGCGGGCCTTGGGAACTACGGGCAAGTTGTGTTTTCGAAAGACGGCAAACAGATCGCTTTCGTAACCGATCGCGATGACTACGAGAGTGACGAATCAAAGTGGTCGCTCTACCGCTGGAGTCGCGGACGAAAAGAGGCCGAGAAAATTGTCGATTGGGAAACCGAAGGGCTCCACGATGGATGGATCTTACAGAGTGGATCGTCTCCGCAGTT
The DNA here is from genome assembly GCA_046290675.1 of Aureliella sp. Classification (GTDB taxonomy): domain Bacteria; phylum Planctomycetota; class Planctomycetia; order Pirellulales; family Pirellulaceae; genus Aureliella. The sequence continues at coordinate 281,748 of JBKAHA010000002.1, forward strand.
TTCTGAGGATGGAAAAAGGATCTACTTCCGAACACGGCCTATGCCCGAAGAGGAAGAAGAATCTAAGGAGGAAGTTGCCAAGTTAGACTTGTGGCACTGGCAAGATCCGTTTCTGCAGCCTCAACAGTTGCTGAACGCGAGGGCGGAACGCAATCGAAGCTACCAGGCGGTTTGGCACGTTCGCGCGAAGAAGGCGGTTCAGTTAGCGGATTTGGATATCCCATTCGTGTCTGTCGACATGCGCGGCGACTCAGAGCTTGTCGTGGGAACGAAGACTGCAGATTACGACAAGATGCGTTCTTGGGATATCCAGTCGTTCTCGGACTGGTATCTCGTCGATCAAACTACGGGCGAGCGGCGGATGATTGCTGAGAGGGCACGCGGCAATCCAAGTATGTCGCCCGGCGGAAAGTACTTGGTATGGTTCGATGGAGAGAAGAAGAGTTGGTTTTCCATGGCGACCAAGGCTGCTTGGGCTGCGAGTGATTCAGAGGATCCCGAGCAATCCATTGAGGCCATCGATATCGGCAGCCTCGTTGGGCATCCTGTACACAACGAATTGCATGATCAACCGTCTTTGCCTGGATCGTACGGCACGGCAGGCTGGTTGGAAGATGATGCTGCTCTGTTGATCTACGACCGTTGGGACCTGTGGCAGGTTGATCCAAACGGGGAGAGCGAGGCTGTTTCGCTGACAGGTGGTCAGGGCCGTCAGATGAAAAAGCGTTTCCGCTACTTACGTTTGGATCCTGAAGAGCAATTTGCCGATCCCGAAGATGCTTGGTTTTCGACCTTGGATCACCAAACCAAGGCAACAGGATTTTGCCACGTCTCATTTGATGGCAAAAATTCGGAGCTAAGCCAGAAGATCGAAATGCAGGAAAGCCTCAGCACGCCTCGCAAAGCACGCGAATCAGACGACGTGATTCTGACTCGTTCGACCTTTGAGCGATTCCCTGACTTGTGGGCGACGACGCTCGAATTCGAGTCCATGCGGCGCCTAAGTCGTGCTAACCCTCAGCAGGAAGACTATCTGTGGGGAAGTGCGGAACTCGTTCATTGGGCTGCGAACGACGGGCAAGAGTTAGATGGTTTGCTTTACAAGCCAGAAGGGTTTGATCCAAAGAAGAAGTATCCGTTGATGGTCTACTTCTACGAACGTAATTCAGACAACTTGCACCGGTACTACGCTCCTGCGGCGGGCCGATCCATTATCAATTTCAGTTTCTACGTCAGCCGCGGTTACGTGATTTTTGTTCCTGACATCCCGTATACCGTTGGTGCTCCTGGACCTAGTGCAGAGAACGCGATTCTCCCTGGCGTCGATAGCATTGTCGAAAAGGGATATATCGATCCCGAGCGTATTGGGATGCAAGGTCATAGCTGGGGTGGTTACCAGACGGCCTACCTAGTGACCGTGACGGACATGTTTGCATGTGCCGAGTCGGGGGCACCTGTCAGTAACATGACTAGCGCCTACGGAGGAATACGGTGGGGAAGCGGAATGAGTCGCATGTTCCAGTACGAAAAGACGCAAAGCCGGATTGGAGGCACGCTATGGGAAGCGCGAGAGCAGTACATTTCTAACTCGCCTTTGTTTACCGCTGACAGAATTAACACGCCCTTGCTGATTTTGCACAATGACGAGGATACCGCGGTGCCTTGGTATCAAGGCATTGAGTTGTTCGTTGCCCTGCGACGGCTAGAAAAGCCAGCTTGGATGCTGAACTACAACGGAGAGCCCCACTGGGTCATGAAGGATGCAAACCGGATGGATTTTGCTATTCGAATGCAGCAATTCTTTGACCACTATCTGAAGGGCGATCCCATGCCGGTTTGGATGGCGGATGGAATTCCAGCTGTCGACAAAGGCAAAAAGTTTGGCCTGAAGTACGTTCGGCCTGAGGCTGCACAAGAGGGTGAAGAAGCTTCGGAAGAAGAGAATGAAGCGGCCGAAGTTTCTTCGGAGGATTGAGTCTGGCGAGTTTCCGAGGGACAATGATCCGCGTTGCCGCCGCGACCACGGCGGTGGTAACGTGAGTTCAATGGAGGAATACGGATGTCCTTGGTCCCTAAAAAGATCACGTCGAAAATAGCTGCCATGCACTCTAGGACGGGGTGGGTGGCGATGGTGGCTTGGCTACTTTGCCACGTCTTGTCCACTTTCTGCAATCCGGCGTTCTGCCAGGAAACCAGTAAGAGCGCTGGCGCGTTTCGGCGAATTGAGGGTCGTCACGTCACCTACTTAACGGATTTGCCTGCGCAGGCGTCCGTGGATGAGTTGCCCGAAATCTTTGACGCCGCGATGCCGCAATGGTGCGAGTTCTTTGGCGTTTCGGCCGCGGAAGTAGCAGACTGGAAAGCAACCGGGCACATTATGTTGGACAGGGGGCGATTCAACGCGGCAGGGTTGATTCCGCCTCACCTTCCGGCCTTCCCCTATGGATTTCAGTACGGAGATGCTTTCTGGGTTGTTGAGCAGCCCAGCGACTACTACCGGACCCATCTCGCGTTACACGAAGGAACGCACTGGTTCATGAGCCGCCACTTTGGGAGCAACGCGCCGCCTTGGGTGATGGAAGGCATGGCTGAGTTGCTCGGGACGCATCGATGGAAAAACGGAGAACTGCAGCTGGGCGTCTTGCCTGCGGACAAGAGGCTGTTCCCGTACTGGGGACGCATTTCGAGAATCAAGCAGGATCTGGAGTCCGGAGTGGCACCGGCTCTCGAAACCATTTTGCAGTATGACAATACCGCTCATCGACGAGTGGAGGCCTACGCTTGGAGTTGGGCGGCCGTCTTGTTCATGCGGTCCCATCCGCGGACGCGAGACGCATTCCAAGAGATGTTGGATCAACCGCATCGACCCGACGCAACTCAGACGAATTGGCTGATTGATCGTTTGCGAAAGCAGTGGCCGCGGATTCGTGCGGAGTGGCGGGCTTTTGTTTCAGATCTGGACTACGGTTATCGAGTTGAATCCGGGCTGTTGCAAGTTAGCGATCGGCCAACGCTTGTTGGGAAAAATCCAAGCCGGTTTGAAATTGCAAGTGATCAATCATGGCAGGCCAGCCAACTTTATGCGAAGAAAGGTACGCGGCTAAGCATCCGAGCCGAAGGGGAGTTTCGTGTCGTAGCTGAGCAGCCGCCATGGATCTGTCGGCCCGACGGGGTGACGCTCGAGTATTTTCGCGGACGACCCCTTGGTCAGCTCGTGGTTGCCTTTGTGGCTCCAGAGCGTGCGACCAAAGTCACAGAGGAAATCGTCGTGTTCACGGTTGGCAGTGAGGCCGAGATTGAGGTGCCGGCGACCGGCGAACTACATTTCCGAGTCAACGAAGCGAGTCGTGATCTGGTGGATAACGTGGGGCAGATTGAGATTCAGATTCAAGCCATTTCGCAGTAGTGATGTGGTGCTTGGCTGGTGAAGCTTCTCGAAACAGCTTCGATCAGCGCACGAAAAAAGGCGGCTCTCGAAGCATCCTCGTCCTTGGTTACCGAGGTCACTCCCAAAGTCGCCCTTGGTGTGGCTTTGGGTGGCAAAAATCTGAAGATGCCCCCATCAAATTGTTCGACACCGTCAACCGCACCGCCTTATTCTAGGCAGAAGTCAACGAAATGAATTCCCGTTTGTTCAAGAAAAGGCCTCTTTCGCGGTTGGCTGTCCCGTGCTTAATGCGAGAGGCGTTATTTTGTCCCGCGTGTCGACGGGGTCGTGCGCAACCGCTTCCGTATGCAAACGGCGTGTGAGCGTGTAAGAATCGCTTTAAGTACCGCGTGTGTTCCCGAACCACTCGATGTGGGCTCGCGGGCAGAACTGAAACTGGTTTGCTTCGCACCAAGGCGAGAGCCATTCAGCTTGTTGTTCTAGATAGGCTTGCTCGACGCCTTGGGGCATGACCAGAAGGCGACGGCGATCCAGGGGACTTTCGAGTTGTTGCTCAAGTCGACACACGTACTCGAGTAGCTCTTCGGCTTCGCCAATATGATCGATGACGAACTTAAGCTGGTAGGCTTGCTGCTGGATGTACTTGGATACCACGTCCAGTCGCTCCCTTCGCTTTTCGTGAGCTGCTTGCCAATTGGGGCTCGCGTCATTCGGTTTTGAGCCCGCTAACTTGGGACTCAGCGACATGAGATCGCAATCGACATCGAGGTGGACGGTGCCAGCCGTTTCGATGGTGATGTGGTAGCCATCTTGGCGCAGTAGTTTCGTGAGGTGAGACACGGCTCCAAAAATGAGGGGTTCACCGCCCGTCAAAACAATGTGTTTTTCGTCCCAACGCGCGCACTCTTCGACGATCGATTCTGGGGTTTGGTATTCGCCTTCGGGTTCCCAAGATGCAAATCGTGTGTCGCAGAACCAGCAGCGTAAATTGCAGCCACTTGTTCGAACAAAAATACTCGGGGTACCGGTTAATAGTCCTTCACCTTGTCGACTCGCATAGATTTCACTGATGCGGATCAAACCCATCGGGTCGCGCTCGTCGGTCTCCGTTTCCGGGGACGAGTGAACCAAGTTAGTGGGATCCGGTTTCATCATCGGTGTGCTGGAAGTCTCGAAGCTCTGACGGTCATGCTTTTTGTGGCCGAGGCCTCAAAGAGCACTTCAAGCCAGTATGAGGGTATGGGAAACTCAATACCTTATCCCGATCTCGATTCGACCGCTCTACCTTGGGCTGATGGGCCAATAATGAAGCTTCAGCGAAGCAGAGATCTGCGATCGATTGTCGTTTGGGGGGCTAGGTTTGCCAAACTTAGCGGCCTTACTGCCCGATCGATAACGATTGCCAATTCCGACAAGCCATTTGTGTCTCGATTTCACGAGACGATTGCTTTGAATAAGCTCAGGAGAATTCTGACCCGTGACGACACCCTTTCAAGATCAACTCGAAGTATTCGACAATAGTTTCCCTGGCCGCGACTACCATATTGAAATTGAGTGTCCCGAATTTACATCAATTTGTCCAAAAACGGGACAACCTGATTTCGGAACTCTGATCTTTCGGTATGTGCCGGATCAGAAGTGTGTTGAGCTAAAGAGCCTCAAGCTCTACCTGCAAAAATTCCGGAACGAAGGCATCTTCTACGAGAACGTAACAAATCGCATCTTGGATGATTTTGTAGCGGTCTGCCAGCCAAAGGAAGCGACATTGGAGAGCCACTGGGGTGCGCGCGGTGGGATCACATCGGTGATCACAGTCAATTACACGGCTGGGTGACATTCCTCTGCGCAGGAAGGACACTTGAGCAAAAGATTCGATCTCGCGCGGTATGTCGCAACTGGTGATGTCCTAGCTGGTTCCCCTCAATCCCATCTTGTCGGCGAGTAGCAAGCAAAAAGGAAACAAAATGGTTCAGTCCAATATCATTCTAAGTGGTTTTGCCGATGAGTCGGCGAATGAAAAAACGGCCGTCCAACAATTCGCCGCAATGGCCGCCGCTGGTCTGCAGTACTATTCGATTCGCTTCATCGACGTCGGTAACGGTATCAAGAATGCGATGGATCTGACGAAAGCAGAAGTGCGGCAAGTCGTAAAGCTTCAGGCGGAATACGGCCTTGAAGTAGCCACACTGGGTTCGCCGATTGGCAAAGTAAAGTTGCTTGATGTCGACGACGGTACCAAGAATAGGTACGTGCCGTTCAAGCAATACTTGAAGAAGGACGTGCAGCACGCCTGTGACCTGGCGAACGCACTCGGAACGAAGTTGCTCCGAGGTTTTTCTTTCTACCATCCAGTTGGAACCGACCCAGAGGAGCATCTTGGTCAGGTAGTGGATCAGCTTGGACAGGTTGCAGATCTGTGTGAGAAGGAAGGTGTCGTTTTCGGGCTCGAGGTCGAAGCCAACTTGGTGGGACAGACCGGCAAGATGTTGGCAAAGATCCACAAGAAGGTGAAGAATCCAGCTTTGGTGTTGATCTTCGACGGGGCCAACTTGGTCTGCCAAGGTATGACGCCTGATGAGGTTTTTGCCGAATACCTCGCAATGAAGCCGGGACTTGGCTGGATTCACGTCAAAGACTATCGCCACTCCTCCGCCACAGAGCGGCTTCAACACATTGATGAGGCTTCTTTAAAGAACTTTGTTCCCGCACACATTGGCGACTCTGGTCACGAAGCGATTTTCCGAGATCTACGAGCCGATTTACCGAAGCTTGAACGAAAGATGAAGAAGCTTGGTGCTCCCGGCTTTATTTTTGATCTTGAGCCACATGTCAAAGGCGGAGGCCAGTTCGGTGGATTTTCTGGTCCAGACGGTTTCGGAGTCGCATTGCGTGGCCTGTGCCGAACGCTGGACTTTGTTGGGATTGGCTACCATTTAACGGATTTCGACGACATCCTCGAACGGCGTGGTTTCTAAGAGCCGTCCAGCGGCTAGAAGGAAACACTCTGCCGCTCCCCTGGCGGCCGAGTTGTTGGGGACGGGCAAGCTTATCCCTCCGGTTTTTGATTCGAGATCGCGAAGGAGAGTCGCTTGAGTGGCAACGAATCTGAACCGTGCGGCGGCGAGGAGTCGGCGCGAGTGAAGCCGTCCTCCAACGCGGCTCGCATGGCGTTGCGCGAGCGAATCGAAAAGTCCGTTCGACTCGAACCGTCCGAGATCAAGCTGGGTGGGCTCGAACTAACGTGGCTTCGAGTTGCCAATCCGGATGTTCTTCTTGAGCAAGCAGTCGAACAGGATGAAGACGGTCATGAGGCGACGGTGGATCCGTTTTGGGCAGCGACGTGGCGAGCGGCTCTTGGGCTGGACCATTTCCTGCGGGACGTGATTGAGCCCGGTCTTCGAGTTCTGGAGCTCGGTTGTGGTTCGGGACAAGCGGGCACTGCTGCCGCGATCCGGGGTGCCGAAGTCGTTTCCACAGACTCGGTTGAACTGGCATTGCAAGTGGCAAAGCTAAATGCGTGGGACGTTCGCGGCCAAATTCGTTTTGAGCCACTCGTCTGGGGACGCGACCAACTGGCGGAATCATCGTTTCCTGTGATCATCGGATCCGACCTAGTATACGACCCGGGCCGGTTTACTGATCTCTTTCGTTGCGTTGACCAGCATCTAGCAGAAGAGGGTAAGGTCTATCTAAGTGAGCCACACCGCCACTCAGGCGATAAATTTTCTGTTTGGATTAAGAATCAAGGATGGGAAACGAAAGAGCATGACGTCGATCTGTGTGATGCACGTGTTCCGGTAAGAATCTTCGAGTGCTGGCGAGGAAGCCAATTTATGTAGCTCCAGATCGGTTGGCCTCGATGCGATGCTTTCCCTAGAAGGTGGTCGGCCTGGCTAAGTCAATGTCTTTCATTAGCTAAGCGGAAGTCCATGACCGGCTTTGACGGTGCGGAGCGAAAGGATCGACTGGATCCGAGTCACACCCGGCAAGCTACTGATCGATTTCCGGTGGATGCGTTCGTAGTCTTCGGCATCGACGGCAACGACTCGGAGAAGATAATCGTATTGCCCGCCGACTAAATAACACTCCAATACTTCTGGGATCTTGTTGACGGCTTCTTCGAATTCCTCGAAAGCATCTTCCACTTGAGTGGCCAAAGAAAGCTCAACGAAGAATTCGACTCCGTATCCCAACTTCTTCGAAGAAAGTTTGGCAACGTACTTCTTAATCGTGCCACTTTCTTCCAACGCTTTGATACGACGGTGGCAGGAAGACGTTGATAGGTGGACCTTTTGAGAGATCTGCGCGACAGTCTGACGACAATCACGCTGCAATTGCTCCAGGATTGCAATGTCTGTTTCGTCCAGAATATGCGTTACTTGTTGCTGTTTCATGGATGTCTGAACCCATTCGTCTGAAGCTTGTCGCGGATTCGTAACTAGAGGGCTTGGTTTGTTGGGAAAGCAGAGCCAATTCCTGCCTAGACCGCTTTACAAACATTGTACCAACGCAAAACGACCAATGCGGCAGAGTCGCATTGGTCGTATTGAGTACGGGTCGTCCACAACAGTTCGTCACAGCATGATGTATTGGGCTTGCGGTTGGTTCGAGCGTTGAGCGGCTACCTAACGATGAATTTCCATCGACGTCAGCATCGTCGTTTCATTCCTGGGTGACTACGTGGGAATTTAGTGATCATTGCTAGACTTTATCCTACCCAGTTGACTCGAAAATCTCGAACTGCGGTAGTCTTGACTACCAATACCAAGATCGCATCGCTGACGGAGAGACAATCGCTGCTCGCTGCGGAATGTAGAAACGATGAACACCATTTGACATGTAGCTTGCGTTCATAGTGGGGCGCAAAGGATCGTGTCCGATCCATTTGTTCCACTGCAGTCGAAGGATTCGTTGCTCCGCTTCGAATCGCGCGGTTTGTTGCGCGAAGGTGAGTGGCTTAGAAACGTAGTTAGTCGATGGGGAATTGGAAAGTGGCAACGGCGGTGTCGTTTCAGCCGGCGCATTCTCCTGCGCTGTGGTTACCATCGAATTCGAAAGCACGAGCAGCAATGCAAGTGCGAGGGTTCGTTGCATCATCATCTTCTCCACGTATTGAAGGAACGGGAACACCGCGGCCAAATCTCATCGATGAGTTTGTTGCTGTGCCGTTGCAATAAGAAGAGAGGATTGGAGCGATTGCAACGTCACCTGGGGCGGCGATTCGAATCATGAATCGGCTTTTAAAAGTCAAATCGCCAGATGCGCGGCGGGTTCGGTGGTTGAAACTAGAGACACGCCACCTGCCGTATCGATTAGGTAAAGCTTAGCGCGAGAAGCGAAGATGTACTTCCGGCGTCTCAGCCAACGAAAGAACTTTTTCTATAATGCGTCGGCCAAGCAAAGGGATATCGTTGCGCTGAGTTCTGCTAGAAGGAGTACGCTAGGCATAACGCTGTGGCTTGAAGTGACGCCGCACGTCGCCTTGTGAAGCTATGAAGACGACGTGCGAATCCTGTTTCGCCGCGGCGATTGACCAATTGCCGCTATCTTGGATTAAGGACAGCTGTTGGGAAAGATTGCTGGATCCAGCGAGCTTTGGTAAGAATCCGACATAAATCGTTCCCTCTGGGCTGCTAAGTTCCCACATCTGGCAACCATCAGGTGCGAGGTCAGACGGAGCAATTTTTCGAGCGCCTACCACGCCGGATTGCTCCACTTTGATGTTCTGAATGACAAAGGCGAGCAACGTATCCGGCAGCGGCGAGGGTGGTCCCCAATCTTGGCTCTGAGATAGGCCATCGGCAGCGATTGCGGCGAGTTGCTGATCGCTAACCGCTGCGTCTGAAAATAGAAAGCCGAGTGCTAAAGCTAAGCCGGCGGCTACGCTGACAATACTGGCGGCGATCAGTGAAGTGCGTCTAGCTAACCATCCGTTGGCGGCGGAGACTTTTTCAGGAGCGTGTGTTGGTGCGTTTGCGGTCTCCAGTGGTTCATTGGAGGAGATAGTACCCTCTTCGGCGTCTTCGGAAAGAATCGAACGCACCTGTGGGATGTTGGTGCGAAGGTGTTGGCGAATTTGATCCGGGAAATCACGTGGTGGCGCGATGGACTCAAAAGCGCGGCGCATTTCAAGCTCGAGTTCCGGATCCTGCGAATCGCTGCCCGGCGATTGATCTTGGTGTGGTTTGCGTGAACTCACGGAGCGGTCTCTAGCGAAGTCCAAGTGGTGAAGGATTGAAGCGGCGGCTTTTGGCTCGCGTGAAGGTTGATCAAGTCAGTTCGTTGAGCAAGCTTCGAAGTTGTATTCTGGCTCGGTTTAGGCGGCTCATGACGGTTCCAATTGGTACATCGAGTGTTTCTGCAATTTGGGCGTAGCTGGCTTGCTCGAAATAATGCATGACCACCACGATGCGGAAGTCATGACGGAGCTTGGCCAGCCCGGCATGAAGCCACTCTGCGTCGTCCAAGCCGACTGTTTCAGCGGGGGCTGGTTTGTCTGCCGCATACTCAAGACCATTGGACTCAGGCACTCTCCGCTTCTGTATTGCTCGGAGAAATTCATTTCGTGCCACTGCAAGCAGCCAGGGCTTTGCCTTGCTTGGGTCCATCGGACCGCTGCCGCTTCGCAGAGCTTTCACACTGCGAAGGAAAGTCTCCTGAGTTATGTCTTCTGCTGTATTGCTGTTCCCCGAGAGCCAGAAAATGTACCGATAAACGTCGCCGCTAAATTGTTGGATCCAGACGTCGATAATCGATTCGTCCAATTCGCACCCCCACGTCTGGCAGCCTTGGTTGGCTGATGCGTTGGCCTGCGAAAATGAACCTTGGTTTTCGCGCGTTTCGCCGTCTACATGAGCGTCATCGGCTCGCATTAAGCTGAGCTTAGATCGCGTTTTTTCCGAGGTTTCCGCGACAGTGGTATCCAACGGCAAATCCTGGGTCGGTTTGGTCCCTGAATCATCTTCCAACTCGGAATGTGTTCCGATCGAATGCCTGTCGGCCTTCGGGATGGAATCAGCAACAGCCGATTCGGGCTTCGGTTGCGGCTGAATCTCGGTCTGTGTTTTGAGTTCAGGATTCAATTCAATCCGCTCCAGAATAGGAACTCAGGGAGTTGGCCAGTATTCCCCAGATTCCAGAAAAACTTCGACACGGAAAACCGAGATGGTTGGACTTGGCTTTGATCGCCAAGATTGCGATGTGTGCCTAAGTATTTACAGGAAATGCCGCCATTTTATCGAAGTCCAGCTCTCGTCAATCAGTTTGCATTACAGGCGATCAGAGCGGGGGCAGTCTTCTAGATATATACTGGGGCGTCGCTCACTGCACTGGGCCTGGAATAGCGGGCATTGTTTCGTTTGGATCGCCGCCCTAACTGAGGCTCGCACGAGAGAATTTACGCAACTTGCAATACACAGGTTCAATATCAATGAAACCACATAGGTCCACATCATTCTGTGAGACGCATTGGATGAGGGTAAAGCGTTTCTTGGTTGTTGCTGCCTCGATTGTCGTTGGGATTGGCGGTGCCGATCTCACTTTTGGACAGGATCCAGCTACGATGACTCATGGGCCGATGCTGGGCGATGTAACCGACTCCACGATCTTGGTTTGGGCCCGCACGTCAGAGCCAACGGCGTTTGAGGTCCGATATGGCCTGAAAGGGAAAGCCCTCAGCGAATCGGTGACATCTCAAAAGACACGATTTTCGGATGACTGTACCGCGAGCGTGCGGATCGAAGGACTTGTCGGGGGGGCTCGCTATAACTATCAGGTCTTCGTGGGAGGGCTACCGCAGGGCGGTATCAACTCGTTTCGCACGTTACCAAGCTCGAAGATGGTGGCGAATTCTGAATATAACCCCAACGGCCTGTTCAATTTCAAATTCGAGGTCGGTTGTTGTGCCAACCAAAATCCGCTGCACGGCATTGGTCATGCATTGCCAACTTACGTCACAATGAACCGCGAGATCGCGAAGGACGTCGATTTTGCAATCATGAATGGTGACTGGCTCTACGAAGAACTGCGTGAAACGACCCCCGAGTCATGGATTGTTCGAAATCGTTTAGCGCCTGAGGAGGTTCCCGACGAAGTGAGAGTGATGCCAACGATTGTTGGCGTATGGGAGAACTACAAGCTCTATCTCTCGCGCGGCGTTCCGCTTGCGAAATGGCATCGTCAAGTCCCTAGTTATTTTACGTTTGATGATCACGAGCTCGTCAACGATATATGGGGTGCAGGTAGCCCAGGTCGGCGACACCGCCGGACCGTATTTCGCGATATCGGGACGCGGGCTTGGCACGATTACCTTGGCTGGGCAAATCCCGTTGCTCAAAGTCACGAAATGCACTTCGGCAATGGACAGATGAAGCAAGGGAGTGACTTGCTTTTCGATGAGAAGGCTGATTTTGTCAGTCTTCCATTGGATGTCATGTCCAATCTCCATGTGCATTGGGGAACGCCGACAGCAGGTGTCAACGATATTCGGTACGACGACGATAGCGGCGATCCGAACTCGATGGTCTACTCGATTAAGGAAGTTGTGGACGAGCATACGGTTCGTTTGCACCAGCCGGCTGTCGCAACCGGTGAGGTTAATTACTCCATCGGCCGACGGAGTTATGGCAAAAAACGAGTCGCGAACTGCGAAATCTATTTCTTGGATACCCGCAGTCATCGGCAAATGCACGATATTCGTGAACCAGCCAAACCAGGGCTCTCTATGCTCGGCGATCAGCAAAGGGATTGGCTCGTGAGTTCGATGAAGAATAGCGATGCGGAATTTTTCTTCATTGTCTCAAGCGTGCCGATGTTCATTCCGCACAGCGGCGCCGGAGGATTCGAGTTCGATGAAGCCAACAAAGAGGAGGCGTGGGTCGCGTTCTTAGACGAACGGGAGAAGCTTGTTGATTTTTGGGATGGCCTCAATAAGCCGGTCATGGTGATGACTGGTGACCTACACAACAGCTTCGCCATCAAGGTAACGGATCGGGTGTGGGAGTTCTGCTGTGGCCCGCACAACTCGGTCAATCACGTTCCTAAGAATGACGAGGACGATCGACCTGCAACCGGTTGGTACCAGTCAGGCGAACGGATGTGCGATATCCAGTGGTCAAGTTACATTCTGCCCGATATTCCACGCCTAGATCGATGTTATCCCTATTACTGCGTGGTTCAGGTCAACAATGTGTTCGACATGCCAAAGAAGCTTGGCGGCGACGAGCGGTGGGTGGCTTATCCACATCCCCAAGTGATCATCCAGTACTACGAAGGTAGGACTGGTCGGCTGGCTTATTCTCAGACGCTAACGTCCGATCATGGGGTAGCTCCCTAACATGACGGTGATTGTTTACTACTTGTCGATCAACTTCAAGCTGACTAAGTGGTCGGGGCCCCGTAGGTATAGATTCCCATGGGAGATCACGGGTGCTGCCCAGCACGGGTAACGGAGTAGTGGCTTACCATTGGCTGGATTGTCTTGGTTGCTCAAATCTGCCTGGACAAGCAATCGGAATTCGTCAGGAGTGGGCTCGACCAGTTCAACTGATCCCGACTCGCCAAGTACGATTAGGTAGCCATCGACGAGTGCTAGGCTGCTGCGACCGCGCTGCCTATTTCGATTCGTCCACATGACCTTTCCGTCGCGAAACCGAACGCAACGAAAGTCGGTGTCCGGCGGATTGCGACCACTGCATCCGTAGATGTAGCCGTCAATCACCACGGGTGTGGACCAATGCGCTCGGAAGGCGAGGTCGCGAAGGCGGCCCTCATCCTGCCACACAACTTTCGGCGCGAGATCGGTAACATCTAGCATCACGCTACCAATTTCGTAACACTCCGAGAGGAGTATTTGGTTCCTGGCGACGACAGGCAACGCGGCATTGACGCTCTCAAAAGTCTTTGCACGCCAGGGGAACTGAAGTGTCTCCGTTCCCTTCTCCGGATCGAATCCGATCAGCCCACTGCGGAGAAACGCGAGTCCCATGGGTTTTTCAGCGATATTGCTGACCGTCATCGAGACGTAGCTAGCCAAGTCATCTCCCAATCGGTACCGCTCTGTTCCGGTTCGTTTATCAAACGCAACGATTCCCGAATTATTGGGTTGGACTCGATCCAGGTTCCCCGTTGAATACCGCTGAGACTCTGGAGGACTGCCGCCTACCATGACCAACAGTAGATCCTTGTATACGTATGGGTTGCTGGCGACGCCGAAGAAGTTTTGGATCACTCCGAATTCTTCATTCAGGTTTTTCGTCCACACGATCTCACCCGTGTCGAGCTTGCTGCAAGTTAGCTGTCCGCTAACACCATAGGTGAAAACAAGTCCATCGCTGACGATAGGAGAGCATCGCGGACCGTTGTTGTATCCATAGCGATCTGAGTAGGCGACGGTTTGTGACGAACGCCAGATGACATTGGAAGTCGCGCTGTCAAAGGAGGTAAGAACTTCATCCGAACCAACTCGATCGAACTGAAGCACTTGATTGCCGACAACTGCAGGTGCTCCGTAACTCGTTCCAAGCTCGACGATCCAGTTGATGGGGGGATGAGGATTCCAAGTGGATTTGTCGAGTCCTGTTTCGTCGGAAGTACCGTTGCCATTGGGGCCAAGGAACTGAGGCCAGTCGTCACCGGAGGCTACAAATGGGCCTTTGGGGCTCGACGAAATTTGTGCCACTTCCTGTTGGGGCGCTGGCGGATTATCGTTCGGCGGTTGAGCAGCGCCGCAGCCTGCCAGGTTGGAGACGATCAGGAATACAAGTAGGCATCGGTAAATGGGGCGTAGCAATGGTGAGGTCATGGAACCTGCCAACAAACGTCTTATCGGAAAGGTATTGGTTGCGTGCACAAAAAACGCCCCAGGAGATTTCCCGAGGCGTTTGATCTGATCATGATTTTGAAACGAAATGGAGTCTAGTTGAACTGGCCCACATTCATTTGCCATTCGAGCTCCATTTCTTGCTCTAGGTTCTCAACCCAGGCTCCAAATAGACGCTGCGTTTCATCAAAGGCAATTCGTGCAGGGCCGCTTTTCATAGGATCCGCCTGGAAGCGATCTTGCAGATCTTCGACTTTCGGTGAAAGTTCTGCGACGCGGACGACGTAGAACACATTGCGGTTCGCGTTTGGTGCCACAGCAACAGAACCTTCTGGCGTTGCAAAGACTTCCTGCATAAACTCGCCGCCTACTCGGTCAAGTTTGTTAACGGGGCTGGTCGTGATGAACTCGCTCATGCGATTCATCCAAGTGAACGGATCGGTCTCAATGACCAGAGCTTGTTCGCTCTCGGATAGAGCACCTGCCCATGGCGTTTCGCCCGACCCTACTTTCTGTGCAATGTCGGCTGCTGCGGCTGCGGCTAGCTCGCGTGCCTTGATTCTCTTCCAAGCGTCGACGATCTCATCCCGAACTTGTTCTTTTTCTGGAATATACGCGGCTTGGTCTTCGGTCTTCCAAAGCAGGTACTGAAGGAAGTCAGGCACCTGGCCTTGAGCCAAAGCGCTTTGATCGAAGTAGCTACTTTGCAGTGGACGGAAGAGGTCAATCGCTGGCGACATGACCACATTGGCAACAGAACCATTGACTCCTGTTTCATCAGGGCGAATGTTACCCAGTCCGAAAGGTGTCTGAGCGAGAGCAACACCATCAACTAGGCCGGTTTCACCCCATTTGAGTCCAAGGTCGGCAGCCAATTTCTTCAGATCTGGTTTGGGCGGGGCTTCCTTGGTCGTGTCAGTACTGCCCGTGTCCGCTTCCATGAATGCTTGATACTGCCGCGCTTTTCCGTAGTACGGACGCATCACTTCTTCGAGCATCTTGGTCAGAGCTTCGTCCAACGCAGGAATGGCTTTGTCGCGCGCCAGGGAATCCGCAATCGAATCCTTCGCTTCCTCGAATGTCTGGACCCGCATTTCTGGCTCTTGGGGCTCCTCTGGAGTCCCCTCAGTTGCGTCTGGCTCCGTTCCAGCTTCGGCGCTAGCTGTTTCGGTATCCGTCGCGGAATTCCCGGCCTCTTCAGCTGGTTGTTGATCGTCCGCAGCGGTCTCTGCAGATTTTTCCTGTGGTGCTGGGTTTTCTTCTCCAGTTGCCGCTTCGCTGTTTCCCGTCTCCTCTTGGATGAAAGAGACCAGTTTTACCTGGGAACCATTGTCCAACGCAGACTGATTCTCCTTAGGTGGATCTTGTTTGGCTTCTTCTTTCGCGGCTTCTGTCGTCTCATCACCGCCGGCTGTTGCCGTTGATGACTCATCCTCTTTCACGGGCTCTTCGGTGGCTGCTTCCGCAGCCTTTGATTCACCCGAAGTTGCTTCATCGGAGTCAGGTTTTTCGTTGTCTAGGCTTTCTTCGGTGACTTCAGCAGCCGGCATATCGCCTTCGGTGGCTTCGGTGCTGCCAGAGTTTGATTCGGCCGCATCTGGATCTTCTTGTTCCACAGGGACACGGAGTTGGCCTAGTTCAACGAGGCGATCGTACTCTTTACGAAGCTCTTCATCAGTTAGCTTTTCCTTCTCGCGATTGATCCACTCTTGAAGGTTTGCTTCCACGTATTCGACATTGGTCTGGTAACGTCGCAAGAATCCAGGGTCAGGTGAGTTGGGATTTGGAGCTCGAAGTGAACCGACTTCGTAAATAGCATCGATTTCAGATTCCGTAGGTGAATCTGACACTTGGTCCATGTACTCATCGACAAATACTGGGAAGGCTTCGACTTTGGCGGCTTGATTGAGTTTGAGAAAATCCTCAAACGATTTACCGGGTGAAACGAGGGGCCGCATCTGGGATTGATTCTCTGTCACCAAGCCGGCGAGGGCCATCTGCTGAACCACTCGCGAGCTCAACTCCTCCTTCAGCATCTCTCGAACTTCGAAATAGCTCAGTGCACCGTTCGAGACGTCATTCAGGATGTCGCCCACTTCCTTCGCGGACAACTTGTCGTCGACATACTCTTGCACAAACTGGTCGACTGCAGCGTCGGTAAATCCGACTCCCTGCGATTTCGCGTGTGCTGCTAGCACCTTGGTGCGGACAATGTCGGCTGGAGTACTACTGAATTGAATTCCGAGACCAAGGATATTTCCCGTTGATGGGTCGACGCGAAAGTCCGGCACATCGGGGCGACCACCGCGTTCGATGACCTGTGTAGCGACTTCGTTCATGAAACGAACGAGGCTTGTATGTTTCACGATCGTGTTCTCAAGGCTCGCCTGCGTCAGGCTACCACCCTTCCAACGAACAGCGACTTGGTTGCCGTAACTCCCGCCACCGCCGAAAGAATCTCGAGCGTATTGAAATGCGGGGGCGATAACGAAGGCAAAAATGGCAACCAAAACGAGGGCCGCCATCCATGATTTTTGGTTCTTGCGAAATGTCGCGAACGGATTGGTCATCCTGTCAGTTCCTACGAATCTGCACTATTTCGGCCCTATGGAGGCCGCAAAAAAGGTTCAACATGGTCGCCGTCAGAGACTGGCAGCGACGTCCCAACCATGATTGGCGCCTGGACCGAAGGTTGCCACCTTCGTTCATGCTTGGCGACGCACGCTGATGGTGACTTGGACCAGGTTGGAATGGGGGAGCGGCTCAATAGCACGCCGCAGGGTGGAAGCCGAAGGGCTCTAAGGCCTAGCCCCTTGCCATCGGCACGCGGCTAAGCTATCCACTTCTAGGGGTGTTATCGCAACCCCGCCAACGAATTCCGGCTGTGACCCACGGCTGTGGTTGCGTCCGAATCTATTGGCGGAAAGCGAAAGGATACCAAGGATCTCCAATTTTGCAGATACGAGGTTTGCAAGACTTTCCCTGTGAAATCCAAGATTAAAGCGGTTCGCAGGAAGAGCCCTCCTCGCGGGGGCGGGATGCGTTGGCCAAATGTCTGGAAGTCCGCGAGCAGACAGCGAATTTCGTCTGACTGGGCGGTCAGGGTGGCATAGGTCCTCAACGATTAGTCGCTTTATTTATCCTCGCATCGAACAGAATCGGATCGGTCTGAACGGTTAAATGACCCGCCAAAGGCTCCAGTTGCCCTATTTTGACGTTTTTTGAGAAGTTGTTTGGAGATCTTTGGCGACACCTGCGAGAGCCTAGGCGCCTCGACGTGGAAAACGCCTCGGTATTTGTCCTGCATTCAACCGCATGCACAATTAAGGCTCGCATTTCGTAAGAAATCCGGTCAGCGCCCAATTGAGACGCTGTTCAGCTAGGAAGCCCATTATGTCGAAGACACTGATCATTGCCGAAAAACCCAGCGTCGCCACGGACCTCGCTCGTGTTCTCGGGAAGCTTCCGGATATCGGCAAATTTGAGCGTAAGAAGGACTACTTCGAGAATGAAACGGGCTACATCTCGTCCGCGGTTGGACACCTGGTGGAGTTGAAGATGCCTGAAGGCCCCAACGGCAAGAAGTTGCCTTGGGGGATGAAGCACCTGCCCGTGATTCCGGATCGGTTTGAGCTGCAGCCAATCGAAAAAAGCGAGTCCCGCTTCAAGCTGCTGTCGCGACTGCTCAAAAAGAAGGATGTCACGACCGTGGTGAACGCGTGTGACGCCGGGCGAGAGGGAGAATTGATCTTCCGTTATCTGATTGAGCTAGCGGCACCCAAAAAGGATCTGCAGATTCTCCGCATGTGGATGCAATCGATGACGGACAATTCGATCGTGGATGCATGGAAGAATCTGCGTTCTGACAATGAAATGGCGCCGCTCGCTAATGCAGCGGTGTGTCGGTCGGAGAGCGATTGGCTGATTGGTCTAAACGGAACCAGAGCCTTAACGGCATTCAATTCCCGAAACGGCGGCTTCAATGTGACCACAGCAGGACGCGTCCAGACGCCGACCCTGGTGATTCTTGCCGAACGAGAACGCGAGATACGTAGTTTTGTGCCGCGAACGTACTACGAGGTTCACTCGGATTTTGAAGTTGCAGCTGGGACCTATAGTGGTCGCTGGTTCAAAGAGGACTTCAAGAAGGACGAGGAAGATCCCCACAAGCGGGCAGAGCGTATCTGGGACTTGTCCGACGCGGAGGCCATTCGCGATAAGTGCAAAGACAAAGTTGGGACGATTGAGGAAACCAAAAAGCCAGCCACGGAAGCTTGCCCACGACTATACGATTTGACAAGCTTGCAGCGGGAGGCCAGTGGTAAGCACGGATACAGCGCTCGGCGGACCTTGCAGCTCGCACAAGCTCTCTACGACCGCTACAAGCTGTTGACCTATCCGAGAACGGACTCCCGGTACCTGCCGGAAGACTATGTTGACACCGTCAAGGAGACGATTGGCAATTTCGCGAAGGGAAAATCCAGCGCTTCGTTTGACGCGCAGTTCGTCAAGAGTTCGAAATGGATCATCGATAACGATCGCATCAAACCATCCAAGCGAGTATTCAATACCGCGAAAGTCAGCGATCACTTTGCTATTATTCCGACTGGAAAGACACCGCCGCCGAGTCTGGATGATGATGCCAAAAAAATCTTCGAGCTGGTGACTCGCCGGTTTCTTGGGATCTTCTACCCAAGCGCTGAATACGAAGTGACCCGGCGAATCACTCGGATCGAAGACGCGAGTTTCCGCACGGACGGGAAAGTGCTCGTCAAACCAGGTTGGCTTGAAGTTTATGGGCGAAAACCGGGTGTTGCATCCGGAGCCGGAGAGTTGGTTGCCGCTGAGGATGGCGGTGAGGCGCAGAACGTCGAGATCGAAGTCAAGGAAAACGAAACCAAGCCACCAGCCCGCTATAACGACAGTACGTTGCTCTCGGCTATGGAGACAGCTGGCAAGCGAGTTGACGATGATGAACTACGAGATGCGATGAGCGAACGTGGGCTCGGGACGCCTGCTACGCGTGCGTCGATCATCGAAGGATTGATTCGTACCAAGTACGTTTTCCGAGACGATCGTAGCCCACGTGACTTTGTGGTTTCCAACAAGGGGCTTGCGCTGGTCGATCTGCTCGATGAAATTGGAATTACAACGATCGGTTCGCCGGAGATGACCGGTGAGTGGGAATACAAACTCAAGCAGATGGAGGCTGGCAAACTGAACCGTGAGGAGTTCATGTCTGAGATCCTCTCTCTCACGAAAGGCATCGTCGAGCAGACTCGTGAATTCACCGAATCGGTCGTGAACCGGAAGTTCCCAGACATCTCTGCACTATGCCCTGAGTGTATGGGTACTGAGATCAAGCAAACCGACGGTTTGTTTCAGTGTAAGAATCCCGAATGCAGCTTTCGATTGAAGAAGCATATCGCTAGCCACGAACTCACTGAGACCGAAGCGATTGATTTGATCAACGAGAAACGCATCGGCCCAATTGAGACCTTCAAGAATCGCTTCGGTCAGCCTTTCGCCGCTGAGCTGACTTTGGAGAAAGAGAAGAAGACTTGGAAGGTTAATTTCGTGTTCGAAGGCGACGAGGAACGCGAGAGTGAACTAGACAAGCTCACTGAAGAACAGGTTATCTGCGAGGCACCAATTTTGGATGGCTCGGAACAGATGATCAAAGTCTACGAAACCGAAAGGGCCTATCTCGCTCCGGACATGGCCAAAGACGCGGACGACCGTGGAGTTCGCATTAGTAAGACGATTCTGCAAAAAGACATCCCCTCTGATCAGGCGAAGAAGCTCTTTGTAGAGGGCAAAACAGACTTAATGCCAGGCTTCATTTCCAAGAAGCGACGGCCGTTTGCAGCTCACCTCACTCTTGATCGAGTGACTGGAAAGCTTGGATTTGAATTCGCACCTCGCAAATCCAAAAAGAAGGGTGCCAAGGGCGCCAAGGATGAGGGGACGGGAGACGAAAAAGAAGCCAAGGCCGAGGAGACGTCGGCTTCCGAAGGTAACTCGGACAGCAAGGAAGAGTCTACCGCGGACGATAAGTCGGCGAGTGATTCTTGATGTAGCCGTCGGAGCGAGGATTGGGTTGCTTCGGAGCGAGGATTGGGCTGCTTCGGAGCGAGGATTGGGCTGCTTTGCGGATGTCGACTGTTCGTGCTGCGAGCCCTTTTGGTAGCCCGAGCTTGGAAGTCTCGCATTGCATCAGGATGTGTCCATGCTATCGAGGCTTTGACGTGTCTCGTTCGTCCTTAATCGAGTTTAATCCCGAGCAATTCTCTTCTCGTAAGCTCGGATGCTACGGTGTGGGGCTACTGGATTGAAAACCCAGTGTCAAGCTTTCCATCTGATTGCTCGTCGTGTTCTGCGGTAAAAAATGCTTTGCGATATTCTGCGTCAAAGGCAGTGTCTCTCTCTGGCTTCGCGTGCAAATAATTCTCTAGAATGCGGGCATGCCGCGTGGTGAAACTGGAATGGAGATCGGCTGCGTGGCTTGCCACTCGTCTGCAGTTGTTGGGTACGAGCATTCGAGCGAGTGGCTCACGAAAGTGATGCCATGTGATGAGCTAGGGCGGTGCTTATGACTCTTTGGGGGGCAGGCACTTTCGAGGGCGGTACAACGCGCATGATGGATTGAAGGCTTATGGCGGGATCGGCTGCGAGAAAACGGACTTCCAAGACTCCTGTGAATTCAGGTTCGTCGCGGAGTCGCGCGCCGCGAGGAAATTCACAAGAGTTCGAGCTCACGCCCCAACTTCAGCAGCTTCATCAAGAGCAGTTGGCTGCTCTTGTGTCGAAGAATACGATCGCTGATGCTGACCGCAGGCGAATGACTTATGAAATCGGGCGACGTGTGTTGACTCGGTCGAGGGCCATGCGGGACCCGAATTTCGTTTTGACAAGTGGTTCCGATCTGACGCACATGGCCGAGCTGTATGATCGCTATTTCTTCCAAGGACACTGTCTCAAGCTCGCTCGCAGCTTTGGGATAAATTTCCGTTGGTCGAAGCGTATGACAAGCACTGGCGGTAAGACGGTGCGGACGGTGGTCTTGGACCGGAAAACAGGAAGGCCAGTTGTTCGCTACGAGATCGTCCTTTCTGCGACGCTCTTATTTCAGACGTTTGCTGATCTTAGAAGGCCGATTCGGGTGACCGGCTTGCGTTGCACAAATCGTTTGCAGGCGATGCAGCGGATTTTGGAGCACGAACTTATTCACCTGGTCGAAATGTTGGTCTGGGAAGACAGTTGTTGTGCTGCCCCGCGTTTCCAGTCGATCGCCAGCCGACTATTCGGGCACACCGAACACAAGCATGACCTGATCACACAGCAAGAGCGTGCGGCCAGTAAGTTTAATGTTCGTGTGGGAAGCCGAGTCGAATTCAAGGCGGCCGGGGTTTGGAAGATCGGTATCGTGAATCGAATCACGCGTCGAGCCACCGTGTTGGTGCCTGAAGCAGAAGGGCAGCTCTACGACGACGGTAACCGGTACGCCAAGTTCTATGTGCCCGTTAGCCATCTGCGGCCGGCGCGGAAAATGGCACGCTAGCTGGGGCTTGGCCGTAACTTCCTTCGGCATGCGCAAGAGACCGTCGGTTCGGGGCTCGCCAATTCAGGCCATCGCAATCACCGAGTCGGCCTGGGAACGTGGCATCGTAGCTTGTTTTTTAAGGGTGCAAGGTGTTGACACCGGCTTGAGCGAGAAGCAGGACAGCCGATTCAGAGGCGATCATGGTGCTACCAGGAATGTTGGCATAGCGATATAACAGAAATGAAAGAGATTCATCGAGCGACGGTTAAGCCGCTGTGCGTGAAAATCGAGCTTCCGTGACGAGCGCGAGATCTCAATCAGACGCATGAGTTGTACCGAGCTCTCCTTGTCTTTTGATCTGGTCCTTCTATTCCTTAAAGGCTTGACTGTGCCATTTGCCGAGATTGGTCCTATCGCTGTGCATTTCCCCGAGCGATTGGAAACGAATGCTCAGTTGCAAGCGGAAAATCCGTCTTGGGATATCCCTTTGATTGAACAGAAGACAGGCATTAAGTCGCGGTACATTGCAGCGGAAAACGAGACTGCTTCGGATTTGGCTGTCGCTGCAGCTGAGAAGCTCTTTCGCGAGCACTCGATCGACCGAGAGTCGATCGACTTCGTATTGCTCTGTACGCAGACACCGGACTATCCGTTACCGACGACGGCTTGTTTGCTTCAGGATCGCTTGGGGCTCAAAGAAACCTGTGGAGCCTTGGACTTCAATCTGGGGTGCTCCGGTTTCGTCTACGGCATGGCCATGGCAGAAGGATTGGTCCGATGCGGTGCGGCATCGCGCATCTTGTTAATTACCTCGGAAACTTATTCCAAGTACATCGACGCTGATGACCGTAGTCTGAGGACCATATTTGGTGACGCAGCGGCGGCCACGCTTGTGCAAGCTAGCGAGGAAGAAAGTCTCAAGGCATTTCAGTTCGGGACAGACGGATCCGGGGCTGACACATTGTTGGTTGCTGACGGAGGGGCTCGAGAAGGCGGTGAGGTGCTGAAGCCTCGTCACCGCAAGCGTTGGAAGAGCCGTCTTTACATGGACGGACCGAGTTTATTGAGCTTTACGGTTGTCGCGGTTCCCAAACTGATCGAAACGGTGCTTGCGCAAGCAAAGTGTAAGGCAGACGACATCGACTATTTCCTGTTGCACCAAGCGACGCGTAAAATGCTGGAGCAGCTTCAATCGCGTCTGGAGCTTGACGAATCGCGGTTGCCCATTCGGCTTGAGGAATACGGGAATACCGTATCTAGTACACTCCCGATCCTGATTCACGATATGCGTCGGGATGGACAGATTCGAACGGGTACGAATTCTCTTTTGATTGGTTTCGGAGTAGGCTGGTCTTGGGCTGGTTGCTACTGGCGCGAGACCTGGGGCGGGCACGCAAGCTAATTGTGTGGCTCGCGGGCAAGTACTGAGTTGCGTGTAGTTCTTTGACTTTGGGAGAGTGCGGCCATGCAAAATGTTCAAGGCTTGGCTCTTGTTGCGTCGCCGCATTTGTCAGATCCAAATTTTCTTAAGTCGGTTGTCTACATTTTGAGGCACGACGACGAGGGCGCGCTGGGGCTGATCCTGAATCGCCCGACATCAACGAACGTCGGTGATCTGCTGGGACAGTTGTCCGAGCAATCACTTTGTAACGAAGCGGCTGTTTTCTGCGGCGGCCCCGTAGATGGTCCGCTGGTCATGCTGCAGCGGATTGAGATGGGCGACGAGGTGCTCATTGCTGCTGCTTCGGACCAAGAGAGTATCTTGAATACGTGTGAGGACCAGGGAGTCGTGCGAGACTACCGTGTATTCGATGGTTACGCAGGATGGGGAGCTGGGCAACTTGAGAGTGAGCTGTCTCAAGGAGGATGGATCGTGTGGGAATTGTCCCCAGACGACATTTTTTCGGAACCGGAAACGGTCTGGCAGCGGGCAATCCAAGAGATTGGCAAGGACATTTTGTCCGGCGGCATTGACCCGTCGCTGATTCCAGAAGACCCAGCTTTCAACTAGCGGCCGACTTCACTGCTCATCAACCGAACGCTCGTTATGCGTACCATCGCGATTGGTGATATCCACGGATGTTCGAAAGCGCTGCGGAGCTTAGTTGATACGATTGCGCCTGAGCCGGAAGACCGGCTCGTTTTCTTGGGAGATTACGTCGACCGCGGCCCGGACTCTCGAGGAGTCATTGATTTTCTGCTCGAACTAAAAGAGCAGACTCAGGTTGTGACTTTGTTGGGTAATCACGAGATCATGTTCCGCGGCGTATTGCGTGGGCTGGATTCGGCTCTGTGGTTGCAGATCGGTGGTCAACCGACGTTGGCCAGCTACGGTGGACGTATCGAGAATGTCCCAGATTCACATGTTGCCTTTCTCGAGGATTGTGTTTCCTACCATGAAACGGAGCATGAGATCTTTGTCCACGCAAATTACCAAGAGAAATTGCCAATGACTGAACAGCCGGAGCAGGCGCTTTTCTGGGACCATTTATCCGACCGCATTCCCGAGGCACACCAAAGCGGAAAGCACGTTTATCTGGGCCATACACCTCAGCCACATGGTCGCATTGGCTACTTTGGTCATCTGACGTGCCTCGATACCGGCTGTTTTGCGGGCTACTCGCTTTCTGCCATTGACGTGAATTCGCAAGAAGCTTGGCAGGTTTCGAAGCAGGGGCATCTCCGACAAAACTGGAGAGTTTTTCGTCGCGCGGCAGCAATTCTGCGCGGACTTTCCGGTCAGTAACGGTCGTAGCCTTTGTGGCTCATTTTGCTGCATTTTTGTTGTTGCAGATCGTAATTCGATCCGCTTCCGTTCTTGGACCTCGTCGATAACAGCAGAGGTCTCTCAGGATCAAAGTCCTGTCGGAGACGAACAGATGCAGCACTTTTGGAGGGTGCTGTTCATTTGAACATTAGTGCGCATGATAGTCCTTGCGGGCTTTGGAGTATCTGGAGAAAGTAGACCGATTCTTGCCTCGTTACGATTTGATGTGGGGACCTAGTTAGGAGCGCTCCAATCTAGGGCAGTTCGATCAGATTTTTTGGCATTCGACTCGGAGAAAGTCGTCGTGCCAGCAGCACCTGGGCTTCAGCTTGGTGCAAGCGAAACGCTTGCACGGCGAAGCCGTCAGGTATCGTGACTAGCAAGGCGTTCGTTGTCAGAGACTAGGAATTCGATGGACCAGCTAACCGCCACAACCTCAACTCCCCTCGACTGCGTCATGGATCGGGAGATCAATCGATTCATTGGTGATCCCACGCCGCCTCGCAGCGATCTCGTGGCTGTGCTGCGGCACTGGGCCACGGTCAAACCAGAAGCGGTCGCCTTCTACTTCACTGATGGCGAAAACTACGACGCGGATCAGAAGATTACGTTTGGAGAGTTGGACGCAGCCGCAAAATCGGTAGCGGGCTATTTGCAAAAATCGGGGCTCGCCCATGGAGAGCGCGTGCTCCTCATCTATCCTCCGGTACTCGATTTCGTGATCGGATTCTTCGGTTGCCTCTATGCGGGAGCCACGGCCGTCCCCGCGTTCCCACCGCGTCGCAATCGCAAGGGGCAGCGTATTCACGGTATTGCTAAAGACTGTGAAGCTAAATTCGCGTTGACGACGCAACAGGTTCGCCAGCAGATCGAAGGTGATACAAGCTGGGTTGAGTGGGAATCTGTTTCGATTGTCGCGTCGGATTCGATGGCCCGGGATTACTCAGAACATTGGACGGAACCAGCGATTCGACCGGACGACCTGGCCGTCCTGCAATACACTTCCGGCTCAACGGGGGATCCGAAGGGGGTCATGTTATCGCACAGTAATTTAGTGCGCAATACTGAGCTGATTATGGTTTCATTCGAAACCAATCAAAATAGCGTTGGGGTTAGTTGGTTGCCGACTTACCACGACATGGGTTTGATCGGTGGCATCCTCGAGTCAGTGTGGATGGGATGCTCCATGGTGCTAATGAGTCCAATGGCATTTCTGCAGAAGCCGATTCGTTGGCTGAAGACCATCTCGCACTACAAGGCGACCACCAGTGGCGGACCGAATTTTGCATTCCAGCTGTGCGTCGACAAGATTACCGACGAGGAACTCGCCGGGGTTGATCTGAGTTCGTGGGAAACGGCATTCAATGGAGCCGAGCCAGTACGGGCGTCGACGCTCCAGGAATTCCAAGCACGATTCTCTAAGTACGGATTCCGCGAAACTGCGTTTCTACCTTGTTACGGAATGGCCGAAACGACGCTGATCGTGACTGGTGGGCCACAACGTGAGAATCCGGTCGTGCAGGGGTTCGATTCCAAGGCTCTGGATGAGAAACGCGTTGTCGCCAGTGACGAAACTGGTGATGGAACCCGCGAGTTGGTTGGGAGCGGGCACGTCCTGCCAGGTGAGCAAGTCGTCATCGTCGATCCCGAAAGTGGGCGAACTTTGCCGGCCGATGAGATCGGCGAAATCTGGGTAAACAGTCCAAGTGTTGGTAAGGGGTATTGGGGCCGCGATGAGATTTCGGAGTCGACTTTTCGAGTCATGACAGCTGAGGGTGAAGGCCCCTTTCTTCGTACTGGTGACCTTGGTTTTCTCCACGACGGCCAATTATTCGTGGCTGGCCGGCTGAAAGACATGATCATCATCCGCGGGGTCAACAAATACCCGCAGGATATTGAGCTTACAACGGAGCAAACCAGCGACGTAATGCAGAGCGGTGTTACCGCCGCTTTCGCCCATGTCGTGGATGGGCAGGAACGCTTGGTGATTACAGCAGAGGTTCAAAAACGCGAATCGACCAATTTTGAAGAGCTCATCAAATCAATTCGACGCGAGGTTTCGGCAACGCATGACCTTGCGCCAGACGCCGTTTCGCTGGTTCGCTTCGGAACACTTCCGAGAACCTCTAGCGGAAAGATTCAGCGTCACGCATGCAAGGACCTCTTCGAGCGGGGCTCGCTGAAGGTCGTCGCTGAGTGGAAGTCGTGGGAGATAGATCTGCCTGATGCGGAGCCCATGATTGCCGCGGCTTCATTGGAAGGAGCGACTCGTCCGTCTGCGGGCAAGGGGCAACCCGATCACGAGATAGTTGATATCGTGATGGATGCGATCAAGGCTGTTGCACGTGAGCGAGCCAAGCAGCTAGATTTAGATACGAACATTGTGTTGGACTTGGGTTTGGATAGTTTGGAGCGAATGCAGATCGCCCACTCGCTAGAGCAAACTTTTGACGGACGTTTTCCGGAGCATGTACTGCAGGAAATCGAAACCGTTCGCGAAGTTGCCGAAGCGATCGCCAAGCACATGGGCAAGAAGCGGATTCGCCGCGATATGGTCCCCACCGAAACCGGCCTCAAGTCGGCAGAGGGGCAGGCAATCCAGGAAGAGGATTATCGATTTGACCAGTTACCCGAGTATCGTCGACTGAAAAGGACGATGACACAGTTCGAGATGACTGGGGTGCCGAACCCCTATTTCTCAGTGCATGAAGGTACCGTGCGCGACACGACTCGAATTGCTGGCCAAGAACTAGTCAGCTTCGCGTCGTACAACTACTTGGGAATGAGTGGTGATCCTGTTGTTACCGAAGCGGTTGTCGAAGCGGCACGTCAATACGGCACCAGCGTCAGTGCATCGCGGCTCGTCAGCGGCGAGAAACCATTGCACGGAGAATTGGAATGTGAGCTATCAGGGTTGATCGGTACAGAATCGGCCATCTTGATGGTGGGCGGTCACGCCACGAATGAAACGACAATCGGTCACTTAGTAGGCCCAGGTGATCTGATTCTGCATGACTCCCTTTCGCACAATTCGATTGTCCAAGGTGCCATCTTAAGTGGCGCACGGCGGCGACCGTTCCCTCATAACGATTGGCAGGCTCTGGAGAGCATCTTGAGCGAGGTTCGGGCAAGCTATCGACGCATCCTGATCATTATCGAAGGGGTGTATAGCATGGACGGTGATTATCCGGATCTGCCGCGTTTCATTGAAGTGAAAGAGAAGTACAAATCTTGGCTCATGGTCGACGAAGCGCATTCCATCGGAACGATGGGAGCCACAGGTCGCGGCATTGGCGAGCATTATGGCATCAAAGGAACCGAAGTCGATGTTTGGATGGGAACGCTCAGCAAATCCTTTGGTAGCTGCGGCGGCTACATCGCGGGTTCCAAAGAACTGATTGAATTGCTTAAGTACACAGCTCCAGGTTTCGTCTTCAGCGTCGGTTTGTCGCCGACGAACACGGCCGCCGCACTGGCTTCCTTGCAGCTGCTGAAGAATGAGCCATCCCGGGTTCAGCGATTGCGTGAGCGGTCGCAGTTGTTCCTGACGGAGGCAAAGCGATTGGGGCTGAACACCGGTCAATCGGCTGACACACCTGTTGTGCCCGTGATCACAGGTAACTCGCTTCACGCACTGCTGTTATCCCGAAAGATGTTTGAAGCGGGGATCAATGTGCAGCCAATTCTCTATCCAGCCGTCGAAGAGTCTGCGGCGAGGCTGCGATTCTTTATCAATAGTACGCACTCAGAAGAGCAAATTCTGAACGCGGCACGAACCGCGGCCGAGGCACTGCGAGAGATCCATCCCAGTTACTTCGGGTCGTAGTGGGCTGGGGAGCTGTAGTAGGGTGGGTTTCCCCTCGAACTCAAGCACGCAGCGACGTGGTTCGCGTCTATCGCTGCGGGGGAGTTTACCCTTACTTCAAATCGTAGAGAGCCAAGTGTCGGTAGTAGACTTCGAGGCAATAGATATTGAGGCAAGTGACGTACAACCTGCCTCCTGAAGCGCCAAAGGCATCCTTGCTGGGGCTCCAGCTCCCCGCTTCCCTTCCCGCTCTTTCTTGCATCGCCGGGATGGTCGCCTTCATGGCTTCATTCCAGCGATCCCAAAGCGTTCCGCCCACGTGGTGCATGACTTGAGTCGCGTAGTACCAGTAGTAGACACTGTACTCAGCCTCACCTAAAGCCGGCCGTCGCGGGAGTATGTCGTCTTTGATTGCTGCCAGCAGTGCTGGGTCGGTTCGCGTCCAGCCCAAGTAGATGCGACAGAGGAGCCCTTCGGCAGTCATGCTCAGGCTTGGAGCTTCAAAGTCATTGTAGGCGTATCGGGTGTCGTTTTCAGAAGAGACACTGTCTATGAACTCAGTGATGCTCTGGATTTTTTGGTTGTCGACGGGTAAACCTGCCATCCGGGCGGTTTGAAGAGCCATCAGAAACCAACCGGTTACGGATAGATCTGAGTCTCCCCTTGGTTCGTAACGCCAACCCTTCTTGGGGCTTTGGGACCATTCCGCAAAAGCGACTGCTTTCATGGCTGGTGAACGCAAGTCCTCGTCTTCGGTCATCCCAAATGCCTCGATGACAGAGATCGACGCGATCGCCTGAGCATACATTTGTTGTCGGGACGGTTCTCGGTGCGAGAAAAAGCCTTCGCTGTTCTGGCGACGGATGAGGTACTTCAACCCAAGATCAACGTTCGAACGATACTTTCCGTCTTGATGAGTGTAGCCAGCACCAAGGAAAGCATTGACGGCCATCGCTGTCGCGGCAGTCTTGTTTTCGGATGAACCGCCATCAGAATAGGGGCCTTGAAGGCTCCAACTGCCGTCGCTCTTTTGCTGTTTAACTAGCCACTGGAGCCCCAGTTCAACGGCTTCCTCGGTCTCGGCGGATCCACCGAACTTTGCGAGTAATGCGTCCCGGAGCGGCCCGGTTCGTCCGGACAGGCCTTCGCGAATGCCGAACGGAATCACATCGATGTTTACTTCCGCCGGTGCATTGTTTTCTGCAATCGCTAAGTCAGGAATCGTAATCTCTTGTAGTATCTCGCTTACTTCGGTGGTTTCGAGTGAGGCCGTTTCTTCAACTTCGGGAACCTCGGTTTCTACCGAGAGTTCTGCGCCCTGCAGCTCAAAGCTGTCTCCCTCTGTTCCACCACCTCCCAGCACCAACGTCAGCGGCCCCTTCACTAAATCTTGGATTGGTATCAGGGCTAGAACAAGTAGAAGGCCGACGTGGAAGATAAAGCTGACGAGCCAAGAGGGGACCTTTCTCTTAGCTTCGTCCTGTTGTGCGAGTTGCTCTCCAGCAGCCGTAGCGACACGTCGTCTGCGAACCCGCTTTTTCTTCGGCTGCTGTTCTTGATCTCGCGGCTCATCGATCTGAATTGGCGCTGTCCGCTTTTCCGCCGCGTGAGTTGGTGTCGAAGATAGCTTCCTGGCGGGAGATTGCTTTGGGCGAACTGGCGCGGGTGAATGGGTATTGGCTTGCCTTTCACGCGATGCGGCAGCGTTCGGGGATGGGGCCGGTTCGGTCGACGGTACCATCGCCGGTGGAGCTGATGGCGTCACATTGGGGCTGGCTTGCCCGGGAGCTGGTGATGGAGGTGGAACTGCCTGAGGGGGCTTGGGAGGAGGCGGCATCTGCCTAGGGGGTGCTGCCGGAGGCGGAGCATTGGGAGGCCCACCGACTGAATCTGGCGAATGAACACCGGGATTCGAAGCATGGGAGCTCGACTCCGGTGTCGGTTGTTCGCCGGGTTGGTCCACGTGATTGCTCCACCATTAAGACTGGATTGACGATTTTTGCGGGCGAGGAAGCGAAACTACATCGTTGCTATCGTCGTGACGGACTCCAACAAGCCAGTAATACCGTTACCGCGAGCGTAGCTAGGGTGAAAGTTTTGACGCACTCCGACTCAACATCGATCGGTTTGTGCAACACGCGTCATAGCACGCTGCGGTGCTCAAATTAGTCCACGGAACAAAGGCGCGACGTCAGCGAAGATCGCTTGGAAAAGGACGACGCAGGTACAGCAGCATCGACTACGGTCGACTTCGCAGCAGCAAGTTGATCACAGGCTCAATTCTAGCACTTTTGAATGTATGGTTTCAAACAAAATCGAAAGCAATGACTTGGGACGATCATTGCGTTAGGGGGCAAATAGCAGCCGGAGAGAGCCGCGAATCTGAATGAAGGTCATGTAGAGACGTGCCTTTTTAATCGTCGACGAGCAGACTGACGTCACGAAATTGGGCTGAGCCGAGAATGTTCGTCGAAGGGAACTGGGAAAGGAGATGGTCCAGCTGCTCCTCGGACTGAAGCACTCCCATGCCTAAGCTCTCGACCGAATCGACTCGCAGGTTGGACACTAAGTATATGTGCTTATCCTGAGTGACCCGAGAAATGAGCGCGGCCGCAACGGATTCGTCCGATGTGTCTTTTGCGATTCGTTTCCGCATGCTTGCCAAGTCGGTCTGCGAGTCTTTGAGTCGCCGCAGCGACTTACCAATGCTTCCGCCGAGCTCGGTACATAAGACGATGGTTCCATGATCTGTGGTGCACTGGTCCGCAACGGATAAGGCTTGCGCGAATTCGATCCAGGATGGGTCGATTCCTGGGACGAGCGCAACGGCAGCGTCGGTTTCGGCTAATTGAGTTGTCCACTTTTGGTCAGCCCTGGCAACCAATCCGCTAAGCGACTCAAGGAGGCCGGCGGAAAGCTGACCCAGGCGGCCCCCCTGCCCTGTCCCGACGGCCTGGATCTGAACCATGAATCCAGCCCAGCGAATGGCCTCTTCGGCCCACTCAAGCAGCTCCCGTTTTCGATCGGCATCTTGCAGTGTATCAAGGGTAAAGAACCGTCCGCGAGTTTCACGTTCGCACAGCAACGGGTAGAGGCTGTTGCAACCAAAAAAATCGATGGCAGAAGTTCGGCGCGTGCTGCAGATTGGAATGACAACATCCGCATCTACAATCGTCCGGTTCAAGTAGATCGGGTCGGCGGAAGTATTGGCGGCCAAGTAAGCTAGTTTGTCGGAGTCATCGGGGTCGTGGACTTCGTAATCGAATTCGGCACCGATCTTCGATTGGATTGACGATTGAATTACTTGCGAAGTGGTCGGTGTCTGCCCCGCTTCGACACAGCGAATGTTTGCTGGTGAGGTTCCATGCTGAACGAACCAGTCGATGATTTCGCTACTTAGGCTAGCGATTTCAGGCAGCTGAGGATCGAGAACAAAGGCGACGGTGTCGCCTGAAACAGTCGCTTGATCCATGCTCGGAAAGTCAATCGGGTTTTCCAGCGCGTTGGCGACCGTGCTCGAAATATCAGTGACAGCAGGCCACGGTGAATCGAGGTAGCTGCTGATGCCCGGTTGGCCTTGGATCTTCCAATCTGATTGCATTCCGAAGTGAAGCGAGATCTGCATTTCAGAGCTTGAGGTTTGAGCATGCGAAGGTTGATTCATGTCGAGTCGCAAACTTTCCGGCTGATTTGATTCAAGCCCGCGATTGGGCCGATCCAGTCGCAGTGACGTTAGTTGCAGCGGGTTAAGGGCGACTGATTCTACGCTCGCATTCAGGTTTTTTTGACCCGTGTTCGCAGGATTCCGAGGATTGCGAGCTAGCTCCAGGACCTTGCCCACCAGAGATCACCCCACAGGATTGCCATTCTCGGCTTTTGCCAGCATTGCCAGCGAAATTTCCGGGAGCCGTCTTCATGGCCCCTGCTAAAGAAGTGACTGAATGCTCAGTCACACAGCCGAGCAATTGAAGGGATGGTGAAAGGGTGGGCCGCGAACGAAGGCATCCTGAACTCACGTTGTCTGGACTCGACAGTCGGCAATTTGCTATGCAGAAGTGTTTAGAGCGTTCTGCTGTTGGTTCGGAAAGCCAAAGTCCCTTCCAGCTCTTTTTTGCAGGGCGAATGAGAGTTCGTGTGGATAGTCAAACACGAATCTGATCTAGATCGATCTACTCGATAGCAGTTTGTTGATTACGGTATTCGCGAATGGCAATTCAAACTACCGCCTGGCGTAAGTCCTCAAAATCGCCGTCTCTCGTGAGCTCACCTCCAGCGTCTGTTTCGCCGCTGATAATGCTGTTCCTAGTGCTCGCAGTGGGCTGCGATCAAACTCGTGAGACAGTTCAAGCAGAGAAGACTCCGGCGACGGAAGCAACCGGGCACTACGTTTCGGCAACCGCGTCGCCCGGTGCGATCATTGACGAATGCGTGGATAGCTACCGTAGGCTGACGAGCTATCAAGATTCCGCCTATGTCGAGCTGAAGTATCGCATCGGAGAGAAGTGGCATCAGGATCGCGCCCCTTTGTCGGTGGCTTGGTCGAAAGCGGCGTCGGGCGAACCATCGAAGCAGCTGCTGGGATTCCGAGTTTACTCGACGCTGGCTGGCCCAGATGGAGACCGGTGGCGTGCACGAATAGCTCGGAGTGATCTTGCTGAGTCGAATCAGGTCGTAAGTCGGGCGATTCCGAAGCGCGTTGACTTCTCATGGTTGTTAGACGACAGCGTGATCGCTCAAAGTCTCTCTGCAGGGCTGGCCGGATTTCCACCACAGCTCGATCTGTTGTTGAGTGACGAGCCACTAAGTGGGCTCGTGAACGATGCTGCGCAACTCAAACTGATGCGGGCTGATTCAGTGAATGGCAGACTGTGCCATGTCGTTGCGGTGGAGGTGGCTGGAAGATCCTATCGGTTGTGGATCGACCAAGCTTCAATGTTGTTACGACGGCTTGTTATGCCGCAGCAGAATGTCCCGCGCGAGCTGTTGGACAGCCAGGGTGTCGAAGATGTCCAATTGAGTGTGGAGCTCGCTTCGATCGAAGTCGGCGAGTCCATCGACTGGTCAAGATATCGCGTTAAGTTTGGGCCGGAAGACTTCCTGGTTAATCACTTTGTAGCACCACCAGTCCAATGGGATACGGGAGGCCTCGGGGTCCAGGTGCCCGCATTCCGGTTGAAGAACAGTCAGGGGATCTCGGTGTTCGAGACGGGACGCGATAGTCGTCCAGGGCAGCCCGAAATCAAGGTCCTCCTATGGCTCGCGAATCATCCTTCAAGTCAGTTAGCAGCGGAGCAAGTTGCAATGGTGGCGGACTTGGTCGATGGTAACGCCGATCTGGATGGACGTGTCCGTTTTGTTCCTATCTGGGCCGAGCCCACACCGCCAGCGGGGCTCAGCTTCGATCAACTTCGCGCTGAATGGGAGTTGCCGGGTGAAGTCGCCGTCGATACTGAGGCAGTAGGACGCGACCTTTTTCAGGTCGAGGAAGCACCGACGCTCGTGGTGCTCGATAAAGAGAATCGAATTCAACTTCGCGAGACAAGCAGCAACCCAATGCTTGCTCAGTTTCTACCTAAGATTCTTGTTCGGCTAACTCGGGGCGTCGATATCGCATCCGAGTTTATCGAGGATGCACGGAATGTATCGAGAAGGTCTGTGGCGGAACTCAAAGCCGCTTTGGCAATCGATAATAATCGACCGATCAGCAGCAAAGGGGGAAGCGACTATTGGCCGCAGTGGGTGGAGATCATTCGATCGAATACCAAGCCAGTCAACCAAGATTTAGTAACCGCCTGTCTCGATTCAAGTGCCCACGTCTGGACATTGGACCGGAAGGGTACACTGACAAACTGGTCGACTGTTGGCAAGGAAGTGACCCAAAAACAATCGTGGGGCGGAGTCGCGGTCCCATCGTCATCGAGCCGAATTCGGGTGGAGACGGAATCCGGTCTCGTTGCGATCACCAATTCGGAATCTTCACGATTGAAGATTTTTGATACTGGTGATGGTCGCGGTTTCGATGTTGCGATTTCGTCAGAGGACCAGGTTAACGATCTGGAGTGGGTGCGAGTTGCTTCCGACGCGCGTCCACGGCTCGCAGTGACGACAAAGAAAAGCTGGCTGCTGCTGATTGATCCGGCGAATCAAGAGCAGCTCAGCGCCCGTTGTCCGGCTCCTCCTGTGGCAATTTTGCCACGACCATTGGAGTCGAACGAAGTAGGTGGAGTTGTCGTATTGGAGGACCGGACTGTTCAGCCGATTCGTGTCAGCACGCCCGAAACGACACAATCGCTGTCAGTGGATGAGGGACGGCAATCTGGTGAGGACCCTACGCGAAAAAGCAAAGTTGTTCTCATTGGCTATCAGAGCCCAATTGGTTCAGAAGCTTCCGCAGAGTCGACATTGCTTCCGTTTCAACCCTCCGGCGGTGGATGGCAGCGCATCGAAATGACTGGTGGTTCATACACGCTTGCCAGAGGCTGGTTGGCAAAAGATGAACCGGCGGCGTTTCTCCTGGATTCGAAAATGAAACCGCTATGGCACCGAAGATTGCCGCTACTAGGCGACGGTGACACGCCGAGAGATGTATCAGGGAGCGTTGATCCCAAGTCCGGTCAGCCTGTTTGGTCATTCACAGATGCCGACCAAACCATTCACCTGTTCCGTGCCGATGGACTGGCTGATCACTTCAAATTCCGGGAATCCGTGCTGGACGTTGCGCTGAAGAGGCTAGGAAGCGAGCTCAATATGTGTGTCGTCTTGACGGACCGAATTGAGGTTTTCCGCTTAGCCTGGCGATAAGAGATCGAAACCTGGGTAGTACGCCCGGATGAAGATCGTCTCATCGCTTTCCGCTACTTGAGCAGCTGCTGTGCGCGAGCTGCGACTTCCTCGGAATGTCCACTACCCTCTTCACCTAGGGCAACGGCGAGCCAGCCATCGTTGATTTCAAGCTGGGACACTGCGAGGTTTTCAGATCGTTCGTCCTCTTGCCAGCGTTCACTGATCAAGGCTATTCGTGGACGGGAGACAAACACTTTGGCAAAGATCAAACGCAACGCAAGGCGATTTCGTGGGCTGACGATCTCGACGACTCCATCCCGGACTAGCTGAGCGTCCAGGCCGTTCGCGACTGGGATGTAACTTGAATGGACCAGGAATCGCTCGATGTTCAGGCGAGAGCTTTTCTGCCGCAACAGTGCGATCCGCAAAGTCAGACGCAGCTTTCCGTCTCTCATTTCGACGGTTGCGGGGCGAGTGTCCGCGAAACGGATCTCGATGTCTTCTGGAACATCTTCTGGCAACGTCCATGCTTCTTGTTGCAAGATCGATCCAAGGTGCCCGTACAGTTCTGCTGCGTTCCATGTTCGACCGCTGAGCCCAAGCTGTGACAATGCGTTGTTAATGCTAGACTCGTGCAGTTGCATGCTGAGCAACGAATCACCGGGTGCACGCGGTCTTGGTGTATGGGCAGCAAGCTGTGACTCGTTCCCGACGCGGTAGCGAACAGTCAGGCGTTTCTCGGTGGTGCCAAGAGAGACGACCATCGGGTTCAGGTTCAACTGCTCAAGCGGCCCAACGATTCTGTTCTCAAGTTGGTCTTCAGCAGAGGAGAGTGATTCTTGGAGCCGTCGATCGAGTTCGACATCAGCTTCCTGAGCGATAATGCGCCGGGTGATGCGTTGTGCGAGACCTCGCTTCTGATTGAATTGCTCGCGAACAAGCATTCGTACGAAATCGCCTATGACCGGCAACTTATCGTAGTCGGTGCTCATCTTTCGCAGGTAGTCGCTTGAAGCCACGTTGGTCGGCTGGGAGGAAATCTCGTAGCCTGTTCGATCGAAACGCAGGTACCGTTGGCTGTCAATCTGAGCCGTCGAGGTATTGTGGAATGTCGCGGGGCCGCGACTGGATTGCGTATTCGAATACATGTCACTGCTCACGCCAATGCGAACGTTCCAGGCAGTGTTGTCTGGGATAAGCCCGAGATGGAGTTGCATTTGTATCGCGCTACTTCCTCTCGTGTCTGCACCGAGAATCCTTTGGCGGACGGGGCGAACTTCGTACTGGGCATTCGGTAGAAATCTCTGCAGCAGATCGCCACTAACGCTGAGACGTAGATTGGCGTTGCGGTAATGGTTGTTCACGGTGGTAGCGACAAAGCTCTCGCTTCCACCGGTTAAACGCAGTGCTTGGACGGAACGGGCAAGGTTCACGCTTTCACGACTGATCGGGTCCGATTCAATCGTTTCGATGCTGGTCAGAAGTTCTCGGTAGTCAATTGGCTCACGTCCCCACGCAACGAGATTCGCGGCAAGCTCCTGGAATTCGGGGCGTGCAAGGAATGTTCGCTGACTGCGATGGAGTTCGGGCCAGTGAAGTCGATCGATCACACTCTGAGCAACGCCTGAGACGGGCTCCCATCCGCTGGTGTTGGCCCACTCACGTAGAGAGTCTAGCTGGAGAAACTCATTCCAAGCTTGGGCATCCGGTGTGGAGCCCAATAGGTTGGCGACTTGGTCAATGCTGTCACGCAATTGCTGACGCGCGAGCATAGGATCTCTCGCTTCGGCCAGGCCGATCGATGTGCCGTCGAGTCCCGATCGAATGGCATCCCATACAGCGATGCGTTTGGAAATGCTGTAGCCAAGTCGAATTAGCCGGGCGGCGACCTCGTAATCGGCAAGCGATTCGCCGATCCGGTTCGCTTCATTGGCAATCATCTGCAGCGATTCAATTTCTGAATCGCTGTCGGCGTGCTCCAGTCCAATCTCATGAGTGATACGGTTGATTTTACGCAACGCGGTGGTGATCCAATTTTGAACTTGCGTTGCTTCGGCAGGCACTAATTTCAGCGTGTTGCGCCTGTTCACGAGTCGATCTCGAAATGCTGCCGAATTCGGATCAAGCTGGGACTGAAGCTCAGACAGCGATGCAATTAGCGCCGAAGGCGTTGGGAGTTTTGGCTGAATGGTGGCAGGAGCAGGTACATCGGAATTTAATCCCGAGAGCTGTGTTTCAGCTGGTTGCTTCAATTCCTGCGTTGCAGCGTCGAAGGGTATCGAGAATGATGGCTTGGTTGGAGTTGTGTTTTGAACGCTTGCGACTCGCGTTGGCTTTTGGAACGCCTCGTCCATCGCCTCCATTAGGTAATTCAGGCCCTTACCATCTGAGTGAAGCGGTAGGTCCGCAGACTCGAAGGTCGCGATTGGAGTCATCAACGTCACATTAGGCGCAGGCTCAGGTGGCTGTTGCATCCAATCCGTGATCTCATGATCAATCTCCGCAGTTACGGCGCGAGCGGCGGGCACTTCCGCGAGCCGAGGCGTTGTCTCTACTTCGGGAACCAGCTCGGGGTCCAACTCGAGAACGATTCCCTGCGGCTCGGTGGTCGCGACTGCGTTGTGGGTACTTGGTGCAACAATCTGTAGCGGTTTC
This sequence comes from Aureliella sp., assembly GCA_046290675.1. GTDB lineage: Bacteria > Planctomycetota > Planctomycetia > Pirellulales > Pirellulaceae > Aureliella. The sequence goes on from JBKAHA010000002.1 coordinate 319,508, forward strand.
GCAAGATTGCTATGCTTCACTACGACGAGGAAGACAAGTGAAAGCGTGACGGCAGTTGTTGTCGCGGCAAGCCAGCCTCGATACGCTCGACGTCGCATTTCCATATTCCTTTTTCCTGCACGGTGCCGCCTCCATGGCTGGTAGGCGTCGCGTGGATGTACCTTGCGTAGATCTATTGAAGCCACTCAGCCTGCTGAATTCGAGCGCAACCAAAGTCGTTGCGTCGTGCTGAGTGATAGCATTTGACAGTGCGAATGCGACTTTGATGTGAAGCCGAGTCGCGCCGCGAAGAGATAGCTTGGATGAGGTTGGCGGAATGCGCTAGTCATAGAGCCTCCCCGTCCGAGACCTTCTCTGTTCGTTTGGGATTGATCGGTCGCCGAAGGTGCCTAACCACAATGGGTCTTCAGCGGATTTTTATCCGGTCACCCTGGCGGTCGGGACGGAGAAAATAGACAGACTTTGACGAATAGAAGTCTATTTTTAATGAGCCTTTGCGTGGTGAACGCGTTACGCCGCAAAGGTAGTGTGAATCAAGACGCGTTTGAGTAGCCTGAAGTAAGGTAGCGCTTGGGGTTGAGTGTTTTCTTCAATTCGCTGCGGTGTTTTCTAAACCAACCGGAAACTAATGCCAGCGTTTCTGGTCGTGAGGCAAATGAGGATCCAATGCATTGACCGGATGATAACCAGGCTTGGATGGTACTTCGGGCAGCTGTGTGTTCCGAATCGGTACGCGGTTCGGGGATGACGCCTTCGACCATTCCGTGGCGGATGAGATACCACACGCTTCGGCTACTCGTGTGAAACGGTGTCGCTGGATAAATGAACGTATATCTGCGGCGGGCTGTGGCGAGATCGGTCGCGCGGCGATGCAGCCAGGTTAATGCGCGATGGTCTTCCCGCAGCACGGCAGCTCGCTCGTAGTGAAAGTTTTCGGCCGCGTGTTGCATCTGTGCTTCGAGCCTGACGATCGGTTCATCCGTTTTTCCCTGCATGAACTTCTTTGCTTCGGCTACCTGGTCGTCATACGACTTTCGCGAACATGCAGCAATGCAAGGTCCGAGGCATGTGTTCATCTCAAGCCGGATGCATCCGGGCCGTAATTCGATATCGAATAGTTGCAGTTGTTCCGTGAAGCTACACGGCTGCTTGCTGCTGCAGTCCCTGAGTAAGTAATGTCGGTTTAGTACCTCAATCGCTCGGCCGGCGCGCGAGGCTCCTGAGAGCGGACCCAAAATGAGTGAGGCTTGTTTGTCGAGACTCCGAGATGTATAGAACTGCTCAGGTTGTCGGCCGAGACAAATGAAGACAGGCTGTTGACGCCTCGGCATACCTTGAACGTTGAAGCGAGGTTGAAAATTGCGAATCAAATTTTGTTCACGAAGCAGAGCCGCGAACTCACTGGGCTGAGTTTCCCAGACGATCGATTGAGTCGACTGGACGATTCGACCGGCTTTGTCTTCTTCGTTGTTCGGCAAGAAGTAGCTGAGCAGGCGATTCCGCAAGCATTTTGACTTCCCTACGTAAATGAGTCGCGCGATGGGATCGAGCATGCCGTACACGCCCGGTTCTTTGGGGACGTATCGACGAACACCCTTGCGCAATTCTTCCTTGTTTTCGGACTCAGAAGATCCAGCGTCGATTTGGCAGAGACCTGTTCGCGCGAATGGGTAAAGGAGATCCTGACCGAAATCAGAAAACCGCTCTTCTTCCAAAACCGCTTCTGTTGCATCCATGCGAGTACTTTGTGCTTATCTTCGTCCTTGACGACAACCATGAAGGATGCCGACCACACCAGCTATGGCTCGATCCATGGCTGGCATTATCTTCCTGAGCGGCATAGCTTGGCGTGCATTATGGTCGTGCTGGGCGTTGTGATTCAACCGGGAAGATCCGCCCTGCCCTTGGGCCCTCGCGGAGACCTTTGGCCGCAAGTTTTCGCGGTCTTGTTCGTTCTGCCTCACTTGAGTGTCGTGCAATCAGCACAATCGCTACCTGAAATAGCGGAGTCCGCAGGATGGATGAGAATCGTGCTGAATTCTCCCACGAATGGCGCTTTTCAATCAAAATAGGCCAGCACTGCGCTGGTCCGCCTTTTACCGGGGTTGTCGGTGGCGTGGCAAATTGTACAGGGCTGCAACCATAGGCAAGCCTAACGTTCGAAACGAAAAATATGATGCAAATAAAGAAAGCCATTATTACGGCAGCAGCGCCTGACCAAGTCAGATTGCCGCTCCAAACGGTCGTGGATCGTTCCGGCAACTCTGGAACGGCGCTCAGTCTGTTGCTGGACGAAATCACCAGCGCGGGCATCGAGGAAGTAGCCATCGTGGTCTGCCCGGGCCAAGCCGAACGCTATTCGGCTGCCGCTGGTTCGCACCAGGAGAAGATTCACTTTTTTGAGCAAGACGAGCCTAAGGGCTACGGTGATGCGTTGCTGCGTGCCCGCGAGTTCACTGATGGGCAGTCGTTTCTGCATTTAGTGGGGGACCACTTATACGTTTCTCGAAATGGTGAGTCTTGTGCGAAGCAGCTAATCACCGTTGCCGAGCGTGAGTCCTGCTCTGTTTCAGCGATCCAGGCAACGCGCGAGAATAAGTTGGGACTGTACGGCGTGATAGGGGGCTCACCTCTCGCTCAGCAACCTGGCATGTTTGAAATTACGACGGTTCTTGAGAAGCCAACGCCGACTGTTGCGGAACAGCAGTTGATTGTTGCCGGGCAGCGAGCCGGGCACTACCTGTGTCTATTCGGCATGCACGTGCTTACGCAACAAGTGTTCGAATTGTTGGAGGAGTCTGTAAAACCGCTGGGCCCTGGACAGTCTGCGAATCTGTCCGATTCACTCAGTAAGTTAGCTCAGTCACAACGATATCTTGCTTCGTTGTTAGACGGCGAGCGATACAACATCGGCGAGAAGTACGGGTTACTTTTGGCCCAACTGGCTATCGCTTTGTCCGGTGAGGAACGAGATACAGTCCTGACTGAGTTAGTTGAGTTGGTATCGCGTCGTTAGAAACGCGGCCAAACCCGTTTTAGGTTGAGCTAGTCAGCGGATCGTTCTCGCATTTTGAAAAGAACACAGCCATGGGCAAGTTGAACAGCAGGGCCGTCCACATCATCGATGTGATTGTTTCGGACGAGCCTAGCTTGCGTGATCAGTCGTTGGATGCGATCTGCCAAGATCTGTCGAGGGATGAACTGCTATCGCTGTGCGATGAATTGGATTCGTTTCGGCGTGAAGCAGACAATTTGTATCATCGTGTTCGCGCGCTCTTTTTTCTTTATGCCATTCACCGTTTTCATCTACCGGACAAGTTGATTGGACGAGAGTGTGGCACCATACCTTTTGCAGGTTTCGAACGTCTACTGGGACGTCGATTCCAAGAAGCGATCCATGACTTCCTCGACGAACAGCAGGCGAGTGGTCCAAGTATCACGCTGAGCAGCGCTTTAGCCTCCGCGTATCATCAGCTTGCGTTCCAGACGTTGGCCGACCAAGTTCGAAAAAGTGTCCGAACTGTAAAGGGCAACCAATGGATGTTTCGGACAGGACACCCCGATGACTTGCCGCTGAAGATACGACCGGAGTTGGTAGCGATGCAGGACGAGGGGACGTATCCAGCCTTGCGTGAGCGGACCAGCGTTCGGATGGATTTCTCGCACAGCGGCTGGAGTGATATCTTCTTTCTTGGAATGGACTTTCCCGAGGGCGCTCGGGTCATCAATGCTTCCGTTGACCTGGCTGTCCGCGGCAAGCATGCCGCTCCGGAACCGCCGATTGAATGCGTTCTGCGAGTCATCGATGAGCCGGTGTTGAGACTCTCTAGTATCGATTTAGGAGCCACCGCTGATATCAAGACTCTTGCAGAAGTCTATGATTTCGCGAGAGACTACCTCGGACTGTTGAAGGCTGCCGTCATCGCGTCGGGATTAATTCCGCCTGGGATGGAAGGGTGCGAAGAGGGCATCGAGAGTATTCTCAGTCGATTGGTTGGACCAGGGAAAGGGCTGGAAGTCGTCAGCCGTGTGAACGACATTCCCAAGGGGTCACGGCTGGCGGTTTCGACAAACTTGCTCGGGTCGTTGATCTCCGTCTGCATGAGAGCTAGTGGTCAAGTCTCGGAATTGACCGGTCCTTTGACTGAGGAAGATCGGCGCATCGTGGCGGCGCGGGCGATCCTGGGCGAGTGGATTGGCGGCTCGGGTGGTGGTTGGCAAGATTCAGGTGGCGTGTGGCCAGGAATCAAGATGATCTGCGGGAGCCCAGCTTCCGAAGGTGACCCAGAGTTCGGAATCAGCCGTGGGCGACTGTTGCCAGTACACCACGTGTTCTCCAAGGATGAAGTCACTTCGGAAACAAGAGAACGGCTCCAAGATTCTCTGGTCCTCGTTCACGGCGGTATGGCTCAAAACGTGGGTCCCATTTTGGAAATGGTAACCGAGAAATACCTCTTGCGAAGCGAATCAGAATGGATCGCTCGGAAGGATGCGATGGAGATATTGGATCATATTGCGGAAGCACTGCGCAATGGTGATCTTCGTCGTGTTGGACAATTGACATCCCGAAACTTCAGCGAGCCGCTACAGGAAATTATTCCTTGGTGCTCGAATCGATACACAGAAGCCCTGATCGAATCTTGTCAGACCGAATATGGAGATGACTTCTGGGGATTCTGGATGCTGGGTGGCATGGCAGGTGGCGGTATGGGATTCATCTTTGACCCTAGTGTCAAAGAGCAAGCTTCGGAATGGCTACAACAGAAGATGCTGGAAGTGAAACGCCAGCTGGAGCACAGCTTGCCATTCGCGATGGATCCCGTTGTCTACGACTTTGAAATCAACGATCGTGGGACCTCGGCCGAACTCCTTGACGATATCGAAATGCCGAAAGGCTATTACGAGTTGATCATTCCCGATTTGCTGCGTCGGGACGCGAACCAGATCACACCAGCTCAACAGGCAGAGTTGGCCAAGGTAGGGAGGATTGCGGTATCGGGTAAACACGACCTGCTTGCAAAGCAGTTGCTGCAACAGATTTTGCCTACAGAGAGTTCAGAGACATCTGAAGATCTTTCGTTGGAGGATTTGCTGTCGGCGAATGGTTTTGATTCGATTGCTCATGAACAGTTGCGCGAAGACATTCTTTCAGGGCGCCTGGGGCTGCCACAAAATCGGCTTCCGGCGACGTCCCGCATCGAAGACGTGTACCCAGAGGATGTCTTAGATGCCCGTGCAGAGGTTTCGCAAGAAGCAACGGAAGATGCTCAGCAGCTTATTGCTGAAGGCCAAGTTGCCGTGATGACATTAGCGGCCGGCGTTGGCAGCCGCTGGACTCAAGGTGCTGGTGTGGTCAAAGCGATTCATCCGTTCTGCAAGATGGCCGGCCGGCATCGGACGTTTTTGGACGTTCACTATGCCAAGAGCCGAAAAGTGGGCCAAATGTATGGACATTGTCCAACACATATTGTTTCTACGGGCTACATGACGCATGAGCCGATCGAGAGTGGGCTTGAGCAGATTGATTATGCAGGACGCAAAATCGTGTCGTGTGGTAAGAGTGTTGGGCTAAGAATGATTCCGACGGCCCGCGATCTTCGATTCGCCTGGGAAGAGATGCCCCAGCAAGTCCTTGATGAGCAACAAGAGAAGGTCCGACAAAGTGCACGGGCGGCGCTAATCGGGTGGGCAGAAGCCGCTGGACAAGCGACGAACTACACGGACAACGTACCGATGCAGTGTTTGCATCCGGTCGGACATTGGTACGAAGTACCCAACTTGCTACGCAATGGTGTTCTCAATTCATTGTTGCAAACGCAGCCTCAGCTGCGATACCTGATGTTGCACAACGTTGACACGCTGGGTGCGACACTGGATCCTCGAGTTTTGGCGTTGCATCTACAAGGCGATGCGTGTTTGTCATTCGAAGTCATTACTCGGCGACTGGAGGATCGAGGCGGCGGGCTGGCACGAGTCGACGGAAGACCTCGTTTGGTCGAAGGGCTTGCGATGCCGAACGAAGAAGAGGAGTTTAAGCTCAGTTACTACAACTCAATGACGACTTGGATCGATATCGACAAGTTACTCGAAGTCTTCGGGCTATCACGAGGAATGCTTGATCGGCAAGAAGAAGTTGACGGGGCAATCCGACGTCTGGGGCGCCGCATGCCGACTTACATTACCCTCAAGGATGTGAAGAAGCGCTGGGGTAATGGGCAAGAAGATGTGTTCCCCGTTTCCCAATTCGAAAAGCTCTGGGGCGATATGACCGCGCTTTCCGAAGTTGACTGCCAATTCATCGTCGTTCCGAAGATTCGTGGGCAACAGTTGAAGGAACAAGCCCAGCTTGACGGTTGGCTTCGTGACGGCTCCGCGGCCGAAATCGAGGCGATGTGCAGCTGGGAATAACCTCGCCTGCAATCTGCCAGTCCGACTCATTGAATCTCGAACAGGGAATCAGCGGCGCGGCCGTGATTCAGAAACGCGGCCGCGAGTCGCGTTTTCGTTTCTCCAATGTCATAATCACACATCTGTGGGTTATGAGTCCTTTGTTCGTGCCGTAAGCGAAAGAGCTTGTAAGCGGTGATTCTCCATGTAGATATGGATGCGTTCTATGCATCCGTCGAAGAACGTGAACAACCACAGTATCAGGGTAAGCCATTGATTGTGGGCGGTTCACCGTCGGGACGTGGCGTCGTCTCGGCAGCCAACTACGCGGCACGCCAGTTCGGTGTGCATAGCGCAATGCCGACTTCTAAGGCACTCCAGCTATGCCCTACCCTGACGATCCTGAGGCCACGGATGTCATTCTATGGCCAGGTGTCTGCTCAGATACGCAGTATCTTTGAACGCTACACGCCCGAGATCGAGCCACTTTCATTGGATGAAGCGTTTCTCGATGTCTCGGGAACAACCAAGCTCTTTGGATCAGCCGAGGAGATTGGCCAAAAGATCAAAGGCGACATTCAGAACGAGCTGCGGCTCGTGGCTTCTGTTGGTGTTGCTCCGAACAAGTTTCTAGCCAAGTTAGCAAGTGACCTTGAAAAACCCAACGGTTTCACGATTATCGCGCAAGACGCTATTCAGTCTCGCTTGGATCCGCTTTCCATTGATCGTATTTGGGGAGTTGGGCGCGTCACGAAACAAAAGTTCGATCGACATGGTATCCGTACATTCGGGCAACTGCGTGCTCTAGGGAGGGCAATGGCCGTTCAGCTGTTCGGCAACGTAGGCGAACACTTTTGGAAGCTCTCGCAAGGGATTGATGATCGAGTTGTCGTTTCCGAACGTCGTGCGAAATCGGTATCTCATGAAACTACGTTTTCTATTGACGTTGAAGACATCGAAATTCTCTCGTCTCGCCTGTTGGAGCTGACGGAGCAAGTCGCTGTCCGATTACGCAAAGGTAACCGCCGTGGCCGAACGGTAAATCTCAAGCTCAGATATTCAGACTTCCACACGATTACTCGCTCAAAGAGTCTCGAACGCCCGACCAACTCGACGGACGCTTTATGGGAGTCCGCTGCCTGGTTGCTGAGAAGCCAGCTGCCGCCGCGAAAACTCGATGTGCGTTTGATTGGAATGGGCGTCACCAATCTAGATGCCGCCCGTCCCATTCAAATGGAGTTGTTTGGCGACGAGAAGGAAACCGGGGAGGTCGCAATCGAGTATCAGAAACTGGACTCGGCTACGGACAAGGTGCGAGCAAAGTTTGGCTTTGACGCGCTCAAGCGAGGGAGCACGGTTCAGCATCGCAGGGACCCGAAGTGACGAACAAGGTCGCTGAAATGACGAGCATGAAGAGCGCCCTGCTCAGGTCGCATTTCTCGCAACTTTCGAAACTCTTTGGCCACCAATGCAAAAAGCTCGCCTGATTTCTCAGGCGAGCTTGATGGAGTTTGGTGTGGTTCTCAGCCGCCGGTTTTCAGCTGAGAATGCCTCCCAAAGCTAGTTAGGGAGTAACTCCATACTTCCGCTCTTCTTCCTCTTGGATGATGATTCGTGGTGTGACGGTCATCATCAGAGTGCTCGTCTCTCGACCAATCGCAGTGTTCTTAAACAAGCGATTGACATAAGGAATCTTGCTGAGGATTGGAACACCTCGCTCAAGCCGGCCTTCGCGAACTCGCTTGATACCACCTAGGAGGATGGTACCGCCGTCAGGAACGCTGACGGTTGTCGAGATGCTGGTGTTCGCAAAGCTAGGCTGTTGGACCGTTGTACCAGCAATGATTTGCTCGTTGTCATCGGTCGTCCCAGTCAAGTTGCCGTTGTTATCCAAGACGTTTGATCCGGATCGTGTGGTGGTCGAGCCTTCGAAGGTGAAGGTGTCGACTCGGTCGATCTGGGAGAAATTTGGATTCAGCGTTAGGCGAACAAATCGTTTGTCTGGCGATACTGTCGCTTGGACATTCAGCACGGTCCCTTCGTTCAGGACGACGATCACTGGCTGCTGAGCGACGGCGAAGTCACCAACAACTGGGATCAAGCTGGTTACGAATGGTCGCGAAACGGTGTCGTTAATCGAAGCGAACTGTCCGTCAAACATGGTGACTCGTGGAGCCTGAAGAACGTTGGTCCGTTGGTCACCCTGAGCCGCATTCATGAAGAAGAACATCTCAAGGTCACTCAAGATCGCAAAGCCGAGGCTGGCTCCGACGTTCTGGTCGAATCCACCAAAGGCTGGTACGGCACTACCGAAGCTCTCTTGCGTCAAAGCGATGTCGAAGTCTGCGGTGAATGGGAATTGTCCCGTGGCAGGATCGAATCCTGCGTTGAGGCCAACTACCGTGCTTGGACCTTGGTCATCGTTTGGCAAGTTGCGGACGTTGTCGTCGATGCGAACATCGAAGTCGACGCCGATTCGCTCGAAGAAGTTATCGTTCAAGGTGATGAATTTGACTTCAATCGTGACTTGCAGGTCTTGAAGACGGCGAAGCGACTCAAGGAGGTCAGTGATTTTCTCGTGTGTCGTTTGAGGAGCACTGACAACCAACGACAAGTTCGATGGGTAGGGTAGGATGGTGCTAGTTCCACCGTTCGCCAACCACGAATCAGGATCGATCGTTTGTTGGATCAGATTCATCAGAGTGTCGAAGTCAGCCATGGCTGCACCACCACCGATCGCACCGGGAGAACCCATTGACATGGGAGCACCACTGCCCATGGTCGGGCTGGAGCCACCGCCAAGTCCAAAGCCACCGCCAAGGGCAGGAGGCAGATTGCCGCCGGCAATGCCGTTGATTTGGCCAAGTGCTGGTGAGTTCGGATCCATGCTTGCAGATGCAAAATTGACTTGCCCTGCACCAACTTGTGGGCCGCCATTCGTCTGAGCGATCACGCCCCGGCCAACAGTCTCATAGGCTTGGCGAAGCGCCCCAGCCATACCACTGTTGTAGTCCGTGACGAAGTTCGGGATCGGAATCACCAAATCCTTTACGCTGTAGGTTCGCTGCACGTTGGCACGAGCCGTGTTACGAGCGGAAGTGATCATCAGGACTTCGTTGCTAACTTGGAAATCCAAGTTCCGCGTGTTCAGCAGCAAGTTGAGGGCACTCTGCAGCGAGATCTCAGACGGCAGACTCAGCGTTACCGGCATATCGGCGGAGAAGCCTTCGACACTGAGGCTGGCTTCGTCAATGTGAATCATCACTCCGGTCATATCGGAGAGAGTCTTCGCAACTTCGATAAGTGGGCGTTGTTTGAAGTCAACCAAGACAGGTGTCTTCAACTGGCTCCAGATCAAGCGTTCGGCTTCCGACATGCCTTGCTGCGATTCACGCACTTGGCGAGCACGACTCTTGGTGACTTCACCCCAACGCTTGGCGTCGAAGATGAGAGGCTCGCGATCATCAAAGGGCACGGCCGCTAAGTCAGCAGTCAGCATGTTGTCGATGAACTTGTCTTCCTTCATCTGACGAATTTCTTCGTATTCGCCGATGCGTCGGGCGTTACGAGCGTTCGCCATGAGAAGGCTAGCGATAGTCGAGTTTGGATCGAGTGCTCCGACCTGCTTGGCAATTGTTTCCGCTGCCATGAAGTCTTGCTTGTCCATCAGGTCGTTGTAGGTTTCCACAAGCGACGCGAGCTGCTGATCCAGCTTGAAACGCTCTTCTTGATCGAGAGCAATCTGCTCCGTGATCTGACGATTTCGCATGTTCTGCTCAATCTCAGCCCGGTTTTGCGTCATGTAGATCTGATGTTCGGTGATCTCGCGATCTACGATCGTCAGCAATTGCTTTCGGGTGTTGCCGTCTAGGTTCGCTTGCGAGACGCGAGTTCGAAGCGTTTGCAACCGGTCCGAGACAACTTGTGGTTCAGCCTCGCGATTAGCCTCTGCCAAAGCGATCTCGCCAGTGACTTCGCTCATCATGCGTTGTCGTTCGGCAAGCTCTTGCTGTGAAACTTGGCTAATTGCAGGCTGCGACGGGGCGGAGAGCGTCCCCATCTGCATGCCGGCCAACTTGTCCTTGAGGGAGTTCTTTGTGGCGACATCTAGTTCACCGCGATACTCCCAGGCTTTCGAGAAGCTCTCGTAGGCCGCCTGGCGATCGCCGGCTTGTAGTAGCTCGATACCACGACGGTACAGCTCCTGTCCACTGGCACCAGATGGAACTGGAACGGACAGTGGAGGATCCGCAGGTGTGATTTCGATCTGGCTTGCTTGCTGAGCTTGCGTGCTATCCTGCTGTGGCACGTAGTCAGCGGGCCGAACCAATTGTGCCGTCGCCGATGGAGCCGTCGCTGGAATGCGAGTGCTTTGCTCAGTAGAAATATCAGGCAGCGGTGGCATCGCAGGCAGGCTAGCTGCCGCTGTTGTCACGACGCTCGGAGCGCGACGAATTTCGCCAAGCTTCGGAATGGCGTCCAGCACTTGCTGCTTTTTCACTCCGGCATTGCGGAGAACGATGTCCACTTGTTTCATTCGGGACTCAACCGCTGCATCCTTGCCTGGAAGCAAGCGATGACCTCGCCAAGCTTCGGCAAAGGCTACCGCCGCAGCTTGCGTGTTCCCTTTCTCGCCTTCGCGGACCGCCTGATCAAGCCAGCCGAGCACAAAGGCAGCATCGGTTGCTGGCGATGACGCCGCTACCGCTGCCGCTGGCTCTTGGCCGTGGCCAATCTGCGCGTCTGCTACCAACAACGGGGATAGCAGAGCCGGCGCGAGCCACAGCGCTTTTCTGGCCCTGGTTTCTAAGAATCTTCTAAGCCACCGTCGCTTCAGTTTTGATTTGCTCTGACTCAACGCGACACTCCTTCTTCGCGATGGTTAACCGGTATTTCGTGCCCAAGTTCGAGTACATCCATGCTCGAACTCAGACTCGCAACTATGCAACTATTGATGCCAATGCAGTCACAGTTGCGATCCAACTTTTCCACACCCGCATTTGGGATCTGAGGGGACTAGGTATCCCTGTCTGCCGACGCTGAAATGCCGTCAAACGGGAATACCGAATCCCAACAGATGTCGTCAATGTTTGTTTTCGGCAGCTCGTGTTAAAATATTCGGGTTATTCCGGCAAAGTGATGTTTTTTGATCGTAACGGTTGTAGCTGCCTATGCTAGCGGCTCGCGCACCAGCCACGCTGGCGTTGAGCTCAGCGCCACTTGATCTCAGGCACGCGGCCCATTGCCGGTACCCGCTTTCGCTCCGAAAGCCGTTCTTGGCGAGCTTTATGGTTTGCCCGCCAGTTGCTGGTTTGTGATTTTCGGTATCTGCCCGACCAGTGCGGAAGACCGAGCGCTAGCAGTGTTTGAAATCAAGAAGCTGTCCCGTTCCTGATGCCGTCTTTCCAGATCTCGATAATGCATGACCTCGATGATTGAAGTCTTGCAGTTCTGAGAATGAAGAGAAAACACCCATGGACCAATTCGTACAGGCGCATCGACGGCAGTTGCAAGAGGTCTTTGGTACCGAACAACCCGTCGCTTTCGTCACCGGAAGCCGAGCTCCCAGGGTCGGCCGCGCGATTGCAATGGAGCTGCGACGAGGTGGATTCAACGTGGTAACGCACGGGCATCGTTCAGCTAATGCTGAATCGCATAAGCCGTCCCAATCAGCATCCGCGGCCAATGGAACGTCGGCAGTTGATTTACTCGCTGATTCCTTGGAGCTAACCGGGGGAATCGAAGATGAAGCCAATCACGAGGAGTGGCTGCATCGCATCATGGATCGGTACGGTCGCATCGACGTGCTTGTCAACTCGGCGGCAATATGGGACCCCAAGCCTCTCGAAATGACAGGGAAGGCTGACTACGAGCACTTTTTCCAAGTCAACACACTTGGTACGGCGATGGCATGCAAGACATTTGGATTGCAGATGACTCATCAGTCATCGGGCGGATCGATTATTAATATTGGAGATTGGGCCGTTGCTCGTCCGTATCGAGATTTTGCGGCTTACATGGCCAGCAAAGGCAGCATTCCAACGATGACGCGCGCGATGGCGGTGGAATTTGCGACTCGGAATCCGCGAGTACGAGTGAACTCGGTCCTCCCGGGACCTGTCCTACTTGATCAATCGATCACCGAAGAACGGACGGAGCAAATCCGACAAAGTTGTCTTCTGAAACGCCAGGGGACCGCCGGGGATGTGGCTCGCGCCGTCGCCTTTTTGGTCGCCAGCCCATTTATCACCGGTGTCAACTTACCGGTTGATGGTGGACGTTCCATCTACGCTGGAGATTTCACGGATACCATCGCCCATCCAGATGTATCTTGAGCAATTCCTATTGAAGTTGCCGCACCACTGGCTGCTTCGTCAGACATGAATCGCTAGCGCATAGGCTCGAGTCGAGCTGGCTCAAGTCGCTCTAGGCTCGCATCACGTAGGCTCGCATCACGTAGTCTCGAGTCGCGTAGTCTCGAGTCCCGGCAGAGGTTAGTACTGGGCTCAGCCTGAGCGTCTCCAGACTGACGCTTCCATTGCAATTCCCATACTCTCGCGTGAACGAGCTGCATCCGATGACCGAGAAAGTGTGCCAGCTATGCGAGCGAGTGCCGAAGAAGGGGACGACTGCGCATCACCTCATCCCGCGAACTTGTCATCGGAACAAGTGGTTTCAGCGGCGTTTTAGTCGCGAAGAGATGAGGCGGACGGTCGATCTTTGCCGTGACTGTCACCATGCAGTTCACCAATTCGTCCCTCGAGAAAAAGACTTGGGACGCAACTATTACACGCTTGACCTGATCCGCGCTCATCCAATGATGGCACGGCACATTGATTGGGTGCGCAAGCAACGCTGATGGCTATACTCGCCACATAAGCAAAACGAGTGGGCGAAGCGGTGCCCATCGAATCGGATCAATCGGCACGCCAGTCACTACCGATTGGCCGCTTCTAGTCGGCCGCTACTAGAATCGACGTCTCACGATCATGAGGCTGCGGTCGGTGAGAGGAGCTTGCCCGTCACCACTTGTCATAGGAAGCATGCGAGCGAGATGGTCGGCGATGTCTTCGACAGAGTCTTCTTGCATCTGCGTTACGATTTCCAGCAACGCATCTTGAGAAAAACCACCGCGATCCAAACCGCCAATCACATCAGCGGAGGCTACGACTAGAAGTTCTCCACCTTCAAGCGTAAGCTGTTCGTTGCGGAAAGTGGTATCCGGTTGCTCCGCCAGATAGGTCGGTGTTCCGTTTATCATGCGCACGCCACGCGATGAAACAAGAAATGCTTGGATGTCGCCGGTGGTGCCTAGCTGCGTGGCACCCGACTCAGGATGGATCTGGAGGTAGCACAGCGAACTTCGCCAATCGCCATCCTCGACATCCCATAGAATGTCATTCGCTTTACGCAGAATCTGAGATGGACGGTGCCGTGCGTTCCAGCACGTTTCTACCACCGTCTGAAGACTGGTTGCAACCAAGGCTCCTGCTGGGCCAGCATTGATTGCTGCACCGAGTGCAGCGCAAATCTCTTCCTGGCGATTGATTGTCCAAGTGTGAAAATTGCCACCAAGAGCTTGGCCCTGGAACGTCCAACCGCCGACTTCGTAGTCGCGGTGCAGCGGCTGCAAGCTTGGAAGACGTGAGGCTTGCACCATACTCGCAGATTCGATGTCACGATTGACCGCACGTGTTCGCAGCACTTCGTCGGCGAGAACACTGCGTTCAATGTCAACAAGGACCTTGTCGGATGCGCCTTTCGCGAGCTCAATATCCTCGTGGGAAAAATCGCGGACGTGGGAACTCCACAGCCACAGAGTTCCTTGCGGCATGGTTGGCGATCCAATTGGCAAGCATAGCGCTGCCGCAAAGTCCTCAGGGCAGCTCCACTCGGGCGCGAGCTTTGTGTTCTCGATGAGAACCGCATTACCCATCAAGGCTTCCAGATCAGCCAAGGAACCTCGCAGCTCACGAGCGGGACCCGCGAGAGCCGTTTTGGGTAGTCCAAAGCAGCTACGCATTTTGAGTTGACTCGTGGTTTCATCCAGCAAGTAAATTGCGGCAGCGTCGGATCCAGTTTGTTCGGTTGCACGCCCCAACGTCTCCAATAATCGCGCGGTGAGCAGCTCGGCCTCGTCTTTTCGGACGGACACACCGATCCCGCTGGCAAGTTGCGCTTCCTGCAATTCGATTGTGCCTTCGGCGGACCGTAGCTGCTGAACCAGTGCGTCGAGCTTTTCGAGTAGTGCCCACGCTTCGTCTTCGCTCGTTAGAGCGCCGACTTGTTCGGCGTCCACCGAATCGAGCATGCCGTCGATCGGTGCGGCTGAAACTAATCGGATTCGCTTACGCAGTGGCAAAAGGATCTCGGAGTCACCTCGAGGCGCATCCGCATGAGGGGTTCTTGCAATGGGGCGAGGAATCCAGCCGGTTGCTTTGGAGAATACGTCGACGAGATCGAGTAGATCGATGGGAGCTCCCAAGCCAGCGCCAGTTGCCTGGCCGTCTTCTGAGTCTTCGGTGTGAATCCTAAGATGAGAGGAAGTCTTCCTAGTCACAAATCGATCCTTGGATGCGGGGCAATAGTCTCTGGGGAACGGACTCCGCCAGCGCCGCCACTAGCAAGTTCAACTCGATCGAATCTGAGACGGACTGGCTTCGTTCTTAGCAAGGCTGGCCTTTGGCCGGATGCGGAACGAAGATGGAGCGAACGTCTTCAGGGTCTCGAATCGGTCGATCTACACGGACAGTGTCTGGCACGTTGCGGTGTGCGTCGAAAACAACTTCGGCAGCAAAATTGTTGGCAAGCCAACCAACTCACGCTGCTTTGCAGACATCCGTGTCTTCGCCCCACCCCTGAATGATCACTGCCTACAACCCGTCGATTCGTCAGACTGAGCCGGTCGAACCAAGCCAGCCAACGAACGGCATTTGCGGGGCTACAGCGCCGGTGGGGCACTGTTCCTCAGTGCTATCAGCATCGAACCGCGTGATGCTAGCAAGCGAGCCGAATCGACCGATGGGGGTTAAGAATGGCAGCGTGAGGTTTTATAACCGGCACCATCGCCACAAAGAGCTTGCTAACGAGGTTGGTCAAGTTTGATAGCGAGGGGTGCGTGGTACGCGGCCTTAATCTGGTAAGCAGCCCTAATCGAATCGTCTATTCGCGGTCTCATTCGACTGAGATGTGACGTGCCGGACTGGAATACTCAAGAGATCCAGCGGCGAGCTCAACGGACTGGCTGCGATGGCGAAAGGGGAATTTCGCTCTTCATCGCCGTTCCGGATCGTGGCCATACTCTTTGACATCGGAACGCCGAAACCGTCAAACATGGATTCAGGCCAAAGCCCACTGATTGCCTTGGCCATTCGTTCGTTCTGAACAGGATTCTCCTGTCTGTAATCTATGTCCAGGGCCGTCTCCTGGATGAACCAATGGAGCACAGCGGAGGTGTGCAAGCGTAGGACGGCCTGTGTGGGAGTCGCTGCGAGTTTGGTCCGAGCTGTCGCAGTTCCGAGTGGGTCAAAGCTGAATGTGTCTTCGTTATGGACCGCCAACATGGCGGCTAGCAACTGGTCGGTCGCAGCTTCGCAAGTTCGACGCAGGTTGTTGAGCCTGGCGGCTTGCTCGGGCGAAAGACCGGAACCGAATACGATTAGATGCAGACAGCGGTGCCTAGCCTCTAAATGAGCCGCAAACGCGCTTTGCGCCAGGGGGCCAATGTCAAAATCAACTTCTTGCTCTTCAAGGCAAGCAGCATGATGAGCGATGCAGCGCGTCAGCGGTTCGGAAAGAAGTACTTCTTGAATCGTGGGGATGATCTCCAACCACTGTTGAGCTCGTTGGCTGCTACCCGGACGCTGAATGGCCGAGCGGTGGGCAGCAAGACGGCTGCTCCATAGGTCATGCCGATACCTCGCCGTCAACCAGTACGAGTGAACCGCTTCTTTGGGGCTTGCTGCGCGGACAGCCAGCTGGATGTCCGCGTGCCGAACGAAAGCAGCGGCGATTTCTAGGAGGCGGAGTGCATGCATCGCGAATTCCAGCTGGGCGGCGTTGTTCCAAAATGGGCGAATTCACTGAATCGCCCAATCGTGTCGCGACGAATCACGACAGCCCGGGGCTGAGTTCAGTCTGAGTGCTATGAACGACGTTGCTGGTGCCTCAGGCTACGCGCCGCCGCCCTGCAGAGTGGTGGAGTAGCAGGACTTGGGCCAGGACATGGTTGAAAAGCGAATGGGAAAACGACAAGTAAGCAGAACCCTCATAAATCACTGGCAATCTAGGGCTTTGCGGCATTCCCAAGCCGAGGAAAAGCACATCCTGCGGCTGTTCGAGATGTTGCTGCAGGGCAACACAGCGTGGTCTCGTGTGTTGACGAAATGCAACAAGGGTTGTTGCGGGAGCCGGATGACTTGGGCTTGTCGCGGGCGGCGGGATTTCGCTAAGTACCTCTGATGGTGTCCTACTGCGCCGATGCGCGGGCAGGCACCAGTCCGTTACCCATCGATACAACAGAGGAGCTGTTTTGTATGCGATTTGCTGGCCTTGGATCTGCAAGTTTGGTTGGAGTGGCAACGAAACGAATTGCTGGCGTTCTCACATTTCTACTTCTTTTTTCGAACGCTGATTTGGCGCAGGCTCAGATGGGTGGTGGTGGAGGTGCTGGCGGCGGCCAAGCCGGAGCCCCTGCTTTCGTCGAGCCAGATTTTCGCGATCGCGTCTGGGAGGAAGGTGGTCCACGGCTACAAGGACTGCGTAGTGGAAAGCTGGTCCGAGGAATTCAAATCGTTGGAAATCAATCCATCAGCAAGCACAAGATTCTGTCGCACATGCAGACAAGGCAGGACCGGAATTACGACGAGAAACAGTTGCTCGCCGATATTCGCGAGCTGTATCGAACTGAGCTATTTCACAAAGTAACGCCTGAGATTGCCGATTACCAAGGTGGCATTCTCGTGCGGATGACGGTGGTCGAACGCCCAACGGTGACGGCCGTGGTCTTTCACGGGAACAAACGATTGAACGACAGCATGCTTGAGAAGCACTGTGGTATCGAAATTGGAGATCCTGCGAATCCCTTCTCAGCAGATATGGCCAAACAGCGACTGCTTGATCTCTACCACGAGAATGCGTTCAATCAAGCTTCGATTGTTGTTCGCGAGGGCAATAAAGCTGGTGACCGCCGCGTCTTCTTTGAGATCGCCGAAGGGCCGCTTGAGCGGATTTGGTCGATCAATTTTGAAGGGAATCAGGAGTTCTCGAGCGCATTGCTGGCGACCAAAATTAAATCCAACGATGCGCGGAATGGCCTAACGACGTGGATCCTAAACAAGGCCAATATGCTGCAGATTGAAGAAGATAAAAATGCACTGGTTGCTTACTACCGGTCGCTGGGGTATTTCCAAGCCAGAGTCGACTATCAGGTCAAGTATTACGATAGCGGCGAGTACCTTGATCTGACTTTCGTCATTGACGAAGGGACTCGGTTCCAAGTTCGCAATGTCTCAATCGTCGGCAACGAGTTCTTTCCCACCGACATCTTGATGGCCGAGATGAAGCTGAGGGCTGGAGACTACTTTAGCCTTGGGAAGATGAATTCCGACCAACGTATGCTCCGTAATGAGTATTACGGTCGCGAAGGCTTTGTATTCGTTGACATTGTTCCTGAACCTCGGTTTCTCGAAGAACCGGGCCAGCTCGATCTTGTCTATCGCATTGCTGAGGGTGACCGCTATCGGGCGGGTCAGATCAATGTCCACATCGAAGGCGACTCCAGCCACACCCAACACAACGTGGTCATGAATCTCTTGGGGTTCCGCGAAGGCGAAATTATCGACTTACAGGAACTTGAAAATTCTCGATTCCGATTGATGCGGTCGCAGATTTTTGAAACAAACCCAACGATCGGAGAACCACCGCGTGTGGAGGTTCGTCCGCCAGACCGAGATCCCGGCTTCTAACTGTCGGAATAGATCGTACGCTCGGTCTTGTGATAGCTCGCGGAAGGACATTCAAAACGTTCGAGTCCCCTAGCTATCTACGGCCTCCTTCGAGGCGTGTTCAATTAGGAAAATCAATGTATTTTCGATTCACGATGAAACCAAAGCGAATAAGCAATGGGCCGCAAGCGACCAGCGGCTCTGGGCCCGCTCATGGCTGGCTGATGATGGCTGCGCTCGTCTTTGTTTCGGCTGGCTGCCAGTCACTTAATCAGCGCCGTGGAGAGAATCAAGACGACTGGCTCGATTGGCCGGGGACGGCGTCGGCTACAAAGCAACAGACGCAGGTTGAAAGACTTGCAGACGTGCGTCGACGTGGTAGCAGCGTGTCCTTTCAAACGACGACGGACAACAAAGATGCCGCACCCGTCATTCCAGCATCGGCCACTGGCAGAAGCCAGTTTTCCATTCCGAAAGAGACGATCGGTAGCAAGGAAAGCACGCGAACAATCCGAGGGCAGTCGCCCGATGACTCCGTGAATCGCTATGCTCAGTCGCCGAACTACCCACCGATTCAGCAGGGTGAACTTCCGACCTTCCCAAATACAACTAGCGAGGCGACTCTGCCTGAACCTCCGGCAATCGACGTCCCGGCGACTGCACCCAGAACGGAAATTGCGCCGAGTACGGGAAACAGCGTTCCCAACGCTTCAGGAATTGGTTCGACGATAAATCCGAATGCGGGAATCTTGCCTGCACAGCCCGGTCCGCTTACATCGCCGACCACGCAATATGGCTACGGCGCTGCAGGTGCGAACGACTCTGGACCCTTCACCGGATCTCCGAGTGACTATGGTTCGACACTCGTCCCCGGAGCAAGCGGCATTCCGCAGAGCGACGCGCAAGCGATCGCTCCGGGAGTCATACCGTATGTAGATCCAGACGTTGGCATCACGGCACCGGCAGAGGCTGGATTCAGAGCACGCGAGCGGGTGGCTCCGGTCGATGTTTACGTTCAAGAAGCGCGAACAGGTCGAATTATTCTTGGTGGTTCGGTAAACAGTGACCTTGGCGTCGCTGGTCAATTGATTATTGACGAACGAAATTTCAATATTCGAAGATGGCCGCGAAGCATCGAAGATATTCGCAGCGGTCGCGCTTGGCGAGGAGCAGGACAGAACTTCCGCATGGAGTTGATGCCTGGAAACCGAGTTGAACGCTACACCGTTTCCTGGACAGAACGCAACTTGCTGGGGTATCTGCCCTACAGCCTGTCGGTTGGGGGCTTCTATTACACTCGTCAGTTCCGTGACTGGACCGAACAAAGGCTCGGAGGCCGTGTTGCACTAGGCTACGAAGTTACGAAGGACCTTTCGGTCAGCTCCGAGCTACGCATGGAAGACGTAAAGCTGTTCGATCCTCGCATCAATGGCGTCGCGGACCTCGATTCAGCATTGGGCAGCAACGACATCTACACGGCGAGATTTCGAGTGGCTCGGGATACCCGGGACAGTCCATTTATGTCGACACGGGGTTCACTGCTCGAGCTTACTTTTGACCAAGTGTTTGGTGAGTACGATTTCTCGCGTGGACGAGTCAACTACTCTCGCTACTTCATGATGAGAGAACGCCCCGATGGTACCGGGCGTCACGTGCTTGCGAGCACTTGGCGGCTAGGTTTTACTGGCGCGCAGACACCGATCTTTGAGAATTTCTACGCAGGTGGATACAGTACACTACGGGGTTTTAGTTTCCGTGGAGCAGGTCCAGTTGTGGGTGACGTTCAGGTCGGTGGTGAGTTCATGGCGCTGGGGAGCCTCGAATACGTATTCCCGCTCACCGCGGACGACATGCTTCGCGGTGTCGCGTTTGTCGACTACGGTACTGTCGAAGAGAACATCGAGCTCAACAGCGAGAACTTCCGTGTTGCACCAGGGCTTGGACTTCGCGTGACTGTCCCAGCACTTGGACCGGCCCCCTTGGCGTTCGACTTCGCGTACCCGCTTAATCACGCGGATACAGATGATCGCCAGGTGTTCAGCTTCTTTATGGGCTTTACTCGATAGTCGTTCGCACGCCGAACGGACGATGATCAAGCCATCTTTGCGCCGGCACCGTCAGCATTAAGCCGCTTTGCTCACTGAACTCGCGAAATGCCGCAGGTCGATCTGAACGAGCGTTCCGCCGACTTCATGACTTGCAAAAATGCTGGTGCTTTCGTGACACAGATGGTCGATCCATGCTGCGAGCGGTGAACTGGCTGGTGAAGCCGCATCCATCCCGCCGTTCACGATGATAAGATCCGAGGCACCGACTTTGTGGGCAACGCGAGGAGCCGCTGAAGCCACGTCGCCAGGCATCAAGGTGACTTTGAAACCCAGGGCTCCCGCGATCTGGTGAGCTTGCTTCAGCGAAATGTGTCCAGACGGTTCGTTTGCGGCCTCAAATTCGTCGGTGCCAACGTAACGAATCTGTTCGACTCCTTCCGCGAGCTGTGCCAGCTTGGAAATGCGGCGGATTCGTTGACAATCACCAACGCCGAACTCCACAATGGATGCTAGAGGATTCTGAAGAAGATGCTTTACAAGCGCTCGGTCTTCAGACGGCTTACCAAAGTGGGACCAGTAGAGTTTAGAAAACCAGCTCGGCCGGCTCATGTTCTTTTCCTCGGCATCCATTCCAAGCAATGCTCCGATCCGTTGGAAGAACGGAGCGTAAGTACTTTCCTTTCAGGTTCCTTCGCTAGCAAATGTAGCTCGGATCCATTGATGGATCGGCTACTCCTCGCGAGTCCCGAAAGTAGGGAAGACGTCCTGTCTACCCAACCGATCTTCGTGCTTCCATGCCCGTCGATCGGTCCGTCTTACGAAGCTTGACCGGCATCATGTCGGTCCCGCATGTGGACTGGTGAGGTTCACATGCAACTTCGCTTACTCGAAACGCCAATCCGTGGCATTTCTGTCGGGGGGACTGTGGAGCGAGTCATTCGCTAGAACGTTCCCAGTTGGGGACGTCCATGGGGCCATTCCGTGCCACCCACGATTTCCCTCGACAGCAGCTCTTGCTGCACAGCTATTTTTCGGCACATCGCCGTGGCGGCTCTATTTGCAATTCGGAGCACCATAAAGATTTCCGCGCCGAGAGAATCGCTGTAACCGTTACGATCCTGCTGACGGTTCGGGGCAGCATGCTGGCAAGCCAGGGTGGAGCGGTAATCCTATGATGCGTGACGTACGCTTCAGCTGGAGCAAGGCCCTCATTGCAAACTCTGTTTAAGTCCTGGATTGCTGCAAAAGTTGCAGTCATATGCGGATCGTTGACGTGGCTGCCAGGGCCATTGTGAAGCCGTTTGCAAGCCTATCTCCTTGGCAACGATACACCTTGAGCTAAACACGAATTTTGCCTGACATTACTCATTGAAGAGGCCTGCGCCAGTGAGCCAAAATCCTAGCCGTCGCAAGTCAACGCTGCTACCCATCCGGAAAGCCGAGCCCAATCAGCGCAGTGAAGCGTTCCGATCTTTCCTGAGCCTTGAGGATTCGGAGTCTCTAATCGAACAATGTGAGCAACGGCTGGTTTTGTCGGCGCAATTGTTGGCCGAAGTCCTTCTTGAACAAGACGAAACGGTTCTTCCTTCGTCGGTGCCAACGCTGCCGCAACTTTCGGAAGCACACACGGCTACCGGACATGACATTGTCAGTGAGCAGTTTGGATTGACGGGTGCAGGGCAAACCGTCGCTGTGATCGACAGTGGCATCACCTGGGATCACGTCGCGTTGGGACAAGGGTACGGTCCAGGGTATCGTGTTGTTGGCGGCTGGGATTTCGCCGAAAACGATGACCAGCCATACGATGACGGACCAGCTGGCTTTCACGGCACTCATGTGAGTGGAATCATCGGAAGCGACTACGCAGAACAGCCAGGTGTAGCGCCCGACGTAGATTTTGTTTCGCTTCGGGTGTTCAACGATATCGGAGAAGGCCAACTCGATTGGGTCGAAAGTGCGCTCCAGTGGGTACACGATAACCAAGACACATTCGAGAATCCGATCACTACAGTCAACGTTTCGGTTGGCACCTTGTGGAATGGAAATGACGTCCCCGAGTGGGGAACATTGGAAGACGAATTACAGCTACTCTACGAAGACGGGATCGTCGTCACGGCCTCGGCTGGAAACGCTTTTGCGGACTTCAATGCAACCGGCCTTAGTTATCCTGCATCGAGTCAATACGTTTTGCCCGTCGCCAGTGTCGATCAAGACGGAGAGCTGAGTGATTTTAGCCAGCGAAATCAACGGGTCTTGGCAGCCCCAGGTTCCAACATTTCTTCCTCAGTGCCCGATCATGTCTTGGGACGCGATGGACGATACGATGACTTTACCGCGGCGAGTGGAACAAGCATGGCGTCTCCGTATGTCGCCGGCGCGTCGGTGTTGGTGCGGCAAGCTATGGAGATGGCTGGCTGGAGTGACATTGATACGGATTCGATCGTTCAACATTTGCATAACACGGCGGACAGCGTCTTTGATTCGGTAACTGGCCAAAGCTATGACCGGCTGGATTTGGCGGCGGCAATTCAAGCGATCTTACCGGCTGATGACGTTGGAGATATTGGAGCTGATGCGGCCAGTCTCGATTTCGCGTCCTTTAGTCAAGGAACCGAAATCGGCACTTGGATCAATACGCTTAGCGACCAGGACGTTTACACGTTCACGGCGGACGCAAACGGAAGTCTAACGCTCGACGCGAGCAGCGACTGGGTCGAAGACTTGCAGTGGACAATCCAATCCAATGGCCAAACGGTGGCTAGCAGTGCGGCTGAAGCGGAAGCAAATCTGGTGGCCGGCCAGCAATATGAACTGACGGTCACAAGCGTGAATTCCATTGGTCCGGCTTCGCTCGGATTGTCCTTTACAGAGGATACGAGCGGTGGCGGAACGAGCGGAACTGGCCAGTCACTGGGAAGTGTGGATTACCTAGATCAATCCGTTGCAGCCGGTTCAGCTTACTCTTTGACGGCACAACGCGACGGCACGGTTTCAGTCCTTTGGTCGAATCCAGATTCCGCGAGTGGGGCCGTGACGGTGAACGCGGGAGGACGTGTTGAATCGGAGTCGAACTGGGCAAACGGGGCTCTACGAATCGATGTGGATGTACAGGCTGGCGAACAGGTGCTGGTCACGCTCCCGGGCGCGAACGGCGATCTGGGCGATCTCACCGTTGCGAATTTAGTCCACGAATCAAACGGAACCGTGCAGGTAGCGGGTACCTACGAACAAGATCATTTCCAGCTTGAATTAGGCGATCAGATCGAACTATCGGTCGGCAAGCTTGCCTACACTTTTGACGCATCGCAGATTACTCACGTTCAGATTGATGGCCTTGGAAATCATGATGAGATCGACGTGACGGGGGCGGAGGGTATGGATCGCGTGAATCTCACGCCTGGTGAGTCGACGATCTCAAATGCGCAGGTGCAAGTGGTCATCGACGGAGTGGAGCAAGTTGCTTACACGGGCGGAGGCGGCGCCGACCGAGTTTACCTCTATGATTCGGACACGGACGATGTGCTCCGCGCCTATCCTGGGCGAGCAGAATTGGTTGGGGTCGGTTATCGGTTTGACGTGGACGACATTTCGCGGATCTTTATTCACGCCACCGGCGGCGGACAGGACTATGCGTATCTATACGATTCTGCTGGCGACGACCATTTGAGTGCACGCCCGCAGTTTTCGAGTATTTCCGGTGAAGGCTTCTTCAATTACGTTCGTGGGTTTGAGCGTGTCTACGCATACGCGAATGCAGGTGGCGAAGATAGTGCCGAACTCTATGACTCGGAGCAATCAGATCGGTTCCTAACCAGTGGCGTTTCAGCATCCGTCGTCGGTCCTGGATTTTCAAGCTACGTACGTAACTTCGAGCAGGTGGAAGCCATCGCGAACGCGGGTGGTAATGATCGCGCGACGCTATATGGTGCTGCCGGTCAAACTGAGTGGCAGCAAGGTGCGGATTTCGTCAGCTTTGATGAAGCGACTTGGCAGCGAGAGGCGAGAGGCTTCGAACAAGTGGAAACGTATCGCGATGGATTGCGATTCAACGTGCAACCGTTCGCTTTGTCTCCGGCCAGTTTCGGCGCGCTGACGGTCGATGCCAACGTTGAACCAGGCCCCACATTGGAACGCGAATGGATCACCTATGGGCCCCAACAGCCAGGCGCGCATCCGGCTGCTCTAATGACACTCGAGGCAATCGACTTGCATATGCCAGAAGAGCGATTGCTCAATGACGAAGCACTCGAGCAATCGGTACTTCACGAAGTCTTCAGCGCATTTGCTGATCAAGACGACGAGTAGACGTGTAGCAAGCCTATTCGGGGGCAGCGCCGCGCGAAAAAATCGGAAACTGTGTCTGCCACTTTCAGGCCGATTCTAAGTGCGGGCGAACTCGTGGGGCTCAAGGACCTGGCTCAAAGAGCCCATCTGCGTCATCGAGCAAGCAACTAGCTCTGTATTTCTTGAATCTGCTGAATCAATTCCAACAACTGTCGCGCGCGTGTGATGCCGCCGACGCTCTGGACGTAGTCAATCGCGGCTTCGATTTCGGTGAGAGGAATCGAAACTCCGTTCTCAGAGTCACTTAGGTCGCCCCCT
Source organism: Aureliella sp. (assembly GCA_046290675.1). Lineage (GTDB taxonomy): Bacteria > Planctomycetota > Planctomycetia > Pirellulales > Pirellulaceae > Aureliella. The sequence goes on from JBKAHA010000002.1 coordinate 344,490, forward strand.
GTCACCGTGGCGGCAACCACTGCGGCAGCACGAGAGCGGCGCCGAGTGTACTTCTTCTTGAGCTGGGCTTTGGCATTGGACACGTCGGCAGCGGTCACGCCAAATTCCTTTAAGGCCTCGACCACGTCTCGATTGCGAGCTTGGGGGTTCGCCCGAAGATACTCTTGGACTCTTTTCGATTTACTTGGGGTTTCGCGACTCAAGGGATTGCTCGAAATGCAAGGCGCCTCGGGCTAGTCCGCCTAGCTGGCGGAACCTTGGAGCGAGGCTATTCATAATGGACTGAACGATTGGTATTGCTGGTAAGGGTGGCATGCCGTGGAGCGGACAATCGCGTCCCAACCAAGCGCCGTACCTCGCCATTCTAGGGTCAGAAGCGAGGTCGGTGGGGGTTTGACTGTCGTCCCGCTTACCCCGCGTAGTCTAATTCCTAGATCTCGGTTTGGTAGATGAAGCGATTCCCGATCACCAGTGAAAGCGGGTTCACTCGCCACCGGATGAGGTGAATCCGCAAGCAAATAAGGTGAATCCGCAAGTAGGTGAGGTGGCCAGCCTGCGGAAGGCTCCGTAACGAACGCGGTCTGGCTACGAATGACTGTCCTCAAGCCACATGGCAAAAAGGCTGCAGAACTCGCACGAGAACCCGACCGCTACTTTTCTTGGCAGTATGTATCGAGCCATTCAAAAAAGACTCGACCCCAAACGACGCCATTCTGGGGCGACAGGACCCAGTGGCCTTCGTTGGGGAAATAGAGGAATCGACTAGGGACTCCCTGCGTCTGTGCTGCCGTAAAGGCTTCCATGCCCTGGGTGACCGGGACGCGGAAGTCCTTTTCACCGTGGATTACGAGCAATGGCGTCTTCCAGTTTCCCGCGAACTTGTGCGGCGAAAACTGCTCGTACTTGGCAGCCACATCGTCGCTCTTCCAGTAGGGCCCGCCCAAATCCCAATTCACGAAGAACAGCTCTTCCGTCGAACCGTACATCGATTCGAGGTTATAAACACCGCAGTGAGCAATCATGGAGCAGAAGCGGTTTTCCGCGTTACCCATTAACCAGTAGACGGTGTAGCCACCGAAGCTTGCACCGATCGCTGCGACTCGCTCACGATCAATCTTGGGATTCGCAAGCATGGCATCAGTTGAAGCCAAGATATCTTGCATTGCTTGGCCGCCCCAATCGCCGCTGATCTGATCATTCCACTCGCGTCCAAAGCCAGGGAGTCCACGTCGGTTTACTGCGAGGACGACATACCCTTTTGCCGCCATCATGTGGAAATTCCAACGGTAGGAGAACCATTGACCGATTTGTCCCTGTGGTCCACCCTGGCAGTAGGTCAACATGGGCCACTGCTTGTCGGCTTCCTCATCATAGTCAGGTGGCAGGATAACCCAGTTCTGAATCTGCTTACCGTCGGTGGCCGTGAAATAGCGTTCTTCAATCGTTGGTAGTTCTAAATCAGAAAAAATCTCACCGTTAACATCTGTGATGGTGACGACCTGCCGAGTCTTTTTGTCGACCAACGCCAATTCAGTTGGACGCAGCATGCTTTGCTGGCGGACGAGAAGCCAAGACGTCCCTGGGACTTCCGCGACTAAGGAGAAGTTGAATCGGCCCTCGGAAGCTTGCACCAGCGAAGAGGACTCAACGTCGATCGCGTAAACTTGGTCCGTACCACGCGTTTCGCTGTAAAAGTAGATCGTCTTGCTGTCACCACTCCAGGTGGCGTTGTGTGCGGTTTGGTCCAACCCCGAAGTGATTTCTCGGATGCTGCCGCCGCTCCGATCGTAGAGCATGATTCGATTGCGGTCGGCTTCGAAGCTGGCTCGTTCCATCGAGTGAAATGCCAAATACCTCCCGTCCGGAGAATAACGCGGCTCCATGTCGTAACCAGGCATTCCTGGGGTGATGTGTTTCATCTCACCGCCCTCGATCGACGTTGTGTAGACTCCTGTATCCGTGCTCTCCGCCGGATTGTTGACCAGTTTCAAACTGAGCGCGATCTCTTGGCCATCAGGTGAAAACTCGAATTGCTCTGAGCCACCAAAAGGAGGAATTGGGCAGTCCGCTTTTAAGGATGCCATCAGATCAACTGGTTCACTGGCTTTGCCTGCTTCGTCCAGCTTGACGACGTGAACGTGGCTGTAGGCATAGTCATGCCAAGCATTCCAATGCCGGTAGAGCAGTGAGTCAATGATTCGTGCATCAGCCTTCGGGAGGTCTTCGTAGATCTCTGTTACGGTCGCATCCATTTTGACATCGACAGTAAATGCGATCGCATTGCCTGCGGGAGACGCGATCAAATTGCCGATTCCATCCTCGACATGAGTTAACATCCTGGACTCGCCGGTTGAGGGATTCAGCATCCAGGCCTGAGGTGTACCACTCTCGCTGCTAGCTTCTTCTGCCGATTCGCTTTCAGCTGCAGACTCTTGATCTTCGGTCACTTCCTCTGTGTCGTCTGACGAACCTGGAGCGATGTAAATCAGATTTGCCCCGTCCGGACGCGAAATCCAACTTAGGCCATGCAAGCCTTTGACATCCTCTAGCAATACTCTCGTTTCACCTATGTCGAGGAGCGTTTTGAAAGCGGTTGCTAGGTTAGGAGAGCCCGCCGCGTAGTCGGTTGGAAGCCGTTTCGGCAGTGTCTGAACGATTAGCGAAGTCGTTCCGCTATTTTCCTCTAGGTCGTAGTGCGAAACTAAGTAGGCAACTTGCTTGCCGTCTGGGGAAACGGCAGAGTCACCAATCCGCCCCAAATCCCACAGCCGTTCGGGAGTTAAACGCTCTGCCTGCACATTGGCGCAAAAAAGCGTGCTCATCAGAAATAGGGCCGCCGAAATCGCGGTGCGGAACGAGTGTGCTTGCATTTGAACGGCGCTCATAAGGGCTATGCTCCAGTACCAATGTCGTCAAAATGAGAAGTGAATTCGATTTCAACATGCGTCCAGCATAGGTATGAATCGAAGTGAAAAGGCGGCACAGGTTGACGACCGCTGGAGAATGATTGTAGCCAATGTCTTTCATCGCGAACCCTGGGTGGCGAAACGCGGGAGCATGAATTTCAAAACGAATGGGTCGCCAAAATCTCAATGAATATTCCTGCTACGCAACGTTGGTTCGCTAAGCAGTTGGTTCGATACCACGTGCCATTACTTTTGTTTGCGGTGTTGATTGCTGCTGCAGGATGGCCGCTATCGCGACGGATCAGCCTCGATTGGGCCGTGGAAGGAATGTTCCCACCAGGTGATCCTGCTGTCGTCGGCTATCGCCAGCTGCAGGAGCGTTTTGGCGGCAACGATATTTGTCTTGCCGTTTATCGCGATCCTCAGCTGTGGAGCGAAGATGGAAGTGGCCTCGACCGATTGGCAAGCGTTTGCGAACGAGTCAAGCAAGTCCCCGGTGTACAGGCGGTTCTAAGCCTTGCCGAGTTGCATCGGATTCTTGAGCGAATTCGGGGGCCGCTGAAGTTGTTCGGTGGGGCAAATAAGCCTTCTGCATTGCTAGACCCAAACGACCAATTTGCTCAGGCCTTTGCTGAAGTTTTTGAGGGCTATACGCATCATCGTTCAAGTGAGTACGTTGCGATCGCATGCCTACTGAATCCAAAGGACGAAGAGGTCGTCGGTCCCCTCAACTATCAACAAACGCTCGTGGAATTGGAGGCGATCCTGAAGGAGCTCCCTGAGCCGGCGACGGAAGGTTTCGTGACTGGAGAACCCGTCCTCGTGTCCGAGGGTTTCAAAATGGTTCAACGCGACGGAGTGCGATTAGGACTGACGAGTTCGCTGTTGGTTTCAATCGTACTGTTGGTTTGCTTTCGCTCAGTCCGCTGGACTCTCGTGCCGTTGGCGATTGTGCATTGGTCGTTATTGTTTACTCAGGCGATCTTGGTTCTCTGTCGACTCGAGCTGACCATGATTAGTAGCACGCTTACGGCGATCGTCACCGTAATTGGGGTCGCAACATCGATGCACCTGTTGTTGCGGTTTCAACAAAGCCGAAGAGAGGGGCTTAGCCGGAGCGAGGCCATGGAAGCGACCTTTGCGGCATTGCTGGTGCCCGTTTTTTGGGCATGCGTTACCGATGCCGTGGGATTCCTAGCGTTGATGATTGCCGACGTTGGTCCAGTCCGTGATTTCGGACTCATGATGGCGATTGGTTCCGGCAGCGTATTTGTTGCCATTGTGGTCCTTGTTCCGGGGCTCGCTTTGATCGGAAAATGGGACACGGATCCAAGTACGCCACGGTTAGATGCCCTCCTAAGGCAGCTTCTACAGCGGACGCTCAACTTTTTCTTAGCTCATCGGCGATTGGGAGTCACCGTGATTTCGGGGCTACTCGTGTTTGCCGTTTTGGGCAGTGCTCGCGTCGAGGTCGAAACCGAGTTTACAAAGAACTTCAAGCCCGACAGTCCCATTGTTCGTGGTTACGCAACGATTGAACGCGAGCTGGGAGGGGCAGGTGTCTGGGATGTGATGGTTCCCACGCCGGCGAGAATTTCACGCGACTATGTGGATCAGGTCGCGGCGTTGGAAGACCGGTTCCGCGAGATCTCCGTTGCTGACGAAGGGATGGCCATCGGATTGACCAAAGTGCTCAGCGTTGTCGATGCGGTTCAGGCTACCGAAGCGATGGCGATGATGGCGGCGATTCCAGTCGGGACACGTCTGCAAGGAATGCGTGCCTCGATGCCGGAATTTACGAATGCACTACTGACACGCGAGGCCGACTCTGGTGGCTCACGTTGGCTACGGATCATGCTGCGTAGTCAAGAGCAAGCACCGGCGGCCTTAAAGAGTCGGCTCGTTGCAGCAGTACGGGAAGAGCTCAGCAGCTTTGTCGAAAGACCCGAGTGGAGAGCATTGTTTGAGTCAGCACCTGGGCCGGCCACGCTCGCGGGCTACCACGTGATGCTTAGCAAACTAGTCGATAGTGTGCTGCGAGATCAGTGGCGATGTTTTGCAGTGGCCACGGCGGGAATGTTCTTGCTCATGGTCATCGCGACGAGGTCCTGGGGGCTGGCGTTGGCCACGCTTGTGCCGAACGCATTGCCGATCCTGCTCGTGCTTGCCGTACTTGGTTGGAGTGGTGGCAAAGCCAATATGGGAGTTGCCATGATCGCGTCGGTCAGCCTCGGACTCTCGATCGACAGTTCCATCCACTATCTGTTGCACTACCAACGCAAGATTCGATCTGGGCTAACTCCTGCCGAGGCGTTGATGTCTGCCCAGTCGAACGTAGGGTTGGCGGCCGTTCTGGCGACGGTTGCTCTTGTCGCAGGGTTTGTGAGCCTGTGTCTTAGTGAGTTCGTGCCGACGGTTGTTTTCGGAACGCTAGCCAGCCTCACGATGCTGGGTGCACTCATCGGCAATTTGATCTTGCTGCCGTTGCTAATTGCTCCGAAGCGGCAGTAGGGTCCCCGATTCAGGATGACCCCACTTGCCGCATTCGCAATGAACGTGTCTCTTCTACTCGATCCGACGCCGTCGGCAGAAAGCGAGTCCAAGAACTAGCAATGATGCCAATCCTGCTGAAGGCTCAGGAACAGCGTTGATATATCGCCGGGTACTGAATCCGAGGGGAGTATTAGTATTGTCTCCTCGAAGAAAGATATCCAATTCCGATGCAGCACCGTCAAACGGATTTGAATCAAATCGTGTGGGAGATCTTAGTGGGAGGCCGTCGATAGAGCCTTCAAAGAAGAAGGAATCGCGTACTTCCAAGATGATACCTCCTTGGTCGACAAGACGGGCGCCATAATTCGGAACCGTCATGGTGATGTCCGCTGAGATGATACTAAGAGGAGATCCTGCGTCGAAACCTGGGTGGTTTGGATCTTGCACGACATTGGTAAGCGTCGCAGTAACAGGATCGAACCCATTGTTGCCTGCCAGCAATTCGAAATTGCCGAACCCTGGAAGAGTACCCGTCCCTGTGAAAACACCGTTGATGAGCTCGATGGTTCCAGCTTGTGTTTGCTGAACGCGTTCAAATTGGCCCAAGCCGTCCGCCACAACGCCGGTTCCGTTGGCATCCACGAAATCAACTTGGCTTCCGAGCATAAGCGGACCACCAGCGAAAAGCGTGATGTCTTGAATCGGAGTAAATTCGAACGTAGTCGTGCCACCTACGACCAGAGCTCCATGGGCAAGGTTTTGCCCGGAGACCAAAAAGAGAACAAGAAGTAAAGTGCGGTGCATTGATGTGTACTCCCCCATTGGTTTTGAAAACGGTCGGCTAGAGATTAGAGGATCGGTAGGTGCCAGGAATGGTGGGCTGAAAGTAAATTCTCAGATTTGCCGAAAGTTAATAGCAAGCTGAGGGGAGTCAGCTGGGTTCTGTAGAGGGGTGGCCGAACTGCGTGTTGCACTTGAGTGACTGGCGGATTGTCGCCAGTGAATTCGCTGAAACGTTAGATTGGATGGCAATGGAAGCAGATCAAAAGGAGTTGCGTTTCGGGCTATGTGCTGCCGTATTAGCGCATTTGATATGGGGTGTGTTTCCGTTGTTTTGGAGCCAGCTCGGTGACTTCGATGCTGTCCAGGCGGTATGCCACCGAGTGCTCTGGTCGTTCGTCACACTTTCCTGCCTCTCACCTTGGCTTTGGCGTAGCTACCGCCATAAGCGGCAGCGGGTCGGCAATTCGAGTGAAGAGGCTACCAAGTCCAAGCCGACTCAGCCTGATTTGGTGGGGGCAGTCTCGTTCAGGAGTGTCGCATTTTATCTGGCTGCCGCAGTGCTGATCGCCGTAAATTGGCTGACCTTCGTGTGGGCGGTCAACAACGATCGCGTGCTACAAGCTTCACTTGGGTATTACATTAATCCACTGCTCAACGTGCTATTCGGCGTCGTTTTATTGGGCGAACGGCTCACACGAATCCAATGGGTTGGGATCGGATTTGCGGCAAGTGGAGTGGCGGTGATGACTTACGCCCAGGGCGGACTACCCTGGGTTTCGCTCGTGTTGGCCAGTTCATTCGCGAGCTATGGTTTCGTGAAAAAGAAAGCACAGCTGCCCGCCTTGCTAGGGTTGTGGATGGAAACACTCGTCTTGTTCCTCCCTGCCATGGGGATGCTGTTGTTCGCCGAGTATCAGGGGATTGGAGCATTTCGCAGCGGTGATCCGCGCTTGATCTTTCTGCTAATCCTTGGTGGAACAATCACGATTGCCCCGCTTGGATTCTTTGCGTTCGCCGCCCAGCGAGTCCCTTTGTCTCTTCTCGGGATTTTGCAATACATCGGTCCAACGATGCAGTTCTTTCTCGGTGTCTTTTTGTTCGACGAAGCGTTTGAAAGTTCGGATCAGGCTGGATTTATTTGTGTCTGGATCGCGGTCGCGATCTTTCTCGTCAGCAGCCGATCCAAAAAGAGCGGATAGAGTCGATAGGGAGTTGACCAAGATCGTGGTGGAGACATCGATGAAAGCTCGCCGGAGTCAATCGCCCTAGAGTCGAGAATTCTGGCTAACCAGCACGCCTCCGATGGGCTCTGTTCCAGGCCAGTAGGACAGCACGTAGCTATTCTGCCCGTTCGCGACACGAAGCGAGCATGTCGTGGGCTTAGCAACAACATTCCCAGCCGCTACGGGTTCCAGCTCCAGTCGATGTACACCTGCGGGTAGCTCAAGACGCAAGATCTGAATTTCTCGAGGGAGCAATCCCCAGCATCGCGTGTCCGCCGACTCGGTGGCTTCCCATAAGACTCCTGCAGCGCTGAATGCGATGGAGGCTAGATCGGAGTCCGCTTCGAAGTGGTCCTTGGCGGCGTAGATCGTGCCCTTTTTGACGATCCGCCTGGCGACGGTTCGTGCTAGGAGTTGCGGATATTTGGCTTGGTAGGAATCCGTGGCCAATTGATCCAAGTCGGTGATCGGCATTGTCGTCGAAGCGGGCACACCGTCGACTGCAACTCCAACCAAATCGAACGGCTTGGGCGGACAGAGAATGGCTGGTACTTTGACGGGGGCCAGTGTCGGCGGCACGCTGTACTCGCCAATGGCTGAGAGAATCGCGTCTGCGGCTTGCAATGCGGCTTGAGTAGCAGGTGCCGAGACTTCCTCTTTGTATGGTCCACGTCCGACTAGCGCGATGACATAGACCACTCCATGACCAGGCTGGCTATGGACACCATTCTGTGATCGAAGGATGTCTGCTTCAACGAATGAATCCTCCGGCATCAACATGGCTGCACGACGGTAATGCTTCTCGGCTTCGTGGTAGTCGCTCAGCGTCGACTCTCTCAGAACGCCACGTAAGTAAGGCGCGATGGGTGGAACGCAGTATTGGTCTTCCAAGTTTTCGTCCCAGCGTTTCCGAGCCCTCGAGAGCAATTCTTGTTGTTTGGCCAGTGTCTGCAGCGAGTAGCTTTCGGCATCGACTCCATCGCCGACGAGGCTACACAGTGTGAGCATGACGCGAACGAGAATTCGCTCGTAGTCTTCGCCGGAGTAGGCTCTGGTGTTATCGTCCAAAATGTAGGAGCTGGCGGATTCCGCAAGGCTGCTCTGTTCGTAGTGATCCCAGTTGTCGCGGATCGCACGCAAACGGGCTTCGGCGGAGTCAACATTCCCTTGAAAGAGCTCGACCATTGCAAGATCGAGTTCGACGACGCTACGATCGTGACTGCGTTTTTCTTCGAGTTTCAGCAGCTGAGCGGAAGCTCGCTGCAGGTCGCCACCGTAGAAGGATGTTCGGGGCGAGGCTAGTCTCTTGGCGTGAGTTGCACATCCACTGGCAAGGGCAACGCAAACAATTGACGCTGCTATGAGTGAAAGCCAAGGTGCATGGATGCAAGGCACTTTTTGCGATCGCTGCAGGGTGCAATGCAGGCCTTGGTCTACTCGCATGAAAAGACGACCTTGGAATGAACGGCAGCGAATCAACTTCGGCAAGCCAAAAGTGCTCACCGCAAAAAGGAAAAGTGGGTGGCGAATTCGTCCCCGATGACTCGCTAACGATTGCCAGAGAAGATGTTGTAGCTCGCAAGCCTTCCCATGGGGGACTTGTGATATCCCTTCCGGATCTCAGCTTGTTGCTTGTAGCTCGAACCCGTGTACGTGTCGACCAACTCAAGCGTCAATAGATAGTCCCTTTGCGACGAAGCATTGCGCTCGGTGGTTCCGCTCGTCAACTTGGCAAACAGCAAGTAATCGACTGGTTGCCCATCGCGGCGAAGAACGGCGGTGAACTGCTGCATGTTGTCAGGTACGAGAAGTGAATCCGGACGCAGGCGGGTGTGTTGCAATGCGGACTCGACCACGCGACGGCTGAGTGGATCGAACGAAGGCGACTGGCTAATCCTCGAATCGATCAGTTCATAAAGGTGTTCTTTAAAGTCGCCTAGCTCCTCGGCACTATGATTTTCAATGCCGACAAAACAAACCGACTTTGGATTCATAAGACCAACGGCGGGAGTTCCGTCGGGGGAAAGTGCGGCCGAGGCGAGGGATACTTCGCAAGCGCCCAATAGCTTGGCAACCGATTCCTCTACGAGAGGCTTGTACACTTCCGAGCCAGCGGTGTGGCTGCCTACCATGTCCTGCTTTTCTGGACGTACCAAGTGCCCATATTGGAATCCTCTGCAACCGGTCGTCACGGAGGCGACGAGGCAGGCAATGAAACAGGTACTGGCAGCTAGTTGACGTGGATTCATCCGAGCATCCTTGCTTTGAATTTTTCGTCCGTCCTCAATCTGTAGCGAAAATGGCTGCAGCAGTGCAACACGGGCCGCACTCGGAATTGTAGGAATGCGATGCCGGAATTGCTGCCATCGAGGTTTGGCAAAGAGAACCCACCAAATACCCGGGCTCTCCCCTACGATCATCGGCATTGCGAAAACAAGGATTGCGTCCAATTCGTGCAATCGCCCGCCGCAATTCAATTTGCTCGAATTGTGGTCAACTGAGTCCAAAAAGCGTTGATGGTCTAGTCACAGAAATGCTAGCGAAGATGGCCGGAGCTTGATTCAGGGCCGAAGACAACGCAAATAGGAGCCGGCGTCGAGATGATCTGCTGATTGTAAGTAAGCATTCCACTTGCTTCATCGATTTCGAAGCAAGCCAATGTGTGTGAGGCTTGTCCACCAACAAGCAGCCACTTGCCCGATGGATCGATGTTGAAGTTCCTTGGTATTGAGCCTCGGACGTGCTCGTTTTGAATCTCGGTGATGCTCCCGTCACCGGCAATGGAAAACACGGTAATCGTGTCGTGGCCACGATTGGCTGCGTATAGGAAATTGCCATTCGGGTGGATGCGAATCTCTGAGCAGCTTTCAAACTTCTCCCTTTCTTTTTCGCTTTCCGATACGGTTGGTACGGTATCGCGAAGGGTCATCGTGCCCTGCTCTGCGGCATAGTCGAACGTCGAGATGCTCAACGCGAGTTCATTTAAGACGTAGGCGTGTTTGCCGTTGGGATGAAATTTCATATGCCGCGGACCGCTACCTGGTGGTGTTGCAGCCTGGCCGTGTGGGGTGATCGCTTTGGCGTCTAAGTCCACTTCGTAAATGACGACGGCATCAAGTCCCAAGTCGGGCACCATCGCAAAGCGGCCGTCGGGCGAAAAGCCAGTCCAGTGTGCGTGCGGCGCATCTTGTCGTTTCTCATAGACTCCCGATCCTCCTTCGTGCTTGATGAGCGCAGTTTGAGAGTCGAAGGAACCATCGTCGGCCAATCGAAAAGCGGCTGTGGAACCGCCTCCGTACTGGGCACACAGAAGCATCTGTCCGTCCGCGCTGACCGAAACGTGTGCCGCTTTACCGTCCCCAGTCGGAATGCTCTCGATGAGTTCGAGCTTCCCTGGCCCGATGATTTTGTACGCAGCAATGCATCCGGCGCTATCCAATGTGCCCGCTGCGTACAGAACGTTGAGACTTGGGTGCATGGTGAGAAATCCAGGGCCAGAAATCTCAGCCACCAATTCGGAATCGCTCAACTTGCCACTGTTCGTATCTAGTTGACAGTAGTAAATGCCTTTGCTGTTCTTCGCGCTGCCTGTACCGAGCCATACGTCAATTTTCGATGCGTTCTGTGCATCAGCCGTCTGAATCACTGGAACCATGAAGAAGAACCCTAGAATCAGGAACGATAGGCACGTGGATTGGATGCGATGTCGCGAAAAAAGCATGTGATTGCTCGTAAACAGGAGAGGAAATCGGAGAGCAGACGTATTGGAGGGGCGATCGTTTGGCTGGGAATGATGTGCGTCGAATGCTTAGGAAGTTGGCGGATTTTCTCGACTCTTCAACAGTTTTTGTACCAGATCGGTGCCAAGAGCGGCTTGGAGTGCAGTGCCAAGATCTTGATCACGCGCGATCAAATCCTGGACATACTTTTCCGGCCATTTGGCGCACAGCACAGGTTGCACGGCGATCACATCCGCTGTGGTATTGCCGCCAGTGAGAAAGCTCATTTCGCCAACGAACTGTCCTTCCGTAATCGTGGCGATTTGTTTTCCACCAGCGACCACCCGCGCTTTGCCGGAAAGCAGAAGGATTAGCTCTTCCAAATTGCTATCTTCGGCTACCAAGAGTTCATCATGGTTGACGGTCGACCAGATGGCCTTATCCGTGAAGCGTTGAACCTGACGTGGTGTCAGCGTGCTAAGCGGGCCTTCGTGCAGCTTCTTTTGAGTATCAGTTAGTTGCACCGGCCGCCGCTCATAGACTAACAAACCGATCTGCAGCAGATTGATTGTCAGAAACGCGGCTTGCCAACCAAGAGCATAGTGTTCGGAGCAAGCCCAATAGCACCAGCCTAGGCAGAGCATCGCCATGACGGTCAAGACACGAAGCCAAAGAATGTCTCGCAGCGAATACGAGATGAGATAGAGAACATTGGCTACATGCAGCAGCGGGTTATTGCTGATGGAGTGTTCGTCCATGGAGTTCTCGACGTAGATACTAGGCAGATGCAACGAATGGGAATGCAACTCACGGAAAACACATGGTGAGATCGCCGAAGACGACGCCACGTGGCGTGGAATAGTCTAGTTGTTTTTGTCCGCATTGCTCGGGCCAAGGCAATCTCAACGGGAGGTCGCCTGTTAGGGGCTGTTCTGGGAGCCATTTCGGCATGCAGAAATGGCCGATATTGGAGTTTTGAGGCCAAGCAGGGGATGTGTCGTAACTGAAGTCGGATATTTTAGCTGAAGCCCCTATTTTGCCGGTTGCCGGAGTTGCGATCGTTGGTGCTGTGGGGCTCCGGCCGAGACATCTGTTTGAAGCGGCACGATGTTTGAAAGGCTGGAATGATGTTTGGTTGACGGGTCGTGGCGGAATCGCCGATATCCACACTTGGACGACACGCGTCGATCAATGCATGCTCCGTTACGCCTCGCAGCTGCGGCTTCTGGGAAGATGGCGGAAGGAAGATGGCCGAAGGGCGAGCAATAGCGATCAAAATGCTTGGGACTTCGATCGGCAACTTAGTTTTGAAACTGGTTACAAGACAGGACACGGAGCGTGAATTCAGCTAGAAGCAGAACAACGTGTTGTTGCCCTAAGTTGGTTGTTGAACTGCTCCGTTATCGGCAAGGAGCTAGCTTTGCGATCTGTGTCGTATTTGGGCTAATCGCAGCCATTAGCCAGTCGGCTCGCGCGTCGGATGATGCCACACCAGAAAAGGTTGCGGCAGGTGTGAAGGCTAATTCGCATACTGATTCGCCCACCAATTCGGATTCGGATCGAGATCGAGCTGCAAACGGTACACCCTTTGTGCCCCGGGGAAAGCCGGCGAACCTGCCTAGGCCGAGCAGCATGGCGGTCAATGAATTCGAAGCCATTCTGTTCCAGTTTGTGAATGAGCGACGTTATGTCGATTTAGGCTGGGCTGTGGACAAAGGCGTTCGTGATACCGGTCCCTTTCTGAACGGGAAGTATTACGGTACACACCCCGCGGTGAGAATTTATTATTCGCCGGAAGTAATCGAATGGTTGGTTGGTGGGCGGAAGACAAAGATTCCGGACGGCGCCGTCATCATCAAAGAGCAGTTTCGTCCGCCCGCCGCTCGCTATGAAGACTCGGATGATGAAGGGCTTTGGAATGCTCTCGAGTCTTGGACCATTATGGTGAAGGATTCCGAGGGCTCGCATGATGGTTGGTTTTGGAGCAATCCTGGCAAGAACCAGAAGGTAGTGAATTACTACGAGTATCCTTTCGAAGAGCCTTATTCCGGTTTCGGACTTTATTGCGTTCGTTGCCATGGTTCAACTAAGTCGCCTGGGCCGGTCAATGAATTCACTTTCTCCTCGCTACGCAACATTGAAGGATTTCCTGGGGAGCCACTTCTATTCCGAGTTGATGATTCATGGCGAGTCGAGCCTAAGATTGAGCCCGCAAACGAAGCGGCGATTGAGCCCGCACACGAAGCGGCGATTGCGGCTGCAGAGGAAGCGACCGCGTCGGAAGCAAAACTTGATCCAGCCACTGATTCTGAGGCAACCACTCAGCTGATAGGGTCCGCACTGAGTTCCGATTCGCATCCGCGGTGCACGAAATCCGATTTCCCTACGCCATGTGTTCCGGAGTTGAATACTGAATTCTTAAAGGCATTTCCTCAAGTGCAGAGTTGCGTTCGCTCTGAGACTCTGCACATACCACCGGTAACTTACGATTCGGTGCCCCGCGAAGCTTCAACGGGAGTTGAAGAAACGCGAGAGTCGCACCAAGCGTTTGTGACGTCGAATCAATGCATGAGCTGCCACGCAGGCCTAACGGAGCCATTTGGGCCAACCATGTTCCTTCCCACCGGAGCTTCTGCTGGTTACGGCGAGCCGGGACTTCATATTTCGCCATATGGGGAGTGGCGGTGGACACCGATGGGATTGGCTGGACGGGACCCCGTATTCTTTGCTCAGCTAGAAAGCGAGTTGGCTCTCCTTCAACGCGAATATGACGCGGAGAAGGCGTCTAAGATATCAGCCAATTTGCAGAAGACCTGCCTGGGCTGCCATGGTGTGATGGGCAAGCGGCAGCACGACATCGATTTCAGCGCAACGGGAGAGCACTTTTCGATCGCTGATGTCTATGAGCATGAGCTCGATCCAAAAGCAGAGGGGCATGCCAAGGGTAAGTATGGTGCGTTGGCTCGCGATGGCGTGAGCTGCGCGGTCTGTCACCGAATGCAGCCTCGACCACAACCCGAGGGAGATACTCGCGAGTACCTTGAGCACTTTCTCGAGACGTCCATTACCGGCAATTTTTACCTCGGCGAACCGGGGGAGGTGTACGGGCCATACAAAGACAACGAAGTTGCGCCCTACATCATGGAGCACTCGCTTGGATACAAGCCAAAGCACAGTGATTTTATTAAGTCCTCTCAGATGTGCGGAACCTGTCACACGGTGAATCTGCCAATCGTGGATTGGGACAAAGAAGGTCATGAAGGCCACAATGACTTAATGCTTGCGGAGCCCAACCCCGAGTTTCGCGATTATCACCACCACGTTGAACAGGCGACGTATCTCGAATGGTTGAATAGCCAGTATGAGAACGAAATTGATACTGCGAATCCCAACGGTCAATCCTGCCAAGATTGCCACATGTCAAAAGGCATTCACGATACAGCGTCTGGTATCGAGATGGAAAAGATTCAATCTCGAATCGCGGTTGTTCAGGATCAGAGTTATCCTGACGCCGAAAATCTCGCATCGCACGAAGAGATCAAAGTGCGTCAAAGGGAAGATTACTCACGCCACAATTTCCGTGGGCTGAACATGTTTCTGCTTGAAATTTTCAATCAGTTCGATGATGTGTTGGGTGTTCGGAAGCATGACTATATGACTGGCTCGAAAACCGACATGGAGCATGCCGCCAATGATTTCCTTCGGCAGGCGAAGCGCGATACTGCCAATATCAGTGTCACGGCCGAAGTTGATGGGCAACGAACCTTACGTGCGGATGTGACTATTGAGAGTCTCGTCGGTCACCGCTTTCCATCTGGCGTTGGATTCCGACGCGCGTTTCTGGAATTTCTAGTATTCGACGAATCACGCCCCGATGGCGAGCAATTGCTGTGGAGTTCCGGGCGCACGAACTCGATTGGTATTATCGTCGATGCAGACGGCCAGCCTTTGGCGACCGAATTCTTCGAGAGCGGTACAGATGGTACGCAGCAATTTCAACCGCACCACGAAGTGATCAGGCGTAGCGACCAAGTTCAGATTTATGAGACCCTGCTTCACAGCCGCAGCGGTGAATTTACGACCAGCTTTATTCACGGCTGCACGATCATCAAAGACAATCGATTCTTGCCTAAGGGCTGGACCGCAAAGGGGCCTGGGGGCGGATTAAAAGGGCACTTCCTATCGGCGACCTATCCAGGACCCAAAGCGTCGATGGACACCTGTTATCAAGATGGTAGTGGCAGTGACTCGACTCGCTACGAAGTCCAGCTGCCTACCGACGTAAACCCGTCAAACGTTCGCGTTCGGGCGACGTTGCATTACCAGGCGATGCCACCTTACTTTCTAAAGAACATCTTTGACCTCTCACCCGGTGGTGCCGCGACGAAGCGGCTGCACTACATCTGTAGTAACTTGAAGTTAGAAGGAATTCCAATCGAAGATTGGAAACTGCCCGTTGTTTCCGCGGAGGTCGGTGTCAGTCAAGCTAGGGCAATGCAGCGGTAGGTGTCTTCGTTGGTGTCTGAATGCCGGCTCGCTGACGGGAATTTCAATGTGTGACAGGTCACACATCGTGAAAACGCGACGCCAAAGGGATGGTTGGCGAGGTGAAGATGTGGACCGATCAGGGTACTCATTCTGCCGATTAGATCGCTCACCTGCGATTGGGTTGCAATCGCACGATTCAACGCATCCTTTTCTATGTGCGAACGGGTGTGCCGGACCTCGCAAGTGGAACTTGACGCCAAGGCAGTGCGGTGGATCCGCGAGTTTGCTACGCCATTCCGAGATTTTCTGTAATCCAGGCATGATCGCTCCGTCTTACTTGTGTGCACACGATGTGAATCTGTTCTGAGTGGTACCTGGTTGTCCCATTTGAACGCGAATCGTGTGCTGCAAGTTTTCGAAGCAACGGTCGACCTGTTTAACCGCTTCGAAGGAAACGGACCGAAACTTTTCTGGGATTGCGGAGACTGCCATGACTGTTGAATGCAAGAGCGAAGGGCCAGTGAGCGTCATCCACGTGGATCGAGTTGCAAAAAGCCTAATTCCCTTTCTTCTGGTGGCGATGATGTTTGGAATGGCACCCACTCGACTTCAAGCCCAGAGTGGTTCCCGGGACAATGGTGCCGCCGCTGCAGCGTACCTCGCCTATCAACAGCAGCAGGCTGCACTGAGGCAGCAGGAGGCCGCGAGACGCGAGCAGCAATTGGCACAACAAAGGGCGCAAGAGGCAGCGCGTCAAGCAGAAGTCAGAGCTGAAGAGGAGCGACGCAAAGGCGCTGTTGTGGTAGAGCTGTTCACATCTCAGGGGTGCAGCAGTTGCCCACCAGCCGATGTAGCTTTGAAGCAAATCGCAGAGGTTGCAAAAGAGCGTGGATTGCGTGTCTACGGGTTGTCGTTTCACGTCGATTACTGGAATCGACTCGGATGGAACGATCCCTACAGCCACGAAGATTTTTCCGCGCGGCAGGCGACCTATGCTGCGAAGGGTGATACGAATCGCATCTATACGCCACAGATGATCGTGAATGGAGCTGACGAATTTGTTGGGTCTGACAAGAAGAAAGCGCACAAGTCCATCACCGAAGCATTGCGTTCACGACCAAGAGCAACGGTGCAGTTGGAAGCCGGGATGGTAAACTCAAGAGAAATTGAAATCGGATACAACATTGGCGGTGTTTTTGACGGCTATGCTCTCAACTTGGCTATCGTCCAGACGCCTGCCGCCAATGATGTTCCCGCCGGGGAGAACGCGGGGCGCCAGTTGATGCACGTGAATGTCGTTCGCGGCTTCAAGGTACTGGTTCCAGATCAACGAGAAGGGCAGACGAAGGTCCAGCTACCTGAAGACTTCGACGAGAATTTGCCGTTTCAAGTCGTTGGTTACATCCAGAGCAAGACTTCGTACGCTATTGTTGGAGCCAGTGATCTCCGAATGCAACCACTCGCGAATCTGAAGACCGTTGCCGGTGACGATACGATTGTTCCATTCCCGCCGCTGGCGGAATCAAAGATGCCGACTACCACGGTTCGTACTGGATCGAGCGGCAGCTAACCTATGGATCCATTTTGGGCAGTGACGATATCGATACCGTCGCGTCGCCGCGAGAGTTGTAGGGGGCAGAAAGCCTCAGCGAAACGCTAGGACGAATGAAGTCATGACGGAGGTGGACGGCGACGATTCTGAAGTGCTCGCGATGTGGGTGGATGAGCACGCGGATTATTTGTACCGATTCGCACGTTCCAAGGTGGAGGACCCTAACGTAGTGGACGATCTTCTCCAGGAGACCTACCTCGCTGCCGTCCGCGGGAGACGAAACTTCCGGGCGGAGTCTAGCGTTCGGTCTTGGTTGGTTGCCATTCTTCGGCTCAAAATTATCGATCACTATCGAGCCAAAGCGAAGCACAAACGCGTGAGTAGTATCGATAGTAACGAGACGCCATTCCGAGAAGATCGCTTGAAGGCATGGGATGTTTCCGTCAGTCAGCCACTCGAAAATGCCGAGTTTTGGACGGTACTCAATGGGTGTGTTGACAAGTTACCGCCAACACTGTGCAAGGCTTACATCATGCGTGAAATGGAAGATTGTCCTGCAGAGCAAGTCTGTGATACGCTGAGTATCACTGCAAAAAACCTGGCGGTTCGACTGTTTCGGGCGCGTGCGCTCCTGCGGGACTGCCTTGATCGCAATTGGTTTTCGGCTGGAAGCGATCTCCACTAAGGCTCCGTCCAATCATCCGATTTTTGGGTCGTGTTTTTGCGGTAATTTGCTCAAGAGAGTTCATTGAGTCGAGGCTGATTCGTTGTCCAAGTTCTTTCGCAAGATCAAACTGATTTTCACCATTCGGTGTGAGCAAGCTTCCTTGCTTGCGTCTGAGTCGTGCGATCGGAAATTGGAATCGCATGAACGAATGGCGTTGTCCATGCATCAGCTTGTATGCTGGTCGTGCAGACAGTTCGAACGGCAGCTTGGCTTCATACGCAAGGCAGTGCGGCGTCCTGAGGCGGCCGTTCCTACGGAGTTCGAAGAAGGCCCCACGCTGGACGCGGCCAAAAAAGAACGCCTCAAACGTCTGCTCAAGTAGCCCAGCCATTTCTGGGCCCTAACTAAGCCTGGGCCCTAACTAAGCTTGGGCCCTAACTAAGCTTGGGCCCTAACTAAGCTTGGGCCCTAACTAAGCCTGGGCCCTAACTAAGCCTGGGCCCTCTCCAAGCTGCCAAGATGGGGGCAACCTGTCGGCTCAAAAGCCGACTGATTCACCACCATCTTTCGTGAGCATTGCATCGCGTACGAGCGGATCAATTGCGTCAGAAATAAAGTTCACGGAGCCATCGGACATCGCGACATTTCCACCGCCGGTGTGTGCTGTTCCAGTCGGGAAAAGCACTCCATCAATATCACTGGGTTCCATCCAGTGCACCGCATTTATCGCGTCGACCTCGACAATCAAAAGAGTGTTCGAGGCTCCATCGGTGATCTCACTGATCTTCGTGGGGACTGATCCGGAAAGCACGCCCTGAGGGTGGATCGGAGCCACATAGGTTGTCATTCCGGGATCCAGCACCGTCGACGGACATACATAGGTCATGATGACTAAGTCATTAAAGGGTTGGTTGACGGGGTGGTCCCAAGGTTTGGTGAGGTCAATTTGGTCGTACAGGTTTTTCTGTTCGAGAAATGGGAGGATGAGCGTCCTCCAGCTATGGAGTGGCTGACCATTCGCGTCGACCGTATAGGCGGGTGGAAACGAGCCGTAGGTCGTTTCGTAATTGAGGAGCGCGAGAGAGATCTGTTTCATGTTGTTTTGACACTGCATGCGTCTCGCAGCTTCACGCGCCGCTTGAACAGCGGGGAGAAGAAGAGCGACAAGGATGCCACAGCAAAGCAGCAGTCCGACCGAACCTACGATTGCGACTGCAGCGATAATGGTGCCCGTGTTCCCACCTCTGCCGCGCGCGGGGACCTGTTGATTTGGGTCGACGGTGTACTGATTTTCTTGGTTCATTTCTGTTCTACGTCCTTAGAAGCTTTTTTTCTCGACTGTGTTCTAATCGCTTGCGATGTTGATAAGCGAAATGCGAGATTCCTCATCCGTTCCTGACATCAAAAAGCCAACGCGACCATCCGCCGTGGCGTAGTTGTATCCATTTTTATGAACCTCAGCGTCAGCGAGGCCCAAAAAGTCGTTTCGTGTTCGATCGTTGGGCTGCATCCAATGGACCGCCTGATTCGGGTCGAACTCGGAAAACAGAAGCGTGTCTGCCACTCCATCACGAATCTCAACCATTGAGACAAGCGCGCCAGGGGTGAAAATTCCCTCCGGGTCGACGATCGCTTGGTAGGTGGTGAAGCATGGAGCCAATTCCGTTGATGGACAACGGAAGAGGCTCAGTTCAGTGCCTTGGGCGGTCTGGTTCGCCGGATCATCCCAGGCTTTGCCCAGATCTATCGTTTGGTACAGTTCAAAACCTTCGTCCGTGAAGGGAAGAATGAGCGTACGCCAGCTATGAAGTCGATTGCCATCGCTGTCTTCGGTGTACGGCGGTGGAAACGAGTTGTAGGCGTCGTGATAGCTGAGCAAAGCTACTGCAATCTTCCGCATGTTCGTTTGGCAGGCAGTTCGACGAGACGCCTCTTGGGCCGTTTCTAATGTTGGGACGATGACCCGATTGAATACTCCCACGCAAACTAAAATCATGACGCCACCCAGTACCACCGCGATTGCCAGCACGCCCCAAAGCGCTGTACTGGAGTTCTCCGGAGGTGCCTCAGGGGCATTTTGTGGGGCCTGAATATTCAAATGTTGACACCAGTGCGGGTGTTCAGAAGGTGTATGGGATTGGACTCATCACTGTTGATCGTATCAGATTCATCGCCGGCACTGACGCCCGTCTCTGAGGACGTTTCTCAAACCTCCAGCGTACGAATCCGAAGCTGGCTTCCAAAGGTAGGCATGATCCTAGGGCGGCGTTCGCGAAGCAACCTGTTGATCGAAGCAACCTATTAATGGCCCGGCGAGGCGTCGGATAGGGCGCCCGAAATGCATCTTTTTACGTCGAATAATTTAGATGATCGGAAGCTTCTTTTTTGCGTAAATTTGTTCCAAGATTTTGAGTAGGCGAACTAACTAGTGCTGTTCTTGAGAGGGACTGGCTAGAATCTGGTCGCGGGTGTCGTGCGGGACGCATTGGTGTTTCCAATCGACACAGCGATTCAATGACTCTCAACCGATTCATCTACTTGTTTCGTCTACAGATTGCAGAATTGGTGATAGCAGAATGACAGCTTTGCTCGAGGTAAGCGATCTAGGCTATGGTTACGGTCAGCGGAGGGCGGTTAAGGGGATTTCCTTTGGTGTGCGAGCCGGCGAGTGCTTTGGGCTGCTCGGTCCCAATGGTGCTGGTAAGACGACGACCATATCGTGCTTGGCCGGGCTGCTCTCCGAATGGAATGGGGCGATGCAGTTTGCTGGGGATAATTTTAACGCGGCTCAGAGCACGAAGGATCGTGCGAAACTTGGGCTGGTTCCGCAAGAACTGGCCATCTATCCCAATCTGACGGCCGAAGAGAATTTGTTCTTCTTCGCCAAGCTGGGCGGAGTGCCCAAAAAAGAGCAAGCCGATGCGGTTCAGCAAAATCTTGATTTGTCCGGACTGACTGATCGTAAGAGAGACTTGGTACGGACTTTTAGTGGGGGAATGCAACGGAGGTTGAATCTGGCGTGCGGCCTATTGCACTCCCCTGCCCTGGTCTTGCTCGATGAGCCCACAGTGGGTGTTGACCCACAGAGCCGAAATCATTTGTTTGAGACGCTGTTGCAACTAAAAGCGAATGGGACTTCTCTTCTGTACACAACGCACTACATGGAAGAGGCTCAGAAGTTGTGCGATCGTGTCGCGATCATGAACGAAGGCGAGATCGTGGCAACTGGTTCGCCGCAAGAGTTGGCTACCGAGTGTGGTGACGAGGGCGCCGATTTGGAACAAGTGTTCTTGCACTTTACCGGTCGGCGGCTTCGCGACGAATAGCGGAAGTTGGATCAGAGACATCAAGAGAGATTTGGAACAAAGACGCATTAGTATGCACACGATTTCTGCAGCTTGGACACTCGCGACGAAAGACCTGAAGAGTTTTGTGCGAGACCGCACGGCTCTTGTGTTGACCATTCTGGTACCAATTGCATTGGTCACGGTATTCGGTTGGATCATGGCGTATGCATTTGGGGGGTCTGGTGCGATGCCGAAAATCCAGCTGCATGTTGCCGATCTGTCGCAGTCGGCCGCTAGCGAAGAATTTGTAGAGCAGTTGAAGTCATCGGACATGCTGCGAATACGCATGGTTGAAACTGGCACTGACACTGAATCGGAAGGGGATCCGGCGGCGAAGCTCGAGCAATTGGTGCGTGAAGGCGACGCAACTCATGTTCTCGTGATACCGGCAAGTTTCGCAGACGAAATGGACGCTGGGGTGACGCCTGGTTTTCAGATGCTGCGAGACCCGGGGCGCGGTATGGAGGATCGCATTGTTCAAATAGGCGTCATGCAGGCGGCGATTTCTTCGCTGGGGCCGAATGTAATGACGGACGCGATGGATCGAATTCTGGCTCGCCAAGGAATGGACACCGAGGCACTTGGAAGTATTCGCGGCTGGATGACGAATATCAATGATACGATCGGCGGCTTCTACGAAGATACCGAATCATCGTCTGGGGAGGCTTCCGAGTCGGTTGAGCCAACGTCAGCTACACCAGAATCGGGTGAGGTTGATGCACAGCTAGGCGGATCGGCAACGAAACCGCAGTCTGATTCTGGTAGTGGGATGGATATGGATGGCATCTTTGAATTCATGTCGGATGCCGTTCCGATGGAGACGAAGGATATCAAGCCGCCGAAGCGACCCCAGCGAGTGACCTACCAGCAAGCGCAAAGTGTGGCAGGAATGAGCGTCATGATGCTACTCTTTGCTCTAACCAGTTGTGGTAGCGTGCTGTTGACTGAACGAGAGGACGGAACACTGAGGCGTTTATTCGCACAGCCAATCTCACGAAATGCGATCTTGCTTGGGAAGTTCTTTTTCGTGATGTGTATTGGCATCGGTCAGATTGCCATCTTGTTCACATATGGCGAATGGATGTTCGGAGTCGGGCTGTTTCGAGACCCAGTTACGTTGCTGATCCTTTCGCTGGTATGGGTCGCGACCGGCGGGGCGTTTGGAATGTTTTTGGCATCGGTGAGCCGCTCCACGAAACAGGCTGAGAGCCTGGCATCACTGCTGATTCTCATGATGGCGGCCCTTGGGGGATGCTGGTTTCCGCTTCAACTGATGAGCTTGCCAACCGTTCTGGATACGGTTTGCAAGAGCACGATGACCTTCTGGGCGATGACTGGATTTCAAAGCATGTTGTGGAATCAGCTCTCGTGGACTTCGCCCAAAATTCTGACTGCGATTTCTTTTCAGCTGGGCTGGGCAACGGTGCTCACTGGGCTAGCTGTCTTCTTCTACCGGCGCAATTTCTGTCGCGGCTAGTTCTACCGGACGAAACCGCGGCAAAAACATGGTTTTCGCAAGCTAAATCCTGCTCGAACGGCTCATTTGGCCCAGTCAAAAAACGGGTTTGGTGTTAAGATCTGCCGGTCCGTAAGGGCGCGCAGTTGGCCAAGTTGCTACCCACGGACTTGCGGCTGCCAGAACGGGCTTTCGATAGCAATTACGCCAGAGTTTCCGGCACTGCCTTAACGCTCTCGCTGAAGCCAAGGCTCGCACACTTGGGGCCCGATGCAGAGCCAGCGTCAACCTGGGGGCGGCAGTCCGCAGCATTGTCGGTTTCGTGCGAAGCATTCGGCGGCCGTACTCGATTTTCCACTGATTCATCCGAGATTTGAATGAGCGATAACGACAGTTCTTCTGCAGGGAACCAAGACAACGAAATGTCCATTCAAGGCTCGGAGTACAACTCGGAGGATCTTCAGCACCTGAGCGACATGGAGCATGTTCGAGAGCGACCGAGTATGTACATCGGTGATACCACGCTTAAGGGATTGCACCATCTGGTCTACGAGGTGGTGGACAATTCCATCGATGAAGTCATGGCTGGCTTTGCGCAGGCCGTATCGGTTCGAATCAACTCGGATGGTTCGGTTACGGTCGAGGACGATGGACGCGGGATTCCAGTGACTCGTCACGAGCAACTAAGTGAGGAGATGGATCGTGAAGTGAGCACGCTCGAAGGCGTGATGACGGTTCTGAAGTTTGGTGGCAAATTCGGCAAGACCGCCTATGAAATGTCAGGCGGCCTTCACGGCGTCGGGGTGACGGTCGTGAACTTCCTGTCGCAATGGTGTGAAGTTGAGGTTGCGCGAGACGGTTTTGTCTGGACGCAAGGTTACGAACGTGGTGTCGCGACCGGTCTGGTTACCAAGGGGCACGCAACCAAGAAGATTGGTACCAAGACGACTTTCAAGCCGGATGGAACGATCTTTTCGAACACGAAGTTCAATTTCGATACCCTGTATAAGCGTCTCCAGGAACTGGCGTTTCTCAATAAGGGGGTGCGAATCAACTTCTATGACGAGCGTGTCGACGAGGGGGATGAGTTCTACTACGAGCAGGGGATTGTTGAGTTCGTTCAACACCTGAATCGCGCGAGTGATGCGCTCCATTCGGACGTGCTGCTAATCGCAGGTGAACGCGATGGTGTGCCCTATGAGATCGCGCTGCAGTACTCCACCGAATATACGGAGAATGTGCAGTCTTATGTGAACAATATTCACACGATCGAAGGTGGGACGCATGTGTCCGGTTTTCGTTCGGCACTGACACGGGCCTTGAATAACTACGGAAAGAAAGAGGGGTTGTTCAAGGATCAGACGCCGACCGGGGATGATTTCCGCGAAGGGTTAACTGCGGTGATCAGTATTCGGGTCGCTCATCCGCAGTTCGAAGGCCAGACCAAAACGAAGCTAGGAAACGGCGAAGTTGAGAGCGTTATCAGCTCTGCAGTCGGTGAGGCACTTCAGAAGTACATGGAAGAGAATCCCAAGGCGGCTAAGACGATCGTTCGGAAGGGGTTGCTTGCCTGCGAAGCACGTGAGGCGGCACGGAAGGCCAAGGATCTTCTGCGAAAGCGGAAGGACGCGCTTAGCGGCGGCGGCTTGCCTGGTAAGCTTCGTGATTGCATCAGCAACAAGATGGAAGAGTGCGAAGTGTACTTGGTGGAAGGTGATTCGGCCGGCGGAAGCGCGGAAGGCGGCCGATTCCGAGAGTTTCAAGCGATCTTGCCACTTCGCGGAAAGATCATCAACGCATACAAGAGTCGCGAAGATAAGGTGCTGGCGAACGAAGAAGTTCAGAGCATGATTCAAGCGATCGGGTGTGGCATTGGCCAAGATCAAGATGTCGCCAAGCGTCGATACGACAAGATCATCATCATGACGGACGCGGACGTGGATGGTTCGCACATCCGTACGCTGCTTCTCTGCTTCTTTTACCGACAGATGTACCATTTGGTTGCCGGTGGGCACGTGTACTTGGCCCAGCCTCCTCTGTTTCGTGTTGTGCGTGGTAAGAACACTCGATACTACGTTCAGACTGAAGAGGAAATGAAGACACAGCTGCTCGAGCGAGGTCTGACGGACTGCGCTTTGGAGGGCGACGGCGATGTGAAGATCGAGTCCGATCAAATGCGGAAGCTGTGCGAATGCTTGGCTTCGATGGAAGATGCGTTGATCGCACTTGAACGCCGAGGTGTCGGGCTGAAGGCTCACGCCGACAGGATGGACGAAGAGAACGCGAGGCTGCCTGTGTTTTTGCTGACCGTTGGCAATGACATGCATTGGTTCGCGACTCGGGTGGCTATGGATGAATTCATCGAGAAAGAAAACTTGACTTTGGAGGCCAAAACTGCGGACGAGGACTCCGAAGGTGACGCCGAGGCGGAAGGCGATCAGAAGATCCTAGCGCATGTCGTCGAGATGCACGAAGTGAAGACGATCAATGCGGGCCTCAAAGAGCTGGCTGAGTTCGGTTTCTCCATCCGGGATTTGATTCCGGAGCAAAAAACAGGCAGCACGGAATCGAAGTTCCATCTCGTTCGCGAAGAGAATCGCACTGGATTGGACGACTTGCGAGCTCTGCTACCTGCCGTACGCCAGGCAGGTGAGAAAGGGATGCAGGTCACTCGCTTTAAGGGGCTAGGTGAAATGAATCCCGAGGAATTGCGGGAGACAACGCTTGATCGTGAGAATCGAACATTGGTTCAAGTTTCGTTGACGGACGCCGCGGCCGCGGATGAGATGTTCCGAGTGCTTATGGGCGACAAGGTTGAGCCGCGACGGCAATTCATCGAAAAGCACGCGTTGGAAGTTCGAAATCTGGACGTGTAGTGGTCCGCTGTGTCCTGTTGTAGGCATCATGCTGCCGAAGAAAGGGATTGAGTCGTATGGGCCAGGTCTTCGAGACACAGCGTCGCGTTGAATTCTGCGAAACCGATGCTGCTGGCATTGTGCATTTCTCGTCATACGTCCGTTATATGGAACAGGCGGAACATGAGTTCTGGCGGAGCCTTGGAACGAGTGTGATGCAGCCGCTGGGCGACGGGGTGACTCAGGGCTGGCCTCGAGTTCGTGTCGAGTGCGATTTTAGAGGGGTCGCACGTTTCGAAGATGTCCTTTCGGTTGAGCTCGTGATCGAGAATCTGGGGCAGAAGAGCATTCGATTTCGTTTTGAGTTCAAAAGCGAGGAGCGTGTCATCGCGAGTGGGCGATTGACAACCGTATGTTGCCGGGTGGAGCACGGTCAGGAGCTCAAGTCGATTCCAATTTCTGATGAACTACGTGAACTATTGGGGCCCTACGTCGTGGGTGATGTTTGTGATTCGGTTTGATTTCTGAATTTGCAAGTCATTCGTCGTTGCAGCCCCGCCGTCAGGCGTGTCTATGCCACCGAATCTGCCACGCATGGTGGCCTTCGCTCCAACAAAGAAGTACGCATTGTGCAAGACATCGAAAATCTGGGGTACTTGGCACGCCTGATGGTACGACTGACGTTCGGCGCCATTCAATTGCCGGAGGAGCAACGCAAGCGCCATGCCGACTATGTGTTGAGCCGCCAAAGGGAAGACGGCGGTTGGGCAGGACGCGAGGGCGAGAGCGATCTCTACTACACGAGTTTCGCGTTGCGCATCTTGGCCATTCTCGGTTTGCTTGAGGGCGAAGTGGCCGAGCGTAGTGCGGCGTTTCTTCGCGCACGGTTTCAGTCACATGAAACGATCGTGGATCTGTTGTCTTTGGTTTATTCCGTTCGGCTCATTGAAGCGGCTTGTTCGCTTGATGCATTTGAGGATGCACAAGCTGACTGGAGTTCCCGGCTGGCTGAATTCCTTGCTCAACTCCGTCGCGACGACGGAGGTTTTAGCAAGAGTCTCGAGGGGCAAGCGGGAAGTACTTACCAGACGTTTTTGGTGCTTCTCTGCCTAGAGCTGATTGATCAACCCTGCCCGGGCGCGGAATCCGCCTATGGCTTTTTGATGCGTCAACAACAAGATGACGGTGGCTTTCTAGAAATCCGAGTGGGCAAACGCTCGGGTACGAACCCGACGGCAGCCGCGATCGGTGCGTTGAGAGTACTGAACCGCTTGGATGAAGACACTGGATTGGATGCAGCCGAGTTTCTGGCTGAGCTCCAGACTGATGAAGGCGGTTTCCAGGCGAACACACGAATTCCATTGCCCGACCTGCTCAGTACATTTACAGCTTGCGTCACATTAGCTGATCTAGAACAGATGTCGCTCGTTTCGTTACCCGGTGTTCAACGCTACGTTGACGGGATGGAACAATCCAGCGGTGGGTTTCGCGGTTTCGAGTTCGATCCGGCCGACGATATCGAATACACCTTCTACGGTCTTGGAGCTTTGGCTCTCTTAAAAACGGTGGGATGATGACTGAAGCGGAAGTGACGAGCGACGAAGCCACACAAGGTGGTGTGTCGGGCAAGCGACTGACAGTGGTCTTGCTATTGAGCCTAGTCCTTGGCGGCGCTGGGATCAGTTATGTCCTCTGGACCTACAACCGAATCGATTCCGCCCGAAGAGCGACCGAAGCTTCTTGGCATGCCATGGTCGACGATCTGGCGGGAAGGTACCGCATGCTTGAATTGGAAGTTGCAAAGAGAACTGACGAGACGACTTTTGATATGGCGAAGGCCGAGCGATTTCGTTTGGCAATCGATGGCTTTCGAACCACGGCACAGCCAGAACTCCAAGTTCCGTACGCTCAAGAAATTGAGTCCTGTTTGGAAGGAGCTAAGTTTGTCTCGGATCCGGAGTCTGCATTGTCCCAGGCAGTCGCAGACTACAATGCCGCGATTGAAGCGCACCAAAATCTAATCGGTTCACCGGCTGGGCGTTTCCTTGGGATCTTCTTGAATTTCCCTGAGTCCAAAGAACTCAAACTAGCGCGTTAGCCAATCTGCAGTGGCGCGAGTCTATTGCACCTGACATTTCTTCCACAACCGAGTGTTGGCTTGGAAGGCGACTAGGACGCTATCCTCTCTACGGTTCTTGCGCGGAAAACTTTGACTAGTCCCTAGTTTGCTTAGGCGCACGTGCGGTGAAGTCGGATTTGTGTGGCGAGTCCCGACGTAGAGCCTTTGATTTCGATGCCGAATCGTTACCCTCATGCCGTGCTGATTTGGCTCTATGAGGCTACCAGCACCCGACGGAAAGCATCGAAACTCGTAGGATTTGAGCGGAAGAATATGGATTCGGAGCACCTGGAACCCGAGCAATCAGACACGAACTCAACGGGCAGTATCGGCGACGATACGGAAATCACGACCACAACAGATGTGGAGGCAACTGCCGAGGTATCAGACGACCTTGGCTCTTCAATCAGTGATGCCGAACATCTGGACGATCCGAAAGCGGTTGAACTTTCGACGGAGTTCGTCGGTCGCTGGTCAACTTTGATCAGCACGACCAATTGGGAGAAAGGCAAGATCATCCAGGAATGGCGCGAAGCACTAATGGGGTCCGAGGCGCCAGCAGCATCTTATAGCGATGAAGCGTGGAGTCGTCGAGTTGGAGGTGTCACACCGCAGCACGTAGGGCGGTTGCGACGCGTCTACGACCGTTTTGGCGCCGAATTCGAATCCTACCAGCAGCTCTACTGGAGCCACTTCTTGGCGGCATTGGATTGGGACGACGCACAAATGTGGCTTGAGGGCGCCAGCCAGAGTGGCTGGAGCGTTTCACAGATGCGAAAAACCCGCTGGGAAGCAAGCGGCGCCGACCCTGAGCAAACTCCCACGGAGTCCCAGATCGTTGCGGCTTCTCAAGATGAGGATTACACACCTCTCAATGAAGTCGATAGTGAGCTGGGCGTCCAAGACGACTCGAGATCCGTCGCTGAGGGACCTCGCGCAGAGGATCCAGACTTTGGTGATGAGCATGACATTTCCGGTTCTACCGGCAACGACTTTGACAGCGACGACGATGATGCTCTGCCATGGGAGGACGAGGCTGGCCCACAGGAGTCGCCTTTTGCGAACCTGCCAAGCTTGCCCGTCGATCTTGCTGAAGCACTAGAGCAATTCAAGCTTGCCATCATTCGCCATCGCTCTTCTTCGTGGTCGGAAGTCGACCAACAGGATGTCATGCGTTCGATCGAAGCGCTCAAGATGTTTGCAGCTCAGTAGCGGCACAGGTTTCACAGCCGGTGGGCAAGCCAAAATACAAGGCAGCAAAAGACAAAAAAACGGGAGAGTCGCCTAACTGTTGACTCTCCCGTTTCTATTTCACTGATCGCTGTAAATGCTCGGATCGGGCCTGAGCATCAGGTCCGCCCATGGTTGCATGGAGCGAGCAGTCGTTTTAAACGGCATGGTTTCGCTCCTCCGGAAGACTCGCCCTAAGCGAATGAAACTGCGACTGAAGCTCCTGATCACTCGGAAAGTTGATTTTCGCTCGATGCTTTTACCGAGCCCCTCACAGGCGAGTGGTACAGTTCACCAGAGCCATCGTCCGAGCGAACTCGGGCACAGGAGGATTCTGAATGAATGGCGATGTTGGTATCCCCCTCAACCAACACGATGCTCATGGAAGGAACAGTCAATTCGAGCGATTGCCGCTGCTCCGAAGCTAGTTCGACGCGGCAAAGTAAACGGGGATTAGCGAAAGGGCGTTTCAATGCTTCAACTTGCATGGCGGTGGCCAATTCTCGCACTGGCCTTTGGAGGAGCGTTCTTCGTCTTCAAGAATTACCGAATCGGAGGCATCGAACACCTTCATTTGGAGCCAAGACCACAGGTTGATCCTGGTGCGTATGCGTACGCGCCATCGGGCTACGGTTCTACGGCTGCATCTTCGTTGAATGACGAAATTTCAAGTGGGGCTCCAGCGGCCGGGGGCTGGAAGAACAACTTGACGATGGCAGAGAGGTTCGCCCTGCTCGAAGAAGGTATGGAGCAGCCGGCATCATCCGGTACTGGCAGTGACATTGCTGGGCATGCCACGAACGTTTTGGAGTGGTCCGCTCCGATTCCCGCCCCGCCCAACTTCGGAAACACGGCAAGCGGGTTATCAAGCAACGCATTTACGGATGGGCTCGTCGTGCCTCCGGCCGGTGGAGTATGGCCTCCAGAGAATCAGTCCGGTGGTTTGGCTGGAGTTGGAAATGTCATGACTCCCTCAACAGAAGCTTCTGGTTCACCTGTCGGCAGTATGACTAGTGCTGCGGCCGGGACTTCGAAGGCAAATCTGCTTGGCAAACGTGCACGGATCAAGAATGCTGGGAGTTCAATTCGTGTGGCTAGTTTCAATACTAGCTCGCTCGGACCAGCGAAAATGGCCAAGTCGCATGCGATGGAATCCTTAGTCAAGATTGCTCGTCGCTACGATGTGATCGCGCTCCAAGGTATTCAGACTTCTCGCGATGACGTACTACCGATCTTGATCGAGAGATTGAACCAATCTGGCAGGCAGTACGATTACCTGATTGGACCACGAGTTGGACGCATTGCTCCGAAAATGCAGTATGCCATCGTGTTTGATACAGAGCGTTTAGAAACCGATCGTTACCAGCTGTACACAGTCGATGATCCCGAAGACCTAATCACTTACGAGCCGCTGGTTGGTTGGTTCCGCTGCAAGGATGTACCTGCAAGCGAAGCATTTACATTCTCGCTCATTAATGTGATGGTCGATCCCAACCTGGCGGAGGCTGAACACAAGATCCTGCCTTTAATCGCGCAGGCAGTCTTAAGCGACGGTCGCGACGAGGATGATTGGATCATTGCCGGAGATATTCGTGGCAATGCGGCCAGTATTGGCACATTGGATCCGCTACAAACACGATTCGCGATCCGCGATATCCCGACAGACTTATCCGGAACGCAAAGTCTCGACACGATCTTTTTCTCTTCTCAAGCCACAGCCGAATACACGGGGCGTTCGGGGGCATTCGACTTTCTACGGAAATTCAATCTTTCGCTTGAGAGTGCCCTTGAAGTTAGTGAGCATATGCCGGTATGGGCTGAATTCTCCGTCGTAGAAGGAGCGGAGCCTGGCCGCATAGCCCCCGGCGATCCTTCTCGCGTCTTCTGAGATGGCGGTACAAAAGCACATCAAGATGTCTCAAAAACACCTCGAACGCGACCTGTGTTTGGGGCTTTTTTGTTGCGCTCGTGTATAGCCCGTTGATGAGGCTCAGTGGTCCGGCGAGCTGCCTCGCCTAAGAATCGGCCATGTGGCCCACCACAAGTTTCACCCACGGAAGATCGGACCAAATCGCCCGGCCGAAGCGTCCAACCTGAACGCTGTTGAGCCACTGGGAACCTGATTCGATTGATCCTGACCGAAAATCGAACGGATTACCGACGACTGCAGGTTTCGGTGGTGCTCCCAATTGGGGGGCGAGAAGCACGCCGAGCATTCAGTTTTGAGAATTCTCTATTTTTCGGCGGCGCTTTTACGTCGGGCTTTCGGATTCTATCCCATGCCAGCGCTGAAGCTGTAGAAGCAGTTCGGCGTTGCCATATGTTGTCCCCGACACGTCCGTGACGTGGCTGGCTACCGGAAGGGTTCAATTTGCTTCGGGTGGCTACCAAACCAACGTCTTGCCCTACCACCGCCTGGCTGCTTGACGACTATTCAAAAAGAGTCGCCCCAATTCGATGGGGACCGAGTGACCAGATTGATGATGGGCCGCGTGTTAGCCCCATGGCAGCACTTTTTCATGACGCTTCTATTCAGAGCCTGATCCAACTTACACTCGACGCAATCCTTTTCGCAGGCCTGCGAATCCAAGTTTGATGAAACAGGCGGCGCGAAATTTCTGTCGAGAGGCAGACGGCTAGCCTCAGTTCGCTTGGATACGTTCCAAGTGGGGTCCGAGAAGAGCGTACGCAAGGTGCCTTGCTCTCCATATCGAGAAACCCACTTCAGTGACCACGGACATTCAAACTGAATTAGCTCCAATCGGACAAGGTACTCTTTCGAATAGCGAATCGGAAGAAGCGGGCTCGATGGCATCGAACGCTGTGCCCGGGGTGGCCCATAACGCTTCGAATCTCGTTGCGCATCCATTGCCACTTTGGAAAAGGATGATGGACATCGTCGGTGTGATTTTGCTCGCGCCAATCCTCGCCGTCCCAATGCTGTTCGTAGCGCTTTACATCCGACTTGTTTCGCGTGGGCCAGTCTTGTTTGTGCAGTCACGTTTAGGACATGGAGGCGAGTACTTTCCAATTTTCAAATTTCGCACGATGCACGTTGTGCCTGGCGGACGCGAAGAAGAGCACCGCGCGTATGTCGCTAGCCATGCCGACAGTGATGCTCCTATTGCGAAGCCCGATCACTCGGGAAGTCTCATTCCTGGTGGCTCCTTCTTACGTGCTGCTTCCATCGATGAACTGCCCCAGCTCCTCAATGTGCTTCGCGGGGAAATGAGCCTGGTTGGCCCGCGACCTGACGTCTTGCACCGAGAGGATTACACCGCAGAGCAACTTCGCCGGTTTGAAGTCCACCCCGGCATGACGGGGCTGTGGCAGGTCAGTGGGAAGAATGAACTTAGCTTTGAAGAGATGATTTCGCTGGATCTGAAATACGCAGCG
Source organism: Aureliella sp. (assembly GCA_046290675.1). GTDB lineage: Bacteria > Planctomycetota > Planctomycetia > Pirellulales > Pirellulaceae > Aureliella. Next base: position 376,724 of record JBKAHA010000002.1, read on the forward strand.
CAACCAACGATCCAACTTGATTTATGGATCCTCATGAAGACAGTTGCCGTGCTGCTTTGGGAACGAAACGAGTAGTTCACCCGCATTTACCTTCGTAGATATATCGCGGCGTTTGGGGTCGTGGATATTGGAGATAGTTATGATTCGCATTGGAATTGTCGGCCTAGGATACTGGGGCCCCAATCTTGTTCGCTGTTTCTCCGATATCGAAGGCTGCAAAGTGACCGCGGTCTGCGACCGCGACTACGACCAACTGCTTCGTATCAAAGATCGATATCCGGGGGTTTACCCAATTGAGGATTTTGATGCCCTGCTCGATCGTGATCTCGTCGACGCCTTGGTGGTTGCCACGCCAACGGCAACACACTTCGATATCACCAAAAAAGCTCTCGACCATGATCTGCATGTCTTCGTCGAGAAACCGCTGGCCAAAACGAGTGCCGAGTGTCAGCAACTCATCGAGACCGCGAGTTACCGCAACCGCGTACTGTTTGTCGGTCACGTTTTTCTCCATTCTGCACCTGTTCGCAAGCTGCGCGAGATTGTGGAGTCGGGCGAGCTCGGCAATATCAACTACATCAGCAGCCGGCGATTAAACCTCGGGCCCGTTCGCAAAGATGTAAGCGCCCTGTTTGACTTAGCCCCGCACGACATCTCCATGATGCTCTATCTGCTCGGGCAACGGCCAACTTCGGTCAGCTGCTCAGGTTTTGATCGGCTCAATCCTGGCATCCACGACGTGTGCAACCTTTCGATGAACTTCGAAGGCAACCGTATGGGCATGATCCATGTGAGTTGGCTAGATCCCCGAAAGGAACGAGTGCTCACGGTTGTTGGCGACAAGAAAATGGCTGTCTACGACGACCTCGAGCAAGAGAAAATCAAGATCTTTGACAAAGGGATTGATCGGCCGAGTTCGAGCAGCGGCGACTTCGCCGATTTCCAACTCGCCTATCGCTATGGCGGCAGCTACAGCCCATTTGTGCAAGAGTCAGAACCACTCAAGGCGGAATGCCAAGAGTTCATCCGTTGCATCCGGGATGGGGATGTTCCGCTGACGGATGGGGTGAATGGTTTGCACGTGGTGGAAACACTCGAAGCTGCCCATCGCTCCTTGGAAATGGGTGGTCAACCCACGGCCTTGGCCAGTGTTGGGCATTCCAGGGTCTAAGGCAGGCTATCGCTGGTCAGCTCCGCAACAGTCGCCGTTCGATAAGGCTACGGCGTTTGGTTGGGGAGATGACTCTGTTCGGGCATCTTCAAACACGTTTGAGACTGTCGAGATTCATGCATCACGAAACCGCATTGGTTGAAACCGAATCCATCGGCGAAGGCAGCCGTGTCTTCGCGTATGCGCATGTCATGGAAGGTGCCAAGCTTGGTTCTAACGTGAAAGTTGGGGACCACGCGTTTATCGAATCCGGTGTGAGCGTCGGCAACAACGTGACCATCAAGAATGGTGTCTATCTATGGGATGGCATTCAAATCGAAGACGACGTTTTCCTGGGACCCCGTGTGACGTTTACCAACGATCGATTTCCAAGGTCGCCTCGCATGCTGGCTGCCTCGGAACGTTACTCTGCCAAGGAAAACTGGCTCGAATCCACGTTTGTGCGACGAGGGGTATCAATTGGAGCCGCAAGTGTCATTTGTCCCGGTGTTGAAATCGGAGAGTTCGCCGCGATTGCAGCTGGCTCAGTGGTTACGAAAGACGTTCGCCCGTTCAGCCTCGTTGTCGGCAATCCCGCACGCAAGGTCGCTGACGTGTGTAGCTGCGGTCGACGACTTTCAGGGACCTACCTGAATTCCAACTGTGAAGCCTGTGGTGAGTCGCCAGATGAGCGAGTCGCGAAGCTCTGTAGAAAGCCAGTTGCACCGTAGTGCTGCGCTCAGGGACCGGCACTTATTGTTGGAAACAAGAAATACTTTCCCTAGTTGTTCACGCTCACGAGCGCGAGAGAGAAGCTGCAAAACATGACTGTACCTTTTGTTGACCTACAAGCACAAGCGAAGCAGGTGAAGGCCGAAGTTCTCGAGAGAATGGCCGACGTGATCGACGGCGCGCGTTACATATTGGGGAGGGAGGTCCAAGAGTTTGAAGAGCAGTTCGCGAGCTATTGTGGGGTTCCGTACTGCGTGGGGCTTGCTAACGGAACCGACGCATTGCATTTGGCTCTCCGAGCGTTGGGAATCGGAGACGGTGACGAAGTCATCACGGCTGGCAATTCGTTTGCTGCGACTGCGTTTGCGATCGCCTACTCAGGTGCAAAAGCAGTCTTCGTTGATGTGGACCCGGTCGACTACAACATCGACGTGAATTTGATCGAGCAGGCGATCACGGAACGCACGAAAGCCATCATACCGGTACACCTGTATGGTCAGCCCGCTCGAATGCACGAGATCCGACGGATCGCCGATCGGTATGGATTGAAGATCATTGAGGATGCAGCCCAAGCACACGGTGCCGAACTGGATGGCAAGCGTTGTGGATCTTTCGGAGACATAGGCTGCTTTAGCTTCTATCCGGGCAAAAACCTCGGAGCCTTCGGTGACGGCGGAGCGGCGGTAACGAAAGATCCAGAGTTGGCGGAGAAACTGCAGTTACTAAGAAACTACGGGCAGAAGGTCAAAAATCGGCATGATCTACTCGGCTATAACTGCCGACTGGATACGCTCCAAGCCTGCGTTTTGTCTACCAAGATGCAATACATCGAAGAATGGACAGAGCAGCGTCGACAGGTAGCAGGTTGGTATCGAGAGGCTCTCGAAGATTCTGATCTCGTTCTGCCTGCGGAGCATGAGGATGTCCGGCACGTGTACCACCTGTTTGTGGTCCGGCATCCAAATCGTCGAGCTCTGATCGATTCCGCTGCCGCGGAAGGCGTCACTTGCGGAATTCACTATCCGAATCCGCTCTCCACCGCGCAGCCATTTCAGGATTCAGTGACCGTTCCTTTAGATCTGCCAGTCTGTAGCGAGATTACGAAGCAGATCGTATCCCTGCCGATGTTTCCTGAAATGACGCGTAAGCAGGTCGACCAAGTCGCCGCCGCAGTTCGTTCATTTTCCGAGCAGCAGGAGCCGGCTCGTGAATGTGTCTAGCGAGATCACACAAACTGAGCCTCAGGCGTGCACCACGAAAAGCGTGTCCCCGCCTGCTGCACCGCCGGAACCGCGTTGGTCGGTACGCTTGAGCCGTCCGAACTGGGGGCAGTATCTCGAAGTGCCGTTTATGCACAAACGGTTGCTCGTTTGGTGCATGTTGTTGTCGCTGCTTACAGGATGGCTTGCATTGATGCTGTGGCCACGTGGCTACGAGTCGGAAGCGAAGTTAATGGTCAAGGTTGGTCGCGAAAGCGTTTCGCTGGACCCAACTGCGACAACCAGCCAGACATTGATGCTTCAGAAGACACAGGAAGAAGAAATTAATTCCGCTTTGGAAGTACTCAGTAGTCGTGCCGTAGCGGAGAAAGTGGTTGAGCAGCTTGGTGCGGGAAATGTGTTGGATGGGATTCTTCCCCAGGAGGGCGGTCCGGGTGAGGAGCCGTCTTGGTTGGTTAGCACAGCCAAAAGTGCCGCGAAGAGCGCGAGCGAGGTCGCATTCGTCGTTCTCAACACGGCTGGGCTGAAGGATGACATCAGCGATCACGAGCTAGCGGTTCGGCGATTGCAATCAACAGTGGTTATTTCGGCTTCGAAGAAGTCGACGGTGATTACGGTTCACGCCGAATCTAAGACACCCGAGATGGCGCAGGCCATTGCGCAACGAGTTGTTAGTGAATTCCTTGAGCAGCATTTGCAAGTTTCGCAGACCGAGGGCTCACAGGACTTCTTTTCAGATCTGTCTCAAAAAGCGCGAGAAGAGCTTCAGGCCATGATGACGGACCGGAGCCGATTCATGCAGGAACGCAAGATTGTGTCGATCGACGCAAATCGCGCTTTGCTCAAGGACCAGCTTACAGCCCTTGACCGGGATACCATCCTTGCGGAAGGCTCATTGGAGCAAGCCTTGGCCGAGAGTGAAGACGTAAAGCAACGTCTGGCAGACACTAAAGACGAAATTGTCGCGACTAAGTTTGGCGGCTCTGATGTCACCTGGAGCGGGATGCGGCAGAAAGTCTACGAACTGGAAATTCAAGAACAGAAGTACGCGGCATTGTACACGGGCGATCACGAGCTCCTTGTCCAGACGCGCGAGCAATTGGAAGGGGCGCGTGAGATTCTAGCAAAGATGCAGAGCGAGCGTATCGATGAGAGCACGACGCCGAATCCGGAGAAGCGGCGTCTGCAGGAGGAACTGCAGAAGCAGGAAACGAAAATCGTTGGCTTACGTTCGACTCTTCGAGAGAAACAACGGCAGCGTGACGAAATTGATCGACAAGTAAATGACTTGCTTGATTTTGAGCAGCGACTGGCCGAGATGGATCGTGAAATTGGGCTGAAGGAATCAAGCCTAGGGATCTTGCGTGAGAAGCAAGAGGAAGCTCGCGTGATTGATGAGCTGCAGACGCAGCGTATTTCGAACATCAGCATCTTTCAGCCGGCTACTTTCGTAGAGCGCGCTTCAAGTCCGAACAAAAAACTCTTGGCGGCGGCATTCGTTTTCTTAGGCATATGCTCCGGCTTGGGACTCGCGTTTCTGAAGCAGATTTCTGCGACCAGCATTCGCTCGCCTTCGGAAGTCGAGGTTCAATTGGATGTACCCGTTGTCGCGGTCGTGCCCGAGAGTCGGCGTCTTAGTCATTCGAAGCAGGCTGCATTTGAAGATAACCGAGTCCACAATGCGGTACGCAATCTGGTATCCGAAGTGCTGCTTGGCCACCCTGGGATTTCGCAATCTGGGTTTACCCTTGGCGTAGTAAGTGCCGGTCAAGGGGCAGGCGCAACGACCTTGGCCACCCAACTCGCCTTGGTGAGCAGTGACGATTGTGACTTGAAGACGATCTTGGTCGATGCCGACGCAAAACGCCGAAGCTTATCACGGTCGTTCGGACTGAATGGCTCACCTGGGCTCATTGAACTTGTGTCTGGCGACGCGTCCCACGACGAGTGCCTGCAGCACGGGCGGAACTCGAAGGTAGGGCTCATCGCATGTTCTTCTGTTCATTCTGATGAGCGTATGCAGAGTCGACCTGCCGAGCTTGCGGCAGCTTTAAATGCCTACCGGAACAATTGCGATCTCTTGGTGGTCGATCTGCCGCCGGCTGACCAACCCGATCAAGCAACCGGTTTGGCTCCCCACTTAGACGGTCTTCTTCTAGTGGTCGAGTCAGAAGTCACCGAGGCGGTGGATGCGGAGCGAGTCGTTAGCCGAATGTTGGCGTCCGATTCGAATCTGATCGGAGTGGTTCTAAACAAGCATAAGAACTATCTACCCCGCGCGATGCGATCTGTCGTTAGGACTGAAGCCTGACGCCCAACACTTTTCCTCCACTTCGGTCTGTGCGGTACGGCCGACGTGCATTGGGCACAACAACGTTTCGATCCGGTTTCCCACTCGGATTACCCACTATCTGATTCTGCCATCATGAGTTTAGCAATTTCGACAGTCAAGAATTCCAACGCGACGCATCCTGCATGCGCGCGCGAGGGGATGAGCTGGCTTGAGAAACTGATCTTTGCGGTCGGCGTGTTTGAGATTCCGCTGCAGCTAGACAAGTACTTCATGTTCCATGAAGCCGATGCGGATCAAGGGGCCGTGGCCGGCTTCAACGTCTCCGTCACGACGCTCGCGATTGGTGCACTCTACGGGCTGTGGATTCTTCGAAGTACGGACTACCGTCGCCGATGCAATCCGCGGTTGATCGTTGGTGTTCCAATGTTGCTGTATCTCAGTAGTGTGGGGTTAAGTAGCCTGACCGCGACTTTGCCGATGCTCTCCTATTTCGATTTGTTCCTGCTGCTGCAGGCATATCTGCTTTTCTACTATGTTGCCAATCGAGTCGAGACGCGGGAGGACATCATGCTATGTCTCGGTACCTTGGCGGCTGCATTGCTTTTCCAAAGCTTCTTGATCTTCGGACTCAAACTGATGAGGGTCGACAACACGTTCATCGAAATCGGTCCGCTTGTCCTGACGGTCTGGGAAGGAGAACGGCATGGCGGAAGCATGCAATCTCCTGTTCTGGCAGGTAGCACGATGGCACTTTTGTGGTTGCCCGTGGCGACTGCGGTGCTTGGGCGTTGGGGACAACTGGAATTCGGTCGGCTCTTCTGGTTATTGTTCCTCGGGACGACCGTGTTCGGGATGATCGGAATCCTGTTGACGCAGACTCGAGGGGCGATTTTGACTTCGGTGGTCGGAAGCTCACTGATCGGCTTCGGACTTCTGGGGCGAAGTTGGTTACCAAAGTGGACTGTAGCTGTGGCCATCTTGATGGGGCTACTTAGTCTCTATCCACTGTGGTTGATCTATGAGAAGCGAATCAAAGAGGGCGACGGTGATTCAGCTTCTGCGCGAAAGCATCTATCCCTGATCGCACTTGAGGCCATCCAAGATCGACCCATCTTTGGGCATGGTGCAGGCAACTGTCATCTGGCTGCAAAGCGATATGCAGACCAGGGCAAGTGGCGCTCGGAGTGGTATTACACCATTCACAGTAAGTATCTGCTGGTGTGGTTGGAAACCGGCGTCATCGGCCTGTTGACGTTCTTGCTAGTGCTCTTCAACGGGCTTCGTATGGGGGTTCAAGTCTGGTTCGCAAAGGATCGTTTGCTATCTCCATTGGGGTTGGCTCTTGCAGCAGCGCTCGCGGGACACTCGCTGCACATGGCTGTTGATGTCTTTAATTCGCGGACGCAAGTTCAAACACTTTGGCTGATTTTGGGATTGGCAGCAGCGACATACCGGGTCGCCGTACTTGCGGCTTCACCGAGTCGTACCACTGCGGTGGGAACGCGGCTTGGAAGGCGTCGACCTCTGTCTAGTCAGGGATTGCCATTGCACTCGGGGCAAGGAGAACTGGCATGAGCGCTAGCAATGCAGCAAGTTCGAATCGTCGCGAGGCGATGAGAGCGTCCAAGAATACCGCGATGTTGTTCGCGGGAACTCTAGCTCGCATGGTGGGAAGCTTCGTCTTTGTTATCTACTGTGCTGATGCACTCGGTGTCGAAGGCTTCGGCAAGTACTCGATCGCGGTGCACTTTTTCGAATTGTTCTTGAGCCTGACGGCAACCGCAGCCGGGATCATGTTGACTCGGGACCTAGCTCGTTGGCCATCTCATACGCATCAGCTGATCACGTCGGCCAGCTGTCTTGTGCTCACTCTTTGCGTGTGTGCCCCGCCGATCTTGTGGGGCCTCGGTAACCTCTTTAATTACTCGAGCGACACCTGCCTGGCCATGCTGTTGACGGCGGTTGCATTGTTTCCAGCCGCGATGTGCTCGTTGTTGGAGGCCGTTTTCGTTGCCAAAGAGCGAGCCGAGTTTGTCACTGTTGGTACGGTGATCGAAAGCCTCGGTCGCATCATTTTCTCCACCTTGGCGTTGTATCTGGGCTATGGATTGCTGGCCCTTGTCCTGGTTCTAGTCGTTGTTCGTGTGGTGATGTTGTTTGCCTATTGCATGGGGCTCAATCGCATCGGAGCGCTCGGTTGGGACTTCTCCCACGCCAGGACGATGCGTTTCGTGCTACGGTGGCGAGTCTTCGCGGCTGAGAATTGGACCGCAACCATCAACCGGGCGCTGGATGTCATCATCCTGTCATGGATCACCGGCGAAGTTGCTGCCGGCGTTTATTCCGCCGCATGGAAGATCGTGCGACTTGGATCCGTTTTGGCGAAGAGCTACACCACTGCCATCTTCCCTGTCATGTCCCGCATGCACGGACGGGCCGATAACGCCCTGAGCAGGCTCTACCGCGAGACGATTCGATTCATGTGTGTGGCTGCATTTCCGGCTATCGCACTCGTTTCCGTGATCCCGGACCGAATCATCGGGCTGCTATTCGACGAAGAATACGCCGCAGCAGCAGCCGTACTTCAGGTGTTGATCTGGTTTTTACTAGTCGAGTTTTTGAATCCGTTCCTAAGCCATCTCCTATTTGCACGTGGAAAACAAAAAGATTCCATGCAAGTGGCCTTTATCAGCTTGTCCGTCAATTCTGTTGCGACCTACCTGTTCGTTTCGCAGCTAGGGGCCGTTGGTGCGGCGGCCGGCACGGTGTTGGGCGGAGTCATAGCCACGCTTTGCTACATGGCATTCGCGTTCACGCGGGAAGAAATTGGAGATGCGATTTTGGTCTGTCTGCGCGTCGTCTTTGCGTCCTTGGCGGTAGTTGGAGTCGCGATTCTCATGCGAACTGCCGCTTGGCCCATTCTGTTGGTTGCAACGGGGACCGCTTACGCCGTAGCACTTCTTCTGTTTGGTGCGATTCGCCTATCGGATCTACAGTTCTTCAAAACGACTCTAATGGCGAGGACCGCATCATGAGCTCATCTGAGAATCGTTATCGAGTTGGCGTCATTGGCGGTGGGGCGATCGCTGAGATCTTTCACTTGCCGGCCTTGACCCAACATCCACTATCGAGCGGTAGCGTGTTCGTTGCAGATAGCAACGCGCGTCGGCTTGAGGAACTGAATGACAGGTTCGATTTAGCTGGTACCTTTGGGGACTTCCGCGAGCTAGCGGGCAAAGTGGAAGCGGTTGTCATCGCCACTCCACCTCATACTCACTTCGAAATTTGCAAGTGGTGTTTGGAGCACGGTCTTCACGTCCTCTGCGAGAAGCCCCTGACCGAAATGATCGAAGAGTCGGAAACACTGGTTGAGATCGCCCACGCTCGTTCGCTGCAGTTGGTGGTCAATCAGACGCGGCGGCACTTTCCCACCTACCAAAAGATACGCGAGCTCATTGCCGCCGGTGAACTTGGAGAAATACAGTCGATTCAATACCACGATGGGATCGAGTTTGATTGGCCGGCAGCGTCGCCGCACCACTTCTCGCCCGACGCCCACGGTGCCTGGGCCGACACCGGTGTTCACTTGCTCGACTCGGTCCTCTTTTGGCTAGGGGAGGAAGAACCTACTGTTTTGGAGTCTTTCAACGATGCAGACGGCGGACCTGAGGCAATGGCAACCGTCCGCCTTCGGCGTGGCGATTCTAAGATTGAAATCAAAGTGAGCCGGTTAGGACGACTCAGCAATGGCTTTGAGATCCGCGGAACCAAAGGCACCATTCAGGCGGACGCTGAAGAGTGGAGTGAAGTGGTTGTGCAACGCCCGAATGGTCGTCGAAAGAAGTTCCGTTGCGGGTCAAGAAAACGGACGTATCCTGATTTTGCGATGCCGATGATCGACGATTTCCTGGCAAGTATTTCCAGTGGCGGCGAGTCCATCGCGTCAGCGGAAAGTGTTCTTCCTACCGTTCGGCTGCTGGATGAAGCCTACCGTCAGGCCAAGGCTTACCCGATACATGTTGGCTGTGAAGCGAAACATGAATGGGCAAATGAAATCCAGATGCCCGGTGACATACGGCGTATCCTGGTAACTGGCGCTTCGGGTTTTCTAGGCGGTCGCGTGGTCGAAGTTTTGCATGAAACACGGCTTGCTGAACCCGTTGCTACACTTCGGCACTGGACTCGTGCGGCGCGAATCGCACGCAAGCCAACCGAGATCCGTCTGTGCGATATCACCAATAAAGAGCAAGTAGATGATTCGCTGCGAGACATCGACGCGGTCGTGCATTGTGCTAAGACCGATGATCGAGATTCGATTGTCGGCGGGACGGAGAACCTGCTCAACGCAGCCAAGGCCGCTGGGGTCAAACGTTTTGTATTCATTAGCACCGCCGAAGTCTACGGACCCGGGGCCAATGGCGACGTGATCGAAGATGATGAGACACCGAAGACTGGCAGACTCTACGGTGATGCCAAAGTGGAAGCAGAGGCGCTCTGTTTCCAGGCAGCTAAGGAAGGACTGCATACTACGGTCCTGCGGCCATCGCTGATCTACGGTCCTTACAGCACGTCATGGTCGATCGATATCGCCAAGCGGTTGCAGTCAGGGAACTGGGGAGTTTTTGAAGACAAGGGCGAAGGTTTCGCCAACTTGGTTTACGTCGACGATCTCGTGCAAGCAATTGTTCGTTCTATCGCGTGCCCTAACATGGCCGGCGAAGCCTACAACGTCAACGGACCAGAGCGTGTGACCTGGAACGAGTATTTTAAGAGTTTCAATGACACGCTCGGACTGGATCCGTTGCGTTCGATCTCCACTGGTAAGTCCACCCTACGTACTTGGGTCATGGATCGTGTCGACTCAGCAGCAGATCTAGTGCTTGACCGCTACGAAGACAAGTTGATGGAAATCTACATGCGAGGCGGTTGGGCCAGCAAGTGGATGAAACGAATCAAGGGGGAACTTTCATCCACACCGAGTGGAAATGAGCTGAATGACCTCTATTCACGTCAAGCGTTCTACTCGGCGGAAAAGGCGAAACGAGAGCTAGGGTATCAACCCACGTTCTCGTTGGACGAAGGGTTGAGGCACACTGCAAGTTGGCTGAGTTTGCACGAATTGTTGCAGCAAGATCTGCAATGGTTGTCAGAGGATTCTGGAGTTGAGGCTCAGGACGGGCGTTCAGCCGAGGAGGCGATCGTATGAAGGTAGCCTGGGTGACCTACGATTTCGAAGAGTACAGCGTGCAGCAAGTGAACGCGATGAGCGGGCAGCACGAGGTCCTTTTGGTGATGCCTCCATGTGAAAGCGATCAATACCAAGTCGAACCGCAGGTGGAACACTATGCGTTCCACAAACCACGGCTTCGACAGCCGATAAAGCAGTGGCAATCGGTCAAAAGCATCTTGCGCCGTATCGACGATTTTCGACCTGATGTCGTGCATTTTCAACAAGGGCATATGTGGTTCAATGCCGCGCTCAGGTCACTCAAAAAATATCCCTTGGTCATTACCATTCATGACCCGCGGCATCATGCTGGAGATGTTGTATCTCGGAAAACCCCACAATGGTTGATGGACTTTGGCTTTCGTCAGGCAGATCACGTGATCGTTCATGGTGAGCCACTGGCGCGACAGGTTCGAGAGCTCTTCGGTTTCCGCGAAGACCATGTGCACGTTATTCCCCACGTCGCGATGGGGCAGACTCGCGACGATGTCGAAGTGGAAGAGGATCCGAATCTGGTTCTCTTTTTTGGCCGGATCTGGGACTACAAGGGCCTCGATCAACTCATTGCTGCAGAGCCTATTCTCAATCAGGATGTTCCATCCGCGCGGGTGATGATCGCAGGCGAGGGGGAGGACTTTGCTCGCTACCGAACGCAAATGAAGAACCCGGATCATTTCATCGTCCACAATCGTTGGGTTTCCGACGAAGAACGCGCCCATCTGTTCCGTAGAGCTGCGGTAGTCGTGTTGCCCTATAACGAAGCAACGCAGAGCGGGGTTGTGCCAGTGGCGTACAACTATGCGAAACCTGTCGTGGCAACTGATGTTGGGGCACTGGCGGAATGTGTTGAACATGAAGTCACGGGGCTTCTTGTGCCACCGCGTGAGCCAGAACAGCTGGCCCGCTCACTGGCTCGACTGCTGCGGGATGAGCGTCAGAGGCATCAGTTGGGCAAAGCAGGAAAACAGCGACAAGACGCGGAGTCATCGCCAGGCGTAGTGGCTGAGAGAACTGTTCGCGTTTACGAACAGGCGTGCAGGCTCCCAACGAACCCGGTGCAGTTGGAAAACGGTCCACAGGATTCGGATGAAATGTTGACGGCCCACGCGACGGTCGGAGGCTACTCATACTCTGAGGAGGGCCACTAACGTGTGCGGTATTGTCGGAATTGCGAAGGCACAGATGTCGAAGTGCAGCGTTGAAGAGACTCTGCAGCGAATGAATGGTCAAATCGTTCATCGCGGGCCAGATGACGAAGGCAACGTGGCTAAGGATGGTATCGGCATCGGGATGCGGCGGCTCAGCATCATGGATGTGGCCGGAGGGCAACAGCCGATCTCGAATGAGGCCGGTAATATTCATGTCGTTTGCAATGGAGAAATTTACAACTTCGACATACTGCGGAGCGAACTGCAGAGCCGCGGGCATCAGTTTTCGACGCGGTCGGATGCGGAAGTCATCGTGCACCTTTATGAGGAGGTTGGCACGCAGTGTTTTGAGAAGTTGCGGGGCATGTATGGCATCGCGATTCTAGACGAGCGTTACGGCAGAATTGTGGTTGCTCGAGATCGCCTGGGACAGAAACCACTCTTCTTTTCCGAACGAGGCGGTACGTTCCTGTGCGGCTCGGAGATGAAGAGCCTCTTAGCCGCCGAGCCACGCCTGGCGGAAACCGACTTGGCCGTGCTCGGGCACTATCTACAGTTCGCCTACATCCCAGAGCCTACCACTATCTATCGTCATATTCGGCGATTGCCGGCAGGGTGTTTTGGAGTGTGGGAATCCGGACGATTTACGCAGGAGTGCTACTGGGACTTTACTTTCCAGCCAGACGAGACTCTCGATGAACAGGAGTGGGTGGAACGCGTTGATGCGAAGATGGCCGAAGCGGTTCGAATTCGACTTCAAAGTGAAGTACCACTAGGAGTCTTCCTCAGTGGCGGACTCGATTCGAGCGCAGTGGTCCACTACGCTCACCAAGCGGGGCTCAAACCGCTAAAAACATTCACCGTCGGGTTCGATCGCGATGAGTGGGACGAATCAGCAGACGCAAAACGTGTGGCCGATCACTTCGGTACCGAACACCACGTCCTCACACTTACAGAAGGGCATCTGAGAAACTCCTTTGAGGAGACATTGGACAAGATTATCTGGCACTGCGATGAGCCATTCGGGGATGCTTCTGCGATCCCGACCCACCATGTTTCTCAGATGGCCCGCGAGCACGTTACGGTGATCCTCAGCGGAGACGGCGGGGATGAGTTATTCGCTGGATACTCGTCTTACCAAGGCGCTAAGTTCGCGTTGAACTACCATCGCCGCTTGCCAAGCTGGATTGGTGGGAAACTCTTGCCTGCGACGGCAGATTTCGGCGCTAAGCTCGTTCCGGGTACTCAACGCTACCGCATGAAACGCATCGCGAAAATCTTGCGTGATAGCGCCCTGCCTATTCAGCAAGCATATCGAGATAAGAGCTCTATTTGGAATGTCCCGCAGTTGGCCAGGCTACTCACCGATGACGGGTTTGAGCAGTGTGATTACTTGGGCGATCAGTATCTGCCGAATCGACTGTGGCAGATCTTCCAGAACGCCGTGAGCTCAGCTAACGCGAACGAACTCGTGAGCGGGCTGTCAGAGATTGATATTCGATCCTACATGCGAGATGACATTTTGGTCAAAGTGGACCGCATGAGCATGGCCAATTCATTGGAAGTTCGCTCTCCGTTGCTTGACCATCAGTTGGCTGAGCTCGCGTCGCAAATTCCGACCCGCCACAAAATCCAGGGACGATCTGGCAAGCATATCCTTCGCAAAGTGCTTGAGGGTAAGCTACCGCCGAAGTCGACGCGCAAAGCAAAGCAAGGCTTCAGTGTTCCACTTCGGGATTGGTTCCGCGGAGACCTACGAATATTGGTGCACGACAAATTGCTCAGCCACGATGCTCTGCCGCCAGGTGTGTTCAATGAGCAAGCGATTCGCGAAACCCTTTCGCAGCATGACCGTGGACAAGTCGATCATGCGAATCGAATCTGGCTATTACTTACGATTGCCACTTGGCATGGTCAGCAAAAAACATTTTCTGATGTCGGAACCAGTAGGCAACCCGAACGGCATGCCGGAATGGAGGTTGTGCCATGCGAGTCCTAATGGTTTGCCCTGAACTGCCAAGCGTGGGCCGCCCTGGAAGTATGGCACCAGCATTGCGTCAGTTCGAGTCTCTCGAAGAGTTGGGGGTGGAAGTTGAGACGTATGATATGCGCGGAATTTCAGTGCTGAAGTACTTGGTCGCTTTGCCTCGTATTCGACTCCGATCGCGCGGCGTCGATATCGTTCATTCGCACTTTGGTTTTTGTGGCTGGCTGGTGTTCCTCGCTACCCTTTTAATGAGACGACGTCCAAAACGCATTATGTCGTATATGGGCGATGACCTGCTGGGAACGCCTTACAACGAAGACGGCGACCTAGAACGGTTCAGCTGTTGGATGGTTCACTTGAACAAATGGCTGGCCAAGAAGTTCGACCGTGTGATCGTCAAGAGCTCGGAAATGAGCCGCGTGCTCGCTCCGACATCGGCGACCGTTGTTCCGAACGGCGTCGATGTGAGTGCCTTCTGTGCTGCGGAACGAAACGCAGCGCGCCAAGAGATTGGGGTTCCACAGCAAGGACTTTACGTTCTGTTTCCAGGGAACCCGGAGAATCCGCGCAAGGGTTATCGGCTGGCAAAAGCGGCCGTCGAGGAAGCCCAGGAGATTGTTGGGCAATCGATTGGGATCTTGACCTTGTGGGAAGTTTCTCCAGAGCAGGTGCCGCTATTTATGTCAGCCGCCAATCTGATGACGATGACTTCTCTCATTGAAGGGTCGCCAAACGTGGTGAAGGAAGCCATGGCGTGCAATGTGCCGATCGTCAGTGTCCGTGTCGGTGATACGTTGGAACTGCTTGAAGGCGTTCCGGGATGCTATCTGTGCGAGCGTCGCACGGCCGATCTGGCTGAAGGTATCGTCAACGCTATTCGTGATGGCCAAAGCGGTGGTCGCAGGGCCATCGAAGAAAAGGAGCTCGACCTATCGGCGGTCGCGCAACGTGTTTTGGCGATCTATCAAGAAACCACCGATTCGGGCGAATTGGAACCCAGTCGCATTTCGACTCACGAGATCAGCGCCGAAACGAAGGAATCTAGTAGCCCAGGCGAGGCTTGCTATACGACCGCGGACTCCGAACCAATGGAGGCGGTGTGATGTGCGGAATTGCCGGAATAGCCCTTAATGATCCTGGGCAACGCGCGGATGCTGGACGGCTGAGCGCCATGTTGGATGCCATCGTTCACCGAGGGCCCGATGACAGCGGCGTCCTTTTGGACGGTGAAGTTGCATTGGGAATGCGTCGGCTTAGCATCATCGATTTAGCAGATGGTCAGCAACCAATTTATGACGAATCTGGCCGCTATGGAGTGGTCTTCAACGGGGAGATCTACAACTACGTTGAGCTTCGGAAGGACCTCGAATCAAGGGGGCATTGTTTCAGGACGAACAGTGATACTGAAGTCATCGTGCACCTGTATGAGGACTTCGGAAAAGACTGTGTCGACCACCTGCGAGGCATGTTCGGATTTGCGATATGGGACCGAGTGGAGCGTCGCGTCTTCATTGCCCGTGACCGACTTGGAATTAAGCCGTTGTATTACACGGTTGTTGGTAGCAATCTCTATTTTGGATCCGAGGTCAAATCGCTGTTGGCACTCGAAGATGTCGAGCGTGCCGTCGATCTGCAGGCACTGAGCGACTATTTGTCGTTGAAATATGTGCCTTCACCAAAGACTTTGTTTCGTGGGATCTCCAGTCTCGAGCCAGGGCATCATCTGACATACGAACATGGCGAAATCTCCATGGAACGCTATTGGGATCTCAGCTTCGCCAAGTCCACCCAGGCTATTTCGGAAGAGGACGCGATTGAACGACTAGGTGAGCTACTGCGCGAGTCCGTGCGGCTTCGCTTGAGAAGCGATGTTCCATTCGGCGCGTTTTTGAGCGGCGGGCTGGACTCAAGTGTGATTGTCGCGCTAATGGCAGAGCAGATGTCTCAGCCGGTGAAGACATTCTCGGTCGGCTTCAGCGACGCTGAGGGAGTCGACGAATTGCCATACGCGAAACAAGTGGCAGACGCATTCGGTGCCGAGCACCATACGCTGTCGATTGGTGCAAAGGATTTCTTGACTCACGCCGAGAATGTGCTCTGGCATCTTGATCAACCGATCGCGGACCAAGCAACGGTGGCGACGCACATGGTTGCGAGGTTAGCTCGCCGTCACGTCAAGATGGTACTCACAGGCGAGGGCGGCGACGAGTTGTTTGCCGGATACGCACGGTACGAGGGAGAAAGGTTATCTCCATGGGCGCGAAGGATTCCATCTCCAATTACCTCGCTGGCGAATCAAATAGGTCAGCGAATGCCCGGGCTGCGGAGAGCGAAGATTGCGCTGAATGCTTTGGCGATCCGCGATGAAGCCCAGCGATTCTCGAATTGGTTCCCCATGTTCAGTGATGATGCCAAAGCAAACCTTGTCGAGTCGCAGCTAAGATCGGCGCTGCCAGCCGCTGAGATCTTTGATCGCTACTTGAGTCAGACGGACGCGACAAATCCCCTGGATCGGATGTTGTATTGCGATAGCAAGGCCTGGCTCGTTGACTACCTACTCCTTCGCGGAGACAAGCTGACAATGGCGAACTCTTTGGAGGCACGGGTGCCATTGTTAGATCACCGGCTAGTGGAGTTCGCGGGGCGTCTGCCTGACAGCCTCAAGCTTCGGCACGGGCAGCGCAAGTACTTGCTGAAGCGATTTGGCGAGCAGGTCTTGCCACGCGAAATTGTGCATCGAGAGAAACAAGGTTTTCCGATTCCCATCGATCGATGGCTGCGGAGGGAAGCCAGTGAGATGATGCAAGACTTATTATCCGATGACAGTATTCAGCGTCGAGGCTTCTTCCAAGCCGACACCGTTGAGCATCTCAAGCAGCGGCATCTGAGCGGGTTTGCGGATCATTCTGTCGAACTGTGGGGGCTGATGAGTCTCGAAATGTGGATGCGGCGTTTCATCGATCAGAGACCTCTTGCTACGGCCAAACCGTGCCGACAACCCAAGTTTGCAGGGGTGCAGCC
This sequence comes from Aureliella sp., assembly GCA_046290675.1. Classification (GTDB taxonomy): domain Bacteria; phylum Planctomycetota; class Planctomycetia; order Pirellulales; family Pirellulaceae; genus Aureliella. Next base: position 393,502 of record JBKAHA010000002.1, read on the forward strand.
GTGAGCGTGGAAAAAATGGAACGGTACGAGTTTACGTCGCCCATGGTCGCCAACCAGCTGTCTGCGAAGAAGGTACGGGCGCCTCGCATTCTGATGCTATTGGAGAATGAAGGCTACCCGGCGGACAGCCGCGTGATGCTCGAAGCAGAATCACTTCGCGATGCCGGCTATCAAGTTACCGTAGTCTGTCGCAAAGATGACTGCCGCCCTTCGTCTGAACAGGTTCGCGGCATCCAAGTCTACCGTTACCCTGCTCCGCTCCAGATCAATGGCTTCGCTGGGTATCTGCTTGAATATGCTTACAGCATGGTGGCTCTGTTTTTAGTGGCTCACTATGTGTGGTTTCGGCGCGGCTTTGATGTCGTCCATGTGCATACTCCGCCGGATATGGTTGGGCTGATTGCGATTTACTTCCAGTGTTTCGGGAAGAAGTTCGTCTTCGATCACCACGATCTCTCACCGGAGCTCTTCCAGGCACAGCGTGATGGAGGCGGGAGTCGGTTCGTTGTATCCGCGTTGCAGTTTTTTGAACGCATTGCCTGCCGTCGCGCAAATCGACTCATTGCGACCAACGAATCGCAGCGCTCCGTTCAAGTGGAGCGATGCGGCGCCAAACTGGACGACTGCGTGGTCGTACGCAATGGTCCAAACGAAATGTTCTTGGAGTATGAACACGATTCGCAGCAGGCAACGCAAACCGACGATCGATTGGTCATCGGCTACGTCGGTGTAATTGGTGTGCAGGACGGAGTCGACTACTTAATACGCGCGCTCCATCATTTGAAGTTTGAGTTGGGGCGAGAGGACTTCCGCGCTGTCATCGTCGGCAACGGGCCTGCGATGGGCGAGTTGAAGCGATTAACAGGTGAGCTGGAATTGGACGGTCAGATTGAGTTCACTGGCATGATCCCGTTCGCGGACGTACCAAACCAAATCTCGTGCTTCGACGTCGCCACTACGCCGGATCCCAGCAACGCGTACAACGATAGTTGCACCACGATCAAGACAATGGAGTACATGGCGCTGGGCAAGCCTACGGTCTGTTTCGAAACGGCAGAGAACAAATACACGGCTGGCGAAAGTGCTGTCTATGCGCAAAACAACGATGTGAAAGAGTTTGCGAGAGCGATAGCACGTTTGCTCGACGCACCCGAAGAGCGAACTCGCTTAGGTGAACTTGCAAAACGGCGCGTCTTGGATGGATTGACTTGGCAGCACCAGGCTCAAGTGTTGGTTGGGCTCTACGACGATCTGTTTGCAGTCCGGCGAGTCGATGCGAAACGAGCGCCTACCACTAGGAGCTCGCGATCTAAGGCAATGGTATGTGACTAACCGTTCGCCGCCTGGCCGATCGGAAATAGCATTTTCGGACGGTGTTCACGGTGTTTTTCCAAAATCGCCGCAGAGTGCGGCGCTTCGGATTTGTTTTTTCGGAACAACTCATAGATACCCCGGGATGGAATCTGGCATCTCTCCATTGGATCAACTGAAGTGATTCCTGAGTTTTATATCGATTCTCCCTCCAATCGATCACCACGCGTTGGTTTGGCTGGGGCCGGTATGGCTCAGGGGATGAGTTATGTGGCTTCTATGCGTACTTCGACCACTTCTCGCGGACCCGCAAAACTACCCGCGCGCTTCCTGTTCGATGGCGATCTTGGGGATCAGCTGCTGAAGCATCTCCAGGAAGACGCCGCCGCGGCAAGATTGTCAAGCAAATTTAAGGTGTACTACCGATTCCGCGCTTGCATGCCAATCTTTGTGCGGCAGATGTTACAGCGCGGTCGCAATCGAAATTTAACGGTTCCCGACAACTGGCATATACCTACGCAGTTCTTTGATGGATTCCGCGCGGGGATCGCGAACCAACGGCCCGATCGAGTTTTGATTCATCCTTGGCCTGATGGGATGCAGATGTCGGCTGTGTTGACGCATGACGTTGAAACGAAAGCTGGCTTGGACCAAGTTTTTGCTCTAGCCGATGTCGAAGAGTCGCTTGGGTTTCGAAGCTGCTGGAATCTGATCCCACACAAGTACCCTGTCGACCCAGGAATCGTGGCCGAGCTGAAATGGCGAGGGCACGAAGTTGGAGTTCACGGCTACAACCACGACGGTCGTTTGTTCGAGTCCAAGGGGCTGTTCAATAGTCGCAAAGCTCCCATCAACGAAGCTATTGAGCGATTTGGAAGTGGTGGTTTTCGCGCCCCGATGGTTCATCGAAATTTGTTGTGGTTGCAAGAGCTCAATATCGACTACGACGCTTCTTGCTTCGACGTAGATCCTTTCCAGGCAATGCCCGGCGGCGTCGGAGGTGTATGGCCATTCTTCGCAGGCAAATTTGTTGAGCTGCCGTACACGTTGCCCCAGGATCACACCCTGCTGGTCGCGCTTGGCCAGACGAGCCCGAGTATCTGGATCGACAAGTTCCGGTGGCTCGCGCGTATGCGAGGAATGGCGATGTTGATCACGCATCCGGACTACTTAGATTCTCCGAAACGCATGGATACCTATCGACAGTATCTCGAGTTTCTCACTGAGCAGAAGGACCAATGCTGGATGGCGCTGCCGCAAGAAGTGGTTTCGTGGTGGAGGCAACGCGATGGGATGGAAATCGTGAATGATTCAGGACCTCGAGTGGTAGGCCCTGCATCCGAAAGAGCCACGCTCACCACGTTGCAAGATATGTATCCGAAATGGACTCGGCGTCCAACGAGAGTGCAGTTGGATTCCAAGTGTTGATTCGTCTGACGCCCAAGGCTGAGCAAGTCAGAGCAAACACCGCAGACCAAAGAAACAGAATCGAAGAAAGAATAGTGATGGTTGCCACCCTAGAGCGTGAGCTATCCGAATCAACCGCCAACGAGTTTGACAAGAGCCTCGAGGTTGACGTTGTGGATCGGGTCGACGCGGAAACATTTCGACGCGACTACATCAGCCGGAATCGACCATTGAAGATGACCGGGATGATGGCCTCATGGCCAGCCATGCAGCGTTGGAGCTTTGACTTCTTTCGCGGATTGAATTCCGATTCCAAGATTCACCTGGAAGTTGGAAACGTGATGCAGGAAGATACTCGGTTCCGGCGTGAAGCATTTAAAGACTTCATCGAGGACTTGATCGAGGACGACGGTGATGCAGGCAAGCCCAAAGCCTATCTCTCGGTTTTTCGTCTGTTCGACTATTTTCCACATTTGCGGGATGACGTGGATTTCTCGATCTTGGATGACCACAAAGTCAAAGCTTCAAGCTCTGGTTGGCTCGGGCCGGCCGGTACGGTGACTGGCTACCATATCGACTGGGGCGACAATATCTTGGCCCAGATTCATGGACGCAAGCGTTTGCACCTGGCTGCACCTGTTGATACACCGAATATGTACGTCAGCAAGAAGTTTGATCAAGGAACAACGATCAGTGAGGTCGACCTCAACGATGTTGACCATGAGCGGTTCCCGAAATTTCGCCAGGTTCGGCACGCCGAGATTATTCTGAATCCCGGGGAGATGATTTTCATCCCTCGCGGATGGTGGCATCACGTGCAGTCGCTGGACAAGTCCATCAGCGTGAGCAACATCACGTTTGATTGGGTGGGGATTGTCCGGGACGTAATACCGCATCGCCTGAAGCAGGCGTTGCACAACGCTGGCCTATGGAAGTGTCCATGCACTTGCCACGTCGTCTCAAACGGCAAGTGGGTCAAAAAGTGAGCAACGAATCGTTCTCGGTTTTGTCGCTGGCCGACGCTGGGGAATCATGGAATCAGTACGTTCATGAACACCCAAAAGGCACCGTGTTTCATACACGCGAACTCGTTGAGGCTTTTGCGAATACTCCGAGCAACGCTCCCATTGCGTTGGCGGCCACCGACAGCAACGGGAAGGTTGTCGCACTATTGGTTGCGGTTCGAATTGCAACTATCAACGGATGGCTGAGCCGCTTTGCTTCCCGCTCAATCTTCTATGCTGAACCTCTTTGCGATTCCACTGACGACGGAATAGCTGCGCTGAAACAACTATTGCGGGTTCACGACCGCAAGATGAAGTCGACGACGCTTTTCTCGGAAGTGCGCGCGATCAAGGCGGCAGAGTGTGAACGCAGCGCACTAGAGCAGAGCGGTTATGAGTACTCTGACTATCTGAACTATGTTGTCGATACTCGTCCTGATCAAGACGAACTGTTTTCGCGTCTCTCCAAGTCGTGCCGAAGCAAAGTGAAGCGTTCAATCAAACGCGGCGTAGAAATTGAGGCAGGGGAATCAAAAGAGCAGCTCGACACCATGTATCGGCTTGTGCAAACGAGCTACGAACGTTCCGGTGTTCCTTTAGTCGACAGGAGACTTTTCACCGAAGCTTTAGAACGTTTAGGCAATGAAGTTGTCCAAGTGCGCATTGCACGTTTCGAAGGCGAAGCAGTCGCAGCAGGCATTAGCCTGGCTTTTCGCGGACGATTCTACGCATGGTACGGAGGTGGCATGAGGCGACCGGGAATAGCACCCTTCGATGTGTTGACTTGGGACGAGATACGCTGGGCGAGCGAGAACGGGTTCCAATGCTATGACTTCGGCGGAGCCGGCTGGCCGGACGAAGAATACGGCCCACGCGAGTTTAAGGCGAAGTTTGGAGGTGACCTGGTTTCGTATGGACGCTACCGAAAGGTGAGTGCCCCGGTTGCACTCAAACTGGCGGAGCAGTCCTACGCTTTACTACGAAGTCGCGGATCGCAAGTGACGAGTTAAGCTCGGCCTTCTTTATTTAGCTGAAGTTCAAGCCGTGGCGATGCTGTGCATTGCTTCCATGTAAATTAGCTAAGGCGTTTTCTATTTTTCCTGTGTCAACTAGTTGGAGACCGCTTTCGGTTTTGCCCCCCAATGAATGACATCAAGATTCGCTCTTGCTGCGAGCTCGATCCGCAGCAATGGGACTGCTTCGTGCGCGGCCATCCAAATGGTGAGGTGTTTCACACTACCGCTTTCTTTAATGCGCTTTCTGAAACGCCTGGGCATCAACCCCAATTTCTTGCGGCTGTTGAGGAGGGAAAAGACGGAGTCGCCATAGTCGCTCTCCTCGCCGCCGTCCGCGTAACGGTGGGGCCGGTCTTCACGAACTGGACGACTAGGTCCCTGATGTACGCTGAACCCATTTTTGCCGACTCCGAAGTAGGTCGGTATGCACTGCAATTGCTGATTCAGCATCACGACCAAGTCGTTGCGAAGTTCTCCCTTTTCTCGGAGATTCGGGCTGTGAACGTGCCGGGCGAAGAGAAGCAGATTCTGGAGGAATTCGGCTACAAGTACCTTGAATACTACAACTACTTGCAGGATCTGCGTGGAGGGATGCAGCAGGTTGAGGCGACAACGCCAAAGGTTCGACGGAAAGTCGAATCGGCGATGCGCAAAGGCGCGAGGGTGATCCGCTGTGCACCGGCAAACGAAAAGTGTATCGGAATGGCTTACGAAGTGATTGCTGAGAGCTATCGTCGAGCGCGGGTGCCCCTGGCCGATTTCCAGCTCTTTAGCAGGACAGCGGCATTTCTAGGTAAGGACCTCAGTGTCCGGTTGCTTGAGTACGGCGGGAGTGTCGTCGCGTCGAGTATCGGCCTTGTCTATAAGAATAGATTCTTCGCTTGGTACAACGGTACGCTAAGACCTGCCGACCTGCCAGCCTCGTCTGCCGTGTTGGTATGGGATGAGATGACCGAGGCATGTGAACGTGGGCTGACTCAATATGATTTCGGTGGAGCCGGCTGGCCCGATGAAGACTATGGGCCGAGAACCTTTAAGGCGAGATTCAAAGGGCAACTGGTCAACTACGGGCGCTATCGCAAAGTGAGTTCACGGTTGCGGCTTCAAGTTGCGCGAGCAGGTTATCGACTTCTTCGCGGCGCGATTAGTCCTTCTCCGACTGCGTATCAGCCCCGTTCTGAACGCCATGTGGTCAGTTAGGAGTGATGCGCTGTGGCATTCAATAGCTTGGCGTTCGTCTGCGCTCTACCCATATTTGTGTTGCTCTATTGGTGTCTTCCCGCTCGAGCACGAATCTGGGCAACACTGGTTGCCAGCTACGCTTTCTATGGAGCGTGGGACTACCGCTTTTTAGTGTTGATTTGGATATCGACGGGTGTCGACTATGTAGTCGGGCGTCAGCTAGAGGCGATCCAAAGCCCGCGACCACGCCGATGGTTGCTGCTGACGAGTGTGGGAGTCAATGTCGGTTTGCTCGCGATCTTTAAGTACTTTCACTTCTTTGCTGAAAGCTTGCTGGGATTCACCGATGGGCTTGGATTGAGCGTCGATCTAGCGACACTCCATATCGTTTTGCCGGTCGGAATCTCTTTCTACACATTTCAAACGCTCAGCTACACGATTGATGTTTTTCGTCAGGAGCAGCGAGCGGAAAGAGACTGGGTTCGGTTCGCAACTTATGTAGCGTTCTTTCCGCAATTGGTAGCCGGCCCAATCGTTCGAGCGCGAGATCTGCTGCCGCAGTTGAGTGGACGTCAGCGTTTCGATGGGGCTCAGTTTGAAGAAGGATTCGCCAGAATCGTCTGTGGTTTTTTTAAGAAGCTGGTCGTCGCAGACACGATTGCTTTGGTCGTAGACCCTCTCTTTGAGTTTCCTGAAGGCTACGGCACACTGAACACTTTTCTTCTGGTGAGTCTATTCGCCGTTCAGATCTACGCTGATTTCAGCGGATACACAGACATCGCCATCGGTGTTTCGCTGTGGTTGGGAGTCAGGCTACCTGAAAATTTCAAAACACCGTTCCTTGCACATTCGATGACCGATTTCTGGAGGCGTTGGCACTGCACGCTATCGGAATGGTTACGGGATTATGTCTACATTCCACTAGGCGGGAATCGCAGCGGGGCACTCCGTACGATGGTCAGCCTGATGATAACGATGACACTGGGTGGACTTTGGCATGGCGCGAATTGGACTTTCCTTATTTGGGGCGTTGTGCACGGATTCATTCTGGTTATCGAACGAGTTTGCCGTCTGTATTCCAGTCCTTTGGTAGCCGATCGTAGTGTCAACTGGCGGCTAATGCGATTGCCCGTGAGTGTTGCTGGACCGGCTTATGTATTCGTTGTGTTTGCTGCCACAGGAGTCTTCTTTAGAAGCGAAAGTCCGCAACAAGCGTTCGAGATTTTTCAGCGGCTTGTTTCGTTGGAAGGCATGAGCGCCAACGCGCTTCACAATAGAGTACCCCTGCTGAAGGCCCTAGGATTGGCAGTGATCTTTCTAGGTGCCGAGTGGATTGGCCAACTTGCATTCTTGCGAAGGCAGATTCAATCGTGGGGGCTCTGGCGTCCATCCGTCGCGGCTATTGCACTTTGGGCTATTGCGTTGTTCGGGACTTACGGTGGTAACGCATTCGTCTACTTCCAGTTTTAGATATTGAGCGGCTTGGTAGGAACCTATGTCAAAGAGATCCTTTCGAATCGCTGTATTCCTGATGGCATTGATCGTCGGCGACCAACTGGGAGGAGCCGCGCTAAACGAGTTAGTCGGCAGATCGGGGCAGCGATTTTCAGCGATCTACCGCGGTGATTTAAACGCGGATGTGGTGATCTTGGGCAACTCGCGTGGGATCCACATGTTTCACCCTCCTGCCTTGTCCGAAGCCTTGGACAGGCGATTTGCGAACTTGGCGTTCAATGACCTTCCACCCGCGATCATGCCTCTGCTGTGGGAAGATTACTTGAAATCGCATCCTGCACCAAAGCGAATCATCTTGGAAGTTAGTTCCGTCGGTGTTCAAGATTACCCAGGCTCATTGGAGCGGTTCAGCTATCTGATCGACTGCAACCCGGAGATCAGATCGATCATTGCCAAGGAAAATAGACTGCATGCAAACTTGAGTCAGGTCAGTCGGTTGTTTCGCTACAACAGTCCATTGACATGGCGCAGTTTGCTGTTTCTTTGTAAGAGTGATCAATCTTGGATCATGAACTCGCAATTGAACGGTGATATGTTCACGAAGGCGATTGAAGAATCTGATGCTGAACTCCGGTTCGATGCAGCACGGGCGTCGGCCTTGGCTGAAGTTGTGCGTCTTTCACAGGAGCGGGGGATTATGGTGGAGTGCGTGCTGGCACCCTATGAGCCTCGTTATGCGAAGCGGCTCGAACGGAAGAAGGAGTGGCTCGAATGGCTACAAGGGCAAATTCACCATCCGATCGAGGATCTTTCCGGGGCACTACCCGACTCGATCCACTTTGCAGATCACCTTCACCTTCATGAGGACGGTGCTGCCCACTTTGCAAAGGAGATCAGGCAAGAGAAATTGCTTCGCTCCAATGAGTGGTAAGGGCGGAATTCTTGCATTTTCGAGCAGTCTTCCAAGGTTCGGAGGTGCATTGGCTGAAAATTCCAAGGGACGGTAGGAGTTACGGGAAATTTACATCGCATTCTTTCCAGTCCTAGGGAATTCGGACTACTCTGGAGGACTGGGAGAAAACGGGATCAGCACCTCGCTGGACGCTTGGTACAGACAGGGAAAGTCCAGCCAAGTGTCGCCATTCTTGGTCCTCCTGTTTTCGTTCTTGTTCCCTACGCCGTTGTCCGCCATCACTCGCTGCAATGCCGAACCGTCGAAAACGAAATCGATTGCGCGCGATGCAGTGCGAACCCCTGGAGGAACGGCGTTTCTTGGCTGCAACGCCGCTCGCGAACGGTAACCCAGATGAGTTGCTGGAATCACTTGAAGAAACTGCGCCTGAAATTCTAGCGCTCGAAGAGTCGGAGGAGTCCGAGGCAGAGTATCAGCCAGAATCAGAAGCCGAAAATTCTGAGCTTGAGGCAGCCGATAACGCGGATCCGTCAGCCGGCAACACGCAATCCTCAGAGGACGACGATGGTATTGGTGAAGACGACGATGACCTGCCCGGCGAAGCAGATGACTCACAAGGCGAGGATGACGACGAAGAAGACGAAGACGATGGAGAGGGCGAGCAGCTCGTGTCTTCGAGTGGAGTTCGAAAAGAATCCGCTAACGTCGATACTGGCGGCGATGATAAATCGGATGACGAGGCGCCGGATCTAGGTGATTCAGGGGTTGGCGAGAACAAGCTCACAGCAACCGCGTCAACGACTTCCTCTGCGACCGATGAATCGCAACCCACTGAAGATGACCAGGCGGACGACCAATCTCAGGAGTCGACTCTAAGCCAGATCATCGAACGGTCGCCGGCAGGGGCTGAAGATGGCCAAGCCGATGGGGCGGCAGACGATCAAAATGAGCTGCCCGCGTTTGCCACTGCACGCAATCTGGACGGAGGTACACAGGATCAAGAGTTAGCTGCGGTTGATTCGGCAGAGTCACTGCCGAAAAGCGAGCAGGTTGATGGGCTTGCCGTTCAGCAGAACGCGTCGCGTCAAAGGCTCGCTCTGATCGCTGCTGCCCAGCAAGAAAACGTCGATAAGACAGAATCCATTGAGGATGATCAGATTCGATCGGAATTCAATTTCCGCAATCAAGCAGGTGCTCTAGCGACGAGTTTTGCGGAGAGTCGGCAAGCGAGCGCAGAGAAAGCTCTGCAGAAGGCGCAGGACAAATCAGAGCGTTCTGAGGCCAAACCAAACAACGGCAAGGGCACTCAAAAGTCGATCGATAAGGCTGCCGTGAAAACCACGATCGCGAAGGTGGCAGTGGGGTTTGCCGATTTCATCGTGGGCTCAAATACGAGTGACCTAGAAAAAGAGCCAACGCAATGGCGTTCCAAAGATTCCGCGATCAGCGAAGATCAAGAGTCGAAGGTGTCGTTTGAGCGAGGGGCCCGCGCCAACGATTCCAATTCGATTGCGGCCTATGACAATGCTGATGGGCAAGATGTCGTCAAGTTGACCGCGTTTGAACGAGCTCAGAGCGTCAAAGATGCGTCTGACTCGACCGGGGGAGCAGATTCCGAAGAAGACTCTCGTCCGAAACGAGACGCTGCACAGAGCAATGCCGTCGATGATTCTTCCGAGCAGCCGGTGGCATTGTCTCGTTCAATTTCAGAGCCGGATGCTACCGAAGAAGCAAACTCCCGAGGAGAGAAGTCGGCGACGACGGTTGCAAGCAAGTATTTGTCGCAGGAGTCGATTCCGGTTGGCGTGAAGTCGGTCGTGGCCATTGCAAAGAACGAGTCCCCAGACTCCAGAGCAGAGCGAACCGAGGCCAAGAGCGACCAAACGAATCCAGACCCAGCTCGAAATGATGGCAGCAGCTCGTCTCAGGTGGCAACGAATAGAAAAGAGCAGGCCGACGGCGCAGAAAGCGCCGGAGCTCCAATGGATCCTTCGTTTACATCCGATACCACACAGCTAGGACAGAGCTCCGACGCTGTAGAGCAACCCGCCAGATCTGTTTTGGACGAATTTGTCGCAGACCTAGGCCGGCTGGTTGCGACGTCTAGCGAATCGCCCCGCACCGAAAGTGACGCGTTTGGGCTTAGTGGTATTGAGTCGGAGGAAACGCCGCGGGCCGACGGTGGTGTTCCAGTTCTAGAAACGCCGGGGTCTGGTGGCAAAGAAAACGCGGCAAGCTCAGATGTGGAATTAGAACGCAGCGAAGTGGTCAGCGCCCTCGCCGATCCGAAGGCCAACGGAATCAGCGTCAATTCCCCTTCACCATTCGAAGATATCGCGTCGAACGTGTCTCTTTCGCAATTGTCCGTTGACGGGGGCGCAGCCTCGTCGGAGTCGAGAGCTTCGACCTCGGTAGAGGCAGAGCTATCGAGCGAGAACAAGGTTGCTGACGACTCGACACCGGCAACCTCAGGGAAGCCCCAGGTCTCGCTCGGGGCATCTTCTCGCTCGTCCGAAGAACTTAGTTTGGTGGACGCGGATCTGGGCGAGTTTGGCCTGGGGCAAATGGAAGGCAGTCGAAAGCTTGTATCAACCGATCTTGCCCAACCCAGAATCATAACCGCCGATTTGGATTTCAAGCCGACTGAAGATTCCGAACAGAGCCAACTATTGGTTCCGCGTGAGATTAGCAGGCCTGTCGATTCGGATACCCTCGAATCGGCCCCAGTTCTGTTCTCCGAAGGCGGCGAGCGAAATCTAGTTGCAGGCCCGGAAACTGCGGAAACCGACATGGAGATCGTTGCAGCGAGAGAAATGCAACAGGTCGAACCAGAAGTAGATTTGCAAACGCCAATTCTTGAGCGCAGTCGCGGTGCGTCGAGCGAATCGCCTGCCGTTGTAAGCGGTGCGTCGAGCGCATCGCCTGCCGTTGTAAGTGTCGCGTCGAGCGCATCGCCTACAACAGTAGACGAGACCGACAGCAACGAGCTAGTCGGTCCTTCGCTGCGGATAGAAGACTCTGCTGTCGAGGTAAATCGTGCCGCGCTGAAAGAAAACGCAGCGGACGCGATGAGACCTACCAGGCCCGTTGCTCGCAACGTCGACAGTGACTCCGACCAAGTGTCGCTATCCGCTTCGGTTAATCCAGAAGCTGCGATACGAGTCTCAAGTGCCGAGCCAGAAATCGCAGAAGTAACATCTGAAGGCCAATCAAGCCAGCAAACGGTTCCATCGAGACTGGGAGTGGAGCCGCCTCCAAACGGTTTGGTTGGCGAATTGCCGTTGCTCACCGTTGAGCTAAGCCAGCGAGGCCAGTCGCTGCTTGATCGAGATGAGGCTTCAAAGCCGAACGAGGACCAGTTGGTAGAGCAACAAGGTCAATTCGTTCAAGGGACCACACCCGCTGCCGGTGATCAACCCATGCTCTCTGCGAATCAGGGAGACTGGTACTGTCCCCTGCCGGAAGAAGATGACGCCATTGCTGGTTCCGGCAACCTGCTGGCAAGCCGCCGTGAAACTGCTGGCCCGCAGAAGCCCAACATTCAGAAGCAGGTCTCCGCTCGGCTGGGCGAAAAAGACGTCAAGGACGAGAACGATTCCGCGTCCTCCGGAGGCGAATCGATTGCTATGCGGCGATTGCGTGTTCTTCAGAGTCGAGCGTTGCGGCAGGTCGATGAAGAGACGATCGCATCGCGCTCTGTGAGCATACAGCCTGAGCATGCTTCCAATTTGAACGACGGTTTACAACTGCCCTCGTTGGAATTTTCCGGCGACGACGATGGTCAAGGGACCGATTTCTACGAGCTCCCTTCGCTGGAGCAACTGCTCGAGGAACAGGGCACCAAAAAGGTAAGTGAGGAGAGCGACACGAAAGTTGCTGGATATATAGCGGCTTCATTCTTGATGTTGGCCGTGCCGACCGGAGCGAGGAAACGCCAAGTTTTGATGAGTGCAGATCGGGCTCAAAGAGTTAAGTGGGGGAGAGGTTAACGCGGTGGCCACTTCGGACGTAGATCTTCAACATATCGAAGTTCTATGGGCACGCTTCAAGGAGCGGCTGTCCTCCGATCCGCTTGCGCGCATTGATGACTTCGCGTTGGAGTATCCAGAAACGGCAGAAGAGATCCTGCGCGTTTTTCCAGTGATGCAAGAACTCGAGACGGTTGCGGACTCGGAAGATACCATCCCTGAATACATCGGTCCCTATCCGGTCATTAATCGGATTGGCGTTGGGGGAATGGGTGTCGTTTATGCGGCTCAGTGTGATACGTTGCGTGAGCGAATTGCCATCAAGGTCGTTTCTTCTGAGCGTTTGGACGTAAAAAATATCCGGCGTTTTGAGCAGGAGGCCCGAGCTGTAGCTGCGCTCCACCATACTAATATCGTACCGATCTATGAGTTCGCGAAGCTTGATGGCCAGCACTACTACACGATGCGGCTTATCGAGGGCCCCAATCTAGCCGACGTCATTGCTTTGTCGGATGTGCAGCATCGATCTAGTTTTGATGACTACCACGAGACCGAGATTCGTGCTCTACGACTGCTAAATCGCTTGCGCGGAAACTGGCGGATGATAGCTCAGCTGGGTGCGCAGGCTGCCTCCGCGTTGGAGCACGCCCACAGCAAAGAGATCTTGCATCGCGACATAAAACCGGCCAATCTGCTCGTCGATTCAGCTGACAAACTCTGGGTGACCGATTTCGGTTTGGCCAAGCGCATCCTGGACGAGAACGACCTCACCAGTATTTTCCAGACGGTTGGAACTCCACGATATATGGCGCCCGAACAGGCCAAGGGAGTCGCTGACCATCGCAGCGACGTTTACTCGTTGGGGCTCACACTATTTGAACTATTGATGCTGGGGCCTGAGGCAAAGGCGTACAAGCATCGCGGTGTGGAGACACCTCCAAATCCTCGGGCTCTCAACCCAGAGGTGCCTGCCGAGCTAAGTACCATTGTTCACAGGGCAGTTCAGTCAAATCCGGCGGACCGGTACCAGTCTATTCGTCACATGATGAACGACCTGGAATGCTTCGCGGAAGAGTACCGACCAACCAAGGAAAAAGCGAAGCCCGTAAGTTGGTTCGTTGGGGCGGCCCTGATGGCTGCAGCAGCTTCCTTGCTTGCGTTCTCCTTCCTGCCATCAGAGGCGGGGCAGCCTCCAATCACGACGAAGTTCCTTGTCGATGAAGGCAGCTCCTTTGGGGAAAGCGTTCAGCAAGTTGTCGGCGACATGTCTAGCCTTCAGCTAGATGGCCCTGACGCGAAGCACTTTACCTATGATGGAGAAAAGCAGCAGCTTCGGATGAATCATGCTGCGGATTTTGAAGTTCCCTTGGACGCCAACATGGACAATTGCTACGAATTGCAATTGAGCACCGCAAGGCAACAGGGTCTTGCATTTCATATCGAAGTCCAAATCCGGGATGTCAACGAAGCTCCGCATTTGGACGAGTACGCGTTCGAGGAAGACGGCAAAACGATTCATCTTCGCGGAAAGCAGTTATCGCAAGCATGGATGCTCGACGTCCTCGACGATCGAAGCCGCGTATTCGACGGACTCTACTTTACCCTGACACCTGGCGTGGACAGTGATTGGATCAAGATGACACCACAGGGGGTTTTTGTTTTTGATCCTCATGTTGCCCGGGATCGAAACTTAGACCGTGACCGGGACGGTGTCTTTGATATAGAGCTTACTATCGAAGACGAAACGGATCCTTGGATGATACGCCTGGAACAGCGTGCAACGGGCGCAATTGCGTTGCTGAAAGAGCGGATCGTTGCCGGGCCGACACTGGAATCGATTGAGCTTTCAGAGGATTGCTTAATAAGACGGGATGTAATCGATATCGCAACATGCGACGGGCAAAGCGTCTTTCATATTCATCCGAACGGAAACGCCGGTATCGCTCTATTCAAGAGCACGATACGCGAAGATGGCACCCTCGCCTCAGAGCAGCTGAGCAACGATTGTGGCCTGCCGCCTGAGACCATTGGATTTGGCACTCATAACGGGACCGAGTTTGCTGTTCTCACACGCGTGCGGGGCGAACCCAACAAAACTGTTTTGTTAGCCGGCAAACTGATCGAGGATGGGACATTCAAAGTGCAGAAATTGCTGCCGTCGAGCGGTATACCGGCGTCCGTAGATGGCTTCGCATGGCTGGACGACTCGAGATTTCATCACATTCGAACCGACAATCCCGGCCAGGCGAAGTTGTATTTCTCATTTCTTTCCAACCGCTTTGCGAACATGCCGTTGAGAGAGAGCGGAGCGGAGTTTGGGCAATTGATTCGGGGGCAGGCGGCATGGAAGCAGCAGACGCAGGATTCGGAAGTGATTCGCCGGCAGATTCGGATCGACACGAACGATCGTGCAACGATTCAGTAGGCTTCCATCTAAGTAGACGTATACCTAAGAACTTCTATTGGCATCCGATGCTTGTTGCGAGACGCGTTCAATCCCGAGTTTGAAATTCGTCCAGCCCATATAGGCTTCGAGCCAGTAGCGTCCACGCTGCCCGGGATAACTTGAGTTCCTGATCAGCGGCCGAGTCGTCTTTGAACGGTCCATCGGTCTGCACACTGTCGGCAATCCCAAGGATTTGGTTCGTCCTCTCAGGGGCGGTTGCGAGACGTTCACGTTGTTGTGCAACGAAGTGCAGCATGGATTCGATCTCAGAATCTGATGGGAACCGCGTGAGGATGTTGCGAAAGAGTTGCTTTGCCGTTGCTGCATCCGTCTCAGGGCTGGCAAATTCGAACGCTTTGTCAAGCGTTTGGTCGAGCCTTTGGTCGAGCATTTGGTCGAGCCTTTGGTCGAGCATTTGGTCGAGCCTTTGGGCCGCGGCTTGCGCAAACTCGATGAACATCGAATCGTTGAGGATCGTTAACGCTTGAAGCGGACTGTTGCTACGATCTCGGCGAGCGACACAGGCTTCGCCGCTCGGGGCATCGAAGGTGGCAAACATGGCAAATGGTGCTGTACGCTTTTGAAAGGTATAGATGCTCCTGCGATAACGGTTTACACCGCTATCGGCCTTCCATTTAGGGGATCCAAACGTGTCTTCGGTCACGCCAGCAGGTTGGGGAGGCCTGACTGGAGGACCACCCATCTTTGGATGCAATAGTAAAGAAGATGCCAAGCAGCGATCACGGATGACTTCGGCATCAAGACGAGTCCGAGGTAAGAAGCTCAGCAAGCGGTTGTCCGGGTCACTAGCGGTACTATCTGCTCGGAACTTAGAGGATTGACGATAAACGCGACTACTCACAATGCGGCGGTGTAGCGACTTCATCGACCACTTATCGTCGAAGACGAATCGTCGGGCTAACCAGTCCAAGAGTCCTGGATGGGACGGGGCTTCTCCCTGCAAGCCGAAGTCGTTCACCGTCTTGACCAATCCTGTGCCAAAGAAGTCTGCCCAAGCACGATTGACCACGACACGGCTGGTCAGTGGGTGTTCAGGATCAACCAGCCATTTTGCAAAGCCAAGACGGTTCGCCGGGAGCATGCCAAGTGGAGGCAGCACGTCCGGGACATCGGCAATGACCAGCTCTGCGGGCTGAAGATACTCGCCGCGATGGTGACGATGAGTCGGACGTATTGAGGACTCAGGACGCTCTCGCATGACGAGCGTGGTTGTCGAATCGGGACGCTTTAGCAATCTACGGATTTTCTCGGAGTGCGATTTCAGTTCCCCAGCGCTTAGCAGGAATGCTCGTTCTAAGCGTTGGACTTCTTCCTTGGTGAGGGAGTCCTGAGACGTACAGAGGAGCTTCGTAGTCGTCGCATCGAAATCGTTGGCTTTGGGACTCGAATGATCGCTGGTGCCGCGAAATCGAAAACGCCCGAGTGAGCTTGCAAAATGTCTGCCGAAAACCATGTGAATCGACAATCGGCTACGGGCGGGCAGGGGCTTCGCAAGGTTGAAAACGGCGACGTGCCGTTCGCCCTGTCGGCCATGGACGGACCATCCCGTTTGCACATCATCGTCCAGTGTAAGGGCAGCAGAAACCGGGTTCTTCCCGAATCGATTCGCTGCGAAAGATTCCGACGCCGCGGTAACTTCAATCGGTATTTCGCCGATGCTGAAATCAATCTCGGTCAGGAAAAAATCGCCGCGGGTGCCTTCGTAATAGGTCGAACCAGGTCCCCGCTCGGGCAAACGGGCGTCTGGCAGCGCTTCGAGCTGGATCGCCGTTACTGGGGCGTTTCCGGTTTCAACGACGATATAGTAGTCGTCGCGTTTGGCGGTGTCACCGCTTGCAAAAATGGCATCGTCTTCTTCGATGGTCAGGAGAGGAAGGTTGCTCGTGGCTTCGATTGGTTTCAGCGGACGCCAGGATGCCGCGCGTTTCCGTTCTACCTTCAGCCATGCTTCGAACGCATTTTTGACTAACCTCTTGCGTTGTTCCGTCTCGTCAACGGGTTCTTCCGTCGGAGTTTGTTGTTCTGCTAGATCGACTGAGCGGGATGCAGCGTTCTCGCCCGGCTTCAACTCCTTAGTCGCTTTATCGTCTGCCGATTCTTCTTTGGGGAGCGGCCAGAGGTTCTTTAGTTCGGCAATGAGTTTTTCTGCTTGTTTTCGATTTTCGGCCCATTTGTTTTCCAACTGCGGATCTGTAAGCTCGTACTCAGGTTCATCGGCATTGTTCAGGAATGCTAGGACTTGGAAGTACTCTGTGTGAGAGACAGGGTCGTATTTATGGGTATGGCATTGGCAACATCCAAGTGTCAGGCCTAGCCAGGTCGTTCCTGTTGTGGCGACGCGATCGGTCATCGCGTGGTAGCGAAATTCCAACGGGTCAATCCCGCCCTCTTCATTCAGCATCGTATTGCGGTGAAACCCGGTTGCGATCAGCTGGCTTTCGGTCGGGTTTTCCAGCATGTCGCCGGCGAGCTGCTCAATGGTGAATTGATCGAAAGGCATGTCGTCGTTTAACGCATGAATGACCCAATCCCTGTAGGGCCAAATCGAACGTTCGCGGTCTTTTTCGTAGCCGTTCGTGTCTGCGTAGCGGGCCAGATCGAGCCATTTGCGAGCCCAGCGTTCGCCGTAAGCCGGACGGTCGAGCAGGGATGAAATCAGAGACTGATATTCGCCTTCATCTAATTCGCCGCCTGCGCTCCATATTCGGTCAACCCATTGGTCAGCCTCTTCCGGCGAAGGGGGGAGCCCAATCAGATCAAGAAATAATCGGCGAACCAAAATCAATGGCTCCGCATCCGCTGAAGGCTCGAGGCCAGCCGTTTCCATCCTGGCGAACAGAAAACGATCGATGCCGGTTCTGGACCATTGGTCGTTTGGTGATCTGGGAATGTCGTATTCGGTTGGCGGGACAAACGCCCAGTGTTGCTGCCAATCCGCTCCGCTCGCCAACCAGTCACGGATCAAGTCAATATCGTTGGCCTGAAGATCTTTGTTGGCCTCAGGCGGTGGCATTCGAAAATCAGGATCCTCGCTCGTGATACGTTCAATTAGCGACTCGTACGAGCCATCATCCCCTGCTTGGCTTCGAAGGCCTTCTTCGGTGTCGAGTCGCACGTCGGCTTCTCGAGTATTCTCGTCGGGACCATGGCACTGAAAACACTTGTCAGAGAGCAACGGACGAATCTGTGTGGTGTAGTCGACATCTCCAGCACCCACGCTGGAAATGGTTCCAACGATCACGGCAAGAATTGATGCCAAATAATGGCAGGTGCAACAGATCGAGGTAGCGAACAGCCTCATTGACAGGATCCTTAAAGCAATTCGTCGCTTCAGTAGTACGTCTCTGCTATTTTAACTGATGCTGCACGGTCATATATGGCTGGGCAACGCAGCCCTTCGGCAAGGCGGTGCAGATCAGCGTTTCGTTTGCGCAGCACAACCGCCTGCTGACCTAGATAAATCTGGCTGAGCTCCGGCGACGCCCCCCTGCCCTTTCCCGCCTATTTCCTCCGCTTGTGGATCCTTTCCGATGCTTCCGTCACTCAACAGGCAAAACAGATCACTGAAGGTATTGCTCTTCAGTCACACGAATCACCTTTGGATAGGCTTCGCCGTTTGTTTGTTGGTGTCACCCAGTTTGCTGTTAGCGCAGGGCACGAGTCAACTAAACACAGCGAATCAGGAGTCAAGCATTCGGTTGGCGAAGTTTGATATCGATGTGACACCGTCAGTCGGTTTTGCGATGGCCTACGACCGAGTTCGCCGGGTCGATGAGTTGACTCTGCGCGCACGCGGTATCGTATTGCTTGGGGCTGGTGAGCCAATCGCACTGTGTGCGGTGGATTGGATCGGGATTGCCAATGGAGCTCACGATGCGTTTCGAGATGCAATCGCGGACGCCGCTGGGACAACGCGTGAGCGAGTTGCGGTTCATACTCTGCACCAACATGATGCTCCGCGCTGCGACTTTACTGCGGAGCAGTTGCTGAACGAAGCTGGAGTGGCGGACTTGGGCGGTTTGGAAGGCTCATTTGCGAGGGAAGTTCTGGAGCGTCTGCATGTCGCCGTCGCTGAGGCAGTAAGTCGACCACAACCGGTGACACATGCTGGATATGGTGAAGCCGAAGTCGAACGCGTAGCCTCGAACCGACGCATTCAAGACGAATCCGGCAACGTCATCGCCACCCGCTACACCACTTGCCGCGACCCAAAACTTCGTGCCTTGCCCGAGGGTATTATCGATCCAATGGTCTCCGCAGTTTCATTTTGGAACGAGGAGACTCCACTTGCAGTTCTTTCGTACTATGCATGCCATCCGCAGAGCTACTATCGCACGGGGGTGCCAAGTCCCGATTTTCCTGGCATCGCTCGGTTCGTGCGTGGGCAGGACATGCCAGAGACGCTCCACGTTCATTTCAACGGCGCCGGAGGCAATATTGGTGCTGGCAAGTTCAATGATGGTTCGAAATCGAACCGCATGGCTTTGGCGCGGCGGATGGCCGACGGCATGCGTCGTGCTTTTGAGGCATCTAAGAAGTTCGAGCTCACCCAACAGGATCTTGGATGGTACACCGCGCCCGTAGCACTGCCACTTGGCCAACACCTCGACGTCGAAGAACTACGGTCGCGAGTCAGCGATTGGAAAACCGCGGATTATTGGGGTGGCCCCGAGCAACTCGCTTGGGCTCTTCGCTGTAAATCAGGTCATCGCATTGACCTCGGGTGTCTGAAAATTGGCACCACCCGTGTGCTACATATGCCGGGTGAACTCTTCGTCGAATACCAGTTGGCTGCGAAAGCTTTACGCCCCAAGCTCAATGTCGCTATGGCAGCCTACGGCGACTATGGGCCGGGCTACATCGGGACGGACGAATCGTACGGGCAAGGCGGCTACGAGACCAGCCAGCGAGCATCCAAGGTGGCTCGTGGGGTAGAAAAAGTCTTGATGGAAGGTGTCGAAAAACTGCTGCGAGAAGCAGACGAAGATCTCGGGAATTTTGAAGGGGAACTGCCGCGAATCCCTGCAACCGAGCCGGAGGATAGCCTTTCTAAGTTTGAAATTGCTGAAGGCTTTGAAATGCAGTTGGTCGCGTCCGAGCCTTTGATCGGAACGCCAGTCGCCATGGAATGGGACGCCAGGGGACGACTGTTTGTTTGTGAAATGAAGGGATACAGCGAGGATCGCGGTGAAGCCATTTCAAGTATTGCGTTGCTGACGGATAGCGACCGAGACGGCGTCTATGACGAGCGTACCGAATTCGCGTCCGGCTTGCTCTGGCCAACGGCCCTCTTTCCATTCGATGGAGGTCTATTCGTCGGCGATGCACCACACATCTACTATATGAAAGATACCAACCACGATGGTGTTGCGGATCAGAAACAGATTGTTCTGACGGGTTTTGGTGTCTCCAATGTCCAAGGGTTATTGAACTCGATGCGTTGGGATCTCGACAACCGCATCCATCTGGCCGTGAGTAGCGCAGGAGGTAAGGTGCACCGTCCTGAAGAATCTGCGGCCCCTGTCTCTATTCGTGGCCGCGACTTCGCATTTGATCCGCGGACGTTCGCTTTCGAGTTGACGAGTGGAGGTGCTCAACACGGTATGAGCTTTGATGATTGGGGGCACAAGTTTGCTTCTTCCAATAGCAATCACCTCATGCAGGTTCTGTACGAGGAACGCCATGCTGCTCGTAATCCATATGCCATTCCCCCTTCTTCGAAAGCGTCGATTGCCGATGACGGACCACAAGCCGAAGTCTATCGTATCAGCCCCATCGAGTCGTGGCGTGTCGTCCGAACACGCCTGAGAGTCGCCGGATTGGTCGGTGGACCGATTGAGGGAGGAGGAAGACCTGCGGGCTATTTCACTGGCGCGACCGGAGCCACAATCTACCGAGGCGATGCGTGGCCGGACGAGAATCGAGGCGTCGCTATTGTCGGTGACGTCGGGAGTAACTTAGTCCATCGGAAGCAGATTCATCGTGATGGATTTCCGTATACGGCGACTCGGATCGATAAGAATTCTGAATGGATCCGATCAACCGACAACTGGTTCCGACCATCTCAGTTCGCATGCGGTCCCGACGGGTGCCTGTACGTCGTAGATACTTATCGCGAAGTGATCGAGCATCCAAAGAGTTTGCCGCCAGTGATCAAGAAACACCTAGATTTAACTGCAGGTAGAAATCGAGGCAGGATCTATCGCATATCCGCGACGGGAGAACCGGTAAGGAAGATTACTGACTTGGCTTCTCTTGAGTCCGATGGGTTGGTCGCGCTGCTGGAGCATGACAATGCTTGGCATCGAGAGACAGCAGCTCGATTGATCTTCGAACGTCAAGACAGCAGTTGTATTGCGGGACTGCGAAAGCTTTGCCGTGAATCGCGTTCTCCGCTAGGACGCATGCATGCAATGTACGCGTTGGACGGTTTGGGAGCTTTCGAGATAGACCAGCCGAATGAATCGGACCTGCGCGATGGACTACTCGTTGACGCGTTGAGCGACGAGCATCCTCAAGTTCGGCGTCACGCAGTCCGATTGATCGACCTTCATGGTTACGCAGCAGACTTTCAGGATCAGCTGCTTGAGCTTGCAAGCGATCGTTCCCACGAAGTCCGTCTCCAAATCGCCTACGCGATGAGCGGTATCAAAGATTCGGAAGAGCGAAGTCGAGCATTCGTCGAGATCCTTCAGCAACATGAATACGACTCGCTGACATGCTTCGCCGCGCAAAGTTCCTTGTCTGGTTCCGCATTGGGTGTTTGGCGGACCTTGTTGGCTAGTCGGGATTGGAATGATTCGATGCTGAAATTCGTCGATCGGCTTTCAGCTCAGATCGCGGATGCTGGGGAAATAGGCGAAATCCGTGCGGCCATCGAAGTGCTATGTGAATTACCGATTGAGAAAGCGGTGCGATTGGGAGCAACGTTGGGTCGATTCGCAGCCGTCGACGCAGAATTGTTTAGCGAGCAGGAACCCGTAGCGACCATGCTGACCGCTCGGATGAATCTCGTCGTGGCTCGTAGTCTGAAACGCGTCAAGGATCCGTTGGTTAGCATCGCCGCGCGTACAGAAGCTTTGCAAAATCTCCGTTATGCGAGCATGACTCAGCAATGCGATGTCTCACGTGAACTTTTAATGTCAGTCGCACCAGTGGAACTGCAGCGTGGGGTTTTCTCGTTGCTGAGAACGCAGCATGATCCGTCGGCTGCTAAGGTCGTGCTCGACACATGGCAGCAACTAACGCCCTCGATGCGACCGATTGCGGCAGATTTCTTGTGCTCTAGAAATGACTATGCAGAAATGGTTTTGGATGCCATCGAGTCACAGAATCTGAGTGTGGATGTCCATCTGAAAAATCAGCTCATTGCTGTTTGCAAGCCCGGTAGTCACGCGCGGAAACGACTCGATCTGATATTGGGTTCTTTGACCGGCTCATCGCGGTTGGAAATTCTGGAAGATTATTTGGTCGCCTTGGATCTTCCGGCAGACGAGACCCGCGGTCGAGTCGTGTTCGAGAAAAATTGTTCGAGCTGCCATCGGCTCGGCCAGGAAGGGCTAGGGGAAATCGGCCCGAATCTCGCGGCGATGAAGAATCGCGGTCCACAGAGCATCTTGCTGAATATTTTGGATCCCAATCGGGAGGTTGGCCCTGAATTTGAGAATTATCTCCTTCGCACGCACGACGACGAAGTGATTACTGGAATGATTCGTTCGGAGTCGGCTAATGCCGTAGAGCTTATCCGCGCCGCGAACGATTCGACCATTGTGTCTCGAAGTGACATTGCGGAATTACGATCCAGTGGCAAATCAATCATGCCTGAGGGAATGGAAGACGCTATTTCCAAGCAAGAAATGGCGGATTTGCTCGCCTTCATCAACAAGGGGGCGAGCTAGAACGCGTTTCGGTCTGCTTAAGCTAGATGATCGATCAATTCGAGCCAAGCGTTGGTCGGGGCAAATCCAAGTTTGAATCTAGGCTGTTTCGCCATGGAGCCGCTGGCCCGACGCTGCCCCATCGCTGCCCCATCGCTGCCCCATCGCCGCCCCATCGCCGCCCCATCGCCGCCCCATCGCCGCCCCTTTTGGCAACGGGTTTCATGACGCACCCGGCCGCTAGGGCGTCGCGGTTCATGCCCTAACGTGAAACTCTGATTGGGCCTGAAGCGTTGGTCAACTACAGGGACCTCGTTAGGTCTTTGGTACAAATTCAAAAGGATTCCGAAATTTCTTTGTAAGGCGTCTGTAAGCTGGACGTCATCTTCTGCAAGTTCCCGCGATGCTTCTGACCCTAAAGGCATCCGACTCCAGAACCAACGGATGAAATCACTGCAATGCTGAACGTTCAGCGTTGATGTGCGAGTGTACGACTCCTCGGAAAACCGAATGGTTCAAGGCGCCAGGAGTAACTGAATGCAATGTCGGGCAGCGCGGGGTGATATTCGTGAGACTTGAAGGAGAACGAAAATGCTATTCACAAAAGCGATGTTTGGATTGGTCGCGACGGGACTGTCGCTCGGTGTAACTCTCGTAGCACCTGGCGATGCTAAGAGTGAGATGAGCCAGCGCCTTAGCGCAGAGGAGCGGGGACAGGAAAGTGTTGAGAAGGAAGAACCCGTAGCGACAAGACCGAAGGCGGGTGCTATGGATCGGCAGCGAGCAAAGGCGATGCGGAAACAGGGGGAATCCGAGTCCGGTAATCGGCGTATTGCCTCGGAGAAAACCGTTGGTACGGAACAGGCACCTAGTGGAGAAACCGTGTTTCGAGGCCGGTTGCCCCGTTACTATTCGGCCGTGGTCACGCCCAAGCAACGAGCAGAGATTTACTCCATTCAGAAGGGATATCGCGCGCGATTGGAAAATCTCGAGATTCAGCTAGCTGAGCTAAGGAAACGCGAGCAAGCCGAAGTTGCGGCAGTCCTGGACGCGAGTCAACTTGAGTATGTCGCAGAACAGACTGCCAAAGCTAGGGAGGGGCGATCAGCCAAATAGTCGGAAGCCAGAGGTCTATTTTCGATCCTTTTCGTAAAACTCTGGGAACGACTGGCACCCATATTTGCGGCCTGGATAGCAGGATTCGCAATTTGGCAGCGTCATGTTTTTTCAGGGATGGCATCTAGATGGATGGCACGTGCGGGATTCGCCGTCGTCGGGTCGCTTTAGATGCCATTCCAGCTTGGTTCGAGGCCGGGATGGATCCGAACGGCCATGTCGCAAAAAAATCCAGTTTGAAAAAGATTCCGCATTGGCTCGGCGACTAGTTGGCATTTTTTTTGAGCCTATCCGTTTACGGCGCTAGATTTGCCCCGCTCGACGGCTGAGCAGAAATACTCAAAGCATCTGCTTCGGGTCGAATGCAAAACGAACGTGAATTTGAAAAAAGGAGTCGACTTATGGCTCGTGGAGAACACATATACATACAAACTCATTTGAACGGTCTACCGTTCCAACACCATGGAATTGACATGGGGGACGGTACAGTGATCCACCTGGCGCCCGAATCTGGAGCCAGGGTTGCTTTGGCGGACAACAGCGCCGAGTTTACGGTTCGTCGTGATTCCATCGAGGATTTTTGCCGGGGGCAGAAATCAGTCGTCAAGGAACACAGAGATGCGCGGAAGCCGGAGGCCGTCTGTCGAGCTGCCGAATCACGATTAGGTGAATCCGGCTACCATCTGCTCGAGAACAACTGCGAGCATTTTGCAACAGCTTGCGCCACGGGGCGTCACGAGAGCCACCAAATAGAAATGGGAGAGGCAACACTATCCGCGATCGCTTCGATGGGTACGAAGGCGTTTTGGGCGGTGTCCTCTCGCTATGGCGGTCGTTTGATTGCGAAAGGTATGACTCGTGTTCACCCCGCATCGCTTTTGGCGGATGGCGTCGAAATCGCCACACTCGCGGCAACCTGTCGAAGCGGGGTGGACAGTCAGAATTCGAAACGGATCGCCAAGCTTAGCGGGACAGCGACCGCGGCGGGAATCGGAACTGTTCTAGGTGGTCCCGGTGGAGCAGCCGCTTGTGTTGCCCTGCATGTCGGATCGGGGGCAGTCGCAGAGCGAGTCTGCACCACCATCCGCAAGTGGATCGGGTGACCCTTCCACCCCTACGGCGAAGGGCAAATGGCAAATGGCGAATCTGCTGTAGCGGCACAAGTCCTGCCGAGGGCTCTACTTCAGGACGACTTCGTGACTCTTGTGTAGATCGTCCAATCCGACTTGGATGAGTTCAGTGAGTATGTCCATGTCCACGTCATCGAGATTCTTGAGGTAGAGGCAAGACTTGCCGGTCTTATGTTTACCTAGCTTGGACAGCAGAGCTTTGTAGTTGCCGGTTCCAGGCAAGACGTAGAGAACGGGCCCCGTCTTCCGTATCGAGAAGCCGGTGGCCAGCATTTCGCCTTCGTCGCCATTTGCACGATAGTAGGTGTATTTTCCGAATCCCACGATTGAGTCTCCCCAAAGTTTGGGGCGGCAGCCAGTGACTTCCTTAAAGAGTTTGAGCAGTTGCTTACCGGCAGCCTTGGCCTTCGAATCTTCCAGGGCGTTCAGATAGCCGGTGACGCTCGAATTGGTTGCCTTTGTCTTGATCTGAACTTTTTTCTTTGCCACGTAGAAAAACCTTCCTCAAGACGAAAACGTCAATGACACTTCCTGCGGCTCGGTAAAGCCAGAACTTGAAAACGCCGGACCGAAAATCGTTCGCTATTTATTGAATGTGCGTTTGCCGATTTTATCTTGCGATGGAAAGTCCTCAGGCACCGAGGTTAGAGTCACTTCTCCCGTAGCTGCCCACTCGGAACCGCGGAGAAATGTTGTAATGAAGCCAACGCATTCCATAGAAAAGTCCGCATGGCCGAGTGTGGAGTGAAAGACCCTTCCCTTTCCGTAGTCCAATGCCATCAGCATAGGCTCGTGTCGGTCCGACCCTTTCTTTTCAGGTGCTGCATAGGCCGTCGCCAGGATCGTCATATTGATGGCAGGACCACGCAGGCGTTCGTAGAGTTCATCTTCAGTATGCAACCAGGCGGTAGGTAACCCCTTCGTAATCGGATGAGCGGTATCCCGAATGATGATCTCAAATTCATGCCGCGGGCCATGGCCACCTCCTTTTCCGACTGAGTTGTCACGAACTTCCTTACCTTCTTTGGTGAAGTAGACGTAGGGGCCGGACTTTTGGTCGCGGTCGCCCCATCCACCCAGGCCGATCATTTCGTTGTAAGCTGGCCACTCCGGGAAACAATTATCGGCTGCATGGACGACGACCAGGCCGCCGCCGTTTTTCATGTATTTTTCGAACGCGTCCTGAGTCTCCTGAGGCCAAGGTGCAGCGCCCCATCCAAAATTGTTAACGACAACATCGTACTTGCTGAATTCAGGCTTGAAGTTGGGATCAGGCTTGGCTTGTTTCAATGCTTCCGACTTGAAGCCCGCAAGCGGATACTTTGACAGTTCGGCTTCACCCTTCCAAGTGAATTGAGTTCGTTGAATGTCGACTTCAAATCGCCCACTCTCCTCAAGGTAATGCTTCATCATTACCGTTGTCTTGGGCCATGCACCGTGATTGTTCTGACCATCAATGATGAGTGCCTTTAGTTTCGCTTCTTCGGCAAATGCACATTGAAGAGTGGCGAAAAGGAACAAAGAAAAAACAAGGGAGAGAGAGGTGCGGTTCCGCATATTTGGCTCACGCAAAACGGGGGCTGGGTAGGATCTGGCAGTTCGTGCCGGGTTGGGATTGTAGATTGTAACTCGAATTCGTTCGATTGTTGGTTGCAGGCACTGTTCGGCTGGCTTAGGTCGTGCGTCTAATGAAGTTGATCACCGCATCGATGCTCGATTTCGATCATGTTTTTGAACCGCCGGCAAGCCGTTGCAGATTGGCTAACGAAAAAAGGACGCCGCGATACCGCGGCGTCCCAATCGATTTCGTATTTGTAGCCTGTCGAAGCCACCATTAAACCAGGTTTACAAGCGACCAAGGGCTTGGAAAGGGAGTTGGCCAGTCAATGTCAGCGTTGGGAGGCCACTGTCTGCTTGATTACTTGTGATCTTCCACTCGTTCGCTTGGCTTCGGATTTTGGCGAGCATGGAACGCTCTTCCTCTGTCTGGTTGTCAGCGTCCTCGAGTCCGCTGATATAGCTCTGGATCTCCTTCATGCAACGCTCTGCAGCTTCAAGCTTGTCGGCTTCTTTGACCGCGACTGCCAAACGGAAATGGGAATCTGTAGGATCGCCGACGATGTCCATTCCCAGAGCGACGCTGTGACTGACCTGCAGAAGCTCATAGATTATAAGTTCGACGCCGTCGTAATCCTTGGTTTGAAGGTATTCCTGGTCCACGGCAATTTCTTGAGGAACTGCGAACGCGACCGTTAAAACACCTCCTTGGACCAAAGACCACAGTTGTTGGGCTGTGGGGTTGGATTCCGTTTTCGTCGGGGTTTCTGGGGAGAGCTGCAATGTTTTGCTTTGGCCTTTGGATCGAAGCAATTCCCGAATGGCCTCGTGTTCTTTAGGAAAGATAGGTTGCAGTCGTGCCGTATCTGCGATTGCAGACCAGTCAACGACTTTCGCAAAATCGAGTTGGAAACGGTTGCTGCCCAGCGAAACCGCGTACTTATTCTCATTCTGCCGCTGTGCCTCGGGTATCTCAGTCAACTGAACATCCAAAGACGATTGCCAACCCTGAAGTTGCCCGACTAGATCTTGTGCCACCTCAGGCGGAGTTGAACGGAGGAGCACCGATTCGATCATGGTTAGCTGAGATGCGAAGTCTTTGTTGGCAAGCATTGGTTGAGGCTGGATGTAGGCGTACCCACTTCCCTGTCCAATGGCATCCCAAGGCTTGCAGGTTGCACGAGAGAACGGCTTGCTCGCTGGATTGCTCAATCTGCCTCGTGCGGCGATGCGAGTCACTTGGGCCTGTGGCTCATCGGCATGGATATTCCAGGCTATCGCGCCGGTCGAGACAATCACAAAACCTGCCAGCATGAGCCAGCTTGGACTGCGGTAGTACGATTTATTACTTTTCAACATTTTGATCCTCCTGACCACTGTGTTGGTCGAAACGGAAACTCCAAAGGAAACGGAATCGTTGTGTTGCGAATCCATTCGCAACGCCAACATCGAAAGGCCTTGTCGATATTGATTTGGGGATGACAGCAGTTTGGCTGCGTCTCTGTCCGTCGCTAGTTCTTGGGCGAAAATGAGATTGCTTCGCAACCAGCTTGCGAGAGGGTGCATGTAGATCGCAGAGAGCACGATTTCAGCAAACAACCTTCGTCTCGCGTCGTTGCGACGGACGTGAGTGAGTTCATGAGCCAGTGACGTTCGGCGTTCGAGTTCGGTCCACTCTGAGAAGTTGACCGGAACATAGATCACGCTGCGTCGAAGACAGCTGACGCAGGGACTTGTCAGCCGATGGCTGAAGCGGATCTCAGGCGGGGTTTCCAGACCAGCGTTTGAAGCCAGTTTTTCCAGATCGACCAGGGTATGTGGATCTACGCACAGCTTGCTCCCATCTGTCATTCGCCAAAGGGCAGCGTAGCCCAATGCGAGTCGCAGTAGGATGGTCGCACAACAGGCCAACGCAGCCCAAGTTGCATACTTGGATAGACGGACACCAAATTCGTTTCTTGGTGAGCTAAGGAAACGTAGTTCATTTAGGGCCAATTCCATATTGATTCGGAATGCGGCCGGAATGCGCGAACTCGCGTTTGAGGTTCGCGGCATCGATTCCGCGTGGCTGGCTGGTTTTGCCGAAAGCGAATTTACTGGTTCGTGCAGTTGTAGTGTCCAAGCACGAGGTACTTCAAAGCACATCAGGAGTACACTCATGGTGCAGAGTACGATTCCGACAAGACAAACAAATTCGGCTTTCCTCGCATCGCGCGGCAGCAGCCAACGTGTGACTCCCAGCGTAAGTACAGCGACCAGTGAGACCTGAAGAAGGCAAGCAATCAGAGCGGCCATGGCTATTGCTCCTGACTGTCGAGAATTTGACGCAGGTATTCACGCTCTTCCGCGGTCAGCTTTTTGTGGTCAAGCAAGTGCACCAACAGGGCTTCGCGAGATCCGTCGAAGACTCGAGTTACCAAGTCGCCGACGAGCGTTGTAGAGACTTGGTCGAACGTCCGGATTGCCTTGTAGTTGTACGGGCGTTTCGCAGTGGTTTGCTCAAGAAAGCCCTTCTCGACGAGGGCACGAACTACATTGGCGACGGTCACATAGGCAATGTCTTCACCCTGTTCCAATAGATGCCGGTGCGCGTCGTCAGCAGCTGCAGCGTCACGCTGCCAGAAGACTTGCATTACTGCCAGTTCGCGACTGGTCAGCTCAGTAGATTTGGGTCTAGCCAACGTCGTTACCTCCATGTTCGAGGTCCAATAAGCAAGCGGCGGCTGAATGGCTGCTTACTTAGTTTTGGATAACCAAATTCGGTTTTCCAAAACTTAGGCGAGATCGACGCGACATAGCAATAGCAGTTTTGGTTAATCAAAACTGCCGATGGTTAGTGAAGGCTTGCAATGAGATTGGTCTCTTTGCCCAGGGGCAATCAAAGTTTGAACTTGGGTTGAGTAGCAATTCAATACCTAACCCTCTGTTTCCGAGTTTCGCGAGGAATTTGCGGAGGGTCGGAGCCTGAGCGACGGGGAGGAATTCTTCCCAACTTTAAACTTTGATTGGCCCTGTCTCTTTGCCTATAAGGGACTCGAGAGGCTTAAGGTACTCTGATCAGTTTCCGCAGCCACAGATCCCCAGTAGCTAGCGAGCAGGGTCCCGGTCAGCATACATCCGAATGTGTAGGCTGCCGTTGGGATGAGTGCGGGAGATTCGGAGCCAAACATGTTGGCGGCTAGGAATGTGCCAAGTCCTGCGTTTTGCATGCCGACCTCCAGCGACAAGGCGCGGCCCATTGAACTGGGGAGGCGTTTAGTCCAAGCGGCGATTCCTCCGCCAAGATATCCGGCGACATTGATGGCAAGCAGAGCTACCAGGAGTGCTAGACTGATTAGTCCAAGTTGATTTCGGTTCACGGCGACGACCGACGCGATGATCCAAAGTAAAGCTATACTTGCCACCCAGGGAGCCAACGTGACGAGCCATTGGATTTTTTGTTTCACCAGTTGCTGAACAGCGAAGCCCAGCAACACGGGAAGCACGACGGTGGTCAACAAGGTTGTCGCTTGTTGCCATGGATTCGGCAAAATGTGTTGCTCATCAAAATGACCGATAACCGATAGAGCCAACGGGACCGAGATCGGAGACAAAAGCGTTGCGACGGTGGTTAGGCTGATGGAGTAACTGACATTTCCCCGAGCGGTCATGGTCAACACGTTGGAAGCCATGGCTCCGGGAACGCAGCCCACAAGCACAACCCCGCTTGCGATGGGACCAGTCAAGCCGAGGATTCGAATCGCGGACCAAGCTAGAAACGGCATCCAAATACATTGGACCGCGACACCTAGAAACACGGCTATTGGGTGTTGGCGCAGTTCACGCAATTCTCGCAACTTGATTGCCATGCCCAAGCAGAACATGGTGATGATGACCAACCAGCGCAGACCCCACTTGGGTAACCAAAACGGATCGAATCCAAGTTGATCGGCTGTGTTGGGTTGAACCTGTCTATCGACGCTTGCTGCGGTATCAGATCCTTCCTCAACTGCTGGCTTCGACATATTCTGCGGTGATAAGCCAATTGCCGCCGCGACACTTGGCCAAGCAAAGGCTAGAGTCGAGGAGACCATCAGCGCGAGAAGCAGTCCCCAACGCCTTATCCAAGATGGATTGCTGGGTGGGTCCTCAAGATCGGCATCGCCTCTGTTGGTCGTTGATCCGGTCGACATCTGAATGCGTTGGCGCTAGGCGGTATGAATGGCTCGTTTGGAAACCGCCATGGCTGCCTCGTGCATTAACTCGGACAGAGTCGGGTGAGCGTGGCAGCAACGTGCAATATCCTCACTGCTGGCGCCGAATTCCATGGCGGCAACCGCCTCCGCGATCAAATCGCCGGCACGGGCTCCGATGATGTGGACACCGAGAACTCGGTCGGTCTTAGCATGGGCCAGGACTTTCACTCGTCCGGCCGTATCGCCCAGAGCTAAGGCACGACCACTGGCACCGTAAGGGCAAATCCCCTTGATGTATTCGATGCCTGCTTCTTTGAGCTGCTCCTCAGTTTTGCCGACTGACGCGATTTCGGGATTGGTATACACGATTGCCGGTATGGCGTCGTAATTGACATGGCTCTTCATGCCAGTGATGCGTTCCACACAAACGATGCCTTCTTCACTTGCCTTGTGAGCAAGCATGGCACCGCCAGTAAGGTCACCGATTGCGTACACGCCGCGGACCGCCGTTTGATAGTTTTCATCGACGGGAACGAATCCACGTTTGTCGGTTTCGATGCCGACCGTTTCTAATCCGAGATCATCCGAGCAAGGAACACGTCCGGTGGAGAGCAGGACCCGATCGCAAGTCATTGGATCGCTGTCTTTGCATTTCACCACACACTTGCCATTCTCGATCGTGGCACTCTCGACCCAACTGTTGGTTCGGAACTCGATGCCTTGTTTTGTAAAAGTACGAGCTGCAATCTGGCCGATCTCATGATCGAGCCCCGCCAGGACGCGGTCCATCGCTTCGAGAACGATGACTTTGCTGCCTAACCGGCTCCAAACGGAGCCTAACTCCAATCCGATGTAGCCACCGCCAATGACAACGAGCGTCTCGGGGACTGAATCGTAATTGAGTGCGGCCGTGCTATCGCCGATCAGGTCACCGTCCATCTCGACACCACGCATCGTGGCAGGGCGGCTACCGGTAGCCAGAATGATGTGTTTGGCGCGAAGTTGGACGGTCTCGCCCTTTCCAGTGACTTCGATCTGATCGACGGCAGAAAGTTTGCCGCGGCCGTTGTACATCGTGACTTTGTTGCGTTTCAACAACATCGAAACGCCGCCCGTTAGCTGCGATACGATTTTGTCCTTACGGGCTAACATCGTCTTCAAATCTAGGCCCACATTCGGAACTTGGATGCCATGATCAGCGAAGTGCGATTTTGATTCTTCGTAAAGGTGGCTCGACTCAAGCAGGGCCTTACTAGGAATGCAACCAACGCGAAGACAGGTTCCGCCGTACACGTCGTTTTCGTCGATGCAAGCGGTGTTCATGCCCAGTTGAGCGGCTCGGATTGCCGCAACATAGCCGCCTGGACCACCACCGATAACAACGCAATCGTGCTCAACAACACTCATTGGACTCTACAGTTCTCTCGAAAAAGTTTCGGACTCATGGGCTAGAGGGCGAGCCGTAATGAAAGACATCGTCCCTGGGTAGCGGCATCTAAGGAAAGGATACCAGTCCCGATGAATTTGCTGCAGGGGCATTTCGCCTGAGAGCTGGTGGATTGAGTATGATATGCGTGGAGAGAGCCCCTGGGAAAGCAACCTGCCCAGCTTTGACGCGGCGGGACGATCTTTCCCGGCTGGCAACATCCCGAGCGGCTCCAGGGTCGCTTCCCACCGATTCAGCCAACTGATCCGAACCCCACCACTGCGGAAACCATCTTATGACCATTTTGAGTTCATTACCCTCTCTTAAACGGGCAACCATGCTGTTGAAATGGACGGCCGTCCACTGTGCCGCGATGGCGCTCGTGACGACGTCGTTCACAAATCTTATGGCAGCAGACAGATTGGTGTTTGAGCCGCCGGAGAGCGTGAAATCGCAAGGAAAGCACATTGTGCTTGTCTCGGGCGACGAAGAGTATCGGACGGAAGAGTCGATGCCGATGCTGGGCAAGATTCTCAGCCAGAAACATGGTTTCAAATGCACGGTGCTTTTCGCGCTGGATGCTGAGGGTGAAGGCTATATCGACTGCAACAACCAAGCGGGCGTTGTTGGTTTCGAGGCTTTAGATGACGCTGATCTGATGATCATCGGAACTCGATTTCGGACGCCAGATGCGGAATCGGCAAAGCACATCACCGCGTTCCTAAATGCAGGCAAGCCGATCATTGGAGTCCGAACGTCGACCCACGCCTTCAATGGCAAAGGGGATTTTGGCGGTGTGCCGTATGGGAAATTTGGTCGCGTCTTCCTCGGTGAAGAGTGGGTGTCGCACCATGGGCGGCACAAGAAGGAAGGCGCTCGAAGCCAAGTGGTCGATGGCAGCGCGAAGCACCCGATCCTTACGGACGTGGGTGATATCTTTTGCCCGTCAGACGTCTACGGTGTCGTTCACTTGACAGACAGCGATGAAATTCTGATGCGCGCTGGAGTGACTGCGAGCTTGGATCCCGAATCGGCGCTGGTCGACAACGAAAAGAATGATCCGATGCAGCCCTTCGTCTGGCTGCACAAGTACGACCGCCCCGACGGCAGCGGGACGGGGATGTCGCTGTGCACCACTGGTGGAGCTTCCGTAGACTTTGTCGATGAAGACCTGCGGCGACTCATCGTGAACGCAGCCTACTTTCTGACTGGGCATGACGTGCCTGCAAAGGCGGATGTTGATTACGTGGATCCGTTTTATCCGAGCTTCTACGGCTTCATTCGCGAGGAAGGCTACTTCAAGAAACTCAATCTTCGTCCCGAGGACTTGGGACTAGGCAAGTCGCCGAGTTCGCCAGATCCGAAAGGTTCTCCGGAATGGAATTACCGACCTCGAGCTAAATAGCAGTCGAGCTCGAAGAATTCGCAGTAAGGCTTGACTTAGTCACTGCAAGAAATGCATCCGCATGGAATGCATGCAAAAGGGACTTCTGATTGTCAGTGGTCCCTTTTTCTTTGGCGTGTCCCCATCGGCCTGCCGGCCTCTCTTGTTTCCCGAGGTAATGATTGAATAGACTTCGCCCTCGCATTGCGGGCACTGGAGAGCAGATTCGATGTAACTTCGAACGGAGTCGGAGCGCTGTTGGGGCTGGGGTCATTTTTTCGAAATTCATGGAACCATCGGGGATGGATGCCTGCGCGGATGATGCTTGTGTTTTTGGCGTTTACATACACGCTTATTCCCGGGGCCCGGTATTGCTTTGCGACGCCACAGGTGACCGCGGGAATCATTTCTAGTGAAATTGTGAAACCAAAACGCGAGGCGATCAGTCGCAGGGAGCCCACCAAGCCGCGTAGCAAGTGGCCGCATGAGATTGTCGCCGAGAATTTCAAGGTACACAGCGATTTTCGTCTCGCCGCCCAGGACGCTCTCCTGCTGGAGTTGCGACAAGTGCAGGCCGATCTAAAGGCCGTGCTCGGTGTTCGCGACTACGGGCAAAAAATCCATGTCGTGCTCTTCGGATCGGACTCCGAATACCGGCGTTACATGCAGGCCTATTTTCCGGGATTGCCGAGCCGCCGTGCGATCTTTTTGCAGGATCGCGGACCCGGCATGTTGTTTACGCATTGGCATCAGGACGTGGCAACTGATCTACGGCACGAAGTCACCCATGCACTGCTAAATCAGACCGGCAAGACCTTGCCGCTCTGGCTGGATGAAGGCATCGCCGAGTATTTCGAGCTTGCAGCGTCCGATCGATTCGACGCGAATCCATACCTTGAGAGCCTTCGGCGCACAGGACAAACGCGAGTTCAATCCATTGCTGAGCTCGATGCAAAACGAGTGGTTTCTGAATTTACCGATCGCGATTACCGGGATAGTTGGGCTTGGGTGCATTTCTTTATTCATCGACGCGCGGAAACGCGTGAAGCACTTGGTTCATTCTTGCGACTGTATGCCTCGCTGCCCGAGTCGGATAGTGCCTTTGAGCTTGAGCGTGCAATGCGCACCATCTCCCCAGATCTCGAGTCCGAGATGCGAGAGCACTTTCGCAAACTCCATTCACGCCCCCGGATGGTGACCGCCGTCGCTCGGTAGAGCAGACTCTCAGAATCGAATCGGACGCGCGAGCAAAGTCACTTTCCCGCAACACGAGATTCAGGTCCGGCGGCTTGGATTGTAAGAAGTCACCGGAGCATTGAATCCCGGATGACTGTCACAGCTGCTACGAAGTGCATCGGGTGGACATCACATTCCCGGTTATCGCCCTTATTTCTCCTGGCAGCCCGTCGCCCATGTCGATGACGACAGTGAGTGTTGCCGCGCAGGATGCGGTTGAAGAAGCATGGATGCGATTGGAAGCCCTTAATTTGGATTCAGTCATGGAATTCAATCGCAACCGCTATTTTATGTGGGGCGTCCTATTGCTCTTGCTTGGGATTCAGTTTCGCATGGTCAACTCGTTTGTCCTAAACGAGACCGGAACTCGAGCTCTGGCGCAGATCGCTAAAGAATCGCAGCTTGCCTCTCAAGAGTTTACTAGCGAGCTGTACATGGCGGCCCACCCCAACCCGCGTAAGACGATCCGACCGCCTGGATGGTTGGGCTGGATCTTGTTAACCGCCGGAGGGGTTATGTGTTTGCACGCCATGGTGCTTCCGCCGCCGAAGCAGCAATAATGCCTTCAGCAAGCCACTCAACACGTCGCCGAAAGGGCTTCAAAAGGGCGTCGAATTCCCTGGAAATATGGAATTTGCGGTTTTCTTCTTGCGCGTGACCTAACGTGTCCGCCGCTCCGCGATCATTCAGTTATCAGAGCTCGAAGCGGGTTCTGCCAGATTGAAGGCGATCTCGAGAAGGGAAATCCGACGATGCGAAAGTTACTTAGCCGCGCAATGCACCAAGCCGATGACATTGTGGTTCAGTTGGGCTATCTGGATTCCAAAGGCCGTCACACCGAGCGCGTGGTCAGTCCCGTTCGTTTTGTCGGTCGAGACCGCTTCTTGGCACTTTGCTTGTGTCGAGGAGAACCACGCCAGTTCTATTTAGACCGTTGCGAGAACGTCGAGCTACGCAGTGCCCACGATTACGTAATGCCGGTTCCCATCAAGATTCGCGATGCAGTGGATGTCACGGCGGCCGTCGCTTTGTGAGCGGCTTTGGACTAAGTCAAAATAGCAGGTTCAAGTTAAATAAGGCGATTCGCTCTTCAAATCTTGGATTCGGACCACGCGATATTTCCGAACGCTAGTGCCAGCTTTCGAAGCTCTGCCTGAAACGAAGGATGCTCTAGCAGTACTGGGATTCCCAGTCTTTCAACTGCGCCAAAAGATCGGCGTCCTCTGGTACGGCACCGGTCCGTTGACGGGACTGAAAGTCAGTTTGCAAAGCGTCGAGCTCGCCGACAACTTCATTGATGGAGCCTTCCTTCAATCGATCGATGAATAGGGTGCCGTCCAAGTGGTCTGTCTCGTGTTGAATGATGCGTGCCTCAAAGCCGCTTATATCTTCGTCGATCTCAGTGCCTGACATGTCAAAGGCGTTTACGTGAATCGACTTTGCTCGGACGACGTTGCCGTGGATATTCGGTAGGCTCAGGCAACCTTCTTCGGCTTCCTCGTTCGCTCGAGGCTTTGAGATGACCGGATTGATGAACACTCGCTCCGTGCCTTCACTTTTCTCGCCGGTCGGATTCATCACGAAGAGCCGTAGTGGAACGTCGACTTGAGTCGCTGCGAGGCCGACTCCACGGTTCTCGTACATCAGCTCGAACATGCGGCTGACCAGCTCTTTGAGTTGAGCATCAACGCGACGGATCGGCTTCGCAACATAGCGGAGAGTGGGGTGCGGGAACGTAATGACGCTGAGTGAGGATAGTGCTTCGGTAACAGACATCTGAGTTCCTCCCTAGCGATGACTGGCGAAAAGGAATCGACTTGGAAAAGACTGTCGATCTATGGTTCGACGGCGGTGGCGGGTGCATTGGACAAGTCCGCTGCCTGATCGAACTCAACCGCATTCTCATAATGAAGCGGTGGCAACGGAACCCCTATTTGCTTCCTGCGGATATTCTACGGCGTCTAGAAGCCGCATTGGGCTGGACTGAAGGGCCAATCAAAGTTTCAAATTGGGAAGAAATCCTTCTCTTCGATTCGGCTCTGCTCCTCCCCAATTTCCTCGCTAAACTCGAAGGAGGAGGGTTCGGTATTGAATTGCTACTCAACCCAAATTCAAACTTTGATTAGGCCTGGGCTGGACTGAGGCTGGTTTAGAACTGTTGTACTTTTTGCAGCCAATCACGCCAATGTTCCACATCCGATTGGGAAAGCTCTGGATCAGAGCTAGCTGGAAGCGTGACCGATTGATTGGAATTGGTCAAAACCAGAGACGACTCAAGGATGCCGCTGGCGTCGAGCTCCAGGCGAAGCTGCATTGCTTCTTCAGGTGAGCGATCAGGAAAAACCGTCATGGGATCGACGCGTCCAAGTTTGAGCCAACTGCTGTTACCGATGCTACTGGACTCGATCAATTGCAGCTTAGGGAGCGAGCTGCTTTGCCCGTCGACGACCTTCGGCCTCAAAGTGCGTGAGTGAGACGCTGGAATCGGCTTACCTTTCTCAATCAAGACCTTTGGCCGCATCTGGACACTGTCTGGGGATTCTGCCAACAGCGCAATGTCATTGGCGATACATCCGACGGCTTTGGGGCTCAAGCGATTGCGCTGAGAGAACGCACTGATCCGATTGGCGTGGATGGCGGCTCCGCGGGCAACATCCGTTTTTTCGAGCCAAGTGACTTCGACATCATGCGGAATGACGTCAGTGACAACTCTTTGCAGCCTCTTCATTTGAAGCATCGATCCCAATAGCAAGACTCGATCGATCTCGTTTAGATCCGTGTTCGCCATAGCACAGGCTGTTGCGATCGACTGCTGAATCGAAAGCGTTAGGTCGGGGGCGATTTTGATCAATCCCTCCTGCGTGACCATCTGTTGGATCGCGGCGCCCTGCCAGTCGAATCGCACTTCGACTTTTCCACTGTTGGTCAGCTGATTCATCGCGATTTCGACGGTCCGTTGCAAACGAGTTGCTGCGGCAACATCCTTTCGAATGTCTTTGCCAGTTTTCTCCTTTAGCGTTTCTGAGAAATACTGGATCAACAGGTGTTGCCACCGCTGTTGGCCAAGCTTCCAGTGGCCACAGAGCCCCAGCTGCTTGGCGGTGGTGCCGTGAGCGTGGATCACGGCGGCATCAAGTCCTGTTCCTGTCAATTGGACAATGAGCAGACGATCGTCGGCTGCCTTTTGAGTCGACGAAGTGTCCGCTAGTCGGCAGTGAAGGTCGAGCCAGGTCAGCGCTGCTGCCAGCGGCTTATCAAGCAGTTGAATCAGCTCTACACCGGCGATTCGGCAGGCGTTTCGGATTGCACGCCGGTGCATTTGGTCGTAACAGGCAGGCACAGTTAGAATCACGCTGTGGCTGCCATCGGTGAGTTCGGAAGAATTGCGAACAATGCGTTGTATCAGCGCGGCAATGATCACTTCCGGCGGAACGACTTCGCCACCAAACTGCCGCTGGATGCGATTTTGTCCAATGAATCGTTGGACGCTGTGGAAGATTTTATCGGGATCAACTTGCCGCAACGAAGCTGCTTCGGCCCCAATCTTGATACTGCGTCCGGAGCTCCACAGCATGTTTCGCAAGTACTGCGGGTTGCCATCACCTTGGGCAATGATCTGGGGCCCGGTTGTGGGATCAAAGTAGGCTGCAACCGAGGATTGCATCCCTAGATCGATGCAAATGATCTGGGACTTCTTTGCCAGTGTGGACATGCCCTGGCCGGCGCTGGTCGGCGAATCTGTCGCCAGACGAAAGGCTCCCTTGCGGAGTGGCGATCCAGTTGCCAGTTCAGCTGATAGGCTCAGCTCTTCGATGTTCGCTAACATCTCGGCCGCGGACTCATATCGACTATCCGGATCTTTTGCGACAAGTCTTTGAAAAATGGAGTCGAGTCGCAGGTCCAGATCGCCGCGTGCCTCAAACAACGCAGCCGGTTCTTCGTGCAAATGTGCCTTGGCGACCTGCATGGTTTCACCCGTGAACATGGCTTTGCCAGTCACCAAATAGAAGAGCGTCGCTCCGAGGCTGTAAAGGTCGCTTCTTCCGTCGACAGCATCTGCGTTTTCAATTTGTTCCGGAGACATATACTCCGGTGTGCCCATAAAGAATCGCTTCTTGGATTCGTTCTCTTCCGCGCTGCCAAGTCTCGCGAGTCCAAAATCGAGAATCTTTAGTGTGCCGTTTGTACTGAGCATCAAGTTGCTTGGCTTGATGTCTCGGTGGACGACACCCAACTCGTGCGCGTATTGGAGTGCGTGCCCAGCTTGAACCAGCACGTTAACGGCAACATCTTGGGAGAGCGGTCCATCGCGGCGAATGCGATCGGAGAGGACTTCTCCGTTGACCAGCTCCATAACCAAGTAGTGCATCTCGCCCGCGCTGCCGGCATCGAAGGCAGTCACGATGTTGGGGTGCATGAGCTTGGCGACAGCTCGGATTTCGGAGAAGAACTGCTGCAGAGTTGCTGGGCGCTCGGCGATCTCCTTGCTCAAGACCTTGAGCGCCACTTCGCGGTTCATCGTGCGGTGCTCGGCCCGAAAGACCTGGCCCATTCCGCCAGCGCCAATCTGCTCGATAAGCAGGTATTCGCCCATGACGCCGACAAGACCTGCGCCTTCGGTTGACTCGGCGGAATCCTCAAAGTCTAGTTCGAAGTCGCTTTCGAACTCGTCGGAATCACCTGACTCGGCAGGCACATACCGCGTCGCGTCGTCCTGAGGACGTGGCTGTTCTTCTTCCGGCTCTTTGTCGGCGTCTGAGGACATGGATTTGTTACGAATGCAGAGGATGTGCCCGGCTGTTTAGGCAGGGCTGCTTCAGAAGCTCAGGAGGCAACGTGACGGCAGAATCAAAGCCCTTCGGATGCTAATTCGGCAAAGCGATACGTTAGGTTTGGTCTCAAGCTGAAAAGATCGTCACTTCACCTATTATGGTGAACGGATGCGCACATTCGCGGTCATGCGGTGGTTTGGAAATGGAAAAGCCAGGAAAACCCGCAGTATTTTGCGATCCTCGTGGCCGCAGCCCTTTGCCTAAGGTTCCGAACGACCTTTAATTGAAGCCGACCGGGCAGTGAATGAGACTGGCTTTCTTTCCCCCCGGACCGGCAAACAATACCGTTGGCGGCTACAGATCTGTTGTGTCGTAGCCCGAAGCTGCGGTTCTCAATCTGGATTCAAGCAACCTGCAAGGTTGAGTTTATCGTCTTTTGAACAAGCGAAGCGATGGCAGCACTAGCCGAAGAGCAATCAACCCGTCCGACGGTCGACAAAGCTGGCGAAAAAGTCCGCGATATGTTCGCGCAGATCGCTCCACGATATGATTTGATGAACCACGTTCTTTCGCTTGGAATTGATATCTCATGGCGCAAGAAGGTGTTGAAGCGACTGCGACTAGACCGGGATTTGCCAGTTCTCGATTGTTGCACTGGGACCGGAGACTTGGCTCTCATGCTAGCCAAGCACGGGGGCGGGAAATACGAAGTCATTGGCACCGACTTTTGCGCTCCGATGCTAGAACGGGCTGACGCGAAGCATGAAAAGTCGATGCCTGATCTCCCCGTGAAATTCATGGAAGCGGATTCACAAAATCTTCCATTCGAAGATGACTCGTTTCAAGCCGTAACGGTTGCCTTTGGTTTGCGAAATGTCGAAGACACGGATCTTGGCATACGCGAAATGGTACGGGTCTGCGCAGCGGGGGGCCAAGTATGCGTGCTCGAGTTTTCGAAGCCAACGGCGCCAGGCTTGAAGCAAATCTATCAGGGCTACTTCACGCATGTGTTGCCAAGAGTTGGGCAAGCGGTGGCAAAGAATAACCGTGGTGCATACGAATACTTGCCCAATAGCGTGGCCAGCTTTCCCTGCGGCCAAGCACTCGCAGATCGAATGGAAACTGCCGGGTTAACGTCGGTTTCTGTAACTCCACTGACGCTGGGAGTCGCGTCGATCTACATCGGGGAGAAACCCGAAAGAGGATAGAGCGATGAAGGCAGCTGATGCACGCCGCCTCAATAAACCGCTTGCCACAATGAGATAATAAAAGAGCCAAGGTATGGCGGATCAAGTGGACTCTACATCGACGGCGTCCGCCTTACCAAATGACTCTGTTGCCGGCTGGTTGAGCTGCATCCATCAAGTCAATTGTTGATGGTACGTTCATTCGGGCGAGCTTTGCTGAATGATCTCTTCATAGATGCGGCGAGCTTTGTCGTACGCAGCCTTCGCGGCTCCAATTTCTTCCTGTCGGATTTGCTTTCGTTTTTGGTTCCAGCAGACATCGACCGCGTCCCGACACCACTCGGCGCTTCTCCGGCTAGCGTGAATCGGTTGGCCTGCGATCTCAACAAAAATAGGATTGGTATGCATTGACGGCAGGACGCGTAGAGCGACCCAAGAAGATTGCTCGAAATCGTATTCGAAGCTTAGTTCTTTCGGATTTCCATCTGCTTCAATTTCTTTCCTGGCAACCGCATGGCCATTGACGACGAGTTCGACAGGGACGCGGCGCGACTTGCCAATTCGGCTGCGTTCCAAATGCCAGTATGGTTTCTCGTCGAGTCTTCGATTGGCGATTCGTTGGCCGCTCTCAGCTTGTTTTTTGGGGAGCAACGCTGCGACGGTGGATCGGATCGTCTGCTTCCCTGCTTCGGGTAACTCGAGCAGGCTAGCACGGCCAGAGTCGGAGGTATTATTCTGCCCCAATTGAAAGTCGCCAATGCTAAAGTTCAGCAAGTGACTCATGCCGTCGGATACGTAGCTGCGGCCGTCGCGCAACCCTTCAACCCAGTCGCGGTATTCCAAGTCTTCCGCCGATGTGCCTGGGACTTGGACATAACTTCTTCCTAGTCCGACCCGCTCACCGTAGATACACGGGAAGTCCGTTTCACCAGAAATGCGTGTTGTGAAGCCACAGTTTAGCGTGTGGTACCAGATATTGAGTTCCCAAATGACTGGAGTATCAACAGCACTGATAAAATCGCAAACTCCTTGTGTCGTGGCGACGATAAACTCGTTTGCTCCGATTCCATCGAAGGGCGGCATCGCGTAGTCAGGAAGCTGGTCTGCGGCTCGGCCTTGCCTGGATGGATCCGCGCCGCCCCAAGTCTTGGGCAAGCGGCCACGCGTTCCGTTGGGCATTATGTCTGGCAGTGCCAATCCCCATCCGCTGTGACTGTAACCCACGACACCGCCTTGCTCTTTGCCCCAATCGAGAACGGGCAGAGTCCAAGACGGCCATTGTTCAATCGATTTGGTTCCGGGGTAATCGTCCTCGGTCAAATTCAATAAGCACAAGTGTCCGGCGTGGGACGAAGGAAAACCGCTGACTTCCACGTCATAACGCATCAAGTTTCCTGGCCGAGAGAGTTCGGATACAGCACCATTGAAGAACTCTTTTTGGTAATACCAGCAGGGACCCCAGCTGAGAACGCAACCGACGTTGAGGTCCTCGCCTAGCAAGTGCCGCATCATGTCCTTGGGTGTCACGCCCTCGGTCGGATTTTGGTAGTGCGAGCAGCCAGCCGCATGGACGTGGTGATCACCTGAGAACCAACCGTGCTTGGTCATATGGATCCAGCGTCTTAGTTGGATACGGAGGGGATGCTGGGCTGATTGTTCGTCAACGGTGACATCCATTTTCTGGACATGGTATTCAGGGCCGCGGAAAACTTGGATCGAATAGTCTCCAGGCGCCAAGCGTACCGATTCCCCATCCGCTCGATAAATCTGCTCGTGAAAAAAGAAGTCCGGTGCTAGACGTCGAGATGGATTGGGATAGACGCGTCCGTACTGGTCTTTGATCAGGAGACTGCAGGTTGTCGGGGTACCATCCCAATCCAAGACTTCCAGGGGGATTTCAACGGACGGGCGACACTGGAACAGGATGGGAAGGTCGCTCCGAAAACCGAGATCTTGAGTGCCTTGCCCGACGTGCATGGACAAGGTCGCTTCACGCGCACCGCGGTCGCGGCTGTACAACTGGAGAATGCGGTACTCGACACGCAAGCCGGAGAGCTTGGGGAGCATGGGCTGCGAATTCAGCATCCTGATATCCAACCATCTGCGTTTTGCGTCGGCAGGTGTGATCTTCAGGTTCGGCTTGGGGGATGAATCGCTCCGTACAAACATGGGCTGGGCTTGGTCGCTCAGGCAGGAAAGCGGTCCGGTTACTCCCGCTTCGTTGACGACCTTCACAAGAAAGTTGGTCCATCCTCGTTGATCGAGTTGCGCCGAGGCTTGTTCTCTAGAGACTTTAACACGGCTCTCAGGATTGATCGTGATTTTGGCGAGACAATGGGGATCCAAAATCTCTTGAAGACGACGGACAACTTGAGGATCGTTGGCGTTCTGCTTCAGATTCGACAAGGCTTTGAGGTCTTCCTCGGGCAAGGGACTTCCGGCGATCTGCATCGCTTGAACCACTCGCGACACAGCCGCTTCAAGCGGTTGCCGATCCACGTCAGCAACGTAGTTCGCCCCTTGCGGCGCTGCCAAAACTGGGTATCGGGTCGATAGGAGCAAGAAGCCGAGGATCAGCAACTGGTGACGAATCCAATGCACCTCCTCGGAAACGCAGGCAGCTATCGAGGTAAGAAGGTGGGCACGCATGAGACGGTTCCTCGCTAGCGCGAAATGGAGAAGGAAGTGGAGAGGAAATGCGGTCGTCTTAGGCCAACACTTCTTTGACGACTTGGCCATGGACATCCGTGAGGCGAAAGTCTCGGCCGGCATGGTGGTAGGTGAGTCGTTCGTGGTCAAAGCCAAGACAATGGAGCAACGTGGCTTGCAGGTCGTGGATGTGGACTGGATCTTCAGTAATGTGGAAACCAAATTCGTCCGTGGCACCAAGGGATATACCCGGTTTGATGCCGCCGCCTGCCATCCACATCGTGAACGCTTGGGGGTGATGGTCTCGCCCCTGGGATCGTCCCAGTGCAGGGTTCGTTTCGACCATCGGAGTCCGGCCGAATTCACCGCCCCAGACGACTAGCGTTTCGTCGAGTAGGCCGCATCGCTGTAGGTCTTGCACAAGGGCCGCGGAAGCTTGGTCTGTTGCTTTGCAATTCTTCTTGATGTTGCCGACGACGTTGCTGTGGGCATCCCAGCCGCTGTGCAAGATCGAAACGAAACGAACCCCCCGTTCGACCATCCGGCGTGCTACCAAACAGGCGCGCGCGAAGGACGGCTTGGACGGATCGCAACCATAAAGGTCCAGTGTTTCTTTTGATTCCGTGGCAAGGTCCATCAACTCCGGCGCGGAAACTTGGAGACGAGCAGCCATCTCAAAACTGGCTATACGAGTTGCGATTTCCGGATCTCCGACTGTATTCAATCGCTGGCGATTCAAGTCACTCAGCAAGTCGTAAGTGTCACGTTGCATCGCCGGCGAAATGCCGTCTGGAGTTGTCAGGTTGAGTATCGGCGGTCCGCTACTTCGCAGTCGAACACCCGTGTACACGGTGGGCAAGAAACCGCTCGACCACAAAGCGGTGCCTCCGCTTACCCCACCGCCGGTGCTCATTACGACGTAGGCTGGTAGGTCTTT
The DNA here is from genome assembly GCA_046290675.1 of Aureliella sp. GTDB lineage: Bacteria > Planctomycetota > Planctomycetia > Pirellulales > Pirellulaceae > Aureliella. The sequence goes on from JBKAHA010000002.1 coordinate 437,671, forward strand.
CGTCTCCGCTCCCAATCCATAGACGACCCAGGATCCGAAGCTTGGCCGACCAGGCTGTGAAAAGCCTGAGTTGAGGAATAGCTGAGCCGGCGCGTGGTTGAATTGATCCGTGTGCATCGACTTGATGAAGCACACCTGGTCAGCGATCGAGGCTAGGTGAGGCATGGCCTCCGAAACAGTAGCTCCGGAAGCACCATGTTGGGAAAACTTAAACTGGGGTCCCAATACGGCTGCGTCCGGTTGGATGAATGCGTATCGCTGGTCTCCAATGATCGATTTAGGAAGTGGTTTCCCTTCCAGGTCTTTTAATAGGGGTTTGTCATCGAACAGCTCGAGTTGGCTTGGCGCTCCTGCCATCAGCAAATGGATGACCGCTTTGGCCTTGCCAGGAAAGTGCGGCGGCTTGCTTGCTAGTGGTGAATGCGACTTAGAAGACGCGGTCGAGGCATCTCCGGACAAAAGTTCGTCGGCAGCCGCTGCTCCCAAATCCAGTCCGCCCATCAAGCTGCTTGCAGCTAGTCCACTGAGCCCGAGCCCAGAGCGATGGAGGAATTGTCTGCGATGCGACAAACGTAGACTAGAGTGAGAGTGGTCCTGTGGCAGCATGGTGGTCTGCAAAGAATCTTGGAGTGGGAGGGGAGGTCAGCGAAGTCAATCTGAGATTGGTTGGAGCCACAGCCAAATGTTGAGTATGGGATCAACACGAACAACGATTGGTGGAACAACGATTCCATCGCGGCTGCCCTTATTGTACACCCGCTGCGCGTCGGGAGTGGTTTGCAAGCGTTGGGATAACCAGGGTGGTGCGACAAGCCTCTGACGCTTGGGGAACTCCGGGGTAGCGTCAATGCTTGGGCACAAACTTGCGTTTGTTTGATGACCCAGAATCAGAAGGAGACGCAGTTGGAACGTGCGAGATTTCCAGAATTCCACATTCACCCTCCCATTCCGAGTTCAACGAGGGATTTTGGGGATGGGCATGCGATAGATGGGGAGGGCGAAATTTCACAAATTGAAATTCTGATTAGCCGTAGGCACAGAGCTGCGACATTTCCGAAATCAAAGGCTGAGCTGTTACAATCGGGAGCAATGCGATCAGTCTTGGTACCTATCTTCTTGTTTTGCGTTTGGGGACATCATGGCAAGCCTACGGAACAGTTTTTCGCTTCTCGCTGTGGCTTTTTTATGCTCGCCTTTGGCGGCTGACGACTGGCCACAGTGGATGGGGCCAGATCGCAATGGCGTTTACGCGGAATCGGGACTGATTGAGTCGATCCCAGCGGAAGGGCTTGAGCGTAAGTGGAGTACTCCTATCGAGCTGGGGTATGCTGGCCCCGCGGTCGCCAATGGACGCGTTTTCGTGACCGACTACGTAAAGAAGACCGGAGAAAGCAAGAATAATCCGGGCGGCCGTGACAAGCTGACGGGCACCGAGCGGGTGCTTTGCCTGGACGCGGAAAGCGGAGAAGTGCTCTGGGAGCAAGAATATGATCGTCCTTACAACTTGTCCTATGCCAACGGGCCCCGTGCTACCCCAACAGTGGATGGCGAGCGAGTTTATACGCTTGGCGGCGAAGGCGATTTGCTATGCCTGGATGTGGACACTGGCGATGTGCTTTGGAAGCAGCAGCTAAAGGAGGCTTACGGCACCGAGTCTCCGCTCTGGGGCTACGCTTCACACGTTCTAGTACATGGAGACATGCTGATCACATTGGCGGGTGGTGAAGGATCGGCCGTGGTTGCCTTGGACAAGACGACTGGGCGTGAATTATGGCGAGCTTTGACGACCTCGGATGTCGGTTATTGCCCACCAATGATCTACGAGTTAGGCGGGAAAGAGCGACTCGTAGTCTGGCATTCCGAATCCATCAATTGCTTGGAAATCGGGGACGGTTCAACTTACTGGAGTTACCCGCTTAAGCCGAAATATGGAATGTCGATTGCTGCCCCGCAGCTACTGGGCAATCGCTTGTACGCTTGCGGGATTGGAGAGACCAGTGCGATGCTCGAGATGGACGATGCGGGTAAGCCGAAGAAATCGTTGTGGGATGGCCGACCGAAGATCGGCGTTTACTCGGGAAACGCAACGGCGCTGTTCACCGAAGAGGCGATCTACGGATCGGATTGCGGGACTGGGCAGTTCATCGCTGCGGATCCCAGCACGGGGGAACGATTATGGGAGACGTTTGCCCTCACTGGTGGTGGAAAGCGAAGGATCGGTCACGGGACTGGTTTCGTCGTTCGCAACGGAGATTATCACTGGGTTTTCACCGAGAAGGGTGAGTTGGTATTAGCCAAATTCAGTCGAACGGGTTTCGATGAGTTGGGGAGAGCTCAACTTCTGGAGCCGACTGGAGAGTGCTTTGGCCGAGCTGTTGTTTGGTCTCACCCTGCCTTCGCCAATAAGTGTATTTACGCGCGGAACGACAAAGAGATCGTTTGCTACAGTCTGGCAGCAGAGTAACGGGAGACATAAGGACCCGAAGTTTCAACGGCTTCGGCTCTCTGAATCCCAATGACAGAGATATGTCATGACGAACGTCGAACCCGACCTGCTCAATCAACTCAGGGCCGGCGATCTAGCCACGCTCGGCGAATTGTTCGCTATTCACCGTGAGCGCCTTTTGCGAATGGTGAATTTTCGTTTGGACAAGCGTCTCACGAGTCGCATCGACGCTGACGATATTCTGCAAGAGTCGTTTGTTGAAGCTCGTCGGCGTGTTGCCAGCTTCATCGATGGTGACAAGTCATTCTACGTTTGGCTACGCCTGATTGTGTTGCAGACGATGATCGACCTGCATCGACACCATCTTGGAACTCAGAAAAGAGATGCGAGGCGCGAACAGCGGAAGGGACCAACCTACCCAGAGGCGACTTCGATCTCACTGATTCGTAACTTGGCCGGGCATATCTTGACTCCTAGTCAGATCGCCGTGAAAGAGGAATCACTGAGCCAATTGGAACAGGCTTTGGATGGGATGAATCCCGTCGACCAGGAGGTTCTCGCACTGCGACACTTCGAGGAACTCACGAATTCAGAGATTTCGGAACTCTTGGGAATCGAGCAAAAGGCAGCCAGCATTCGTTATGTGCGTGCGATCGCAAGATTAAGGAATGCCCTCAGCGACTTACCTGGATTCTTTGGTGCGGTTGAAGGTGAGTCATAGTGGCTGACGACTCGATCGAATTCAGCGAAGTAGAGAGACTGGCTTCAGAGTATTCTGAAGCGATGCGAACCGGTCAGAACCCGTCGGTCGAAGACTATGTTGCCCGGAATCCGAGCTGTGGTCCTGAACTGCGCGAATTGCTGCTCACGATTCAGGCCATGGACAAGCTGAAGGATCAAAAGGATCTTAGGCTGTCTACCAAGGCCAATGAGGTCGAAGCGATTGGACGTCTCGGCGACCTTCGCCTTGTTCGCGAGATCGGTCGAGGAGGAATGGGGGTTGTTTATGAGGCGATTCAAGAGTCCCTTGGACGCACGGTCGCCGTCAAAGTGCTGCCCAAACAAAGGCTGGGTACGGCTAACTCACTTGCTCGATTTCAGCAGGAAGCCAAGACTGCAGCGAGCCTGCACCATACCAATATTGTGCCCGTGCTGGGCGTTGGCGAAGACTCGGGGCATCACTACTACGTAATGCAGTTCATTCGCGGAGTTGGTCTTGATGAAGTCATCCGGCACCTAGGCCAAGAAGAATGTGAGAGAAGTTCCAGCTCGATCCAATCATGGACACCCGCTACGGTAGCGCGGGCTCTGTTAGAAGGGGATACGAGTCAGTCGGGGCAGTCCAATTCAGCAGCGTCTTCCATGACCGTCGCGTCAATCGGTGCGAGTCAAGTTAGTTCGAAAGACGGGTATTGGAGGTCTGCGGCATGGATGCTGCACCGAGTCGCGGAGGCGATTCACTACGCTCACGATAATGGGATTTTGCATCGCGACATCAAACCGTCCAACCTACTGATTGACTCGCGAGGCGACATTTCAGTCGCCGACTTCGGATTGGCGAAGTCGATCGACGAGGCAGGAATTAGTCGGACAGGTGACGTTGTTGGGACGCTGCGGTACATGGCGCCGGAGCAGCTTGTTGGCCAAGCGGATAAGCGTAGCGATGTCTACGCGCTAGGGGTGACACTCTATGAGTTAGCGACGCTTCGGCCGGCCTTTGATGACGGCAAATTGGCACGCACGATCGCTCATGGCGAGCGATTGGAAGCAGAGCCTCCAAGGAGCCTACGATCGGAATTACCTTCCGATCTGGAAACGATCATCATCAAAGCGATGGACAGCGAACCGGCGCGTCGATATCAGTCTGCTGCCGAAATGTCAATTGATCTATTGCGGTTCTACGAAGACCGACCTATTCTCGCGAGACGCGCGAGCTCGTTAGAGCAGCTTTGGCGGTGGAGTCGTCGCAATCCCGCAATTGCAACTCTCTGCGGCATAACACTGTCGCTTCTGGTGACCGTGGCCGGCGTTTCAACCACGGCGTACTACACGACGAATCTGGCTCGCCGTGATGCGATCGTGCAGCGAAATAAAGCAGACCGGACCGCCGAATTCGCGTTCGAAGCGCTCGACGAGATGCTCAATAGTCTCGCACCCATGCCGCTCATGAAACCCGAGCGATATGTTGACGCTGCTGAAGGGGTTGACGCTGCTGAAGGGGTTGACGCTGCTGAAGGGGGTGACGCTGCTGAAGATGCTATCGAAGCTGACAAAGGAACCGAGTCTTCCGTTTCTTACAGGCCCACGAAACAGAGTGCGGCGTTGCTAGAGAACCTACTTGGATTTTACGAGCAGATTGCAGCCGATGGATCGCCTGATCCCCGCTACCAACGGCGGCTCGCAGAAGCTCACCAACGGATCGGTGACATTCATCAGCGACTTGGACAGATGGATCTAGCGATCGGAGCTTACCATCGGTCGGCAGATCTGTATCGCCAACTGTCCAGCAAAGATTCTCGAATCGAATTGATCGGGCAGCTTGCCGCTGTCCACAACGAGATTGGAACTTGCCTCCATCTTGCGCGCCGAGAGCGGCAACCCTTACCTGGTTTGAATGAGCAGGAACTTTGGAGCTCGGGTTCGGAAGAATTCAAAACTGCTTTAGGTCTGCTCGAACGGGCGAACTCTAAGGAGACACCACCAAGTGTGCGGTATGAGCTTGCACATACCTGTTTCCTTTTGGCGGACGCTCCGCGAAGCTCGCGTGAGGCTAACGCGGCCGATCCCCGACGGCATGCGACTGAAAATGACACAACTCAGATCGATGAAGAAACGGGACCACTTTTGCTGAAGAGGGCTTCCAGCATCTTAGAGGAGCTAGTCACAAGCTACCCCGCGAATCCAAACTATTGCAGCCTTCAAGCGTTGTGCTATTTGGAGAGATCAAAGGAATTACCCACTGGTTCGCTTGAGAGCGAGGAACTCCGCCTGAAAGCGGTTGAGGTGCTGACCGGCTTGACGGAGGGGTTCCCTGAGAATCCAGACTATCGTTTCGCATTGAGTTCGGCCTATGCCAGTGGTCGAGTTAACTCGACCGAAATTGATCGTGTTTCGATCCAGGCGTACATCGATCGGCTCGAGAGAGCGGAGATTATGTTGGCGGGGCTGAGGGAGGAGTACCCTAATTCGCCTCAATACCTCTTGGCTCATCTAAAGCTCTTTAGGCAGTTGGGCGCCCTGCATCGTCGACAGGATGAACCCGGGGCCGAGCTCGCAACCTACCGCAAGGGGGCCGGGGTGTGTCGTGAAGCCAGACCCCAAGCTGTCAACAACATTACGTTCAAGGCCGTGGTCGAAATGTATAGTCGCGCGGCAGGGCTCCTCCTGGATCGCGACGCGAAGGTGTCTCAAAAGGAATTGGGAGAAGCCATCGCGATTCTGTCTGCTGGAATTGACGAGTTTGAACGAATGGAAAGCCGGACCGAACGGGCTACAGATTCGCGGGTCCGTGAGCAGTTTACGTCACGTTTGGCCGAGGCTCAGCGGAAGCTGGCCAATCTGAATCCCGTTCAATGACGCATGGGCATGGTTTTGGGGCTGTTGGATCGCGATTGAATGACGCGCGGCGGAAATTCTTTTTTCTTCAGCTGTAGAAAACGCCCGGGAATCTCGTTTAGCACTCTTGTGGCAGCTTCGTTAGCCGCTTTTTGGGCGGAACTAGAGGCAAATTGGCCTTTTGAAGCTGGCTCCGAATCTCAATCACACATTCAACGAGAGACCATCAAAATGAAGATCTCAGCCTTTCTGACGTTACTCATCGTCGTGACTTGCTCAGCCACTGCAGATGCGCAACGGGGACGTGGGCCTGATATGGATGACGTGCTGCAGCTCCTTGACTTGGATAAGGACGGAGCAATCTCTTTCGATGAGATCGAAAAGGCATCGCAGATGTTGCGAAGCCTCGACAGCAATGGCGATCAACTCGTCAGCGATGGAGAGTTTGAGGGGTTTAGTCGCAGGAATGTAGGTGATTCTGCTCGTATTGCCCCGCCGCGTAACATGGAAGCGAAGGCGGCTCCCACGAAGGGCAATTACTATGTTGTTCGCTCGGAAGATGATGCCGAAGAACGAATCACGCATGAAGTCAACTTGGACAGCGATGATCTCGATTTCGGACAATCCTCAATCGGCGGCTTCGAAACTGCCATCGCCATTGGTGTTCGATTCGAGGGCATTCAGGTTGCTAAGGGCAGCAAGATCAAGCGTGCCTATCTGCAATTTACGAAAGATGATTCGCCAACTGAATCAGAACCCACCAAACTAACGATTCGAGCCGAGCTGGTTCCTAATGCGGCTTCGTTCAAAGTCGACAAGAACAACATTACCGGGCGATACACCACGAAGAAGTCGATTGCCTGGGCGCCCGCGGCGTGGCGTCCTGAAGAGCGAAGAGCTGAGAGCGAACGGAGTCCTGATCTTTCCGCTTTACTTCAAGAAGTCGTCGATCAGCAGGAATGGAAGCCAGGAAACGCAGTTGTGCTCATCATCGAAGGCAAAGGTGAGAGAGATGCACTAACCTTCGACAGCGGAGAAAAAGGGAGTGCCCCGATGTTGCATGTCGAGACTGAGTGATTCAAACCGCAATTAGTCTGAATGAAAATCACTTGATGTTGGTTCGTCCAAAACGAGATTTCTCCAAGCTCAGGCCAAGATGAGACCATGGGTGCTACGAACGATACGATTGGGAACTCTGCGTCCTCGTCATCCTCCATTCGATTTGTTTGGCGCGGTCTGTTGTTGGCAACCGCGGCCGCTTCGGTTTTTGTCTTCGTAAGCTCAGCGGTGCCGTACCTTTTACTCCAGGAATCAGCTCTGCGGCGATTTGATCGGAGACGAGCGTGGATTGTGGTCCATGTTGCTACGGCCAGCTTTGTCCTTCTCTCCGGGCCATTCCAACTATGGCTCGGCAGTACACGCAAACTGCCGCAGTTCCATCGTCGACTGGGGTTTGCGTACATCGCGAGCATCAGTGTTTCAAGCGTCGCGGCGTTTTACCTCGCGATCAATATTGAAGGACCATTCTGGGAGGGCGCTGGTCTGTTTGGTGCTGGCTGCGTGTGGGTCATCACCACCAGCATGGGCATCATGTCATTAAGACGACGCGAGTATGTTCACCATCAGGAATGGATGGTCCGCAACTACATCGCGACACTTTCTTTCGTTGCCTTTCGCGTGATGATCCTCATTGGTAAAGAGCTCAAAATGGGATCGTGGGACGATCGTTTAATCTTCGCCAGCTGGGCGAGCTGGGTCGTACCACTGCTGATCGCGGAAGTTGTGCTTCGCAAGCAGCGGACTGAGGCTCAACGTATCGCGTCAAGCTAAACCGCGAATTTCCGAACGTGAAATTTGTCGACGTTCAAAAACATGTTGCAAGATCGTTGAGCGGCGAAGAAACGCTCTATCGGGAAACCCATACAAGCCGTCCCCGATACCGAATTATTCACCCGCAACTTCGAACCCTTCAGTCCAATGGTCTTTGTCTAGCGTGTATTCGTCGACCGTGAATCCCGCTGGGTGGTCGCGGAAGCCGGGTTGATCCGATAGTCGTGCAATTGCGGCATCGGCGGCACTGAGAGATCGGTACACGCCAATTAGTTTGGCGTCGTCGCCGTGCTCATCGTCAGCGCGAACGTGATGGAGCAGGAAAACGGAATTCATGGTTGACTGAGATCGTGTAACGGAAGGAATGTGCAACGCTGCCTTTAAAAAACGAATGAGGTTTGAACTACGAGAATTGTGGTAAGGCCATGGTGTCCGGCCGGACCATCAGTCATTTCCGGTGGAGCTGAATACAGACTTTAACATTGGCGGCACCATGAGTACGCAGGCCATCGGCAAGAAAATTGGCCAGAATATGATCAGCATCGAAATTCGTGTCGAGATCGTGAGTGAATTCCAAGGCGTATCGTTAACGCGACGATCCCAGACTACGAATGTGATGAATAAGCCAACGGATAACGCAGCACCAGCCAGATAGCAGATCAAGAATGTTGACGTATTGGGCACAGTCGCACAGCGGTGTCAAGCAAGGAAACGCTAGGTCCGGACAACGCAAGGGAAATACGACACCGTTCTGAACGAAGCGGACGATGCCTTAACTACGAGAGATTGTAACAAGGCCAGCCCGCGTTGAGTAAGATGGAAGGTGTGCCGAAGGCCTGGCGTAAAAACCATGTTGTACGACTGAAGCACTAGAGTGAACGGTCAAACCACCCGTTTTGATCTGAGGCGGCGTGGAAAACTCCAAGAATCGCAACATGGTTGTCGCGATTCTCAAAGATCATGACATACGGAAACCGATCAAGAGTCGCGGCCCGCATTTCATTTTCAAGCCGTCCAAAAGATTCTGGCCGGTCTGCCACATCACGTAAGCGTTCGCGAACGACGCTCGGAACCGATTTCCAAGGTCCGCCGATATTTCATCGTAATAGCCAGTTGCGGCTGACAAGTCGTCAGCAACCAACGGGTGGTAACGGCGGACTCTAGCCATCAACTCGCCGCCAAAGTTCGTCGTCGTCAATTGCTATTGACGGGTCGGCGTCAAGCTCAGCCGAGCGTCTGGATGCCTCGCGAATTACTTCTGGCGGCACTGTGATCGGATCAGTCGAGGATGCGATATCGTTCCACAACTGAGTAACAATCTTGAGTTTTTCGGTGACGGGCAAGTCGCTAAGGTCTCGAGTGTTCATGCCTTTATTGTACCGGCGTAGGACGTACAACGGAAGATTTTAGGACACCGCCCTAAACGAAGCGAACGATGTAAGAACTAACGGAGATTCTACCACTTGAGGGAGGTTTGAACAAACGACAGCGGTGTGCCGAAGGACTTAGCGTAAAAACCATGTTGTGCGGCGGAAGCTGCTGGACGGTGTCCATCACCAGTCGACACTTCGGCGAAGTTCGGACGTCATGACGAACGCATCCTGAAGTCTGGCGTCGATCTTCCGAAGACGGTTTCCGGTGTCAGTTTGAGTCATTCGCATCAATTGATGTGCGAATTTCGACGGATCGTCATCGGCGAAAATGCACAGCGAGACGATAGCGTCATCTGAGGCGTCGGAGTGGACGGTGGCCATGTACAGGCATTGCTGCCAGCCTGCCTCCAATGTGAACAATTCGCCGCCGTCCTCAATGGATGCCATCAAATGATAGTGCGACCATTCATTCGCAGGTGATTCGTCTAGGATTTCCCATTCCATGAACGCTCGTCCGGACAACGTCTAATTTACCCGACACTTTGGTGTCGGGTTCGGGCAGTACTGCAGTTGATTATAGGTGCTGATGGTGGCTGTCCGACATGCAGATGGATTTTCCTGGACACTTCACTTTGGTGTTTGGAAAGACGGTTTGTGAATAAATGGCGTTTGGAACCGCCATGTTTGTCTCCGACTTGAATTTTACTCCCCTGCCCGTCTCGCATCTCGTTGGCATTTTGGTCGGGGTTGCTGGTGTTGCCCTGGAGGTGATGTACTCGGAGCAACGCACCGCCTATGTTGGTGCGAAGTGAAAGCGATGCATTGCAGTTTTGTTGAAGACCAACGGATACTGCTTCGCCTAGGAAGCTACAGCAGGTTCGATTTTGCGGAAGAGCGTGTGGAATGGTGGACGTGAAAGCATATGCGTTAGTAGACCCAAGTAATCTGATTACGCCATGTTTGCTGGTGTATCCCGAGCAGATCCAACGCAATCTGGAGGCCATGCTGAAGATTGCGGGTGGCGCCCAGAGGCTGCGACCTCACGTGAAGACACACAAGACTCCGCAGATCGTGCAGCTCGAAATTGGACTCGGGATTACCAAGCACAAATGCGCGACGCTCCGTGAGGCCGAGATGCTTGCTGAGTGTGGCGCCAAGGATGTGCTGGTTGCTTATCCTCAGTTGGGACCTGCCATCGGTAAGTTTCTTGAGCTGGCAAGTCGATTTCCGGAGACTCGTTTTTCTACTCTGGTAGATCACATCAAGCCGGCGAGACAACTACTTGATGCGGCTGGGGTGGACTCAGCGGTCGGGGTCTGGATTGACATCGACAACGGCATGCATCGAACGGGCATCCCGGCCGAGCACGCCATGGAGCTGGTCAAGCTGATTGCCGTTGCAAACAACGTCCAACTCTGTGGTCTGCACGTTTACGATGGACAGAATCATCAGCCGAGCCGGGACGAGCGAGAGCAAGCCGTTACGAACCTGATGCAACCTGTGCAAGCGCTCATCGAAGAATGCCGATCTAGCTCGATTGAAATACGAACGTTGGTCTGTGGTGGAACGCCTACGTTTCCGGTCTTTGCTCAGCTTTCGGAAGTCGATTATGGCGTTGCCATTGAGTTGTCGCCCGGGACCAGCGTACTGTCCGATTTCAACTACGGCCGAGATTACGAGGATCTGAGTGGTATCAAGCATGCAGCAGTGCTAATGACTCGGGTCATTTCAAAGCAACCTGAGTCGGGCCAATTTACTTGTGACCTAGGGAACAAGGCTGTGGCGGCGGATCCCCCCGCAGGCTCACGCTGTCACTTCCTCGGGTTATCTGACGTATCGCAGGACAAACAGAATGAAGAGCATCTGATTGTTCGATGCAAGGAAGCAGATCAATTTAGCCCCGGCGATGTCCTGTATGCATTACCAGCACACATATGCCCGACGGTCGCTCTGCACCGTTATATTCACCCTGTTGTCGATGGCAAAGTCGTTGATCAATGGGAGGTCGTGGCACGCGATCGAATCTATTCGTAGTCGCGTAGTCGCGTAGTCGCGTAGTCGCGTAGTCGCGTAGTCGCGTAGTCCGTACATCGCCGTCCGCCATCGCGCGGCTTCGAGACTAGTTGGCTCGCGAAAGGAAATCGCAGGTTCGGGTATCGACTTTGATGCGTTCGCCTTCTTTGATGTATTCCGGTACTTGTACGATTAGTCCGGTTTCCAAAGTGGCTGGCTTAGTCCGCGCCGTCGCCGAATTCCCGCGGATGGCCGGATCACATTGACTGATTGTGAGTTCGACGGTGGACGGGAGCTGAAGGCCAACGCATTCATCTTGGTAGATCAAAGCGTAGACGCCTTCTAATTCTTCCGTGATGAATTTCAGTTGCTCTTCGCAGTCGGTGAGGGCAATGCTGTACTGGTTGAAATCTTCTTGGTCCATCAAGTGAAGATCGTCCGTGTCCTTGTACATCATCTTGACGACTCGCTTCCGGAAATCCGCCTCGGGGAGATTGTCGGTTCCTTTTAAGGTCAAATCGATCTTTTGCTTTGTGATCAGATTCCGCGCTTTGAATTTGTAAAGCGTGGCGGCACCACGCGCTGAAGGGCTCTGGACAGTGACCGATTCGATGATGACCGGTACATCATTGTCGACGACGACGGTACCAGATTTCATTTCCTTCGCGAGCATTAGACTGCCTTTCCATCGAACGATGGCGATTGAATATGGAAGTTGGGAGCCTCTGAAGCCGCCGGCTAGACTCGCTTGGGCGACGACCTGAGAGGGGATTAACTTGTTGACGCAAAATGCCTCACCGCGGTCAGAATGACTCCAAATACCCAAGCAAGGGCTAGCCAATCATGGCGCGGGCAGGAGATTTGAGCTTTGGGTGAGGCGGTAAATCTGTGAGTGAAGCGGTAAATAATTCTGCCTCGCTACCCACTAATGGGCAAGATGTCATCGAAGCAGACGGAAGATCGCGTGGTAGCAGTCGCCCTGAATCGGAAAAGGAGTGAATTCGGATCGGCTGGCATGTATTTTGCCTACAATGGAAGTGGCCGCATTGCCAAACTGCGAGATGCGGCCCGACAGCTGAATGCAGCAGGCGATTTGAGCGTGATGCTCGCGGTTTTGGGGAGATATCGTGGAACCATTCACGATCGAGTGTGGGAAGTGCAAGAGCAAGATTCGGGTGAAGAACCCGAAGATGATCGGGCAGGTAGCCAAATGCCCGAAATGCGCGGCGGAGCTGACGATTCTGCCTCCGACCCAGATTCGGGTGGAGAATCCGGGCGGCGAGCACGTTGATTCGATGGCGATGACCAAGGAGGGCATCGATCCGGCGTTGGCAAGCGGCTCTCTCCTCGACGGAGACCTTACGAATGTCGACTTCACTGGCGTCGAATCGGACGAGTATCGACTGGCACCAGCAGACGGAGATGTTGGGGATGCGTCGCCGCAAGACGGAGTCGAATTCACTCCGGCTCCAGCTGTCGCCGAAAGCCAGGCTTGGCAGCCAGAAACGCCCTTGCTGCCCTCCGATGACTGGGCGTCGAAGGCAAGCGTCAAATCAAAGCAGCTGTTACTGATCGGATCACTTGCTGTTGCGGGACTGATTCTCTCGGTGATTGGTTTTCTTGCGTTTATGAACTGGTACGGGCAACAGGAGCCACCGCCGGTCTTGGCCCAGGATCCAAAAGCAGGTAACGAGCAATCTGTTGAGACTCCAGAGGTCGATTCTGAAACGGCTGGTCCTGCGTCGCAAATCGGTTCCGATCACGTTGTGGAATCTGATACAACGGATGGTTCCATTGACGCGGACGCCGAAGAGGCAAATTCAGATGATGCTGTTCTAACTGGTGAACCTGATGTCGCGGAACTCGAAGATCCTGCGGACGTAACGACGGAAGCTGGAGCGCCCGAGCCGGATCCGTCTAACGGCGGTGATGGCGAAAACTTTAATGCTGACGATCCGTTTGGTGATGGATCGGAGGAGCCAGTCATGACTCCGGTTGAAAAGGCGCAGCAAGCCCTTCCAAATCCGCGGCTCGCTCAGTTTTCACCGATGCTCGCATGGCAGGTGGCTCCCACGATTCCGGAAAATGGTGTCCCATTGGGACCACCGCCAATTACTGCGGAAGACCTGGGTATCAGCAGCGTTGTGAAAAGAGATCCTATTCCGTCGGTGGATTGGTCTGAAGTCTCAAAAACGACGGTCCCGGCATTCATTATGGGAGGCGAACGTCGCCCTGCCCAAGCGATCGCGTTGTGGACGACTCTAAGCCGAGTTCCGACAGTTGCAGATCTCGATTCGTTGGCCGCCAGCAATTTCGATCCCAGCAAGGGGATTAAGATTGCGACTCAAAAAGACAAGTCCTTCGCCGCCTTGGCTCGCGAACTGGCTTTCCAAGCTGGACTAGAAGTCGCGCCAAGAGAGAACCGCATGGTGGAATTTACAGGGCAGACCGACGCAATTGCCGCCAATCTGCCAGGTGAGATTTCGATCGCCGAGTGGAACGCAGATCAGCACGAGTGGCTGGTCGGAATGCTCACACAAATGCTGGACTTCGAACCTGCCGCTTTGCAAATCGATGGTGAAGTGCTTCAACGCGACACGAATCGTCTCAACGACGTGACTTGGTTCCGTGTCCTGCGGCTGGTCGACGGCTTGCGGCAACGGCTGGGTGCTGAGTCCGTCATGACTGGATACTCGAAGACAAGTCTAAGCATTCCCTTTTTGCGGGCGAGCCAAGTCAGCAAACTGGAAAATCCCGTAACCTCGGTGGCCGTTCAAGCGAGTCCGGTGGGTCAAAAGATTGCCGAGCTTGGCGCTCAAAATGGTATCCACGTTTGGTTTGACTGGCCGGCCCTAACGGGGGCCGGTGTGGGGCCCGCGACGACGGGCTTGGTCGTGACCTATGGTCGGACTCTATCTCAAGTCCTGCAGGCCTATGCGCGGCAGTTTCAGCTAGAAGTCGCGATCGTCAATGCGAGTACACTTCTGGTCACTAGCGAAGAAGGCTATCGCAGAATTCCCCGCGTTTTCATCTTGCCGAGCCAGGGGCGTACTGTCGAGCAGTGGAAGCAGGATCTGGAGCAGCTTTCTCCGCTGAATGCCGATGGCGTTGGCGAACTGCGGGCGGTGGCCACCCCAGATTCAAAGCATCTGATCGTTCGCTGCTGCTATCCGAATCTGAAATACTAGCCGAATCCACTCTCAAGCAACAAGCCTGACGGAAACAGAGCCGAACGGAATGCGATGACGAAGGAACTTCATCTAGTCGGCGGCACTGCGGTCTTGCCAGATCGACTCTTGCCAAACTGTCGTGTTGTCTGCTGCGGTGAGACGATACAAAGCGTAGGCACAACTGATGATGCAAGCGATTCGTCGGAAGGAACGGCAGAATTTGTTGCCGACGCTGAGACGGTTGAGCTAAGCGGGAATTATCTAGTGCCCGGATTCGTGGATCTGCATGTGCATGGCGGCGCAGGCGCTGATTTCATGGATGGTACCGTCGAAGCGGTCGTCCAATCCTGTGACGCTCACCTCCGTCATGGGACGACCAGTATCTTTCCAACGACGACCACGGGTGAACCCAAGCATATTCATGCGATGATTGAGGCGAGCCTGGGCAGCCGAGGCAAGACCAATTCTCGGATCCAAGGCGTTCATTTGTATGGCCCTTTTTTCGCCGAAAACAAAGTGGGGTGCCACGATGTGGAAGGCCGCAGAGATCCCGAAGATGAGGAGTTTCAGGCATATTTTCAAGGTGGTGAAATCGCGATTGCGACCTGCGCCGCCGAGCTGCCAGGCGCCAGCAATTTCTATGGCTTTGCTCGTGAGCACGCTCACCTGCTGACGTGCGGGCATAGCAATGCTTCCTATTCGGAGATGCAGGCCGCGTTCGACTTGGGAATGCGTCACGTAGATCACTTCTGGTGTGCGATGAGCAGTGTTGCATCGCTGCGTGGCCGCTTCGGGACACCAATGCAAGCCAGTATGGCTGAATTTGTACTTATGAATCGAGAGATGAGTACTGAAGTGATTGCCGATGGTTGCCATCTGTCCCCGGAGTTGCTGGAGTTTGCTTTCCAGCTCATCGGGCCGGATCGGTTGTGCCTAGTTACCGACTGCAATCGTGCGTTGGACATGCCGCCAGGCGAGTATGCGTTTGGGCATGCGGCTGGCTCGGCGCGTTTCTACTCGGATGGACGGGTCGGATGGGCGCTGGACCGGAGTAGCTTGGCGAGTTCGGTCAAAGGCATGGATCACATGGTCCGGACGATGGCTAACACGACGACGGCAGATCTAGTCGACGTCATCAAGATGGCGACACTGACTCCAGCGAAACGCGTCCAGATCGATGGGCAGGTCGGAAGCATCGAGGAACGCAAGCTCGCCGATCTATTGGTGTTGAATACGGATCTCGAGATCGTGAAGGTCATTGTGGGAGGTCGCATTGTCGTCGACTTGTAGCAGTCACGAACGTCGTGTGCTGTATAATCGACCGCTATGAACACAATCAAGCTATCGAATACGGATTTAGTTGTTTCGCGCCTCTGCTTTGGTTGCTGGGGAATTGTTAGCGACGCACATTGGGGTGAACGCGCCCGCGAGGAATCGATCTCGGCGATGAGCGCGGCTATCGAACACGGTATCAACTTTTTTGATACTGCTCCCGTCTATGGCAACGGCGCCAGTGAGGAGCTACTTGGCGATTTCCTAAAGCAGCACTCCGGTGCTGGCGTCGTGGTGGCAAGTAAAGTGCCGCCGTCGATGATGAAGCCTGAGGATGTCATTCGAGCGTGTGAGGATTCGCTAGCAAGACTGCAGCTGGAAGTGATCGACCTTTACCAAACCCATTGGACGGATCCAAACGTTCCCATCGAAGAAACTTGGCAGGCCATGTTGGACCTGCAGCAACAAGGGAAGGTGCGGCATATTGGTGTCTGCAATGCGGGGCCGGAGGATCTCACCAGACTTGGAAGCGTACAGCAGGCTGTAACCAACCAGCTTCCCTACAACCTGCTATGGCGGGCAATCGAGTTCGGTGTCCAGCCGAAATGTGTTGAGGAGAGCATTGGTATTTTGGCTTATAGTCCGCTCATGCACGGCATCTTGGGGAACCGCTATCAGCAAGCGGATGATGTACCGGACGGTCGGGCTCGGACTAGGCATTTTCATCATCGCCGCGCACAAACTCGGCATGGAGAAGACGGATGCGAGAAGCTTACGTTTGAGACGCTGGATCAGATTCGCGAGCTCTCAACCAGGCTCGATCAGAGCGTCACTGATGTAGCACTGGCTTGGGCTCTGGCCCAAGACTCAGTTGAAGTGGTCATCGCTGGTGCCCGAGACGCAAACCAGCTTCGCAGCAACGTCGATTCCCTTGAAGGTGAGTTGCCGGCTGCAACGCTAGCTGAATTGCGCGAGGTGACAGACGCCTTGAAATCCGCGTTGGGCCAGAACGTGGACATGTGGGATGGGTCCGGAAAAGGCCGGATCCGCTAGCTCGCGTCGAGTTATGCTTCATCTCGGAGCCAGCGATCTCACCCGAGCCAACTTTTCCGCAGGCCGTCTCCCCAGCGTCTACAATGGGTGCTAAGCAACATCAATGAGCACTTCCTCCCACCGTCCTGATCTCAATGGAGATAAGCATGCGTCAAGCTCAAGACAAGAACGCGCCCGCTGATTCGAAAATCTCTCGTTCGCGCAACTTGAGTCGTAGACACTTTAACCTCGCGTCGGCCGCCGCCATTTCTGCTCCCTACTTCGTTTCGAGCAAAGCACTCGGGGCCGGATCTGGTTTTGCTGCATCCGAAAAAATCACTCTTGGTGTGATTGGCATTGGGCCTCGTTGTACCTACGACATGAAATCGATCTTGCAGCTGCCTGATGTGCAATGCGTGGCGATTGCGGACGTGCAGAAGTCTCGTCGCGACAAGGGAAAGCAGCTCGTCGACGGTCACTATGGCAATCAAGACTGTGAGCTCTATCTTGATTTTCGTGAGCTATTGGCAAGAGAGGATATTGATGCCGTCATCGTCGCGACTGGTGATCGCTGGCATGCCGCCGCGTCCATTGCAGCCGCTGAGGCTGGAAAGGACGTGTACAGTGAGAAGCCTTGTGGGATCACGATCGGAGATTGTCAGAACATCTCGAGAGTATTCGAACGTACGGGGCGAATTTTCCAGGCGGGGACCCAGCGGCGAAGTGTTCCTAACTTTCAAAAAGTCGTGGACATGGCGCAGCGTGGAACGCTTGGAGAGCTGCAATCGCTTCATGCGACGGTTTACATCCCAACACTGAACAATGATTGGTTACCGGCGGAAGTTGCACCAGACAAAGAGGTCTGTGATTGGAACATGTGGCTCGGTCCAGCCCCATGGCGTCCCTACAACAAAAAGTACGTCGAAGGACGGTGGCGCGGGATCCACGACTTTGATAGCGGCGCACGGCTATTGGATTGGGGGGCCCACACGGTGGATCTCTGTCAGTGGGCGAACTCTGCGGATGATACGATGCCGGTGACATATGAACCGACCGATCGGAACATCATCTGCAAATATGAAAACGGGATTGAACTGGAAATCGACTTTCTTAAGGATCCGTTTGGCGACCGCGGACCGCGCTGGTTGACTCGTTTAGGAACTTGTCCTGTTCGATTCAAAGGCAGCGAAGGCTCGGTTGAAACCGGCGATGAAGGCGAAATTGTTGCCAGCTCTCGAACGCTAACCAAGGAGATTGAGCAAACCAAACGCGTGCGAGGCTTGGATGTCTCTGCCCATGCTCGTAACTTCTTTGACTGCGTGAAATCACGAAAGCAAACGGTCTGCAATCCGACCGTGATGCGGCGATCTCATATCGCTTGCCATGCTGCCGCGCTGTCGTGGATCTTGGGACGCAAGTTGACTATGAATCCTGCAACCGAGACATTTGTGGATGACCCGGATGCAAACCGGTTGCGTTACCGCGCTTCTCGCGAGTGGGCTTAGTCAGCCTTCACTGGCTATTTGGCAGAGCTGTAGTAGGCGGATCGATCTTTTCGGGACACTTGGCTCAGGAACTTGACCAAGGCGGCTGAGTCTCCATCAACCAGTTGGCTCCATTCTTCCATCACAGAGGCTAGCAACACATTTGATTCTGAAATGCATCAAGCATCTCCTTCGTCAATCCCTCTGCGACCTCCTTGCCTCCGCGTTTCGAGCTCTCCCTCCTCATCTCGAAAGGTCCAGGCGAAGCCTAATCCGCAAGCAGGCACAGAGATCACATTTAGCATACGTCCCAATCTTTGCATCTTCGCGCCTCCGCGACTTTGCGTTTCATCGCAAGACGAACGCCAAAGACCTAGCTGTAGCAAGGCGCTGCGAGCTGGTTTTCGAAGATTGTTGCGCTCAGGAATCAAAACGCGGAGGGAAGGAGATCGCAGAGAGCTGGCATTCTGGCATCCTGCCAGACCTTTTCTCCTAAGTGCTTACCCACGTTGAAAGACCTGGCTGTAGTAGGCCGCCGATAGGTGTTTTCGTGTGGGCTCCATCGTGTGGGCTCAAAAAGCCGATCTACAGCTTCGAACAGGCTCAGTGAAGCCTGCGCTTACGGTTGGCTTGCAAGCAGTCGCCGGTTCGCGGGGAACCGGAGCTTCCATCCGCGAATCTCGATTCCGCCAATGAACATCGCTTCGCCGACGAGGATCACCACGCCAAGTGAGCTCTACTCCTTTGGCGATGGGACCGCGAACTCGGATTTCTCAAAGCCGGCCTTGAGCAAGTTCTCATAGCCGTCTTGCAGCGGTCGAATGTCGTATCCCTTCTTCTTGAGATACTTGAATGCGACGAGAACTCGACCACCGCTGCGGCAATGGCAATAGATCGGCTTGTCCTTTGGTAGCGACTTCAGCATGTCTTTGGTGATTTGGTCTTTGCGGATCGCGCTCAGAGGCACGAGCTTCGCCTGCTTGAGGTGGCCCTCATTCCACTCATCTTGTTCACGCACGTCGATCAGCACCGCCTCTTTGTCTTTGAGACGCTTTTGAACGAGCTCTAGCTTGTCAATCGTGTGACCCTTTTCCGTAAATTGTGGCTTCTCGGCCGGCTTCGTCTTTGTCTTGTCGTTTTCGTCTGCTCTTGCTGCTGTAGCGAGTAGGCAGACGACAATCAGGCTAAAGGAAAATACGGGACGCATGATCTGATTCCACATAAGTTTGTTGAAGATGTTGAAGCTGGCTTTCTAGCGGTCGATTGATTCTACAAGCCAGCGTGATCGATTTCGGCCGCCAAATTTGCGGGACTGGGCTGGTCGAGTAACGGTGCTTGGGAAACGTTTTGGGCCTTGCGATGCTTGGGCCTGGAACTAATCCCGACGACTAGTATGTTGGCGAGCTTGGTTGCAGCGAAGTCGACATCGCTTGGTACATGGGAGCATATTCTATTTTGATGTCTGGGCGAAGCGTCTCAAGCAATGCCAGATTAGTGGTGAAGTCATCTGATACGCTCGCTTCGATTGGGCTGGTGATGGTCACTTTGTGCAAGTGCCGCAATTCGCTCGCAAGCCGAATCTGATGTTCCGTTGGCGCGACCCAGAAGCTCATTTCCACGACACGTTGGTCGAGCCGTCGCGGGTAGCCGGGAGTTCGGCAGCCCGACGGCAGTAGCGTCCGGATTCCGAGTGGTGCCGTCACGGCGAAGAAACCGGTTCCCCAAGGGCCGTAGTCGCTCTTCGATCCCATGTCGTTCAGACAAGCAAGCTCTTGCTCCAATTCGGAACGCATTTGCGAATAGGCAGCCAGCCCGATCGCGGTAACACATATTAGCATCATTAAAGTGCGCAGACGCCAGCGAAAAGCCATCGTTGGATACTCGTTGAGCGGTTCGGTTTGGCAGAAATCATATCTCCATAGCCCCCATTTTACACGCGAAGGTGAATGCCACGCACGATTATCAGTTAATATAGGAATAGGATGTGAAGTGACGTAAACCGTCTGCAGACAGACAACCGGATCTTGCCATAAAACGTAGTCTGTACCTGTTGAAACCCGCCTAAGTCGACCACCCACCGTCCCACCTCCGACCTATCCTCTTAAAGTTGATTTCACAAATCGTTTTCGCTACGGAATGGTCGCGGATGTCATTACGATTTGGTGTTCAACGACAAATCTAACTTGCCAATCCTCCTAACGCATTCATCCCATGTGCTGGCGCAAATCGACCAAAATTGATCGCAGTCTGAGTCGTTCTTGTTTGCGAAAAACCGTTGTTGCAGTGCTCTTGTTCTTCTCGGTTGCGACGACCGGAGCCGCGGGTGAGAGGACGCAACCAGATGAGTCGACAGCCGCTCAGCGTACTGTGGACTTCAGTCGCGATATCCAACCCTTATTGAACAAACACTGTGTCGCCTGTCACGGTGGTGTGAAGCAGGCCTCTGATCTCAGTTTCATCTATCGAGATGACGCCCTGTGGGTTGTCGAGCCAGGCAGCCCCGAAGATTCCACCATGATCGACCGTATGAAGGCAACCGATGACGATGAACGGATGCCTCCACCCGAGCACGGTGCGCCGCTGACGGCTGAAGAGATAGAACTATTCGAGCAATGGATTCGCGAAGGAGCGCCCTGGGCGGAACATTGGTCGTTCGTCGCTCCAAAACAAGCCGATGCCCCGAACGTTCGGCAGCAGCAATGGCCGCGGTCTAAGGTCGACTCGTTTGTCTTGGCGACATTGGAGGATCAGGGAATGGCGCCTGCGGCTGCGGCCAAGCCTGAGCGATGGCTGCGACGAGTGTCTCTGGATCTGACAGGCATCCCGCCGACGCTTGAGGAATGCGACGAGTTTCTGGAGCAAGTGAATCTCCAAGGCGAGAAGGCTTACGAAACTGCAGTGGATCGTTTATTGCGATCGCCGCGATTCGGTGAACGGTGGGCTTCGATCTGGTTGGATGCGGTCCGGTACGCAGATAGCAAAGGGTTGGGGCAGGATGGTCGGCGAACGATCTGGAAGTATCGTGATTGGGTCATCGATGCTTTTAATCGAGATATGCCTTTCGATGAGTTCACTGTCGCGCAGATCGCCGGTGATCTGCTTCCCAAGGCAACCATGGAGGACTACGTCGCGACAGCCTGTCAGCGGCTGACTCAGACGAATGAAGAAGGCGGGACCGACGACGAACAGTTTCGTTTGGAAGCCGTTTTGGATCGCGTCAACACAAATTGGCAAGTTTGGCAGGGGCTGACATTTGGTTGTGTCCAATGTCACAGTCACCCCTACGACCCGATACAGCATGATGAGTACTACAAGTACCTCGCCTTTTTCAACAATACGGTCGATTGCGATATCTCGAACGACGATCCGCGGTTGCCGGTACCCGAGCAGGTTGATGACTATCCTGAAGCCATCGAGCTCGATCGCCAGATCTCGGAGCTTCGGCAGCAACGCTGGGAGAAAGAAGTGGCGTTGCTCAAGGACGAGTCACTTTGGACGGGCTTCAAAGAGCTGCAAGTAAGCTCGAAGTCGCAAACCAAGCTTGCCGTCGAACAGCAGGAGGAGTCGGCACAATTCATCACCGTTGGTACGGTTGCCAAAAACACCGACATCCAGATCGAAGTTGTATTGCCCAAAGATTTGGAGCAAGTCACTGCATTCCGGGTTAGTGGCTGGCCCAGCAACCCCGAGACGGCCATTGCCGACTCAGAATGGGGATTCGTCTTGTCCCATGTATCCGCCAAGCTCGTTGACGGGACTGCCGGAGAAAATGCGGAGCAGGCCCCGCTCAAGATCAAGTATGTCATCGCCGACGAAGCCAGCCCGCTGATGGACCCGCAGCAAAGTCTCAATCCGAAGAGCTCGCAGGGATTCGGGGCTTATAGCCGAATTAACTTCAAACGCGAGGCGGCTTTCGTTCTCGCGGAACCTGTCCAAGTCTCCAAGGGAGCCAAGTTGGTGGTGACCTTGTTGCACAAGATCGTTGAAACGGGAGCGTTTCCTCTGGTCACCAAGCGAGGCACCATTGCGGTGACCGCGAGTCCCGCCTTAACAGACTCCATTGCGAATTACGAAGGTTCCGAAGAGAGCAAGAAGCTGGCGGATCTGAAACGCAAGCGATCGAAGATCCGATCGGTCATGATTCCGGTGCTCCGGGAGCGTGCATCGGAATTCACTCGTCCGTCGTACGTCTTTGAACGCGGTAATTTCCTAGTAAAGGGAGATCAAGTTGAGCCAAATACGCCTCAGTTTCTTCCACCACTGGCTGAGGCCGAAGCTCCAGCACGACTGCGCCTGGCAAATTGGATTGCCAGTCCAGAGAATCCGTTGACAGCTCGAGTCACGGTGAATCGATTTTGGGGATCACTTTTCGGTACTGGCATTGTGGAAACCCAGGAGGATTTTGGGTCGTCTGGCGCCTCGCCCTCGCATCCAGAGTTGCTGGACGATTTGGCTTCCCGATTTGCATTGGAGATGAACTGGAGTGTGAAAACACTCCTGCGGGAGTTAGTTCTCAGCTCAACTTACCGCCAATCGGGTCAGGCAACGCGGTCCAAGATAGAACTCGATCCTCAGAATCGCTTGCTCTGTCGGGGGCCACGTAATCGTTTGTCGGCAGAAGTGGTGCGAGACCAAGCGTTGGCGATTTCCGGGCTCTTATCCGACAAGATGCATGGTCCGCCCGTGTATCCTCCATTGCCCGCGGGTGTATGGAAACCTTTCCAAGGCGGTGACAAATGGAACACTCCAAAACCCGAGGACCCCAACCGTTTTCGACGGTCCGTCTATACCTACACCAAGCGTAGCATTCCATTTCCAATTTTTGCCGCGTTTGACGCGCCATCACGGGAGTTCTGTTCGGCTCGTCGTTTGCCTTCGAATACGCCACTTCAAGCTTTAATGACGTTGAATGATCAGGCGTTCGTCGAAGCGGCGGAGGCTCTTGCGAAACGAATGCTTCAAAATGGTGAGAGCTTGGAGCAACAGCTGAGCTACGGATTCCGGCTTGCCACCCTACGTGTGCCGAGCGAGCAGGAAATAGACAAACTGGTCATGCTGTACCAGTCCACGGTCGAGAAGTTGAAGGGCGGTTCAGATGACAGCAATTCAGAGTTCGACAAACAGACTCTACGAGCGATGTCCAACGTCGCAACAGTCCTACTGAATCTAGATGAGGTGCTTTGCCAGTGACAAACTCAAGAATTGCAATCGACGAGTTGGCTCGGCAGACTCTTGATTTCCAAACTCGGCGACATTTTTTACGCGATTGTTCAACAGGTCTTGGTGCGTTGTGGCTCGGTTCGAGCATGGGCCCTAGCCCGGTTCACGCTTCCGAAGCGTCGTATGCTGCGGAACGGGGAACCCATTTTCCTTCCAAGGTGAAACGCGTCATCTTTTTGCACATGATTGGTGCCCCGAGTCAACTTGAGCTCTTTGATTATCGGCCTGAGCTGGAGAAGTTCGACGGAAAGGAATGTCCGGCTGCGTATCTGGAAGGCCAGCGATTCGCCTTTATTCAAGGCGTACCTAAGATGCTCGGTCCCCAATTTCCGTTCAAGCAATATGGTGAATCTGGTGCTTGGGTTTCGGATCAATTGCCTCATTTCAGCGAGGTGGTGGACGATGTGTGCTTTATCAAGTCGATGCAGACGGATCAGTTTAATCACGGTCCTGCCCAACTGATGGTTCATACAGGGCAGTCTCGGATAGGCTACCCATCGATTGGATCCTGGGTGACTTGGGGGCTGGGGAAAGAAAACGAAGATCTGCCGGGATACATCGTTTTGCTCTCTGGCGGGCGGCCACCCCGAACGGGTAAAGCGCTTTGGAGTTCCGGTTTTTTGCCTTCGGTTTATCAGGGGGTTCAGTGTCGTTCGCAGGGCGAGCCTGTACTCAACGTAGCGAACCCGGCCGGCGTCGATCGCGAAATGCGACGTGCTGCACTTGATGCGTTAAGGGATTTGAATCAGCAAACGTATGAAACGTTTGGAGACCCGGAGACGTTGACGCGTATCTCGCAATACGAGATGGCGTTCCGCATGCAAACTGCTGTCCCTGACGCGATGGAAATTGCTGATGAGCCAGCTGACGTTCATGAGTTGTATGGGACTCAGCCGGGCAAGACCTCGTTCGCCAACAACTGTTTACTGGCACGGCGTTTGGTTGAACGTGGTGTCCGCTACGTTCAGCTCTTTGATTGGGGGTGGGACACGCATGGCTCGAATGAGAATGAAGCGCTCAGTCACGGTTTCGTGCGGAAGTGTCAACAGGTAGACCGCCCCATGTCGGCGCTGCTCAAGGATCTTAAGCGTCGCGGGCTACTCGAGGATACACTCGTGGTCTGGAGCGGCGAATTTGGCCGTACACCCATGCGGGAAAATCGTGGCGGTGTGACGATGAAGTACACGGGGCGAGATCACAATCCGAATGCGTTTACGTTGTGGATGGCGGGCGCCGGAGTCAAGCCAGGAATGACATTCGGCGCGACCGATGAACTTGGCTACTTACCTGCAGAGAACCCAGTCCAGCTTCGCGATTTTCACGCGACGCTGCTTCACCTGATGGGAATCGATCATCAAAAGATGACATTTCCATTTCAAGGTTTGAGTCAAAAGCTAAGCAGTGTTCTTCCAGCGCGAGTCGTCGACGAAATACTCGTGTAGAAGGGTTCTTGCACGCTTCGAAGGACAGGCGTCAACTCCGTCGTTGATGGATTTCTGCTGCGCAGTTTAATGACCACGCGTGCAGCCAGTGAACAGCGAGAAAACTCTTTGGCGGGAGATCAGAAGCATGCATACAACACGCGGCATCATCTTCTTCGGTATGTTGCTTGGATTGGCCGCTGAGGCTCGGGCGCAAGAGCTCGAATCTTATTTGCACCGGCGAGTTGAGCAAATTCAGCTGAATACGCAGCGAGATCTCGCGGAGGTGACACGCGAGAATTGGACCGAGACGAGTCAGTTATGGCGCTCCGAGCTACGCGCGATGCTTGGCATCCCGGCGGACATCAAAAAGACTCCGTTGGCTAATCAAACGACAGGGACCATCGATTGCGGAGACCTGTTGGTTCATCGCCTGCACTATCAATCCCGGCCCGGCCTATATGTTGGGGCCAATCTGTATGTTCCCAAGACGACGCCAACAGAAGATGGATTTCCCGCCGTTCTGTACGTCTGTGGTCATGCACGGGCAACCGATGGTGGCCGACTTCTCGGCAACAAAACCGCATACCAACACCATGGATTGTGGTTCGCACGCAACGGCTTTGTATGTCTGATGATCGACACCGTTCAACTTGGTGAGTTTCACGGCGAACACCACGGAACCTACAAGCTCGGACGTTGGGATTGGGTGTCGAGAGGATTTACTCCGGCGGGAGTGGAAGCTTGGAACGCGATTCGCGGAGTCGATTTGTTGACGTCGCTCGACTATGTCGATTCGAGCCGAATTGGCATTACGGGGCGCAGCGGCGGCGGCGCGTACAGCTGGTTTGCGGCAGCTTTGGACGACCGGATTGCGGCTGCCGTTCCTGTCGCAGGCATTACGGATTTGAAAAATCATGTGGTAGACGGATGCGTCGAAGGTCACTGCGATTGCATGTATTTCGTGAACTACTTTGGTTGGGACTATGCAAAGCTAGCCGCGCTAGTTGCTCCTAGGCCGCTACTGCTGGAGAACTCGGATTCCGACCGAATCTTTCCCTTGGATGGTGTGGTGCGAATCGATTCGCAGCTGCGCCGGATCTACCGGACCTTAGGTGCAGAAAATAATTACGGGCTCGTGGTGACCCCGGGCCCGCACAAAGATACGCAGGATCTAAGAGTCCCAGCTTTTCGGTTTCTCGCGAAGCACCTGCTAGGTGACGCCGACTTTGTTGTTGAGAATCCAGCGAGCAAGGAGATCTCGCAGAGTGAGTTGGCAGTGTTCGATGCCGAAGTTCCAAAGGACGAGCGAGTCGCGGCCGCGTCGGGATGGTTTGGACCCCAAGTGGATGAAACGGACGAGGTGACGCTGGAGGTGTGGATGCAGGAGCGGTTACCGCAGCTGCATCAACGACGCGTTTTGCCGAGTGAGGTCAAAGCGACCGAGTTCAAGAGGACTTCGACTGCTGATTCGAGCGAGCCCGAGTGGGAATCGGTGGAAGGCATCTCGATGATGCGAATTGGTCCTGCGAAATCACAAGAGACAATTGTTCATTGGATGTTGGATCAGTCGCAGTGGTCTCCGCGACGAGTCAAGCAATGTTCGGAGACTTGGCCCGCAGCGACACACTATTTCGTGGCTTGGAGAGGCAGCAGCTGGAAGGTCTCAGGAGATTCCGACCTAGCAACAGCGAAGAAGCAGACGCAGTTCTTGAGACGCTTTCATCTCATTGGGGAGTCATTGGAACGGCTGGCACTGAGTGATTTTCTCTCCGCATGGAGATGGATCACCGCCAACCAGGCGGGAAGCATCAGCCTGGCCGCTTCTGGGCGGGAGGCGACTTTGGCGATGATCGGGGCGCTGATGTCAAATTCGGAAGAGCTCGACATCCAAAAACCCGAAAAGCTCTTCTTGGATCAGGTGCCGCTTGGCGTTTCGCAGTCGGCCTGCATTCCGGGGTTATTCCAAGTCATTACGCCATCGCAACTGCTGAGCGTTGCCCAGCAGGCTTCCGAAGTGATTCCGATTAGTTTCGATTCAACGCCGAATCGAGATTGGGTGGATGCCGAGATGGCTCCTCAGCAAGCTAGCGGAATGAAAGTCGTCGAGGTAACCGACTCGCAGGCGAAAATCTGGGTGCGGGCCTCGCAGTATGCGTTGCCCAACCTCGGGGATCTACCTGAAGTGCAGTTCAAGAACGTGGATGGCAAACACAGTTGGGGCGCGATTCTGCCTGAGCGCGGAGTGGAAGGCCTGCGATATGCCGTGCCAGGTGTCAGAGCAGAAATTCGTGTGGGCCATCGCGGACCAGGCCAAGGGTGGAAACTGAGTCCGTGGGCTGTCGTGGATGGGGCCACCGACTTTTCAAAACTAGTCGACCTGGAAGGCTTAGAGCCCGGAACGAGATACGAAGTACAAACACAGGTTCGCGGCATCGAATCGGGAGAGACAAGCACGCTACGTGGAAGTTTCACGACTCTACCAAGTCGGAATCAGCCTGCCGATGGTTTTCGTTTGGCAATAGGTACCTGTCAGAGTTTCATCGACCGAGACGGGCCACATGGCTTCGATATGTACCGGACCATGCTAAATCGAAAGACGGACGCATTCGTGCTCGCCGGTGATGTTGTCTACTACGATCGTTTGGCACGTTCAAAAAAACTGGCCTACTATCACTGGCAACGTACTTATTCATTGCCGACGTTGGTCGACTTCCATAAGCGCGTGCCGTCCTACTTTCTGAAAGACGATCATGATACGTACGTCAACGATAGTTGGCCTGGCCAATCCCATGAATGGACTGACGACTTTGCCTTCGTGGATGGTCAGCAGATCTTCATGCAGCAGACTGGTTTGCCTACGCCAGCCTACCGTACATTCCAGATTGGCCGCGATCTCCAAGTATGGCTAATGGAAGGACGCGACTTCCGAACAGCCAATACCATGCCAGATGGCCCTGAGAAAACCATTTGGGGAACCCAGCAACGTTCATGGCTGAAGGAGACGCTCGAAAACTCGAAGGCTACTTTTAAGGTCGTCATCTCGCCGACGCCGATTGTGGGGCCTGACCGGAAGAATAAGCGTGACAATCACGCGAATGCAAACTTCGCTGCGGAAGGCAGTGCGGTGAGAGCGATGCTGGCCGATTTTGAGAATACGGTCGTCGTATGCGGTGATCGACATTGGCAATTTCATAGCGTCGATCCAAAAACCGGATTGCATGAGTTCTCGGTTGGGCCGACCAGCGATCGTCATGCAGGCGGCTGGAAGCAGAATGACTATCGGCCCGAGTTCCACCGATACTTGCGAGTCGGCGGTGGCTATGTCGAAATCGAATTACACAAGCAGAGTGGCCCACGGCGACTGGTGATAAAGCACTTAGACACGCATGGCAAAGAGCATCATCGGCACGTACTTACGTCGAGCACGGCGGGCGAGTAGGCGGCTACGGAGTCGTCTGCTGTCGCGTCATCTGTGCCTAGGTGGCTCGCAAGGGTTGCGGATCTAGCCGAGATGACAGAGGAAGAGGCAAGGAGGTGCATCGCTAAAATTCGGATGAAACGGGCTTATCGCCTTCGAAAGCTCCTTGACCGAATGCGAAGGAATTGGAGGATACGTCTAGCCCCCAAAAATTTTACCGCATGCTTTCTCTTGATCGTTGATTGATAGTCCAGTGTTGGATCAACAAGCTTCGACGGCTACGGGGCTGAAGCCGCCAAAAATGCCTGAGTTGAATTCTCAGGCGGCAGCCCGTCTACAGGCACTTCTCGGCGAGCTTTCCGCACTTTCGGATAGCTTTATTGGTTACCCCTGTGCTCAGGATTACAACCACCAAGAAATTTTGCCGCTACTCGAATTCGCCGTAAACAACGTCGGCGATCCGTTCGCCGAGTCCATCTATCGCGAAAATACCTTTGAGTTTGAACGCGAAGTTGTCGGCTTTTTTCAAAAGCATCTCCGTGCGGGTGACAACGACACTTGGGGTTACATGACCAGTGGCGGCACGGAAGGCAATCTCTATGGTTTGTACCTGGCTCGCGAAGCATTCCCGCAAGGAATCATCTATTTTTCAGAGCACACACATTACTCGGCAGCCAAGCTTGTTCGAGTGCTCGGCGCACGGAGCATCATGATTCGTGGGCAGGAAAACGGAGAGATCGACTACGAAGACTTGCGAGCGACCATTGAGCTTCACCGGGACGTGCCGCCAATCATTTTGGCCAACATCGGAACCACGATGCATGGGGCGGTCGACAATCTGGATAAGATCCGAGAAATCTTGAAGTCCTTCGCTATTTCGCGTTACTACCTGCACGCGGACGCTGCGTTGAGCGGGATGCTTCTCCCGTGGGTCGACGAGCCGCAACCCTTTAGCTTTGATGCCGGGCTCGACTCCATTTCTGTTTCGGGGCACAAATTCATTGGCAGCCCAATGCCGTGTGGCGTTGTCCTGGCAAAGCGGGCGAACGTAGACCGAGTCGCGCAGTCGGTTGAGTACGTCGGATGTAGTGATACGACGATTGCTGGCAGTCGCAATGCGGTCACTCCGATCATCTTGTGGCTGGCTATCCAGCGCTGGGGCGAAGACGGCTTCAAGCGTCGGATGCAATACAGTCTAGATCTTGCAGACTACGCCATCGAGAAATTCCGCGAGCACGGGATCGAAGCTTGGCGACATCCAAACTCGATCACTGTCGTCTTTCCTCGCCCATCAAAAAGTGTCATTGAGCGTTGGCAGATTGCTCCCAGCGAGTCGATTGCTCACATCATTACACTTCCTCATGTGACAACCCAAATGGTTGACAAAGTCGTAACGGAAATCGCCAGCACAGGCAGCTCCTCGTGAAACAAATCACTATCATCATTCCCACGAATCAGCCTGGAACCGTTGCTACGGTTGCGGAGTTGCTGGCGGAAGCCCAAGTCAACATTACTTCCTGCGATGCGAACGACGACGGATCCCATGGACTTCTTGTCTTGCGAGCCGAGCCCTATGAAGTCGCACTCCGCGTCCTGTCGGAGGCCGGCTATCAAGCCTTGGGCGAAGATCTAATCGTGCTCAAGATTAAGGACGAACCGGGAGCGTTGGCGCGAGTATCGAGTGGTCTCCGCGAGCCTGGCATCAACATACGTTCGATGCGTTTTGCTCGCAGAGAGAATGGTTGGGCTATCGTCATTCTGTCTACCGATGACGATGCCAAGGCCAGGGAATTGCTTGAAGCCCACCTGGTTAGCGTTTCTGTAGATTAGCTCCGTTCACGGCGTAGGGCCGAAAGTGACTGGGTTTCTCTTTGGTTTCAAAGAAGTTTCGCGAATCGTCATGGTATGGATTCAATGTCGGAATGACCTCCCCGCACGACTGAATCCAGCGATGTAGATCTGCCTGCATGGATTGAACGCGATTCGGTTCTTGGCTGGCCAGATTCTCGGACTCCGAAAGGTCACGCTCGAGGTTGTAGAGCTCCAAATGTCTCCCGACATGATATTGGTGATCGCGATCGAAGTGATCACCAAAGAATTCAATCAACTTCCAATCGCCACGGCGAATGATGGCGCAAGGCGTCGACGCCCAACGCAAATCGTATAGCGGAAGATACCAGTACAGGTCGCGCGGTTCGATTACCTTTCCCGTGAATAGCGGAAGGAGACTAACTCCATCTTCGCTGGTGGCATCGGACGGAATCTGGGCGGCATTGAGCAGAGTTGGAAGCCAGTCAACCACGTGGATTGGCGCACGGCAATCGCCGGTGAAACTGATTCCGTCGGGCCAACTCGCAATGCAGGGAACTCGGATTCCGCCCTCGTACATGGAGCCTTTTCCTTCGCGTAACGGAGCGCTATCCAATTCCTGTTTTTTGGGTACGAGCGGCGTGGCGCCCGTGACCGGATCTCCGTTTGGTTGCAAGTGATTGTATTGGGTGTCGACGCCACCATTGTCGGATAGAAAGACGATCAACGTGTTTTGCCGTTGGTCTGTCTCTTCCAGGACCTGTACCAATTTGCCGATGGAACGATCTAGGTGTTCAATCGCGGCTAAATAGGTCGCGTTGCCTAGTCCAGATTCTGGGGCTCCCAGCCCCGCGTATTTCTCGGTCAGTTCCGCCGGCGCACTGACTCTACCGTGGAGTGTGTGGTGAGATAGGTAGAAGAACCATGGCTTTCCGGCGTGACGCTTAATGAAGTCCGTCGTATAGCTGGTTAGATGGTCAACTCACTTATCCCCCTCATTCTGTGAGCCTGGACCGGGTGGGGCTACTTCGTCGAATCCGAAATCGGTGGCAGCCGCTTCCTTTAGGTACGTGTAGTGACCTTGTTTCGCATTGGTTGTGAGATGCCATTTGCCTGCCATCCCCGTGATGTAGCCCGCGTCGCGCAATTGGTGAGGCAACCGAGCGCTGGCGGGCTGAAGCTCTTCTCGAAACGCGGGCTCGCCAACAGTAGCGTATGGAGTTCCATACCACGGGATCACGTGCCACATGCCATTTCGAGCTGTATGCTGCCCGGTCAGCAACGCCGCCCTGGTCGGGGTGCATTGAGGCATAACATAGGCGTCTGTAAACCGAATGCCGCGACTCGCAAGACGATCCAAGTGCGGCGTCGGCGCGGACTTGCCTCCGTAGCAGCCCAGCGAAGAGCAGCTTTGGTCATCAGTCAAGATGAACAGGATATTTGGCCGCGGGGACCGGACTTCGGATTCACCTGCCTTCCCTGTTGTAAGCGGCGATAGTGAACAACAGCCAACAACGAAAGCAACTTCGCAAAATCGCAGGAGCAAACGTTGTTGCAGAAATCGACGACTGATTAAGGGATCCAGATAAGACATGCAATCGACGCAAATAGAGCTTCAAAGTGGGACAGCCAAGCCAAATCTCGAACCTAAAGTGTAGCTGAAAACCATGAACCGACTTGCGGTTGCCCGGATGAAACGATGGTCGCTCCATCCGGACGAGTCGTCTTTGCCTGGCGAGCAGACTAGGCCTTTATGGAAAGTAGCATTGCCTCAAGATCGGCGAATTGCCAAACGTTCTCTTCTTCGTCATCGACATCAAAGAACGCATCGACTTGGCTGCTAGCGCCTGGTTCGGCAGAGTCGCTATCCGTTGGCATCGATTCCGGCGTGAAGAAGTGACACGCGTGGTCTCCCATGATGATCACATCATCTTTGCTTCCGCTCATCATTTCAGCGAGTTCATCTGCAGCCACCTGCAGACTGAAAGCTCGCGGAGAGCTAGCGTCCGTGTTCTCGAAATCAATCATCAAGTCGTTGCTGACGACCGCTGGAATAGCCGCGACTTCACCCAAGTTGGCGGCAAAAGTATCAACGGATTCTGTAGAATCCAAGTTTGCCTCTTCCAGCAACTCATCCAGCTCGATCTCGTCGGTGACATCAAAGTCGATAAACTCGATCTCCTCGACGGATACCCCAAGAGCCTCTGCGATTTGCTCTGGTGTTGCATCCGCTGGCAGGTCCAGCTCAATGGCTTCCTCTCCATACTTGGCTGCTTCGAGGTCCGCTCCGTCAACATCATTCATTACGATGCCACCGTTTCCGGATTCGATCGCAGTGATCACTTCATTCAGACTGATACTGCCGCTTTCATCGCTGTCGAAAAGGCTCAGCATTTCTCCGGCAGCTTCATCTGCCGTAGATTCATCTAGTCCAAGTGCCACGAAAGACTCGGTGATTTCCGCGCGAGTCGCTTCACCGTCCTCGTCTGCGTCTAAGCTCGCGAATACAGAAGCCGCCAATTCGGCCGGATCTTCCTCAGGGGAATCGATTGGCGTGCCTGGATCGACAACGATCTCTGTTGGGTAGCTCGCTGTCAGCTCATCCAAATCGAGGCCGCCATTTTCATCCGTATCGAATGCGTCCAGCATGCCTTGAGCAGCACCTTCAGCGGCGGCTTCACGCAACCCGTAAAGCTCGAGATAACTTTGGGTCAGCTCCTCTTTGGACGCCAGACCATCTTCGTCCTGGTCAAGTTGCTCTAATTCTGCTTGAGCCAGGTCGCGATTGTAGGAAACGATCAACTCGCTGGCGTCGAGCGCCGCGTCGTCGTTCGCGTCGAACTTGTCCAGCATGGCCTGGGCCGCACCTGATGCGGCTTCTTCACGAAGCCCATACATTTCAACGTAGCTGGTCGCAATCTCTTCGGCGGTTGCCGAACCATCGCCGTTAACGTCTAAGCTCGCAAGCTCCATTTGAGCGGC
The DNA here is from genome assembly GCA_046290675.1 of Aureliella sp. GTDB lineage: Bacteria > Planctomycetota > Planctomycetia > Pirellulales > Pirellulaceae > Aureliella. Next base: position 470,699 of record JBKAHA010000002.1, read on the forward strand.
AGTTGATGGATCGAGCTCATATTCGACTTCGATCGCGTCATCACCGAATTCAATCCAGTCCGCGGGATCGCCGTTAGCGTCCCATTCGCCTACATCAAACATAAAGGCAGCGTTTGCGGCAACTTCCGTGGCGTTGCCGAACAAGTCCGCGAGTTCTTCTTCGCTTAGATCAACGAGTTCAACTGAACTGGCTTCCCCCAGCAGAGCAATCTCACTAGGAAGTTCGAAAGAGGATCCGTCATCGGCCTCCACGGTGTTCCACTCGATTCCTTCGAGTTCAGAGGTGTCGAAGTCGAGAATCTCGATGGGCAATTCGCCCGTGGTATCGTCACCGCTGTTGATGGCGAACTCAAACCAGCCCTCGGATTCATCCCACTCGCCAACCATGGTCGCTGGCACGACTTCGGTGGGTGCGAAGCCGAGCAATTCGGCCATCTCTTCGGGTGAGAGATCGGCGTCAAACTCGACGACTTCAACGCCCTCGGGGAGCGACTCACCATCCTCAGAATCCATGACAATAAATTCGAGGAAATCGGAATCATTCGCAGACGCGGCGTTGGGAATCGCGACTGCGTCACGGAAGAAGGACTCTTCAGCCGTCGACGGCGCTTGGGAGCCGGTAAAATCGGCCACCGAGAAGAATCCGGAAAATAGGTCCCCTGCAAGCAACTTACGTTGCTCGAGGGCCTGCGTGCCAAGCAAGCGATTTCGCAGGATGCGTTTTTGCTTTGCTTTGGCAGAAGATTTGGCTTTCATTTTTCAACCTTTTGAAAGAGCCATGAAACGAACTGGCTCCTCTCTTTGGCAGCCCGCGCGCCAAATATCCGTCGGGAATTGAAATCAGGTTACAACCCTTGGTAAGGCAACGACTTAGGTCTCCAAGAAACTGACGGGGCTCGATGGAATCGGCCAAAAAACGCTTGGCGCGTCCATTTATTGGGCGCCCAACAAGTTGGCGCTTAAGAACCGAAGCAGAGAATAAGGTGACCAACTGATTCGCAATTGGCCTCAATTCATCTGGATTTGTCTGGCGTCTTCACGACGACAGAAGTAAGGTAGAGCTCAGGTGGTCATAGCAGGCGCCAAATTAATTGGCGCCTAGAAAATGTGCTGTCCCAACTTGTCGTCAATTCGCTCGCACCCGCCTGGTTTGGTTCGACCCGCACATGCCGCATCTGATTCTGTTGACCGGTTCTGAGCCTGGCAGGTCGTTTGATCTGAACGAGGCGGTCGATGTGGTTCGCATTGGCCGAGGACAAGAGTGCGAGCTTCGCGTTGCCGACCAGCAGATCTCACGAGTGCACGCTGAAGTGCGACTCGTGGGCAATGAGTGGCACATCCAGGACTGTGAGAGTTTGAACGGGACGCTCATTAATTCGAGTCCTTTGCAACGCAGCCTATTGAGCTCAGGGGATCTTGTCCGCGTTGGCGAGACGATTCTGATGTTCTGTCACGACGATTCTGCGGCGGGTTTGCAGGCGGCGGTGCTGGGTGATGAGACGCGTGTACGTCGGATTCTCGGGGCAGAGAAACGACGCATCGCAGATGACCCGATTGGCTCGGATTCAACGTCGGGCCCCATACGCAAGCTGGCTTGCCTCTACCGGTTGTCGAAACAAATCTACGTGGCGGAAACGATCGACGGTTTGCTTCGGTACGCCGTGGCGTCTATCCAGCAAGTTCTCGGCGCTCGTGAAGCACGTATCTGTTTACGCAGCAACTCTGGCAAGTTTCGGATCTTCGCAACAGGCGAACAGGAGTCTGAGGTGCAGGCTGCCAATGTGTTGGCCGGTTGGGTCATCGAGAAGGATGAGGCCCTGCTCCTCGACATGAACGAAAATGTCAGCTGGCGAGGCCCTGATGACTCGATTGAAAAGGGGACTTGTCTGGCAATTCCAATCCCTGGCCGAGAACGGCCGCTTGGCGCGATTGAATGCTTTCAGCCAGAAGACGACCGCGCCTTCGACGTTCCTGACCTCGAGTTCTTGATCTCGGTTGGACAGCACATTGGATTGGCCATTGAGAATCTATCGCAACGCGAACGAATCCAGGCTTCGAACGAGAACTTGAAAGCACGACTTGGGCAGACTCAGGTCAACTTCATTGGTGAATGCAATCAACTACGTGAACTGAGAACTCAGATCGCCCGCGTAGCACAGACCGATGTGACCGTGCTGGTGTTGGGTGAAAGTGGCACCGGTAAAGAGGTGGTCGCACAGACGATTCATGAAATGAGCCTTCGTGCTGACGGACCCTTGGTCACGGTCAACTGCGCGTCTTTCAATGAGTCTTTACTTGAGAGCGAGTTATTCGGGCATGAGAAGGGAGCCTTCACCGGTGCCGACAAACGCCGCAAGGGTAAGTTCGAACTGGCGCACGGTGGGACGATTTTTCTCGATGAAGTCGGTGAGCTCAGCGAGAGCTGCCAAGCGAAGTTATTGCGACTGCTTGAGGGGCAAGCTTTTCAGCGTGTTGGAGGCAGTGATTCGATCGATGTGGATGTACGAATCGTAGCTGCTACCAATCGAGACTTGGCGACGATGGTTCGTGCTCGAAAGTTTCGCCAGGATCTTTGGTATCGGCTCCGGGTCGTCGAACTCGTCACTCCGCCGTTGCGCGAACGAGGCGATGACGTCCTGGAGTTGGCGGAGCACTTTTTGAACGAATTCAAAGACCGAAGAGGCGATCCTGGACTCCGGTTCTCTCCGGAAGCCGTGGAAGCGATCCAGTCACATCGGTGGCCAGGCAACGTGCGCGAGCTACGCAATGCGATGGAACGGGCGGCAGTGTTGGCCAATGATTCCGAAATACAGGTCGCAGATTTAGGTCTCGCGTCAGATCACCGCGTGATCGATGAAAAGAGTTCGCTGCTTTCTCTTGCGGAATTGGAACAACAGCATATCGAGAGCATCTTAACTGAGACGGGTGGAAACAAAACCAAGGCTTGCGAGATTCTGGGGATAACGCGGGCGGCTCTGTACAACAAGTTGAATCGAATGAATGCCGCGATGTCGGAATGACGGTGCTGGTGAGGGTAGTCGAGGACGATGACAAAGAAGAATCGAATGCAGGCAACGCTAGAGCAATTTGAACATCGGGTGCCACTCGCCGCCGATTTTGGATTGTCGCCTTTCGCCATGGATTGGGCGGATGAGGTCATTGACGGGCTGCGATTTTACGAAGCCTCGACGACTGACTATGGGCCAATTGAGGGGGACCGTATTCATGAGTTTGATTTCGTTGCCGAGGACGGATCGTTTGAAGACGTCGTATTCGGAGATGAGCCCGGCTTTCCAGTTACTCAAGAGGCCTCGCTAGTGGGGCAAGCTGATCTCCTTTGGGATTCCGAATACGAATGGGCGGAAGATTCTTCCGGTGTGCAACTTGAGGAAGCACGCGCCGCCGAGACATTTGGTTTGAATTCCTTCGAATCCGATCTATGGTGGGCGACCGAATCTGAAGTGAGCTGGTTCGAAGACGATTTCGCTTTTGGATTCGAGGACGAGTATGCATTCAGCTTTGCGACGCAAGACACGATGCTGGACGCCGGGGGATCCGATTCGGAGCCTTATCGATCCGAGATAGCGATTCTAGAGGCAGATCCTCAATTCGTTGAGTTTGTGGGGTCGGCGGGCGAACCTGCCGGGCAGCCCGATGGCTTGATTCAAGAGTGGGTTCTTTTGGGCAATGAATCCGAAGCTGGTTTCGCGACTTTTATCGCTGAACCAAGTGATGCGATCGAGATTGATGTTGTTGAAACGAGTTTGCCGTTTTTTGAAGACACGCCCGAGTTTGAATTGGCGACCGTTTCCAATGACGGGCTGATTGTATTTGGCGAATTGGACGCTTCGCCTCTGGATGACGGCGATTTCACGGAAGGAAGTGTTTTTGATCTGTCCGTTTCCGAATTTCCACTCGGCCCGGCAGATCCCTTTCTAAGCGAGTTGACGCCTGATGACTTTGCTGGCGTTCCCAGTGAGGCTCTGTTGGATGCCGTGGAGGGTTTAGGGGACTTTGTATCGCCCATCGAGTCGCCCATCGAGTCGCTTTTGGGACCGGAGCAAGTCGGCGCTGGACAGGCTGGAGAACTGCTTATCGTCTTTGACCTATTGCATGGTACGCCAGTAGACGTCGCGTCGACAAAGTCCTCTGCGCTCGCCAGTCCGCTCGTTCAATTACCGTCCGGGGAGTTGGTTCGGCTAGAATCAGCCGCGTCGCGTAGGAATCTTGAGGGGCAGCCCGGTTCTGACGAAGCCTTGAAGTTACCGGCTCGCGCAGATGCGGGACGAGGTGACTCTAGCATAGGTGCATCGGACCAAATGACAGACGAACTAAGGGAGCTCGCAAAAGGACTGACCTACCGACTTCTTCATCCCGGCGGCGTTGAGGCTTTGCCGCTCAATCCGGAAAGCGGCTATGGCCACGATGAGGGCGATGAAGGCAGGGACCGCTCTTTAAATACCGACGATCCAGGCACAAGCCTTGCCCACCGAGAAGTGGTTCGTCCAGGCTTTGCTGCGGCGGATGGAGTTGTCACACTCGTTGGTCAACCCATCGGACGAATGCATGGGATAGAAACGTTTGATGTTTTTGCTGCGGTAGCAACGACGGCGGGTGGTGCTGCTGAAGAGGATACCAACGTCGATTCCAACCTCGATCTAGTTGCAGTCTATGAAAGTGCGGTACTCATGATCGGATTGCCGGTGGCCGGAATCTCCTATGCAGCTCGAATTTGGCGCCATCGTGATCGATCACATGGTCAATCGCATTGTCCAGCTGACGGCGGTGATGAGCCGACCGTTTTAGCGGTAGTGAAGTCTGGGAATTGCTAGTGTTCGGCGCAGACGATGCAACTTGCCATGGCCAAGATCAAATCTTGAGCCAGCTACGGGCGTTGAGAACAACTGATTGTTCAACTTCGCTGGTCCAGTTCGTGTCCTGGCACGCCCCGAGTTCCGTCACCGAGGAGCTCGTCGTCCGCTTAGTAGCCGAAGATATCCGGCTACTTGCGAAGGCGGGAGAATCGCCGCAAGTTGAAAGTTATCTCCGGGATTTCCCGGAACTAGCCCATTCCGCGTCTTCCTGGCAAGTGACCGAAGCCTTCGACCGCTATGCAGTTCCGCGACTCGCAAGCGCCGGAGACGAAACCTGGCGAACTGTATTCGCTTCAGCGAATGCGCAACCGTGGGCGACTTCGGCGAATGGAACGGCGAGCGAGAAGAGCATGCCTGAGGTCGATCTGACTCGGCTTAACCAGGGTGATCGCATCCTGGAATTCGAAGTGCTCCGGACGTTAGGTGAAGGAACATTTGGCCGAGTGTATCTTGCGAAGGATGGACAGCTAGATCGCTTTGTGGCGTTGAAATGCACGTCCGACACGGGGAATGAAGGTAAGGCACTTGCTCGCGTGAATCATCCGAACATCGTGCGAGTCCACCAAGAGCATGTGTTAGGCAGTAAACGCGTTCTGGTGATGGAATTCGTGGCGGGAGGCTCGTTGCAAGAATGGATTGCCACGAAAGCATCATCGGCTGAATCATTGGAGCCGAACGCGTACTCGGACTGGGCTGAGCGAATCGGCCGAAGTCAGAGGGTGAAAGTTAGCGAAGATCGGCAGCTTCGTGAGGTTCCAGACGAAGAGAGCGTACCAGTCGATGCTCGCGGTCCAGCAGTCGTTTCGGCCTGGATCGTCCGGCAGATGGCCGATGCACTTCAGCATGCGCATGGTTGCGGAGTACTCCATTTAGATATCAAGCCGGCGAATATCCTGGTCAATGAATGCGGAAAGCCATTGCTCACGGACTTCAATGTTTCGCAGCTGGCCGATGATCAATCGGCGTATGAACTCGGCGGTACCTTCAACTACATGTCGCCCGAGCAGCTAAAGGCGTTTTGCATCGATGTTCGCAACTCGGAGACGCAGCTCGACGTACGCTCGGATATCTACTCGCTCGGTATCGTGTTGATGGAACTGCTTTCCGGTCGCAAGACATGGGGGCAAGTCCAAGCAGGTTCGGCGGATACCGCGGCCAAGCAGTTGCTTGCCGTACGGATGAAGTCTGGGCCACCAAGTCTCTTGCCCGTCTGTGGTGTTGACGCGGCCTTGAATGCAATCGTTCAGCGTGCGCTTGAGCCGTATCCGGGCGACCGCTATCAGACCGCAGCCGAAATGGCCACCGATCTTTCTGCTTGGCTTGCTGATTGTCCAAACCGGCACGCTGCGAATCCAAGCCTAAAGCAGAACACGAAACGCTACCTCGCGAGAAATCGGCGGAAGCTGGGTTGGGTGGTTGCGGCTGGGATGCTGGCAATGACGATTGCTGTGCTTAGCATACAGGGTGACGTTCAGAGATTACGACAAGTTGAACTAAAGCTTGATTCGGCCCTCCTTGCCTGTGAGCAGCAACAGAACGCGAAGGCTGCAGCCGATTTAGGCGAGGCACGTACGCGATTTGGCCAGCTTTGGGCTGTCAAGCTAGTTCAGCCCGTCCGTCTTGCCGCTCTCGCGGAGAGGATCGCAGTATGTGAGGAAAAGTTGCGTGAGCAGGAGACCAGTCGTTTTTCGGCGCTCTTTGGGCAAGCGTCCCTCGTGGCGTTGCATCGTAGCGGCCGCACCGATGGCAATGACCTCATCGAAGACAGCTTGAAGGCCTATCGTGTCATGTCGGCGAAGGATTGGCAGGCGGAAAGCCCCTTTGCGGATCTTAGCGAGACCCAAAAAACGCAGGTGGCCGAGAATATCTCCGAACTGATGTTGGTTTCGATTTTAGATTCGTGCCGCGAACGCAGTCCGAGTGCCGATCAGTGGAGCTCCGTTTTGAGTCGGTTACCGAGAGAGCACCGCAGTTACCAAGTTTTTAATCACCTGAAAGCTACGGTCTACGATGTGCCAGATACTGAACTTCAACATGCAGGTTCAGAGAGGCCTTTCCGCAATGACTATGACGCCTACTTGCACGGAGTGTGGGCGAGTCATTTGGGGCAACACGAACTGGCTTCAGAATGGTACTCCGTCGCGGCAGCCGGACGGCAAATTGGCAAACCAGAGCGATTCTGGCTGCGTTATCGGCAGGGACTTAGCTGCCAGCATCTGGGGCGTATGGAACAAGCCGCCATCTACTATGCCATGTGTATTGGAATTCGACCGGATTTTGCATGGGCGCACTTCAATATGGGCCTAGTCTGCTTCCGAACTGGCCAAGATGGGGAAGCGATGAGAAGCTTGGAGCACGCCCTTCGTTTGGATCCCAAATTGGAAGCCGCCTACAACGCGCTAGGCGCGATTTATCTGGCCGCGGACGAGCCCCAAGCAGCATTAGCTGTGTTCGACCGGGCAATCTCAAAAGGACTCTCGTCCGACGAACTTCTCGCGAACCGTGAGCGCGCGGAGCAAGCTGCATCAAGTCATCTGCAATAACGACAACGGGTGAAACGCTTCGCGAAGGCTTGTTCCTGATTCACGAAAGTTCGGTCTCATGCACGCAGAGCAGCAGCCAAGTTCCGTCCCGGCTGCGTGGGATAATCAAAATCGGAAGCTACCTAGAAGGAGATCAGGTGAGTGGGGCTACTGGCGGCCATCGTCTCCGTTGGTGGCGCGAACTTCGTCAGCTTGATACCTACAATAGCGGTCTTGTATTCTTCGATCGTTGGCGTGCGGCCCAGGATCGCTGCCAGCACAACCACCGGCGTCGAAGCGAGCAGCGATTCGCCCTTTTTACGTTCGGAATCCGCGACGACTCGGCCTTGGAACAATCGCGTTGAAGTAGCTAAGACGGTGTCGCCCTTGGCCGCCTTCTCCTGGTTGCCCATGCAGAGGTTACACCCAGGACGTTCTAGGTACATCATGTTCTCGTATTCGGTTCGGGCCGTTTGCTTAGGAAGCAAGTCGTTGAACTCGAATCCGGAATACTTCTGCAGTACGTCCCAGTCGCCTTCTTCCTTAAGCTCGTCGATGATGTTGTACGTCGGCGCGGCGACGACGAGCGGGGCTTTGAACTCGACCGTGCCCTGCTCCGCTTCGAGGTTCTTTAGCATCTGAGCCACGATCTTAAGGTCACCTTTGTGAACCATACAGGAGCCCACAAATCCTAGGTCGACATGTTTTTTCCCGTCGTAAAATGTCAGGTCGCGAATGGTATCGTGCGTGTAACGCTTGGACACGTCTTCGTTATGAACATCCGGGTCGGCGATCATGGGTTCATCGATCAACCCGAGGTCCACTTCCAATTCGGCGAAGTACTTCGCGTTCGGGTCCGGTGTTAATGCCGGGTTTTCGCCCGATTTGATTTCGGCAATGCGGTTGTCCGCGCGATCAATCAAGCCCTGGAGGACTTGTTTCTCATTGTCCATGCCCTTGTCGATCATCATCTGGATGCGACTCTTGGCAATCTCGAGCGACTCAATCAACGTGTCGTCCTGCGAGATGCAGATGGAAGCCTTGGCCTTCATCTCAGCCGTCCAGTCCGTGAACGTGAACGCTTGGTCTGACGCCAGGGTACCGATGTGGACTTCGATGACTCGGCCTTGGAATACATTATCGCCGCCGAACTTGCTGAGCATCTGAGCCTGAGTGGAGTGAACGACATCTCGGAAATCGATATGGTCCTGCATGGCGCCGGTGAAAGTGACTTTGACCGACTCTGGGATCGGCATGGAGGCTTCCCCGGTCGCGAGCGCCAATGCAACCGTGCCCGAATCGGCTCCAAACGCGACGCCCTTCGACATTCGAGTGTGGGAGTCGCCGCCGATGATGATGGCCCAATCGTCCACGGTAATGTCGTTGAGCACTTTGTGGATCACGTCGGTCATCGAGTGATAGACGCCTTTCGGATCTCGGGCGGTGATGAGACCGAAGTCGTGCATAAACCTCATCAGTTTGGGGATGTTCTCCTGAGCCTTTTTGTCCCAGACCGAAGCCGTGTGGCAGCCGGATTGATAGGCACCGTCGACGATAGGCGAAATCAGCGTCGCGGCCATCATTTCTAGCTCTTGAGACGTCATTAGCCCGGTGGTGTCCTGGGAGCCAACGATGTTGACTTCGACGCGAACGTCGGAGCCCGCGTGCAAGATCTTGCCAGGCGTGTTGCCAACCGCATTGCGATTGAAAATCTTCTCGACAGCGGTGAGCCCTTGACCTTCGTGCGAAATCTCTTTCGAAGCAGCAAAGACGGGTGGCGCATCGATGCCCAGTGTTTTGGCAGCAAAGGTCTGCAGCTTCTTGCCGAACACGATGGCGTACGAACCCCCGGCCTTCATGAACTCCACTTTCTGTGGAGTCAGTGAGCTGGAGATGTCGATCAGCTCCTCATCACCTTTGTAGAGTTTCTTTTTCTTCGTGTTGATCGTGAGTACCGTTCCGGTATCCACGGAGTAAGTTTGCTCCAGGACGGGCTCTCCTTCGTCGTCCAAGACGACGTTTCCGTCCGCGTCGACTTTCTTCACCCAGTTCTTCAGGTCGATCCCGATACCTCCCGTAACACCGACTGTGGTGAGGAAGATCGGAGAAATGCCATTGGTTCCCGCGACCACGGGCGCGATGTTGATAAACGGTACGTAAGGGCTTGCTTGCCTACCGATCCAGAGGGCGACATTGTTGACGCCGGACATGCGAGAAGAACCCACGCCCATGGTGCCCTTTTCTGCGATCAGCATTACCCGCTTGTCCGGATGCTCTTCTTGCAACGCCACTAGTTCTTGCTGTGCTTCCGGGCTGATCAAACATTTGCCATGCAGCTCGCGATCAGATCGAGAATGCGCCTCGCTACCTGGCGAGAGCAAATCCGTGGAAATGTCTCCCACGCCGGCAATGTAAGTCACGACGTCGATCGTTTCCGGAACATCGGGTAGCTGCGTGAAGAACTCGGCTTGAGCGTAACTTTCTAGAACTTCGCGAGCGATCGCATTGCCATTCTTGAATGCTTCTTCCAACCGGCTGGTGTCGGCCTCGTACAAGAATACCTGGGTCTTGAGGACTTGCGCCGCTTGGCCAGCGATCGATTTGTCTTCGCCCAACGCCAGATCGAGGAGAACCTCGATCGAAGGCCCGCCCTTCATGTGTGACAATTGCTCAAGGGCAAATTCAGGAGTGATCTCGGGTACGGACACTTCGCCGAGAACGATCTGCTTTAAGAATTGGGCTTTGACGCCAGCGGCACTGGTGGTGCCGGGTAACGTGTTGTAAATAAAGTACTTGAGGGAGTCTTCTCGATGAGGATTGCCCGCGTCCTTGATTTGCTCGATGATTTCCTGGGTCAGCTCCGCACTGTCGATGGGCTTCGGGTGAAGGCCGTCTTTTTCACGCTGATTGATTTCTTCAAGGTACTCTGCGTAGGTAGTCATATGGCAAGCACGCTGTAGGACTGGTGGATCTTAGTGGGCACTCGCAAAAGTGCGGCTGGGGGCTGTATCGCAATGAGTTGGCCTGAAATGCCAATCTCGGGCGATTAGACAGCGGGAGCAGGATGAACCGCAAGATCACGTCTCGGGACGATGTTTTGAGGTTACGAATGTGCGTATTATCGAGCGATCCCTTGGTCAGGGGTAGCCCACTTGCGTCGACTTTGAGCGGGACTTGCGGCAGATTTAAGTCACTTGGGGTGGTTAGGATCGCTTGGGGAGCGACGAGAGTGCACGAGGATTCAATGACGACGAAGGCAATTATTTTCGACTGCGACGGGACTCTCGCCGATACCATGCCAGTGCACTACCTGGCGTGGCAGGAGGGGATTCGACCTGCGGGCCTAACGTTTGATGAAGACCAGTTTTACAGACTGGGCGGTGTCCCAACGATCCAGATCATTGAGCTCCTCGCCGAGCAGCAGGGCAAAACGGTCGACGCAGCCGCAATCAGCCAGGCGAAGGAAGCTGCCTACTTGGAGTTGATCGGAAGGGTGAAACCAATTGAGCCCGTCCTCACCGTAGCACAAGAAAACTATGGCAAGATTCCATTGGCGGTTGGTTCGGGTGGCTACCGCGATACGGTCATGGCGACTCTGCACGCGATCGAAGCCGTCGGGTTGTTCGAGCATGTTGTCACCGCTGAGGACACCCAGCGGCACAAGCCCGAGCCTGACGTCTATTTAAGGGCGGCCGAGCTGTTGGGAGTGAAGCCAACCGATTGTATGGTCTACGAAGATACCGACATTGGGATTGAGGCTGCGACGCGTGCTGGTATGAGCGCATTTGATGTTCGGACCATCCACACGCCACACCGTTGGACGAATTGAGCGGCGCCAATCGGGCTACGCAAGCCTTCGGAACGTGTCGTTTTAAAAGTAACGTCTGGATTGAGGCAATGCACACCGGAGGCCAAGGATGAGATCGATCGACACGCTCGTGAAAGTGAGCCTTGGGCTTTTCTTCGGTGCGCTGCTGCAGTGCCATACGCAACCACAGTGCCAGGCGCAGACGCCGAGCCAGACGTTGCCGCAGATCCCTCTGAACTCTCCTGGTCTGGTACTCGAGCGACCGAAGGATGTTCGATACGTCGAAATCGAAGGCGGCTTTATGGTGCCGTACCAGCAACCGATCCCTGGCACAGAACATGCGATTTGGATGGAGCCAATTCCTGCTCCCAAAGAAGCCAAGTCTTCCAGCTCAAAGCTGTTCGCGAAACCGAGCCCGTTTTGGATGGCACGCTACGAGGCCACGCACGCCGACTACCTGCCGTACATGAAGCTGTACCGCGTGTTCAAGGATTTTGATCGTGTAAAAATACGTCCAATCACGAGAGCCAGTGAAGTGGACGCGGTTACGGCGCCAACTGAGATCTACGACCCGAGCTATGCGTTTGAATACGGAGTCGAAATGCAGCATCCGGTTGGGACAATGACTTTGTACTGCGCTCGGCAATATACAAAGTGGTTGTCCAAGCTAACGGGATCAGAATTCCGACTGCCCACGGTGGGAGAGTGGGAGCATGCTTGTCGCGCGGGCAGCACGACGAAGTGGCATTTCGGTGATAGCACGCATCGGCTCACGCAATATGCGTGGTTCGATCAAGTCGACGAAGTTCCCGGCTACCGCAAAGTCGGACAACTGCGGCCAAATGATTGGGACTTGTATGACATGCATGGCAACATGGCCGAATGGGTGCTGCAGCCTGGGGTTACTTCCGCGAACAAGCAGATTTTAAAAGGTGGCTGCTGGGAGTTTCCGGCGACGCAGTGCACCGTTGATTCCGTCTTGTCCTTTGACGATGATGCGTTTCGCGTTGAGGATGCCAATGTCCCAATGAGCCCTTGGTGGCTGGCATCCCACGAATCGCGTTGGGTCGGGTTTCGCATTATCCGTCCTTTGCATGCGATGAACGCCGCGGAACGCAAATTCGCTTGGGAGTTCCATACCGAAGAAGAGAAATTAGCTGTCGAAATGCGATTGGACGAAGGACGCGGAGCTTTAGGCAAAGTTGACCCAGAGTTACCGACAGCGATCGAGTCGCTTTCCGAACGCTAGCGAAAGTCCTGGCGTTGGGAGTTTGACATCGCCACCAAGCCGATTTTCGCCGTGCCGTTCCCGCATCCACGCTCAGGGTAAATCAAAATTTGAATCTAGGCTGTTTCGCTATGGAGCCGCTGGCCTAACGCTGCACCCCTTTGGCACCGGGTTTCATGACGCACCCGGCCACTCACGCGTCGCGGCTCATGCGCTAGCTTGAAACTATAATTGGCCCTTCATCCGCGCTCTCCCGGCTTTCTCCTGCGATGCAGGATTGCTAGACTTCGTGCATGGAAGTCATCGCATTGCAATCGGGAAGTAACGGCAACTGTATTTTTGTACGCAGTGGTGAAACGCGCCTTCTATTTGATGCGGGCATCAGTGGGCGGAAAGCAGAGACACGACTCGCTTCGTTTGGATACGATATCCGCGATTGCGATGCGGTTGTGGTTTCGCATGAGCACACCGATCACACTTGTGGACTCGGCGTATTTCAACGCAAATTCGGATTGCCGGTTTACGCGACGCAGCGAACGTGGAATGCGGTCCGCGCGAAACCCACAACAGGAGCGGTTGGATCGGCTAAACACTTTGATGCTGGTGGCAGTTTTCGAATCGGGACGCTTCGCATCGAGACGCTGCGAACTCCACATGATGCGGTCGAGGGCGTTTGCTTCGTGATCGAAGACGTCGAGCAAGGCCAGCGATTTGGATTGCTTACGGATCTTGGTCATCCGTTCAAAGGCCTCGAGGGGCTGCTGCAAGGTCTGGATGCCGTTCTGATCGAGAGTAACTACGACGAAGAGATGTTGGCAACCGGGCCTTATCCTCAGCGTTTGAAAAATCGTATTGCCGGTAACCGAGGACATATTTCCAACGAAGACGCCGCATGCTTGCTGGACGGTTGCCAGGCCGGTGAACTTCAGTGGGCTTGCCTTGGCCATTTATCCGGCGAGAACAATTCTCCTGACGTAGCTTTGACCACGCTCAAGAGTCGACACGGCCACCGCTTTCCCATCCACTGCGCCGACCGCGACGGTGCTGTCGGGCTCCCCACCATCGAAGCCCCCAGATTCGTCCTGCAAGCAGGATAGTTTTGGAACGATCGGGAGCTCATCCGGTTACGGCCATAGGAGCACGCGTTCGTAGTGGCTTCGTCGATGCTTCCCGATGACTTTCCAATCGTCGTCAAACGCAACTTCCAGCATCGCGTTGTCGCTTGTCCAGCAGAAGATTTCGCAATCTACTCCTCCGTTCTGGAAGACAGCGAATCGTTCTTCGGGCGTTAAGCCTGGGGCATGGGGGTCCAGCCCTCCATTGTCATCATTCCTCCGAACAAGAACGATGGCTTCCATCCGTAGTTGCCTGGCCTTCCGCCGAGCAGCCGCTCGACTTCGCGGCGCGTCATCCCCGGCTCGATAGCTTCGAAGTTCTCTGTCTTCAGCGGCCTGCAACAGTACAACAGCAACGCAACAACACCGGTTAGCCCCAGCAGCTTACCAACGCTGAAACGCAGCCACCGCCGCGGAGATTTTACTTTCGCTCGTCGTTCAGTCATGGGGCAGCTACGTCAAAAATGAAGTCAACCTATAGGGGGCTTCTAATTCACAAGCTGGTCTAGGCCAAACTCGGTCCTCTCTGCCTTTGTCAGTTCGCGGCCGGCCAGCCGCTTCGCGCGTTCGATCAGCCGATCGACGTCCATATCCCAAAAACGTATCTCTTTGACGTATAGGTTGGTGGCCGTGGCCAACCATCGGCTGTCTGGGCTGAAGGATGTAGTTTCATGGCCACGTCTACCGTATATCTTGTCCAACTGCATCGTCTGGCCAGTGGGAAGATGTGTTACCCACACAGTACCGGGGACCTTATGCGATATGGCTGCGTAGAGCTGACTGTCTGGACTAAAACACTTTGAATAGAGGGCATTGCGACCGTGTTCCGCAACGAGTCTCGGTTCTTCGGAAAGACTCCATACAGATCTCGTGCCGGCATAGAAGCGCCCATTTTCATCAAGTGGTGCGCGGACGGGAGCTTCGACCTGTGCGGAGCTGACAGTTTTGAAATCTGTGTCGAGGGTCAACACCGTCCCCCAAGCTCCATCGGCAGTCTTCGTTGCAAGTCGAAAACCGTTCTTTGTTTTGACAAGCTGGTGAATTTCCTCGGAGGCTGCAAACAACTCCTTTGGTTTTGGTTGCGTTTGCGTTAGATCCCAGCGAAGAATCTGGCCATCAAAGCCAGCTGAAATCAGGTCGCCTGTCTCTTCGTCAAATAGCACGGATCTTACGGATGCGGTATGGCCTACCAATTCAACTGGCTCATACGGTTCTTCACCATGTAGATCCCAGACGTAACATCCCGCACTCGATGTACTGGCTGGCCCCTGGTACGCAACAACGAAACGGTCATCGTGGCTCATCTTTGCACGGTGGGACCGCATGCTGAAGCCCTTAAGAGTTGCTAATGGTTCATACAGCTTCTGCGGGTTCCATATCTCCACAACCGCTGAGTCCGACTCTGTAAACCCGTTCAAAACGAGCAATCGATTCCCTGAGGAGCTAAATCGAACGAACGAGGCCCCATCAAAATCGCTCCTCAAGGTCCCCATTTCTTCGACGGGCAAACCATCCTTCGATCGGAACAGTTTCGTGACTCCCTGATCACAGCCAACCGCTAGCATGCGACCGTCCGGCGAATAGCAGATGGATCTTGGGTTCTCGGGAACCGGCAGAATCGTTTCTGATAATGCCAGCCGTTGTTCAAAATCCCACAGCCGCGACTCTCCGTAGCTATGCGCCTCGAAGAAACTTCCATCAGAGCTATATTCGATGAAGTTATAGCCGTTATCTCCTCCGCCGTTCAGCACCGTTGATGGACCGCGCTGTGGGATTAACGAGTAATCTCCCTGAATGGGCTCCCATATTTTGACGAGGCTCCTATCGGGAAGAACGACGGTTCGCTTCGCTGTACTCCTCACCTCCGACAAATCCCAGAGCCGTATTCGAGTAGGATTGTTTTCTCCCGACGCCAACCAGTGACTGTCAGGGCTAAAGGATATAGCCCCATTGTTCCTTCTCTTCAGGATGGTTTTTGCTTTAGGGCCGTCAGGTTCCAGGCTGTACAACCAGATTTCGTCTGTCGTACCCGCCGCGAGCATCTTGCCGTTCCGGCTAAACGCTATTTGATCTGTATGCGGCGCGCCGGCTGCGCGGTAACTCAATGCGTATGGCGAAACAAAAGGGTCGTCAGCGCGCAAGTCAAATACCTTGTCTACGACGCTCATCCATCGCGAGTCCGGACTGAACTCGATCTTACTCCCGCTTACTGCTGCGCGACTCAAAGATCCCTGAACGTCGTCTGCACTTAGGTCCCAGAGTAGTACTTCGGCTCCCATTCCCACAGTCGACGCAGCCCAGCGACCATCTGGACTGAACCTGGGCATTGACCATCTGCCAAGTTTGCCCAGGGTAATCTCGCTTGATTCATTCAGAATATTTCTTCGGAGTATCCAATTTTCACCAGCTCGATAGGCGAGCATGTTTCCATCGGGACTAAGTGAAAACGCTTCGTTGGTATCAGTTGCCTGCGTGCAGTCTTTGACTTGCGTTGCGTCATCATTCAGGCGCACAAGATACGAGCCGTTTTCGGTGGGGACGAGGATGGATGTGGCATCGGCGCTGATCTCGACTCTGTCCTGCACACTCAACATCGCGATCGAATTCGGAAACTCCAGCTGGTAGTTCACTGAAGGCGTGACCTTGTCCTTGCTGAGATTCCACACACGTAACCGCTTCCCAAGAATTTCAACACGGCGGTTGCCGAGCACACTTAAGGCACTCGATGCTCTGTCCGGGACAGCGATACCTGAGAGCTCCATCGTGGCTTCAAGCAGAGCCTCATGAGCTTCTGGAAACGGCATTTGATTCTTGCGTTCCGCAAGTTCAAGCGCTTCGACAAGCAGCAGAATTGCCGTGATTGGATTCTCCTCGTAACGGAGTGCTTTGGATTTTTCAACTATTCTGACTAACTCTGCACGGGTTTTTTGTGTCTCAGAAATAATCAGAGCCTCCTTCGCTGTCTGCTCTGCTTGCTCCGCATCATTTTTTGCTTCTTCCGCCGCTAGCCTGAGCTGATCGGCATAGTCCCTCTCTGTTGCAACGGCTTCCCGACTGTTCTTGAGCAACCATGCGAGTCCCCCGGTGAGTATCAACGCGATTCCAACAGACCCTGACAGCCCCATGTAGAGTCGCTTGCGTTTCGTTTCTTCTTCTGATCGGGTCTCGGCCTGCGCCCGAGCGAGTTCGGTTTGCTTGAGCTTCTCCTGGACTCCTTCTAAGTAGGCGGTGATCTCGGAGGACAGTTCCGATGCGTCGTGTTGCCGATCGAGCTGTTCGGGTTCCGAAGCCTTCTTGCAGATGTCAATCAATTCCGCTGGAGCATTCGATGCATCCAAACGCTCGTGGCATGCGTTGACTTTCCCGCGGCGTGCCAGGCTGACGAGGTCGTCGAAGTCGTCGGCCGCGTAAACGGGTTTTCCAGTGAGGATCTCAGCCAAGACTGCGCCGAGTGAAAACACGTCGCTGCGAGCATCCAATCGATTGGTTTCGCCCAGCGCTTGCTCGGGAGGCATGTAGGCTGGCGTGCCCATGATGCTGCCGCCCATGGTTTCAGATCCAACACCTCCAGTGCTGCCAGCGCTACGTTTGGTTTGAATGACACTGACTTCGCGATCAAGAGATTTCTGTTCGTCAGCGACACCGCCCGTGTCCAGGACTTTGGACAATCCCCAGTCCATGACTTGAACCTCGCCAAAAGCCCCCACCATGATGTTGGCTGGCTTGAGATCGCGGTGGATAACGCCCTTGCTGTGCGCGTAAGCCATCGTTTGGCAAACTTGTTCGAAGATCCCAATCAACTTGGGCAGGTCGTTTTCGATTGACTTGCGTTTCGCCAGAATCGCCGCGAGCGTTTCGCCTTTGACTAACTTCATGGTGAAGAAAGGACGTTGGTCCTTGAATTCGCCCAGTTCGTAGACGGGCACAATGCCGGGGTGTTGCAGTTGTCCGCCGATTTGAGCTTCTTCGACGAAGCGTTCGAGTAACTCGGGATTATCTCGGTGCTTGTCCAGCAACACTTTGACGGCCAGATCTCGACCGAGGTCCACATCCCGGCCTTTGAGCACCGCTCCCATGCCGCCACGCGCAATCTCGCCATGCAGTTGATAACGACTGTCCGAGTCCGTTTTGGGAATCTCCGTTGAATTCGCTGTATGCGCTTTAGAGTCTTCGTCAGGCCCCTCCTTGAGCGTCACGTTGAGCGACTTTCCGGTGCGTTGGCTCAGCGACTTGAGCACACTATGCCCGGTGCCACCTACCACGACCGCCGTCTTCTCATCAAACGCCTGCGAGAGTCCCGCTTTCATCGCATCTTGGTTGAGGTCGACCGTCCGAGCCACGTTGCCAAGTCCACTCGCAACCCCATCCGCCGGCGACTCCAGAAAGTTCGTCGCCGCCGCACAATGCGCTTCGATCAAGGCTTTCACTTGATCCAACATTACTTCGTCCTGCTCGCAGGCTGCTTGAGCAGACCGCAGCATTTCCTCTTTTGAAGGCTGTTGGATCGCGTTCGCGAAGATCGTTTCTAGCGTGGTCTTGTTGGGTGTCATGGAAAACTCTCAATTGCGCGTAGTCTGCTCTCCAGGGCAATGCGAGTTTAGCAGCTACTGCGCCTCACGATTTTCTGAGAATTTTTTTACACCGATCCAGCCGCCTAGCAGGCAACCTCTGCCGAGAGCCCGGATGGCTGATTCGGGTAAAGTCCACTCGGCAAGCCAAAAAACTAGGCGTAGGGAATGGGCAGGAGGTATTGAAACGCGGAGCAGAGCCCAGTTGGTAACTCCGCGATCCTCCGCGCCTCCGCGTTTGTCGGTCGTTTCTGCAGTCTGCCAGACCGAAGTCCCCACACAGGTTGAGCTACGAATCAATGGCTTAGAGGCGTAATTCTGCTTAGGCGAGACAGCGGCTTTTCGCGGTATTCAAGATTGTTGTGAGGCGCTTTGGGACTGAGACTCGCATTGTCCGACGAGCCGCAACTGTGGCTTACCCATTCAATTGGCACTCTGGAAAAGGGCAGGACCATGGCTAAACGACACAACAACTTTCGCCGCATGATGATGGAAGGCTTGGAGACTCGCAAATTGATGGCGGTGGACATCGTGAGCTCCGGCGACCTCGTCGAGTTTCGAGGGAATGACGAAGCGAATTCAGTCATTGTCACCGAGAGCGATGGGCACCTGCATTTTGAGACTGATCAGGGCACATTCATCCGGTTGTCGGATAGCGTCAACAAGATCCGCTTTTTCGGGGGCGACGGCAATGACGTCTTCGAGAATCACAGCTCGATTGCTGCCGAGGCGTATGGCGATCTCGGCAATGATCAATTGCTGGGTGGCAGCAGCAATGACGTCTTGGATGGCGGTAAAGGCGACGATGTGATGGAGGGCCGTGGCGGCGATGACAAACTCATTGGAGCCAATGGCGATGACACCTACGTCTTTTCCGGCGGCGGCCTGGGCTACGACAAAGTCGTCGATCTCGCACATGAAAACACGCTCGACTTCTCAAGGATGGACAGCCGCGTGAAGGTGAGTTTGCGAAATCCCTACAAGCAGACAATCAACGGGGATTTACAACTGAAGCTCGGTCGTGACGACGCGGTGGATCACGTAATTGGCAGCTCATACAACGACCGCATCATCGGTAACAACCTTGCAAACAACATCGATGCAGGTGAAGGCAATGATGAAATCCTTGGTTACGGTGGGAGCGATGTGATCAATGGCGGAAAGGGGGATGACATCTTGCAAGGTGACCGAGGCGATGATGTGCTCATTGGTGGCAACGGAGACGACACGTATCGCTTCCGAAACAGCGGTCTCGGCTCGGACACGATTCACGACCTAGCCCACGAGAACACGCTTGATTTCTACGGCATCGGCGGAGGAGGGATTCGAATCAGTCTTAGCAATCCCTATATGCAAGAAGTGAATGAGAATCTCAGTCTGAAGCTGAGTCGGGCAGATGCAATTGACCACGTCTACGGTACCGATGCCGGTGACACGATTATTGGGAACGCCCTGGACAATCGGCTGCACGGCTTTAAAGGAAACGACAGCATCCTTGGCAAGGGTGGCGCGGATATGTTGGACGGCGGAAAAGGCGCGGACGAGCTGTTTGGAGGATCGGGGCCAGACCAATTGTTCGGAGCATCGGGCGAGGACAAACTGTATGGTGAATCAGGAGATGACTATCTCCATGGTGGTGCCATGACAGATCACCTCTACGGTGGAAGCGGCGCGGACGAGTTCCGAACCAACGACGGAGATGTTGACTGGATCTTCTTCGATAGTCGGGAGGATACATTCCGCGGCAAGGACGACAAAGACGAACTCTGGGACGAGTACAATCCTATTCATGAGTCGCCTGAGTCAGAGGACAGCGCAACCGCTGATGATACGAGTAGCAACAGTGGAGAACAAAGCTCGAGCGACGGTGTTCCGGATTCAGGGGCGCTTGAATTGCCAGCGGGAGTCGAGATCCCCGAAGAACTGGAGCCCGTTAATATCACTGAAGGTACTTCAACTATGCCAACCCTCGAGGATTCAGGGGCATTGTACATTGAGTGATCAACTTCCACCTCTAATTTGGCTCAGTACTCGATCGGTTCATGGTTGAGGCCTGAGTCATTTCCGTTCCCCTAGCAGATCGCTAACGCACTGTGATCGCTGAAGCACAGTGGGCACGGCCAACGCAAATCTCTTCAACATCCCGTAGAAGTAAAAGGCCATCGATCTTGAAAGACGTTACTGCAATCCTGGCTGCCATCGACCGCGGGGATATGTCCCCCGCGGACAAACTCTTGCCCTTGGTCTACGAAGAGCTGCGGAAGCTGGCGAAGGCCCGCTTGGCTAAAGAGAAGAGCGGACAGACGTTGCAACCGACGGCTCTAGTGCACGAGGCCTATTTGCGACTGGTCGATTCGGATCAATCGCAACGCTTCGATTCGCGTGGGCACTTTTTCGCGGCAGCAGCCGAAGCCATGCGTCGGATTCTAGTCGACCGCGCTCGTCTGAAAGCCCGGCCGAAACACGGAGGCGACCTGAAACGGGTCGACCTAGAGCCAACCGACGCTGTCAGGGAATCGCCTTCCGAGGAGCTACTTGCCATCAACGAAGCGCTGGAGCGGTTTGAAGAGATTGATCCCGAGAAATCGCAGTTGGTAAAACTACGCTATTTCGTTGGTATGACGCTTATCGAAGCCGCCGATGCAATGGGAATTTCTCGCGCGACAGCATCACGGCACTGGACCTTTGCGAAGGCTTGGATCGCTAACGAATTGAGTCCGCCAGACTAGTACGGCTTCAGGATAGGGCAACATCATTGCCCTGGATCAGTTTCCGAGGCTTACCATCGCGTTGATTACTCGTTATTAGGCGTATCAGGCTTGGTGGAGGATTCGAATTTGGGGCCGGTGATTTGCGACCATATCTGTCGTTGTTCCGGAGTCAGTCGCTCTAGGACTAGTTTGAGCAGCTCTTGTTTCATTTCGGCATCGAGCCATTCGTCGGGGCGGAATGAGGAGGTCTTCTCCCAATCATTGACTGGAACATCGGTTGGCCGCGCGTGAGCATTCGAGATCAAGTAATCCAGAAAAGTCGTCTGGACACCTGCCGCCTGTTCGTCGGTGAGATCAAGCTTCCCGGACAGCATGGTTTCGATGATGGCGGATGGTCCCTGCAGCTGAAGGGCGATCTGCGCGAGGCGATTTCGCTGGCCGCTCGTTAAGACTTTTTCAATCTGCTCGCGTCGTTTTCGTGCATCTTCCATCGGATTGCTACTTGGCAGAAACGATTGGAATGCACTGCTTTGCAGCAGGCTCAAAGTCTGCTCATCGGTAAGCTGCAGGTCGGCTCGGACGGCACCATCGCGAAGTAAAGAGAACTGTCGAGCTTCACGCAGCAGCAATAATTCGTCTTGGATCGCGGCGACGTTTTGATAGGTATTGCTCAGCTCTGCGCGGACGTCGGTTTTGAGGTCTTCGTCGTCGAGTAGGGCCTCGTAGTAAGTCAGCGCTGCCGAGAGCAGACGGAGCCGAAGTGTTTCTTCCATCGGCGAGTTGGTAAACTCGTTCTGCGCCATCTGGATCATTTCGTCGGCTGCAGCCTGGGCTGTTGCGAGCCGCTTTTCGGCTTGGGCTGCGCGGATTTTCTCACGACTCAAGGATGCTTGAGTCAGCGATTTCTGGTGGGTTACGACGCCGGCAGTGACAGCGAGCGATATCATCATCACCAACATAGCAAACAGCGCGGATAGGACCGCCGTTGGATGGCGGCGAGCCCATTTGCGCGTCTTATCAATTAGCGTCGGGCGTCTCGCCGCAATAGGCATTTCGCTTAAGAACCTTCGGAGATCATCGGCGAAATGCTGAGCCGTTTCATAACGGTCCGAAGGCGAATGTCGGAGCGCTTTTAGCGTGATGATTTCGAGTTCTTCAGGGGTCGACTTTTCGATTTGCCGGAGCGGCTTGGGGTCATCGTTAAGCACTTGGCTAAGCAGGGTTTGACGGTCTTGCCCGTCGAACACAGGTTTGCCAGTCAGCAGTTCGTATAGTGTGGCGCCCAGGGAGTAAACATCACTGCGATGGTCGACCACCCCGCGGGTCCCCGAGGCTTGTTCGGGGCTCATGTATCGCATTGTTCCTAACATGTCTCCCGTCTGAGTCACGTGCTCGCCTGAGGTGATTTGAGCAAGTCCGAAATCGGCGATCCAGATCTTGCCGTGGGTGTCTAGAAGCAAGTTGGCTGGTTTGACGTCTCGATGCACTACCCCGCAGGTATGCGCGTACTCGAGGCCTTCCGCAGCATCGGCGATCAGAGATGCAATCCGTTGGAATCGCGTCCAACCAGGTGTCGCCGATGATGCCTGCATTGAGCGATTCGGCAGAGTCGTCGAGCCCCACGGTAGCGTGTCTTTGGTGCCCTCACGACCACCTGACGTCGAGCCACGAGACGGAGTCACGAACAGGTCATTGGAGATGGGCTGACCATTGATCAGCTGCATCGCATAGTAATGCGTGCCACGTTCACAACCGACTGCATAAACAGGAACAATGTGGTTGTGGTGTAGCTGAGCAGCGGCTTGTGCTTCGAGCAAAAAGCGTTTCCGGTGCCGTTCGTCGAGCGCGGCCGCGAAAGGCAAGACTTTGAGTGCAACTGATCGTCCGAGCGAGATCTGGACTGCCTCGTAGACGATGCCCATTCCGCCACGTCCAATCTCTTTGACGATTCGGAAATCGCCGATCGGCTCGCCAATGAACGGATCTTGTTGTTGCTGCTTTTCATCAGGCGAAGGGTTGGACTTTTCTGGAGACTTTTCTAACGAGAATGCGAGTTCGATTCCCTCTAAGTAGTCGCGTGCATCTTCGCCCAGATCTGGAACGCGAGAAAGGTAGTCTTCTTGAAACGGATTCTCGCCAGCTCGCAATGCCTCCAAGTATTCCCGAGAAAGCTCAATGAGGCGTGGGTCGATGTCATCGGCAGGTTGGGTTTGATGGCCGGTTTCGGAGCCTGGGTCAGTCGGCATGCGATTCTCCATGACGATGGTCTCCATTGCGAAATTCGCGTTTCAGCTTGGCCATTCCTCGCAGCCAAAGTTTCTCGACGCTGTTCACTGTGCGCTGCATTGCACTTGAGATTTCCGGAAAGGTCATTCCTTCCAGATGTCGCATCACGATGACTTCGCGATAGTCCTCTGGTAGGCGTGATAGGGCTCCGGCGACTAATTGAGACTGTTCTTGGTTCGCAATATTTTGGCTGGGTGTGATTTCTGGCGAAGCCAACATGGTGCCCAGAGACAATGCGGACTGGTCGAGCGATTGACCAATTCGAGCTTCCAACCGGACGTCACGAGCCTGGGTTCCAAGGTAGTGCCGCATGGTATTGGCGAGTCGCTTTGCCAGGATCGATTTGAGCCACGCGACGAATTGCTCGTTCGATTCGCCCTCAAATCTTCCAATCGCCTTGTGAGCGTCCAGGAATGTTTCTTGGACGATATCGGATGCATCTAGTTTGCGCCGGAGCTGCTGGCCCAGCTGAACGTCAGCCAGCAGCTTTAGATATCGTTCGTACGACGACAGCAATTCTCCGAGTGATTGCTCGTCACCGGCTTTCGCATTTCGAAGTGTTTCGGCTAATTCCATCGAGCCATCCTAGTCCTGAATTCGGGCGTGCCGCAAAAGCAACTGAAAAATCGGTCTGCAGCAGATTCCCACGGCAACTCTGATCTTTACAGGGACTGGTCGCGATTTCTTCTCCAAACCGCCGCGCTTTTTCTGAAAAACAGCTCTTTTTCCGTCGGGTTTGCTGCGACCGCAAGCCAGGCCACACCTCGCAAGGACAGGGAAAAAGCCCAACGGTAGGCGTTTCGCGTTTTTTTGATTAATGGGCGGCGGTAACAGCGTCTTGGGCGTGACATTCACTATAGGGCGGGAAGGAAGCCGCTCCGGCGACTCTGTCGTCGTCACCTTAGATAAAGGAATCGCAAAGGAAAATCTCATGCTTGATCTCCCAAAAAACGCCGCGTGGGCGTTGCTCACAACCAGCTGTATATGTGTCACTCCCGTTCATGGCCTGGCCGATGGAAAGCGAGTCCGTTCGAGCATCTCCTCCCTAGCCGGGCCAAACGAGTCGAATCCGACGCTGGCCGAAAACCAGATCGTCGGTCGATGGGAATGGGAGTTCGACTTGGGGCCGTCGAAAGGCACAGCAAAATTAGAAGTTGGCGAAAAGGACAAGAAGCTCACCGCCGTGTTGACCGCCCCAGATGGTTCAAAGATCGAGTCCAAGGACTTTCGACTGAAAGGGGACAAGGTGAGTTTTAGCATCCACCGAAAGAAGGGCTTCATTTCGGTAAGCGTGGTTCATAGCGGGACGCTTGATGGTGATACGATTCGAGGCGCGTTTGTTGCGAAAGGCGGCCCGATCAAGAAAGAGGGTAAATGGATTGCAAGACGCGTTAGAACGAGTCCACAGCCGGAGTGAACATCATGCATCCATCATCTCTTGTAAGCCGTTTTCGTGGTTGGCGAGTTTCGGCGAAATGGTTCTTTTTCCCGCCCTGCCTGCTCGGCATTGGAGTCGTTGCGGTTTTAGCCAGCGCCAAGAAGGACCTGCCAAGGGCGGACGTCACGCAGTCGGCGTTGCCGATTCAAGTGGCACGGGTTTATCGATCGGATGCCTATCCCAAGATCGTCGGCTATGGAACGGCACGCGCGGTTCGTACGTGGACCGCTACCGCCGAAGTTGGAGGCCAGATTGATGCGATCCACCCTGAACTTCGTTCGGGCAATGCAGTTCGAAAAGGAGATGTGTTACTGGAAATCGACCCGGTCGACTACCAGATGCGTGCTGAACAGCGTCGAGCGGAGTTGACGCAAGCTCAGTCGCAACTCGATCAAATGCGACTCGCCTTTGAAGCGGACACAGCTTCGCTAGAGATCCAGCGACGATTGCTGTCCGTGAGAAAGAGAGATGTAGAACGATTGGAGTCTTTGAAGTCCAGTCTTGCTTCGTCGGAGTCAGAACGAGATGCGACGATCGCAACGATGCTTCAACAAGCTCAAACGGTGCAGAACCTGGAAAGCTCGTTGGCAACTTACCCGGCACAGATCCAGTCTGCTGAAGCGTCGGTTGCTGCAGCGAAATCACGACTTCGTGAGGCAGAACGGAGCGTAGCTCGGACAGCTATCGTGGCTCCGTTCGATGGAGTCTTGTCATCGGTCACCCTTGAGCCCCAGCAGTATGTCGCTCCCAACCAGCAGTTGTTCAAACTGGTGGATCTCTCGGCAGTCGAGATTGAAGCCCAGTTTTCCCTGTCGCAGCTGGGGCGCATCCTTCGGCGCAACACAGAAGGTCATACTTCGGAAGTGACCCGGGAGTATCGGACGAAAACGGCGAGCTCCGATCGACTGCTGGAGCTGCCGAGTCGCAAGCAGTCTTCGATGCACGGTTCCAACCTCGTCGAGGGATTGAATGCGGCGGTCGCCGTACGAAGCGGTGACGTCGCCCTCAAGCACGAAGCGCAAGTGGTGCGAGTGAGTGAGTCCGTCGACGAGCAAACTCGAACCTTAGGGATCGTCATCCGAGTCGAAAATTCGGGTCTGGTGGATCCGCTATTCGCTCTACGGCCAGGCACGTATTGCGAGATCATTCTGGCAGCCGATGTGCCGACCGAGGCCTTTGTTGTTCCACGAACGAGCCTGGAGGCGGACTCGGTTTATGTAGTTGACGCGGATGGCAATCTTGAAAAAAGACCCGTCCATGTGGTCTTTCCGATGCGTGATCAAGTTGCCATCGATACGGGGTTGGCGGACGGTGAATTGCTTGTGCTATCTCCGCCAGCAGCGGCTCGAACTGGTGATCCGGTAACGCCACACGTTGTCCGCTTCAAGGACGCTGCCCCGCTGCCGAACGGGACTCTCGCAGAGGTCGGTCACTTGGACGCAGCAGCTCTCCCATCGGAATCTGAGTTCGGAGGCGACCAATGATTGATTTCTTCGCCAAACACCCCACTGCGGCCAATCTACTGATGGTTGTCATGTTGGCGGTAGGCCTATTGTCGCTGGGAAGCTTGCGTCGAGAAACCTTCCCCGACGCCGCCCCGGTTGAGGTCGAGGTTTCCGTGGCTTATCCCGGCGCGACACCTCAAGAGGTGGATGCGGCCATCGTGCAACGCTTGGACGAAGCTCTGGAGAGTGTCCAGTTCTTGAAAGAGCGGCGGTCGGTTTCGATGAGCAGCATCGGGACGTCGACACTCAAGATGACGGACAACGGAGACTACGATACATTTCGAAGCGAGATTGAGAACGCAGTCGATTCGATCGATGACTTTCCCGACGACGCCCAGCCGCCGACGATTCGGAGACTAAACTCCAGGGATCCTGTATTGGATGTGCTTGTACAAGCCGATAAGGGACCTCAAGAGCTCAAGACCTATTGCGAAGACTTCAAAGAGCGATTGCTCGCATCCAAGGCGATTTCGGAAGTCCAAATCCGAGGGTTCGCTGGTCGCGTGATGCGGGTGGAGCTTTCGCGCGAAGCGTTATTGCGACATGGGCTGAGTCCAACGAGTGTGGCCGCTTCGATTTCGAACCAGAGTCTAAATCTGCCGGCGGGTAAAATCGACGGGCAGGAAACCACGCTCATTCGATTGAAAGAAGAAAAGCGAACAGCTGAAGATCTTGAGAATCTGGTCGTGCTGGGAGCGGCCGGCAATGCCGAGGTTCGTATCCGCGACATTGGTTCTGTCACGGATGAGTTCCTGACAGAGGAGGACAGCATCGCAGTTGATGGACAACGCTCTGCGGTTCTGAAGATCCTCAAGGCGAAGACGTCCGATACGCTAACAGTGGCTGAGGAAGTCAATAGGCTGATCGATGTGGAAGCGGAGGCCAATCCCGGCGTTGAGCTGACGGTCATCAATGACGTGTCGACCCTCGTAGCTGAGCGGATCGGACTGCTTGTCAAAAACGGGATTCAAGGTTGTATCCTTGTTTTTTTCGTCATGTGGTTATTTTTCAACGCACGACTCTCATTTTGGGTCGTTTTCAGTTTGCCTGTTTCTTTCTTGGCGGCATCGGCGCTGGTTCCAAGTTTTGGGTTGTCGATCAACATGCTGACCATGGTTGGTTTGTTGATGGCGATCGGAGTCCTGATGGATGATGGAATCGTGATCGCGGAAAACATTGCCCGCAGAAGACAATCGGGCGAGCCCGCTATGACAGCTGCAGTGAAGGGCGTGAAGGAGGTTGCCGGTGGGGTCTTTTCTTCGTTTTTGACGACCTGCTGTGTGCTCGGCCCGCTGATCTTCTTGAATGGTGAGCTTGGACGGATTCTCAAAGTGTTGCCCATGATGCTGCTTTTGGTCTTGGGGACTAGCCTCGTCGAAGCGTATCTGATTCTTCCGTCTCACCTTGGTCATTCTTTGGCAGATCATTCGGACAAGGCACGTGGAAAAATTCGAGTATGGATCGACTCGCTGGTTGACCGAATTCGCGACGCCACTGGGGAGTTCGTTGGAATCGCGATTCGTTGGCGTTACGCGACCGCGGGAATGACAGCGTTGATCTTCTTCCTTTCGATCGGCTTGATCCTTGGTGGTCTCGTAAAAGGCCAAGTCTTTCCCGCCATTGAAGGTGACTCGATTGTGGCTCGTGTCCTGATGCAGCCAGGCACTCCCTTGGCACGAACACAAGAAGTCGTTCAGCAGTTAGAAGAGGCATTGGAGGTAACCAATGATGAATTCCGTTCGCAGCAGCCAGCAGGAAGAGACTTGGTTGAGACGACTTACGTGCAATTCAACGAGAACCGAGACGCAATGGAAAAGGGGCCTCATGTCGCAACGTTGAATGTAGATCTCCTCAGCAACGAATTGCGGAATGGCCGTATTGTGGATGTGCTGCAGGCCTGGCGGGAGAACACCGGCGATATACCAGATGCGCAAAGCATTACCTTTGACGAACCGCAGCTAGGGCCCGGCGGTCGACCGATTCAGATCGAGCTATCTGGACTGCCGTTGGAAGAGCTGGACACATTGTCTTTAGAGATTCAGCGTTTGCTACGATCTTACGACGGCGTGTACAACATTACGGATGACACTCGTCGAGGCGAGAATGAGATCCTCGTCAATTTGCGCCCAGGTGCAGTGGGATTGGGAGTCACGGCATTGGACCTCGGGCGTCAGCTACGCGGCTCGTTTCAAGGCCTGCTGAGCGACCAGATCCAAGTTGGCGGTGAGGGTTACGACGTGGAAGTTCGATTCGCCGAATCGGATCGAACTAGTATCTTGGATCTCGAAGATTTTCGAGTTACAGTCCCTGGAGGTAAGTCCGTACCGCTTTCTGACGTCGCGACGCTTACCTGGGATCGTAGTTGGTCTCGAATTGGACGACGTGATGGAGCTGTGACAGTCAATGTCATGGCCAATGTCGATTCTGACAGGACCAATACTCTAGGGATCTTGCGCGAGCTACAAGCCAATGAACTAGCTCAAATGGAAGCAGATCACCCTGGTTTAGCGATGGCCATTCGAGGTGAAGCGGAAAAAGGAGCCGAGACAGGAGCCTCATTGGCGAAGGCAGGTATCATCGGGTGCCTAGGCGTTTTCATTATCCTGTCGTACCAATTTCGTTCCTATCTCGAACCATTCGTTGTGATGGTCGCGATTCCGTTCGCTTTTGTCGGAGTTGTATGGGGACATTACCTATTCGATATGAGCCTGAGTCTGCCCAGTGTTATGGGCTATGCCTCGTTGGCGGGAATCGTAGTCAACGATTCCATTCTGTTGATGCTGTTTCTCAAATCGAAGTTATCTGAGGGAGTTTCGGTGGAAGCAGCCGCACAGGAGGCGTCTCGTATGCGTTTCCGAGCGGTGATGATCACTTCTTTGACCACGATCGTCGGCCTGACGCCGCTGCTGTTCGAAAAGAGTCTTCAAGCTCAGATCTTAATTCCCATCGCAATCAGCATCTGCTTTGGGTTGTTAGCGTCGACGCTATTGATCCTCTTCGTATTGCCGCCGTTGTACGTCATTCTGTCGGATTTCAAGCTGACCGCGGCGACGCGGTAGAAACGCGTTCAAGACGAATCGTTAGGCCAGGCCGTACGCACTGGAGAGCTCGCTATGAATCCATGGCGAGCTTTTCGTTTTTTGACAGTGTGACTTATGGACGCACCACGATGCTGCGCCGCGGACGGGGATCTCTATTTCTTCAAGGATGCACCAGTTGATGACGCTTTCCAACGCGCATTGGACCAAACACAAGTCTTGGGAATGCTATCTGCATAGTTAGCCGCTGAGGTTAAAGTACGGTCTAACTATAGAGGGCACGTTGGCGGAAACACTAACGCGGTTTCGCGTTGGTCAAGATTCTGCACGGACGTTGCCGAGCTGCAAAATGTAGAGACTGGGTGTGCTCTAGCGGCTTCATCAAAGCGGCAATCGTTCTCGGCCAAGCCAGGAACCACTGATGGAATTCGATACCGTATTTTTGTCACGCATTCAGTTTGCGTTGACGATTATGTTCCACTACCTGTTCCCGCCGTTGACGATCGGAATGGGAATCGTCTTGGTCTATTTGGGCGGTGTGTTTCTTTGGACGAAGGACGCGGCTTACCAGCAAGCCCAGAAGTTCTGGACAAAAGTTTTTGGGTTGAATTTCGCGATTGGCGTCGCGTCGGGAATCGTGATGGAGTTTCAGTTCGGGACGAACTGGGCGACCTATTCACGTTTTGTTGGCGACGTCTTTGGGTCAGCGCTGGCTGCGGAAGGCATCTTTGCGTTCTTCCTCGAGTCCGGTTTTTTGGCGGTGCTCATTTTTGGTTGGAATCGTGTCGGTCCCAAGATGCACTTCTTTTCGACGTGCATGGTCGCGATGGGGAGTATCTTTTCGAGCGTCTGGATTGTGGTCGCGAATTCGTGGCAGCAGACGCCCGCTGGAAGCAAGATTGTGCCAATGACACGCCAAGTTCTTGGCGAAGATGGCAATCCATTGAGAGATGCAGCAGGTGAAGCCGTCGTTGAGCCTTGGTTTATCGATGGCATTCCCGTAATGCGTGCTGAGGTGACCGATTTCTGGGCTATGGTCCTGAATCCTTCGACAGTTCATCGATTGACTCATGTACTGCTCGGTTGCTTCATCATGGGAGCCTTTTTTATTCTGAGCATTTGTGCATGGTACATCCTCAGGAATAAGTACGTCGAATTCGCAAAACGGAGTTTTACTGGAGCCCTCATCCTGGCGACGGTTAGCAGCATTGCGATCGCCGTGACTGGGCATAGGCAGGCTCAAAACGTTTATAAGCATCAACCGGCGAAACTCGCGACGTTTGAAGGACATTTCGATAGCGAGGGTCCGGCCGGCCTGACGCTCTTCGGGATTCCGGATGCCGAAAACGAAACCGTCCACATGAAAGTGGAGATCCCGGGGGCATTGAGCTTCATGGTCCACGATGACCTTGGTTTTTCCGAGCCCGTGATCGGCCTCGACAAAATCCGTCCGGAGGATCGGCCGCCCATTTGGATTCCCTTTCTGGCGTGGCGGTTGATGGTCGGGGCGGGATCGTTCTTTATTCTTCTTACGCTCGCGAGTTGCTACTTGCTATGGCGCGGAACGCTGTACAACTATCGCTGGATGATGTGGGTGTACGTGTTCAATGTGCTCCTGGCTGTCGTTGCGAACCAAGTTGGGTGGATTGCGGCAGAAGTGGGTCGGCAGCCGTGGATTGTGCATCCTTCGGTGATTCGGGATGACGCCGGTGAACCGCTGCTCGACTCGGAAGGCTATATCCAGTACGCCAAAGTAGACGTCGACATGCCGGATGGTTCCAAGCTCAACCGTTATGCGGGGCTCCGGACTGACGATGGTGTGAGTAAGGCTGTAGCGGCGGAGCACGTTGCCGCGTCCATTGTCATGTTTACTTTCATTTATCTGCTCTTAGGAAGTGTCTGGCTGTATGTGTTGAATCGAAAGATTCAAGCTGGGCCCGAACCACCGGAAAACGGCTTTGGGACGAAGTCAACGGGCGTGAGTTTCCTTTCCGTAGCTTCTGATTCGCCAGAAGAACGACGCATGGCTGAAGCTGGAGTTCGTAGCCGCAGGGAGGAAGCGTGATGTTGGAACTGATCTCAGATCAGCTGCCGTTGGCGCAGGCAACTATTCCAGAACTTAGCCGTGAAACACTCGCGTACATTTGGTTCATTTTGCTCGCGGTTCTGTTGATTGGTTACGCGATCCTCGATGGCTTTGATCTTGGGGTGGGAATCCTCCATCCCTTTGTAACTCATGATGATCATGAACGCCGATTAGTGATGAATAGCATCGGGCCATTGTGGGATGGGAACGAAGTCTGGTTAGTGACGTTCGGGGGAGCTTTGTTTGCAGCGTTCCCAGAAGCCTATGCCACGGTGTTTAGTGCCTTCTACTTGCCGTTCATGTTATTGCTGTGCGCGTTGATTGTTCGTGCGGTTAGTCTGGAGTTTCGGAGCAAGGTCTATTCTCATGGTTGGCGGCGTCTATGGGATTGGCTTTTCTTCGCGAGTTCGACCTTAGCCACGTTGCTCTACGGTGTCGCCGTCGGAAACATGATGCTTGGGATTCCCTTGGACGAGCACTACGAGTTTTCCGGATCCTTGTTTGGGCTGTTGAATCCTTACTCGCTTGTCGTTGGAATCCTTGCGGTTTCAGCGTTCGCTATGCACGGTAGCATTTACTTGTATCTGAAAACGGAAGGCGAACTTCAAACGAGGCTTAAATCGGTGATGTGGCGAACCTACTTCGTCTTCGCGGCACTGTACCTGACCGTAAGCCTATGGACTCCACTGGTAGCGCCTCACGCGGCAAATACGCTCAACGACATGCCTGTCCTGTGGGTCGTCCCTGTTCTGAATGTCCTGGCCGTCTTGAACATTCCGCGAGCGATCAACTACGGTAACGAAGGTTACGCATTCTTCAGTAGCGCGTGCATGATCGCGGCATTCGTTTTCCTCTTCCTCGTTGCACTCTTCCCGTTTTTGGTATTCGCGAGCAACGAGCCGGCGAACAGCCTGTCGATTGTGAACGCTGCCAGCAGCCAAAAGACGCTTGGCATTATGCTCTTGATCGCAATCATCGGGATGCCTTGTGTCATGACCTATACCTTCGTCATCTATTGGACGTTTCGAGGCAAAGTGAAGATCGACGAGACTAGCTATTGAGCTGCGAACTCGATGTCGTGATTTGCATTGCCGTAATCTGGGCTTGTCAGGACGGTCTCGTAAGTGGCGAGTTAGCGCATTCTTGCTGCGGCATGGTTTTCGTCGGATGAGCTCGGCATTGGCCACAACGATCTGCGTTTAGCCGGCTGCCGATCTTAGGTAGAATTGGGGTTCTTCGATCGATTCCCGCTAGGTCCCTCCAATTCCCACCTAAGAACTTCCACCATGCAACAATTTCATCGTCGAGCTGCGCTGAGAGCTGCGGGAGTATCGCTCAGTGTCCCCTTCTTTCATTCTTTGGCACCCGGACGCGTGGATGCTTTTGAGTCGACGTCGGACAGTGGCGAACGCAGCGGGCGTAAAAAAAGGATGGTTTGTATTGGAAACATGCTCGGGTTCTATCCCGATGCATTTTGGCCTACTGGGCAGAGTGGCCCGAGTGGCCCGAGTGGCGAGACGCCGGCTTCGACGGGTTTAACGGAGCAAGAACATTACCAGTTGGGAAGGACCTGTTCGGCGCTGGGGGGGATCCAAGACAAGCTGACATTGCTGGAAGGATTGGACCACGGGTTGAGCGGGGGGCACTTTGCGATCCATGCTTTTCTTTCTGGCGTGAGGCAGGTTGACGCAAAGTCGATGCCGCTTGCGAATATTACGCTCGATCAGTACGCGGCTGAGTTTATTCCTGGGCAGACACGCTTCCCAACACTGACAATTGGTAGCGAGTCGGGCATTCACGGTGGTTGTCAGCTTTCGTGGACACGCAGTGGAACTCGTGTGCCTCCGATACCAGGCCCTCGGCAGCTCTTTGAGAAGTTGTTCGTTGGCGGCAGTGAAGAGGACCGCGCTGCGCAAGCCAATCGATTTGCCTTGCAAAGTTCCATTCTAGATACGGTGCTTCCGCAAGCCAACGCGATGCAGCGGCAGTTGAACTCGTCCGATAAGGCGAAACTAGATGAGTATTTGACTTCGGTTCGCGATGTTGAAAAGCGGATTGAATTGCGGGCAAGCTGGATTGATACGCCTAAGCCGGAGCCGCCGATACCGCAACCCAAGAACCGGAATATGGTCGAAGACTTGCCTTTGCTTTACGACCTCATCGTGTTGGCACTCCAGACGGATTCGACTCGGATTGCAACACTTGAGATTGGTGGTGATTTCAATCCCCGGGACCTAGGAATTCGGGGTGGATACCACTCGCTCTCCCACCATGGTCAGCGAAAGGAATCAATTGAGTCTCTGGTCCAGATCGAGCAGTATCAAATCGAACAGTACGCTCGGTTCATTCAAAGGCTGTCGGAGACTCAGGATGCATTTGGGTCGCTGCTGGAGCAAACCTCTGTGCTTTTTGGAAGCGGAATGGGGAATGCCAATTCACACACGAACTCAAATCTACCAATTGTGTTGGCGGGCGGGAGTTTCCGTCACGGACGGCGACTGATGTTCGATCGCAAGTCGCAGCACCGTCCGCCTCTCACCAACCTATTTCTGTCGATGCTTCGAGAATTTGGTGCGGAAGTTGAGCAGTTTGCAACGAGCACCGGCACACTTCGGGGGTTGGCTTGATGTCGGGGATTCCCGTTCGACAACCGGTCGCTCCGATTTTTCGTGTCGTACTTCTAGTCGCATTCTGCTGTCATTCGTTCATGAGTGGTGAAAGAGCGAGCCTAGCCCAGGGGACGGAGCACTTAACTTCCGAAACTTTTCTGCGTGACTACTGTCTGGATTGCCACAGCGGCGCTGAAGCGGAAGGTGAGCGCGATCTCGAGTCGCTCGACTTGAACGCTCACGATCTGTCCACGCAGATGCGAGTGCAGGAAGTGATTGATCAACTCAATTTGCAGACGATGCCTCCAGACGATGGCGACCAGCCTGAGATGCAGGTGCGTCAGTCTGCGATCGATTCGCTTAGTTCTCTACTTGCGGAAATGCGGCAGCGGTCCAGCAGTACCGGTCAACGGACGGTAATCCGGCGGCTGTCTGCACGCGAGTATCAAAATACCCTGAGCGATTTGCTGGGTATTGAGATGACCATGTTTGACCCCACCGTTGAATTCCCAAGTGAAGAAACGGGGACTGCGTTTGATAACGTCGGTGATTCCTTGGTGATGTCTGGGTACTTGTTAGAAAACTACCTGAAGGCTGCGGACCTATCGGTAGAAAAAGCCTTTCAAGTCACCTCGTCTCAGGCGCAGCAGACCTGGCGATTTGAAGATGGGTTCTACCAGCAGGCGGAATTGGCAACGGGGCATCGAAAGGCTTTCAATAACCGATTTATTTGCCTCTATGACCATCCGTTCAATGACAAAATTGAAGGCGGTTATGGCCCGATCGCGAACTTTAAGAGCGGTGTTCCGGTTGATGGGGTCTATGAGGTACGTGTTCTCGCAAAAGCCATGCACCGTGATTCGCCTTATAGCGACCGAGCGTTACGGCTTGATCTGGACGAGCCGTTTCGCCTGGGGATCCGTGCGGGAGATACGAGAATCGCGGACATGGTTCACCGCCAACCCATCCAGCCGCTTCTTGGCGAGCAAATCGTCGAGGATGGCGATTTCCGCTGGTATCGTTTTGAGGTTCGCCTAGATACTGGGTTCGCCCCGCGTTTTACTTTCGAGAATGGTCATCATGACTTTCGCGGGATGGTAGGGCGGCTGTATCGATACGATCGTGCGAAGCTGCCCGAGTCGATACGCGACAAAAAGGGGATCTTCGAACAGCGAATTGCGTTGATCGCTTCAGCGGAAATTCCGCACATCAGAATAGACGAAGTCGAAATTCGAGGTCCAATCGATTACGACTGGCCGAACTCGAGCCGACGTCTGTTGCTTGAAGATGCGGAGCTCGATGAGTCGCATGTTGAGAATCGTCTAGATCGCTTTGCCAGCCGCGCGTTTCGCCGGACGGCTACTGCTGACGAAGTTGCGGAGCTGCTCCGCTTCTTTCGGTCACGGCGAGTTGCAGGAGAATCAGCCGAGCAGGCGTTTAAGAACACGCTTAAGGTAGTACTGTGCTCTCCCGAGTTTCTTTATTTTCACCGCTCCGAGGACGGCCTCGATTCTGATTTTGCGCTTGCGGAGCGTCTGTCATATTTTTTGACATCTTCCATGCCGGATGAGAGGCTGATGACACTGGCTCGTGACGGCAAACTAGGGACTCAAAATACACTGCGTTCTGAGGTGAAGCGTTTGCTTGCGAGCGATGACAGCAGGAGATTTGTGAACGATTTTCTTGATAGCTGGCTGTCTTTGCGTGATCTCGGATCGATGCCGCCCGACACCAAGGACTTCTGGTTCTATTACGCTGCCAATCTTGAGCGAGATATGAAGACAGAGACCCAGCTGTTTTTTAAGGACATGATCGAGCGGAACGCTCCAGCTTTAGAGCTTATCGAAGCAAGGCACTCTTTCCTCAATCGAGACCTAGCCAAGCTCTATAAGATTGAGAACGAAACGCCGCCTTCGTCAGCAACCGAGTTCCGCAGGGTCGAGTTCCAGTCTCCGCAACGAGGTGGACTGCTTGGACAAGCGAGTGTCCTAACCGTGACAGCCAACGGGATTGACACGTCCCCGGTGATTCGTGGGGTATGGATGCTGGAGAAGATTCTAGGCACCCCAACACCGCCTCCGCCGGACGACGTTCCGGCGATTGATCCTGATACGCGAGGAGCGACCACGATAAGACAGCAGCTGGAAAAACATCGGCTCAGCGATACTTGCAATCACTGCCACCGCAAAATCGACCCGCTTGGGTTTTCGCTGGAGTGTTTCGACGCGATTGGGCAGTCTCGTACGCACTACGATAAATCAAAACGGAAACCGGTTGATACGTCAGGGGATTTGCCTGGTGGTCGGACCTTCCTTGGAGTAGCCGACCTGAAAGTCCTGCTTGCATCGAGGCAGGAATTCTTCGTCCGCACGCTTACCGAAAATTTGTTGACGCATGCGCTTGGTCGCCGAGTGGAACCCGCTGACCGAGCGGAACTCGATCAAATCATTGGGACAGTAAAGGAAGACGGCTACCGACTAGCTTCGCTCATTGAAGCCATTGTTCTGAGCGACTTGTTTCGAAGATAGGTTTTGCACGAACAGACAAGCTTTTCCTTACGTAACTCTCAGCCTCCGCTCCACGCAAATTAATCTAGTCACGAACTGCTGATGTCGAAAAATTGGACCAGCAAGGAAGTGGTCCTGCAAGATATTGAATCCAGTCAGGAAGTAATCGACCGATGACCGAACCGTGTCAATTTCAAAATCCAGAGTTGATCAACCCTGAGCTGACGAACACGCAGCTTAAGGATCTTCTGGATTTCCAGCGCAGAATGCTAGAAGCGGTTGTCGTTGGGAATGACCACGGCGAGTTGCTCGATGAGGTTTGCCGGCAAGCTGAATCGTTCACGTCAAACTCGATTGCCAGCGTAATGCTCTTTCGAGCCGATCAAGACGCCCTTTTTGTCGAGAGCGCACCAAGCGCGCCAAGCGATGCAATTGAAGCGTTGAATGGGTTAAGGGCCGGAGAGGGATCATGTGGTAACGTTGTGTTTCATAACAAGGCGATGTACGTTGAAAATACGTTCTGTGATGCGCGTTGGAGCAATGTTGTTGACGTTGCACAGAAATACAATATCTGTTCTTGTTTCGCGTTTCCCATCTTTACAGGAGACCGTCAGAGCATTGGGTCTTTCGCGATCTCTAGTTTTGAACATCGCGCGCCTGAAGGTTTTCACCGTGCCTTGCTCGAAACATGTGCTTCACTCTGTGGTTTGATCCTGCGACGCAACGCAGACCAGAGGATTCGACAAGAGCTCCAAGCCAATCAGGTTCAAGCGGCTCGCCTCGAGTCATTGGGGATCGTGGCAGGAGGTCTCGCGCACGACTTCAATAACTTGCTGACCGCGATCATGGGGCATGTCGACCTGTCGCTAGTAAGTTTGCCAGAAGGGGCAGCGAGGAATAACTTAGAGTCAGCGATCAAGGCGACAGAACGAGCCAAGGACTTAACCTCGCAGCTTTTGACTGTAGCAAAGGGCGGCAGTCCGACACGGCGACCAAACGATATAATTTCAATTGTGCGCGATTCCGCGGAGTTCGTTTTGCGTGGTGGTAACGTGCGATTGGAAGTAGTCAACTCCTGCGAGCAAGATTCGCCGATTGTGAATGTGGACGGAGGGCAGATCAGTCAACTCGTTCAGAACCTTGTCTTGAATGCAAGCCAAGCGATGCACGAGGGCGGGGCGATTCGCATTGAATGCGATATTGTCAATGATGAGGCACCTCCCACATTGCAGGACGGTAGCTACTTCCGAATGACGTTCCGCGATACGGGCTCTGGGATCCCAGAGGCGCTTCGAGAACATGTTTTCGATCCGCACTTCACAACCAGGAAAACCGGTTCGGGACTAGGGCTGTTTGTATGCTCATCGATAGCGAAGTCCCACGGCGGCTCGATCACCGTAGATTCGAGTTCGAGTAACGGGACGTCGTTTGTTGTTTATCTTCCTTACGAAACAGGACTGAGGGAACCCGAGTTAGGGAAGACGCGAGCAGGTTCCGTTGGACGAGGTGGTCGAGTCCTTATCATGGACGACGAACCATCGGTGCGAAGCGTATTGAGCCAGATGCTGACGGTCCTGGACTTCGAAGTCTCCGAGACGCAAGAAGGGGCAGAGGCGGCAAGGCTATTCGCGGATGCGTACCACGAAGGCAGGCCTTTTGATGTTGCTATTTTGGATCTCACCATTCCGGATGGACTTGGTGGTGTCGAAACTCGAGATATGATCCGGAGGATCGATCCCGCAGCAAAAGTCGTGATTTCTAGTGGCTACCCGACGGCACAGAATCATGAGACCGCGACGGAGCAGATGTTCTCTGCCCAACTCGGAAAGCCCTATCGTATTGCTGATTTAAGACGCGTACTTAATGACCTGATGGCTGTTGGACCGAACCAGCCGCATGCGGCGAGCAGTTAGCTTTACCGTGAATATTCTTCCTCACCAGTGCCGTCATTTTTCGAGTTTTGCGTTGCTGTCAAAATTTGGATCTTGATTTGAATCTAGTGCGGCCGTACCGTTGAAAGAAGGTAGATTTCGTTCAGTTGACGAGTCTTTTTTCGCGTTGCCGTTTGGAACAGCAGATGTTACGCAAGCAGTTTTTGAAACTAGGTTGGGCGTTGCAGGTAGCGACTACGTTGCTGCTAGCGATTTTGCCTTGCTTCTGCTTCGATACGTGCTGCTGCATCGCGCAGGAAAACTGTTGCTGTGTAAGCGAAGGAGAGTCCGGTGGAACCGGCTCGATGGAGTCGGGCTGCTGTAAAACGTCATCGCAGACGCCGTCCAGTTGTTGCAGTGTTAACCGGACAGCGGAAGTTCCGGATCCCAGCCAGGTTTCGGATCACGAAGGCTCTGGCAACGGCTGTAAGGATTGCTGCAGCAGGAAAAGCACTAAGCCGTTCGTTCATCAAGTATCTTCGGTAGATGTCGCGCCGGTTGAGTCGCCGCGATTCGTGAGCCTCCCTGTAGTGAGCACCGCAGTTGATCTTTCGATTGACGAACGGCGGCTTTCACATCAACGTCGGCAAGCCCAGCTAGGAGTGTGGATGGAATAGCAGGATTCACTGTTTGTGAGTTCTCGAATTCTTTCATCCAAACATTCGTACTGGAAAGACGTTATGTATAAGTTGATATCTGGCCTTGCTCCGGCCTTCGCTCTAGGGGCTCTCGCAATCTGTATGGTCGGATGTGCCGACCCTGAACCTTCTTCAGTCACCGCCTCTTCTACAACCTCAGGCGGTTGTGCTTGCTGTGGTGAGGGTTGCACTTGTGTTGACTGCCCATGCGACGCAGAAGGTTGTGCTTGCAAAGACGGCGGCGAGTGCGCCTGCACTGGATGTGATGCAGATTGTTGCAGTGACAAAGTTTGCAACGAAGGATGTTGCGCTGAGGGCTGCTGTGCCAAGGAGTGTTGTGAAGAGGAGTGCTGCGGAGCAGAATGCTGTGAGGATGCTTGCTGCAAAGAAACTTGCTGTGACTCTGAGGAATGCTGTGATGGTGGTTCCTGTAGCAGCTGCGCGGTCGCGAAGGATGAGCCAACGGAAGCGGACGCCAAGTAGACTCTCGACAATCCAAGTCGATTGAGCCAAGCGGGCGGTCGGAGCCTTTGTTCTTCGATCGCCTGTTTTTTGCTGCGAGCGAATTTGAGATCGCCTAACTGGCGGCGTGATGAGCTGAGCAAACGCGGAATGCAGCTCATGTGGTTTACTTCATTGCACGGCCATCCAATGGCTTATCATTCGTCGTCAAAATTTGAAAGTGGTGAATTCCGGCAGCCTGACCGTCCGCGTACTTCCAGACCACCTTCTTCTCAGGCGTGACTTCGAAGAGCTTGGGCGCGAGTTTGTCTTTACGACCCGCCGCGTAGCTGGTGACAACGATGTTTCCATTAGGCAATACTTGACCGCCGCAAGGATCTTGGAGCCAATCGCCAGGCAGGTCGTCGTTGGTGAGGGTCCATACGATGTTGCCATCGCGATCGAAATCAACCACTCGGTTTCCGTTGGTGCAACAAACCAGTGTGTGGCCGTCACCATGTCGAATGGCCGTGAATGGCCAAGAATGAATGCGGTGTTCTTCGTCACCAGGGACCGTCGTATCCAACTTGCTAAGAATTTTGCCTTCCGGCGAATATTCGAGTACAGCAAAGTCCAGGAGATGCGGTGCTAGGTACGTGCCCTGCTCCGTCTTGCGAGCCATCCGCGTCTGCATGTGGTGATTTCCTTTTTGGCAGGCCAAAGGGAATTCGACTATCACATTGCCGTCAGCGTCGATCTCCAACAGCCTGGGCTTCTTTCCTGCTTCAGTGATGATGAATGTGCCGTCTGCGGTTGGGTGCGTGCTGTTGACTTCGCTCTGGGTACCCTTCCAAAGCAAGGACTCTTTACCGTCGGGGTCGATCTTGATGACCGCGCCGCCCTTATGTTTCTTTGACTTGCTCAATGTCAACAAGATCGAACCGTCATCCAAGACATATCCATCTCGTGTCGATGCAGGATAGGTCCAACTCTTTTCCCCGTCTGCTTCCTGGATGTAGGTGTTCTTTCCGCAAGCAAGGAAGCGGTGTGTCGTCTCTTGTCCGCTTGCGCTGAGCGAAGGAAGGCAGGTGAGAATACTGAAGGAAATTGTCAGCGTCGATTTCATGATTTAGGTCAGGACTGGAGGGGCCAATGAAAATGAGGGACCTACTTCTGCATAGACGGCTTCGTCGGACGTTTTTTTCGCGGCGCAGGAACAGGTGGTTTGGTGGGGCGCGAGCTCGTTAGATCAAAGAAACGCATGTTGCTGCCAACCCGGTCAAAATCGCCCAGGTCTTCGCGCATCGTTTCGGCAAGATGCATCAACCGCTCAACGATGTCCGGATGGTTGGCGGCGACGTTCGTCGTCTCGCCGAGATCGTCATCTAAGTTGACAAGAAAAGGTTGGTCAAAACCGACACGATCCTGTTCGGCGATGTGATTGTTTCGGCCAAAGGGCGCAGCTCCAATGGGTTCCTTGTCCCTAGGAAGGTGCAGCTTCCAAGGGCCTTGGCGAACTGCCTGCAAGTGAACTCGGAGATAGTAGTAAAAGGTCTTTTCGGGATCCGCCTTGTCGAATTCACCGTGGAACAAGCGCGAGATGTTCTCACCGTCGATGACACGATCGGTTGGAACTTCCGCGCCAGATAGACTCGCGAATGTTGGCAGGATATCGAGTGTGCTGGCAATTTTGTCGCAAGTGGTAGCCTCAGGGACGCGGCCCGGACCCCAGAGTATTGTCGGGACGCGAAGCCCGCCTTCGAAAGTAGAAACCTTGCCGCTTCGTAGTGGTCCAGCCGATCCGCCATGATCCCGAGGAAGATGGCCGTCCGCGTGATCCTTGTTTTTGATCAGCCACGGACCATTGTCGCTAGTGAATAAGACATACGTCTTTTTCTCAATCCCGTTCTGCTTGATGGCATCCAAGATTCTGCCGACGTTGAAATCGATCTCTTCTATCACATCGCCGTACAAACCACGCGAACTCTTGCCTTTGAATTGAGGCGAAGCATCCAGTTTGGTGTGGGGCATCGTATGCGGGATATAGACGAAGAAAGGCTTGTCTACATTCTGTACCATGAAGCGGATTGCCTCGTCGGTGTAGCGGCGAGTCAATGTCGACATATCCGACTTGGGTTCAATCAATTCTTCGTTGCGATATAGGTTGGCAATGCTGTCGTTGCTGGTGGGCGTTCCGAAGAAGTAGTCAAAACCCTGGCGTGTCGGGAACAAGTCCACGAAGAAATCCCTTTGCGAGTGCTTCGCCAGGTCCCACTTGCCGAAGCATGCTGTTGCATAGCCGCGTGTTTTCAAAACTTCGGCGACGGTGATTTCATTCGAGTGCAGAATGGGATGCACCTGTTTGGTGTTTCCGCGCTCGGCGACTCGCATCGGGTAACAGCCGGTCATCAACGCAGCTCGAGACGGTCCACAGATCGGTTGAGCATAGAAGCTCGTGAACTTCATGCCCTCAGCGGCCATAGCATCAAGCCGTGGGGTACGAATGTCGGGCGAGCCAAAGCAACCCAAGTCTTGATAGCCTTGGTCGTCGGTGAAGATGACGACAAAGTTGGGCTGATCTTCCTGCCCGAAGCTACGCGCCGATATCAAGCTAACGAAGCCGAGGATCATGCACACGACGACGTGTAGGGATGTCGGCCTGGTGAATTGCATCATGGTGTTGTCTCGAGTTTGAGCTTTCCAACTTGCACTGCAGCTCCCATATTGGCGATGCCTGGGCCAACGTAGTTCTTGCCAAGCGGTAGGATCATCGGTTCCTCGTAGGGCCGGTACGGTAGCATGCCGGCGATTTCGTCGAGGCGGCTGAGAACATCGGCAGGTAGGGGGCCTTTGGCTGCGGCAGCGACACTCGCCTCTAGATGTTCCGAGGTCTTGCAACCAATTGGAATGGTCGAAACATCCGGATGCCCAATCGCAAAACGCAGGCAAAGCTCAAACGCTGGAATGGCCGACTGGTCGAGCAAGCCGTAGTAGGCCCGAAGCTGTTGAGCACGACGTTCCGATAACCAAATCGGCCGGTTAGCCAATTCGTCTTTGGCGTGACGAGTTAGGAAGCCTTGGCCGAACGCTGAGCCGAGTACGATGCCGACCCCCTGCTCTTTCGCCACCTTCATCACGGTTGATTCGGCTTCGCGGAACAATGCGTTGTAATTGAAGGCAGTGAGCACCACATCGAAACGGCCGGACTGCACAAGCGCCGACATTTCAGTAACGGTCGTTCCGGCGAGTCCAAGGTAACGCACTTTACCCTCGGTTCTCAGTGCCTCCATGACATCCAGAACAGGACCGTCGAGCGGCGAATAGTTGGTAAACCAAGGGTATTGTTGTGGGCGATCCGGTTCGTGGATCATGAGTATTTCGACATGGTCTCGTCCGAGTAGCCGAAGGCTTTCTTCGACGGACTCACGCAAAGCGTTCGCGTTCTGTGGATCGAATGGCTGAGGTCGTCCGCCGAGTTTCGTTGTCACGATCAGAGGCGCTTCGATACCACGGATGGCTTCTCCAACGGTCGCTTCGCTGTCCGCGTAAGCAGGAGCGGTGTCGATCGCATTGACGCCAAGGTCGATCCCTCGCCGCATGATTCGCCGCGTTTCTTCGGTACCGCCGGCCAGCGAAGACGTGTAGAGCCCACCTACGGATAGCACGCTGACGTCGAGATCGGTGTTGCCGAGTCTTCTTGTTTCCATAGTCCACCAGCACTGCTGTAGAAGGGCTTTTGTATTAAAAGGGGCGAAGCGAATTCGCAACCTGATCAGGGATGAGAAACGCGGCTGCGCCAACAGGGACGTCTGCTAGGCGATGATGTCATGCACGACGTGACCGTGAACGTCCGTCAAACGCATGTCGCGTCCACTGAAGCGAAAGGTACTGCGTTTGTGGTCGACGCCCATTAGGTGCAACATCGTGGCATGAAGGTCATGCATCTCCAGGCGGTTTTCGATAGCGCGGTATCCGAATTCGTCTGTCGCACCATATATGATTCCGGGTTTGACTCCACCTCCGGCCATCCACACGGTGAAACCGAACTGATTGTGATCACGGCCGTCCTTGCCCTGAGCAAATGGCGTACGTCCGAACTCGCCTGCCCAAACCACCAAAGTGTCGTCCAGCATTCCGCGCTGTCGAAGATCCTTCAGTAGTGCGGCAATCGGTTGGTCGACGGCGAGCGCGTTGTTTTCGTGCCCTTTCTTTAATCGTCCGTGCTGATCCCAACGATCCCCGCCCACTTTAGGGCATGTTAGCTCCACAAAACGAACGCCCTTCTCAATCATTCGTCTCGCAATCAGGCACTGAGCGGCATAGATCCTAGTGGGTTCGTATTTTGACTGCAGACCATAGGCTTCTCGCACGTATTCCGGTTCATCATTAATCGACATGACGCCAGGAACTTCCATCTGCATTGCATAGGCAAGCTCATAATTCTTGATGGCAGATTCGATGCTGTCATGATTGCCATACTGTTCAGCCGCGTAGCCATCGAGCTGTTGAATCAGTGCCAATTTCTTGCGCTGCTCCGCCAAGCTTGCTTCGTTTGGTTTGATATTGGCGACGCCGGTGCCGGACGGTTTAAAGATCGAGCCTTGATAGCTAGCCGGGAGAAAGCCACTGCCAAAGCAATCGAGTCCTCCCGGCGGAATGAGACCTCCGTTGAGTACGACGAAGCCGGGTAAGTTCTGGCATTCGCTGCCCAGCCCGTAGTTTACCCACGCGCCCATGCTGGGGCGGCCCTGCAAACCACTGCCCGTATGCAGGAAGTAATTTGCAAACGTGTGCTCGGGGAAGCCCGATGTCATGGATCGGATCACGGCAAGTTCATCGACGCACTGGGCGACATGGGGAAACAACTCGCTGACGGGAATACCTGATTCGCCATGTTGTTTAAACTTCCAGGGACTCGCGAGAACCACGCCGTTGTTGTTGAACTGTGTTGGTTCGACTTTGAAAAGTTCGCCCGGATCCCTCCCGTTGTGCTTGTCCAGCATCGGCTTGGGATCAAACGTATCGACTTGTGAGGGGCCGCCG
This sequence comes from Aureliella sp., assembly GCA_046290675.1. Lineage (GTDB taxonomy): Bacteria > Planctomycetota > Planctomycetia > Pirellulales > Pirellulaceae > Aureliella. The sequence continues at coordinate 515,047 of JBKAHA010000002.1, forward strand.
TCCATATACAAGAAGATCACGTTCTTGGCACGGACTTCGTGATGGGGGCCGTGGCCCGCGTGACCAGGTTCGGCCAAAGTCGAAGACTCACCGGAGAAGGCTCGGTCAGATTGCAACGCCGCCAACGCGACAGCGCCAAAGCCATTGGCGCATCGCATCAGCATTTCACGCCGCGACGTCGTCGGTTGTTGGTATCGTTGGCAAGGAAAAAGACTCATACGAGGTCATTCGAATTAGCGGCGTTGAATGGACGGACCAGTGCTCATTCTTACGGTAGTGAATGCGACCGACAGGGCTAACGTAAGAAGATGAATTCTTTCGTGTTGACTAATACATGAGCGAAGTCTTCCCATCGCGAATACTGACTTCTACTTGCGTCTCGATCTGACGCCTGGTCGCTTAGGAACGATACGGCAGCTTGACTCTCTTTTTTCGTGGGAGGTCGTCCGAAGCCAGAGAGATACAGCCACTCGATCCGTTTCTGAAGGGAGTCTTCGGTATTTTCAGGGATCGCCTCAACCGCTTTCCTGCCCCACTCCGCCGACAGTTCGGCGACGAGAGGATCGTTGAGAAGTATTAATGGTTGTGCGGGAACGTTCGAGACGTTACGTCTTCCCATGGAGCTAAATGGGACTGGCGTATCGAAGGTCAGCATAAAAGGTGAAAGGAAATTGCGCCGCACTGCGATGTAAATGGAACGTCGCCCTTCGCCGTCCATCGGTCCACTTTTGCCTGGACGTCCACGGCCATCCATGAATGAGGTGAGGTGAATGGGGATAGGTGGTCCGAACGCTCTGCGGTCGATTCGCCCTGATAAAGCCAGTAGGGAATCTCGGATTGCTTCGCCCTGCAAGCGTTTGGGCGGGATGTGATGCCAAAGTGAATTGGTGGGGTCCGCTTCGACCGCCTCGGGGCGAGAGCGGCTAGACAATTGATAGGCACGTGAAAGGACCACGTACTTGATCATCTGCTTAAGACTTCGACCCCGGGAATCAAATTCGGAGGCCAAATGGTCTAGAAGCAGCGGATGCGTCGGACGCTGACCGAGGAAGCCGAAGTCATCGGTGGAGGAAACGATACCACGGCCCATTAAATGATGCCAAATTCGATTGACAATGACGCGCGACGTTAGCGGGTTAGCGGAATCATTGATGGCTTCGGCCAAAGCCAATCGACCACTGCCATGTTGAATCGCTATCGCGGCGTCGCCCGTTACGGCGGTAAGAAAGTGCCGCGGTTCGGGCTTACCTGGCTTCGACGAGTTTCCGCGAATCAGAATTCGGTCGTCTTCGCCGGAGCCGTCCATCATCGCCAAGGCGACATGAGAACGACGAACGATTTGTTCAGCCAATTCCGCTCTAGCTTTTTTCCAGGCTTGGAGCCGTTCTTGCACTGCCCACGCTGTATTTTTTTGAGATCTGGATTTGCCCGAGCCAGAGGATTCGGTGAACGCGACCTGCTTAGACTCTGTTTGGGTCGAGACAAACTTGCGAAACACGACGTGATCCAAGCCGATATTCCCCCAGCCTGACTCGTGTTGGTCTACCACCTGTATTCGCGCCTTCTCTCCAGCAAGGGAACGTACATCCCAGGTCTCGAGGGACATCTGGTTGTTGTTCTTGCCGGTCGCAGAACGCACTACTTTGTCGTTGACTAGCAGGTTGATGCAGGTTTTGCCCTGGTGCTGGCCGCCACCAACTAAGAATTCGATCTCGTCAAAATCGATGGTGAACGCATCAGAAGTAAGCGTCCCTGTCAGTGAGTCGCCTCGGCGTACGTCACCGCCGGGCCGGATGTTGTGCGAGTTGACGAAGTACTTGCCGCGACCATTAATTCTGCCTTGGTAAGGGGCAATCGTCTCCAGTGTCTGTGGCATGCGTCCGAATGCGTCCCCCGCGACGGTCCAACCTGCATATTCACCGGATTCAAAGTCCGCGAAGACTTGTTCTTCGACCTTGGACGACGCAGCAAGGCTCAAGATGGATTGAGCCGCCTGGGCGAATTCGACATAAGGTCGATCGACTGCTTGTAAACGTCGCTCGAGGTCTTGGATTTCTTTCGAATTCAAGCCTTGCGTGACTAGCCGAACGGAAAGCTGACGATTCTCCGCAGGGACAAATTCCAAATGGAGACGATGGCCGACATACCGATCCAGGTTGAGTTTGGTCCAATTCGTATCCGCTTTCACGGGGACGATCGTCTGCTTATGGAGCGGCCCTGCAACGAGTCGATGGGAATCCACGCAAGCGACGATGTGCCCTTCGCCTTCGACCATGCAATGAACACTACCCGCTTTCAATTCGAAGGTAGGAGATCGAAGGGTGCGGCCACTCTTAGGCAGTTTGGCGACAGAGCTTCGATTCTGAATGACGCCTGCAGAAATCGACTCCAATCCGTTCCAAATAGGGTCGCTTTCGGCCGCGCCGAACTCCGCGAACGTAACCCCGGCGTATTCAGAACCACGATTCTTCGGAGGGGCGATGTACGGGAATCCCGGTAGTCTGGATCCTTGGCCATAGACAAAGCCGTCTTGCATGAATTGGCTTTGAGGCAAATTACCATAGTCAACAACGATCGCCGGCTCATTTAGGTAGCTCGACTGAGCTGGCAAATGCAAGCCAGCTTTCGCAAGCAGCCCAAGGATCTCTCGTTGGTATTGATCGTCCAGTTCCGTGAGTTTCTCCGCGACGCGCCGATTCTGTTCCATCGATTCGAAACGGACCTGGCGGTAATCGCTACTCTGCAGAAAACCAGCAAGGGAGTAGTAGTCCGCGGTCGAGATCGCATCAAACTTGTGATCGTGGCATCGCGCACACGCGACCGTCACGCCCAGGAATGTCTTTGACATGACGTCGATCATGTTGTCGAAACGATCCGACTCGTCTTTGCGTATATCCACTGGCGAGTGGACCCATTCGCCTAAAAACCAAAACCCGGTTCCGAGCACAGACTCATTGAACCCGTGCTCTGGATGCAAGCGTGGGTTTTCCAATAAGTCTCCGGCGATGTGTTCACGCACGAATTGATCGTAGGGCACATCAGCGTTTAACGCGCGGATGACGTAGTCGCGATACTGGAACGCGTTTGGTGTGTCGTTATCAAACTCGTGCCCTCGCGACTCGGCATAGCGAACCAGGTCGAGCCAATGACGAGCCCAGCGTTCGCCGAAGTGCTCTGAATCAAGGAGGCGGTCGACGACTCGTTCCAATGCTCCTTCGCTGTTGTCGGAAAGAAAGGCGTCGACTTCGGATACCGGCGGGGGCAAACCGATCAAGTCAAAGTAAAGTCGGCGTAGGAGTGCCGTTCGGTCGGCGTCGCCTACTGGCTCGAGTCCAGCCTGTTCAAGACAAGCGAGAATGAAGTGGTCAATCTGGTTGCGAGGCCATTCGGCCCATTCGGCGTTTTCTACCGCTGGTGCGGACGGGGACTGAATAGGTTGCCACAACCAGAACTCGGACTTGCGCTTCTCCAGATCGAATTGATCGATTGCACCCTTCGCGGCCGGGGCGGCTTCCTCCGGCCAGGGTGCTCCCATCTCGACCCAGCGTACGAGAGTGGCGATGTCGCGGTCCGGTAGTTTGCCTTTGGGAGGCATTTCATAAGACTCGTAACGCACTGCCTCAATGAAAAGGCTTGCGTCTGCATTACCTGGGACGATTGAGGCGCCGGAGTCCCCGCCGCGGAGATGCGCATCGCGACTATCAAGCAAGAGACTTGCTTCGACGCGTTCGGCTCCGGTGCTGTGACACTCGTAGCAATGCTCGACGAGAAGCGGCCGCACTTCTTTTTCAAAGAACTCCAACTGGGCCTTGGTCGGTCGTTCCGCTGCATCGGCCGTAGGCACTAAGCGACAACAGGCGAATCCAAGGAAGCTAACCAGGCAGCAGAGCCGGTACGGCCATATTGATAAGGAGCGATTTTCGATCACAATTCCCAATCCGATCCATTCACGAAGGAATCTTTTGCGCACGCTGAAGCTCAATTATTATCGATATTGAGAGGTGTGCGAGAATGATTTGCGCATTGCGTTTAATGTTTTGCGACGTTTCGACTTTGCGATCTTCGTACGAGATCTAATTGCGATGGATCCCGCCAGATGACTGGAATCTTAACTGCGAAATTGACCGCAAACCGCCGCCGCAATGTGGCGTTGTTGGTTGAGTCGTCGCGTTCCTACGGGCGTGGAGTCTTGAGGGGAATCGCAAGGTACAGCCGGACCTTAGGAAACTGGTCGATCTTGCACGAAGAAATGACGATTGACGATCCCGTTCCTCGGTGGATGTGTGAGTCGCAAATCGATGGCGTTATCGCCCGAGTCGATGAACCCATCGTGGAACCACTTCGCGGACTGCAAGTTCCCATTGTTGACGTACGTTGTCGACATCTCTTCGACAACATGCCTCAAGTGGAAACAGACGATCGAAAAGTCGCCGAAATGGCATTCGAGCACCTATGGCAAAGGGGGTTTCGCCGATTCGCCTTTTCTGGCTACCAGGGAGCTCACTATTCCGAGAATCGGCTACGAAGTTTTCGCGAGTTGGTGAAGTCAGTCGATTGTCCTCTGTCGATTTTCGAGGTCTCTAACGAGAACCGGTACCAGCTGACGCGAATCGAAAAAATGGGCGTGGTTGATGACTCCGGCTTTACCTCGTGGCTTTCCGAGTTGGCACCTCCAATAGGGTTGTTCGCTTGCAACGACATTCGGGGCCAGCAAGTACTAAATGCCTGTCGGCAACTGAATGTCAAAGTTCCCGACGATCTGGGAGTCATCGGTGTGGATGATGACGATACGGTTTGCCCTTTGAGTGACCCGCCATTGTCCAGCGTGCGTCCAAACGCCGAAGAAGTTGGCTACCGCGCGGCACAGACCTTGGCGTCGATGATGAGAGGTCAGCCGATTCACACTCAAGTCGAATACGTTTCACCAATTGGCGTAACTCAGCGGCTATCGACTCAGGTTGTCGCCGTAGATGATCGAATCGTTGCGCGAGCATGTCAGTTTATTCGCGAGAACGTGGTGCACGGCATCAATGTCGAACGAGTCGTGGATCACGTGCAGGTATCACGACGTCAGTTGGAACGTCGTTTTCGAGAGGCGTTGGGCAGGACTCCGCATGATGAATTGACGGCTGTACAAATCGAAAAGGTCAAGCAGTTGCTCGTTGAATCCGATTTGTCGCTGGAACGCATCGCACCGCTTGCCGGCTATAGCCACAAAGAACGGTTGGCAGCCGTCTTCAAACGTGAAACGAACGAAACTCCCGGAGCGTATCGGAAACGTTGCAAGAGACAGGTTGAGCCCTGAATGGCAATAACCTCACTCTATGAATGAGCAAATTTCCAATCTGGAGTGCATGGCCAAGATCAGGTTCTATTCATCTGCTTCGATGCAGATGATCTCTTTCATGGTGTGGGCGTAAAGTCGATCGCCTGCACAAGTGATTGTTGCAAGAGTCCAAGTTTCTCCGCCTGGTCCCAAGTCGTTGACGCCAACGATCGCCTTAGGACTCAGCGATGGTACGGAGGTATCGATGACGTACACCGTTCCGGTGACGACGGGGAAAAACAGATAACGCCCGACACGCGTTGGGCTGGCGGCAGAGATGTGTCCCCAGCCGGTGCCGTTGTGTCCCTTGTCGCCAACTGCGAATCCCGAGGCATTGCGCGGAAGATTCTTCGGGTTGCCTTTACCCCAGAGCCAAACATCGGAATCGCGCGACGTCGTGCTCGGCATGAGTTGGGCTGGCAACTCCAGATACTCGACTTCACCGGTTTCCACGTGGACTCGGCCGAGGTACGGAACGTGGTGCGCGAGAAACCAATGCCAGTCTCCAACGACAAGATTCGCTTGATTCGTATTGGGATGTCCTTTCCCCGCTCTGACCGCTACGTCTTCTGTTCTTGACCATACATTCGATGCTGGGTCGAAAGTGTAAGTCGTTGCGCCGGTATAGAGTGGTTGCCGCCTTAGGACCTTGCCGGTCTGAGCGTCTAGCACGAGGTGGTTTCCGTTTTGAAAACCAAAGACATACTTTTCATTCCAATGAGACGCGAATGACGGGTCGTATCGCTTCAGTTCGGTGCTCCAGAGCGTCTTACCCTCCTCTCCGGGAGCCAGGCTTGTCAAACTATGGCCGGCCGGCTTTTCAAATGGGGCATGCGGCCCACCTCGAGCATGAGAGACGGCAGGTTTACCGTCGGCGGTCATGCCAACGACCGGTGTGTTGTGAATGACAGTTCCCACATTCTCGCGCCATCGGACCTGTCCGGTGCGCTTATCGATTCCGTGTAGGTAAGTCCAAACTTCCTGCGGTTTGACGCCATCGGGGATCGCCGTGCTCTTGGATTTCTTCCCTGGCGAGAACCATTTCTGGATCTTGGATCCTTCTGCTTTATTGGCAACTTCGACATACAGGATCGTATCGCCGACGAGAAAGGGTTCGGCTTGTCGATTGTTGTGCTTGAAACGCGGTTTCCATTCTCGTAGCCAAACTTGATTGCCGTCGAGGTCGTAGCAACCCATCGACCCGCAACGGTTGAAGAACCATACATGATTGCCGTCACAAATTGGCGCAAAGACCGTTCCGTCGGTAAAGCCACCGGCTAGAGAAATGAATGCTGTGCCCGGCAGCGAAACCTTCCATAGGATTTCTCCAGTGTCCGCGTCCAAGCAAAATCCAAGGATATCGGTAACCGCGTTCTTTTCTTCGGGCGATTGGATGGGAACGTGAGTCGTGACAAACACACGATCTTCCCACACCGTTACCCCGCTCTGGCCTGCTTCGGGCAAAGGAGTACGCCAGCGAATGTTCTCGTCTCGAGTGACGCTCCATTTCACCGGGACATTGCCAACGGTTTGCCAATTGCCGTTCGGACCCGCGGCTTGAGGCCAATGCTCATTCGCCTGTGCGGCTACCGAAATGAGAAGCATTCCAAGTAGCATCGAAGGATAGTGATGAAGTGAGCTCATCGATGTCTTTCGTTGCAATCGGATCCATCTGAAATACCTAAGTCGGTGTACGAGACTAGTGGGATTGCGTTGGTTTCGCCGCTTGCCATCCACGCTTCAGTTGATCAGCCAGTTTTGACAGTAGCTCTTGGTTTTGCGGCTCGTTGCTGATGTTCTGGTTCTCATCTGGATCGGTTTGATGGTCGTACAACTCCGTAGCTTTGAGCTCACCCGCGATGCCTTCGATATGATCCCAGATTCTCCACTCGACGTAGTGGTACTGCTCGGTCACCATGGATTGGCCCATGTAGCGACCGTTGTCCGGAGTGATGTTCGGTGCACGATGGAACTGACTGAAAACGGCCGATTTGAACTGCTGCTCGGGGTGCTCCATGAGCGGCTTCAGGCTGACTCCTTCCATATCGGATGGGATGGGAATCCCCGCGGTATCGCAAAGAGTTGGATAGAGATCTACGAGTTCGACGAGCGACTTCGTCTGCGATCCGGCGGCGGGTTGGCCAGGGATCCGAATCATTAAAGGTACACGGACATCAATGTCGTAGTTGGATTGCTTACACCAACTGTTGTGTTCACCAAGCTTCCAGCCATGATCTCCCCAAACGACGACGATTGTATTCTCAGCAAGCCCCAATTCTTCTAGGCCTGCCATGAGCTTGCCTAAACAAGCGTCGACAAAACTAACGGACGCATAGTAGCCGTGTTTCAGTCGGCGGGCAGTCGCTTCATCGAGGCTGAATTCGGAAGGGTGCTTCACGAACTCAAGATCGTAACAGCCTCGAAGCTCGTACATAGAATTCATCGCCATGACCGGCGAGTCTTTGGGTAGATAAGGATTGTCCGCAAGCGACAGTTTGTCTCGATCGTATAGGTCCCAGTATTTCTTTGGCGCAACAAATGGAAGGTGCGGGCGATAGTAGCCGAGTGCAAGAAAGAAGGGCTGATCCTTGGCTTGGAGTTCTCGCATCTTTTCGATGGCCAATTCCGTCTGCGCGCCGTCGTAGAACTGATTGTCAGGACCGTCGAACGACTCGGTCGCAACGCCATACGCCCATCCATCGGCGTAGCGATTCGGTCTTTCTGCAAGACGCCGCTTGCGAACCTCGGCCAGTTCACGGTTGAGCTCTTCATCGTGATAAAACGATTCCGGTTCTCGGTCGATCAATTCCGGCGACATGTATTTTGCCGGGCGGAGATCTGGTTCATCGAACGAGATCCGATCTGGCATGTGGTTGTGAAAGATCTTGCCCATCGACACGGTATGGTAGCCGTGCTTGTGGAAATGTTGCGGAATGGTGACCACGTCAGGAAGGTTCTCTCGAAACTTACCGCGCAGATCCCAAACACGAGTGGAATCGGGGCGTAACCCAGTCATGACGCTGGCGCGAGAGGGGGCACAGACCGCGGCTTGGCAGTAGGCTTTCAAAAATGTGGTGCCAGTCTTGGCAAAGGCGTCCAAGTGAGGCGTCTTGATTTCTTTGTTGCCATAACAGCCCAGTTCTGGACGTAGGTCATCGATCGCGACGAACAACACATTGGGACGTTCGGCTCCGGGGCAAGCATGAACAGCGAGGGCTGAGCTCAACAGCACGAGCAACTGGATAGGATGGAGCTTTGGCAGTCGGGCGGTCATAGCAGATTGGGAGAGTGCGAGGAGTGAAATCAACTGGCGAGCTAGGTCGGGACAACGATGCCGTCGCTGCGACCGACGCATTCTAAACCAAAGCAAGCTCCCAGCTGGGAGCCTGAAAGTGAGTTTAGCGCTCCAGCTGCTGCAGCCAATCTTCTGACATCCACTTCACCGATGCGCGATATGTGAAAGAAAAGCCGGGGTGCGACGCGACCGTGCAGTGGAAGCATGATCCAATGCGTGGCCGACGGATCATCGGTCAGCGAAGTTGCCAACGGGAAAAGTGCCGCTAAGGAATGCGAAATCGATTCCCTCTGGGGCGGCCGCCGGCTGCGCCACCAAAGCCACCGCGTCGCTGGCGTCCGCCACCGAATCCACCCGGCCCGCCGCCTGGACGTTGCCCGGAGATGCGTCCTGCATCCGGATCGACCTCTTGAGTAACGACGAACTTTTGCGAAAGCCGATTGCACCACGTATCCCCGTCATCGCAGGCAACATAGTTCAGAGTGATGTTCACCGGGCCGTCTTTCACTTTGACGATAAACTCCCGCGGGTCCGCATCCGCTTTGGCTTCAACCTTGGGCCCCTTGTACGTCTTTCCATTGACGACGACCTGCACGGGGCCTGCCATGTTGTTCCAGTGGACTTTGTAGATGGGGTCGACGAAAAACCCCAAGTACAGTTGGCCTTTGCCGTCGCCTTCGGCACGCAACTTGACATAGGGTGCGAATCCTGTCGGCTTGATCGTTTCGACTTTCATTGCCGACAGACGACTTGTTGGCTGCACTCGCTCGACGACGCCACGTGCGACTTCCGTCTGCTCGAATTTCGCTACCAAGTTGAGATCGCGTGGATCCGTCGGATTGGCGACGGGACCCACCAGTTCTGCCAGGTCCGCCCGCAGCGCATCCGCATTGCTCCAATCACGCATGCGCAAAATGGTTCCATCCGGACCAATGACGAATTCGGAATTTGGACGGTCTCCCATCGCATGTTTGAATTCGTTGTCCATGTTGTCGGCAAGCCATGGAATGGTTGCGCCGAGCGACTTCTTAGCCTCTTGCACGTGCATGAGACGTTCTTCGATTGTTGTCGGGCGAACAAAGCCATTGCCTTGCGGGTGCGCAAGAGACTTGTAGACGAAGTAGAAATCGACGCCTTTGCCTTTGTAGTCGCGGTACGTTGCTTCCAAACTGGAAACGTTGCGGAGGAAAGGCGGTCAGGTGAGGCATCCGAAAACGATGACGGTGTGCTTCTTCCTGATATCAGCGACTCGAAACTTGCCACGGTTCTCGTCGAAGACCGTTACGTTCGGCAATGCCTGGCCTAGTCTCAGTCCGGCACGCTCGAGTGCAGATGAACCAGGGGTACCCGGTCGCGAGTCGGTACCACCTGCGCCACGGCTACGTTGTTGAGAGCCTTGGTCTCCACCGAATCGCTGCCTTTGTTGCGCGGTGGCGACTTGGGCACATAGGAGCAGCGTCATGGCCGTTGCTAGAACTCGTTTCATTTCTGAGCCTTTATGAGTTGCAGCATGACTCTATACAGTCGAAACCGAAAAGATCATTGCCGCCGAATGGTCCCTAGCCTGAAGAAGGTTACGCTTTGTTCATTTGCGGTTAGACAAACGGCAAACAAAGAACCTAGCGAGCCCTGTGTTAGAGTGAACCCAGTTGGGGACGCTGAGTTTCGGAGGTATCGAGCGAAGTCACCATGTTGGCTGCAAGAAGAAGGCGTAGCCCTGCCGATCTGCAACAGGTCGGATGTTGAGCCTTTGCCATACGAGCACATTACCCTAGGCCATGTTCATCGCTCACGGGGATTTGTGATGAAGACGCCTGAGTCATCGCAGCAGAGTTATTCGCAATCGTTGCAATGGCCACGCAACAAGATCTCGGTGACTTTTCCGAACATTCGGCTGGCTGCAATGCTCTCTTCAGACAGCTCGATTTCTTCGGCACATGACACTGTTCCACAATCGACGCAGATGAAGTGAGGGTGGGCATCTTCATCGTGCTCTGATTCCTTGGTCGCTTCAAAACGCCAAACGCGATCGCCTAGTTCGGTTCGTCGCAGGATCCCGGCGGCAACCAGGTCGGTCAGATTGCGGAAGACGGTTGCTTTGTCAAATCCAAGGTGCGTCAACTCAGCGTAAACGTCGGAGTGGGTTAGCGGCGCCGTGGAGTGCATGAGTACCCGCAGGGTCGCTACTCGCGCCGGAGTCGCCCTGAGTCCGGCAGCTTGCACCCTCTCTCTCGCTCGGTCTGTGGGCTCACGTTCTTCTCTCATCAATGCATCTCAAAGGAGAACAGTGGTTTGGGGCAGTACGCGAGCGGATCAAAAGGCCGCTCCATTCCTTCGTCGCCAAGATATTCGCGTCCCAGACAGGCGACAAATACTGGCGCGTTGATTTGCTGGCACGCTGGTTTACTGGCAAGCTGGTTTTGTGCAGTTGCAAGGCTATTGCATCTGTATTCTAATTGCGTTCGCGATTCACGGCTAGATGGGAGGCCGGGACGCCTTGCGATCGTAGATCCCGAATAGCCAAAGTATCAGATTGATCATGAGTCAGATTGAGTTGCCAGATACTCAGGGGCGCTTGCCTGTAACGGTGCTGAGCGGATTCCTTGGGGCGGGGAAAACCACGCTACTGAATCACATCCTCGCCAATCGCGAGGGGCTGCGGGTGGCGGTCATTGTGAATGACATGAGCGAGGTCAATATTGACGCGGGGCTCGTGCGAGACGGTGGGGCCGATCTGTCTCGAACCGAAGAACAGCTTGTCGAGATGACGAACGGGTGCATCTGCTGCACTCTACGCGAAGACCTATTGATCGAGGTCACGCGTTTGGCCAAGGCCGGTAAGTTTGATTACTTGCTGATAGAGTCCACGGGTATCAGCGAACCCTTGCCGGTTGCCGAGACATTTACGTTTGAAGATGAAGACGGAAGTAGCCTATCCCAGTTCGCGGATCTAGACACGATGGTCACCGTGGTGGATGCAGCGAACTTCATGAAGGATTTCGGCTCCTGGGATGACTTGGCTGACCGTCGACTCGGGTTAGATGAGGACGACACGCGAAACATTGTGGATCTGTTGGTTGACCAGACCGAGTTTGCGAACGTAGTCATCATCAACAAAACCGATCTGGTGACTCCGTATGAAGTCGAACAGATGGAGCGGATCATTCGTCGGCTGAATCCGAACGCGGAGATTCTGCAGTCGACGGAGTCTCGTGTACCGCTTGGTGAAATTCTTGGCACGGGCCGATTCAAGTTGGCGGAAGCCGAAGCAATGCCCCAGTGGCTGGCCGTTCCGCGTGGTGAGGAAGAGACGGAAACGGAGGAATACGGCATTTCCAGTTTTGCCTACCGCCGGGAGCGTCCGTTTCATCCAGGGCGATTAGCCTCCATGTTGAATGCCGGATTTGAGGATGGTCTGCTTTCGGGCTTGCTTCGGAGCAAAGGGCTGATGTGGATTGCGTCGCGTCATGACTGGGCATATGACTGGTCGCAGGCGGGTTGCTCGATACGCATGCATCCAGCCGGTTACTGGTGGGCAGCAGCTCCCGACGAGGAATGGCCGACCGATGAGCAGGATCGGGAGGAAATCCGAGCACGCTTTACCGGCGAGTATGGAGATCGACACCAGGAATTGGTGTTTATTGGACAAGGGATTAATCAGCAGGAAGTCGAGGATGCTCTGGATCGCTGTCTTTTGACCGACATGGAGTATGTGCAAGGGCCCAAAGTGTGGGCTGAATTTGACGATCCGTTCCCACAAGTTGAGCTTGAGCCAGAGGACATTGCCTGATGAGCGAGAATAACAGTTCCCATGTATACGATGTTGTCGTCGTGGGTGGTGGTGCTGCGGGCGTTGGCGTCGCCATTCCCCTCAAGCACGCGGGGATCGAGAATTTTCTCGTGCTCGAAAAACACACCGTTGGAGCGTCCTTCGCATCTTGGCCCGATGAAACACGGTTTATCACACCATCCTTTCCGACGAATTCAATTGGAATGTTGGATCTCAACTCCGTGGCCATTGGTGTCTCGCCGGCCTTTAGTCTTGAAGTCGAGCATCCAACCGGACAGGAATATGCCGCGCACTTGAGAGGTGTGGCGACATTCTTCGATTTGCCGATTCGCGAAAACACCGGCGTACTTCGGGTTACGAAGGTTGGTGAGGACTTTCGAATCGATACCCAAGAAGAAACGATTCGTGCTAAGCATGTCATCTGGGCCGCCGGAGAATTCCAGTATCCCCTGCTAAACGGATTTGCTGGCAGCGAGCTTTGCAGGCATACGGCGACCGTCGATAGCTACGAAGGGCTGGAGGGCGATGACTTCATCATCATCGGGGGCTACGAAAGTGGCATCGATGCGGCATACCACCTTGCGTTCTACGATAAGCGAGTCAAGTTGTTCGAGCGTGGCTGTCCGTGGAAAGATGAGAGTTCTGACCCAAGCATTGTCCTGTCCACTTATTCTCTTGAGCGGATGCGAGAGGAGTGGTTTTCGGCCCAGGTCGAACTGTTTCCAGAAACGGCCGTTCGTTCCGTTGCTCTCGTCGATGATACGTACGAAGTCGTGACCGAAGATGGGCAGAAGTTTCACACTTCTGTGCCACCCCTGTTTGCCGGTGGTTTCGAGGGTAGCTTAAAGCTCGTCGTGGACTTGTTCGAAAAGCGGGAAGATGGTTTTCCGCTGTTGAATGAGCACGACGAGTCGACGACCGTGCCGGGGATGTTCCTCTGCGGTCCTGCAGTACGTCACGATCATCATGTCTTTTGCTTCATTTACAAATATCGCCAACGTTTCGCAGTGGTCGCTAAGGCGATTGCAACATCACTAGGGTTGCCCGCGGAGGACTTAGAATCCTATCGCCAATGGGGCATGTACCTGGATGATCTTTCTTGCTGCGGTGAGGAGTGTGCATCGTGTTGAGCGAGACCGTGGATACAAATCAGGATCGAGTTATGGCAGGCGACCAGCCGGATCTTCTTGCTCGTATGCTTCGTGTTGAGTGGCTTGGCCAGACGATCGCGAGCCTCTGTTGGATTGTAAGTGTGTTCGTCTACGGAATCAGTTCCCTTGGTGACTGGCTGCAGTTGGCTGCTGCTTCAGCTTGGATGGTGGCGAACATAGCCTCCGTGGCCGGCGACAAGGAGTGAGATGCCGGCTCCGCTCTCAGTCGAAGATGGCGAGGAAGATTCGTCAGGCTCTCCATTGGAGCCAGCGATTAATCTGCTAAGTCAGCAGATTTGGTGCTGGGGCCGAGACATCCTTAGGCCTGAAGGCAATTGGCTGCTCACTCTGGGGTTCGAGCGCGTTGAACCTCCGGCGGAGCGTAAGCATAGCTCAAGTGTTTACATGTTGTCTTTGCCTCAAGATCGCTGCGTTGTGCTGCGCGGGTTTGGGGTGCTCTTCGGTGCTCGCGAGCACGGAGGTGTGTTCTTGCCCCGATATAAATTTCAGCCTCGTTATTGCCCGGATGCAGTTTGGGAAGTGCCGCCATGGGACCAGTCCGATCTTCCAAAGATGCGTCAGCCAAGTAGAGTTCAGAAATCAGCTTGCGTTTCACTGCTGCTCGATTTGATAGAGTGGATACGAACTTACGAGGTCGACGTCATTGATCGGCTTGGGATTGGGTACCGGCGTAGTACTTTGGTCGACTGGAACGATGGCACGAGGCCTTATATTCCTGCCGAGGAAGTGCCTGCTGCGTGGCGTGAGCTTGCTTTGAAGGTGGCAGCCAATTCAACGGTTTATTTGGGTGGAAGTTCTGAATGAGTGACGAAGTTGTAATCCCGACATCCTATGGTCAATGGCGGCAATTTATTGAGGCCAAGTGCGGCATAAAGCTGACGCGAAGCTATGCAGAGCAGCGTTTGGAAGAGCTGCAAAACGACACGCATCCAAAGACAAAAGAGTTCGCTCGCCTGTATGGGGATGACCAACTTGAACGTACTGTCTCGTGGTTCCGCCGAGCAGCCAACGAAATGTCTTGATCGAACAAGCGAAGGACTGACGGCACAGATGCCACACTCGACTCTAGAAGGCTCCATGTCCGATAGCCTGCCGCGAAACTCACGCGCGGGGCAAGGGTGGTGCATGCCTCGACCGATTCACCGCTTTGGTGGACGTTTGATGGAGCAGCAGGTTTGGTGCTGGGGCAGAGATGTCGAACGCCACGAAGGTAATCTCTTGATGTCATTCGGGTTTGAGCGATACCGAGATAGCGAAGATTTCGATCGTTCAACCTGTTATCGCTTGGACCAAGATGAGATTCATGTCTGCCTCTGGGGCTTTGGTATGTTCTTTGGGAATCGCAGGCTTGGCGGACTTTATCTGGATCGGTTCGACTTCAACCCCGTTTGGGCGCCCATCGAGTCTCTCTCCTTGGACGTCCACTGGCCGAGTGACCTGCCCGATTTCGCACGGCCACGCGGTAGGCATCAGTGGCTGAAGGCCAGGGAGTTGTGGAAACGCTCGCTACTGTGGATCGCGGACTACGAAGACTGGATACGGCATACGGCAGGACTCGACTACCGACGCGAATGCGTAGAAACTTGGCTCCGGCCTTACGTTAAGGCTGAGATGGCAGTTGATGCGTGGCGTTATCTCGGTGGCCAAAGCTGGGACAAGAAGGTAACGCAAAGACTAAAGAAATTCATCCTTTGAGAGGAAGTCGAATGCAGAAGCTACCCGTGACGGTTCTCTCCGGGTTCCTCGGTGCTGGCAAAACGACGCTGCTGAATCACGTGCTTTCAAACCGGTCTGGTCTACGAGTCGCGGTGATCGTCAACGATATGAGCGAGGTGAATATCGACGCTCAACTTGTTGCAGGCGGTGACGCGGCGCTAAGCCGTACCGAAGAGAAGCTCGTGGAAATGACCAACGGCTGCATTTGCTGCACACTTCGAGAAGATCTGCTCGCCGAGGTGGCGGCATTGGCGAAAGAAGACCGTTTTGACTACCTGTTGATCGAGTCGACTGGCATATCGGAACCCGCGCCTGTTGCGGACACGTTCACGTTTGCTCTTGGCGATGGGACACCGTTGAGTGACGTTGCCGAGCTGGACACCATGGTCACGGTGGTCGATGCCGCAAACTTTATGGAGGATTTGCACATTGGCAAGGACTTGCAAAGTGTTGGGCAGGCGGCGGACGAGGACGATCCACGAACGGTCGCGGATCTGCTCACAGAGCAAGTTGAGTTTGCGAACGTCATTCTGCTGAACAAGACCGACCTCATTGATGCAGAATCGCTTGCCACGTTAGAAGCGTATGTAGAGCAATTGAATCCCCACGCGTTAAAGCTGCATTCTTCCTTCGGGCAGGTCGAGCCAAAGAAGATCATGGGCACCGGCCGTTTCGACTTCGAAATCGCGAAGCAAAGCAAGGGGTGGCAATTGACCCTGCGAGGCGATGGCGCCAGCGAAGTCGAGGAATACGGCGTCAACAGTTTCGTTTACCGAGCGCGACGCCCCTTTCATCCTCAGCGGTTCTTTGATCGACTCAACGATAGTTGGGACGGAGTCCTTCGCAGCAAAGGCTTTTTCTGGCTGGCCAGTCGCTTGGACAAGATTGGTGTGTGGTCGCAGGCCGGCCGAGTCGCACGCCTCGATTTCGGTGGCTTTTGGTGGGCGGCCGTGCCGCCGGAACATTGGCCCGAATCGGAGTCGTTTCGAAGCGAGCTTGACAACAAGTGGGCTCCAGACGTCGGGGACTGTCGTCAAGAATTGGTGTTCATCGGTATCGGTATGGACGAGATCGCTCTCTACGATTCACTGCAGAAGTGCTTGCTAACCGACGAGGAACTTCAGCTGGGCATCGAGCAGTGGAAGGATTTCTCCGATCCATTTCCGAAATGGAATTTCTCCGTTGAAGATGCTTTGGCAGCACGCCAGTAGTCATCAAATCGACGACCGCTGCCGAAGTTTAAGTCAAAATTGGGGTTTGAACGCATGTCGTCCAAAAAGCAGACCCACACCGCAACTGAGGGCAGAGATACTTTGACGTTGTGGTATGGGATCGGATTCTGTTTGGTCGCGACCATTGCGATTTGGGTTCTTGGAAGTCGATTGGAGTCGATCGAGTTTCTCCCCGACGAAGGCTACTCTTGGTACTACTGGAAATTGCCGGAGAAGACCGCGATCGGTTGGTGGAGCGCTTGGGGGTTGTACACGGTTCACCAGTTGTCGCACTTCGGACTGATTTACTACGCGCAGAAACATGTCGGGAAGTACACATCGGGACTTCACCCCGTCAATGTGTGGGCGCTCGTGATCAACGGAGTGTTTGTACTGCTCCACTTCGTTCAGACCCACCTTTGGTTCGATGGACTCGCGCAAGATCATCCGCCGCAATACCCCCAGTACGCCGTAATCTTGCTGTTGGTCTGGGTACTGCTGATGGAGAACGGGCGTCGTGGGCTAGTGCTTGGAAAGCGTATTCCCATTGGCAAGCAGATCACCAGCTTTGCCCTTAAGTACCACGGCTACGTGTTTTCCTGGGCGATCATCTATACGTTTTGGTACCACCCCATGTACTCAAGCGTGAGCCACCTGTCGGGGTTTCTCTACACGCTGTTGATTATGCTTCAAGGGAGCTTGTTCTTCACGAAAGTTCATACCAACAAGTATTGGACGTTCGTCCAGGAATTCAGTGTATTGATTCATGGTTCATTGGTTGCATACACGCAAGGCCAGAATGTCTGGCCAATGTTCCTGTTCGGTTTTGCTGGCTTGTTCATCATCACGCAGATGCACGGACTGGGGCTCTCTCGAGGAATCCGATGGGCATTTGTCGGGGCCTACCTGGCTGCCATTGTTTGGGTTTATAGAGATCGCGGGATAGACCGACTTAGCGAAATCGCACGGATACCCATCGCCGAACTCATTCTGGTTGCTGTCCTTGCGCTGATCCTTGGCAGCGGTTTGCTAGCCGCCAATCTGATTTCTGGAAGGGTCCGAAACAGATTTGTTCGAGGTGGACAGGACCCAAACGCATAAGCCCGATTTCGCTGGCTTGATTTGCAATTCAATTGCATGTGGGGTAACTTGCTATCGGCCGGACCGCTTTTTACCAAGCTAGGTCTAATAGAAAGTTGCGATCTTGGACTTCGCAGTTTCGATACTCAACCAAGCGGTTACCAGTTACGAAGGTAGTCTCCTACTGGTTTGTGCTGTTTGGATGATCGTATGGCAGGTCGCGGGTCTTGTGACAGCGCGGCAATGGTATCTGCTGCCCTTGGCGATCGGCTTGTCTGCTCTCGCTGCATTTCTCGTGAATCCGGTGGCAGATGCAAATTCGCTGTATGATCTTCGTGCAGTTTTCTCGCGGAGTAGCTTGCTTGCCAATCTGGTACTGCTGCAGACAATCCTCGTAGCGTTGTCGTTCATCGCCGGGCTTCAGGCGACTCAAGTCGACGGTGACGAACGTTGGCGCATCGTTCTCGGGGCCATTCATTGCACACCGGCGGTGCCGATTGTCGTAGCTGCGTTGTTCGTGCAGCAAGCCTGGTTAGCTCAGCAAGTCGGATCAAGACCGGAGTTTGTTGGCTTATCTAGTTCTGGATTTGTCGGTGGTCTCATCTTGGTTGGGTGTTTCGTCTTCCTCCCGGTCAATCGATCGGTGCGAGCAAAAGTGCATCTTCTGAGCTGCGTTGCGGTCATCATCATCGTTTCATTGTTCCCTGGCCTAAATGCACCAATCCCAGCTGCGCAAGATGATTTGACCAACCAATCAGCACTCACTTCACTCTTGCCATTCTTACTGCTAACAGGTCTTGGGTTAGGTGGGGGGTGGGTTTTACAAAGCCGATCCGTGCATCGTTCGCTGCGGTAATCGTGCGTCGTGCTAAGCCTGGCAATAAGCCCATGACGGATAAGAAATAAACAATGCAATTGATCACACAGACCTTCTACATTCTTTCCAATGCACTGCTGGTCCCGGTGTTGCTTTTGTTGCTGGTCTGCTTCCTGCGGACACTCATTCAGGCCGGTCGTGCGCTACACGAATACCTAAGCCGACAGCAAAATGAAGCGGACAACCGAGTGCTGGAGAAGGCCCTCTTGGAAGATGCACAGATTATTCCCTTAACCGCTGATCGAAGCGCTTTGAACTACGCCATGGCTGAGGTATTGAAGATCCAGGGGGATTTACCCGGTATCGCCTACGTAGCCGAGCGTGTTGAACTGGACTGGCAGCATCGACAAGAGTCATTGCGTGCCTTGGTAAAGCTTGGTCCGGGGCTAGGGCTAATGGGCACATTGATTCCTCTGGGGCCTGCTTTAGTCGGTCTGGCAGTCGGCGACATCCAAACGATGAGCAATAACTTGGTCATCGCATTTTCGACAACAGTGCTTGGACTGTTCGTTGGGCTTGTAGCTGGTTTCTTGGCGTCGCTTCAGCGACGTTGGATGCATGAAGATCTGGCGATGCTCAATCTGCTTGTTGAGCGACTAAGTCTTCGTTCTTCAACAGAACAGCCTGTTCAGATCATCGGCGAGGGCTTGCAACCAGGCGAAAACGAATCTTCATCACCGAAAAGTGACGACGGCATTTCGGAATCAACTGGGGAGGTGGCTCATGCCTGAAGCTCCAACCAATTCAGATTCTGCAGAGCGATTGCTTCTTGATAGCCTGCGTCTCAGGCGACTGAAACGAGCCAGTCGATACAACGCGGAGATAGAGTCGGATCCCTTGGCGAGCATTGCAAATCTGTTCGATGTTGCCATGGTCTTTGCGGTGGCCCTGATGGTCGCACTCGTGTCTTACCTTCAGGTTCCGGCGCTATTGAGAGAAAGCGATTACACCATCATTACGAATCCAGGAACTCCGGATATGGAAATCGTGGTGAAAGAAGGCGAAGAGATCAAGCACTATGAGGCATCCGAATCGACAGGTGCTGGCCAAGGTGAATTGCTCGGACAAGCCTATCGATTGCCAGACGGTCGCGTAGTCTATGTACCGGCGGAAGGGGAGGTTGAGCAATGATCAGACGACTGTTGATTTCGCTTGGATTGCTGACCATATTCTTGGCGGGAGGCTTGTGGGCCTACTATGAGTATCTCCGGCCGTTTCGGATCGCGACGATCGGTTTTTCGGATACCGATTGGGCGAATTGGGAATCCGCAATTCAGAAGGCTGGCTACGCAGTACATCGCTATGAGCGTGAGGAGTTGGATGAAACTCGCCTCGAGAACTACAACTTGGTCTTCGTGCGAGGGCAAGGGCTTAACCTAACGCCGGACCAAGTCGAGCGCATGGAAGCGGCTCGCCGATCTGGCACGCACTTCTACGTTCGAACTGCGACAAACGCGTTATCTGAAGAACAAAACTCCATTCCCGAGCCTCATCGTCAGTCGCTAGCCGACTATATGACTCATGGCGGAGAGGAGAATTTGATTGGTTTGGCGCACTACGCAGCCCATCATTTGGGTGGGCGCGATGTCAGCGTACCACCTCTGGTCGAAAAGCCACAAAGCGGATTCTTCCATCACGATGAGAAGGTGTTTGAATCGCTCGAAGCATTTGAAGAATTTCAGTCGGCACGTGGTTTTGGGCCCGAGAGCGAACTGCCGAAGATCGCCTTGCTCGGTAGCTTCATGGACCCTCAAGACACTCACAATCGAGCCCCAATCGATGCCGTACTTCGCGCTCTCGAAAACGGTGGGGCGAGAGTCTACCCAATGTTTGGGCGTGCGGAGACGCTATCGCACCTGAAAAGAGTGGAGCCGGACCTAGTTCTCACATTTCCGCATGGTCGGTTCTCCCGCGGTAGTGAAGGCGAAGCCGTATTGAAGGAACTGGATTGTCCAATCGTCAGCGCACTACCGCTACTTAGTAGCCGTGATGAATGGTTACAAGATGAACGCGGAATGGTGGGTGGCTTTATGGGGCAATCGATTACAGCCCCAGAGTTGGACGGAATTATTGAGCCCGTGGTTGTGACTTCGATGGAGCCCAATCAGCGTGGCCTCAACGTGCGAACGGCGATGGAGGATCAGATGCAGGCTCGCGTCAACCTTGCGCTCAATTGGTTGAAGCTTCGCAAAAAGTCGAATGCGGAAAAGAAGCTGGTTATCGTTTACTACAAATCACCGGGCCTGTCGGCACTGTCTGCCGGAGGCCTGGAAGTTGCCCCGGCACTTTGGAATACGCTTAAGCGACTTGAGCTAGAGGGGTACGACCTAGGGGACTCGATTCCGGAATCACCAGCCGCCTTATATGAGATGATTCAGGTCAAAGGCAAAACGCTTGGCCAATGGGCGCTTGGTGCCTACGAGAAGTTCTTGGATGAGTCCGAGCCCGAACTCATCCCGGCAGAGCAATATGCTCAGTGGTTCCAGGAGAACCTCTCGTTGAAACGGCAACGTGAAACCATTGACCTGTGGGGTGATCTGCCGGGCCGCAAAATGGTGACTAATGTCGACGGCACACCTCACTTAGTCGTCAGTCGCATCCAGCTAGGCAACGTCGTGATCATGCCGCAGCCGACAGTCGGTGGCGGCGGTGAAAACGAAAATGAAATCAGTTCGATCCACGGTACGGATCAGGCAGCGCCCCACTTCTACCTCGGTGCTTATTTGTGGGCTCGATACGGATTTAACGCGGATGCCATCATGCATTTCGGTACGCATGGATCATTGGAGTTCACCTACGGGAAATCGAACTGCTTGAGCCGCGATTGCTGGCCGCAAATTCTGATTGGTGATGTTCCTCACATTTATCCCTATGTAATCAACAATGTAGGAGAAGCCTTAGTGGCAAAACGGCGCTCAAATGCCGTCATTGTTTCCCACCTAACTCCCCCGTTTATGGAAGCTGGGCTGTACGGCGATCTGTCGTTGTTGCACGACAAGATTCATGCTTGGGAACAAGCAGAAGATCCTCTATTGAAGGAAGAAACACTGCGCTCGGTTACGGAGTCTGTTCGCGATCTGAAACTGGGCGTCGATCTTGGATTCGACGATCCTGCTTCGGATACTCAGCTTCTTAACGATGAAGAACTTGAGCAGGTCCACAACTATATCCATCAATTGAAAGATCAAAACGTCACGGACGGTCTGCACGTGATCGGCCGGCCACTGCAGGAGGACCAGGTTCGCCAGACAGCGACGGCGATGCTCGGGGAGCAAGGGGTCGATCAGTTGCTCGATTCGATCGGTAAGGGGGAGGATCTAGAGCAAATGGAATTCCGACAGGAGCTTGCTGCTGCTTTTGTTTCATCTGTCCTGTCGGCCGAAATCACTGTCGATGCCATTTTCTCCGCTGAGGAGCAAACTCGTATTTCGAAGGCTGTCGAAGCTATGCGGGCAGCTGAGCTGGCCAAACGAGGCAAGTCCGCAGTTGACGGATACTCAGGTGCAACGCAAAAGAAACCTGCGAAGGGAGCAGAGCACCCCGGTCGTCAGGTGGGTGGGGCTAAGGCAGGTCATCCCGGAGGTGATCATGCACACCGGGGACAATCCGCAGACCATTCGCCCAATGGGAAATCGGAGGCAGAGTCACATGAGGCTGGCCATCCCGGCAAGTCTCATCCCGATACCGGCGTGCATCCGCATGGCCATCCTGACAATCCGCAGGAAGGAGATGGTAACGATTCAGCCTCCAGATCAGTACCTCACTCTGCAACTCGTAACGAACAAGGAGATGCGGCTGATACGGAGAAAGAGAGTCGTCGTTTTCGCTATGTAAAAATAGAGGGGAATCCTGGCGAGCATGACGAGCCGGCAGTAGGGGAGGAACCAAAGGAGCTTGTAGACGAACCACTCTGGCGAGACGTTGCAGAGTTGCGATCCTGGGTCGAGCCCAATCCGATGAAGCGGCAGGCGCTGATCGAACTGATTCGAGCCAGCGAGGAGAACGCGGCAAACCTCCGCATGTCATCGCGAATTGAATTGGACGAAATCGTCGCGGCGCTCAACGCCGAGTATATTTCGCCTTCCAGCGGTGGCGATCCTCTCGCGAATCCGAATTCGGTACCAACGGGTCGAAACCTTTATTCGATCAATGCGGAACAAACGCCCACCGAGGAGGCTTGGCGAGTCGGCAAGAAGTTAACAGAGCAAATGCTCGAAAGCCATCGCGGGAGTCACGGCGGGCAGTACCCTCGGCAGGTGGCAATCTCACTTTGGGGAGGGGAGTTCATTCGCGGTAAAGGGACTGCGCTCGCACAGATTCTCTATCTGATGGGGCTGCGACCGATGTGGAACTCTCGGGGCGTGGTGTATGACGTCGAAGTCATCCCAAGTGAAGAGCTGAAACGCCCGCGGATTGATGTGTTGGTGCAGACTTCGGGGCAGTTCCGAGATGCGGCTGCCTCTCGAATCGCGTTAATGGACAAGGCTGTTCAGATCGCCAGCTTGATCGAATCTGAGCCCTATCCGAACTATGTTCGTGAAGGAACCGAACATACGGAACAGGCCCTCAAGGCCAATGGTATATCACCGAAGGATGCGCGAGAGTTTGCGACCGCACGGATCTTTGGATCCGCCAGCAACAGTAGCTACGGTACGCAAGTTATGGGAATGGTTGAGAAGGGAGACACTTGGGAGCAAGGTGAGCAGGTCGCCAGGCAATACATTAAGAATATGTCGGGCGTTTATCGTGATGGCGATCGTTGGGGTGAGGTACTCCCAGGCTTGCTTGAAGCGCAAATGGAAGGAGTCGATGCAGTCGTTCACCCACGTAGCTCGAATACCTGGGGACCACTATCGCTGGACCATGTATACGAGTTTATGGGTGGAATATCGTTGGCGGTGCGAGAGACAACAGGAAAGGATCCCACCGGTTACTTTAGTGACCTTCGGCAGCCTGGCCGAGCCAAAGTATCGACGTCAGTCGGAGCCATTCGGGAGGAAGCTCGCACGGTCATGTGGAATCCGAAATATATTCAAGGCATGCAACGTGAGGGCGCTTCAGCGGCAGCCTCGCTTACCGAGACCGTTCGCAATATGTACGGGTGGAATGTAATGCAACCATCCGCTATCGGGCAGGATATGTGGGACGAAACCTACCAGGTTTACATTGAAGACAAACATGATTTGGAGATGCGTCAGTATTTCGAAGGCAAGAATCCTTACGCGTTGCAGGATATGACCGCGATCATGCTGGAGACAGCGCGAAAAGGATATTGGACCCCCGAGGCAGAAGTGCTCCAACGATTGGCCGAAGTCCACACCGAGTTAGTCGCGACTCACGGTGCCGCCTGTTCATACGAAACTTGTGGAAACGCGGCGTTCCACGAGTTCCTTGGACAGCAACTCTCCGCCCCTGGATCTCAAAGTAATCCCGAAACCGCGAGCAAGTACGCGTCGGCGTTAGCAGCGGCTATTGAACCGTCAGTAACGCCTGCTGAAGTAGAGGGGATTGAGATGAATGAAGTTCAAGAGCAAGTTGTTTCGCAGGAGCAAGAAGAGCCGTCTCGTTCTCCCATCGCTATCTGGCTTTGCCTAGCTCTGGTTTTGGGCGGGCTCGGATTGGGAGTAACGCGTTCCAAGTAACGCGGGAGTTCAATCTGTGCGGAAGAATGAATTGTATAGAACTATGAATGCGACCCACTTTCGGTTATTCCGCTCGCTTGGGATAACACGTTTGCTACTTTGGTCCGTATTCGGTCTACTCTCACTAATTTGCAAGCCAGAAGCTTTCGGGCAGGTCCATACGGCGAGATCGGCGGCTGGTCCGTCACTTGTTCAAACTCACCGTGATGCAGTCCCACGCGCGGAATGCTTTCCCGTGGAAACCCTCGAAGAGTCTTCGCGAAGCCTTTCAAAAAAGCTATTGCTTGACGCGTTGGACTCCGAAGCGTTATTCACCCTAGTTGGTGGTATCAAGCCTGTCTCGGAGGGCTTCTTCGATACTTGGTTCCAGGTTGATCAACCGGACTCCACGGAGCTTGCCGAAGTCCGCCAGGCACTATCCGTTTGGCAGTGCGGAAGCCAATTCGAAGCTGGTATGCTGCCATTCAAATCATTGCGGAGCGGCGAACGATATGCAGCAGCATGGATCGCGTCGCGACCGCAACTTGATCGAATCTTGGGCGATCAAAACCGTTTCTGGGCCAGCCTCGGAGTCACCCGAGATCTGAGTGCAGAAGCAATTTTGTTGAACGTAGAAGGAGCCGATCGACCCGGCGATCGTTGGCGTGGTATGGGGTATGTTTTTGGGTATCCCAAGCGAGCCGTGGATTTCTTCGTACGGGCGGGCGAGCACTACTCGAGCACAGGGGAGTTCGTTGAGCGTGATTTCCGCAACTATCCAACGCACTCTCTGGAACGCGGCGGATTCGTTTACGCGGTACCGAAACTAGATAAGGCATCTTCCCGCGAACGGAGTGTGCGAAAGCAGGTCGATGCAATACTAACCGTATATCGAGGCCTGCGGGAAAAGTATGTTGTTGGGGACGACCCGCAGCGTATCGTAGAGCTCGTCCGAGATTGGTTTGATGATGGTTCAGGAAGATGCCACCCTGACCATGCAATGCAAAAAACGCTCGCTTGGAAGGAAGCCCGTGAGTGGGTTGAAAGCGAAGCCGTTCGACTAACGACGGTAGAACCTCTCGACCCATTGGATGATCTGAAAGAACTAGATTCCGTTTTGGGGCAATCGCGAATCGTAGCACTTGGCGAGTCGACGCACGGAACCCGCGAATTCTTTCAGTTGAAGCATCGCATTTTTCGCTATCTGGTCGAAGAACAAGGCGTTCGCTTGTTTGGAATCGAAGCCAGCTATGCGGCTTGTACTCCGATTAACAATTATGTTCGTTCCGGGGTTGGTGACCCACGAGAAGCGATCAAGGGACAGGGGTTCTGGACGTGGGACACGGAGGAAGTGCTTGACCTGGTTCAGTGGATGAAGGATTGGAATGAGCAGCGTCCTTCGAACTCACCGCCATTGGAGTTCTACGGTTTTGATACCCAAGATGGTTACACTCCGCTGAAGTTAGTTTTCGAGCAGCTCAACAAAGATGGAAACTCTGAGGTGGAGGCTTTTGAACGCCGGCTTGCGATTGCCCTAGAAGGACCCTATTCAGATGCAATCAATAATGCCACCATCGAACAGCTGGACGCATTGAAAGCTGCAATTCGTGAGCTGGGCGCGTACTGCAGTGGTCTGGCTGGACAAACAGATGACGAAGTCGCTCAAACGAAGTTGCTTCTTGAGCAAGCCGAAGCTGCTATCGAGATCGATCGGTCGCGACTTGAAAGGTGGTCTTCAATTGGAATGTTGGCGGAGGTAGATCTTTACTCGCGGATACGAGCGAACCTTCCTAGCGTTGACGGCAAGATCGCTGAGATGAGCGGCGAGGCGGCAGAAACGCTGCTGGAATTGGTCCGAGCAGCCGCGGACCTGACCCGCTGTCAGCTTCGTTTTCGGGATGAACTGACACCTGATGAACGACAGGCTTGGCGAGATGCGGTGCAATGGGGAGTTGTGAACGCAGAGTCCGATGCCGTTCGGCAGACTCTGAAGGACTTGAAGCAGTTCCTGTCTGTTTCTACCGAGTACCTCCAGAAACCAAAGAAATTAGTAAATGCACGCGACGCATCCATGGCGAAGTTTGTCAGTAGTATCCTCGCGCTCCATGGTCAGGATTCACGGATTGTGTTGTGGGCACACGACTGGCATGTATCGAAACTCGATGGCAATCCGGTCGAGGACATGCCGCGCATGGGGACGTACTTAGAGCAACGCTATGGCGCCGACTATTTGCCGATCGGTTTGTCTTTTGGCAGCGGGGCGTTTCAGGCTCGGTACTATCCGGAAGAAGATGAGGATCCTGCGAAACGAGTTCTCAAGGAGTTCAGGTTAGATGGAAGCCGCTATGACTCGTTCTCCC
Organism: Aureliella sp.; assembly: GCA_046290675.1. Taxonomy (GTDB): domain Bacteria; phylum Planctomycetota; class Planctomycetia; order Pirellulales; family Pirellulaceae; genus Aureliella. Next base: position 541,495 of record JBKAHA010000002.1, read on the forward strand.
ATCTTTTCGATTTCCAAGATGCGTCTGTATCTGCATTCGTGCTCGCGGGGGAACTGGGCGCTTCCTTGCCACGCTGGTTTCAAACTGCACACGTGAACCGAACGATCGGCGCGGTGTATCAGCCGAAGTTGGAGAGATCTGAATCGTACTACGAAGAGATGGCAATTGCTGAGCACTATGAGATTGTGCTGCATGTCAGGGATACGGAGCGGGCGCGACCGCTTAGCCCGGCACCGCGTTTTCGGTTTGGTGCTCAACTCAAGGAAATCAGCGCAACCGATCACCGAAGTTCGGACAAGCGAGAGGGCGTGTGTGTTGAGGGGATTTCAGCCGATTCATTGGCCGAACGCTGTGGGTTGCAAGAAGGCGACCAAATCAAAAGCGTTGGCGGACATCACATCAAGTCGCTAAATGACTTCGAAACACGGCTAGCTGCGATTGCCCATCCAGGCACTCAAGAACTTGTTGTGCTGCGAGAAGGTGCCAGTGACAACGACAAATCCGAAATGCGGGAAGTCAAACTCTACATCCTTGTTCCACCATGGATTGTTGACTGAGATGCTGCTGTTATTTGTCGCAAGCTGTGCATTGTCCGCGGAGCAAGATCTCTGTGATCGTTCCGATCTGTTCGCTTGATGCCAAGCTCTTCTTGGTGAGCTTGATGTCGCCCAAGCAGGTGACTTGGCCACATTCGATGCACACAAAGTGGGGGTGAGCGGAGTGCTCCTCTTCCCCTTCACCCAGCAGTTCAAATCGCCAAACGCGATCGCCAAGTTCAGTTCTTCGCAGCAGGCCCGCCTCAGTCATATCGTTCAGCGCCCGAAAGGCGGTCGCTTTATCGATGCTGGTTTTGGAAAGATGCTCGGCTACTTCGGCGTGGGCCAACGGAGAAGAAGCTTGCGTCAGCAGTTCCAGCGTCGCCACACGAGCGGGTGTAGCGCGAAGCCCGGCTTGGCGTATGATCTCTCGGCTCTGAGATTCTTCGAAAATCGACATCATATTCCTTCAAACGCTCGGCCGATCTGGCTCGATCCGTGATCGTGGCGACGAGGTTGTGATGGCGGCTCAAAAACAAGAATTGCTGCCTTCATTCCCGCCGAATCTGCCCATGGGGCGTCACTCTAGGAGTATATCACCGGATTCTGCTCGAACCCAGTGAGCCAGACGGGCGATCTGTTCGCGCACGTGGTGCAAAAAAGCCTGCGATTGTCGCAAAGAGTCGCTGGTCTGGGCTGCAATTGTCTATTGGTTTTGGCTCTCCGCCAGCCAAGTTCGCTTGCAGATGCAAATGGATTGCATTAAGATGATCAGCCGCGCGGCGCCGAAAATAGGTGCGTCGCACTCATTGTAGGGATAGAGAGTTTTCAGGTAGCAGGAAAGCGATTGTGGCAACTGTGCATGATCTGTCGATCGTCGACGCGAACGAAATCGGAGCGAGTTCAAGCCTGAGTGTGTCCAACACAGGTAGCACCGGCGCCGTTGTGCCCGATTGGTTGGGCGTCGTTGCGTCAGTTGCATGTGCTATTCACTGCGCCGCGATGCCGTTTGTGATTACATTCCTCCCAATGCTAGGCCTGAGCTTCTTGGCAGACGAGTCCTTCCATAAGGTGATGGTTGGCGTCTGTACCGTCTTGGCCCTGCTAGCGTTCGTTCCCGGGTGGAGGGTGCACAAAAAATGGCTGCCAGCCGGAATAGCCATGGTCGGCTTAACGATGATCGGTGCTGCCGCATTCGCTCTCGAGGATAGCTGTGCATGCTGCACACTTCCGCAGGAAGCCGTCGCCGCAGGCAGCGAAGATGTCCCGGTAGCTGCTGCCGCCTGTACGGATGAGCACTGCGAGCATTGTGCTGCCAAGGCAAAGGCGGCCGAGGAAGCTGTTGTATCCAGCGAAGCACCGCAGTTGTTGGCTGGCTTTACACCCTGGATCACTCCCTTGGGTGGATTGCTCCTAGTTGCCGCACATCTGGTTAATCGGCGATTCTCATGCCGATGCGATTGCTGCCCGACCGAGACTGCGGAAGCCTAGGCTTCGGGTTTGTCTCTGCTGAAAATCTAATAGCCCGCCACGATGAAGTCGCTCCCTGACGTACAGTCTTATTCTGATTCGCGCAACCTAAGAATTAAGAAGGTAGGTGTGACCGAAGTGCCATGGGGCTTCAGTTTCGCGCCAACGTCTTCAGATCTGGGGCAGGCCCAACCGACGATTGGTTCTCTGGATCTCTTTGTCGCGTTGCCCGCGGAGAAAAAGGGTACTCACATGTCCCGCTTTGTCCAAGTCTTGGCAGAGTCTGAGCGCGTCTTGAGCTACAGCAAGTTAGTTGAGCTCTTCGAGAAGATCAAAGTACGCCTCGCTGCTAGCCAGGTTTTCGGAACATTGCGATTCCCATTCTTTGTCGATCGCAAGGCGCCAGTTACCGGCGAACCAGCTCAGATCCAGCTCCAGGTATCGATTGACGTCGCGTTAAAAGAGGACTGCGAAATGCTGGTTGCCGTTTCAGGACCCGCGACCAGCTTATGTCCCTGCTCCAAAGAGATCTCAGCCTACGGGGCTCACAATCAGCGCTGTGAGCTGCGCGCCAAGATCAAATTTGATTCTGGTTGCGAAATTGGAATCGACGAGCTGTTTGCAATGCTCGAGGAATCCGCGTCTTGCTCCGTTTACCCAATCTTGAAGCGAGCCGATGAGAAGGCTGTTACGGAAGCCGCGTATGACAATCCTAAATTCGTCGAAGACACGGTGCGTGACTTAGCGACTCGTCTTCGAGCCGACTTGAGAATTGCCGAATTTCGATGTAGCGCGAAGAACTTTGAGTCCATCCATCAGCATAATGCCTACGCCGAAATTGACTCTAAGCAGCTAGATTGAACTTAGTATGCGGCATAGGTCATCTACTATGGGCAGCTGTGCTCTAGTCGCAAGAGCAAGAAGATTCACAGCAGCCGCCCTTCTTGGATGAGACGGGCAAGGAGATTCCACCCGAGATGACTCGCCGAACGGGTTGCCCTGTTTCCGGGTGTTTCGTGAGTGCGTCGTCGGCCATTTTTTGAATGATCTCGAACTGCGTTGGTTCTTCGGTTTCGTTTTCCGGGATGGTCTCGTAAACGTAAGTCGGCATCGTGTTTCTCTGTCATCTGGGAAGCTCGCGCGACGGTTCATGGCCTTCTGCGAAGGCCACTCGTGTCGTACCTTCCATTCTAGCATGTGCTTCCATCTGCCGATCATTCGGCAAAATAGAAAACCGCGATTCGCAGACGCGAATCGCGGTTCAAGATCCCTTTTGAAACCATGCGTTCACGGTTTCGCCTATAAAGCCCGTGAGTTTACTCTTCGGAGGGTTCGTAGCTGACTTGGCTCACGTCGACACGAATCTCTTCCAGGCGTTTTGCGACTTCCTCAGGCATCTCCGTTTGGTGCCGTCCACCGATTTGGCTGGCCAAAAACGACTCGATCTCGGCATACATTGCCATGCGGTTGATTGGCTTTGCAAATCCGTGTCCTTCGTCGTCTGCGAGCAGATAGCTGACTTCGTGGCCTTGGTCTCGAAGTGCAACTGCGATCTGGTCCGCTTCAGCCTGCTTCACCCGCGGATCATTGGCTCCTTGAATGATCAACAGCGGCTTGGAGATCTTCTCCGCACTGAACAACGGACTGGCTTCCTTGATTCTTTTCTCGCCTTCTTCGGTGGCGGGATCCCCGACCATGCCGTAGAGGAACGCTCGTCCTGCTTCCCAGTAAGGCGGGATCGAATCAAGGAGTGTGAAGATGTTGCTTGGACCAACGATATCAACTCCGCAGGCGTAAAGATCAGGCGTGAATGCAAGTCCTGCTAGCGTGGCGTATCCGCCATAGCTACCTCCCATAATGGCAACACGGTCCTTGTCCGCAATACCCTGATCGATGAGGTATTTGACACCCCACGTAATATCATCCTGCATCAATTTTCCCCATTGCAGGTCACCGGCATTGAGGAATTTCTTCCCATAGCCACCGCTTGCACGGAAGTTCGGTTGTAGAACCGCATATCCGCGGTTGGCCAAGAATTGAACTAAAGGGTTGTACCCCCAGTTGTCGCGTGGACCCTTGGGGCCACCGTGCACGAGGACCACCAATGGCAAATCGCGTGGTTCCGCTCCTGCGGGGAAGGTTAAGTAGGCGGGGATCCCCAGTCCGTCACTGCTGACGTAGCGGATTGAGGTCATTGGAGCCAAGTGTTCCTCGACCTCCTTGAGCTCTGGGCGAGGCGTGTACTGGTGAATCAGTTCTCGTTTTCTGGCGTCAAAGTACCAAGCTTCGGAAGCGTATTTGTCACCGCTGACGGAGACGAGGAACTTGCTGTAATCATTGGTTGAACTTTGGAATCCGATCTCGCGGCCGGGAAACTTCTCCTGCAGGAATTTGTAGTTGTCTTCCCAAGTCTCATCTCGCCAGTAGTAGCGAGTCTTGTCTTCGGTGTAGGAAGTCGAAATGATCTTGCGAGTATTGCGATCGAGGCGCAAGCTACCAAAGTCGACTAACTCTTGCGGATCACCCTCCATGAGTTCCAGGTCTTTGGTTTCCGGGTTCATCTTGTACAGCGTCATCAAATCCAGGTCACCCTTATTCGTGACTAGGTAGATGTTTTTGTTTTCCGCGTCCCACCCCGTGACGCCAGCGTTCTCGGTGACGGACGTTTCGTAAATGGGAATCAGCTCGTCGCCGTTCTTCCGCAGTAGGGTCGTATTGCCCGCTGGGTCCGTGCGACTCAGTAGACGAAGGTTGTCGTCCCAATCAAATTCGTAGCCAGTGATCCGGTCTTCATTCTTGTAGAGCAGCGTCAGCTCTCCAGTGGAGATCTTGAGCTGATACAGATCGTGCCACGCCTTGTCGCGATCATTCAGTCCAACCCACAGAAGATCGGGGTTGTTCTGGCTCCCGTGCATGATCTGAGCCGTCACGTCCTTAAGCGGAGTTAGATTGCGAGAAGGCGGTGTTTCTTGTCCGGCTTCCGGCTTGGCATTTGGATCAACCGCGAACAAATTCATGTTCTCGTCGCCGCCGGAATCCTTGACGAACAAGATGTACTTGCCGTCTTCGGTCCAAGAGTAGCCGTAGAGTGGACGTTTGCTATCGGTTAGGGGCCTCGCGTCCTCGAAAGGCTCTGCAAACTCCTTGACCCAGACGTTCATAATTCCTTGGTAGGGCTTCAGGAATGTGATGAACTTGCCGTCCGGGCTCAGTTGGCCGCCCGCGATCTGAGGGTTTCCAAAGAACAGCTCTCGATCGATTAGCGGAGTGTCTTTGGTTGTTTGCGTTGCATTCACTTTGGACTCGGCGTCTTGGGCATGGGCCAATTGGACTAGAGAACTGCTAGTCAGCGCAATGGCGGCTAGCGACGTCATCAAGGTTTTCATCAAGGCTTCTCGCATCGATATCGGGTTTCGAAAAGGCATCGGCAGACACGGGTAGGTAAGCGTCCTTGCCACCCGCAATGCAAGCACTGTACGTACTTGCAATCCATATGCATATACTACCTAAGTCCGCTCTTGGTTCGTGCCTATTCGCAAGACCACGTGGGATCTTGACGCATTCAAGATGAATCTTGATGCTGCCATCGAAAAGGGGGCTGCTGCCCTATTCTCATAGGTGCCGCCCCGACGAAGCCGAGGACCAGTTACTTGGCGAAAGTTGGTTCGACGCCCATTTCTCGAAGGAGCTCGCCGTTGCCTTCGACTTCGTCTAGTACCCAGAGCGCGTAGCGGACATCGAGCAGAATGCTGCGTACGTTTGCGTCAAAGACGTAATCCCCGTAGAGTGAATCGGTGTTGCCATCGAAGAGTAAGCCGATTAGCTCTCCTTTCGCATTCAAGGCGGCAGAACCCGAGTTGCCCCCAGTGGTGTCGACGTTGGCCAGGAAGTTCAGCGGTAGATTGCCATAGAGCGGATCGGCGTAAGGGCCAAACCCCTTCGCTTTTGACCGCTCGTAGGCCGAGATCCAACGTGGCGGCACTTCGAAATCCTTGCGTCCTGGTTGGTGTTCGTCCTCAATCAGTTGACGCAAGTTAGTAAAGGCGGGAACGTACTTGGCCTGATCCCCTTCTTTCTTCGAATAGCCGCCCACTTGGCCGAATGTGATACGGAGCGTGGAATTTGCATCCGGTGCCATCACTTGGCTACGACTCAGCTGAAAGTCCCGAAGCATCTCGATGTAGAGTGGAGCAACCAAGAGCATCTCGCCCGCCTGCGTGTTCCCGTGTTGCTCAATAGCGAGCAAATCAGGCTCAGCGGAAATTGCGAGCTGGATTAACGGATCTTGGCTGGCTTTGAGGTCGGCGTAATTTGCCGATTCGAAGAGCTCGAGTCGTTGGCTTGGGTTTTCGAGCTTCGTTGCATTTAAAATTGCCTGCACTTTGCCGCGTATCGCATCCTCGCTTTTTGCATCTCCCAGCAGCTTGCTAACGAATGGTGGGTTGCTGCCTTCTGCAGCGAGTAGCTTACTGAGGAAGTGCGTACTGACCTCGATGGCAATTTCGCGATCGTAGGTGCCCTGCATCTGTCGCAGCTCGTCCCGCAGGTTTTCGTAATCGCGTTCTTGGAAACCAGGCAGCCGTTCCAAGTCAGGCTTTTCCTTTTCTTTGGCGACACGTACCAAGGTCATCGCTGCGTTGGCGATGCCGTTGAAGTAACCGCTGAATAAGCGACTGGCAAAGACTCGCTTCTGCCAGTTCTCCTGGTACTTGGCTTGGATGCGATCCATCTCAGCTAGCACAGGAGAGTATTTGACGTTCCGACTAGGATCGGACCGAACCCAAGACAGCAGTTCTTCTTCAAATTGCTTCTTTCGGCCGAGGTAATCGATGCTGTCGAGGATCTGAAGTGCTTCGCGATTGTTCTTGAGATAGTTTTCAATTCCAAACAAAGGTGGCTGAACCTTGGTCGCCAACGTGTCGTTGCGACTTTCAAGTTCTCGAAACACGGCTCGAATTTGGTCGAGGTACTCAACCGTAAATGGGATAGAGCGACCGACTGTATCCCGCGCCTCGGAGTAGGTTGTTGCTCGATCGGTGCTACCTGGATATCCAGCAACCAGAACAAGATCGCCCGGAGCAAGTCCCTCGGGATCCTTGCAAACCGGGATGATGTTCTTTGGCTGGTAAGGCACGTTCTCTGTTGCGTAATCGGCGCTTTCGCCGTTGGGGCCGGTGTAGACCCTCAGGAATGCGAAGTCGCCAACATGTCGTGGGAACTCCCAGTTGCGCTCATCGCCACCGAAGTAACCAACCGCCTTGGGAGGCGCGTAGACCATGCGCAGGTCTTTGAGTTTAAGCTTGCGGATGAGCATGAACTTCTCGCCGCGAAAGAAGCTTTTGACTTCCGCACGAATGCTTGGGCTATTCTCTGCCTCTTTCAGGATTTGCTTTTGGCGACGCTCCAACTCTTCATATCTTTGGAGCGGATCCGAAATGTCGGCAAGTCCCCGAGTCATTTCGTCAGTGATGTCTGTCTGCTCGAACGTGATGAAGATACGGGACTCGGGGCCAGTGAATCGTTCGCCTCCGCGACGAGCATCGTATCCATCTCGCATGTAATCGATGTCGGCCACAATCGGAGGGAGGCCATTGGCGATGCGTTCTTCGTTTTGTTTTTTTAACGCGGCTTTGTCTTGCTCGGTGATGTACGAAAGGTAGCCTTCGACGCAGTGATGGTTGGTAATAATCAAGCCGTCTTTTGAAATAAAGGAGCCAGAGCATCCGCCAAGACTAACGATCGCTTCCAGCGTGCTCGAGGTTGGATCTGCCAAGTCGCCGGGCTCAATCTCCAGCCCCAATGAGCGCAGCCGTCCTTCGAGCAAAGGAATCTGGCTCGGCAACCACATTCCACCGGTTGGTGGGAACATATCAGGCTCCTGTGCCTTGATGGTCATTGGGCATATCGCCGAGAGGGTGATCAGGAGGATCCAAGACTTAGGGCTGAACACAGTAAATCGCTTCCAGAATGAAGTTGAATGGATTTAGGACATGGGTGTGAAGGAGCTGGTGCTGGCCAGTCCGAATTTCACTTGCACAATAACACATAGAGTTCTCTGCTCGAAACCGCTCCGAGCGTGAAAACAATTCTATTGAATCTCTTGACCTTGGGCTGGTAGCACCTTCAGCTGATCACTTTACGAGTACGCTGTCCACAAAGTCTTCGAGTCGCCGCCAATCCTCGATAACATGATTCTTTTGCGAAGCATTGAAGTTGCTGACGTTTCCTGCTTCGCGAGTGTAATGGAACGTCACCAAGTGGATTGGAGAATCTTCATAAGCGTCATGCATGCGAATCGTGTGCTTCTTGTGGTCGTCGACAAACAAGATGGCCTTGAACTCTTTCTTAGGTTCGGCTCGTGCCAATAATGTACGAAGCATGTAGCCCTTATGCTGACCTGCGGTCATGTAGATCCCGTTTGAATAAGTAACGGGACCAAGCCGGCCTTGTATGTCCTCAATGATCGAAGGTGACAATCCGTGAGCTTCGGGTTGATCGGGATCGAATGGCATGAAGAGCCCACGCGATTCTTTGATTCTCAGTGCTGTTGCGGCAAGGTCGTACCCATTGCGGTTCAGCTCTCTCTCGGCGGCATCCCGAAACGCGTAGCCGCGAGAAGTTAACACAACGGTGGTTAGCCCGAGTGCTTGGATGGCTGAAATATGATCTGGTAGCTCCGGCTCGGGAGGATGCATCTTGCTCAGAGCGAATAGCGTCCCCTGCACTTCCAACAGTCCATCGAAATCTTCCGCGACGAGATCAGGTGAATCCGGTTCCGAATTCATTAATTGGCTCTGCCAGTTGAACCACTGATCGCTTCCGAGATCCTGGTTCATGGCTAGTAAGGTGTTGTCGATGTCAAAAACCACGAGCACCTCCGATTGGCCGTACTGGGTCGCCAACTCGCTGCTTCTGGAGACCACACGCGAGAAGTCGGCAGTGGTATACGATTCCTTGATTTCATCGGGAGCAATTTGCTGTGCACTTCCTGATGCTACGCAGATCAAGCAGGCGGTAAGGAAGCTGAGACTCGAGGAGGCGGTTTTCATTGGTGGTAACCCAGAAGAGCATCAATGGATGCGAACAAAGACGCACCGTGCAGTTTGCCCTGCGAGTATACCTACAGAATTCGAAATGATGTCGGTAGTTAGTCGCCTAGTTTTGCTTCGGGATGCGCTTTGAGCGACGCTGCTCTAGTCGCGCTGAGGTATCACTCGGAATTGACAAGCGGATTTGTGCAGTTTCTACTTGCAATGGCATTGCAGTTGCGCGTTTTGTGCTACTAGGCAATGGATAGGGCGACCACGGCTAATTTTCCGGGAAGTTGCCCCTCAATTGCCCGTTGAAGATTGCGGGTCCAAACGAAACCGGAGCATGTTCTTCACATGATCTCAATAAATGGCCTCACCAAGATCTATGGAGACGATCTCGTCGCGGTGAACGAGTTGTCGCTTGAAGTACTACCTGGCGAAGTCTACGGCTTGCTGGGACCGAATGGGGCAGGAAAGACAACGACTTTGCGTATGATCCTGGGCTTGCTGCAGCCTTCTGCTGGAGACGCGACGATTTCGGGATGCAGTGTCTCTAGCGACCCTCTCCGCATGAAGGGTCTGATTGGCTTGGTTTCCGCCAGTGCAGGACTATATCAGTGGCTAACTCCAAGGGAGTTGCTGCGTTATTTTGCGATCGGGTTTGGTCTGTCGGAAGAGCGAACTCATCAGCAGATCGATGAGCTCTCAAGTCGAATGGAAATTCGATCGTTCTTGGACCAACGATGCGCTACTCTAAGTACCGGGCAGGCACAGCGAGTTAACCTTGCTCGGGCGCTCGTTCACGATCCGCCGGTTGTGCTACTCGACGAGCCGACTCGCGGCTTAGACGTCGTCGGTTCCAAGGTCGTCATCGACTTTGTTGAGCAACTCCGTGCCGCCAACAAGGCCATCATTGTCTGTACGCACCAGCTTGAGGAAGCCGAGCGGTTTTGCGATCGATTCGGCCTTCTTTATCGCGGTACGCTTAAGTACGAGGGGACGCTGGAAGAGCTCAAGAATGAGACTGGTGAGCCTTCGCTGGTAGAGATCTTTTTGCGGTTGATGCGAGAAGAAGCTGAGACCAGCCGAGCAGCTGATCACGTTCCGGTGGGGCAGTAAACGATGAGCGGAGAGAGCAAGTCAATGGGAGAGAATGAAAGCCAACCGCGGGTTGCCGAGAAGTCAATTCGATCCTCGGGAGATCGTGTGGCGTTTTCCTTTGCTCAACAATTGGAGTTCACGGTCAAAGAGCTTCGTGAGACACTTCGTGACCGTCGAACGATCGTTACGCTCATGGTCATGCCGCTGGTGCTATACCCACTGCTTGGCATCGGGCTCCGGTTTCTGGCCTTTCAACAGGTGAGCGACGCGAACCCAGAATACCGGCTGGCAATTGGAACCGAGTCCGAGGCTCTGTGGCTTGCGGATCGTTTCGATATCGATATTTTGCGGCAAGCGAATGAAGAGCTGGCAGACGACTCACCGAAAATCACCTTCTTTATTCCAGAAGATCCCACTGAGTTTGATCTTGAGTCAACAATCAAGGAGTCTGCTGCGGATCTCGGTGTTCGAGTCAATCTGCCACCCCATCAGAGCGATATCCAAGCTGTTGGTCAACCTGTTGGTATCGAGCTTGTCGAAAACGAGGCTTCCGAACGGAGCCTTGCGATCTCCCGGTATTTTCAAAAGCGTATGGCAGACGCCAACGCGGAGTGGTTCGACGACTGGGCCCGAGAATCCGGCCAAGAGGTCTCGCTTCCCATTCAGTCGAAAATCATGTCGTTGGAGCCCGAAGAAACGGGATCCGCTGTCCTTGGGCTACTGCCACTGATTCTGCTGCTGATGACGGTAACCGGGGGCGTCTATCCATCCATCGACCTGACCGCCGGCGAACGAGAACGCAACACCATGGAGACTCTGATGGCGCTGCCGGTACCCAGGTTTCGGCTGTTATCGGCAAAGTATATCGCCGTGGTTACGGTGACCATGCTAACAGGTTGTATGAACTTGCTCGCGCTGAGCGTAACGCTGTATGCACTTCAATTGGAAGAAGCACTGCTCGGGGAGTCGGGGTTCACGATCGGCTTAGTCGTCAAGTTGTTTCTCACTCTGACTACCTTCGCCCTCTTCTTTTCTTCCGTACTGTTACTCGTGACCAGCTCGGCCAAGAGTTTCAAAGAAGCTCAAGCGTTGTTGATTCCATTACTTCTTCTTTCGCTGGCGCCTGGCCTGGCGGTGTTTTTGCCCGGATGGAGTTTGACGACGACCACGGCAGTCTTTCCTCTCGTGAACATCTTGCTGCTCTCAAGAGAACTCTTAGAAGGTACGGTGCAGCAGCTTCCTGCGATGGTGGCGATCGTCTCGACTATCCTCTACGGAATTGCAACGCTGTCGTTGGCCGCTCGCGTTTTTGGTAATGATGCAGTTGCAGTTGGAAGTCGAGGCAATTGGCGAGATTTCTCGCAGCGACCTAAGAGCACGACGCAGGTGGCGTCACTTCCATCCACGTTATTCGCACTGGCGCTTTTGTTCCCTGCTTTTGTATTGGTCTCAGGCATCCTAGCTCGTAGCGAAATGCAGACGACATCTCGTTTGGTTCTTTCCGCCGTCATGACGATGGTTCTGTTTTTTGGCGTGCCTTGGTTGTTGCTGCGGTGGCAGCGAGTCGAGGTTTCAACGGGCTTGGACTTGAAGAAATCGAGTCCGCCGAACTGGATTGCCGCAGGGCTTGTTGGTCTGGCGACGTGGCCCTGGGTGTTTGAGTTGGTTTTGTTCGCAAACAGTTTAGGAATCAGAGGATTCGATCCGAGCCAGGTCGCGAACGTGGACGAACTCTTAGCCAGCTGGCAGGAGGTTCCCTTGCTTGTCATTGTTCTTTGCATGGGGATTGTGCCTGGCGTCTGTGAAGAACTTTTTTTCCGTGGCTATCTGTTCGCCGGCCTAAAGCAACATCTTTCTGCGGTACCGACCATCGCTGTGTCCGCGATTGCTTTTGGCTTGTTCCACGTGATTCTTGCCGGCGGTGCTGCCCCAGAGCGGATTTTACCGAGCACGCTTATGGGAGTGATTCTTGGCTGCGTCGCGTGGAGAAGCCAAAGTGTGCTCCCTTCGATGCTTCTTCACGCGATCCACAACAGCACCTTGCTCATCGTGGTTCAATCTCGTGATCTTTTTGCCCAGTGGAATATCGGGCAGCTTGAACAAGAGCACTTGCCTTGGTGGTGGCTGGCAATCTCCGCAGGCATCTTGGCGGTGGGATTCATGCTACTCAAGATGGCTCCCACGGCTACACCAGCGGAGCCCGAATCGGAGCAGCCTGAGCTCCAATCTGGCTAGACGGGTGGGGCCAATTCCCGTGCTGGCTTGCGGTTCGGCGAGTCTTGGGCCCACGAAGTGGTGCTGACTAGCAAAATCCTGTGCTGATACGAATCTCGGGGCCCGCGGCTAGTCTCGGAAACGGTACAAACAGTCTCAATTTGCGAACTCCTTGCAAATGCAAAGCGTATGCATTTGCAGGTTTCGCCAGTAGAGGTGAATATGGAACCCAATGATCGCTTCCGTAGGAACACGCGGGCGAAGTCTTCCTCGGAAGGAGAATGTGCAGATGCTACAGCCGAATATCCTTGCTTTGCTGCTTTTGCTCGCAGTGTTTTCCAGTGCTCAGGCCGCAGAGCCGGTCAGTTTGATGGCGACGCAGGAATCCACGAAACGCAATCTTCGTTTGTTAGTTGGGCCTGAAGACGAAATCAAGCTGTGCGACATGGCCCGGGATGCGGTGCTCAAGAAAGGACTCGCCAAACGCGAGCGAATTTACATTTTTGCTCTCCGCCACGAAGTGGATCCCATCGTTGCAGAACGTTTGGAAAATATGGGGCATCCAATTTTATTTCTGAATTCACCTCGGCCCGAGCAGGTGCTGTCATCACCGCACATGGAGCTGCGGTCCTTGTATGCCACCCTTGCTCGAGTCTTGCCGGATCGGGCGGCCGAATTCCAAATCCGTTTGTTGGAAGCGGAGGCCATGCTTCGTGTCCGCGGCCGCAATCAAGCTATCGCCGCGCCTGCGAATTATGCGACAACTAGTGAGTCCGAGTCCGCCTCGGCTACGAATTCCTAGTTGTAGAGTCGATGAATGCGAGTCTTTCTCTTTGCACTGTGTCTACTTGCATTGGCACCATTAGCGCTGGCGTGCCCGTTTTGCACTGCACTTGCTCCTTCCTTGCGAGAAGAGTTTGCTCAGTACGATTACATTGCGACGGCTGTTTGCGAAGGGCAGTCGGGCGAGGGAAGTGATCAAGCGATTCACGATTTCCGAATCTCTGAACTGCTTCAAAGGCCGATTTCAAGCCCGGCGTCCCAACAGACTCCAGTCGTTGGACGTATCGTTCAGGGCTATTCCAATGAGCAGGTTAGCTCTGGTGAGCAAACGTTGATGTTCGGAATCGACGTCGACGGTGAGATCGCATGGTCTCCGTCGGAGCCACTTTCCAATGACGCTGTGGACTACGTCCAAAGCATGCTGGTGCTGCGTGAGTCGGAATCAACTGCTGGGAAAACGGCGTACCGAGCCTGGTTAGATCTGTTTTGGGACAACCTCGAGTCGCCGGATAAGTGGGTTCGAGCCGACGCTTATAACGCAGTAGCAGCCTTTTCGATTGCAGAGTTGCAGCCGTGGTCACAGCGAATCGCGGCTACCGAAGTGATGCAGAGGATTTCTCAGAGCCGGACGTCGAAAGAGCATCGCCGGTTCTATTGGACGATCCTTGCCTTATGCGGTGATGCAGATGATGCCGAGTTCGCTCGGAAGTCGATTTATGGCCAACTCAAGCGCAGAGAGAAGAGCCGATTTGCCAGTGATCGGATTGGGCTGGATGCAGCCATTTCCTGCTTTTTATTCCTTGGGAAAGAGAGAGCCCTCGAGAGGATTGAAGCTGATTTCTTTGGCGGCGCGGCCAGGCACAGCTCGGAGATGTTCGCCGCGATTTCTGCTTTGCGAGTTCATGCACAAGAGTTCGAGGCTATCGACCAAAAACGCATTGGTTCAACGCTTTCACTGCTCCTGGACGACGCGTCCTTGGCCGACCAAGTCATTCCAGACTTGGCACGCCTCGAAGACTGGGCTCATGTATCGAAGCTAATGCGGCTATTCAAAGATGCCAAGAACAGTGAACAGTTTGTGCGGGTGCCAATCATTAACTATCTGCGAGCGTGCCCGCTTCCCGAGGCAGCAGCCGCTTTGGAACAGTGCAAGACGATCGATCCCGTTGCTTACCGGCGAGCGAATGTCATCTTCCCGACGCCAAAAACGGCGAAGTCTTGATTTCGAAGATTCACAGCTTTGTGACTTCAAGCGAGAGTTGTCCTGTACAGATAGAACAGACCCAAGCTGGTTAGCAGTACAGCTCGGATCCAAGGCCAAGGCAACGCTGATAACCGGCTGTGCTTTTGGGAGAACCGACTGCCGAAGGTTTGAATCGCAATACCCACGCTGGTTAGCGAAAATGCGATTCCCGCGGCGAACAAACCGATGACTGCGTAAGCAGCAACAGGAGCCCCGCTCGACATGCTGGTGAAGTAAGCGGCCATTGCCGACGGGCATGGTAGCAGACCAAATGCGACGCCGAGCAAGGCACTCATCGAGTAGCTTGTCCGACTCGATTTTTCGCTTTCGCAATGATGGTCGGCCGACTTGTGATGGCTGCAACCGCACTTGGCAGGTTTAGCTCGCCAAGCCGTGTAGCACATCCAAAGCCCGACGCCCAAGACCAGCACTGCGGAGATCCACCGCAAGGACTCGTTGACATGCGTATCTGCATGTTGGTGGTCGTGGGTGAGTAAGTGGTGCGTGAGGTGCACCATGGCTGCTATGGCAACGAGTGAGACCGAGTGGGCAGCCGCGCTGGAAAGGCCCATCACTAGGGGGTGAAGCAGGCTTCTTCTCTCGCCGGCCAGGTAAACGAGCATTGCCGTTTTTCCATGCCCCGGTTCAAGAGCATGTAATGCTCCTAATCCGAATGCCAATCCAAGCGTTAGGTCATGTGTATGCATTGAAATGGACGATTTCTAAACGTAGGCGTGTCGGGCTCAGCCGTGATAACCCAATCCGCAAAGCCGTGATAAGCCAATCCGCAGAGCCGTGGTAGGCCAAGCCCCGACGAGAGCGTGGCAAAACTCCATGGTAGTTAGTTCCTGAAATTTGAGGGAGCAAATCCTCTGGGCAAAACGCAAGATCAGGCTTGAACAATTACCGTGGTCAGAAATCGAATAGGTCCAGATCACATAAGCGCGGACTGGATCAACTACGGGAGTGGTGTGCCGAAGCAAGCGCTTATTGCCCGTTCACCAGCTCGCTCTGGTAATCACACTGCAACGACATTGCGTTGATACGCTTGTCAGGATCGTTTTGTTCTCAATTCACAGAATCGAGTGCATTCGATGTGTTTTGTGAGGCTTCTGTCGCGTCGTCCCGGGGCCTAGCGCCGGGAAAACGGCAGGGAAAACGGGCCAAACAGTGCTTGAGGCAGGCCTCAGTACGACCAACGACGCTGTAGTAGACTGTTAACTTTGGTGGATGTTCAGCTCTGCGGAGCCGATCGAGTTCGCTATTGGGACAATCCAGTTACATCAGACAAATTGCTGATGAGTGCAGACGAAGCGAGTGCGCAGACTGAAGCGCCAAGAAAAACACCAATAGACGCCAGGCGGAAAAGTTGCGTCTCGTGCTCTGCTCCCGTACTGGGTCGATTCTGCCAAGATTGCGGTCAGAAACACCGCGAGGGAATGCCAAGTCTGCCACAGTTTCTGGGCGAGTCATTTCAATCGGCTTTCGAACTTGATGGTCCCGTTCTCGGTACGCTTCGAGACCTAATTCTTCGGCCAGGCACACTTTCAAAGGCCTACATTCGCGGGGACTTATCTTCCTATATTTCTCCTGCCAAGACGTTCCTATTTGCCAGCGCTTGTTACTTCTTGGTAACTGCTTTAGTGCAACGCAACAACTTCATGTTTTTGCGAACGGGAGATGAGAGTATGGCTCAGAATTATCGGGAAGGCTCCAACTTCCTGTTGCTAGGCCTGGTACCTTTCTTCGCCTGGTACCTTTCTTCGCCTGTTATCTTTCTTCGCCTGTTATCTTTATTTGGCTCACCCTCGAAAGCGACTGCCTTACATGGTTGATCTGGTCGTGAGCAGTCACATCCATAGTGCCTGGTTCGTTTTCCTAGGTACTGCTTGCTTGGTGCAATGGTTTGTCGACACGCAGACAGCCTTGGATGTCAGCGACGCACCGATCAGCGTGGGGTATATCGTCTGTATCATTCATCTAGGACTCGCGTGCCGGCGTGTTTACTCCCTGTCTGTGTTTGCTTCCATCATTGAAGGTCTTGTCGGGGTGATCATTTACAGCTTGCTGATGTTCGTGGTTTTAGTGATTTATCATCGGTTTGCCGGATGACTTTCGCTTCGCGACCCGCGAGGGGAACGCCACGGCGGGTGGCTAGGGACTCCATAGCCCAGAAGGCATCGCCGCTTCTCTCTTGGCGTCGTGCCGGATTTGCACGACACCTCCTGCCAACCTAGAGGTCGCAGGAAAATGGGGAGAGCGCCTTATTTGCCAGGATCGACGAACAATCCGGGCGGTATCCGGGGCTCTTTTCCGGGAGAATACCGGCCTTTTCGATTTTTTCTTGTGACGTTTACCACATGCATGCAACTAAATGGGCATGCCACTTTCGATGAGCGAATTCCAAGCAGAAGATCTCGATTCGGTCGTAAGGCGTGCGAAGAATGGTTCGCATGATGCCTTTGCGGAACTAGTGCGCTTGTATCAGCAAGACGTCCGGTCGTTCATCTGCCGCCAACTTGGTTGTGGCTCAACGGCAGACGATATTGCCCAAGACGTATTCGTCCAAGCATTTCGAAGCATTGCTACTTATCGGGAGCAAGGTGCGGTCCGTTCCTGGCTGCTCGGTATTGCGCGAAACCTGGTCGTCAGTCACTTGCGTCGAAAAGTTCGTCGTAACAGCATCTCGTTAGTCGATCTGGTCGACAGGTTGCAGGCCGCCGAACGCGAAGAGGATCCATCCGACATGGAATGGCAGCTGCAGCAAATCGACGTGCTTCGGGGGTGTGTGAAGCAATTAAGCGAGCAGCAGCAACGAATTATTGAGTCGTTCTATTTTGAGAATATTCCTGCTACTGCAATTGCCAGGCAAATGCAGCGAAAGCCAGGAACGATCCGTATGACACTGCTTCGTGTTCGCGAAGTGCTGCGTCGATGCGTCGAGCAGAAGACGAACAGTTAGGAGATTCTTCGATGGGCGGGGAGCCGACACCGACGATGGCACGCGAACTCTGGGCTCTTCACCTTTCAGGTGAAGAGATAACCGCCCAGGAGGAAGCGATGCTGCGCGAGATACTGCTGAAGAACGAGGGCACTCGCAGAGAGCTTCTCGCGGACCACCAGACGCACCGCTGTTTGCAAGCGCTTTCGATCCCAGTTAATGAAGACGAATTCGTCAGCGGTGTGATGAACCGTATTGTTGAAGCTCAAAACAGCGCCCCTGATTCAGTGCCTCCTCAAGCACCGCCGGTTGCACGGGTAACTGCTCCGGAAAGGGACGCCGAACAAGTACCGATAAAAGAGCCTCGTAGGAACTATCCCCTTCGACGACGCACCAAGAGTGTTTGGTTGCGTGCTTGGTCGGTTGAACCGGTCGTTGCCGTTGCCGCCTTGGTGGCGTTTCTTGCATTGGGTGCAATGGCAGGTTTCGTTTTCAGGAGCCGCTCTCAAGTGGTTGGTGGATCGCGGGCGAACCGAACGGTCACTCGCCCCTACCGCCTGTCGAAGCCGAAGGCGATTCCATCGGTCGTCGACAACGGAGTCGGAACTCTCGTATCCAGCGAGTTGGGCTCGTGGGAGCGCCCGCGGGCCGGCGGGAGCCGTCTACAACCCGGTCTGTTTCGATTAGATCGGGGTGAAGCCGAAATCGAATTGGACAGTGGGGCGCTTGTCAGGCTGATTGGCCCAGCTGAGCTAAAGATTGACTCTGCTAATCAGTTGCAGGTCGAGCGTGGAACGTTGGCGGCTGTTGTGCCGAGTTCGGCTGGTGAGCTGCGTTTGGAAACCCCGACATCGAAGCTGATCGGTCAAACGGCCACCATGGACTTGGTCGTTGATCTCAATGGTGGCAGCGACGTGTTTGTTCGTGAAGGGGCGGTGTCTGTCGAGCCCTGGGCAAACCTGGCGGGCGGAAAGCCTCTCGTGTTGACGTCAGCGGACGTCAACCGAGTTACGGTCTGGCCTGCATCCGATACGGACCCTCGAAGCCCACTGGCGATAGCTTCGCAGAGTGACGGTGGAAAGTTCTCGGGGCGGATAAGTGTGAACGGCAGTGAGATGGGCTTCCATTCGCGCGAAGCGTTCGAGACGGTTCGTCAGCGAGTTGAAACGCAGTTTCGAGATTCAGTCGACCAACTTGAGCGGGATTGGGCATCGGCGGTTCGGCTTTATGGCGGCGGAAAAGCAACCGGCGCAGTCAGCTTGAACGGGGTTCGAATGGGATTCCAAAATCTGGATGACGTGATTGAGCTGCAACGCAAGTTGGCCGAAACGACGGCGTTCCAGTCTGCGGCATCCGGTGGCAACGCGAATGGGGCCCGCGCCTTTCAGGGGATGATTAACATCAACGGAGAAGTTCGTGAGTTTTCTTCGGCTGAGGAATTCGAGAAGGCGCAAAAAGATGTGTTTGGTCCTTTGCAGGCACTGGGCATCGGAGGCTTTAGCGCCGGGAATCTGAAAGATGTCCTGAACTCGGCTCCGCAAAACCAATGGCCTCCCGACAATCCGTTTCTGCCTCGGAATAACCAGCCCGCCGACAACTTCGGTTCGCCGGCAAAAGGCAATCTCCCGTTGTGAAAGGAATAGTAAAAATGACAACGGTACGCACGATCTTGCTGACTCTTGGATTCGTCGCGCTGGCAGCCTGTAGCTCCGCTGATGAACCGCTGAGAGAGTGGACTGATAAGTCTGGGCAGTATCAAGTGGACGCCAAGCTGATTTCTATCTCCGAGGATGGCAAGGTCGTGTCGCTCGAACTGGTGGATCGACAATCGATCGACGTACCCCTCGACCGCCTTAGTGACGAAGACCACGCATATCTTGCTCGTTACAAGCGGTTGCAATCACAACGATCGAAGCTGGCATCGGCCGACCGAAAACGTCAGCGGCAGCGCGGGAGCCGCGCCGCCAATCTTTATGGGATTCGCTGGCACCAGACATTGGAGAGCGCGCAAGCTGCGAGCCAACCTTTGCAAACCGGAACAGGTAAGCCCATCATGTGTTTCCGGGTTTTAGGGGACTTGGCTGGATTCATGTGAAGTGCGGGCCACACTATGAGAACCGTGTCGTTCTCTTCGCCTATCGTTCGCAAAACGTTGCAAGAAAAGTTTGTATGCCAACTAATGAATACGACCGGCGATCCTAGTGCGGGCGCTTCGATCGGGCATGCTCCCAAGGATACCCCTGGTTACTGCACGCGTGGTATCGGCAAGCAAAACGTTCAGTGCTTGTTCCTTACACCCCGTGGTGAGATTTTTCATGCAGCATCGGGCTACCGTGGCCCCGAAGATTTACAAGCGGAACTGACGTTTGCCCTCGACTTATATCAAGGGATGCACAGACATCCTTCAAGTGCTAGGCAACTCGTGCGTGATGCGCACATCAAAAGGTTACGTGCCCAAGGATTCAGCGATGACCTGATCACGCGTTCGGATCCGGGCGGTATGCTCATGATGATGCAGTCGGCTCGAAATTTTGCAGACCTTGGCTTTGCCGACTTAGGGAGCCGCTCCGTTGGAAACCCGATGGAAGCTGCAAACCGAGTGTTTGCGGTGAAGACGCGAAACAGTGAGTTGAGCGACGGGCGATTCTCGGTTCACTATCCGCTGATCCCAATGAGCAAGTTTCTGGAGGATCCTCGAATCTTGGTTGGGCGTGAATCATCCGCATTCCAGAGTGTCGGCAACGGCGGTGCGAGCGGCGGAAGCATTGGGCTTCGCAACTGACCTAAATGAAATACTCGATTACCTCACTGGATTCGGGGGACGAATGTTCGCGTTCAAGAATCTGTTCGGCCACGCGTAAGGCCTGCGCTCGTAGTTCGGGGACTGCTGTCGTTTCCCATAGACTTCCACGAATAATCGGACCGATTGCATAGATGTCTCCGTTCGATTCGCCACCGGGGACCAGGACGGAATAGTTTTCGTCGACCTGGATACCCATGTCCATTTCGTCGGCAACAGCGAGCCGGCGTTCGATCAAACTGTGGTACAGCGGCGCATCGGATCCCGAAAGATTCAGGTGTGGGCCCGTGCAATTGATGATAAGATCCCCGGCGATTGATGATCGGATGCCAGAGGCGTCTTCTTGCACAACCTCGATGGTCTTTTCGTTTGGTTCTAGCTCGACAACGGTTCCGGCGATGACTTCCAGTCTTCCACTGTCCAGCGCATCCGTGACTTTGTTATGAATGTTGGCAGCGATCCTATGGCGAATCACGTTCCACTGCGATGCATCGTTCTTGAGGAAATCCAATTTCTCGCCGGCAGTGAGACCTTTCCAGAGCCGTTGGGTGTGAGGACGCAATTTGTCAATTGCAATCGCGGGATTCTGACTCATCCCCGTGAGGCGTTCGCAGTGCTGTTGTACTAGTCGGCGAAGTCCCTTCAGGCTGAGATCCGTCGCTTCATTGGAAACAATGTCTTCGTAGGCGATCCCTCGGAAATGAGATCGCGGTAAACGACCGTGGCGCGATATGGCGACGATTTTGCCTTCCCAACCGATTTCAGAAAGTGTCAGGACGATATCTACCATCGTGAGACCGGTACCCAGCAAGAGAATCGTGCCGCCGGGTGGAGGCAGACGACTCAACCATTCATCCCACGGGTCCGAACGGTAGCGTGGATCGTATCGCAGCGGAGCGCTCGAAGGGAATGATCTCGGCGGCTGATTGCCTGTCGCCAATACCACTTGATCGGTCTGGCAGGTGACGCCTGAACGAAGTTCAATCGAGTACGCGCCCGAAGCTTCCTGCTTGACGCCAATGACTTCGCCCTCAACTGATTCCACTTCGACTGGGTTTCTTGCGTCGATGGGATTCATGCAGGCAGCGAGAAGACCGCGTAGGTAATCGCCGTAAACGCGACGGGGTGCAAACATCTCTTGAAGTTCTTCTTGACGGCGATCCGCAAACTCATGTCGCGAAGACAGCCACTCGACGAAGTGGGAAGGCTTGTCGGGAAACGCGGACATATTTCGCGCGACGACATTCAAGACATGCTCTGGGCGCTTGGTTCCGTACGCCGTTCCGCGGCCCAAGGGGCGGTGAGCATTGATCAAAATAACGCGGAGAGCCTGGTCGCTTAGCCTAGCCAAGTTGACCGCGGTCATCGTCCCGCAGAAACCTGCACCCACAATCGAAATCGTTTTCATGCCATGCTCAACAAAATACTGCGATCTGAGAACTAGCCCAGAGTATAGATCGCCAGGCAAGGAACCGAGTCGTTCGGCTGCTTGGAAAACCCAGAACGATCCGCAACCAACGCTCAAACAAAGAAAGAAGAACCTCACCGAGTCCTTCAAGAAATACATTGGCGGTTCTAGCCCAGAATTGGAACAAGACCGCTTTGAAGTACCCATGGGGAACCCTCATCGGAAATAGGTGACAGCCGTCGTCGCAAAACGTCCAATATGGCGGTGGTGATCTCGAACTATAATTTGACCTTGTTCACGGTTGGCTGCTTTCGCCGGTGGAGGTTGCACCGCAGGGCTCGTTTCCCTGCCGTCTCTACGTTTCGGCGTTTGCGCCGGACGGAAGAAGGCTCAGAGATTCCCCTACTCACCATCTATTTGGCTAGAACTCACAATTGGAAGTATTCGAGATGTTCTGCATGAGATCGTTCAACGCATTGCGATTGTTGCTTTCCGTCATCGCTGTCGCGATAACCGGCATGCCCACCTTTGGTCAGGCTGTTCCCGAAGCCGGCATGCTTCGTTATCCCGACGTCAGTCCGAAAGAGATCGTGTTTGTCTATGCAAATGATCTCTGGATCGTGCCTCGCGAAGGCGGTATGGCTCGCCCCCTCGCAAGTCCCAAAGGCTCTGAGTTGAACCCCAGATTCAACTCGGATGGCAGCAAGATCGCGTTTGTAGGGAATTACGATGGCGGAACGGACATCTACGTAACACCAGCGGCAGGCGGGATCGCAGAACGGATGACCTTCCATCCAGCCAGTGAGACGCTGTTCGACTGGTCAGCCGATGGCCGGTTGGTCTACGGAACGAACGGGTTTGCTGGACTGTCGAGGATGACTCAGCTGTTTACCGTCTCCGAAGAACAGCCATTTCCGCAGAGTCTCCCCGTACCCTATGGGAGCAATGGAACGATCAGCGAGGATGGCAAGTGGCTCGCTTATACTCCGTACAGCCGAGATGGCAGAACATGGAAGCGTTACCGCGGTGGGATGGCGTCAGACATCTGGCTCTTTCATTTGGAATCGAAACGAAGCCAACAAGTTACCGATTGGGAAGGCACAGATTCCTTGCCGATGTGGCACGGACAGACGCTCTATTTCGTTTCTGATGCTGGACCCAATCATCGACTGAACCTTTGGAAGTACGATACCAACACCAAGGCGAAAGAACAGGTAACTCAGCACGCAGACTTTGACGTCAAGTGGCCATCGATCGGACCCGGTGCCGGCGGAGAGGGGGAGATCGTCTATCAGCAAGGAACAAGCCTACAACTGCTCAACCTCAAGAGTCTAGAGTCGAAAGCCGTCGCGGTAACGATTCCTGGTGATCGGCCCCGGCTTCGCAAACACAAGGTAGACGTGGCGAGGCAAATCAGTTCCGCCTCGATCTCACCCTCCGGCAAACGAGTGGCGGCAGAAGCAAGAGGCGATATCTGGTCATTGGCAACCAAGAGCGGAAGGCCTCAAAATCTGACGCAAACATCGGGAGTTGCCGAACGTTATCCGGCCTGGAGCCCTGACGGGAAGTGGATCGCCTACTTCTCAGACGCTACCGACGAATACGAACTGATGATCACACAAAGTGATGGCCGTGGCGAGACGAAGCGGCTTACCAACGACGGTGCTCAATGGCGTTACTATCCAAGCTGGTCGCCGGATTCGAAGTTGATCGTATTCACGGATAAGACCGGCGCTATCTTGGTTCATGACATCGAAGCTGGAACGACCAAGAAGGTAGACCAAGAACGTGGAAACAACCAGCCCAGTGTTAGTTGGTCGCACGATTCGAGTTGGATCACCTACGCGAAATCCGACGGCAAGCCTGGCGGTAACTCGGCTGTGTGGGTCTACAACGTGAAAGAGGATAAGGCGACCCAACTGACGAGTGGGTATTTCAACGATACGAGTCCCGCATTCGACCGCGAAGGTGATTTCATCTACTACCAATCGAATCGAAATTTCAACTCGGTTAGCTATGAAGATTTGGGGACGACGTTCATCTATGAAAACACGGGTGTGCTTCTCGCATTGCCGTTGCGGGCTGATGTCAAGAATCCGCTGTTGCCGAAGATTGATACAGTCGATTGGGAGGAGGAAGCTGACTCCGAGGAAGGCAAGACTGACAAAGATGAAGACGACGGCGATGACGACAATGCTGAAGATGATTCAAAAGAAGACGCCGAAGAAACGACAAGTGAGGCCGGAAATAAGGATCCAATCAGCGGGACTTGGACTCTGACGGTGGACTCTGTCCTCATTCCTGAAGAGGCTCGGACAGTGACTCTGATTCTCGATCTAAGTGACGACGGCGAACTCTCTGGCGAAATTCAGGGACCAGATGGCGAGTCACTGGGGCTGAGTGATGCGAAGTTCGACGCGGACGCTTCAGAATTCTCTGCCACAGTCACAACGCCAATGGGAGAAGCCAAGCTCCAGGGCTCGGTGGGCGATGGAGAAATGAATGGCACCGTCACCATTTCTGCAATCGGGCTCGTCGCCGATATTTCTGCCACACGAGAAGGTGGCTCCAGTGGTACGAAGGAAGAGACGGGCGAGGAATCCGACGAAAGCGCTGGCAAGTCGAAGAAGAAGGTTAAGGAGCAGAAGCCAGTTGAAATTGAGTTCGAAGGGGCCGAACGTCGCGTGATTCCACTGCCAGTTGGAGCTGGCAGTTTCTCGCAGCTCATGGTGACAGCCAATAACCAATTGGTGTACCAAAAACGTTCTGACGGAAAATCCGGAATCAAGGTATTTAATATCAACGCGGACAGCCCGAAAGAGCAAGAGATCACCTCTGGCGGCGGTGGATTTGAGCTATCCGCTGACGGCAAGAAACTACTACTCGTTCGAGGAAGCTCCGTGACAGTTACGGAGCCAAGCCCCGGTAAAGGTGCCGGCAAGTCAGTCAAAACCAGCGGCATGGATACATACGTCGAACCTCGCGAGGAGTGGGCTCAGGTCTTCGCAGACGCTTGGCGAATGCAGCGCGATTTTTTCTATGACCCAACCATGCACGGTGTCGACTGGAAGGGGGTACGTAAACAGTACGAGCCGCTGCTCAAGGATGCGACGAGCCGTTCCGACGTTGGCTTCATCATCGGCGAGATGATTTCCGAGCTCAACGTAGGGCACGCCTACTACCGCGGAATTCCCGATGACACCGACACTCCGCCAACGGATGGTGCCACTCTCGGTTGTAGCTTAGAGATCCATGGCGGAAAGTATAAGATCGCTGAGTTCTGGGAAGGAGCAGTCTGGGATACGGACGCTCAATCCCCGCTGCGCGTCGCTGGTGCTAAGGCTGGTCAGTTCATTCTCGAAATTGATGGCCGCGCGATCACTGGAGAAGAAAATATCTATGCTGTGCTGACAGGACTCGGTGGAGCGCTAGTCGAATTGACGGTGAGCGATGATGCGGAGGTGGATGAGGAGGACAGTCGAGTCATTTTGAAGCTCCCTCGCAACGACAGCAGCCATCGTTTCCGACATTGGATCGAACAAAACCGTGCGATGGTGGACGAAGCTTCCGAAGGGAAGATCGGCTATATCTACGTGACGAACACTGGCATCCCCGGCCAGAACGATCTCTTTCGGCAGTTTTACGCTCAGATGGGTAAGGAGGCGTTAATTATCGATGATCGTTGGAACGGTGGTGGTCAGATCCCAACCCGGTTCATCGAGTTGCTTAATCGTCCCGCGACGAACTACTGGGCACGAAGAGACTCCGTGGATTGGCGATGGCCACCGGATTCCCATCAAGGTCCGAAGTGTATGTTGATCAATGGCTTGGCCGGTAGCGGTGGCGACATGTTCCCTGCCCTGTTTCGGCAAGCCAAGCTCGGCAAACTCATCGGCCGACGCACATGGGGCGGTCTGGTCGGGATCACGGGCGGACCTAGCCTGATCGATGGAGCAAGTGTCACTGTACCATCCTTTGCGTACTACGAACTTGATGGAACTTGGGGCATCGAAGGACATGGCGTTGATCCTGACATCGAAGTCATCGACGATCCTGCCCTCATGCAAGATGGTGGGGATCCACAACTGCAAGCCGCTGTCGAGCACTTGCTCGAGAAGCTAAAAACTTCGGGCTTCAAACCGCCGAAGCGCCCGGCTTATCCCAACCGAAGCGAAATGGGAATTCCCAAGTCCGATCAGTAGCTGCAGGCTCGGACCAAGTCCGATCAGTAGCTGCAGGCTCGAAATCTGGAGACTGAGCCAGCTTGTGATGACGGGGAGCAGATCCGCGTCCAGACTGCCAGAGTGTGGCATGTTGGGCTGCGGTATTCCCGTCAGCTAAACAAAAGAAGACGCAGCCCCTCGGTTACCAAGGGGCTGCGTCATGTGTGTGCGGAGTGGAGGCGGCGGGAATCGAACCCGCGTCCCGCGATATTTCCATGAGAGCCTCTACGTGCGTAGCTAATTATTTAAATCTCGCTTGTTTGGTCGCCTATCAGCAAGGCTACCATTCAAGCCAGCCGGGAGCAGTTTTTAGCTCTTCTCGTGCCCGACACGGAGAAAAGCGATCCAGAATTGCGACTGGCAGTCGGGCGTCTCTGGCGAACCCCCTCAGCCAGGGCAACTTAATTAAGCTGCCAGTTGAAGATTTGCATCTGCAACTAAAAGTTGTAGTCAGCTTTTAACGTGGCCAACTGACCAACCACGGCACGCCACCCTCACTTCTAACTACCCGGTCGAATCCAATTCGCCCCCAGGCTGGGATGTGTTGGAAATCCAAGACTAGGATTCCCACTGGGTTATCATCGGCTCTACCCTTGAGAAAGGCAAGTCTTTCCATCGAGGAGTTGAGGAGAAGGAATTCCCATTCAACCCCTGTTCAGTGCCTATTTCAGTGCCCATTCTGCCGCACCGACTACCAGCCGTTGTCCGCCTTGAGCGGGTATCATTGATCGGCGGGATATCATTGGCCGTTAAGGAGCGTGCTTTAGGGCTGCGACCGGATGGCGCATTCAACTCTGCAGCAGATTCTCTGGCGGAGCTTCAACACCACAGTACATGCATCGACGATGTCGAGCGTGCAGCGGACGTGAGCAAGCGGGACAGTCCCGCATCACGCGACTCATTTTGCCATCGACTTTCCCGTCACGGGCGTCAATCTCAAGCATCTTTTCTCGAAGTGATTCAAGCGGCGTGTCATCACGCTCTGCAAGCAACTCCCACATGGCCTGTGAGGCCAGGGCCAGAGAGTCAATCTTGTCTTCGCAAGCGGCAACCCGGGACTCCATTTGTTTAGCCTGACTGCGGGCTTCACGAGCCGAGGATTCCGCCTCACCAATTCTGCGTTGTTGATAAAGCTCCCACAACATGATGACTCTCCATGATTCTCGTCAAGGCAACAAACTAAATAGAGGCTTGCCGATAGCCTGGCATCATCGCATTCTGCCATTGAACCACGAGCGATTGTGGCGGCATTACGTCCACAACATAGGCAGATTGTTTAGGCGAGTTGGGCGCTGGCCCAAAGGTAGGTTAGTCACCTCACCGCTTGGAGCGATTGCGGGAGTGCGGGCCGAGGCTGCGGAGCTCAGCTGCGAATGCCTTGTAGTGACTTTTCGTCTCATCACTCAATTCACGCCAATCACAGTCGTGGAGAGCACCGTGGATCGCGTACAGGTAGGCGGCATTACAGCATTTTGTAGAGCGGCCGTGCTGAAGTCGCCCAATGAGCATTTGCGTAAAGGCTTCTTCCACTCCGAGGTGACGCAATTGGTCCGCCGTGTGGATACCTGCGGCAGCAAAGTCGGCTTCGCAAGCCGGCCCTAGATTCCTCATCTCGGAAATGCGTTGCGGTTCGCATGAGACGCGGTCGCGTGCTTCCGGTTCAGCCATGGTCATGCCGTAGTGAGCAAGGACGGATTTGGAGGATACGAGCAAGAATGGGCGCAATAAAAAACGCCTCGCATGGGCGAGGCGTGTTGATTTCTCTTGTCGGCAGAGCTGAACGTCAGCTAATTCAGTGGGGCTGTATTTATTCGCCGACGTAAGGCAACAGACCCATGTAGCGAGCCCTCTTGATCGCGGAAGTCACCGCATGCTGGCTCACTGCCGAGCAACCGGTCTTGCGACGGCCGACAATTCGACCATGACGGTTGACGAGCTTCTTTAGGGTATCCAGGTCGCGATAATCGACGAACATTGGACGTGGACGTTTGCCATCCACGAACAACGGATCCTTTTTCTTTGTCCTGGAACGGATTCGGGATCGTTTACGGGCGCGACTCTTTGCAGTCGGAGCTCGTCGCATCGTCGACATGAGGGAACCTCTTCGCTTCTACTAACACTACTATTCTATTAATTCCCGCACTGCCCGCACCAAATGCAGGCTCCTGAGGGCATGTTTCAATCGAGCCTAGTAAGGTAACACCGCCTATTTCAGCTCACAAGGTCTAATTTTTCGTCAATAGGGGGCCCTGAGCTTTGGGGCAGTTGCGGTT
This sequence comes from Aureliella sp., assembly GCA_046290675.1. Lineage (GTDB taxonomy): Bacteria > Planctomycetota > Planctomycetia > Pirellulales > Pirellulaceae > Aureliella. Next base: position 569,518 of record JBKAHA010000002.1, read on the forward strand.
TTCGCCTGGAAATATGTGCTTTTTGTTCGAAAATAGAGGCCGCTGTGCGGAAGCCCCACTCGGTGCGACGTGGCTGAGGACTGGTAGCGATCGTAGGAACAGCTGGAAGCGATTCTCCCGGCCAATCAGTTCCCCGCCTATACGCGTGACCGAAATCGAAGATCAATCACCCCGGAACCCAGAATCAAAACGATGGAACGAGAAATCACGGCGCTGGTCGAAGACTCAACAATTCATCGCACTCAGCTCCGCAGCTCGGATTCGGCGGGTCTTTCCCAGCCACCGGCTGACGCGACACAATTGAACACCGACTGTCTTAAAATTGGCAATCTCGAGATTGGTTTTCCCGTCGTCCAGGCGGCGCTGAGCGGATACAGCGACTGGCCGATGCGGCTGATTGCGCGTGAGCATGGTGCGAGCTATACCCTGTGTGAAGTGATGCTCGACCAGTTTTTGGTCAATCTCCGAGAGGATCGATCGAAGAATAAACACTTCTTGCATAATACGGAGGACGAGAAGCCTGTCGCAGGCCAATTGATGGGAGCTGAGCCGGAGCAATTCTCCGCTGGTGCCGCACGCTTGGCTCAAGCTGGGTTTGATGTCATCGACATCAATTTTGGGTGTCCTGTCAAGAAGGTTCTCGGTCGCTGCCGCGGTGGGTTTCATTTAAGCCAACCGGACGTAGCTCTCGAGATTATCAAGCGAACGAGAGACACGGTCCCGGACCATATTCCGGTGACAGTGAAAATGCGTCGTGGAATCGACGACGGCGAGAAGAGCCGTGACAACTTCTTTGAGATTCTCGAGGGCGGATTCGCCCATGGGCTGGCAGCGGCGACGGTGCATGGGAGGACGGTGGAGCAACGCTACAAAGGGCCCAGCCGCTGGGCATTCCTGAAAGAGCTGAAGCAGGCCTACCCCAACCGCGTGATCCTTGGCAGCGGCGACTTGTTCACGGCCCAGGACTGTTTCGACATGATGGCGGAAACGGGCGTCGATGGAGTTACCGTAGCCCGGGGCGCCATTGGAAACCCTTGGATATTTGAGCAGGCTCGGTCTTTGGCGAAAGGACTCCCTCTCCCCGAGCCGCCGACGGTGCTGCAGCAAAGGGCCGTCCTCGAGAGGCATTGGGAGCTAGCAACTCAGGTCTATGGCGATAAGCGGACCGGGCAAATGCTCCGCAAGTTCGGTATCAAATACGCCGCCTCGCATCCGAAGTTTGACTTGGTTCGTCCCTCATTCACACGGATACGCACTTTGGACGACTGGCAAGCTGCTCTGGACGAGTGGTATGTCGAAGATTTACCCGGTGTTTATCCGCCCGCCGAAGTTCATCGCGTCCAAGGCTCGAGTTGTAACGAGTAGCTTGTCCTTGCGATTTTTGGAGAAAACCTGGCAGTAGTCCGGGCCGCCGATCCCGCTGCAGGATCCAGTAAAAAATGCTGGTCGCCACTCATGAATTGCCAAGGATTTGCATGGAAAAGGCTCAAAAAGTTGACACTTCCACCTAAGTTCGGCTAGCCTAGATCGTAGGTAAAACTGCGGGCGAATTCTGTCCTAACCTACCGCGACAAGGCGACGGAGATGACTCCATTCCGTGCGCTGATGCGGAGGTCGGGCCGGATGTCAGTTTTTGCTGATTTCCCGCGTACCTGAATCTCATCTGCTTGGAATTACGTCGGCTTTCGTTCTGGAGCCCGTTAGTTCCCCTTTGGTGTATGGAAAGCGAACCATGAAATCGATTTGTAAGCTAACGCTCTGCCTGGGACTCATGTTCACGCTGCTCAGCGATGTTGCGATGGCGGCGAAGTATCGAGAATTGAAGGTTGCAGAACCGTCCAGCGCCCAGCGAAAGTTGGCCCGGGATTTCATCAAGGGTGCGCCCGCAAGCGATGAAGCCAGAAAGGCCCTGGCGGCAGTCATCGATTCACGCGTCGCCAAGCTGACGCAGGAGTCGGAGATGGCTAACTACGAGCGGATCCGGACCGGCATCTTTAATGAGTATTTGGCGAGCTTTAAGCCCGAGGCGGATGAAGCGAGAAAAATCGTTGTTGCCGAGATCGTCAAATACGCTGGAGGGATTGCGGGCTCGAATCAATTCAGCCCCCAGGCGAGGATCAATGCTGTGTCGCTATTGGCTATTCTGGATGACTATCCAATCGTCAAAGGCGTGCCCCCGCGGCCAGCTGTGGCGGCCCAACGTCCATTGATTTTAATTGCTAAGAATGAAAAGTCGCCCTTGTATTTGCGTTCCATTGCGTTGTACGGAATCGAGCGTCATATCGGCCGCTACTTCCTAGATTGGAAGCCACAGTTTCGGGGGCAACTCGGTCAAATGCTGATCGGCATCGTGAACAGCAAGCCCGCTTCAAATCTTGACGTGCCAGCCCATGCTTGGATGGTACGTCGCGCATTCGATTGTCTCGGAACAACGGGTTCGACCGTGGTAGCAGATCGGGCAATCGAGTTGATGGGAGATCCGGATACGCTACCGAGTGTGCGACTGAGTGCTTGTGACTACATGTCGATGGTGAACAGCTCGAAACTGACCGACGAGCAGAAGCAGAGCTATCTGATTAGCTTGTCGCACTTACTCCGTTCCCAGTTAGTTGCATGGTATGAGCACGAGGACGATCTGCTGAGCCGTGCTTCCGGAGGTGCAGCAGGAGGCGGCATGTACGGCGGCGGTGGCTACGGCGGAGGTGGCTACGGCGGAGGCGGCATGGGACCAGGCGGCATGGGACCAGGTGGCGGCATGGGTGGTATGGGGCCCGGCGGCGGATATGGCGGTGATGGAATGTATGGTGGTGGCGCAGGGGCGGGTTCCTCTTCAGAAGTGAAAGCCATCGACGTGCAGGACTGGCAGACGATTCTTGCACGCCGCAAAGCCAATCAACTCGCCCAGACAGTGCACCTATGCCTAAACAGCTTGCCCACATCGGAAGCCAGGAAGCCGAAGAAAGTTGGCGTTGGATTGATTGATGCGAAACTGCCATCCGACCTTAATGAGCGAGTGGAAGAGCTGATCGAGAAGTTGGACGCGTTTCAGGTCGCGATCAATGACGTGGGCAAGTCGTCGGATGTCAATGAGTTGCTGAATGAGGCAGAAATCCCGATCGAAGACATTATGGATTTGGTTCTGACGATTCCTGGATTCGGCGCGGCCTATCCGGAACTTGCTCAAGACCAAGAGCTTGAGACAGTTCCCGACAAGGTTGAGCAACCGGCGGAAGGCGGGGGAGCTTCGGATAAGGCGGGACCCGAAGGGGGAGAGGAAGGACCAGGTGATCCTGCAGCTCCTGATAGCAGTGGAGTTGACCAATAAGCCGACTTTCATCAGTCCCCTGAAACTTGCAAATCAATGACGCCCGCGGAAGAACTTCGCGGGCGTTTTGCTTGCGCGAATGAGAACGATTCATATCTCTTGCGTCAGAGAGGCTAAAATCGAACCCCGGCAGTACCCGCGAATCATTCCTGCCTTCCTACCCCGCCTCGCTCTGCCTAGTCGAGAAGTCCTATGTCTGAGCCAATTCGAGTTGTTGGAATCTCCTTTGAGCATATGCACATGGGGGACAATCTTTGGATGGCGCATCAACATCCAGGTTGCGAGGTCGTGGGCGTTTGCGATCCAGAACTTAGCCGAACTGATGCGGCACGAAAAAAACTGGGACTTGCAGACTCACAAGCCTTTACGGACTGGGAGGCCTGCATTGATGCCTGCAGGCCCGATCTATTGATCACTTGCCCCGCGACGGCGGACCATGCCGATTGGGTGGAGCGGCTCGCCCCGTCGCGAATTCCGATCCTAATGGAGAAGCCAATGGCAAGTTCGCTTGGCGAAGCGGACCGCATAATCGCGGCATGTGGCGAACACGGAACGAAGCTGGCGATCAACTGGCCCTTGGTATGGGTTCCGAGTCATCGGAAAGCAAAACAACTAATCGATGAAGGCCGCATTGGCGACGTGTTGGAGGTCCACTACTACGGTGGAAATCGGGGGCCGCTCTGGCATACCGCCGGCAAGGAAGAAATGGATGCTGAAACGGTAGCGAAGCAAAAACCCGATAGCTGGTTTTATAAGCGAGCCAGCGGTGGTGGTAGTTTGCTGGACTATCTCGGGTATGGCACAACGCTTGGCACCTGGTACCTGGGAGGACGAACACCGGTCGAGGTGACGTGCGTATGTGATTCGCCTGAAGGATTGGAAGTCGACGAGCATTCGGTTACCGTGGCCCGGTACTCGTTCGGTATCAGTAAATTTGAAACCCGCTGGGGAACGTACACCGATCCTTGGGTGCACCAGCCGCAACCGAAGTGTGGGTTCGTCATTGTGGGTTCGGGAGGCACTTTAAGTAGCTATGACTACGAAGGGTATGTCCTGCTGCAGACCGCTGGGAATCCAGGAGGGGAGCGGATTGTGGCCGAACCGCTTACGGCTCCTGAGCAAAATCCAGTGCAACATTTTGTTGCGTATTTGCGTGGCGAAATTCCACTGATTGGACCACTTACGCCCGCGATGAGTCGTCTTGGACAGCAGATCGTGGACACGGCGGTCGAGTCCGCGCGTCAAAAACGTACGTTACCGCTGGTTGACTAGTCGCCGCTTCGTATCCCGCCTCCGTTCCAAACTGCATATGCCGAGATCGATTTGTAATGACTCCTCTCCGATTCTATTTATCCAAAGCCGTCCATTTGAGAACTCGGTTTTATCTTTGGTGGAGCTCTGTCTGTTCCGGTATGCGATGGGGTGTATTGGGGTCTTGGTTGATCGTTTTAAGTCTGTGGTCAGCGGTGAGGGCTGACGAAGGTGAGGATGAAGAGTTGCCGGAATTTCTACCCGGTTTGCTCGCGACGTTTGAGACGGATGAAGTTCGTTTTCAAAAGGTGATGGCGGGAGTGTCGATGGATGCTGCGGTCGATCGGATCGATGACCGTCTGCCCCGCGGGGATTTTAAGGCCACGTGGAGCGGGCTTTTACGGGCAAAGGCTGATGGCGAATTTGGTTTTGCCTTTTTCGGGAACGGATCTCTTGAGGTCCTGGTTGGTGGGCAGCGAGTACTTTCGCAGGTGAGGCAGGAGCTAGGTTGGTATGACGTTGGCAAAGTCGAACTTGAGTTCGGGCAGCATCCGATCGAAGTCCGCTATGCCGGCCAAAGAGAAACCGCGAGGCTGCGTGCCTTCTGGGAAGGGCCGGGGTTCTCGCTTGAACCGCTTGAAAGCCGGCATCTGTGGTATCCAACGGATGAGGCTCCGAAGGGAGAATTTGAATTAGGCCATCTACTTTCGCGTGGGCTGAGGTGCGGAGCCTGTCACGGCGAGCTGCAGGAGGTACAACTTTCGGCTCCCTCTCTTGCCGATATCGAACTGGCCGAGGATTGGATGGTTCGACATCTGACTGCGAAGCCTACTCCAGCAACTGCGGCAGGAAAACTCGAACGGAAAATGCCATTCTTCGAGATGAGCCCGGAGGAGGCCAAAACGATCGTTGCTGCGTTAAAACCCGATCATTCAAGTGAGTCGCGAGGTACCAATAAAACGCAAACGAAGCTACGAGCGAAACCCAAGAACAAGAACGCGAAAAAGAAGAAGGATCAGCCGCCCCTCTCGGGACGCCGGCTTGTAGCGTCTGTTGGATGTTTGGCCTGCCACTCGATCGCAACACTGGATGTCGAAAGATCGGTCGCAGAGCAACTCTTCGGCGGCGGCGACTTGTCGTCGGTGGCTGGCAGACGCAGTCGTGAATACCTCAGTCGACTGTTGACCGACCCTCGCATTGTCGACGCCAATCATCGTATGCCGCAGCCTAAGTTGAACGCGGATGAACGCGATGCCATCGTCGACTTTCTTATGGAACTGACGAAGGATGCGAGGCACGCTAATGGGGCAATTGCCAAAGAATCTAATCAAGATTTTGGGGCTAAGGGGCCAGGTACGGTTACTTCGGCAAAAGCACTGATCGCACGTTATCGTTGCGGCAATTGTCACGAGTTGCCGACAGCACTCGAGTTGGAAGAGGAGTGGCCCGGGCTTCCTCCTCTCGGTGCAAACAGCAATTGGGAATCGGGTTGTGTATCGCAAAATACTAGAACAGAGCAGCCGCAGTTTGCATTGAGGGAACGCCATCGGAGTGCTTTGAAGGGCTATTTTTCACAACGTGTCGAGCAGACGCAGCCGCATGCGTCGCAGATGCTTGTTGAGAACAACTGCGTGCATTGCCACCGGCGCGGCGAGCAACAGGGAATCGCGCGACTGCTGCCTGAAGTAGCTGCAGCCTTTCCCGAAACGGCTAGTCGCTTAGCCGCGCTGTCGCCTCCGGCACTGACTGGTATCGGCGATAAGCTGATCGACTCAGCCCTGGCAGATGCAGCCGCCGGCGAAGCGGAAACGATGCGGCCTTGGTTAGATGTGCGAATGCCCAAGTTCCATATTGACGAAGATCAGTCGAATCGGCTTGTTGAATTCTTGATTCGGAGCGACCGCATTCCTGAATTTGAACGTCAACATGGGCTCGCCGAAGACAGGCGGCAGCATGGAGTTGTTTCGTCGCACCATTTGGAGCAGGCATCATCGGAGCAGACGCTGTTGGAGCCGAGGTTGTCGAATGCAGCGACGGCATTGGCTGGAAGTCGACTGGTAACCTCGGATGGTTTCGGTTGCCAGAGCTGCCATCAGATCGGGGACAACGGTGTGCCTAAAGTCGACTTGAAGGCACGTGGGACAAATCTGCTGCACCCTGGAAAACGGATTCGTGCATCTTGGTTCCAACGCTGGGTAAGGAACCCCTCCAGGATTGTGGCTCGCATGGAAATGCCCGCCATTCAAACGCCTGCTGTAGGCATTCTTGATGGAGACCTGGATCGGCAGATCGACGCACTTTGGCAGGCATTGAACGCAGAAGACTTTCGTGCACCCAAACCCAATCCGACTCGCATCGTTCGATCTACTGGAAGCGGTGGTACCGAGCTGCAAGCAAATCTGGTGACTTGTGTTATCGAGACTCCCGAAAGGAAGTACTTACGACCACTCGCGATTGGGCTCCCCAATCGACACAACGTTCTATTCGATATGGAAAGCGGTTCGTTATCAGGCTGGTGGATTGGCGATACTGCATATCAATACACACGGGGCAAGACGTGGTTTTGGGAGTTGGGTAATCCATTCCTAGCTGCGGGTCGACCAGGGCGTGCTTCACAAGAGCTCCAATCCTTAGTGTTGGTTGACTCAACAGGAGCAGCGTGGGTGCCAACGAAGGCAGGGCAAATTGCGGTCAAGCTAGATAGCTACCGCCACGAGAATGCAGGATTACGTTGGGCGGGAAGGATTCACTTTGGAAGGAACGGCCAGAGCCGTTGGGTGCCCTTCGAGCAGCTCGCTAAGACGTCCGAGCGTGGTGTGGATCTGCAGCAATTCGTCTCGATTGCATCGGGTGAGTCTTTGCAAGCGATCATCGCGGGAGAGAAGCATCCTATCAGCAGTAGCGGGGGCAGGCCTATTCGAATCAATCTCGACGTCGATTCGAGTGTTGAGCTTCTGCCCGAACTGACAATGCCGCAGATGATTTCGCGACTCGGGAGCGGAGTTCAAACGAAGACGGTTGCTTGGAGGCTTCGTCTGTCGAGCCGTGTCACGCCGGATCATCTACCGGAAATGGTTCGAAGCAAGGAGATACGTGAGCCTAAGAAGCTTGAATGTGTGCCCGGATTCGAGGTCTGGGACTTGCCCCTTCCGCGACGTGAGATGCCGGTATCCATGGCTTGGGGACCCGAAGGCAGCTTCTTCATTGGCTCCCTCAAAGGCAACGTATTCCGCGTCTACGATGTGAACGGCGATGGTTTCCAAGATACCTACGAGCAGATAAGCGATTCGATTCCAACGCCGTATGGCATGCAATTCGATTTCAGGTCCGGTGGACTGGACGTGCTGACGAAGTACGCGCTGATGCGACTTGCTCCGAGCGGAGATGCATCGGAAGGGCTATGGAGTTCAACTGTCGTCGCCGATGGTTGGGGGTACACCGCGGATTATCACGATTGGGCTGTTGGGCTTGAGCGGCTAAAGAGCGGCGAATACCTCATCGCCCTGCCCTGTCAGCAAGATCAACGGAGTCAAGCGGCTGCCAACCTGAGGGGGCATGCGGTTCTCCTACGCCCCGCCGCGAATGCGGAGCAATCGGCAAGAGCTTTTGAGTTGGAGTCTCTGGCTGCCGGGCTGCGATTTCCGATGGGAATTGCCGTCAATTCAAACGGAGACATTTTCGCTTCCGACAACCAGGGGAATTACAACCCTTTCAATGAGTTGAACCACATCCGGGCTGGAAAGCGTTATGGCTTTATCAACAAGTTAGAGAATCACGATGGTTTCTCCCCTTCTTTCGAGTCGCCGGCGATCAACCTTCCGCACCCATGGACACGAAGTGTCAATGGAATTTGCTTTTTAAGTTCTGGCAGAGCCGGCCAGTTTGGACCCTATGAAGGCCATCTCATCGGATGCGAGATGAACGGTCGTTCCTTGGTCCGAATGACGTTGCAGAAGGTTGATGGAACGTATCAGGGGGCTGCCTATGACTTCAGTGTGCCGGGGCTGCCGCCTGAGGAGACCTTCGAGGGGCCGATCGTATGTCGGGTGGCACCTGACGGCTCGATCTATGTGGGAAATCTTCACGACAGCGGCTGGGGTGGAGGACAGAACACCGGCTCCATCACTCGGCTTCGTTTCCAGCTGTCAAAACTACCACTCGGAATCGTTGAAGCGACGGCAACGCCCAGTGGTTTTCGGTTGCTTTTTTCTCAGCCTATTGATGCTTCAAAGGCGACGAAAGCGAGCAATTTTCGGATCCGCTCGTACACACGCGTGTCGACGCCAGCCTATGGGGGCGACGACCAAGACGAACGAATCGAGTCTGTTCAGTCGATCCGCATTTCCGAAGACAAGAGGTCGGTGGAACTCGATCTGAACGCGCTCCGCGCCGGGTACGTCTACGAGATCAATGTGGGGGCCATTTCTCCAGGGGCGGAAAATGGATCCAATGTACTTTTCCCCAATACGGCCCACTACACGATGCGTTCGGTACCGACCAAGTAGGGTCTCGGTCGGCCCAGGGTCAATCAAAGTTTGAATCTGGGTTGAGTGGCAATTCAATACCCAACCCTCCGTTTCCGAGTTTAGCGAGGAATTTACGGAGGGTCGGAGCCTGAGCGACGGGGAGGAATTCTTCCCAATTTTTAAACTTTGATTGGCCCTGTCGGTCGGCCCCCGCCGCTGGGTCCTGTAGCAATCATGCACTATCTTGCGGCTCTCTTGGGGGAGGGCGCGGCCGTGCCGACATCACAGTTGGCACGCGGGCTCTCGTCGCACGATGGGAGCGGTTGCAATGCGAATCGGTGGGATAGATCGTCCTTCTTAGGGCCTAGTCGCGGCTACTTTTGCCGAAAATGGTAGAAAGTGCCGAAAAAGGCTGCGGGCGCAGAACGGCTCTATCGCGTGGCTAAATGTGCGGGCAACCGCAGGCTAACAAATGGCTGACCTTCCTTGAGCAAGTCCATCGTACTTGCCCATAGGGCCTCGTCTTCGAAGATTCTGAGTGAGCCGACGGGCGCCAAGTGGTAGGGCCAGGTTGCTAACAGTCTGAAGTGCTGGCGCGATTTGCTAGCTTCGCGGTTCTGGTCGCTAACAGATCTTATCAGGCTTCGGTCTTTGGTTTGCCTAGTTTGCCTGTTTTGCTAGCCAGCCAGCAGATCTGCGATGTCATTTGGCCAGTACAGTTTCTTCCTAGGCGACCTGCTTTCGCTATTGTGAAATCTGGTTCAGTGGATTGTTACTTTTTGGCGCGTTTTCGCAACTAAGTAGTTGTTGTGGTGAGCAATAAAGTTAGCCTAACGCTCACAGATTAACACCTGATTCAAGGCGTCCCGTTGCGCCCCATTTACCCTATGTTTTCATCGTGAGGAGTACTACATGAGAACAACAATGTTATCCCTAGCTTGCGGGATCGCAGCAGCCGTCGTTGGCCTGCCGCTGCAAGCACAATGTTCGAGCTGCGGCGAAACTGCCGTTGTTTCGAGCGGCTGCAATTCTTGCGGCGGCACAGTAAGCTCCGGCGTTGTGTCGGGTGGTACTGCCGCCGGCGGTTGCGGCTGCGGTGTGTCGTACACCACGAAAACAGTGATGGTTCCGCAGCAAGTCATGGAAACCAGCATGGTTACCGTGACTCAAATGCAGCAGGAAACCCGCACACGTACCTATACGGTGATGAAGAGCGTTCCTCGCACTGAGACCCGTACTCGAACGGTTAGCCGTCAAGTCCCGCGTCAGGTTTCGAAGACGCAAGACTACACGGTCATGGAGTGCCAATCGCAGTCACAGGACTACACCGTCCAAGTTCCGGTCACGACGATGGTTCCTCAAGAGTACACGGTGAATGTACAAAAGATGGAGTCGATCGAGGTTCCCTACACGGTCCAAGTACCTGTGTACACCGACGTGGAAGTGCCTTACACGGTTTCGGTTCCCTATCAAGAGACCGCGACTCGGACCTACACCGTCAACGTGCCTTATACCGAGCAAGTTGAGCAAAGCTATCAGGTTTGCGTTCCCTACACTGAGAACATTGAGCAAACTTACCAAGTCTGCGTGCCTTATACCGAAGAGGTAGAGCAGAGCTACACGCAACAAGTTCCTTACACTGAGGAAGTGGTTTCGAACTACACCGTTCAGGTTCCTTACCAAGAAACGACTGAGCAGTCTTACACCGTCCAGGTTCCTTACCAAGAGACGATGAGTGCGACACGCACCGTGTGCCAACGCGTTCCTGTGACTCAGTACCGAACCGTCAGCAAGGATATGGGAAGCTACCAGTGCGTTTCTCAACAAGTTCCCGCAGCCACCTCAGTCGTTTCCACTGGATCATGCGGCGGTAGCTCATGCGGCGGATGCGCGGCAACGACTTCCTGCGGAAGTTGTGGGGGATGCAGCAGTTGCGGATCTTGCAACAGTGGATGTGACGCTTGCGGTGGCGGTTCCGTTAGCACCGTAGCAGCACCTTGCATGACGACGGTTTCGCGTCGCGTTTGGGTTCCCAATGTTGTCACGGAGCAGGTTCCTTACACGACCTACACGACGCAGCAAGTTCAGCAGCCGTACACCTACACGGTGAACAAGTGCCGCACCGAAACTCGTACGCGTCCAGTCACGGTCACCAAATATCGCACGGAAACCAAGCAACGCACGAGCACAGTTACCAAGTACCGTTCGGAAACGAAGACTCGCATGGTTTCTGTGACAAAGACACGCATGGAAACCAAGACGCGTAGCGTTCCAGTGACGAAGAGTCGCATGGAAACCAAAACCCGCATGGTTTCTGTACAGAAGTGCCGCCCAGAAACGCGTACTCAAGACTACCAGGTCACCAAGTACCGTACCGAGCAACGCACTCGTACTGAGAAGCGAGTCAGCTATAAGACTGAGCAACGCACGCGAACTCAACAAGTTTGCAAGATGGTGCCTGAAACTCGGACCCGGATGGTACCTCAAACGACCATGAAGACCGAGACTCGTACTCGCACCGTGATGGTTTCTGTGCCTGTTCAAAAGACACGTGAGTACACCGTTACGGAGTATGATACGGTCCAAGAAGAGCAGGAATACACCGTGACCGTCGTGGATCAAGTTCCAGAGACGCGAACTCAGGACTACACGGTTTGCGTTCCTGTACAGGTTCAAAAGGAAGTACAAACTTGCCGCACCATCATGGTTCCTCAAACGGTTACCGTCCCTGTGTCTTCTGGATGCGGCGGTGCGGTTAACGCGTGTGGCGGAAGCTGCGGTGCGACTGTAAGCACCGGTTGCAATGATTGTGGTTCACCAGCTCCTAGCTGTGGCTGTGGATGCTAGGTCGATATGAGCGTCAGTGTTGCTGCTGACGACTTTTTCCAATCATCGACCCAGGTTGAATATGGAAGCCGGCTCTTCGGGGCCGGCTTTTTTAGTTTGCAAGTGAAGCGCTGGATGCTTGTTCGTTGTTGGCCTGTTTGCTCTAGAACCGCACGCATTCAGCGTCATTAGGAAGCTCAATTGACTGGACTGCTGCCTCATCAACAAGGAACCAGAGCTGGCCCGATGTCGGTTGGATTAGCTGCGAAGGATAAAGTTTGGTATCTCGGTCCGCGTTCCATAGTGCATTGAGTGCGTCGCTCTTTTTGTCGCCTGCGATTAGGAACGCAACATTTCGTGAGGCATTGATTGCCGGGGCCGTGAGCGTGATACGCCAACAGTCCATTTTCTCGACCCAGTTCTCAACAACGACTCTCTCTGTTTCAGTTAACGCCTTGGTGTGCGGAAACAGAGACGCGGTGTGCACGTCGTCTCCGATACCGAGCAAGTTGCAATCGATGATCGGCTGACCCGAATCTGACTTTGGGAGTGTGCTGAGCAGGCTTTCATATGCTGAAGCAGCCTCAGCCGCGGGCCCCCCAGGATTGGGCACTGCCAAGATGTTCTCTTGCGGAATCGATATGGAGTCCAACATTGCTTCACGAACCATGCGGAAGTTGCTGTCGCTATGATCGGCGGCAACATTGCGTTCGTCACCCCACAGGAGCAGGACTTCAGACCAATCGATTGTCCCAGGGGCCAGCTGCCCAAGCAGCTGATACAACCGCTTGGGAGTGGAGCCGCCTGAGAGAGCGATCGAGAATTTTGAACCGGCACGACGTGCTTGGTATCTCTCTAAGAGCCACTGGCAGGCCGATTGCGCAAGATGCTCGGCGTCTTTGGCGATTCGAATCTTCGGCGCTTTATTCATTGTCTAGCAGCAACCTTGTCCAGAACAGTCATTGCCCATGGTAGGCAGCGTAGGCACCTTGCATCGATCTGGGGCCAGACACTCTGTGTTTTTTGCTTCGAGCCGAAGCGTACAGCCTTGCTCTTCTACGTCCACGCGTGCCAACCGAAACGTGGCGATACTGTCTTGTTGGATTTCAATATCCACGGGAGCAGTATCATCAATTTCGAGTGAATCTGCGTGGGAGAGAATCATGGCCAGTTTGCTGGCCATAAGCCGATGCTCTACGTCGTTGGCAACGAGTGTTTGAAGTGTGCAGGTCTGAGCTCGTCGCTCAACGCCGCCGCAATCAACGAAGTGTTTATCGATTTTTCCGACTTCCGTAATATGGAAGTGGGCGGGCAGGGTCTGACCACCAGGAAGTTCGATAGCCAGTCCACTCTGTTCGGAGGCTTTTTCAAGTTGAGTCTTAAGTTGCAAGAAATCCACTAGAGTGCTCCCTGTCTGTACGTCTAATCTGAGTGGCGAGTGAAGAAGAAATGCGGCCGTAAAAGCGTCCTTTACGCGTGTGGCTCCGTCATGCGGAATGGGTCTAGTGCTTCCTTCAGTTGGTCTTCAGGAAGAACTTCATTCTCAATGCACACTTGTCGCACGGTTTTTCCTTCGGCGAATGCTTCTTTCGTGATCTTGGCAGCCATTTCGTAGCCAATCAGCGGATTGAGACTGGTCGACATCGAAAGAGACTGTTCCACCGCTGCTTCACAGGCTTTGGGATTTGGTTCCAATCCTTCCATGCAGAACTCAATGAACGCGTTCACTCCATTCGCCATGAGTTGAACGCTCTCGAGAGTGGTTTGCCCCATCACGGGCATCATGATATTCAACTGGAAATTACCACCGGCAGCACCGCATGTTGTTATGGTCTGGTCATTGCCAATGACGCGTGCGGTTAACTGCATCATGCTCTCGCACATCACCGGATTCACTTTGCCCGGCATGATCGAGCTTCCGGGGGCACGTTCTGGAAGGATCACTTCATTGAATCCGCAACGCGGCCCGGATCCAAGCCATCGAAGACTGTTCGCAAAATTAAACAGCGTCGTTGCAATTGTCTTCAATTGACCATGGCACTCGACGAGTCCATCTCGTTGTGAGTTTGCTTCAAAGTGGTCTGCAGCTTCGACGAATGGGATGTCTAGTTTTTCCGCGAGAACCGCAGCCACACGCTTTCCAAACTCTGGGTGGGTGTTGATTCCGCTGCCTACTGCGGTACCACCGACCGGCAATTCGAGGACCGAGTTTAGGGCTCGTTTTGCACGGTCGATTCCCAGTTCGATCTGCCGAGCAAAACCCCCGAATTCTTGGCCGAGACGAAGTGGCGTCGCGTCCATTAGGTGGGTGCGGCCGATCTTGATGTACTGGTCCCACGCCTCGGCTTTGTCTGCAAGTTGTTGATGCAGTGACTTTAGAGCGGGGATCAGCTGGCATTTGATCTGCGTCGCGACGGCAACATGGATCGCAGTGGGAAAGGTATCGTTTGTGCTCTGCCCCATATTCACATGATCGTTCGGGTGGATCGGTTTCTCTTTCAAAAATCGATCACCGCCTGTCATCTCGATGGCACGATTGGAAATGACTTCGTTTACGTTCATGTTGCTCGACGTTCCCGATCCGGTTTGGAAAACGTCGATTGGGAATTGGTCTGCGAGTTGTCCTTCTGCCACTTCCAAGGCCGCTGCGAGTAGGGCTTCAACCTGGGAGTCGGTGAGTGGATTCTTGCCGGAGCCTGTGAGTTTCTTCAGGTCGCGGTTTGCGGTCGCGCATGCGTACTTTACCCAGCCCATGGCTTGAATCAGCGTTGGTGGCAGTCGCCAGCCGCTTACAGGGAAATTCTCAACTGCACGCTGAGTCTGAGCGCTGTAGTATGCATCCTTTGGAACTTGGACTTCACCCATTGAATCGCGTTCAGTACGAAATTCCGTCATCGTTTCGGTCACCTTGGATTCTTCGTTGTCAACTTTGTCTTGTCGTAGCCCCGCCCGCGTACCCCGCTACAACTCAAGCGAACGGTGCGGGGGCTCTCTCACTAACCCGATGGTCCGGCGTTTTCCAAAACGCCCATGCGGCAATGCGCCACAACGTGGTCTCGGGGCGGAGGCTGTGCACCTTGATTTTATGCAGAGCCGACAATCCTAGTGAGGTGGCTGGAATTGTGCAGGGGGTCAGACTTTGGGCCTGATTTGAGCTATATTGGGCCGCTTAGACCGAAACACGCCTAATCGATCTCCCTTGGTTTCAAGGGCGTCTATCGTGCCGCAATGTGTCCGATGTGTTGGCTTCCTGTCCAAACGCTCGGCGCAACAGCCCGCCTCGATTGCCTTGTGCTCGTCGGCAATAAGCCAGCAATTGGCAGATCATCAGACGGATCGATCCCAGGGGCCGCAAGCCGTCCTGATCGTGTATGCAAGCCTTCGGGCGTGATTCCGGCTACCCAGGAACTCCTACTCGTCGAGAACTCGCTATGTCCTCTTTCCTTGTCGTCGGAATCGGCATCCTCGTTGTACTTGGGTTGATTATTGGTCTGCGGATCAACGCGTTCATCGCTCTGATAGTTGCCGCGTTGACAGTGAGCTTCCTAGCCGCGACGCCGGAAGCCATGGTTGAGAATGGCGAGACCGTTGGTGCGTTGGAACGAATGGATCGAGTGGCACGCGAGTTTGGCGTCGCCGCGGGGAAAATCGGTCTGGTGATCGGTTTTGCGGCTGTCATCGGCGAGGCCATGATGCGCAGTGGCGCTGCGGACCGAATTGTGATGGCTTTCCTGGCTCTGCTCGGTGAGAAACGTGCGCCCTGGGCGTTGATGAGCAGTGGCTTCGTCCTTTCGGTACCCGTATTCTTCGATACCGTTTTTTATCTTCTAGTGCCGCTGGCACGCTCGTTGTATGCGAAGACCAAACAAAACTTTTTGCTCTACGTACTCGCGATTTCTGCGGGCGGGGCCATTACCCATACGCTGGTTCCACCCACCCCCGGTCCGTTGGCGATGGCACTGACGCTGAAAGTGTCGGTGGGGATGATGATTGGGATCGGGGCCATCGTCGCGTTTCCCGCGGCCGTTGTGGGGATTTTTGTCGCGCGACTATTGGATAAGTACGTCAAGATTGAGTCGTTGGAAGATGGTGACGAAACGACCGGCGGAATTGCCAGGGACCTGGAGAATGCAGAGCCACAAGAATTGAGCTCTCCAGTTCCACTATGGGAAGCGTTGCTACCAGTCATTCTGCCGGTGCTCTTGATTTCCGGCGATACGGTTGTCGGAACTCTGCAGGTGACCGAGCTGACGACGGAAGTGACTGCAGTCGCTGACGGTCTAGTGACTGTAGCTACGGACAAAGGCAAATCGCTTGTGGCCGAGGCTACCGCGTTTGCCGAAGGCGTGGCGGTTGGGGATGTGCTGAGTGTCGCCGCTTCGGATGAGGCGGAGGGAATTACGGCGGTTCCGTTTGTGCCGAACTCATTCAACTCGTTGAAGCCTTACACCGGGTTCTGGGGAATTCCCGCCTTAGCACTGTTGCTTTCGATGACTTGCGCATTGATCACTTGGGTTCGTTGGGTGAAGCCGCAAGGTAAGGAGTTTTCACAGGCAGTCGAGAACGCACTGTTGAGCGGGGGCCTTGTCATCATGATCACGGCCGCCGGGGGCGCATTTGGCGCAATGCTGAAAGAAACCAACGTGGCCATGGATATTAAAGCCCTCTTCGAGGATGGCAGCACCGTTGGGTTGGCTTCCCTCTTCCTGGCATTTGGTATGGCGGCGCTGCTGAAGATTGCACAGGGTTCCAGTACCACCGCGATGATTACCGTCTCCGCGATGATGGCATCATTTGGCCTGACCGAAGGTGAGCTCGGTTTCAACTTGGTTTACTTGTGTACCGCGATTGGCGCAGGTTCCTGTATTGGTTCTTGGATGAATGACAGTGGATTCTGGATCGTGGCGAAGATGAGTGGACTTAGCGAAACCGAAGCACTCAAGACCTGGACACCTCTGTTAGCTACATTGGGTATTGTCAGTCTGCTGATGACTATACTGTTGACTCAGCTTCTTCCGCTGGTCTCTGCGGCTTAGATGTTTGAATTTAGGGTAAGCACGCGCGAGGCTCGGTCCAGACACGGGCTGAGTGAATCTTCATCCTGGGTGGGGCCGTGGTAAACGAGAGTGAACAGCTAGAACAGCTTGATGTGGTAACGGAGAGACCGGTTGCCAGCGTGGCTTCCGGATGTTTGTACGCTTTCTACGTCGTTGGCCTAAGCGCCGGGCTCTTGTTCGTGAACGCCCTTGTTTGTCTAGCGATCTACTCGGCCGTTCCCAAGTTCGGTGATGACCAGATCGCACCTCGGATCGGGCAGCTCGTATTTTTTACGTTGCCACTCATCATGCTGTTGGTTGAATGGAATCTCTTGGACCGACTTCAGCGACTGTTTCGTCGCGAGACGACGCGATAAGCAAATCATTCTGCAAGTCGTTTGTTAAAAAACGTTGAAAAATCGCCTGCAGGCAAGATTTTCAAAAGTCGTTTTATTCGCCGCGGTACGCGCGTGACCCGAAATCGCTATGGTTTCTAATAGAAGATCGCAAGGATCACGTGAATGGAGTCTCAATTCTGGAGTCTAAACTCGTGTCTCAGTGTCAGTTGTTGCTTATTCGCCATGGACAGTCTTCGAACAATGCGTTGCCCGAAGAAGAGCGTGTCTGCGATCCCGGATTGACAGAATTGGGGAAACGACAAGCCGACTTGGTTGCAACTGGGCTGGCTGACGCGTCCATCACTCACCTGTACTGCAGCCCCTTTCGGCGCGCCTTGGAGACGGTGCGACCATTGGCAAGGGCGAAATCGATGAGTGTTTCGGTTAACCCGCACATCTTTGAACGCGGCGGGTGCTATAGCGGATATGATCGGATCGGCAAACGCGGCGAGCCTGGGATGGGGCATGCTGAACTGGTGAGCGAATATCCTGGCTGGGAGATCTCTGACGAGATTTCGGACGACGGGTGGTGGGGGCGTGACTTCGAGACCGATCAGCAATGTCATCTCAGAGCAGAAAGGGTCGCCCGTTGGATGACCCGTGAATTGGCGCCGGTGGGCGGATGTCACGCAATGGTGATTCACGCGGACTTCAAGATGATCTTGGGGCCGAAGCTTCTTGCCGAAGGTAGAGCGAGTTCTGAGGAACTATCCGAGTCTTCGAAGGAGTTTTTGCGAGCCCCCAACAACACGGGCATCACCGCATTTCGGTGGTCCGGCAACGGGTGGCAACTGAAGAAATACAACTGCACCGTGCACCTTACGGCCGCAGAACTCAGCGTGTGAGGCTGAGAGAGATCGAATTGGCCAGAGAGTTGATGGATCTCGAGTGTCTTGTCCGCCCCGATTGGGGACCTATTCGCGATTGCCCGCTTCGTCTTTGCAGGCAGATCGGGCAAGGCTCTTGGCCGTAATGAGATCGGCAAACGCTTCTTCCAGACGATCTAGTTCGTCAGACATCCACTCTTGGAAATCTTCGGAATTGGCAGCTGATTCGACCCGAGTCTGCAGCCATTCCCAATTGGATTCGGGCTCATTCGTCCGATCTTTGGCTCCGCTGTAGCTAGTCATGGCACTGCCTCCGTTGGAAAAGGTTGGACCGTGAAAGTCGTTATCGGCTGTCGAGACGAAGTCGCCACAATACCAACCGTTTTTTGCGCCCGCCGCATTACCAAAAAGCGGCTGGCATTCGACTTTCTTGGGCTCGATTCGCGTCCTCCTTAAGGACGGTCAACGACAGGGGAAGGTTCATTGCAGTCTATGTGCCAGACGAACTTGATTCTGCGTTCTGAGTTGTAAGTTGTTTCTTGGTATGTGCTTACGGCGATACTGTCTGCGGCCCGGTTGTTCTGCGGCGACGCAAAAATGCATCAGCGGAAGCATATCTGTTGCCGAATTGACATGCCGGCCCATATGGGGGGTTGGTGCGAATTGAAGTGATTTTTCTAAGAAACCCCAAGAAATCAAAAACGGCCACGAACTACTCCACATGAGCCACGGGAAGTTGCTCATACGCGAATCAAAAACGGTGGCTTGCGGACTTTTGGAAGGGTTCGCTTTGCGACAAATCGAACGGTGCCCTTTTGAGGGTGGAGGATCAAACATGTGCAAGAAGTTTCTACTAATGGGTGTTTTGGGGGCAGTTGCGGCGGCAGGAGTCGTCGTCACGGGGGCGTCCAGCTACGTCAAGACGGGTTACAAGGCAGCTAGCCAGGCAGTCAGTGACAGTGTGCCAATCGAGTGGGAGCTCAAGCGAGCACGCGACATGATTGAGGAGCTGAAACCTGAGATCGAAAAGAATCTCCAGGTCGTTGCTCGTGAAGAAGTCGGCGTACAACAGCTTGCGGCCGAGATTGAGGCTAAAGAAACACTCCTCGCGAAGAGCCAGGACGATATTCTTCGCCTCAAGGGTGATCTAGAGAAAGGTGTCCGCTTTGTCTATCGCGGCCGCAAGTACAGTGAAAATGAGGTTCGTGAGGACCTGAGTCGTCGCTTCAAGAAGTACAAGGATTACGAAGCGACCACCGAGAAGCTAACGCAGGTCCTTGCAGCTCGCGAGAAGAACCTGGACGCGGCTCGCAGTAAAGTCGAAGAAATGGTCGCAGCTCGTCGTGAGCTAGAAATTGAAGTCGAAAACCTGCAAGCTCGGATGACATTGCTGGACGTTGCACGCACCAGTAGCCCCGTTGCGTTGGATGACAGCCATCTGAGCGATACGAAGCAACTGTTGCAAGACATTCGGACTCGAATCGAAGTTGCCGACAAAATGGTAGCGAACGAAGGTGTTCTGACTGGCGAGATCCAACTCGGCGAAGAGCCAACTTCACCAGAATTGTTAGACGAAATTGCTGACTACTTCGGCGACGAGCCTGTTGCAGATGAATCAGAAGTACTTCTCAGCAATCATCGCCTGTAAGCAAGAAGCGGGAGACGCGTGGCGGTTGTTCGCAACGCGTCTTGGGGGCAGCCGCTCGGAATGAGTGGTTGTCTCTGGTCCACAGCAAGTCCGCGATTCGCAAAGAAACAAGGGCATTGGTACTCACGACGGTTAAGTAGTGCCAATGCCCGTTTCTTTCTCCGTCCCAAGTATGCAGCCTGCGATGAAGCAATCGGTTTCGTTTCCGGCTCTGTACTTTGGATTCAGTTCCCACTGACAGCGTTTCAGAAGTGCCTCATACCCGACGTGGGATGTGCATCTGAAAGCGAAATCAGAAGGCGCTGGGTTACAATGAATGCATCGCAGCAAGCGGTTCGATGCAAGTTTTTGGGGAGTCTGGCTGATGAGTTCACAGTTCTCCAATTCAGAGCCAACTGGGCACGTAAGTGATGGGAGCTGCGAGGGAATGATTCGACCCTGGAGAGCGTTCATGAAAGAGCAGCCAAGCACAGGAAAACTGGCCGCTGATGGCGTCGCCGATCTGGCAGCGAGCAATCCGGTCAATCGCCCAACGCAGCTCGCTGTTGACTCGCCGGGTAAGGCGGCTCGCAACCTACTGGCGCAAAGCACCTACGGTCGCCGGCAGCAGATCTTGTGGATCGATGGCGTCGGTGGGTTCCTTATGCTGGACCAGGACGAGGTTGTGCTCGGCCAAGCTGTTTCTGCAGACGCGATCGATATTCGCATTGTCGGGGACGTTAGGCGGCAGGCAGCTGCGATTCGTCGTGACAACGGCGATTACTTATTGCAGCCGCTTCAGCCAACCAAGGTCAATGGAGTTACGGTTGAGCGACCGCAGCTTTTGTCGAACGAGGACGTGGTGCAATTTGGTGATCGCGTGCAGGTTCGATTCAATATGCCAAATCCGCTGAGTGCCACTGCCAAGCTGGAGCTGGTTAGTTTGAACAAGTTCAAGCCGAACGTGGACGGTGTTCTTCTTTTGTCGGATTCTTGCATTCTCGGGCCGGATCCGGGATCGCATGTTCTTTGTCCGAGTTGGAGTCATGAGCTGCTCATGTTCCGACACGGAGAGAAGTGGTATTTCCGAACATTGGATGACGTTGAAGTCAACGGGACGGCGCAGAAAGGGCAGATTCCGGTCGAATCCGGTATGAGAATGAAAGGCGGCGATTTCTCGCTAAGTGTCGAGTAAATGCGCCCGTCGTAGGCAAGCGTTCTGCCGTTCAAATTGGCGGATCAACCAGGTAGTGGAATCAAAGGCTGAATTCAGAATCCAGGGTACGAATCGGGGTGAAACAGTTATGATTCAGTTCTGTTGTTCAGCGAAAAAGAATCAACCGAATCAATTGCATCGCTCCAGTCAGGACGAAGAGTCGAGCAGCCAGAGCGATGGGACGCTCTCGCAAGATTGCGACTCAAATCAAGAATGCGAGCAGGGTGTGGTCCCAGTGGACTCCGGCTTGGAACAAACGACCATTAAACCGCAACAACCGCAGGCAAAGGCCATGAAGTTCAGATTTGGAAATGGCGACACGCCTCTCGCTGGATTTACCATTAAGCGAGGGGTTGGTATCGGTGGCTTCGGCGAAGTCTATTTCGCAACCAATGAAGCTGGCAAAGAAGTCGCCATCAAACAGATTCAACGTAACTTGGATGTGGAAGTTCGCGGAGTACGCCAGTGCTTGAATCTAAAGCACCCGAACTTGATCGCCCTGTACGACATTAAATTTGATTCCGACCAGCAAGGTTGGATCGTGATGGAGTATGTTTCTGGTGCGAGCTTGCGAGATGTACTCGAAGCGAATCCTTACGGTTTGCAACGCGATGAACTAAATCGATGGTTTGGGCAGATCGCCGCGGGGGTAGCGTACCTTCACGATCACGGCATCGTGCATCGCGATCTCAAGCCTGCCAATATTTTTGAGGACGAAGGAATCGTCAAGATTGGCGATTACGGTCTGTCGAAGTTCATTTCTTGTTCTCGCCGCGGTGGCCAGACCGAGAGTGTTGGGACGTTCCATTACATGGCGCCCGAGATCGGCAAGGGGGAATACGGAAAAGAGATCGACATCTATGCACTTGGCATCATGTTGTATGAGCTCGCCACTGGTAATGTTCCATTCGATGGTGAGAGCAGCCAAGAAATCATTATGAAACACTTGACCGCGGATCCTGATTTGACCCGCGTGCCGTCCCCGATTCGAGAGGTCGTTGCCAAGTCCTTGGCCAAGAACCCGTCTTCGCGTTATTCAAACGTGCGGGATATGGTCCGACCGCTTGGGATGGAGGTCGATGATCGCTATCTGTTGGTTCGAACGAAGACCGATGATTTGCCACCAGTCGTAGAGGCAGCCCCGCAAAGACCGGTCCGTTCTTCTCAGCCCGCAGCACAGTTCGTCAGTCGCGAAGCACCGACGCCACGGCGGCCTCAACCGCAGCCGCAACCGATCAGGGGCAATGCGGCGGCGCGTGGGGCGAAGCCTGTTCGTGAGGAAGACTTGCATCCGGTCGCTGCTGCTCACTATCGCGAGCCGATTGCTCGTAATCTCCGCGATGGCTGGGTCGGACTGAATCGCTGGTGGCATGAGCTCGCCCTTAACCCTGGGATGAAGACGGCTTTACTTGTCATTGCAATCGTGATTTGTGCAATCAACGCGGGAGCCATCGTTCCGTTCTTGGTCTTCGGTTTGATGCTGTACGTTCCCTATTACTGCATCTGGTGGGTTCTTAAGGGACCTGATCCGAAGCTTAAGGGGCAAGCGGTCCGAGCGAATGCAATGGGCAATCGGCCGACCACGGCACCCGTTGCACAGCCGCTCGCGAATCATCAGGTTGCTGCGCAACAGCGGCCCCGCCCAGTCGCAGGCAACAAACCGCTCAGTATCAAGCAGTGGAAGGTTGCCCGGCGGATGCAACTCGCCCAAGCACCGCGGTCTAGCGTGTGGAGCGAGGTCACTGGTTCGTGGGTAAGTTCGACTGCCGTGGTTGCGGTTTTCAGCACTCTCGCCGCATTGTTCTTGGTTGGTCAGGGAAGCCAGTTGCAGCCGATGATGATTGGCATGATCTGGGCATCTTTGGTCGCGTTGGCCACCGCATGGACCTCGATCGCGCTAGGGAAACGATGGCAACGTGAGGAAGGCGACTGGGCTATTCGCAGCTTTGTTCAGCTTACCAGTGGATTTGCCATCGGAGCACTCGCCTATGGTCTGGCTGATTTTCTGATGCTGCCATGGGATTCGATCACTCGCGAGAATTTCAGCGATATTCCGGTCACTCGGTGGAAAGGATTCTTCGACGCCAACGAAGCACCATTGTTACCTGCTTACTTGGCTTACTTCCCACTCGTCATGGGGTTGATCCACTGGTGGAAACAGGTTGACCCTTTGCGTCGCACGCGATTTAGCTTCTGGTCCGTGATCTGGAGTGTCGTTGCCGCCAGCTTGGTCCATCTCGTGATCCCCTTCCCACAACCATGGGGTGCCATCATTGCCGCAGGAGCTTCCATTGCAATTCAATTGTCGAGCCCTTGGATCAATCCAAACGAACGGCATCAAGTGAAGCAAAAGGCGGAAATGGTCGCGTAGCCGACCAGAAATGAGAAGCATATTTGGGTGGCTTCGAGTTGAGTAAGCTTCAGATTCTTGGATCGCTGTTAGGAGAAGTTATAGATGTTTGAGCATGAAAGTGATTCGAAAGGAATCGTCGTGAATATGCTTCAGGCTGGAACATTGGCACTTGCCCTGCTTTTCCTGGCTCCTTTGCAGCTTCAACTGTCTTTCGGGCAAGACGGGGTTGCTGTTCTGGTTCAAACTGACGAGTCAACTTCAGTCGTTCAGAGCTCCACGGAGTCTACTGAGAACGGAGACGAAATTGTTGAAGAGGCGCCAGCCGCTACTGAGGAGGAAATTGCCTCAACAGATCAGAAGCATCATGGTTCAGAAGAAGACAGTGTTGAAACATCAATCGCGCCGGATTCAGAGGTTAGTGATGATGAATCGATGGACATGGAAGCCATTGCCGGCGGATTCCAAGACTCCGAGGCGGTCGATCGCACAGGCGATCAACCCAAGTCTGATGAGGTCGTCGAGCTCTCCGTGGAACCAGGGACGGAGCCAGTGCTCCCCGAAGACGTTCCAGCATGGATCATGGCTAAACCCGACTACAGCACTGAAGTGCATCGCATCGTGGTCGATTCAGAAGTCGTAGGCGATCCGGACGAGGTTGATGCGGCTCTCGATAGACGTCTGGTGGCTGCAGTGAAGAACTACATTGATGACAAAGTCTTCAATGCCCGTGGTGAGAGTGACATTCTTGATGTGGACGCAAGATTTATTCGCCGCAACCTCATCAACGATGCTCAAGGGGAAGTGCTGGAGTTAAACGCCAGTGGCGAGCCCATGTTCAAGAAGTGGGTGATGGTTGAGATTACTCCCGAGCAACGTGAGTACTTTCAGCAAAAGCATCGCGAGTCGATGCAGCTTGGCCGGTTAGCACCACTCACAGCGGGCCTTGTTGCCCTTCTCGGTGTCGTTGGTTTTTCGCACCTATTGCTACGGCGAAAGCATGGCTTGGCGACTGCACAGCCGCTAGCTGGCGACGGTTTGGTTGCAAATCCTGTTTCGGCAGCTACCAAGCGATCTGGAGGCGGGATTCTGGGATTCCTTTTATTGGGATTCGGTTTGCTTGTGTCCGGTGTACTTCTGCTTGGCTTCCTGTCCCTATTCGTGGCTTACGAGTCGGTTGAATACCATCCAGATCAACTAGCTCCAGCACAGCTCTCAGATATACCGGCCATGCCAGCGATGCCTGACATGCCTGCTATGCCCGAGACGCCAGACATGCCCGTGGAAAACAGGGCTGAAGGTGGCTACACTCATGAGACGACCATCACCTCTGGCGGGCAAACTATCCACATCAAGAGAAAGTAATGAGCAATTCCACCGGCGCCGACCAAATTCTCGTGGATCGAATCAGCCAGGGGGAAGAACAAGCTTGGGAAGATCTAATCGGGCGATACGAAGGCCGTTTGCTGGCCTTCGTTGAAAGTCGCCTGAGAAATCGCAGTACATCTGAAGATATCGTTCAGGAAACCTTTGTTGGATTTCTGAACAGCTTGCCCAACTACGATCGAAAGCGTCCGCTCGAGAGCTATTTGTTCTCAATCTGTGCATATAAACTCACGGACTTTCTGCGTCGCGAAGGCCGTCGCCCGGCGATTTCACTGACCCAGAACGCCAGCGACAATTCATCGTCGCCCTGGCAGATCGTGTCAGGCCATGCCCGCGGGGCGAGCAGTATTGCGCGCAGCGGCGAGAGGAAGACACTTGAAGAATCCGCCATCGCGGATGCGCTACGAGATCAAATTCAGAAGTGGCAGGAAAAGGGCGACTGGACCAAGCTGAAGTGTATTGAGTTGCTATTTGTAGTTGGCAACGGGAACAAGGAAGTGGCCGAGGCGCTTGGCATTACCGAGCAACAAGTGGCCAATTTCAAGTTCGATTTTATTGCACGCACACGTGCATTGGTCGGTCGGCAGAATTTGGACTCTGAAGTCTTTCCGGAGCTCGCCGGTGATACGTAGTCGGTGTCCCGAATCGGCCTCGCGATTAGCCTAGTCAAGCAACTCGCGCCATTATCTCGCTGTCCAGCCGCCATCGACCGTAAGCAGGCTGCCGGTCGTAAAGCTGCTAAAGCGGCTGCTCAGATACAATGCGGCGCCCTGGATTTCTTCGAGTTCTCCCCAGCGTTCTAACGCGACGGCTCCGACGATAAATTTCTTCGCCTCTTCGCTGTCGGCAATGGGGATGTTCATCTCGGTAAGAAAGGGGCCAGGACAAATTGCGTTGCAGGTAATCCCAAATGGAGCAAGCTCCAAGCCTAAAGCTCGTGTCATCTGAACGACAGCCCCTTTGCTGCTCGCGTATGGAGTTCGGTTGGCGAGGCCAACAACACCTAGTGTGCTCGCGAGGTTGATGATTCGGCCATACTGTTTGTTCTTCATGTAGGGGATGATCGCTCGGTTGGCATTCCATGTTCCATTGACGTTGATCGACATGACTTCATCGAACTGAGCTGGTTCGAGTTCGTCGATGGGGCCGCGAATGTTGATGCCGGCACTATTGATTAGGATCTCGATGCTGCCAAAGCGCGTGTTGACTCGCTCCGCCATTTCTTCGAGAGCACTGATGTCCGAAACATCCGCCCTCAAGCCAATCGCCTCGACGGCATATTGATTTGCAATCGCCTTTGCAGCTTCGCTTGCTTGATCCTCATTGCGGCTCACAAGCACGATGTTCGCACCAGCGGACGCTAGGCCAGATGCCATCGCGAGCCCGAGTCCTTTCGATCCTCCAGTGATGATAGCGCACTGGCCGTCTAGACGAAAACCTTGGATGCCAGGCAGATCAACGTTCATTTGAGAATCCTTATGTGCTGAAACATGGACGGCGGTCTTACTTGGTTTGAGAAATACGTTTTAGAATTTCTTCGCACCGCAGAAGGGCGCGGCCGTTGTGATAGCCCGCTTGCCACATGCTGGTTCGGCTCTTGTTTTCACCCTGCGTACCATCGGCATTCCTCGTATTCCACCAACTTCCCTCTTTGGCCACCAGGTGCGCATCAGTGAATTCAAAAGTGTTATGAAAGAGATCCAGGTAATGATCATCGTCTGTCATTTCGTACATGGTCAACATGGCGACCATAGCCTCTGCTTGGGTCCACCAGACTTTCTGACGATCGTCACTGTTGCTTGCTAGAGGCCCTGTGTAACAGAACCCGCCATGCTGATGGTCGAATCCATACTCGATCGAGTAGTCGCAGATCGACTTGGCCCAGTTTTTGAGCAGGTTCGTTGGGCGTCCCAGTGCTTTGGAGGCTTCTAGTACCAGCCAAGCGCATTCCACATCGTGGCCGTAGCTCGCCCTTAAGTTGCGTTCTGACTCGATCATCTTCCACTCTCGAGTCCACCCATCGATGTTGCACGGAAGACTAGGGTGCTTGACTGTTGCTGTGTTGATCAGGATTAGTTCGGACAGCCGCTGCCCAACTAGTGGGTTATGCGTGGCCTCATATAGTTCCGTGAACGCTTCGAGTAGATGAAGGTGTGAGTTGTAAGTCTTCGTATTGATTGCGCCGACGTAGCCAGATTCTTTTGGATCCAGGATGGGCGACCAGTCTGCGTAGAAAAACTCTTGGTATCCGCCAAATCGTTTGTCATGGCAATGCTCTTCAAGCACGTTGAACAACTCCGTCGCCTGAGCAAGTGCGTCGGCGTTTCCAGAGGCTCGGTGATATTCAACCAGTGAATAGATGACAAACGCATTCGGATACACGTGTTTGCGGCGATCAGAGGGGGTGCCGTCGCCTGTCGTCTTTGTGAAGAAGCCGCCTTCCTCTTTGTCGTGGAAATGAGCCATAAGAAAATCATGACCTGACTTAGCCGCTTTCAGAGCCGGATCACGTTGGATTCCTTCTTTCGCGAGGAGGCTAAAGAACCAGAGTTGTCTGGCTTGCAAGGTCAGGAATTTCTCACCGCTCGCAAATTGCCCCGCCTCGTCGAGCTTTTCAAGGTAGCCACCGTGGATTGGGTCGACGCAATGCGGCAAATAGAAGTCAACTAGACTGGTTTCAAGCAAGTTGCGGCAACGGCGTATTGCCTCTTGCTCTCGCTCCTGCGCTGCTAGCGAGGCTGAAGCGGCGATGATGATGGCAAAGCAGATGTAGGTTCGCATGATGGTCTCACTGTTGAGCAGCGGGGAGTATGCGATGCCGTGCAGGACGTAGCCCTTTTGCCGACTGCGTGCGTGCCAATGCACTCTCGCAAGAGAATCTTGAGTCGAAGGATAGCAGAAATAGGTCGGGGCTGTAGGCGGTGTCGCATGAGCGAAGTTGTCGGAATGACCAGGGGCCCAATCAAAGCGAGGGTGTTTCGCATTGGCCTTTCCATGGATACATTGTCAGGCCGAGTCGGCGTCTCGCGTTTCATGAGCAGCGCCAGTTTATTCTTTCACGATTTGCCCCGAGAGTTGCCATGAGTTCGCTACGGCCGGTCAAGATTAAACGCAAGTACACTCGTTCTTCCCCCGGGAGTGTGCTCTACCAATGCGGCAACACAATCGTGCTGTGCACCGCGAGTATTGATACATCGGTTCCACCATGGCTGGAAGGATCTGGTAAGGGATGGGTGACGGCAGAGTACAACATGCTTCCCCATAGTACGCACAAACGAAAGAAACGCGATCGCGGGAAAGTCGATGGTCGGACGACTGAAATCCAGCGTCTGATTGGGCGTAGTCTGCGAGCCATCATCGATCTTCATAAACTGGGAGAACGAATGGTTACAGTCGACTGTGATGTCCTACAGGCTGACGGGGGAACGCGAACTGCAAGCATTACCGGTGGCTTTCTTGCGCTTGCAGACGCTTTATATCCAGAGTTTAAGAGCGTCGGCGATTCAGATCATCCACTCAAAGACAGTGTCGCTGCTATCAGCGTCGGCATCGTCGGTGGCAAGCCAGTTCTTGACTTGGACTACGAAGCCGATTTTGCTGCTGAAGTGGACATGAACGTCGTGATGACCGGCAGCGGGCAATTCGTAGAAATTCAAGGCACCGGCGAAGAAGCAACGTTTAGCGATACGCAGTTAAGCAAGATGCTGAAGTTGGCTCGCACCGGGATCAACGACCTAACTGCATTACAGAAGAAAACGCTTGGAAAGCAATGGCCACTCGCGTAACGCGATTTCGATGAGCTTGGCCATTTCATATTTCTCTTCCCTTCTGCTCAAAACGTTTTTTTGGAACGTCGAGGCAGGGCCAGCCCAAGATGGCTGGGACATCCGCCGTGCGGTGAGTATTTTTGGCCTCTGAAACCAGCCAATGGGGACCTTGAACTGCCCTGCGACTCGTCGCTCCGAAGATTGGATTGACATAGCCAGCTGAGACCGGACAGCAAATTTACGATGCCATAAAAAAGGCTACGATTCGTCAGCGGGGGAATCGGGAGTCCCGCCGTTCGTGGACGGTGATTCAGCAGGCACCTTCGTTTCCGCATCATCGCTTTGGTTGGAGTCCGCGTCCTGGTTCGTTTCGCTAGGCCGCTTGGGGATCTCTGGCAGCGTCTCCATGACCGGGTCCGCAATCTCGTCTAGTTCGTCTAAGTCGGTCCCGTCGACTGAGCGACGCAACACCAGGTAAAGTGCTGCGCTAGCCGCCCAGAAGTAGCTAAACCAAAACGCGGTGATGAGTTCAGTCGAAAGGCTGTTGGCAATCAAAACGAATTGATTGGCACCACCATTGGATCCCCCGCCACAGAGTAAGAACACGCTTCGAATCAGCCCCCACCCAAAGTAGAGCGTCCACATGACAATTTGCTCGCCAGCGAGTCCCACTAGTAGCAGGAAAGTTACGCAAAGTAGTGCGACAACAGGACGTTGAAATAGGTACGCGTTGGAACGACTGAATCCTTCGAACGCATCAGCCTTCTTTTCCGCTGCGATAGCACTCACCGAGAGTGGGAAACCAAAAATCATGCTCAACGTCAAACGGCCCACTGCGAAGGCTAGTGGAAAGCACAGGAGCAATCCGACCCCAGCTACGGTTCCGCCTACAGTCCCAAGTTGGGCGATTAGGCCGAGGATCGCAACGGGGATGAGTAGCACTGCAAGCCCGACCAGGTGCATTCCGGTTGCCCAGAGTAATCCCTGCCAGCGCCGAAAAATAATGGAGAACGAATGTCCCCACGGGGCAATGGTTCGTTGGCCCAGCTCCACCAACGCACGCCTCGCTAAGACACCGCCCAAGAGACCGAATACCAGGGCGAACCAAAGGGCTACGAACGAAACGAAAGCCAGCTCCCTTGTTCCGAACTGAAGCTCGAAAAAGGCTCGAAGTATGCTGCCCGACCACTGCATGATTGGGGATGTTACTGGGGAACTCGGAAAATCAAATTGGGACAACCAAATGGGAGCAACGGACCATGGAGTTTGATCTTGGGTCGATGGTTGGAAGGCAAGCGTTCCCAAGTAAATGCCTAGCTTGGATAACCAAAGGGCAGCCAAGCTAATCACCAGCGTTGTCATTTTGATAGCCGGGTGAACCGCTCGAGTTAGCGGGTACCACCACCATAGGGACCGTTCCCAGGCAATCTCGGCCTTGGGTACGTGTCTATCTTCAAAGGGAACATCTTCCATGTTGTTGCTCAGCGGTGAGTTGCTTGAAGGGAGCGTTGAACGCAAACTTCGCCAAGAGGTCACGTAAGGCGTGGTCGTTGATGCGTTTCTCAGCCCATCGAACACATCAAGGTATGTATTGAGAAAAGGGAAAGTTACGCGTCGTGGGGAGCTATGCGTCGTGCCAACCGGGTGGTAAGCGAATCGAAGATCTGGACCCAGATTCGGCGGCGGATTCCTTTGCCGCATCCGACTCTTCGTCATCTTCCTCGAATGGTAAAGCGTGTTCTTCGTTGAGCCAACGGCCGAGGTCAACCAATCGACAACGTTCGCTGCAGAATGGTAGGGATTTCTTGGCCAATTTCATGTCCACCGTCATATCGCAGCTTGGGCATCGTGGAGTTGGAGGCTTGGATTGTGTTGTGCTCATCGGCTAAGTCGGATTGGGGGTTTCGAAATCGGCTTCTACGGTCGTGCCGACCTCCATAGCTGGCGGATGCAGAGCGATTCGATACTCGCTAGTCCGGGTGGTATTCGGTCGTCTGATTCAAACCCAGAACAATCAACGTTTGAAGAACACGTCAAAGATACCCTGCTTGCCTTGTTTCGCAAACCATCGGACTTCCCTGACTAAGCCTGGAGAAGCCCTTTATATAGAACTCGCCGCGCGCTTGCAGGACTCCAACAATGGGCGGTTAGCCGCCCCTGAGTGCGGTCAGCAAGTCGGCGACGTCCTCTTGGACGCGCCAGCTCCCGTGGATAACCAGCGCGCGAGCATTTCCAAAGTAAATTGCTTTACCTGGGCCACCAGCGACGGACCAGTAATCCGGCTGGATCGTCATGTGGATGAGATTAACCAATTGCCAGCTGTAATCTGGACCTGGAGCGGCGTTGCCGCCAGGAATGCGCCCACGGCTATCGGAGCGATTCGAGGAAGATTCGAATGTTGAGCTTGCGGAGCCTTCCGAGGAATTGCTGCTCGCACTTCTGGTGCTTTTCTCACCATCGCTTCGGTCCGATGCCTTTGCTCCGGTCCCGACGGTGACTGAACCTTGGCCGGCGCTATTCGCACCTTGACGCTGGCCGAATTCGGGGCGATCCTGCTGAACATGGTTTCCTCGAAAGCCAACCGACCTTGCCCTCCCAAGGTTGGATTGCTGTGAACGCTTGAGGCGCTCTCTCCGACGGAGCTCAATGTATTCCTCGGGCTCCTCGATTCCGCGTCTGCGGAGTTCATCGCTTGTTCTCCGCTCGATACCTCTCAAGCGAGTGCGAAGCCGCACACTAAGACTCTGTAGCGTTGGGCTCTTTGCGATTTCCGGGTGTTGGCCGACTTCGACAAATAGCTGGCATAGCTCGGTAATATTGAGAGCTCGCTCCCCATCCGTTTTGGCTTTCGCGGTTCCTTTCTCGAGGCGCCTAAGCTCTCGATGCAATTCAGCTATTTCACGCACTTGAGTTTCAACCGATTGTTCCACAACGTCCTTGGTTGGGCCTTCGGCCGAGTCTGGCTGGGAATCGAGCAAGCTACTTGTCGGTCCTTCTTGCGCGTGAATGACAGAGGTTGAGGTGAACGTTAGGCCGATTGCGACAACTGTCGAGGCACAATAAGTCCGATGGAGATTCGCCCAAGTGCGGGCATGGCAAAAGGAAAAGATCATCACTCTGCTCCATGAAGTCGGATAACCAAACCAAGGAACGGTGCCTCAATTCCGTCCCACGAAGATCACAATGCGCGGGAGTCGACGGACGAACGTCGGCCGATCCACAGCACGATGCCTGCGCAGAAGAAGGCAACGGCAACTCCAGCCAGAACATCGCTGACAAAGTGGGCGCCGCTGATGACACGTTGAATACAGGCCAATGTTGCTAAGATACCAAATGCAACCACGCCTCGCGGAAAAATGAGACTCAAGCCGATGGCGAGTCCGCAAGCCGTCGCCGCGTGACCCGAGGGAAAGCTCCGTTGCCGAGAGTCCCAAAAACTAGCTTCGACAACTTCATTGGCTTCGGCTTGATCGAATAGGGTTTCACCTTCTCCGACTTGGATCTTCCCAACAGAATGCGGGCGGATTCGAACAAAGGCCGATTTCGCCATGTTCGCAGTCAACCCGGATAAAAGGGTGATCAAGATCGCGGTCCACACCTGGGAACGTTTCTCGACGGACACAATGAGCACGGTCAGGAGAATGGCTGTAGCGCCAGCCCCATGAGCAAACGCTTCGCTCAAATGGATCGCTTTTTGTAGGTCTCCCGGGAATGCGCCGATAAAGTCTTCGGTCGCGAAGAACGCATCGAAAGGAATACTGCTGGCGGTCAAGACGACAGCAAGAATTCCCCCACCAAACCAAAACCGCAGTTTTTGCTGGCTGCGTGCGGCTGGGGTTAGGTCGGCGATATTCACGGACGTTTGAACTCCTAGGGGCAGGGCTACTCAGATAGAAGTGGTACGAGAGCCTTTCTGACTGTGCTTTGCCGTGCCAGGGACTGAGGAATTTAGGCTCGTTGACCCGTTTGTGGGGTTATCGGGGAGTATGCGGATGGCGACAAGTTACCGATTTGCAGGATTTTCGGCGACATCAGTTAGATTTTGGAATCGCTTTAGACAAACTGCTGATCAGGAAGAATCCACCTATTCGATAGCTAGGAATACGGGGAAAGGCTCCCATTCTCGCCGTTTGGCCATTGGACACCTGCTTTCAGGGGAATTGTCCCGAGGTGCGACGACCAGGCTGCTTGCGACCAGATCAGTCGATTTTCTTGCCTCTACGGAAGCAAAGCGGGGAAGCGAAGCGATTTTCCTCCTGCCGAATCGGTGGGCCTGCAGGCTGATGAATTGAGGCTTCCCCACGTAGACTTTAAGCTATCACCGCGCATCGCTTACGATGCGCCTTGGACAGATTGGACCGCAGCCATGGGACGACTTGGCGAGAGTGTTAAGACTTTCAACTCAACCGTACGAACTCTACTGGCTGCTGTATTTGTCGGGATCGTGGGCTGGCTAGGCTACTTTGGCTACAGTGAATACACGGCGAATGAGAGGGTCCTAGAGGAACAGCGGGAGCAGCTAACTTCGCTCAAGGGCGAGTTAGAAGACAAAACGATTCGGATCGAGGAACTCGGGACGGAGGTCAAAGAGAAAGAAAAGCAAATCGACCGGCTCGAAACGGCGATGCGTTTGCTGAAAACCGATCAACGATTGGCGCGGTTAACCGTAACGGAAGTCGAGAGGGACGAAGATGGAGAGGCATTGCTGAGCAGGCTTCAGTTCGTTGAGTTGTCGCCGACTGGAGAAGCACTTTCCGAACCGAAAGAGATCGAGCTTCCGGGTGACATCGTTTACGTCGACAATTGGATCGTGAAGTTTGACGACCAGTACATCGAGAAGGGTGATATTGAAAGAGGGACTTCGCTGTGTTTGTTCCATCGTATCTTCAGCGAGCAGCAAATGCCGAGCGAAGGGATCTCACTCGATGAGATCGGGATGAGGCCGCAAGCCTACGGGCGAGGTGGCGAAATGAGCGAGTTCGAGAAGAGCTTGTGGGCGGATTTTTGGGAGTTCGCCAATGACGAAAAGAAAGCGACCGAGATGGGAATTCGCGCCGCACACGGCGAAGCGATCTCGATAAAGGTGAAAGAAGGCAAAGGTTACAACATTCGACTGCGGGCTTCGGGCGGGCTGTCCTTCGAACCCTTTAATGTTGTTTCGAAAGACGATGAGCCAACTCTGTGAAAAGCCACGATCTTACCTAAGGTGCCCTCGGTTTTCAGCCGCGGGATATGCCAGGGTACTATTACGTGCAGTATGGGCGAGAAACGAGCAGCTTTCTCCTAGACCTTCGAGTGCTCGAATTGGCTCCATGTTGTCGCTTTTCGCCGTTTCGATACTCGGGATCCTTCTTGGTACGATGTCAGGTTTTCCGCACGTATTTCCGCAGACCGGAGAAGCGCCGGATAAGTCGGACTGTAGCGCGACCGACTCCAAGTCATCCGGCGGTGATTCTCATGCCAAAGCCGAAGTCTTGCCGAGTTTGCTCGCCGCCCACGACTTGTTGCCGTTGAAACATCTCGTCTACATCGGTGGGCAACCAAGCGGTGAGGCAGCATTCAGAGAGCTGCGGAAACTGGGGGTTCAGACGGTCGTAAGTGTGGACGGAGCGAGGCCAGATATTGGTTTGGCCAAACGGTTCGGAATACGCTACGTGCACCTGCCGCTCCGCTACAGCGGGGTTGAGTCGGCTCAATATCTTGAACTGGCTGCGACGCTGAGACTGTACAAGGGGCCATTCTATTTTCATTGTCACCATGGGCGCCATCGAGCGCCTGCGGCCGCAGCCTGCGCCCTTGTGGGGGCTGGTGTGGTGTCGAGTGCGGATGCGATTCAATTGCTCGAAGTTGCAGGGACAGGAAAAGAATACGCCGGACTCTGGGCTAGTGTCAGAGATCAAAACGCGATCTCAGACTTGGATGACAGGCTTCCCCGGGAGCTACCCTCCGTCGCGGAGACAACTCCGTTTGCAGATTCGATGTCGCAACTTTCCAGGCTGGTCGATCGCTGGCAAGCTACCGAATCAAAAGTTACAGGTGAGGTGGTAGGCCAAAAGAAAGACGAGCTCGCTTTGCTGATACGAGAGTGCTTCGAAGAGGCGTCACGCCCATCGATCTTGCCCAAGAAGTTCCAAACGGAGAAATTTCGACAGCGAATGTTCGACTCCAAGCGTCTTGCGAAACAGCTCGAATCTGCTCAACAAGGTGCGGATCAGGCTTCTCTGTTCAAGAGGCTTCGCAGTGAATGCAAATCTTGCCATGAGCAGTATCGCAACTAGCAGTCTCCGGTGGTGAAGCTGCTAGGGGGGCATCGACGCTAGAGATGAAAACTAGCGTGGGGCCACGCGTTTTCTTGTGTTGACCGTAGCTTCGTCGTCGAAGGTGCCATCCGTTGTTTCTTCCTCGAGCTGTCGAATCGATATGGTCGCATCGGAGGACTTCTTCTCAACATAGGGCTCGAGCGGCAAATCATTGCCTTCTTCAAAACCTCCGAACTCGGCGACTTCGTTCCGTCCCTCCGCGCGGCGGTAATAGGTGAACCATCCGTAACGCCAAAGTATAAAGCCGATTTGAACGGCCAATAGCTGACCCAAAATGCTGAATAGAATGCAGCTGGCCGTGAGTAAGTTGTCGCCTGTAGAAGGGAACTCGAGCGCTGGAAGCTCGAATCCGAACAACCAGCAAAAGTGGATTACGCTGAGATGCAGCCCGGCGTTCATCGCCTCGACGTTTTCCTCCGAAGCCAAATAGTCGAACAGGTCATCTAGCAGAGCGCGCGGGCCCGGGAGAAGGCAGAATAGCAGTAGCAGAACGACTGCGACACTGAATCGCCGGATAAGATAGGTAACGAAATCCAAATCCATGACGAGCGGGCAAGTAGGAGTTCTCGGTCGGTACTTTAGGAGCGACAACAGCTGCGGTCTGCCGCAGTGCAAGCAGATATCGCCCATCCTGATGCTTGAGAATAGTAGGTACGACTGGGATTTCAAGCCGCGAAAATGGGGGTCCTCAAGATCCGTGAATTGCCGTCCAGCCCGTTTCTGTTGCCGCAACTCGTCGGACATAATCGCATGTTTAGAGGAAATAGCTGCCAAAGGTGCCCAGTAGACCCGTGCTGAGGGATATAGAGCAAGGCATCCCCCTCCAACCGGCAGAGTTCGTGTTGCTGATTAGGCCGGGCTCACCAACGAAGACTCAGCCTTGCTCGTCGCGGACCATTTGCGGCGTTATGTGAGTGAATCTTCATATTCCCAGCCGGTTTGCCCTGCCGAAATGAAGGCTTTCGTGTCCATTGAGTTCCGCCACTGTTGCTTCCGCGAGGTCTCCATCCTCGAATTACTGTCGAATGCCAGCGGGATCGGATGACAAGGGTCCGCTCGCTCCGCTTCACTCTGCCGAAGATGGTGCAGTGAAAAGACGAGGTCTACTACGCTGCAATCGCAGTTTGGGGGTACGCTCATGGTGTAGCAAGCGGAAGCGGTAATTCTGGGAATTCAAATGAGGTAAGTCGGCGTTGAAAGAACTTCCGTTCAAAGTGGATTCGGCTCACACTAAAACGACGGCGAAGACGCGTGTGCGGCGAGTGCGGTGGTGGCTTATTGCAACGATTTTGGTAACGCCACTCGCCGTACTCTGGTTGGCTTGGTTTGGTTTTCGCATTGGATGGACCTGGCGTGAAAACGATGGCCGTGCCCAGATGGCAGTGCGGCTACAGGAGTTGTCTGAACGCGGTATTCCAGCTGACGATCAAAGCGTGCAGCAGCACTACAGTGACACGACTTCAGTCGCCAATTTGGAGGAGTGGTACGAAGTGTTCGGATGCCTTCAAGACGATGGGTTCCTGTCTGATTTCGCTGGTGTTCGCTACATCGATGCTTCGGTTGAAGTTGATGAGTTTGCCGATCCTTTTCCAATTGGCGACGCCTGGGAAAGTGCTTCGGCTGCGGTTGCTGCTACCGAGAAGCACCGAGATGCCATCGAGAAGATCCGGCGCTTAGCGAGCTCTGAACTGCCCGTCCGATTTCCTTTCTTCTTTCAGGCTACGGAGACGCTACTGCCAGAACTACAGGAATCGCGTGGGATGGCCAGACTGCTATTCTGCGATGCGCAGGTTGCCGTACATCTGGGCGATGCCGAACGAGCGGCCAAGGACATCGTCGCTCTCGGTGAGTTGGCAAAGCATGCAGAGGCGATTCCCTTTGGGATCGCACGGGTCGTTGGCATTGCGTATCGTCGAGAGGCACTCAAGGCCATGCAGGCTGCAATCCGTATCGACCTGTTTGATCAAAAACAGCTTCAGCTTCTCGATAGCTATTGCTCTGAAAGAACAGCGATCGGCACGAGGTGGCAAGATATGATCCTTGGCGAAATGTCGGTCCACATGAGCGTGTTTACCAACCCAGCAGTGGCCATGAAATCGGCCTCGCCAATTCCAGCCCGTGGGCATGACGCGGTTTACTATATCGATTTAATGCAGAGAGCCGCCGATGTCGACACACTGGATTTCATCTCTTTTCACAGTGCCGCCGCTGAACGGCTCGCTGAGGTAGAAGACGATTCGAGCAACTGGCTTGAAACGGCAGATCGCATTCTTTCACGTTTGCTCGCGCCCCCGT
This sequence comes from Aureliella sp., assembly GCA_046290675.1. GTDB lineage: Bacteria > Planctomycetota > Planctomycetia > Pirellulales > Pirellulaceae > Aureliella. The sequence goes on from JBKAHA010000002.1 coordinate 606,608, forward strand.
TCTCCAGCTACGCAGAACTATTGATTAATGACTGCCTCCAGCATCGACTTGCGCGCCTCGCGATCGCGTCCCGTTTATATGAGCGGAAAGAAGGCAAACTGCCGGACCGGTTGCAGGTCTTGCCTGAAAAGCGGTTTGTAATCGCACCGCTTCGGAAGCAGAGATTCGGATTTCGTCGAACACAGCATGGCGTCACCTTGTGGGGGCTTCACTTCAGTGCTGCTGTCCAGAAGGTCGCAGAGCGAATACCCGATCAGGATGGGGCGACCGTGAAAGCGCTAAACAATCGTGCTGTTGTTTGGTATCTCGATGACTGAGCTTTGCCATGTCACGCGTCGGTCGCAGTATGCTTTACCGGAGATTGGCAAATCGATGCGTCCCGGTGGAATTTGTTTTGCATATTCAGATATCGGACGTACGTTTCAGATGGCGAGCTTACTCGCTAGGTAGCAAGATGTTCGAGCACCATTGCACTCCGTTGGTGAGGTGACCCATCGCCCATGATTTGTGATGCACTTACGAAAGAGGAAATTTTCGAGGCGTATGTTCTTTACACCTCGCTTCATGGGATCCCTAAAGAAATTGCCGAGATTCGGCAGGCCGTGGATCAGTACTATTCTGGGCAGGTTCTAAACGCGAGCATTGACGAAGCGATGATCGCATACATGGATGACGCCATCGTCGCACCCCCTGACATTGTTTTGCCTAAATGGGGGGCAAGCCGATTTTACGAACTCGCGTACTCGGCCTCGGGCGACCATCGGCATCGCGTGTGTGACGCTTGGTTCGAGAATGGATGTGCGTTGCCTGTCGGTCCGCGAACTGCTTTGGTTCATTTCTGGAGCGTCGTCCAGGGGGGGGATGAAGCTGAGTGGGAAGCTCTGGCCGAAGGCCAAAGGCTTAGTCTCAGAAAAGATGTCGCTGCGGGACAGGTGTGGCTTGACCATCGCAAACATGGACGAATTGGTCATGTACCGTTGAAGCTGGCGGCAGAGTTGCTCAGCGAGCCGCTCAGCAGCCGGAAGTATCTAGCTCTCGTCGATCGTGAAAAGACGCCAGCGTCGTACGTTGACGGAATGCGAATTCTGGTTGTCTCAGCCGATGATTCAGTCGACGCGATGCACATCATCGACTATGCGACTCAGGCTTTCTGCGCGAAGCGATCCAAGTGTTGAGTCAACTGGATTCTGTGAGCTTTCACGTATTCTGAAGCCCCAGGTGAACGAAAAAACGCCACCCTGTGAACAGGATGGCGTTTGCTGTTTTACGACGTCGACAAGCGGTTTAGCAAGTTCTTTTAATTCGGTTTAGCGAGTTCCGCCATCCGGCTTATTCTGGGGCGTCGATAGCCTCGGTGCTAGCCGCTTCACGAAGCTTGCTCAACGCTCGGGCCTCAATCTGCCGAATTCGCTCCTTGGTTACGCCAAGCTCAGCACCGACTTCTTTCAAAGTCAGCGGTTCGTTGTTGTGGTCCAAACCGAAGCGGCGAATGATGATCTGTTGCTCTCGGTGATCCAGCTTGTTCAAGATCTGATTGATCTGTTTGACTCGCTGTTTCTGGGCAATCTCTTCTGCGAAGTGGTCGACTCTCGTATCCTCGTGAGCCATGAACACTTCCTCGCCAGTCGTGCGGAAGCGATCCTTATGCTTGAACTCGGTTGGAATCGAACGAGCGAAGTTCTTCATAATCGCCCAGCTAGCATAGGTGCTGAACTTGTTTCCACGTGAGTAGTCAAACTTCTCAACCGCTCGGAACAGAGACATATTCCCATCGCTTACCAGCGAAAAGAAGTCGTCGGAGCTATTCATGTGGCGTTTGGCGATGGACACGACGAGCCGCAGGTTGGCTTGCACGATCTGGTTCTTGACCGCGACAGCCTCGTTGTAGAGCTTCTCGATTTCATCCATCTCGCTTGCTTTGGGCTCGGCTGAGTCCAATTTTTCGCGCAACTTCAGTGCGCTGAACTTAAGGAAGTTCATCTTGCGGAACAGGTGATATTCCTGCTCGCGGGTGAGTAGCTGTACGTCGTAAAGTGACGCCAGATAAGTTGGTAACCCACTTGGGGCACGTACCTTCCGCGGCGGAATCATCGCCTCAGGCACTTCCCCGAGGATTTCTTCGCGAAGCTTCGCACTCGGACGATCGAATTCCTCGTTGTGGATATGGTCTAACGGAAGTTCGAGAATGACGGCCGCACGCTGTTCATTCAGGATACGCACAATCGCACTTCGCGTGCGCGAATACTGCCGCGTCAGAACACTGACGCTAACGCCTCGCTGGTGACTATCGAAAATGGTCCGCTTGTCTTCATCCGTAAGCATGGGCCGTGAGTCGGGAAAGACTGCCTGGTCCGGATGCTTGCGGTCGTGATTCTTGATTGTGTAGCGGATTGTTTCGACGCTACGATTGAGAGTGGCTGCGACCTGCCGCGCGACTTCCGAAAGGTTTTCACCGGCGGCGGCGATTCGACGAGCACGCTCGATAATATCAGCTCGTTCGTCGTTGCTCAGCTGGCTGAAACGCTCACCACGTTTCACTCGATCGCGGTTTTTCGCGACAAATCGTTCAACGCTACTGTGGAGGAAGCCAACTCGCTTGCGTCCGTCGCAAAGGAATCGGCGGCTAACGAGACCTTGATCACGCCAACGCGAAATTGTTTTCGTCGAAACATTGAACATCCGGCTGAGCTCGTCAACCGTGTGGACGGGCTCTTTCGCCTCTTCGATCTTCAAGTTGAGCGAATCAGAGATGTCTTCCACAAACAGACGAAGGTCATGCGCAGCGTCCTCTCCACGAATCAGCTTGCGAGAATTCTCGTCTGGACGAAAATCCGTCACGCGAAAATAGACAAATTCATATGGGTAATCTCGAGACATATCGAGTTCACTGAGCAGACGCTCAGCTCTCTCGGCCTGTTCCATTCGTTTGATTCGCGGTGCGAATCGAACTTGTTGGTCTCGTAGTTCTCGAATCAATCCGATGCGGTAATTCTGATGCATCGTTAACACCTTTCCCTGCGTGCGGCTGAGTGTCACTCAATCCATGCGGTTTCCGACCGCCAACACTCAAACGCGGCTGGGCTTAGGAACCCTTCCTGGATTCCCCTTAAGCACTATCGCCATATGGAAACAGCGACGGTCACTGGCCAAAACCGCGTAGCCCTAACTTACCATGCCCCGTTATCACTACGAGGACCAGCTGGTAAGGAGTTCGTGTGGGAGCTCTAGGTTCTTGGCCTCTTCCTATAAGACGCTTTTTTCCAATGGTTCTTACATGATGCAAAAACAAGGCCAAGTGTTCGTTTTCTCTTGGACAGCTTGTTAGGTTTTTCGTAAGTGACTGACTCCATTGGTTTTACGGCGGTCGCAATTGGCTGAGCGCTTCGCTTCAATCTGGCAGTTTTTTCAAATCGACTTACAAATCTGCATCCACGAAGCTGATCTGACAGCCGGTGTCTCATTATGAGGCAGTTAAGTTGTGCGGGCGCACCGCCACAAAATATGCAATTTGACACAATCGTGCCGATAGAAACGCCAACGACTCAATATCGATCTTGGTTACTCAAGGTCAGGTTCATAGCCTTTTCATTTCGGTCCGTAAGTTGAAGCTTCGAAAAGTTACCGAGGGGTGGCTTGTGAGCAGGGAGCGTTCGGAGTCTTGAGTCGCCACAACATCAGTTTGAAGCAGATCGCATAACTTGTCGTGATCGCCGGCGCGATGCACTCTCATGGAATGGAGTTTGGGAATGGATTCGATGGACTCAACGGAATCGAATAGGCTCTCTGGTAGCATTGGAGGCTCAAAGTGGAATCAAGGCGGCAAAAGCACCGCAAACGCATTCGTCACGCGACGCCAGATGCTAGGAGCTGTCATTGCCGCGCCAATCGTCACGAGTCTTGCGAGCGGTGCAGCGGCGGGACCTGCAGATCAGCGGCTATTGGTCCGTCCACAGGATATCCGCGATCTGGAAACGCGCTCAAAGCTGGTTATCGAGCTCGATGGAAAGCTCAAGCTCAAGCCGCTTGAGTCGTCCAAGGATTCGAAAGCGCGGCTGGCGGACGTGAAGGCGAAGTCGACTCTAGATTATTTCGAAACAGCAGTCCTTGATAGTGAGATGGACGCCACCATCTCGGGACGTCGCTATGTCGAGGCAAAAGCGGATACTTGGATAGCTGGCCAATCGACCAATCACGAGCTTCGCCCAGAATGCCGTCAACTAATCGGCATGAAAGAATCGGGTTCGTGGCAACAGTACTGCCCCAAGGAAACCATTGATCTCCGCGAAACGCAGCTACTCCATGCTCCACTTAATACGGCAATGCTCGAGAAGTTGCTGCCAGCGACTCCCGCGAAGCCAGATTCCGAATGGAAAATAAGCCAAGAAGACGCAGCAAACATCTTCAATTTGGAAGCTGCGTTAAAAAGCACGCTCGCAGCCCGTATCACCAAAGTGGAGGCGGGCATCGCAACGATCTCGCTGAATGGTCAGATTGACGGTACGGCGAATAGCGTCCCAACCAGCATCAACGTCAAGGGAAGTTTTCAAGCGAAGTTTACCGGCAAGAGCATCTTGGTCACGTGGGTAGGTCTAGTTCTTAAAGAAGACCGAAGCATCAGTCAGGCAGAGCCAGGTTTCAAGATCACAGCTCGTGTCCGAATGATTCGGGAGTCGTCAGCGGCGAATAAAACTGGCTTCACCCCCGAGCAGCTTCGCAATATCGCAGCCAAAGAAGATCCCGGCCGCTGGTTGGTGCGAATCCAGTCGGAAGCGGGACGTTTTACTATGTTTGGAGATCGCCGCTGGAAGACCTTCGTTGATACTCGCGAGGAAACTGTTCTACGCTTCGTCCAAGACAACATGGTGATCGCTCAGTGCAACGTTTCACGTCTGACAGATGTGAAACCGGGTACCCAAGTTACCGTTGAAGGAGTTCAGGCGGATATTCGTGACTCGCTCAAAGGGCGATTCGAAGAGTTCTTGGAGTCGAACGAACAAGTGACGTCATCTAACCTGCGCCTCATTCGAACGGTTTCCGCAGGTACTGTCGAAGAAGTGCCGATTCAGTGGATCCACAACCACCTGTCCGATGACGAAGGACATCGATTTGCTCTGATCTGCACCATGGGAGCCAATATGACCGATAAGTTCGCGGCACACGATGAGCAAATGACCGCCAGTTTTCGGCTTCTGCCTCAACTAGATCCGGCAAGCACGGCGGACGCGGAAGAACGAAGCGCTGCGAAGACTACGGTCGAACCCGAGAGTACCAAACGCTAGAGCAGATTCGCATTTTCCGAATACTTGCAAAGAGTCTTTCCGGCAACGAATGCCTTGGTCACGCTGTCGGATTCTCTGGTTACGCCAAAACGAAAAATGCTCTAGTCCGAACCGGCAGCAAGAATTCGCCTGCATCAAGATTTCGTGCAACGACGACGACTTCTGACCATGCAACAAAAGAGCTCCCCGTGTGAGACACAGGGAGCTCTTGTTTTGAAGGCACGTCAGTTGTCGATTTCTATACCGGCGATCAGACCCGGAACGGTCCCATGCCTTCGGCGTCGTCGCCGAATAGATCGTCAAACGCATCGTCCATCGCATCGCTGCTGAACTTGTTCTCGCAAGTCAGCGAGTCGAATAGCTCGTCATCGGAATCTTCCCCTTCCGCGACAAGCGAGCCAGGCAAGACTGGTCCGATAAAGTCTTGATCCAAGTCATCGCTTAGGGCTTCGAGAAGAGACTCGTCGAGTGATTGTTGGATCTCGCGAACAACCTGCTCTCCTACGGTTTCGATGATCTGCTCTGGAGTGACCATCATGACGTAGGCTTCGTTGGTTAGATCCGCTTCCCCTTCAGCTCCACCGCCACCGGAGTTGCTGTTGAGGAAGTTGATGATGACCAAAGCATCGAGAGGAGTTGCGTTTTCGTCACCCGTTGGATCCAAGAACGGAGCTGGCTCGACGCCTGAATTTGGAAGGAACGTCTCGTTGCCGTTGTTCAGATAGTTCACCACGATCAGTGCGTCGATTGGCGAAACGAATCCGTCGGCATTCACATCCAAATTGCCGTTTGGATTTTGCCAGCGACTTCGTTGAACTCGAACACGCACATCGGCGACGTTAGAGATCGTCCCTACATCATCTGCGACCACATAGGAGAATTGAACATCGCCAAAGAACTCGGCCGATGGCGTAAAGACAATCGTGCCGTCATCCTGAATTGTTGCCGTGCCGCTTGGTGACGGCGAAGCCACGATCTGCACGGTGCTTGGATCCAGAGTGCCATCTAGGTCGGAGTCGTTGTCAAGAACGTCAATCGTGATCGCTTCGTTCTTGAAGGTGAACGTCGAATCGTCTACCGCAACAGGTGCATTGTTGATGGTAATCGTAACGAATGCCTCGTTGGAGACGTTCCCTGCACCATCACGAACCGTATAGCCCAATTGGTCAACACCTCGGAATCCTGCCCCGGCGGTGTATTCGATGACGCCCGTTTGATTCACAACAGCACTACCAGAGGATGGGAGGCTCGTGATGGTAATCGTTCGAGGATCAATGGCCGTATCAATGTCTGTGTCGTTAGACAGCACATCGAGCAAGCGGGTCTGTCCGACTCCCAGAGAGTATTCGTCATCAACGGCAACTGGTGGATCATCGACGCCGGTCACATTGATGGTAACGTTAGTCGCACTCTTCAGACCTTCGCTATCTTCAACCTCGTAAGTAAAGCTGTCGCTCACGTTCTGTCCATTGGACATCTGCTGGATCGAAACAACTTCGGCAGGATCATAGCTAAACGAGCCATCTGCGTTGATCACAACGACTGCACCTAAGCTGGATGTCGTCGTGGCAGCGACCGCACTAAGCGTGTCGTCAGGCAGATCAACATCCGTATCGTTTGCGATCAGGCCAGGACCACCAACGGTGAGCGTAGAATTCTCATCCGTTTCGTAGTTGTCCGATACCGCGACAGGTCGATCGTTCACGGGGGTGAGCGTGATCGTGAATGTCTGTGGTTCAGATGTGTTTACATTGACACCACCGGATGGACCTCGGTCGACAGCAATCACAGTCACGACTGCAGAGCCGACGGCGTCGCTCGCCGGGGTGAACTGAAGTACGCCCGTATTTGAGACAGTCGGTTGGACGGTAAACAAAGCAGGGCGATCGTTGGTTACCGAGAAGTCTACGACTTGGCTCGACTCGTCTGTCGCTGTGGCTGGATCATTCAAGATGCCGGCTGCCGGGACGATGTCCGAAGCCCAGTTCGCCGAGAACGCCCCACTGTCCTCAGCCACGCTCACGTCGGCACCCGCAGTGAACGCCGGAGCGTCGTTCGCAGGGGTGATCGTGATCGTGAATGTTTGAGGAGCTGACATGTTGACGTTGGGTGCGTCGGAAGCCCCATCGTCGATCGCTGTTACGACCACAACGGCTGTCCCATTCGCATCTGGTCCCGGTTTGAACGTTAACGTTCCGTCGGAAGAGACAGCTGGCTGGTCGGAGAACAATTCGGGGTTATTCACGTCCAGTTCGAAGCTAACCGTCTGCGATGCAATCTCGTCCAGTGCGTTCGGTGGACCCGCGAGAATACTGGTCGCCCAGTTATCAATCGAAACGACGTCCGAGTCTTCGTTGACGACTTGGTCGTTGCCCTTCACGAACTGCGGAGCATCGTTCACGCCGCTGATGTTGATGACGATCGTACCGGAGCCACTTCGTGCTGGAGTGCCGTCGTCGGTAACGACGTAGAGGAAGGTGTCGTCGCCGACCAAGTCTTCAGGCGGCGTGTAAGTAAAGGACACGATCTCGTTGCCATTGAACACAGGTTCAATCGTACCGCCACCGGCACTCGTGCGCTCAATCTGCGTCATGATCAATGACTGGCCAGTTTCATCGCTTGGTCCTGGAAGATCTCCAGCAAGGACGTCGGCCGCGTCGATGGTAACCGGAACGTCCTCTTGCGTGCTGGAAACAAACGCATCAGGAATCGGCGGGTCGTTGACTGGCGTGGCGATAATCGTGAAGGTCTGTTCGATTGACGTATTCTGGTTTGGAGCAGGTGCATCCGCGCCATTGTCCATCAGCCGGACTTTGACTTCGAGGTTCGCATTATTGCTGTTGACGTCCGGTGCTGTCTGGAAGGTTAGAGAACCATCCGGGGCGATCGACGGTTGAGTGGTGAACGCGGATGGGTCGGTCGCAACGACTGAGAAACTGATTTGCTGAATGTTCTCGTCGTCCGTTCCTACCGGTCCACGGCGGACATCTGTTGCGAATCCGCTTTCACTAACGAGGCCGGCGTCTTCGTTCACCGTGATCGATCCAGGGATCGTGAACTCAGGTGCATCGTTGATTGGCGAGATCGTGATCGTTAATGTCTGCAGTACAGAGTCGTTGTCATTCGGCAGAGGCGAATCAACTCCATCGTCGACCAATTGAATGACCACGAGCGCGGTTCCGTTTTGGTGCAATGCTGTCTTGAAGGACAATTCGCCAGCAGGCGTCAAACTCGGCTGGATTTCGAACAGATCGGGATTGCTCACAGAGATAACATTGAAGTTGAGCGTCTGACCGAGTTCATCGACGGCGGTCACAGGTCCTGGAGCAGGGTTGCTGATCAAGCCTGAGACTGTCGTAATGGTCGTGCCTTCGAAGTCTTCTACATCTTCGATCACGGTGACTTGAGCCTGGTCAACCACAAAGGTCGGGGCGTCGTTAATCGCGTCAGTCAGGATCGTGAATGTCTTCGTCTCGGAGGTGTTGTTGTCTGGCAGTGGACCAGCCGTACCATCGTCGCTGAGAGTCACAAAGACGCGAAGATCAGCGTTGTCCGAATTGACATCTGGACCAGTTCGGTAGGTAAGCGTTCCGTCGGCCGCAATCTCTGGCTGAACGGTGAAGGCCGTTGGGTCAGCAGCAACCACACTGACGATGAACTGCTGTCCTGATTCGTCCGTTGCAGTATCCGGTCCTGGTGCCAGATTGGTTGCGAAGTCCGCAACTTGGACTAAGCCCTGATCTTCGAAGCTGTTGACTTCGACAGGGATTTCGAAGACTGGAGGATCATTGACTGGTGTGATGTTGATCGTAAAGGTTTGGTCTGGCGTCGCTACGTTCACGTCACCGTTTCCAGTGCTGTCGTCGGCACCGGAGTCCATCAAGCGAACGACTACCTCGGCAACGCCGTTCTGATCCGCGGCCGTCTTGAAGGTGAGGTCGCCTTCTGGGGAAATGGATGGCTGTACCTCAAATAGGCTTGGGTCTGAAACTGAGACGGTCTCAAAAGTCAGCGTTTGCTGAGTCGCGGGGAGTTCCGTTTCATCCACGGCTGTCGCTGGACCTTGAGTCGGGTCGACCGCGAAACCAGCGAATGTGGTCGGATCGTCGCCGGTTACTTGTTCGTTGTCTTCGAAGACAGTGATCTCGGTTTCGGCGAGAGTGAAGCTCGGAGCGTCATTGACCGGGGTCACACTCAGTGTCAACGTCTTCACAGTCGTATCGACTCCGCCGTTCGCAGTGCCACCGTCATCCATTAACGTCACCAATATGGTGAGATCGTTCCCGGTGTCATTGTTGACGTCTGGAGCGAGTTCGAACTCAAGATCCGCAGTCCCAGCGTCGGCGTCAAAGTTGACAACGCTTGGCTGGGTAGTAAAAGCGGAAGGATCCACGGCTGCTACGGTTAGAGTCAAACCTTGCGATGCCAACTCGTCCAACGCGTCCGAGGGACCTGCGGCTGCGTTGATGACGAAGTCGGTGATGCTCTGGGGACCCGCGTCCTCGAGCAACTCGATTGGGTTGGTTGGCAGATCAAACTCAGGCGCGTCGTTGACCGATTCCACAATGATCGTGAAGGTCTTCACCACAGATTCACTAGCAGGTCGGGCATCAAGAGCAGCGACTCCCGTGATCGACTCGCTGGCCAGTGGATTCACCGACGGTGCGGCGTCAGGAGCAATGTCGACTAGGTCGACGTTGCTCAGCTGGAGTTGATCGCTGCCCATGGGAAGGAACGAGGTGACATCCCACGTGCCAGTGAGCCCAGCCAAAACGCCAGCAGCGGGCGAGTTGATCGCGTTGCTGATTGCTTCGCTCAACTCGTTGCGGGTGAACGCAGGATCGTAAGCGATTGGTGAATTACCGGCTGTGATCCCCGCTGTCGATGGAGGGGTTGCAGTGACGTCTTCGAATTCGAAGGTAATCGCATCTCCGTCTACGTCGGTCAGTGTGACGGTGGCTCCGTCGTAGGTCTCACCAGCCAGCAGGGTCGTAAACAAGTTCGTCAGCGTTGTAACGTTGCTTGCTGCATCAGCCGTAGCAGACGCTTCTCCGACCAGACGAATTTCGCCGGTGACCGAGTCCTTGAATGCTTGGACGCCCCATGTGCCGCCACCAGCTACATTCGCCGGAGGGGGATTGTTGATGGCATCCAAGATCTTGTCATCGATGGTGCCGACGGTGTCGGTATCGTCGTATGCAATCGCAATATGAGGGACGCCGCCAGTGGAACCTGTTCCAGGCAAGTTGGCGTCGTCAAATTCGAGGATGATCGAATTGCCATCGGCATCGGTGATGGTCAGCGTGGCACCGTCGTAGGTCGAGCCACTTCCCGCAGCCGCCACTCCGCCGTCAAACAGGTTGCGGAGAACGGACTCACCGCTGCCTGTGTCAGTTGCGATGACTTCAACCAAAATCTCCGGCGGGAACGGAGCTTGATTATTGACGTTCGCGTTGAGCTCAAAGGTGAGCCCACCATCGTCAGCGATGGTCGGGAGTGTCGCAAAGAGTTCTGGACGCGATGTAGTCGTCGTGAAGGAGACGGTTTGGTTTTCTGGCGACGTGCCCGGCCCAGAGGTCTCATCACTCGCTCCATTCGGGGCTGCAAGGATGTTCGACGCGAACATGTCTAATTGCTGAGGACCGGCGTCTTCAGTTACGGTGACAACCGGAGGAGCAGGCAAGTCGAACAGCGGCGAATCATTGAGAGCGCTGATGTTGATGGTGAGGGTACCGACGTCCGTCAGGAAGTCATCTTCCAACTGCCCGGTCGCAGTGTTGAATGACTGCCCGTTGTCTTGGATCGTGACTTCGACAAGAACCGGCCCATCGATTTGGTCGTTGTAGTGAGCCGGCGGAATAAAGGTTAGCTCGTTGTTAGCCACTGTAACGCTTGCACCGGCCAAACCTGCGGGGCTGACGATCGCAGCACTGACGATGGTCAATTCCTGAGTCAGCTCATTGATTTGCGATGGAGTTCCAAGAACTCCTCGGAAGTCATTTGCGGTGAGTTCGCTTCCATCGATCACAAGAGTTTGATCTTCGAAGATCGCTGCTTGGTCGTCCGTGGCCGTCGGCTGGTCGTTGACCGGATTGACTGTGAGCGTGACGGTTGCGGGGGTGCCGCTCGTCAGGCGATTATCAACGGCGTTGTAAACAAAAGTGTCTGTACCGAAGAAGTCTGGATCCGGTGTGTAAATGAACGATCCATCTGCTGACAGCTCGAGTGTGCCTCGCTGTACGTCTCGGAGAGGCTGGATGCCAGCGGTAAGTGGATCCTCGTCGCGTACCATGAAGTCAGGGCTATCTGGATCGGTGTCGTTTGCCAGTACTCCAGGCGCGTCGACATTAAGGACTTGATCTTCATTCACGGAGAAATTGTCGTCTGCCACAATCGGCGGTATTCCATCAACGACTTCAACCAAGTGATCTTCGACTTCTCCGCCAATGCCAACACCGCCGGCTAGCAAATCACCTGAGCGACTCAAACGGAATCGAGCCGTAGTGAAGCCAATTGCGGCAGTGTCTGGTGTTGTGACCAAAATCGAAGTCTCGCCTTGCAGAACAGGCATGTCGCGAACGATCCGCTCCGAGGCACTGAACTGCCCGTCTTGATTCCAATCGATCCAGACATCAAGGATTCCCGAGCCAGTCGACGTTATGGTCATTGGCACAGGCTGTGAAAGTGAGTTCAGCAAGCCACCAACAACGACACCGTCTTCGTCATCGCCAAGGATGGTGAGCGTTTGGTTGGACGCTTTGGCCATGCCCAGCGCGAGAGCTCCGGCGTTGACTCGTTGATTGATTGCATCTGCAAAGGCAGAAACGATCTCGTTCGGAGCCGCCGTGCTCAAGTCAATGCTGACAGCGATCCGGCTTTCCGATGCAACGAAGGTATCGCCAGGGGCGGATAGATCGTTCAATTCGAATCGAACGACCCGGCCCTGTCCGTCTTGGAGCTCAATGAACTGCCCATCAGCAAAACCAGTTGTTGGGAAGACCAAGTCAAACGTGCCGACCAGTACTGGAGTAATCGAAGGAGCTGCTGCCACATCGACAACCGCGTCGCTCGTCACGCCCAAGTCGACGATGCTACCGTTGGCGAAGGCGGCAACGTTACTGATGGTACCATCGAGCAGTTTTGCATTGACTACATCTGCAAATGCGACGGCAATTTCGTCAGCCGTTGTCGCGGCAGAAATATCGACTGCAATGGTGTTGGCCGACGCAGAGGCATCGCTGTCGAGCTCGAAAATGAGCGTTACGATACCGCTGGTGATCGCAACCTGTTGGCCGTCTAACGCGGCGGAAGGTGCAGGGAATTGGAGTACACCCTGTCCACGATTGCCCAATACCAAATTCGGGATCGTGTTGTCGGTCAGCGTGGATTCCGCATCATCTCCACGGGCATTCGCTGATGGGGTTCCATTGGCGTCGCCGTCAGCGAAGCTGCCTAGTGCGAGCCTAGGAGCGTCAATTGGGAAAAGAGCGTGGCGAGGTCCGTTCACGTCGAGCGTTGTAGATGTGCCGCTCGCATCGCCGAAGTCCAATTGGACTTCAGGCATGACGATCGTGAATTGAGTGAGAGTCGTTGGACGGTTGGCTTGAAGCGGATTGCCTGAAACGTCGCGAATGGCACCGATCGCCACGCCTTGCGAATCGCCTGCGCCATCGACGATGTCCGTCGCGTCAGGGATCATGACTGCATCTTCGCCCTGCAGGTACACAGGAACACCTTCGCCGCGCATCGCGGACATCATGGCCACAGCCATGTCGTATGGTGAATACGACTGGTCAAATGGAATTGCGACCGAGCCTGCAGTCACGGAGCCATCGGAGTCCCATTCGAAGGTCGTGGTGTTTCCACCGATTGTCACCGCAAGACTGGAACCATCCGCGGTAGAGACGCCGTCAGGTGCATCCAATCGAATGCCATCGCGATTATTAAGTGTGACTTCATAGACGCTGTCGGATCGCCATACTCCGGAAAGTGGCGTAAATCGCATGGTTCGGTTACTTTCGTTGTAACCGAATACATAATCTACATCTGGAACTAAGCGTCGGCCGTTTTCTGTTAACACGACGCTATCGAGCGTAAGTGTGTTGCCAACGACCGTACGTGTGTCTGGCCCACTGCCGCCGAATGGATCTAGCAACAGGACTTCGAAGAAGGAAAGTGGAGCACCCGTAAGTTGGACGTATGTGGTGCTGCCGTCGATATCGACCGACTCAGAATCGTTGTCGAGTGGTCGTTGAAGGACAGCTTCCAGGCCGATAAAGTCGGCCCGGTCGAAGGCTCCTCGATCTTTAAACACGTTGGACCCCAAACCTGCAGGCGAATTGACTGCTGGATCGTCCACACGACGTTGTCCGATCACATCTCGGTCTGGGGCGAGCGTTGGGCTTGGCGGCAAGCCAAGCGAACTCTTGATCTGAGTTAGCGACGCCAACTCGGCCAGGGAGTTAATCGAGCTATCGATCGCGTCGCTACCAGGGACTAGGTAGAAGTTGTTGCCAGCCGGATCGATGAATGGAGCCATGGTCGAAACGGTTCGGAACGATTCCGGCGCGCTGGCTGGAGTTGCTACCGCTCCGTTGGCGAAGTAGAAGTTCGCACCGAGTGTGAACGTGGTGGCCGCACCAGAAACGTCAACTCCCGTCGAGTTGTTGGCAAGGATGTTGTTCAAGATCGTCGGAGAAGCACCTTCTTCGACAAGGATCCCGGTACCGGAGTCGCCGCCGTAGATGGTGTTGTTAACAACGCGTGCGATCGTTGATGGTCGGATCACATCATTGCCAGACGCGTCGGCAGAGAATGCGTCGCCACTGATTCGAATGCCGCCACTTCCGTTAGAGTCCAATACGTTGTTCTGCAGTACGACTCCAGGAGCAAGGCGATCAGCGTTATTCGTTGGATAGTTGATTGGCGCGCCAGGCGTCGACGGTGCACCACCTGCTCGTGGATCGGCATCAACGATGATGCCAAAGCCAGAACTGTCGCTGACGAACGCGGATTCAATGAGCACAACGCCCTGGTCTCTCAGGCGGTTTGTGTCGCCGTGATCCTCACCGAATCGAGATTCGGCTCCGTAAACGAAGGAAGCCAGTCCTGGGATGCTTGTCAGCGTAAATTGGCCATCCAACGTCAAGGCGGCTGGGCCGTGCAATTCGACGATGTCGCTATTCGATTGAACCAATGCAGAAACATTCAGCAGCGACTGTGCGGTTGGGCCATTGATGGCGTCGCGGATCTTCTTGGCTAGGTCCTCAGCCGTGTCGCTTGCGTCCACCGCGATGGCCACGTTGCCAACTGCCGTTCCGGCCGCACTATCCGTGGCACTGTTCGTAACATCGAACTCAAAGGTGACAACGGTTGTGCCGTCAGTCAGGGTAAACGTGGATCCGTCCGTAATGCCTGCGGAGGAGGTTACTTGGAAGCCCATGCCCTGCGCCAGACGAGCATTCGAATCGAAGGCGCGACCTGGGTTGAAGGGGTTGCTTACGTCCAGTCGGTCGCCAGCAACCGTCCAGCCGTAGTCGGCCGCGGTCCGAATATCCAACTGGTAGCGACCGGTCTCAATTTCATTGATTCCAAACCCGGAAGGCTCATGTTCGGCGTTCTCAGAGAAGAAGCCTGTGTCTGGGTCCGGAGCGGTAACGACAGGCGAATTGACGACGGCTTCACCGCGTTCGGCGAGACCGACCAAGATGTCGTCGAGGTAAACACCTTCGAATGCATTTTGTTGCGCGCGTTCCGCCTGAGCGTCGAAGCTACCCCGATTGAGCTGAACTCCGAATTCATCGGCAATCCGGCTGGTTACCAGATTAAGTGGTCCAGCGTCGGTGGCTTCAAAACGGTACAGCTTGATGGTGTTGCCATAAACGGGCCACACGTCGACGTTGGCTTCTTGACCGGCCACGTTCAACGCATTCGCCAGTGCAGCACGAACAGCATCACGGACGGCGACGGCGTCGTCGGCTTGAGTGATACGAATTGCTTCACTACCCGCAGTGACTCCCGGGGTGTCAAGGATGGTTTCTGCTGGTAGACCGGTGACGCTGTAGACGCCGCCCTCAGGTGCATCTACGTTCAGGATATTTCCGCGAATCGCGTTGGTCACGGTCGGCAAGCCAATGGAGGCAGCCACCTTGGTGGCAATCTGGGCTGGGGTATCTGTCGCGAGGTACGAGATGATGCCCGCTCCGGCATTGACTTGGGAGAAGGTGAAGTCGTTGCCGTCAATTGTCAGCACATCTCCTTCATCAATGCTCGCACCTGATGGCAGGTTCAGAACAAGACCGAAGTCAAATTCAAATGTAGCTTGGTCGGCGTCGGCGGCTGCGGTGTCGGTCGTCGCAACGGTGAAGGATTTATTGTCGAGTGCAATGTCCCAACCTGGTACCGCATTCAGTTCCTCACCACCTCGAAGAGCATCGCCAGTGCGGAAGGAGGCACCAGTACTGAATTCGAATCGTAGTTTGACATTTTCCTGGCCTGCGAATGCGGCTAGCGACGCACGAGCCTGCCGCCAACTGTCTGGAGCTCCGTTGTCGGCGACATCGAACAGCTCTTGAGTCGTCAACGGACGTCCATTGGTATCCGCATTACCGGTCACATTGGCGTCGAATTCGTCTTGCCCATTGTTGTCGCTACCAGAACGCGCTGAATTGTTGGTCGCGAGCAAGGTCCATTGGCCATCGTCGCCCGCCGCGTAGACGCGGAGTGCATCTTGCATGCGAACGTCGCCATCATTGATGTGGCTGTTCTGGTTCTGCGTCGCCAAGTAATAGTTGAAATACAGCGTCGGTAAGTCGTCAGACGTGTAATCACTCAGGTCCAGCGTTTGGCTTTCGATGGCACCGTGGGCACCACCTGGCAGGTTGTAAGTGTCGTTGAATCCAGCGTGAATCGGATCCCAGTCTCCATCCTGGCGTAACGCTCCGTCATTGTCCGCATTCGCGAAACCGAATCGGAGGCTGTTCTGACCAGCTTGGTCGCTTGGACGCAAGTTGTTATGAGTTTGTGGGCGACCATGGCCAGGGTCATCGGCACGATTATTGGTGAGGTGCCACAGGTTGACATCGAGTGGCGAGAAATCGATGCCACGAACTTGGCCGATACTCTGCGTGTCTGACAGGACTTTGAAGGCACCGCCCGGGAACACGTTGACGAGTTGACCATTGATGTCAATCGCGTAGGTTGAGCCATCTGCGGCCGATGCCAAAAAGACGTTCGCGAACCGACCATTCTCCAGGTTCTGTGGACCGCGGGTCAAACCTGTGAATTGGACCGGGACTCCGTTGTCGGTAATCGTCGTCAATGGTGCGACGAATCCGCCACCACTGTTGCCGTTCGTTCCCATTCGGAAGAATTCACCGGCGTCACTAACGGCGACTAGACCACCATTGAAATTAGCCAGGCCGGTCACCGTGTCCTGCGGATCGGCGGTAACGAGGCGGAAGAATTCCACGCGATTCGTACCCGCACCCGGGAAGTCCGTCGCGGTATTCCCTTGACGATCTTGGGCGCCGGCTGGGTTGATTGCTGCACCCGTGGCCGGATCCAGTCGATAGATGTAGTTGGTCGCTACGATCGGGTCGGCAAGGTTGGATGTACCACCGATGATGCCATTGGGGCCAATGACGGCACGCTGGAATTCCCGCGTCAATTGGCGGTGACCAACTCCAAAGAGACGCATGTCGTTTGTCGTAAGCTGGTTGGCTCCAGTGTTCCAGAATGTAAGGTCTTCGAAGACCATTCCGTCGCCGACTTGGGCGCCAAACTGGGTGCGTTGACGAACCGCGAACGCGTTCGCTCCGGTTTGTTCTGTCGTGAACGTTGTAATGCCAGTGTTGCCGGCATTGGCGGTTGCGCCATCGCCCGCCGGGTCGATAAGGAAGAATGCACCATTCGCCGCGTCGTTCTGCTGGAACGGATTCACATTCACTT
Source organism: Aureliella sp. (assembly GCA_046290675.1). GTDB lineage: Bacteria > Planctomycetota > Planctomycetia > Pirellulales > Pirellulaceae > Aureliella. The sequence goes on from JBKAHA010000002.1 coordinate 623,836, forward strand.
CGACACCGACCAGGTTTCCATCAGGGGACATGGCCACATCATGAACTCGGGCAAAGCCGGCTCCGACACGAGCCTCAGCCGCACCGGTCAGTCCATTGACATAGAAGAGCCTCGAGCCTTGGCCCTCGTCTTGTACGGCGAATGTGGTTACATCCGCCAGCGTCCAAGGAACGTGATTCGTGGTGCTGAGGTTGTTTGCGTCGAAAGCAACGTTTTGTGCCGGCGCAGCAGTCGTTGCAAAGTTTCCGCCTTCGAATCGGTCTTCGACAACGAGTTGGACGCTGTCAATCGGCTCAATTCGGAAAGTCGTGTCGGTGCTTTGAGCCGTCGGGTTAGCTTCCTGGAATTGCAGCAGCTGATTGGCGACGAGGCTATTGTTCGTCACCGCAACTAGGTAGTCGCCTGGAAGCAATTCTTGAGCACCAATGAACGGATCTTTGGTGCCAAGCGAACCACGGCTGAAGTCATCTAGGTCGCCACCGCCCTGGCCTGCTCTAGCACGGTCATCTGAGATGTCTGAATCGGTACCGATGAGTACGAGTTGATACGTATCGTCGGCGGCCGTACCTGGGGCGTTCTCATTCAGTTTGTAGACCCACAGACTCGTGTTGGGGCGACCAAAACCATCGGCGTAGTCGACATCGAGACTGACTGATACGTGTGGATCACCGCCCTGGATGAAGTTGGCTTTTGAGACAGAGAAGCGGAACCAGTCGACGTCAGTGTCCGTCGCCAATTCGCCCGCTAGGGAAACTCCAGCACGGTCGGACTCTGCAATGTTGCCGGCGTTGACGGCTTGACCAGCTGCGTTGAGTGGGTCCGTCGCAGACTGCGTTTCTGAGCTCGTGCCAAGTAGCGGAGAGTGCGCTGGCAACCCAATGGCTTGAATACCATTTGTCGCAAAGCGGATGTCTGCATAGCGAACCGTTGAGCCCGGAATCTCGTTTTCTTGTTGCAAGCGAACCTGGAGCTGGTAGGAACCCTTGGTCAAACCATTGCGCTCTTGTGCGCTGTCTTGTAATAAGGTCGGATCTTCGCCTGGGGCAACGTTGCTGGAGCGAACACGAACGAAGTACTCGTTTTGGGTGCCGACTGCCCCGGGTAAGACGAGACGCAAGCCCGCATCGGCTGGGTTCACTGAACCAAAGTCGGTAGCTACTTGCGGTGGCGTCGGAACTACTGTGGCAGCTTTGCCGTCGATCGACACGTGCAATTGGTAGGTGTCGCCGTCGTCTGGTGCTTCGCCCGCCAATCCAAATGGTGCGCCGGTGACAACGCTGTCAAACTCGCCGACAGCCAAGAAGTAGGAGCCTGTCGCCGGGAAATCTACGGACAAGAAGGCGTCCAGGAACGACGTACTTCCTAGGTCATCGCCATCGTCATCGTTGGTGGCCAGCAACGTTCCTGCTGCGTCAAACAGGAAAAGCTCACTGTCAAAATTGGCCGCATCAATGTCGAAGGTTCCGGTCGTGCCGGCGGCGGCGGTAAAGGTGTAGAAATCGAAAGAGCCATCGCCCGTGCCACCTACTGTGACGTAAGGGCGAGCACCGGATAATTCGATATTGGGGTCACCGCTAAGAACAAATGTCTCGCCATCTAAATCTTGCGCAAGTGTGTTGTCGTTGTTCGGTTCGATTTCTTGGACACCGGCCTCGGCAACACCACCAAACCAAGAGTTGAGCTTCGCAAATCCGTTTTGTTCGAGCGTCGATACGGTCGTTACTGGCAGGGAACTGGAGTCGATAAAACTGACGGCGCCGGCGGCCGATTCTGACAGAGAGTCATTACTCTGCGCGAGGATGTTTCCATCCGCATCGATGATCTCGACGACTGAGTCTAATGCCGAGTCGGTCTTGTCGATATCAACCCAGACCTGAGTGCCTGCGGTACCGACGAAGCTATACACATCGAGGTCATTGGGAGCCGCGACGGAGCCGTGAACTGTCAGACCCAATCGGAGATTCTCATCTCCCGCGCGGATGTCACTGGCAAGCGCCCCGATATCCTGGGATTCAAGCGGGTTGTCATTCACGCCGGTGTCTTGAATGTTGTCGGATTCCAATTCAAGCAGGGTTGCGACGTTACGGTCATTTGAGTTGGCTTGGAGTTGGATTCCTCCCCAGCTACCGGGCGAACCGAAGGAAAGGCCGTTGCTGTTCGTATCAACTTGGGCAGCGCCAAATGGGTCGAAACCAGCGCCGACCGAATCGTCGGTCAGGCTCGTCATCACGACAGGGAAACCTGGAGTCCCTACGATCTGCAACGAACCGCCGATACGATCGGTGATGTCCAGTGGCAGACCGTCGGCGATGATGTCCGAACCTGCGTCCAATTTGACGACGAGACTTTCGTCCGCTCGGCTTTGCAGTCTCAGTCCGCCGCTCGAATGGAAGTCAGGTACCACGACGTCGCCCTGCAAGACATGGACAATGTCGGTATCGTCCCAAACGGACTCCGTGGTGAGGGTGGCGGAACGGATCCGCATTCCGTTCAGCCCGTTCAACGCGAGCCGGTTCCCAGATACGAGGGGGCCAGCGTTTCCGATTTCTCCGGGGATGCGTCCGCTCTCGCCTGTTTGACGACCGGTGTCTTGTACCGAAGCCGCGTTCAGCGAATTGGCATCAATGCTAATCGCAGCGGTGTTTGGCGATGCGTTATCACGGATCGTGTTGTTCACAATGATGGGTTGGGTCCCGCGTACGAAAATGACGCTTGCGTCGTGGTTGCCGCGTCCATCACGGATACCGCCCAAGTTTCCGCCCAAGCCCGAAGCATTCTCCTCGAGTGTCGAATTGGCGATTCGAGCATCCGCTTGGTGGAACTCAACCGCATTGAACCCCGAGAAACCACCCGCCACAGGAGAGGTACCACCACCGTGAGTGATCAATGCGGAATCGATGCTGATGGATGAGAAGTGCCGCGCGATTAAGCCAGCCCAGTCACCAGCAGACGGGGTCGTGGCGTCGCCGTCATTGTTGGTGTCAAAATTGCTGCCAGCACCGAAGCGGTCATCAGCACGGCTAGTGAAGACAATTTGTCGCTCATTCGTGCCTTCGGCGATAAGCTGAGCTCCAATGCCAACCTCAATACGCGCTCCCTGCGACTTCACAATGATGCCCGCGTCAACCGCTAATCTTGCGTCTAAGCGGGCTCGCTGTAGTTGGGTTGCACCTTGGTTGGCTAATTCAGCCCCGAGGTCGGATCCGCTGTCAGTGAATGTAGGCGTGTCGCCGTCCAATTCGGCGATCAGGGTAAAGGTGCCTGCACCGCCCGGCTCACTTCGATAAAGTCGACGACCGACGAAATCGCCGGAAGCGGCGGGCAGATTGTCCAAGAATATCCCACCGTCAGCACCTACGGTCGCTAGCGCAGTCGGTGCGCTCGGAAGCCCTTCAGCACCGCGAAGATCAATGGCGGTGACGATGTATGCAAATTCGTCGCCAGCCGTCAGTGTGCCTTCAGCATCAGCCGATGTCACCAAACTGGTGTCTGGGGCTACTTCTTCCAAGAACGCCCCACCAGGAGTACCTGCGATGATCAGATTTTCACCGAGTACGTGAGTAATGTCGGTGTCGTCAAAACGAGCCGCCACGTCGAGCTTATCGATCTCGGAACCCGCGAGAGTTTCGGCCCGAACAAAGATACCGTTGACGGAATTGCTGAGCAGCGCATTGCCTCGCAGATCTGGTCCAACTCGCTCGTAGTCGGAGTCGAACGCTCCAAAGATCTGGTAACGTGGCTCGGAGAACAGTGTCTCTTCGAAGCTGTCTGGGTCAGCCGAAATGGCCGAGTCCGCGCTGAAGGTGATCGTGTTTTCCAGGATCGTTGGGCGCGACTGGTTAAGGTGGATCGGGCTAATGGTCGGGCTTGGAGTGCTAACTAGCACCTGACCACCACCATACTGGATTGTGGTCTGCCCCACGTAGTTGAGGAATACACCATTCCGCTCGTGATCTCCGCGCCCCTCCGAGCGGTCCACGTCATTGCGGAACTCAAGTCCGCCCCACTGACCGGCCTGCGGAGTCGTGGGGATCGGATTGGTATCGATACCAACACTTTCATCGTTGATGCTGGTGAAGAGGACTTGTTGCTCGGGTGTTCCCAGGACCTGCAACGCGGCAAAACTATTGTCTCGGCCCGCATCGCGGCTTCCGACGACAATGCGGCTGGCACCCATCTTGAAGATGGAACCGGCATCGATCATTGCTGTCACGCCAGCTGGAACTTCAAACGAAATGCCGTCACCAAGCGCGGCATTGCCGACGCCACCACGGCCGATTTCGTAAGCCGGATTGTCATCTTGCGTTGTGAGATCACCATCGGCACCTAGGGATGGCGTGATTCGAATAATGTCACCAGTCGAGACAGCGGCCGTCGCCGCAGGAATTGAGCTAAACGGCTGGCTTTCCGATCCAGTCTGAACCCCGGTGTAATCTTTGTTCACGAAAACCGTTTTCGGGGCGTCTGCTGCAGCCGAATCGACCGGCGTGGCGGCTCGGAACCAGAAGTTGAATTCGCCACCGGCGATTCCATCGCCATCGCCATCGAGGGCTGTGCCATTGATGTCGACAATCGTGGATTCCACTTGCGGGGCAAAGCTGACTCGCAAGTCGTAGTCACCTTGGCTAACGCCACCGCTACCGGTGTTGTCAGTGACTGGGTCAAAATCTTCGTTGCCGAATGCGGTGACACCAATGAAGTAGGTGCCTTCGTCGAGCATGATGTTGATGTAGGAGTCGGAACTGAAGTAGTCGTTGTTGGTCGCAACCACATTCAGTCCATTAGCCGTCTGCTTAAACAGCGTCAGGTGAGTGTCCGCGTTGCTGCTGTCTGCCAAGCGTTCTGCCACCGTTTCAATGGCGATTTCACCCGTCACACCGGCTGGGATGTCGATGCGGTAAAGGTCGACGTCCTTATTGTCTGGGCGATAGCCATGAGCGGCGTGGGTGATGTCATGATTGCCAGGGAATATTTCTTCGTGGGGACCACCGCTGCTCAGCGCAGTTGTGCTGCCCATGATGGTTCCAACGGGCAATTCATACGTATGTCCGACCCCGAGCATGTGGCCAATCTCGTGTAAGGCCGTGCCAAAAAAGCTGAATTGGCCATTGGGACCATCGATCAACGTGAGGTCATTGCGCCAGGCCTCGGCACCATCCATGATCGCTAGACCTTCGAGGTTGTCCAGGGAAGCGACCCCCAGTACACCACCCGGTCCACCGGGAGCGCCATTTGGAAATGGATCGCCAACGACGACGGTCATACCTGACGATGCGGACTCGACGAAATCGATACCCAGTTGGGCGCCGTAGAACTCATAGATTTCTCGGACACGTTCTATCTGCTCGGGAGTGATGGAGGTGAAAAGAGGTTGGCCAAACGCGTCGTTTCCATAACTGCGATCTAACGCAAAATTGTAGAACGCTTGAGTGATTTCCTGGCTTTCGTCTTCCAACCCACCCAGGTGCTTCTGGTCCTGGATGTCACGGTGTCCTGGCTCGAAATCGCTGCCCGGGAAATCGAGCAATAAGTGGTTCTGGACGTTGAGCAGCTCCTCAGAGACAATGGTCGAGAGTGAGTTGCCAACAAATTCAGTGTTGAGCGATACGGCGCCACTGAGAAAACCCTCTGGATCGTCTGCAGGAGCGACAGAGCTGATCGAAGATGGGTTCGCGGCCGAGTTGACTTCCGTGTTCGAGCCGACTCTTAGGCGGAATGTGCCGTCGCCTCCCGCCAGCTCATCGATGTTTTGAGCGAAGGTCAGGATGGCCTTGTCCGTAGCAGGATCGTAGCTAACGCTGTCGGGTAAGAACACGGTATCGTCATCTGGATTGACGGTGTCCTCACTTAGGATCAACTGATAGAACTCGGGGCGGACCACCGTCGGGTCTGATGCGCCACCGGTTGTCGATACGGCCGAGGTATGAAGGTCATCATCATTGAAGAAGACTTCAATGGTATTGCGGGCTTGCGTAACAGTTCCGTCTGGGTTGGAAGTCGTTGGCTGAGGAACGACCGCAATCACTTTGGCACCCAGCTCAAGATCGAAGAACAAGGTATCCCGGTCCGTTCCATCGATTCTCGGAGCCAATGGTAAGTTATCGGAACTGCGGACTGCAGTGATGCCTTCGCCCGGAATATCGACACCAAAAGCTTCCAGTCGATAGAGGTCGTCTTCCAAAGGCTCGGAGAATCGAGCGATCAGATTCCGGTCGGTTTCACCGAAGCCAACCCAGCCAGGAGTGATAGTGACTTCGTCGCCGTCGGTGAAGTCGTTGTCTTTACCGGATCGAGTAATGCGGATGCCATCGAAAGAGGATGCATCCAAGAAGCTATCGAATCGGAATACCAGTTCGTTCGGACCTTCCTCCAAGGAATTGGTCCGATTGAAGCTGAAAATCTCGCCCACGTTTGGCGAAATTGAAAGCAGCGTTGGAGCCTTGGCTTCGCCCGAGGTAATCCCATCGACGATCATTGCGAGATCGTATAGCTGTGGTCTGTCTCCGGCTCCTTCAACGAGAATCCGATAAGTGCCTGCGGCTGGTAAATCGAGATCTGACAATGCCTCGGCTTCCCCGAGACCAGTGTCATTCACACTGGCGAGTTCATTTCCTGCAGCGTCGAAGACTCGGAAGCTGAGGTCCTGATACCTAGATGAATCCGTCTGCTCGGTACCTCCCCCCTGGTTGCCAATCTCGTAGGAGAATCCGATTGGTGTCAAATCGACCGAAATCTTTGCCGAGGAAGGAACGGAGAATTCGATCCAGTCTTGGTCGTTATCTGCGTCTAGTGAGTTTCCTTCAACACGGATAAGACCATTGCCAAGTTGTCCAAGATCCGTCGCAGCGCCGGCAGTATCATCGGGCTCACTGTTGTCACCATACAGCGCGTGCGCACCAAGGATGTCATCGTGCTGAGCCCCTGAATACGCCAAAGAAATGAATGGCTCCATCAACTTTGTTTCGTTGACAGGAATGCTATGGCCAAGGCCAATACCGTGGCCGGCTTCGTGCATCAGGACGTTAAACAGACCGCGGTTTTCGTCGGTGCCATTGTCATCGGCATTCTGTAGATACCAGACGTCATCGGTGTCGATGATCATGTCGCCATCGAAACCGCTGTTTCCGCCGTTGTTCGGGAAATAGTTGAAAGCGAGAACGCCGAAATTGCCGTCGATCGGACGACCGCCAATCCGAACGTCACCACGAACACCTGCAACTCCTCGGTTTCCGCCGCCCATCGGAGCGCCGTCATCAGCAGGTTCATAAACGAAGGTCAGTCCCGAAACTTCACTCCAACGGTCGTAGGCACGCTGGAAAATTGAGAACCAAGGTCGTTGCTCGACGGGACCCGCTCCTCCGCCGTAGATACCGTCCATGAAGGCGACTAGGTTCGTCGACGAGTTGTTGGCCGTGTCCGTGGTTCCATCCGGAACGATACTCCAGGTGACTTCTGCTGGGTCGCCAGCGTTGGCACTGGGACCACCCACTGGATTAAACCACCGGCGTCCGCCAACGTTGAAGTTGCTGCTGTCATCGCCACCTGAGCCAGAATTCGAGCCGTTGAGCTGTGACTCAAAATCATTTGCGTAGTCCAGGCTAGTCCCAGCTGCGAAGGCGGCTAGCGCAAAGTCACTAGCAAGGAGCTCACGGCGTTCAAGGGTCTCCATGAGGATCTTGCGGAGTCGGTTACGACGCAGCGATTTCTCGTAGAGGCTTGATACTTGGCGATTCGAAAAGTGGCTAGCCATGCGACTTACCTTCTGGTCTTATCTCGAGATGAGTTTGATAACTTGAATTCGAAACGAACTGCAGGTTGTTAAATCATAAATGCATCTACGGCACGCAGGGAAACCCTCGTGCCGCGAGCTAAGTTATTTCAGGTTTGAATCGAAGGGATGCAAACTTGGATCTTTCGGAAGGGCATTGGCCCCGAAAACGTTGCTTCGTTGTGTTTTCGAGGGCTACAGAGCAACTGCTCGACAAAACAGAATCTGGTTCGGATTAACTGAGCAACTCGTCATCGAGTAAGCTTCCCAATGCAGCATCAATTTGCTGTACATCTTCGTCATCCTCTAGCCAGCTTGTATCTGCTAGTGCTTCGTCAGCCGACAAATCGCTGCCGAAGATCTCGTTCTCGGCGATTCTGGTCGGTCCGTAAACGAGGTTGTCACTTCGCTCAACCAAACGCATGCCGATGGACTGGTTGTCCAAGCTGCGATTCACGGTGGAGTCACTTTCTCCATGGTTCGGCCATAGATTCGGTGACAAATCCTGTGATGGGAATGCGACTGCGTAGTCAGTAAAGGCTGCTTCGCCTTCTCCAGCTCCACCGCCACTCTGAGAGTTGAGGGTGTTGATGACGATCAACGCGTCGAGAGCCGTGATGAAGTTATCTCCATTCACATCTCGGTACGGTGGTGGAGGTGGAAGGTTGACGACCGAGCCATCCCCATCATTCGTATTTAGGAAGTTGACGATCAGCAGAGCGTCGATTGGAGTGACGAATCCATCTGCGTTCACATCCAAATTCTGATCAGGGTTTTGATGAGGAGGAGGTGGTGGTGCTCCGATCGTGATCGTGACCGTGGTCAGTGCACTTTCGCTATTTCCATCGGAAGCTCGATAGGTGAAGGAGTCCGTGACGCGTCCTTCAGCAAAGTCGTGGCCGTAAGTAAACGTTCCATTGGCGTTTAACGCAAACGTGGATGCGAATTGTGGGGCATCAACCAGAACTGCGGTAATCGCACCACCTTCCGGGTCGCTGTCATTCGCCAGCACACCGTCGTTTTCAGGTCCCCCGATAATGCCCTGAGGATCCGTCGTCGTTAGGGTTTGGCCTTGAGCCACGCTGTAGCTGTCGCTAACCGCAACCGGTGGATCATCAATTGGATTGACCGTCAATGTGAACGTGTCGGTTACCTCCTGGCCACTTCCGTCACGAGCTAGAACGCTGATAACGGCTGTACCGGACTGATTCGGATTCAAGCCAAGAGAAAGCGTGACGCCGTTGATGACTGGAGTCACGAGCAGCGGATTGCTATTGCTAATCACTTCGAAGGTCAGCGTGTCGTCATTGAGGTCGACATCTGGATCAAAGAAGTATTGTGGCGACAGTACCAGCTCAGGATTCGACGCATCTTCGTTGACCTCGAGATCCGGCAAGGCTTCTTGCAACCTCGGTGCGTCATTAACGGGCGTTACAACCAAGGTGAGCGTGTCCGTGGTGGACGCTGAGGCAAGGTCTTGGGCGCGAACCACGATGACAGCCTCACCGTTCTGATCGGCAACGAGTTGGAGCTCAAGCTGATTGCCATTGACGTTCGGTGTCACCAATCCAGCATTGGTGTTGCTGACGATGGTGTACGACAACTGGTCGCTGTTCGTGGCCACGTCCGGATCAGTAAAGATCGTCGTCAGGTCAATGACCCGAGCTTGGTCATCTTCCAGCATCGTTACCGTACCGAAGGGTTCCGCCACTCTTGGTACATCGTTCACAGGCGTTACCGTGACCGTTACCGTGCCAGTAGCTGTTTGCGGATCGGAGATGCCTTCACTCGTGCCATTGTCTTCAATGGTGTAGAAGAAGGTATCGGTACCGACAAAGTCAGCGGGTGGTGTGTAGGTCACGATTCCGTTTTCTACAGACACCGTGCCTCCATTCGTGCTGGTCGGATTTACGCTCCTAAAGATGAGCGACTGTCCAGCCTCGTCCGCAGGGCCAGGTGTGTCATTGGCGAGAAGAGTCGAGACGGCAATGGTTCCCGCCGTATCTTCCTCAGTCTGCATCGTATCGATGCCAGGAATAGGTGCATCGTTCTTGTCTCGCACGGTGATCGTTACCGTCGCGGAAGCACTTAGTGGAGCCGCAACACCACCGGTGGTACCGTTGTCCGTTACGGTGTAGACGAAGGTGTCCGTGCCACTGAAATTGCTTGGCGGTGTGTAGACAACTCGACCGTCCGACAGCGATACAGTGCCGCCCTGAGCCGAGACGGAATCGACGGAAGTAATCGTCAGTGTTTGAGCATCTTCGCTGCTGTCACTGGCCGGGCTGTCGTTACCAATAAGTACGCTCGGCTCGATCGTTAGGATCTCATCTTCGTCGGCCGTGATGGAATCCGCTTCCGCAACTGGGACATCATTGACTTCGGAAACAGTCAGCGTCACCGTAGCAATGTTGCTCGACTCGAGTGTGCCGTCGTTCACGCGATAAGTGAACGTATCCGTTCCAAAGAAGTTTGGTTCGGGCTGGTAGGTAAACGTCCCATCTGAGTTCAGCGTGAAAACGGCGTCGTGCTGTGGAGGATCAACGACTTCAACACTCAGCGTTGTGCTGTCAACATCTTCGTCGTTGGCGGCGATACCATCGTCAATGGTAAAGCTTGGTGTCGTCGTGCCATCGGCATCAACGGTCGTAATTGTCGAATCTTCATTGAGCGTGTAGCTGTCATCGTTCGCCACCGGCGGAACGCCGGGGACGATGGTGACTGCGTAATCTTCGACTTCACCATCGTTGGCAAGACCCGTTGGGATCAATCCACCGGTGGAGCTACTTCGGAATCTTGCGAACGTGGTCGTCGGACTGGTAGGAACCGGTGCTGTGGCCGGTACCGTAACCTGGAAGGTTTGCGTAAGGTCCAGGTTGGTGAACCGGGCTGAGCTTAAGATTTGCTCGCCTGGATCATCCCAGTCACCATCGGCATTGAAGTCAATCCAACCATCAACGAAGCCTGGTGTGGAAAGAGAGACTTCGACGGTCGTCGTGATATTACGATTGAAAATCGCTGGCACTCCGAGCGTGCTGCCAAATACCACTCCATCGTCGGCATCGCCATCCGCAGCCGGTGTTGGTTGGCCGTCGGTTTCGGATGTGATCGTCGATCCGAGCAGTGCGGTTTCGCTAATGACGTGTCTAGCTCCATCGTTGACCCGCTCGGTTGGGTAACGACCTGAAGTCGTCGTGAACGGATCTGGAGCGTCACCATAGTCGAGTGCAACGCCAGGCATCAAGATGGTGAACTGAGTCTCATTGTTGATGCGGTTGGGTCGAAGCAAATTGCCTGCCAAGTCGGCAACGCCGCGAAGGAAGAAGGAATCTAGATCAGGGCTGATGAAGATGGCATTCTCAACGAATAGAGTGTCACCGCCGCGATCTTTGGCAACGAGATTGGTATCACTCGCGTCATTGATGGCGTTGATGATGGCTCGCTTCATGTCTTCGCCAGTGAAGCTCACGTCCCGAACGAACCGGACGGCGTTGGCTCCACCAGGAACACCACTCTTAAGAAGAGTCGGTGCCGAAGTCGTATTGGTGACGTATTGAGGCGTATCATTTAGAGCAAGGATACCACCGGGCAAAGCTGTCGGGCTAAGACCCAATGTCGTACCGGAAATTGCGGCACGCATGCTCTCCACGACTGACTCGATTGTGCTGGCACTGCTGAATAGGATCGGCACATTTGCAAGATTGAAGCCATTGCCAACGTCAGCGTTCTCGAATTCGAAGGTCACCGAGGTTGTGCCGTTACTGATAACGAACGTCTCTCCGTCGCTTACCACACCACGACTCAGAGTGAGGTTGGATGAACCAACTGCGACTTGGCTCATCTGAAGTGCCCCCAGACTGATCACGCCGTTGCCTTGGTTGGAAACGGTGATTCCAAGTGAGGAACCGTTGATGGCTGCCACGATCGCCTCGGCAATGCCATCTTGAGTACTAAGTGCGTTGTAAGTGATGACGACGTTCCCGGCAGTAGTTGCTCCTGAGAAGTCAGAGTCAAATTCGAACGTGACGGTCTGGCCGTTCGCGGTAATGCTGAAGGTTGAATCTTCAACGATGTCCGCTGCACCTCGCGCCGGAACGTTCAATTGAAGTGGCCCAAAGATCGACAACCGTGTACCGGTTTGAACTCCTGGTTCTCCGCTCAGCGTCAACGTCGGAGCGTTACTGACATCGATCGCATCTTCCGCCGATCCACCAATTGCAACATTTCCCCCACCAACGTGAGTCGGAGTGAGTCCGAGTCCAGCGTCGGTGATTGCGTCTGCGACGCGCTGTCCAATTTGGTCTTCCGTATCCGATTGGAAGGCTGGGATCGCGATGTTGCCATCGGTAACGTTCGCGTCCGAATTAAATTCGAAGGTCGCAGATAGACCACCCGCGGTCACGGTGAAGCTCTCACCATCGGCAACCGAACGAGAGGCACCGACAACGGTCAGTCCAGAGGTTCCTGCGTCGACGGAGCCATTTGCACTCAACCCAACGTGGACAATTTTGGGCGTCACAAGAGTTGCGTTCAAATTCAAGACACTCGAATTCAATGCGTCAAGTGTGAGATCTGCCAAGTCCTCAGCGATCAGAGCGCTACTGAAGTCGATGGCCACATTGCCGTCCGTTATGGCGTTGTTGTTGTCGTACTCAAAGGTAACGGTACGGCGTCCGTCGCTAACGGTGAAGGTCTGCCCATCGACAATCCCACCGGGACGAGGTCCCAGATCTGGGATTCGAAGCGAGGCCGTCGTTGCAGGTTGCGAAATGGTTGAGAAGTTGGTGTCGAGCAGGGTTCCTGCTGGCGAGCCAACAAAGACTCGACCGTTTGACAGCAGTCGAGGCGTGACATTGAGTCCGGCACCTTGGATCGCAGCCAGAACGGTGTTTGCGATAACTTGTTGGCTGTCGCCGTATTCAAATGAGACGGCAATATTGCCGGGCAGAGAATTGCCATTGCGGTCGAATTCAAATGTGGTCGTCGTCGTGCCAGTTTGAATCGAGAATCGATCGCCGTCAGCGACTCCGCCAGCACCGCCGCCCGCGAGTGGGATTTCAAGAACGAGTCCCTGCGGAATCTGAAGTTGGTATCCGCTGTCGAGCTCGAAGAAGACAACTCCACCTTGGTTATCTGTGACGGTAAACGAGTCGCCGTCAGAAACTTGGTCTCCGGCTGGAGCTACGACAACAAAGCGGTCCTTGTTGTTAATCGCGATCTCATAAACGGCTCCGTTCTTCCAAACACCCGCCAGTGGAGTGAAGATGAGCTCATTCGTCGTGGTGTTATAGGTGAAGCGATAATCGAAGCCCTCACGCAAGAGTCGACCATTTTCAAACAGCGTGATCGCCGCACCTGGTTGACGGAGATCGCCTTCTGGACCGACGACTGTCGAATCATTGATGCCGATTCCAGGGAACGGATCGGAAACTTCGAACCCGTCTACAAGCTGTACACGGAATTCTGGATAAACGCCGCTCGTTAGCTCGATCACAGAGATGGCGTTGTCTTGATCAACACCACGCGAGTCGTTGTCCAGTGGGCGAACTGCTTCGGCTGAAGGGCCGACGAAATCAGCGCGGTCAAGTGCACCGCGATCCTTAAACACGTCAGCACCTTGGCCGTTTGGCGGTGCAACCGAAGGATCGTCAATTCGCAATTGACCAGTCGCATCACGTGATGGTGCCAGGATAGGTGATACCGCAATTCCAACCGCTTGCTTCACCGTGCGGAAGGCTTCTCGTTCCTCCAAGGAGTCGAGGCTGCTGTCAATGATTCGCGAACCTTCTGCTGGCAAGAACTGGCTGGCTTGGGCGTTGGTGAATGCTTGCTGATCCGCGGTCAGGGTAAAGTTAAAGTCGAGGCCCGTGTTCGGCACATTCGTCGGGCCATTTTCGATACCGAATCCAAGTCGATTCTCCGCCTGTGCAGGTTCGGCATATTGGTAAACCGAACCACCGACGATGACTTGACCAGGCTTCGGATGGACATTGATGTTCGTTCCGAACGGAGCTGGGTTTCCATTGGCAAACTCGCGAGCCTCCTCATTTACGATAGGCGTCTGCGTGTTGACGATGACGTTGTTCATCAAGGTCGGGCTGGCACCGTTGGAGACCAGAATACCCGTCTCGGGCAGCAGTTGATCCAGGTTGTGGTTGTCCGTGATGTCCGGATCCACCTTGATCACTCCGTTGCCGTCGATCCAAGCCGCGTTTTCAACCACAACGAAGCGTTCGGTCGTGCCAGCCCCATCCGAGGTCGCACTTACGCGGCCGGATGCGATTCGATCGTGCCCGATCCCCAAGCTCGAGTGAGTCGGGAAGACCCCGTCAGGACGGCGTGGGAACAGAGTCAATCCTGCTTCCACACCAGCGGAACCGCCTAGGGCGCGGCCCGTAACTTCAGCTAACGGGCTGGCGTCTGTGAACGAACCGTTGTCCAGAGACTGGAAGTTGTTCAGGTCACTAGCCGTAATCGCAGCTGCAATTGCACGAGCTACGTCAGGGGCACGATAGGTCGCGTAGTCGATTTGGATGGGGATACTATCCGGATTCAACTGAATCGCACCGTCGGTGAACTGGAACGTGCGGAAGTTGTTTCCGTTGGCCAAGTCAGAAACTTGGTAGATCGTGAATTCACTGCCTACCGGGTACTGACTCGGATCCTCGACGGTAATCGTGAATTCCTGAGGATGGAGAACCGTCAAACTGAAATCATAGGCACCGTTTGTCGTGCCTGTGTTGCGGCCAGCAAACGACAATGGGTCAAAGCTCTCATTGCCTTTCGCGCTGACGGCAGCGTAGTAGACGCCAGGTTTCGTCGCCGTGAAATCAACGTAAGGATCGAGTGCAAGCGTCTCGCCCGGAGCGATATCGTTGTCGATTAGCGTCGTTTGCACACCAGCACTTGTCGTCAGTGTCTGAGCGACCCCCGTGGCGTCGAAGATCTGCAACACGGAATCGAGGTTGGAGCCCAAAGCCCCGGTATCGATATCGATCTGGACACGTTCTCCCACGTCAAGCTTGAATTGATATAAGTCAACGTCTTGGGCAGCGAGCTGTCCGGTTTCGGTGTACGACTGAGGGTTCTGTGCCGTGCCCTGCCAGGTCTCCGTCGCATCTGCAATAACATCGTTGGGCTCGCTGGCGACGGCACCAGGGCCGTCCAAGCTGGCACGTCCGTCGCTACCGTAGATGGTATTGTTGACCACTCGAGCAAATGGTTGTGGAGTATCGGCGACATCCACCCGACGAATGTCAAATGGATTACCACCACCTATATTGTTGACATAGGTTATGTTCGAGGCGCCTTCGATGAAGACGGCCGGTCGGTTGTAGTAGTTGATGTAACCTGGGTTGGCACCCACACCAAAATTGCTGAAGGATTCAGGCAGGTAGGATGCCGCTACAGTCGCCTTGACCGTTTGAGTGGTTCCATTTGTGGTCAAGATACTACCGTGCACCGAGTCGCGAATCGATTGGACCACTTCTAAGGCACTGTAGCCGGAGGCCGTTGTGGGGGCACGAAGGTACTCATTCCCGCCGTCTTCACGGTAGTAGATCGGCACGCTCGTATCGTCCCAGCCATTACCGCCGGTCGCACCGCTACCGAACTGTGGGGCCCCGGTGGGCGCTCCGGCCAGATCTTCAAATTCGAATTGGACTCGTGTTCGGAACCCATCGATGACCAGGTAGTCTCCGTCATCGATGAAGGAGCCAAAGTGATCGAATGGGTTGGTTCCGTTTCCGGTACTGTGGTCACCCTGTGTGTCAATGTTGTCGCGGAAACCAGGGATGAAGGCCGGAGTCACCATCCAGATCGGATTCTCGCCGGCGACATGCACGCCACCGAGGCCACCGCTTTCCAACACGTTGTTCTGGATGACGATGCCTGGATTGAAGCCGCCCAAAATTTCGTTGTTCAATTCCAACAGGTTGCGAACAGCACCCGGTGCCGAGTTGCCCGTTGCTGGGCGGTCGGACATAACGTCGCGTGAGCGGGTTGCACCAACGAAGCTAGGCTCGATGTTGGCAATGGTGTCCCGTTGGTCGAGCTGTCTCTGACCTGGTTCCGTCCAGATTCCGTAGTCACGTGAGTGACGAACGAAGTTGTTCTGGATGATGACCTGGCCTTGATCCCGATTGGTGTTTTGGTCGCTGCTGCCGGCATGGAGCTGCACGCCGACTTTGCCAAAGGAGCCGGACGCCCGACCGAACAAGTGAATTCTCGCGTCGCTAAGTGGTTCCGTTTCTTCGCCACCTGCGCCAGAAGCACTAACTCCCAAACGCGATTGAACTCCAGGGTCGTTGATTGCATCACGAATGGAAGTCGCTACTTCCGCCGCTGATTGTCCCGCAGCGAAGCTGACCGCTACGTTACCCGGGGTCACAGAGCCATCCGTCGTGAATTCGAATGTGACAAGGTTGCCCGCGTCGGTCAGCTCGAAGGTGTCTCCATCGACGAGTGCGTTTCCGTCAGGCGCGATCAAAGAGATCTGGTCGGCGGCACGGTCATTCGTGTCGACGATGCCAGCGTCTTCCGATTGCCGGATCTCGAGCTGGTACTTGCCTGTTTGAATGCTGTTCCCAAGAACTCCTCTGCCAACGAACGCCGAGGTCTGTGGGGCATTGGAGATGCGTTCGCCACGTTCTGCGAAGCCAATGACCATATTCGAAATCGTTCGCAGGCCACCTACGTTTGCATTTCGATAGATGATGGTCAGGTCGGATTGGCCCGCAAAGTCAGCGAGATCGACGATCGTTTGTCCGCTATTGCCACCAATCGTATCGAGAAGCGTTTCATTTCCGTCCCCATCAACGATCAATACCTGAGTGCCCGTGCCAGAGGTGCTCGCATCGAAGTACAGTCTTGGGAGATCGAACTCGGAGTAGCCTGCCAGGCTGAACGTTCCGCTGGCGAGATCGTTGTCACCGACTTGGCCAGGATTTTCGCTCAAGATGCTATAGATCGGCGTACGTCGGGTTGTGCCCGAGTTGAGGGCGGCTGGAATGCGTCCGGAGGCGGACACGGCTACCGCGTAGGTGCCTTCCGATAGATCGACAGCACCGATGTATGGGTCGTTTGGACCAACTGAACCACGCGAAAGGTCACCGATATCCGTGAGGGTCAACGGCCCACGAATGTCATCGGCAATGTTGCTGTCCTCGGCAAAGAGCACGAGCTCGTAGCTAGATCCACCGAATCCTGAGGTAACTCGGAAAACCGACAGATTGGTATCAGCACGGTTCAGTCCGTCCGCATAGTCCATATCGAAGACGATGGATGCTGCGTCAGCGGAACCTCGTGCCTGGTCAACGAAGTTCAGGTCAAAGCGGTAGAAGTCGAGATCGGTTGCGGTTGCGAGCTCACCACCAATGCTGATCGTAGCGCGATCGCTACCGAGAACATTACCAACATATTGGTCGCGGGCACCCGGAGTGCCGAATGCATTTTCCGCATTGTTCCCGCTGTTGACATCGTTGTCGGTGTAGCCGCCAGCATTTGCGGATTCATCTTCTTGAGCTTCTCCCAGTAGTGGAGAGTGGCCTGGCAAACCTTGCAAGTGAATGCCGTTGGTCGCGTAGCGAATGTCCGCGTATTGGACGGTGGAGCCCGGGAATTCCTGCGCAGCTCTCGTTCGAACTTGAACTTCGTAGCTACCGCTGGTCAGACCTGCATTGAAGTCGTCTGGGTTCGTACTGGCACTTCGGACGCGGAAGTGGAATGTCGTCCGTGAACCAGCTGCACCGGGGAGCAATACTCGAAGACCCGCATCGCGAGGGTTGATGGAACCATCTTCCTTGAAAGATCCATCCGCATTTTGGCGGAAAGTACCTTGCTCTTGGTTCAGTGGATTCACCAAGCTCGGATTGATCGCCGCAGTGCGCGTGATCAGCGATGGATTGGTGGTTTCCGCATTTGAATTATCACTTCGGGCCAGTAGGTCGCCATCTGCATTCAGCAGTTCGACCATCATGTCCAGGCTTTGCGTCGTATTGTCTACGTCAATCCAAATCTCTGTGCCCGCTTCAGCGGTGAAGCTGTAAACGTCGACATCTGCTGGCTCGGAAAGAACACCTTGGACGACATAACCCAAACGCAAATTTTCGTCGCTGCTTGACGCTGAACCCGCAATATCACCGAGCAATTGCGCGGTGTCGGAGGTGCTGTTGAATCCAGGAGCAATCGCGGTTGGAGACTCAATCTCAAGTACCGTCGCAACGTTACGGTCGTTCGAGTACTGATCCAGGAGAACGCTTCTCCAGTCAGAAGGACGAGGGATCGACCCGATGCCATTGTTATTGGTGTCCGTTTGTGGTGAGCCATCAGGCTTCAGGCCGGCACCAACGGTATCGTCGTGATAGCTCGTCAGGACGACGGGGAAACCAGGCTGACCAAGAATCTCTATGGTTCCGCCGACACGGTCATTCGCGTTTGTGTGGAACCCTGTCGCGGTGAATCCGGTTCCCGCATTCAGATTGAAGTTGGTTCCGTATCCGAGCAGCTTCACAACCAACGACTCAGTGGCAGAACTTTGCAAACGCAAGCCGCCTTCATGGTGAAGGTTCGAGACGACGATGTTCTCGAATAGAACGTGCACAATGTCGGTATCGTCCCAAACACTTTCAATGGTCAATTCGTCCCCGCGGACTTCCATGCCATTGATCTCGTTGTTGTCGAAACGATTCTCGCGGACGAGTGGACCGCGGTTGTGGTCAAAGATGTCGACTCGATCGATCAGGCCTGTGGATCGTCCGATGTCACCCTGGAGATCCGCAGTCAGGCTGTTCGCATCAATGTTGATGGCGCTGCCTTCGTTGTTCAGGAAGGTGTTGCCAATCAGGATTGGCTGCGTGCCGCGAACGAAAATCGTGGCGCCTTCGTTGTTCAGTCGTCCTAGTCGATTAAGAGGACCTTGACCACCAATTCCATCTTCGTTGAACTCGAAGGTTGAGTTCGTGATTCGTGCATCCGCCTGCTGCAATTCGATTGGGCTAAATGCCTTGAAGGTACCTTCGATCTTGGTAACACCACCCGCATAGGCGACCGTAGCATGATCCAGGCTGATATTCGATCCGATTCCGGCGTAGATGCCGCCCCAGTCGCGTGGTTGAGGTGCGGTACCGTCGTCGTCACTGTTGGTGTCGAACGAACCGCTTGCGCCGTAGCGGTCGTCGAGCTTACTGGTGAACACAATCGGTGCACCGTCACTACCTTCGGCGATCAGATTGGTTCCGGGCTCCAGCTCAATTCGGGCACCTTCGATCTTCAGGATTGCGCCAGCATCGATGACTAGGCTCGCATCCAAACGCGGGCGAAGTGTACCTTCGGTGAACGGTGAAAGAGTGGTTCCCAGGTCTAGCCCGGTATCGCTAAAGGACGCCGTTCCAGATCCGTAGTTTCCAAGCAGGGTGTACGGTCCGCCACCGCCGGGAGAGCTACGGTAGATTTGCGCGCTGACCGCGCCAATCTGCAGGTCAGGAAGATTGTCTACATTGATGGATGAGCCAGCATCCACCGTAATGTTATCGGTCGGATCTGACGCCAAACCGGCACGTCCAGCCGCATCAATCATCACGAAGCGGTAGTTGTAAACGCCGTCCAGCGAACCGGTCGCGATCACCTCAGTCAGCGTTACATCGCTTGCGTCAGGTCGATCGCGATCCAGAACTCCACCAGCGTCTGCTCCTGTGTCAAAGAAGGTTGACGTTTGGGCGTCCAGTTCGGCAACCAGTGTGTATTGTCCACCGCCAAGCGCGTCGCTGCGGTAGAGTCGTCGGCTGACGAATTCATCTTGTGCTAGAGGCAGGCTCAGGATTTCAATCGCCGTTTCCCCAGGTTGCAATTCGATACTGGCGCTTGCATCCGAGGGTGGAGTTTCGTAACCGAACTCATCGACAAAGGAGACTTTGTAGTTGTAAGTTCCTGGCAGAATCGTTCCGCCAACCGAAGGTTGCAAAGCCACTAGGTTCGCGAGCGGGCGTGTGGAATCAAGCAGAGGCCCGCCGGGAGTTCCCGTGACGATGATATTTTCAGAGACGATGTGAACGATGTCGACGTCGTCAAATCGTGCGGGGACGGTCAGTGGTCGAACCTGTTGTCCGGCGGGAGTTTCCACCTTCACGAACAGGCCGTTGAGTGAGTTGTTGATTAGTCGGTTGTTATGAATCTCCGGACCAACTCGGTCATAGTCGCTGGTAAAGAGCCCACTTTGTTGGTAGCGAGGCTCGTGGAAGTTGGTTTCTTCGAAGCTGTTTGGAGCCGCACTCATTGCCGCGTCGGCACTATTGCGAATCGTGTTGTAAGTCACGGTTGGACGCACATCGATCATCTGAATCGGATTAACGACCTGTTGAACCGAATCGATGACTACGTTTCCACCACCACCGAACCGAATGTCGGCATGGTTGACGTACTGCAAGAAAATGCCTTCGTCTTCTAGGTTGCGTCGGCCTGCAGCGGCATCGACATCGTTACGGTAGGAGATTCCACCCCAGTCTCCGACTGACGGAGTCGTCAATGGAGCGTAGGTGTCCTGACCGATGGTTTCATCTAGCCATGAAGTAAAGTAAACGCTTCCCGGTACGCGAGAGCCGTCTGCTGCGTAGACGTAAGAGCCGTCCGTATCGGTGAGGTACGGAGTTCCAAGAACCTGGAGCGCACCGCCACTACGATCTACCCCAAGGCTCGAGCTGCCCACACCAATTCGCGAACGACGCATTTTGAACACGGCTCCGGCGTCAACCATGGTGGTGACGCCCTGAGGCACCTCCATGGTGCTACCGTCGCTGAGCGGAGCTCCGTTGATTAGGCCGAATCCAATTTCATATGCGAAGTTATCGTCAATGGTTGTTACGTCGCCATCCGCACCGCCGTTTCCGACGATCCGAACAATGTCACCCGGTTGAGCCGCGTCGAATGCATTAGGAACGCCGCTGCCGGAGATGTTATTGAATGGGCGTGCGAGCGAACCATCCGCGTTAGGTCCAGCGGATTTGTCGACGAAGATCGTTTTGCCTTCAATCTCGATGTTACTCAGCCCTGGGCTCAGCGAGACGGTACGATCTCCATCCAACGTGATCTCAGAGCCATTCGCGACCGCACTGATACCCAGTTCACCGCGTTGCGTAATAGCTACAGCCAAAGCATTCGCCAAGTCGCCAGGGGTGGCGCCGATGGCGTAATTGACTGGGATGTTCCCGATACCAACTAGTCCAGACTGCGTAAATTCGAACCGACGTACGACTCCGTTCGCTCCAGCGAGCTCAACAATGTTTCCATCCAGCGCGGCACTTCCACCGGAAGTGAAATTGAGCACTCGATTGAGCGGACGTGTTTGGAACCAGAAGTTGTAAGTGCCACCGGGAGTTCCGTCAGCATCACCGTCAAAAATGATGGACTCGTCGCCGGCAAATCCGCCAGACAGGTCCCGGATCGAGTCGGAGGTGTCCACCTGCCCGCGGAAGGTGAGTCGAAGGTCATAGCGACCCTGAGTCGTTCCGCCAAAACCAGTGTTTTCAATGACTGGATCGTAATTATCGTTGCCGCTCGCGCTGACGCCGAGGTAATAAGTTCCTGAGCTAAGCGCCAATTGGATCTGCGAGTCCTCGCTGAAGTAATCGTCGTTCTTCGAGATCAGCTCGACGTCACCATCACGCAATACGATTGGGCTGTAAGTGATTTCACGGTCGCCAACCGTCGTGGTTCCGTCTCCGCCCTCAAGCGAAGCACGCATGATGGCTGCCGCGGCAGGATCGGCATTGATCGCATCGACAACTTCCTGAGCGGTTGTTTCAGATCCAGCATGGGAGTTCAGGTCGACCGTGATGAGGTTATCAAACACGTTGACCAAAACAGGTGCGTCCGCGCCACGGTCGCTCTTGGTAACGAAGACCTGAAGATTGTTTCCAAGGCGTCCAGGTGCCACGGCATCGAATCGAATGTTCAATCCGGAGCCGGCTGCAAAGTTGCTTTCAGCAAAAGCTTGGTTCTGCTTGTACAGGTGAAGCAGCGTGTCTAGCGAACTGCTATTGGTAAGTCGTTCCGCGAAAGTCTCGGCCACAAACAAGCCGACACGATCTTCTTCTCCCAAGTCGACTTCGAACTTGAAGAGATCGATGTCATTACTGTCTGGACGGAATAGGTGTTGGCCGTGCAGGATATCGAATGTGCCGGGGAATACAGGCTCATCGGCTGGGTTAGCATTGCTGTTACCAGCGTTGATGAACCCGGTGCTGAGTCGCATGAGCGTACCAGTCGGCAGATCCTGCGTGCGCTCGAGGCCGAGCAGCATTCCTACGCCGGTCAGAGATGCACGGAACCAATCTTCACCGTAGTTGTCACCCCACTGCCTCGTTGAGCTTAGAACAAGCAAGCTATCTTCGAAGCTCGGGTCAATTCGCACGCCGGTGGCGATTCCACCCTCGATCACAATGTCAGGGCTATTGCCATTCAGAGCGGCAAAAGAACCTGTTGCGATGGTGATTCCTTGGCTCGGTGTTTCGATGAATTGAACACCAACCTGATCCGCCCATATCTGCATGACTTCGCGAGCGCGATCCTGCTGCTTCGCAGTGATCGCGTTCACCAGAGGAGCGCCGGCGGAATCTGTTCCGTAGATGGTTTGGAAGTTGTAGTAAATCGTGGTGACGCCATCGATGCTATCGGCGCCGAACAGGCTGTTGATGTGCTGTTCGAATGAACCACCAGCTTGCTCGGGTAGCTCACGGTGACCAGGGTCATCGCTTGCACCAGGTAGGTCTGCCTCGAACGCGACCGGGTCAATATCCGAAGAGATGAGCAGACTTGTCTGCGCTACATCGTCAGACCCAACCACACCAAGATCGGTTGCGGTATCGAAAGAGCTACCGAGACCTGTCACTCGAATCGGCGAATAGTTGATCGGTGCATCCAGAACGACGTTCGGATCACTACCGGGCTCAAGCCGTACGGAAACAAGGCTAGACGATGCCGACGCATTTTGAAGAGCCGTCAGCAATTCCGCTGCCGTTACAGTGCTGGAGCCCAAGTCGACGGTGATCACTTTACCTGCCGCGGTGATCTCAGGATCATTTCCACTGTTGGAATTGATGACGACGATCTCGATTCCGTTACCTGCTTCTCCGAGCTGACGGGCGGTGAAGCGGAAGTTGGCGGCACCACCGGTGTTCAAATCACTGATCGTGATTGCAGCGGCATCGCTTACGGTCGGAGTGATCGGGGCACTTTCGCGAGTACCGATACGCAGTCGGAATGTGCTGGGACCGGCTGTGGCACCGGGCAGACTATCAATGTCCTGCGTGAACTTCAGTGTGGCTGTATTGGAAGCGGCGTTGTAGTCGACCGTCGAAGGGAAAAAGTAAAGATCGTCGGTGTTGCGAACTGTGTCGTCTGTAAAAATCAGCTGATAGAAGCTTGGGTTTTCAGCACTTTGGGGTGTGGGGAGTCCATTCGCATAGTTTTCAACGAGCAGCTTGTCACCGTCGAAGTGAACGACGATCGTATCCCTTTCTTGGGTCAATGCTCCGGATGCATCTCGCACCACTGGTTGTGGAACAACCGATGTTACCTTCGGACCGAGGTCCAGATTGAAATCGATTGTATCCTTACGTGTCGTTGGGTCGGTTGGAACAAAGAAATCGCCGGGAGCACCGCCAACGTCTGTGCCACGCAAACCCGTTACGCCCTGCACAGGATCATCGAATCCGAAGACCTCGATTCGGTACTGATCATTAGGCAATGGCTCAGCAAAACGCAGTGTGACTTCGTTTTCATTCGGTGCATCACCCACTAGGGCGATACCCGGCTGGATGACAATGTCGCCATCGCTGTCGAGCTGTATCGGCGAGAAGCTGGCCGGATCTGCTGCGCCGACAGCGGCGTCTTCGAAACCGCCATTGATCTTCGCAGCCAGGACTGGAAGTAGGTCGGTCGAGGAGTTGATTGCATCTACGAGCTGTCTAGCCGTGGTCGGCGTCGAAAGGTGTGAGTTCAATACGATTGAGATCGTGTTGCCTGCAATGCTCGTCTGCGGCGCAGCATCCGCACCAAGGTCGCTCGTTGAAACATCGATTGTCAAATTCGTGTCAGGAGCGCGCGCTGTGAGCTGGATATCGACTTCGCCGCCGGTTCCAAAATCACTCGCAGCGGAAGCGAGTTCAAAAGTACCGTCTCCTCCTGAACGGGTGATGCGGATTCCGTCCAATGAAGAAGGGTGAATGACTTGCGAATCATCGAAGCGGAAGGTTAATTCCCTCGGCGATTCGTTTCGAACCGAACCGTCCACAAGCAGATCGCTGTTGTTGGGTTGGATGCCAATCAGCTGAGGACCGACTGTGAGCAGCCGGCGTTCTTCAAGCGTCTCCATCAAAAGACCACGCATACGCCGCTTGGCGGCCGCTTTAGCCTGTGATCGATGTGACTCGTTAGATCGAGTGCGAGAATTAGCTGAAAAAGACTTAGGTTTGGTCATTAACCAGCCCTTAGCGTTGCAGGTGTGCTTAAAAATCACCCCCAGAGACAGGGGTGTCGAACGTCTGAGTCGACTGAAATGTCAGCCCAAAACGCCCGAATTGCTATGCAATTGCGAGTGCAAGAACCACTAAATGGAGGGCAAATGCAGACCGAAAACGAGCTAGAGACAAGCGCATCGACCCTCTGAATAGGTGAGTCGATTATAGTTAGGGCCTATATCGTTGCAAATTCTGCAGGGGGGTAGGTTTCCTAAAACGCCCAGGTGTCCTGCTTGTGCAGGTTGTCACCGTTGCGAGAGCTGCCAGGTCAGTTTCAATTCCATCCAGTGGTTGTGGATTTGCATGTGGAGCCTTGGACGCTCTACCCACGACGAAGTTCCGTTACCGTCCTAATAACTACTACAAAACTACCTCCCTTACCTATTTGACCCACTGGGTTCTGCACATCGCATTCCGGACCTGGATTGAAAGCTGTCTGCAGACGCTCGGGGGTAGCTCTTTTGGGTGGTTTGGTTCTGGGGTCGGCATGAAAAAAGCCCGAGCAGAGCTCGAGCTTAAGGGAATTGAGTTTGTTCGACCGAATCACCGGCATGGTCTCGATCTGCTTTTGAAGTCAGCTTCTAGGCACTCACAGTCGAAGGGAGTTCTGCAATTTGGTATGCCCGTGACCGGTAAAGAAACTCGGTCAGGTTACCTTCGTGGGGCTGGAGCCAGTTGAGGCGATTCGTCGGGACTGGGCCAATGTTCAGGCGATCGATGGACGTACTTTCCGTTAGGTCCATGATAAAATTCTGATCTGAGGTCAGAGCCGTCCCGACCAAAGTGGGGCCGATCTTCTTGACCATGTCCTTTTGAGGACATTGGACGACGCTAACGAATGGGAACATGTATTCCTTAGACGCTACGCCGCGATCGGGGCTGTCGGCATGGACGATCATGGGACGAAGGTAAGCACAGCGTTCCTTCTCGATGAGTCGATCCCCAAAGCCAGCGGTCATGTCTTGGACGCCGGATTCTTCCAGGTCTTGCTGGGCCATGGCATAGGTGCCAGTTGCCATCTGTGCGTTGGTAAAGGCAGCGAGTCCAGCGTTCTCATCTTCTGGTGGCAAGACGTCCTCCGGCCCAAGCCGTTCCGCTAGAGCTGCTGCTATTTTCTCTGTGTGGCGTGATGCCCAAATACCGGAGCAGTTGATGCAGCTGCGGCCGCTATTGGAGAAAACACTCTCAACCATAAGGTCTAGGTAGTCTTCCCATTGATCGACGACATCATCCCCAAAGAGAATTTTTGAAAATCCGGGGCCGTGAGCCTGAACACGCGGATTGCCTGCATATTGATCTACGGTCTGGGCACTGCCGAATACCATGGATCGTGGGCATCGCGTCAGTAGGGTTCCACCGACATCATGTCCTCCGGGGTAGAGAGCAAATGCTTCAGCGGGGACCCCAGCTTCGATGAACGCAGAAACCATACGGTAAGGAGTCCACGGTTCTTGGCTCCCCGGTTTCAGCAGTAATCCGATTTGCAACGCGATCGCTGGCAGCCACAGCGTGTGAACTCCGGGCGAATTGTTCGGAAGTACCGCGCCCAAGACTGGAGATTGAACTTGATAGCTAACGGTGACGCCGCGGCCTTCTTCTCCGTATCCACGTCCAAAGATCTCGAGATCCAGTCCACGCGTCAGGGCGTCTAAGATCTGCTCCATGTTTGCGAGCACGAATGAGTTCTTTTTCATGTTGCCGCGGCACATGTGCGTTGGCAACCCAGTGCTCGCGGATTGCTGGTGGATAAAGTCCTCAACTGACTGCGTCCCATCACCCATGGGCAGCTCCGCGTTTTCGAACAGGTCTGCAGCCTTGGTGCACATGGCAAGCAAGTCAGACGGCGCGATCTCGCGCAAAACAGAACGCGCTCGCGCCGCGTGCTTCATGTCTAGCTGCAACATACCGCCGTTGACTTGCGAAATGTTCGCAATAGGCTCGCCGCTTAGAAAGTGAACGACTTCTTGTTTTTCCAACGAGGTGTATGGCTTGCCCCATCGGAGCGCTGGTAGCGTCAGCATGGTTCGGTTCTCCGTTTGATCGCATCAGATGAAAGGTCGTCGTGCCAATCGAGTCTGCAGGTGGTGACGAGCAGAGCCGAGGGCGATGTTGGTCTCGTTGCTTTAGGTGCCAGGCAACGAGTGGTTATCTTGGACCGAAATCCGGCTGAGAGCGTTAGTAGACTCCAACCGTGGTTTGGGAAGCAATCGCGTGATAGGGGCGGACACCGCTCACTCCATCCCATGGGTATGCTGAGTAGGGGCGTTCGCGTTCTCCTTCGTCTCGTTCCAAGAATCCTGGGACGAAGAACTCTTTCGTCATCGTGTAGAGCTTCACTCGACCGGTACCTTCAAAAGGTACGACTTGCGTGTGGTCCTCAAAATCCACGACCTCGACCGCGGCTCGTGGCTGCGGTGCGTAGTAAGCAATCTTGTAGTCTTCCTCCGCAGTGACAGGGCGGCTACAAGCGAGTCCCATCAGCGTGTTGCCGTAGGTCGGTGTCATGTAAACACCGCTCTCTTCTGTTGGACCCCCCAGTAACTCCTCGACGCAGAATCGTGTCCACTGAGGTGTGAATTCGGTCCCACCAGAAAAAATACCGGTGATGCCGACTTCCTGAATACTTGTGCCTTGCTCCGCCAGACCATAAGCGAGGGACTCAAGCAGCTTTGGAGTGGTAAACATGCACTTGATGTCGTGACCGGCGGTCAAAATCGTAATGGCTTGATCGATGCAGTGTTTCTTGTATTCCTCAAGATGATCCATCCAGCCTTTCTTGATCAACTTGACGACCCATCTTGGGTCCAGATCAATACAGAATGAAATGCCACCCCGGTGTTGGCAAAGATGTTCCACGGCAAGGCGCAGACGCCGGGGGCCTGATGGGCCCAGCATCAACCAGTTCGCACCTTTGGGAAAGTACTCGTCTGGAAGGGTATCGCTAAACATTTCATAGTCGATTCGAAAGTCGTCAATGACTACGCGACTCTTTGGGATACCTGTCGTGCCACCTGTTTCAAAAACGTAGGTCGGTTTGCCGTCGAGGCCCTTCGGTACCCAACGTCGAACGGGGCCTCCACGCAGCCACTCGTCTTCGAAGAGAGGAAACTTCTTTAGGTCATCGAAGACTTTGACTTCCGTGAGTGGGTCGAACTTCAAACCCGCCTTCTTCTCTAGCCAAAACGGAGAACCAGTGCTTTCATGAAAGTGCCACTGGACCATTTCATAAGTGTGGGCATCGAGCTCGTCTTTGGCTTTGGCTACAGCCTCTTCGTTGGCCAGCATTGCGGTGGTCATAGTGTCCTCTTATTTCTGTTTCTGGGGCCGGTCGAAGATACCCGACGGTCAAAGCCGCGACAACTCACAGATGCGTATCGCGTGGCCCGCTTTGGTCATTGTCGCTTCACCGTCAGTCGCAAGCGTCAGGACCTGAATGATTTACCGTACCAAAGCGGCAAGTCTAACAACGCCGTCACGGGGAGGCCTCCATCTCAAGGGATTTTGCCCCAAAATCGATCTTGCACCTTCCGGTAAACGATTGACGGACAACTTCTTATGTGAAGTTGTCAGGAACGCCGGGATACAAAGTGAGATTCGAAACCAGTTCGGAAGCTGGCGACCGTTCAATGCGATGGCCCGCGATGATATCCCTGAGATCTAAGCGAAATCTGCGACTTAAAAGCCAAATCTGCGGCTTGAAATCTTACTGGGAATTGTCCCCCGATCCGCCAAATCGGGACGCTTTGAGCAATCTGCTACTCGGAAACGAAAATTGGAAACAAAAAAAGCCCGCGGATGGATCCGCGGGCTTTGGATATTCTAAATGCTTCGCAACTTATGGAACGATGGGTGAAGCTTGATTCTGGTTGAAGCCGTCATCATCATCTGCCAGTGCGGTAACTCCGATCGCCAAGCCAGCGATTCCTGCCAGGCCGCCGATTCCTCCAAATCCGCCGCCGCCGCCACCGAATCCACCGCCTCCGCCGAAGCCGCCTCCGCCATAGAATCCACCGGCGCCGACATAACCGCCACCCGCCATTGGAGCGAGTGGAGGATCTACGACGACTTCGTCGCCACAGGTGTCGCATGGGATCACTTCTTCAACAACTTCGCAGCAAGTGATTTCAGGTTGTTGAATCATTTCGCAGCAGAGGCAGTCTGCAGCTACGCCAAGGTTCGTTGAAACGAAACGGACTTGGTCGCTATCGTTCGCGACTCGCTCGGCAGGCTTCACTGCTTCGAAAGCCAACACAGCGAATCCGTCGTCACCAGAGACGAAAAGGTCGTACACGCCGGGCGAAAGATGCTTCACAACGAAGAAGCCATCTCGATCAACGGGTACTTGAGCTACCAAGCGGCCATCGCGCACGATCTGTGCCAGTGAGCCAGCAAGGTTCTGCTCCGCGAACGTCCAGCCGGGACGAGAAACACGACCAACCAAGTGCCCGTTTCGCAAAACGACTTGGTGCGAATCGTTAAATCGACGCTCGTTTGCAATCGGGTCACTCTCGTGCACACGGTAGTAAACGTCTTCCACGCCCTCCCACTCAGGTGCCAAGTTGGTCGAAACCAATTCTTGAGCGCGATCTGACGGAATCACGGAGGCAAACACTTCCAGGTCTGAAGTCAAGTGACTCGATTCAGTGGGTAAGACGTGCAGAGCATACGCCGCACGAGTCACGTCGCCGCGTACCTGGAGGGCATATGTGCCCGGCTCCACATTTTCGACTTCGAAACGACCTTCAGCATCGGTCTTAGTTTCCAAGACGACTTCGCCACTCTTGGATAGAACGACCTTGGCACCAACTCTGGCTTCGGTCTGACCCGGAGCAGTCAGAATCTTCACGCTTCCGCGAATCTTACGGTCTGCGTCCAATCGGACCCATTCTCGTTGGTGGAGTTGATTGATGAGTTGGGATTTTGCCTGACCTTCGGATGCAGCGGGCAATTCCCCTACGTCCTGAGCAAAGGCCGGCGCCGCTGTGCAACCAATGAGCACGGCGAAGGCGAACTTGCGTAACATGATGAGCCTCAAAGTTGAGATGGGCGATTTTGGCAATTCTGACACCCTGTTAGTTTGGGCAAGACAGAGCGACCAGAGTATAGGTAGGCCGCAACACTGTGTCAATCAAATGGTTCAATTCTGCCGTGAGCGTGGTGTGAAGCTCGTGGTGCCCCTGCTTACAGGGGGGCTGACCAAGGCGCGTTGCTGGAAGTTCTGACCTTGGATTCGACGGCCTAAAGGAATCGTCCGGTCCGAGTTGTCACTCTTCAGGTAGCCCATCAGCTTCTCAAGCGAAATCTGGATAATGCCGTTCTGGCGGGCTTCCCGAAGGAATTCTTGGTACTGCTTTGCTTTGGCCTGCTGTTGAGCCTGCAGTCCAGCAGAAGCGTTATCAGAGACCTCAAGGTCTGTACCCAAGACGAGGAATTGTGTCTGAGGGCTCATTCCCGGACCACTGCGAGTCGTCTTGGAGTCCATTTCTTCATCGATGACGCCACCGCTCAGACGAATCAACTCCCGTACTTGAGCAATGTCATCCCGCCGGTCTCCATCGAGGTCCATCATGCCGACGAGTGCAAAGCCAACTTTGCGCCCAGGTCGCCAGGCTGGAGAGTAGATCTTGTCACCAGTGACAACGGGGTTTCTAAAGTCGAGGTTTTCTTCCAACTGGGCGTAAGCCAAATGCTTGTCGACGACCTTGAGGACCGTGATCTTCGCTTTGGGTGTCGCTTCGCTGATGTTGATGTCGGCTTCATCGATAACGGAGAAAGGAACGCCGGCACGCAATCCGTCTTCGCTACCCAAGTCGATCCATAGCTTCGTTCCGCCGTCAGCAACCCGAACGATGCTACCTTGTGGCGCGGCAAAATCAGGGTTCACGAACTGTTGCACACGTTCAGAAAGCTCTTGAATCGTGACCAACTGCTTGTCGCGTTCGGCAGTCAAACTCGCGATTTGACCGCGAGCAGTGGCAAGCTTCTGATCCATGGACTGGCGGTAGGCATCGAACTTCGAGACCGCCTCGTCCTTTTCTGCATTCAAACGGTTAATCGCCGCCGTGTGCTCCTGCCTTGCGGTTGCAAGGTCCGACTCGGCTGCTTTCTGCTTGGTTACCGCGTCTTCGCGGGCTTTTGTCTCGCGGTCAACCGTCGCTGCCAGCTCAGCTTGCAGTTGCAATTCCCGGGCTCTAGCCGACTCGATCTGCTGATTCCGGATGCGAATATTGTCCAGGAGGAACTTCGGTAATTCGACCAAGTTCTTTTCGTTGGCAGGCTGATTAGGCGGGAACAGCTTCATCGCTTCAGCGAAGTCCGCTTCAATGGGTGCGAGTTCCGCATCAGCCTTGAACTCTTCCGACATCTGTTGCAAATCAGCTTCGGTGTAGCTGCCTTTACCCATCATCGACAAGAGCCGAGCCACTCGACGTTGGCTGGTTGTATATTCGTTCTGAGCCGTCTGTTTGGCGGTTTCGCTGTCTGCAAATCGGGTGCTCAAGTCGCTGTAGCTGCGCCACAGGAAGAACATTCCGAGCAACAAACCAACCGATACGAATGCCATGGTGATGACATACGCCTGCCAAGCAAACATATTCCTATCGCGAACAGCCATGTTGAGGGGATCCAAGAAAAGTGGTGAACGTGATCCAAGACGAGTCCTATGCGCCTGCATCTCTATCCGCCTGCATTTTCCACCTGGCGGAAGGATTTCAACTGGTAGTCTATTTGCGGCCCCTAGAGCCGTCAAATTTTTGATAAGCCTAGAGACTGGCTGAGCCAGAAATCCGGCATTGCGCCGTCAAGTCGTTCCCGCAGATTGCTCCCAATCTGCATAAGTGTCAGCCGTTTCTGGCGCTAATTTTCTTGGCTAGGAATGGATTCGAATGCAAGGGACAGATAATCCGAGTGCCACGCCGGTTTTTCTGGTTATTGCGGGGGGCGTAGGCTTCATTCAGGGCTGCGCCTGAAAAGACTGTTGTTTGCAAGTGGGGCCCCGAACATAAGCAGCAGGCAGATCCAGCCAAGCGGGTAACCCATCCTCTGTACGAGTCCACCTCGACTGTCCCGAATCGGGGCCGCGATGATTGTCGCAGGTTCTAACCGATCCGTGACTTGGACTAAGCGTCCGCACCCATCGACTTCCGCCGACAGACCGGTGTTGGCGGCAACCAGAATGGGCCTTCGGTTCTCGATAGCGCAAAGTCGGGTACACGCGAGGTGATGGTCCAACATCGCCGATCCCCGAAACCAGCTGTCGTTCGACAGATTGATCAAGACATCTGGAGCTAGTCCAGCGTTCGATAACTGCCGAACCTGCCTCGAGATGACTCTAGGCATCATGGTTTCAAAGCAAATGTTGGGTGCGATTTTCGTTCCGTTGACATCGAAGCTTTTTGGGGACTCGCCTGGGCTCGCATCGATACGAAATATTTGCCGCAGCCACTCGAGCGCCGGTCCGAGGGGAATATATTCGCCGAACATAACCAAGTGCATCTTGTCGTAACGCCCTTGGATCTGAGCGTCGGGGCCAACGAAGAAAGCGGTATTGAAACTCGCGGTTCGATTTGCCTTGAATTCTTTCGCGTCCCCTCCAACCAGCAAGTAAGTTTCGCCTTGCGCTTCGGTGACCGCTCCTTCGGTTGACTGCCTTTCTGGTGTGCCCTCATCATCACCTGCAGTCAACAGGAGCTCACATTTAATGCGAAAGCTAGCGGCCAAGCGGTCCGCAACACTGCGCATCAGCGAGCCATCGTAGGAAACTGGCTCGTAGATATCTTCTTGAGGCAAGCGATTGGGGATCGCACCTTGGTAAAGTGGTTCTCCGGCGGAGAACGTTGATTCTGGCCAGACAATCAGATCGACGTCCCTAGATTCCACGAGCGCTTTTTCAGTCAGTGCGAGATATCTTCCAAACGCCTCTCGCAGATCCTGGATCTGTGCATCGAACATGGTTGGCGTATTTTCCTGGACGAGCAGACATCGCATCGCGGAGCTGCGTTGCTCGTAAATGCGATCTCCCTCGGCTAGTTTCATGTAACCATATGTGAACGTAGCTAGCGTTGCGACGCATGAAGATGCGATTGCAACGGCGGGGATGCGTGTTGCGGCTTGAGGGGGCGTCGCTTCTGTCTGCTCGGCTACGTCTTGTCGTTTGCCCTGACTGAGTACCCATGTTGGTCGCCTGCTGAGTCCAAAGCAAGCTTCAGCGACGGTCGCGGCAACCAGCATGAGGACGAAGCTAATTCCATAAACGCCAAGTTGATCAGCGATTTGCGTCATGACCGGATAGCGAACTTGGGAGTGCCCGAGCATGTTGGCGGAGAACCCCGTCAGCATGTAACTCCGCACGAACTCGAGGGCGGTCCACGTGATCGGGGCCGCCAACCATACGGAGACTCCTCCACGAACGAGTTTCCGAGAGAACGCAACAAATAGAGGCGGATAGATTGCGAGGTAGAGGGAGAGCGCGAGCCAACCGAAATAGAGTGGCCAATAGGCTAGGCGGATGCCCTGCAGAGTGCTCAACCAAAATAGGCAGCCACTTAGCCACAGGTGGAAATACGTCTTGCGATTGAGTCTACTTCCTCGATTCGAGTCAGAGCCACACGTTGCACCAGATAGGAAGGTGAGCCAACCGATGGGGGCAACCCAGGCCAACCAGGCGAACGAACATGGAGGGTAGCTTGCCCATAGGAGTATGGCACTCAAATATGCCGGCCAGACCGCAGGCTGGTTCGGAGCTAGGCAACCGTTGCTTTGCTTTTTATGAGTGCGTGGGCTGCGGCGCGAGCCTTTTGATTTTGCGTTCAATCCTGGTTCCTTCCAACGAGTTCGGCGCCGTCGCGACTTAGGCAGAAGGTATCGGATTGCGTTGGATGCCGCGAAGCGATTCGCTAGCTATTAGTGCTAGCGGTTAACGACAGCCTTGGAGCATAGGTCGCTTCGGTTTTCCGAGGGAAGTGCGATTCTGCCGCACTTTGGTTCGTAAGTTCCACATTTCGGTGAGATTTACTTCGGCGAGCTCGCTTGACCACGTGCATGGTCCACCTAAAGTCTGCCTGGTCGTTATCTCCATGATTTTCAACTTAGAGGAATATGTCCATGAAGTCACGAGTGTTCTCTGCAGCTCTTGTCCCGCTGATCTGTCTTGCGACCCTATCCATGGCCGGCACACAAGACGCTGAGTTGTCCACTCCAGCGAATATATCTCAGCTGGACGGGATTGAGCTCGCAGGCAATTGCAATAGTTGCGGTCCTAAACGCGTCGGCCCTATTCGAAGGTTCGAACGCTGGAAGTGGAGCAAGATTCGCGGTCTTGCAAAGCGTGGTAGTTGCTAATTCGGCACTACGATCGAAATTGACAAAGCAGAACTATTGTTCGATGGAGCCTGCACCGTTATTTGGTGTGCGGGCTCCATCTCCCTGACGCCATCGCTTCCGACTCTTGCGGTTGTTGGTGATGAGGCAAGACCCGATATTCAGCTCCAGTCCAGAGGACTGTGCCAAGCATCAAAGAGTTGCTGCCAAGGTAGAGAAATTAAGTCTTTCTCATCGCCGCTCTTCACTGAAACCAATTCTTCTTGGCTTACCATGCCGAGTCGCATTAAAGGTACGTCTTCGGCCCCTCCTACGAGGTCGGTTTCTGCACCGGGCGGAACTTCGATGATGAATCGTGAGTTACTCTCGGCAAACAACATCGCAGTGGGATCAGGTCCTTGCGGCAGTTGGACTTCAACACCGAGTTGCCCTGCGAATGCCATCTCGGACAACGCGACGGCTAGTCCACCTTCGCTTAAGTCGTGGCATGCTCGTACACGGCCACCGCGGATTTGCTCGTGAAGCCAGTAGAAGGTCTTCAGAGCTTTCGCGGTGTCGACTTTTGGGACTTGGCCTCCTTCTAGTCCGAGGACCTGGAAGAGATGCGAGCCGCCGAACTCAGCCTGTGTGTCGCCGACCAAGTAGAGTACGTTGCCAGGCGACTTAAGATCCATCGTAACACAATGACTCACATCTTCGACTTGTCCCATCGCGCTGATGAGCAAGGATGAGGGGATCGCAATTGTTTGCTTTTCACCGTCCTGGTCCATCCACGAGAACTCGTTGTTCAAACTGTCTTTGCCGCTGATGAAGGGAGTCTTCCAAGCGACCGCAACGTCATAGCATGCGAGTGCGGATCGAACGAGCGTTCCCAGGGTTTCCGCTCGTTCTGTATTGCCCCAACAGAAGTTGTCCAGAATCGCAATTTTGCTTGGATCGGCGCCAACGGCGACGGCGTTTCGAACCGCCTCGTCAATCGCGCTGGCAGCCATATGGTACGGGTCGAAATCTCCATAACAGGGATTCATTCCGCAACTAATGACGACACCTCGTCGGCTATCCAGCCGTGGACGCACTACCGCAGCATCTCCTGGGCCGTTGTTCTCGGGGCCAACTAGTGGTTTTAGTGCGCTGCCGCCTTGGACTTCATGGTCGTACTGCCGGATGATCCAATGCTTGCTGGCGACGTTTAGCGAGCCGAGGATCTTGGATAATGCGTCTTCCGCCTGAGCCTTCTCCAACGCGGGTGCGACGGTGTCAACAAGCGTTGGCGGCGAGTAGGTTGCTTCGCGAATGACTGGGGGACGGCCATCGTGTAAGAACTCCATCGAGACTAGACCGACTTGGGTTCCGTCATACATCAGACGAAGTTGACCGGTCGGCGTGAATTGGCCAATCACCGAGGCTTCGACGCCTTCGGCTGCACAGACTTCCTTCATGCGTTCCAGCTTGGCGGGCGGAACGGCGAAGACCATCCGCTCTTGAGCTTCGCTAATCCAGATTTCGGTGTAGCTAAGTCCTTCGTACTTCAGTGGAGCTCGTTCCAACCAGACTTCCGCACCGATGGATTCTCCCATTTCTCCCACGGCACTGCTGAAGCCCCCTGCCCCGCAGTCGGTCACGGCGCTGTACAGTTCTTCGTCGCGTGCCTGAATCAGAACGTCGAGTACCATTTTTTCAGTGATTGCGTTGCCGATCTGGACGGCGCCACCTGAAATCGACTCGCTTTCGCTAGTTAATTCCGCGCTGCTGAACGTCGCGCCGTGGATCCCGTCTCGCCCGGTGCGACCACCGATGGTGACAATCCAATCTCCTTCCCGCGGTGCCTTATCGGCCTTGTCGACAGGCAGTAGGCCCGCGTTGCCGCAATAGACGAGCGGATTACCCAGGTATCGCTCGTCAAAGTAGACGGCGCCGTTGACCGTGGGGATTCCCATCCGGTTCCCGTAGTCTCTGACCCCGGCAACGACGCCTTTGATAACTCGGCGCGGGTGGAGCACGCCAGGAGGCAGGTCTTCAGATTTCACATCAGGTGGGGCGAAACAAAAGATGTCGGTGTTGCAGAATGGCTTGGCACCGAGACCTGTTCCAAGAGGATCTCGGATCACGCCTCCAATTCCCGTGTTGGCTCCACCATAAGGTTCAATCGCACTCGGGTGGTTGTGAGTTTCTACCTTGAAGACGATGTGATAGTCATCGTCGAAAGTAACGATACCGGCGTTGTCGGAGAAAACCTTGACACACCAATCCTGGTCGCCAAGATCGGCGCGGATTTGTTGCGTCGCTGCAAAGATCGTTTCCTTCAGCATGTTTTCGAACTGCCGCGTGCCGTTCTCGTCGGTGTACGCGATACGGCCTGCTAGGGTCTTGTGACTGCAGTGTTCGCTCCACGTTTGAGCAATGGTTTCTAATTCGATGTCGGTCGGATCACGCCCCGCATCTAGGAAATGCTTCTGAATGGTCTGCATCTCGGCTAGAGATAAATACAGCTGCCCTTCTCGGCTTAGCACTTCGAGTTGTTCGTCGGTTAGCTCGCGAATAGCGACCGTTTTCAGCTCCAATTCATATTCAGCACCGATATCGAGACGATCTAGATCTAGTGGTCCGGAAATGACCCTTTCGATAGAGTCATTGAACAGGAGTTTTGAGCACACTTTTTCGATCGCGGCGTCTTCAAGATCCTCAAGTTCATATTTTCGGAACGTGGTGACGCATTCCACGGGCAAGCTCATGTCTTGCAGGGCTTGCAAAGTACTTTGGGCGACGGGATCCATCACTCCAGGTTTGGGTAAGACGTGAATCGTCTTGCCCGATTCTTTGACTAGCTCGGGGGCGCCAACTTGGCCGATTGTGGTCGACTCCGTGATGGAGTCTGCTAGGAGCCGTTTAGCTGCGAGCTCGACCTGTTCTTTCGATAGATTGCCTTGGAGCAAGAATCCGTGGGCAGCGGAAATGGACAAGTTGTCATCCAGTCCCAGATCGCGAGCCTCCGCAGCCAGGGCTTGGCCGGCAATGTCTTGTTCACTCGGAGATGGCCGTACGTCAATTTCCCACAGTGTCACGGATACGCTTTCCTAAAGTGAGTAGTGAGGCGATTTGGTCGCCGTCTTTGTTTTCGATTGCCTGGATCCAATCGCCAAGTGACTTTTGGAAGTCAGTGAGCGAGTTTAGGATCGGTTGCTGGTTTTCGTGGATGATTTGCTGCCACATTTCAACATTACCGCTGGCAATACGTGTTGTATCCATCCAGCCCGAAGCAACAAGCGGCAAAAGGACTTCGCCGGTCGACGCAGCGAGGGCCGCGGCAAGAATATGTGGCAGGTGGCTAGTGGCCGCGACAGCCGCATCATGCTCCGCCGGAGGCATTGTCACCGTCTTGGAGCCGAGGTCCTGCCATAGCGATTCGGCCATCTCCAATACGTCGCTT
This sequence comes from Aureliella sp., assembly GCA_046290675.1. Taxonomy (GTDB): domain Bacteria; phylum Planctomycetota; class Planctomycetia; order Pirellulales; family Pirellulaceae; genus Aureliella. Next base: position 660,860 of record JBKAHA010000002.1, read on the forward strand.
GTCGTATCTCGAAGTGGAGTTAGCACCGCGGTGCGGTCAACAAACAAGTCGCTGGCCGCGTACTCAACACCGCTTTTGTCGGAGCCCGCCAGAGGGTGTGAACCCAGGAATCGGGGCACCTCCGCAAGTTCGTCACAGATCTGCGCCTTGGTGCTACCGACATCCGTTATCAAACCGCTCGGAGTCAAGTACGGTTGGCAAGCATTCACCGAGCCAGCGATATGTTGCACTGGAGTGCAGATAATTGCTAGGTCGATGCCGCCTACACATGCTTGGGAAATATCCTCGAAGCACTCATGCACAGCGCCGCGTTGGATGGCCAAGCTTCGATTGTCAGGGTTTCGACTCGTGCCAACGATGTGACGCGCCAGTTTTCGCTCGCGCAGTGCCAATCCGATGGAACCTCCTAACAGCCCCACACCAACGATCACAACGCGATCAAACTGGCTCATCGAATCCTGTCCAAAAAGTACTCCTGGCGTTGCAACCTGACTTTATCTTCTGGCTCGTGGGCAATCGAACGCCAACCACGCTCCATCTTCTTTGCTACTCGCAACACACTTTTCAATGAACATCATGCCTTCGACGCCGTCATGCACGTTCGGGTAGACCGTGTCTTTTTTCTCGACGCTTTCGCCAGATTGTCTTGCCACCATTGCGTCGAACGCTGCCGTGTAGACGTTGGCAAATGCTTCGAAGAACGCTTCTGGGTGTCCACTTGGTAAGCGGCAAGCAGCTTGACCGGAAGCATTCATGAACGGCGCGTTTGGATCACGCGTGTAAAGTTTATGCGGTTCGCCATTGCAGCGAACCGTCATGACATTAGGTTCTTCCTGTCGCCACTGAATCGCACCCTTCGTACCGTCGATCTCGATGAATACATCGTTCTCGCGGCCGTGGCTGATCTGCGACGCGGTGACGGTCCCCAAGCCGCCGTTCTGGAATTTGATGATGGCAGTGCCGTAATCGTCTAATTCGCGGCCTTCGACAAAAGTACGGAGATGGCAAGAAATCGACTCCGGCAGGAGTCCCGTCATGTATCGGCCGAGGTTGTAGGCATGTGTCGCAATGTCACCGAAGCATCCGGCAGCACCGCTCCGCTTCGGATCCGTTCGCCAAGACGCTTGCTTCTGGTCAGATTCTTCCAAACGCGTTCGCAGCCAGCCTTGGATGTAGTTGGAACGAATGGCTTGGATTTCGCCAAGCTCGCCATTCTGAATCATCTCACGAGCTTGGCGAACCAGCGGGTAACCGGTGTAGTTGTGAGTCAGTGCGAATACGACGTCCGAGTTGTCTACGATTCCCGCAAGTTCTTCAGCTTGAGCCAGGTCAAACGTCATGGGTTTGTCACAAACCACGTTGAATCCCGCTTCGACCGCCGCTTTGGCGACTTCAAAGTGAACATGGTTTGGCGTTGTGATGCTGACAAAGTCGATGCGGTCGCCTTCGGGTTTGGCAGCTTCCTTTTCAAGCATCTCTTGGTACGAGCCATAAGCGCGATCTTCGCTGACGTTGTAATCGACCGCCGACGCTTTACTTCGATCGGGATTGCTCGAAAACGCTCCGGCGACGACTTCGGCTCGGTTGTCTAGGCAGGCCGCAATCGAATGGACCTTACCGATGAATGACCCTTGGCCGCCGCCAACAAGTCCCATCTTTAGTTTTCGGTTCAGTGGTCCATTGGTCATTCTTTGACTCCTAGAGCGAGAAGATTGCTGGGGTTCTGGCCACGCCTGAGCGTGACTGATGGTGTTCGAATTACCTCGGAGGCCCGCATGATTTTGGACTAGGCGGGAGCGTTTGGGCTAACCGGTCGCGTTTGGGCAGGCGTTCCTGCCTTTCCCGGACAAAATCACCCTCAGTTCCAAGGATGGATTTTAGGACGCATTTCTGCGAGCGGTAGTTTTATCAGAATTCATGCAAATTGCAGAGGTGATGAGCCCGGCTTCTATGGCGGAGAACCTGGCCCTAACACGGATTCGCGTTGGTCGAATGGAAGGCTCCGCCCCCAGAAAACCGGCGGTTTGGCTACCCAAAGACTCGGCACCTTCACTAGGGGCAGAGTCAGCGGGGGAAGACGCGGATGATCCAGGATTCCGCGGCACTGCCATCCGGGCACGCCAAACCGACGACTCGAAGTGTTTCTGCGTCGACGACGGGTGAGCCCTCAAGCGTCTTAGAGATCGGGACGCCTTTGGCAACGCGAATCCCGTTCTCGCCGTCAAAAGCCAGCCTTGTGTTATCAAGGGCAAGGGGTTCGCTAAGCTCGGGATTCACAATTAAGAGGACGCTCTTTCCATTCCATTTTCCGAACATGGTGGCCGGCCAAGCGTCTACATCGATGCCGGATGGTGCCAAGAGCCGTGTTGTAAATTCGTTGCGTTGAGCGGTTTCTGGGAGCAGGACGATGGATTTTCCGCGAACTTCGATACTGACGTCGTGATCCTTCTGGTTCGCTGCGTCAAAAAAAGTGGTCGGCACTCTTAGGAGTCCATCATCGTCCATGATTCCCCATGTTTCTGCCGTTTTTCGACCGAGCCCGATTACGGAAGCTAGGCCATCGTTCCATCGAGCAACGACGCGAATCGGTTCCGGTAGCTTTGCCCCCTCCAGATGGTGCTTGCCAACGGCAATCCTGGGTTGCCAATCACGCCATCCATCCTGGGGCGTCTGTGAAAGTCGAAAACGATGCCCTGTCACTACCAGATCTCCAGGCGAGTCCGGCGTTCCAAAGGCAATTCCTCCGCGTAGTAAAGATGCGATCGAATCGAAGTGCGCATTCACCCCGCTAAGGCTGGCCTCGACTTGCAGACCACCCGAGACCCACCATTCCGAGTTCGCTCTAACGAGATCCGTATATTCCGGCTCGATGACGCAATTGACTTTGACCGTCGCCCCGTCTCGAGCAAGTCCAACGTTGGAGACACGTCCTACTTCGAGCCCGCGATAAGCAATCGGGGCTCCGCGAAATAATCCAAATCGAGAGTTGGCGTCAAGCTGAACCTCAAGCGAGCCTTCGCGACGAGGCAACGGAGGTGGTTCGCCGAGACCAACAAAATCGGATTGCGGTTCACTCTCATCCACGCTGGGTTGAACCGCAATGTAGCGACCACCTAGTAGCGTATCGAGTCCACGTATCTCGGTGAGATCCAAGCGAGGTCGTTCGACCCAGAACTGAGTTCCCGCGCGCGCAAAATCTTTGGCGGCGCCGACAAGCCGAACACCCACGGTAACGGAAGTCAAATCTTCGTTGAGCACGACCTCGGTCACCTCTCCGATCGTGATGCCTCGGTAACGGACGGCATCCCCGACTTCCAGTCCTTCGCCGCCAGGAAAGTGGATCACGACAGATTCGGAATCGGCTTTGGCAATCCGAAGCGGAGTTTCCAAGCCAATGAACTGTGTTAGTCGATTGCCGTCTGGTGGTCCTGGCACGATGCCGATGTATTTTGCACCCAATACCGTGTCGATGCCGCTAATTTGCCCCAGGCGAAGACGTGGGCGTTCAATCCAAAACTGGCTCTCCTCAACCGCGAGTGCTTCGTGCCCAGGGCTGAGCAACAAGGCAACGTCGATGGATTGGAGCTCATCGGCGATCTTGATGGATTGGACGGTACCTGCATCAATTCCACGATAACGAAGCGTGTCGCCAGGCTTTAATCCATAGCCATCTTCGAATGAGATGTGAATGACGGTGCCCTGTGATTGAAAACTCACGACCGCAATCACGAGGGCCAGCAGGCCGCAAATGGCGGTCAACCACCAAAGCTTCGTACGGAGGGCATTGAACCGACGCTCGGAACCGGTTCGGATCACTGCTTCCGGAATCGCCGAATCGCGATCCAAAGCGTCGCTTTCGTGCTGAGTCTTGGTAGTTGTGGACTGATCAGATTTCGACATCAGATTGGGCTTCGGACGGTAACGCGTAATGGAGAGGAGGCGTGCATTGCAAGAAAGTGGGTAGAGAGGGTCAAGTCGGATCGGCAGCTTGGCTTCCGGTCTGCTCCCAGATTGCATGCGGATCGAACATCACAGACGCGATCATGCTCATGACCACGCAAAGGACGAATGCGAAGACCGCTGGGCCCAGTTGAAAGGCAACCAGATCCCCGAGTTTCACAAGAGTGACTAAAAGCGCTAATAGTAAAACGTCCATCATGCTCCAACGCCCCGTCCATTCGACGACGCGGTACGTCCAAGCACGATGCTTCTGGTTGGTTAGGCCCACATGGCTCAACTCCAGAAGTGCCAGTAGTTTTACAAGTGGCAAGACGATTGAGAAGAAAAATACGACTAGCCCGACAAACGCATTGCCATGCCACATCAGATCCAAGGTGCCGCCGAGGATACTCGTTGTATGGTGATGTCCCAGTTTTTCGATCGTCAATACTGGCAAGAGCACCGCGGGAAAGTATAGAAGCAACCCGCCAAGTGCTGCTGCGAAACAGCGGGCCGCACTCCGAATGCCACTCCGAGATCCGCTGTCGATGACCGAACCGCATCGAGTGCATTCTGCGATGTCAGCGCTGCCAAGTGCAGCGACACGGTGAACAAGACCGCAGCAGTGGCATGCTCTGAGCTGCTGACCAGCCCGTTCCATTGGATTCGGCTGTGTTTTCGGCTCAGGCAAATTCTTCTCTTTCTCAACGTTTACCCACGGAAACCAGGCTACGTTCTCTGGTTCGCTCCGAGCGGAATGCACAGAGTCCAGAAACGAAAAAAATAGGACCATCTGCGCTAGGCGGAGAATGATCGCTATTTGGTCGGTAGCCGGACGCCTATTCTACGCAAATGGACTGGTAAAGTGCTGGACTCGTATTTACGTCCTAGGTGGCAATTTGGGAATTCGAAGCCTAAGCTAGACCTATTGAAGAGCTAGACAGAGGCACGCGTCGAGCATCGGATTTGAGTGGCTGTAGAGATGACGATTTTCTTTGGATTGTGGGCTGCTTAGGCGGACAGATACATATTCATGACGCAGGATACAAATGTAACGCAGTTGATTGAGATGATGGCGTCTGGAGACGGCCAAGCGGCTTGTGAGTTGTTCTCCGTGTTGTACGACGAACTTCGGGCGATGGCGAAGTTGCATTTGCAGGGGGAGGCGCCGGGTATCACGCTTCAGTCGACGGCGCTAGTTCACGAAGCATGGATCAAATTGGTTGGTGCAAGTAGCGGTGGCACGTGGGCGAATCGGCAGCACTTCTTCGCGACAGCTGCTCAGGCAATGCGTCGGATATTGGTCGACGCGGCCCGGTCTCGCAATCGAAAGAAACGCGGAGGTTCCGCGCGAAAGCTAGAGTTGGTCGAGAGCGACGCCATTTGGCAACAGGATGAGGACTTGTTGTTACTGGACGAGGCACTGGAACAACTTGAGCAACATGATGAACGCAAAGCCTTGCTGGTCAAGTTGCGTTACTTTGCCGGTTTGACGAATGCGCAGGCAGCAGAACAGATTGGCGTTTCGACGGCGACAGCCGAACGTGATTGGACATATGCCCGAGCTTGGTTGCGAGCTCAGATGAGTGACGATCCGTAGGTCGTGTTGGGAACGGCACCTGATCGTTTTGATTCGGTTTTGGTTTTAATTCGGTTTGGTGTTCATTCGGATTTCTATTGGCTGGGCCGAAACGATGGCACATCAACGCTTGCGCCGAATCGCATTTTCCGCGCGTTCTGAACTTTGTAGCTGCCGCAGCTGTGCCTCGGCAAGCGATCTGTTTTCTTGGCTTCCGACGACGAGGGCTTCACGCAACCTCGATTCGGCTTCTGCGTGCTTGCCGATATCTTGAAGTGAGCTAGCTAGCAGCAATAGCGCTTCGGAGACACGTTCGTCTTGTTCACCAAATGTTCGCCGAAATTCGTCCAGCAGATGGCGGTAGAACCGATGGCGATGTTTGGGCAGGATTTTGTTGGCAGCATCCTGGAGCATAAGACACTCCGGTGCGTGGCCTTCTTCGAATTCCTCTCCGTCCAAGTCGGCAAAGATGCGACGTCCGAATTCCTCATCGGCATCAAACACCCTCTGGATATGGGCTAGGCCTGATGCGAGGCTTTCAGAATGCGGTAGGTCGAGAAGTATCTGTTTGTCGAATGACATGCAGAGATGGAACTCATTCATAACGCCATCCATCATTGCGTCCGAACTCTCAATTTGCATCGGAAACATTTGATCTGCGATATCGTAAATCTCCTCGGCAAATTCCATGTCGAACTTCGCCAATGCCGCGGAAATGGCAGTGTCATAGAGCTTACGATTTGTATTCGCGCGGAGCGTTTCTTCGGCAATTCGAAGTTGGCTGATTTTATCAACCAGCTCGCGGTTCGTCTTAGCCAGCAGGCCGTTCACTCGTTGAGACTGCAATGCAAAGGCGAGACATACAACAGTCGACAATGCCAAGAGCACGATGAATGATGTGGCTGTTAGTACCTGTGTGCGATGCCTGCGGTAATATGCACTGAAGTGTCGGAATCGAGATGGTGGTGCGGCACGGACTGGTTCTCCACGCAAGTAAGCCCGGATGTCTTCGGCGAAAGCATGAGCCGACGAGTAGCGATGGGTGCGATCTGGCTGGAGCGCTTTCATCACAACCCAATCGAGTTCGCCTCGGACACGTTGGAAAAACCTGCGATCTCGTTTCTGTGGCGACTTGTGAAGCTGGTCCTTCTCGCTGGATCCGTAATTCGTTGTCAGTCTTTGTATACGGGCGGACGGTGTCTCGTAGTCTGCGTCGCGAATCGTCTCCTGCAAGGACAGCGGACCTACCTCGCGAAATGCGTCCTTGGATAGAGGGGTCGTGCCGGTCAACATCTCATAAAGCAAGACCCCAAGGGCAAAAATGTCGCTGCGCGTATCGACGTCAATGCCGTTGAGTGCGGCTTGCTCAGGGCTCATGTAGTGAGGAGTGCCAACCATGGCTGCGTAACGCGTAAAGAGCGTTTTATCCGTCAGACGTTGCTGGCCGACTGCCTTGGCAATACCAAAATCGATGACCTTGGCGGTCGGCTTGCCGGCGTCCAAAGAAACCATCACGTTGGAGGGCTTTAGGTCGCGATGAATAATACCCTTTTGATGTGCATGCTGAACCGCTTCACAAACTTGCAAAAAGATATTCAATTTCTCGTCGAGTGTCTGAGCGTGCTCAGCTGCAAAATCCAATATGTTGCGTCCGCGGACGAGCTCCATGACAAAAAAGGGGCGACCGCTACGCGTGATACCTGCGTCTAGGACACGTGTGATATTGGGGTGGTTGAACATGGCCATCGCTTGCCGTTCCGCTTCGAAGCGGGCGATGACTTGGCGGGTGTCCATGCCCTGCTTGATGACCTTCAAGGCGACGCGTCGCCGAACGTCCTCAACTTGCTCAGCCATGTAGACGACGCCCATGCCGCCTTCGCCGATCTCCTCCAAGAGCTTGTACCTGCCGACGATGCTCCCAACCGACTCTGGAGAGTTGTTCGGTGCTTTCTCGGAGTGGCACAAAACTGGATGGTCGAGGACGAATCCCTCGGATTCGTTGCGTTCGTGGGCGTTGAGCAAGCGAATCACTTCGGCTTCGACTGCCGCGTCGCCTTCACTCGCGGAATGAACGAACTGCCGCCTTTCCGGGAGCGGAATCTCAAGGGCGCTCGAAAATATGTTGGCGGCAGCAGGCATGGTTTTCTATGCGTGCGAACGGGGGGTGCAATTACAAAGCTCAGATCTGGCCCAGCAGTCCAGTTTACTTGGAGATTGAAACTGAAAATAGAGAACGGATTGAGTCAAGTGAAACGGCTTGTTTCACCATGATTAAGGCCTCGTCCTGAAACTCTCCTTCGCCGTAAGACTCACCTCCATAACCTTCCGAGTTTGCGTGGTTGTGATCAGGGGGTGCCGAACCATCTTCTGGATCCCAGTCGGTAAATGGCTCAGCGATAGACGGCCCGTCACCGAATTGGATCGTCGACACCAATCCGACTAGTTCTCGTCGCTCGTTGAAGATCCCGCAACCGCTCCCGCCTGGCGCGTAATCCATCGAGACTTCCATCCAGGGATGTTCTCCAATCATTGGATGTCGCATTAGATAACCGCGGTCGTAGGTATAGAAGCGATTTTCTGAGTGATGGACCATTTCCAAGGTGTCGCCCGGGATTGGAGCCGTTTGGGCAATAGCCACAGGTGTGAACCCAGTGCCGGCAATGCGAATGATAGCGACATCACGATCTCGATTGCCAGCAACCATCTCCGCCACAGGGAAAGACTCACCGTCATGGCGCAACGCAAACAGCTTGCTGGATTGCAATGCTTCCCCGACGTGGTAGTTGGTAAGTGCGAGACCGTCCTCACTGATGGCAACTGCACCAGCGGCGAACATCTGGTCACCGCCTCCAGCGAGGATGAGCGCGGATTTGAATAAAGTCTCTAACGAACTTGATTTCGAATTCGAAGGCACGGCCAACGAGCAGGTCTCGGGGATGGAGGAGAGGTCGGCCGGCTTCCAGTTGCTCTGAGCTTCTGCCGTTTCGTAGTACCGATGAAAAACGGCACCAAAGATCTTTCGGTCATCCACGGGAGAATTTAGGCTGGGCAGCGGTACAAAGTCGCTACCTGGGTCAGCAGGTGGCTCCATTCCGGATAGATAGCCGAGCCCCATGATTCCTTCGATGACTTCATGTCGGTTGTCGAATTCCTCGCTCGAAAGAGATCCACTGCCGTCTTGATCGAGCTCGTGGAAGATCTCGTCCGTAGGTAACTCGTCTGGCAATCTCGCAGTGAGATATTCTCTGAGCTCTTGCTCCGAGACGGCGTCGTTGGCGTCGCTGTCAGCAGCTTCGAAACCGACCGGCAACATGCCCGAGGCGGAGTCAGCTGCGGGCGTCGCTTCGTCAGGACCGCCGTAGTGCAAATCGGATTCCGATTCTTCGATTTCACTGCGTAACGATTTATAGTCTTTCGCATTAAGATCCAGCTGTTCGATGAGCTCGTCTAGCAATTCTGTTCCAGCAAGATCGCTGGCGTAGTGGTTGCCTTGTGCATTGATCAGTAAAGTCGTCGGGAACGCATTGATTTTGAACTTGGCGGCTTTAGTGCCTTGGGCGTCAACGATATTGGCCCATGGAAGATGACGCTTGGACAAGAACGACTTCAAAGTACGTTGGTCATCTTGCGCCACGCCGAGAATCTCAAAACCTTGGTCGTGCAGGGCTTGGTAAATCTTTTTCAGTGTGGGCAGTTCGGCCACGCATGGGCCACACCAAGTCCCCCAGAAATCAACAAGGACTATTTTGCCGCGAAAATCTGCCAGGTGGATCGTTTCTCCGTTGATCGTCTTGCCGGTAATTTTGATATCGTCGATCAAAGGCAATGGTTGATCGAGCCATTCCATATACATCTCTTCGTCGATGCCATTCCATTTCCATTGCGTTTCTTGCCGAACAAATTGGTGGAATGAGGGCTCCATTGCGCCTTCGAGTCTTGCAGTTACCCCGTCCGGCGTCGTGGTGATATCCCCCATTTCGCCTTCGAATGGGTTGAAGGGAAAGAAGCCTGCGTCGGCGGGTATTCCTTCGGCGGCGGTGAAAATTATCATGAGAGCTTTCAATACGCTGGCATCATCACCGACAGCCTTGAGCAAGTTCTTTTCGGCTTTAGCCTGGAGAGCCAGAAACTCCTCCTCGGAGGAAATGCCTTCTCCCGTGATGAACGCGCTGGGAAGTAGCTTCTCGGATATTCCAATGCTCTTGCAGACCGCAGCAAATTTGGCGGCAAGTTTGGGTTCTGCGTAATTCGCAATGTCCAAACAAGTCATTAGGGTTTGCGCGACGAATCCATCTTTCGCTTCGTCCGTCATCGAGTTGAAGGCCTTGCCAAACGCCTTGTTTTTTAATGCTTGGTCGAGCTGCGCAACGGCTCGGGCAATCTCTTTGCGTTCCTGAGTGATGCCTCCGGCAGCGAGTGTAGAGCTCCAGAGGTAGAGGCTCAAAAAGACGAGTGTTAACGATCTCATGGTGCAGTCATTTCTTAACGAAGAGCAGTGTTTTCGATTCTTGTGGGCGTTCCCTGTTCCGGCCGGTCTAGCGGTTTGGACCACCAAGAAGAAAGGCGTCGGACGAGTCGTGAATCCATCACGTAACGAGACCTTTTTTTGAATTCCGCGTTGCTTAGTCCCGTCGGAAAGCACAAAACGCGCTGTTGGATGCACTGACTCAGACCCGGAGGGCGGTTCCGTGAGGAGAGGAAGCTCTTAGCAAAACAGACGCCCAAATCTGCAGTAGGTCAAACTCGGCTACACCGTGCACTGGACTGAATCGGGCAATCAGGCGCGTGCGCTTTTCGCTCGCAATGAAATCATGGCACCAGCGAAACAACAGAATGTCGGCATTGGGAACTGTCAATTCTTTGCGCTTCGCCGGGCTTGGTGGGTGAAACAACTGGCAGGGAGGTTAGGGTCTAAGAGGCTCCGTAACAGTGACAAACCCTATTGCGTCGAAATCCAAAGTAGGATGAAAGTGGCGATGCCTTGGAGCGTGATGTAAGCCAAGGCCGCAATCATGACGATCACTAAAGTAAACACGGTGCCGAGGATGCTCCGATAATGGAAGACGCTGCGGAAAACGACAAACTGGTAGGTAAAGCTCAGGAATAAATAGACGATTGAGGCTGCAGCAGCTCCGCTGTCGCCAATAGGAACAAAGGCAAGAATTCCCATGAAATTCTGGAACGCGACGACGAAGGCATTGATGACTACGTGCTCTGCGATGTTGTAATTAGCTTTCCGGAATGCAAGGAATGTCAGGAGGGTGTTGAGCGGAAGTGCAGCAAGCAGAAAGATATTCATCCAAGACAGGGTGATGGATCCTAGCCGTTGTGGCATTGATTCTTGAAGTGTCGCATTCGCGTTTCTCGCCTTGGACCGCAGGAAGCGACTGTCTGTGCCTGCTTCTAACTGCTTTAGCAACTCACTTGCTTGGGAGGTCGTGGCGATATCCGCCTCGCTTAGTCTCTGTAATTCGACTTCCGCGTCGATGCTTTGTTCGAACTGGCCGACGAAAGCGTCGCGTGGCATGACCGTCAGGTACAACACGGTAATGAAGGCGGTCGACATGGCGACAAAACGAATTGGGTTGGTCGCGCGTTGGCGATCACCGGCGAGATAGGATCGGATGAAGTCGCCTGGCCGCCGCGCCAGCTGGACCAACGTGTAAATCGCACCTCTTTCTAACGAGGCAAACGCACAGAGCTCCTCCCAGACCATGCCCATGGTGATCCGAGTATGCTTCTGGGGGGGCGACACGGGGGCAGGCTGTGAGGAACCTTGCGCGAATTCGCTGGGCTGATCTTGCAATTCGTTCAAGTGGAAATGCCTTCCCATACAACATCGATTAGCGGTGTGTCGGCGGACCGCTTGAGATTAGCTGCCAGTTTAACGTGACGAAGGCCTTCTGGGGAAACACGAAGTGGGGAACACGGAGTAGTCGACTCTTCAGTCTCACTTCGGTGAACTCCAATCATGCTAGATCAGCGCACTAAAAATGCCAGAGTCAGGTGACTCTGGCATTGGTCGGAAATGGCAATCTTATGTTCGGGATTCACTAAGCGAGGAGCGACTGGTACGACTCTTCGTTGAATCCGACAATAACCACTTTCCCCTTAACCAAGGTGGGGGCTCTCAGATTGCCGGTTGGACCTAGCATCAACTTCGCAATCTCTTCGTCAGAGAGATTTTCTTTTTTTAGGTCCACATCCACCACTTTCTTGCCTTTCGCGGCAACCAATCGATTTGCCGATGCAACCAGTTCTTTGGCCTTATCCAGTTGGTGGGTCTCTTTTTTTGCGTTGACCTCTGTTTTGACAACGACTTCATTTTCCGCAAGAAACTCCTGCGTTTTGCCGCAAGTTTTTCAACCAGGGCGATGATAGCTCCAATCGACTTTTGCCATCGGTAGATTTTCCTTCTAGTTAGTTGGAGATTTCGATCAGAGTGCTCGGGCGTTGTCAGTAATGAACCGCCTTCGATCTTCTGAGCGGTTAAGCCTCTGTCCCAAATGACACCCTGAGCGACGGTGATCATGTCTACTATTCTTCGGCTTCAAGTACCTGTGGGATCGAGCGATTTTGAACAGGCATCCGTCAGGAAAAGGCCATCGCGGTCCGTGTCGAGGATCAGGGCTAATCGTAGTTTGAAGGTAGGCGTTTCCCCCTCTGGCCCGGCGGAGAGGCCGACTCCCCCCGGTCATTTCTCGTCGGCAAGCTGCGCGGTTGGCCGCTCGGAGAGGGGGCGTTGGGATACACTCGAACAAACCCCAGAAATTGAAACGGAGATTTGCCCAAGGTGGAGGACTCGCCTGGGTTGGGCCAACTCCCGCAAGGCGCAGATAATGTCTGATGGATTGCCCTCCAGCGCCCGCATCTCTTTGTGGGGAAGTTGGCGTCGCGAAGCCCATTAGCCTGGGTAAAGTAGCAAGATCGGAGTATCCAAACGGGCGTCGGGTGCGGTTGGCAAGCTGTCTACTCTGGCTGCAATTATGGCTTGGACATATACTTCGCGGTTTGGTTTTTGAAGCGTGGATTCAAGATCTGAGAGCATCCTTCGGCGGATGGCTTCAAAGACGTAGCACGCAGCTCTGCCTAGGGGAATTGAAGTGGCAAGTTCACCGACTGCGATGACGGATCAAACTAGTGATTCTGCCGGCGGAATTTCGGAAGAAAAAGTCTTGGTGCTGGATTTCGGATCGCAGTACGCCCAACTGATTGCTCGCCGCGTTCGCGAACAGAATGTTTACTGCGAGATTATTCGCCACGATCTGCCGGCTGAGCAGATAGCCGCCAAGAATCCTGCGGGCATCATTTTGTCTGGCGGACCTTCTAGCGTTTATGAGGATGGGGCTCCGAAATGTGACCCGGGGTTGTTCAAGCTAGGGCTTCCGGTTCTCGGCATATGTTACGGAATGCAGCTAGCCTGCGAATCACTCGGTGGGCAGGTAGGGCATTGCGAGTCACGAGAATATGGTCGAGCTGCTCTCAAGATTAGCACTGCGGAAGGCCTTCTGTCCGGTTTGCCAGACGAAATGGATGTCTGGATGAGCCATGGCGACCAGGTGAACGCCGTCTCGGATGATTTTGTGCCTCTAGCGGCGACGCCGACGTGTCCCTTTGCTGCAGTTCAACACAAATCACTGCCCGTGTTTGGTCTCCAGTTCCATCCGGAGGTAACCCACACTCCGCTGGGTGCCACGATTCTCCACAACTTTCTCTATGCCGTTTGTGGCTGCGAGGGGCGATGGCATCTTTCCGATTTTGCAGAGCACACAATTTCGCGTCTTCGAGAAGAGATCGGGGATGCTCGAGTCATCTGCGGCTTGTCAGGTGGTGTCGACAGCGCCGTGACGGCGGCTCTGCTCTACAAGGCGATTGGATCCCAACTGAGCTGCATTCTAGTTGACAACGGGTTGTTACGAAAAGACGAACAGGCGGCCGTGCTGTCCGAGTTCACGAATCATTTCAAAGCTGATTTGCACGTGGTCCGCGCTGAAGAGCAGTTCCTTAACGCCTTAGCTGGCGTGACTGAGCCGCAAGCGAAGCGAAAAATCATAGGCGGTCTCTTCATCGATTGCTTTAAAGAAGAAGCAAAGAGTATTGAGAATGCCAAGTATCTAGCACAGGGCACTCTATACCCAGATGTTATCGAGAGCGGGGCCGCTCCAGATGGCCCGGCCGCTACGATCAAATTACATCACAATGTTGGTGGACTTCCCGAAGAGCTTGGCTTTGAGCTGGTAGAACCATTGCGGGATCTTTTTAAAGATGAAGTGAGACGATTGGGGCTGGAGCTAGGACTTCCCGAGCAGCTGGTATGGCGACACCCGTTCCCGGGGCCGGGACTCGCCGTTCGTTGTCTCGGTGAAGTCACCAAGGACAAGTTAGAAGTCCTCCGCGAAGCCGATCACATTGTGGTTAGCGAAATCAAAGCTGCGGGACTCTACCGTCAAACTTCCCAGGTCTTCGCGGTTCTATTGCCGGTTCAAAGCGTTGGAGTTATGGGGGACGCGAGGACGTACGAAAACGCAATCGCTGTCCGTTCCGTCAATACAGATGATTTCATGACGGCAGATTGGAGTCATCTGCCCTATGAGTTGCTCGCAAAGATCAGTAATCGCATTATCAATGAGGTGCGAGGCGTCAATCGTGTGTGCTACGACATCAGCAGCAAGCCGCCCGCTACGATCGAGTGGGAGTAACTGGTCGCACCCTTTCTGATGCTGGTCCACAGCGGTAGGTAGAGAGTTAGTATTCGGGGGCCTTGTATCCAGCTGGTCGTGATGGGGGTGCAATGGCCGTACGTCCTTCTTTACTTACGAGCCATTCTGCAGGATCAAGCGTTGGGTCAAATAAAGTCCAACGCAAATTCTCTTCGTCCACTTTCTCGATAACCCAAACGCTGGGTGTCGAAAGATCGTTGAAGCTGAGCTCAATCACAACCTGTCCACGCATCTCCCAGATTCCCGGATCAACGAATTCGTCATAGGTTTTTTCGGCGTGGTCGATAAACACTCCGGCCGATAAACCTGTTCCGTCTTCCGATCTGGATTGTTTGCCATAGAAGACAATGTCTGGGTCCATCAGGTCTTTGGTGTACCAAGTACCGAGCAAAAGATCACGAGATGGTGGGGAGGCTTTCAACGCCTCTGCTACTTTCGCTTTCGCGGTTGGAATCGCGTCTTCAAGAACTTGATTGAATGCAGGCCCTAGGACTTGCCTCGCTTTTTTTTCTTTTTCTGAGAGCATGGCATGAAGCAACAGTTCCGACGCAAATTGACTGTGCTTGGCCAAGAGCTTCTTACCTACTTCCGAAGCGAAAAACCGGTTTAGCTCGCCGAGTTCAGCTTCGGAAAAATTGGCTCGATAAAGCTCCGCAATTTTCTTCTCTGCGGATTCCCAGTTGGTACCCAACAGCAGTGCTGAGTCCGAAGATAGATCCTGGCGAACGGACGGGTCGATTCGCGGATCTCTCAATAAGGTTCCAAGGATCTTGTCAGGTCGGAGGCTCTCTGTCGTGATATTTCCAAGTCGTTGGTGAACCGCAGCCTGACTCTGAGCGAGGCAGTGATCGGCTTGGGCCAAGGAAGTTATGGAAACAAACGCAAGCGAGACGAGCTGGAATCTCATTGAGCTCTCCAAATGCTTGTTGAGTCTGAACAATCGTTAACTTACTGCCGCTTCGCTGGCATGTTTCATATGGGTCGACAGTAGTTTTCGCACGGCCGGGTGTCTCGGCTGCTGCAATTCAGTGAACGCGATCTGGACTTGTTCTTCTGCCTCACCTCTGGCCGAAATCTGGACCTTCGTTGGTAAGGAATCCTTCAGCGATGCGGGTGGCTTGTAACCCTTTGGGCCGTTGAGCACGGCGATAAGGCCCTCTGGCTTCTTGGTGTGGAGGATGATCCAAGGTTCTTTTTGGCCGGGCAAAATGTAGCGTGCCGTGGTTTGCTCATCCCATCTCCATCGTCCGCCGCCCGCGGATTGATGCACTGCTTGGATGAATACAGACAGGGTCTCCGCTGGCCAGACGATGTCCTTTCCAGGTGGAAAGCCCTTGCGAAGTGAGTGCCACCGCTGTTTGAGAACTTTCCACGGTGTTGCATTCTTGGGATCCGCGCTAGCGGCAGCTTCAGGCTTCTTCTTTTCGGTAGTCGTTTTGCCGAGAAAGGCGTAGCTCGCCTCTTTGAGCCACTTCCAGAATTTCTCGGTGTCGATTTCGTCGAAGGTAAAGGGGCGGATTTCGAGTTCCATCCATTGGCCGGCCGCCTTCGCCTTGATGCGAGGCTCGTTGCCATACATCTCGACTTCTTCCAATTGATTTAGCGTCGGTAGCTCAACAACAGATTGCAATTCGGACTTGGTGAACGACCGACGGGGGACGCGGAACTTCAGTTTCAGTAACCAAGTCTCTGCTGTGATGGCATGGAGGAACCATCCGCGACTCTTCACAGCACCGGCGACTTCAACGATGCTACGGTTGTCAAAGTTCGTGGGGGAGAAGCCGTCGACGGATTCGATCGCTTCTAATAGCTTGACCAGAATCTTGCGATCCCAGCGAATTGGATTGCCAGCACGATCGACACTGTCTTGGGTATGCCAACGCCGTCCATCGGCTTGCCATGGGAGCAGTGTGTCGCGGCCAATCTGGTCCAATTCGAGGTCACCGTCTTGGACTTTCTCGAGGACTTTCGGGTCGTAGATTTCGCGATCGATGTACTCGACGTTTTCCATGATTGGAATCAGGGCTTCGCCTGTGTGACTCCTGAGCTTCGCCGGCGTCTTTCTCTTCGTAGCTTTCTTGGTCGTCGATGCTTTCTTCTTTGCGGTCGACTTTGGTTTGGCCTTCTTGGCGTGCTTGACAAGGTCTTCGGGTGTTCCGCAGAAGACGACTTCGCCACCTTCCAACCCCGCTTCGGGGCCCATATCAATGACCCAGTCGGCGGCTTTAATCACATCCAGATTGTGCTCGATGACGGTCACCGTATTGCCGAGATCAACTAAACGCTGCATGACTTCGAGCAACTTAATGATGTCACCGAAGTGCAAGCCTGTCGTTGGTTCATCCAAGATGTAGAACGTCTTGCCAGTGTCGGGGCGGGCTAACTCCGAGGCAAGTTTGACTCGCTGTGCTTCTCCACCAGACAAGGTAGGGGCTGATTGTCCAAGTGAGATGTAGTCCAAGCCGACGTCGACGAGAGTCTGCAGAATGCGGCGAATCTTGGGAATGTTATCAAAGACCTCAAGCGCCTGACCGATCTGCATTTCGAGAACATCGTGGATTGAAAAGCCATGATATTCGATGGCAAGTGTATCTTCTGTGAAACGCTTGCCGTGACAGCTGTCACATTCGACCCAGACGTCGGGCAAGAAGTGCATTTCAATCCGGATTTGACCATTGCCCTCGCACTTGTCGCAGCGACCACCTGGGACATTGAATGAAAACTGTCGTGGCGTGTAGCCGAGGGCTCGAGCGGCAGGGAGCTGGGAATAAAGTTGTCGAATAAGGTCAAAAACTCCAGTGTAGGTGGCGGGAGTTGAACTTGGATTCGAACCAAGCGGGCTTTGGTCCACCCGAATGACTTTGTCGATCAGCTTGGTACCTTCGATCGCATCAAACGTACTCTTTTTGTTGCTCTGCTTTGAAAGCCGCTTTGCCATCGCTGGGAATAACACTTCGTTCACAAGCGTACTCTTCCCGCTACCACTGGGCCCAGTCACAGCGTTGAGCCGGCCAAGTGGGAAAGCTAGATCGACATTGCGCAGATTGTTTGCTTTGGCACCGATGAGTCGGATCTCGCCTTTGTCATCGGCGCGGCGAGCTTTGGGGACAGCGATTTTCTCTTTGTCGCTCAAGAAGCCGCCTGTGACACTCGATTTGGCGCGAGCAACTTGCTTAGGCGTGCCGATGCTGACTAATTCACCTCCGTAACGTCCCGCCGCAGGACCAAAGTCACACAGGCGATCGCTGTTTTCGATCACGTCACGATCATGCTCGACCACGATTAGTGTGTTTCCAAGATCACGTAACTTCTTCAATGCACCGATCAGCCGCACATTGTCGCGAGGGTGCAGCCCGATCGTAGGTTCGTCGAGAACGTAGAGCACTCCGCAAAGTCCGCTGCCCAATTGACTCGAAAGTCGAATTCGCTGTGATTCACCACCGCTAAGCGTGTTCGCGGCTCGGGAAAGACTGAGGTAATCTAAACCCACGTCAAGAAGGAATTCAGTACGTACCGTGAGCTCGCGGACTAGT
The DNA here is from genome assembly GCA_046290675.1 of Aureliella sp. Lineage (GTDB taxonomy): Bacteria > Planctomycetota > Planctomycetia > Pirellulales > Pirellulaceae > Aureliella. The sequence goes on from JBKAHA010000002.1 coordinate 678,631, forward strand.
TCGCCAGCTATGTCTTGCTCGCGTTTGGTCAGTTTCCAGCCGGTGACCTGCTCGTGCAGCCAGCTCAACGTACCTTGCGTGTAATCACCGACGGTCAGGCCACGGAATTTGGCGGCAGCCGCATCCGCGTTCAATCGCGAGCCGTCGCACGCCGAGCAAGCTACTTCGGCAACGAATGGATTTAGTTTCGAGCGAAGTTGTGGGCTGAGTCTAGCCGCATGTTCTAAGGCAGGAAAAAGACCTTTCCACTGGAATTCAAACTCGATGCCCTTTTGCGTCTTCGCCTGATACCAACGGTCGCTGGTTCCGTGCAGGATGCTACGGCGTTGCCCGGCGGTCAGCTGTTCCACTGGTACTGTCAGTGGGATTCCGACGGCTTTGCAGAACGATTCGAGCATGGGGGCAGCGAGATCGGTGACAGGATGATCGCTCTTCGAGCTTTCTCCAAGTGCCGGCCACAATCGAATCGCGCCGTCCTTGAGGCTGAGATGCGAATCCAAAAGTAACGCCGGGCTTGTTCCCGTTTGCGTGCCAATCCCCTCGCATTCCGGACACCAGCCGAGGGGTGAGTTAAATGAAAATGAGTGAGGAGTTAGTACGTTGAGACTGTAGCCACAAGAGCGACAAGCCAGATGCTGGCTGTGCCGTACGGTTTTCCAGTGCACTTCGTCTTGATCATCGCGTGGTTCGACAGCGAGGAGGTTGCCATTTCCCATCGACAGTGCGAGTTCGACGCTTTCTGCAATTCGGCTGCGACTCTTGGGGGAGATGGTGACACGGTCGATCACGGCTTCGATGTCGTAGCTGATCGTCGAAGAAAGTGTTGGAGGCGAATCGAGTGAATGTGTCTTGCCGTTGACTCGGATACGGACGAGACCGGAGGTCCTCAAGTCCTGCCATAGCAAGTCTGGGTCGTGGGATGGCTGCCATTTAAGCGGCGCCGTCAAAATGAGGCGAGTGCCTTCTTCGTGGGCCATCAAGTGCTCGGTGATGTCGTCGGCAGATTGGTTGGAAACCGGCTTATCGCAATCAGGGCAGTGCGGTTCACCGAGCCGAGCCATCAAGACACGGAGGTAGTCGTAAATCTCGGTGACCGTGCCGACGGTACTACGCGGGTTGTGAGCGACGCTCTTCTGCTCAATGGCAATCGCGGGGGCCAAGCCCTCGATTCGTTCGACCTTGGGTTTCGGCATCTGGCCAACGAACTGACGTGCGTAGGACGAAAGGCTCTCGACGTATCGCCGTTGGCCTTCTGCATAGATCGTGTCCATTGCCAAGGAGCTCTTTCCACTACCACTAGGTCCGCAGAAAACAGACATGGTGTGGTGAGGGATCTCCAGTGAGACGTCACGCAGATTGTGCTCAACGGCTCCGTTGACGCTGAGAGTTGGCGTCTCAAATCGATTTGTGTTCTTGCTCTTCGCAGCCTTAGGCTTCTTGGTCGTTTTTGTTTTCTTGGTCGCGGCGACAGGTTGTGCTTCGAGGTGTCGTTTGAGTGACTGTCCGGTGTGGGAACGTTTCACTGATAGGATGTCGTCAGGAGTTCCCGTGAAGATGATTTCGCCGCCCGCTTTGCCTCCTTCGGGGCCGACATCGATCAGCCAGTCTGCAGCTTTGATAATGTCGAGATTGTGCTCAATGACGAGAACGGTGTTGCCGCGATCGACGAGATCCTGCAAAACTTTGAGCAGCAAGCGGATGTCATGGAAGTGGAGTCCGGTTGTCGGCTCGTCGAGCAGGTAAAGGGTACGACCCGTGTCGCGCCGGGCGAGTTCTTTGGCCAACTTGATTCGTTGTGCCTCACCTCCGGAAAGTGTTGGCGACGGCTGGCCGAGTTTGATGTAGTCGAGCCCCACGCTTCTCAGCGTTTCGAGCTTTTCGTAGATCTTTGGGACGTTCTCAAATAGCTCCAACGCTTGTTGGATATCCATGTTGAGAACATCGGCGATCGACTTGTCCTTGAATTTGACTTGCAAGGTCTCGTGGTTGTACCGCTTTCCTTCGCAGATTGGACATTCGACCCACAGGTCCGCCAAGAAATCCATTTCCAAACGATTGGAGCCATTGCCCTCGCAAGATTCGCAACGACCGCCGGCAACGTTAAAGCTGAAACGACCCGGCTGGTAGCCTCGGCGTTTCGCTTCTGGCAGCGAAACAAAGAGGCTACGAATCTCGTCGAAAACTTTGACGTACGTAGCAGGGTTACTACGAGGCGTACGACCAATTGGTGTTTGGTCGATCGCAATCACTTTGTCTAAATGCTCGATGCCTTCGAACGAAGCGTGTTCGCCTGGGACATCTTCGGCGGCATGCAGTTTCCGCCTTAGGACGGGTACGACAATGTCATTAATTAATGAGCTTTTTCCAGATCCGCTGACTCCAGTCACACAGACGAATTTGCCAAGGGGGATCTCTGCATCAACGTCTTTCAGGTTGTTGTGCGTTGCTCCAGTCACCTTGAGCGACAGACCGTTGCCTTCACGTCGCTTTTCCGGGATCGGAATCTGTTCGCGACCAGACAGAAATTTGCCTGTTGAGCTTGTTTCTGACGCGGCCAAGTCTGGCAGGTTTCCGCAGGTGACGACTTCACCGCCTCGCACGCCGGGACCAGGACCGAAGTCGAGGATTAGGTCCGCAGCTCGCATCGTGTCTTCATCATGCTCGACAACAAGCAGGGAATTTCCTTGATCACGGAGAGCCTGTAGCGAATCAATGAGTCGGTCGTTGTCGCGTGGGTGTAAGCCAATGGACGGTTCATCCAATACGTAGAGGACGCCGACGAGCCCGGAGCCGATTTGGCTGGCCAATCGAATTCGCTGGGCTTCACCACCGGATAGCGACGGCGCGGAGCGCGAGAGACTCAGGTAATCGAGACCTACGTCGAGCAAGAACTTCAGCCGATTCAGGATTTCTCGCACAGCCTCCGAAGCAATGCGTTGTTCAATCTCGGTTAGCTTCAATCCTGATAGAAACTCGCGGCATTGATCAATCGGCAGGGCGCACAATTCTGCCAAGTTAAGCCATTCTTCGATGCCTTTCGGGGGAGCTTCGGACCGCATACGCAGTTGTCGTGCCGACACATTCAATCGCGTTCCGTTGCAGGATCCGCAATTACGACGTTCCATGTACTTTTCAAAACGCTTGCGAGCCGTTGCGCTTTTCGCACCACGGTACTGCTCCATCAACTGCGGTACGAGTCCGTCGAACGTGCCGCCGTACTTCATCGGCCGGCTCCCGCCGCGCCACGTGAACGTGATGTGACGTTCGCCCGTGCCGTTCAGCCATTCGTTCTTGACGGGTTCAGGTAGGTCGGACCACGGCCTAGTCAGTGGTTCGCCGGCTTCTAAGCCGTGCTCTTTCTCAATGGACTCGCTGACGCTGACTAGCTGATGACGTTGCCATCGCCCCATGTCATTCCAAGGGCCTAGCAACTCGACAGCTCCTTGTTTGATTGACTTGCTAGGATCAGGGATGATCAGTTCTGGCGAAAAAGTGAACTGCCGTCCTAACCCTTCGCAGACATTGCACATGCCTGCAGGGCTATTAAAGCTGAGCAACTGTGGCGTTGGTGGGAGAGATGACGCCCCGCACTTTGGGCATGCGTATTCGCTGCTCATGATGAGGTCGGACGAATTCTTCTTGCGTCGCCCCCGTTTCGGTTTGTCCTCCGCTTCAGTCTCGGCCTCAATTTGTTTCTTGTCTTTGATCTCCGCTTCGTCCCACGGGATGACGATCAGTGTGTTTTCGCCAAGCTTTAGAGATTCGTTGACTGCGTCTGAGATCTTGCTGCGTGAAGTTTCGTTTGGGACGAACTTGGAAACAACGACTTCAATGTGGTGCTTTTGCTGACGATTTAGATTCGGAGCTTCGCTTAGTCGGCAGACTTCACCATCAACACGAGCTCGCGCGTAGCCCTGACGTTGGAGCGACTCGAACAGCTCTTTATGCTCTCCTTTCTGACCACGGATGATCGGAGCCAGCATCAAGTATTCGGGCGCGTCGGAGAGAGCCTGGAGCTTGGCGATGATCTGGTCGCGGGTTTGCGAAGTGATGGGCACATCGCACTTGGAACAGAACCCGGTACCTACGCGCGCGTACAGGACCCTCAGGAAGTCGTAAATTTCGGTGACTGTGCCGACGGTACTACGAGGGTTCGAGCTGGTCGATTTCTGGCTGATTGAAATCGCAGGACTCAGACCGCCTATGTAGTCCACGTTTGGCTTAGGCAGTTGCCCGATGAATTGTCGGGCATAGCTCGATAGGCTCTCCAGATAGCGGCGCTGCCCCTCGGCGTAGAGAGTATCAAACGCCATAGAGCTCTTTCCGCTACCGCTGACGCCAGTAAATACGATCAACTGGTTGCGAGGTAACGTAATGCTTACGTCGCGAAGGTTATGTTCACGGGCGCCGCGTACTTCGATGGTCGCGTTTTCCATAATCCTCGGATATTCTTCGGTATGTTATGTGTGCGGGCTGGAGGTCACCGGTGCCAGCGCTGGCCCAAACGTCTAGGACGAATCAATCAGTACATTGGGCTTCGCTGGGTTCGTACTCGGAGGCAGTCCATTCGCAACTCTGGATGCAGTGATGTTTTAGGCCACTCTTGGAGGAGTTACACAATTCCGGGAGGAGCTACTCAATTCCGAAGTCACAATCAGGTAATCACCGTGATGGTATGCAACATCGCGCTGTGTTGGCCACGTGCGATCGTCGAGAAATTCGTTCGAGCGTAAGCTCCGAGAGTTGTGGTTTGGGACGCTAAGGCCTGGCCGGCAAAACGGCCAAACCGTGTCGAGCAACGGCCTGGTTTTGCCCGATTTTGAGCAAACGCAATATTGTAGGCGAAAAGATGAATTTGGGAGACGGGCTTGACCAACAGCTTCCGTTGCTTTGCGACTCAGGCCGATTCGCCTTGCTACGCCACGAAATTCCGCGTCCTTCGCAGGGTGAGCGAAATTTGGACTATCAGCTCGAATCGCATTGGGATCTGATGCTCGAAGGCTTGGAAAAGCTCGTCACGCTTCAGATCGCCTTCTTGCCACAATTGGCAGCGAAGTCTTCCCTACCAAGCGAGTTGCAGGCAAAACGAATAGCGGATCATCGCCCGCTATATCTTGAGTACGAGGGACAGATTTCCGGTAACCGGGGCTACGTGCGACGGTATGCAGCCGGAGAATACCGCAGTGAGTGGGAAAGTGCGGCCAGCCGTTCTGCCGTTTCGCTCCTCGTTGGCGAAGGGATGGAAACGCATGCGGTAGCAATGGGTGATCCGAGCTGGGGTGTGCAAGCAACTGGTCGGGCGGCCAAACCGACCACTTATTTTCCGGCGGAATTTGCATTCCCAGCTGTCTCGGTCGGCTCCGAATTCACGATTGAGGTGAAATCTTGGCGAACATTAGGGAGAATTAGTATTCCTGCTGTCTCGCCCGACTCTGGTTCTGCAGGATAGTAGCCACGAGCGCAGTCCACCCGGTTTGGTGGCTTGCTCCCAATCCACGAGCCGAGTCGCCGTGGAAATACTCGTAGAACAGAACCAAGTCACTCCAGTTGGAATGTTCCATGTAGGCGGCGTCGCCACCGTGGCACGGGCGTCTGCCCGATTCATCTGCGACAAAAATCTTCGAGAGTCGCTTTTCGATTTCATCGGCGACTTGGCACAAATTCATTAGATTCCCGGAGCCAGTCGGGCACTCAATGAGGAAGTTATCGCGATAGAACTCGTGATACTTTCGCAGAGATTCGATGATGAGATAGTTGATCGGAAACCAGATTGGGCCACGCCAATTACTATTTCCGCCGAACATCCAGGTGTCGCTCTCGCCGGCAACATATTTGACCTCTTCCCGCGTGCCGCCCCATTCGAACACAAATGGTTCGGAGCCATGCTTGGCAGACAAAGACCGGATGCCAAAATCGGAAAGAAACTCGGATTCGTCGAGCATCTTTTCAAGAAGCCGTCGCAATCGATCTTCATTGGGTAGTGCGAGAAGACGTCGCCCGTGAACTTCGTTGTTCCCGCATATGCGCGTCATGTAACTCATGTGCTCGGACATGTCTTGGCGATTCTGCAAAAACCACTCTGTGCGTTTGCGGAAACCGGGCAACCGCTCGATTTTGTCTTCATGCAAAATAACCGGCGTGCACAGTGGGATCAATCCAACCAGTGAACGCACTCGCATCGGAATCGATTGACCATGATTTGATAAATGGTCGTAGTAGAATCCGTCTTCTTCGTCCCAAAGACCTGTTTCGTGCAAGTCATTGATCGCGTCAGCAATGGAAACGTAATGTTCCAGGAATTTGCTGGCCATATCCGCGTAAGCTGAATTCTCTTCTGCCAGCTCCAATGCCATGTCCAGCATGACGCCGCAAAAGAATGCGACCCAGGCGGTTGCGTCTGCCTGATCTAATGTGCCACCTGTAGGCAACGGTTTGCTGCGGTCGAAGACGCCGATATTGTCCAAGCCTAGGAAACCGCCACTGAAGATATGATTGCCTTCAACATCCTTGCGATTCACCCACCAAGTGAAATTGAGCAAGAGCTTCTGAAACGTCCGAGCTAGAAACTCTTTGTCTTGGTTGCCCTTACGCAAGTTGGCTTGGTACACGTTCCAGCAGGCCCATGCATGCACCGGCGGATTCACATCGCTCAGTGCCCACTCGTAAGCCGGGATGGAACCGTTTGGATGCATATACCACTCACGCAAGAATAGAACCAATTGCTCTTGCGCAAACTGCGGATCGATGTCCGCCATAGGGAGCATGTGAAACGCTAGGTCCCAGGCGGCATACCATGGGTACTCCCATTTGTCCGGCATGCTGATCACATCACGATTGAACAAGTGCTGCCAATCATGGTTTCGACCAAATCTGCGATGGTCGGTGTTGACTTGGTAGTTGTTGTCGCCTTTGAGCCAAGCGTTCACCACGTAGTGATAGAACTGTTTTGTCCACAGGAGTCCACCATACGCTTGTCGCGCGACGAGCTGTTCGTCAGCGGACAGATTCGCTGGCAATATTTCACCATAGAATTCATCCGCTTCGTGTCGGCGTTGTTCAACAATGTGTTCGAAACTGTCCCCGAACCACTCTGTTGGCGCTGACGCTGCCTGGGTCATCCTCGCTCGAACGATGATGGAATCGCCAGCTGGGATGGTGTGGACTGAATAGGATGCCGTTTTCGTGCCCATCTGCTTGGGGTGGACGACCTCCTTCTTGCCGTGAACGACATAGTGATGGAACGCGTCTTTAAACCGCCCACTGGTGGACGGGACATCGGGGTGCAGTTCCGTATTCGTTTCGTTGTCAGTGAAGAGATAATGTGGATCTCGACCGTCGGAGGTCGTGTCGACACGCATCATCCAATGTCCAAGCGACTGGTGCCTGGCTTCGATATTGTCGCCGACCATCCGGAGACTGGGTTTGGGCGTACAGCCTTCGTGCGTGCAATCCCATGTCCATGTGTTGCGGTACCACCACTGGGGCAGTACGTGGATTGTGGCGGCTTCGGGGCCGCGATTGTGAATGGTAGCCTGAATGAGAATGTCGTCTGCGGAGTTCTTGACGTACTCCAATTCACAATCGAAGTATCTTTCCTCGTTGAACACTCCCGTGTCCATGAGTTCGTATTCGAGTTCTTCCCTCGAACGATTTCGGTTTTCTTCAACCAGTTGCGTGTATGGGAATTCAGCCTGCGGGTACTTGTATAGCCCCTTCATATAGGAGTGAGTCGGTGTGCTATCGATGTAATAGTAGCACTCCTTAACGTCTTCACCATGATTGCCCTCTGGGCCGGTCAAGCCGAAAAGGCGTTCTTTCAAGATTGGGTCGTTGCCATTCCAAAAGGCAAAGCCGAAGCACAGTCGGCATTGGCGGTCACAGATTCCTAACAATCCGTCTTCGCCCCAACGGTAGGCGCGGCTCCGTGCATGCTCGTGCGGAAAGTAGCTCCATGCATCCTGGTTTTCCGAGTAGTCTTCACGGACCGTTCCCCACTGCCGCTCAGAAAGATAGGGCCCCCAACGTTGCCAGTTGGCTTCACGGCTCTTGGATGCATCCAGGCGAAGTTGCTCGGCCGTCTTGCTCACTATGCAGATCCTTCTTGATTAGACGTCGCACCAACAATCAATCGAATCGTCGGTCCAGTCGAGTTCTTGTATGCACCTAACGTTATGGCACTTTAACGTAATGCAAAGTCTGTGCATGAGAAGTAGGTGCAATCCCAGGGCAAATCGAGAAAGCGCCGGGCTAAACCGGATTGAAGTAGAGAATGAAAGAGTCTTACGAAGAAGATCTAGCCAATCACTTCGGCCCGGATCCGTACGCTGGGACTGGTGACAGTCTGGGTGTAGCATCGGTTAAGGGTACAGGCAGGCGAGCTATTGAGCTCCGAAATAACCCGCTCCCGTGTGCAGACCGCGTTTGATTGTTGGGAATGCAATATACCAAGTCGCATTATGGCTAGTGACTTGATAACACGGCGGAGTCTGAGAACTTAGCATGTCTGGAAACTTCAATCGCGAGAACCGGGAGACCCCAAGAGCATCCATAGCGTCGCTAGGTGGAACTTTGCCTAACGATTTCCAGGATCGGTCGGAGAACGCCCCAGGCGGTAATGCCGACACGTACGCTGTTGGGGAGTCAGATGAGTCCATAGTACCGTCGACGGCTGCGAACAAGAGTGCCGCTGAAGCACTTGCGGAGCAGTCCGAGGAAAGGGACTCAGCCAATAGGAACGTTGTGCAGCCCACCTCAGCCCGAACATCGAGTCGGACTAAGCGAGAGTCACGGGGACTACACGGCGTGCGTGAACGGGCTCGATCGAGCCCGGACGTTCGCTTCACCTGCTTGCTACATCATGTCAACCAAAGGTGCCTGACCGAGGCCTTCTTCAACTTGAAGAAGCACGCCAAGGAAGGCATCGATGGTGTGACGTGGCATGACTACGAAGTGAACTTGGAGGCCAACATCACGGACCTCCACGGTCGGATTCACCGAGGAGCCTATCGAGCCAAGCCAGCTCAACGTGCCTGGATACGTAAGCCCAAAGGTGGTCGGCGTCCGCTGGCCATCGTTTCGCTCGAAGACAAGATTGTCCAGACAGCGGTCCAATGGGTACTTCAGGCGATCTACGAGCAGGACTTTCTCGACTTCAGCTATGGGTTCCGTCCTGGTCGTAATCAACACACAGCGCTAGATTCGCTGAGTGTGGCACTTACGACCAAACGCGTGAACTGGGTATTAGACGCAGATTTGGAGTCGTTCTTTGACTCGCTCGACCACGAGTGGTTGATCAAGTTCTTGGAACACCGAATCGGAGATAACCGTATCCTTCGGTTGATCCGCAAGTGGTTACACGCAGGCGTGATCGAAGAAGGATCGATGGTCCAGCAGAAGTCAGGTTCACCTCAAGGCGCGGTGATTTCACCGTTGCTTTCAAACGTGTACCTGCACTACGTGCTGGACCTGTGGATTCACTGGTGGCGTCAGCAGAGCGGTCGCGGTGATGTAATCATCGTACGTTATGCAGACGACTTTGTGATTGGCTTCGAGCGTCAGGACGAAGCAGAGCAATGCTTGGAAGCACTCCGAGCCCGCTTTGCGAAGTTCGGCTTGAAGCTCAACGATGAGAAGACGCGTTTGATCGAGTTCGGTAGGTTCGCTGCCCCGCGTCGAAAACGACGTGGTGAGGGACGCCCAGAGACGTTTGATTTTCTGGGTTTCACGCACCAGTGCAGCACGACACGCCGAAGTAGCCGCTTCATCGTCCGCCGAGAGAGCATTGCCTCTCGAATGCGAGCCAAGCTTGCAGAACTCAAAACTGAACTCCGCAAGCGTTGGCACGATCCGGTCGGCGAGACCGGCCGCTGGCTCGGTCGAGTGCTTCAGGGTTGGCTGAACTACCACGCCATCCCATTGAACATGGAGAGATTGCAACAGTTTCGCCGCAGCCTCATTCGCTTGTGGCTGAAACAACTACGGCGGCGTAGTCAACGCCACCGCTGGACCTGGACTCGCATGTACGCCCTCGTGTCCAAGTATCTCCCCAGACTTCGCATCATCCACCCTTACCCCGACACACGACATCATGCTCGACTAAAGGCAAGAGCCGTATGAGTGTAATACCTCACGTACGGATCTGTGCGGGGGGCTGGCGGAAACGCCAGTTCCTACCGCGTTAGTTTGAAAGTAGCTAATGGTCGCCTTTCGCGCCGCGAAAGAATTCGAGTGCTTTTGCGGAGCAAAAGTCGACCAAGTTTGAAACTCTGATTAGCCCTGAGTGCAATCCAAGGCCTGTTCGCTGGCGCTGGACGCTTCGTCGGCTCAGCGAAGCCACATGCCAAGATGCGGGATGATGAGGGAGGTACGTTGTCGAGGCAGCTCTGGTTTCAGCAGACCTCGGAGGTACTTCCTAGATTCGAGAGCGTCGCTGGATGTTCTGGGATATCCGGGGCTGGATATGGCGACGCAATTGGGCTTCCCTGAGGTATTGGGCTTCCCTGAGGTATTGGGCTTCCCTGAGGTATTGGGCTTCCCTGAGTTTCTAGGCTCTTCATCCCAAGTCGCTCTCGCCAAACGCCAGGGATTCGTGGGTAGTTCCCATAGAGCCGCTTAATGAAGTGGCGTCCACTCCAACTCGGACAATGCGAATCCCAGCCCCATCGCTGCATGAGCCGTGAGCTGATTCGAGGGTTGGTCACATGGCAGACAATAATGCTTGATCTTTTCAGTCGAGCGATTTCATCCAGAATTAGGGTCGCGGAATAAAACGTCGCCAGCGCCGTTCTTGGACCGGAGCGGATGTAGTCCAAAGTTAAGACGCCCGGCGCGCCGCGGGGGACGTGAAAATGAAGGTCGCATCGATCTGTTGCCACCGGGCGAAATTGCCTGTCCCAATAGCTACGCATTAAATGGCCCTGGTATGGCCACCAGCGCCCCAGGATCGTGGAAACGTTTTTTTCGCGAATCGATATCGTGCCGCAGCGAAGCCGCCTTAGCTGTGACTCGGAGGTACCGATATTGGAGATTGGGCGGAAACCGATGTTCACCGGATGGAGCATCAGTAGCCTCCCAGTCCAAGGGCCTGCTTGATGAGTCGCCAGATGAAGAGCAGGACTCCCATCAGTGCAATACAAGCGATCACGATGCCGAGAAGCGTATTGCCGAGTATCAGAAATCGGCTTGCCCAACCAAACCAAAGACTCTCCCAGCCAACCAGCACCACAACCGTTCCCGCGCAGAGATAAGGCCCATAAGGTGTCATGGTGTTGCCGGTCAATATCGCTCGGATGAGTACGAACAGAATTGCGATCATCGGTGAGATGAAAAAGACCAGCAAACTAGGTTGCCAACCGATGTAGGTCCCAATCATGGCCATCAGCGTCACATCGCCGAAGCCGAGAGCCTCAACACCTAGCCCAGTCGACGCAGAGATGCGTAGTCCCCAAGTGATTCCGCCGGCTACAGCTAGACCAATGAGACTGCTAAGCAGGTATGTCCATCGCCCACCTGGTAGACAATAGTAGCTGTAAACCGTTAGTCCGATGAGCCCGGCCGTTACGGCAAAGATCGAACCCCATAGGAGCGGGACGCGAAATGCGCGGGCAAAAAAGTACTGGATCGCTTTTCCGAGTCCACGCCGCGTGATCCAGCGTCGATCTAACAATGCGAAGCACCAGACCAGGAGGATCGTGATAGCTAAGCCCAGTCCCCATGGACCATTCATCCAGGTGGGCCATGGGCCGGGCAAATTGTGACGCAATTCGATCATTTTTGGGCCGGCGAGTTCTGGCGGCAACCAGGCTACAGCAAACGCCGCTCCCAGCAATCCAATAATCGTTCCCGGGACCGTTACAAAATCGGGAATCGTATGTTCGTCAAAGTCGATGAAGGTCGCGATGGTGAGCAAGTGCAGCAACACAAAGTGGCCAGCAAATCGCCACCATATCTCAGACGTCAGGGCAAGATTTGCAGGTGTTCGGAATGCCGGGGGTAGGTGAATGCCACTGATCGATACGTGGAAGTACCAAGCGAGCAAGATTGGTAAGAACAACTCAATGCAAAGGGGGCGTATCCAGTAGCCTCGGCCATGGACAGCAGACTCTGCACGTAGCCGATACCAACCCAGGATAGGTAGATGGTCTACCCAAGTTCGCGGCGGGAATTCGGTTTGGGGTCCATTCTTCCCCTTGCCTTTTGACTTGCCCTTGCGGTTCTCCCGACGTTCTCCTTTTCGCTTCCCAACAACAGGCGGCGGAGCCCATGGTCCGAGTGCGCGAGCATTCCACGCCCACGTGTAAATCGCCCAATTGACGAAACGCGAGCCGGCTAGTGCGAGGAAGAAGACAAGAAGCGTGTACGGCTCCATGGAAAGTCAGTGCCTATGCAGGGTTGATCACTGAAGTTGTGGTCGTTTGGATCGTGGTGACCACTTCGGTGAGCTAGAAGCCGGAAAATCGGAAACATGTTCAGACCGAGGGCCGCAGAGACTGAATGATCTCTTCGACAATGTCTTCGGGATCCTTGCCGTCTGTCTCGACCGTAAAGTTTGCCAAACTGGAATAAATTGGCGTGCGGTTGCGAAGTACCTCGACAATTTCCGCATAACCATCATGATCGTCCTGCGAGTCGTTATCGGAGTGAAGCAACTTGGGACGGCGAGAGCCACTGGTCATGTCTTGAGTGATCCGCTGAAAAAGATTTTCTGGGCTGCCGCGGAGCCAAATGACCGAGCCCGCAGCAGTGAGCAATTGCTGATTCTCCTCTCTGAGAATGGCGCCGCCTCCCAGGGATATCACGGTTTTCGACACAGCCCCGACGCATGTGCGAATTGCGAGTGTTTCTAGGTCGCGAAATACCGACTCGCCATCATGCTCGAAGATGGCTGTGATCGATTTGCCAGCCGCCTCTTCTACTTTGTCGTCGGTGTCCACGAATTCGCATTGCAATACATCGGCCAGGAGCTTGCCAACCGTCGACTTTCCACTTCCACGGTAGCCGATCAGCAAAATGTGGGAATTCGGTTTCATCATTGCTAAGGCTCGAGCTCACGTGGTTTCCAGAAATGCTCGAGATTCCAACCGTCTTCTCTCACGGCGTCTTTCCAAGTTCTTGATCTGGTCTGCAATACCAGTGTCGCTGCGGTTGGAAAGTCAAAGCTGTCTTGGGCTAAGTGGCATGCTAGTCCACCCATGCCCGGATTATGCCCGACCACAAGTACGCGAGTCCAAGCGTCATGCAGCGTTCCGATGTGCGATACGATTTCCGAAGCCGAGGCGAGATAAAGCGATGGTTCGGTTTGAACCTCGGGGGCGTCGCCGATTTGGCTGTGGAAATGATTACGCAGTAGGGTCACGGTTTCTTGGACACGGACCGCTGAGCTGGCTAGCACGAATTCCGGAATAAGATCATGAAGAGCAAGTTGGGCCGCGATAAGCGGCGCGGAGCGACGTCCACGCCCGTTCAGCGGTCGGTCATGATCTGTGAGTTCTGGATCGTTCCAGTCGCTTTTCGCGTGCCGCATCAGGATAAGTGTTTTCAACCTTGCTTGCCTCACTGCCAGTCCGTTCGCAGCGTGGATGCGAGCGACGATGAAATTCCACTAGGTAACGTTCAGTGGGAGAAAAGGAATTCCCGGCTGGTCATTAATCCCCACAGTAGATCTTCGTACGACTCGCGGCGTGAGACTCCCGTTCGGTCAGCGGCGGAGATAAGAGTGAAGACTCGCTTCCGTTCTTCCGAAGACGGGCGACGCGAAAGCGCTGCCAGGTACGCTTGCTCAATCGCTTGTTCGGCCGGTATCTCTTCGTCCACCCAGGCGGTGATCACACACTTCTTATCGCTAAGCTTCTCATTCATGGTGTCGCCGTTGTTCAAGTGCAATACTTGAACCACTGTCGGCTGATCACTGCGTTCACAATCGCAGGTGATTCTTCGCTGGTGACGCCCGAAAGTTTTCAGGAAATAATTCACCACGGCAGAATCATACAGTTCGATTGACTTGGTACCTTCCGGATAGAAGTCGGTACTACGTTTATCGTTGCCAGGGAACTCGATCTGATTGAACGCGGTTGGAACTCCCGTAACCGAGACAATGGCGTCGTGCAGAACCTCAGCCATCAGTCGACGCGGGTAATAGCGGCAATAGAAACGATGGTCGTCGGCATTGCCTTCGGTCGCATCAGCCGACCGCTGATACGCGGCCGAATTCAAGATCAGCCGCATCAGTGATTTCAGGTCGTAGTTATTGGATACGAGATGGTTCGCTAACGCGTCTAACAATCGCTCGCTGCTAGCCGGATTACTTACACGCAAGTCGTCGACGGATTCGACGAGACCTGTTCCCATGTAATTGGCCCAGACGCGATTTGCGATGGCTCTGCTGAAGTAGGGATTTCCGGAGTCGGTCAACCAATCTGCCAGAACGCGACGTCGGTCGTCGGTCGAGTCGATTGGGATCGCCTCCGCATCTAACGGTGCTGGCGCTTGGGGCTTGCCCAGTGACGGCTGAATCAGGTCGCCGCGTTCGAGCACTACGAGAGTTCGTTTGCCATCGCCGTTACGCGTGTCGCCCCCCCAGCCCTTCGCTCTTACGCGGGCGTACAAGTTGGCCATCGCATAGTATTGGTCGTTAGTCCATTTTTCCAACGGGTGGTTGTGGCATTTGGCACAGCCGATGGATAGTCCCATAAATGCTTGGCAGGTGTTTTCGGTTAGCGCTTCAGGCGTCTGGTGGATCGCATAAAAGTTGGTTGCCCCCTGCTCCATGCTTTCGCCTTTGGCTAGCACGATCTCGCGTGCAAATTGATCCCAGGCGGCATTCGTCTGGACTTTGTCTCGAATCCACTTATAGAAAGCAGCAACTGCATCGGGACGAAGTAAGTTGCCATTCACCAGAAGCAAGTCCGACCACTGATAAGACCAGTAGTCCACATAGGCTTCGCTCTCTAGTAATTGATCGACTAATTCGGCGCGACGATGGTTGCTCGTATCACCGATAAATCGTTTGACTTGCTCTGGAGTCGGGAGGGTGCCGGTGGCGTCGAGGTAGGCCCGACGGATAAATGTCTCGTCGCTACAGGTAGGTGAAGGAGTCAGGTTTAATGCTTGCCATTCCTGGAGCAAAATTTCGTCGATGAGATTGTTTGGCTTGAAGTCGCGA
This sequence comes from Aureliella sp., assembly GCA_046290675.1. Classification (GTDB taxonomy): domain Bacteria; phylum Planctomycetota; class Planctomycetia; order Pirellulales; family Pirellulaceae; genus Aureliella. The sequence continues at coordinate 693,791 of JBKAHA010000002.1, forward strand.
TACGCAAGTTGGTTCGGTTCCTGGGCGTAGGGTGAAACGATGGAAGAAATCGCGATGCGACTTGCAAACCAAACCACAATGGCCCCCTTGCCGTTTCCAATGACGCTCACGTTGCCCTGTTCGTCGACTTGAGCGACGACTTCATTTGCCGAACTAAATTTGGCCCATCGAGTTACGTCTTCGATGCGACCGTCGGCGTAATGGGCGCGAACCAACAGGGGCTGCTCCGTATCTTTGGCGAGCTTCAAGGCGTTGGGAAGTACTTCAATTCGCTCAAGCTTTGGGGCTTCGCGAGATGGCCCGGGCGCGCCGTCCGCGATCCATTCGGCGAGTAGGCGGTAGTCATCGGAGTCTTGTTCCAATCGCAGACCGCCTTTGTGCGCAATGGCTCCAGTAGGTTTGGCTAACAGGAGACTCCGACCTGGATCCGCTGGTTCTATCCTTCGCCCGCGATCTTGGCGGGTGATGGTGTAATGGTCTGCACTGCTGTCATAACCACGGAGAGATAGCCGAAAACCGCCTTTGCCCGCCAAAGCGCCGTGGCAAGCTCCGCTATTGCAGCCCGCGCGGGATAGAACGGATTGGACATGCGCATCAAACTGCCAAGATTTTTTGGTGTTGGCGGACCGCACTTGGACCGGTATTCGAGCGACCTGTTCCGACCCGGGAAGTCGTACTTCTAGGATACTGCTGCCATCCCGAACCGCAGTCAGCTCGTTATCCCTAACGGTGACGATTTGATCGCCAACGATGGTGGCTTCGAAGTTGGTCAAGTTCGAACAGGCGGCGTCCCCGCCGTCGCTTCGTTGAACAAGGAACTCGGTTTTCGCATCTTTGCCTGTGAGTTCAATGGACTCGGGGAAGACTTGGAAGCCTTCAGCGCCGTGGACCAAAGTCAATACGCTGCAACCGCAGAACAGACAGGCAAACAGGGAGATGCTGAATCGATGTCGATACATGGTTCACCGCGATGCGGAGGTCCGGAGAGGATGGGCTAAAAGTCGAAACTCGGTACTCCGCCAAGCTCCGACTGATTCCAGTGTACACAAAGGAGCCACGTCTCTCAGCCGCCACCGACACGGAATGAAATCCATCCATTTCTCAAGATCTCACTCGTTGTCGGGGAAGTGCCACTTTGTGCGGGTGTATGAAGCATTTATAGATAGTGCCGGGAATTCTCTCGCAACACGGCGGATTTCGAGAAAGTGCCGGTCGCACGCAGTGCTGTTCGGTAGTTGCTTTGGGCCAGCCGGCTCGGTTAAGCTCGGAAGCTCGCTCGGTCGCATATGGAGCGAGATCGCGATCATTGGGCCAACGAAGCGATTCATGGCCCGTGTATTCCTTCCTCTCAGAGAGAAAACCGATGAAGCCAAATCGCCGAAAGATGTTGTCTGGGTTAAGTCTTGCCGCCGCATGTTCGCGTTTTGCTTCGCCCAGTGTTTTTGCAGCGCCACGCGAGAACCGCAAGTTCACCATGGATTTGTGTCCTGGCCGATTGGGAGTGAAGGCAAATCAGGTCGAGACGATCCAGCTCGGCAAACGCTACGGATTTGAATCAGTCGAACCGCTGTCATGGGATCTGAAGAAGAAGTCGCCCGATGAGGTCGCCGCCACGGTCAGCATGCTGAAAGAGAACGATTTGGTGTGGGGTGCCGGTGGTTTACCGGTCGAGTTTCGCAAGGATGAGGCGAAATTTAAGCAAGACATGGAAGCACTGCCTGGTCACTGTCTTGCGTATCAGATGCACGGCGTCACTCGCGTCGGTACGTGGATGATGCCGACGCACGATAGCCGGACATATCGAGCTAATTTCGATTTGCATGCCAGCCGGTTACGGCAGGCTGGGAAAGTCTTGGCCGATCACGGGCTTAGTTTGGGGCTAGAGTATGTTGGGCCCCGGACGCTTTGGTCGAGTCAACGCTACGCGTTCATCCACACGATGGCTGAGACCAAGGAGCTGCTCGAAGCGATCGGGTTACCGAATGTCGGTTTTGTGCTGGATAGCTGGCATTGGTATACCGCGGAGGAAACCGTCGAAGACCTAAAATCAATCTCGAAAGATCAGATTATTGCTGTGGATCTCAATGACGCACCCGCTGGAATTCCAATTAATGAGCAGATTGACAACACACGTGCATTGCCTTCGGCCACGGGAGTCATTGATCTCAAACGTTTCTTAATGACTCTCGTTGAGCTTGGGTACGACGGACCAATCCGAGCTGAACCTTTCGATAAGGAACTGAACGCGATGGACAATGAGCCTGCCGTGGAAAAGACTAGCATTGCTATGAAGAAAGCGTTTTCTTTGATTGGTGGCTAAAAGTTAAGTTCGCTGGTCGACGCTTTGCTTACCGGCATCGATCCGCGTCTATGCAAGCGAGTTGATGACAAGCAGAGCGTCCAACGCCGAGAGGATGTTGTCGCCACTGGCGTCGACGTAATCTGCGTTCGCAAAACGAGGTTCGTCGACGGACAGTTCGCTTGACAGACCCGCGTTCAAGAGATTGATAATGATCAGCGCGTCCAGTGGTGTGATCACGCTGTCGTGGTTCACGTCCATGGCTTCAAACGGATTCTGCCATCCCAGGCCATCATTCAGCAGGACGGTGCGGCTGTCGAATGTGAATTGGTGGTTGCGCTCGCTATTCCGACCAACCTGAGGGCCACTCAGTTGCCAGTCCTCTTCCGAATCGAAGTCGACGGTGTCTTTTGAATCGGTGCTGATTAGGAGAGTGTCGCCTGTTGCGATATCCAAGATTGCCGCGTCAACGGCCAGACTCGTTTGGAATTCGTCGACTAGGTCAATTTCGTCGATTCCACGGATGTGATTGGCCTCGATGACCGGGTTAAACGCGAACGAACCGAGAGGTGACAGCCGGTCCCATCCTGGGCCCGCATCGATAAAGCTTCCGTGGACAACTGAGGTCAGCTCGACGACGTCATCGCCATTCGTGAGGGGGATATCAATATCGGAGCGATTGGAATCCACAATCAAGTGGAGTTGGCCGTCAGGTGAACAGAAGCCACCGGGGCTCGCGCCATCCGGAATTGGATAGAGTTGATCGAAGTAGAGAGCATCGCTTTCAAATCGGATGCTGTCATCGAGTATCGTGACTTGGGTGTCAGGGACGTCGACTTTGCCCGCCAGGAAGAGCAAGTCGTCCACGACGCTGTCTTCTTCCAGTTGGACGATATGCGGCTCGTAGGCGGATACGATCTCTGCCGCGTTCGTTGTCATCCGGCCATCAACGGTTGTGATGCGAGTGAGTTCGCCGGCTGCTGCGTCCAACTCAAAGACGGCGGGTCCCGATTCATCGTAGCGAATGCCGAGCAACCGAGTGCCGTCGAAAGACAAGTTGTAAAACGGGTGTTCGAAGGTCGCAAGTTGTTCGATACTTCCGTCCAAGCTGGTCGCGTAAAGTGTCTTGCTGTTGAGTTCGAAGGAGTAGATTTTGCGTTGTCGCCAGTCAAAGGTCAGCGCGCTGAAAAAGAGACCCTCTGAGTTCTCTGCGGGGACGCCCACCGGTGTTGGTTCTCCAGTGTCGCGGTCAATCTCCAGTAGCTGTTTCGCAAATGAACCGTTTGGAGCGGCATACGTGTAGATGCGATCCATCAAGGAGTCGTAGGCGAGCCCACCGCCGAATTGATAGTTGGTGGTGTCATACTCGACTTCGTCACCGGAATCGGGGCGGATCTCGATGATGGTGTCGATCCACGAGCCGGCGCCAAAGTAACGGTCTTCGTTGGTTTTGATGATCGACTGACGATTGACGAGAGTGTGCTCGGAGTAGGCTTCTAAGCTCCCGTCGGTGAGATTGATTCCAACAAGAGTCACGTTGTCCGCATCGCCCCGCCAAGTCAGATACCGCGAGGGAGAAATCTGATGCAGGTTGGGTGTGGGTAAGTATCGGACCTCGTGTCGACCAGCAGGCAAGTCGTTAAATCGGTAGTTGCCCTGTGTATCGCTTAACGCCGTTAAATCGCCGTCGTCTAGGCGGGCGTCTCCGTTCGAATCGATCCACACGATGGCTTGATGCACCGGTTGGTCGCTGTCGTTCCGATCTCCACTCCAATCGGAATCAACGAACACCGATCCTGAGATCGAGGCCAGAACTCGGCGCTCGCAAAGCGATTCAAGTCTTGGTTTGCGAGGCGGGGTTTGACGACCGATAAATCCACTCATGATCAACGCATACTCTGAGAAGTGTGGGGTGCAGAATCTTATTTCTTGCCGCGAAAGCTCCAGAATGAGCTAGGCGTCGACGCTTCGGTAAAGATCGATTTTGCCTTGGCCACAAGATCAGGATGTTCCGCCGCGACGTCTTTCTTTTCGCTGACGTCGGTAGGTAGATGGAATAATTCAATTGCCGGTTCAGCTTGCTTGTTGAGGTTCAACTGGACCGCTTTCCAGTCGCCAAAGCGTGTGGCTCGTTTCCCGCCCCGTTCGTAAAACTCCCAGTACAGGTAATCATGTTGTTTCTGTTCACCCTCGCCGGTCAGTTCGTTGACTAGCGAAATGCCATCGACTCGGGCTGGCGCATCAGCACCGGTCAATTCGCAAAATGTGGGCAGCATATCCCAGTGAGCAGAGATAAGACCGCTGATCGAGTCGGGTTCGATCTGGCCCGGCCAACGGGCAATGAGGGGTGCTCGAATGCCACCTTCGTAAAGGTCACGCTTATGACCGCGTAGCGGTCCATTGCTATTGAAAAATTCAGGATCATGCCCACCTTCGCGGTGCGGACCGTTATCGCTGCTCAGGAGAATGATTGTATTTTCGTCGAGTGATAGTTCCTGGAGAAGATCTACGATCTGGCCAACATGATCGTCGACTTGAGTCATCATGGCCGCAAAGGCCGCAATGGGATTGTCGGTTTCCGTTCCGGCGTATTTGCCTGTCGTGCCGTTGAACTCGGCGAACTTCTCTTTGAAGGCGGGTAGGTAGTCCTCCGTGGCATGCATGGCTGCGTGAGGGATCGTGGTGGGGACGAACATAAAGAAGGGCTTATCTTTGTTCGATCGAATAAAATCCAGGGCTGCTCCATGGATGACATCTGCAGAATGCGTTTTACCGTCCATGGATACTTTCTCCTTGTTCCTCCACAGATGGTTTGGGTAGTAGGTGTGCGCTTCCCGCTGGCAGTTGTAGCCAAAGAATAGATCAAAATGCTCGGCCGGGTCACTTGGGGAGCTCGGTGCCCCCAGTCCCCATTTGCCAAATGCTCCAGTGGCATAGCCGTTTGCCCGCAACAGTCGCGGAATGGTGACGATATCGGCTGGCATTGGAGCTTGGCCTTCTGGTTTGACTTCCCGGTTGCCACGGACCACGGCATGACCGGTGTGCATCCCAGTCATAAGGCAACATCGCGTGGGAGCGCAAACGGTTGATCCGGAGTAGTGCTGCGTGAAACGCATTCCCTCTTTGGCGAGTCGATCGATGTTGGGGGTTTCGAACTTGTCTTGGCCATAGCAAGACAAGTCGCCGTATCCAGCATCATCGAGCAGGATATAGATGATGTTCGGCTTCTCGGGACGATCCGCGGCCGAGCTTATGTCGCCAAAAGCGGCCAGTAAAAACACGGCTACTGAGGAGGCGAGTATTCGAAGCCAGGTGTCTCGCGACACAATCCGGCCGATTCGTCGATGGTGGTGGGGCTGAAAGGGCATGGGCAAAATCCAGTGAGATCAGCAGCGGATTAGGAGAGGTGAGTAAGGAGAAGGCAAACGGTGGTGGCTACCGCTCTAGCGAGTGCCTTGTCTCAGATGCCATTGTACAAGGAGATTCGAGCGTTTGCGTTCAACGGAAATGAAAGCCCAAAGACCAATCTAGGTTTGACCATCTATATTTGGACTTAGGTAAACTCGCAATGAACGGTTCGCATCCGTGCGTCCTGAATTCATTTAGAATAGCGACTAGGCGCGGTCGGTTTGGACTTCAGTGATCGCTCCTTCCCGCTTTTCTTCCGCATCCTCTCCTCTTTATCGTTGCGAGTCTGCTATGGACCGAAACTCCGGCTCACGGTCTCCTCTTTGGCGATCGCTGGTTTCGTTGGCTCTGATTTGTTTGGGTGTGGCGCAAGACTCTGCACTTTTGGCGGAACGGATTCCTTGGGAAACGTCGCGGATTCGTGGTTCGGCGGAGCCACCTAAGCCATACCGTCTGGAGCCGGCTTATCCGAATCTGCAGTTCAGAAACCCGGTGGAGTTAGTCGCGTTGCCAGGCAGCAATCTAATGTTGCTTCTGCAGGTTAACGGGCAGATCTTTCTATTCGAAGACGACGTTGCCTGTGAGAACGCGACTCTGATTCACGACATCGCGGCCAATGTCGATAACTTTGGACGTTCGTTTAGTATTCAGCCGCATCCGAAGTTTGCGGAAAACGGATTCGTCTACATTTGCTATGCAGATAAGGAAGTTGCCAAGCCGGATGGTACTCGGCTTTCTCGTTTTCGTTTACAGCTGAAGGAACAAGCGTCGGGCCATGGCGGCGTCCTGCAAGAGGAAACCGTCCTGTTGACGTGGGCTTCGGGAGGGCACAACGGATGTGCGATTCGCTTTGACAACCAAGGCAAGATGTACTTTTCGGCTGGTGACGGAGCTCGCCCATTTCCCCCTGACGAATACGACGTGGGGCAAGACTTAACTGACTTGCGTTCTACCATCTGTCGCATTGACGTGGATCAGCCTGCGGGCAGACTGCCCTACTCCGTTCCAAGTGATAACCCTTTCGTTGGCCAGGAGTCGATTCGGCCGGAGATCTGGGCGTACGGCTTTCGCAATCCGTGGCGATTTGCGATCGACCCCGAGACGCAACGACTCTGCGTTGGTGACGTTGGTTGGGAACTCTGGGAGTTGGTCTTTAATGTCGAACGCGGAGGCAACTACGGCTGGTCCATCTTTGAAGGTCCACAGCCTATCCGCAACGATATTCAACCTGGACCAACGCCGATTCAAAGGCCAATTGTTGCGTATCCCCATACACAGGGACTCTCGGTGACAGGCGGAGTGTTCTATCGTGGAAGAAAACACCCTGAGCTGGATGGGAAATTTCTTTACGGAGACTATGTGACCGGACTGCTATGGGCAGTGGAAGTCGACGAAAGGGGCGAGCCGTCACCTGAGGCGTTGGCTGAAACCGGAATCCCGATCATCTCTTTCGCCCTGGATAAAACGGGCGAAGTTTTGGTCATGGCCTACAGTGGGGCAATTCATCGTTTGGTTGCAAATAACGAGCATGAGCTCTCTCAAGAGGCGTTTCCGCAACGGCTCAGCGAGACAGGGCTCTTTGCTTCTCTCGAGTCTTTGGAGCCGAACGATGGAGTTTATCGTTACGGTGTTACGACGACGGCATATCAAGATGGAGCGCAAAGTAATTTTGCAGTGGCATTGCCTGGGAAGTCTTCGATCAAGACGAACAAGATGAAACGGAACTGGAATTTTCCAGTCGATACCGTCTTTGTAAAAACGCTCAGTCGAGAAATTTGGGTCGACGGCGTTTTCAAGCAGCAACGCATTGAGACTCAGATTTTGCATCGCAATGGTCTGGCGTGGCAACCGCTCTGCTACGTTTGGAATGCCGATCAGAGTGATGCGCTGCTCGCTCCGGCGGAAGGGGCGAACTCGACCTATCTAATTGCGGGCAGGACGGGTGAGCCCGAAGAATGGAACTGGCGGCATCATTCCCGTTCTGAGTGCCGTGCATGCCACACGCAGCAATCCGGTGGTGCGGTTGGTTTTAGTTTTGAGAACTTAAGTTGGGTTGACGAGCCGAGTCGCGCGCATGAACCCGCTGCCGTTGGCAAGAAACTGTTGGATTTACAGCTTGTCGACAAGTTGCCGGCTAAGAACTGGAATGTGAGCCAGATGGTTGCGCCAGAAGATCCGACTCAGTCTCTCGAAGCGCGAGCGCGATCCTACTTGCATGCGAATTGCGCCCATTGCCACTGTCGCGGCGGCGGTGGTACCGTGGCTCTCGACTTGGTTTACTCCAACCCGACAAACCAAATCAACGCGATCAACTACGAAGTGACGCAAGGTGCTTTTGGAATCGAGAATCCTAAGGTGATCGCTGCGGGAGACCCGTATTCTTCGTTGCTCTACTATCGAATGGCCACGTCAGGCACGGGCCATATGCCGAAGTTGTGGGATCGCGACAACGACGAAGGCGGATTGCGATTGATTCATGACTGGATTGCATCGCTCAGCACGGGGGACGGAGCCTCTGCGTCGCCAGTCTCAACGGGGCAAGCCAGTTCAGTCACTCCCGTCGCATTGAGACATGTGCATGAGTTGTTTGAACTGGAGGGTGCTGAGCAACAGAAAAAGGCACTTGGATATTTCAAGGACGCAGATGCACTCACGGTCGGGCTCTTTGAGCGTTTCATTCCGAAAGAAGATCGAACAGAGCGATTAGGCAGTCGCTTTGACGCAGCATCCATTCTCGCGATGCAGGGCGATGCAGAGACGGGACGGCAGCGATTCCTGCAAGGGAAAGTTCAGCAGTGTCGTAATTGCCATCGTTTGGAGGGACAAGGACTCATGGTGGGGCCGGACTTGGATGGGATCGGTACGAAACGGACCAAGTCGCAATTGCTTGAGGCGATTGTGAACCCAAGTCAAGATGTATCGGCTGAGTACGCGACGCATTCCGTTGTTACGCTCGACGGAGATGTGGTGAGCGGCTTGCTCCTGAGCGAGCAAGATGGTGACCTGAAGCTGCGGTCTGCCGATGGAAAAACGTATGAGATCGCGAGCGAAGAGATTGAGTACCAGACGAAGCAAACGAGTTCGCTCATGCCAGATGGTCTTACGGCGCAGATGACAGCCCAGGAGTTGGCCGACTTGTTGGCGTTTTTAGCGGGACTGAAAGACGGAAGCCAGTAGTGGGGCAGTTGAGCCTAAGTTGACCAGTCTTCGCCAAGAGGTAATCCATTTCACGTTGGTTTTTCGGTCATGAACTACGATGTTCGCTGACATTTCGCTCGCTCCAACTGAGCAGGAATAGTCGCTCCAAAAGAGCAGGAATAGTCGCTGCGATTGAGCAGGAAAAGAAAAGGCATCCGAATCATTGGCTTCGAGAATCATGATCAGAGCAACGAATTCACTCGCTTTCGTCCTTGTGTTGGCCGGCACAGCGGTTACTTGGAACACGACGTCTTTTTTCTCAAGTTCGGATGCTGCGTTAGCGGCAGACGATGCGTTAGCGCCTGAGTCACATGTCCGCAGCGGTGACGTCTGGTCCATTTGGACTAAGGAGCCACCGGGGGAGCCGCTGAAGGTAGGAGCCGAACGCGACATGACGAAGCCAAGCGATGAGTTGATCGCAGGACGCCGAGTCATGCGGCTGGGGAATGTGAGTTCACCAGAGGCCCATGTCTACCTGCCACCGGAAGATAAGCGGACGGGGGCGGCAGTCGTCATCTGCCCAGGCGGCGGTTTTACGATTCTTGCCTGGGACTTGGAGGGAACCGAAGTTGCGACGTGGCTGAACGATTTGGGCGTTGCCGCGATCGTGTTGAAGTATCGCGTACCGACACGTAAGCAGTCCGAGCCCTGGCTGGCTCCCACGCAAGATCTTCAGCGCACCGTCAGCATGGTCCGAGCGAATGCCAAGCGTTTGGGAATCGAACCGGACCGTGTCGGGGTTCTCGGTTTTTCGGCTGGAGGTGTAACTGCAGTCCAGGCAAGTCTTGCTAAGCATCGGCTGTATGAGCCAAGCGATCGAATTGACGAACAGCCATGCAGGCCCGACCGATCCATACTGATTTACGCTGGTGGATTACCAGAGGAGGCGACGCCGGCCGCGTTTGATAAGCTGGGCGTGACCGAGGACGCACCACCCATGTTCATTGCCCACGCGTTTGATGATTTTGTTCCTGTCGAAGGCACTGCCAACATGCTTTTGGCGTTAAAGCGAGCTGGCGTTGCGAGCGAGTTGCACGTGTACGATCGTGGCGGCCATGGATATGGACTGCGACCCGTCGAAGAATTTCCCGTGACGACTTGGACGCAGCCCTGTGAGGCTTGGCTTCGGCGGGCTGGATGGTTAGGTCGCTAGAGCAAGTTAGCCCGGATAACGGGCGTAGGCCGGACCGAGGTCGATACACCTGCCGTAACGGCGCAAACCAAACACGATCACGGGCAACATGTTTTTTGGGGACGAATCAAGAATCGACCGACGTTCCGGCGCGTTGTGGGTTTGCTGGGTACGGCCTACAAATCCCATGAGACTTTCAGCCGAAGCGATCAAAAACGAGTTTTGAACGGTCGCCGAGTTCGCCTCGCCGCTTGCGCCGTCTAAGGCGCCGCGTGTAGCGTAATCGTTCGGGACTCTTGGAAGGCGTCGACCATGGACCAGTCCGAATTGCGTTTCGATTGCTCTGCAATCTTGGCGGCACGCGCTTCCAATTGTTGGGACGTCGGAGCCTTGATGGACTCCCTAAGCGACGTAATACCTCGGTAGACAGGCAGGCTTACGCTCCACACCAACATGCAGGCGAGTGACAACAAGCCACAGCGCTTGGCTAATCGACGAGTGCGCTCACGGTCGGAGGCACGTTCGACGAGATGTGGTCTAAGATCTTCCGAGGTGACCACGTAATTCTTGGCTGCGAAAATCAAGCTTTCCAACTCGTTCGCTTCACGCTCATCTAGTTCTTCATGGTGATTCATACTCGCACCTCCGTGTTCTCCACAACGGCTTCATGAACACGCTGGAGCTTGCGGGCCAGCTTTTGCAAAGCATAGCGATAGCGGCTGGCAGCGGTCGAAGGGCTGATGTCTAGGACTTCACCAATCTGCAAGAACGTCATCTCTTCCCAAATCTTCAAGACGACGACTTCGCTTTGCTCTCGCGGCAGCTTTCGTAATGCGGTCCAGACGGCTTGGAAATGTTCTTCTTGCTCTGCCTGATCCACACCACGTTGCGTCAGCAAGTCAGTCAAGTTGGCGATCGCAAGAGCCCGCTTCTTCTTGCGAAGGATGATCAACGCTTCGTTGCGGACCATGCGTAGCAAGTAAGGCCAAGGCTGGTTGGCTCTCGCGAGTAGCTTTGGCTCATCTGCAACTCGGAGCAGCGCTGTTTGAAGTGCATCTTCTGCATCGTGTTGGTTGCGGGTAATGGTGACCGCTAACCGGATGAGCCGCTGGGAAGTCAGGTCGAATAATCCGCCTAGAGCGGAAACGCCGCTTTCCTGCATTCGGAAGGCGCACTGCCTCACCTGATCTGACAGATCGCTTACTGCTGACATGCTTGCTCACCTTGATGCTTCAGGAACGAGAATGGCACAGGGAAATCTGTGGAATCCCACGTTCACCAGTTGCTGAGTGTCGGTGCTGCCCCGGCAGTTTGTTTGCCTGCATTGGGAATTGCACCACCCCCGAGCTTACTAAATCTTGCGGCTCAATTCATCGGTTTTTCTGCGAATTGAAACTCGAGCTCTAATTCGCTGGGGCTAATTACCCCCTTCTGCAGAAGGGGGTAACGACCCATCAGTGACTTGAGTCGGTTGCACAGCGCAGATGCCTAACAACTTTCGGATTTTTCCAAATTGGTGTCAGACGCCCGCGTTCTTCCCTGTAGAGCCACCAAAACGAAGGAAACACGGTGCCGGACGCGGCCCAGCTTCGTCGTTCCGTTACACAGGCATTCGACGGCGAAGACCCTAGCCGCCACTCGCTCGTCGAAGAGCCTCGGCTCGAATCCAAATTTGCAGCCTATCTCAGAAAGCTCCAGTAAAATGATTGCCACCATGACATGTCCAACCGACCAACAGCTAAAGCTACTTACGCTTGGGCAACTGAGTGAGCAGGAAAGCGACGCGCTATTCCGCCATTTGCATAGTTGCGAACAATGCCAGGCGATGTTGGAGACACTCGACGATGGAGAGGATTCACTCGTCCTCAACTTGCGATCCTCGAGTGCGATGGACCAATTCGGTGCAGAGGCACCCTGCAAAGAGTCCGTCGCACTAGCCGCGGCGGCTTTGGCGACGAGTCGAATCGATGCTTCTGGGCCGTCGGTTTCGCCAACCAGCATTCCCCGTGAGTTCGGTGAGTATGAGATCCTGCGTCCGCTCGGACGAGGTGGCATGGGGAGTGTCTATCTAGCCAAGCATTCGAAGCTGGGACGCGAAGTTGCCATCAAGGTGCTCGCATCTCATCGCTTGGCCGACTATCGAATGCGCGAGCGGTTTGAACAAGAAATGCGGGCGATCGGACGGCTAAGTCATCCCAACGTCGTCACGGCGCACGATGCTCGTGAGATCGAAGGAACTGCCGTACTGGTAACTGAGTACATTGATGGATTCGATTTGGCTCAAATCAGCAATCGCTGCGGACCGTTGCGAATCGCTGATGCTTGCGAAGTGATTCGGCTCACAGCAGTGGCACTGCAATACACGAGTGATCAAGGTTTTGTGCATCGCGATGTTAAGCCGTCGAACATCATGCTTAGTCGTAGTGGAGACGTGAAGCTGCTCGACCTTGGTTTGGCTCGGCTTCAGTACGGAGACAATGAACTTTCCGAGTTGACCGGCACGGGGCAAGCCATGGGGACAGCCGACTACGTCGCACCCGAGCAAGTCACCGACAGTCGGGCCGTCGATGCAAGAGCAGACATTTATGCTTTGGGTTGTACTCTTTTCAAGCTACTGACCGGAAGCGCGCCTTTCGCGCGGCTCGAAAACGCTTCAGCGTTCGCCAAGATGAATGCTCATGTGCACGAGACGGCGCCCAAGCTGTCCGAAGTGCGGCCGGAGGTGCCTGCGAAGTTGGCTAGGCTGGTCGATTCGATGTTGGCCAAAGAGCCATCGGGGCGACCTGAAAAGGCAATGTCGATCGCGGGGCAGCTTCAGGAATTCTCCAAGGGCGCTGATCTGGAGACTCTGGTTGAAGATGCGGCCAATGCGGAGCCAAGGGAGCAAGATTCCCTGCTGCCCTTGTCCCCCACTGCCCATCCAAGAGTATTGCGTCGTCGAATCGTGCCGATTTGGTTTGCCGTTGCGGCGGGATTTTTTGGAATGCTGCTCGGCGGGCTTTTGGGCGTGCTGATCACGATCAAATATCCCGATGGAACGCGGGCGTTTCTGAGGATTCCTGACGGGAGTGAAATCGAAATTTCTTCGACCGAAGGAGGTGGTTCTAAGTCGCAAGTTCAGCCACTGCTGAGTGGCGGCGAGTGGGAGGAGTCGGAGACGCCCAGTCCCCTGGCCTATGATTCGGACGCAGGTGGTGGGGTTGCAGCGATGCCCATTCCGCTTGCCTTTGCCATTGCAGAGACCGACTTGGATGAATTTAAAGAAGCCGGGTACTTGACGCAGTCAAAAGGCCATCGGAACCGGCGTTGGTTCCCACTGGCCGAAGACGCGAGAATTGGACAAATTCCACGGGTGATGTTAGGTGGGCAATGGATTGTTCTGGTCGCAGAGGGAGAAGATGACTTTATTGGGTGGGACGATCTGAACCAACAGGTCTCGATGATGTATACGGCGGATCCCTTTGAAAGCACGCAGACTTTGCATTTGCAATTTCACTCCGAAGCGGCAAAGCAGCTGGAAACAATGACGTCGGCGAATATCGGAAAATCGCTAGTCGTGATCATTAACGGCAAAGTCTATTCTGCGTCCCGAATCATCGATCAGATATCCGGACGTGCTCAGCTAAGTGGCAAATTTGCGCGGCGTGATTTAACGGTTCTACGACAAGCTCTAGATTCAGGGATCGTCAGCGAGGAGCTACTTGATGCAGATAGAGCCTCAGCGGATTCATCTTCTCCCCATTCAGGAGCTGGCTCACAGATAAGCGACGTGCAGCGGCAAGCTCTTCGAAGTAACTTCTTTGAACGCACCCAACGAGGCCGTTCCCGAGCGGATTCCCTTAGCAAAGCAGGTAGCGATCCCTTTGGTAGCTCTACAGCAGATCCCTTCGGCAACGCGGGTGACGATCCCTTCGGCAACGCGGGTGACGATCCCTTTGGCAGCTCAGATGACGATCCCTTTGACGGTGCTACAAATGATCCATTTGGTGGGCATCAGAGTAATCCGTTGGACGTTGGCGGAAGGGACCCATTCGGAGGCTCCTCTTCGAAAGCTTCTGGTAACCCGAACACGGCAAGTGATCCTTTCGATCCTCCAGGTCGGATCGAGTCGGCTCGTTCTTCAGCAAGCGCAGACGCCGCGACGAAAGACCCGTTTGGTGGCGACCAACCGGTGGAGAACGAATCCGTCGAAGCAACTCCACCGAACTCAGGGCAAGGGGCTGTGGAAGCCGCAGGGTTAGAACCGAAGATGCGAGCAGATTCCGTAGTTGCTCCCGCTGTAGGGAGCAATCGACGCCATTTTGCGATGGTACCCAATTTGGCCACCTGTCTCTTTCAGGTGACGAATGCAAGTGGCGAAAATGCAACCGCCAGTTCTCCGTTTCTGCCAATGCCGCTTCCTAAGCTGCATGGGGTGACGATAGCTGAGCGATATGCCAGTGACAAACTGACACTTCCGCCCGGTTTTGCTGGCGCGATGCCAGCAAGCGTCGATGCTCGCAGAGGTTTTCGTTTCAGCGTCGATTGGAGAACATTCGTTGCTCGCGATATTCGGCAGATCGTGGATCAAATGGTCGGCGACCAGATCTTTGACAAAGTCGTGAAGGGGATCAAAAATGATCCAGAAGGTCCCCAGGTGAATCTTGGCGAGATGATTCTTGAGTTCAGAAATGAATTCATCGTTTACTATGAAGTCGATGAGCAGGAGGAGCCTCTTACTTGGGTTATCGCAGTGCCGCTTCGAGGGAAAGCTCCACTCTCCGCGAAGCTAGTGAACGCTCACAAGCTCGAGCGCGGAATACCAGGTGCTGCGAAGATGGGGATTATCAACAACCATCTCGTGGTCTGGCTCCCGAAATCCCCGCGGAACGAAACACAGTCAAGCGAGGCGGCGAGCGACTAGTTTTAACCTCTGTTTGGCTTCGTCGTTGGTCGTGTCAAGCGAATCGTATGCCACAAGCGTGATGACAGTCATGACTTCGATTCGGCGCTCTTCCGCGCCGAGGCAAGGACCTTTTTTAAGGCTGCGAAACGGTTGCGAAGAGAACTTTGGTGAAAGAAGCTCATCAGGCTTGAAAGCATCTCGAGGTTGGCGGCTTGTTCGTCGAGATGCGGTAACCACTTGCCACGCCGCGAACAGATGACTTTAGGACGAGTCATTTCGAGTAGGCCAAGCGGACCGCGGGTCACACCCCATCCGCTTTGGTCACAACCACCAAAGGAAACCCGCGGATCGGCGGTTGGGACGATGATGTCGTTAATCACGATGCAACCCGCTTCGATCTCTTCGGCCCAATGGTCAGCAAAGGACTGGGGGGCAAATATGGACGCGCCGAGGCTATAAGGACACACTCGATCGGCGTTGATGGCGGCTCGCATGTCGTCTGCCGCGATGATCGACGTGATGGGTGCGAATAGATCGGTTCTGGCTGCTTCCATCCGAGGAAGAACGTCCTGTAGAACAAGCGGCCCCATTTCAGCTCGGGAGCCATCCGGTCCACGCGTGTCTTCAGGGATTTCTCCAAAGGCGATAGAAGCTCCCTGTGATAGTGCCTGTTCGGCGGCGCGGCGCACGGCCGAGGCCACAGGAACTGGGATCGAGAAGGTGCGTTTGGTAGTTCCTTCGAGGCGAGTGTTGAGCTCGTTCACCAGAAGCGATTTGAAATCTTCCAGGTGGGAGGGAGCTACAAAGATTCTCCGTGGCGCGATGCAAGTTGCACCGCCATTCATCAAAAGCGCGTACGCTACACAGGAGACTGCCCTTTCTAAGTCGCCTCGAGACGAGATAAATACCGCATCACAGCCACTGAGTTCCATCGTAGTGGGAGTGATCGTTTCGGCGGTTCGCCTGAGTACAGCGCGTCCCGTGTGGACGGATCCAGTTAAGACTACTTTATCGACCCCTGCATCAATGGCTTCCTCACCGTATTCGATGCCTTCGGGCAAGACCTGAACGAGATCTTCCGGGAGACCGCAGCCGATCAAAGCTTGCTTAAGCCGTTCGATCACGGCTGTTCCGTGCAACGCAGGCTTCACGATTACGGCATTTCCGGCAGCCAGAGCTTGAATCATCTGGACGCCAGGTAGATAGAGGGGGTAGTTGGAAGGCGCTAAGATAAGCACGACGCCCCAGGGCTCATGGAGAGTTCGAACGCGAATTCGTCCCATCCAGAACGCTGCGTCTCGCCACGAATGTGTTTGCGGGGCAAGTATCTGGCGTCCTTTCTTGGCTACCATGCGGCAAGCATCTGCCAAAGGAATCATCTCCGATGACATGATGTCGGCTCTGGACGCGTTAGGACGCTCGATCACACTGAGGAATTCTTCAAAGTGCTCACAGAGATGAGCACGCAGCCCACCAACCACTTTGACTCGTTGGCGTAGAACCACATTCGACCATTCCTGCTGAGCGACTTCAGCAGCGTCCAACGCTTGTTCGACTTGGGAGGACATTCAAGGCCTTAAGAGAAGGTGGGACGCGAAGTAAGTCTGAGGAGATCTGTGGAATCATGTTACAACAACGGTTTTGGACGACTACCGCTGCTCACTTGGGGCCGCAAAATCAACCAGGGCTGATGCTGCTGACTAGACACTTCCAGGTTGATTGCGCAGTGTCAGCAGGCTGGCTTCAGGGCGACACCACCAGCGAAGCGGATGCGTACCTGCAATTCCGCGAGAAACATGCATGAGCGTTGGCTTCTTGTAAAACAATCCAGACGCGTAGCGACTGCCGTACAGACTGGGGGCTACGATCGGGCCGATGCCTGGAAATCGAACTTGCCCGCCATGTGTGTGGCCCGCCAGCATTAGGTCAAAGTTGTTTCGCCGTGCCCAAGGTAGCTGGTCGGGACTGTGGCTGACGGCCAAGCGTAGCGTTTCCTGCGGTTCGGAATCTCTGTCGTTCGTGCTAGCCTTGGGGGTTAGAGCTGCTGTCTCTTTTCTCTGCAGCCAAGGCAGTTCGTTTCCGCTTAGGAATATCGAAGCCTCATTGTTGACTCGGATCGACTGGTCCGTTCGACCGAGATCGTGGAAGCCCAGTCGCGTTATACGCTGTGAAAGATCGTCGATATCAGTCAGTCTCCGGTCGTGGTTGCCCAGCACTACAGAGCAACCGAACGGCGCCGTTAACGATGGCAGGAGTGCGTCGATCCACGGAAGACAGCGATCATAGTCGATGATGTCGCCCGAAATAATAATGAGATCGGGCTCCAATTCGTTGAATCGATCGAACGCGAATTGGTAATGCTCCGGCCGAAACTGCCCCGTGAAGTGAAGGTCCGAGAGATGTCCAATCTTGAAGCCTTCCAAGGCGGGAAGGGACCTTGGAAGCAATAGCTCCTTTCGTGTGACTTCAAGGTGGCAAATCTGGTTTCCTGGGAGCTTGTTCAACGCTTTGGTCAAGCTGTTGCCGGGAGAACCGCCTTCGATTGAGGCGTGAACATTGTGTCGTTTCTTTTGGTGGCTCAGCTGATGTTTCGGGGGAATCAACCAAAGTCGCGATTCGAGCCATCCCACCCCAAGGACGAAGAAGCTCGCCACGCACCAAGCTCCGTAAACACGAAATAAGCGAGCGTCAGAATCAGGCCACCAGTTGGAACTGCGCAGTAACCAATTCATCAAGTGTGGCCATTCAGCAATGGTGACGACGACCGGGAAGAGAAAGCAGAGTAAGACGAAGCACTTCTCGATGATTTTGGTGTGGCGGCGAATAAGCCCCGTCGAATTGATTCGGTTGAACCAATACAGCCAAAATCCACAGTTACCGACCGCAACAATCAAAAGTACGGTCCAAGGCCGGGCGTCCATGCAAATCCCAAGTAGTTCCTGCCAACAGGTGTGATGGCGAGTAGATCCCTATCCGCAATTGATTATCCGCGACTGAGCGATTGATTATCTTAGCCTCTTATCGCGTGGCTACGATGCCTTAATTCTTAGGCGGGTTCGGTCTGGTGTTGGTCGATCAACATTTCAACCACGCCGAGCAGTTGGGCCAGTTTCAACGGTTTGTAAAGGACTGCTTTCTTGTGCAGTCCTGCCTCACGAGCTTTGACGATCGAATGACCTGGGTCCCAACCAAAGCCCTGCATTAGCGCCATCGGGACACGATCAGCGACCTTCAATAGCCGTAGCATCAGTTGGTAGCCCGAGTAATCCGGTAGCTTGACGGCGGAGATAACGACGTCATACGCATTCTCAAGGCGACTGTTGCGGAACATGTTGACCGCCTCCGCACCGCAATGAGCGGCTTCGACAATGCAACCGAACTTTTCAAGCAGCATGTGAGCGTCATTCAGAACTTGCAATTCCGAGTCAACAACCAGAATCCGTTTGCCTCTTAGCTTGTTGTGGAGTTGTTCGGTGCAGCCCGCGGGCAGCGCCTCTGCTGGGGCCATTCGTTGTCCGATCTGCTGAATGACTGTCCTGATGTCTCGCGCGTTCTGCAGAATGCGTTGGAGTCCCTCGACTACTTCTGGGTCGTGGCCTATGTTCTTCTCGATCGCGTTAACGGCGTCATTGAGTATATGGTCGACGGGTAAAGCCACCGCACGGTGGATAGCTTCGCAGCTTTGCTGGGCTGCATTGTTCTTTTGTGCCACGAGCAATTCGAGTGTGTTTAAGGCGACCGCCACGTCACGCGAGAAGATCTCAAGGAACTGCATGTCCGCAGCATTGAAAGCACCGACTTTGTTGCTTTCGACGTTGATGGTTCCAATGACAATTTCGTGGAGCATCAAAGGAACGGTCAGCGAGCTCGCTGCGCCATCAAAGGCAGCCAAATAGAGCGGGTCTTGGCTGGCGTCTTCGCACAAGTAGCTTTGTCCTGTGGATGCGACGTAGCCTGTAACTCCATTCCCCTGTGGTCGAGCGTAAAGCGAACGGTCTGCTGCTGCTTGATCGATACCAACGCTGAGCAGAGGCATCAGGTTTCCGCTGGATTGCTCAAGGAGACGAATCTCCATTACGCTCACATCCAACAGGTCGGCCGTGTAATGGCGAATATTGTCTTTGAGTAGGTCAATCCGCGCTTGGGTGTCCATCGCGAAGATCTCGTCAGGCTTGAGATCCGTCAACTGTCGCCCCGCAAGGTGAATTGCTTGAAGTTTCTGTTGTTGCAGAATCTCGCTTGTAACTTCACTTAAGGTGGCAACCAAGGAAGCGCGGGACGTTGCCGCGGTCGAAAGCGGTGCAACGTAGAGTTCGAAATACTGGTTGCTGTCAGTGACCAACGTAGTCGTGCTCGGCGAGCCTGTCGCTAGAGCAGTGTGGAACGGGCAGAAATCGGGTCCCAAGATCTCCGTTTTGCCAAGGGCATCATAGAACAATTGTCCTATTGGATCATCGATGCCCCATTGCAGAAGGCACTCGTTGGCCCAGGTTATCACCAGGTCGGCATCGACGAGCGCGATGCCATCACTTAAGCGATTGAGAATGTGTTCGTTTTGCAGTAGTCGAATAATCTGGCTATCGGAGGTGCCCGGTTCGCCTTCGAACATGACCGCGTCATATCGTGACCGTGTCAGTTTGCTGATGGCATCACGCACGCCCGCCACGTTGTCAACTTCGGCGGAACGGATAACGTCGACATTGACCGCTGCCGGATCGGTGGCAACTCGATTTGTTTCGTTTTGGCCATTCGTCGAATTCGTCGGCTCAGCTGCAGACTGGTTGGGGCGCTGAGAGTGGATCCAGAGAATTTTGCGGTTCTCATCCAAGATGATTCTCCAATCCCAATTAGGGCCAGCCAACATTCAAACGCCAGGTCTTCATACCTAGCTCACCACCGCCTCGACCGGGTCGAGGACGAACGCGAATGGTTTCGTTGCACTCTGGAAAACGCGATGCAGAAACTCGCTCGCAGACCACATCGGGTTCACCAAAGGATAACTCTTTCCCGCGATCCTCATTATAGAAATCGGCGGATGAGCGAGCAAACGAGAGCAAACCACATCCAATTCTACCGGACGCCACTTCGAGCCCGCTACGAGTACAAGAGGATGGCTGATGTTGATGGACGACAATTCGGGCACGCAAGCGTGCAATGGTACTGGCACGCAGGAGGTTAGAAGGCACACGCGGGACCGAGAAGAGCTGACGCGACGTTCAAGAGTGGATCAGGCCGGTCGCCTGTCAAGTAACACAACGAACTCGCATGATGGCATAGGCCTTGCGGGGCAGAGGCGGTTCAAGGCTGTTATCGGTGCCGCTCGGTGAGTTCAGTGGGTTGCGATACGACCTTAGCTTTGACACGAAATGGAGTGCGGGAATAGGCGTATTCCCTGGCGAAGCTGAGTGTTAGGGGCCAGGTCAATGATTTCGTTGTCGCTTCGTGGCTTGCGTTCCGAGTCGAGTTGTGTGACGGCGTCAATTCGGTGGTCTAGGCCTCGAAGCAGGGCCTCGCAGTCAACGCGCGAGCATGGGAGATTTCCAGCCTGGCTGCTTGACCGCTCCATCGCAACGAATCCGCGCAATCGTCAAAAAGCGACGGGGCCCGAGAAATTCGATGGTGCCTCGAAGGCCCCACACTTGAGGGAATGTCGTGGCACGACTTGTCAGGACAGGCGGTTGATGCCCCCTTAAGGAACCGCGAAGGGCATGCGAGCCTCATTCCGTCGAGCAACAAAGAGGCCGCGGCCCAGGGTTGGTCAATGCGTCCCGGCTGCTATCGATTGGCAAAAACCGAAGCTTCAGAGCTCGGTTGCAGGCTACCCACGTCCGATCGCAGGCTAGTGCGTTGGGCAGCTTGAGAAAAATAGGCAAATGTTTTTGGTTAATATGGCGAAACTATGGCGATCAGCTAAACTCTGGTGTCGACGGACTGGGCAGAATGCGTATTTGCTGCAGTTTGGGTGATATTTGATAGCTGTCCTTGGCATAAGGTGTGCCGAGGTTTCCCGGGCTGGCCCCATCGGCCAAATGTTTAAATTCCTCTGGAGGAGATTCGAATGAAGTTTCGCCCGTTCTTTGTACTGATGGGACTAGCCGCTATGTGCGTAGCTAGCACCGTCCAAGCACAATGCGGCAGCTGCGGTGGCTGTAGCGATTGTGGTAGTGCTGTTGTCAGCTCCGGCTGCGGCGGCGGATGTGGTGGCGGATCCGTTGTTTCTGGCGGTGACGTTGTTGGTGGTGGTTGTGGATGTGGCACGAGCTACACAACCAAGACTGTTATGGTTCCACAAACCGTAACGGAAACGCAAATGGTCAACGTGACGACCATGCAACAGGAAACTCGTCAGCGTACCTATACGGTCATGAAGAGCGTTCCTCGCGAAGAAACTCGTACTCGTACGATTTCGAAGCAAGTTCCTCGTCAAGTGACGAAGACTCAAACCTACACGGTTATGGAGTGCCAGAGCCAAACTCAGGACTACACCGTTCAGGTTCCTGTAACCACTCAGGTTGCACAAGAGTACACCGTCAATGTTCAGAAGATGGAAACCGTTGAAGTACCTTACACAGTACAAGTTCCTGTCTACACCGACGTTGAAGTACCTTACACGGTACAAGTTCCTTACCAAGAAACTGCGACCCGTTCTTACATGGTCAACGTTCCTTATACCGAACAAGTTGAGCAGAGCTACACCGTCTGTGTTCCTTACACTGAAACGATGACTCAAAGCTACAACGTTACGGTTCCTTACACCGAAACTGTTGAGCAAAGCTACACCGTTCAGGTTCCTTACACTGAAACTCAAGAGCAGACCTACACGGTTGCGGTACCTTACCAAGAGCAAATGACTGCGACTCGCACCGTTTGCCAACGAGTTCCAGTAACGCAAATGCGTACTGTGACTAAGGACATGGGCAGCTACCAGTGTGTTACTGAGCAAGTTCCTGCTGCTGGATCTTACAGCACTTCAGGTTCTGCTGGTGCATGCGGTGGAAGCGTTTGCGGCGGATGTGCGGCAGCTAGCTCGTGCGGCAGCTGTGGCGGATGCAGCAGCTGTGGATCTTGCAACAGCGGTTGCAACACCTGTGGTGGCGGATCTGTCAGCACTTGTGGCGGAGCTGTTGCTAGCAGCCCTTGTATGACCACGGTGACTCGTCGCGTTTGGGTTCCTAATGTTGTAACGGAACAAGTTCCTTACACGACCTACACGACTCAGCAAGTTGAGCAGCCTTACACCTACACGGTTACGAAGACTCGCACCGAAACTCGCACTCGTCCTGTAACGGTTACTAAGTACAAGACCGAAACTCGTACTCGTAGCGTTGCTGTGAACAAGTGCCGCACCGAGACTCGTACTCGCGAAGTACCTGTCACGAAGACTCGTCAAGAGACTCGTACTCGTATGGTAGCTGTTCAAAAGTGCCGTCAAGAAGAGCGTACTCAAGAGTACCAAGTAACTAAGTACCGCACTGAGCAACGTACTCGTACCGAGAAGAAGGTTAGCTATAAGACCGAAACTCGAACTCGTACGCAGCAAGTTTGCAAGACGGTTCAAGAGACTCGTACTCGCATGGTTCCTCAAACGACCATGACGACCGAAACTCGTCAGCGTACGGTTCAAGTTCAAGTTCCTGTACAAAAGACTCGTGAATACACCGTCACTGAGTACGACACAGTACAAGAAGAGCAGAGCTACACCGTTACGGTCATGGACCAAGTAGCTGAAGAGAAGACCGAGGACTACACCGTTTGTGTTCCTGTAACGACCCAAAAGGAAGTTCAAGTGAACAAGACGATCATGGTCCCTCAAACGGTTACCGTTCCTGTAACCAACGGTTGCGGCGGAGCTGTAAGCCCATGCAACAGCGGTTGCGGAGCTACGGTCAATACCGGTTGCGGTGGATGTGGATCTGTCAGCAGCGGCTGCGGATGCTAATTCTAGATGGCTTGGGGATTCCCAAGCTTCTCGATTGAAAATTAGAAGCCAGTCTCCATGCTTTGGGGGCTGGCTTTTTTTGGGTTTGAATCCAGCAACGGAAGCGGGAGGGTGCTCTGGAGCACATTGGGCGGTTTGCGCTTTGGGATGTAACGAGCTCCGTGTAATCGGAGTTCATCCCAATAGCTTTTCAATCCTATGTTCGATTAGCGCGCGTTCCTGGGGCGTGTCAATCAGTTCAAGGGCCTTGTTCCATTGTGTGATTGCGAGTTCCTTTTCGCCGACTCGTTCGAGTAAGTCCGCTTGAGCGAAATGGAATGGAGGGTAGAAGCGGAGCTCTGGGGCACTCGATATGCTATCCAGCAATTCAATCGCTTCATCTTCTCGATGGAGCCGCCCGAGCGTGATGGCTCGGTTTACCTCTCTGATCGGCGACGGGTAAAGCTGATTGAGCAGTTCATAGTGTTGGAGAATGGCTTCCCAGTTGGTTTGTTCACTTGATTCCGATCTGGCGTGGATTCTGGCGATTCCTGCCTCCAGATGATACGAGGAGATTTCATTCCCGTCGGCGGATCGGGCAAGCCAGAACTCGGCTACGGAAATCATACTGCGGTCCCACTGGTTTCGGTCCTGGTCGTCCAGTAAGACGGCTTCTCCAGCCGCGTCGATTCGGGACGTAAACCGTGCGGCATGGAAGAGTTGGAGCGCTAGCAGGGCTCGAGTCGATGGCGTGTGAAACTTGCTTCGGCAAAGCATGTCGCAGAGTCGCGCAGCTTCTTCGCAAAGGTCGATTCGCAAATGCTGTTCACCTCGAGTGGCTGCATATCCCTCGTTGAACATGAGGTAGAGGACTTCGTGAACAGCGTCCAAACGCTCGGCCAGCATCGTGTCCTCGGGGAAATCGACCGTTATCTTGGCGAGCTGCAAACTACGTTTAGCTCGCTGAACACGTTTTCGCGCCGCCTCCTTGGTCATGAGGAGTCCACGTCCGATCTCGTGGTCACCTAGGCCGCACAATATCTTGAGAGTTAGAGCGAGCTGGGAAGTGCGGTCGAGTGACGGATGACAGCAAGCGAAGATCATTCGCAATTGACTGTCTTCGATGATGGTTGCATCAAGGTTGACGACTTCCTGTTGTCCGAGCTGCAACGCCAAGTCATCGTCCCATTCAGCTTGCGTTTTGCGGCGGCGCAATTCGTCAATCACGCGGTTGCGAGCGACACGATGTAACCAGCCGGCCGGGTTGCGAGGGACACCGCTGAGTCGCCAGCTGCGGAGCGCTTGCAGCAAAGCCTCCTGCACCATGTCCTCCACTACATCGATGAGCGCAAAACCGAACAAACGTGTCAGCGTCGCGACAAGTCCGGCGGACTCGTGGCGAAAGAAATGCTCGACAAGTTGCTCCGGATCGTTGTTGCTTTCGGGTGGGTTCATGGCGATTGGCGGGCGGCCGCCCCGCCCCGATTCCCAAGGAATGAAGATTGGATTGAGCCCCCGTCCCCCGGTTCGTAGAGCTACTCGCTTGGGATCTCGGCGATCTGCCGAACTTCGACGACGCCGCCAGTTTCGTAGATCGGGCAACCCATCGCGTACTCGCATGCTTGGTCGTAGTCTTTGGCTTGGATGATCGA
Source organism: Aureliella sp. (assembly GCA_046290675.1). Taxonomy (GTDB): domain Bacteria; phylum Planctomycetota; class Planctomycetia; order Pirellulales; family Pirellulaceae; genus Aureliella. The sequence goes on from JBKAHA010000002.1 coordinate 718,283, forward strand.
GTAGCCTCCAACCAGCTCCTTGGACTCAGCATATGGCCCGTCGGTGATGGATTTGTCGGACAAAACAACGCGTCCGTCAGGCGTGAGTGGATCACCCATGGCTAGCACCCAACCCTGCTCTTGACCCTGTCCGAGCCACTCCATCCATTTTCCCATATTCGACTGCATCTCGTCTGGGCTGATATCGGCAGGGTTGAAATTGGCACTCTCACGATAGATGAAAAGAAACTTGCTCATGATCTTTTTTCTCCGGCTATGAGTTTCTGAGGCCAAAGTGGCCGTTTCTATCAGAGTGACGGTTGGAGGTCCCAGATTGGGACAACGCAGAAGAAAAAATGAGAGGATTCTTCGAGCCCACGCTTGGTCGCCGACGTAATCGTGGCGAAAACGGGTCTACCTCTATGTGCGGTCAGCCAACGGTTGGCGAGACCATTCCACGGTGCGCAGAATCCTGATGTTGGAGAACTAGAGCATGTCTCAAATTGAAATTCGGACGTCTAGGGCTGGATGCGAGCCACGGACTCTCGAGCTTGCAGTTGAGCTTGCATTGCACGCGGCTCGAAGGTCTTTCCATCGATTAGCTCCAAAACCGATTGAGCTGCCAGACGTCCCATCTCGATCGCGGGTTGCCTAACCGTGGTAAGAGGTGGCGTTGTGAACGCAGACTCAGCCTGGTCATCAAATCCGACAATGGAGACATCCTCAGGTACTCGGAGACCCCTTTTATGCAGTGCAAGACGTACACCAAATGCCATCATGTCGTTCGAGGCGAATACTGCTGAGAACTTCTTGTTGTTTGCGAGCAACTGGTCGACTGCGGCTTCACCCGATTCTGGCAAGAAGGTTCCTTCGACGATCAGCTCGGGGTCGAATGGGATGTCGTTCTCTGCTAGGGCTTTTTTGTACCCTTCCAAACGATCGATGGCGTCTGGATGATGAGCGAGTCCCTGCACCATGGCGATCTCGCGATGGCCGAAATAGACCAAGTGCTGTGTTGCACGGTATCCTGCATCTACGTTGTCGACATAGATGCAGTTGTGGTGCTCAGCCGGCAGTTCGCGAGCGACAATCACCGTCGGAAGTTGACCGCAGATCTCACGAATGCGTTCCGCTGAAATGGCGCCGCAGATAAGAATCAGCCCGTCGACTCGTCGGCCGATCAATGCCTGGATGCCTTCTTCTTCTGACTCGGCAGTCCATTGGCCATCGACGAAGATTGGCGAGTAGCCCGATCCTCTCATCTCACTGATGATTCCCTGTGAGATCGTGTCGTAAAACGGGCTTCCCATAAGCTGCGTCTGCACTCCGATCGTCATCGACCGGCCCTTAGCAAGGCTCTGGGCAAAGAAATTCGGCTTGAAGCCGAGCCGGCGAGACGCGGCCAAGACGGCCTCTTTCTTGTCCGGGTGGACGGCCGTCGTTCCATTCAGTACTCGAGAGACAGTGCTTTTGGAGACTTTCGCCTCGTTAGCAATGTCCTGAATTGTCACTTCCTTCATCGGTCATTTCGGTCGGGTGCAAAGGCGAGTTGGGCATCTGAAATCAAGCTGATTTCGACCAACGAGGCGGTTGCCCCCAACCAAGGATGGGGAGCGTGCCCCTCTATGGTAACCGAAGCGGCAAAGGCGGCTAGAACAGGTGTTTTCTCAATCCTCCTTTTCAAAGCAGGAAAATCAATCGCAGCGACGAACGCTATCCGTTCAACGGGCTGTTTGCACCGCTCTCCCCAGACGAACTATCCGTCGTGTGTTTTCCGAAGTTCGATGGCCCGCGTTCTAGCTACATTGGGAGTCCTCAAGGGGCTTATCAGGATGGTTTTCGCCGATTCTTGCAACCAGTTTCAGGTAATCGTGGGTGAAATCTTGACGTATTCCTACCATCTTAACACACTGGGGATTGAAACCGGTTTCAGTTAGTGCTCCCACATGCTACTTGAGACCGCTTCAGTGTGAATTCCTCTTATCTCAACCGGAGAACACCCCAATGAAGTATCTCTCAGCTTCGCTGGCCTTGCTGCTCGCACTACAGTGCGGCTCTGCAATGGCGGCACTCACGTACAACCAGGATTTTGAAGGTCTGGCCCCACCTCCGGCGGACGGAAGTCAGAATCAGGCTTTGGAAAACGACGGCTGGCTTGTTGGCGCCAATGTTTTCGAGGCAGATGGAACGACTTTCATCTACAACTACTTCGCGTTTCCTGCACCCAACGGGGGACCTGCATTTTCGGCGGTCGCCACAGGGGAAGGTGGTGTTGACCAAGGTACCAACCAGCTCTCCGTATACAACGACTACAACAACACGGATCACGCCAATTTTCCAACGAGACGTATTGAGGCAAACGTTTTCCGCGATATTGGAATCTTAGAGGCTTCTGATGTCGGACTTGACTACACTTTTTCTTTCGACGCGAAGCAAGGCAACATTGCAGGTAGCACGACTGCCACCGCATTCTTCAAAGTGATCAGGACATCAGATAACAGCTTCGCACAGCTGGCCATTGACTCAATCGATACGACAGCTGTCGGAACCAACTGGTCAGGCGGCCAATTGCAGCTCACTATCGATCCAACATGGGTCGGCGAAACTTTGCAGATTGGGTTCACGAATACTGCAAGCGGTTTCGAGGGCTCCGGTGTTTTCTACGACAACATTGGCGTGTCCGCTGTTCCTGAGCCAGGTTCAGCGTCCCTGCTGGCGTTAGGTGGCCTGTTCACCCTTGTACGTCGACGACGCAGTTAATCCTCGCCCGGTTAAACTTCTGACAAACAGTCTGACTTCGGTGAGTCGGCCGGCCTTGGAGAACGAGGCCGGCCGTTTTTTATGCGCGGGGCTTTCAATAAATAACACGCGAGGTGACAACTGTCGCTACTAGTCCGCTAGCAGGTTGCCGTTGCCATAGACCCAGCGTTGCACCATGGCAAACAGCGTCAAAGGCTGAAGATGAAAGACACCTGTCGCAGTCGAGTGGTTGGTGATCTTTGCTGCGGTGCCTAGATGGACGATCGCAGCAAAGGAGGGCGAAATGGAATTGGATTCTATATCTGTAGCTGCCTTTGCTGATTGATGTCCCGCGATTCGCTCGGGGCCGCTCATCTGGTTGAGCGGTACAATCTTTTCGATCTCGCTGCGGATGACTTGGGTGCCGCCAGCGATGCGGACGTGAACAACATCTCCTTCCTGGACTCGATCCAAAGAATCCGGAGTCAATGGAAGAATCGCGATCGGCTTTCCGCTGATGATGGTTCCAAGCCGCGTTCCTTGTTCGACTCTCCTGCCAATCTGATCGGCCTCAGTCCAAGTCGATGATGGTATCAGGTCGGCAGACGCTGCCGAGCTCATTGCGGCTATAAAGATGCCCGAGCCATTTGCTTGGAGGCCCAGTTGCTCAGTCGCCTTCTTTGCGTTGAACGCCAATTGTTTGGCGGATTCGATGCGAGCTTGAGCTTCGCTTAAGTCCAAGTCTTGGCCATAGTGGTCACGCTCGCGACGGAGTTGTTCTGCCTTCAGCGTGGCCAGCTCTGCAGACGAAGACAGTTTCAATAAGCTCATCTCCGCTTCGGGGCCTGACAATTCGAAAAGAGGGTCGCCTTGGCGAACGGAATCGCCGTCGTTCACAAAGCACCTCTCAAGTCGGCCCGATGCGAGTGCGAAAACCGCATGCGATTCGGATGATTGGATCCAGCCCAAGGACTTGCACCGTTGCGGTAGGGGAAATAACAATGCAGCAAGTGCGATCATCGCGACAAACAGAACGACGCGAGTTCGCTGCGGCAGGGTTTTCGAATCGCGAAAGAGCGCACGCACGAATGTCATCAAAGAGCCTCCCCACATCGAAAGTAACACTCCGGCTGCAAGACCGCGACCAACCCAGCTGAGTTGCCATCGCGAATAGATGGTCACGATGGCGGTCGCAATCGCAATGGTAAGCATTCCGCGGTAAACCCAACTAGCAATCGAGAAAGTTGATAGGAACCACCGGTAACGCGCGGGCAAGGGCCAGAATCGCGGTCCGGATTTGACTGGGCCTTCAGCGTGTTCGGGATCTGCAGTCGCTGCGGTGCTATTGTGAATTGGAATGCCTGCGATCCAGCGGCGTGCCGTCGAGTAGCTCACTTCGTCGGATTTCGCACGGAGGCTGGGCTCGTCGAGCCAGTCGGCCAAGATGTGATAGCCATCGAATCGCATGAGTGGATTGGCATTGATCAAGATTGTGCTAATCGAACAGATGGTGGCTGTTTGCAAAGCCAACTCGGAGACCGGGCCAGACGTATTTAGCCACAGAAAAGCCGCCAGGGACGCGATGATGCATTCGGTATACATGCCTGCGGCGGCAATGGCGGCTCGCTTCCAACGCTGTGGTAGCCGCCAACTCTCACTCACATCGCAATACATGCAGGGAGTACCGACAATGATTAGAAAGCCCATGTCGGGGCAGCGAATACCGAATCGCTTGCAGACGACGGCATGTCCCAGCTCGTGTGCCGCGCGGGTCAAGACGAAAATGACAAAGAGCATGCCTGTTTTGGAGGGAGTCGCGATCCAGCTCCAAAGCTGTCCAATCTGTGGCAAATTCTGAAAATTGAGGCCTGCCATGATCGCGGCCAAAATACAGATGACTAGCCAGCAGCGCACTGCACTGGTCGAGTACAACCAATTGGTTACTGTGACGAGCCGCGAAAGTTGGCGGTCGAGATTCAGGCCCGGCAGTCGCCATACCACGGCACTCGAAAGCAGCTTGGCGATTGAACGGGGTGACGCTGGGCTTTCCTGGGGCGAATTGCTGTGAAGCACCGTTCCCCTTGTTGTCGTCCGTTGGTTCACCGGAGTCAGGATGCCGACGATTGCCAGACGCCGGAAATCGTGCATCAGCGAAGCTGCAAATTCCGAGGCTTGCTGATGATCTGACTGCACGGCAAGGCTCTGCTCTGAACAGCATCGAGAGATGATTTCACCTAGTTTTGCCACTCCGTCGCAAAGTTGCGCTAAGCGGTATTCACGGTCGCCGATACGAAAGCTGCGGCGTGAAAATGGATCAAAGATGACCCAGCGAGCTTTTCCCGTTTGGCGGTCGTGGTACTTCGTAGCATGAAGCTCCGTTCTGATTCGCAGTACCGAATCGACTTCCACGTGACTCGAATCCCGACGAGGCTCCCTCATGCGATGTCCCGACCAAACCGACCAAGATGTGGTGTGCATGTCGGATGGGTAGGAGATCGATTCGGCCATGATATATGGAGCACGCTGCGGAATGAGCAGGCGGGGCTAGCGATTAGCGCCCAGCGCCTCGTGATTAGCGATTGATTGGAGTTTGGTTTTCACTGAGTGACGGCGATGAAGGTGGTGCGGCCGCTCGGGCGGATTTGAGTGTCGCGTTCGGGGCTGCGACCATAAGGTCGACTTCTCGCCCAGGCAGTAAGACCCAATGGCCGTTTCTTTTTACGTTCTTGAGTGAGACGTGGACTCGGATCAGACCGCGTGCGCTGACTTGCGGATCGTAGGACTGAACGATGCCACTAAGTAGGATTGGGCTGCCTTCCGGCGGGGCAAACTTGACTCGCGCCGGTGCACCCTGCAGCATGCTTAAGTCGAGTGCATCAGCTTGGACCAGAAAATCGATGCGGAGATTTTCCAGGTTTTGAATGACCATCATTGTCTCGCCTGCTTCAACCCACTGGCCGACTGTTTTAGGAGCATCAATGACGGTTCCGCTCACTGGGCTGTGAATCGTTCTGCGTGCAAGCCGCAATTGGGCGGCTTCGGTCCTGGCTTTTTTGAGCTGCCAGTCGACCTGCGCCATCTGTTTCGCTTGCTTCGCTTGGCCGAGAGCGACTTTCGATTTCTCATAGGCGAGTCGCAATCGATTGAGCTCAGCCAGGTTCACCGATCTCTTCGCATTCTCATGGTTATCGAGGACTTGTTTGGCTTCTTCCATGGCTAGCTGGTGGAACTCAACGCTGAGATTGTCGGCAGCACGCGCTCGGGCGGCCTCCTCTTCTAGCTTGGCATTGTGGAGATCGATTTCGGCCACGTCCGTATTTAGATTAGCAATCGCGACACGCTGACTTACTTCCTCGTGTTTTTGGACGTTCAGCCGAGTCAGAACACCGCTTTCTGGGGCCGGTACGGGAACTGTTTGCTCGGCCAGCACAGCGCATCGTGGAAGCGTTTGCCAACCTTCGGCCGTGGCAGTCTCCGAACAAATTAGTGCTAGGAGGATTGCGGCAATTCTTCTGGCTTCGTTCAGCAGAGCGTTGGGCATATCTTTCATCTCGCGGTTGGTTGGTCGCCGAGATTCCTTGTTTGTTGTGAGGTTTGTTCGCGAGTTGGCATTCGAGAATATGTGCGTTGAGCCGAATTGTTAAAGGTTGAGCTCAATCGAGGCACGAAGAGCCGTATAGGCGTCTCGGATAATGAGCCACCCCAGTGGAACACGCCCGCATTCGATCGTCGCGGAAGCGATAGAACCGTTCTGCTTGAGGGGGATCTCTTTGGCTGGGAAAGTTGCTTTGGCGAGCAGGAAACGCTTTGCATCGTCCGGTTGTCGTTGAATCTGGAGTCCTAGTCGACGTAGTTCAGCCTGGACCACCGCGTTCGGTTGGCTTCGTAGCGAAAAACGCACGGGCAGACTTCCTGGATTCGACTCTTGCAGAGCGTTTTGAATCAAGCCGATTCGATGATCGGGGATCGACAACTGCAATTCCCATTCCCCATCTGGCTTGCAGGTTGTGAGCAACGTTGCGCCAGACTTCACTGGACGATTGGTTAGATTGTTGCTCAGGTCCCAGGTGGTGACTTTCCCTGAGCGGTCTGCTCGAATCGTCAATGCGGCAACTTCAGCTCGTAAGATCGATAATTGGCTTTCGAGAGACCGCTTCAGCTGTTGTTGCTGTATGTGTTCGTTCTCAAGCCGGTCACGCTCACGCATCTCGAGAGCATCACCACGTGTTATTGCCGCACGCAATTCGACGATTCGTTCTAGGGTGGTTTGTCGTTCGCCCTCGAGACGATCTAGCTCATGGTCCAATCTTTGGCTTGTCAGGGTGAGCAGTGGTTGGTTCGGTTCAACCCACTGGCCCTCCTCTACATGGATGGTAGAAACAATGGCGTCGGCAGGGGCGTAATATTGATTGCGTTCGACAGGCTGGAGGAGTGCTGAGACACTTACACGCTGTGGCACCGGGACCACGCAAAGCGCGGCTACCACTATGGCCAGGAGAAACCGGATCAATGTCGTTGTGGTGCTTAGACGTTGCCAAACCTGCAGAGCACGCGTCCGCAAAGTCTTTGTTTTGGGGCCTGCTTCCCGTGCAGCCGCCAGCGTTCTGACGGTTTCCTGAAGTGCAATGGACTCGTCACTTTTCGGATCCAAGATGCCAGTTTCCGTAGCCTTGACTGCGGCCAAGCAATAGGTGGCTCGGGAGGACTCGGGACTCTGTGCCTGCTGACTGGGTAGACGGCACAAAACGAGTCCGCGGCTTCCCAACAATTCACAGACTTGATCAACCGCCTGCTGAGTCATGCCTGCGTTCGATTCGACAGTACTGAAATCCAGGTTCCCAGCGCGTCGATCTGTAGCAGTGAACCGGAGTGTGCCTTGAGCCGCGTGAACGTGGTTCGATGATTGTTTCGGTGAGCGATCATCCAACTTCGATGGGGTCGCCCAAATCTGGGAAACGAGCTCGCGGACGGCCGCAAATACTGGGTTGCGCGGGTCGATTCCTGGAGTCTCATTGACTGCGATGGGAGATAGGATTTTTCCGCCCGATGCGTCGAAACAAAGGGTTTGGTTAACATCAAGTAGGTCGAAGCATGCATCCGCAAAAAGCTGCCTCTTGGAGTCATCGTCCGCCAAAGTCAGAAACTCGAGCACATAGTCTTGGCGTTTCTCAACGAGATTCAGACGCTGTGTATTCACACGCAGTCTGCTTCGGCGGATGAAGTCGGCGAACAAATCACCCATCTGTGCGACAAACCGCAGGTACCCGCGTTGGGCGGCCGGGCCACCGGTCGAGCGTTGAGTAACTTCGATGAGGTACTCAATGTTCTTTTCAAGTTGGATAGGGACCAGCACGAGTGCTTCGTCGATTGGATTGACTGGGCGATCGGCTTCTATGGTCGTCGTGGACGGCGGGACCAAGATTGGCTGAGCTTCGGCCACAACGCAACTGAGGATCGACGCATGGGACTCGGTTGGAACTGGTGAACCGAGCCACTTTGAAATTTCTGGAGCGGACTTGAAATCCAATTCGATTTCGTTCGCAGATCGAAACAGGGCCTCGGGCAGCTGATGACCGGCGACGAGAGCGAACTTCGTCGGAAGAAGTTTCGGTTCATGTTTCCAAATGGACGCGCCGGTGGCTCCCATAGCCATGCAAAGCCTTGGGAGAAAGCCTTCGTAAAATTCAGGTGCGGATAGATCCGAGTGAGCCAATTCCGCGATTTCCGCGGCGAGCGCGCGGATCTCAGATTTCGTTTGCTGAACATGCGGCGAGTCGAGCGACGCGACCGGAGACGTTCCCAGCGGGATTTCGCCTCCATTCCAGCTTGAGGTATCAAACTGATTTTCCATCGCTACTGGTGCTCTGCGCTGATTTCAATCTCGATTCAGGCGGACGACGCTCGGTGCAGCGTTCGCGAGGCTCGTTGCGAACGGAGGCAGAATAGACGCCCAACGCCGACGTGTTCATGCTACCGAAGTGTTCATCCTGCGGACGTGTTTTTTCTTCCGCTGCACCTCGCATTGCCGCTTGGATTAGTTTTGCCACTGGAAGTTTGAGTTGCTGTCGCTGAAATTCGTTGTGGTTCTTTCACTTGCTGGCTGGTTCCCAGTATCTCGAAATGCGGCGTTGTTGACCGGAGAAAACTGAGCGGCGGGAACGACTCCCGATGGCTGAGCCTGCGGAGCCGTGAATGTTGCTGGCTGAACTGGAGCCGGTGCCGAATAGCTTTGTGGCACTCCGTAGCCGGGTACTGCCGCTGGGTAATTCTGCGAAACATTACCCGTGCCGTTGTAATTTCCCGCGCCGTTGTAATAGGGCGACGAAGTCTGGAAGCTTCCGGTGCCAGGCGGTGGCACACGGGATGGCGATTGGATCGGATAACCAGTGTTCCAGCTTTGACATCCGCAAAGTGCCAACATGCATGCAGCGGCACAGAGGCCGGTTGTTTGGAATCGCATCAACAAGCTCCGTCAAAATTTGGGAAGGTCCTGTCGCAAGCACTTTCACAGGTTCAAATCGGACGATACAGATTTCCCAACACGGTTCCTAGAGCGTTCCTGTACTCGTTTTCAGGGGTTGGCGATTGAGAGAGACCCCCATGAGCTGAACCATAATGTTAATGCAAGCAAACTTGGGCAACTCTTCGGTATAGGCACAGGAGAACGTTTGTTCCATCTGGGATCGCTGTGGGGGCCGCTGAACACTCGGTGGTGAGGTCATCGACATCAAGAATCGTTGGCGTGGGGCCAGAATTCGTCGACAATTGGCCTGTAGATCAGCAGTTGCCGGGTTTCCGAGATAAATTAGTTGAAGGCTAGCATCCTTCGAAGGGTGGTCCTCGGTTCGTCGTCCTTGGTTCGACTTCGCGGACGGGCTATCCGTTGGGGGAAGCTGCTGAGTGGTGAAGCTTTCTGAGCAAGCCGGGTTTGTCACTGATAAGTAGAGAAAATGCGATGGCTAGTTTCATTGTCGCTGGTCGACGAATTTGGGCTTCCTGTGTTGGGATCGTCCTATTCGGCTACGTTGCCGGAGTTCCCTGCTTGGCGGACGATGTCGAGACGATGAGCCAGCGCATCGATGAGTTGCTTGACGCAAAGCTATCGGAGCTTGGTTGGCGTGCTGCATCGCCGGCCTCGGATGCCGAGTTCTTGAGACGGGTTCAGCTCGATCTGACGGGTACGCCGCCAACTGCATCGCAGGTGCTTGAGTTCATTGAGAACGAGGATGAGGCGAAGGATGCCAAGCTGATTGAGCGTTTGCTAACATCGCCTTTAGCGGCGTCGCATTTGGGCGATCAATGGGCGGAATGGATGTTGCCCGAGAATGACGGCAATCCATTTATCCAAGCCGATCGAGGATTGCACAATTGGCTCCGTGATCGATTTTCCGAAAACCTGAGGTACGATCGCCTCGTGTCTGACTTGTTGGTCGCCAACGGGCCAGCTCAAGCTGGTCCAGCTGGCTTCTTCGTTGCTTTGGAAGGAAAGCCCGAGAAGCTAGCGGCAAAAACCGCACGCGTCTTTATGGGAATTCAACTCGATTGCGCCGAGTGTCATGACCATCCGTTCGATGAATGGTCGCAAAAAGACTTCTGGGGATTTGCTGCGTATTTCGCACAGGTCTCGACGGGCGGCAATCCTGCCATGATGCGAGCAAGCAGTATCACAGACACGGACGAAGGCGACGTCGTTCTGCCGGGAACCGACGAAGTGATACCGCCAAAACCACTCGTTGAGACTGGGCTGAGCGGCTTTGATTCCGGGACGCGGCGCCAGAATATGACGCTCTGGCTGACGGCGAAAGAAAATCCTTTTCTGGCGCGAGCGACCGTCAATCGCGTTTGGGCGCTGTTGTTTGGGCAAGGGCTAATCGAGCCGATTGATGATATGCGTAGCCTTGAAATGGCTTCTCATCCCAAGCTGCTGGCGGAGTTGAGCGAGTATTTCGCCGATTCTGGCTACGACTTGCGACAGTTGATACAAACGATTGCAAGGACGAAAGCCTATCGTCGGTCGTCCACTCATCCTTCGGGGCAGCCTCCCGAATTTAGCTATGCAGCGATGTTGGCTAAGCCGCTATCCGAACGACAAATGCGGAATACTGTCCGCGTTGTGGCTCGGCAAATTGCGGGGGACAATCAGCAAGCTGCCGACGTGCTAGTTCAGCAGCTTGGACGGCTGCGTGGCGCAGGGAGCGAAGCGAAACTGGGTATCGTATCGGCCCTGGTTATGTTGCATGGCGATGTCTTTGACCAGGTGAGCCGCGAGAATAGTAGTCGGTTGCTGATGGCCTTGGATGCTCCCTATATGGACGAGCGGAAACAGGTGCGATGGATGTTTTTGTCGACGCTCAATCGTGTTCCAACGCAGGCAGAAGACGCGGCTTTCTCAGATCTGTTCGCTAGTTTCGAGCGTTCGCAATCAGCGGATGACGATGCGCGTGACGACTCAGATGAAGGCGAAACCCGAGCAAAGCAGATGCAGGCGACTTGGCAGTCTGATTTGCTCTGGGCGTTGATGAATTCAACTGAGTTCGCCATGACGCCGTAACCAGCGGGATAGGGCAAGTATTGCATCGCGGAATGCCTTACTTTGGCGGCAGTGTTAACGACGTTGATTGGATCGCGGCGATGAGCAAAGCAAACAATAGACATGTGGTAAAGGTTAGTAAGCGACATTTCGGAGTCGGACCAGAGGGGACTTTCGGTCCGGCTTCAAGCTCCATGAGTCGAGTCGTTCTGCTTTGCGTTTTCTGGAGCCTATTCGTAGCTGGATGTTCGAACAAGAATGACGATCCCCAGCCCACTGCCGAGATCACGAAAGGCAAAGCTTCCGAACCAGGATTGGAAGGGGAGCCGGGCCCCGATGCCGCGGTAGATGAAACCATGATTCCAGCCGAAGACGCGGCGGATTCTGGCACCGCTGGGGCAGAGAGGGGACTTGCGGAAGCAGGTTTAGAGGCAGACACCGTTGCCGATTCCGACCTTCCTGAACACTGGGCAACTGCGAATTGGACTCGGAAACGACTTGTTGCCCTGGCAGCGTCGGGGCCGGTCGTCCTAGATCTTCGAGTCTCGGTAGGCGGGCAAGCTCTGGAGGAAGCTTCCGCGGGAATGGCGGCTGATATTTGGGAGGAGTTATTTGTAAAACCTGAAGCCGAAGCCAAACGAGCAGAGGGCGAAGGCGAAGAGAACGAATTCGCCTCGAAAGGCCTCAAGTGGGAAGATGTATTGGAGCATCCGGTTGTTCAGTCGGGATGGCTCGGTAATTTGGTGCCCGACGACCAGCAAGAAGATCAGATCTTCAGCATGTACGACGACGGAGATCGCAAAGTGACGCTGGCTGAGTTTCAGAACTTTCTTTCGCGTGGGCTGTCACGACGATCCGCATTATTAGTCTCTGACGTGGGCGCTGAAGATGGCGCAAATATAGGTGATTCGCCTTGGGGCGACCTCGACCAAAATGAGGACTCCGTGGTAGATCTTGATGAGCAATCGATGATTGCCAAAGCATTGGAGAAATATGATTTCAACGCCGATTCAATCGTCTCGCTTCAGGAATTGAATCAGCCGAGTTCAACAGCTCAGGCGGGTACCAGCATGCAGTATTCGTCCATGATAGATGTGAACACTCTTTACATTGCAGATGGTCTTTTCACTGACGACGCCGCGGAAAGACTCAAAGAAGAACGTGCATTGGCCGAGCGGATTCTGAAGCATTATACCTTTCTGGAAGGTATCGAACGGGCTCAGTGGTCGAGTTGGTCCGATGCGCGTTGGGATGAATTGGACGCAAATGGAGATGGCCTGCTCAACAAAACTGAGCTGGTCGAAATGGGCAAGCAAGGGCCAGAGTGCTGTTTAGCCATTTACTTGTCACCCGCACAAGAACTCGTAGAAGATGTGGCAGCCGAGGGAGTCGAAATGGCCGGCCGAAGTACGCAGGCCCCATCTCGTAGGACAACGCTATCACAAGTTTTGGCGACACAGTTTGCTGGCGAAGACGTGGAGCAACAAGCGCCCGGCTGGGTTGCCGCTGGCGAGGGGGGAAGGCTCGTCGTCGGTGGTCTCGTACTTCAAGTGGATGTTGAAGACGTCTACGGATCTGCGAACGCAGACCTCCTCCGCCAACGCTTGGAAATGGCGCTTACCAACGAACAGTTCGCCGACTTTGCCCGCAATCAATTGCAACTGCAGGAAGACGGATTCGATCTCATCGACGAGGACGATGATGACAAGCTTTCTGATGAGGAGTTTCGCCGAGTTTGGAGATGGCTGACTGCTCGGCAGAGCGCGAGGGCCATTGGTCGATGGATGACCGTCAAGCATCCTTGGTTTCAACTGCTTGATGAATCCGGGGACAAGAAGTTGAGCCAAAAAGAACTGGCGGATGGGGCGGCAATCATTTCGAAGTTGGATGCTGACATGGACGGTGCGGTTGCATCGAACGAAATGCCAATGCTCGTCAGGTTCGAAATGAACCGCAGCGATAACAGACTAGATTTCAATGTGTTGGGTTTGCCGCAAACAGAGCAAGCCGAAATGCCGGCAGACTGGTTTGCGGCGATGGATACGAATCAGGATGGATTTCTCAGCAAACTCGAGTTTCTTGGTGAAATCGACGATTTTTCGGCACTTGATGCGGATAACGATGGCTTTATATCGCGGAAGGAGGTTTACTAGCGAACTTCGGCAAACTACATTCATAATAGCTCTTCTTGGTGCTAGTCAAACCACCTGGGGGTTCAGGCCTCCTCCCATGATCTCCACGTGATGCTTTCATCATCAACAGGATCACCTCAGTTACTAAAGCATTGGGTTTTCACAGCCATTGAATTGGCGCGAATTCGACTATGAGGCGCTCGAATCGTTGTGCTTCGAAGTTGGTATTGAGGTTTGGGGTTGATGGGGTCTGGGAGAAGAGTTCAGTCCAGGTTGCCAACTGGCGGGCTAATGAGCTTCGACATGCTGCCAGTGGATCGCCTGCGTGATTTGACTGTTGGTTTTTTTGTTGGATTGCCGAATGTCTATCTCTCTACTCGTCGCTGACGATCACCAAGTCGTCCGTCTGGGGTTGCAAAGTGTGCTGCGGGATTCTGGAATTGAAGTCACGCAGGAAGCGACTTCGGGCGAAGAGGTTCTACGCAAAGTGGCCGAGTCCAGGCCGGATGCGGTTCTCTTGGATGTACGAATGCCGGGTGGAGATGGTCTTCATGTCCTTGGGCGTCTGAAGCTGGATCATCCGAATCTGCCCGTCGTTCTGTTTTCAACTTATGACAATCCGACTTATGTTGCCCGTGCTGTCGCTCTTGGTGCTTCGGGCTACGTCCTAAAGAATGACAGCCAGAGTCGTTTAGTCGAGGCTATTCAAGCGGCCTGTCGAGGCGAATCAGCTTGGACACGAGAGGAGCTTCGCCGAGTTACTGGCGCACTTGCTACACCACGTGTGGTATCGGATGTGGAAGTTCCTCTTACGCAGCGAGAGAGCGAGGTTTTGCGTCAGCTTGCGAACGGTCTTACGAACAAGGAAATCGCTCTAGCTCTCGGGATTAGCTACGAGACCGTTAAGGAGCACGTGCAGCATATCCTGCGGAAGATCGGCGTCTCTGATCGAACACAGGCTGCGGTATGGGCGGTCAGAAAAGGTCTCGTCTAGTTGCAAGAGTTGAATTGACCGCTCTTTGTCGGAGTAGGAATATCTTTCCCGAGTTTTCCTAAGCTGCGATCCATGCGTAGACTGCGATGAAGACCACCTCTGTGCGTTGATGCGCCTTTGAATGCGGTCGACAGCTCGATCGTAAGTTGTCTGGGGCGAGGCCGGAACGGCTAGGCTCCTAGGGACTAGCCAACGAATGTTGGAACGATGGTTTCCGCCGAGAGACGCCGCCTCGCCAACTCGGGTTCTGAATCGTTGAAGATGAAGATGACACGCGTTGCCCTGGCTGCCAACTGCTGTCCAATTGTGTTAATTTAGCGAAACTCCGCGACTCCAACGCGAGGTTCGCGAGCCTGAATCAGCCGACCGGCTATTGAAGAGAAAGATGAGCCTTGAGCAATCCTTCGGACATTACGCTCAGAGAAGTTTCCAATTCGACTAGGTCCTTCGCCTATCGCCAGCCCATGAAGTTTGGTGGCCGGGTTGTTGAGGACGTATGTGTTTTACGGACTGAAGTTCTGGTGACTCGGAGAGGCACCAAGAAAAAGGTCAAAGGTATTGGCGAGATGACGATGGGAAATGCTTGGGCTTGGCCCAGCAAGATCCCGGCAAAAATCACCCTCAAGCTGATGTTGGAGCTCGCAAACCGTCTCATCGAGCGCGTGCAGGCTGCGGAGTTGTGCGGTGATCCTTTGCAGATTGGACGCAGTATCGCCGAGTTGCGGGATCAAGTCACCGAGGAGTTGGTCCAAGAGTTCAAGATCGCCGAGTCCATTCCCAAGTTGGCAGCCATGGTGGCTGCAAGTCCTCTCGAGGCTGCGGTACATGACGCCTACGGACGCGTTCTGGGAGCCAACAGTTTCGAATGCATGACCGGCGATTATCTGAACGAAGATCTAAGTGCATACTTGGGTGAAGAATTCATCGGGAAGTATCCCGGCGACTTTTTGGCATCGGAGCCGAAGTCCACCATGCCTCTCTACCATCTTGTCGGGGCATTGGATCCGCTCAGCCAAGCGGACTTGAATGACCGAGTCGAAGATGGGCATCCTGAAACGCTTGAGGAATGGTTGCACCAGGACGGCATTACGCACTTGAAGATCAAGCTTGCCGGCAACAACATTGACTGGGATGTGGGCCGCATTGTTGAGGTGACTCGAATCTGTGAAATCGTAGGTTCGGAACGAAATTGGAAGCTGTCCTTCGATTTTAACGAGCAGTGCCCGAATGAAGACTACGTGCTCGATTTACTGGAGCGCATCGAACGGTTAAGCAAGCTTTCCTTCGACAGGTTGCAGTACATTGAGCAACCTACGCCTCGAGACCTAACGGAACGGACCGAAATGACGGTTCACCGAATTGCTCGAATCCGTCCTGTGGTTATTGATGAATCTCTGACGGGACCGGAGAGTTTGAAACTT
The DNA here is from genome assembly GCA_046290675.1 of Aureliella sp. Classification (GTDB taxonomy): domain Bacteria; phylum Planctomycetota; class Planctomycetia; order Pirellulales; family Pirellulaceae; genus Aureliella. Next base: position 734,078 of record JBKAHA010000002.1, read on the forward strand.
GCGAGACAGCGTGGATACACCGGACTAGCGCTCAAAGCTTGTAAAGGTCAGTCGGAGAGCTTGCTCATGGGGGCGGCGGGAGCGCATTACAAAATGTTTACTTGCGTGCAAGATTTAACCTGCATAGGCGGGTCGTTCTTGCACTCAGCCGCTATTGCCAGCCGTTTTCCTGGAGTTGCGGCCATTGAAGGCAACGGGCGGCAGTATTGCCCAATCGGGAATGAAGCCTACATGAAAGACTACGCTCCGATGTTCCGCGTCCGTTATGGAACTGTCCCAACTGAGTTGTTGGACGGACCGGGAATCGGATTCGATTGGAAACCGCTTGGTGAAGATGACGAAGAGTGAATTAGGACTGGAGTTTTTCGGAAGTGCTATCGACTAAGCTGCGGCCAGCGAGGAATGGATCCCATTTTGGGGTTCGGCCGCTTCCGATCTAGAATCCTAGCGTCTGTTACGGAGAGTGATGATGACGGCAGGAGGCCTTGTAGCGATGCGTGTAGCATGTCGTTTCGGACTCTCAAAAGCGTGCTGCAAGCACTTAAGGCGATTAACGCTGCTCTTCGTCGTGTTCACTTCGTGCTGTCTTCGGATGCAGGTCAGCACTGCGCAAATGAAGACCGCGGCTGGACAGCAAAGTCAAGCCAAGACGACTGAGGGTATGCTGGCTGGTTCGGTAGATACGCCAATGGTCGTTCCCGAGCTCGGTTCTAGGCCGTCTGCCACGAGCAAATTCAATCTGCTGGGTACCAACCTAGACGCAGCGACAAAACAGGCGACTAAAGTGCCGGCAAGACTGGCGACATTTGCCAGCCCGATGGGCTCTTCCGTGGATATGGCTACGCCAGACGCGTTAGCTTGGTTGGAGAAATTGATCCGGGCCAACCTCCCGCCCAGCTACGAAGATGATCGCAAGTGGGGAAAGCAGAAAGAAGTTTGGGATGGAATCAAATTTCGCCGAGAAGGGCTGAAGGTCGAGACAAAACGCCGGAGGAAAATGGTTAACGCCGGTACATGGACTAAATACAAAGTATCGCTCGTTGAACCAGAGAAGAATCTTCAGATCCAATTTGAGCGGCTTGAGGCACTGCCCGATGGTCGCATCGCATTTTCAGTCATTGTTGATTGTTCACTGGACGTGTTTGGACGATTGAGCCAGTGGGTGCGAGACGTGCAGGTGATCAGTCTGAGCGCAAACGCGGATGCCGCTTGTCGGCTGACCATGTCGGGAGCGGTTCAATTTCGGATGAACCCGTTGCAGTTTCCCCCGCAGGTTTCGCTGCATCCCAAGGTTGAGGAGGCTCGAGTCGAATTGACCTATTATCGTGTGCGACGGATCAGTCAGATCGGCGGTGATTTTGCCAAAGTGCTGGGGCAGGGACTTCGTCGCGTTCTTGACGAGAAAATCGAAGACTACAACGGCAAGCTGGTGAGCAAGATTAACACTCAGCTTGAAAAGCACGAAGAGAAGCTATCTTTCTCTGCACAAGATTGGCTTAGCAACAAGTTCGCAAAGCCAGCTGAATCGAAGTAGCGCCTTCCACGCCCCAGCCGTGTTTACGAGTCTCCGAACGAGGGCGACAGTGGGGGCTTTGGAAGCGGTTGGCTACTGTACAACTGCGACCCTGCTGCCCTTGCTGAGAATGTTGAAAACATGCTCGGCGTCGAGCGGCGAGAGGCTGACGCAGCCTGCATCCTTCAGTTCACTGCTAATGATTTCCGCAGTGCCGTGGATGTAGACCTTGTTGCTCACGTTGATCCAGTAGCCACCGAACGGATTGCGTGGGTCCTTCGGTTTGACCGTAATGTTGTTACGTCCGTAGTACATGCGGTCTTGCTGGCGGTCCACGACTTGGAAGAACCCCAACTCCGGTGCTGGGTCTTTGCCGAGCGATAGTGGGAAGCGACCCGCGTAGAGGTCACCAAGGAACACGGTAAGCTCTTCGCGTTGCAAATTAACGCGTGCGTGAAACGGACCTTGCAGGACTTTGATCTGAGAGTTCGCAACCAACGCATTACCTTCAGGCAAAGCGTTGACGGCGGACAGGAGCTCGGGGTTCACTTTGAACGCGTTTGCAACCGATTCAAGCGTATCACCAGCACGTACGGTATAGGGTGGTTCTAGTAGGTGTCGGTCTGAGTAGATGACTTGCAGAGAAAGTGCATCAAGCAAGTCAACGAGATCGATGCTTTCACGGTAGCCAAGCTCAGGGCTGTCGAAGTAAGGCGTGAGCAACCGCAGGGCTTCCAGCAGTTCCCCACGCCCTGCCTTTGCGAGGGCCTGTTCCCGGGCTACAGCGAATTTGACAGAGGGTGTCGTACGGTTAACTAAGATACGTTTCAGTTCTGGGTTATCCTCAAACGCATCGCTTGAAGGACTTCCGGGGGCTGCCGGATCGGAGGCGGGTGTTGATGAGCCCGCGCCAGCACCGGGTAAATCAACTAGGTCTGCCGGAATCAGAGAGCCAGCATCATCGCCTGCAGCTAGGTTGGCCGCCAGATTGTCTAATGTGCCGGATAGTTTCTCATCAACGGCATTCACGCCATTGTTAGCCTCTTGTCCTACGCGGCCGATCGCCTGTTGCGCTACTTGACCAAGTGCAGCCAAACCACGAGCGGACTCATCTGCGACAGCCTCTTTTGCATCTTCAAGCGAGTTCTGAAGTTGTTGAGAGGAGCTTTCCAGTATATCAGTTGCGGACTGGCTTAGACTCTCTGCAGTCAAATCTGGAATGGTCGGGGCGTTGGCATTCGGCGTATTCGCGCCTGTCGCACCTGAGGGTAACGCCAGATTAGGAAAGCCGTCTAAGCTCATCTCTGGCTCATTACCTGGAGAAGGTTGTGAGCTCGCGTTAGGTGTACTGACCAACTTCTCGTTGCCCGGCGTGACAGAAGCGTCTTTTGAACCAAGTGAGAGAGCGGGTGTACTGTTGTTGGGTGAAGAAGAAAGCGATGGCAGTTCTGGCACGGAAGGCAGGCTGTTTTCCGATTCCATGCTAGGCAGCGATAGCCCTCCAGGCGAGTTATTCGCGTCGGAAGCTGGGCTGGACATGCCTGCGAGACCGTTGGGCGCCGGTGTGCTACTTTCAAACAGTTGGTCCGGTGATACGGAAACGACGTTGTCCATCGAACCGATGTCGATGCCGAGGTCGAGTTCATCGAGGCTCTGCAAAGCCGAATCGCTATTTTGCCAGTCGGCAAAGCTGTCTGGCAGGTCTGGCTCTGGTGCATTGAGCGCGACGAAAGCGCCGTAGCAGACGGCGAGCAAGAGTGCGAATACGACGGCTGTTTTGATGGTTTGCACGGAGTTCCTCCTTGAACAGTGCAACATCTTGGCATCAGATGGGAAGGTACTCGCGCACGGGCGAGCAGGCCCCATCGGTCAGGGCGATACTAGTGAGCAGAACGGTTCATCGCTATAGCAATGAACCCAATTCTTGGTAGAAGCCTACGTTTTTTGCGGCGTAGGCATTTGAGTTAGCGGCGAGCCAGCAATCATGCTTGTACGCATTGAGCCGTTGCTAAGCAGGTTACTGCTGTTGAGGAGGTGTGCCAGTGCCAAGTTGAGCGAGGACTTGCAGGACGCCGTTGAGATGGGCCAGGCGTGGACCGAAGCGATCTACAAACTCGTTCAGCATGTATTCGCCTTCGAGCAGGTGGTCGGCGCTGTCTTCAATTTCTTCCGTCAATGACTCAAGGAATTCCGTTTGGACATGCGAAAGCGTCTCCGCGGCACGACGACAAGATTTAGCCAAACGCGGGTTTGCTTCCTTCCATTGCTCTAATTCACTTGCTCGCTGCTGTGACTGAGCAACCGTTGCATTGACTAGTTGTTCCAATAGTTGGTTCTGCTTCTGTTGCGAACTTGCAATCTGATGCAAGATTGCCAAGGTTGCTTCTGTTGGATTGCTAGCATTGTTGGCCGCGGGCGTTTGGCCTGGTTCGGCGGATACGTCGATGCGAAACATAGGCGAAAACTGGGATGGTTCATTGGCCACAGGGCTAACTCCACGCAAACGTTGGGAGGCTGAGGGTCTTGCAAGTCGAGACCTCAGTATAGTCACCGGTAAGGGTAAGTCGAGCGAGCGGCGCGTTCATCCGCTTCCTGTTAGGCAATTTGGTGCGTGCAATGCGGCTAACTATTAAGGGCATTAAAGTCGATATAACCCAGCGTTCGATGAACAGAGGGTGCGCCTCTTAAGGCTGTCATGCGTTCCGTGTTCAGAGCGTTTGACGTTCCGCTGCCAATCGCGATTCCTTTTTCCGGTTGGCGGCCCATTTGGGTGGCTAGCATTGTGCGACTCGAACAGATTGATGGGTGATGGCAGAAAAGCTCGGCTTCCTCAAGGTAAGGCAGCATCCAGCGCATGGGTACTTCGGTGGCTTACTTATTGTGAACCACTTGGCTCGTCCGCTTGAATTCCATTGCACGATGCCGGTTAAGCCCAGCAGAGCCCAGGTTTTGCTTTACGGCCCAACGATCGAAGATTTCGTCTGTGGCGAGCAGATCGCAGTTGCGCTCATAAAGAAGGCGAAGATCCGACCTGGTCTGGTGCTGACTGATTCGCAGAGTGTGCTCGCATCTCAGCCCATATGTAAAACGCCAGTGGTGCAAATTCTCGAGTTGGGGCAAGGACGCCGCGACGTCGAGGCATTGAGCGAATCAAGATTGCAAGTTGAACGAGCCCAGACAGCCGGCCAGTCTTTCCATGCGTTGCATGAGAAATTTGATGCGACGTGGGGAGCGGCGGAAAACTTACTTGCACAACTTCCCGGCAATTTTGATTTTGCGGAACCCCTCCAACGTATCGAGGAGGCTCTTGCTGAGGCGCATCCTGTTCTGAAGGCCGCCTAGCTTATCTAGCCATGCCAAATATCGGTACGTAATCAAAACTTCGATCCATCATCATTTTCGCAACGTATCAGCAACATTAGAAGTAGATCCGTGGCGAACCAGAAAGACAAATCGCTCTCACGCGAGTCTCGTAATGCAGAGCGAATCATGAGCGTGATTCCGAACCAAGGATTCGACACGGGAAGCAAGGCGGCTTCAGAGTGGGGCGGTATCCGATTTCACAGTTGGGCATTTGGGTGCGAGCATGAATCAGAGCAACCGGCGGTAGAGCTCGCGGATTGGACGTGCGATTTCGGCAATCAATTAGACCTTGCGACTCCGAATGTCGAGGTCGTTTCTGAATTGGAGCTTTCCGACCTAAATGTGTCGACGAATGCGATACGTCTGAATTCACGTCTCCCCAAAACCGTGGGGATGGTCTTCCCCGACGGCACCGGATTTTTGGAAACGGTAGAAGAAAAGGAGACCAGCGAAGGGGAACCTAGAAGCGAAAGGGGACCTAGAAGCGACGAGACCGAAAATTCGTCTGAAACCAGCCGAACAGCGATTTCGACCGCTGGTGACAAGCATTCGAAAGGCAAGTCGGGCAAGACGCGGATTCGCCCGCCCGCTGATCTTATCAAGCTCGAAGATCGCCTCTACTTCCTGCTCCAACCACCACTCGAATCGTTGTTGGCTTCGTCTAAGCTCGAGTTTCCGTTCGAACCATTCCCTTATCAGTTCGAAGGCGTCGCGTTTCTGTTTCCCCGCGAGATGGCTATCCTCGCTGATGAAATGGGCTTGGGGAAAACAATGCAGGCCATCACAACGATCCGAATGCTCTTGTTGGCGCGGCAGCTGCGGAAGGTACTTCTGGTCTGTCCGAAGCCACTAGTCACCAACTGGGTTCGCGAGTTCCGCGTCTGGGCGCCTGAAATCCCGGTCGTTGTCGTTGAAGGGGATTCGGCCAAGCGTAGTTTTATTTGGGAACAAAATGATGCACCTGTTCGCATCGCCAACTATGAGTTGTTGATGCGTGACCAATCGATTCTGGACGACCCAGAGCTGCATTTTGACTTGGTCGTGCTCGACGAAGCTCAAAGGATCAAGAATCGAAACAGCACAACGGCTCAGATCGTTCGCTCCCTTCCCCGCAGTCGCTCGTGGGCTCTAACTGGGACGCCCATTGAAAACTCAGTCGAAGACTTGGTCAATATTTTTGAATTTCTATCGCCTGGCTATCTAAGGTCAGAGATGAATCTCAAAACGATCGGCAAGGCAACGCGGGACTACATACTGCGGCGAACCAAGGACAAAGTGCTGACCGATATGCCCCCGAAGATGTTTCGGGACGAGCAATTGGCCCTGACGCCTGCCCAAGCTGATAGCTATCGCAGTGCGGAGGATGAGGGCGTTGTCCAATTAGAGGATATGGGGGAGACGCTCACGATTCAGCATGTCTTTGAGCTCGTACTCCGCCTAAAGCAGATCTGCAACTTTGATCCGGCTACGGGGTCAAGCTGCAAACTGACGCAGCTTGAAGCCGACATGGAAGAGATTGCCGCAAGCGGAAAGAAGGCAATTGTCTTCAGTCAGTGGGTTGAATCGTTGGACCGGATTGCAGAACCACTGGAACGATTTGGACCCATGCAATACCACGGACGCGTGCCATCGAGGAAACGGGATAAAGTTATTCAGCAGTTCAAGGAAGATCCCTCGAAGCATGTCATCCTGATGAGCTATGGCGCGGGTAGCGTCGGGCTGAACTTGCAATTCTGCGAGTACGTCTTTCTTTTTGACCGTTGGTGGAATCCGGCTGTCGAGGACCAGGCCGTCAACCGCGCGCACCGAATTGGTGCCGCCGGTGCCGTTACCGTGACTCGCATGATGGCCGCCGGAACGATCGAGCAGCGGATTCACGATGTGCTGGAGCAGAAACGGGAATTATTCAATCAGCTGTTCGCTGAAGCTGGCGGAAAGCCCGGCAATGCCGGTTTGAGCCAAGAAGAGATTTTTGGTTTGTTTGACCTCAAAGTTCCGAAGTCATCGAAGGCCGCAGCGTAGTGCGCCCAAAGCGGTCGCATTGCATCCACTAGCTGGCGACTAGTTTATCAATTCGAGAGTACACGACCTAAGGTTTCGACTTCACTTTTGCTTTGGCAGAGTCTTTCCGTTTGTTAGCGGTCTTCGACTTCGTGCCACGCGGGTTTTTGGGAATACCATCCTCTGATTCCAAGTACGCGAGCCGCCGCTTTACATCTTGGAAATCTGCCGCACCTGGATGAATGTCTTTGGAGTTAATATTCATCTCAAAGCCAGCACTGTCACGGAGCAGCACCGCGGTATTCAGAATCAGGTTGGTCTGGATGCCTGACGTGGATTGAGCGAGGCAGTCTTTGAGCGTGGGTTCCGGGTCTTCGCCTAGGAGCAATGCAAGGCACTCGGCAGCACGAGTGCGGACGAGCAAGTCGGAGTCACTCAGGCAACTCCGAATCTCTTTTTCTAGGCTCAGGGCTTCTTTTCCGATCGCCGTGCAGGCGATTAATGCCCAATACCGTTCTGTGGCTGTCGCTGACGACAAATGTGATTCGAGCTGACTACGTGCTTCCGTGAATGGGACGAGGCAGAGATCTGCGATATCAATTAGTTCTGCGATCTCATCCTGGCGACTCTTGCCAAATGCCGTCGGTGCTTCAAATGCATTTGCCGCAAGATAGTTTTCAGGGTAGAAGCTCAGGTCGGGCAAGTCTTTCAGCCTTGTTCGAAGTTCACCACGCATGGCGGTGAGTGTTGCCTGGTAGGCAGGGTCCGCGGCGAGATTGTTGACTTCGTGGGGATCGGACTCGATATCAAAAAGTTGCTCGGCAGGACGAGCGCGGAAGAACTGACTCTGAGCCTTGTCTAGTTTTCCAGCTTTGAACAGCTCTCGCCATTCACGGTAAGCCAGCATGATGTAGCGATAGTTGTTTTGGAGTCCATCTATGTTGAATGGTTGGTAGTTGCGAACATATTCGTACTTGCCTTTTCGCAATGTACGAACGAGGTCATATTTTTCATCGAATCGATCGGCGTATCCTAGAGCGGAATCTCGTTTTGCCAAATCCGCGGCAGATGTTTGTTCCCCAAGGAAAGGGCGGCCGTCAATCCCTGCGGGTAATTCGATGCCAGCCAAATGAAGTGCTGTCGCGCCGAAGTCAATGAACTCGACGAAGTCGTCAACTTTGGAACCGGAGGGCCAAGGAGAGCGATCGGCAAATTTTTCTGGTACGTGGACGACGAGGGGAACGTGCAAACCGCTCTCGTAGGCGTAGCCTTTTCCGCGCGGTAGAACTCCACCGTGATCGCCGAAATAGAAGATGAAGGTCGAGTCGAGCAAGCCATCTTCGGCAAGTTTCTCAACGACGGATCCAATCTGTCGGTCCACTGCTTGGATCTTGTCGTGGTAACGGGCAATGGTGTAGCGGAATAGTGGCGTGTCCGGAAAGTACGGCGGAACAAAAACCGAGTCTGGATCCGTGGTCGTATTCTCCGTGTCGTAAATCTTCTGAGAGAAATGCAGCGAGCTCTCATGGGAAGTTCCGAAGCTCTGCATGTGGAAGAAGGGTTGCCCTTCTTTGCGGTTACGCCACGAAGCTTTGTTCGAAGATGCGTCCCAAGTCCCTTGTGTTTCGACCGCGTTGTAGTCCTTTTTTTGATTGTTGGTGGTGTAGTAGCCCGCGTCTCTTAGATAGGCAGGGAACATCTTTACGTTTGGTGGCATCGGTACGGTGACGGACCGTCTATGGAATTGCGTTCCGATTCTGGGGGCATAGCACGAGGTCATTAACGTCGTTCTTGCGACGGAGCAAACCGGTGCATTCGAGAACGCGTGTTCGAAGATCAATCCCGTTTCGGCTAGCTTAGAAATGGCAGGAGTCTCTGCACCGTTCGAGTCGAACAGCTTTAGATAGTGGGACGAGTTATCTTCTGAGATGAGCCAAACAATATTGGGACGCTCCGAGGCTGCCGCAGAAGGCAAGCTATTGGCCAAGCAGAAAGCGAGGAGCATGGCTGTGGTTAGGAATGAGAATACCGCCGAGCGATATGGGGGGATTTTGCTGAACATGGTGATCTGGGTCTTATCGAGAGGTCGGTGCAGGAGAGGGGCGAGCACTTTGTCGAGTCGGCATTGCTTAGCTGTCTTGCCGCGAATGTTGTCGACGCGGCAGCTAGGGAGGAAGCGTACTCAGTACGGAACGTAGGCGTCGCAGTACACGCGATTTAGCTTGATAGCAACTTGCTCTGGAAATACCAGTTTCTTCCGCGGCTTCTTCCGCTGTCTTGCCCTCGATGGTCATCACCCAAAAGGCACGCAGCGTCGTTGATTCGAATTCGCTGCGAACTAGCTCAAGTGCTTGCTTGACCACGGGGGACGAAATCGAGTCTGGGCAAATGGTAGAGTCAATATTCTCGCTCAGGTTCCGGATTCGCTCGAGGGCGGCAGTACCGCCTTCGGCCGACTGTACCGCAGCTTGTTTGCGAAAGTAGTCGCGCGTTTTATTACGAGTGATCGTGGCAAGCCAGCTTCTGAAGCTACCTTGCTCTTTTATTTTCTCAAAGGAATGGATACCTCGGGCGACGGCGGCAAAGACTTCTTGGACGGTGTCCGCGGAATCACGCTCCGGTACCCCTGAAGCACGGCACCATCGGTAAACGATAGGGCCGAAGACCTCTGCCAAGCGGTTCCACTGAGCTGGCTCCATTGCGCGCACTCCCAGTAGGAGCGCTGAGGAAGCAGTGGGCGGATCGGAGTGGTTGTTGGGTGACGACAAAAGTGAGGCTCGGATTCGTTAATTTGTTATGGAAAGTTACAAAACGGCTAGGTAAATTTCGTCTGGTCGCACCATCATTCTACCAGCCGCAATTGCCCGTGCATTCCATGTGAATGGCTAGCGAAGGTTGATGCTCCAGTACGCAAATGGCGTTTTATTCGCCGTATAGGATTGGGATGGGGGCCTTGGCCACACTAATCAGCCAAACCATGGATGCACCAAGCCGGGAATGCCTTACGGTGACGATGCCGCGGCGTTTGGCAATTCTCTCTTTTTCATAGATTGGATTTTGCCCCTAGGACGTATTTCGATAAACTCGGATTCGCGGGCTTGCGGCTTGCGATACGCGTTAGACCGCAGGTTGTTCTGAGGCGGTATTAATGGCCGCTCGGTGCCAGAGTAAGGGTCCATTCATTCGACCACGACAGAAAGCTTAAGTAGGAATCAATTCCATGCGAATTCGTTTAAGCGCAGTTAGCTCGCTGCTTGCCATTTGTGCCGGTGCGATTGGGTGTTCGGAAGCACCCAGCAATTCAACGGTTAGCAGAGCAGATACCGCCGATGTGCCTCAGTTGGTAGCGGCGGCTCCGCCGAAAGTACTCGTCGCGCCGCCACTGTCCGAGGTTTCTCGAAGCAACGAGATTGATGCTCCGACGCATCGGCAATCGACCATGATCAAGCCCGAGCTGAATGGTCAGCCAATTCGTTTGAATACATTTTGTCTATCCAAGACCGGCATGATTCTGGCTGCCTGCGGGGGCAAACAAACGACTCTGGTTCCCAATGATGCGGGGAGCTATGACCGAGTCGACTTGGATGAACCACCCTGCTTGATCGAGATGGATTCAGTTGGTTCCATGGTCCGAAAATGGGACCTCGGATTTCAACCGACCGCGGTCAACCTGGCGCCCAACGGAGATATCTTTGTCGCCGGTATGGGTGAGATTGCTCGGATTCATGACGGTGAAATCGTGGCGACGGGAACGGCTCCGCACATGGGGAATATCGAAGAGTTCACCGCCAAAGCCGTGAAACAGGCCGAGGAGCAGGCTAAGCAATTTGCAGCCATGTACGACCAGCAGATCGACTCCCTGAAAGAACGCATCACGAAAATCGAAGAAACGGAAGAGTCGGAACGCACCCGAGTTCAGACGGCTCAGCTAGATGCTTTTAAGCAGCAGCTTGAAATGTACGAGACGATTTCTGAGCAACAAGTTGCGGCTGTCGAGCCGGAAGCCGTTGTTGCACAGGCGAAGGGGATTACGTCGGTGGCCGTTTCCGACCAAGACGTGTTCTGGGTGTGCAAAAACGTAGAAGGATCTGGGTACACCATTTGGAGAACGAACCACGATTTCGAAGAGGGGGTAGCCGTTGTTTCCAGTATCAGCGGTTGCTGTGGGCAGATGGATATTCAATCCTGCGACGACAATCTCGTGATTGCCGAGAATACTTCTTACAAAGTTGGTATCTATGATCGCGATGGCAAGAAAGTCAATGATTTCGGAATGCGCGATCGCAGCAGCAAAGCTGGTTTTGGAAGTTGCTGCAATCCAATGAATGTTCGACCCCTGCCAGACGGCACCGTTCTTACTGCTGAGTCGAGCATCGGGCACATAAAGCGGTTTGACGCCGAAGGTAACTTCCTCGAATACATCGGCAAAGCCAAGGTTGCTGGTGGTTGCAAACACTGCTCCGTGGCCTACGACAGCAATAGTGACCAGTATTACATGATGCATGAGGATGAAAGCGCGATCATCGTGCTTTCCAATCAATCCAGTTTGCCGAGCCAAACAGACGAGGAAAAGCTGATTGCCAAGCTGCACCAACAGTTTGACGGCCAGCTTCTTGGGACCTGGGAGATCGACGAAGCGACTCCAGCCGCGGGCGGCGAGGTTGTTGCAGTTAGCTTTGGTGGCGGTGACAGTCGACTCTTCGAAAAGGTTGTTTTTCAGCCGACCGGAAAGCTCGAAACTTCGGGTGGTGCTTATGCATCGATCGAGGGAGATTGGACATGGGAAATCAAAGAAGGCGACGACGAATCCGTAACGGTTGACCTGGTTAATGATCAGGTCCAATTCACCGCAGCGAAATTCACTTTTGCTGACGGAGAAAAGGCGACCATCGCTTTCGAAATGATGGGCTCTTCGCACGAGGCGACACGCACCGAACCATGCACGAGCGGTTGCGAGACCACTGCATGCGGCGAGGAATGCCAAGGGGAGTGCGGCGAGGACTGCAAAAAACAAGCCCCAGATGGCTCGCAAGCGAGTGTTCCGCTTGCCTCCGAACAAGCGGCGAGCAGCTAAGCCGACTGTGAACTTTCGCGGTACGTATTCTCCTTCGTGTCGCGCACGCGAAGGAGCTTACCGCAAGAAGAGTGTCGTTTCGCGATGAACTTAGCGGAGGTCTGAGTTCATGGCGTATCTGGTCGGCACTGATTTATTTCTACCTGAGTACGTTGAAATGCTATTAAGACCCCTGCAACTCGCCGCGTTCGCGTTTCTGATTCCCGTAAGTCTGGCGACATCTGTGCCGGCAGAGGCCAAGGAACCGTTGCATCTTGTTGTGATGGATCCGTTGAGTGAGCCGCTCTCGTGTGATTGCGTACAAGGGTATGCACAACGCAAATACGCTTTGCTCGGTACTTATCTGACAAAGGAGCTGGGACGCAAAGTTGTTGTTACCTGGCATGAATCGCTGTCAGAAGCCGTCAAGGAAACCGGCGGTCAATTCGATCTTGTAATTGGGAAGCACTCGGTCGTCTTGCATGATGCAAAGGAGCTCAAGAAAGAAGTCACGCCCATCGCCAGGCTAACTGGGAAAACCGGCGAGGTATCTCAGCAGGGGCTGATCGTCGTACGTGCGGACGATGCTGCCGAGTCCGTTCAAGATCTCGCTGGCTATCAGGTGTTTTTTGGGCCCGAGGAAGCCGATGAGAAATCGGCTGCTCCGAGGAAGCTACTCAAGTTAGCCGATGTGAAGTTGTCTGGTGAAAAGGTCTATGGTGCTTGCAGCGAAGCGGCTGTCGCTCTGATGAAGCTACCGAAGGACGCGAAGGCTGCCGCCGTTATTTCCAGCTACGCAGAACCGCTTCTCGAGGGATGCGGTTCGATTCAAAAAGGTGATCTCCGCGTCCTCGCGCGGACAAGCGACGTCCCCTTCATTACGGCCTTCGTTAGGGCAGACCTACCGAACGAACTAATTAGCCGGCTCAATGAGTCGCTTCAATTGGTGGCTACTAATCCGGCATTGTTGGTTGGCCTGGAGACCTTAGTTGGATTCGAACCCTGGAAAGACGACGAGGCTGCGAGCAAAAGTAAAACACCTGCGGCGGCAATAAAAAAAAAGGCGGCCCTGAACTAAACACGGCATGGACGCAGTTCAGGGGACCGTTGCGTAACGGTCGAGTTGAATGGTTGCCCGATCGGCTTCCCGAATCGGCGCAGTTTGCTTGGCAAGCTTACTTGCCAAGCACAGGGGTGGGCGGTCTTGCTGCGACTGATGCTCTCGTTGTCGTTGGCTCTCGTGATTCCACCGACAAGATGGACCTATTCCAAGGGTTCCGTGTTTCTGATGGTTCGCTCGCCTGGCAGCATCACGTCCCGGCCGAAGGGACGCTGGACTACGGTAACTCTCCTCGAGCGACCCCTCTGATTCTTGGTCCGCTCGTCTATGTGCAAGGCGCTTTTGGAGATCTGGCCTGTCTTGATCTCGAATCTGGAATTCCGCTTTGGCAAAAGAACCTAAAACTGGACTATGGAGGAGTCACACCTCAATGGGGCTTCTCCGGTTCTCCGCTCGGGCACGGGGAAAACTTGATCGTTCAGCCGGGCGGTACCTTTGGGATTATGGAATTGGATGGTATCACCGGTGCGCCGGTTTGGAGTATTTCGGGCCGCAAGGTTGCTTACTCATCGCCTGTTTTTTTCGACAGCACACGCATTGTCGGTAGTGACGCTGAATTCGTTTCGGTCTGGGATTACAAGAGTCAGAAGGAAGTCGGCAAGTTTCCTCTAGGTGCAAACAGCTTTGGAGTACCAAGTCCGGTGGTCATGGAAGGCGGCGTCTTCGTTGCGGATGAGGGGCTTGGTGTCCGGAGGATAAGGACTGGCTCCCCGGGTGAGGCGATGGCTGTCGAAGCTGAGAACAGGCGTTACCGTCCAGATACGCATACGCCAGTCGTCGTTGAAGCAGGATTGCTGGTGCTGCACAATGGATTGACGTTACTTGATCCTGAGACCTTGAAGCCGCGATGGGACATCAAAGATCGTAGCTTCGTCGGCTATGGCTCGATCATCGCTACGGAGGATCGAGCCCTTGTTTTCAACGATGCAGCCGAAGTGCTACTCATTGATTTTGATGCAGACGAAGGAAGAATTACGAGTCGGCTGCGACTATCCGACGAGAAAATCAAAACGCTCTCGCATCCCGCGATTGTTGGCTCGCGTCTGTATCTGCAACTCGGGCAACAACTATCCTGCCTTGAGTTGTCAGACCGCTGAGCAAGCCAGCAAGAATGGACGCCAGACTCGAGAGTCTTAGGGAGATTCCTTTGATGCCGGCTCATCTAAAGACGTGTCTTCCTGAAGCTCACCACCTGATTCTAAGGCCGCTTTGACGGTTCCGTACAAGTCGTTTAGGTACCGATGTTTTAGCAATGTCGAGGAATCTTGTTGCGGCGTATACGTGTGGCTCCAGTAAAGATCAGCGTTTCCCGCAGAAGCGGGACAAGGGACACTGTAGGAGACCGCTTCTGCTCGTTTGGGTTGAATGCGAAGTGGTTGTTCTTTGCCGCCTCGGACCAGGACCAGAGTTACTGCGTTGCCTCGGCTAGCCTGTGCCGCTTCGCGTAGGTTTTCAAGCGTCGAAAGCCTTAAGCTGTCCGCACGTAACAAAACGTCATGCACCCGAATGCCAGCTTCTTCCGCGGCGGAACCTTCAACGACTTCGGTAACGACAATTCCCTCGTTCTCGAATAGTCCGAGCTGGGTTCGAAGGACTTCGCTTGCATCTTCGACTTGAACGCCGAATTGAAGAGGCGGTTTAGGGCTTTGAAGCTGAGGGCTTGGAACACTTACTTTCAGTCGTTCACCGGCACGAAGAATGGTGAGCTTGATTTTCTCCTGGTCCGTTTTCTCGCATTGCTCGGCAAATGCAACGGTGTCGGTCAGGTCGAGTTCTTCACTCGCCAAAATCAAGTCACCTCGCTGAAGTACGGCAGTGTCTTCATCCTCTCGCGTGACCGCATGGGAGGCCAGTACCGTCAGAACTGGTCGTTTGCCAAGTTTCAGATGGGAACGCAAAATGTCGTCGACCAAATTGGCGACAACGTAACGGCCAATCTGCTGGCCTGGGGCTGGAGCGTCTCTTAAGTATTCTTGGGCGTACGTGTAAGCCCATGCATATGCGGCTTGCTCGTCTGTAGACTCCATGTGGCAAACTTTACAGTCAAGCTTCGCCGCGTCCTTGTGTTCGAAATACGGGGAACTTAGATCAATCCGCCACGTTGGTTCGCTTGAGGGGTGGCTCTGGTCGGTTGGGTGCACAATTGTTGCAATGTAGTCTGCATGCTGGTGGGGCGATTCCTGCGAGTACAGCGTTGCAGGAAAAGCTGCTGCCACAAGGCAAGGAAATAGGGCGGCAACGCAAAGTCGTTGTTTAGGCATGTTTTCATTCCGTCGGCAGAAAGTGTTTGTCGTATTCGTCGGATGGGTGTTACGTCGTCGTCGGATGTAGTGGAATCGAAGCGTAGTGCTAGAGGATTTCTCGGCTGAGAGGCAACAGGGAAAGGTCCTCCAACGCAACCATGTACTCAGATCCGTTTAGGCTGAGACTGACCAAACGCCGCTTGGCAGAAACCTGCACTCCCAGCCTCTTGAAACGCTGACGCGTGCGGGAGTCGACGGAGGTTGGGTAACCGTTCAATACTTCCGGTGTCACTCTGTCTCCACGAAAGACGGGGGCGGATTGAGGACCAAACTGGCCAATCCATTTCAAGTAGCCAACTACCGGCGTCTCGTCGTCTGTGGTCTGGGGGGCTTCCACGAGAGCCGCCTCCTCTCTGCCTGCACCGTAGCGATCGGTGTTCGGGTTCTCGGGAATGTCACTGCGAGTCGGAGTCGTTTCGATGCTTTCGGTATCGTTTTCCACTCGCGCTAACGGAGTCGAGGAGCCAATTCCAAGGCGACCGCGTTCAAGCACGCTGCCTGCCACAGCACCGACGCAGAGCAATAGACACGCGGCAGTGGCGATGAAGATTCGATTGGGGCCTCGCGAGCGAGCTGATCTCGACCTTGCCGACTTGGATTCGTTTGGGGACCTGGAGTTGCTTGATAACTGAGAGCTCGACGCAACTATGTTGTGTTGCGAGATGGTCGTTTGCTTTGGACCCTCAAACAAAAAAGTCTTGTGCCCTTCCGGCCCGTCAGATCGACCGAGCCCACGCCGCAGACATTGTGCCTCGACGAAGGCTAACGCGAGTGTCCGCCAGTGTTCTGGCTGACCGTCGCACTCGTCAAACAGCCGGCGAGCTTCTGTTGGGCTCAATTCACCCTCGGTTAGCAGCTCAATTCTGTCTTCGATGGAAAACGTTGTATCACTCATTTTTCATTCTCTGATTGATGACAAACGAAGTGTGCACTTTCGGGCGGTTCCATTTTGCGCTGCAGGATTCCACGAAGCCGCCGGCGAGCCCGAAGCAATCGGGTCTGTACTGTGGTTTCTTGGACTCCCAAGCGATCGGCGATCTGGCGGCAGCTTAGTTCATCGTTGTATTTCAGGACTAAAATCTGCCGGTCGGATTCACGCAACTCGGTCAGCCCTTCTCGAACTTGCTGGACGTCTTCGCACGCACATAAGTAGTCGAGCGAATCGAAGTCGTCCGACGAAACGGTTCGATCTGCTAGTCCGGAAATGCGGCGGCGGTACCGTGCTTCCTTACGGCGAAAGAGCAACACTTGTCGTATCGCCACTTGGTAAAGCCAACCCCGCGCTTCGCGGATGCTTTGATTTTTCTTTTCGCTGACGAGTGCCGCCAGCGATACCTCTTGCAGGACATCCTCTGTCGCTGTCCGATCTCCGAGCCGAGAGTAGACGACGGTCCAAAGCCAACGCTCGTTTTCGAGTAAGACTGTGGCTGCGTCCATGAATGTCGGGCGTCCGTCGTAGGTCTCGGTGCTCTATTTGGCTGGCCTTTTCGGCGGAGCTGGGACGACCAGTTCCAATGCCCACTAGACCCGGCAGGAAGCGTTTTTCTCATTCTCACGCGACAGTTTGAGAGATATGTTTCCTCGCCGAGAAGAAGATCACACTGAATCCGGAGAATATTTGTGAATTCCGTAGAATGCACCAGAATAGCGCATGGAGGTATCAGATTGGATCCAAGTCGTTTTCTGGACCGCAGCCAGGTAGCTGGACCGCAGCCAGGAAGCGTTTGCGGTTGGATAAACGCAAGCTGCGGTCGTGCGGCTCGCAAACGAGGTAGCCCACGAAAAAGCCCTCGGTTTCCGAAGAAACCGAGGGCGTAGGTCGAATTCGATTGCGTATGTCGCCGATACGCAGGCATTGTGCCTGGTGTGCCGGCTCTCCTGGCTATGCGGCCGGCTTCAAGTAGCCAGAAAGGTGCTGGGCCCGAACTGGATTTTGCATTTTTGAGACGGCTTTGGCTTCGATCTGGCGAACCCGCTCACGAGTCACCTTAAAGATCCGCCCGACTTCCTCCAGAGTGTAGGAGTAACCATCGACAAGCCCGTATCGCAATCGAATGATTTCGCGTTCGCGATAGGTCAGCGACTTCAGCAACAGATCGATCTTATCTCTTAGTAAGCCGTTGCTTGCGTTGCGAATTGGATCGCCATGGTCATTGTCCTCAATGAACTCGCCAAAGCTGTTGTCTTCGCCTTCACCGACGGGGCGATCCAAGCTGATTGGGTGGCGCCCGATGTCCAGAACTCGGCGAACTTCTTCTACGGGCAGCTCGGTCTGCGCCGCAATTTCTTCGGTCGACGGCTCACGCTTGAGTTGCTGAGCGAGTCGCTTCTGAATATTGCGTAGTCGGCTGAGAACATCGATCATGTGGACTGGAATTCGGATTGTTCTCGCTTGGTCCGCGATCGCTCGGGTGATGGCTTGTCGGATCCACCATGTCGCGTAAGTCGAGAACTTGAAGCCGCGTCGGTACTCGTACTTGTCGACTGCTCGCATCAGTCCTGTGTTGCCTTCTTGGATTAAGTCCAGAAAGCTCATGCCACGGTTGCGGTACTTCTTCGCGATTGAAACCACCAAACGCAGGTTGCCCTGCGACAATTCTCGTTTTACGGATTCGAATTCTTGGTGATGTTTCTGTACTTTGGCTAGACGATTTCGAAGTGAACGTGGGCTTTCTTCCGTCACCACAATCAACTTGCGAAATTCGCCGGTGAGTCGCTCGTGCTCTCGTTGTCGTGTTGGATCCAGGGCGAGTTCGGAGATCTTCGCCCGCAGGTTGTCCATGCGATCGACCATCTCTTCGAGCTGTCGCATGTTTGGAATCACACGGCGTGAGCGAAGGCTCAATTCTTCAACAAGCGTGACGCATTTCTCACGCAGTCGTTGGTATTCCTTGCTTAGTTCGGCCTTGATCTCTGGCGAGACGCTTTGTCGAACAATCTGTAGGAAGATCGCTCGCTTCTTCACCATCAGGCCTTTTAGTGTTGCCAGGTTATGCGGCATCCGCGCTGAGACTTGTTCCTTCGTGAGCCGCTCCGTCAACGAAACTTTGATCGTGCGGTCAAAAGGCAGATAGCCTTTATGGACGCGTGTGAGGATTTGCACGGTCTGACGAAGTGCATAGGCATTGCCGAGCAAACAGCGTCGGAATCGTTTTCGAGTAATCTCGATCTTCTTAGCCAACGCAATTTCTTCTTCGCGCGAGAAGAGCGGGATCTCGGACATTTGGCTCAGATAGAGACGGATCGGGTCGTCGCTCAGCTTCGGAGCTTCGGTGATAGGTGCTTCGACTGGTTCGGTTTCGGTCCCAAAGTCAAGATTTTCGTCCGACGACGCGCCAATGGCGGCATCGAGAGAGTCTTCTAGTTTGGGGCTGCTGCTTTGTGCCTGGGCGGGAGCCTTGTCGACGAGGGGAATTCCCTTCTTGTCGAGCATCGTAAGCAGGTTATCCAGTTTCTCGCTGCTAGTATCCTCGTCAGGAAGATACTGGCCAACTTGTTCGTAGGTCAAATAGCCTTGGTCGCGTCCGGTGGTTAGCAATTGGCGCAGATCGATATCAAGCAGTTCCACGTAAACAACTCCTTTTGTTTTGGGTCAAGCAAGAAGCGTCCTCCCAGAAGCTCTCACTGACTGTGGAATATGTTTTGGATTGGATGGGATCCAGATTGTTTTGAACCGTCTGGAGTCGGGACTCCAAGCCCGAACGGTTTGCCCAAAGGCGGGTTCTATTGCGACGATTTAGTCGGGCGGTGATTGCTCAGTGGGTGGCAACTCACTCGCGACTGTTGTGGGGGTCGAATCAGAAGGAAGGTTAGGATCAGAATCCGTTTCCGAAACTTTTGCATCCTCTGCGGAATCGTTGTCCACAAGTCCTTGTCGCAATCTTGCTTGGCGGATGACATCCTGCAAAACATCGAGCTTCTCCGTTTCGGTCTTCTCGGAAGTCTGCAGTTCATTCACCTGGCTGATACGTCGCATCTCGTCCTGCCTTTCACCCATGCGTTGTGTCAACACTCGCAACCTCTCTTCCGCCGAGGACTTGGTGTACTCGAGCTTGGCAGTTGCTTGCTCTTGAAGGGTGACAAGAAGGCTTTTCAGGGATGAATCTTCTAGGGCGACGAGCACGTTTGAAAACTCTAGTGACTCGCCACTAAACTCAAGCTGTTGGTAGGCATCCAACATGGCTTGCGAAGCTTCGCACTCAAGCCAGCCCGATTGCACTCGCTCGAGTGCAATCGGGGCAACTTGCGGTGCAACGATAATCAATTCGATCAACTCGCGTTCAAACGGCGTTAGATCGCTTGGCCGCATCAGTTTCCGCGTCGGTGTTTCCTCGGGTTCTCGCGTGTAACGAGACTTCATCCGACTATGGCGGGTCCGCATCGACGTCAATTGCTCTCGCAAGGACGCTTCCGGTACGGAGAACATGCGTGCGAGCCGTGGGAGCACCTGATTCTGCCGAATGCGAAATGACTCGTTGGAAATCAAATTGCTGTGCGGCACTTTAGCAAGCAGCGAAAGCATGTCTTCGATCGCTTGGGTGGCGCGATGGGTGTCCAGCAGTGGATCGAAACCCTCGCTGACACGTTTGAGTTTGAATTCCAACGCATCCGAGGCGGAGCGAATTCGATCCTGTAGCGCCTCGGCGCCTTCGCTGAGAAGAAAGTCCGCAGGATCTTGTCCGTCCGGCAACGTCAATACTCGTACATCGATCTGGGCATGCAGGAATAGCTCCAGAACATCATCGCTACGTTTCTGCCCCGCTTCGTCGCCGTCCAGCAGAAGGACAATGGAGTCGCAGTAGGAACGCAGTGTCTTGAGGTGCGCCGCTCCTAGTGCGGTACCGAGCACGGCGACCGCATTCTGTACGCCGCATTGATGGGCCACGATCACATCGGTGTAGCCTTCCATGACAAGAGCTTGTCTTTGGTGCCGCATCGGAGCAGCAGCCAAATCAAGGCCGTACAACTGATTGCTCTTGTGGAATAGTCGCGTTTCCGGCGAATTGATGTACTTGGCACCGTCATCTGCACCAGGGAGAACCCGCCCACCGAAGGCCAATGCCTTCTTTTCCCGGTCACGAATCGGGAACATGATCCGATTGCGAAACCGATCATAGTATCCGCCGCTATCTCGACGGATTACCAAGCCAGCCTGCTCGAGCGCCTGAGGAGAAATTTCGTATTGTCGTGCGCCGTCCAACACCGCGGACCAACTATTTGGGGCCATGCCGATCCCGAATGCCTCTATCGACTTTGACGAGATCTGTCTTTCAGCTAGATAGTCTCGGGCGGCGGCAGCCTCGGGACTGTTCTTGAGGTGGTTTTGGAATAGTTCGTCGGCAAACTTAAGAGCCCGATACAGCTCCGCCTTGATGTCACGGCTAGCCCGATGGTTGCGGCGTGAGCCCCTCGTCTCTTTGATCTCGATTCCCGCGCGATCGGCCAGCTTGCGGAGCGCTTCTGGAAAGCTAAGTCCCTCTTCCTGCATGACGAAGTTGAAGACGTCGCCACCAATATCGCAGACCCAGCATTTCCAGATCTGACGCTCAGGGTTGATTTGAAGGCTTGGGCGACTGTCTTTGTGCCATGGACAGAGCGCAGCGAAATTGCGTCCCTGCCGGCGCAGTTCGTATCTACTACCGATGAGATCAACAATGTCCGTTGCGGCGCGGACACGTTCTTTGGTATCAGCATCAAACGTAAACGACACGTTAGCTCCGAAGGCGAAGTGACGGCAATCACATGAATCGACTGTCCAACCGAAGTGAGCTCGATCAGCACCGGAGTCGATTATGGTGCCGGCCTCGAAAGGCCGCTAGTACCGACATCGCCGTGTCGCGAAAGGTTCCATCCTACGCACCGCCGCTCTGCAATCTGACCGCCACCGAAGGGCAAACCAGCAAGCAAATTGGCGTTCCAGAAATACCCGGACGTGCGAGCGCAATCCATTACGCTGCTGTGAGTATGGCACAGGGGTTCTGAATCCGGCAATAGAGATCTTGAGTGAATCTTCCCCTTTTTGTCATCAGAGAAACGAGCCTCTTCGCTAGCTAGGACCCGCAGTCGATTCAGGATAGGGCCGCCCAGCAGCGAGCGGTTTTAAGCCACTTCAGCGTTGAACGCACAATCGCTTGCCTACGCCACGGAGATCGCGACGGAAGGGGCAGTGACAAAAATGCTGCGTAATGTGAATACATGGTTCGCCGCCTCCGGCTCGGCATATGCTCGGCATAATTTTCGCCGCTGATTCTAGCTTTTGCTTGCTTTCAGCCTCGACAGCTCGCAGAACAAAATTCTACTTATAGGAAGTGGAAGCAGACTTGCATGGATAACTTGTAAGAATCGCATGTTTTGACGAGCATGGTCCTCGAGTTCTGGTTTCCGGTCACGTTGCTTTTCCATTCCACCGCAAGCTTTGGCGGATCTAGACGGATGACAGTTTACGTTTTCGGCCACCGCAATCCTGATACGGACGCGATCTGCTCTGCAATCGCCTACGCCGATTATCTTCAACGCACGAGCTATCCCGATGCGGTCGCAGCTTGTTGCGGTACCCCAAACCAGCGAACCGAGTTCGCATTGATGAAGGCTCGACTCGCTGCGCCGCGCATGATTATGGACGTGCGGCCGGAAGTCTCAGACGTGTGTCGCCGCGAGCCCATTGTCGCTTATGACGATGAAGTTTTCCAAGAAGTTTACGAACGGATGAAGGATGCCAACATCGGTGCCGTACCCGTGTTGGATCGGCAAAATCGATTTTTGGGACTACTTACGCTGCTGGATCTGTTGCGAGTCATCTTTGAGGGGGATTCCGATCCTCAGACCGCCCGAAGCATCAACAGCTCCGTTGGCAAGATCTGTTCTGTGTTACAAGGCGAGCTACAGCATTCGGTCGACGTGGATGCGGGATGCAATTTGATGGTCATGGTTGGCGCGATGAGCGCCGAAGGTTTTACCAAGCGTTTGCATCAATTCGCTCCGTCGGACTTGTTGGTGGTCAGTGGCAATCGGCCTACGATTCAGCTTCCTGCCTTGGAGCACAATGTACGTGTCCTTGTGGTAACTGGTGGTTATGAGCTCTCGCCAGGTTTATTGCAGTTAGCCAAGCTCAATGGCGTGACGGTCATTCGGAGTAACTTCGATACTGCGACCACGACGATGCGGATCAAATCCGCTAGACGTATCGAAACAGCTATTCAACGCGAGTGCCTGACGCTGTCTCCCAAATTGCCGGTTGAGGAAGCACGGAAGCTGGTTGAGCGTTCGCCGCAACGACTGTTTCCTGTGATCGACGACCAAGGGTGTTTGTTTGGAGTGCTTTCGAAGTCCGATTTGATCAATCCCCCGAAGACAAAACTGGTACTGGTTGATCATAACGAACTCAGCCAGGCCGTTCTGGGAGCGGACGAATCGGACATCATCGAGGTATTGGACCATCACCGACTCGGTGGCAGCCTTCGATCAGATCAGCCGATTCGATTCGTCAATGAGCCAGTTGGATCGACTTGTACCCTCGTGGCCAATAAGTTTCGCTTAGCGGGTATCGACCCCACGCCAGGGATCGCCCTGTGTATGGCCTCAGGAATCATTTCGGATACGCTCAATTTGAATTCGCCGACCACGACGGACGTTGATCGTCAAACGTTGGAGTGGCTCGGGAAACGTAGCAACATTGATTTGGACGAGTTCGTTCAACAGTTCTTCGAGGTCGGCTCGTCATTGCGAACCCAGGCAGCGGCGAAGGTGATCAACGAAGACTGTAAAGAGTTCGAAGATCGCGGCCATCGTTTTTCGATTTCTCAGATTGAAGAGATCGGGTTCGAGCTATTCTGGCAACGGAAAGACGAGCTGCACGAAGCTCTCGTCGCGCACACTCGGCAGAAAGGCCTCGATTTTGGGGCCTTATTTGTGACGGATATCATTAGCAACGGCAGTATGTTGCTTATGTCGCACGAGCCTGATTTCTGGGAGTCGGCTAACTATCCCAGTATTGAACGTTATGTTTACGAGTTAGAGAACGTCGTTAGCCGGAAGAAGCAACTGCTGCCTCTCTTCTCGCAGTTGCTTGAGAATGCGGCTGTCGAGGCAAACAGCTAGCGATACATTCGGGGGCTCCGAATTGGCCGCTCTTTTGGCGGTTGTTTATCGCGGCTTCTAGGCGGGGCTGGTCACGATATCACAATGTTGTGTGATTTCATGGAAGCTCTTGGGCCTGCTACGAAGGCGGCTGGAGTCTTCTGCAACCCGGGATGGTCCACGCCTGCTTACGATGCTGCGCTCCCCTCGAAAATCCCTGTTCATCTTTGCACTGTGGCTCGCTGCGTTTTACGTGACCTGGTTCGCGATCGTAAATGGTGGGCATTATTGGGCGGAGGTGACTGCTCGGTGGCCAATTGCGACTGGCATGTTGCTCGGCTCCTACGTCGCGGGTTCAACACCGATGGGTGGGGGCACCGTCGGCTTTCCGGTTCTGGTTTTGCTCCTTGATTTTCCGGCTACCATCGGTCGTAGTTTCGGTTTGGCGATCCAGTCGATCGGTATGGTTTCCGCTACCATTTTTCTCCTTTGTCGCCGACAGCCTATCGCTTGGTTTTTGCTACGGCCAGCCATCTTTGGCGCCACGGCCGGCATGCCGCTGGGGCTCTACTGCATCTCGCCGCTAGTTGGAGACAGCGCGGTCAAATTGGTTTTTGCGGTCGTGTGGTGTAGCTTCGGGATGTTGTTGATTCGTCGACGGCACGAGTTCGATTGTGACGCGGCGCGAACGAGGGTGGGCGGGCACTCGCCGCGATTGATTACCCTCTATGGCCTCGCGGCAGGCGTCACAGGCGGCTTGCTGGCGGCAATCACTGGGGTTGGGATCGACATGATTCTCTATGCGGTACTGACGCTGCGATTCGGCATCGACTTGAAGGTCTCTATTCCGACTTCAGTCGTCGCGATGGCGTTCACTTCGGTGTTGGGAACTTTATGCCTCACCGTGCATCCGACGCCTAGCAACGGCGGGATCCCGGATGAAGTGTTCTACAGCTGGTTGGCTGCGGCGCCCGTGGTCGCTCTTGGAGCCCCCCTTGGATCTTGGGTTGTTCAGCTCTTGCCAAGAAAACCGACTCTCTTCTTCGTCGGGGGGCTTTGTTTGGTTCAGTTTGTTTGGACTCTCTATGCCGAGAAGCTGACGCTAGCCGGAATCTTGTTCGCTTGCGTGAGCGTTGGTGTATCGATAGGTCTGATGTATTGGCTGTCATATCTGGGAAAATCCGCCCAGGCGATTTCGAAGGGTGGTGCTTCGAGAGTGGCGGGCGGGCTTCCCCCGGAAGAGAGTGCAGTCGCTTGCGACTTCGACGCCTAGGCCGAATAGAAGGCTCTCCGCGGCAGTATGGCAAGCGCTAGTTTGGCAAGAAACTGATTTTGTCCCTATCGGAAAATCAGCGAACGGTGTAACCTCTTGGCGAAAGAGGCGAGTTGCCTGAGCTTAAGTCTGGCGGTTGACGTAGATGTCCCGCAAACGGCAAACCGTATCGGCGGTTTGCGATCCACGTAAATTCGAAGTGCAAAGCACCTTCTACGTGTCAGAAAAAGACCCGAGTTCATCGACTTCGCATGAGTTTGATCGGGTATCTGTTGCTTAACTGATTTTGGGGAAACCACTTCCCCACCCCAACCAACGTGGCTTCGAAACATGGCCTAAGGAGTTGGGATGCAGGCATCAAAGCCGTCAGTATCTGCAGGTGTTGGGGACGAGTTGGTGGATTCGGTCCCGCAAGCGAAATGCTTTTGGATGATAGCTTCATGGCATTGGTAACCGCAAGTTGCCGACTTGAGGGCATCCTGCATCCATAAGTTGATTCGCAGTACGTCGCTATTGAATTGTTGTAGTGTCAATAGATTCGTATTCTCCCTGTCCGGCTCGCGATGACCATTTTCCACGTGGGCGAAAGCCAGAGAGATCAAGAATGTCTGAAGACAACGTAGTCTGTGAAGAAGAAATGCAACCTGCCAACACCGAAGAGCAACGAGAAGTGGCTCCGGTTGCTGAGGCGATTGAAAGCGAACACCCAGTGGGTGATACCACCGAAGAGCTAGCTGCGGGGACGGTTGAAGCTGAGCTAGAGCTCGAGCTCGAGGAGTCCAGCGACGCATTCGCGGAGTCGGTCGGCGAGTCAGTTGAAGTCGAGGTAGCCGCTTCCGAGGCGACGGATGTAGCTGAAGGTCCAGTCGCAGTGGTAAACGTGAAAGAAGAGCATCAGGCGGAAGACGCTCCGGTTACCAACTCTGAGGAGAAAGAGCGGATTCTTTTCACCGACTTCCCATTGAGCCATCCAGTCCAACTCGCAGTTCAGCAAGCTGGATATTTGGAGCCAACGGATGTTCAGCGGCAGATCATGCCACACATCCTTGAAGGTCGAGATGTGCTTGCCCAGTCGCAGACAGGGACCGGAAAGACGGCGGCCTTCGCGCTACCGTTGCTTTCGAAACTCCAGGGTAAGGCCCGCTTGCCAAAGGTTTTGGTGCTCGCCCCTACACGAGAGTTGGCCACCCAGGTAGCGAACTCGTTTTCAACGTACGGTGCCAACATTCCAAAGCTAAAGCTCGTGGCATTGTATGGTGGAGCTGACTACGAGTCACAATTGCGGGCTTTGAAACGCGGCGTACAAATTGTCGTGGGCACACCAGGTCGAGTGATCGACCATATCAAACGCGGCTCGTTGAAGCTCGATGAGGTTGAGAGTGTTGTGCTGGACGAAGCCGACGAAATGCTCAACCTTGGCTTTATCGAGGACGTTGAATGGATTTTGGAGCAAACTCCGGAAGCCAAACAAACGGCATTATTCTCTGCGACTATGCCTGAGCCCATTCGCCGCGTGGCCGATCAACATCTCTCTGAGCCCGAGGTGATCACCATCCGCCGCAAAACGCTCACGGCGGATACTATCGATCAGCGGTGCTTATTTGTAGACGAACGCAACAAGCGGGAGCTATTAGCTCGCCTGCTTGAAGTCGAAGAGACTGATGGCGTCATTGTATTCACGAAAACAAAGGACTCGACCGTTAACGTCGCTGACTATCTGATCGGTTTAGGATTGCGTGCAGCGGCTCTCAATGGTGATTTACCACAGGCTCGTCGGCAGAAGACGGTCGATCAACTCAAGGCAGGTCGACTCAATATTCTGGTTGCAACGGATGTTGCTGCACGAGGACTCGACGTGCAGCGTATCAGCCACGTCTTTAACTTTGACCTCCCACATGATTCCGAGTCTTACGTCCACCGTATTGGCCGGACCGGACGGGCTGGCCGTCAGGGGGTAGCGTACATCTTCTTGACTCCGCGTCAGCGTGGAAAACTTCGACTGATTGAGAAAGTAACCAAGCAGCGAATCGAAGTGCTTGATCCGCCTTCGAAAGACGAAATCAACGCGGTTCGTGTCGAGCGGTTCAAAAAGCAAATCGTCGAGGTGACTAAGCATCCGAGTATTCCGCTGTACAAGAAGATTCTTGCCGATGTGGTGCAGGAGTCAGATGGAAAGTTGGAAGATATCGCCGCAGCGCTGGCACACCTCAGCCGCGGCGGACGCCCGCTGCTAGTCGAAGACTTGCCGCCACTACGTGATTCACGTCGCGAGCGTGATTCGAGCCGTGAACGTGGAGGGCGTCGAGAGCGAGACGCAAGTTCACGTGGTGAGCGTCGGCCACGTCGCGCGCTGGGCCGGCCAGATCGTGGCATGATGCGATACTGGGTTGGAGTGGGGCACACCGATGGCATGCGTCCGGGCAATTTGGTTGGCGCGATTGCCAACGAGGTTGGGATTCCAGGATCTGAAATTGGTCCGATTGATATCCAGGAAACCTACTCGACCGTAGACCTGCCCAAGGGTTTACCGGCTGACGTGGTTGAAGTTCTTCAGCGAACATGGGTCTCTGGGAAACAGTTGCGGATGCGTCCGTTCACAGAACGTGGCGATGATCGAGGGCCAAGGAAACCTGGTAAGTTTGGTGCTAAGCCAAAGGGGAAGATGGGCGGAAAGCCCCATGGCAAATTCTCGAAAGGGAAACCAGGCAAATTCAATTCTTCGAAAGGTTTCAAAAGCGAGGGCGAGCGTGAGACGCCGCGTTTCGCATCCAAATCAAAATCCAAAGGGAAGCCCTTCGGTAGTAAGCCCGGCGGCAAAGCGAAGCCTATCGGTGGTAAGAAGAAGTCCAAGAAGCGAGACTAGATCGTTCAAGGTCTCCGAAGGCTGTGGGCGAGATGGCATGCCGACACGTTGCCGTCGGCGTTCCCCGCTTGTGAACGCTCGAATCGGATGCATCGGCGTGACCTAGGCTGTGTTGCTGCTTAGGCTGCGTTGATGCTAGGCTTTCCAGTTGGACGCTCCCCTCGCGGCTCGACGGATTGAGGATAGTTCGGTCAAGACGCCCATTGCATTATTGCGGACGTAGGTCAGCGCTGTTGTCGACGGAGACGGTTGACCGCGTGAGTAGTCGAATGGTCGCGACGGCGATGTTGTGGCCATCAGCGGTGTCCTGCGGGCGGTTTGTTTAATCGCTCAATTGCCGAAGTATCGCATAGGAACGATTTCCATTTGCGCTGACACGCAACGTCCTGCGTTCGTTGTTTCGTTCCTCGGCGCGAGTCGAAAGGTCAAGCTGTAGATAGTCCTCCGGCAAGCAGTCTGGAAACTTGTTGGCCCATTCGATGAGAACTACTGCCGGTTCGACAAAGATCTCATCAATTCCCAAATCCCAGACCTGCTCGGCAGTTTCAAGCCGATAAAAATCAAAGTGGTAGATCGTTTGACGTCCGACGTACCGTTGAATCAAGACGTATGTTGGGCTGGTGACATCCTCGATAGGGACACCCATTGCCGCAGCAAAAAAGCGAACGAACTGCGTCTTTCCTGCACCGAGAGTTCCGTTGAGGGTGATCGTAAATGGTGTCGTGATTGAATCCGCGAGTCGCTTTGCGAACTCTTCGGTCGAGACCAAATCGGCTAACTCAAACGACTTACTCTTTTCAGCAGGCATCTAAGGATCATTTGCAGGAGTTTTGAGAGGTTGGGCTACCCGTGGTTGGCAGCCCAGTCGAAAGTGGGACGCAAATTGTCGAATGTCGGACGACCCGGTCTGGATTGACTTTTCGCGTTCTCCAGTCCAACGAGATGCGGTCGGCCAGTACTCCGCTTGAATCTCGAAGTCAGAGTCGATGTGTCGTGCAATCTGGGTCGCGATCGCCCATTGGAATCTAGCTTGAGGGTAGATCGGGGCTCCCGTCTGTTCGAGTGACCAAGCCGCAATTGGCACTCGCACCCAAAGGTCTTCTTCGCGAAATTCCGCTAAGCAATCTTGGAGCGATTCGGGTAGACGTTCCGTTGAGGTGGTTGAAATGCGTACTTCGACTCGCGAACTATGGGGGGCATACAAGGCCCAGCTTGGCCAGTGATCCCAAAAACCCAATCTCTCCGTCAATGGCATCAGCATGGCCGCACCGATGACGAATCGAGTCAAATACAACCCTGCATTCTGAACCGGAGAGGCACCGGAGTGATTGGTGTCGTGAAGCATTTCGGCCCTGACCGCTGCTGGCAGTGGGGCGACAAAGAGCAGCAGGATGACGCCGATGAAGTGTGCATTCCAGATAAGAACGCCCAGCGAGTGTCCGAGCCCAGCGGGACCGAGAATGATGACCAGGACTCCATGCAGGCAGCAAGCCATGAAAGCTCCAAGCAAACGAGTCTTGGGGAATACCAGCAAGAAAGCGACGAAGAGCTCGACGGCTGGAATAACCCAAACCAATCTCCAGTAAGCTTCGGTATCTCCAAGACCAGGAAAGAACTGCAATGTGGCCTGCAACAAGTCCTGACCGACAGTGTGCGCGAATTGAAAATCAGATTTACTGACCGCGGAATAAAAATAGATGCTTATCACCAGCCACTGCAGTTGCTGTCGCTGTGCAAGCAGAGGAGTGATTCGCAGAATCAGCAAAAAGAGCAGCCCCTGGTAATGCCAAGGCTGTAGCCGATGTTGATTGAGCACTACCAGCGCGATGCCTGAAACGAATACGACCGTCGAAGCGGCGAAGACAAGCTTTCGATTTGAAGTGGAACCTCGGCGGATCGAAAAACAGCCCGAGAGTGCGATGAGTATCCAGCCGATCAGAAGTGCTACGCTTAGCCAGCAATCTAAGCCCAGTGGAACCGATTGCAGGCCATCGATGAAGGCCGAAGCCGGAAAGTCGACAGCTAGCCAAGTTGGAAACCAGAGTCCAGCCGTGGAGGCGATCAAACTGATCGAGCAGATGGCCAGCCAGAGCTCGAGTGCGGCGGCGAGGTAGGCTTCGCCGGGCGTTTTATTCTCATGCGTATCCAACGACTGAAGATTCAACCTGGCGATGCCTTTGAAGAGCGAAGATTCTCTGGCCAGTCGCTGCACCGTCCCGCTCGGTTGGGATGCTACACTAACTTCCGCACGATGAGTACGGAGTTAATACCAAGCATTCCGAACGAGTTGTTGAGAACGTATTTGACGCGATCCATTTCTTTAGGCTGGTTACCAACCAAGCCATGTAGTTCACAATCCGGATCGAGGTTATCCAGGTTGATTGTGGCGTGACAAACCTTGTCGTCCAGGCTTGGGATATTACCAGCCAACTCGAGGGCCCCGGCGGCGCCCATTGTGTGGCCAATGAAGCTCTTGGTGTTATTGAAGTGAGTGGTCTCGCAACCATCAAACACGTTCCGCAACGCTTGGCATTCTTGCGAATCACCGCTGCTGGTGCCCGTCGCATGGGTACTAACGATATCGATTTCGTCGGCGGCCAACCCTGCACGGGACAGAGCCATCGCGACGCATTGGGCCTGACGTTCTGGGTTGGGCAGAACAAAGTCGGTCGCATCGGTATTGATCGCATAGGAGACGATCTCCGCGATGACTTCGGCGCCACGATTTTTGGCGTCACTCAGTCTTTCGAGAACGTAGATGCAAGCGCCTTCGGATACAACGATACCGTTTCGATCAGCGTCGAATGGGCGGCATGCTTTCTCTGGATCACTGTGGGTGGCCAGGGCTCCCTGGCTCTTGAAGCTTGCGAAGATTCCGAAGGTGTGAATACTCTCAGAAACACCGCCAGCCAACGCGACGTCGCACTCGCCCAAACGCAATTGTTGAGCGCCCTGGATAATACCCGCATTGCCCGCAGCACATGCAGCACCGATGGTATAGTGCGGCCCCGTGATCCCGAGGTTCAATGCGACTTCGCCAGCGGGATTGTTCGCTACTGTTCGCGGGTTGTGATGATGAGACCAAAACTGAGTGTCGTAGTCGAAGCCCTTAATCTGGTAGATCTCGTTTTCGGTTTCGACGTTCCCGTGTTCCGTGACCCCGATGTAGATTCCGACTCGCGACCGATCTAAGTTCTCAAGATCAATGCCGCTGCGATTCAGGGCTTCGTTCGTTGCCCAGATTCCGACGGCGCCAGCACGAGTGCCGCGGCGAGCGTCTTTGCGAGTCTGGTACTGAGTGGCCGGAAAATCGCAAATGCCAGCGAGAGTGTCACCTACATAGCGGATCTCATAAGGTTTGACACCGCTCTTGCCATTGAGAAGGCTTTCACGGAACGATTCTAAGTCGTTGCCGTTCGGGCTAGTTAGTCCGATTGCGGTCATGACGATACGCTGTTCGTCAGGCAACATCGTTGCTTTGTCACTCGCGATCATTTCTTGCGTTACTCCGCAATGCCTGCGACGCCTTCAGTGCGCGATAGCGGGCAGATATATCAGGGAACAAAAACGAACGCAGAAATCATCCGTTTTCGATTGAGTTTCGATTCGTGCTCGAACCCCAAATTATCTGGTGAAATTGCCTTCCCACAAGGGCTTGCGGAGGAAGATTCGCCGCAAGTCTTGACCCTCATCAGGGCGTTTTTGCGGTAGCTTCCCGCAGGGAGGGGCCAATCATGCATGCGAAAGGTTCGTGCATCGATATGACCGCTCCGGAAGTCAATCCGCCACCCATGACCGGGGAAAATGCTCAAAAAACGACAATTGATGACCAATGTGCTCCGATCTGCTGAAACCGTCGCCAGGAACGGATGTTTTTTGTTGCAGGGGGCCATTCGGAAATGATAAGCTGAGTCATCTCTTCTCTCATAATTCATTCGAATCACCCCGAATCTTGGGCGTTCAACGAGGCGCCAAAAGGGAGCTGATGGGGCCGGGTTTTTGGCTTCACCATGGTGAACAAAAAGAGGTTAGCGCCGGGGGAGCCGCTCTGACGAGGCTTTTCTGGTTCGACGTTTGCCGGTTCAGATCGATGGCAAGTACTTCGTAGCGTAGTTTTTTGAAACGCACGGGACCACAGGTTTCGTTTCAAAGGCAGAGGCTTACAGTCTCAGTATTGCGTTCATGGGAACAACGGTTGGAGACTTGGCCACTTAGCCGTATCGCTGTCAATGGACGCGGTCTTCCAAGCACTGCATGTTAGTGAATTAAGGAGCAAAGGTTATGCACAGTAGCGTTTCCGAATTCGTTGGCCGTTGCACGAGAGTTCAGGCAAACGGCAAGCTTTGGCTAGCCATTCAATCGCTTGGCGGTGGCACGCTTGCAATCGTGTTCGCAGCTCACTCCCTGGCCCAGGAACTCCCAGCCAATCCTACGAAACCGGCTGAGTCAACCAAGGCGATATGGACCGTTCTCGCGAATCCGTTTCCCGGTGGGATGCCGCCGCAGATGGGCGGCATGGGAGGAATGGGCGGCGGCATGGGAGGTATGGTAGGAGGCATGGGGTACGGTACTTCGGCAGCGACCAACGAACCGATTGTTCCTGCGACACCCAAACCAGCTTGGCTGGAGGATGCGGCCGAAGAGGCGGCACAGCTCGAACGACTGCGACGCTGCTTGCGTAAGCCTGTGAGCTTGGATTACTCAAATGTCCCGCTGGAGACGCTGGCTAAGTATCTGGGAAAACAATGCGGTATTCGTGTCTATATCAACACCAGTGAACTGGACATGCTGGGCGTGGACCCCGAAACGCCGATCTCGTTTTCGGGCGCTGAGGTGCCGATCGAGTCCGCACTGGACCTGATCCTTGCACCGCTCGACCTGAGTTACCGTGTGCGAGAAATTGGGTTGGAGATCACGACGAAGGACGCTTGCCAGCATGATCCCGTGAATCGAGTGTATGACATGGGGTGGGTCATCTCCAATACGAACGACATTGACTCACTTCTTAATATCATTCAGCAAACGGTGGATCCGGATTCTTGGTTGGCATCGGGGGGGACTTCGACCATCCTGCCTCTAACTCCGGGGCTTGTGGTTTCGGCACCAGATTCGACGCACCGAAAAATCGAGCGACTACTAGGGCAACTCGCGACCCTGCGTGAAGCCCGCATGCAGGTCAATGCAACCGCTTCTAAAGAAGGCATCGACGAGGCTGCTCAGCTAGACCGAGTAAGATCGACCGAACCTGAAGTAGGGGAAACATCCGCATCGAAGGAGACCGAACAGTGAACGTACATGTTTGCCGGCAGCACGTCTGTCACCATGTTTTGGTTCGTAGCTTGCTTGCGTTTTGTTGTGTAGCCGCCAGTAGTTTCCCGGCATCGACCGGCCACGCGGATGTATTCCGCTTCAAAGATGGTCGCGTGATCGAGGGGACGGTAGATCCTAAGCACGTTAAAACCGTCAACGTGAACGGTATTCCGACTACCCAGTGGATCGTACAGATTGCCCGTGAAGACTTTGTGATCGTCCGTGAATCAGAGCTAGTTCATAAAGGGCACGAACCGGTATCGGACTCGGAAAGAAAGTACATCGAAATGCTTCGGAAGTCTCCGCCGCAAACAGCCGAGGACCACGTCGCGCTGGCGGGGCAATGCGGATTGATGGGACTTCGGGATCTCAAGCTAGCCCATTACGAACGGGCAGTCGAACTGGATCCCAATCACGCAGTCGCAAGGGCTGCCGCTGGGTACATGAAGGACGAAAACGGGCGCTGGCAGAAGAAGGAAGTTGTCATGGGGGAAAGGCGAGGCAAAGTCTTCGTCGGGCGTTGGCGTTTCCCAGAGGATGTTCGCAAGGAAACGATGATGAACCAGGCGGAACAGGCATTGGCGCCGATTCGCAAAAAGTTGAACGCCTGGCACAAAGCGGCTTCTGTCGGCAGAAGTGAACAGATGAAACGCGAGGCGATTGCGAATTTACGACAGATCAATGATCCGCGAGAAGTCAGTATCATTAGCGAATACTTCTTGGCTACCGGACGTCAGCAACCGCCGCTCGATATCCGACTTATGTACGTGCAAATCCTCTCCAGGTTTCCTGTAGGGATTCCAGCTCTGACCAACGCTAGTCTCAATGATCCCGAAGACCAAGTCCGCGCGGCTTGTCTGGATGCACTGCAAAGGATGAACGCCTCTGGTGCGGTGCCATCGTATTTGGGACCAAGTGGGCTTGGGAGCAAGAATAACGACATGGTGAATCGAGCTGCGAAGGGCATAGCACGTTTTGATTACCCCGCAGCGGTTGAGCCGCTGATCTATGCCTTAGTCACCAATCACGAGGAAATTCAAGGAGGCGGCAACACTTCCTACAATACCAACGGGGGAATGTCCTTCGGATCGAAAGCGGAAAAGAAAATCGTGCCTAAGCAGAACAAAGAAGTACTTGCCGCCCTGACGAAGCAGACGGGCCAAGATTTCCGGTACGACAAGAAACGCTGGCTCGCTTGGTACGCATCGTTGTATGCCGCGCCGGCTGGTGACCTCCGACGCGATCCCTAAAGCCAATCGTTCGCGCCAATCGTTCGCTGCCAGGCAGAGTCGTAAATTTTGCTGCGTGGTGCCTAGTGTTGCCCGGTATTAGAGGGTTCGTCGTACGGTGATTCGATTGCCTTCGATGCGAACGATCTCAACTGGTGTTCCGGCTGTCACGTAGTCTCCTTCTGTAACAACGTCGACGACTTGGTCGGCAATTCGGACCTTGCCGCTAGGCCGCAAGTCCGAATCGGCTGTGCCAGCCATCCCCAGTTCCCAGCCAGCGGCTCCTATTTGACTGGCCGCGAGAGTTGACGACACCACTGTTTCACTAGGCACTGATGGCGCTGCCAAGCGGAAGCGATTCAGGCCAGGGATGGAATCCAGAAGAAAGACTTGTAGGAACAGCAGTACAACGACGCCCAGTACGGCTGCGAGAACTAGCAGCAAATTATTTTGAAGCTGATTCCACTGGCTTGTATCCTCAGGTATCACAAAATTCTGGCTCGCCATGACCAGCGAAAGCACCAGGAGAGCCAGGCCGGTCAGGCCAAAGACTCCGAAACCTGGGAGCACAAAAATCTCGCAGATGACACAGACAACGCCCAGGCCGAAGAGCATCACCTCAAGCCAACCCGAAGTGCCTCCCAAGAAATGGCTCCAGAAAAAGATTCCGAAGCAGAACAACGCGGATAGCCCCGCCACGCTGATACCTGGCGCTGCAAATTCGAGATAGAGTCCGACAAATCCGCCAATTAGGAGGATCGCGGTCACCCATGGGCGATTGAGAAAGAAAACGAGTCCATCGACCCAAGTGCTTTCCGTTCGTTCCAACGCTTCGATGTTGAGGCTCGCAAGCATCTCAGCTTCATCGGCATACACGGCTTCGACAAGGCCCAGTTCCGTAGCGCGATCGGCATCTAAGGTTAGAAAGCGATTCTGGCCGGCTTCGGGTACCGCAGCGCCAACCTCGTAGTTCTTCTGAATCTCATCGTTGTCGACTTGCGTTTGCGTCAGGTACGTTGTCTCGCCTGTTTGCCGATCTGTGGCTTCATAGACCTTTAGATTTCGATCGACCATGGCTTCGGCGAGTGCCCCGGGGCGTCCTTTGGATTCTGCCAATTCTCGAATCGCACCTGCTAGATAGCTGACAATTTTCTCTTCCGCGTGTTCGAACTGGAATCCGAGGCCCATCTGAATTGGACCTGCGTCGCCGATCAGCGCTCCTTGTCGCATGAAGATACGGTCAGCTCCGAACGACAGGATCGCACCGCCGCTGATGGCTTCTTCAGGAATCCAGATGACCGTTTTAGCCCAGTCGATATCGCGTAGCGTTCGCGCCAACTCGAGTGAAAACTCCAGGTCGCCGCCGGGCGTCGTGAGCTTGACAATCACGAGATCCGCACCTGCCTCCTTGGCTTTGCTCAATCGTTGGTTGAGGTACCAATTGAATTTGGCAAAGATTGGGCCTTCCACTTCAATCATGAAGGCACGTTTGAAAGTCAGCGTTGAAAAATCGTCGACCTCCATCTGCCCGACAAGTGGCTGCGGCGGACCGCCATCTGGAACTTCGGAGTCTTCTTCCTC
Source organism: Aureliella sp. (assembly GCA_046290675.1). Classification (GTDB taxonomy): domain Bacteria; phylum Planctomycetota; class Planctomycetia; order Pirellulales; family Pirellulaceae; genus Aureliella. The sequence goes on from JBKAHA010000002.1 coordinate 769,763, forward strand.
ATCTCGCGCCTGGTTCGGAGTTGGATCTTCCGCGAATTCCGAATTGAGTTCAGCGACTTCTTCGGAACTAACTTCGGGGATTGCAGTTTCGTCTGAGTCGTCCGTAGCGTCCGGTGTAGGATTTCCCTCTTGGGTAGAGGAGGCATTTTCGGCTGGCTGCGAATTCGTTGGGGAATCTGCTGCTTGAGATTTTTCAACGGATGCTGGAGGCAGCAGATCAAATGGATTCGCAAGCAGTTCCTGCGCAGACGCGTGCGAGGCAGGAAGTACCGCCAATGCCAGGATTATTAGACATTGTGTGAAGCAGTCGATTTGAAACCAATTTACGCGGGTCTTATTCACGAATCTAAACCAGCAAATACGAGGCGGATCCAACGGCCGATTCATTGTAGCCTTTGCGTCGACTCAAGTGCCTTAGACGCTGTCCGGGGCTACTGAAATCAAGGCTGCTCTTCCCGGTACTAGCCGTTGACCATTTCGTCTGGCGTCAACGTTCTTGTGCGCCGGAATAACGGCGATTAGTAGAGAGTGCGGAAACGCAGCAGAAAGGCATCGTCTGGGTCATAGTTTCCAATTCCGGATCGGTATTCGAGGCTACGATCAAATGCCCATCCAAATTCAATGGCGGTTGAGTCATCCTCGAAGTCCAGCATACCCAGGACGAGCCGCAAGTCATGATAAGTAGCATTGTCGTTTTGCAAGCTGCTGCGTTCGATAGCCCAGGTGCCGCCGCCAATTTCTCCGGCCAAGTAAAGAGATTTAGAACGCCCGATTCGAAGCTGCACTTTGGGTCGTGGAAAAATGGCTTCGAAAATCAGATCATCACGCGGTCGCCAGACAGCTCCTACGACCGGGAGCACGCTGATATCGTCACGATCGAAGACTTCGACGCCGAGCACAGAAACAAACCAGGGGTGCCATTGGTAGTGCCCAACCACGTGGCCTGGGAAACGAATGCCTTTGCGAACACTACCTTCGAAATCGGTAAAGGCACCAACGCCGAGACGCATGTCATAGAGGAAGTTGTCCGACAATTCGCCGCGAGCTTGATAAGCCCAGTGCAGATCATAGAGTCTGGCCGGGAGATCTGTTCTTACCGGGCCGTTCAACCAGTGAATGCTCATACCTAGCATGGCCGATTTGGATTCGCCAATGTCGAGGCTTGGGAACGACTGCAGGCTGAAGATGCCTAAGCCGTCTCCCTCATCAATCAACCAGGATGTGTCACTGGATGTGGAGTTGTATCCTAGCCAATCTCCAAAGCCGATTTGTTCCTCGATCGAAAGCTCGTCTTCATCCATGTCTTGTGTTTCGATGAAGACTGTCTCGCCCGTCGATTCCACATAGCTAGGTTCGAGTTCAATTGCGGACGCCGCAAGAATGTCGTCTTCATGCTGCTCGACATAGGCGGGAATCTGTTCGGCTGGCTGTAGTGGCGTTTTCTTGTCGGAATCCGAGATAGCGAATTCTTGGGCGAGTTCTTGTCCGTTTGCCTGGCAACTTGGTGTTGTCAGGGCTCCGAGCAACGCTGCAATGACTACGAATGCGTTTGCATCAAACGCCAGCCGAAAGCGTTGGAGGATCGCGATGCGTCTTGGATTCAGTTGGTTGAAGATGGCGGCTCTCCTTCGCCGTTGAGTCGTTGAAGCCTCGGTGGGGAGTTGGTGGACTGCATTTCCTAGATTGCCAGTCACACACAGGCGCTCGTTCACGCTGCCAGTTTTTCCTAAGTATCCGAGCATCATGCGTACAAGCTTCGGGCGGCCGGTGGCGTCGGATTGATAGGCCTAGAGGCTCGCAACTCTGGACGTTAGCGATTTTGAGGTCGCGGGGCAACTTCGGCTCTGCAGGGGGAAGCCAATGAACGCGTTGGCGGGATCCACCTTCAAACCCGATGGTACTGGTTTTTGCAGCGAATTGTGGGCTCACTGGGAGTGAGCTGTCGCACGTAAAGCGAGAAATGTGCGTTGAATTCACGCAAACGTTAGAATGACAGCCATTGAATGTCAGGGCTAGCACGCATTAATGAGAGCATCAGGGGCGTGATCCGCGTGCGACGGAAAATCCAGTTTCGGGTACAGAGGGAGACAATCAGATGAGAAAACTTGGCAGATTTCAGCACCGCACCAAACGATGGACGTCGGTTGCCATTGCGTTCATGGCATTCGGGTTGGTCGGTATCGGTTTCGAGCCGGAGAGAGCCTCCGCTCAAACCGGGTTTTCCGCAGGATCGAGCATTCCGTACTATGTCGAGCCATCGCGATTTCAATACAATCGCCCGCAGTCTCGAGGCGAAATCACACGACAAATACCCACAACCACCTTCAATATTCAGGTGCCTCGAGGGAATTTTTTGTACGTACCGAGTCCCTACTACTACGGTGGTTTTTACAACAGGCCAAGATTCTATTACCGACCGATTGGTCCTAACACGTATCTCGGCCCTTTCGTGCCAATAAGACGTTTCTAGTGGCGCACCGTCTCAGTGGGGCAAGAACAGGGAGATAGTGGAGCTTCAGGTTGAAAATGGTCTGAAGCTCCCTCACCGACTTGGCACGGTCCGGTTCGCTTATTGACGCTGGTTCACGAGTAAATAGGTGCCACTTTTCCCGGCGACGGCGAGATCTGCGTCGCCGTCTGAGTCGAAGTCTTCGACCACGATTTGCAGGCCGGTACCGACATGGCCTTCCTCGATCGTATGGCGAGTGAATTTCTTTTCTTTCAGATTCCACTCATAGTAATAGAGGCACGGCATTTCTTCACCGCCGGGGTCTTTGCCGTTATGGGCATAGTATCGTTTGCCTGTGATGAGTTCGGGTTTACCGTCACCGGTTAAATCCGCCCATGCAAGGCTGTGTGGTTGGCTGAACGTCTTGTCGATCTCGTGTTCTTTCCATTGGACTTCGCCTTCTTCATTCAGGCCCTCGTTCTGCCACCAAAATAATCCGAAGTCGTGTCCGTTACCGAAGATGAGATCATTTTTGCCATTCAAATCCAAGTCGGTCACTAGCATTGGCAGGCTCGAGTGAAGATCCCAAGCCTTGTGAAACTTCCATTCAGAAGTCCAAGGGTTCTCATTGGGTTGTTCGTACCACCCCTGCCCGACCAAGATGTCTTTGTTGCCGTCTCCATTGATGTCACCGACTGCAAGTCCATGCCCATTGCCTTTATCGCCAACGGTAGCCGTTTCGACATGGAATTTTGCACCGCTCTCATCGGCTTCGCCGCTTCGAACGAAACGTTGAACTAGAAAAGGCGTGTCTTTTTTCCAGCGGTTGATAATCAGCTCAGGGATCCCATCCCCGTCGATGTCTTCTAGTAAGCCGCCTTCGTTTTGCGACTGACCCGAGTCAATGAGCAGATGTTGTTTCCACAATTGCCCAAGCTTGAGTCCCTTTTTTCCGGGGTTCTCGTACCAGTGGATTTCCGTGGGTAAAAATGAGCCAGCGACAACATCGGGGAAGCCATCCGCATTCACATCGAAGACATAGTCCCCATTGCTTTGTACATACCCATTCCAATCGTCGATGCTGCGGAGCGGTCGTGGTAGCCAATCTCCATTGCGGTACCAGCACCGGCCGGCTACGAGATCGGTTTTTCCATCTTGGTCCACGTCGGCCGCGGCTATTCCCTCGTTGGCGTCGACCGCCAAACCATGAATGTGGAACGAAGCTTCCTGGGCAAAAGCATGGCGTTCCAAGGATCCGACTAGTGCGAAAGCAACGTAGACCCATGTCAGCAGAATTGGATATCGCGCTGGATTCATATCAATTGTGTTGCCGTATGCCGCGCTCAGGAATCGTTTATTCATTCTCATAGGTGGGTTTCTCTTCGGAGGCAAGACTTTACGAACCAACTAGTACGGAGCCCGCAGGTCGACTGAAAAGGTGTCGCAGGTGCCGCCGTCCAAGTTGAATTGAGCGGCGAAGAAGTTGGCTCGATCGTTCTTAGTGAAGGTATGAGGCATAGTCAGTTTATCATCTCGGCTGCGACTTGGCTCTTGAGCGGATCTTTATCTCAGGGCCAATCAAAGTTTAAAATTGGGAAGAATTCCTCCCCGTCGCTCAGGCTCCGACCCTCCGTAATTTCCTCGCTAAACTCGGAAACGGTGGGTTGGGTATTGAATCGCCACTCAACCCAGATTCAAACTTTGATTGACCCTGATCTTTATCCAGTCACAAACAAAGAATGTCTATGGGCGAATTCAACTCGCCCTCCTATTCCGAATTCAACGACGAGTTTTGGGAGGGGCATGCGTTAGCCTGGAGAGCGAGAACACACACAGTTTGGAACTCGGATTAGCCCTGATCTGCTGCCAAGTCGAGTCGATGGCTTCGGACAAGGAGTGGCCGGATCACTGGGGCGATATGTGGAAGCATTCAGTTTACGGTTTCTGCAGAGTCTTCGACACGCTGTACTTTGATTGAGTCGATCCATAGATCGGCTTGGCCGGAGCACTGAATCCGCAATGTGATTGAAGACGCGTTGCACTCAAAGGTATGGCTTAGCGTCTGCCAATCAGAGCTGTCAGATGGTAGCGGAATCATGAGCGGATTTTGTTCGCCCATTTCAATTTTTAAGGCTACTGAACCTGGATTCGCGGTTCCTGAACCCGGATTCGACGTATCAGATCGTGATTCGCAACTGAGGCGATAGACCTGACCTATGGACGCTGGAAACGATTGAAACATCTCCGCATAAGCATCCTTGCCTGCGGTTGTTGATGATTGAATGTGGAGGGCTCTCGAGATTGAATTTGATTCACCACCTGTTGTCCTCAAGACTTCTTCAACACGAGCGGTTGCTACCATTCCGTTAAAGGACTTCCAGACCGGCTCATCAGACCGAGCGAGTTCGTCTCCCCAGGACGCTGAGATACCCAATTCGAAGTCGCCGTTTAGCAACGCCAGGTTTTCAACTGGACTCTCATCACCGAGTTCCAGTACAGGAGCGATTTCATTGTGGTAGTTTTCAATGATGGATTGAACCGAGCGTTGTTCCGTGCTGATCGCCAGATTCAGTTCGCGTTCAAGTCGGTCTGTGAGTGGTTCGTTCATTAAGTTCTGGATCGCCGATTCAATCTTATCTTGGTCACCAATACGCAAGCTGCATCGAAGTAGCCCTCGCAAAGCAATCCGTTTTTGCCACTCAGGTTTGGCAGACGTAAGTGCACGACTGAAACTAGCGTGCGCCTTCGACCATTGCTCTTGCTTCTCGTCGAGCTTGGCTTGAAGCTCCCACACCGCGTAGTCCGAAGGCCTAAGTGCTTTGGCTCGCTCTAATGCTTCGCTGACGAGCTCGTCGTTGCCATCTCTGAATGCCAGCTTGGCTAGGACGATCCGGCCGGTAGATTCCGTCGCCGACGATTGAATCGCGATTTGGGCCGCGCGTTCGGCTGCTTCCGTGTTTCCCAACATGAAATGCGCAAGAGCTAAACAGGCGTTGAGCTCTGCGTTGCCTTCGAAATTCACGATGGTCGCATCGCACCAATTGCGCATCATTTCCAAGTGGTCGCGAGTAATGTTTTCAACCACAGCGTCTCTGATGTTGGGGATCGGTTCCTGTAGTTCGATGGCCTGCAGGAAGCTACTGGTGGTTTCGTTTACCGGAGATCCGCCGAACGCCGCGAGCAGACCTTGGTGGTAGTGGACATAGCTTTCGTTTGGGTTGAGATACATTGCTGTTTCCATGTCACGCAAGGAGCGTTGTAGGATTCGCCCAATTTCAGGATCGCCCTTCTCGTATTTGAGTGTTTGTTCCATTCGGTCACGTCCACGCCAGGTGTAGCCGATCCATCGGTCTGGTTGTAGCGCGATGGCATGAGAGTAAGAGCGTTCTGCGAATTCCGGTTCATCGCGTTGCGCTTCAAAGAAGCCTCGTACCATCTGAGTCCAGTAGTGATCAGGTGCGAGGCTTGCAGCGTTGTCCAACATGCCTTCGGACACTTCCGCGGCATCGACGATGCCGAGGATAGCTTCGAAAGATGAACGCTGTTGCGGCGTGGTATTGATTGCCATGTAGGCTAAAGCCGTTCCCATGACATAGAGGTCGGCCATGTTCTTGGCGTCCCAGGAAATCACTTTTTGCCGAAATGCGATCCCCTGTAGCATCTGAGTCAACAGTCGGACTCGTTCCGTTGCAAACCTTCTGCCCAGTACACTCCCTTGTGAGGGGCGGTAGGCGTCTAGCTGGTCGAAGAGAAGCTGGGCGGCCTGATTCGATTCTTTGGATTGGCTGTTCGCCAGCTGTAGCATTTCCGATACGTTCAAGTCGGCCGGAATGGTCTCCTTCAAACGCAGTGCGGCGAGCAAGAACATGGCTCGATACGCTTGTTCGCGAAGTCGGTGAATCTGGTTCTCGTCTAGATCTTGCGTTGGTAGGGAATTCCACCACTCTTTCTTTTCGAATGTGCCCAGAATCGTTAGTGCTCTTTGAAAAAGTACGGACGATCGTCGGGAGTGGTCCGTGAAGGTTAATTCTTCGGCGATGTCGACGAAGTGATAAAAGTCCAGCAGACGCTGTGTTCGACGACGCATCCGCTCGAGGTCAGGAAGCATGTCGGCGAGTTCGGCGTGTTCCTTCGCTTGGTCGATTGCGGTGTCTAGGAATTCTACCGCCGCTTCGAACCGGCTGTTTCGTATTTCGGATTCGGCACTAGCCTTGGACTCGGAGACAATGGATTGAATTTGATTCAGGTTCTGTTGCTCGACGAGTTGGCGTTCCTGCTCGCCCTGGAGTAGTTCCCATTGGTGTTGGGCTTTGACTCCAAAGGCGATCAAGCTGCCCACGACCGACAGGATGATGACGGCGCACGAAGTTGTTGCAAGCGTTGGGTGTGTACGCAGCCAACGCATGGTTTTCTCCCATGTCGATTCCGAGTAGGCCTGGAGAGGTTGGTCGTTCAGCCAGCATTCAATATCCCTGGCCAGGCCGTTCGCAGTTGGATAGCGATCTGAAGGATCTTTGGCGAGCGCTTTGCGACAAACAGCGCCGAGTCCTTTCGGGACGCTGTCCAGCTTTGTTTGCCAATCTTTTGGACCGGGGGAAGAGTCCTTCGTCTGGGAACTGCCAGCTGGCGGTTCGCCGGTCAGGATCTGAAATAAGCTCGCTCCCAAACTGTAAATGTCGCTTGCGGGACCAATCTCAAGCAGGCTTCCGCCTGAAGCCTGCTCGGGGCTCATGTACGCCGGAGTCCCAATCGCCACGCCGTGCATGGTGAGGTTATCCGTATCGTCTGAGTGTGAATCGCCTCGTAGCAGCAAAGGTTTACATTTTGAATCGCTCGAAGAATCTGAGCTTGAATCATCGGTACCGGCTGCGTCGCCAGATCGCTCACCGGAGCTTGTCGCCGAAGCAGACGCGGTGGGTTCGTCAGACTCTGTACCCAATCTTTTGGCTAGTCCCCAGTCAACGACGATCGTTTCACCATACTCACCAAACATGATGTTGCTTGGTTTGATGTCACGATGGATGACTCCGCGGCTATGGGCGTAGGCGATGGTTTCGCAAACCACGATGAATCGAGAGAGCACTTTGCGGATTTGGTTTCGCCAGAAGACATCATGAAACGAAGAGCTTGGGCGCCCACTGTGTAAGTCTTCGATGTTCGATTTGAGCGTGGTGCCTTCGATCATCCGCATAGCGTAGAAAGGCCGTCCGTCTTCCTCGATGCCAAGACCGTATACGGGAACGATACCCGGGTGCTCCAGAGCGCCGGTGATTTCGGCCTCACGCAAGAAACGATGACGACTCCGCGGATCATCCGCATGAGTTGGCAAAATCTCTTTCAACGCTACTGCGCGATTGATTTCGGTGTCTTCTGCGACCCAGACGCGACCCAGGCCTCCAGCGGCGTGCGGTTTTATTTTGCGAAAACGCTCACGAGAAGCACCCAATTCCGGAGCTTCTCGCTCGGGGTTGATTTGCGAAACGCCTGTTTCCTCGCCTTGCTCGGTGGCAAATGGGTCGTCCGCCTCACGGGAAACAGAGGATCCGGATGAGTCGGTTTGAGCATCTGAATAGGTCGCGAACTCTTCATCGGGTTCTTCTGGATGCGAATTCTCAATAGGCATCTTGGCTCGCTAACCTTAAGCACAGAAATCAAAATGTTGTGGATTGAAGTCTTGTGATCGACGTCTTGCACATGTTCCCATCATGCTTCAGCACGTTTGCTTCTCAGCCGCTATTCTAGAGCGATTGAACTAGGGCGTGTGATCTTATATTTGCGAATACAAAGTCCCCGAGTCGTGCAACGAAAGTCCGATGACTCAAACTCAAGCTTCCCCCAAACTAAAAGTCTACGAGAACCAAGTTCTCCGCTGCACCATTGCGTTAGGTTCAAAGCTCGAAATTGGTAGGCAGCAACCTGACGAACCGCCGCCATACCATTACAACGAAGTCTCCTGTCGCTTGGTTGTTGCAGCCAAGGAAAACAAACGTTTCTCGCGCCAACATGTATTGATTGAACAAGTCGATGCGATTGAGGTTGAAGGATCGACTGCTCTGCAGCCTGTGTTTCGACTTTCCAACTTGAGCAAGAAGCGGACGGTCAAAGTCGAATCGACCATCATTCCACCGCAAGAATCGCGGCAGCTAGTGGCGCCAATGCTCCTGCTCTTAGAGGGCCTTGCGCTACGGATCGAATGTGAGGAGGACGTGGAGTGGCAGTATTCGCAGCTTGGCCACCGAACCCTGCCGCCTCATCAATCAGGTTCAGCTGGGAACTTGGTGGAAACGATCGGGCAGATGTTGGCCCACAAGGGTGTTCCTGACTCTGAAGTATTTCCGAACCTGTCGCGATGGCTCGCCGAAGCGATGGATCTGCTTCGTAGCGCCGCCGGAGCGAGTGATTACTATGACCAGGCGGTACACGCGATTTCTCGAATTGTCCATCTCGACTTGGCCATTACATTGCGACGTACCGCAGTTAGCTGGGAGGTGATCAGCAAGCAATGTGATGACAGCGTCGCTGACACGGGGCTGAGTCAGCTACCAAGCCAGACGATTCTGGAAAAGGTACTTGATACGAAAAGTACGGTGACGCAGCTTCCGCGTTCGGTACTGCCCGTAGCGAGCCTCGCCGGTGTCAGCGCACTGGTTGCTTCACCGATTCTTGATGCAAGTGGCGAAGTGATTGGTGCTCTCTATGGTGTGCGTTTTCAGAAAGAGCAGAGCACCCTGCCGCAGATTTCCGATTTGGAAGCCACGATGGTCGAGGTCATCGCGTGCGGCACGGCGGCTGGTATCGCCCGAGAGAAAGAGCAAGAGAAGGCGATCGCAGCTCGCGTCCGTTTTGAGCAGTTCTTTTCTCCCGAGCTCGCTCGTGAACTGGAGAGCAATTCGAGTTGGCTTGAGGGAAGAGAGTGTGAGGTTAGCATTCTGTTTTGCGATGTTGTTCGCTTTAGCGCGATTAGCGGTCGGATCGGACCTAAGCTGACAGCAGAGTGGATCAGCGGTGTTATGGACACCCTTTCCGAGGTCGTCTTTGAGCATGACGGCGTCGTCGTGGACTACATCGGTGATGAGCTAATGGCGATGTGGGGAGCACCTAAGTCGCAACCCGATCATTTTATTCGAGCTGCGAAGGCATCGTTGGCAATGCATGACTCAGTGGCTGAGCTCAATCAAGCTTGGCGTGAGTTGATTGGTGAGCCGCTACAGTTTCGCATTGGGGTCTGTGCTGGGCTGGCAAACGTTGGCAACACAGGATCACGGCACAAATTCAAGTACGGTCCGCTCGGTTCTACCGTGAACGTAGCCAGTCGGCTTCAATCGGCTGCCAAGAGTTTCGGTGCAAAGACCCTGTGCAGCCGTTCGGGAGGCTGGACCAAAGAGGACGGTCGGCTGCTCAAAAACGCGGTAAATACCAGAGAGATTGGTGAGGTTCAGCTCGTCAATATTGGCGAGCCGGTTCTCGCACTCGAGCTGCTCGATGCATCACGATACTCAAATGATTTAGCGGCAGCGTGCAGCGACATTCAATCCCGACTTCGCAAGGGAGAATTAGATGCGGCAGCTGGCCTACTCGATTCGGCTGCTCAGCAATTCCCCGATGACGGGTATATAGAGAAGCTGAAACTTCGCGTCGAGCAACTGCTGATTGCACGCGACGCAAAGCCCTTGAATGCGGGCACGCAGTCGGATAGTGAGATCCACTGGCCACAGTGCTGGAAGCTGGATTCAAAGTAGTTCTGAGTGCCGGGAAATGGAGCTCTCGAATGGCTGGGGCTATCGTTTTCGGCCGAGGCGTTCGATCTCATCGAGCAGGCCAGCGAAGATGGATTCATCAGTAAACGGATTGGCGACCGTGGTTCGCAGCCAAGTCTCTCCATGTAGTATTGTCTGCACGATGTAGTAGCGGCCTTCTGATTTTAGGCGTTCGCGAATAGCGGCGTTAAGTCTGTTGATCTCCTGTACGGCTCGATTTGCGTCTGGTGATTCGGACTGACTATCGAGCTCAGGTGGAATGAACCTGAAGCAGACGATGTTGGTTTGAGGCTCAACGGCGATTTCGAAGTTCGATCTTGCCTTTATAAGTTCTGAAAATTGGTGGGTTAGGGATTGCAGGCGGTCAACGTTCGCTGCAAGTAGCTCTCTTCCGTGCACGGCCAACGTCGTAAATATTTTCGCGGACAGCATCGTTTTGGTGCATTCAAATGTTCGCTTGGCCAAGTTGTATTGGTCCAGATCTCCACTTTCTCGAGAAAACAAGTAGTCGGCTTCGGTGGAGAAGGCGCGAAAGCTATCGTTGCCATCGCGGAATATCAGAGCACTGCTAAGTGCAGGCGTCATAAGCATTTTGTGGAAGTCGACGGTGACACTGTTCGCTTGTTCGATGCCCTGCAGGACACAACGATGGTTGTCAGAGAATGCAAGCGCAGCACCATGGGCCCCATCGACATGGAACCACAATTCGCGTTCGCGACAGAATTGAGCAATCGCTTCCAGGTCGTCAAACGAGCCTGTGGATGTTGAGCAAGCGCTACCGACGACGGCGATCGGCTGAAGCTGAGAATCAATTGCACTCGAATAAAGTTCGGGGAGCCGCTCGGTGCACATTTGGAATCTCGCATTCGTAGGCACCAGTACGACGCCTTGCTCGCCCCAGCCCATTACTCTTACAGCTCGCTCGATACAGTAGTGTGCTTGCTCGGAAACGAGCACGCAGTATTTTCGGTTCGTGCCTTGCTTCCAGTCTTGATGGCCCGCCGCCGCTCTGGCTGCGAGCATGGCGGTCAAGTTCGATAGCGTTCCCCCGCTTGTCATGAAACCGTCGCATTCAGCTGGAAATCCGAATTGGTTACCGACGATACCGACTACCAATCGCTCCATGGCAGTGCCAGCCATGCCCATTTCGTAGACTCCCGAACCATTGTTCATAAAGTCACTAACGAATCCGGCTAAGGCCGAAGTTGGCAGCGGGCTGCAGATTTGGTGTCCCAAGTATTTAGGGTCACTGATTCGAACACTGCGTTGTAAGAGGGTTTCGAAAATGGATTCTGGTCCGAGCCCGCTGGCTAGCCTTGCCTCCCAGAAATTGACTTCTTCTTCAGGCGGGTGCCATGGGAGAGATTGGGAATGTTGGTTCGCGAGGCTCGCCTTAAGGTGGTCTGCGAGCATGTCGACGACGCGGTGCCCAAGATCTCGAAAGGACTCGGCGTCATAGGCCGCTTGGATCGATTCCATGCCAACTTTTAAATTACTGGTCGGTGGCATAGTCTTCGTATAGTTTTGCGAGTGATTCCGCCGAGAGGTCGCCTCGATGGATGACGATTCGATAGCGAAGATGCCATGGAGCCTTTGGATCCAACGCAATCGGGTTACGACCTGGGTAGGCCGCGTTCTGCATGCTGTCCCGGGATCGCAGAATCCAACTGTGCTTTGGTTCCGGATTCTGGGGATGCGACATCATTGCGAAACCAGTGCGGTCGTTTGCGATATTGACCCAAGGACCTGCATCGATTGCATTCTTCGTTGGCTCAATACTCCCACCGGCCGCAGTGAACCGAAAGTCCTTCTCGAGCCGAATCCGCGGTGAAAAGCCACCGTATCCTTTCGAGTCAGCCGATCCGCCAATTTCGACTCCCTTAATGATGGCCTTGATGTGCAGGTCAAAGTCGACACAACGAAAATTGGGCTGCGCCGCATGGATCACGATTTTGGCTTTTTCGCGGACAAACGCGATGGGCTGCCCTTGATCGTCGATGTACTGCGGCGACTTCCAGTCCACTTCCGTGGTCAACGTCGCGAAACGATGTTGGCGAGTTGCTTCAAATCGGCGAACGTCCCATTGGAAATCCTTGCATAGCCAAGCATCACCAATTCGTTTGCCATCGATCACTACCTGATGCCAGGTCCAGAAAATGCCACGGTGGTGGCCATGATCGACAGGGAAGTCTTCGGTGATCGAGTTTCCATCGAGATCGTACAAGGGATGGATGTAGTGATTGCGAGGCCAGCGACCCTCCTTCGCTCGAACTGCTTTCTGGTAAGTAAGAACTGGGCGAACCCCCTCAACGATGGTGATTGCATCGCCGCTCTTTAGCGCGGCAAACGCCGCTTGATCTTGAGCGATGCCTTGTCCTGTGAGCAGGAGCCAAGCGAAGAGCCAAACGAAGACGAATTGCCGTGAATGGATTGCGTACGGTGTGACAGACATGTCCAGAGCGGTTGAAGTTCAGGTGAGATGGTGGTTCAAGATTGTGAGTAACGCGTGGGGCCTCAGCTGGGCAGATTCAATTCTGCTCCCTGGAAACGTAGATGGTTTCGATCTTGCGGATTTGACTGATGACGTGTGGGGCGTCTGTTCTAAGAGTATGATAGTGCCATGAATAATGAATCTCCACAATCGGAAGGCGGCGGCTTAGCCAGTAACCGCGACGTGGCCAATTCAGCTCACGCTGCAAACCGTGACACGATCAATGGAATGGGGAGTGATTCCGTCGCGGAACAGGCTGCTCTGAACGAGAGACGATTCTACGCGAGGGACGACGGCGGCGAGTCCGTGGATCCCCAAGTCCCCATAGACGAACGCGCACGTCGAAAGGCAAAGAGCTGGGTTGACGTCGCGATGAAGCAGCAGCTGCCACTGCAAACGGAGACGAGCTTTTTCATTCTGGTGAATATGCTCGATTTCTTTATGACATTTATGCTGTTGAATTTCGGAGCGATTGAATCGAACCCGTTGGCGGACTTCTTTTATAAGAACTTTGGTTTCCGCGGCATGTTATTTTTCAAGCTGGCTTCGGTGGCTGTGATCTGCATACTCGCGCAACTGATTGCCAAGAAGAGTATGGCTCACGCCAGGTTCGTTTTGGTGGGAGGTAGTTGCATTGTTGGAGCGGTCGTGATCTACAGCGCCTGGCTCCTCCGTGGCATGATCAGCTAAAGCTAGAGTCGCATCGTCCATGCTTTGGCAGGTCAGTGATTCTTGAGTTGCAAAAAAAAAGGCGGCCCCGAAGATTACTCCGAGGCCGCTTTGATTTATCACCGCAGTTTGGCGGACTTTTAGCTTCGCATTGGCACAACAGTGTTGCTTAGCGACGGTCTCGTCCGCCACCACCACTGCGTCCGCCACGGCCACCGCCGCTTCCACCGCGTCCACGGCCGCGGCCGCCACCGCCACCGCCGCCGCGGGACTCGCTGTACCGTCCGCCTCGGTCACCGCGATCACGATCGCCGCCACGATCTCCTCGCTCGCCGCGCTCTGCTCGTTCTACGCGGATATCGTCGTCTTGGTCACCGCCTTCGCCCTCTTCCTCAGTTGCAAACTCGTCTTCGATGCCGAGCTCTTCCAAGGCACGTCGACGGCTGAGTTTGACGCGGTCTTGCTCATCGATATCGATGACCAGGACCTTCATCGGGTCGCCGACTTTGCAAATGTCATCCACGCTAGAAACGTAGCCGTTGGAAAGTTCGCTGATGTGCACCAAACCGTCACGGCCAGGTAGGATTTCGACGAACGCACCAAAATCGCGGACGCTGCTGACGACACCATCGTAGATCTTGCCGATTTGCGCCGTAGCGGTGCAAGCTTCGACTCGAGCCATGGCTTCCTTGGCTGCGTCACCCGTGCTGCCGCCAACAACGACAGTACCGTCGTCTTCGACATCAATGGTGGCGCCGGTTTCTTCTTGGATCGCACGGATGTTCTTACCGCCAGGACCGATCAGCATGCCGATCTTATCGACGTCGATCTTGGTTCGGAGAAGTCGAGGAGCGTAACGGCTAGTCTCAGAGCGAGGTCGAGGGATCGCTGTGATCATCTTGCGGAGAATTTCCATTCTCGCTTCGCGAGCCTGCTTTAGAGTCGCACGCATGATCTCTTCGCTAATTCCATCGATCTTCAAGTCCAGTTGGATACCGGTGATGCCTTCAGGGGTACCAGCAATCTTGAAGTCCATGTCGCCGAAGTGATCTTCGTCACCGAGAATATCGGTGAGCAAGACCCATCGCTCATCGCTGTCTTTCACAACGCCGATGCTAATGCCCGCTACTGGATTTAGTAGCGGCACGCCGGCCGCCATCAAACCGAGCGTGGCTCCACAAACGCTGGCCATCGATGAGGAGCCATTCGATTCGGTGATATCACTGATAACGCGGATCGTATAAGGGAATTCTTCCGCGTCAGGGATAACAGGTGCAACGGAGCGTTCGGCCAGGGCGCCGTGGCCGATCTCACGTCGACCGGGGCCGCGAATCGGGCGGCATTCACCGACGGAGTACGATGGGAAGTTGTAATCCAGCATGAATTTCTTGCTGTATTCCTCGATCAACCCGTCGACACGCTGCTCATCGCGGCTCGTTCCGAGCGTTACGGTGACAAGCGACTGTGTTTCACCCCGCTGAAATACGGCTGAGCCGTGAGTTCGTGGCAGAATGTCGGTTTCGCATTCGATGGCTCGCAGGCTAGTGTGATCGCGTCCATCAGGTCGAGTACCAGAGAGGATCAATTCGCGGATGACCTCGTACTCGAGGTCATGCCAGGCAGTGGAGAAGTCATCACCCGAAACTGCACCTTCTGCGTCTGGGTCAGGGATGATGGCCGCTTTAGCTTCTTCCTTCAGAGCACTCACGGCTTCTCCGCGAGCCGCTTTGCCAACCGTTTGCTTGGCTTCGCGATAACGGTCGTAGTAGCCCTCTCGGAGCTTGCTGAGGAGGCCGTTCTCTGGTTCTGGCTCAAATACAACCTTTTCGGGTTGGACCTTTTCAATCAGCTCACCAATGAGCTCGATGACTTGTTTGATGACCTCATGCGCGTACATGATGGCCTCTGCCATCTCGTTCTCGGGCATTTCCTGAGCAAAACCTTCGATCATCAGGATCGACTTGTCGCTACCGGAAACAATGAGATCCAGTTCGCTTTCTTCCAGTTGTTCTGCAGTTGGAAATGCGACTAGTTCTCCGTCAATCTTGGCTAGACGTACGGATGCCAACGGGCCTTGGAATGGTAGCGAGCTTACGCCCAGCGCGGCCGCAGCACCGTTCATAGCCAGCACGTCGCCATCATTTTGAAGGTCGCTACTGACGACCATACTTTGAATTTGAACTTCGTCGTTGAAGCCCTTGGGGAACAGTGGGCGAATTGGGCGATCCATGAGACGACTGGTCAGCGTCTCTTTCATCGTGGGGCGACCTTCGCGCTTTAAGAAACCACCGGGGAACTTCCCTGCGGCAGCAAGTCGCTCACGATAGTCGCATGTTAGGGGGAAGAAATCGGTACCTGGCCGAGATGGGCCAGTTGCACAGGCGGTAAATACCACGGTATCACCGTACTGAACCAAAACGGCTCCAGCCGCCTGTTTGGCGAGCTGCCCCGTTTCGATCGACATGACTTGGGCGCCAATTTGTTTCTCTACTCTTACTTTCACTTCAGTTCATCCTATCCATTACAAACATCAATTGATTGCTCGCGCCTTGCATGACATGTTGGCGGAAGCAGTTCGGCCTAGCATCAGGCCGCTCGCAGCAAAAGAAACCGGTAAAAAGTCTTCCGGTGCAAAAGAGGCATCGCGCCAGCATTCTGGCCCGAATCATATTCGAATGTACGAACTCATTCACCCACAGGAAATGGTCTGATTCGACATTGGAGTGGCGATCAAGCCACCACTCACAAACTGTCTTGGGGCGAGTCCTTCGCCAAACCTCAAGATCAACAGGATAGAGACACGAGACCTAGCATCGTCTCATAACTGAGACTTAATAGGCTGAGGGGCGTTCTCTGCAACGGGCGATGTCGCAAAACATCGGGTATTGCCTTAAAGACAAGCCACCTCAAGTTGACGGGTGGCCTGAGCGACCCGACTTCAAGAATGTCAGGTGTTCGCTATTTACGAATACCGAGTCGACCAATCAGATCCAAGTAGCCTTGAGGATCGTTCGAACGCACGTAATCCAACAAGCCCCGACGCTTGCTGACCATCCGTAGGAGGCCACGTCGGCTAGCGTAGTCTTTCTTGTTACTACGCATGTGCTCAGTCAGGTGGTTGATTCTCTTCGTTAGAATCGCAATCTGTACCGCAGAGGAGCCTGTGTCGCTATCAGAGGTTCGATATTCCTCGATTGCCTGCTTCTTAAGTTCTTTCGTGGTCGTCATTCTTATTTCGTAACTCTGTTAGCTTGAATCAAACAGCCCCGTTCCGCCTCCTTCTTTCTGAGGCCGGATGACAACTAATCGCTAATCCTGAGGCCAACCAAGTTCAGCTTTGGCGATCTGGGACCTTAGCCCGCAAACCCTTAGCGTACGGTTTTCTTCTCAGTTTCTTTTGTCTGCAAGCCGTAATAGTACCGGATCAAGACTCTGCCGCAAGCTCAGATTCCCCAACTAGCACTGGGCAAGTGCAGCCGGCCTGCGCAGGCTGTAATCTGGTTCCGCCTCGGTTGCGCTTCAGTCGCCTTCGGGCGTCTTTGGCTACGATCAACGGGATTGTGCGGGTTGCGAACTCAATACCATGTCTATGGCAGTTTCGTCTGCCGGTACTAGCAAGGATCACCGCAGGGCACGAAGCACTCACTGGCGTGTTTCATCGGAAATGAGCCATTGAATCAGCGCCAAATGCCATCGCGAAGACGCGCTTGAATCCGGCTTGCCTTAGGCGGAGCCCTTTGCAGCAGCGAATATGGCTAGATTTTCGGTCCTTGATACGTGAAACTGCAGCAATTCTCAGCCTCGTCGTCGCGGCGGCTGCTGAAATCAGTCCCAAGAGCCAAATTCCCATGCATACCAACCTGATCGCGTTCGAATAGCGGGTCCTCGCGTTCCGGGCGGTTGGCCCCTATTTGGGGGCGATTGCGGAGAGTCTGACGCGATCGGACAGCAGATCGAAGCGAAATAGTACCTATCGATAGACGCCGGGCTCGCCAATACACGGGGGGCCGAATTAAATCACTCAACCTGAGATTGTCATGACCAAAATTATTCTGCCTATCCTGT
The DNA here is from genome assembly GCA_046290675.1 of Aureliella sp. Taxonomy (GTDB): domain Bacteria; phylum Planctomycetota; class Planctomycetia; order Pirellulales; family Pirellulaceae; genus Aureliella. The sequence continues at coordinate 787,194 of JBKAHA010000002.1, forward strand.
TCGCGCTCGGTACAGCTTTGTTTTGGGGGTGCTACGGACCCACGATTGGGAATGCTCAGGCCCCAAAAGTGAACGGAGTGCCTGCGTGGTCACCATTTAAGCCTTACGTCTTTATAGGCGTTGCCTACTTGGTCATCGGAATCGTTGGTGGTTTGTTCATGATGAAGGTCAAAGGGGACTCGTTTTCCTACTTGGGCCCCGACTTTGCGACCGCCAAATGGGGGTTTCTTGCGGGAAGCCTAGGCGCATTGGGAGCACTTTGTCTGACCAGCGCGATGATGTATAGCAAGGGAAATGCACTGCTTGTCATGCCAATTGTGTTCGGTGGAGCCATCTCGGTCATGGCGATCGTCTCGGTTTACCGGCTGAGCGAGAAAGTCAGTCCGATGCTTTGGGTCGGAATTGGGTTAACCATTCTCGGAGTTGTGGTTACCGCGGTGGCGACCCCTCATGGCCATGCCGCATCTCATTCTTCGGAAAGCCATGCCGAGGAAGAGCCTGGCGAAAAGGGTGATGAGACAGGCGACGTTGTCGACGAATTAGAGGGCAAGTAATCGTCGCGATTTGGACGGATAGGTCGGTGGGCACGAGAACCCTAAATTGGGGAGCCTGGAAGAACAGGCATGCTAGCCTTCGCCGAGGAGGCCAGATTTTCTACCGCAGGCAACGAAGTAGTTCCCGGCTTCGAAGATGGCAATATCTTCAAGCCCTAGTGAATCGTAATAGGCTTCGTACCAACCTGGTTGTTTGGTTACCGTGAGCAACGCGCCACCGACGCGCAGAGCTGCCAGGCTGCAATCCACGAAGTGCTGGCTGATCAAATCGTCTCCAAAGTAAGGTGGGTTAGCGAACGCGAGGTCAATTGGCGTGCCAAGCTCTATTTCACCGTCTGCGTTCCAGATGGTTTGAATGTTCTCTAATCCGTTCATTTCCGCCGATTTTTTGAGGCACTGAATCGCCCGGGCGTTCGAATCCACGGCGAATACGGTTCCCGAGGTGCAACTGGCCGCACTTAGGCTGACTGCGCCACTTCCACATCCCATTTCCAGGACATTGTCGGTTGGGCCGATATCGCTGGAGAGCATCAACTGTTTGGCGGCCGGGTCGAGACGTCGATGCGAGAAAACGCCAGGCCGGGTGACGACTTTGAAGGTCTGGTCACGATCGCGGAATTCGAACTGGCTTTCGAAGTTCTTCTGTTTTTTGAGCGGCTTATTTTTCCGAGCCCAGTAAACGCATCCTTTGTTTAGACGCTCGGCAGTTACTTTGGGAAAGAGCGGTTTGAGTTGGTCATGAAGCCAGGTGTCTTTGGGGTTGTCCACGCTGCAGACTAGCCATCCTCCGGTTTCGAGTCGGTCGTGCGACTGTTGGAGGAGCTCGCGAGTCAGTTCGGCTTCACCACGTTTGAGGATTGCCATCGCAATCAGTCCGTACCCGTTCTCGGGCAAATCGGCCCCGCTAAGGACTTCGATGTCGACGGCGGGTTGGTGAACCGCTTCGTTCCTTATGTGGTCCCAAAGGGCGGCCGTCTGCGCGGCATCATGCAAATCCATGTGCCAAGCGTGTACCTCGGCAACTTCTTTTTGCTCGGCCAAACGTCCTGCCGTCTGGGCTAGACCAGGTGAAATGACTAGCGTCTGGAGCCCTGTCAGCCGATTTTCGCTCCACTTGGGAAATGAATCGAGCAGTAATTGTTCGCAGTTCAGGGCGGCAGGGATTTCAATCTGCGGGTCATTCATAGGGCTAGCAAGGGGCTTCTAACTTGGCGGTGGTCGCTGCGGGGCATGCCTTCAGTGTGGCTGATAAGTGATGGAAACGCGGTGTGGGAACGCTCTCACGCAAGATTGGTTTTGGGATTGCTTATTCCGGGCGTTCGACGCTGTTGCTCCTGAATTGGGTGCTGACCGCGAATGGCGGCTCAGCGTCCTAGACGGTTTCTAGGGCAACTTTTAGGATAAGACCGCGTTCGCGGGAGGGCTCACGATGCCAATGCGGGTGAGCACGAACTTGCGATCGAATCTACGGAAACGCGTTTCCGGCTGAAAGGCCAAGGGGCAGACGGAAGTAGATCGAACGGATTGGCCGTTGGAAGCCCAAATCGTATCAGAGCAAATCGAACTTGGTGAGTACGTGTGGACGAGCGTAGCGACGATACGAACGAGTCTTTGGACAATGACTTAGTACAGGTACTTGGCTACCTCAATTTTTCGTCGGGCAAAGCCGAAGCCAAGACGTTGGCGGCGTTGAACCGCATTTATGAACGTGCGCTGCCGGGCGGGCCTTACGAGGGAATGCCGGCCTGGCTGCAAATCCAACAGTGGCTCCAAGACACGTTGGCACGATTGCATGACAGCAATCCGGCGTTTCAAGATTGTGAGCAGGCGGCAGCGCTGCTGGAAATTCTCTGGCTGGAGTTTCTTCCTGCCTATTTGGACTTTCACCGCGATCTGTTGTTTCACCAAGAGCCAGAGGGCGTCTTCAACGGTTATTTCCTCGGCCGAGCCATGGAGGCTGTTCTGCAGCAGGGTGGGCCGTGGTCGGAACGTGAGCGAGTGGTGAGTGGCGCGATCCGACGACTCAACGACTACGTTGGTTATCGGCCAGTAGCTGTGTTGGAAGGCCGACGGCTGGAACCCTACGACAATGAATGGGTCAGGCCGGTTCCAATCTATATCGTGGGTGTTGGCCCGACCGCTGGACCTTATGCGAAGGTGGTCGAACGCTGCATCGAGATTTTAAGCGAGACGAAGGAGAGCATCTGTCTCCGTGCGGGGTTCGATCTGGAACGCCTCGAGGAGTTGGCTGTAGATCCTCGAGCCTACGATTTCGACCACCCCGTAAACCAGCGTCCGAATTATCACTTCGGCCAATGGGATCCCCATCGAATTGATAACAGCGGCTACTTCCGCCGTTTCGTTGTACAACAAGTTACCCTCGACGCACTGCTTGCACGCGTGCATGAGAATCGAGATGCGTCCGAGGAGGAGCTATTAACTGAAGCCGCTGCCGTCTTGGCAGGGACGATCTTGATGGCGTCGGGAATCACGGGGCCGGGCCCAGGTGCGTATCCGTCGACGGTGACCTTGGCCAGTTTGCTTGGGCCGATTGCGCAGTACCGTGATGAGTTCTATGACCACCTGATGGAGCGTTTGCCGCAAGAGCACGTGACGCGTCTTCGGGAAGAGCAAAAGCTGCGACGCCAACCTCTGGGCGGCGCGCGGCAGCATCTGAACACGCACCTCGCTAAACACCGGGCTAGCCAACTTGAGCACGTCCAGTTGGCCCGGCTTTTTGCCCGCATGGGGCACGTCGCGGCCGCCAACGAGCAGTCTGATTTCGTGCCGGTTCCCTCGGCCCGAATCATTTCGCGAATCGACTGTCTGATGACGGCTGCAGACAACTACCTTGCAAGTGGGGAGCTGGATCATGCAGCTGCCATTTGTACCGACGTAATGGATCTGGTGCATCGCGGTATCGAATGTGGTGGTATCGTCGATCCATGGAACATCCTAGGATTCGCAGGGAATTTTGCCAGATTCGAAGGTCCCGACTCGGCCGTACATGACCATCGAGTCGAAGATTTGGTTCAGTTGATGGAGTACGTCTTCGCACTGAAGTCGCGGGTTTGGCGCGAGGCTTCAGCAGCGGGACGTGCTGAGCTTTGCACGGAGGTTGAGCTGGGGCTCAGGGAGACTGCGGAATGGTGGCGCAAGTTTGCGGCCCATGAGGTGTCCGATGTTCGCGCGACAGATCCGCAGGAAACGGTTGATTCCGCGGTCCTTGTTGCCAAGGCTTTGGGGCTATGGCACGCCGGTGGCGCGGCCGCAGGAGATGTGCGATTCTGGGCGCCTCACGCGGAGTTGTTTGATTCTGCCAAAGCCTACGCGCTCGTCGTGGAGTCACTGTTGGAACGAAACGACTTCGTCGCCTCGATGGCACTGCTCGTGCACTGGCTTGGGCAAGCAGATCGCGTTGGTTTGCAGAAAGGGGACGACTCATTTTCGGATCTTGCGCGTCGTTGGCTACAGCAACTTGAACATCATCTGCAAACGCATGAGAACCCGACAGTCGATTGGGGCGTCGCTCAGAAATTCTTTGACTATTTGGAGGCGAATGCGGGCGAGTTCTGGGAGCCTCCGGAATTTCGTATTGGAGGCATCGCAAAAGGGCCACGACGAGAGTTGCTGGATACGACCGGTGACGATTTCGATTTGTACGATTCCGTCGACGAGGATGACGAAGAAGCTGGGCTCTACGATGCCGCTTACGACGGTGTTGTTTTCAATGATTCGACTGACGATGGAATTGACAGTGAAGTTCCCGAGGAAGAGTCCACGGAGACGGCCACGGAGATGGTCGAGGAATCAAACCGGTTGAATCAGCACCTTACCTTTCTTTCCGCACTCGCGCAGATGTGGAAGGAAGCAGCGATGAGTGCGCAGGTGCGTGCCGAACTGAAGTCGCAAAATGGGAGTACGGCCAATCGGCTAGAGGCAATGGATGCTTGGGCTGCACAAGCCGCCAAGAACCGTCAAGGATTGCTCCAGTTGCTGCAGCAGGTCGCGGCTCACCGGATTGCCAAGTCGAGCGCGGATCATGATGCGATGGCGCGATACGATCGCCAGCGTTTGGTCAAAGAGTCTTTGCTAGAGCGGATCATCGCGACGGCGGTAGAGACGGCAGATGCTCGGCGTCTATTGCTGGCGAACTTGGCTGCTCTCGGGAATTCCGGCGAAGGTTCAGCAAGTGAATCTGTACAGCAATTAAAGGAATTGCCTGAGGACGATCGGTTGGCGATCGAAATTGTTGGAAGTTTGTTGTACGGGGAAACTGAGACAGTGCCGGCTCAGTTTTCCAGGTTGCTGACGGCGTTGCGTCCGAAAAAACTGTTGTACATTCCGTTGGCCCGCGGTGGCGACCCAGGCATGATCTACAGCGTTCGACTCCGGCGACGGATTCTTTCGCACCTGATGACCTGGTTGCCGCGACAAGGTTATTACTTCCAAGCGTGCCAGCTGGTTGAGACGGCTCGCTTCATGGAGCATCACAATCCCATTGGACCTGGGGCGGTCACCGAGTTTGATGACCTTTTCAAGCTTTGCTTCTTGTCGATGGTTCGAAGCGCGGTTCAGAATGCCGTGATTTGGCGTGCAGAAGAGCAGGCAGGTGTCTCGTCGATTGATGCAGCCGATCATGATTCGGAGAGTGAGCAGGCGGTGAGAGCAAACGTGGACGTCTTTGCGGCGGACATGGATCTACACGACGGCGAGGCACTGAATGACGACGAGCCGCGGAGTGATGAACTGATTGCGGTCCTTGAGCAGCTGACAGAAGTCATGCTAGGAAGTTGGCTCTCGCACAGCCGGACTTTGAGATTGAGTATTTTGGAGACGGTCGACAACAGTCGTAGCTGGTCGAATTTGGTTTCCTTCATCCAACGCTTCGGTGGACCCATTTTTACTCAGTCGTTTTTGACGCTCGGCAATGTGCGCGCTATTTTGCACCAGGGGATCGGCCACTGGTTGGATCAAGTGATCCAAGATGGTCAGGAGGACCAGCTTGGTGACTTGGTCGAGGCCATGGAGTCAGGCGAAGTCGATCGACGGAATGTCGAAAAGATCCTGGGAGTCGTGTTGGAAGCAGTTATTGATCATTACAGCGAATATCGTGATTACAACTCGACGACGACACAGTCGGACCGTGGCGAAATGTTGTATATGTTGCTCGACTTTCTTCGGCTGCGCGTACGCTACGACCGCGTCTCATGGAACCTGAAACCAATCTATTGGACGCATGAAGTTCTCGTTCGTGGCGGTTGTCACCAAACGGCATTGCAATGGCGTCGAGCCTTGGCGGAACGCATTGGACGAGAAAGCGAGGCCTATCTTGAGCAGTTGGCGACGTTGCAAAAGAAGTATGCAATGCGAATGCCAACGGTGGCGGATCGGCTGCACGAACGATTCACCAAGCCAATGACCGTAGACCGAATGCGAGCTCTCGTTGGCCCGGGGATTCGCCAGTTTCGAGAACACTCTGAATCCGCGGCGTTTGAGCTGCTGATCGACGAATGTAAGCTCATGATGGAACAGCCGACCGGTGTTGGTCTGGATGTGCCGCAATGGCTGAGCAGCTTAGAAGAGGAAGTAGATCGTATTCTAGAGGGCCAGCGCGGGTTTTCTTCTCGACCACGATACGACACCGCGGTCGAATTTAGGCGGCTAACAAGCGAAGACATCATTGGGCAACTCACTGACGTTTCCAAGAGCATGAAGACGCTCAATCTGCCAAGCGAGCAGTGAAGCTCGTGTGCTTCGCCAATTCATTAACCGTGACCGTTCGAACAGTCCGAGCGATAGGAGAACATTGTGACCCAACGAGATTATGACGTCATCGTTATCGGTACCGGTCCCGGAGGTGAAGGGGCCGCGATGCAGGCGGCCAAAGAGGGGAAGCGGGTTGCGATCTTTGAGAAGTACTATCGCATTGGTGGCGGCTGCACTCACTGGGGCACGATTCCGAGCAAGGCCTTGCGCTTCTCCATTTATTCGATGATGGAAGCTTTGAACAATCCAGTTGTTCGTGAGTTGGGGGTTCGTTCAACGCCTACACTGCGACAACTGCGCAAGAGCAGCGAAGCGATTATCGCGAAGCAGGAATCCATGCGCGAGAAGTTCTACCAGCGCAATCAGGTTCCGATCATTCAAGGCACGGCTTCGTTCGTCGATCGCAATACCGTCAAGATTGAGGACGGGACTCAATATACGGCCGACTATTTTGTGATTGCTGCTGGCTCACGTCCCTATCGACCCGACTATGTGGATTTCGAGCATCCACGGATCTTTGACAGTGATACTATCCTCGGAATTGAAGATCGGCCGCAATCCATCACGATTTATGGGGCCGGAGTTATCGGATGCGAGTATGCATCGATGTTGCGTAACCTTGGTATCAAAGTGAACTTGGTCAATACACGCAGCGATTTGCTCGAGTTTCTAGACGACGAAATCTGCGACGCGCTTTCCTATCACTTGAGAGATCAAGGCGTTTTGATTCGTCACGATGAGGCTTGTGAGCGAGTCGAGGGGCTCGACGACGGTGTCATCTTGCATCTGAAAAGTGGAAAGCAGATCAAGACTGATGCTTTTCTTTGGTCCAATGGTCGGAGCGGGAACTACGAAAAGCTTGCGTTGGAAAATGTTGGTCTCGAGGCGAATAGTCGCGGACAGATCCAGGTGGATGACCATTTCCAAACGGCTGCAGACAACATCTATGCGGTTGGAGATATCATCGGTTTTCCTTCGCTAGCGAGTGCCGCCTATATGCAGGGGCGAGCCGCTACGCTCTACATGTTGGGCTGCGATGATCGTTGTATGAAGTTGAAGGATATTCCAACTGGTATCTACACCTCGCCTGAGATTAGCAGTGTCGGCAAGACGGAACGACAGTTGACGGCAGAAAATGTGCCGTATGAAGTAGGGCACTCCCAGTTCAAGAGTTTAGCAAGAGCTCAAATTACTGGGCGGACGGTCGGCGTACTGAAGCTGCTATTCCATCGGGAAACACTTGAGATCTTAGGTGTCCACTGTTTCGGGGCGAGCGCATCGGAGATTGTTCACATTGGCCAAGCGATTATGAATCAGCCCGCGCCGCACAATACTCTTGAGTATTTTGTAAACACAACCTTCAACTACCCCACGATGGCGGAGGCTTATCGAGTGGCCGCGTTGAATGGGATGAATCGCCTGTTTTAGATTTGGTAGGGTTTGCTTGCCTGAAAGTCTGTTTGCGTAAACCTAGAGCGGTTTAAAGCAGCCAGCAGATCTGTCGATGATCTGTGAACACGATCCATATGGATTGTGTCGTCGAAGATAACGAGCAGATCGTGCAGTGGACTCTGGTTTCTGCTGCAGCCTCCTCGGTACGCAATGCTTTCCACCATGATTTTCCGCACTGCACGACGTTCGACCCAGGAGTAGAGCACGAGTGAGTATCGTTATCGTTGACTATCAAATGGGCAATTTGCGGAGTGTGCAGAAGGCGCTTGAGCATGTGGGGCACGATGCGGTCGTGTCTGGCGATCCTGAGAGAGTCAGGGCAGCGGACAAAGTCATCCTGCCAGGGGTCGGCGGTTTCGGCGATGCCATTCGTGAACTGCGTGACAGAGAGCTGGCTGGGCCGATCACGGAATTTGTCGCCACAGGCAAGCCTTTCTTGGGAATCTGTCTCGGCTTGCAAATGCTTTTTGATGTTGGCCTAGAAGGTGGTGAGCATGAAGGGCTCGGGATTATTCCTGGCCGCGTCGAGCGGTTCCCCGCGATGGGAGATCTCAAGGTGCCGCACATGGGGTGGAACCAGACGAGTGAAGCTCAGTCGGAATGTCCCCTGCTGGCAGGAATTTCACCGGAAGCGTATTTCTACTTTGTGCATAGCTACTACGTACTCCCTGCTAACTCGTCAGACAGCTGGCTGAGCTGCGACTACGGACAGACTTTTTGTGCAGCGGTCTGGCGCGACAATATCTTTGCGACTCAGTTTCACCCCGAGAAGAGTCAGGGAGACGGCCTCAAGATGTTGAAGAATTTTGCTGAGCTATGAAAGATCGGCGTTCCGTGTGTGGGGGATCGAAATCGCTGGCTAAACCTTTTGACCGGAACCTGATTGTTCTAGAGCTGGCCAACCGATGTATCAATCCAAAATCGCACGTGTTTGTTCACGGTGGCTCTCGGAATGAATTGAGCTACGCAGCTGCTTCAGATTAAATGGCTTGCGCAGAAACGAGACACCGTCGCCAACCTTCTCCTCGTCGACATTCCCACTCATTACGATGACTCGCGTATTGGGGTAGTGCTCGGAAACCCAGTTTCGCAAGCCGATGCCATCTAATGGACCCGGCATACGCACGTCCGTTAGCAGGAGGTCGGGAGGACCATCGTTGACGAAACTGTCGATAGCTGCGGTCGCGTCTTGGGCTTCACGAACACTTAGTCCGAGGTGAGTCAGTTGCGCGGATGCAAGCTGCCTGACTTGTTCATAGTCGTCCACGACCAGGACTGTTTCAAAAGTCAGTTCACCATCTTGTTCATCGTCCAACTGAAGCGGTTCGGACGTTTCAGCTTTGGCCACCGGCAAGAAAATCCGTACGGTTGTTCCTTCGCCGACTTTGCTTTCGATCGTCAACTCGCCGCGGGACTGCCGGGCGAAGCCAAGTGCTGAGCTCAGGCCGAGTCCGGTACCCGCAGCGGGGCCCTTGGTAGTAAAGAACGGTTCAGTTGCTTTTTGGATCTGTTCTTCTGTCATGCCGCAGCCGTTGTCGCTGACTGCAATTTCTACAAACCCTCCTGGTTCTGCATCGCTTTCAGGACTGATGGCTTCTTGCGTCAAATATGACCGCGAAAATGAGAGTTGGATTAGGCCGTCTCCGGCGGGGTTCTGCGCGACAGCGTCGTTCGCGTTGGAAAGCAGATTGATGACCGCAGTGGTTAGCTGTGCGGAATCCGTCTGCAAATGTGCGTGGTTGGACTCGTCTTTTTGTTCGTAAGCGTGCGACTCACGAATCGAGCGTCGGAGCAGAGATTCTATTCCGCTCAACCACTCCGAAACGCGGAAGGCTTGGACCTGGAAAGACGACTGCCTGGCGTAAGCAAGTAATTGAGAAACGATGGTTGCGCCGGAATTAGCTGCCTGCTTGCTTGACTGCAGGAGCTGATTGGATTTGTGCGGAAGCGGCCCAAGTTGATGCTCAAGCAACTCGGCAGAGTGGATGACCACAGTAAGTAAGTTGTTGAAGTCATGTGCCACACCGCTGGTTAACTGGCCGATTGCCTCGTTGCGATACTTGCGTTCAAGCGAGAGCTCTAACTCTCTTCGGGTGTCGGTTTCTTGCCTTAGCTCGGCAGCTTGCTTGGCGAGTTGACGCTCCAAGTCATTGTTTAGCTGGGATTCCTTACTCCGCAGTCTAAATGCGGATCTCCTTTCTGCGGCAAGCCAAATGATGACGATGCTCGCGAGCAATCCAATAAGGCTGAAGCCAATGGTTAGGTTTCTAATATTCTGCGCCTGCGCCGCGGCTTCGTCGGCTCTCTGTGCGAGTTTTTGGGCCGCTTCTGTGTCGCGACGGGCGAGCTGGAGTTGGTGTTCGTTCTGAACTTCGTTGAGCTTTGATGCGAGCCGATTCATGGCCGCCATCGTCTCCTCATTCTTTCTTTCCGATTCGATATCCATATGGTTTTGGAGTTCGAACAAGGCTTCGTCGGAACGCCCGAGCGCTTCGTAGGCGAAGCTGCGGATGAGTGCGATCTGAGATTGGAGCATGTCTGAGTCGCGTCCCCGGCTTTCGACATCGTCCAAAATCGAAAGTGCAAGTTCCGGATTCCCATCCGCTGAATGGACTTTGGCTCGAAATACAAGGTCTTGCAGCCTCAATTCAAGCGGATCAGAGCCTTCCAGCGAACGCGCATTTGCCTCAAGGGCATCAACGAAGTTATCGCAATAGAATTCAGCGTTTGCCAAGAGCGAGAAAAGCATGCGGACGTCAAAAGGATCTTCGTTTGACAAGTCTGAGGCTGCCAGGCTTCGTAGGTTTGTAGCGGCAGTCTCAATGTCGCCTCGCATCGTCCGAAGTTTTTCACGTCGCAAGTCAATCGCGAAAGGCAACTCCAAGCCTACATCCTCGACAAGTTTTTCGACGCGGGCGAGCCACTCTTCGGCTGTGTCCAGCCGGTCTTCGTAGATGAGAATCTCGAGGGTGTTACCTGCTACATGTAAGGCGAAGGGCCACGCTTCTCCGTCAACACTCAGCTCGAATGAGCTTCGCAGGTCGTCGAGGCATCGTTCCAAATCACCGTAGTACAGTTCGCTCATGGCGAGCAGGTGATACGCCTCGTGAACAGGAATCCAACCATCCGGTAGTCTCTTGCCAAACGCAATGGCTTGCCGGATGCACTCGCGTTCTTCTTCGTGACGCCCAAGTTGATTCAGAATCTCAGACTTCATTTCATAAAATGAGTAAACCAAGTAAGGTTGGTCCAGCGAGATTTCGGATGCGTGGCAAAGACAACGCTCGCAGGCCTGCAGAGCACGGTCTAAATCTCCGTCTTCAATGCACGCCACCGAGACGTACTTCCAGCCAAGCGCAATGCCGAGAGGGCAGTAAGATGCGTTGTGTTCGGCGAGCATATCTAGTGCGAGCTCGAGTTGTCCCTCATTCGTCTGATCTGGATGACATAGCAGGCTTTCCTGCATGACGGCTTTTTCAGCAAGCTCCAAGGAATCACAGCGTTTGCGAAGTTCGTTTATCGAAAGATGGGAAAGATCTTCGTACTCTGGAAGGTAGCCATCGAGAGACGATTCGTCCATTCTGCCCGCCGCCGGAGGCGTCGCTGTTGGTGATTGTGCGACTGCTTGAACTGCCGGAATCAACAGCATCGTCAAGGTGATCAGCTTGTGCGCGATTGCCATGGGTCTCGCTCCACGTCGAACATGGATCCCAAAATGAGGTTGAGGAAGAGGCGAGGAAGTCGCAAGCATGGCTTCAGCTACGAGTGTTAGACTCAGTGATTCGGGACCTCGGAGCGAAGTGGAGGAGACGGTGCTCGTCGATGAGGAGGTCTAATTGAACTCTGTTTTCCGAAGGAGGGAGTCATGGCCTGCTGACGTTACCGCAATGCTATCACATTGATCTGCAAAATAAATGTAAGGCTGAGCACGGTATAGGCGTCAAGATCAACAGAGGAGCCGCGATACGAATGACTAGCATTGCCGTGGGCTCTACGAATGTGCTAGTCCCATGGTGACGTTCCACGGTGAGTAAGGGGGCTCATCCAGGAAGGTTTCATCCAGGATTGAGGGTGAGGGTTTGCGAGCATATGGATCAAATCCGATGCTTGCAGTCCAAGCGAAACGACGTAAATCATAACCAATGCCGCAACTGTCTGTGCCAGCAGCTTGCCGTTGAGTTGTTGCTCTGGAGTAGAGGATCACTCAAAGAGGCTCATTCACTGTGTTTGCGGCTGCGACATGGATCTGCCATAGATCTGCCATAGATTGAAAGATGGAGTTAATAGGCCATGGATTGGCGAACACCTACAGCAATGTTGATCTTTGCATCATCTCTGACCGGATGCGCAACAAAAGGCACGAATCCCTTGTCTGGTTTCTTTGCCGCACGCGAGCTGGCTGAGCCGGGAGCAGATCCCTCTTCGGGGTCAGCTGAACTTCCGGGAAGCAGCGACCGGATGGCTAATATACCAGCCAGGAAAATGCAGCCGGTTCAGATGGCTAGTGGTCAAAGCAAACCGCCGGCTACCAGCATGGCTTCGTATACGGCTCAACCCGCGCTCGTCGTCTTGAATAGCGAGAAACAGTTTTCGAGTTTGATGCAATCATCGCGAGGACCCGTTGTGCTGGACTTCTTCACAACCTGGTGCGGACCTTGCAAATCTCAGAGCAAGATCTTGCACGAAATGGAGTCGGTAGCTCAGGAAAAAGGAGCGACGATCATCAAGGTCGACGCCGAGAAATTCCCCAAGATAGCGGAGCAATTCAAAGTGAAGGCCTACCCGACTCTCGTTGCCGTCAAGAATGGTGCCGTAGCGCAGCGGCAGGTTGGGGTCGCGGATCCGAAGATGCTCGAACAGTGGTTCTCGCTGTAGGCTGATTTTGGGCCCGGCAAAAGCCGCTGGCAAAGACTCCAAACCGTACAAAGCATGCATTCATCCGCCTGCAATAGGCACGTTTAGTAGCTATGCTGTTTGATCCACGAGAATGGATCTGTCAGCAGGTGAACATAGATGAATTTTGGACTCGGGTGTGTAAGTAAGTCGGCACGCGCATCTCGATGGGAATCGCGGTGTTGCCGTTTTCGATTCGCATCTTTGGGAGCTGCGAAGGTCTGTCTGGTGGCCGGGCTCGCGCAACTTGGGTTTCTTACCAAGCCAGCAGACGCCGAAGCTCGTGACATCGGCGATCAGCCCAACGTTGTTTTGATCGTAGCTGATGATCTTGGTTACGGAGAGCTGGGCTGCCAAGGCAATGCTCAGATTCCAACGCCATATATAGATGCACTGGCAGACGGTGGGCTAAGGTTTACGCAGGCCTATGTAACGGCACCGAATTGCAGTCCTTCTCGCGCGGGTTTGTTGGCGGGTAAAATTCCGACCCGCTTCGGTTATGAATTTAACCCAATTGGTGCACGCAATGAGGATCCCGGAACCGGGATTCCACCCCAGCTGCAACTGTTGCCGGAGGTGCTGCAGGCGTCCGGCTATACGACAGGACTCGTCGGGAAATGGCATCTTGGTGGGGCAGCGGACTATCACCCGTTACGAAACGGGTTCGACTACTTTTTCGGCTTCGGTCACGAGGGGCACTATTTCGGTGCGCCGCCCTGGGATGGGCTGACCACCATGCTTCGCAAACGCGTACTGCCCCATAGCGGACGTGAAAGTGGTGGTTCTCGCTACTACGTCGATGAGGATCTTGTGCTCACATCGCACATGCGGCATGACGAACCTGATTATGACGCCAACAATCCGATTGTGCGTCAAAGTCAGCCCATCGACGAGGAAGAGTATCTAACGGACGCTTTCGCTCGAGAAGCTTGTGATTTCATCAAGCGTTATCGTTCGAGTCCGTTCTTTCTTTGCGTCACATTCAACGCGGTCCATAGCCCGCTTCAGGCGAAGAAAGAAACGCTGAAGGAATTCGACCACATCGAGGATATTCACCGCCGGATTTTTGCGGCGATGCTCGCGGATCTTGACCGCGGTGTTGGGCAGATCACAGAGACGTTGGATCAGCTTGAGTTGCGTGACAATACACTCGTTGTGTTTCTAAGTGACAATGGAGGTCCGACTCGCGAATTGACATCGAGTAACGCACCGCTGCGTGACGGCAAAGGGTCGATGTACGAGGGAGGATTGCGGATTCCCTTCATCGTCAATTGGCCCAAAGAGATTCGCGAAGGCGTATGCGATCAAGTGGTCAGCAGTTTAGACGTCTACCCGACGATTTGTAAGTTGGCAGGGACAGACGAGCCGGACGGACTCGACGGCTTCCCCATGCAGCCGCTGTTCAGCGATCCGAAAGCAGCGTCTCAACACGAGTTTCTTTATTGGCGTCAGGGAGGCCGTGCGGCATTGCGTAGCGGTCGCTACAAAATTGTGGCTCCGCAGCGCCGGGCCGCGGAACGCAAGTGGGAGTTGTACGATATCGAATCGGATTACTCGGAGACGAGGGATTTGAGTGAGCAACAACCCGAGATTCGGCAAAAGATGATTGACGAATGGGAAAGACTAGATGGTCAAATGATGGCTCCGATCTTCTAGATCCGATCACTTTTGCGATGGGGACTGCCTCCCTGTTGAGACCTTTCAATTGTTGGCAGCCTGACCGACAATCAGTGACGCGAGAAAAGAAAATGGGACCTGCTGACCCCAGCCAGTACGCCACCAGCCCCCTCTTGCCGGCACAAGTAGCGATGGATTCGAATTTGGAAACTGATCAAGCTGGTACGGAATTTGAGGTCGGAGGTTACACCACGGTCGGTGTCGTTGGGCACATCGACCACGGCAAGACCACTTTGGTTGCGAAACTGACCGGGGTCGATACCGATTCCCATCCAGAAGAAAAAGCCCGCGGCATCACGATCGATATTGGATTTGCGGCATGCACATCGGGCGAGCACACATTGGCATTCATCGATGCGCCTGGGCATCAAAAATACATCGGCAATTTGTTGGCGGGTGTATCAAGGGTTGATATCGGTCTCTTGGTGGTCGCAGCGGATCAAGGAATCCAAGAGCAGAGTCTGGAGCATGTCGCGATTCTGAAATGCTTGAGCGTGCCCCGGTTGGTTGTTGCCATTTCTCGAATCGACTTATGCACTGAGGAGCAGCTAGACGCACTCGTCGAAGAACTTGAGGTCTTTCTAGGTGATTATGGATACCATGATTTTCCGGTTGTTCCCTACTCTGCTCACTCGGGCGAAGGCGTCGATCAGCTCCTTGCGGCGCTGAAGAGCAAAGTGAGCCAGTTGGTGGCGCAATCCAACCACGTGGATTTGCCATTCCGCATGCCGATCGATCGCGTATTGTCCGTGGAGGGGCGGGGGTTGGTTGTTGCTGGTACTCCCTGGACGGGACGCGTCTCCGTCGGGAGTACGCTTCAGCTCGCTGGGACTTCGACCGAGTTTCGCGTCCGTGATCTTGAGATTCATGGAACGAAGTCGGAGTATTCGCAGTGTGGTCGTCGGACAGCTGTCAATCTTGTTGGTAGCCACAGTAGGTCGCTCCGTCGCGGGGACGAATTAGTTGAGGTAGGGAGCCATACTCCATCCCAACGTTTTGTGCTCGGGCTTGAGTTGGCGCCCCGCACACCTCGCCTCAAGTTACCGTTAGTCGCCCAGCTGCATACGGCGACGAGAGCTGTGGCCTGTCGCTTGTTGGGTCCTAAGCATTTGGATGTCACCAGTGGCGTTCAAGTGGGGAGCGACCCAAGTCGGGTCGTAGTGGTCGAAGTCGATGGACCGATTGTTGGTACGGTCGGACAGTCATGCATACTTCGCCTGCCCTACCCCGTTGGGTCGATTGGTGGTGGCCGAATCTTGGCGTCCTTGAGTGACGCCGCTCTAGCGGAAACAAGGACCCGCGACATCATCGAATTTGGCGAGCGGCTGCAGGCGGCACAAACGGCGACCCCGTCCGATACGCTGATCGCTTGGGCACAGCT
This sequence comes from Aureliella sp., assembly GCA_046290675.1. GTDB lineage: Bacteria > Planctomycetota > Planctomycetia > Pirellulales > Pirellulaceae > Aureliella. Next base: position 802,920 of record JBKAHA010000002.1, read on the forward strand.
TCTAGGTGAGCTACACCCGACAGAAAGTTGGTGGGCCTCAGAGGCGGGGCAACTTGCCGACACCTTACACGACTCCATTGCCCAGTCAGTTCAGCAAGGCTTCGTGCAGATCGGTGAGCTACTTGTATCTGCTGAACGGCTACAAAAGGTTCAGAAGAGAATCGTAACCATATTAAAGGGGCAGGCAGAACAACAGGAGAATGCTTGGCTCAAGATGGAGTCCCTCATTGCTGCTTGCCAGCGTGTGGCGAGTAGCAAAGTCATCGAATACTGCTTGAAGCAGATGTCTTCGACGCCGGAAGCAGCTATCGTGGAGATGAATGGCCTCGTGGCGATCGCGAGCGAGCAGACCCAGTTGTCGAAGAAGCAACGAGCGCGCATGGTGGAGTTGATCCGAGTCTTTGAAGGCAACCGAACTCCTCCGAACGCTAAGGAACTGGCTGCGAAGCTAGCCATATCGCAGGATGCTACCATGTCGCTATTGAGACACGCGGCGCAGCAGCGGATCCTTGTCGAGTTAGAGGATGGCCTCTGTATGCACGCGGAAGTTTTCGAAGCGTTCGTCGAGGAATTGCGAGTCGCTTTTGGTGCGTGCGATACGCTCGGCGTCCCCGAGATAAAAGAGATGTGGGGCGTTACACGGAAGCATGCGATCCCTCTGCTAGAGTATTGCGATCGCACTGATCTGACCGCCCGAGTGGACGATGGTCGCGTTGCAGGCGATTCGCTCTAGAATGAGATGACCGAATGCATGACATTTCTAACGCCGATGCCTCAGGTGAAGCTGGGGCCTTAAGCAAAGCTCATGCTTTGCGCGCCCTCCCGGCAGTCGATAGGGTTCTCCTGGAACCATCCGTAGAGTTGTTGCTGGAGCACGTATCGCGTGCTCAGTGCACGGCCTGGATCCGTGGTGCCATTGCGGAAATGCGACAACGAATGTCGGCAAGCAGCGACGGGCAGCCTCTATTGTCGGACGCGACGACCATCATGGAAAAAGTTGTTTCCCAAGTTCACATTCGCGCTGCGTCAGAGGGGCTGCGTCAATTTCGTCCTGTCATCAATGGAACAGGAACTCTACTCCACACAAATCTAGGGCGTGCTCCCCTCGCGCCGCGAGCCGCCGAAGCGATGCATCGGGCTAGTGGTTTTACGAATGTCGAGATGGATCTGGAGACGGGAACGCGATCACGCCGAGGTCAACGAGTTTCCGAGCTGATCTGTGAGCTTACAGGAGCCGAAGATGCAGTCGTTGTGAATAACTGCGCTGCTGCGACTGTATTGGTGCTGCAGGCGATTGCACAGGGGCGCGAAGTTGTGATCTCCCGTGGGCAACTGGTTGAAATAGGTGGTGGATTTCGGTTGCCAGATGTATTTCGAGCGGCCGGCGTCCAACTGCGAGAAGTGGGGACGACAAACCGGACATACGTTCACGACTACGAACAGGCAACCGGAGAAGGGACGGCTGCTTGGATTCGCGTGCACCGAAGTAATTTTGTTCAGGAGGGATTTGTTACCGAGCCAACGATTTCGGAACTTGTTCGGGCGCAGCGTCCACCGGGTGTTGCACTCATCGACGACATAGGCAGTGGATGGATTGGCGCGTCGAAGCAATTGAGCCACCCCCAGTACGCGAAACTCTTTGCGAAGGAGCCGAGCGTTATTGCCAGTGTTGAAGATGGAACGGACTTGAGCTTATTCAGCGGTGACAAGCTATTTGGAGGTCCTCAGGCCGGCATCGTGATCGGCAAGCGAGCTTGGATCGAGCGGCTACGCAAAAGCCCGATGATGCGGGCGATGCGGCCTGACAAAATGACGCTCGCTGGTTTAGAGGCGACCGTCGAGCTGCATTTGGCGGAAAGGGCAGACCTCTTGCCGCTTTATCAAATGCTGGAGTGTGATATTAATGATCTCAGGGCGGCTGCGGATTCAGTCGTGCAACAGCTTCATGACGTGCCGAACTTGGACGCGAAGGTCATTGAGTGCCAGTCTACGATTGGCGGTGGCTCGATGCCTACCGTTGTCCTGCCGAGTCGCGGCGTCGAGCTAACTGTTCCCTCCTCGGAGCAATTCGCCCGGCTGCTTCGTATCGGGGCTCCCAGTGTCGTTGGACGCATTATCGCAACGGGCTTGCTGATCGACATGAGGACGGTGTTGGCAGATCAAAGAAGCCGGCTTACGGATGCCCTGAAAACTGCCGCCAATGCGATGTAGGCTACGATACTTTTCCCGCATCGGACCATAATGGCTGTCGCAGTCTCGCGTTCGCAGTATAGCTTCGAAGACCCTTGAAAACGCTCTGGCGATGGCTGAGCGGGGCTTCGGGCGGCTAACCAAGAACGTTAAGTGCGCTAACAAAGCCACGGAGGTGACTGTTGTCGAGGTTTCTTGGTCGCGTTAACTCGTTTTGGGCAGGAGAATGAATTCGAAAGGGGCACCGGAAGATCGTCTGGCATCAAAAGAGATCGTTCTGTTGGGAGTCGGGCATACGAATGCGCACGTTGTCCGCAAATGGGCAATGGCTCCAATCGCCGACACACGCCTGACTTGTGTTTCTAATTTTCACGTCGCAACTTACTCGGGAATGCTACCGGCGGTACTTGCCGGCCAGGCATCTGTTGATGAGATGCAGATCGACCTGGTTCGCCTCTGTGCCTCGGTTGGGGCAAGGCTGATTGTGGATCGAGTGATTGGACTCGATACCGATGCCTCTCTGGTGCTGTTCGAAGATCGGCCGCCAATCCGCTTCGATGTTCTATCCGTGGGCGTAGGTTCCGTGCCGGACGATCGAGGCGTTGCGGTGCGAGATGACGCATTGCTAAGAATTAAGCCCATGCAGACTTTTTTGACGCGTTTCAAGCAACGCGTCGAGGAGTCCATTGCGGAAAAGCAAGGGCAGGATCGACCCATTCGGATTGTCGTCGTGGGAGGAGGTGTCGCCGGGGTTGAGGTGCTCCTCTGCTTACCGCCGTTTCTGCAAAGGTGGCGCGAACAATCATTCGAGCTCGAGTTGGTTTCGCGTGGGTCAAGCCTGCTCAGTGAGTTGTCGGAATCGACTCAAGCACGCGTTCAGCGGATCTTGGCCCAGCGAGGGGTTGCAGTGAGGCTTGATTCTGAAGTCTCCGGTGTGGAGAGCGGCACCGTAACCTATGGATCTGGCGAGCGGGCTGCAGCAGATATCGTGATCTGGGCAACAGGAGCTAGGGCACCGGACCTACTTGGGCAGCTCAATCTTCCAGTTGATCAACGGGGGTTCCTTGCGACTGATCCTTTTTTACGCGTCCAGCATGATGCTCCGCCGGCTAGTCAAGCGAGTAGTGCAGTGGTCTTTGCGGTCGGAGATTCTGGGTCCATTCAGCGTGGACGAGCAATCGCGAAAGCAGGCGTCTACGCTGTTCGACAGGGACCGGTCCTATGGGAGAACGTAAGGCGATCGCTCGAGTCCAAGCCGTTAAAGCGATTCCAGCCTCAACGTTCCTTCTTGAGGCTGATCAATACAGGGGACGGTGGTGCGATTGGGCAGTGGAAGGGAATCTCTTTTGCCGGTCAGTGGGTTTGGAAATTAAAGGACAAGATTGACCGCGACTTCATGGAGAAGTTTCAGCCGACGGGTGGTATGTCGGATGAAGGCGGTGATATGCAATGTGACGGATGTGGATGCAAGCTTGGGCCTGATGTCTTGAATAAAGCGTTGGACCAGTCATGGGGTGACGCGGATCAGGTGGCTGCGGCCGAAGAAGGGAGACCTGGTCAACACTGCGGTGTTACGCTGGATGACGCCGTGTTGTTGGAAGGTAGCCAAGCCAAGCTCTATGCCTCGACCGACTTTTTTACGAATCCACTTGATGACGCGTATGAATTCGGGCGGCTCGCTGCCTTGCATGCGGCGAGTGATCTAACGGCAACAGGGGTTGGGGTACGTCAGGCATTCTCCAATGTGGTTTTGCCGAAGGGCGACTCTCGAGCCCAGCAGACTTTGTTTGCAGATTTTACAGCTGGAGCGAGGCGTGAATTTGAAGGGATCGGGGCTAAGATCTGCGGTGGGCACACCATCGTAGGTCCACGGTTCGAAGCGGGCTTCACTGTGGTGGGGGAACGTATTGGAGACGAACCGTTGACGAAAGCGGGGCTCCAGCCGGGTGATCAACTCTATCTGACGAAACCACTTGGAATCGGCGTATTGCTCGCCGCGTTGATGCGTGCGGAATGCCGCGCGATGGATTATTCGGAACTCAAGACGGTTCTTTTTTCAGAACAGTCATCGCTCATACTTGCCGCAATTGAGGTTGGGTGTCGAGCGGCTACGGACGTGACGGGATTCGGACTGGCTGGGCATCTCTTGGAGATGCTCGAAGCTTCAAGGTGTAGCGCTCAGCTTGAGCTGAACTCCGTTCCGATTCTGTCCGGCGCGATTGAAGCGGTTCAAGCGGGAATTGAGAGCAGCCTGGCCCCGGCAAATAAGTCGGTGCGAAACCGGATTCAATTGGGAGTGGACTTAGATCCGTCGCGAATTGCGCTTCTCTTTGATCCGCAGACGAGTGGTGGATTCCTAGTCGCGATTCCTGGTCAGAGAGTCACCGAGTGGGAAAAGCGGGTTCAAGAATCAGGCGAGTTCCTTCCCTCGCGAATTGGTGAGGTTTTCTTGGCCGGAAAAGCGGCTGGGGGAGAGCCACTGCTGATCCGTTAGTTTCGGATTGCAGTTCGGTGTTCGATGTGAGGCCGTTGAACGAAAAAAGGGATCTCAGATGAGATCCCTTTCGGCGTAGTCGTTTGGAACAGTCGCGATTAACGCTTACTGAACTGGGTACCTCGACGGGCACCATGAAGACCAGGCTTCTTACGCTCTTTCATTCGAGCGTCACGTGTGAGGAAGCCGTCATCACGAAGCGGTTGGAAATTCTCTTCGTTGAAGCTAACAAGAGCACGGGCCAGTGCCATGCGGATCGCGCCCGCCTGTCCGGTGAGCCCTCCACCGTTGACGCGGCAGATGACATCAACGCTGCTCGCAGCGTCTACATGCGCCAGTGTTTGAGCAACAGTCTGCTGATGTTGGACCGTTGGGAAGAAATCTTCAAGGGAACGACCGTTGATGGTGATCTTACCGGATCCGGGGCGAACGCGAACTCGAGCTACGGAACTCTTGCGACGTCCGGTGCCTAGGGAGTCACCATTAATCTTGTCTTTCTTAACTGCTACCATCAGTACAATCTTCCGATTTGTCTGTTCTACTGCCTCGCTTCGAGGCTTGTTTGTGCGTTTTCAGGTCATCGATCTCGGGAGTTCCCGGGATCTGCTTGCTACTTCTTCTTGCCGATCGTCTCTAGCGTTTCAGGCTGCTGAGCCTGGTGTGGATGCTCTTCACCGACATAGATCTTGAGCTTATCCAACATCTTGCGAGCTAGCTTGTTCTTGGGGAGCATTCGACGAACCGCGTGGTGGATAAGGTCCTCTGGACGTCGCTCAAGCCGATCGCCGTAGCTTTCCATACGCTGGCCGGTGTAACCCGTATACCACGTGTAGTGGCGATCACGCAGCTTCTGACCCGTCATGACGACTTTTTCAGCGTTGGTCACGACGACGAAGTCACCGGTATCGACGTGCGGAGTGTAAGTAGGACGGTGTTTGCCCATCAGAATGACCGCAATGTCGCTGGCCAAACGTCCCAATACTTGCCCATCAGCGTCCACATGGAACCACTTTTGTGGGATTTCATTCGGTTTGGCGACGGTTGTTTTTTGCGAAAGAGTCATCGAAAGTCAGCTACAAACTAGGATTACTGTCAATCTGGCGAATTCACTGCGTCTAGGCCTCTCACAGCCGTTCGGACGAAGTCCCGAAGTGTATCCGCACGAAAAAATACCCGCAAGTCGTTTTTTTCGTGTGTTTGTGGTCCAAACCTGCAGTGAAACCCCCGTTTTCTTCTGTCACCGGCCCGGCGGGCGTCACATTTTCACTTGGCATGAGGCCAGCCGTCGAAGGGACTTTGCTCGGGCAATCTTCCAAGTGTTGTTGGTTTGTACCGAATCCCGACCGTTGGTATGTCCGGATAGAGGCCACCATTGTCCAAAACCAAGTTCTGCGAAACGAACCATGGAGTGGCGTGGGACGTAGCTTCGCACAGGAATGGACTGTGTCTCCAAGGGACCGATCTGGGCGGAGCCCATGAGTGCGCGGTCGACTGCTTGTGGTGGCCAAGCGCAATCAGGCCGCCATCTTCCATTGATCTGTTTTCGGATCGCGAGTGTTCAAAGCCCTTTGCTGTAACAAGACAGACAAGTGTCATCGCACAAGCCCGTTGCCAACGCTAAGATATCGCGATTCTGCGCTGATCTGTGTCCCCCTTTCGCAGCGTTTGTTGGATGGGGGCCTTTAAACGGGTTTTGCGTCCCGCCTTGCTGTGTCTATGTCACGCAAAATGGCCTAACCGTCAGAGCGGCGCCCCGGGCAGGCAGTTGGCTTGCTGGACTTGCGGACAGCCAATATCACCCAATCAGTATTGAATTCAGATTCATCGCGGGGCTTCCCCGATGCTTGAATCTTTGACTCATTTGTATTCAAAGGAGCCTAATATGAATGCTTCGGCAAGGGTTTCCGATAGACGCGCCATGATCGAATCTGTGGGGCTGTCGAAGTTCTACGGACCCTTCGCGGCGACTCGCGATGTGAATTTTGAAGTCTACGAAGGCGAACTGGTGGCTTTTCTTGGACCCAATGGGGCTGGGAAGAGTACCACGATGAAGATGCTGACTGGTTATCTGGCTCCGAGCGAGGGTGTGGCTCGCATTGCCGGCCACGACATGTTTGCGGACCGGATCGCGGGCTCGAAGCACCTAGGCTATCTGCCTGAGAATGGTCCGCTCTATCCCGAGATGACACCTGTTGGCATGTTGGATTTCTTCGCGGAAGCTCGAGGCATGTCCAGTTCCAAGAAGAAGGAACGCATCGAGGCAGTCATCGATCTTTGCGACCTCAGTACCGTCGCTCACAAAGCGACTAGTAAGCTCTCAAAGGGGTTTAAACAGCGGGTAGGAATGGCCCAGGCCCTATTGCATGAGCCGGATGTTCTAATCCTCGACGAGCCAACTGCAGGTTTAGATCCGAACCAGATTCGGGAAGTCAGAAAGACGATGCGGAAGCTCCGCGAGACCAAGACGATTCTGCTCTCGACCCACATTTTGCAAGAAGTCGAGGCTATGGCGGATCGTGTTGTGATGATCAATGAAGGTCGGAAGGTCTTCGACGGTACGGTCGAGGATCTGCGTGAAGTCAAAGCTGACTTGGATCAAGCGTTCCACAATTTGACTGGCGTCGAGTAACCCCGCTTCAATTTGCCAATCGGCCCGATGGAGCTTCGTCTGAGCGGCGGAGATTCCTGTTGTTATAAGGCCTATTTGAAAACCGTATTCGAAAACCGTATTTGAATTCAGATACCACCAAGTAGAGACCATGTTAGCACTTGTAAAGTTACTAATCATTGACGCGGTGATTGGTCTGATCGCATTTGTGTTGATTGGACTTCTTGCCAAGGGTAAGCGAGCTGCCTTCGCCGTTCTCAAGCGAAATTTCTTGGGTTACTTCTCTAACCCAACCGGCTACGTATTCTTGTGCCTGTTCGTTTTATTGACGTCGATGGCTGCTTTTTGGCCGCACGATTTCTTCAATTCGAACCTCGCCAATCTGGACCAGCTAAATTACTGGTTCCCGATCATCATGTTGTTCTTTATTCCTGCCATTACGATGAGTATCTGGGCGGATGAAAAGAGGCAAGGGACAGATGAGCTGTTGCTGACTTTGCCGGCTGATGACTTTGATATCGTGATCGGAAAGTATCTTTCTGCGGCGGCAATCTATACAGTTTCGCTCGTGTTCTCGCAGGTCTCGACGTTTTTGGTATTGCTGTTTTTGTCAAAGGGCCAGGTCGACACTGGCTTGTTCGTCGCGAATTATTTGGGCTATTGGTTCATTGGACTCGCGATGCTATCCATCGGGATGATCGCCTCCTTCCTGACATATAACTTGACTGTAGGCTTTATCCTTGGAGCTTTGTTCAACGCGCCACTTGCATTTGCGTCGATGGCAGACGTCATTATTCCGAACAAGGGTTGGGCCAACTTTGTCTCGTCCTTCAGTCTGACTGAGCAATTCGACAACTTCGGACGCGGTGTGATTAGTATCGCTCCAGTTGCCTTTTTCACTTTGTTGCTATCGCTTGGGCTCTATTTGTGCATGGTGCTCATTGGCCGAAGGCACTGGAGTGGAGGCAAAGATGGAAACGTCAAATTCCTGCACTATCTTGGCCGAATTGTGATGCTGGCTCTGACGGTTTTCTCTGTCAGCTATTTCTTTAAGAACAATGACCGGCCTCGCTACGACGCAACGGAAGGTAAGGTTAGCTCGCTTTCAGAAACGACGAAGAAGCTCATTCGTTCGCTGGCTCCTGAGCGGCCGATTGTCATTGATGCTTACATTTCGTCCGATATTCCCGAGCAGTACGCCAAAACAAAATATGATCTGACAACACTGCTGAAGGAGTTCCAGGCGCTCGCCTCGAGCCGTAAGGTCAAGCTTCAGGTTCAAATCAACGATGGTATCGAACCCTTTGGCGACGAAGCTCAACGAGCGGAAAAACAGTATGGGATCGTGCCTGAAATCGTTCGCGTTCGTGAGCGTGGAGCGCTGAAAGACCAAGAAGTGATTCTGGGGGCTGCGGTACGAAGTGGGCTCTCCAAAGTTGTCATTCCATTCTTTGAGAGTGGGATTCCCGTTGAATATGAGCTAGTTCGTTCGATCAATACCGTTTCGCGTCCAAAACGAGCGAAGTTGGGGATTGTGAATACGGATGCGAACTTCATGGGTGGGTTCTCGATGGCCGGCGGTGGCTTCCAGCAGATTCCAAAGCAGCCCATCGTCGAGGAACTGGAGAAGCAGTACGACGTCGAAGCCGTTGATCCAAGCACGCCTATCTCATCGGACGCCTACGATGTCTTGATGGTGGTTCAGCCTTCTTCGCTAAACCCGCAACAGTTGCCCAACGTGGTGGAGGCAGTCAAGTCTGGAATACCCACTGCGATTTTTGAAGATCCTTTTCCCTTCGTATACCAGGGCATCCCGGGGACTGGCGAGCCCAAGCAGGCCGCAGGCAACCCAATGATGGGTGGTGGAGCTCCCGAGCCGAAGGGCGAGATCCAGGAACTTTGGAAGGCTCTCGGCATCGACATTCCGACCCAGTTTGGAATGACACAGATGGGAACCGGAGCGATTAATCCAGATGTGGTTTGGCAGCAGTACAATCCTCACCCGAAGCTGCAGTATCTCATGCAAGCCAATGATGAGTGGTTGTTCATTCTCGAAGGCAATGACGAAGGGGAAGATTTCCTCAGCGAAGAAAGCAAGATCTCAGCGGGGCTTCGTGAGTTGATGTTCCTGTACGCGGGTGCTATCCGACCGGAACCCGGGCGCGAAGACGTGACGATAACGAACCTAGTGACAACACGCCCCAATTCTGGTCTCGTTGGCTACGAAGATCTGAATACACAGATGCGTAGCCGTGATGCTTCGGCGCAGCAGCTCCGCGTACTCCAAGGTGAACCCGCTGGTGAGCAGGTCGTAGCGGTCTATATCGAAGGCGTGGGGGCCAGCGAAGACCAGGCGGAAAAGGGTGCTTCTGATGAAGGCGGGGCTTCTGATCAAGGAGAGTCTTCTGAGGAAGGGGCTGAAGTAGCCTCCAATGAAGGAAGCACTGCCGGCGCGAAACCGATTCGTGCTGTTTACGTTGCTGATGTTGACTACATGCATCCGTTCTTCAGTGAGAATCGGAAGCGGCCGGAGCAGTATGAAGAGATTGACCTTCGTGTGCAGAACATCACTTTTGTTCTCAACATCGTAGATGTGCTTGCCGGTGAACAAGACTATCCAACGATTCGTTCTCACGAGCCAGAGCACATCACACTTGGCTTATTCGAAGACCAAGCAGAACAATACCGACAGGAAGCATTCAAAACTCAGCAGTTGTCTCAGGAAGAATACAACAAAGAGAAAACGGCCGCAGAAGAAGAGATGGAGCAGAAGATTGCCGAGTATCGTGATCGTCTTGCAAAGCTGGATGCACAGGGCGCGACGGATGAACAAAAGCGAGCAGAGCGACTCAAGATCCAGCAGCAATTACAGATCATGACTCAGGTCATGCAGCGTAAGCTGGATGTCAACTTGCAGCGGCTCGCGAGCGAGCGAGATGCCGCGGTGAAGGAGAGTCGACGCGAATCAGAGTCAATGATCCTGAAGCTCCAGAACCAGTACAAAATGTTGGCGATTTTCTTACCGCCGATTCCTCCACTTCTGGTTGGAGCCGGCGTCTTTGTCACGCGTCGCGTGCGCGAACGTGAAGGTATTTCGAAGACCCGCCTAAAGTAGCCGAGATGCGAGACTTGGGGCTTTCCCTTCAATGATGAAAGCACTTCGGCTATGGAGCAGACAGCTCGGCTCAGAACTGTCGCCCGAACTCAAACGAACAAAGCGTACAGAGAGATTTAGGAGTAATCACCGTGAACGAAGGTAGAACCACAGCGATTTTTGGTGTCGTTGCTGCCGTCGCACTTGGCTTGGCTTGGTGGTCAAAGCCAGAAGCCGCGGTCAGCGAAAAAGATGTGGTCCGGCAGCGCATAGGAGAAGACGTCTTCAAGGAGTTTACCGACCCGGAAGGCGCGAGCTCGATGCAGATCGTGAAATACGATGAAACGCTCGCCCAGTTGGAGCGATTCGAGGTGGCGAAGGACGCTTCGACGGGTCTTTGGACGTTGCCTTCCCACGACGGCTATCCCGCAGACGCAGCAGACCAAGTCAAAGATGCGACGACACCACTGATTGGCTTGAGCATTTTGGATGTCGTCAGTGATGTCGCGGGTGACCACGAACTTTATGGCGTCGTGAATCCTGATGACGAGAAATTGGCGGCTGGTACTTCGGGTGTCGGTATGCTGGTCAAGTTCAAGGACGATTCAGATCAAGTGCTGGCCAGTCTAGTCATCGGGAAAGAGGTCGAGCAGACGGAAGGCCAACGCTATGTTCGCATTCCGTCCGAAGACGCGGTTTATCAAGTTGAATTGGATACCGCAGCGTTCAGTACTGAGTTCAGGGACTGGATTGAGGGTGAGCTCCTCGGCGTGCGCAGCATGGACATCACACGCGTTGGCGTGAGAGACTACACGTTGGAGCAATCGTTGACTCAGGTCGCCCTGAAACGCAATTTCGACGCGGAAGTCAGCTACGACATTCCCGGTGCTGCGTGGGCTCTCGATTCAATGAAGGAGTACGGTGCGGAAGCTTCGGCGACGGGCGAACTGGCTGAAGATGAAGAACTGAATAAAGAGTTCCTCAACGGTTTGCGAACCGCTGTCCAGGACCTAGAAATCGTCAATGTGCAGCGCAAGCCCAAGGGACTCGCGGCGGACCTCAAGGCTGATGACGCGTTGTTACAGGATCGCGAGAGTATTGCTAGTCTCCAGCAGCAAGGCTTCTTCGCCGCCGCCGGTGCAGATGGAACTGAGATCTTCTCCGCTGGCGGGGAAACGATTATCGGTACCGAGGAAGGCGTCGACTACCTGCTACGATTCGGTGAAGCGACGGCATCACTCTCTTCGCTTGATGAAGATGATTCCGATGGTGGGTTGAGTCGATATCTTCTCGTGACAGCCAGGTTGAATCAGAATCGATTTCCGGACGTTGAACTGGACCCGCTCCCGGAAACAGTGGAAGAGATGCTGGCCTTGGAAAAAGGTGATTCTCAGCCAGAGCCACCCGTGGAGCTTCCGAAGTTAGACCCGGCCGATATTCCTGGAGCCACTGGTGCCGAGTCCAAGCTAGATGATGGAGAAGCTGGCGATACGACAGCCGATTCCGGTGAAGTTAAGGCCAGCGAGGACGGCGAACCGGAAGCTCCCGCGACAGGGACTAATGAGAAGACCGAGTCTTCGGGTAAGGAAGATACGACTGAAGAGCCCACGGCCGAAGAGCCAAAGGAAGACGACGGTGATTGTGGCGGTGGCTTTCAAGAGGGAGAGACTAGCCAAGAGGAATCTGGCTCGGGTGAACCTACCGCAGAAGGTGATGAGGGCGATTCGAGTGAGTCAGCTGGAGACCAGGAGTCCACGGAGCCTGCAGCGTCTGATAGCGCAGAGACTGAATCTCAGAATGAGGCTGCAGGCGAGACCCAGGAAGAACTGGAAGAGCGTTTAGAGGCTCTGCGCGAAGAGATTGCGAAGGAAAATCAACGCAAGATCGACGAGCGGAATGACAAGATTGATGCGGCTCGCAAGAAGGTCTTGGAGCTGAACGCTCGGTTCTCGGAGTGGTACTACGTTGTCGGTGACAGCGTTTACCAGAAATTGCGAGTGACTCGAGATGACTTGATCAAGAAGAAGGAAAGCGATGAGGCTGGTGCTGATGCCGCGGCACCGATGGCTCCACTTGGTGGCGGTGTGCCCGGCCTCAATCCCGGCGGTTTCCAGCTTCCCCAGGTCCCTTAGTCACAGTCCTGAAAGAGATCGATTTAGCAATATGGGCCGCGACGATTCATCGTTGCGGCCCATATTTGTTGGATTCTACTATGCAGTGTTCGAAGAATCCGTGCCTCATTAATCCACCGCCGTGCTTCCGTCGTCGCAACCGATTGGCTGTTGCCTAGCCCCAGAGGATGGCGATCAGTACCGCAGCAGTGAGCAGGCCGGCACCCATTAGTCGAGCGAGCATGGTTTGCTTAGGAAGCAGTGCTTCGGCGCCACCCCAGATGGAGGCGGCGATCCAGGCGAGGACGACGCCCCAGACGCCGCGCAGGGTGTAAACCACATTAATCCGCGCTGCATCGTTGAAGGTGCCTAGAGCAAAGACGAGGCAGAGGGCTTGGGCAGCGACGAGAAAAGATCCAACTAAGAGTGTTGTTCGCGTACTCTTGCGAAGTGGATCGTGATCGGTGAACGGTAGGAATCCGATCGACAGCACACCAGCGATCCAGAATGAAATTGGGAGTAAACGTCCTGCGCCCCATTTAGCAGCTAAGTTCTGTACGACTACGTCAAAGGTTCCAAAGCAGCTGGCAGCGGAAACGGCCATGATGATCGTCAGGATCGTTCGCCTAAAGCGCCGGGAATCTTCTGAAACGGTATCGTCGGCTGGCTGCTGACTGATGCGATTGGGGGACCGAGGTGTCCACTGAACCAATAGGATGCCTGTGAAGGCTAGGAGGACGGCGCCCCAAGTTGCCAGCGCCAGCGGTTGGCCTGCTACAAGCGATAGTAGGACGGCAACGACGATGACTTTGATTCCGAAAATGGGAGTCGCCACCGACACATCGCCGTGTTCAATCGCGGCGAACGTAAAGATCTGTCCCAGGATGTAGAGCCCGGCGACAACACAGGGCTGCCACCAATAGTGCCACGGTGGGATTTCCCCGCCGCGAATCCACACGAATGAAAACAGCAGTGCGGCCCAAAAATTGGTGAGCATCGTGACGGTCCACGGACCAATGCCGCTTTGGGAAGCTCGCTTCACGAATAGCAGGCCGCAAACGAATAGAAGGCTCGCAGCTAACGGCAGTAGAAGATGGATCGGATAGTCGGCAGAGCCGATGATCGGCTTCGGCCAACACAGCGGAGGACAAATGAGCATGGTCCGGCTTTTTGCGAGTCGATATTACCAAGGGCGTGAGGTAATCACGCCTTCTTCCGGACTGCTTGCCGTGGCGTAAAGGCGCTTGGGAATGCGACCAGACAGATACGCTTCGCGCCCGGCCAACGTTGCGTACTTCATAGCAACAGCCATTCGCACTGGATCACGTGCATGTGCGATGGCCGAGTTCAGAAGGACTCCGTCGGCACCCAGCTCAAAAGCAACCGAAACGTCGCTCGCGGTACCCACGCCCGCGTCGACGATCACTGGGTAGTCAGGATCTTCTTCTTTGAGGTATTCGAGAATAATACGCAGGTTATTCGGGTTGAGGATGCCCTGTCCGCTTCCGATCGGGCTACCCGCTGGCATCACGCTGGCGGCGCCAGCTTCTTTGAGTCGTCGAGCGACGATGGGATCGTCGCTGGTGTAGCACAGGACCTGGAAGTCATCTGCAACGAGTTGTTTGCACGCGTCGACAGTTGCGATCGGATCTGGCAACAACGTTTTGCTGTCCCCTAAAACCTCAAGCTTGACCCAGTTGGCTCCCGGGTTCCCCAAGGCTCGCAGAATCTCGCGGCCAAGTCGGGCCACTCGAACGGCATCCGTTGCGTTATAGCAGCCAGCGGTGTTCGGCAGCAGAAGGTATTTTTCCGGATCAATGTAGTCGAGGATGTTTTGCCCGACTCGGTCGTACATCCGCTCGCGACGCACGGCAACGGTGACTGCATTGGAGCCAGAAGCGGCGAGTGAATCGCGCATGAGCTCGAGAGTGTCGTATTTGCCGGTTCCGACAATGAGCCGGCTCTCGAGAACGTGCTCTCCCACAACCAGAGGGCGATCCTCGAAAGAAGGTGCCGCGTGCATCGCACTAACGCTCGGTTGAACTTGGGTGTCGGATTCAGATTGGGTATCGGCCATGTTTTCGTCTTAACGGCGTTCTTCTAATTCGGCTGGGCAGAGCGTAGTCGAGTGATAGCCTGCGACCTTACCCGCCGCCAACGAGGGTGACAACTTCAACGACGTCGCCGGACTGCAGTCGGTGTGATGCATGATTGTCCTTTGGGATGATCTCCATATTGATCTCCACGGCAACCAGCTGGCTCCGCATTTTTACGTGCTCCAGCAACTGGCGAACTGTCGCGTCCGCAGGCAAGTCGAGCGACTGGCCATTGAATTGAATGGAAATTGAATTCTCGGACATAGTGACGATGGGACTGAAAGAGGTAAAAGCCAGGACAATAAACGCCTGTCCAGCGCGAGTTTTGTGCCATTTCAGTTTAGATGAAGTCAAGGTCTGCGAAATGCCACTTCGGTTGCTGGGCCGGGCAAACTAGGGCTGAGGGTTGGGCGAGGCCAGGGCCACTCAAAGTTTAAAATTGGGAAGAATCCCTCTCCGTCGCTCAGGCTCCGACCCTACGTAAATTCCTCGCTAAACTCGGAAACGGAGGGTTGGGTATTGAATTGCCACTCAACCCAGATTCAAACTTTGATTTGCCCTGTGGGCAAGGCTCGGTCTGTTTACAGAGCAGATGCTTGTGGCGTACGAAAAGATTCATCTCAGAAAGCTCGCGCAACTCTCCTAGGGGAGAGAGTCACGAGTCAGTCGAGTGGAGGGGGGAAGGACCACCTTACCCGGCCGAATTACGGCCGACCTTAGCGCAAGCAGGAAGGTGGTCTTGAAATGTGGAGCCCGTGTCCGGCGTCGCCGCCTTGATCCCGACACTTCATTGGCGCACACAAAAGCCCCACTTGGTAAGCAGGGCTTGGGTGTTGGCCTGGCGTGACGCCACGGCGTCAACTTGGGTATGCAGCGGGGCCTACTCGTCAAATGCTGAGTCAAACGCACGGTTGCTTGGGCTAAAGTCCATGCGTTTGGTGAACGCACAAGCTTCGGTCGCACCGAACTCACGTTCCATTCCGCTGTCTTCCCATTCGATGCTCAGTGGCCCTTGATAGTCAATGACGTTGAGAGCTCGGATGATCTCTTCGAAGTTGACTCCACCACGACCGGGGCTTCGGAAGTCCCATCCACGACGCGGATCACCAAAATTAAGGTGACTGGAAAGGATGCCGGATTTACCGTTCAGAGTCTGGATTGCATCCTTGATGTGGACGTGGTAGATACGGTCTGGGAAAGCACGGATGAATTCGACTGGATCGATGCCTTGCCAAATCAAGTGACTTGGGTCGAAGTTGAACCCGAATTCTTCTCGGTGCCCTAGAGCTTCTAAGGCGCGTTCGGCGGTGTAGATATCGAATGCAATTTCCGTCGGGTGAACTTCCAACGCGAACTTGACTCCACATTCGCCGAAGACATCTAGGATGGGATTGAAGCGTTCGGCAAACAGCTTGAAGCCGTCTTCCAGCATGCTTTCGGGTGTGGGAGGGAAAGAGTACAGCAGGTGCCAAATACTAGAGCCAGTGAATCCATTGACTACACCAACGCCAAATTTTTGGGCGGCACGGGCGGTTTGCTTCAGTTCCTCGATCGCACGCTCATTGACGCCGGCCGGGTCACCATCGCCCCAGACGTAGTCTGGGAGTATCGACTTGTGTCGTTCGTCAATAATGTCACAGACAGCCTGGCCGACGAGGTGGGCACTAATCGCATGGCATTGAAGTCCGTTTGCTTCGAGCAGTTCTCTTTTTTTCGAACAGTAGTCATCTTCGGACATCGCTTTATCGACTTCGAAGTGATCGCCCCAGCAGGCTAGCTCGATTCCGTCATAGCCAAATTGGCTGGTCATTTTCGCCATTTGCTCGATTGGAAGATCGGCCCATTGGCCAGTGAAAAGTGTTACGGGGCGACCCATGGTATTCCTACTCCTCGTCGAAGGTTATTGACTGACGATGCACTGCAACTAGCTCATTGAGAAGGCAAGCTGGCCGAGAAAACCATTCTGTCCCTCATCGGTCGGCTGCGTCATTGATTTCCAACACCGGTTGTGGCGGCAATGCGACCCCTTCACGGGAACGCAGGGACCAGCTGGGCTGCAGGATATGAAGAGCACAGAGTACCCCTGCTCCCCCAATGACGGAAGTGGGGCAACCTTGGAAGATGGCTCTAAGGTTGGGATGGCCGCCAAAAAGACCGATTAGGTGGGGCGAGTCTTCCGTTTGGCCAAGATAGGTGCGGTCGCTAACCCAAGCCAATGGCCACGAATTGGACAGGAAGCTACGACTTTCGGTTGTGGCGTAACCTCGGTTGTTATGTATCTTGCTGATAGCTGGATGAAATGCCTAGCGCCGCGCGGCGCCCTATTGGACGAGCTGAGTTCGTTCGAAGTCATTCATCGCAGAAGCTTCAGCTGCTCTCGTCTCTTCAGGCGTTGGGCATTGGGGCCGGCATAACCATGGATTGGAAAATTTGCTCGGCCAATACACAGGGATTTTCGCTCTTCGCAATGCGAATCTGCATCTGAGTCGACCAGCACCCGTCGGAGTCGCCGCGAATCAGCCAATGTGGCATGACGCAGACGGATTGGTGTACCAGTTCAAATCCGGCTTCGCTTTGGCTGACGGTTTCAATCGGGAACGTCCAAAAATTCGTAGGCCGGTCGAGACCGATCAGGATGTCAATTCCTTGCCATTGATCGATGAATCCGAGGTGCTGCTTTTCGTTGAGGTCCAAACGCGTTCCCAAATGGCCTAACTGATTGCCTTCAGCGTCGTAGAAGAAACGATCATCTGCATTTGATGGAAGACCAGCGAAATTCCATTCAAGAGCTAGGTGCAATTCACGGTCTCGCGGAAGTCCTTCGATCAAGTACGCGACTTGCAGACAGGGGTTGCCGGCTTCGATCGTGAGCGCTTTGGTCAAACGTAGCGGAATTCCCCAAGCGTTGCCGTCGCGGCTCAGCTGCAATTGAACTTTAGAGGCAGCTCGACGAAGTTTCGCGTCGAATGGCTGTGCGACAAAGTCCCCACGCTCCATGGCTTTCCCATCGGCGACGGCCTCGGGAGCGATGTCGTTATCGTAGAAGTGTTCAAGAAAGCTCTTCCGTGGGAACTGGTCATATTGCAGTCGCTCCTCTAGGCCTTCTTGTTTGAACACGACCAGGTCGTGGATGCTGGCCACTTCGCCTTCGGGCTGTTGATTGCCTTGCAGTACCTTGCGGTGGTACGCTTCTGGGCGACGTTGAATCGTCGATAGTAAGTTGTGACGTGCTTCTCGAACATCCAGTTCATACATCATTCCGCCGCGAGCCGGCGCAACATAGGCGACGAGCTGCTCATTCGCCAAGCGAACTTCGGGTCTTTGGTCGAGATCAAAATCATCACTCGCAGCGTCGACCCATTCGCCGCGACCATGCTCAAGGTAGTCCAGCTTGTTGTCCGCAGCGATCAGTTCGTTGTAAATCGCGTTGCGAAGGTGCGGCAAGTAGATTCCGCCAAAGGCACCGTGCCAGTACGGGCAATTGCATTGGCCGCGGTAAAGGTGATCCTCGATCTCGGCTAGGAAATCGCCATCGCCGCAAGTGCGACGTGTGGCTTCTAGTCGCCGGCTGACCTGGAGCATGCGGGTGTACATTTCGTTGGCTTCGGTATAGCGGACTTTGAAGTTCCGCCAGTTGCCGGCACGCAGAAATCGTGAAATATCGTTCCAACGCTGGTGATCGTGCAATTCATGAGTGAGATCGTCGTAGAGTTCTTGCTGAGCGGTTGGAAGCGACCATTCGGTCATCTCTCGATAGCTGCACTCGGGCAAATAGGCTTTGCCAAGCGGCTCGCTTTCCGAAGACACACTGCCGAGTGTGACCGTTTTGATCCACTCTTGGTTGTCCGTTAGTGCCTGGAAGAAGCTACGGAGCCACCCTTGCTCGTAAACGTGCTCTTTGGTGTTGGGCCAAGTACCGAACTTTTCACCGTCGTCTCCGAAGACCAGAGTCGCCCCGGGTGCACGGTCCGCGACTTCACGAGCATACGCGATTGTGTCTTGTGCTGGCGCAAAAGGAAGTAGGTAACGCAGTTTCTCACTGCCCGGGAATACACGCAGGAGGCTGCCGTCCTCTTCAGTTAGATAGCAGCCATACAGCTCATCTTCGGTCCAGCCGGCAGCTTTAAAGTGGAAGTCGTCCAGAACAGTGAAGTCGATGCCCGCCCGAGCGATGTCCGGTGTCAGTGCCGATTCCCAAACTCGTTCTGGCATCCACATGCCACGCACTTCAGTTTGGAATAGCTCGTTCAGATAGCTTGTGTAGGCGCGGATCTGGCCGACTCGGTCGCGAGCTGGCAACATTGTCAAAATCGGTTCGTAGATCGGCCCGCCGATGATTTCAACGCGGCCGCCACTGACCAATGCACGCAGGCGTTCCACATATTCGGGGTGATTTTGAGCGAGCCAAAGCATCAATGGCCCGGACGTGTGCAAGGAGATACTCAACGCATCGTATTCCTCGAATGTATCGAGAAAGGGCAGATAGCTGTCCTGGTAGGCTTGCTCGATCACGCCGTCAAAATTGCCGATCGGCTGGTGATTATGCAAAACTAGGCACAGGTTAACGCTGTTCATAACGCTCTCTTGTCAGTCGTCGTTTCTTGCAATGATTTACCGGGCAGCCGTCTCGCCGCTTCGAAGCCCGGTCGCAAACTTCATAGGTGCGCGATCGCACGTTGGTCCTTAAGCGGTTTGGCCGCTCAGTCCGAACTCACGGGTGGGTCGGTAGGCGTTGCTCGATTACTAGCTCGATCGAACCCGTCTATAGACTGCCGCACATCTCGTATCGGCAGGATCGAAACCAGAGCACAATTTTTCTAATCAAATATTTGCTAGCAAATGCGGCGAGCTTGGGTTTTGGCAAAAATATAACGTTTGAAATGCTTTTCGTAGATGTCACTTTGAGGAGACATGGCGGTGCGTCTCGTTCTCCCAGTGCGATACCGATTCCATCTATTTCGTAGGGGTTGGCAGCTTGGCAAACCAGATAAATTCCTTCGGACTACCGTTACGCGAACTGGGACGTACCGGAATGAAAGTAACCCAGCTCGGCTACGGTAGCATGGGACTCCGAGGGCCGAAGACTTGGGGGAAGCGAGTCGTTGACGATGATGCGGCGGATGCTTTCTTAAATCTTGTCTTGGACTCAGGTATCAACTTTATTGATACTGCGCCGGTCTACGGTGTGGCGGAGGAGCGAATTGGACGTGCAATTTCGCACCGTCGATCTGAGTTTTTCTTAGCAACGAAGTGCGGATGTGACTATCTACAACATGAAGAACACATTGAGATCCGATTCAAGTGGACGCCGGACGTCATCAAGCGAGATATCGAAACAAGCCTGATCAGAATGAAAACCGATCACGTGGACCTACTGCAGTTTCACGGTGGAACTCTCGAAGAATTGAAGGCCGGTGGGCTCATCGAATTACTACTGGATTACAAGAAGCAAGGCATCATTCGGCACCTGGGAGTCTCTTCGAAGCTTCCGCATATTGGAGACTTGCTGACCTGCGAAGAGTTTGAAGTCTTTCAGTTACCTTGTTCGGTGCTTGCGCCTGAACATTTGGAATCTATCCGCGTCGCCAGCCATCAAGCTGGTGTGATTGTCCGTGGCGGGATTGCTCATGGTGGTCCCGACGCTGAAATTGAGCGACCTGTTTTGAACGAGGTATGGGAGCAGGCCGATCTGGATACGATGCTCCCTGCGGGGATGAGCCGGGCTCAGTTCCTGCTCCGGCTAACGTTGGCTATTCCTGGCTGCGATACCACCATCGTTGGCACGTGTAATCCTGATCATCTGGCCGAGAATCTGGAGGCCGCCAAGGCCGGACCGGTCGACCAGGATTTGTTGGCACGCGTGAGGCACCGAATCGCACGTGTCTTGGAAGTCGGCTCAGATCAAAGCAAGGTTTGAATGTGGGCTGAGTAGCCGCCTAGAGCCTAACTCGCCCTTTCTGGGTCCAAAAAGGAAATGCGGGGAGGGTCGCCTGAGCGATGGTGACGAAAGCTTCCCAGCTTCAAACTCTAATTTCGTCTTGCGGACGCAGCGAGATGCTTCGAACGAAGTAGATGAAAGCAGGTAGACTGGATGTTTCAATGTCCGGTCAATATAAGTGGCAGCAATCATCTGGTTGAGCGGAGAGATCTCGATTCTGTCAAACCATGGCCGGACGTGGCGTCGTGAATGACAACAGGATCCAATTTGAGGATAGCCGCATGAATAGTCGACGACATTTTCTGACCGCCGCGAGCGCCGGCGCTTTGGTGCCACTGGCAACCGCGGTAGCCCCAGCACAAGAGGCATCGGCGGCTGGATCGACCCATTCTGGAACTACTGGACGTGGAGGGCCTAGGTCGACTTATCCAATCGTTCTTTCGACTTATTCGATGTGGCGGTTTAAGAACGATGAGTACCGCGACTTCGACAAGTGCATCGATTTAGCGGATCAATTCGGATTCGACGGTGTCGAATTGCTGCTCTATCAGCTCGAGCAAAACGAATTACTCAGTCACAGTAAGCTGATGAGTTACAAGCAGCATGCACTTCGACTTGGGTTGCCGATCGTGGGCATGTCGACACACCAAGGTTTTATGTCACCTGACCGCGAGAAGCGGAAACAGAATATCGATCGCACTATTGGGCAAATAGAGCTCGCCTACAAACTTGGAATTCCCGTGATGCGAGTGAATACGGGGCGATGGGGAACATCTGCAAGTTTTGATCAGTTGATGGCCAACCGCGGCATTGAGCCTCCCCTCCAAGGCTATACCGATGATGACGCGTACCCCTGGGTCATTGAATCTCTCGACGCGTGTATTCCTGTGGCTGAGAAGTGCGGCGTCACCTTGGCACTGGAGAATCACTGGGGGCTTGGGCTTACGCCGGAAGGGATCTTGCGCATCGTGGACGCCGTCGATTCTCCTTGGCTGCAGATCACGACCGATACAGGCAATTTCTTGGAAGAGCCCTATCAGCGTCTCGAGAAGATCGCGTCAAAAACGATCTTCGTGCAAGCCAAGACCTACTACGGCGGTGGTCAGTGGTATACGCTCGATTTGGATTATCCACGGATCGGTAAAATATTGAGTGAGAGTGGCTATCGCGGTTACATCTCGCTCGAATTCGAAGGAATGGAAGACTGCTTGACTGCAATTCCAAAGAGCCTGGAACTACTTCGTGGGGCATTCCCACGAGCATCTGCATAGTGGGATGCCGCTGCGAGCGGCGAAGTCTCGGTGTGGAGTATTGCTTCTCGAATTGAGCCACCATGAACCCCGATGAACCTACAAAGGCGTATCGACAACTGCCCACCCGCGGGAGTGATGGTCCACGCGAGGTTCGCGCCGGCGCGGCAGGGGAGCTCGAAGCCGATGCACTCGAAGCCAACACGATCGAGGCTTCTTTCGCAGTGCTCGAGCTTTGCCTTGAGCAACTCACGACGATTGCGCCCGTGGAATCGCCGGAGTCGATTCTGGATCTAATTCCAGGTGTTTCCCAGGCTGCGCAGCGTTTGATTTTGGTGGAGTTGATCAAGTTTGATTTATCTGCGGCCGCTTCTGACGGCCTAGTTCGTACGCTGGATTTCTACTGGCCTCAGTCTGCTTCGATCTTGCCGCAGGAAGTGATTCCATTTGATCTCGTTCTCGAAGAGGTCCAACTGCTGCGGGAACGAGGCGAAAAACCCAAGTGGTCTGAGTACCGCCAGCGCTTTCCTGATCTGGCCGATACGATTGGTAAGTGGCTAGCCGATGGGGAAACTCAGTTGCAATCGGGAACGACTGGTTCGGTGCCAGAGCTAGCGGTTGACGAGCAGTTTGATGATTTCATGGTGCTCAAACAATTGGGGCAAGGTGCGTTTGCTCGCGTTTATTTGGCACGGCAGATCTCGATGCATCGTTTGGTCGCATTGAAAGCGACTTCGCGCGGAAGCGATGAGCCCAAGGCGCTTTCCCAGCTCGATCACGGCAACATTGTCCGAGTTTACGATCAGCGTGAAATTTCGGATCCACAAGTCATTTTGCTGTACATGCAGTACCTGCCCGGTGGAACGCTAGCGGATTGTGTGAAGCACGTCCGTTCGTTGCCACATGAAAAATGGAATGGGGCGAGGATTCTAGAATCCATTGACGCTAGCCTGGTTGATGCGAGTCAGATTGTCCCCGAGCAATCGAGTGTTCGGAAGAAAATCTCCACCATGGAGTGGCCCGAGGTTGTGGCTTGGATCGGGATTCAGCTATCTGAGGGGCTGCACTACGCCGATTCAAAGGGAGTGCTACACCGGGACGTAAAGCCCGCGAATATTTTGTTGTCTTCTGAGGCGATCCCTAAGTTAGCGGACTTCAACGTTAGCTGCAGCGGGCTTTCAGGGCGGGCCGGGGCGGCGGCGTATTTTGGTGGTTCGTTGGCTTATATGTCGCCGGAGCAACTCCAAGTCGCTGACCCGACTGAAGCCAAGCAGGCCGACGAGCTCGACGGGCGTTCTGATCTTTATGCGCTTGGGATCGTGCTCTGGGAGCTTTGGAAGGGAACTCGTCCGTGGCGTATCGATGATATAGCAAGTAGCTGGACGGAAGCGGTACGCATGCAGCGAGAGATTCGCGAACGGCCGCTCGTCATGGAGCAAGCCGAAAGTAGCGCCACCGAGCGAGTGTTAGAGAAAGTGCTACGCGGAATGCTGGCCGTCGATCCGGAGCAGCGACCGAAGTCAGGTCTTGAAACTGCCTCACGTCTGAGGCTGGCCTTTTATCCAGAGCTTGCCAACCGATTTGAGCCATCAAGGAAAAGTTTGTCTGGCCGATTGCTGCGGATATCCGTGGTGCTCGTGTCTGCGGTTCTCATCTTTGGACCGAATTGCACGGCTGCTATTTACAACTATGCCTACAACTTGCATCAGATGGAGCTGAAGGGGGATCAGCTCGCTTCGCTGCAAGGGCTACCTATGCGTGTTGCGAGCGATAGCACCGTCGCTACGGTCGGCCTAATTCCCTATTTGCAGGAAACGTTCTTTTGGGTCGTTCAAGGGGATGATACGGAGTATCCGATCGTTCGGCATTTTCGATGGGTCTCGTTCATCGTGAACGGCATCGTCTTTCCACTCGGAGGTTTTCTCTTTTGGTGGATCATTTGGCCTCTCACTAGGGTCGTACACCGAGGCAAGTCAGGGCAATCTGCACCAGAGGGGGATATCAATTACCTTTGGACGATTGGCTTGAAAGCAACCATGGTGACAGCAGCCTTATGGGCTGTTTCCGGTGTTGTGTTTTCGTCTTCAATGTGGATGGCTTTTCCAGGAAGTTTCTCATCCTTGGATGCGCTACACTTCTTTTTGTCCTTGGTGATGTGCGGTGGCGTTGCGTGGATCTATCCCTATTTTGGGATGACACTTTTGTCTCTACTGATCTATTATCCAGTGGTGATTTCGCCGTCGATGTCGGACGTCGACTTCGATTCCCGCAGTGGTCGTGTTCGCAAGCATATGTTCGGCTACCTTGTCTCAGCGGCTGCGATACCGTTGATGGCTGTGGGCTTGCTTGTGGCGGGGAACGTCGAAAAAACGTGGGTGCTCTCGGGTGTGCTTTTGACGGCCATAGGGCTCGCATTTGCTTTTTACGCCTACAATAAAATTGACGAAGGGCTCTCCCAGTTTGGCAAGGTGTTGGGGAATCGGGATGAACAATCTCTGGTTTAGAACCGTCTAGACATAGGACCTTGATTCCGCATTCCCGAGTCCGCACATTAGGCTTGCAAGTCACGCGTTGGACCGAAACCCAGATAGAGGCAACTTTGTGAGTGAGTTAGTTCCCGATTTTGAAAAAGGCGTGGGAGGTCTTCTACCTGCCATCGCACAAGAGGCATCGAGCGGTGACGTTCTTATGATGGCGTGGATGAATGCGGAGTCCTTTCAGGAAACGATGCGTTCTGGAAATGCCGTCTACTTCAGTCGCAGTCGAAATCAATTGTGGCGGAAGGGCGAGTCCAGTGGCCACCAGCAAAAGGTCGTAGAGATACGACTGGATTGCGATGCAGACACCATCTTGTTGCGAGTCGAGCAGACGGGGGCAGCATGTCACGAGGGATATCCGTCGTGCTTCTTTCGCACGCTTGAGGCGGATGGTGGCTTTAGGATCAACAGCCAGCGGCTAAAGGACCCGGATCAAATCTACGGAAGCTGATTGATCCTCCGGCCGCTGCAAACCAGCGTCTCAACCTAGGAATCGCGTTGCGACGAACCACAAAGCAGTTGTCGCGGCGATCCAAGCGGCGCCGCGGCCTAACGTGTTAAGCCAGAAGCGTGCAGTGGTCGTTGGCTCAAGGCGAGCAGCACCACTGATGACGCCATTCGCTACATCCTGCTGCTCATGATGAATCAGGATCCGTCGTTCGCCGAACCAAGGGCCTTTGAGCAGCAGTGCGACGAAGGTATCGTCGACCGGTTCCCAGCGAAATCGAGAGATGTTGTTCCAGGGAGTAAATGAACAGCCGTCGAAAATGCCGTGCTCTCGGAATTGGGCGTTTGGATAAGTTAGTCGATAAACAAGCCAAGATGATGCCACGATAGCGATGAGTTCGAACAGGGATTTGGACGGGCCGCGAAGCGTGAATATAACGAACGCAACTACCAGGAAGAGCAAGGCCACGACTGAGTAGATTTTAGAGCCTGCTTGCCCCTTCAAGGACATTAGTTTGTAACTGAGGCTACCCTTGAGCCACGCAATGAAGCATTTGCAGGCGATGCAAATAACCAGGACTGCGAAGAAAAGGGAGAGTGATTGCATGGTTCGAGCTTTCGTGGCGACCTTGAAACATAGCTGACACGAAACACGCTCGAACTGGAATTAGGCCGGATCGAGGCTCGCTTCCAATCGCTGCGGCCCGGCTCGCCGGCTTTGCGGACGATAGCGGTTGTATCAAGACCGGTGTGCCTGGCGTGGTGAACGAGGAGGACTCCGATGGCGAAGTTTTTTGATTCGATAACGCCAAAACTGCAGAGCTTTATCGAGGCACAGCACATTTTTTTCGTGGCAACTGCTGATGCCGACGGCCGGATTAACCTCTCGCCAAAAGGCTACGACTGTTTGCGTGTCATGTCGCCGAATCGGATCATCTGGTTAAACCTAAGCGGCAGTGGCAACGAGACCGCGGCGCATCTCCGTTCCGTAAACCGAATGACGCTGATGTTCTGTGCGCTGGAGGGAGCGCCGTTGATACTTCGACTTTACGGGACGGCCCAGACGATTCACCCACGAGATGAGCCTTGGGACGTCCTTTATCAGCATTTCGGAGATTACTCCGGAGCCCGTCAAATCTTTGACGTGAAGATCGATTCGCTCCAGACTTCATGTGGTTTTGGCGTGCCGCTGTACGAGTTTGTTGGAGAGCGAAGCAAACTCATTGAGCACTCCGACGCCAAAGGCAAAGCTGCGATCGAGAAGGGGTGGCTCGAAAAGAACTCGGTCAGTATCGATGGGCTAGACACAGGCATCGCTGAAAGCTGAAGTCTTGTATCCGCCTAACATCGTTGCTGCTGGCTGCGGGGGGGATGGTTCGCCCCTCCGTAGAAGCTCGCTTTTTTTCAGAATACGTGTGACATCTGACAGAAAAGTGTCTCTATGAGCATAACCAGCGGTTTCGAGTCACGCAGGTCGTGAGGGACTTTCGTCTAGAACTCAACCTGGCTTACGAATCGACGCCGCCCTCGCCCTGACATTCCTCCAGGAAATGAAACGCTCGAATGTCTCATCGAAAACGATTCTGCTCAGAGCCTGCCCGAAAACGCCGACGCCCCAGCTCGCGAAAGATGCAGTGTGAGGCAATGGAGGCTCGGCGTCTGCTGACTGCGACACCTTGGTTCGCGGATATCGACGGGCTCCCGATGAATTCAGATGAGTTCGTCGGGGCGCAAGTCGTCTTTGGTTTTCGCGGGGAATTTGATTCCAATTATCGGGCAACGGATTTTGATTCCGCCGGGGCTGCCGAAGAAGCGTTGGCAGAGATTGCCGTAGATTATTGGAGCGAGCTCTTCGGCGAGGAGATTTCCCCCGGGATGATGCAGGAACTTGGTATTCCTACGTTCCGGCGGGCAGTTGCTTTTGACGGGCGAAACTTGGATGTTTTTTCTCGAGTTGCATTCAATGCTTCGAACGAGGCAGGCTTTGCCATGGAAGCATCCAATGTTCGTGTGCCGGGGATTGATCAAGCGGACTTTGCAGAGCTAATTGATGAACGTCTGATTGTGGTAGCGCACGATCAGTTGGTTTCAATCTTAGATGTGAGCGATCCTGAAGACATCACATTGGTGAACCAGTTGAACGTGGGTTTAGGTGTTCATCAATTTCTAACAAATGGCAATGAGCTGATTGTGGTGTCGACCTCGGTTGATCCTGAGATCGCGATCGACACTGCACACTGGAACACGTGGCACAATCGAAACTGGGATACGACGAGCCAAGTTCGTGTTTTTGACTTGTCCGATCCGAATGCCGTAACGCAGACTTCCTGGATCGAAGTCGCAGGAACAATCCAGGAAGCTAGACTGCAAAATGGTCGGCTCATGTTGAGCACAGCCGGTCGTCAGGATCTACCGCCCATTGAGTTTGTTCAAGTGGAAGGTGACGACGAGGGGCAGCTGCGATTTGAGACGGAGGATGAGTATCTGGCTCGTGTGAGTGGCGGGCTGGTCTCCAGTTTCGTTGGCCAGATGAGTGTATTGGACGGAGATGGGGGCGTAATCTCCACGGAGGATTTAGGGGGCTACGAGGACCTGCAGATCCTCGATCTCGATGACGCAACATGGGGACCGCGTCATTCTTCTCTGGTCATGCTTGAGATCGAAGATGGCCAGTTGTCGGTTGTTGATTCTGAAGTGTTGGTCGGTTTCTCCCAGTCGTTTGGCTACGCGAATGATGAATCTCATTTCGCGGTGAATGCGGAATGGGAGGGGCCGTCACGCATTGTGGCTCTCGGGATCAGCGACGACCAGATTGACTATCGCGCCGAAGGCCAGGTCGATGGCATTATCCGGAGCTCGCATGCGATGGACGAACAGGATGGGTACCTGCGAGTCTTTACCACACGCAACATGTGGGGGCCACTGGAACAAGGCGCTGATGTATGGGTGCTAAGCGAAAACGAAGGTGAGCTTGAGGTTGTCGGCGAACTCAGAGATTTGGCCGAAGGCCAGGGGCAATTCGGTTCTGTCTTTATGGGAGATGTCGCTTACGTTACGACGGCCGAGTTCGATTTTGACGAAGACATTTGGATTGTCGATGATCCATTGCACATCATCGACTTTTCTGATCCTACGAACCCTGTTGAGCAATCCGAGCTTGATATTCCGGGCGTGGCTCGATTTTTGCGCCGCGTCGACGAGACCCACTTGCTCGGCATAGGGTTCGAGCTCGACGATGAGGGAACAACTAGTCGACAGGTGACGCTATACGATGTCTCGGACGCAATGGCCCCTCAGGTTGTCAGCAACTGGGTTGGCGAAGATGGTTCTGATTTTTGGACTGCTCTGTTCGAGACCCAACGAGGAAGCGAAATGAATATTCGCTATCTCCCAGAGCGCGGCCTGCTGACGATCGATGGCGGTTTCGCTCAAACCGAGGTCTTCCAAGTCGATGTCGATTCTTCGGAACCGATTCAACTGCAGGGAGTCGTAGGGCAAGGCAATTGGCGCGGGCTCGGCCAAGCCAGATCCTTCGTATTGAGGGATTATCTTGTGCTGCATAGTCACGATCGGGTAGCGACTTACCCGTTAGCTGACGTTTCATCGACGTCGGACGAGTTTCTGTTGCAGAATCCTCTGCCACGAACATTTTACAGCGGTAGTGGCACGCGACACGTGATTCGCCCATTGGACAATCCGGGAGTCCCTTCGTCGGCGCAGATCATCTCGGCACGTTTCGGTGCGTTCGATATACCGATCACGATCTCGGAAGACGGACGAGCACTGGAGTTTGAATCTCCGCAGGATTTGCCAGAGTTCACTGGAGAGATTGAATATGAGTGGAGGTCAGAGAACGGTCAGTTCTTTATGAGTGATGTTTGGCTATGGATTCAAAATGAATCGCCAGTGAATCGGCCGGTTTTTTCAGATGCGACGGTCAGTCTAGGCATCAATGCGGTCGGTGATGCAGGTGATGCGATTACCGAGGTTGCGATCGGGGATCGAGTTTGGATTGAGTTGACGGCGGACCGCGAAGGCTTCTTCGATGACGGAGTATTCTCAATGTACTTCGACGTGGAATTCGACACGAGCGTTTTTGAAGTTCTCGAATTGGAGCATACGGAGCCTTACCGAAACGGGATGCGTGGTGAAATCACGGAAGAGGGCATCCGGGAATTTGGCGGATTCGCCGGGGCGACGCAGACGGGTGCCGGTCCTAATCGAATCGCCCGTTTTCAGGTGGAAGTCATTGGCACCGGAGATCTTCAGTTCCGCGTCTCGCCGAACCAGAATGCAACAGCAGAAGTCCTAGTCTATGGTGAAAACGAACGCGTCAATCCTGAGAACGTAAATGACGCTGAATTGACATTGAACACGCGTGGTTCAGCGGAAGGTGAATTCGAACAAACCGATGTGAATCACGATGGGATTACGACCGCACTCGACGCGCTTATTTTGGTCAATGCCCTAAATGCAAATCGGTCCGCTTCGGATTTGCAAACCCAGTCCGAAGGAGAGTTCTCAATGCAGCAGATGGATGTTAACGGTGATTCACTGCTGACCCCGTTGGATGTTCTGCAAATCATCAATGAGCTGAATGCGGCCGTTCCGGAAGGCGAAATGGGGCCGGCTGCAGATGATGCCATTGTTCGAGTAGATCAAACGCACCATTCCTTGTTTGGGCAAGCGATGGAAAGTGGCCTTCCAAGTGAAAGCGATTTAGACGCTTTGGCTGCAACGCAGTTTCTCCATTGGGATATCGAGCGGCGAGGGTAACACAAATTCGCCTTGTTAGTTGTTGGCCGGAACTAGGTTCAAGTCGACCTCCAGATCGTGCTGAATGATCAAGCACTGGCAGCCCCGGATGAGCGGCGAATCGATTTGGGTGCCAGCGGAATGTAGAGAGAGTGAATCGGCGACGAGAGTACCTTGCAGGTCTAACTTCTTTGCATTGCTATCGCGAGAACCCAGGTTTGCCACGATGGTCAAGACAGGACCCGTGTCGGTGCGATAACGCAGTTCGAAAAGCTCGGTACCAATGCGATGCCTGACTTCGAATCCGGCTTTGCTCAACCATCCCTTCAAAACACCTGCTTTCCTCAATTGCAGCAGTCCTTGGTACCAGCGTTCTACATCTGAATTTGATTCATCGGTTTCGCTTAGCTTCGCGCTATAGAACGCTTGCTCATCGGATGGCGATAAAGCACCCTCCCATGCGTGTTGCGGGTACTCGTTTGCTCTCCCTTCATCAACAACCTTGCGTAGGTGAGGATCTTCGAAATCGACAAAGAATGGAAAAGGTGTTTCAGCCGCATTCTCTTCTCCCATAAAGACCAGCGGGATTGCCGGTGACAGGATCGTCAGTGCGGCGGCAGCTTTCTGAAATGCGACCGAAGTCAATTGGTGAATTCGATGTCCGTGGGGGTGATTCCCAACTGAGTCGTGCGTTTGTAGTGCAAAGATCAGCGATTCGTATTCGTCTGAAGAAGTCGGCTTCGCTATCCGCTCACTGTCGACAACGCGGATCGGGCGTTTGTCGGGAGCCTGGTAGAGTTTGGGTTGAGAACGATAGAGGTAGCCATGACGTAGCGCTTCGGCAATTTCCGAACCGCCTCGGTAATCTCGCCGCGTGAGCTGAACAGCAGGAGTCCCTTGGCGGTAGATCGAGTGCATTAAGCAGTCGCACCAAATCGCGTCGTAGGGTACTTGCTGGCGGTTGCGATTCGTTGATTCAAGCAGGCCTCGATCGAATATGTTTGCTTCTGCGATGAGGTGTATTTCGCGACCAGCTAACTGTTCATGGGCCGCAACGGCATTGCGGATCGATGCCAGGATTGGTTCATCAGAGTTGTCGAAGAGAAAATGCGCGGCGTCTAGGCGCAGGCCATCGAAGTGAAAAGTTTCTAGCCAGTACAGTGCGTTGGAGATGATGTAATTCCGCACCGGCCCTGCATCGTCGCCGTCGAAGTTGACTGCCTCGCCCCATGGGGTGTGATAACGCTTTGAAAAATACGGCCCGAAATCTCGCAGGTAGTTTCCTTCTGGCCCTAAATGGTTGTAGACCACATCGAGGAGCACCGCGAAGCCGTTCGCATGGCAGGCGTCGACGAATGCTTTCAGTTCATCTACCAAGCCGTAGTTGTGATTCGGCGCAAACAGATTGACGCCGTCGTAGCCCCAATTCCAGCGACCGGGGGCTTGTGCGACCGGCATCAGCTCAATTGCCGTGATGCCAAGGGACCTCAGGTACGGCAGCTTCTTGATGGCGGCTTGATAAGATCCCTCGTCTGTAAAGCAACCGATATGAAGTTCATAAATGGCGAGTTGCCGCTTTGGTAGGCCTTTCCAGTCTTCATCGGACCAAGCGAAACTTCCGTGGTCGACGACTTGAGAATTGCCGTGGACACCATGCGGTTGGAAGCTGGACGCGGGATCCGGCCTTTTCACTCGGCCGTTCAGCTCGTAGTGATATTCATCTCCTGGTTGCGCGGCGACTGTTCCGCTGAAGTAACCGCGGTTATCCAGCAAGAGATCGGTCGACTGACAGACATCTGCTTCCGCTCCCCTTCTCTGCTCCATCGGTTTTTGAACACAGACCGCGATCTGCTGGCAATGCGGCGCCCAAACGCGAAAGTGCACTTGATCGCTGTCGATCACGGTAGCGCCAATACGAAATCGCTCGTCCAATCCATTACTCATTCAGAATTCATTCCAATTTACTGATCAGGCGATAATTGAAGGGACGCCCGCTTTTGGTGAGAAAGTTGAGGCCTTCGATGGAGAGGTCCAAAGCGTGGTCGAAAGAGGCACAAGTTTGCGCTTGAAGGCGTTCGACGAAAAGGGTGGGGCTGCCGTGGCCGACCGAATAGTTCAGCCTCGCAGATCTCTCTTTGTTGCCCGGTCTACAGCCAAACCATCCCTGATCATTGAAATCGGCAGCCAGGGCGAGTCATTCCCGTCCGCCGGCTAGATGGAGTCAGGCGTGATTCTACGCAATGAGATCGGTGACGATGCGCCCGTGGACGTCGGTCAGACGGAAATCCCGGCCTGCGTGACGGAACGTGAGTCGTTCGTGATCGAGGCCTAACTGGTGAAGCACGGTAGCGTGCAGATCATGAACTTCGACTGGATCCTCAACCGTGTATTTTCCGATCTCGTCCGTGACCCCATGAACGTGTCCACCTTTGAAACCACCGCCTGCTAGCCAGACGCTAAAGCAATCACGGTGGTGTCCGCGTCCGTTTTTACCTTCCTTAGTCGGAGTGCGTCCAAATTCAGTGGCCCACAGAACAATCGTGTCATCCAACATGCCACGTTGTTTCAGGTCCTTGATCAATCCGGCGGTGGGCTGATCGACATTGTAGGCGAGGTCCGCGTGTTCCTTCATTTCCCCGTGGGAATCCCAGTTGGGACGTGAGCCGGTGTCGATCAGTTCGATGAATCGAACACCCCGTTCTGCTAGTCGGCGGGCCACCAAGCACTGCCATCCAAAATCGGCGCCAGGTCCTTTCACTTTTCGGTCGAGACCATAGAGCTTCCGAACGTGCTCCGGTTCATCGTTCACATCGAACGCTTCTGGGGCAGCTTGCTGCATTTGGTATGCGGTTTCAAACGATTTCATTCGGGCGGCCAAAGCACTGTCGTATGGTCGATCGGCCAAGTGTTTTTGGTTGAGTTGCTTGACCAGTTCAAACTCCATACTTTGGAGCGATTGGGTTTTGCCTGGAGCCTCTAAGTTCGCGATCGGATTGTCGCCTGGGAGGACACGCGTGCCCTGGTGGACCGCTGGCAAGAAGTCGCTGGCAAAAACCTGTGTGCCTCCGTAGGGCAAGTGAGGTGCGATCACGACAAAGCTAGGCAAGTTTTGGTTGAACGTGCCCAAACCATAACTAATCCAAGATCCCATGCTCGGACGTGCAAAAGTCGGCGACCCTGTATGCATGCCCAGCGTCGCTTCCGAGTGATCGAAGTGCGAAGCATTCATGGAACGAATGAGGCAGATCTCATCCATCACATCGCGAACATGAGGGAAAAGATCGCTGGTTTCTGTTCCACAGCGTGAATTGCGCCCGGATCCGAATTGGTTGCCCATCAATTTGTCTTTACCACTCCCGTCCCGGCCATTCTCCGTCGATTTGGGATCAAAGGTATCGATGTGCGATACGCCGCCCGTGGCGTAAATGAAAATCACCGACTTGGCTGGCGCTTTGCGATGGGGCTTTTTCGGCGCCATGGGGTCCGCATCGGATACCGAAGAATTGGTGGTGCCGTCTTCCGCCGCAATTAATTCTGAGATGACACCCGGCATGAGAATTGAACCGGCCACCATCGAGCGCAGGGCATTACGGCGACTCCAAATCGACTGCGCCGATGAGGCGCTTTGCAATCGGGACGTTTGTGTGAACGGATTGTGGTTGGTAAGGGTGTTCGCGTTCATGGTTGAGCTCGATGATTGATTCCGTGCACCGTGAACTTGTAGGAGTTCGAATGCTGTTTGGCAGTCTGAGTTAGTTGAGCAGCGTCATGCGTGTTAGTCGATATAAGTGAATTCGTTGAGCCGGACAACGCTACGAACCAGGCTCGCGTAGGCATCTGCTTCCGTTAGCTTTTCGGGCGAGTCGAGCGACTGTAGGGTCATCAAGAAGTTCACCAGGAGTTTGATCTCATGGGGCTGTGCTTTTCGGTTTAGCACCAGCGCGACAATGTTGTCGATCCGTTCTTCCGGATTTTCTGTTTGGGCGATCGCGTTTTCTGCAATCCTCCTCGACTGAGCATGTAAGAACTCGTCGTTGATGAAGAAAAGGGCTTGTAGAGATGTTACCGATTGGTCGCGACGGCTTGTACAGACATTGGGGTCCGGACCATCAAACGTTTGCATGTAGGACTCGACCGTGAGTCGCTTGGTCAATTGGTAGACGCTTCGCTTTTGGTCAGGGTAATCGTCTTTGAACGGGTGATGTTGCGTGTATTCCCAATCCTTTTGCGGTGGGATCGGATAGGGTTTAGTTTGTGGTGTGCTGTCGAGTTCGCCAGATAAGCACAGAAGCGTATCGCGAATGGACTCTGCATCGAGCCGCTGCCGATTGAATCGCCAGTAGTAACGGTTGGTCGGGTCTGAAAGCTGATTGAGTTCTGCGGAAGTGGACGCAACGCCGGCCGCGGACGCGTGGTTGGTATCGAAAACACTAGCTTGAATCTTTGGGCTGGAGGCAAGCTGGTAGGTATGTGAATTCAGGACCAAGCGATGCAAATGCTTTAGCGACCAGCCGCTCTCCATGAACTCGGTAGCCAGCCAATCAAGTAGCTCGGGGTGTGTCGGAGTTTCACCGCGGAGCCCGAAGTCAGTCGTGCTCCCAACCAAGCCGCGGCCGAAATGCCGTTCCCAGACGCGATTGACGATCACTCTGGCTGTGAGCGGATTCTTCGCATTGGCGATCCAGTGAGCCAATTCCAAGCGGCCGCTCGATTCGGTGTCTTCGACTTCGTAACCGCCGAGGACGGTTGGGAAGCGGCGTTTTACGGAGGCCCCGGGTCGAGTGGGTTCGCCTTTGATTTGAATGTGTGCATCGTTTGGAGCCGCGTCGCGAACGGCATAGGCTGCAGGGAATTCGGGACGTGTTTTCAAGTGATCCGCTAGTTTGTTTCCGGCTTTGCGTGCAGTTCCGAGCATACGTTGCAAATCGTCATGCATCTTGCGACGTTCGTCGATTGTCGCCGCGGATTCCTTTGCCGCGTTATCAAGTTCTTTTGCTCGGCACTTTGCGAGCTCTTTATTTAGAGCCTCCTCGAGCTGCCTAGACTGTTCATCATGTTTACCCAGTCGTTTTTCGTACTCCTCCTGTGTCATAAGCGAGGTTAAGTCTTTTTGAACTTGGAATAGTTCAATTCCAGGGAACGCGTACTGAGTGCTCTCAAAAATCCCATACAGCCCGTAGTAGTCACGGGCACTGATGGGATCAAATTTGTGGTCATGGCAACGCGCGCACGCGATGGTCAGGCCCAACATGGTTTTTCCGACATTGTCGATTGTGTCTTCGATCGTCAAGTGCCATGGGTATGTTTCGACCAAGGACCCAAATCGTCGCGCCATAGCCAAGTATCCAGTCGCGATGATCTGGCGATTGCGTTGCTCAAGCGACTCGTATGGAAGCAAGTCACCGGCAAGCTGCTCGACAAGAAATCGATCGTAGGGCACGTCGTCATTCAGCGAGTCGATGATGTAGTTGCGATAAAGGTAGGCTTGTGGGATGGGGAAATCAGAGTTGCAGCCCGCTGTGTCGGCATAGCGAACCCAATCCATCCAGTGACGTCCCCAACGTTCGCCATAGGACGGTTGGCTCAAAAGTTCGTCGACATAGCTAGCGAATTCCTGTCTAAGGTCGCCGCCCGCTTCGACTGCGGCGACCAACGCTTCGTCTCGTTCGGGGGCCGGCGGTAGTCCCGTCAGGGTGTAGGCCGCTCGGCGAATGAGCTGCTCGGAAGTGGCGTCACCAAGGACACTCAGTCCCGCGGCCTCTCGGGCGGCTTGGACGAACCGATCAATTGGCGTGTATGGCCAATCGGGATCTTCAACTGCAGGCGGTTCAACAGCATGAATCGGCTGGAAGGACCAGTGGTCTGTTTCGGTAGCTTGTGGATCTGGGCCCGTAGTTGTTTCCGGCCAAACGGCTCCGTCGGCAATCCATTTTCGAAGTGATTCGATCTCTTCTCCTGATGGACCGTCATCGTCTGGAGGCATGCGCATGTCCTCATCGGAAGCTTGGATCCGGATAAGGATTTCGCTCGAAGCTGGATCGCCGGGAGAAATCGCGGTGTTGCCTGAGTCCGTTTCCGCGTTCAAAGCTGCCGATGAGGTAAGGCTCAATCCACCATTCGTGTCATCCTCACTATGGCACTCGACGCAATAGCGTTGGAAAACCGGTCGGACGAATTGCTCAAAATGCTCCTGGGTCTGGCCGGCATCATCTGCAACCACTGAGGCAGCACTGAAGCAAAGTAGTACTGCTGCGGACACGGGACTTAACCATGCCGCCGCGACGCGAGAGGAACTTAAGAGAGGGGAGAAACGCATTGCCATTTCCGGATGAGGGAAGACGACGTCAGCTGGGATCGGCGCAAAAGCCGAGGTGGGAGCAATGGTCCAGCATGAAGGGAATCACTGCATTTTACCCGATGTTGAGGCAAAGCCCCAACATCTTTCCTCGCTCACGCAGGGCCAATCAAAGTTTAAAGTTGGGAAGAATTCCTCCCCGTCGCTCAGGCTCCGACCCTCCGCAAATTCCTCGCGAAACTCGGAAACAGAGGGTTAGGTATTGAATTGCTACGTAACCCTGTATTGAATTGCTACTTAACCCTGATTCAAACTTTGATTGGCCCTGCCTCGCTCACGGCGGTGTTGACTCATGGGGATGGAATCGATGTTCCCGAGAGGACCTCTTTTTCGGGGGGCGACGCTACTTCGTCACTGGAGCCGGCTTCTCATAGAACCAAGCAGGGAATTCGCCAGGTGCGGCTTTCTTCGGGTTGCGATAGTAGAACTGCCGTCCGCGTTCCTGTTTTAATGGCATCGACATACCACCTGAATCTTCAAGCATCTGGAACATCGTGTCGCTTAGAGCTTTGACCATCTCCTGATGGTCGGGAGAACGGATTAGGTTGTGCTTTTCATGCGGGTCCGCATTCATGTCGTAAAGCTCATCCGTATCCCAAACGCCGTGGTATCGGATGAACTTGTAATCCGAATTCCGCACGGCAAAGATCGTTGGTGTCTGCGGGTAGTTCCATTCCCAGTAGTACTCGTACAAGAGAGTGTCACGCCACTTTGGGTCCTCTTGACCTTTGGCAATTGTCCAAAAGCTCGCGCCGTCGATGGCATGTTCCTCAGGAAGTTTTGCATCGGCGGCTTCTAGGAGTGTGGGAGCAATGTCGATGTTCGTGACGACATTGTCGATTTTAGAACCGGCTTTCAGCTGGTTAGGGAACTGAACGAGCAGCGGAACGCGGATGGATTCTTCGTAAGCGACTCGCTTGTCAATCAATCCGTGTTCGCCAAATTGAAATCCGTTGTCACCCATATAGACGACGATCGTGTTATCGAGCTGGCCTGCTTCTTTCAGGTAGCTCATGACGCGTCCTACGTTGTCATCGACAGCTGTCAGCGCCTCGCAATATCGTTTGTGGTACGCTTCGACGTCGAAATCTTGAAGGTTGTAGCCGAAGTCGGCACCGTGGCGGCTGTTTCGTTGATCGATCAGCCAGCGTGGTTTCCCCCGACGGTTTTCTTCCGTGTCTGCGAAGGTGACCGGCGGCGTCCAGGGCTTGTCTTTGTACTTTCCGCGTTCTCCGTCGCGTGCGACAAAATCGGAGTGTACTGCCTTGTGCGAGATGTATGCAAAGAACGGCTTGGATGCTCGCTGCGGATCCTCGGCGCGACCTTTCATCCAATCTAATGCGTAGTCCGTGAGTTCGTCCGTGATATAGCCCTTCTGCGCGACCCGCTTTTTGCCGTTAATGTTAAAACCGTCGTAGGTCGTTTGCGGCACTACACGGGTCGTACCGTGACCGTCGGCATAGTAGGTGCCTTGGCCACGGAACGCGACCCAGTGATCGAATCCTCGCTGGGGATCATCTTCGTCTCCCATGTGCCATTTGCCAAAGAAGGCTGTCTCATACCCTGCGACTTGAAGGTCCTGTGGAAAGAATCGTAACCCAGGATCAACAGGGTGATAATTGTCACCAACCCCGTGGTTGTGCGGATATAGACCGGTCAAGATTGAGGCGCGGCTCGGCGAGCACAGACTATTTGTGACAAAGGCATGTGTAAAATGCACGCCGTCAGCCGCCATCTGGTCTAGGTGTGGCGTTTCGAGAAATGGGTGGCCGGCGCAGCCAAGAAAGTCCCAACGGTGATCGTCGCAGAGAATGAAAACAATGTTCGGCTGGCTGCGTCCAGACTCTTTGGCTGGTTGGGCTTGAGCCTGGCATTGATTCGTGGCGCACTGGAGGCACACACAAAAGAGGCCGATTAAAAGTAAGGGGAGAACTCGGCTGGAGAAGGGGAAAGCTGGCACCAGTACGTCCTAGTCTGTAGAGGATAGCGTTGTTGGGACCGTCATTCTAAACCGAATGGATAAACCGAATGGAACTGAAAAGCGGAATGGAAAGGAAACTCACTAGAGCAGAAATGCGTTCGGTATTCCGCGGTCATTCTTTCAGTACCTTTTGCCAGCCTTTCGGGGCTCATGTTAGCAGCCGCGAAAGCGGTTTCGATTGGCTCTAGGTTGGCCCAACGCAATGCGAAACAAAAATAGCGGCTCGAGATGAAATAACTTTGCGGAATTTCCAGCAGCGAGCAGCTTTCGACGTATGTTTGAGATGGCGAGCACTCCGTGGACTACGTAAGGCCAAGAGCCAAATTGGTCGTGCTCGCAGTCCCTGCACTTGGGGACAGTTACCGTGGGCAGTCCGCGTATCTCGAGACGGTCGACTTGATCCGTTGGGCGACGTGGGTTGCATGTCGGTAGCCTGCCAAGGTCTAGATTAGGAGAGCACCAGTGGTTCCTCAACGCGACACGCAGATGCCAAATGTATTTGGGCTGATTCTTGAACAACTAGCCGATCAAGAACGTCGCACGTCGCGACGGATGCCGTGGCGAGCATCCATTCGTGTACAGCCACTAGATGAAGACTTCCAATCGGACGGTGAGCCTTTCTACGCCATCACCAGCGATCTCAGCCGCCTTGGATTGGGCTTTATCTTTCCTGACGCGATTCAGCACAGCCATCTTCGCATCACCGTTTCCGACGACGCCGTGTCTGCCATTGTGAGGGTGATCCACAACACGAGTATTGGCAACGCTTCTCCGCTCTTCTTAGTGGGGACCGAATTCTTGAACGTCTGCCCCACGTTCGACTAGCTGCTCGAGTCGCCGGTGACCGCAGTTTCACGTTTCGGATCACGTGCGATCGATCCCACTGGTCCTGATTCCGATCGGTCCTGATTCCGATCGGAGGGACTCGTCGGAACGCCTTTCAGGCTGTGTTACAATGAGCGGTTCCTCTTGCATTCAGATCTTCGTTGTAGAAGTGTGCCTGCAGCAAGCTTGCGTGGATCGAGCTGCCGAAGAAGTAGGGCTGTGAATGCGTTCAAAAAAAGAAGCGGGATCCTCAGATGCTAGATTTCATCGGGCGTGGCAAGTCGCATAACTGCAATGGGAGAACCCGACGTGACTTTCTGCAGGTAGGGACGCTCGGTGCGGCCGGGTTGAGTTTGCCGCAATGGTTGCAGGCCAAGGAACAAGGGCTTGTAGAGGAGGGGCGCGACAATAAGTCCTGCATCTTGATTTTCAATCTCGGTGCCCCGAGCCACATTGATACTTTCGATATGAAGCCCGAGGCTCCGGCGGAAATCCGTGGGCCGTTCAAGCCGATTCCTACGAACGTCTCTGGGATTCAGCTTTCCGAAATCTTGCCAAAGCATGCTGAAATCGCCGACAAGATCGGCTTTGTTCGTTCCTGTTTCCATCGCGGAGCAGCAGTCCACGATTCCGGGTGGCAGATCATGCAGACCGGGCGTCTCTTTACCGGTGGGGTCGACACTCCACACGTCGGCTCGACGCTCTGGTATCTGAAAGGAGCGCGAAGTGACTTGCCGCCGCACGTGGTGCTGCCACAGACGATGGGGCGTGGTGGTGGGAACCTCCCCAATGGGCAAGCGGGTGGCTTCCTGGGGAAGGCCTATGATCCATTCGCACTGATGGCGGATCCATCGAAAGCGAACTTTGAGGTTCCTGATCTGCTTCCACCTGAATCGATACCGGCGGCCCGGCTAGATCGCCGCCGAAAGTTGCGTGAGGCGGTCGAGGAGTCGATGACTCAATTCGAGTCGTCGGAGAGTGCGAGGCTGATGAGCGAACACTTCGACACGGCTTATCGGTTGATGACGAGCCCACAGGCACGCGAGGCTTTCGACTTGGCGAAGGAGCCCAAAAAAGTCCGCGAGCGTTACGGAATGAATCGATTTGGGCAATGCCTTCTACTGGCACGTCGGCTCATTGAGGCTGGAGTCCGATTCGTAACCGTGAATACGTTTCTGACGGTCTTCGATGAAATCACATGGGATATTCACGGCAGCAAGCCGTTTACTTCGATCGAAGGGATGAAGAATATTGTCGCGCCAATGTACGACCAGGCTTACTCTGCGTTGATTTCCGACCTGGCTGAGCGTGGGATGTTGGATGACACCATGGTGGCAAATATGGCCGAGTTCGGACGGACACCCAAAGTGAATCCGGCCGGTGGACGAGATCACTGGCCCCAGTGCTACACTGTGTACTTCGCGGGTGGCGGGGTTCGCGGTGGGCAGGTCGTTGGAGCCAGTGATCCAATTGGTGCCGTCCCCGAAGATAGGCCAACGGAACCACCGGAAGTAGTGGCTACCATTCTGCACGCAATGGGTATCAAGCTGACGGAGCATATTCCTGGTCCTGGGGGGCGCCCGTTCCCTGTGGTGGATTCAGGTTATCGAGAGATCCAGGAGTTATTCAGCTAATCTGCGGAATTCGCGTTCCATGTCGTAGCGTACGGGCATCAGGACCCGATTAATGGCCTCGTGAGCGAGAATGGTCTGGCGAAGCGAAAGGCTGCTTGCTCTGATATGTCGACGGAGTGCTCGAATCCTCCCAAGCCGAGATAGGACGTTCTGCGTACGTTGGTTCCCTCTCTCGGTAATTTCTTGAACTACACCAAATGACCCGCAAGCAGAATGTCGCGAATCTCTCTAGAGCCAAGTTCAAGCAGGAATGAAAGAGGGACCTTGCGTCTGGCCATCGTGATTGGTTTGACGCTCCTGTTTAAGTCGGGGTGGCTGCACGCCCAGGCGGTGACTGACGTTCAGGAATTCTCCGCGCTGATCGAAAATCACCCCGGGGAACGATTTACAGCCGAAGTCGTTGTTTCGGTGAATCACTGGGATCCGGATTGGAAGGCTCTCTATATACAGCAGGACGAGACCGGGTGGTTTGCAAGTCTTACTCCAGAGTTGCTTTCTTCAGGCCTGAATCTGGAGCTTGGCGACCGTATTCGAATTTTCGGATACCTCGACACCGACAACAGTATTTTGAAGGCTGAATCGATCGAGCGAGTCGGTGCTGCCGATCCTGTGACGGCACTCGCTCTAGAAATGGAGATGATTGCGCTTGGTAATTATTGGTCGCGACGAATCGAAACAACAGCGACGGTCGACTCGATCATTTGCAGGTCCGGCACAACTCAAATCGTGGCTCGTTCAGGCAAGCGAAGGTTTCTCGTTCGTTCGTTGCGGGATATTGATCCGACCCGGCAGCCTTGGTTAGGTGCGGAGATCAAGCTTAGGGGGACGCTCTCCTATCTAGTCGACCCGAAGGGGCGCCCCAACATCGCCATCGTGCATGGAATGCCTGGTGATCTTTTCGAAATTGTGACTCCAGGCGAAACCCTTAGTGAGGACATTCCTCGATATGATCCATTAGAGGCACTGTCGGCGTCTGTGGACGACCAGCTCTACGTTTTCGATGGTCAGATTGGATTTATTGACGAATATAATTTGATGGTTTTGGAAGAGGCCGCCACCGAAAAATCAATCCCAATGCACCTTAGCGTCGAGACCGATATTCGTGTTAGCGACAGGGTGCGAGTTTATGCCGTTCGGGATGCGGGGCAATCGGCCGAAGATCTTCGGAGCAGTCAAGCATTGGTTCCGGAGGAGGGATTTGCAGAGTCCGATTGGATTGCGAAAGCAGTGTTTCGACAGCATTCATCAGTACTTCAGGAACGCATGCTGACTGCGGAAGAAATTGTCGAAGGTGCAATTGAGGGAGTGCGGGCAACCGTCGAGGCTGATTTGCTTGCCGTCGAATCTCAGGCGGGCGAGAAGTACTGTCTACGACTCCAGAGTGACGGAATTGAGTTTTCTGCTTACGTGAGCGCGCTGGACCGCCGGGAGCTCTATGAGTTAGAGCAGGCTAACCGAATTCAAATCACCGGGCTCGTGCAGGGCTCAAGTGAGCCTAGCTTGGAAGCTTTTTCTCTGGTGGTTGCGAAACCGGCTGCGATCGAGGTGCTAAGTCGCAAAGCGTTCGCGCTAGAACGCTATTCATTGTATGGCTTGATCGGAGCCATTTTGCTACTGATCGGGGGGGCCGTTCTCGTCTTGCGTCTGCGCGGGCAAGTGGATCGAAAATCACAAGATATTCAGGCGTTGGCTGCCCAGCTGAATTCTACCTATGACGCGATCCGAGAAGCCTTGGTTGTGGTATCCAGAAATGGAGAGGTCATTGCCACGAACCGTCGCGTTGAGGATGTCCTTGGAACGGCTCAACATTCCCTGCGTCGGTTTTCCAAGCCTATGCCAGGGAATTCGGAAGCGGTTGCGGAATACTTGTCCTATTGCTTCGATGAGCCGTCAAAATTTATGCGCGCGTGGCGTAAGGCTCAACGGACTCCAGACACAGTAGTACAAGTCGATTTGGAATTATCCGGTAACGCTGATGGTAATGCGAAGCCGATGGTT
This sequence comes from Aureliella sp., assembly GCA_046290675.1. Taxonomy (GTDB): domain Bacteria; phylum Planctomycetota; class Planctomycetia; order Pirellulales; family Pirellulaceae; genus Aureliella. The sequence continues at coordinate 845,233 of JBKAHA010000002.1, forward strand.
TCGATCTATTCTGCTGCGATCGAACAGCCTAAAGGTAACGACGTGATCGGCCCGCGGATCTGGACCTTTACTGATATATCAGAGCAGAAGCGGCTAGAGAGGGATCTGCTTCAATCACAAAAGATGGAGGCAGTCGGAAGGCTTGCCGGCGGGATCGCTCATGACTTCAACAACCTGCTTCTAGCGATTGACGCCAATATCGAATTGGCAAGGTTGGAAGGCGAAACATCTGGGCGAAGTGAGTCTGCTCACTTGGATGCCGCAGAATCGGCGGTCAGCCGAGCAACCAAGTTGGTCAAGCACCTGCTGGGATTCTCGCGGAAGAGCCGGCTTGAGATGCAGGTTCGAAATCCGAACCGAGTTGTAGGTCGAGTCCAAAACCTTCTGGAAAGAACGTTGGACTCAAGGATTACGCTGGAAGTCGAAAAGTCAGACTCATTACGAAATGCGAGTCTGGATGATACCCACATCGAGCAGGTGCTCTTGAACCTGTGCTTGAACGCAAGGGATGCGTGCAGTGCGAACGGTGGGAAGATTCGAATTGTCACTAGAAATCTCTCTGGCCTAGATCTCGCCAACGAAATTTCTTTAGGGCGGATTTCAGCGAGCCCCGATCAAGCATGGGTGGCGATCGCGGTCGAGGACAATGGGCCGGGAATGTCAGAGGAAGTCCAAAGGCGAATTTTCGATCCTTTCTTTACCACCAAAGAATTGGGTAAAGGAACGGGGTTGGGATTGTCAGTCTCTCTCGGGATTGTCGAGCAGCACGGCGGGACGATTCGTGTGCATAGTCAGCCGGAGCAAGGGTCGGTGTTTGAGGTCGTGCTACCGGCAACCGAAGATCGATCGCATGATTCCGACAGCCAGATTCGCCGTCTGCCTCCTTCACGTGGAGGAAGTGGAATCGTCCTCCTTGCCGATGACGACGAAATGGTTCGTCGAGCAACTGCAAGCGGACTCCGGGCTTTAGGGTACGAAGTGAATGAAGTCGACAATGGAGTCGACGCACTGATCTGCTTACGTTCGCAGCAGCCGGTCGATCTCGCGATTCTTGACCTCTCGATGCCGGGCATGTCCGGTGCCGAAGTGCACACAGCCGTGCGTGATTCGAATCAGACACTGCCGATCATCATCAGTAGTGGCTACGTGCAGGAACTAGATGCCTTTGAAAGCCTAGACGCTCCGACCGCGGTAATTTCTAAGCCCTATCGCTTATCGCGACTTACGGCGCTGATCGATAGCTTCATGTCTCAAGGTGAGGCCGCGAAAACCGTCTCTGAAGAAGCGAGTTGATCCTCGCTCCCATCTAGTCGGCGTCTTTCGCATCTTCTTCCGCTGCGGCTTCGGCCTTCTGTTGCATTTCTTTTAGAAGGGGTTCGAGCGGTGGGCGATCGGGAGTCGGTGGTAACGCGGCTTGAATCGCTTGGCCGACATCAACTAGAGTGCTCTCGCGATAAGCAGCAGCCGTCAACTTGACGACTCCCGGCATCGACCTTTCGTTGACCTGCTCTCCTCCGCATGCGACTACGATCGAAGGGTGGCCGGTGAGATTGGTGAGAAGCAAGTCATTCGCCCCCAGCATGCAGTCGATGCCAGACAGCTTGGCCTGCGTTTCCCGGATCAGTTCACTGCGCAGTCGGTTGGCTCGTACATAGTGAATTGCGGGCATGTATTGAGACTCGCGGAAAGTCTGGGGCCAATTTCCGTAGTTCGCATCAGGAGACTCGTGGAATGCGTCATCGAAAACAGTCGACGCTTCGACACCGAGGATGAAGCTCATGGCTCCAACGGGGATTTCGGAAGCGAGGTCGATATCGACCAATTCGGCTCCCTCTGATTTAAGAAACTCCAATGCAGCCTGCTCGGTGGCATTGAGTCGATCGCCCGTCACTCCGATTCGGAGGCCGGCGATCTTGGTATTGCCGGGCCACTGGAAATCACGCTCAACCAAGGTCGGGTCCTTGCCGTCCTGTCCTAGGAGTTGGCCAAGCACCAGAGCGAGGTCGCCGGCGTGTCGTGCGATCGGTCCAATCTTGTCCATGGACCAAGCGAGTGGCATGCATCCAGCGCGGCTGACGCGGCCGAATGTCGGTCGCAGACCGCTTGTCCTACAACGCGTCGTCGGTGAGACAATGCTGCCAAGCGTTTCACTACCCAAGGCGAATGACGCCAGGCCGGCTGCAACGGCAGAGGCACTGCCGGCCGAGGAGCCGCTGCTGCCCTGATCGGGATTCCAAGGGTTGCGGGTTAAGCCGCCGAACCATTTGTCTCCCCAGGCCATCGCCCCAAGAGTCACTTTCGCGAGCAAAACAGCTCCGGAGGATTCAAGTTGCTTCGCGACGGTCGCCGTTTCTTCCCGAACTTGGTCTTTGAAGGGCTCGGCGCCCCAAGTTGTCTTCCAAGGAGGCAGGGCGATGAGATCTTTCGCAACCCAGGGGATTCCGTCCAGGATACCGCGTGTGGAATTCTGTGTACGGCGTTTGTCGGATTCTTCGGCTTGTTTCAGTGCGTGTTCCTCCAGCATGGTCACGACACATTTGAGCAGTGGGTCGAATCGTTCCAGACGTTTGAGGTAGAGAGAAGTCAGTTCACGACTGGATATTTTTCCCTTTGCCAGCATGGCAGCTTGTTGTGGGATCGAAGCAAACGCGAGGTCTTCATCACTCAGTCCTCTGGCCAGTTTGGGCAAGGGAGCAACTACTTGGACTTTCGCTGTAGCTGTCGTGCCAACTTCTGGCGTTTGGGGATTGGCTTCTTCGGATTTCGCGTCGGCTTGCTGATAGAAAAAGTCTGGGCGGAATACGAATGCGGGAACGGTGTCGGCATCCACTGGAACACGACGTAGTTGCTCGGCCCGCCGCCAGTGTCGGCTCAACGAACGAGCGACGCTCTCGCGCTCGTCATCATCTAGCTCGATACCTGAGATCCATTCCGCGCTCGCTATCATTTCTGGCGTGATTGCCGCCGCTTGTTCGGCTTGAACTGCCAGGGCCCTTTGGAACGCGTGAGTTCCTATGCCGGTAGCCGCCAGAACGGAAAGAAATGTCCGGCGGCTATTGTTCGCGAATCCAGTTCGTACGGTTTCGGTATCCGACTGTTCCGATTTCATCTTGTATTCCTCGATTTCAACTTGGCTCGCGGAGAGGACGAGATGGGCTGGTTCCTGACAGATTCTTGAGCTGACACGGAGCGGGCAGGCGGACGCGGCCCGCACTGATTCTTTCTCGCTTGTCATCCGCAGCATCCAAGAGCCGTTGAGTGTAAATTGGAATCCAAACTGTTGCGGTTCTCTTTCTCATTCAGCGGGCTATTATTTGAAATAAGTGCTGATTCCCAGTCATGTACTCAGTACGATTTTTGTCGGCAATGCCCGGTAATGCCGCGAAAAAGTGATGAAGTCATCAAGCTACCCATTTGGGTTTGGAGCGAAAAATGAAAAGCGTCCTTAGCAGAAGAAGCTTCGGTTTCGATTTCACTACGGCGGCCTTTTGGGCTGTGGTAAGCGGCTTGACGTTTGGTTTGGCACCGCTTGCAAATGCCCAGGAATCGGTGGCCTCGACTGCAGACGCACAATCCGAGATGGCGTCGTGGCAGAAGATGGTCGATCGGAGTGTCAGTTATCTACGATTGCGTGGGCAGGCGAAGGATGGTTCGTTTTCCTATGCGACCGGCATCGGGCCTACCGGTTTAGTTGTCGCTGCTCTGCTCGAGTCCGGGCTGCCCCCGGAAGATCCTATGGTTTCTAAGGGCCTGGCTTTCCTGGAAAAACATGTGCAGAAATCGGGCGGCATCCATACAGATGAGTCCTTACACCGAAATTACGATACCTGCATCGCCGTGGTTGCGTTTAGCAAGGCGAAGCAAGAGAAATACAACGAGATCATTGCTCGAGCGGAGCAGTTTGTTCGTGGGATTCAGATGGATGAATCCGAGGGCAAGGATCCCAGTGACCTGGATTACGGTGGAGCCGGGTATGGAAAGCACCGCCGCCCCGACCTTTCGAACACGTCATACCTCGTTGATGCGTTAAAGGAGCTTGGCAACGGGCCGGAGGATGAGGCGATTCAGAAGGCGTTGGCTTTCGTCTCTCGATGTCAGAATCTCGAGTCGCCCTACAACGATTCGCCGCACGCAGCAAAGGTCAACGATGGTGGCTTCTACTACACGGTCGCCAACGGTGGTGAGACCAAGGCTGGGACGACTCCCAACGGGGGGCTTCGCAGCTACGGCTCCATGACCTATGCAGGTCTGAAGAGTATGATCTACGCTGGTCTCAAACCTGATGATATTCGCGTCCAATCGGCGGTGGATTTCTTGAAAGCAAATTACAGCTTAGACTCCAATCCTGGCATGGGGCAGCAGGGACTTTTTTACTACTATCACACGATGGCCAAGGCTCTGGATGCACTGGGGGAAGCAAAGTTCCAGGACGCTAATGGAGTCAGTCACGACTGGAAAGCGGAGCTTCGCACCAAACTCGCCGAGGTACAACAAGAAGATGGCAGTTGGGTCAATCCGACGACCCGTTGGATGGAGGGCGATCCTAATCTGGTTAGCGCCTACGCTTTACTCTGCTTGAAATATTGCAAGCCTTTGTGAATCGATGATGCGGATCGAAGACCGAATTGAGGATATGAGTTGCGGCTGGTATCGCCGGGTAATCTTGATGTAGCGCGCCACGGAGCATCGCGTTGGACACGACTATTCGATATCTCGCGCTAATTGTCTTCTTGGTGATCGTCTTTGCGGTGGCGATTGCTCTGAGTGGCGGAATCCCCATCGGTCGCGGTGGAGGCGGTGGACCGATTGTCGAGCAACGTCGATAGCCGCCCTGTCCCTTCTCCGGTGACTTTATCGGCCAACAGCGATTGCGAGGCGGCGAGATCAGAATGCATCACGTGCTCGTCTTAGAACCCTTTGGAGGTGGAAGTCATCGCTCCCTGTACGAAGGATGGAAAGCCCATTCAAGGCATCGCTTCAGCATTCTCGAACTCCCCGCGGTGCATTGGAAATGGCGCTCGCGTCATAGTTCTCTTACCTTGGCCTGCGATGCGCGTCGCTTGATTCAGGGCGGGGAGAAGTTCGACGTTGTTTTTTGCAGCGACATGCTTAATCTCCCTGAATGGAAGGGGCTTGCGGGAGTCGAGCTGAGCTCCTTGCCCTGCGTTGTCTACTTTCACGAAAACCAATTCACCTATCCGCTTAGCCCCGGCGAAATCCGCGACTACCACTTCGCTTACAGCAACCTCCTAACTTGGGTATGTGCGGATGCAGCCTGGTTCAATTCCGAGTATCACCTCCAAGATTTCGATCAAGCGGCAAGAAAATGGTTGCGGAGGATGCCCGATTTTCCGCATCTAGCCGAACTCGACGAAGCACAGCTTCGCACGCGGGTGTTGACGCCGGGAATCTCACCGCCGGTTTTCCAGAAACCTCAAGAGGAGGCAGGCTTTCATGTTGGTGGTCAAGTTCCCGGGCATCACAAAGACCAAACCACGACCATCGGTTGGGTGTCGCGCTGGGAACATGACAAAAGGCCCGACCTCTTTTGCCGCGCAGTGAGAGAACTATTGAGGCAGGATCAAAATGTTGAGCTCATCTTGCTCGGACAGCAATATTCGCGGAAGCCGCAGGAGATGGAGGAGTTGATCTCGGACTACGGGGATCAGATTCGGCACGATGGGCATGTTGCGGATCGACAGCAGTACTGGAATTTGCTCTCGGCTATGGACCTTGTGGTTTCAACGGCAGATCATGAGTTCTTTGGCGTCGGTGTTCTGGAAGCTGTTTGGGCTGGGGCAACACCGCTTCTTCCGAGGACGCTCGCCTACCCTGAAGTCTTTGACTTGGAGAACCGTTGTGAGCGAAAGCCGTGGTTCTACTCTGGGGAGCTGAACGTGACTCACTTGCAAGATGCTGTCGAACGCATCCGCTGCCAGAACGGGAAACTAGCTCAGTGCGTAGACCGAAGTGACTTACAGAAGTATTGTTGGAGCGAACTAGCTGAAGCTTACGATGACGAGTTAGATCTGGTCATCAGCCGGCGAGCTTAGACGGAAACCAGGTTCGAGTTCTGTTGCTGTTTGGAGAGGCCCCTGGGGCATCACTGGCTCGGTGGTGTTCATTGGCTGGGTGGCGAGGATACGGACTTTCGGACAGAATCAAGGCCGGGCGAACATCGATCGTGTTAACGCTAATTCGCTCTTCTGGATTGCTTGCTCCGAGGTTTTTTAATCGGACTGTCCCTGGCCCATATCGAATTCGATTTTGGCTTTAACTACCGCACCCGCGAACGAGGTGACTGATGAATTGGAAAAGGTATTCAATCCTTTGTGGATCCATCTTTATGGCTGCCTTCTGCGGCCGGGTGATTGCACAAGAAAACAGCGAACCGAGGAAGATTTCGGACGTGACAGCAGAAGAAGACCCCTACCTGTGGCTGGAAGATGTAACGGGCGACAAGGCACTCGATTGGGTCCGGGCTCAAAACAAAACCACCCAAGAACATTTCGAAGGACAAGAACGTTTTCAATCGCTCGAAGCGGACTTGCTCAATATTTTGGATTCCGATGAACGAATCCCATTCGTTTCAAAGGCGGGGGAATACTACTACAACTTCTGGCGTGACAAGGATCACGTTCGAGGGATATGGCGACGAACGACCCTAGATGAATACCGGAAAGATGAGCCGCAATGGGAGGTTGTCCTCGATCTCGACGCCCTCGCTGACGCGGAAGAGGAAAACTGGGTTTGGGACGGTGCAAGTCTGTTGCGTCCTTCGTACGATCTCGCACTAATTAATCTTTCGCGAGGTGGAGCCGACGCATCGGTAACTCGTGAGTTCGATATGAAATCGAAGGCGTTCGTAACGGGTGGATTTGAACGCCCTGAAGCAAAGGGGGATATCGGTTGGATTGATCGCGACACCGTCTTTGTATTCACGGATTTCGGCGAGGGCTCGTTGACCTCGTCGGGGTATCCGCGAATCGCCAAGTTGTGGAAGCGGGGGACGCCGCTCGAACAGGCCGAAGTCGTGTATGAAGGGCAGGCGGATGACATGTACATCGCTGCGTATCATGATGATTCACCAGGGTTTGAACGGAACTTTGTTAGCCGAACTCTGGCGTTTTACAACGATGAACTCTATTTGCGTGCTGACGATGGATCGTTGTCCAAGGTGGAAGCACCGAACAGCGCCAACAAGAGTGTATTTCACGAGTACCTGATTCTCGAACTGAGAGAGCCGTGGGAGGTAGGTGGTCAGGAGTACGCTGCAGGTTCGTTGCTAGTGACCAATTTTGATGAGTTCATGTCTGGCAAACGGGACTTCGATGTTGCGTTCGCACCGACAGATACAACATCGCTGGCCAGTTTTGCCCCGACGAAGGATCATTTATTGCTGAACGTCCTCGAAGACGTGAAGAATCGAATCTATGTGCTTACTGCGGACGGTGAAACTTGGAAGAAAGAACCTCTCGAGGGAGCCCCATCGATTGGAACAGTGGGGGTAAGTCCCGTTGATTCGGACGAATCGAATGCTTACTGGATGACCTCAAGCGACTATCTGAATCCAACAACGTTGTTCTACGGCGAGATCGGCGGGGAACCGGAGCAACTGAAGCAACTGACTCCTCTCTACGATGCTGAGGGACTCGAGGTTTCTCAGCATTTCGCAACAAGCAAAGACGGCACCCGAGTGCCCTATTTCATGGTTGCGAAAAAGGATCTGCAACTCGACGGATCGAACCCAACGCTGTTGTACGGCTATGGTGGATTTGAAATTTCCTTGACTCCGGGCTACAGCGCTTCTGTTGGACGTGCTTGGACCAGCCAAGGAGGAGTCTACGTAGTGGCCAACATTCGTGGAGGCGGAGAGTACGGTCCGCGTTGGCACCAGGCTGCATTGAAGGCCAATCGATTACGGGCCTATGAGGATTTTGCGGCGGTCGGAGAGGACTTGATCAAGCGTGGTGTAACCAAGTCTGCGAAGCTGGGTATTCAAGGTGGCTCGAATGGCGGTTTACTCGTTGGGAATATGGTAGCCATCTATCCCGAGCTTTTTGGGGCGGCCGTTTGCCAAGTTCCTTTGTTGGATATGAAGCGTTATCACTTGCTTCTCGCGGGGGCAAGCTGGATGGCCGAATACGGCGATCCTGACTCGCCTGGTGAATGGAGTTTCATCAAGAGCTACTCGCCTTACCAGAACATTGATGCGGATACCGAGTATCCTGCTGTCCTGTTCACGACATCTACTCGAGATGACCGCGTTCACCCGGGCCACGCACGCAAGATGATGGCGTTGATGAAGGCACAGGGCCACGATGTGACCTACTATGAAAATATCGAAGGAGGTCATGGTGGCGCTGCGAACAACAAGCAGCGTGCCTACATGCAAGCACTCGCTTACTCATTCCTACTGGAACGGCTGTTCGACGCCAAGTAAAACGATCTTCGATTCGAGCGTCAAGCTTGGCTTCTTTGCCAGATTCATTCCCCGAGGTGGCCGCCGGTTATCTCGGGGTTTTTCGTGTAGAGCTGTGTTTCGCTAACCCAGCAAAGTATCTTTCCAAGGGCCGGTGATTGCGAATGTCATTCCCGGTGTTTGGATGTTGACGAATAACCACTTTCCATCGGGACTGAAGCAAGCCCCTGCCCATTCTTTGGTTCGAAAATCGCCCTTGAATCCGCGAACTTCTCCAGCCAGTTGGATATTGTTCTCAGCAAATAATGCGAGTTTGCCCTCTTGCGAGAGTGCAAACACTCTCTGTGGGAACTCGTTGGCTCCGTAATCATTGTCTTCGCATAGAAGGATTCCGCCGCCCGGGCTAACACAAAGGTTGTCGGGCATGTTTAGTACAGGCTTTGCGGGGCTTTCGAAAAGTAGACTAAGCCTCTCTGTCTTCGGGTCGTATTGGAAAATCTGACCGGCTTTGGCTTCGCCGCCACTGGTTGCATCGAAGTAAATGAATCCATTGCCAGCCCAACAGCCTTCGAGACGAGCAAACGTGGAGCCACCTAGGGCTTTTGCTTGAGTGTAAACGCCTAGTTCGTCAGGCTCTTCGAGTCCCGGCGAATTGGCTCTTTCTGGATCAGGGATGTCATGCCAACGTACTGCAAATTCCTCACCGGCATTGAGCCCGCCACGCAAGTCAGGTTGACCGACGACTTCGGCAACCTGGAGTTGCCCTCCCTCAGATAGTTGCCCGGGGTGTTTCGGGACAAATCGGTAGAAACCAGAGGTGCCGCGATCTTCCGTCTCGTAGACAATTCCAGTTTCCCGATCGACAGCAACCGCCTCGTGAACAAAACGCCCCATACCTCTGATAGGAGAAGGGTTGGCTGTGCCATCGGCGTCAACCTCGAAGATCCAGCCATGCTCTTTTTCAAAGCCGCGTTTTACATCGTTCTGATAGCGATCAATCGAGTCCGATCCTAGGACTGTTTCTTCGCAAGTCAGCCAAGTTCCCCATGGCGTGATGCCGCCGGCGCAATTCCGGCTGGTCCCAGCAACTGCAGCGTACGACCTGAGGAACTTGCCTTGTTCAGAATCGAATTCAAGGGTGATGCAGCCTCCACCGGCTCGCGCGTCAAATACGCCGGCTCGCTTCGAAATCCAAGCCGGAGAATCTTCGCTGACTTCGTGATTGCGAACCAGCTTTAGGATGCCATCATCATTGCGGACGACTCCCATGCCATCGTGGGCAGGAGGCGTTTTGAGACCGTCGCTCATTTGGTCCCCTGTCCAGCCAAACGACTTGTACTCGAATCCCTCTGGCAAGCGGAGTAATGGCAGTCCGGTGGTCTGGTCTTTCACTTCCCGGAGGTGTGAGTTTGTTTGCGGCTCGTTGCCGATGGCGATACGACTGTTTAGCGCAGAGAGTGCTGCTGCTACACCAAATGTACCCGCAGTGCTGAACGTATCTGAAAGGAATTTGCGGCGTGTTGGGCTCATTGCGGAGACTCCAGTTTTTTCGCTGGTGGAGCGTGGCTATTTCTCTAGTTCAAGGATCGGTAGTTATTCAGAATGTACTTTCAACGTCGTTTGGGTTTTGCCAAAGCATGAAAAACCAGTGAAGAACCCGCGTTAAAGATTGCCTTGAGAGCAGATGCTACCCTGTGGTCTCGCCAAAATCGCGAACGACTTCGTCGGGGATTTGTGCCAGTCGCATTGATCTGAAATCGACGTAGGCCCAGATGGTATTTGCTTTTGCGAGAAGTCGTCCGTCTGCACTTCTTCGAATACGGTACTCTCGGTTTGAAGAAAAACGCTCAAACGAATCGATCCAAGTTTCAATCGATACGTCTTCACCTAGGAGTGCTGGGAGCCGGTATTGGATGTGGTGTTCACGAACGACGAAGCCTGTCCCCTGGTCGCGGAATCGCTGCCAAGCCCACCCGACCGCCGCGGAGTGCTGTCGAGCAGCCCAATTGGTCCACCGCAGATAGTCCAAGTTATTGACATGGTTCAGCCCGTCAATTTCCGATTCGACCACGGTGCGGGTGCAAACAAAGGGGTGATCGGCTGTGTGTTTTATCTTCATGCAAATTGGCTAGAGCAGCAGTGCCCTTCAGGAGAGATCACTGGCTAATGGTTCGAGCTGGCTAAGCGGGATAGGGTGTTAGTCTTTTTTTAAACGCGGATTGGCGGAAACGAACTCTGCCCAGGCCTCAACGCTGATCTCTGTGCCGGAAACATCGACCGTCGTTAGTCCTGTGATCGATTCCAAAATTGGAAGGATTTCCGCATCGACTCCTGACTGCGTTAGCCAGAGTATCTCAAGCGAGGGATGATTAGCAAGGGATTGGAGATCGGAGCTGGAAAGTCGGCAGCCACTCAGGTCAAGTTCTTTGAGCTTAGTGAGTGCGGCCGCTCGTTTGACCGACTCGCCAGTGATGGCAGTGCCCTCCAAACTGAGACGTGTCAGGCTTTGCTGATTTTTCAACCACGGCAAGTCACCATCGGTGACGTTGGAGAACGAAATGTCTAACCACTGCAAATCAGTCAGGTGCGCGAGCTTAGGCCATATGTCTTTCGAAAGATCGCTACCAGTGAGCACCAGCTCTCGGGGCGGAGTTTTTCCGCGTCTGATATCTTCGAGCAAGTCCTGGATCTGGCTGTCTTGGATGATCAACGAATCTGGATACGCCTGTTTCGCAGCAGACTCACTTTCGGCAACTTTCGAAAGCAATGAGGCGCTTTGGTTGCGTCCTTGGTAGACCGACATCAGTTGTCGATAGAATTCTTGTTCCGACTCGTCCGATTGGTGAAGCAGAGTCTGAGTGAGGCCATATGCGTGCGTATATAATCTCGCAATCTCAGGATCTGTCTTCCATGCACCAACTTCACCGTCTGCGAAGGCCTGCCAATGAGGCCAATATCCGTCGCGAACCGCCCTGTAACGTGCCGTCTGCATGCGTGGTGCGTCCCAACCCCCGAGGGTCCAGTAGCCGGACGTATGCTCTTGCAGGGACTCCATGTACAAAGCGATGCCCTCGATGAGCCAGATGCCACCCTGTTGACCAGCGTTGGCCTTGGTTTCGTTCTGCGTGGCTTCCATGACGAGTTGGTGCGTGATTTCGTGAAACAAGGTGGCTCGAAGCGCATCGATGCCTTCGCCAGGGTAGAAGGCTGATTTCAATACGTTGGGGTTGTAGTAGCCAACGGAAACACCAATGTTGGACTCACTGACGCCGAGAACGCGCGTATACTCGCTTCGATCACGCAGAATCAGGATCTGCGATTTGTCCCCACGAGGCCACAACCGGTTGGCTCCTTCGAACTTTGCCTTCAAGAATCCAGGCTTTGCCCAATAGGAATAAAAGACTTGGGTCCAAAGGGCGTAGAAGGTCTCGAGTTCGCGTGCGATTTCACGGCTCGTTTTGGCGTCAGCATGAGTCAATATCGAAAAGTGCGGTGACTCGATCTTGCTGTATTCACCGGCCTCCCAGCCCAAGTCGCGGAGGGGCTGCTTGCCACGCACCAGCCGATTGCCCGCCGCTGGAGATTTGCTCAGGAACCCTAGGATGCGTTTGCTCTCAGCGTGTTCAGGGTTTTCGCGGAGCACGCGCCAAAGCAGTCGATATGCGGCGGGTTCACTTTCGCGGGCAATCTGTTCTGCGCATTTGAATACCGCTTCCGCAAATTCTTGTCGTGCGGCCTGGAAGTGCCGCTGCCAGCTGGCTTTCGCGTTTCGAGCGGACTCGGATTCTCCGGGTGCAATGGCCTGCACTGGATCCGCGCCGGTCAGGTAGAGCACATCGCGATCAGCCCGAGAGATCGGCAACCAGGCCCGAGTGATCGCGGCTTCGTCCGCTAGATTGAGCTTGATGCAGATCTGTTCAATCCGATCGAGCTTGGCTGCGAACGTTTGCTCGGCGGCTTCAAGTGCGGACATCGCCTCGGCTGGCAGACGCTCGTCAGCAAAGCATGCGGTGTTCACCAGACCAAGGGCGAAAATGCTCGTCAACAAGCAACCAATGCTTGCGCGGCCAATCATAACTCCGCTCGTTTGCCGCGTGTTTGGATCATCGTGCGTCATGGGGGCACTCCTTTGGTAACCTGAGCAGCCTGCATTGTAAGGAGAAGTCGCTCCGGTCACTGTTGAATCTGATCAAAGATCCGAATCTGACTTGTCCAATTCTTTCGTGGGAGAGACGAGCCGTTCGGCCAGGAACCTATTCTCGCGAGGCGGTTTGACCTGCCGCCCGCGAGTCAGTACGCCGTGAGTGAAATTTCGTGCACACGGGAACGGACTTCCATTATCATTGCGGACTTGGGGAATTCGTCTCGTGGAAGTGGTTTTGTTCCAAATCGGTTTCCACGTGAGCCCTCCATAGTTCATTCCAAATTGCTCCGGTGCAGAATCGTGCTCGCTTCTTTACGCTAAACTGCCTAGCGTTCGCGGTGTCCCACCAAGGTGGCGACGGCCTCGGGCAATGCAGTCGAGGTAGCATTGACCGGAGACTCAGGCAAGACAAAGGTGGTGAAATGATGTTGGCCGAGCTGCAGAAAGTAGTTGGAGTTGTTTGTCGGTTGCTAGTGAAGCCGTTGATTCAGAGTGTTATCGCGTCGCTGGCAATCTGTTGCCTTGGGGGGAACTATTTCGGCGAAGGATGGTCGATGGCAGCCGAGAAACGACCCGTGACGATCGCTGAAGATGCGGATTCAGCTGAAGCCAATAAAAACTTCGCTACGAGTGAGTTGGTGGTTTGGTGCATCGTTCCGTTTGACAAATCAAAACGAGGACCGGCGGAGCGAGCCCAAATGCTCAATGAGCTTGGGCTACGTCGTTTGGCATATGACTGGCGTGACGAGCATATTCCGACGTGGGACGAAGAGTGGAAGCAGCTTCAAGAGCATGGTATCGAGTTGACCGCTTTCTGGTGTGCAAGTTCCTTGACCGCGGCCGTAGATGAGAAGAACCAAGCTATCTTTCGGTTCCTAAAACGCAATGGGGTCCGGACTCAGCTTTGGTTTATGCTTCCCGAATGGAAGCTAGCAGAATTGCCGGATGATGACGCGAGAATGGACGCAGCGATCAAATGCGTCCGCGAATTGGGTGAAGCAGCGAAGAAGCTCGGCTGTAAGGTTGGGATCTACAACCACGGCGGATGGAGTGGGAGGCCGGAAAACTTGCTGGCCATCTTGGAGGCAAATTCTGAGCTCGACAATCTGGGAATTGTTTACAACTTTCACCATGCCCACGAAGACCTCGAGCAGTTTCCTGCTGCACTAGATCGACTGATGCCACACCTATTCTGCTTGAACCTGAACGGAATGACACCTGGTGGCGATAAGATCATCACTTTGTCGGAGGGAAAGCTCGACCGGAAGATCATCGGATGGATACTAGACGCGGGCTACGATGGACCGATTGGAATCCTGGATCATCGCAATGAACTTGATGCGGCCGAGAGCTTACGGCTGAATTTGGCGGGGCTTAAGAAGCTGCTAAACGGTTATTCGCAGTAGCTCTGAGGCGTCCGCGCAACTGATGGTAAGGAACATCCATGAGATTCGACTACCGCGTTCGCTTAATTCGTCAAAGGCGTCTGACTAATTCGACGAAGGCGTCTTGGATGACGAGTTTTCGGCTGCGTCTCCATCATCAGCCCCATTTTTTGCCTCGGTTGCGGTTGCTTCGGACGCAGAGTTCGTAGCCTCATCGGCAGAATCCAGGTCAAGCAATTTAGGATCGAGAGGCTTCTTGTCTTGGTAGAGCACGAGGATCTTCTCGGAGACAGCTTTCTGCTGTTCGTTGGCTAGCTCCAGTACTTTTTCCTGCCATCCGATCGCAGATTCGAAGTCTTCCGCTGCGGCATGAGCAGCGGCGAGCAACGTTAAGTTGCTAGGCTCTTGATAATTCGTGAGTTCGCATAGGGATTTCGCGGTCTCTATAGCGGCGATTGGATCTCGAAGCGTTTCTTCTTCGCAGATCGTAAGCAACCAACCTCTGTTCTGGAGCGCCAAGATGTATTGTGGTGCTAGCTCCACGGCTTTGGTGAAATCCTCAAGGGCTTTCTTGTGCTCACCAAGTGCTTGGTAATTAAACCCTCGGTTGTTCAATGCTACGGCACTGTCCGGAGAGAGTACGTAAGCCCTCGTAAAGTCTTCGATCGCTTGCTTGTGCTTTCCGAGTTGAAAATGAACGAAGCCGCGACCCATGTGAGCGGCTACGTCTTTTTCCGCAAGTTTGATTGTTTGGCCGTAGTCATCGAGGGCGAGCTCGAGCTCTCCGAGCAGTTTGTGGGCGACAGCACGTTGGGCATAAAGCACCGGGTTCTCAGGCCGTAGTTTGGCGGCGGCAGTGTAGTCCTCGACGGCTTTGGCATAGTCACCGATCGTCATGTAAACACTCGCTCGGTTAATCAGCGCGATTTCTTCCTCAGGATCTTTCTCGATGGCTTTGGAATAGTCGGCGATCGCTTCTTCGTGCTTTCCCATCGCCGCCAGGAAGAGACCGCGACTGGAGTATGCGTGGGCTTCATCGTAACCCTGTTCAATTGCTTCGGAGTAGTCGGCAAGAGCTTTCTCTGCATCACCAACCGCCCAGTGAGCGCTTGCTCTAAGCGTATACAAGCGGCCTACTTCTGGATTGTCCTCGATCAATTCATCGTAGATGGGAACAGCTTCGGCCATCGGCACGGCGTTGCCTTTTGCTACGGCCCCCTTCTGTCCATTGAAGGTCCTGATGACGTAAGACTTTTCGCGCTCAGAAAGGACGGTCAAAAGGTCCCCTTTCTCAATGACATCCAGAACCTCCTTGTCCAACATCAGCTTCATCTCAATTCTGGCGACGACAGGCTCTTGCGCGTTCACGCCATTCGCGACCAGTAAGGACCAGGCGAAGCCAAGGGCCAGCGATGGGAGGAGGCGGATAGCTGTGGCATGTTGGGTTTGCGGGTGACTCATCGCTCCAGGCCAAATGAGATGTCGAGGTGTACATGTGTGCACTCCTGCCGGAGTGGTTGCGGCCCTTGGTTTTCCTTCGATTTCACGTGGCCAACTCCGAGAATAACTCGCCATAACAGCCTTCGAGGCGAGTTAAGCAGTAAAAAAGGAGGTTTGGGGGGGGATGGGGTTCTTATTAAATTGTTTATTCCGTGCATTCTGACTAAACTCGCCACTCGATATAAAGCTTTTAGTCGTTTTAATCTGAACTGGAGTGATCTCAATGTCCCTACTTCGTACAGCATCCTTGTGCATCGCGATCGTAGCGATGTCGGTCGTCGACGCGACCGCTGGATGTGGCTTATTTCGGCGTGGTGGCTGTAGCGACCCGTGCGCGGCGGCGGCATGCGGCGGTTACGGCGCGACGACATGCTCGACCGGATGTGGAATGTCTGGTCAAGGCGCTATTGCCGGCGGCTGTGCGGGCTCCGTTGCCGCGATGAGTTCCGCCGTCTATTCAGCTCCGATGAGTGGATCTTGTGGGCCGGCTACCAACTACTCGATGTCGGGTACTGTCGTTGCCCAAGCAAATGTCATGATGAGCAGTAGTATGGCCGCTCCCATGATGCAACCAATGCAGGCCGTGGTTCCTGTGCAGCCACAGCAACGAATGGACACGATCGATTGCGGTCCAGTTGAGTCGTTTAAGGTGGTTATGGTCCCTGACTACATCACCCAGACTGACTACGTCCCGGTAACCGAGTACAAGGAGGAGGTTCGATATCGCACGCGGATGGTTCCTCGTCAGGTGCCTGTCGAAGTTCAAGACTATCGCACGACCACAGTCATGGTGCCGAAGCAGGAAACGAAGACCGTTAACTACACCGTTTTGGTTCCGCAGAAGCAGGAAAAGACAGTTGAACTAGTTGAAACGGTACCTGTCTGGAATGAAGTCACTGAGAACTACACCGTTCGCGTTCCCACATTGGTCGACGTTCCAGAAGAATACACTGTTCGCGTACCGAAGCTACGGGACGAGCAGTTCACTTACACGGTCTACGTGCCTCAGGCTCAAACTCAGACCAAGATGCAAACTGTCACCAATGCCGTGCCTGTAACCAAGACGCGTACTATCCAAGTGCAGCGACCTGTTACTCGAATGCAGACCGTAACGAAAGACTACGGTCACTGGGAAGTCCGCGTTGAAGAAGTGGCCGCTCCCATGGTCGCGCCAGCAGTGACCACGTACGCGGCTCCTGCCCCTACTACTAGCTGCGCACTCGCCGCGGGTGGGATTTCTACCGGTGGCTGCGGAACTTACTCTGCCGGATGCGGTAGCTACTCAAGCAGCTGTGGTTCTTGCTCAAGCGGATGTGGCACGGCGAAGAAGGGGTGCCTCCTCGGCCGATTGCTTCATCCTCGGCGAAATGCCGGTTGCGGAGGTTGTGCTGCAACCAGTTGCGGTGGCGGATGCTCTACAGTTGCGAGCTACGGCAGCACTTGTGCAACAGCACCAAGCTACTCGGCTCCAGCTTGTAACCAGGATTTGGGTTACACCAATACGATGATGACTGGAGGAATGGCAACCACAGTGGCCCCCGCCACGCAGACTGTTTCTCGTCGCGTCTGGGTTCCAAATGTTGTGACTGAGGAAGTTCCCGTTACGGAAAACGTGACCGAATCGCAAGTCGTAACCTACACGGCGTTTGAGCAGCAGACTCAAGAGATTCCATACGAGTGCACTTACATGGTTTATCAGCCTGAGCAGCGAACCGGCAACCGCAAGGTAGTCGACTACGTTGAGGAAACTCGTACTCGGAATCGCAAGGTGGTTCAGTACAACGAAGAGGCACGTACTCGAACTCGCAAGGAACTTAGCTACAAGCAAGAAACTCGTTCTGAGACGATTCCGTACGTGACATACACCACCGAGACACGAACCAAGGAAGTGGTCTATACCGTCAACGTGCCTGAAACGAAGGTCGAGCCGGTAACGAAGACGGTTTACGAGACCGTGAACGAAGAGGTTGCGGAAGAGTATGTTGTGCGTGTTCCTGTTACCACCTACAAAGAGGTGCAGCGTCAGGTAGCTCGCATGGTGCCCCAAATGGTCCCAGTCACGATTTACCCTTGCTCTCAAGCGGCTCAATCTTTGATTGGCGGCGCGGCTGCTACTCAAGGTGGCTGCAACAGTTGCGGTTCCACTGCCGCTCCAACGCTAGCTCCTGCCATGAGCAGCGGTTGTACTTCTTGCGGTCAAACCGTTATTAGCAAGCCTAATTGCAACTGCGGGAACTAAGCAGATCTGCGACGAGCCGCGACCTTGCCAAGTAATTTTTACGCGGGGCAGGATCGCCAAGAAATTGAATTAACGGGCTAAGTCGAGCAATTCGGCTTGGCCCGTATTTTTTTCTATAGGGTTGTAGCGGTTGAATGAGCAATCACTTCTGCGGCTACAAATTCGAAAACTTATTGGAGCCGGAGGCTCGCTGATGCGTGGAGTCCAATTACTCTGGGGGCATCGGGCGAATCACCACACGCACCGGTGACCCGGCTCAAGCAGACTTCGGAGCAATCGAATGAAACGATACAAACAAGCCATTCTCTTCGCCGTTACCGCGGGCGTTTTATTCTACGCATCGCAGGCCAGTTTCGCGCAGGAAGCCATTGCCGAAGCCGTGGCGGAAGCGGAGCCTATCGCCGAAGCTGTCGGAGAAGACGCGTCGCTCCGAGCCAAAGTTCGTCCCCTCACCGTTGCTGCGGGGCTCGTCGACGACTCTGTGATTACCGGGACTCTCATCGATTCGACGTCAATTTCCATTCGCACCGCGTTTGGAGCTGCATCGATTCCTCTTTCGGAAGTTGCTGGCATCCGATTTCCAAATGGCGAAGACGCAAGCACCACGGTAGTGATGTTGAATGGTGATTCCATCACTGGTGCGACCGATCTGAAATTCGCAAGTGTGGAAACGACTTGGGGGAGTGCCAAAATCAATGGTCAAAATATCGCCACGATGTTGTTCGTGCCCGGTCTTCGCTGGGAAAGCACCGAAGGACTCGGTGGTAAGCGTTGGACATTAGTCGAAGCCAGCTCTCCGATGCAGCCGGCTCGCGATGCGGTCCAGTCCGCTAGTGGAACACGACCCTCTCAGCCACCTGCTCTACCAAACAATGGGCAACCGATTCCAAACCGTACCTACCCATTCCGCTAAGCAACGCGACTCCCAGCCTGCTCGCGAGCGAGCCAAACGGGGTGAGATCGAACATCATCCAGAGTGACGCATTTTCTGCTTAGCGAAGCTCTGTGCAAAGCCGGCCCGCGTTTATTGGGGCTGGCTTTTTTCGCATGCACTCCTCTTCATGGGTGCTCATTGACGCCGCACTCAGAATGGGCACTTCGGTTGGGCCCTAGATAGGACCATAAGGGTTTTCGTGACTTGGTCCGGGAGCTGGACTGGAGTGAGAGCTACCGATGGGACTTGCGTCAATCTCTGGATCGGACTGATTGTTTCGGTTTGAAGAGTTCTGGGCGCGACTGATCGCCAGGATGAGTAGCAATATTGAAATTGGAGTGATTAGGCTCGTTGCAGCGCTAATGGCCATGCTAATCAAAGCGAACGCTTCCACGGAGACTTGGCTCGCGATCGCAATGTTCGCTAAAGGAGCGGCCACTCTGAAGAAGAGAGGGATGCAGATTCCGAAGAAAACCAGCGTTTGGATTCCGCGATTTCCGGCGAAGCGAATCGCGGAATAGATCAGCAGGATAATCAGGCCAAAGACGCTGATGCCGTGCACCAGGAAGAGCAGCAAGGAGGTGACTCCCATGATCGTCTCCTTGTACTTTTGGTTGATGCTGTCCGAATAGCGGGAGCGCTCGGCGAGGGCAATTCAAACGGTCCAACCTTCACCCGGTTACGAGCCGTCTCCGCCTGGCGAACAAGGCCGCCCACTACTTAGGCACCTAGGCAGATTTCTTTCCGCTGGCTTCAGCTCGTCGCTGCTGCGCGGATTGGTGAAGTGCCGGCTCGTCTTTTCCGTCCCCATCGAAGTCACCCACAATCACGCTGCCGTCTTCAGAATCAAGCAAGAAGACTTGGTCGGCAGCGTCGAACTTGCCATTGCCATTCGAATCGACGATGACTCGGTTACCACGGACGATGGCCAACTCATCACCTCCGACGCCGTCAAAGTTCCCGACAATTGGGATGTCGCCCATCTGTCCGAACTCGGCTTGTCGATCTTTGTCCTCGGTGAGGCGACCGTCTCCATTGACGTCCATGACCCAGCGGCCGTCGCGGAAGGTTCCGATTGTTGAGATTCCATCACCGTTGAAGTCTCCGCTGATGGCGATATCTTTCCCGCCTCCGAATTGAAACACATGGTCAATCAGATCAGCTCGTGCGATCGCTTGACTGTTTCGTTTCATGAGCCGCGGTGTGTCGGGAGCTTCGTCCCGGCGTGGAGGCAAATTCTTGGGTTTAATCCGCCGAGTGTTTTCCGGGTCCGGTAAGCCAGGCTCTTTCGCAAGTGCTCGCTCGTCCCCTTTCCACTGTTCGCCAAAGATTCCGATGTCATCTTTGCCATCGTGGTCCCAATCGCCGACGACCGGCTGATCCCCAACGGTGCCAAGACGCACCCATATATCAGACTCATCCCAGCGACCATTGCCGTTCAAGTCGATGAACCACTCTCCGTCTACGAAGAGGGCTAGCTCGTCAAATCCGTCTCCGTTGAAATCTCCGGCCAGCGGTGTCGCTCCGGGGACATCGAAAACGGTCATGACGGAGGACGTTGCCAATTCAGGATTCATGCTAACCACACGCCATGAGGAATCATGCATCCCGTCGACGGTCCAAGCATAGATGTCCAAGCGTTCCGAGGCACGCTCGACAATTTGATCCTCGACTTCTTCACCGCTGTGGCGTCCGCGCGGAAAACCACCGTTGATGACACTGAGGTGCCAAGTCGGTGACGAGTAATGCCCGACGCCGACATGCAGTGGAAGCGGGCTAAACGATACCGGCTGGATTGCCGGAGCGGCTACTGGTGGCGCGTAAACCTCAGGTACTTGCGGTGGCGGAGGAGGTGGCGGCGGCGGAGGCGGTGGTGGCGGAGGAGGTGGAGGTGGTTCATCGGCCGTAAGCACCTCGCTAAAATTGTTCTCCTGGGACGCTTGCCCAGGTTCAACGGCAACCGAGAGAATGGCATCTGTGCCAGGGTCGGCACCTGGGGTCGCAAGCTGGATGAGCTGGATTACCGAGTTCGGTATTGTGTCTCGCTCATCTTCGTTAACGGCGAACCCAGTCGTGGTACCAACCGTGTCGATTCCGTCCTCGTAGCCTTCAGGTTGCTGTTGGTATACGTGGTAGGAGCCTGCTCGCAGTCCAGTGAATATGAAAAAGCCGTTCGCGTCAGTTTGGACTTGGATAAACTCGGAATCGTAACTTCCAGGCAGCGCTCTAGAGCTTGGAATCTGCGATCCGGTCAGCGTTCTAAGCTCAAGCACAACATCGCTGATAGGCGTGTCGTCGGCAGTTCGCGTTCCATCACGAACAGACCTTAAGTCTTCCGGCACCTCGCCATTCTCGGTCACAATGACTTCGCCATCGCGGAATACAAATCCCGAGATTTCGGCCGGCGGATTCTCACAGAAGTTGGCCTCGGTTACGTCACTTCCTGCGTCGATACGAATATTCGCAATGAGATCATCCGTCGAAACGTCACCGCCAACCGAAGGTGCCGTCTGACCACCATGGAAGTAACCGTCGGGCTGGATTTCTCGAACGCTGTATTGTCCCGGGCGCAAGTTGGAGAATTGGTAATCCCCGTTTGCGTTCGTGCGCGTCGTCGCGATAACTTGTCCGCTCGCATCGATAAGCTGGATCTCAACATTCGCGAGAGACGGTTCGCCAGGATCTTGGAAACAGTCGAAATCCAAATCGGCAAACACGCTACCAGCGAGCGAGCCTGGTTCGACCTCGCAGAAGTCGTAGTTGACGACGTCGCCGCCCGACGTCAAGTCAATGGCACTGATGAGGTCGTCTACGGTGTCATCGCCTCCGCCACTTCCGGCAGATTGGCCCCCGTGGAAGTAGCCATCGGGTTGGAGCTCACGAACTGAATATTCACCTGGTCGAAGATCGTTGAATGAGTAACTGCCGTTTGCGTCGGTTAGTACCGTTCGGATGATGGTGCCATTGCTGTCCAAGAGCTCGATGGTGACACCGGACAATCCAATTTCACCTGGATCAAAGCGGCAGTCACCGTCGGTGTCCGCGAACACTTGTCCGGCAATGCTCGCCGAAAGGATTTCGCCAAAGTCGTAGTCGATGCCGACGGCTCCGGCGTCCAGCGTAATTTCGCGAATAACGTCGCCCGTCGAATCATCACGGCCAATGGGTACACCATCAATGGTGCCCACACTGGCCTGTCCTGGTAAGTATTCCGGTGGGGTGACTTCGGTGATGCGGTAGGTTCCAGGCTCGAGGCCGGTAAATCGATAGAATCCTGAGTTGTCCGTGCGCGTCTGCGCGACAACCTGATTTTGTTCGTCGTAGAGAGTGATCAAGACACCTGTGAGCGGCGTCTCGTTCAGCTCTCGGCGGCCATTGTTGTTCGCATCGTAGTAGGTGTGGCCGCTGATTTCACCGGGCGTGATTTCGCAGAAGTCATAACCAGTCCCGCTAATACCGCCGCCGACAAAGATCTGCGACAGTGTATTGGAATCGACCCTTGTTCCACCCGCACTGCCAGTGCGAGCGTCGCCATCGATAAGCCCCGTCGGTGTGACTTCCGTTACGGTGTACCGTCCTGCACGCAGACCGGTGAACTGGTAAAAGCCGTCAGCCGCGGTACGTGTCGAGTCAACGAGCGTTCCGGACGCATCTCGTAGCTCGATCAAAACGCCGGCGAGTGGTTCTTTCTCGGACGATGCGTCAAAGCAGTCGAATCCGCTGACCACAACGCAAACATGACCGCTGATTGACCCGGGGAGATTCTCAGCGAAGTTAAGCTCTTCGGCGTGAGAGTCTCCTTTGGACAGGTCAATCTGTGTTAGCACATCTGGATCGCCGGCTACCGTCTGTCCGACTGGATCGCCGTTCAATAGTCCAACGGTTGCACCTACGCTGTAGTAACCGGTCGGCTGCGACTCGCGGACTTGGTAGATGCCTGGTTCGAGAGCTAGATCAAGGCCGAATTCGTAGTTGCCTTGGTTGTCCGTCTGTGCCGTGTGTCCAGTCGATACAAACGCGCCGTTATCGAGAACGAAAAGCTCGATGGCCACACCCGACAGACGTTGCTCGTTGTTGTCTAGGGTAAGGTCTTCATTCGTGTCGACGTAGACGGTTCCCGACAACGAGACGGGTTTCGGAATTTGGTTCAAGCGGATTCCTGCACCCGCACTCCGGTCACGTTTGCCATCTGCGTTGTCACGTGGCAACGGCAGACCGGTTTCATCCAACCAAGGGTCGTAGCGATTCAGGAAACGGTCATTGCCGCTGACGTCTTCGTAATGTGGGGCAATGAATTCGGCAGTCAGAATCGTGTTCTGAAATTCGACGCCCGATGTAATCGGATCAAAATTGTCATTGATCCGATCCAGGTCAGTTTCGTTCGGATCGAAGAATTGAACTTCGTCGACATCAATCGAGAATACAAGCCGGTCACCGGCCTGGAAATTGGTGAAGTCGAGTACTAGTTTAGTGCTGCCATCTTCGACGGTTGCGGTGACGCTGGCATTCGCGTTGGCCGTGTCGAGGGTTTCGATTTGAAATGCGAAAGCGTGGTCCGCTCCAAGCCCGGACTCAGCTGTATCGAAGAAGATATCGCCGAGTCCAAAACCATCACCGTTGAGGTCGCCGTCAAAAGTTAACCTCGAAAGTTGAGTTTGCTCTGCGCCGCCTTGAAACGTGACATAGAACAAGTCACCGTGAAGATCGCTTCCGAGATCTTCTTCAACATAGACCGCTCCGATCTCGATGGCGTCAGCGGCCATGAGCAAACGCGGTTCCATGGGTTCCACGGAAACCAGACGGCGCGAGCGGCTGTGCTTGTTCTGCGAGCCTCGCAAGGACTCACGGAAATCGCGTTTAAGCATCAACGCCTTGGATAGTTTTTCAACTTGTCTTTGGAAAAGCAATGCTTCTCTCCAGTCAGGTCCGACGTTTGCGATGCGAGACGTTAATCTGAAAAATCTCTTGGGCGGCGAACGGGCTGCGAATGGGCTGCGAATGGGTTGTCTAGCGAATTCTTAGGCGTGCATCCATCTTGATCGGTGCGTGCGATACCGGCTTTCCTCCATTGATCTTACGGAGGCCGATTGCCTCCAAGTCGATGGAGTTGAGGTCCCAGATGCGGATCGTTGTGTCAAACGAACCACTCGCCAGCTGGTCCCCGCAGGGAGTCATTACGGCGACGGTTCCTATGTGGCCGTTTAGGTCCGCGACCACTTCATCAGCCAATGCATCAAATAGGTGCACCGAGTTGTCCGCACCTGCGACGGCAACAAGGTCGTTGTTCACCATGCACAGCGACATGAGCTTCGAACCCGCCAAGTCGTGTTTGGAAACCACGGTCTGCGTTTCAAGATCGTATTGAACGAGAAGGCGATCTTCGCCCGCGCTCGCAACGCGGCGTCCGTCGACACTGAAGGAAGCCGTCCTGATCCGCCGTGTGTGTTCGTGTATCTCGGCGATCAATTGTCCGGTCTTTGTGTTCCAGACGCGTAGTTCGCCATCCCGACTGCCGCACAGTATGCGTTTACCATCCGGGCTAAATCGGACACAACGCTGATCATTGCAGTCGCAAGCAAGTCGCCTAAGCACGTTTCCGTTTTCCGAGTCCAGTAAGAGGATCTCATTCGAAAATCCGCCAACTGCTAGCAAGCCCTGGCTATGGGAACACGTCAGGGATCGGAGTGAATATGGGAGTTCGATGACGACTTCGGGCTCAACAGGAAACCGTTGGCTCCATTTCAGCACCCGCCCGTCATCTCCACACGAATAGAGCGTTTGAGAATCGCTTGCAAAAGCCAGCGACTGAATCCAATCAATGTGGCCTTCCAACGTGTGCAACACGCGGCGGGCCTGAAGATCAATGATTCGAATAGCATGGTCATCACCCGCAGCCGCCAGAAATTTTCCGTCGTGTGTTCCTGCTAGGGCAGTAACGACAGGTGATGAAGTCCCATCGTTAAGAGGCGCTAAAGCGATTTCGAATGATCGTATTGGGTGACGACCTGGAGTTGCTTTCGAGGTCACGTAGGCCGTGAACTGATCGGACGGACTCTGCGAAATCGTTGTGCTTTGCCCATAGACGAACGCATCCGCGGCTTGAGCTAGAAGCGCAAAGCATACAAATGCTAGCGATTGGCGAAGCCTTCGGTTCATGGGTTACTCGCACAGACAGAGAATGGATGAAATCACCTTCGTTATCGTCTGTTGCGAGTTCAAACTGCAGTGGATTTGAGAAACCGTACCGTTCAGTTTGACCTTTCTGGTTGTAGCGATTGCAACTGCAACCGGCCGCGCTTAGCCACCAGATCATTTGGTAGTAAAGAGTCGGTGAAACCAAAGAAAGCTGGTTCACCAAGCACGGATCTCTGCCGAGCTGAGCAAGTGAACTTGTTCGCTACTTCGCAAGATAAGCCTGCCCTGTGCGTCGACGCCTTCGCAGCGTCCTTGAAGGACTGATTTTTTGCCTGGGCCTGGCACGCTGACCGATATGATTCGTCCGGTCAACAAGCACAACTCAGACCAGGGAGTGCGCCAATCAAACTGCCCAGTTTTCCATTGAGTGAGATTGGATTCGAGTCGGTTGAGAGCTTCTAGCAAGAACACCGCGCGAGCATCAGCCGCTGAGGATGGGGGCATGTGTTGATGTAAGCTAATCGCTCGGCTAGCCACTTCTTCGGGCGCTGCGTTTAAATCTACCTGAACGTTGGTACCAATTCCGACAAGCCAATATTGGTCTGCGTGGGACTCAATCAGGATGCCCCCACACTTCTTGCCTTGCAAGAAGACATCGTTGGGCCACTTGAGTTGCACAGACGCTCTGTCCTCGAGCAGAGATTGAGCTGCTTCCGCAATGGACAACCCGACGATGAGAGCTAGTTGTCCCCAATCGTCCACATTCGTCGGCATGGAATCATGGGCAATCACAAGGGTCATCATGAGGCAGCCATCAGGCGACCACCACTGGTGGCCTCCCCTGCCCCGACCCGCCGTTTGCTGGTCCGCGACAAACAGACCTGGTGTCTTCACTGATGTTTCCGATGTCAGCCAACGCTTGGCGGCTAGGTTCGTCGAGTCAGTCACCGGAAAATGTTCGAAGTGCCGAATCCAGCCGCTGCGTCGAAGTTCCGAGTCAATGCCGTCCATGGGGTTTCAGCGCCGAAGGGATTGGTCTAGGCGTTCTGGAACGCGGCAACGGCCACGATACTGAAGATGATGATGGCAATTAGGGCGATGGCTTTCCAGGAGAGCTCGGGCCTTTCAAGCGGTTGAAGCTTTTGTGCCAGTCGCGTCTGGCCTGGATCCAGTAGCTCCGTTTCTCGGACGGCGTTCGCAGCGACGTCTTGGTTCGAACTGCCGTCTTGGTTGACACTGCCGTCAATTGGAATTCCTTTTGATTTGAGTCCGTAACTACTAAGCAGCTCTTGGAGAACGCCTTGTACGGCTCTCGCATTAAACGGGCGATCATCGGGGGATTTGCTGAGCAGTTCCGAGATCATTTCCGCCATTGCCGGTGGACAATCGGGAACGAGTTCCCTCGCATCGGGGGCTTTCTTGTGCAGATGCTGTTCGAAAAGAACGGCAAAGTTGGTGCCTTCAAACGGTTTGTGCCCAGTCAATAACTCAAAGAGCACACAGCCGAGGGAATACAGGTCCGTTTTTCCGCTAGATAAGCCTTCACCCTTGATTTGCTCCGGGGACATGTAGGCGTGTGTACCGACAGTTAAGCCTTGGGAAGTGATGTCGGCGGCTTGTGTGTCGCGGGCAATCCCAAAGTCCCCGAGCTTGACGCATGCATCCTCATCAAGGAACAAATTTCCAGGCTTCAAATCGCGGTGGATAATTCCGTTGTTGTGTGCGGCCTGCAAGGCGCTGCATACTTGGCGACCAATGGAAGCGCACTCTTGCCATGAGAGCTGCCCAAATCGCTCGAGAAGATCCCGGACATTGCCGCCTTCGAGCAGTTCCATGGCAAAAAATAATTGTCCTTCGTGTTCACCCCCTCCGAAGTAGCGAATGATGTGCGGATGCTGCAAACGTTCAAGAATCTGCATTTCGCGTCGGAAACGTTTGCGAACAAGTTCATCGCTGGAGATAGCATCCTGAAGGACTTTGACCGCGACTTCGTCGCCTGTTGTGCGGAGCGTCGCGCGGTAAACCGTGCCCACCGTTCCGGTGCCGAGGATGGCTCCAAATTGGATGTCGTCGTAGCTCAGTTTTGGCATGCGGCCAACACCAGTTGATTGAATTTCGTCACGCTCACGGACCCTATTGTAACGCGATTCGACGCCGTTGTTTTGTCGCGGCAAATGTGAGGATGCATTTAAAGTCGTCGCAAGTGAGATTAGAGGGCTGGCCTGCGAAGCGACTCCGCGGGTAACATCACGTTCCGAAACAAAGTCTCTTAGACTCTTCCTTGGAAACACTTCACATCGCGATGACGGGCAATCAAGTGACTTCGAAACTAGCTGAGACAATCGAGCTTATTCAAACCGCCACCACTAGTGTGCCTAGTGAGCGTCTACACTTGTTACAGCAGGCCGCTCTCGATCTGAGGAATCGTGTTGGCTCAGCAACGGCGAACGCGTTGTTTGTTTGCACTCACAACTCGCGGCGAAGCCATTTTGCGGACCTTTGGTTTCGGGTGGGGCTTTCACTATATGGTGTAGATGGAATTCGGTCTGAGTCTTGCGGCACCGAGGTTACCGAATGCAACCCGCGAACGATCGCCTCGCTGAAGCGAAGTGGCTTTGGGTGCCAAGAAAAATCGGAGGCACCGAATCCTCGCTATTCAATTGCGACGTCGGATGCAGAACGACCGTTTCCCTTCACTGCCGAGCTTTTTTCAAAGTCGTTTGAGTGTCCCGAGGTGCCTCGCGACAACGTGGTCGCGTTCATGTGTTGCGATGATGCCGATGCTCGATGTCCGACCGTCCCGGGGGCGGTAGCGCGGTACGCGTTGTCTTACGTTGATCCAAAGGCTTCGGATGGGACTCCAGCAGAAGCGGCGACCTACGATGAACGCAGTCAACAAATCGCTGCAGAGATGTTCTGCTTGGCTGAAGCTTGTGCCAAGTCGCAGTTGATGTAGCAACCTAAGGCTCTCGTTTCTCAGCAGCGAGTGAACGATTCGCATTCAATGTAGCAGCGATAGAGATGACGGTGGCTCGACATTGGTAATGCGTCCAAGGATGCCTTCCATGATGCGACGCTCGAGGTCACGATCCCGTCCAATTTCGATCCAGCCCAACGTGACTGGTAACTGCCTCGCCTGGTTCTCATTTCGAACGACGCTTCCGTCATTTCTCTGTGTCGCAGCGCCGGCTGCCGCGAACTGAGACTGGTCGACATTTTCCTGCTCTTTGACCACGCGAACAGAAATTAAATAACCTGTCGGCTCAGGTTGGACGTCGACGATCGCGCGGCGACGTATGGTTTGGAAAGTTGATTGAATGCGTTCGAAGCCTCGGGCGGAATCCCTACGCCATGGTTCCAAAATGGTGCCGCTAATCTCAGGATAGGTCGTGAGTTTTCCACCAAATTCACGCGTTTCGTTTCGCCGAACCGGCAGTTCGGATTCAATCCGAAAGAAATCGTCCACCGAATCCACGACCATGCGCCAGAGAAATTCTTCATCCACGATCCCAATCCGCGATGGATTAGCGACCGGAACTTCAATCGGAGGTGGAGGCAACAATGGGACGGGAATACGCGGCAGTCGAAAACGCTGGCAGCCCACTACACCACAGGTGCAAAGAATTGCTGCGAAGAGCAGCCCCCGGCTCAACGATTGTCCCAATGTTCGGCGGTTGTGGGCCATTTTGGTTTGCTCTGCGAGTGGCAGTGTAAGCAATCGATCAGGAACACAGGAGGCTAAGGCCACAGTTCGCTTCGAGTGTTGATGTGCCTTTGGGGCTAAGCTGCCTTCGCAAGATTGACCACGCCTTCAGCGGCCGTCGTCTCCTCGGATTCGAGCGGGATACCCAAAACTTCCTTCGCAAGATTACGGTAGTCTTCAGCTCCGTTTGAACTGCCCGAGTACTGGAAAATCGACTGGCCAAAGCTTGGGGCTTCGGCAAGACGGATGTTGCGACGGATGCGGGTCTCGAAAAACTTGGCTCCCGCCCAAACGCCCTCGTCGCGAGATTGGATTTCCAAAAACTCACCGACATCGCGAGTGACTTCGGCTGCCAAGCGAGTCCCCGATTCGTACATACAAAGCACCACGCCCGAAAGGTGCAGACCTGGGTTCAGTCGTTTGGATACGACTTCGATCGTTTTGAGTAGTTTGCTCAAGCCATGCAGTGCCAGGAAGTGCGGTTGTAAGGGCAGGAAGACTTCATCCACGGCCGTCAGCGCGTTGAGAGTCAAGACGCCCAGCGACGGAGGGCAATCGAGGATGAGGAAGTCGAACTCTTCCGCATCAACTTCGAGCTTGTCTCTTAGGATGACCTCTCGGCCGACTTCGCCAGCCAATTCCATTTCGGCGGCTGCAAGGTCTAGATTGGAGGGAACAACAGCTAGGTTATCGGTGATCCATCGTCGCGCGTCTTCCAGCGACGCATCGCCGCAGAGAATATCGTAAACACTAGGCTGATCGCCCATAACGCTCAGGCCAAGGTGCAGCGAGGCGTGTGCTTGTGGGTCTAGATCGATGACACAGACGCGTTTTCCTTCTTCGCTCAATGCTGCTGCCAGGTTAACCGCTGTGGTGGTCTTGCCAACGCCACCTTTCTGGTTGATGACTGCCATGGATTGCATGGAACCTAGCTCCCATTGTGAGGCGAAAGTGAGGCGAACGAAAATGCAAGTGAATTCAGCTTTGAAGCACCCGCAAGCTGATCTGCTGTCGATTTGCGTGCCATCGATCTGCGAATGGAGCCGACTATAGGACAAGCCGAAGTGGCGAAGCTAGAGCTTTATAATGCTGGCATTGGGTCTTGGGGGTTACTAGAGTGAATCTGAATCCCTGCTCACCGTTTTTCGAATTGCAGATTCAGTCCGATGGTTGCTCTAAAGTACTGTTATCCGAAGTTACCCAAATTTCGATGGGGCTTGTGAGCCCAAAGCGAGTTAGAAATGAACCCCATTCGGTTTCCACTGTCGCACCTGTTTTCGTTGACGTTGATCATGGCGGTGCATGCGGTCGCTGCTGCCCATTCGAATCACGCACTGGTCTTAGTATTGGCGGTTACCGTCCCCGTCGCGTTAACGGCAGGCATCGCGAGATGGAAGGGCTGGGAGAAGGAAGTCTCCGTTGTAGTGAGCGGTCTGGCGGCGTTTCTGAGTTGCTTTACGCTCCTTTTTCTCGGCGCCTCAAATGCCTGGTTCACTGGCCAAGCCGGAATTCCCATAGGAGCCTGCATGGTTTTCGGCTGCATCTATGGAGGAATGGGGAGTATTGCTGCAGGTGCAATCCAATACCTGATCCGGAGCTGGGCCTCACTTTGTCGCTGGCTCTTACTCAGGGAAAGTGGTGAACCACCAATGCATCGGAGTTAAGGTTGAGTCGATTCCGCGGGTTGAGCACGTCCTCCTCCAATCTCAATGATCTTAAATCTGATAACGATGAAGACGATCAGGAAATTCACCGACGCGATGCAAGCGTATCAGTGCCAGAACGAGTTAAAGGCCGGAGGGATCGAAGCGTTTGTCGAAGGAGATAACACGCAGATCGCACTCGCGTACCTGGGTAGCGCGCTGGGAGGTGTACGTCTGCTGGTCCCAGAAGACCAGGTCGAGCAAGCCGAGAACATACTTGGCGAGACACGCGAAGTTCTAGGCCCTTGGACCTGCGGCACTTGTTTCTCGGAAGTCGATGAGGGATTCGACGTATGTTGGAAATGCGGTGCGGATCGATCGGATCAGTACCTAGTCCCAGAAGAAGAGGCCGTCCAAGTTTCTTATGCAGATCCTAACCATGGGCAGCAGGATCAGTCTCGATCCGATTCTGCTAATCCTTACCACCCGATTTCTGCCGAACGAATGAACGCCGAGCCAGTTCCAGGTTCTGAGACTGCGGAAGAATTGACGACGCGTGCATTTGTCGTGTGCATTGTTAGTTGCCTTTTCTTGCCTGTCCTCGGCAATCTATATTCGCTTTACCTACTATTCAAACGCCACCAGCTTGGCGTTCCATTCTCGAGCCGCGAACCGACTCGTTTTTGGATCGCATTGGTAGTCAACTGGTTGTCGCCGTTGGTCTTACTGGTGCTCTATTTCACTTAGCCAAGATGCTCTTGTGTGTTGGGACTGACGTGGCGGGGCAGCACGAAAAAAGCCCAGTTGAAGCACTGTTTCAACTGGGCTCGATAGTCTCAATGCCTAGCAGTCAGCTATGTTACACCGTGATTTCGTAGCCCTTGCGTTGCTCACGCTCGACGAACGAGTTCGCCAACGTATCATCACCGAACGATTCCGTTTTCGGATCGTAGGTGACTTTGCGCTCTAGACGCATGGCAACGTTGATGGCGTGGCACACATTCAACATTCGGTTGTGAGAAACGACATCGGAGGCAGGCGTGTTGCGCGTCTTGATACACTCCATGAAGTTCTTCATGTGGTACCCGTCGCCACCAAAGTCATCCAATTCAGGTGTCGAAGGCTCTTTGTAAAGCTTGGCGAAGGCACCGTCCGGTAGTGGCTTCTTTTTCAGGTCCTCGACCGGGCGTCCAACAATTTTGCCGCGGTTCACAAGGAAACGGCCTCGGGACCCTTCGAACATGATGCCATTCTCGAATCCCTTGTCTTCCTGAGCGTTGTCGCGGATGTGCATCGTGGTTCCATCCGCGAATTTGCATTCGACCTTGAATTTCAGAGCACAATTGAATTGGTCGTCCTTGAGTGGGTAACCATCTTTGAACTCGACTGGGTGGGTGACTTCGATCGGGGTGATTTCGATCGGTCCGATGTCATCGCCGAGCTTATCCAGTGCCCACATGGCGATGTCCACGTGGTGAGCACCCCAGTCGGTGAGTTTCCCGCCGGAGTATTCGTAGAACCATCGGTAGTACCGATGAGCGCGACCGAATGGGAATCCAGCGCCCCAGCCCTGCGTATCCGTGATGGCGTCTGCCGCGCGGTAGTCGACGAGAGGCGTTTGGCCTTGCCACATTTCCCAGTTGAGTGACTTCGGAGGATCGACCTTTGGAAGGACTCCGCTTTCTCGAGAACCTCCGATGCAGACCGTCACCAGTTTTACATCACCAACACGCGAGTCACGCATCATGGCGGCCGCTTGAACAAAGCGTTTACCGAACTCAGTACGCTGCTGAGTCCCCACCTGTACGACTTTGCCTGTCTTCTTCATGCACTCTACGATCTGCTGGCCCTCACGGATGGTGAGCGTCAGGGGCTTTTCGCAGTACACGTCCTTACCCGCATTCAGCGCGTCGCAGACCATTTTCGTGTGCCAGTGGTCGACTGATCCGCAGACGATGACGTCGACGTCCTTGCGGTCAAGCAGCTTGCGATAGTCCTCGTAACCACTGATGACCAACGGCAGGTTCTTTTCGCGGTGGATATCAACGGCAGCCTGAATGGCTCGTCCTGTTTGCATCAAATCACAGTCGGCAATGCCAGCGCACGGACCATACTTAAGGGCCTCTTTGCAGTGATATGTGTGATAGCGAATTCCAGTGCCGATGAAACCGATCACGGGCTGCTCATTGGGCGAAGCAAACGAGCTGCCAAAGCTCTCCTTGGTTCGGAGACCGGTGCCTAGATAGGCGGCTGCTCCGAGAAGCGATGACTTTTGAAGAAACGAGCGGCGGGTCGAATTGTTAACGCCTTGTTTGTTGGGGGCCATGACTGGGGATTTCCCTTCTGACATTTCGTACAAAGATCAAGGATGAGGATAAGAATTTCGTTCGGGATCGCGAGAATGCCTCTTCACTGTCGACCGTTCGATGCAGTATGCCCTCTTGGCCGCTGGTATGGTCAATCCAGCCGATCAAACCAATCATCGTCGCACCATGACTGGGGAGTGTGTCGAGGGGAAGCGATCTCCTGTGGGTGTTAACGCCAATTATATCAGGCAACCTCGGATTTGCTCACTAGCAGGCTCAGAACGTTGCAGATAGACGCTCCAACTGAGGCCCAGAAAGCGTGAGTTGATTCGAGAACCTCAGACGAGATCGAAGCCCCGCAAGGTAATTTCTGATGCAACTGCTGGTCGGACGAGAAAATCGTGTGTTTCTGACTGCGTTCAGGCGGCCTTTCCTGGAGAGCTGTCGGTATTGCTCCTGAGCTTAGATCCGGGATCAGACTGGTTTTTGATCAACAGCTTCTTAAGGGAGTCGATCGTCCGATGGGTTGCTCCCTGCTGAAGTTTCACCGTTCGTATGGCGTTTTGGGCACGCACATGGCCAGGCTTTGGTCTTTGGAGCTGATCAAGTATCCACGGCTGCATTTGGGAAAGATTTGGAATGACCTCGGCTGCCTCGTTTTCGAGAAGGAGAGTGACGACATCCCGAAAGTTGGATGTGTTTGGGCCAAAAGCCAGGTTAGCTCCGAACGCAGCTGGTTCGATCATGTTCTGACCGCCGCGAGTTCCGAAGCTGCCGCCAACGATAGCCAGATCCGCCGTGCCCCACCACCAACGAAGCTCACCAACTGTGTCAACGAGAAGCACTTCCCAGTCTTCGACGGGGATGGCGACGCCTAGCTGACTACGACGTATCAGTTTGACGTCCAGGTTCTTGAGTTCGTTGAAGACACTTTCAAATCGATCGGGATGGCGAGGAACAACGATGAGACGGAGACCGGGGAATTGATGCCTCAGCGCCAAGAACGCTTCAACGGCAGCCCGCTCCTCAGGATTCTGCGTGCTTCCAACGACCAACGTCGTATTCGCATCCGTGAGTCCGACCGAACGACGCCGCTGATCCACGTCGGCATGCTGTCGGTCAAATTCAACGTTGTCAAACTTGATACTTCCGGTCACTTCAATCCGGTCCAAGCCGGTGCCGCAGTCGGCGAAGCGCTGAGCGTAAGAGTCTGTTTGGGCGCCGACGAAAGATAGCCGCGAGAACATGCTGCGTGTCAGGCTTGATAGCCGCTGATAGTTGCGGTAGCTGCCTTCGCTAAGTCGACCGTTGACAACGGCAATCGGGATATGTCGTTGGTGACTTATGCTAGTGAGGTTCGGCCAGAGTTCGAGTTCGCCGAGCACGATCAAGTCAGGCCGGATGACATTCAGCGTGGATCGGACTGCCCACGAGAAATCAAACGGAAAATAGGTGACGCTGACATCAGGGAATAACTTCCGAGCTAGAGCCATGCCGCTGTCCGTCGTGGTCGAAATGACGAAGCGTAGGCGAGGGTCTTGGTGGTACCAGGATTCATAAAGCGAAGCTAGTAGTTGGATTTCCCCGACGCTGACGCCATGCATCCACACCGTCTGCATGGAGCGGGGGGCGTCGCATCCATCCTCGTCTCGCCTATTTTCATTGCGCCTATCTTCATTGCGACTTGGGAGAGCTGTCGCCTCATTGCCCTCAGGTTTGCGAAGATCGCTTTTACGGATACCGAAGAGCTTGTCGCGAATTCCTTCGCGATACCGATTCGTCGTGCAGCGGCGGTAGAAGAGCCAAGGTAAAGCGATCGTGAGAGCGCTCAAGTACAAGAGATTGAATGCGATCCGGCTACACAGCAAGCGAACTGGTGTGCGCATTTAGGCCTCCTGCCATCCCGCTTCACGTATCCTCAAGCATATCTGTCCGCGATACGAACATTGGTATCACGTGGCGGCGCCGTAGCACTGCTTAACGGCGTCCGCAGCATGCTTTGAATTTTTTGCCACTACCGCACGGGCATGGATCATTTCGACCGACACGTTGCTCCACATTACGGATGGGTTCGGACTTCTGTTCCGGCGCGCCAGCTTGATCGGCAGCTTCCAGGTCGGAGATCTGTTCAGCAGCCATTTGCGATGGCGTTTGGGCAGGCGCGTGTTGAGCATTCGTTTCTTCGAAGGTGCTTTGGATGAAGCCCTCGTCTAGTGCTTCCATGCGGAAGATCAAATCGGTCATGCGTTCGCCGATATTGAACCACATGTCCTTGTACATTCGCATCCCTTCGCGTTTGTACTCGACCTTCGGGTCCATCTGGGCGTAGCTCTTAAGGCTGATGGCGCTTCGAAGGTGATCCATCGCCAGCAAGTGATCTTTCCATGAGCTATCCACGATGCTGAGCAGAACTTGGCGTTCCATACGGCGGATTTCAGGATGATATCGGTCATCGACAGCTTGCTGAACGTGACGAGAAATTTCGTCCTTGTTCATATCCCCGAGTTTTTCTTCGTCGATCTTGCAGTGCAGCTCGTCATTTAGCCATTCGTTCAAAGAACTTAATGCGCCGTTCCCGCCGGAGGCGACGCTGGCGGTCACGTTCCCGCCTTTACCAAAGAATGCGTCGACCTTTTCTTGCGCTTTGATAGCCGTTGCGGTTCCAGCCTCGTAGTGCTGCTCGCTGTAGGCGACCAGGTTATCGCGCACGTCATTGAGCGTTTCGGCCTTGAAGGTGCTGTCGTCGATTTGAGCAGAAAATCGCGAACTGGCCCACTGAATTAGACCATCACGGTCGAGGTGGAACTGGTTGTTCTGGCCAGCACGGCCAAACTGGGTAAGTCCCGCCAGAACAGGGAACTCTTGCTCCTTCTTGCTGTAAGCGCCTTCGGCGACCGTCTGAAGCTCAGCCGAAATTTCCTCGCCTTCTCGCAGGCGGATGTCCTCGATCGGAACCTCGACGCCGAACTTGTTCTTCATGAGACCAATCAGCATGTTGAGGCCATAGTCGGAATCGAGCAGTGGAGCTCCTTCGCTCAAATCGGTTTGCCCGAGTTTCTCGAACACCCTTGCAATAAGTTTCTCATCAATCTCCTCTCGAGGGATCTTTTTCAGATCGTTGACGCTGTAGTTTGTGCCGTAGCGAGTGTTGATCCACTTCGACAGCGCGCCCCAGTTCCAGTCTTCCTGTGGCTCTTCAAGCGGCAAGTTCTCTTCGATGGCGTCTAGGATCTGTGTTTCAGCCGAACGCTCCGCTGCATCAATGGCAAAGGCTGATGCTGCGCCGGGATCCAAGTTGCGGAAGTCGCGGGCTTCGAGCTCGCAAGCCAGCTTTTTGCTAGCCCACTTCGAGTAGGCTTCCGCCCCGAAAAGCGGATCGGTGTACATATTGGTGTAGTGGTCGATCTGCTGCCGGATCTGTTCCAGAATCATGTGGCGGCAACCGACACCGTCGAGGATTTCCTGGCGGTAGGAGTAGACTCGCTTGCGCTGCTGATCCATGACCTCATCATATTCGAGGAGGTTTTTACGAATCTCAAAGTTGCGTTCTTCGACCTTCTTCTGGGCTGCGGTGATACGTCGGCTCACGAACGAGTTCTCGATGGCCTCGCCTTCACCCATGCCGAGTTTGCCCATCATGCCACGAACCCAGTCACCGGCAAAGATTCGCATTAGGTCATCTTCGAGTGATAAGTAGAAGCGGCTGCTTCCTGGGTCACCCTGCCGACCACAACGTCCACGCAGCTGTAAATCAATTCGCCGCGACTCATGACGCTCCGTACCGATCACATAGAGGCCGCCAATCTCAAGGACCTTCTTTCCGGCCTCGGACATTTTTTCTTTTTCGTCGATCTCTTGGACCAAGTTGTCCCATTCTTCTTTCGGGACGTCCAATCGAGTTGGGTATTTGTCCTGGAGCTGCGCCCAAGCCATTGTCTCAGGATTACCACCCAGGATGATGTCCGTACCACGACCGGCCATATTGGTCGCGATGGTGACTGCACCGATTCGCCCCGCTTGAGCGACGATTTCCGCCTCACGCTTGTGGTGCTTCGCATTGAGTACTTGGTGAGGGATACCACGCAACTCGAGTTGTCGGCTGATCTGCTCGCTTTTCTCAATCGAGACCGTTCCGATCAGTACCGGTCGACCGCTGCGGTGTATTTCACTGATCTGGTCCTTGGCGATCACCTCTTCCGCTCTTGTCTCTTTGACCTTCAGAGTCAATTGAATGTCATCTTCTTTGACGATCTCGCCAGCGAGCTCGTCGCCATTCTTGAGCTCGACCAAGTCCAACTTCGTATTTCGTTCGACGTCTTCTGCGACTGCGGCGTACTTCTCTTTTTCCGTGAGGAAAATCGTGTCCGCGTATTCGATACGTTGGAGTCCACGATTGGTCGGGATCGCAATCACGTCCAATTTGTAGATCTTCCAAAATTCGTTGGCTTCGGTCATCGCGGTACCCGTCATCCCCGCGATCTTGTCGTAAAGCTTGAAGAAGTTCTGCAGCGTGATCGTAGCCAGTGTTTGTGTCTCTTCCTTAATTCGGACACCTTCCTTGGCCTCAACAGCTTGGTGCAAGCCGTCGCTCCACTGGCGGCCTTCCATCAAACGACCGGTGAAGTCGTCGACGATGATGATCGAGCCTTCTTTGACAACGTAGCTCACATCTTTCTTATACAGATGATGTGCTTTGAGAGCGTTGTCGATCATGTGCGGCCATTCCATATTGCCGGCCGTATAGAAGCTTTCAACTCCAGCTAATTTCTCGGCGGCTCGAACCCCGTCGTCCGTCAGGTTGACGGTGTGGTCCTTTTCGTTGACTGTAAAGTGTTCGTCTTTCTTCAGTCCGCGCGCGACCCGGTCGGCATCGCTGTATTTGCTAATGTCTTGGTGAGCCGGGCCCGAGATGATCAAAGGAGTTCGAGCTTCGTCAATCAAAATGTTGTCGACTTCGTCGATGATCGCATACGCCAGCGGGCCTTGAACTTGTTGCAAGTGCTTGGGGAAGCGGTCGTCGTCACGAGCGGCCAAACGCATGTTGTCACGCAGATAGTCGAAGCCTAACTCGTTATTCGTTGCGTAAGTGATATCCTTCGCATAAGCGGCTTGCCGCTCGTCATTGCTTAAGCCGCCCTGGATCGCACCTACGGATAGCCCCAGTCCCATGTAGAGCGGAGCCATCCACTCCATGTCCCGCCGTGCGAGATAGTCGTTGACGGTCACGACGTGACAGCCGAGTCCCGCAAGGGCATTCAAATACGTTGGGAGAGTTGCGACCAGAGTCTTCCCTTCCCCGGTCACCATTTCCGCGATCATGCCGTTGTGCAAGACGATGCCACCGATCAGCTGCACGTCATAGTGCCGCATATTCAGAAAGCGTCGGCCACCTTCGCGGCAAACTGCGAAAGCTTCGACAAGGATGTCGTCTAAAGTCTCGCCATCGCGCAGGCGAGCTTGAAATTCAGCCGTCTTCGCGCGCAGCTGCTCATCGGTGAGCTGCTTTAAACCGTCTTCGAGGCCATTGATCTTTTGGACGATCTGCTCGAATCGTTTCACTTGGCGAGCATTCGAAGATCCGAAAACTCCCGTGACAGCGCGTTCCACTCCACCGAGAAGATTCGAAAAGAAGAGCCCAGTGCCTTCCCAAACGCGTTCCAGTAATTCCATGACGGATTCGTTTTGTATTAAATGAAGCACCCAGACATCCGTGAATTCATCCCGCAGAAATTCACGACATTCACCATGTCAGACTGGCAGATAGTTCTGGTGGGTGTTTGCGAAGCAAGTTGCAGACCACGAAACGGCTCAGCGCCAGCTTGGATTCAGAATCATCTGCCGAACAGACTTCCCAAATCGACTTAAATTGCGCAGAGTTAACGGGTTATAGCCGATAAGGGTAAAGCTTCGTTTTCCGGGGGTCAACTGTGAAAGAAGCACGGCTACCGAGGGAATACCGGGAAGCGCTAGACCAACGATTGGGGGCAGGTGGGGGCAGGACTAGAGCAAAGCAGCATCAATGCGGGTGAAGGAGGGCACCTTCTTTGTCGGCAATAGAGGTACCGGAGAGGCTGGCGCAATGCTGAATGCCAGCGGACTGCTTCCTTGCAGTTTCAAAAGAGACGGAATTCAAGCCAATATCGGGCCTGAACACAGGCAAAGTGACCCAACGAAACGGCTCCTGCTTCCGCGCAAACAGCAGGTCAACATCAACGATGTACTCGAGAGCGGTATGGTCTCAAGTAGGGGACATCTGCGAGTTCACGCGACGAATCGTCGTGAACTCGCACTTTTTCTCTAGCCTACGAGACTAAAACCGTGTGATTCGAGATCGCAGCTCTCCTCGGAGCCGTCGACATCGCAGATCAGATCAAGGACCATATCCTCGAGTTCTCGTCGTCGTCGCTGACCTTCCGCAGATCGAGCCTTGGCTGTTTCTGGGGACCAGCCGCGTTTGATACGAGCGACACGCTGACGAATTGTCTTCATGTCCAAGAAGTTGTTGACGGGCGAGTTCGTGTCTCGGTGACTGTTTTCTAGTAGTTGCATGGCTGCTTCCTTGTACGAACGAATCACTCTCTTCTGGTATACGCGGGCGTGTTTCGCCGTGTTTTGACGAATTCGTAAAACCCAACGCTTTCTTGGAAGAGTGCGGCATCCAGCTGTCACGAATATGACAGTCGTCCGGATTCCATGGTTCACAGCGATTGCAATGTGCGTGCCAAACGCGACTCCAGAGGGGTGTTTTTGTTGTAAGTGTTTTTCCTGTATGGATTTACGGTTTTCTAAGCTGGCTGCCTTTGAGACATAAACCGGCTCTGATTGGCAAATTTGGAGTGTCAGTCCCGAACCTTACAATCAGAATGACGGCACAGGTCTCAGAATGAGACAGATTGCAGTGTCTGCAATTTCACGGGCTTGCCGCCAAACGTCCCCCCTGATTAGACGGCGCGTCGGCCCACGTGTGGGTGCGCGATCCCGCTGAAGCCCAATCTGGCTATTCGGGTGTCGCTACTTTGCTTCGGGGGGATCGCTCTGCCCGCTTAGCCTCTTGCAAGCATGACTAAGCACATGTCGTCGGCCTGGCCCGTTCCAGCGGTAAATTTCTTCACTTCGTCGATGATATGATCCCCGACTTGTTCGACGTCGTTAACGCCATCAGCGACAAGCTTCCGCAGCCGTGGGATTCCGAATAGCGTGTCTGAGACGTTGGGAGCCTCGTTGATTCCATCGGTGTACATCACCAAACGGTCGCCGGGCTGGACTTCGATGGTCGTGGATTCGTATTCCCAGTTGTCGACGACGCCGATCGGGACTCCAGCTGCTTCCTCGCCGGGCTCAGTAAAGGTTCCGTCACTCTTGCGCCAGATTGGCGCCATATGACCCGCATTGACGATCTCGGTCTGGCCAGACGTCGGGTCAATTACGAGGCACAGAAAGGTGACAAACTTTTCGACACCTAATGCGCAGATGCGCCGATTCAATTTGGTGATCGCAACGCTTGGAGACGCTTCGCTAGCCAACAGGAACTTCGTTTCCGCGGAGAACTTGGCCATAAACATTGCGGCGGCAATACCGTGCCCGGCGACATCGGCAACGATGACAACGAAGCGGCCATCGGCAAGTTCGATGTAGTCAAAGTAGTCGCCACCGATCTGGTCTGCTGGGTGATAGTAGTCGAAGAACTGATACTCGTTCAGGGAGGGGCGATCGTTGGGGAGTAATGCCTTTTGTACGTTGCTGGCTAGCTCTAGATCCTGTTCGAGTTTGTGTTGCTCGACTGCCTGCTCGTGCAACTGCGCCTTTTCGATCGCAACGCCAGCTTGGATCGCGATACTGGCAAGGATTTCCAAATCGCCTTGTTCGAATCGCCGTTTTGAGCCCAATGTATCCATCTGGAGAGCTCCGATGGCATTTCCGTCTGCATCGAGTAACGGGGAGACGATCATGGAGCGAATCTTTAGATCCGACATGCTGTGGGACATATCGAACCGTTCGTCCTGAGTTGCGTCGAGCGAAATGATCGACTCGCGCGTCTCCATGACTTCGCGCATGACGGTACGGCTGATTCGGAAGGTGCTCTCCTCTTCTTCCTTCCGTGTTTTGATCCACCGCGGTACGAGTTCTTCGCCTTCTTTAAGGACGATAAAGGCTCGATCTGCCTGAAGGAAGATCTTGAAGAGCGTATCGAGGACTTTGGGTAAGACCTCCTCTACTTTGACCGCGCGGCCAAGATTCTGCGAGATCTCGAGTACAGCTTGAAGTCGGACTTCCGCGCTGGATGTTAGTTGAGAACCGTGCTGGCTGCCGCGGAAATCCAGTTTGCTACTGATCTCGCGAGATCCATTGTCTTTGTCCTCGACCATTAGGACGCCAAAGCTGCTGCCTTCGGTCGGTACCGGCACGCTACCAGGTTGCGACAGAAGCTCACTTTCAATCCGGCTGGGAGCGTCGCTGTGGAAAGAATACTCGATGTCGCAGATACGGATAACATCGCCGTCGCGCATCGGCTTCTTCTGATTGATCAGCTCGCCGTTTAGAAACGTGCCGTTGCGGCTCTTTAGGTCTTCGAGCTCAAACTCCGTGTCTTGCCTGCGGATCATCGCGTGTTGTCGGCTGACAGCGCCTACATCGATGGTGACATCGCACTCGGGGTGTCGTCCGAGAATGATTTCGGGTTTATCGAGTTCGAAGCGGCGGCCGAAACTGGAGCCGCTTATTGCCGTTAGGAATGCCATTCGTTCTGCATAGCCTCAGAATTCGGGCGTGCGAGCTGTGCGGTGGGAGAAGCTGGTTCGGACCACATTTGAACCACGTTGAACTGCAGCAATCGGAACTGCGACAGCATCAACGTTTCTCCGCCGCGGCAACGTGGTGCTTTGGTGCTTAAGAATCTACCCAAAAAGATCTGAAGTCAGTAGCCGTTTCTCATTCAACGCGATTGGACAGATCGGAGAGAACCGAGCGAAGATCAATTCTGGGGTGGGCCTTTGCCTGATTCTACATCGAGAGCTGAGTCAATGAGAGTCCGGAAGGCTCCGGCGGCAGATTGGTCGTAAGGTTCGTTCGGGACTCCGTTTCGTTCCACAATACGCTCTGCGCGAGTCACAAATTCTCGGATCTGTTCGGCGGTGAGATTGTCTAGGACGAGTAGGCTTTGGCCGTCGTCCCTGACTCGTGAGCAGTTCTGAATCGTAAATTCCAGGTCATTTCGGCTCAGTTTTCGTTCTGCGGCCGCTCGCAGGAGCCGCTCGCAGACACGATCTAGAGCCGTTTGTTCCGTTTCGGTTAAACCGGCCCCAGCCGCCTGAGCCTGAATGAGTTCGATTCCTCCCCAGAGCAGGACTGGGTTGTCTTGGAGGCAGTTGTGCAAACGGCTCAGCTGCTGTCGATTAATCGAGCGATTTTCAAGCGATGGAATCAGGCCATTAAGATCAGCAACAATGGACTGCTGGTCTTCAGGGGAAAGTTGGCTAGTTTCAATCCAAGGAATCAATTGTTCCTGAATACTTTTGGATGCGATCGGATACTGGTCGCTGAACATGAGCACACTGCCAAAGGCGCAGAATGCACAAGTCAACGCGAGCCCGACGATCACCAGGACAAGGCAAGCTGGCCCGAGCGAGGGTTCTTTAGCATCGTCGCTGGGCTTCTCTTGATCGTTCATGGGTCCTCGGTTCCGGGCTGCTTGTCAGCTGCTCTATCGGTGATCTGTTCGAGCACGCTCTTGTTAGTTCGACGGAACTCGTCAGCGGCTCGTTGAGCTAGATGTCGTAGTCAATCTTTAAGACTTCGAAACGCAGCTTGCCCTTTGGCAC
The DNA here is from genome assembly GCA_046290675.1 of Aureliella sp. Classification (GTDB taxonomy): domain Bacteria; phylum Planctomycetota; class Planctomycetia; order Pirellulales; family Pirellulaceae; genus Aureliella. The sequence continues at coordinate 887,462 of JBKAHA010000002.1, forward strand.
ATCCACCTCGACTGTATCGCCGATCTTCTTGCCCATGAGGGCAACCCCGATCGGGCTGGTCGACAGAATTTTGCCCGTGTCGTAATCCTCGTCACCAGCGCCGACCATGGTGAATTCCTCTTCGTCGTCATAGTCCAGATCTTTAACCGTGACGGTGGCGAGCAAGCTAACTTCATCCCGATTCAATTTGTCGGGATCGATAATAAAGGCGTTGGCTACCATTGTCTTCAGTTCGTTGATCTTCGCCTGAAGCATTCCTTGGTTCTGCCGCTGGCCATGGTATTCGGCGTTCTCTTTCAAGTCGCCTTCGGCTCGAGCCTCAGCAATCTTCTCCGTGACTTTCGGCATTTCCACCGTCTCTAGCCTTTCGATTTCATCGCGCAGCTCGTTGTACTTGTCGCGAGTCATCGGCACCATTTCCGACATGGTAGGGCTCCTCGTATTCTCTTTGCTCTGGACCACTCGAGGTATGGCTGACTGGTGGCGGTGAGCCAATTCTGTGAACGCGAATTCTTTCGTGAATGCGGTCGCGAACGCGGGCAGGAGTCAGCGGGCAATTTCGGAATTCGCTTGGATGCAACGCCGAGCGGATTCGTTCTCAAGTATCAAAAAATGCGACCTCTTTCCCGGCGAGAGAAAGAGGTCGCTGTCATGTGTGTGATCTTTTCATTGCATATCGTTAGAACTTTGCCCCTGAATGTCAAGGCGAGGGCATTGGCATGCAGGGTCAATCAAAGTTTGAACTTAGGTTGCGTAGCAATTCAATACCTAACCCTCTGTTTCCGAGTTTCGCGAGGAATTTGCGGAGGGTCGGAGCCTGAGCGACGGGGAGGAAGTCTTCCCATTTTTAAACTTTGATTGCCCCTGCATTGGCATGTAAGGCTAATCAACGTTTGACTATGGAATTCGACTCACCCTCCCTCCCTGAGTTCAACGAGGAATTCGGGGAGGGGCATGCGATAGCATGGGGAGGGGGAACACCCGCAGCTCAAAATTTGGATTGGCCCTGTATTGGCACGCATCTCGTTTCACGAAGCCGATCCAAAGGGGGCGGCTTGGCTTGATGAAGCCGATCCTTGTTGCGGTCGAGCGTCGAGGACTGCGACGTGGATGGGCAGAATCGCGGTTGACCGAAAGTTGGAGAGGCGAAGAACCTGGCGTCGATTCGGGACTGGACTTACGGCAGGTAGAGCAGGCAACCGCACGCTGGGCAGGGGATGGGCTTTCCGACCGCCAGCTGTTCTTGCGTCTGGGGCGTCAGCGATCGATAGCAGGCGCTGCAGCAACCGTCTTCAGCTGGCGCCATAGCGTCTTCGCCTTTGGCGGCAATCAGTCGCTCATAATCGCGTTTGATGTCGCCACTGAGTCCCTTCTCCGCCTCCGCCAACTCGCCACAAACTCGCTCCAATTCAGCCTCGAGTGTGGTTCGTTTGGCGGCAATCTGCTGCTCGATCTTTTCGAAGTCTTGTCGGACCAGCTCAGCCTGTTTCTTGGCGTCTTCCAACTCCACTTCCGTAGCATCGATTCCTTCTAGAGTCTCCAAAATCTCATCGCTGAGAACCAAATTAGCCTGCGTATCTGCCGCGATCTGGTCTTTTAGCGTCTGGTACTCACGGTTCTCTTTGGCCGCGTTAAGCTGGCCTTCCCACTGGTGAATTTTGTCTTCGCGTTGCTTCATCTGAAGCTGTTTCGCATCCGCGTCAACTTTCATCTGAGTAATGCGATCCTGAACGTCTTGGGCCCCCTGAAGAGCGGCGTCCAGTTTTGCCTGGGCCGTAGCGACGACCTTGGGTCCACGACGTAGCTGGCCTTCGAGGTCCGCTTTTTGTTTGTTGATGCGGTGAAGCGTCTGGATCAAGGAGCCAGTGACGGTCATGGACGTAAACTCTTCAAGTCAGAGAGGCACTTGCTGCAAGTAATGGCTGACCATCCGAGGCCGCCAGACTGCGCACCCGACGGCGGGGAGGCCGGATGCAAACCGGGGAAGCTGCCATCGCAGCACGCTTGAGTCACACAATGGTACCTTAGGTTAGGTTCAGCAAATAGACGTTCCTTCTGACTACAGGCAATTTCTATGCCGGACTTTGGTGGTAGGTACGGGCTAGAATCTGCTAGCCGCAGGAAGCAGGACCGAAAACTGAACGGAACTGAAAACTGAGCCGTGAATGATCTTGTGCCAGTCCCGTGGTGTGGGCATTAGCCTGGGCAATGTCTATAGTGCAGCCTGTCACGGTGCGCTGATTCTGAGCGAACCGCGAGGCCTACGCGACCGGCCACAGGCGTGTTAGCCTACGCGACCGGCCCACAGACGGTGGTAGCAAGGCGGTGGCAGCACCCGAGCCTCTTGTCGAACGGTTGACGCCGTTTCCACTTTTGAACTTTAGAAGCAAGAATTCGTAAAGAGTGCGGAAAATGGATGCATCCCTCTTAGAGCAGTATGGGCAGGCTCACGTTTTGCAGTATTGGGATGAGCTGAATGCCGAACAGCAGCGCACGCTACAAACGCAGCTCGACCAGCTCGATTTCGAGCAGCTGCAGAAGCTGACTGGCTCCAAAGAAGCGTCCGTGGATTGGGGAGCCCTCGCGGAACGAGCAACGCCGCCTCCCGCTGTGCAGCTTGGCAAGCCACATGCCCAATTCACTGAGGAAGCCGCCAAGCAGGCCGGCGAACAAGCCCTCCGTGAAGGTAAAGTCGGAATGATTCTGGTCGCTGGTGGCCAAGGAACACGGCTAGGCTTCGACAAGCCGAAAGGTATGTTCCCCATCGGTCCCGTTAGCAATCGAACGCTTTTCGAAGTGCACTGCGATCGATTGCAAGCAGTGATGAAGGCTTACCAAGTTTCCATACCCATGTTCGTCATGACGAGTCCGGCGACGGATGCCATCACACGTGAGTACTTCGAGCAGCATGAGCGGTGCGGCCTCGCCGAAGACCAGCTCCGTATTTTTTGCCAAGGCACCATGCCCGCCGTTGATGACGAAACGGGGAAATTACTACTTGCTGAAAAAGATAGTCTCGCGCTCAGCCCCGATGGGCACGGTGGATTAGTTGCTGCTTTGGATCGCAACGGATGTTTAGCCGAAGCAAAAGAACGCGGCATCGAATACTTCTTCTACGGTCAAGTCGACAATCCGCTGGTTCAAATATGTGATCCCGTGTTGATCGGTTACCACATCCTGGCGAAGAGCCAAGTTACCACACAGGTCGTACAGAAACGTTTCGCAACAGAGAAAGTTGGCAACGTTGTTTCCGTCGACGGAAAAGTACAAATCATTGAGTACAGTGACCTCCCTGAGAGCGTTGCCGAGAAGACGAACGATGATGGGGGACTTTTGCTCTGGGCCGGCAACATTGCGGTGCACGTGTTCGATCGTGATTTCTTGGCGTCCGTTGTCTCCAATGTGGATGGGCTTCCTTTTCACCGAGCTCACAAGAAGGTGCCATACATGGGCGAGGGAGGTTCCAAAGTTGAACCTGATTCGCCAAACGCCATCAAATTCGAGCGGTTCGTTTTCGATCTCTTGCCACTGGCCGAAACGGCATTCGTGGTTGAAGGCGATCCGGCTCAGGTTTTCGCGCCGGTTAAGAACGCACCAGGAGCTGAAGTCGACACGGCCGAGCACGCCAAGCAGGCGCAGTGCGCGGTGTTTAGAGAATGGCTCGAAGCTGCTGGGGCGCACGTGCCAGATGGAATCCAAGTGGAAATCCATCCTGAATGGGCCGCTGGCCCCGATGAAGTTAAGAGCAAGGTGGAAGCGGGGCTCAAATTCGAAGCGGACACGTATCTGCGTTAGCCTCGCCCGTTTCGATGATTTCAAGCCTAGGCTAACGTCTTCGTGCAGAGCTCGGCCATGTCGGTTCTAAACGCCAGCAATGGAGACTGGTGTCCTCACTAGACCTGAGCTTTCGTGTGCGAGATTTGGTCAGCCCCGGCATAATAGCGGACCATTTCAATGGCTTCTCGCATGGCACCGAGCTTGATGCTGTGAACATTGACGGGTTCACCCGCGTCTTCGATCAACGTGATCGTGAGTTCTCCTCCCAGGTGCTGGCGGAATTCTTCGAGCCCCTCAAATAACGCTTGGCTCTCCAGGGCCTGATGCCAGATAGGAAGTCTCAAGTTCTGCAGTGCGGTTAACGTTTGCTCCGCAACTTGGAGCGGCAAGCCCTGGGTCAAGTAGGAATAGGCCGTATCGAGAGCCACGCCAATTGAGACGGCTTCACCGTGACGAAGCTGGTATTCGGTAACGGCTTCCAGTTTGTGTGCCGACCAATGTCCAAAGTCGAGTGGCCTTGCTTGCAACGATTCGAAAGGATCACCGCCTCGGGTGATGTGCTGCATGTGCAGTAGGACAGATTGCTTCAGAGCGACTTGAGACGGTGTGTGTTCCCGATCGGCGATCGCTTCCGCATGCTCGCAAAGGTACTCGAAGAAGTTCGTGTCCTTGAGCAAAGCCACTTTGACTGCTTCCGAAAAGCCGCAATGAAAGTCCCTGTCATTCAGAGAGTTCAAGACGGCGGCATCGTTGACAACTGCCCAAGGCGTTGCGAAAGTGCCTTTCCAATTCTTCTTGCCAAACCAATTGACCGCGTTCTTAACTCCAACACCGGAATCGCTCTGCGAAAGAGTCGTCGTAGGCACACGGACTAGACGCAGGCCTCGGTGAGCCACTGCAGCTGCGTAACCGACTGCATCCAGGAACGCTCCGCCACCTACAGCAACCACATAGCTGCGGCGGTCCAGATGCGCACTGTCGAACGAACGCAGAAGCCCATTGATGATTTCCGGATCGTTCTTGACGGCTTCGCCTCCCTGGAGTGTGGAAAGGCCAACGACGTCCAGCTCACTCGCGGCGTCAAATTGTTGCCGCGCTCGAGACGCAATCGACTTAGAGCCAATTGAAAGTGCGGCATCGATCCATATTTGAACTTTGGGAGATTGAGCGACCGAAGGCTCAAACAGATCACGCAAGGTCTCGAAATCGTCCCCGAAGCAATCGTTGGTGAATCGCAGCCGATGGATCTGAGGCACCGAGAATTCGATGTCGTAAGATGGGTTCTCACCGAATTCATGGGAGAAATCGAACGGCATGTGTTTCTCCTTGGATCGAAATGAGGGAATGATCTCTGGTAGGGAGGGAGTCGGCCGGGGCGTCCGTCCTTTTACTATCCAAACTGAACGCAAAACGCTTTGCCTGGGAATGTCAGTGGCGGGGCGCTCGCCCTGATGGCTATGCACTTTATAGTAACTGCGGACTGCCATTTAAGTACCGATCGTCGGCCGAAACTCGGGTTTCTGCGCGATTCTCGCCCCCAAGCTTGCTAAAAAGTCTCGCTAAGCGTTACGTTTTACGCTTCGCTGCGGATCGGGCATTTGGCACTCAGACGCGAGAATCTCGGTTTGCGAAGACAAGCTGCATGCGATTTGAAATTTGCAGCCAGTCTGCCTCTTGATCGAATACGGAAACTGCTAGTGACGGAGCCCCGGATGAATCAACGTTCTCACGGCCCATGGACCATATTGTCTAGCCAGGTGGTTTATGAAGATCCATGGATCAACGTGCAGCGTGACGAAGTCTTGCGGCCCGATGGAGATCCCGGCTCGTACTCGACGGTTCGGCTTAAGTCAGGCGTCTGTGTCGTGGCGATCGACTCGGACGAATGCGTGCACCTTACCAAAGAGTTTCACTACGCCGTTGGCCGCACGACCATCGAGGGTGTGAGCGGTGGGATTGAGGCAGATGAGGGATGCAACGTCGCCGCGCGTCGCGAACTGGCTGAAGAGCTTGGGCTAGTCGCCGAGCAGTGGAACCACTTAGGTAAAATCGACCCCTTCACAGCCGCCATCTTTTCGGAAGTGGATTTATTCGTGGCAACGGAATTAACACAACATGCTGCGAATCCGGAAGGGACCGAGGAAATAGAGCATGTCGTTTTCCCATTGAAGAATGCTGTGCAGATGGTTCGCGACGGGACCATTACCCACGCGCCCACCTGTGTGATCTTGTTACAGATGGCACTGGATCGACTGCAAGGCTAACCTCTCGGCTTCAGTAGCTCACCGTATTTGAAGTTGAGTGAACATTGCTCCCGTCGCGGTGTCGTAGGTCTAGTCTATCTGCAAGAGCCCCAATTTTGCGACAGTCGAACGTAAATCGGAAGCCAGCTGAAGTATCCCTTTGCTGACCGCTCCGTTTTGGCCCGCTCTTTTGGCTTCTAGGGCTACGGATGTTCTTGATTGGTACACGGCAGGCAAAATATGACCACATGGAATTTTACTGGCCTTGGCGACAACGCTTCGGCTTACTCTAGCATCGCAGGCGAGTCACTTCACTTTTATAACGACGAAGTTTGGCAGACTTACATACGTCGAGTTGGACCTGATAATTTTCGGTTAGCGTGGTCAGGGGATAAGCTCGCGGGAGGCTTGGCGTTTTATCGTTGCGGTCAATGGTACGGCGGGAATTCAATTCCGACGGCCGCCGTTTCTGGTGTAGGCATCGAGCCGGCTTTTCGTGGAGCGGGCGCATGCAAGGCTCTGTTGATCCAAACTTTGCGCGAATTGGCGGACGAAGGCGTTCCCATGGCGTCTTTGTTTGCGTCGACACAGCGTCTTTATCGCTCGGTGGGTTTTGAGCAGTCTGGAGTGCGCATTGAGTATTCGATGCCAATGGCGTCCTTGGCGATGGGCCAGGAGCGGACGCGGGCCTGCCGAGAATTGCAGGTGACTCGTGAACTCGAACCCAAACTCGAACCGCTCACTCAGCTCTCTGATGCAAGAGGACGGATCACGAACGGGAATCTCGAACGGACCACGGGTCTATGGGAGCGTATCAAGACGCCCATCGGAGGCGGGAAATCGTGCACGTATTTCTTTGGCAATCCGTCGAATCCGGAAGGTTACATCACGTTGTGGATGCGGGATCGAAGCTCTGGTCACCCGGCACCGCTGATAGCGTCTGATTGGGTTGCGATCACACCGGCTGCGCTGGACCGAATGATTGCCTTGATCACCGACCACAACAGTATGTGTGATCGATTTGAGTGGAGTGGCGGTGTTGGTGATCCGCTCCTGTTTCGCGCGGCGGAGCAACGCTTCGATGTCGGCGGACAGTTAATGACACTTAATCGCATCCTGGATGTTAAAGCGGCATTGGAGACGCGAGGTTATCCGCCAAGCTTTGAAGGTGAGCTGCACTTGGACATCTCTGATCCGATCATCAAAAAAAATTCGGGTAAGTGGATCTTGCGCGTTCAAGATGGGTGCGGCAGCGTGGAGCCGGGCGGCAATGGATTTCTCCGTGCGAGCATTGACGCGCTGGTTCCCATGTTTACCTCCTACCGCAGCGCCACGCAGCTACATCAACTTGGCAAGATCGAGGTTGGCCCTGCGGACAATACCGATGCACCGCTTTCAATGGCTGATCTAGCATTCTCCGGACCCGCTCCGTGGACCTCGGAGATTTTCTAACGTAGATACGCGCTCAGGCAGATACGCGCTAAGGAGGTAGTCCGATGAGAAACTTAGGCGATGTCTTGGGGACCATATAACTAGTAGCAATACGGTTGCTGGAGGGCTCCAAGTACCCGGAGCCGCGTCGATCTCGACCCCGATGATCGACTGTGCGGCCATACACGTTAGTGGGCATCCTCTGCCCTTAAATCATCAAGGACCCAAGTTAGAAACTCGAGCAACGAATTCCACTCGTTCCAAGACTCCTTTCGCGTATCATCGGCCGTCTCGTAAGCACACTCGATCTGAAGCACCTTTCGGGTGCTAATATCGTACGCAAACTGCGTCCCGTCGCCCTCTTTGGCAATGCAGAAGAACCCCTGTTGGATAGCGTCGGCACCAGGTTCTGCTTCTTCATGCTCAATGATTAGCGATTCAAGATCATGGAACTCAACTCGAAGCCCATACGGTTCTGCAGGAATACAGTGATCTAGGTATTCGATAAAATCATGAGGTAATCCTCCGTTGAGCTGATCTAGGAACGGCTGAAGTCGCGATCGATCACCGGTCAGCTCGGGGGGATCGTAACCGTCGAGGCGGCTCACCTCGCGACCGATTTCCGCGATGGTTTCTTTAATCGTGGGCATATCTGGTGTTGAGCTCATCGTTGTCAGGATCGGTCTAAGTGAATAGGGCTAATCGGAGTTTCAATTTGCGAAGGTTGCTCGAGCTCTCCCAACTCGAAGATGCCGCTCGACATCCTTTTCGGCCTTGCTGTTGGTACAATATCCAACTGGCGTCATCTCCATAATAGGCCACGCTACGCAAATAGCCGACTTGAACAACTGGCGGCGTATTGGGGAGCCGAGTTGAGGTGATGCTACGCGAAATCGATGTGAAATGAAACGACTTATTCCTCTCCAATCCTCCTGACGGTCAAGTTGCTAAATGAATCCCTCCAGCTCAACGCGTTCGCCGCGATCGCTCCTTTGCAATCTGCTTCTTCTGTTGTTGGCGGTGAACTCGGGACGGCTACTGGCAGATGAGGCCAAGAAGGTCGTTCTTGTGGCCGGTAAGCCGTCGCACCCACCGGGCATGCATGAGTTCAACGCGGGAGTCCAACTGCTACATGACTGTTTGAAGGATGTCGACGGCATTGATGCCCACTTTGTCCTCAATGGGTGGCCGAAGGATGAAGCGATCTTGAATGACGCGGATGCCATCATCTTCTATATGGATGGTGGAAAGCGGCACGAAGTCGTCCTCGAGGAAGGACGCAGAATGAAGATGATCGATGCGCTGGCGAAAAAGGGCGTTGGCATTGGGTGCATGCACTATGGAGTCGAGATTCTTGCGGACCAGGCTGGGAATGAGTTCAAACATTGGATCGGCGGTCACTACGAACACATGTTTTCGTGCAACCCGATCTGGGAACCCGCATTTCAACATTTTCCAGATCATCCTGTTGCACGCGGTGTGAAGCCCTTTGCCATCCAAGATGAGTGGTATTTCAATATGCGGTTTGTTGCGGATCTGCCGGGTAATGAACCGGCCGAAGTCGACGGGATGAAGTTCGCTCCTATTCTTGTTGCAAGTCCTTCATCGGATGTCCGCGATGGTCCTTACGTTTATCCAAAGGGGCCGTACGAGCATATTCAAGCCAATGCGGCCCGTGGTGAAGCGATGATGTGGGTCGTTGAGCGTCCGGACGGTGGACGAGGTATGGGGTTTACTGGTGGTCACTTCCACCGCAATTGGGCCAATGATGACTTTCGTAAAGTCGTATTGAATTCGGTGCTTTGGCTGGCCAAATCCGAAGTGCCCGAAAATGGCGTCGAGTCGGAGCTGGACGACGGGCAAATTGAAGAGAACCTTGACCCGAAGGGAAAGTGAGACAGACTTTGCTGCTGCTCGCAAGGCGTAGGATCCGCGCAGCATTTGCTTTCTTGTGGCGGTATGACTCGGTGGCTGATCGCATTGCCGCACTGCGCTTTTTCCGTTGCCTCATTGAGATTGACGAACTGAAGAATTCGGGTGGGCCATTTGTCGGAAGCTACAGAAACCCAGGATAGTTTCATACAAAAAGAACGCGTCGCGCTGCAGTTTTCTCGAGCTGCGGATCGCTATGATTCTTACGCGAGCGTTCAGCTCCAGATGGCAGAGCAGCTCATTCGTTGGCTGACTGTCCAAGCAACTGCGAATCCACCGACGCTTCCACCGGTGGATGGCTCGCGGAATCTGGTAGATCTCGGGTGTGGAACAGGTGCACTGCTTGCCCAGTTGGAGGCTCTTCTCAAAGATCATTGGGAGCAGCACTGGGAACTGCACGGCGCGGACCTCGCTGAGGGGATGGTTCGAACCGCTTCAAAGCATACTTCGGCTCAGCTTACCTGCTGCGATCTAGAATCGACGCCTTATTCAGAACAGTTTTTCGACGTCGTCGTCTCCAACGCAACCTTGCAATGGTGCGATGCAGCGAGCGCCTTTGCGGAGGTGTTCCGCCTATTGAAACCCGGAGGACTTTTTGTGTTTTCGACTCTCGGTCCGGAAACACTTCGCGAATGGCGTGAGGCGCTCAATTCGATTGGGATGCCACAGCAACGAGTGCATCGTTTTTCCGAGACAGACGCCGTCACTGAAATGTTGGAAACGCAGGGGTTTGGCATCGAAAAAATGGATCGGGCATTTTTGCTAGACGAATATCCAAGTCCTCTGGAAATGGTGCGGAGTGTTCGAGCGATTGGTGCGTCCAATGCGAATATCGGTCCCGGCGAATCCTATTTTGGGCGGTCCCAATATCGCAATTTCCTGAATGTCCTCGACGCCCAATCGGATACCCAAGGCTGCTCCGCTACGTACGAAGCTCTTTGGTTTCAATGCCGACGCGCAGGTTGATCTTTTTCGCAGAGTAGACCAGGTCACGCTCTAGACTGACGTGGCCTACGCGGCAGCACGGAATGGAATGATGTCCTGCGGACCGACTGAGCTCCAATGTCCCATGGCGCTCTAGCGTGCGACTGCACCGACTGCTGAAACGATGACGTTTCCAATTCGCCCAGCTAGCTGGTTAACACTGCCGTTGCCATCGGGGTGCACTCGATTGCTCAAGAAGATGTAGAACAGTTCCAGCCGTGGATCAATCCACAGCACCGTGCCCGTAAAACCACCGTGTCCGAACGCGTCGGGAGTCAGCGTTTCGGCTCGGTTCGAAGAGTACCTTGACTGCTTGTCCCATCCCAAGCTTCGTATTGCGCCGGGGATCGGTATTGCTCGCCCCATTTTTGTGATCGTGGTTGGGCTTAGGATTTGATTGCCTCCAATCCGGCCACCTTGAATCATCATTTGGGCGTAAATGGCCAAGTCGTTTGCGGTGGAGAACAATCCTGCGTGGCCGGCAATCCCCCCCATGGCGAACGAACGGGGGTCATGAACCTCACCTTGAATCCATCGTCCGTCTCTCTGTTCGGTGACCGCTGCACGACTCTGCAAAATCTGAGGTGGCAGGTAACCCGTCTCCATCATCCCGGCGGGGCCAAAAATGTATTTTTGGGAATACTCGTGAACGTCCAGCCCTGACAAACGCTCGACAAGATCGCCTAGGACGATAAATCCCACGTCGGAATACATGAATTTCTCGTCCGGCTGTGCTCGAAGTGGGAGATCGTAAATCTTCTGCAATGCTATCGTTTTCCCGTCGGCATAGTCGCGGATGGAGTTGTCCGGGATCAGTCCGCTGGTGTGAGTGAAGAGCTGTCGGATCGTGATTTCTTCTTTGCCATTCGCCGCAAATTCAGGAATGTAAGTCGCGACCCGGTCGCTGAGTCGGAAGTAACCACGTTCCCATAAGTGCATCATGCTGGTTGCGGTAGCAACGGGTTTCGTGATGGAGGCGAGATCAAAAACCGTCGTCGTCGTCATCGGTCTGGTCATCGGCTTCACAGCCGAATTGCCGTATGCCCTCAAGAAAAAAAGCTGCCCACGATAGCCGGCCGCAATCACACAGCCAGGCATTCTCTTTTCCGCAATTCCTTGAACAGCTAGCCGGTCAACTTCCACTAGCAATTCGGGAACAGCCACGATCTCGGCAGGGGCAACGACTGGCAATGAGGGTGGACTCTTGGCACGAGCCGCTTCGTCTGCCTCGATCGCCGATAGCTCAGGGGATTGTCCCCGCAAAGTCATCGCCTGGGTCGAAAGCAACACGAAAGCCACGATCGGAAGGCACGACGATGCCCTTTTGCTTCCGAAAGTTCCGCACCAGCTCGCAACCTGACCGTGCCGCGCTAATGACCGAAGGTGGGGCTTGGATGCTGCGCAATTCATTTGCTTGCTTTCTTTGGTCTGCTGCGACGCCGCCAGACTTGTTGGGTTTCACCAGTGATCAACTGAGATTAATCGAGATGCGTGCAAGTTTGGGCAAACTACGGCAATTTTCATGGCCCGACAACTACGGTTCAGAATCCGGAATTCGACCGCCGATCACACGATTAACGATGGGCGTCCTCATCGCGTTGCTAGCAATAGGCGCGCGAACGACCGATTTGGTGAAAGTCGCAATAGAGCTCCACCACGAAACCGAACGATCACATTCAAAGGTCTCGATCGCTATGGATAACGAAACTCCAGTCGAAAAGGCTCGCCAAGCCATCGCATGGCAACTGCGTAGCCTTGGAGTTCAAGATACCGATTCGATGCACGAGACGATGCTCATCCGCAACGGTCTCTTTTGCGGACGCAAATTCCAGTGCGAGGAGCACCAAGTCGTTTGGTTCCTCGAAGAGGATGAGATCAAAATCTTTAGCCCCGTTGGTGATCTGCTCAAGGCGACGTCTGCCATGGAGTGCATTCGTAACTTCGACGTGGCAATCGCACCGCAGGAACAACGCAAGGCGGCTTAGTCTGTCTCTGCGGGGGCTGCGAAGGATGTTGCGTCGCATGGCCACGCACCATGTCGCGGGAATCAACTAGCGTCTCCGCGACTCACTTTCACGCTCAGCAATCATCCGCGTATCTATCTTGCGTGTGCTGCATTCGATTGACGCACCGTGTCTTGCAATGATGTCATTCATTGCCGCTCGCACTTCTCGCGGGAAACCTCATCCACGTTGAGGCATTCGTCTTAAGAACCACGACTGATCGGTCCGATTATGACGAATGGTGGGGTTTTTCCACCAACGTCCGCGTGAGCGTAAGTGCGAGCACATAGGGCATAGGGCTGACGGTAACAGGCTCCAAGGCCGGTTTCCGTTCGCAGTTTCATCTAGGGGCTGCGATGAGCATCCAAAAAAATTTCGTTCAGTAGCGATGAATCAACCGACAGCCACAAGCGTGCTGCGGACTTGGTTGGGAGAGAATGATCCGTGAGTGTTTGCACTATCTCAGAATCGAAACGAATGAAGTTGCCTTCAAAGTCGAAAGTCGCTCTCCTGGTGCTTGGCTGCATGCTGACAGGTCAGGGGTGCGCGTCGCTGAAGACGCCATGGAAGAAAGACGCCTTTGGCAGCTCGACCATTGAAGAGCCCGCCAGCGAAGGCTTCATGTCATCACTGAGTAACACCACGAAGGGCATTACCGGCCAATTCAAGTCGATGGGCAGTGCCATGTCCAGCGCTTACAGCAAAACCAAAAACGCAGTGACGAATCGCTTCACCTCCGCCAGTACGGAGACCGGTGAAGACGATCCAACCAGCCTGGCTAACATGCCGTCGCGTGAGAGTCTCGGCCCTGAAATCTGGGTCACGAATGGGCAACTCTACGAAGCCCAAAACAATTTCGCGAAGGCCCTCGACAATTACACCAAAGCCTTGGAAGCGGAACCGAACAACGAAGCGGCCTTGCTTAGCACGGCACGCTTATACGCTCGACAGAAGCAACATGGTCAAGCGGCTGACTTCTTTAATAAAGCGATTGCCGTCAATCCAAGTCCTTCGACATTCAATGACCTAGCATTGTCCCTGCAAGCTCAAGGGCGTTCGCCTGAGGCTCAAGCCGCGGTACGCAAGGCTATTGAACTGGACGCGTCAAACCCCCGATACCGGAACAATCTTGCTGGGATGCTCATCCAGGCAGGCCGGGCTGATGAGGCCGTTCAAGAATTGCAGCAAGTGTTCCCACCTGCAGTGGCAAACTACAACGTCGCCTTTCTCCAGTATCAGAATCAAAACGTCGCGGCCGCCCAGCAACACCTACAGCAGGCGCTCAAAATCGATCCGAATATGAAGCTTGCCCGCGATTTAATGGCTCAGATCGGCGGCAGCAATGCGATGCAATCCACGATGGCTGCCTACAACACCGCCAACAATCTATACAAGACCGCAGAGACTCTGGTTTCACCTCAGGTGAAAGCCGACAATGCGGTCTACCAGGTACCAGGCGCGAATGGTGCTCCGACGAGCGGTGCGATTTCGACACCATTTGTTGGGCAGGCCGGCGGTCGCACTCAGCCGGCCACAACGTCACCTACCATGCCTGCAGGCTATGGCGCGGCGCCCGGCTCGTCTACGACTAACATGATGCAGTAGGTGTCGTCAGCTTCGGATGGTATAGCAGCCTTTGTTGCACGAGAACACGGACTCGGCGAACACGGACTCGGCGAACACGGACTCGGCGAACGAGGACACGCGACTTGGTTTGCCGAGAAGGACGATGCGTGAGGTGCTTCTCGACGGCGCGGGCCTAAAGTCCGATTTCTTTGGTGATCAGCAGTAGTTTCCCGAGGGACGTTTGCGTTTCTTGAGCGTCGCCTTCGCTCTCTTCGCTAGGCTCGCCAACTACGGTGACATAAAGGTCACCATTCGAATCGAAAGCCATGCCCGTCGGCTTGTCTAGAGACAACAACTTCTCCGTCTTCATCCCCGTCTCGTTTTCCAAATCTTCGACGATTCGGAAGAGACCGCCCTGCTCCGGTTTGGCCCAAGAGTAGTCGAGCACATACATCTGTCTTCTTCGGCTGTAGGCGACGGCGGAAATGTCATTCAAGCCGGTTTTCAAATTGAGCAGCATCTCCTTGGTGTTCTCGTCGTAAAACGTCAACAAGCTGTCGCCGTCGACGTTGATTGCACCCATCTGTCCGACGACCAAGTATCCGTCTGGGCTGATTGTGATTGCCACCGGAGCGTTAACGCCGGTTGCTTCTTTGGTCGCCAGGAATCGGTTGTAGCCAACGACCGCGTCGCTATCCATCGTGGCCTTAGATACCCACCCTTTTTCATCATCACCATTGCAGGTCACGTAGATGCCATTCGGGGTTGCCGTGACTGCGTAAAAATTGCCTTCGCCAACGACTCCTTCCGAAGCTGGCAGGCTAAAGCTCGACGTCATCTTCTCCGCCTTGATGGCTTTGCCGTCTTCGGGCAGCTCGTATACGCGTAGAAGCTCTTCTCCGTCGGGTAGACCTCCCCCGCCGACGACTAGAGTTGACTTGCTTAAAAAGAACAGACCGAGAGGTCCGATGTTCACCTTGGGTCCCTTGCCATAAACATCGCCTGGAAAGTCGGTGATCGCGTCGACTGCCTTGCCATCGACCAACTTGAGAACTCGTTTGTTGCCCGAGTCAGCGACAAAGACGACACCCGTCTCTGGCTGGATCGCAATCCCCGTAGGATTGTTCAATCCATCGAGCACGGTGCGAGCTCGCACGCCTTGTTCTGGACCATCATCGCCGGACTCACCCTCCTCCGCCGGCGGTGACTTGGATTCGGGTTCCTCTTCAGAAGCGTCCTCCGCTTCGCTCGAGTCGGCCGGCTTTTCTTCCTGCTGTTCTTGAAGACTTGGGAATGCAGTTGATGCGTCTGCAACCTTCGTAGCAGCAAAGCCACAGGTGCAGCAGACTACGGAGAGCAAAAGCAGCAGGCGGCTTCCAAACCAGCGAAGCCTGTCATTGCGGAGAGGCAAGGGGGCCTGGTCTTGGCATTTTAATGAACGCATCGAGGTGACTCCGTGGAGCTTCGAGTTGCTTGTGGAACAAAAGAGCTATCGCAGAAGTCCCGTCGAGTCCGCATTCCGGCTCCTCACTGAAGCCGTGCACAGAAAGCATTCGGGTCGAGCTGCAGAGTAGTAATGCGTGGCGTGGCGTGGCGTGATTGAACTCGCCGGTCTTTTTCAGGGGCCAACGCTCGCGAAGGCCGACTGTCGGCCGATTCTACGGGATGCAATTTTACGTCATTTTCGTTCACAAAGGAGATCCCCGCGAAATTCTGCAATCGATCCGTGGCGGCCCGCGAAAGACCAACCAACGGAATCGAAGGAGAAGTTGGGCGTGACAAAATCGAAATCGAGATTTTGAGTGTCCGGTTTGGCTCCTATTTCTCAATCCCCAAAGTGTCGCCCATTGATGTTGGGTGGCCCATTCAGGCCAGTAAGCCCAATGCGAAACAAGAAACTGATGAAGGGGAAATGAGATGAACGAGTACAAAAAAGTCCTATTTCAGAACTACGCCAACTTCAGCGGTCGCGCGGCGAGAAAAGAATACTGGATGTTTTTCCTGTTCAACCTGATCGCGGCTGCCGTGCTGATGGTCGTGGACATGGGGTTAGTCATGTTCGTTGGTATTGCTGGGCTCAACCTGCTTTACACCTTGGCTGTCATCGTGCCTGGTATTGCCGTCTCGATACGCCGGCTCCATGACACCGGACGAAGTGGTTGGTGGATCCTGCTTGGACTGGTTCCCTTCGTAGGTATCCTGCTACTCGTCCTCATGTGTCTGGACAGCGAACCAGGTACAAATGAGTACGGCGATAATCCGAAAGGCCAGCAAGCTACTGCCGGTGGAAGCTTCGCGACTGCGAGCTAGGTAGCCGGCTGGTAGTTAGGGGAGTTGTCTTGCAAATGGGTTTCACCACTTTTGCAAGCAAAAAGGTGGAGCTGTCACGACGGAATAATAAGCCGATCTGACTGACTTGGTAGCCCGAAGTCCGCGGAAGTTAAAACTCCACGGGAAGGACTTCGACTCTTCGTGGGAGCTCCTAAGGAACTGGCTGAAGCAATGTGGCGAAGCAACCGGCTTTTCGCTACCGTCCGGCTGGTCAACGCACTCGGCGACGCTCCATACTTCCCGATTTGGAGCTTGGGCGGCGGGTCGCCAAACGGCCCGGTCTGACCGATCGGGATCAACGCAAGGAAGCATCGCATGTCGAAGATCGTTGGAATTGGAACCGCGAACCCAAGTTTCTCCATGAGCCAGACGGAGTCGGCTCAGCTCGCCATGGAAGTCTTCGAGCTGGATGATCGTCAGAAGCGAGTTCTCAACGTCCTATATAAAAAAGCGGGAGTGCAGAACCGACACACGGTACTCCCTCACCGAATCGCGATGAATTGGGTTGGCGATGGCGATGAGGGCGATGTCTTGACCGAGACGACCTTAGGACCCACGACACGCGAGCGGATGGATTTCTTCAATGCCAATGCTCCTGCTTTGGCCGTGGCAGCTGCCCGCAACGCACTGAACGACGCCTCGGAGGCAAGAGGGGAATCTCTGGAATCTAATGAGCAGAGCATCACGCACTTGGTGACGGTGTCGTGCACCGGGTTCGGAGCACCAGGATTCGATATCGAACTGATTGAACAACTAGGCCTCAGTCATCACACTCAGCGTGTTCATGTTGGATTCATGGGGTGTCATGGCGCAGTCAACGGAATGCGAGTCGCTCAGTCGCTGGCCGATAGCCAGCCTAACGCGCGGGTTCTCTTGGTTGCAACCGAGTGCTGCAGCCTACACTATCGTTTTCAATATGATCCCGATCTGATCATGGGGAACGCTTTGTTCGGGGACGGGGCCGCAGCGTTGTTGATCCAAGGCTCAGCAGGCGCAGGGAATGACCCGCGTCAGCTAAAGACTGGGCCCGTTCTGGCCGCAACCGGTTGCTGCTTGATCCCGGATTCCAAGGATGCAATGTCATGGACCGTCGGTGACCATGGATTCGAGATGTTTATCTCGTCCCAAGTACCCGGCCTGATCGAATCGCATCTCCGGCCATGGCTCGAGGATTGGCTGGCCGAGCAAGGTTTAACGATCGGAGAAGTCGGTGGTTGGGCCATCCATCCTGGCGGGCCGCGAATTCTTCAAGCGGCACAAGACGCATTGGAGCTGACGAATGATGATTTGGCCGTGTCACGATCCGTGTTGGCCGACCTCGGGAACATGTCATCACCGACCATCTTGTTCATCATGCAGCGGATGCTCGAGCAGCGAGGCAATGATGCCCTACCCATCGTGATGATCGGCTTCGGGCCTGGTTTGATGGCCGAGGCCGCCCTGCTCCGCTGAACGCCTCCACTTTTTCGTTGGAGTACAGCCCTCTTCGTTGGAGTACAGCCCTCTTCGTTGGAGTACAGCCCTCTTCGTTGGAGTACAGCCCTCTTCGTTGGAGTTCAGCCCTCTTCGTTGGAGTTCAGCCTTCAGGCTGCGAGGTCGCAGACCTTCGCAACCCCTCAAGGCCGAAGTAACTCTCTCCCGGAGAGGGCACATGGAGTGTCCTGATAAGCCGGAGCCGAATTCTGATCGCAAGGGTTCTTTTGACGGGAATCACCGTGCGAGTCGAGGTCGACTTGGAGCTGTTTACGCGAACTGCTTTTTACTACGTGTCTGGCACAGCACTGATGTCCGAAGACAGGCTAAAGCCTGGACTCCAGCAATTCACTCACCTGACCCTTTCGATGCTTTCCAGTTCAAGCCCTCTTCGTTGGAGTTCAGCCCTCCTCGTTGGAGTTCAGCCCTCCTCGTTGGAGTTCAGCCTTTAGGCTGCGAGGTCGCAGGCCTTCGCAACCCCTCAAGGCCCAAGTGACACTCCCGGAGGCTGGCTATCCGTCGTGGAGAAGGCCCGCAGAAGCGGGAACGCCGCGGCGTCACGATTCAACTCGCGTCCAACTCATCCTGCCGCTGTGGTCCGGCCTACAATCGCGTACTCCTTGTACCCTGTTTACTATGCAGGCAGAAAACGAAAGGCGAGCTAGTGTAGGGCACCTACCTGCAAACCTAGCCGCCGTGATGGTCCGGCTTTCTTCATGCGGCTCCGCTTCGCGACCGAGGTGTCTTTCGGATCAGAGCAATACAGCACCTAGCCGGGCTCTTCGAGCCCGGCCTTATTCGGCCGCTGCTAACCGCAAGGCGTTGCCTTAATCGTCCGTATTGAGATAGCGACGTAGCAAGATCGTCTTCTCGACGTTGTGATCCTCTCCGACTTGATAGCCAACTGGACGAGAGCGATCGATCACGTAAAACGCGCGGTAACGCTCAGCTTGCCCGCTGTCGGCTCCGTACTCGACGCCGAGGCTACCCGTTGCCGGATCGTACTCAAAGAATGCCATCGTCATGTACACCGCAAACGCATTCGACCGTTCCGTCGTCAGATTCTTTAATCTTGAAATCGGATAGAAATCGTTGAACGCATTTCGCTGGCTCCTCACTTGTCGATAGAGCGGTTGCGAGTTCGGTCTCAGCACTCCTACACCGTTAGGACCATTCGCGAATGGAGTATCGGGAGTGCCTCTCAGCAATGTCGAATGGGCAGCACTCTTCTGCGAATAAAGATCCAGTACTCCGCTACGCTCGCCGATCTTGTGAAGATCTTCTTGCTCGCCCGATCCCGATTCGAAAGGGTTTCTCGTCCTAGCGACCATGCCAGCTGCCATGCTGGGCTTAAACGGATTCAGGAATCGCGTTGGAACATGCGGATTAAAGAATAGTGAGCCTCCGTTTGCAGTGTAGTTCGCATTGATTTGCTGAATAAAGAAGTTCGGGTTGTACCCGATCGGATTACCTCCGTTGTTCGTGGAATGAATCGCAGCTTTCAAACCTATCGGTAAGTTGTAACCTCTTCGTGACTGATTGAATAATTGCCAGGCGGTAGCCGAGTTGGTTCCCATTGCGTCGAACTCTTGCTGGAACACATTGGCACCTAGACCATGCAAAACGGTCTGTTCTGCCACCATGTTGAGATTGACTCGGCCAGGTTCTCGGTATGTTGGGATCTTGTTGTAGGGCGCCCGCAATGGCGCCAAAATGATACTCCTTGCAGCAGCTTCTGCTGAACCAAGGCCCGCGAACGAAACGCTATTGGGCGAGCTATAGCGATAGGAGTCTTGCCAAGGAGAGGGGGTTTCCAACATGTCCAACAGTGCCAACAAAGGCAGGCCCTTGCTATGCCGGAGGTCGTTGTTGGATGCCGCCTCTGCGTTCAGATTCCGGTCACGCAGTTCGGGCCCCTCTTGGAAGAAATTCAGTAGATGACCAAAGGGTGTTATCGCGTTAGCGTTCACTTGCCCGGTTGTTGGGGGCATTCCCGGTGAGACGGGCGTTGAGGGACGATTTACATCGCCAGCCTGCGTGTAAGTTGGTGCGTAAGCTGACTCATCTGTTTCCGGATTTTCGGCCGTAAATTCCTGATTGATCTGCCCTGGTGCACTGGTTGGCACCATCATCAATTCTAAAGTATTCGCGAAGTCGCGGTTCGCGAAGAAGAGAGATTCTGGACGCCAGTGTTGATCGCCAGTCGGCGACACTGGAGAGCCTAGATACATCGCGTCGCCGACGGAGAACGTGCTCCCGCCCTCAGTCTGTTCACCTGAAAGGGCAAACGCCGAGTTGAGATATCCCAGCGTAGCAAATGCATTCTGCATCGCCCCGCCGTTGACATTAGGAAACGTGGGGCGGCGTACTGGCGGTGTTGCCGTTGCATCATCAACCCGAATTTGATGTCGGAAGTACGAAGCGGTTGAAGTCGTTTCTTGGCTAGGCTGAGGGACATCCGTCAATGAAGAAAGGAATGTGGAGCCTGACTCACCTGCGAAAGTATTGCCATCGGTAATCGCATATTGGTGCGAACCAGGATCCATCAAGGTTCCGGTCTTTTGCCTTGAAGCCAGTCGCAGTTCCCCTGCATCACCCGCATTCGGTGGATCCAAATCTGCGAGATCGTCTTCTCCATTGAAGACGGTTAGATCGATGGGCATCCAATCCACTGTGATGTAAGGATTGAATGCTTCATGATACGGCTTATCCGGGCATGCGAGTCGTTGCAGGTAGGCTGTCGTCCAGTCCAGTTGTGTTCCTGGTTGTGGTACACCTACAGTCATAGTTGGTCCTAGCTGCCACCCACTCAAAGGCGCGCTCGCAGAGTTTCCATCATCTAAGGGAGGTTGCCGATTCGGATTTGCTCCCATGCTGTAATCCCAGTAGGAGTCTGCATAGAGGTTCGCAAAGCCAGCCGCTTCCGTGAAATTGACATCGGCGGTGATGTTGTTCGAGTTCACTTGCTGATCAGCGATCGGGTAATAACCCGTGCCGGGCAATGGTTCGGAGACACTGATGCCGACTAGCGGATTGATTGGCCAACTAGGATTGGGGAGAGGGCCCCAGGCAACTTCGGAATCGACTGCGGCTACCATTGTGACGCATTCCCGCATCGTTCCTGGGCGCCTGAGAATCGGTCGCCTTGCACCCGCGCCGTCATCGACATGCATTTCTGCCCAAGCTGATTGAATTGGCGCAGGTGGTCTAGCAGGCGGATTGTTGATGCGCTGAAAAGAAATTGCGTGAGGGTTAGGCTGATTCCCGGGGTCGTTGTTGTCGGATGTGTGCGCCGTAGTACGCGAGCCGAAGAACGTGTTCATTCGCGGTCCAACGACCAAGTACTGACCGCCACCCAACGCAAGTTGATTCGTTGCGCTGTTGTTTGAGTTGCGATTGCTAAATACTTGCGAATCTGTGTTCGCCACATTTGGCATCAAATTCTGACTAAAAGTCCCATCTGCAGCGAAAGTGATGATCCGTGTTCTGTCCTGCTGTGGAGGTTGCAACGCTTCAGTTGGGTTTCGTTGGGTATGTAAGTCGAAGACCAAACCCGAGTCAGGATTTGTTCCAAATTGGAAGGTGAGTTCGTGGAGTTGGGGACCGTTGACATCGGTGGCTGGAGGAGGATTGGCCAGCGTTTCGTCGGCAGAATTCACCAGTCGACTAAATGGAGTCGGAAGCGTCTGAGAGGCATTGTTGCGATCGATCGGTTCGCCAATCACGACACGCCAGACTGGTAGTCCTCCTGGCGCGACCTTGCCCAAATCCAATGCCATCCCGTTTGTCGTAGGACGGTACAGGCTACGAGAAACTCCAGGAAGCTCCCATGCTGAGGCAGTATTCTGGTCTGGCCCCGTCATCCGCGGGCAAAAGAATTCCAGGAAGAGCGACCCCTGTGGGATTCGGAATTGCTCGTACTGAGGAGGCATCGAACCAGGGACTTCTCGAACGCGGAGGTCATGGAACGCCAATGACTCGGTCATTAACAGCTCTGGTTGCTCGAGGCCCCAAACTACATTGGAACCTGAGACGTTGCCCATGTCGTCGTAAGCGGCTACGTCCCAAGTATTGTTGAGCGAGCCGCTACGGTCTCGGAACGGATCTGGATCATAAGGGAAACGAGTCATCTCGGAATCGGCGTCACGGAAATCGACCACATTGGCGGCCCATTGTGCGAGGATGCGTCCGCGCAATCGGGTGTACTCTTGGTGGGCATCGCCGAAGTTGTTCTCTAGTTCCCTGCGCTCAAGCAGGTCCAGGAAATACTCTGTGTTGATCGAAGGGAACGCGTAGTCCTCGGGGATGATTAACTGTGCCAGGCAATACAGATGTCGGGCGAACAGTTGACGTGTTTCAAGGCCCCAATAGGCCGGGAGCACCGTAAGGCCAGCGCGTTCAAAACCTAATCCCGCGCGGCGCTGGGGTAACGTAATCGTATTATTGGCTCTGTTCGTGTCCTGGTTCAGGTGAAGTTGCCGAGCACCCTCCAGGTAGCTTTCAGGCACTGCATTATTGATATTCGCATCCGGAATGGATGAAACCGCGGTTGTCGTTTGGGCGACAGCACTTTGCTCGGTGGTTAGCTCCTGAGAAAACAGGTTTGTATTGTTGTTCTTTAGAACTTCGTCCGACTCGTCTGTGTTTCCGTCGTTGTCCGAGTCGATGCGGTTGCCGAAAGGACGATTGATATCGAAGGCGTGGCCAAGCGAGAACTCCATCGGAAACAAATTACGCATATCCCCTTCCGGAATGCTTTCCACTTGTGTGTTCGTCGCGGCAATGTCGATCGTCCCGAGTTGCTTGCTGTTCGCGAACTTGAGACGGTATAGCGTATTCACTAGCATCGTGAACGAATTGGCTCCAACAGAGCGGCCATCGTAGTGATGTAATTTTTCGTTCGAAACACCGACAGGAGGGGTCACCGAGTTATCTGGAAGTTGGACTCCTGTAAGCGGGGTGGGCAGCGATCGAATCGAAGTTCCATTCGGGAAGAAATAAGGCTCGTTGGCAGCGCGGCTACGACTACCCAAAAAAGGAACTCGAAGATGGCTTGAGATCGGAGTGATGTATCGCCCGATGGCGCTCGTGGCCAACTGCGAATCGCTTAAACCAAACAGGCTCTGCAGTCGTTGCGGTAGCAGCGATCTGCCCGAGTCATGGACACGGTAGAGACGCTCCCACTCTGCCAAGGTGAATCGTTGATCACTGTACGGACCTTCGTAAGGATCGTTCCACGATCCCGGAGCATCGTTGTTGTTCCCTAGCAATAGACTAGGTGTGTACACAATTGGATTGCCAAGCCGATCCAATTCGATTGAAGCTCGCCCCGATAGACTGAGCGGCAAACCCGGGAGGGTACCGTGGCGAAATGATTGAGCGACGATCCGCTGCGGCGGGAGGCCGGTCAAGTTGGGCCAGCTGGACTGACTTGCGAATACGAGCCGTTCGTTCCCGCGTGCATTTAACAGGGAGACTGCATCGTCTCCATTTGGATTAAGAAACGCAGTGAAGGGCGCGGAAGCCCCCGAGGCTGGACTTCCAATCCCCGGAAATCCAACGCCTCCAACCGAGCTTCCACCTCGGGCAGCAATAATGCCTTGATACGCAGCATCACTGCTAAGCAAGTGGCGGAAGGAGATTTCCGCGGGGCCAATGCCCTGACCTTGCGGGATGAAATTGAGACGCCCATTCTCGGCAAACTTTGCGTCACTCAGCGGTGTCGTGTATTGGGTTCCGGCAACATAGGCGCTCGGTTCATCCGCCTGCACGGAGCTACCGGTTGCATTGATATCGAGCTTACTATCCAAGTCGTCGACATAGTAAGCCACCATTGCCTTGAGTAATTTGCCTTCAGGTGACGTCTCCAGAGGAAGGCCTGCATCGACAAATAAACTGTCTGTAAGTCCGTCGCCGTTGTTATCAACGTCCCACGGTCCCAAGGTGAGTGAGTTCAGCCACTGCTCAAAGACGGGCCACTGTGCGGGCCAATTACTTGCCCAGTTGTTTGGGATATCCAGGCGTAGAGTTGGCGTACTAAAAGCAGAGCCCGGGTTGCTTCCGGTGAATTCCGGATTCAATTCCGTGCGTGTCCGCACTCCGTTCACATTGGGAGAGGAAGGCAGGAGCAGGCTGTATGAAAGCGGGCGTAGGGTAGCTAGTTCAATCCGATAAAGCGTGAGTAAGAATTCGGCTTCGGTCCACGTTCTGGGATCACGTGGTTGGCCTGGGGTCGCCGGGTTGCTCCAGTTTACCAGGTAGTTGATTAAAGCGGCTCGGTGAAAGCTAGGGATGACTTGGAAAGGGTGCTGGGCATTCTGTTCTTGGAACGCAAGTGCCATATTCTGGGCGTCGGGGGCATCCCAGGGTTCATCACTGTCTCCCACTACACCGCCGCTGCCGAGCGCGTAAAGCTGGAGTGTCTGCGAAGCTCGCGTCAGTTGTGGGGCCGAGACGCCAGCACGAGTCAGCGCGTCGAGGAGTCGTGGAGAAACCGGCCGAGTTGCAGGTGGTGTAGGAATGTCGTCCAACGCGATCTGGTTCGGTTGCAAGCCGGTCGCGACGACATAAGGTTCCAAGTTGTTCGGGCTCGGAACAATAGATGATTGGGAAGACCCGTCCGCTAGCACGCCGACACCATATGTGTTCAACGGAGCCGCGTTAATCATGATGTTGACCGGCTGCGGCGTCGCTCCAGGATAGGCGTAACAGGCTGCAAAGCCTGGGGCGGCGGTGACTCCGGGGATATTCCCCAGGATCCAATCTCGCAGACTGGCTGTCGCTGCAACATTGCCAATTGTTGTCGAGTAGCTTTGCTCTAGGTCAATCTCGTCCAGATCGATCGTGATCGAGTACTGCTGTGCGAGGATATCCGCTGGGACAGGGTTGCCATAATTCGTTGGGTCCGCGCGACCGATATATCGGACAATGTGGAAAGAATGTCCCGACAGGGCACCACCGCCCTCGAGAAAGGTAACAACTCGTCCATTCCAGACATCGCTTTGGATCGGTAGGCCGGTTCGATTGGTTGTCGTTGGGAAGAATTCCGCAAGTGGAATTCGCATGAAATGACCGCCGAAAATCAGAGGTCGATCGATGTCGGATGCAGACATAAATCCGCCGCCGGCATTTAAGTTCCTTGTCGAATGAATCACGGGAGTCAGTGATTCTGCCGAACCGTAAAGATCCGAAAGGAGGCTGTGCCCACTAATGGGCGTGGCGACCCGGGGTTCACGGATGAGGGCTTTGACGGCTTCTTCCATGAGGCCTTTATGGGACTTGTGGCCGCGGATTTCGGCTCGGGCGAGAGCAATACTGGTGGAACGGGATTGACTGGAGAAAACGACATAGGTCACGGCCAGCAAACTGAACAACGCCAGCATGCCTAATACGACGAGCAGGATTAGGCCACGCCGATTCGACGATCCTCGGTAGCATGGGCGCGCACCGCGAGCCCGTCTCACACTTATGCGGTTCGGTGACGTAGCTTTCATGGCACGATCAAGGTCTGAATGATGACGACGTGCCATGATCGCGGTACGCTCAATGGTCGTTTTTCGAATCATCGTTTCACACTACGAAGATCGTTTCCGATCAACGCCCTGTTGAAAAGTTTCCGAGGTATCAGCAAGCTGTCCTGACAAGGAGGAGGCTCAGAAAAGACTGAAGCTCGGGGCTCTGTGTTTGGAGTCAGGCGGGACTTGTTCGGTCCGCCGCCATGAATTTGTTTGATGCATATACCGGTGGCCGGCGTTAATCCACGTTGATCGTTCGCTCGATCACGGTGACGACATTGTCCACGAGCGTTCCGGTGGTCGGCGTCATGATTGCCGTTCCACCCACGTTGGTCACTCCCGCGAAGCTCCAGTCGGGGCCCTCGAGAACGACATCACGCGTCCAGACTTCTTGGCCAGCACTATTCCCGTAGGGGTCTGTTCCGACCCAGAGTGGATTCGTGGGGACCACGTTCTGGAGCAAATCCAACCTGCGTTCTGCGTCGGTGGCGACGATTCGGAACCAGCGGAAGACCGAAAATCGCTGGGTTACTGAGGTAGCTGCATAGTGCTTGCCCAGCATGATCCAGTCGCCGACGTGCAATCGATGCTCGACGTGTTTGTTCGAGATCAGCCTGACTCGACCCCCTGTGCCGCCGACAAAGTCGCCGGAAAGCGGCATCACCCATAACAGGCGTTCGCCGTTGGGTTTGCTGTCTTCTACACCTGGGACCGGGTTGAGAGTCGAACCGATAAATTGCCGGTCGCGACGCTGCATGATGACTAAGGAAAGCACGTAGGCATCCGTTGCAGCCAAAGGTGATGAGGTGAATTCAGGGGATAGTGTCGCCATCCACGAGTAATCGCCCGTGGTCAGGCTCTTGCTTCCGCCGGAGGAAAAGACGCGGGTCGTGGGGATCGTGTCGTCGTTATCACTAAGCTGGGTCGCTAAGTCATCGCGGGAGACAAACAAGTCATTGACTAGTTTTCGTGGGATCTGTCCTGCACCACCTCCAAGCGACAATCGCAACATCCGTGGTTGTGCATGCCAGGGGTTGATAGCTGGTCCGGCCGCGTCTTCGGTCGGGTTCATCCCATCTTCGTAGTAAGGGAAGACGGCGGGACGAAATCCTGCCGTTCGTCCGGTGCCGGTATTGAAGCCCACGACAACGTCCGGGTCCGACATGAACATCGGGTCGATGCAGACCGACTGCTGCTGCCACGTTCGGACTCCAACCCCATTCGGGTTGGTATAGTTCGGGTTGGAGTTAATCGGAGTCGGCGTACCTGTGCCGGTAGGGCCTAGTTTCGAGTAGGCCGCCAACGGCGAAGTGGCCAAGTTCGGGTCGTCGTTTCGCCACAGCCAGTTGTATCCAGTGCCTTTCTCCGTGTTGCCGTTGTGATCGTTGAAACCTCGGGCTAGGAAGTCATTCAGCCAAATCCGCCCTTGGGTCAACGCGTTGTTGCTGGCGTTGCTTTCGGCCGCGTTGCGAGCTGCCAGTGGGAACAACGAAGCGATTCCCATCAACCCGACGACGACAACGAAGATCGAAAAGAGAACTTCGATAATCGTGGCTGCTCGCCGCGCTGAAAGCCGTGGTTTCGATTGCAGGCCAATTCCAGCTGCTGTATTTCGTGTGCTATTTTCCACCGGAATTCGCTCCTACTGCTGCCAGCGCGCGTGACTCACGGACAACTAAGCCTGGGGCACCGGCTGCGTTGGCAGCTGCAACGGTGGCGTCGGCGATGGCTGTGACCGGAGTCGTGGTGACAAGGCCGGTTTGTGGGTTGATGCAGATCCAGGAGTTGGCCGGATCAAAAATGTTCGCCAAAAGTGCTTCGCGATCTTCCGGAGCCGGCTTCGAAAGCAGGGCGTTTGCATTGGTTGCAACTTGATCCGTGCGTCCGACCATCAAGTACAACTTGTTGTCGATTGGGAACTCTTGGAAAACTTCCTCGGCAGCCGGTCCGGGGCTGGCGAGCGGCACGTACTTCTCATCCAGGAACAAACTGGCCGGTCGACCGGTTCGGTCAAACAGGATTCCGACTCGGCTGTAACTGGACGGCGATAACGGCACCCCACGGAAATTCATAGGGGGCAACGGCTTGTTGAATACGCTGCCCGCTGGATCGAACGCAGCGTTCGCTAGGCCAAGACCCGACATGAATAGATCGACGCAAGTGCCTCTCGGCATGGTAACGGCACCGACCAATGACTTGACGGGCCGTCGATAGATGCGGAACTTGCTTCGCTTTGGGCGACTAGGTTGGCTGGTAAGTTCGGTCGGTGCGTCTAGCCCTGTCAGTCTCGAATCTTGGGAGACTGGCAAACTGGGATTCTCGGTCGACCAATACGGGCAAATAAAGCCGGGCGTCGTCTTTGACGGCTGCAAATTGTTTGCGGCCATCAAGCCATTCATTACGGTGGGAGCCGGAGGATTGAAAAACGTGACGGCGACTTCAAAATTGCCTGTCGCGGTTCCGCCGTTGGTAATGGGTACAAACTCAATCCACTCAATTTCATATTGGCGGCTCGAGCCTTCAAACTCGATCAGATCACCGGGGCTGACGAATCCGCTCTGACCATTGGGAATACCAAAGCCGCTGACGACGTCGATCGGGCTGAAGCGAATCTGGTCCGCAAAATTGTCTGGTATGCGAGCAATGCAAGTCGGCGTGTTTGTGTTTTGTGCGACGGTAAAGTCAATGTCCCACAACACCCCCGTCGCATCGACGATGTCGCCCGTGTAAGGCGGTTTCACGTCTCCTAGGCTGAGCCGATTCGTTGTGAAGTTGCTTGGAAGTGGGTTTCCGGTTCCGTCCCCTTGCAGGCTTACACGGTCCAGGAACACTGCTACGGGCCGACCCGTCGTAATTGCCTTCACCTTTGCATTCTCGAAGTACTGTTGTACCACGCGCGACGCCTGGGTGACTTTCTGGTCTTTGAGCAAGCCTTTCACGCTGGTTAGCGAGACGGTCGCTAAGATGGTGAGCAAGCCGACCACGATGAGCAATTCGATCAACGTGACACCACGTCGATTGGACGAGCTGAGGAGATTTCGTGAATCGGTCATTGATCGGTTCATCACCGAAGCCTCAAGCGGAGTGATCTGGCTGACAACATTTCTCATCGCTTACGGCTCCAAAATGATGTCGTGGTTGGTGATGTTGTCCTCGGCGAATGTGTTTTGCACCGCTCGAGCTGAATCCATGTAGTTGGGGACGCAGCCCAACTGGTTTCGCCGAAATCCATCCGGGTTGTCAGCCGAATAGGGGATTTCGCTGTTCGTGGTGTTCGGAGCTTGCTGTCCAAAATCCCACGTGAAGTGGGGATCAGGATAGAAGTAAGGCCCGCGTGGTCCGAAAGGTTTGCCCGCCGTTGAAGCTGGCCAAGTCATGGTTGCATAGGAAAGCGGATTGCCACTGGAGTCATTAAAGTTGGTGATAATCCCAAGTTGCCCGTCTTGACCACGGGACACGATGAGCGGCACCAACATCTTGGGACGCCATTCCTCTTCAATGGTGTAATTGCCGGCCTCTTTTCGGAATCGCCAGTCGGTCTGTAAAGGGTCCATCGGATCAGGGTTCGCGTAGCGGACGAGATCGCTGTCATAGCCTGCCGGCCAACGGACCCATTCAATCGGAGACTGCCAAGCATCGACAAACTCGAGCAGACCATCGCTGTCCGTGTCCGCAACTTCGCTAGGACGGAAATATTCCAACGCGGAAGCACCATTGAAGTTGGTCGTGGCGACAATCAAGTAAAGCAGCTCTGCGCTGGAGACGGATCGGTGCCAGGCGGCAGCACCGCCAGGACCGATGAAGCCGGGCATCGTGGTGCTTCCCGCTAGGCTGCCTCCGGTGCTGGCGGGAAGCACGCCAGGAAACGCTGCTGGGTTCGCATTCACGCGACTGCGCAACGCTTCGTAAACGACGCCCCAACCCGGTGGGATTGGACGAAGTAACGCCGCCGGGCCCATGTTTGGTTGGTTGGGAACCATCAGGTATTGGGATGGCTCCGTCAGTAGATCGGTAATGCGGTCAGGCATTTCCATCCGCATCATGTCACGCAGCATGACCATCCGCACGCGAGCCTTCTCACGCGGGGAATAAGGAAGAGTGGTCACGTTGCCACCGCGATTTGCATCGCGAACGGGAATCTTCCACGCATCCGGTACTTTGACATCGACGGCTCGATACCGATATTCTTCCCAACGCTGGAGGATGATCTCATTCAGCTTCGAAACGGTTCCACGAGTTCTCGCATTACGAGCATCCGTCTGAGCTCCTGCAAGGGAATAGAGAGCCATGCCCGCCATGATGCCCAAAATGGAAATGGCGACCAACAATTCGATCAATGTAAAGCCTGCCAATCGACGTGATGCCGAAGCAGTCGTGCGATGGACGGAGCCAGTCGTTGTGGTTTGCTTGTTCATGGGTTTCGAAGCTCCATAAGCGATTCGCTTCGAGCGTTCACGCTGCCACGTCGGGAAGACACTTTGGCAGGCAACGATCGCAATCACGTCTTCGTGATGGTGCGTGTGTTTCCGCGGAATGAGCGGAGGCAAATTGTTTCATGGTGGGTTGCACCCACCCTACGGTTTTTTCTATTTTTTTAGGGTTCGTTCGAAGCCGTTCTGTTCGAACCGTAGGTTGGTGTCACAATCTGCGACGTTCTTCTCATGATGAGACGTTTGACGGGTTCTTTCCGTGGTTTGCACCACATCGAAGCGTTCGCAGACGCAGTCCGGTGGAAGCCTCACTGAACTCTCAAAAGGTTGCAAAGGCCGCGCCACAACTTCGAGTTCGCGAGCGAAGATTCACACTGACTATTGGTCAATCGCATTCTCAAGTGTGCTGTCGGCAAAGTTCACTATGTTGTCGAGTTGAGAACTTGGAATGCCCGTCGTCTCGGTGTATCGCGAGAATCCAGAGCCGCCACCAGGTTGAGTGATGTCCAACTGCTCTCCGCTTGGGAATTTGTAAAACACGGGAGCAGGGCCGGATTGCGGAATGCCACCGAAGTCTTCGTCTAGCCCAGCCGCGATGATCTGGAATTTGTCTTCTTCCATGTAGCGGAAGTGTGCGTCCGCATCCCTGGCTTGCGGAATGGTCGTATTCACGTCGACAGACTTGTATGGACGCGCGACACCAGAAACCAACGACCCTGTCGGTCGGTAATGGTTGAAGTACTTTCCGTTTGGTGTGTCGTAGCTGTAGGTTCGGTTGTTGAAGTAAACCAAGGGAGCGCTGGTCCCGGAGATTGCGTATGCAGGCAGACAGTCAAACGTCCCGTTGGCAAACAAATCCGTTTCGTCGCTGGAAACGGTGAAGCCGGGTGCGTTGATATCCTGGTCGATGTACAGCTTGCCGTCGCTGAAGTCGTACAACGGGTTGTTCCGGCTGACGTTGTATTGCACGCTGGCTCGATTCGCGACAGGCTTATCGGAATCCATCCGGTTGCCATTGGCGTCTGCAATGAAGAACGGGCCGCCTTCGCCAGATAACGGAAAAGTTGCATCTTCGCTGAATCCGCCGAGGAAGAAGACCAATGCTTCGCATGGATCCATCACTCCGCTTGGTGCACCGTTCGTGAAGTTCACCAGTGGTGCGTTCGTTCCAGGGAACGTATCGCGGATGAGCAAGTTGATTTCCGAGGTCGCGATGTTTGGAAATGCCTTTCGCAGGTGGGCAATCAGCTGAGCTTGATTGGATCCATCTGGCGGGTAGCTGTCATATTTTGCCTGGTATTGGTTTAGTGCCGCATCGATCGCTTTGACTTCGAATGAAATGGCCGCATTGCGGACGGTCCGTCGAATCGGTCCAACGGCGGCGAGCAGCAGGCCGACCAGGATGCCGATAATGGCGATCACGGTAAGGACTTCAATCAGCGTGAAACCCAATCGCTGACGAATCATCCGCGGACTCGCGGATCGAAATCGATTCAGTTGTTGAATTCTCATAGGGTCGGACCTCCGGTCTTTAGGTTGGCAACCCAGTGAACTAGCGAATGTCGTGCCAGAGTGCCGGCGATTTGTCATCGGCGTTCACAATGAACGTCTCACAATTCGTCGATTGAAGACTCGGCGTCGTTCTTCGCTGCTCACCCACTCCCCGCGAATGAGTTGCTGAAAAGGTTTTCGAAAAGTTGGTATTGTTGACTTCGGGCAGCTCGGAACGGCCCCCGCGTCGTCGTGCCTCCTCCGCGACCCTCCCTGGGAGGGTGGGAGCGTGTGTTGGCGTGTGTTGGTTTCGGGTTCCGAAAACCCGGCTTCGGTTACGTTAATCGAGTTGTATTGATCAAGTGGTATCTGGTTTAGGCCAGCGAGGAAATCATGGTTACCAGCGGCATAAACAACGAGATCACAATAAAGCCGACCGAAACACCGAGGAAGCAAATTAGCAGTGGTTCAATCAGTCGTGTTAGACCTTCCGTCATCACGTTCACTTCGTCATCGTACGTGTCCGCGACTTTGTAAAGCATCGTATCGAGTTCACCGGTTTCCTCACCGACGTCGACCATGTTGACGACGAGTTCATCGATCACCCGCGACCGCATTTTGACGAGGTAGAACAAGCCGCACAGCGCTGCACCGATACCGCAAATCATGCCGCCAACGACGGTCAATGATTGCATCGATTCCTTGCCACCACTACGACCGGCGGTCAGCGCCACGGACAGAACCATGACTCCGGGGAAACTACCCATGAGGACCCAGAAGAACATGGCCAGCGGGTGGAAGCCAGGTGTGGAGTGATCTCGCATCGGTTTGCAAATCACTTCACCTTCTCGAATGGCTTCGATCACCTTCGTGAATATGCGCTCAAACAAAGCATTTCCCGCAGTTTCACGGGTGATGTTGAGGGCTTCCAAGATCGGAACACCGGAAGAAATCAGCGTCCCAAGTGTTCGCGTCGTTCGCGCGAGAATGTTCTTTTCGATCAAGGCACCGAATACGGGTACTTTGAGGATGTACATGTCGAAACCCATTCTCCCATGCTTGAACTTCCGAATCAGTTTCGACAGCAGCCAGTAGCAGAATGGAATCAGGAGCAGTAGGAACCAATAGGAGACGATGTAGTCGCTCATCGCAATCAGCAGCAAGGTAGGAGCGGGCAGTGTCAGCCCAAACTCCTCAAACATCGTTTTGAACGTGGGAACAATGAAGGTCATAATCAAAGCCAGAATCAAGCCAGCGATGATGACAACCGCGATCGGGTAGATCAGTGCCCCTTTCACTTTTCGCTTCAGTGCTTCGGCACTTTCGAGGAAGTCTGCGAGACGTTTCAGGATCGTTTCGAGGGCACCACCGGCCTCGCCGGCTTTGATCATGTTCACGTATAGCCGGCTGAACACTTTCGGGCACTTGCTCATCGACTCCGAGAGCGTTGAACCGGTCTCGATCTCGTCGCAGACGTCCATCAAGGCGTTCTTTAGCTTGCCCGGCTTTTGGTTGCTCTCCAGAATTTTCAAGCTTCGCAGAATCGGGAGACCCGCGTCTTGCAGAATGGAGAGCTGCCGAGTGAACGCGCAGATGTGTTTTGTTTTGGCTCCACCGATGGCAAATGGGCGTTTTTTCTTCTGGCCAGGGGTGGCTTGAGCTTGCCCCTTTTTGACCTGAATCTTGGTCACGAAGTAGCCCATCTGCCGGATGGTGGTTTGCGCTTCTTCTTCGCTCTCCGCCTCGATGAAATCCTTGATTTCCTGGCCGGTCGCGTCCATCGCCTCAAACTGGAAAGTCGGCATGGCGTTCGTCCTCGCTAAAACTACTTCAACGTGTTGTTGGTTTCCTGGGCAGCGTGGGCATGCCCCGTGATTCCTTAAGCCGTGATTCTTAAGGAATCGCATGTAAATCAATGGTGTACGCTTAGTCCGCGATCGTTTCGCGAAGTACTTCGTCGGCTGTGGTCACGCCTTCAAAGACATAATTGATTCCGTACAGCCGGAGCGGGATCATACCGTAGGTGGTGGCTCGATCTCGCAATTCGTCCGTGGTGGCGTTGGCCATGATCATTTCACGTAGGTCGTCGTTCAGGATCATGAGCTCGAAGAGCCCCACACGGCCTTTGTATCCCGTGTTGTTGCATTTATCACAGCCGACGCCGCGATAGAACTTCTTGTCGGCGACTTCGGCCGGATCAAGGCCTAAGTCCATGATGATTTCTTGGCTGACTTCCGTTTCTTCACGGCAGCCCGTGCAGATGCGGCGAACCAAGCGTTGTGCAAGGATGGCTTCGACGCAGGCGGTGATCAAGAAGGTGGGAATCCCCATGTCCTTCATCCGCGTCACGGTACTTGGGGCATCGTTGGTGTGAAGGGTGCTGAACACCAAGTGCCCTGTCAGCGAGGCTTGGACGGCGATCTCGGCCGTTTCGATGTCTCGGATCTCCCCTACCAGAATCGTGTCTGGGTCTTGTCTCAAAATCGCACGGAGACAGGATGCAAAGGTCACGCCGATACCGTGATCAATCGGAATCTGTACGATGCCATCGATGTCGTATTCGACGGGATCCTCGGTCGTGATCAGCTTATCCTTAATGTCGTTCATCTCGCTCAACGCCGAGTACAGCGTTGTTGTTTTGCCGGACCCAGTCGGACCCGTTACGAGAATGATGCCGTTCGGGCGATCGATGATCTTGCGGAAGGTCGTGAGCGTGTGCTCGTCCATGCCCACGTTCTCGAGGCTCAGTGAAACCACTGAGCGATCGAGGATCCGCATGACTGTGCTTTCCCCGAACATGGTTGGCAAGACGCTGACTCGCAAGTCGACCGGGTGGCCACCGACCATGAGCTCGATACGGCCGTCCTGCGGCAGTCGGCGTTCGGCGATATCAAGGTTCGCCATGACTTTGATTCGCGTCGTGATCGCAAAGGCGAGGTGACGAGGCGGTGGAACCATCTCGTAAAGAACGCCTTCAGCTTTGATCCGGATCCGGAATTCGTCCTCGAAAGGTTCAAAGTGAATGTCGCTGGCGTGGTCCTTAATCGCCAAGAGCAACACCATGTTCAGCAGCTTGCGAACGGGTACGCTGTCGGCCAGGGCTTCCGCGTCCGTCAGGTTGAACTTGTCGTCACCGACCAAGGCCTGCGCAGCCTGGAAGAGCTCTTCGTCGTCGTTCAGTTCGGCAATGATTTTCTCGACCGAGTCCACATCCGACGAGTAATAACGTTCGATACAAGATTGAATGTCACGCTCGGTCGCGACGACCATTTGGATGTCGAAACCCAGGAATGTTCTTAATTCATCCTGGACGGTCAAATTCTGAGGATCGCAGGTTGCGACAGTCAGTGTGTTGCCGTCGAATTTGAGCGGCGCGATGCGGTACATCTGCGCCATCGTCTCGGTAATCTTCTCCAAGACGTCGGGTGGCAAGGTCACGTCCGACAGCTGAACCGTTTGCATGTTCAGCTGCTCGGCGAGCGCTTGGGCGAGTTGGTCGTCCGTAATTAGGCCGAGCTCTTCAGCAATCTTTCCGAGCATAGCGCCAGGGCGTTGCTGCTGTTCCTCGAGAATGACTTCTAGCTGTTCATCCGTGATGAAGCCGAGGTCAACCAGGATTTGGCCTATCCTACGAACTACCATTTTGAAACCTTTTCAGCCCGCCAGCGGGCTGGCGGATTAGTTGCTGTCGGTGAGCAAAGTGCGAGCCCGTGGGAGAGCCAGCCTTGTGTTCATCGAATTGAATTGACTATTCAAGTATTACTGTTGTGATGCCATGCAGACTGTGGATCAAAGTCGTCTCGATCTCAAATCCGCTTCGATGCGTCCTAGAATTCGTCGTCTTCTTCCTCTTCACCCTCATCCGCAATGCCACGTCGAGCATTGACGATTCGCTTGGCTAGGTCATCGGGCCGGTGGCTCTTCGAAAGGCAGTCTTCCACCGTCGAAATCCCGTCTCGCCAGAGGTTGAACAGAGCGTCATCCATCAAGTTCATTCCGAATTTGGCACCCGTCTGGATGGCCGAGTTAATTCGGAACGTTTTGTTCTCACGAATCAGGTTGGCGATACCTGGGGTCACGACCAAAACTTCGTACGCGGCGACACGGCCGCCGCCGACTCGAGGAAGCAGCGTCTGAGCGACGACCCCGATCAAGGCCGTGCTGAGCTGGGTTCGAATCTGGTCTTGGAGGTTACCCGGGAACGCATCAATGATCCGGTTAACCGTACCTTGCGCACTGTTCGTGTGGAGCGTACCGAAGACGATGTGGCCGGTTTCGGCAGCTGAAATGGCGGCGCCGATGGTTTCGAGATCCCGAAGCTCACCGACGAGGATGATGTCAGGATCTTGTCGCAGAGCACGGCGAATAGCTTCCGCAAAGCTCGGTACATCGACACCGACTTCACGCTGGTTGATCGTTGATTTGATATGGTCGTGATAAAACTCGATCGGGTCCTCAATGGTGATGATGTGGTGATCATGAGTCTCGTTGAGGAAGTTGATCAAGCTGGCGAGCGTGGTACTCTTCCCCGAACCCGTCGGTCCGGTCACCAGCACAAGTCCGCGAGGTCGTTGGACCATTTCGACGACTGACTGCGCCAGACCCAGTTGGTCTGGTGTCAATTTGTCGTTCGGAATCTGCCGGAGCACCATGGAGATAAATCCACGCTGCTTGAAAATGGAGACACGGAATCTGGCCGCGTCTCCGAATGCGAATCCAAAGTCGGAACTCCCCGATTCTTGAAGCTCGCGCTGGCAACGCTCGGGAGCGATACTCTTCATCAACGCGACCGTGTCGTCGGGTTCAAGAACCTTGGTTTCCAGTTTTCGCATGCGGCCATGCAAGCGAAATACCGGAGGTTGCCCAACGACGATGTGGACATCGCTCGCACCCTGCTTCACGCAGGCGGACAAAAGCTTATCAATCAGAACCGTCATGGATCGTCTTTGCTCCAATGGCAACTCTGCGAAGTGAGGTCTCACCTAAGTGTGAGGACACGACCAAAGTTGCAATGAGTTTCGTGACCCGCGAGTCTCTGGCGAAATCGAGGCCGAGACGTGAGGGAAGCACGACGAGAGATAGGTGTAGTCTGGTGCGGATGAATACCGCGTAAATTGAAAAGGGAGTTACTCCAAGGTGAATCGTTTGATTGAGACCGCAATGGTGACGGCCTAATTTCGAGCAAATCCAGCGTTGGAAGTCTTGTTTGAAAAGGAAGTTGGGGTCGTCGGGGCTCGTTCTGCAATTCTGCAGCTAGCAAAACGAGAACGCTTGGGCTCACGCAACGCAAAAAAACGCATGCGAAAAATAAATCAAGGATCCAAAATCAAGCAAAGAATGCTCAAGGCGTTTCGACCCGACGCTTTCATTATCAACTATTTACCGCCTGCGATCCAAATTGGACGTGCTATGCAGCCCGTTTGTGCCCCTCTAAGTGGTGGTTGGCTTTGCCTGCGCCGAGGTTTTGTCTGCTACTTGTCTGCTAACAACGGGCGAAAGCTGGGTGGCATCTCGGTCTCCTGGGGCCTGTCTGCGGCGGCGTTTCCGCTAGTTGGCCTCGCGAACTTCGTTGAGGATAATCTTGAGCGCGTTGAGGTCTTGCTCAGTCTGCTTGGCGACGCGGTACACCTCCTCGAGGGTGGTTAGGCCTCTCATTGCCTTCCGGACGCCGTCGCAATAAAGGGTGGTCATTCCCTCCTTAATGGCTTGCTTTTGGATCTCGATCGTTGATTTTCCTGCGAACATCAGCTCGCGGACGCGACTGGAGACCACCATAAGCTCGTAAATGCCCATGCGGCCCCGGTAGCCGGATTTCTGGCAGTACCCGCACCCTTTGCCTTTGGCGAAGGTGACTAGATCGGCCACTTCTTGCGGGATCCCCGCATCTTGCAGCACCTGCTCGGAGAGCTTGACCTGGGTCTTGCACCGTTTGCAGATGGTGCGGACGAGTCGTTGTCCGAGCACCGCTACGACGGAGCTGGCCACGAGATAACCCGGTACACCCATGTCGGTCATGCGTGTAACGGCACTGGGCGCATCGTTCGTATGTAGTGTACTGAAAACTAGGTGTCCAGTCAAAGAAGCTTGGATACCCATGGATGCGGTCTCGGTGTCACGCATTTCCCCGACCAGGATGATGTTGGGAGCTTGCCGCAGCATGGAGCGAATGATGCGGGCGAAATCGAGTCCAATGTTGTGCTTGACTTCGACTTGGTTGATGCCTGGTAGGTAGTATTCCACGGGGTCTTCGGCGGTGATGATCTTCCGGTCTGGCCGGTTCATCGAATTCAGTGCCGCGTACAG
Organism: Aureliella sp.; assembly: GCA_046290675.1. Taxonomy (GTDB): domain Bacteria; phylum Planctomycetota; class Planctomycetia; order Pirellulales; family Pirellulaceae; genus Aureliella. The sequence goes on from JBKAHA010000002.1 coordinate 924,940, forward strand.
TGTCGTTGTTTTTCCGGAGCCAGTTGGTCCGGTTACGAGCATAATGCCGTTTGGTCGGCGGATGGTCTCGGTGAAGATCTTGAAGTCCCGTTCCGAGAGGCCGAGTTGCCGGACACCGATCTTGATGTTGTCTTTGTCCAGCAGCCGCATGACGCAGGACTGGCCATGGTTGGTCGGGATCATGGAGACGCGGAGGTCGAGCTCTTTTTCGCCGACGGTGATTTTGATCCGCCCATCCTGGGGGCGTCGTCGTTCGGCGATGTCCATGTCCGCAAGAATCTTGATCCGGGACAGGATGGCTCCAAGCATCCGTCTGGGGGGGCTGTCGCGTTCAACGAGGATTCCGTCGATGCGATACCGGATTCGGACTCGATCCTCGAACGGCTCGACGTGAATGTCGGATGCTCGGAGCTGGACGGCTTCTTGGATCATTAGTCCTACTAGTCGGACGATTGGAGCGCTGGCTTCGTTGGCGAATTCATCTTCGCCGCCAACTCCGTCCTCCGCGGTTTCTGTGAAGTCGATTTGGGTGTCGGTGAACTCTTGTAGGATCGAGTCGGCCGACTCCCCTTCGACTTGCCCGTAGTAGCGGTTGATCGCCTCCATGATGGATTCGCGGGGCGACAGGGCTGTTTCGACACGTCGGTTTAGGATGAATCGGAGCTTTTCGATTGTTTCCAGGTCGAATGGGTCGCTGACGAGCACGTGAAGGACGTCATTCTCGTCCTTGTAAGGGATGATCGAGTTTTCTCGCGCGACCGATTCGGGGACAAGTTGAATGACTTCGTCTTCGATGCGGATCGAGCCCAGGTCGATAAACTCAATCTTGTTGAATTCTGCGAGGGCTTCATAAACGACGTTCGGCTCGGCGTAGCCGGTTTGGATGAGCGCATCGGCTAGCGAAATATCGCTTTCGCGGGCTAGGTTGGTAGCTTCGCTGATTTGGTCGAGGCTAACCACGCCGTTTTTGATGAGAAGATCCGTAAAGTCTCGCATGGGTTGGGCCATGACGACTCCCTGTTGGTGCTCTAAGTTGCTCGTCCGGGGCAGTTTTCGTTATTGCGGCTTGGCTTTGCTTGCGTCGGAAGTCCTGCCTGGTAGGCAGTTTGTATCTTTCGGTGCTGCGAATCGCAAAGAGCATTGGCTGAAAAGTTGGAAAAGATTGCAGAATGGGCTGTCTTGGGAAGCGATGCCTCGGTGTGTCTGCAAGAGTAAGGCTTCTATTCTACAGAGGCGTCCGTGGTTTTGCTTGTTCTTCTTTGACGCTTTGTGGTCCTTGGGTGCTTGGGCGGTTCCTGAGGCATTGCTATTCGCTGATGAGTGGTGATTCGTTTTTGTGCTGGCGGCAAGCTGGTGTTCGGTTCTGGTGGGGTGTCTTTATAGCCCTCGTGATCTCTGCTATTCGGTCGCTCCTGCCGCGATGGCGCTTTTCTGGGCGGGTTGATGGGGTCCGGTTCTTGGGTTGTGGCCTGGACGGCGGGTTCAAAGTTGGTGGGATTTGCCGTTCGGATGGGTGGTTAGGCGCTTGTTTGGCATAAATCATGCCAATTGAGGGGTGGGCCAAGGATAGCAGTGGTCTCCAGTGTGGAGATTACTTTGGCAATTCGCCTAAAGCCTCTATCTACTTGGGTTTGTCAGTTTCAGGAAACTTCGATATATTTCTCGGTGAATGTCGGCAAGCGCGCTCCCAACCCAACTATCTCTCTTCCACGCAGTATGTACGAGGATTGCATTCTGCACTGCGTGATGTATCTCAGTTCTCTGCCAAACCTGGCGGAAGGATTAGCGTGAGGGGACTAGTCCCGTGTTGGTGGCTCGCCGGCCACATTGCTAAGAGTGCTACGGCTATTTGGCACCCATCAAACAACGCCAATTACTTGGGTTTAGCGGCTTGCGTGTTGTTGGGACTGCTGATGGGTGGGGTGTCCGGTTGGGACCCATCTGGTCCGTGGTCAGTGTGAATTTGATATGCGTGTGGGCGGGAGCGGTCTGCACATCCGGTGGCGTTATCGATATGGCCGGCCGGAAAGCGTCGTGCTGCCCAGCGGCATGGCTTGAGAGTGAAACAATTTGTTGCTCAGTCGCCTCGGGCGTTCCGGATGGAAACGGCGCTTGTCGGCGATCATCGAGATGATTTTTAGGAGTACCCAACTTCAATGGCCACACCATCGAAGCGAAGACTGGAACCAAAGAATGTTCGTAAATTTGGTGCGAGTTTGGATGCATTGGCAATTCCAAGCCTGACCGATTTGCAGACAAAGAGCTACGCGGCGTTCCTCCAGGAGGATAAGCCTTCCGAGGCTCGTGACGAGCTTGGGCTGGAGTCTGTGTTCAAGGAAATTTTCCCCATCGAGAGTTATGACAAGACAGTCAATCTCGAGTATCTGAGGTTCGAGCTCGGTAAGCCTCGTTATACGCCGTCGGAGTGTCGTCAGCTTCGTTTGACGTATGGGATGCCGATGAAGGTCTGGCTGCGTCTGAATCGAGAGCAGCCGATTGAGGAAGAGGTTTACCTCGGCGACATCCCGATCATGTTGGGCGGTGGGGAGTTCATTATTAATGGTGCTGAGCGCGTCGTTGTGAGTCAGCTGCATCGTAGTCCTGGTGTGGACTTCGTTGAGGAGACGGAGACAACGACGGATCGCAAGCTGCCTAGCTGTCGAGTGATTCCCGAACGCGGTAGCTGGATCGAAGTCAATGTGACGAAGAAGGACAGTTTGACGGTCCGGATTGACCAGAGTGGTAAGTTCTCGGTCATGACGCTCTTGCGTGCAATGAGCCCAGAGTTCAGCACTGACACTGATTTGCTGAATGTGTTCTACGACGTTTCGACTGAAAAGGTGGTTGATGGCCGTAGTGCAGCGAAGCTAGAAGGTAAAGTCGCGGCCGACGATATCGTTTATCCGAGCGACTCGGAGCGGGCCGGTGAAGTGATTCTGGAGGCCGGTAGTAAGATTGGCCCGGAGACAGCGGAGCTTATCTGTACGTCCGGTGTGACTAGCGTCGAGCTGATGGATGCTCCACGTACGCCTTTGATCGTGAATGCTTTGGCGGAAGATAACACGAGCAGTCACGAAGAAGCTTTGCTGAGGATTTACCAACGGTTGCGACCGGGTAATCCGCCTCAGTTGGAGAAGGCGCGGACTCTCTTCCATGAGAAGTTTTTTGATGTAAATCGTTATCGTCTCGGGAAGGTCGGCCGATTCCGACTCAACCGAAAGCTCGGGTTGGCGGTCTCCGAAGACGAAATGACGCTCCGACCCGAAGATCTGACAGCTGCGATCAAGTACATGATCGATCTGTTTGATCCTGATTCGGACGCCGAGTTCGACGATATTGACCACTTGGGGAACCGTCGTCTGCGAACGATCGACGAGCTGGCCAGCGAGGAGCTTCGCAAGGGCTTTTTGAAGCTGCGTCGCACGGTCCAGGAGCGGATGAGCTTGAAAGAGGCTGATGAGATGTCGCCTCGAAGCTTGGTGAATCCGAAGAGTATTAGTGCTGCGATCGAGTATTTCTTCGGTCGCGGTGAGCTCTCTCAGGTCGTTGACCAAACGAATCCTCTCAGTCAGTTAACTCACGAGCGCCGGCTGTCGGCACTTGGGCCTGGTGGTCTGAACCGAAAGCGTGCTGGCTTCGAAGTCCGCGATGTGCACATTTCGCACTACGGTCGGATCTGCCCGATTGAAACGCCTGAAGGTACGAACATTGGTCTGATCAGTTCTTTGGCGATTTACGCTGGCGTCGATGATTATGGCTTCCTGATTACGCCGTACCGAGTCGTGAAGGATGGCAAGCTGACCTCGGAAGTGAGGTGGTTGCGAGCCGACCAAGAAGCGGACGCTCATATTTGTCCCGCGGATACCGAGGAGAAGGATGGGAAGCTCGTTGCGGGGGCCAATCTGATCGCCCGGTACCGAGCCGACTTCCAGATTGTTCAACCGGAAGAAGTTCAGTACATGGACATCGCGCCGAGCCAGATGGTCGGCGTCTCTGCGGGGCTGATTCCGTTCCTGGAGCATGACGATGCGAACCGTGCTCTGATGGGTTCGAACATGCAGCGGCAGGCTGTGCCATTGTTAGTGGCCGAGCCACCGATTGTTGGGACTGGTATGGAACGTGAAGTTGCTACCAACAGTTCAATGGTGGTTAAAGCAAAACGTGCCGGGACGGTCAAGTTCGTTGATGCGACCCGGATCGAAATTGGATCCGACGTTTATGAGCTGCAGAAGTACCAGGGGTTGAACGAGCGGACTTGTTTGAACCAAAAGCCAATCGTGAATCTCGGTGATAAGGTCGAGAAGGGGCAGGTTCTCGCCGATGGTGCCGCAACGCACCTAGGTGAATTGGCTCTTGGGCGTAACGTGCTTGTCGGCTTTATGTCGTATGACGGGTACAACTACGAAGATGCGATCATCATCAGTGAAGAACTCGTGCGGGCGGATACTTACACCTCCATCCATATTGAAGACTTCGACGTTGAGATCCGTGAGACGAAGCTTGGCCGTGAGGAGTTTACACGGGATATCCCGAATGTCTCGGAGAAGGCTCTCAGTAATCTAGACGAGACGGGCATCGTCCAGGTCGGTACCTATGTGCGTCCCGGCGATATCTTAGTCGGTAAGGTCTCTCCGAAGAGCAAGACGGAGCTGACTCCCGAAGAGAAGCTGCTGCACGCGATCTTCGGTCGAGCGGGTGAAGATGTGAAGAACGATTCGCTTGAGGTTCCATCCGGAATCGAAGGGATCGTGATTGATACGCAGAAGTTCAGCCGGCGCATGAGTCTGTCCGACGACGAGCGTAAGGTTTTCGAGAATGAGCTCAAGGAAATCGAAGGCGAAGGCAATGCCGAGATTTCGGCTGCCTTCACGACCTTTGTCGAAGAGATCGAAAAGGTCACGGGTTCTAAGCTCGCTGATGACGATGGTACACCGTTGGCTGGTGATCAAGATCCAAAGTTTGTTGCTGAGAACGCTCAAACCTTCAATCTGTCACGGCTGATCAACAAGCTGGACGAGAAGCTGCATTCGGATGCACGCAAGGTTCACAAGCAGCACTGGCCTGCAGTGGAGGAAGCGATCGACATTCGCGATCGTAAGCTCAACAGCATGAAACGCGGTGATGAGCTTCGTAGTGGCGTCCTTCAGATGGTGAAGGTCTACGTTGCAACGAAGCGAACGATCAGCGTCGGTGACAAGATGGCCGGTCGTCACGGTAACAAGGGGGTTATCTCCAAGGTGCTGCCTATCGCCGATATGCCTCACCTGCCCGATGGAACGCCTCTACAAATCATGCTCAACCCGCTTGGGGTTCCGAGCCGGATGAACGTGGGGCAGATTCTCGAAACCCACTTAGGTTGGGCTGGGGCGAATCTTGGGTTCCAGGCGATCACGCCTGTCTTCGATGGTGCGAAGGAAGGTGAGATTAACGATTGCCTCGAAGAAGCTGGTCTTCCTCGGCACGGTAAGATTCGACTCGTGGACGGACGTACTGGCGAGCCAATGGAGCAGGAAACCACGGTTGGCTATATCTACATGTTGAAGCTTCACCACTTGGTCGACGATAAGGTCCACGCTCGCAGCACCGGGCCTTACTCATTGATTACGCAGCAACCACTTGGTGGTAAGGCTCGATTCGGTGGTCAGCGATTCGGGGAAATGGAAGTTTGGGCGCTCGAAGCTTATGGTGCGGCCTACATCCTTCAGGAATTGCTCACGGTGAAGAGTGACGACGTAGAGGGACGTACCAAGATCTACGAATCGATGGTCAAGGGTGAGAACACGCTTGAGGCGGGAACGCCAGCGAGTTTCGACGTTTTGACGAACGAGATTCGAGGACTTGGGCTGAACATGCGTTTGGAGAAGCGAAAGCTTTAGCCTCAAGCCCATCTAGGATTCATGTCGCGGATCGCCCAGGCGGCCGCGGTTGCCCAATCGCTTGATTGTGGCTGTATCGTCGAAAGGATATGACGAAGAGACCCCAAAACCGCTGGACGACATGGCAACATTGGCCGTTCAGCAACTTAGACAAAGATCATTAGCATTCGGTTAGGACAGTTGCAGGGAACTTCGCTCTCGGAAGCGTCGATGCAACTCTGTCCCAGAGACCTCAGGAGCCGCGTTTATGTCGACAGCTGAAACAACCGGTTACGACCGCGTCAACGACTTCACGTCAGTGAAAATCAGCCTCGCTCGCCCTCAAGATATTCGCAGTTGGTCCTTCGGCGAAGTCAAGAAGCCAGAGACGATCAACTACCGTACATACCGTCCAGAGAAGGACGGGCTTTTCTGTGAACGAATTTTCGGACCAGAGAAGGACTGGGAATGTGCCTGTGGTAAGTACCGCGGCATGAAATACAAAGGCATGATCTGCGACCGCTGTGGTGTCAAAGTGACTCACTCACGCGTTCGCCGCAAGAGAATGGGCCACATTGAGCTCGCTGCGCCGATCGTGCATATCTGGTTCTTCAAAGCGATGCCTAGCCGCTTAGGTGCATTGCTTGGTATGAAGACTTCGAGTCTTGAGAAGATTATCTACTTCCAGGACTACGTCGTTCTGGATCCAAAAGAGACCGATCTCGAGCCGCTTTCCTTGCTCAGTGAAGGTGAGTATCGCGAAGCACGCCAGCAATACGGTGATGGTGCTTTCGAAGCCGGCATGGGCGCCGAAGCGATCCGTACTCTGCTAACCAACTTGGACCTTACCGGACTCGGTGAGCAACTTCGTAAGGAGCTCAACGAAACCAATAGTAAGCAGAAAAAGAAGGATCTTAGTACTCGGCTGAAGTTGGTTGAATCGATTCGCGATAGCGATAATCGTCCTGAATGGATGGTCTTCGACGTAATCCCCGTGATTCCACCGGATCTCCGTCCTCTGGTTTTGCTCGACAGCGGCAACTTCGCGACGAGCGACTTGAACGATTTGTATCGTCGGATCATCAACCGTAACAACCGCTTGCGTAAGTTGGTCGATCTGAACGCTCCGGAGGTTATCATTCGGAACGAGAAGCGAATGCTTCAACAGTCCGTCGATGCGCTTTTCGACAACAACCGTTGCAAGCGACCTGTTCTTGGTAGCTCCAATCGTCCGTTGAAATCCTTGACCGACATGATCAAGGGTAAGCAGGGGCGCTTCCGTGAAAACCTACTCGGCAAGCGGGTCGATTACTCGGCTCGAAGTGTGATCGTCGTTGGCCCACGCCTGCGTTTGCACCAGTGTGGTCTGCCCAAGAAGATTGCTCTCGAGTTGTACCAGCCGTTCATTATTCGCAAGCTCAAGGATCTTGGTCACGCTGATACGATCAAGTCAGCGAAGAAGATGCTGGAACGAAAGGATGAGGAAGTTTGGGATATCCTCGAGCAGGTTATCCGTAACCACCCAGTGCTTCTGAACCGTGCTCCTACGCTTCACCGCATGGGAATTCAAGCCTTCGAGCCGATCTTGGTAGAAGGCAACGCAATTCACTTGCACCCCTTGGCCTGTAAGGGGTTCAACGCGGACTTCGACGGTGACCAGATGGCGGTGCACTTGCCGCTTTCCCTCGAAGCTCAAGTGGAAGCTCACACGCTGATGATGAGTACCCACAATATCTTCGCGCCAAGTAATGGTCGCCCGATCATGAGTCCTTCTCAGGACACGGTCATGGGTTGCTACTTCATTACGGTTGAAAAGCCTGGAATGAAGGGCGAAGGCATGGTGTTCTCTTCCATGGCGGAAGCGGATCTTGCGTTCAATCAAGGGATTGTGCACCTGCATGCGAAGATTAAGGTTCGTCTGCCGAAGCACCGCCGACTCAAGTCGGAAGATGGCACAGCCAAGTTTGGTGATTTGGTCGAGACGACCTATGGTCGCGTCTTGTTCAACATGATGTTGCCGGACGGGTTGGACTTCTACAACTTCGCGCTTCGCGGCAGTGATTTGGCTTCCGTGATTAGTGACTGCTACCAGCGTCTCGGACGTCGCGCAACGATCAACTTGCTGGATGATATGAACCAGCTTGGTTTCCGCGAATCGACTCGCAGTGGTCTATCGTTCGGTACGGATGACCTGGTGACACCGGATTCCAAGTTCACTTACATCACCGATACCGAGAAGCAGGTGATGAAGCTCAAGAAGAGCCACGACCGCGGATTGATGACGGGGCAGGAACGGTATCGCTCGGTGCTCGACCTTTGGACGCACGCTCGAGAAAATATCAGCCGCGACATGATGCAAGCGATGGAGCACGATGAGCACCTTGGAGACTGGTACGTTAACCCGGTCTTCTTGATGGCTCACTCTGGTGCTCGGGGTGGTATCGAGCAAATTCGTCAGCTGGCTGGTATGCGTGGTCTGATGGCCAAGCCGACCGGTGAAATCATCGAAACACCGATTAAGGCTAACTTCCGTGAAGGCCTGGGTGTACTCGAGTACTTCTCCAGCACGCACGGTGCTCGGAAGGGACTGGCCGATACGGCGTTGAAAACGGCTGACTCAGGATACCTGACTCGTAAGTTGGCGGACGTCGCGCAAAACGTGGTCATCACTTTGGATGACTGCGGAACGACCCAAGGTATTACGAAGGGGGTCGTTTACCGTGGTGAGAAGGTTGAAGTTCGATTGATCGACTCGATCAATGGGCGAGTTTCTCGTCAGAACATCGTCAACCCTGTGACGGACGAAGTCATCGTCAAAGAAAATCAGATGATCGATCTGAGTATTGCTCGGAAGATCGAAGAGCTTGGTCTCGAGAAGATCCAAGTTCGGAGCCCCATGACCTGCGATGCTTCGCTCGGTGTTTGTCGCAAGTGTTACGGCATGGATATGTCGACCGGAGCTGAAGTCGAAGAAGGTATGGCGGTTGGAATCATCGCAGCCCAGTCGATTGGAGAACCAGGCACGCAGTTGACGATGCGTACGTTCCACATCGGTGGTGCGGTTAGTACAACGGTTGAAGACAACGAGATTAAATCGAAGTCGGGCGGTACGGTTAAATTTGCCAAAATGCGTTCGGTCACGAACGAGCAAGGCGTCCAGATCGTTCTGACTCGAAACAGTCAAATCGTCCTTCTGGATCCAAAGGGACGCGAGATTGAGAAATACGATATTCCGGCTGCTGCCTCACTGAAGGTTGCGGAAGATGACGTTGTTGAAGCCAACACCGCGCTCTGCGAATGGAACCCTCACAAGATTCCAATTATCTGTGAAGTAGGTGGTAAGGTCCGCTTCGACGACGTAGTCGAAGGTGAAACCATGCGGCTTGAGCGAGATCCGAGTGGTGGCCTTCGACAGCAGATCGTAGATCACAAGGGGGATCTTCACCCGCAGATCGTGCTCGAGGACGCTGACGGAAACCCACAGGATGTTTACTACCTACCGGAGCGTGCAGAGATTTCCGTTGAGGACGGCGCCATGGTTGCACCTGGTACTGAGTTGGCTCAGATGCCTCGTGAGTCGAAGGGTGTTGCGGATATCACCGGTGGTTTGCCAAGAGTCACGGAGATCTTCGAAGCTCGTAAGCCGAAGGATCCGGCGGTTGTCGCTGAAGTCGACGGTGTTGTCGAGCTGGCGCAAGGTAAGCGACGCGGTAAACGAATTATTTTGGTTCGTACCGAAAGTGGTACTGAACACGAACACCTCGTTCCTCCCGGGAAGCGGTTCCTTGTTCACACCGGAGACGAGGTGAAGGCCGGGCAGGCGCTCGTTGACGGTCCGCTAGTTCCACACGACATTCTGCGTGTAAGTGGTGAAGAGGCGGTTCAGCAGTATCTGACTCACGAGATCCAGCAGGTCTACCGAAGTCAGCGTGTTGAGATCAACGATAAGCACGTCGAAGTCATCATCGCGCGAATGCTTCGTAAGGTGAAGATTGAAACACCAGGCGACACTTCGTTGCTGCCTGGTCTTGTTATGGATAAGTTTGAGTTCCGCCGTGTGAACGAAGAGCTTGGCAATTGCTTGAAGATCACCGAGCCCGGCGACAGCGACTATTCGGAAGGCACTTTGGTTCCCAAGGAAACGCTGGAGCAGACCAATCTTCAGATCGAAGGTCTTGGTGGAAATCCAGCTAAGGGCAAGAAGCCGAAGCCTGCAACTGCGAGTACTCAGCTGCTAGGTATCACCAAGGCTTCGGTTCAGAGTAGTAGCTTCATCTCGGCGGCTAGCTTCCAAGAGACGACCAAGGTTCTCACCGAAGCGGCATTGGCCGGTAAGGTCGACCGATTGGTTGGTCTGAAGGAAAACGTGATTCTTGGGCACCTCATTCCTGCGGGTACTGGATTCCGAACCTTCCAAGAGTCGGAAGTTTCCTACCGTCGCGAAGCACTTGAGGATCTCGTTAATCGCGGCACCGAAGCCATGGAAGAGAGCTTCACGTTGCTTGACCAAAGCCCCGGTGCACCTGGTGCAGAAGCTCCGGCTCCCGTCGATCCGGCGGCGCCTAGCCTGGATGCACTGATTGGTGGTGGCTCCGTGACTCCTCCAGTAGAAGCCCCAGTCGCGCAACCTGTCATCTCAGACGCGGTTGTCACCGAAGCTGAAGTGCAACCCGTGACCCACGAAGCGATCATTCAGGACACGGGTGCAGTCGCTCCAACCGGCTCCGCAGTCATCCAGGACGACCTCACGAAGATCGAGGGAATCGGTCCGAAGATTGCTGAGTTCCTTAGTGCGTCGGGAATTTCTTCGTACATTCAACTTTCGCAAGTCACGCCGGAGCAACTCGGCGAAGTTCTCGGCGGCGGCGGTTTTGCGGCTCATGATCCTGGTACCTGGCCTGAGCAGGCTCGTATGGCAGCTGCAGGTGAATGGGATGCACTCAAGCAATGGCAAGACCAACTGGATGGTGGACGTCCGGTCGATGCTCCTGATGACCTCACGAAGATCGAGGGAATCGGGCCCAAGGTGGCGGAGCTATTCTACGGTGCGGGAATCACTAGCTATGCTGCTTTGGCTGCGACAACTGCCGAAGAGATTAGCGGATTCCTTGCGGAAGCCGGTGGTATCATGGCGACGATGAATCCTGCGACCTGGCCACAGCAGGCCCAAATGGCTGCGAATGGCCAATGGGAAGAATTGCAGAAGTGGCAAGATGAGCTGGACGGTGGCGTCTAGCTCTAGTGCTAGCTGTCGTGCAATAGGCGAAGCTACTTTGCCTTGATGGATTCAAGCCAGACCGAATAAGCCGAGTTCTTGACGGAGCTCGGCTTTTTTTCTGCGCCAGCGATCACGATGGCACCTTCGCTAGGTCGGCACGTATGTAAGCCGCTCAGCCATTTCCGGACTTGTCCCGGACGTGACCATGCGTCATCGACTGAGGATTTCGGTTGGGTGAGGAGTCGTCCTATCGTGAGTGTAGGACCAGGTGGCCGGGGAGAAGACTGGTCACTTGGACTGAGTCGTCGAGGTTGGCTTGGTTGACTACGTCCCTGAGTTCATGCGGACGGAAGGCTTTTCGAATCGAAACTCGGCCGTCGTGATAGGCAAAAGAGCCTCGTAGAAATACAGCGGCGATCAGCGTGTACCCGTAATAGCTAAGGTAATTGCGGTGCAAGTCGACTAGGGCAAAGTGTCGTTCGCAGACCTCCGTGACTAGTCTCATTGCGGCGGCGAGCTGTTCCCATGTTAGGTGGTGCAAGACATGGTTCGAATAGATGAAGTCCCATTTCTGCCCTGGGCAGTATTCGAACATGTCATCACATACGACTTCGATGTTCGGATACGAGCTACAACGATCGCGTGCAAAATTGCTGGTGAAAGGGTCTAGATCGAGACAAGTAATGTGGATCTTCAGGCCTTGTAGCTTGGCTTCATGAGCGAACCACTGGGCAAGGTCACCTCCGCCCGCACCGATATCCAGGAATCGCCAAGATCGATCCGGTTCGGACTGCATCGTGGGCAAGAAATGCTTGCGGATCAGTCGACGGCTTGGGGTTATGAAACGGTTGATGGATTCAAATTGCTCGAGCGTTTTGAGTAGCAGTTGCTTGTCGCAATCGGGGGCATCCATCAGCTCGATGGCATTACTGCGGGTCGCTAGGTTGGGAAACAGCATGAGAGGTACTACATCGTGTTGGTTGGCTTGGATTTCGCTCGTGGATCGACGCAAACACGTAGCCTAGAGCAGATTCGCATTTTCCGAATACTTGCAAAGAGTCTTGCCGGCAACGAATGCCTTGGTCACGCTGTCGGATTCTCTGGTTACACCAAAACGAAAAATGCTCTAAGCAGCATGCTTGAGAGCACGTCTTGCCGGCGGAGTGCTAATCCTGCTGACGACCGGACGGGCCAAACTCGGGAAGAATCGAAGTGCAGTGATCCCAGTTTTTGATAACCAAGGGCTTCGCAGTCCACGAGTGAGCCAATGGCAGAGACGTTTTTTCGCGCGAAACATGTCTTGGTATTCTCGCTGCCAGTCGCTTGCGATAGAGGCTCGGAAGTCGTCAACCGCTTTGAGTGCGTAATCTGCTACGGCCGATCCCGACGCAAGTGCCCAGGACATGCCTTCTCCAGTGAACGGCTCAACATATCCTGCCGCGTCACCTGCTAAGAAGATGCGTCCAGAAGCGATGCGGTTCGGTTTCCGCGATAGCGTTGGAGTCCCCTGCCATTTCAGCTCGGTCATGTTTGGGATTGGGGGCAGCCCGCTCGATCTGCAAATCTGTTCAGCCAGACGACCAGGGCCCATGGCTTTGAGTGCCGATGGAGAAAATGCACAAGCAATATCCAGTCTGCCATTCTCCAGGCCGAGTGCACCGACGTAGCCATCTTCACTGACTGCCATATAGATCGAGCCGGGGCGATATTCTGGCGGGAGTTGGTCTCGATGGGCGCCACCACCCACAAGAGAAGTTTCATCGATCTCGTAGGCAAAGCTCGGGTGTTTTCGAAGCAACTGTCCGCTCAGGCCGTCCGCTACGATCAAAGCCTTGTAACCGACCTGAATTGCGACCTGCGCGGGCGTGCTAAGGTCCGTCAATGTCAGCCGTCCCTCTTGCCGTGCATGGTGATGCTCCGGGGATGGATTCACTAAAGATGCTTTTGTCTGCATCCGGACCTGAACTCCGGCTGCGGCGGCTTCGTCAGCCAGTCGTGTATCTAAAGACTCCCTGCTCAGGCCTCGACCGCTCGCAAGTGGGACTCTGGCAGAGACGCCTCCGGCGCCAACTTCGAGCAAGTCGATTTGAGGTGCGTGCAAGTCATTCAGAATGGTTCCTAGGCCGGTCGCTTCGAGAGTGGCAATCGCACTACCGTTTAAAAAGCATCCGCATACTTTGCGTCTCGGAAAGCTGGCTTTATCGACGAGCAGAACCGACGCTCGGTTTTGAGAGCGTCGTCGGGCTTCACGGGCAGCCAGTGAGCCCGCAGGTCCGGCACCTACGACAACGACGTCCCAATTCTCAGGCTGGGCTGTCACGGCTCTGGGGCTTTCTGTCATTGCGAAATTCAATCCGTTCCGTGCATCCGTTCTGAAAGTACGTGGGGTACCGGAGTATCGCAGACTCGGCGGGCCAGATGAATGCGAATCTCCCCTCCTAGCATGCGGAGCAATTTTCAAGAACCGCTCTTGTTCCAAGTACGTTTGTACGCTCTAATCTGGCGAGTACGTTTGTACGTGGTTCGTCTGCGACGGAACCGGGCCGCAAAGGTCGCGCTGGATTGTGCAGCTGGCCGACCCTGGAGATCCCGCCGGCTGAATGGCTCTCGTTGGTTGTCTCGTTAAGGAGGAGCTTGAGATGGTCGAACGCCCTGCTCTGTCAAAGGGTGAGATGGAGATCGCGAGAGTGTTGTGGGAAATCGGTCCTGCTTCCGTCCGAGAAATCCACAGCAAGCTTCTTCAACAACGCGACATCGATTTCGCGACGGTCCAGACTTATTTGCGACGCATCGAAGCGAAGGGCTACGCGAGCTCGAAGCTGGAAGCACGGATCAAAATCTATGCCGCCAAGGCGAAACCTAGGACGGTGATCCGCGACACCGTTGATGATCTGGTCGACCGTCTCTTCGGTGGCGAAACGATGCCGCTAGTCCGGCATTTGATCGAGGATCGCGGCATCGATGCAGGTGAACTGGATGAGCTAAAGAGCCTGATTGATCAATTGGAAGCAGTTCAGGAGCAAGCAAAGTCATCCGCCCAACTTGAAAAACGTAGCGCCTCGCAAGACGCGGAGGACTCCGTATGAATTCGGACGCACTGCTGTCGCTGCTATTTTGGCAAACGATTCAGGTGTCCCTCGTCGCCTGTTTGGCGCTGGTGATTACCCGACTGTTTGCCAAAGACCGACCCCATTTCGCGCACGCGATGTGGGTGTTGGTGCTGCTCAAGAGTCTCACGCCCCCATTGATTCCGAGTCCAACCAGTCCGTTCAGTTGGTTACGAGCCGAACTTGGGCCGAGTAAGGCGATTGAAATTGAAGAGCTTACGGTACCCTTCGATGTCGCCATGACGGACATTGCGCCGCCGCTTCCCCCGCCCGGCTATGAATTTGATCTACCACAGTTCAATGCGAACCACGACGTTGACGAGGGCGGATTTTCCGAGTCCATCGGACCCGTCCCGGCTAGCGAACCCTTTGCGCCGACTAAGTTGATGCAACCGAGTGTCATATCAATCCCTTGGGCGCGTTGTATCTTCGGCATCTGGGGGATGGGCACCGTTGTTGTGTCGTTCGTCGCAGCTTTCCGTTTTGCTCGCTTTCTGCGTTCGATTCGAAGATCCATGATTGAAACTCCGGCCAGCTTAGCCAGCCAAGCCGCCGAGCTAAGCACACGTCTGAAGATCCGGCCGGTTCGTGTACTTGTCGTTGACCAGCCTACGGGGCCCGCGATTCTCGGGCTATTGCGTCCCAAAATCGTGATGCCCAAAGTCGTGGTTCGCAATAGCAGTGCGACGGCTCTCGAAACCATGCTTGCCCACGAGATGGTCCATTGTCGACGCGGCGATCTGTGGTGGTCGGCAATACAGATTTCCGCAGTTTGTCTCTGGTGGTGCCATCCGTTGATCTGGATTGCAAGTCGACTGATGTCACGCGAAGCCGAACGCAGCTGTGACGAGGAAACCATAGCCACGCTTGGTTGTTCACCTGCCCACTACGCTCGCAGTCTGTTAAGCGTGCTGGAACAAAAGCAACAGCTCCGGGCGTCACCTTTGTTGCCTGGAATTAGACCGATTGATCTAACTGCAAAACGAATGGAGAGAATCATGCGACTTGGACAAGGATGTCATCGCCGCTGCCCCGTTTGGGTGTGGGGCACGTTTATGGTTGGAGCTATTACGCTCCTCCCCGGCGCCGCTTTGGTACTGGCTAAGGAAGCCGAGCCTTCTTCCGAGACGACTTCGGAGGGAAGCACCTTAGATGAGGTAAAGTCGACACAAAAGCCCACGCAATCGGTTGGTGCTTCACCGGCCGAGCCCGCGATTCGGATCGAGAATGCTAGTTGGCCCGAACTCCGAACGTATCCCGTTAATGCTCTGCTTGATCGGGCCCAGGATGAGCTTCGAATTACACGCGAGATTGCTCGCAAAGAACTGCTTTCGCAGTTGTCTCGCTTGAATCCATATGGGACGAAGGTGTCCGAGATCAAATTTACCGCCGTCGTCGATGATGCCCGCCGCCAGCAGATCGTTTTGGGGGGCGCTGAGCCAAGGGCAAAGATCGTGGATGGAATTCTCTACGCCTACGAAAACAGAAAACAGAGGGCGCGTACGGAATTCTGGTTAGCCGAACTAGAGCGGACTGGATTTCTGAGAATAGAAGTCGAGCATGATCGTTATCTGGTGCCAATCAAAGTCATCCGGTCACTGGGCTTAATGCCTCAGCCGTTAGATACGTCCAGTAAGCTCATTGAACTAAAAGAGCCTAAGAAAGAGGAATTCGCAAAGGCAGTGGCTCAGCTGTCGGAGTTAAATGAGCCTCGCCCGAGTTCGAAGACAATCAATGTAGCCTTGGGGCTTTCGGCAGACGTAAGGTACGGGAGGTACGAGTCGCGTGAAGTCATTACCGAGCAGGGACCGGGCAAGCGAGAAGTGCAATTCGGCAACCGTCTTCAGCTTTCACCGACAAAAAAAGCAGAGGAGTCCGCTCCTTCTTCGGAGTCAGACGCGGCGCCGAGCTTTGTTGTGGAGGTCAAGGCATCTCATGGCTGGCTTGAGCCGCGCGAGGGCAGCGAGCCAAGCAAACAGTTTCAAATCTCGGTCGATGACGTTCGAGTTGGCGGCGGTCGCTTCGAAGTCCCATTCAACGGTCTGACTCCGTTGTATTGTATTGTGCTCCCGCACGCTGCAGGGGAAACAATGGAATTAGCGACGGTTGTTCTCCTGCGTTGCCAGTTAGAACGCTTCGACGCACCTGCCATTCCTTTGCTACGAGATGTCCCCGTTCTGGGGAAACTATTCACACGCTCCAATCTCACCGACGATCAGCTCCACGAGGCTTGGGTAACTGTCTCTGGTAAGCTCTCTGATGATGCTTATGGAAAACTGATTGCTGAATATGAAAGAGCAGGAATCAAAAAATACCGTCGTGTGGATGGAGCTGTACAAGTGATCGCACTGCAAGGCGACGACACTCTGCAGCGTTTAACATGGAAGCGCGCCCTTGAGATTTATGAGCGGATCGTCGACGCGCGGGGAGACTCTCACGATCAGAGCCCCCAATCCTCAAAGGACAACCACTCCGAAGATGAGCCTGAAGCAATCGACGCCTCAGAGCAGGGCCATACAACGAGCCGCGTCGACGTGGATCGTGCACTACAAGCCTCATCTGATCGCGGCCAGGAGCCACAGAGATTTCGTGATTTGACGCTTGAAGAGTGTATGCAACTTGCACTTCAGAACGCTGATTTCGTTCGGGTGATCGGTACCCCGAAGGCAGGCCAACCGGCTGGAAGTGTTCGGTCTGATCTAGGTGTGGAGGGAACGCTTTATATTCCTCCGCATCGGGCCTCGGCAATCGGTGGTGTCGAAGACGCCTTGCAGGAGTTTGATTTGCAATTCTCCGCGGTGTTTGGCTACGAAAGCCAGGCGAATGAGGAAGCAGGATCAAGCAGTGGCCAGCTTTTTCCAAGAGTCGCCAGCAACCAGCAAATGTTGCGACGCGAACGCGGGGCTGAGGCCAATGTGATGCCGGTGGTCATCGGTTCTGCGACGCCGGACATCTCGTTGTTGCAATTCGAAGCCAAAGTCCGCAACCTGGTGAAGCGTGTTGAGAATGCCTACTGGGATCTAAGTACGAGTTATCGCAGTTACGAAGCGTCGAAGGATGCCAGGGAGAATGCGCTGAAACTATGGAGAAAAACGCAGACGCCCTTCAGCCATTTTGACCTACCATCAGAATCAGAGGCACAGGCACGGGCATTGGTTCACCAGTTCGAGTCCGGGCGGCTTGCTGCTTTGCATGGTTCACGTGTTCCCGGAATGGATCCGTTTGGTCTGTACGGAAGAGAGGAAATCCTTCGGGAAACACTCGGTTTCGCGAAAGACGACGGCACTCTGCTGCGGCCCGTGAGTCAACCAACCAACGTGCGAGTAGTCTACGACTGGGATGACATCCTGGTTGAGGCTCTCAGAAGAAATCTTGAACTGCGTCGGCTCCAATGGGGGCTCAAGCAACGAGAGCTGGAGATCATCGTTGCGAAAAACTACCTTTTCCCGCAAATTGATGTAACGAACACGTTCGGCAGGCGGCGTCTATCTTCGAGCATCCAGAATGCTCGATTCCAGGTGGTTGGGTTCAAAGAGGAACTTAGGGAAAAAGAGATTAACCTACTTCGCGAGCTCGACAGAGCATTGACTGGCTTGGAATCAACCTATGCTTCTATTCGCGACCACGCCCGGGAAACAATTGCCACCGCGGATGAGGGCAAAGTGCACCTACATCGTATTGAGACAAATGATGGTGAGCCAGCTTCGCTGCTGTGGAGTGCGATCCGAGCTGAAGATCGGCGTTCTCGTGCCGAGCTGCTCTACTACCAAGCCATTGGTGAGTACAACAAGCGGATGGTCGAGCTGCATTACCTAAAAGGCTCGTTACTCGATTACAACGGGATCCAGTTGATTGAGGATCAAGAGGACGAGCCGGAAAGCAGCTCGAAGTAGGAGGTAGCTTCGGTGGTGGGTTGCACCCACCCTACAGTGTCGACTGTGATTCATCAGAGAACGCAGAGAATGCTCGCGAAACTGCGTCGTGAGCGATGCTTTCGATGTTGGCGGGCGACCACTTTGGCGACTGGTCTTTGTCGATGAGGACGGCTCGGATGCCTTCGTAGAAATCATCCCTCGCGATGATGTTTTGGCTGAGTTGGAATTCCATTTCGAGCGCCTCGGCGAGGTTCAATTTCCCCCCGCGACGGAGCAGTTCGAGTACGACGGCTAGGCTAAACGGGCACCGTTTCGTAAGGGTCGAAAAACAATCTCGCGCAAGCTCATTGAGTTCGTCCGACGGATCATTCGAGATGAAGTGCAGTTCTCGGGAGACTTCTTCGATGGAGCCCGCCGTACAGCTTGCTTCAGCCAATCGGGTCAGCTTCTGAACGCGGTTCGCGGATTCAGGCAGCGGCTGGTCCTGAGGCAAGCATGCTTTTAGCTCACTCAATCGACTTTCCGTGGACAGAGACTTGGAAATTGCCGTCTGCATGCGCTCCAGGATGTCTTCCGGGGAAGTCTGTTTGGCAAAATGCGTGGCGACACCGGTAAGGACGCATTCACCGGCGCTCAGAACCTCGCCGGTTAATCCCAACAGAGTGCCCAATGGGCCGAGTCGTGATAGGAAATAGGAAGCACCGACGTCGGTGAAGAAGCCGATACCCGTCTCTGGCATCGCCCAGCGAGTGTGATTGGTGGCAACACAAAAGTCCCCGTGTAGTGAAACGCCGACACCGCCTCCCATGGTGATTCCGTCCAGCAGGGAGACATAGGGTTTAGGGAATTCGGCGATTGTAAGGTTGGTCGCATATTCGGCCTTTAGGAAATCATGAGGCAACGTGCCCGGACCGGACTGACCCGCGTGAACAGCAAGTGCTAGACTCTTCACATCGCCACCCGCGCAAAACGCACGCTCACCGACTCCAGTAATTAGCACGGCCGCTACATCGTCATCGTCCGACCATTGAGTCAATGCCTGGCGGATAGCGAGTACCATTTCCAAGTTCAGCGCGTTGAGCGCTCGGGGACGATTGAGTTCCATCACTCCGATCGGACCAGCGCGGGAAATGATTACGGGTGGTTCTGATGTCATGAACGTGGCGTCAAAAAGAGATTCGGTCAGAGAGAATAGGAATCAATGGCACAAGCACCACGGATACGATTGGCATTCGAGGACGTGAGCCAGCTACGGCCACTGTATCAAACGGTCATCGGCGAAGAGCACTTGGATGCGATGGGGCACATGAATGTGATGTGGTATACCCATTTTTTCAGCGAAGGCATGGGGACGCTACTCGCTTCTGTGGGTCTGGACTGGGACAAGATTCGTGATCATCACGGCGGCACCTTTGCACTGGAAGGCCACGTTCGGTTCTTTTCCGAAGTCCGTGTGGGCCAGCGCGTCAGCGTCTATGCTCGAGTGATTGCACGATCGGCAAAACGCTACCACGTGCTCCAGTTTATGACCAACGAAGACAAGCAAGATGTTGCGGCGATGTACGAACTCGTTGGAGCACATGTCGATCTGCGTCAGCGACGAATGGCGGAGATGCCCAAGGCGGTGTGTGATGCACTCGATCAAGAGATCCTGGTGAGTGAGCAGCTTGCCTGGGACGCGCCGCTCACGGGCATCATGTCACCTTGAGCAACTGCGACCGAGTTCGCCCCTTCCACGCCATCTTAAGTCCCTTCCCGAGTTCTTCTTGAAACTCGAAAGAAGACGGTAGGGCGGCGCTATGCCGATGTCTCCAAGATCGATTCGTCCCAAGTGGGCACGGGCTGACTTGGGCATGAGCCGGCTAAATCGAGTTGCCTTCGCCACTTCTTGTCAACGCTCTGCGACGACTTGAAAGTTGCTCTGCGACTACTTGGATCCCGCTTTGCTTTCGCGCTCGGCGAGCATCGCTTCCCGACGACTCTTGAAGTCATGTGAGATCTGGATGGCCGCTTTTCGATCGGAGTCGTCGAAGTCCCAGAACTGTTGAATGACGGCTTCGCAATCCGGGTAGTGAGATCCGTCGTCGCCGACACGCACACGTAGTTTCGCAAAGCGTTTCTTGAGTTCGTCACGGACCACGGCATACTCGGCGGAATCGTAGACGTTGTTCAGCTCTTGAGGGTCTTTGCGAAGATCGTAGAGCTCCCATCCGGGTGGAGTTGCTTCTTTGCCCTGGTAATTGACTCCGTAAAAGTAAATCAGCTTGAAGTCTTTGGTACGCATGGCCATTTCACCGGGGTTGTCATGGTGGGCCATGTGCATCCAGTAGCGGTAGTAGGCTTCTTGCTTCCAGTCGTCGGGCTCTTCGCCAGTTTCGCACAGCTTGCGGAAGGAACGTCCTTGAACGGAATCAGGAATTTCTGCTCCAGCAAAATCCAACAGCGTCGCAGGGTAGTCGACATTTTCGATAATGGCTTTCGTTCTTGTTCCCGCCGGAATCGTACCGGGAAGCCGCATGATATAGGGCATGCGCTGTGATGGATCATAGGCCCAACGTTTGTCTTGGAAGTCGTTCTCGCCGAGCCAGAAACCTTGGTCGCCGGTGTAGACGATCAGTGTATTGTCGTAGAGCCCTTCTGCTTTGAGGAAATCGAAGAGTCGTTGTAGGTTGTCGTCGACGCCTTTCACGCAGCGAAGGTACTTTTTCAAGTAGGCTTGATAGGCGAGTCGCGTGGTTTCGACTTCGCTCATTTTCTTTGGATCGTATCCGGGCGGGAACTCTTCCGGGAAGCGCGTGTAGAGGTCGACTGCATACGACCGTCGTGGATTGCGTGAACCGATCGATGTTCCGATGTGCGGAGTCAGCTCGTCGTTGTGCCCGCGAGTTGCAATCGATCCCCAGCTCTTAGGCACATCATAAAGAGTCTCGGGTTCTGGGATTTCGACATCCGCCAAGTACGACTGGTATCGACGCGCGTTCTCGAAGAAATCGTGCGGAGCTTTGTAGTGGTGGGATATGAAGAATGGCTTATTCGGATCACGCTTTGTCTTGAACCACTCGAGGAGCGAGTCCGTGATGGCATCGCTGGAATGCTGGCCCGGGTGTTTGACGACGTTCTTCGGCCAAGCCTTGTCGCCTTGGACCCGAAACTCGGGGTCGTAGTACTTTCCTTGGCCGGGTAGGACTTTGTAGTAGTCGTAGTTTGGCTCTTCCTTAAGGTGCCACTTGCCAATCATCACCGTCTGATAACCAGCGTCCCGCATCTGAATTGGAAGCATCTGATTTTCTGGTTTGATCCGACCACCAAGATCAAAGACGCCATTCACGTGGTTATATTGCCCGGTGATGATGCACGCACGCGACGGAGTGCAGATTCCATTGGTGCAGAATGCATTTTCGAACACCATGCCCTCGCGAGCGAGCGAGTCGATGGTGGGCGTTGGGTTCAATGACTTGAGCGTCGTAGCGTAGGCCCCCACGGCTTGTGAGGTATGGTCATCGGACATGATGAACAAAATATTGGGGCGGCTCGACTGGTCTGCTTGTTGTGCATGGGCGTTTCCTTGCACGTTCATCAAGACGAGTGTGGCCATCACTACTAAACAGATGGGGGCGTCCCATCGCAATTGCTTCACGGTCAATTCGGTCGCTGATCGCAGCGTTCGCTGAATCGTTAGAGAGCTCAAGGTATTGTCTCCGGGTTGGATGGTTGGGGCACTCATTGTAACTCAGCCGCCGCGATCCGTGCCGTAGTCAGGGCAGCACATCAACGGCGAGTCAGAGTCTAAAAGCAGACGTTTCCCCCTCCGGCCCGGATGGGCCGACTCCCCCATAATTCCTCGCGAAACTCGGAACGGGGGAGTTAGGATATGCTCGAACAAAATCCGCCAATTGAAACTGTGATTTGCCCAGGCAGCACATCGTAGCTCGCCTGTCCGAGGCGAATTCGGCATGAGACGGCTTGCCTACAGCCGAACAAACCAACGGCGGTGGTACATGATGCAAACAGGTACGAAGATGATAGCCGTGTAGGCCAAAGCCCAAAGGAACGATACAAGAGTTCGATCCAGCTCCCAAGATGTTGTGAGACCGTCCATGAATGTGGACTTGATGTTGGTTCCATCCTCATCCCAAGACCAAACCAAGAGTCTCCACACGACGCCGTGCAACACGAATGCGGTGATTGCGTTGGCTCCAAAAACTTGAGCTACGTAGAACCATCGATCGTACCCACGGCAGTCAATGAGCCAGATGAGACTGCCGAGCGTCATGCTGGCCAAGCCACCAGTCAGCAAAACGAACGAACTGCTCCATAGATTCTTGTTGAACGGGAATGTCCAGTCCCATACGAATCCGGCAATCAGGAGTCCGAATCCGGAAAGCAAAAGAAGGAAGCTTTGCTCTCGGCGAGTGTCCAAATGGTTGGGCTGCGCGGCGTTATTTTGCGAGCGGTTGGAACGAGTTCGCGTTAGGAGAACCCCAGCGAGCATTCCCAAGATGCCGGATGCGATGGCAGGCAGTGTGCTGAGGAGACCTTCGGGGTCCCAGGTCTTCTCGTAAAGCCGCCCCGGAACGAACTTCCTGTCCATCCAAGCTTGCAGATTGATCCCCGGCTGCAAGTTGGCTTGGATCGAGTCTTCGCTCAACCTCTCCACCGTATTCAATTCGACAGTACTGTGGGCCCGTTCGATGGAACCCGTTTCCAAAGCTCCTTCGATCGTGTCATCGATGGGGACTGGGACGACACCAAGCAAAGCGCAGTAGCCAATCAGAAGGCTGGCCGCGACGAAGGCTTGCACCTTTGGGTTCGTAAAGGCGAAGAGTAAGACACAGGCGAAATAGACAATCGCGATCCGCTGTAAGACTCCGGGAACGCGAATGTTGCTGAAGTCAAATTCAGGAAAGAGACTCAAGAAGATGCCCAGACCGAAGATCGCGAGTGTACGAACTGCCGCCTTACGAATGAGCTCCAAATTCGAGCTTCCTGAGGTGATGCGCTTTGACAGCGACAGGGCCACTGCGACTCCAACAATAAAGAGGAAGAACGGAAAGATCAAATCCGTAGGCGTGATGCCGTGCCAGTCTGCATGGAGAAGCGGTGCGTAGACGTGACCCCAGTCGCCGGGATCATTCGCGATGATCATCGCGGTAATGGTAAGCCCGCGAAAAATATCGACTGCGACGAACCGATTCGCGGATGTGGGCGTCTTGGCTGCCGACGGCATCTGCTCAGACATTGAATTTCCTTGGGTGTGGGAACGCGAGCGTTAGCGAGGATGGGACGCGAGCGTTAGTGAGGAGGAGAACGCTGCGTTCGTGAGGATCGGCTTGTTATCCAGACGGTGGATACTGGCAGTATTCGCAATTCAACAATGAAAGGCATGAACAGTTAGGAGTCTCTCTGGCTCAATGCCCAAGCTAACATCATGCAAGCGGCAACGCCGTAGAGTACCAAAATGACGATGGCGGTAATTCGAGCCAGCTTTGATTTGAAGGTAGCCGCCAGATAGGCGGATCCAGCTATGGTCAAACTTGCTTCCAGGATTGCGATCGGAATACCCCAATGCTTTGGATCCCAATAAGAAATGGGACTGGCGAATCGAAATTGGCTGAGTGGTAGGAAGTGTCGATGCGAGTCGTCGTGGTGGAGTGGTAGATCGCAGGCGATGTGGAGCAAAGCACTGAGCGACATCCATGAAAGCCATGACCACGAACACCAACGTCCTACCGCCCAGAGAACGCCGAAAAGTGGAGCCGAGTTGAAGATGTCGAAGAACAACTGCCAGTTATCTTGAAAATAGAGTTCGCCCCAGATCTCCTGGCTGCTGTGACCCGCGGCAGTAACAACTGCGAAGAAAACGAACATGGGAGCGTCCGGCAGGATGGCGCCAGCGATGAGCGCCGTCGGCTTGGCTGATTCCTCTTTGCCTTTGCCAAGGAAAAGGCTAGCTGCGACGTGCGCGGTTGTATTCACGGCGGACCTGTTTGGAGTGGGGCATCAAATTCAGGAGTGTTGGAGACCATTTGGTGTGTGAGTCTACTGCTAGGAAAAGCGAGGAACGCACGCGACGAAGTGAACGGCGGCCTGCTGCGAGGCTGAAGCCGCGCATCGCAGTTGCTCCTACGAAGGGGCGCATCTTGCGTGCCAGGCTGAAGCAGCGCATCCTGCATGCTAGGCGGAAGCAGTACGGCCAGCTCTGTCCAGAAAGCGTAGTTGTTGGTAGAGCATGGCCATCTTCTTTGGCTCGTAGCCGTTTTCCCGTGCTGTCCGAAGCGGCTCGCCCACGATGGCGTCCACTTCAAGCGGACGGCCAGCTTGGTAATCCAGGTACATGCTACTCGCGTAGGGGACCATTTTCTCGGTTGCGGCTAGCAGCTTCGGTATGTGTTCTTCCTCAAAGGTCGCGCCGTCGGCGGAGGCCGCTTCTCGAACTTCCCACATCAAGTCTTCGGCAAGCTGCCGGGTATCCTTATCCGACATAATCTTGTCCGTATTCGCATCCAGAACGACATTCAAGCCGTTAAACGGGATGTTCCAAGCCAACTTCTTCCAGCGGGCGATACGCAGGTTTTCAACGCCGACTAAGTCAATCTGCGACCGTTGAAAAATCGTCATCAATTCCTGCATGCGTTCCGAAGGAGGCCCTGCCTTGGCTGCTGCGTATTCTCCAAAGGTAATCCTGCCATAATCCAAATGGTGAATCACGCCTGGAGCAATTTTGTTCGAACACAGGAAACAGCATCCCCCGAGTACGCGATCGGTTCCGACGACGGCAGCGGCTGCCGCCTCACTATCGAGGCCGTTTTGAAGGACGAGCACAATGGACTCGTCATGACACACATTGTGCAGCACTTCTTCGAGATGGTCGTTACTGGTTGTTTTCCAGGCGACAACGGCGACATCGACTTTGGGCATCTGCGATGACTGGCGATAGATGTTTGGATGCTCCAGTCGAAAATCGCAAATTGGAGACTGAATCTCGAGCCCATTTTCTTGGATCGCTTCGAAGTCGCTGCGAAGCAAAAAATGGACTTCGTTACCGGATCTCGCCAGCAGACCTCCGTAGAGACCGCCGAGTGCTCCCGTTCCGATGATAGCGAACGATTTTGACATCCGAGCATTCTTCATCGTGAGTCGTAATACTTTGGGTGAATTGACTAGGCGGAATGTCGTACTAGCGTTTTCCGTCGGTGGCGACCAATTGGTCATGTCAGGGGGACTCAGCCGACGTGGGGCACTCGCGACCACCGAGCCTTAATATCGGTGCTGGCTGGTTGCAACTGCGAACCCATTCTCCGGCCAGTTCGTCTAACTAGGTGGATTTGCCTGGCAAAATACCGTCGCCAGCTTTGTTCCCATGCATCCCAACGATGCGGTTGGAGATCCTGTTGTATCACGGGATAGGGGACCGATGCAGCCAGCCACTGGTGGTTTTCAAATGGCTGTGAAGTTCACTGGCTGCGGAGTTCACTGGCTGCGGAGTTTTCTGGCTGCGGAGTTTTCTGGCTGCGGAGTTTTCTGGCTGCGGAGTTTTCTAGGGAGGGAATCCGGCATATCGTATGGAATGCATGGAGAATACCCAAAACACGGGGTGGCCCGGATCCAGAAAGTCGACGAAGTTGCCCCAAGGTCGCATTGCGTGAAGTTGGGCTATCGGGTACAAAATTGACCGCTCGGGGTGTAGCGCAGCCTGGCTAGCGCATCTGCTTTGGGAGCAGAGGGTCGTAGGTTCGAATCCTATCACCCCGACTATGAACAAAACGGCTCGTCGTATCATCTGTGCGACGGGCCGTTTTGCGTTACTGGTGGCCTTGCTCCGGCTGCCTCAGCGTGTGCTGACGATCCAACAGCCCGCGTGTGAAGACCCTTCCGCATGCACGCCGGGGAGGATTCACAAGTTGAGCTCGCGGTGCGTCCTGGATCCAGCATGTTCCAGCACTGAGATGATGCGATCCTTATCTGCGAGTGAGGATGCTTCGACCTCTTTGATCAATCCGCGGACCTTTCGCTCATAGGCCATTTCACGGCGAATGAGGCGGGCTAATGCTGGGCTCTGCATGTGGGCTAGGTTTCTCCAGCCCTCGCGGTAGACGACCTGCGACGAAATGATCGACGCGATTAGTTGCCGTCGGTAGACCGGCGGAATTTTGTCGGCGATGTCATCGCCGACAGCCTGAATCAGCGAGTCCGGCAGGAAGCTGCGAATGTAGTCTTTGGCTAGTTCTTTTTCTTCTGAAGACCAGTCCTCGAAGTTTGCGGTGATCTCATCTGCGACGCGGATAATCTGCTGGCTAATCAGGACTGATATTTGCGGCAATGTTCGGTCTGGATCTCGCGTCTGCTCGTTGAAAAGGCAAATGGCTTCGATTCTCGCCAGGCTTCGAAGCAATTCGATGGTTTCCGAAATGAATTCCTGCCTGATCGCAACGATCTCACTTTCGCTCAGTAACATGGCCGAAATGATTTCGAGGCTACTACAGATCACTCCGCATTTGTTGGCGGAGCTGTCCTTAACAATGACAACGCCTCGCCGGGAAAGCTCTTCACGAGCGGAGTCCGTGATGAACAGATTGGCACCTTCGACAATGAGCTTCGATATAGGCTTGTCCTGCTCATTGAAGAATTTCATCCAGTTGTGTTCATTGATCGCAGAGGGGCGTCCGCCGGCCGGAATGAAAACATCGGAAGGCACAACAAAGTGGAGGCTGTTACGCCACGCGATGTTCTCCTCCGTCGATAGGTCTGCGACTCGACCATCTCGGCTGAGATGTTCCGCGTTGAAGTGGGCCACTCCCAGGCCTTCTTCAACAAGACGCAGCAACTCATGATGATCCAGGCCGGCGGGATCGTGAGCCGCACCGGTACCGTCCGCGATAGCGACGATTTTGGCGTTGGTCCCAAAGTCGCGAATCAGGATTCGAACCGCATTTCCACCGACGTCTCCATCGGTACCGCCCGTCAACTTGATCGTGAATGGACTGTTTGTGTCGATTTCATTTTCAACTAGGGCCTGGTGAAGGAATACGATCACGCCTTCACTGGTAACACCAAACTCTTTGTGATTAATGCCCGTCGACGGTTTCGAGCTGATAATCGAATTAGGAAATGGATAGCCGCGTTTTGCGGCACGTTCGACAAACCAATCGATCAAATGGTTGGAGACGTTTTCGTCGGGCCCAAAATAGAGGAACTCATCGTCGACTGGTTCCGCGTTGAAAGGGGCCACCTGTTCACCGCCGACAAGCATGTCCAGAATCCCGTCAATAAAGTCGTGGCCGGCTCTTAATGGTTCAACTTCGGGACGAAGAACAATCAAGGCCTTCGCGCCACCTTCGGCGATGTCTTTGTTTTTCAACTGCTGTGCTGTTGCTAGGCGATACACTTCGTCAAACGCCCTGGCAGACTCGAATAGATGGTGTTCGGCGTTGCGGGTACGTACGATTCGCATGCCGCCGCGCGCGACGTCGCGAAACCGAACATGAAAGCCTTCGAAGCCGCAGCCGTATAGGAAGAAGACACAATGGGGGCGTTCATCGGCAGATAGGTTTGAAAAAACGGAGCCGGGAATCCGCATCGCCAAAGCACGTCTGTCCGACATATTCAAGTTACAGCGGTCGATACCGTCCACGAGTGCCGAAAATAGCCTGAAAATATGGCGTTCTGCGGGGTCGGCAATCATGTCAAAGCGGAGTTCGCCGAGCGTCTCGGAATCGCCTTCCTTTGGCGATTCAAACCTCTGAATGAATCGTTGGAGCAGTGTGGCCGTCATCGCGTGTTGTTGAAGCAGTAAGTGCATAACGCGTTCACGTGGCATCTCTAGTTGGAACAGTTGGTGAACAAGTGTGGAGAATGCGCAGAACAACTCGCTCACCAGCAAGTCACCAAAACGAGCAGCTAGGCTGGTTCCGATGCTCTGCCGATTCGCGATGACCTCTTGATCGACCCGCAGGAAATCTAGCAGCAGTTCACGAAGCACGTCTCCGTCCAACGTATCGCTGCAATTGCCGTGGAATTGCTGACGAGCTTCTGCGAAATCCTCTTCTTCGATGCAGATGTGGAAGTTAAGCAGGGCGACCTGATCATGCTCGGCCAGCCAGACGTTCTCGCAAAAGGCTCTGACGATATCGATCCGGTAAATGGCGAAGAATTCGGCTGCTCTGGTGAAGACCTCTCGCGTGGTCGCATTTCCGGAAGACACAACTACCTTTGCAAAGAGCTTGCCGGGAGAGGCTTCCGGATTGGCTTCATCGACTTCCCAGATCACGCTCAGATCGTTTGGGTGTTCGCGTTTTTCAAAAGCGAGATACTGTCGCGCGATCTCAGTTGGCGAGGAAAGGAGTTCGTTTTCTGGTCGGTAGCGGGCGAGGAATTTTTCAATTTCGAATTTGCTCGCACCGGTTCGCTTCGCGACTTCGTTAACGATGTCGGTTTCCGACTTGGATAACTCTCGATCTTTCCTTGGGTGAGATTCGGAGCCAAATTCAAAGATATCGATCACAAATTGGTTGTCGACTGACGAGAAGATCTGGGCTCCGAGCAGGTCTCCCTCGTCAGCTAAGCGGGGAATCAGTTGTGCCAAGAATCCCGCGTAGTTTTGCCTGGAAACCACCGTGACCGCAACTCGATCTCCCTTGCGCTGACGCAGTGTAATTTCTTGCTCGATGTCACATATCCGCGCCGCAAGAACGGCTTTGATTTGAGCAATTTGATCTGGCTCAGAAACCGAGGCCGTGTATTCCGCCGGCAAAGATTTGAGGGTTTCCGTGATCTGGGAGTCCAGCGATTCGACGACTTCTTGTCGAAGACGCGTAAAGTGATCGGATGGCTGTGAACTGCTTTGCATATGCGACTTCCGTGATGCGGTTGCTTCCAAGCTCTGGGGCCAGGCTTTCCTGCCGGCAGCCAGTCACCATCTTGCTTCGTACTGGAACGCCGGTCTTTTCATGAGCCTCAATTGTAGCGTTGTCAGAATGGAGCTCGCGATGTCTCCACTGTTTCGTTAGCTGGAGCCTGACCTAGCCGAACGAGCAACATCTTGCCTAAGGATTGACTGCTTTTGACCGGCACGAAGTCGGATATTTGATGGGCTGAATCTCTCGATACGCCAACGACCGCCAAAGCCACTCTGCAGGACCAAAGCGGAAGGATCGGATCCAGATTGAATTCAACAACAGCTGGCTCCCGTAGATAACGACGCCGAAAAGTAGCAAGTAAAGGTCACCGACGGTGCCAATGAGTCCACCGCCGACGCCGTGAAAAACGAAGACTCCAACCAGCGTCTGTAGAAAATAGTTGCTCAGCGACATCCTCCCCATTGGGGCGAGGTATCGAAGGCATCCCTTGAGCGGACTGGACCACAATAGTCCAAGTCCAGCAACATAAGCCATCGCCAAGGGGGATACACCGACCGCGTGCAAGAGGCTCTTGAGAACGTTCAGCTTATTCGCTTCGTAACCATCGACTTGTTCGCCTATCAGGTACACCCCGAGGTTCGCAGGTAGACCAATGAACAAACCGAGCACTAAAGTGCGCCACAGGAATAGTCGCCGCTGCTCCCATCCGTCGAGCTTTCCCGAACGCACTAGCCACAGTCCCAACACAAACATGGCAAGGACTTTACTGAATCGACTCGTGTAGATGAAATCACCGAATCGGTAGGCAATCCCCGCAAGATTACAACGAAAGTAATCGAGCCAGCTGGGCTGCTTCATCTGTTCAACCAGGCTATCCGGATTCTGAAAGATCGTGTTCAGATTGTGCCCAGCAGTAAAAAAAGGCGATGCTAGGAAGTCGACTCCGTTTTGCTTCAATTGGATGCCTTTCCAAATGACAGGGATCGCAAGGAGCAAACCAGCCCACACGATCAATTCTTTGGCTGGCAGCTTGCGAAAGAGCAATAAAGTAAGTCCAACCAGAGCATAGAGCACCAAAATGTCGCCAATCCAGAAAATCAGATGAACGACGCCAATCAGCAACAACGCCAGCATTCGCCATACAAAGAAGACGACAAAATTCTGGTTCCGTGACTTAGCCCGTTCCTCCTGAAGCCCAAAGCCAATTCCGAAGAGTAAGGAAAAGATCGAATAGAACTTGGCTTCGACGAAGATGTGCTGGAAGGCTCTTGCGGCGGCATCCCAGCTGGCTGTCGGCAATGCGTCCAACTCGGCATCACTCAGGAAGGCCGTTCCCGCAAAGAACGGAAGGTTAGCGATGAAGATCCCCAGCAGAGCAAATCCACGAAGCACGTCGAGGAAATCAATCCGTTCCGAATTCGTTAGTGGCTTGAACTCAGTTGGTTCTGGGGGCATCGCAAACTGGGGTCGACAGAAAGAATTTTGAGTTGGGAAAAGGTCGTTCTCACGCGACCTTGTGTATGCACGATAGCGGAAGCTAAACGTAGAAGTCGGAGTACGCCAGGGCCAATCAAAGTTTGGTTCTAGGCTGTTTCGCCATTGAGCCGCTGGCCGTAAGGCAACGGGTTTCATGACGCACCCGGCCGCTCACGCGTCGCGGCTCATTCCCTAGCTTGAAACTCTGATTGGCCCTGCGGAGTACGCGAGGAAGGACAGCAACTCGTGCTTCTTCAGGTTAGACTAAGGCTGTTTCGAGCTATCACCGCTGCGCGGCATCAACCATCGTGGCGGAGTTCCCTCGCAGTTGCCGAATTCTTTTTTCCTGGAACCGAAGATGCAATCTTCCCTCTGCTTATCGTGTGCTCTGATTTTAGTACTTGGCTCGAACCTGTGCCCGGCAGAGGAACCAGCAAAGCTGCTCTTTGAAGACGATTTTGAGCGAAGTGAATCGCAGGAAACCGCCGAAGAGCTTGGCAACGGTTGGGGGACAAATAGCAAAAAGCGGGCGGCTGGCAACAAGCAGTGTGATCTTCGTGACGGCTACCTCTATCTTTCTCGGCATGCGGTTGCGGACCACGGTGTCTCTCTAACGCACCGAGCTGAGTACGTGGATTGCCGCATTGAAATAACATTCCGATTGGACGACAGAAATGATGATATTGGAATCGACTTTGCTGATATGCAGTGCAAAGAGGTTCATGCAGGGCACATCTGCAAAGTGATGTTTCGACCAACCGGCGTCGAGATGCTGGATTTCAAATACGGCCGCATGAAACGGTCTTATCGCGATTTGGCTAAGGCAGGCAAAGCAACTAAAGAGCAGCAAACGGCAGTGGCCAAGTTCCAGCGAAAATTTCCCTGTAAGATCGCGACCAGCGAATGGCATCGGGCTGTCGTGACAATTCAGGGAGAAACCATGTCGGTCAAACTGAATGGTAAGCCCGTCGGTCAGTTTGAGTCGCCGGGGATGGGACATGACCGAAAAGATATGGTGCGTTTCTCAGCCCGAAAGAATGCCTGTCTCGATGATGTGCGTATGTTCGCACTGAACCCGCATGACGCCAAGGAGGCGGGTTAGCTCGGAGTGAACTTATAGGCATCGAGATAGTGAACTTACTGCGTTCAGAATTGACCGTCCGCGAAGGCCTCGCTGAGTTGAATACAAGGCTTCGGTGAAAAGCGGCCTCGGCTTGCTTCTCGCGATTCTCAGTCGGATGCCACGAACACCTCGATCGCGGTCAACCAGCCTTGCTCTGTCTTAGCTTCCCGGTACGAGAACGCTTGGCCCGCAACTTCGCCCTGATGACTACGCCCCGATTCATCTTTGAGAGACGGTAAGTCGTCGGTTGATACCTTGCTAGCGGCGATTAGGTTGAGAAGTGCGCTAATCGGGAACGGATCACCTTGCGGACGTTTTCTTTTCCTCTTGGTGTCCGGTTCGATAGGCAAGGGCAGTGGTTCAGAGCTTGTTATCAGGCAGAGCGATGCGTTGTTTTCGGTCATCGTGCCACCGATGATCTCGCAGTCGTCTGGAAACGAAACGGACAGGATTTGCTCTAGCTGTTCCAGCGTAAGTGGCTGCGGACGCCCTGATCCGCAGCCTTGCAAGCTGGATGCGACGAGAAGAATGACTACTGCGTTACAGAACCGCTTCCAATTCATTCCGAGAGCGTTTCGCCTCCATTTCGGGTACCCATTTCCCACCAGAGCTGGGTGTCGATCGACTGGGATCGAAAGCTAACGCTTCCATCTCCCATCAACACGTTGATGCCACCAGTGTGATAGCTGCCCGGCGTTACGATATTGTTACCGAGACCTTCACCGCCGTAGATGTGGCAGTTTCGATCTCCAATGGGCATTATGTGCATGTACATGTTCGCGGCTAGAGTCCACCCACTGATCCACGCATGTCCATGTTTTTCAACATATCCAGGATCGCTGAGTGTGACTGACCCACAATAGTCTACCCATCGATCGACCGAGCGTGCGCGCGTCGAGCTTCCACAGAACGACTGCATGTTTGGGTCGGTACCTTCCGGCACATAACCACCGCCCCAAGGTAAGCTAACTACTTCAATGTTGCTGATCTTTCTCTCTGCCACAGCCGCGGTGTTAGAAAGACCGTCCGTGATATCTCCGAATCGAATTCTGGGAACGTGCCAAGGGTCAGGCGTGGATGGATTCAGTAATCCAAAAAATCCGTTCTGTTTTTCGATGGGCTGACTGCCACCTGGTGCGGATGCAAGCTTGGGCCAGCCAACGTTACCCGAGTAGTTGCCAGGTGCCAACTGGCCGCCATTGTCTTGAGGTTGGAGGTATGCGGCGGGGTCTGATGGGCAGAGGTAAGTTCCGATCATCGTTCGGGCCGCCAACGCATTCGGATGCGATGGTGAAATGTCGTAATCGAGATAATCTCCGCTGCTACCATAATTGCAACGGTCTGACATGGGCATGTTGAAGTCGATTGAGTTGTACAGGTTGTCCTGTTCAACATAGGGTAAAATCATTGCAAGCCAACTGTAGAACCCGCTTCCGCAAGCACCTCCTTCGGAATCGACTCCGGTCATCGTCGTAGGAATGGTTTTGTGGGCGTCGTGATAATTGTGCAGCGCTAATCCGAGTTGCTTCATGTTGTTGGCGCACTGCATCCGTCTCGCCGACTCGCGAGCCGCTTGCACGGCGGGAAGCAAAAGTCCGACGAGCACACCGATGATCGCGATGACCACCAGTAGTTCGACGAGCGTAAATGCTCTTTGTCTAACGTTAGGTGTGTTGGGGCTCATTTGTTTGGTCCTTTGTCAATTCAATTTGTTTTGGGCTGTTTGCTCGGGCTAGTCTTTGCCAGCGAGCTGGGCCAGCGCCGCCAATCGGCCTGACCATCGCTAATGATTGAAGGCGGCAGTGCACTTGCAACACGTTGGGCAATCGCCTCCGCCCGTTTGTTTTTTGTTCTGATGGCGTAATCTACTTCCAAGAGCCCCGTGGCGACTGTCATCAATTTCACTTGATTCGCAGAAGACGTGTTTTCGTTACTGTGTGCTTCCCCACGAGAGCGGCAGAACCGTACCCAATTGGCCGCGTTGAAATATTTCTTTCCGGGGTCAGGGGAAAGTCGAACGGTTGCTGCGGAGTACTCTAGCGATGGGTCGATCAGTGAAACGAGTTGTGTATCCGGCGACTGTTGACGCCATTCTCCCAGGTACAGGAGTTCGATTCCAGCTTTGTGCCTCAGCACTGGATCACCGACTGTATTGGATTCGCGGAGTTCGTTGCAGCGTTCCGCAATCCATTCCCAGTCGATTTCCCAAGTCCCATTTCTACCGACCAACGCGAGCATTGGGGAGCCAACGCGGAAATGGTTCATGAAGAGCTGAGTGGTTCCAAACTCGCTTGCAAACGTATCTGCTATCAACCTGAATTGCTCGGGTGTTAGCTGGTACATCGGAAGCCACTGGCAAAATATCCCGTCCGATTTTAGAGCTCTGCGAACTGCTGCGAAGTGTTCGATGCTATACAGTCGGGCGGTTCCGGGCGCCCAAGGCAAAAATAGATCCCCGGTAATAACGTCAAATTTGTCGCTTAGCGAAGCGATATAAGTTCTGCCGTCTGCGACGACAACGGAAGCCGATTCATCGTCGCAGATGTTGTGATTGAAGTCACTAAAGTAAGTTTTGGCCGCCGTAGCAACCATTGGCGAAATTTCGATCGCGGTCACATCCTTCACCGAATCGACGGTTAACGCTGCACCGGGGGTGATGCCTGTTGCAAGACCAATGCAGCCGACAGAGATCGGGTTTTCGTGCAGGACAGCTGGTAGCAACACTTGTCGCTCTTGGTCGTAGCGAACGGCTGATCCACCCAGCATGTATTGGTTTGAGACCAGGATTGAGCGATCTCCACGTTCGTCTTCCACCACAGCCACCGTTCCATGCCGCCCGGACTGGATGTCCAGAGCCTTTACACCCGGTGGTGGGTTCACGATGGGGAGATTCGAGTTAAGCAAGCCAACAATCAATACGATGGCTGCTGCTGCAACTCCAGAGAATCGACTGACGGGAGCATTCGATCCCTGGTTTGTCCGCAGCGAGTAGGTAATCGCGATCGCGGCAAATGATAGGCCGATGAACGTCATAGCCCCGTAGACGCCAAAAGTAGGGAGTAAAGCTCTGTATGCAAGCTCCGCACCTAGCAGCCCGCCCAGGCCATTGATCGCAAGAAGCAATCCCAGACGTTGTCCGGCTTGCGTTGTTGTGCAATGCTCGCCAGACCGAGCAATCGCGTAGGGAAAGATCAATCCGCCGATCAGCCAAGCCGGTCCGACTGAAAGCAATGCCAACGCCCCGAGCTTCACGACAAAATCACTAGCACCCTTGTTCTGGGCGAACCAATTTGATTGCTGAGCAATCGTCATGAATATCTGCGGTGCCAGTACCACGAGAATCCCTGTAGCTCCTAGGATGAGGGCAATTGTCCGGGTCTTAGCATGTGCGGTAAAGAAGGACTGAAATCGAGAGAAGAGGGCGGCCGATGTGCCAAGTGATAGGATCACGCAAAACAAGACGGCTGCAGGCGAAAAGAGCGAAATGGTGGCAACCAACTGCAGCATCTGAAATGCAGTGACTTCGAGTGCCAGGACGGCCATTCCCGAAAAGAACGCAAGACCGATGGCCTCGTAAAATGCATCTGGAGTTGCGGCCGCTTTCTCTTGGCTTTGAATGTCTTGTTTCAAAGCAATTGGTTCGGAGGGATTCGTTCTCCTGGCCAATACGAGGAGAATGAGCCCGATGGATCCGTCCACGGCAGCCGCGAGCACCATCGATGCGAAGTTTCCCAGCTGCGGCACGGCTACCATCACGGTAAACAGGACTCCGCTTGCTCCGCCTAGCGTGTTGATCGCGTAGAGATTGATTCCGGATCGTCCAAGCTCCCCACGGCCAACTCGCAGAACGCCTGCAACTATCAGCGGGAAAGAGAGTCCCATCATCGTGGAGGGCGGAAACACGAAACCCAAGGTCAGCAGTGACTTGATCGCACTTCCGTTCCAACTCTGGACGGACTCGGCACCGATCGCAGGCCAGATCCAGTCTGTTAGCTCTGGTAAATAGATGACGGGGGCGACCAGAAACGGAATGCTGAGTTGTACCAGAGCGGCCATTCTCAGCGGGTTGCGGACACGACCAACGAGCAAGGCGGCAATCGCCGACCCGACGGACAGTCCCAGAAAGAACGTACCGAAGACTCTCGCAGAGGATTCGGTGCTAGCCCCAAGTAGATCAATGAGGCGTCTGGTCCAGAGCAATTGATGTCCCAGCGCTGCCATGCCGCTCAAGAAGACAAGAACCCCAAGTAGGACTTGGGGTTCGTTCGTCTTGAGAGGCTTGGTTTTGCTGTTCTTGCGAGACATCTACACCTCATCCTCCCGGTCTTCTACGTCGACGTGTCAGGAATCCCAACGCACCGATGCCAAGTGCGGCCAAGCTACCCGGTTCCGGAACGGCCACCAGAAAGCGAAACGTCTCGCTATCGGACTGAAAGCCGTCTGTTACATGGTCTCCGCTGTAAGTGAATCCCACCTCATAGAGTCCCGGTGCAGTAAATCCCCAGTTGAAGTGATCATGACCGCTGACAAACGGATCTGGTAAACCGTCGACCGAGCTTACTTTGAAGCTCGGTGAAAAACCGTCCTGCCAGAGTGAAAACTCCCCTGGACCTACCAGGCTCGTGATCGACCACTGGAGATTTGACCAGTCAGCATCGTCTAATTCTTCGTTCAACCCTAGAAACGGCTTTCCCTGGGTATTCGCGACAGAACCAGACTGCGGAAGAAACCAGACGTCTTCGCCTGCACCTGTACCTATAGGGTTCCAAATGTCACCATCCGGTCGAGCAAATGCAGGATCGGAAACGAAGGCCATCAAGTCGCCTGGTGCGAACTCTCGGCCGTCGGGCGAGTTGCCAACCGGAGCCCCATCAACTACTCCATCGGGCGAAATGTGCCAATGGAGTTCTAATTGACCATTTTCGTACGCAACTGCAATGTCGCCATGGCCGGAGGTGTAGACGTCAGCAAACGCACTACTCAGCAAGCAACAAAAAACTGCAATTACGCAAGTTGTTGTTTTGATGAAATTCTTCATCGTCATCTCCGACAGGAAAAGTCCTACGACCTTCTTCGGCGGCGGGTGAACAGCCCAACGACTCCGAGAGACAATGCAGCCAAGCTGCCTGGCTCAGGTACTGCCGTGGCCGTAAACGTAAGCTGGTAGGTACCCGCAGTCGAGAATCCGTAATTGAAGTGGTCATGTAGACCAACACCCAATGGCAAGTTGTCCGTAGCGTCGAGGCCATTGTTCGTCTGCATAAAGACAGTTGGGGATAATCCATCCTGCCACAGAGCAAACTCTCCAGGTCCATCAAAATCGGTGAGGGCAATGTCGAGTGAAGAGAAGAAACCCGGATCTAGCTCTTCGCTGGCGATTCCAACAAACGGAACGCCGAGACTATCTGCTAAAGTGCCACTCTGCGGAAGGATGAAAGCGGTATCTCCACCGACGAGTGGGATAAGACCATCATCAGTCACTGAAGTATTGTCGGCAACACGAACGAATACTTCCCCTGGTTCATACTCGACTTCGGGGCCGGTTCCATTGAGTCCATCTTCGAAGTGGTAGTGAAGCTCAAGCTCGCCAGCTTCAAAGGCAACCCCGATATCACCATGTTCTTGATTCCATTCGAAGACTCCTCCACCAGGGCCATCCGTAGAGTCACCAACTACAAACGTGAAAGTTGCTGTATCCACAAAGATTTCTGCTGATGCGCTGCCTGCCAGAGCGCAGATCACGCTCAGGCTACAACAGATCCGCAACGAATGCTTAATGAGATTTTTCATCTCTCTCTCCAAAACAAAGAAGTAAAACGTGTACAAAAGTTGGCCTCTGAACTTTCGCGAAGTATCGACCGCGCGTGTGGAGACCGTAAATTGGTTGCATTAGTCTGCGCCGCTGCTTGCGGCTAAACAGACATCTAATTGATCAGCGCAAAGACTCCGAAACGATCCGCCAGAAGGCCGTGGTGTTTCGGGGGCGTGTGCGCATCCAAGAAGGATCCAAGCAGTAGCGAACAAAGCTACGAACTGGATTAGCAGGGCGGGCCGCGAGCTAGGGAATGGTTCAGCTGGCGGCAGGAAAGAAGGACTTCGAAGGAATCCAACGAAGTCACTAAAGGCGAGCTGGCTTCTGCGTGTGAGGCAGTCTCGTGCCACTGGCTCTGAGCATAGAAAGCACAGATGCTGCAAAAACCGTGACCACTGTCGAGTTGAAGCTCGTCTTGCGATGGTATCCCGTGATTCGGATCATGGTCGTCAGCACAGCAGCAGGAAGCATGTTCATGGACTGTTTCCGTGACGCAAGGCGCGCAACCACATTCGTGCTGGTGCCAATAGGGCCCAACCGAAGCCGGAATGCCGTAGCAGACCAGGAGAACCAGTGTTACAAGACGCTTCGAAAGCAACGGAAGCTCCGCATGAATACGCTAACCGGTAAACACTACCGATTACGAACCATCGATCGTAAACGGGCTAGGTAGTAGAGTCAACGTTCTATGCTGCGTTCAAGGCAGTTCTGCGAAACTCGCCACATGGTATCTAGGGAGCGGGGCTGACGTGGTCCGCCTATCCAACGGGAAGCTCTTAAAGCCCCTAGCTGCCCTGACTGAAAAAGTGGCCCGAGTTGAGCGTTGGGCGCCGCCTAGAGCTCAGTGTGACTAGCGATCTACCCTCTCGCTACAACGGGGGGTTAAAGGAGCGGGTTGGCCCCGCCTGTTATGGGCGAGAGCAACGTTTTCCAGAAGCACAGCACGATTGTGGTTGAAAGAAAAACGAAAACGGTTGCCGGCAGCGGCCGGTAGTTGACTAGTCGCCTCTTCCAAATGGGCTCAGCTAATTGGGCGATCGCGAGCAGGAGACCAGTGGCGATGGCGACGATGACTGCGGATTCGGCGCCCATTGCAGCTCCGACGAGTGCGAGGCTTGCCGCCAGATCGACTTGTTGGATCGGTTCGGTGGCTAGTGAACCGTACAAATTCGCTTCATCGACTGCCGCAGGTCGCTCCGCTTCGTTATGCGCATCTGGCTCGGCTTGGTCACTCCCCGCCGGATACGAACCATTCATCTCCGTTTCCTCGTGGGTCAGGTCTTCGGACAGTGGTTCGTGCTCGGTGGGCTCGGATGCTGTTTCAATAGCGACTGTTTCAATCGCGACGACGGAGGGGCCGATCACGGATTCAGATTCGATGGCTGGCTTAGGCTCAACGGGCTTCATCGGCAGCAGTCGTGCCAAAAACCAACCCAGCAGACCACCCGCGACGCATCCGGACAAGCTGGCTACTACGCTAGGCGGGATCGGTGACAAGCCACGCGCCCAACCGCGGTAGGTGGGATTCAGATGCGGGAAAATCGAAGCTAGGGCTACGAATAGGATCAGAGTCGAGATCACCGTATAGAGCGGCACTCGAAAACGGTCATGATTCATCATGCCCCATGCCAACAGCAGGCACAAAAACAACATATGGAAGAAATAGAGGCTAATCAGATCCCACTTGGTGTACAGCAATATCCAAACAATGCCTTTGTAGGTATTCGGGCTCCGAAGCGGTAGATTGACGCCGCCGGAAAGCAGTTCACGGAAAAAAAAGAGTACGAACACGAACGCCACGATCGACTCAATGATCGGGTACCGAACGGAGATCGGGATCCCGCAGTAACGACACTTTCCACCGATTCGTAGCCAGCCAAGAATTGGAATGTTCTCTCGGCGAGTCAGTTCGGTTCTGCAGTTGCCGCATGATGACTGCGGCCACAAAAGTGGAAGTTTGCGCGGCAATCTAAAGATGACGACATTGAGAAAGCTGCCGACGCTGGCCCCGATGCAAACGAACCCAAACGTGATGACACCCGATACGGTCCGTAGCCGGATCCACTCCAGAACGGTCATGTCGTTCAGAACGCCGCTCTTAACCGGAGTAAACCAACCGATGATCATTGTGATCGTGGGAACGATGACCATGTAAACCGCGAAGCCGATGCCGAGTAGCAGCCAGCCTGGGTGCTTGGACCAAAGCGACTTCTGTGTTTGATCCGATTCTGCGGCACCTGGCTCATACGCTTCGACTACGGAAGATTCGTCGATTGTCTCAGCGTTTGGAGCAAGGTCTTCAGGTTGTGGGATGGGAGCGGGTTCGTCCACGGAGACTGCCAGGGCTTAGGAGGAGGAAGTCGATCGAGTCCTCATCATAAACCAGACAGCTTGGCCGTTAATGCCCAGTAAGCTTCGCGCCAGCACCTTTGCCAAACAACCGGGCTATCCTGGGTGTTGGCAAGCCAGAGAT
Organism: Aureliella sp.; assembly: GCA_046290675.1. GTDB lineage: Bacteria > Planctomycetota > Planctomycetia > Pirellulales > Pirellulaceae > Aureliella. The sequence continues at coordinate 964,735 of JBKAHA010000002.1, forward strand.
GCCGCCAAGTCCCGCTTGTGGGACTGGCGGCTTTGGGGGAGGTGTTTCGAATCAGAACGTGACGCAGTTCCGCGTGAGAAAGCCAGGGATTCTCTTTTCCTGAGCCTATTTCGTTGCGGATTCGAGTTCGCTAATGGCGTCGGTCAACTGCTTTTCCAGTGCGGCTACGTCGACTTCAGCACTCGTGTCATGCAATGTGTGGTCTAGCTCGCCAAACCCTTCAAATAGCTTCTCTACCGCAGCTTCGACCTTGGCAATTTGCTCTTTCGAAATGCCATCGACTTTCGCTGCCAGCTCGGGGATTTCCTCGAGGAGGTGACCGATTTCGTGAAGCTCGTCGTGAGCCGCATCCGGCGTCTCGTCTGCGAAGGCTTTGCAAATCGTCGTCTTCATTGATGTGACACTGGCAAGAGCTTCTGCAAAGGACTCCGGCCCTTCGTGGTCGTGTTCATCGTCTCCGTGCTCACCGTGATCGTGACCACCGTGCTCGTCATGACCATGTTCGCCGTGATCGTGACCATCTTCGTGGTCATGTTCATCACCATGGTCATGGCTGTGACCGTGATCGTGTTCCGCTTGAGCTGTCGTGTCCGATTCGGTTGGCGCCTGATCGCAGCCTACGAATACGGCCAGAGCACTAAGAAGCAGCAGGTGGCCAACCCAAGGCTGTTTGTTGAAAACCGATTTCATTACTGAGCTCCAAATGAGACCATACGAGTTGGAATCCCCCCCACATTCAATGTGGACTCGATTTCCCAGCTGCTGGTCGAAAGGATGGAGATGGTTCCATCTCCGGGGTTACTGATTGCGACATATCGCTTCGAGAGAGCGAGGGCGCTGTGATGACCACTATGTCCTTCTACTAGGCTTTTGCCCACATCGATTGAGGATTTCAATGTTGCGTCGCCGAAGCTACCGTCGCGGTCGGGATCGAGTGCAACGATATGCAATTTCTCACCTTCCCCGACGCCCGGTTGCTCTTCAAACAGAAGTGCAAAATGAGCTCCGGTCCTCGACTGGACTGCCGTTGGCGTCGAGATCGTATGTCCCTCTTCTACCGGCAAACTAACCTTAGCGACCTTTGGCTTCGGACTGGAGGCATCGAGGACGCACAGTTCCGGAGAACCAGATCGACCGCCGATCGTGAACAGAACCTTGTTCGCCACGTTGGCAAAGGCCCCCGTTCGCTTCGGAGTTCCGTCAGTGTTCTCACCAAGTGAAATGTGATGAACATCGATGTCTGATTCTTTCAAGGCAACGCTCAAATCCGCCGCGACCCAGCAAACACCATCCGTCGGTGCGAAAAACACTTTGCCGGAGTTGGCCGTTGCACCATGAATGCCTCCACTGGGTAGATGGAAGTGGTAGCCAGATCCAGCCTGACTGCCGAGCCCAACCACGTCAACTCGGCCCATGTTATCACCAGCACGGTCAATCCAGGTCGAGTACGCGACTTTTCCGTCGACAGCGGCCATGGTGATGTGCCCACCACCTGCTTCGAAGAACGTATCGGGTGCTACGCTAGATTTGCCCAGCTGGTTTGGAGAAACGACAGTGAAGCCGTTTTTCTTGTCATTGGCGATATAGAATTGCTGGTCGTAAAGGTAGACGTGAGCGGGGTTCCCCTGCAACTTATCCAGCTTGGTTTGAACCAGCTTGGGAGAGCCGGCAAAATGCCAGTGGAAGTGATCGCCATGGGTTTCTTTTTCGACGCCCGAGTCGAATGCGAACCAGCCGCTGTTGAATTCGCCGTCATCGTCGTCTCGAATTCCTAGTAGAGCCAAATTGTCGACGCGCTGCATCTGAACGAACATCTGACGTTCGGCGTCTAGATCCGGCTGGCCCGCGAGCGGCTCGCCTTTCAGGATCCATTGCTTGCCTTTCTTTAGGTCTCCCCACTGAACGGTTTGCTCAGACGAATCCTGCCAGAAGAGTCGTGCGTAGGTACGGGCGTTGTCCTGGGCAAATGCGTTCGCTGCCAGCGAAACGCCGATCACCGCACCAACAACAAGAGATCGAATTTGCATGATGGTTTCCTATTCCGATGGATCAATTGAATCGGACTGATTGATGGGGCTATTGGGTAATACAGTAGAGCCGAGTACCAGTTCGGATGACCAACGCCCCGTTGGACGCAGCAGCGCCGTAAACGATTGGGTCCTTCGCGCTCGTGCGAGAACCCGCTCTGCGTTCGGCAAAGCTCTTGGCCATCGCCTCAAGTTCCTTCGAATCGAGTTTTCCGTCACCGTTCTTGTCGATTCGCGCCAGCATCGGGCGGAAGTTTGCGGAAATCTCATCGCCTTCCAGCATGCCATCACCGTTCGCATCGCCACGCATGAGTGCGGCCATCATGCCGCCGCCAGGTCGGCGCCCGGATGCACCCGGTCCGGCTGACTCTGAAGCGTCGCCACCCTTGGGGGGCGCTGAGCCGTGACTGCCTCCGCTAGACGCCCCGTGTGAGCCGTGGCCGTGCCCTCCGCCTGTGAACTCGACGTAATGTTCGGGTTTCGGAGGACTTTGGGGATCCCAAAGTCGGTTCGTAGAAACGAGCTTGTACTCTTCGCCGGCCGCGACGATCTGGGTCGAGCCGTCTTTGCCAAACAGGTAGAGATTTTCTCCGCTCGCGATTGGAGTTGCCCAGCTCGGAGCTTCGAGACGTTTGCGATAATGGAGTTTGCCGTCGGCTGCATCCAAGCAGTGGAGAACGCCCACTTTATTAATGAAGTAGACGAAGTCGCCAACGACGACTGGGCTGGCGTAGTCGCTGATCGCCTTATCCGCACGCCAAAGAACTTCGGGCGTTTTTCCAGTGCTGTTCGCTATGTCCAAGCAGCAATTGGAGCGAATGCTGCCTTCTTCTGCGAATTCTGGCAGGCGAGCACCAATGAATAATTTACCGTCATGAACCGTTGGGGAAGGTACGGAATTGCCGTCCAGCCCGTCGACGGCCCATAGCTCGGATCCGCTGTCTGCGTTGTAACTCGTAACAGCTCCGGCCGAGCTGACGATGACCTGCGAACCGCTTTTGTTGTCGACGACGATAGGGGAAGACCATGACGATCCCGAAGGACGTTCTGCTTTCCATTCGGATTCGCCATTGTCTTTGCGAACCGCAACGAGGTGGCTGGGACCGCGGTGTTCCAAGTTGATAAAGAGGTGAGTCGAGTTGTGTGCTGGTGAGCTACCGAGTCCGTGGTTGTTTTCAAACTCGCCGAATTCCTCGCTCAAGTCGCGGTGCCAGACTTTTTCTCCTGAGAGGTCGACACAGACCAGATCACCGGTTTCGAAAAACACATACACTCCGTCTTTGTCAACGACGGGAGTGGGGGCCGCACGCGAAGCCATGTAGTTGGAAGCGGATTGCTTGGCCGATGGCATTTCGTAACGCCACTGTTCTTTGCCGTCGGTCAACCCAATGCATTGGATCAGACAATTTTCTTTCATGCCACCGACTACGGAGGCAACGAAAACTCGATCGCCCAAGATCACTGGTGTCGACTGCCCGTAGCCGGTCAGCTCGAGCTGCCATTTCGTAGATTCGGGGTCCCATTTGGTTGGAAGTGTTTCGGCGACCGAAGCACCACCATTCCGAAAGCTGCTCCACTCCGCTTGAACGCTACTGAACGAAAGCCCAACTAGCATTGCCGCAGCAATAGTTCTTCTTTTCATCACTTAGTCTCAGTATGTATTTTGTGGTTTGGGTGCGTGAGCTCGTACGCTTGGATTGGTCGGGCAAAGCAGGAGAAGTGGCGGTGCCAAAAACAGATCACGCTACAGGTCTGCGGTTGCCACTTGGGTAAACGGGGCGCCGGTGCCCTCGACCAAAGCGCCCCCGCGAGATCCTTTGAATTCGATCATTGCCCACTGGCAACTTCCGTCCAACGTGTTTAGCCAAAACATGCGTTGCATCGCGCCGCTGCTGTAGCAGACTTGGGTGCCGGCAAGCATCGGGTTGTCGGCGACCTCAGCAGACTTACGAAAGTGCATCGCAACTTTCTTCTCAATCTGAGGAGTCCACTCTACCTTGGTCCATTCGGAACCGTCCATCTCGAACGATTCCGGTTGAACGACGGTGACGGTTGCTGGCTCGCCCGTTCCACCGCATCCTGGCAGGGAAACGGTGGCGAGGCTTAAGCAGACGGCAGCTAACAGAGGGTGAGCTCTGATGATAGGAGAGTCAGGTTTTCGCATGGAATCAGCCTCGGTTGAGCCTAGCCAAAGGCACGTTGAACGGATCGGAAATGCGATCGCATTCCTAATTGAGGAAGCCATCAAGAACTTGGCCGTCTTGGCGATCGTGGACTCGCCGCCAGACATCGAGATCGAGGTTCTGCGACACGAAATGAACGCTTCCATCGCAAAGAGCCACGTTGACACCGCCGGTGTGTTTACTTCGAGCTCCTGAGATGCATTCACCGTGGTGCGATACGTCCGGCAGGAATGAGTTCGGAGCAAAGAAACCATTGACGTGGGTATGGTACGTAATGTTGCGGATCCATTGTCCGGCGCGGCGTCCCTCGTACCTGGATGCTGGTCTCTGAACAAGATCTTGGGCTAGCTCGACACAAGGTGGTCCACCACTAACGCGTTTGATCTGCGATTGGGCATCGATCAGATCGGTCGTATCACCGGTTCTCAGTCCGAAGAGTGTTTCGGCCATGATCATCGTGTTACTGGTACCGTCGCTGATGTCACCAAACTTGACGTTGGACCCGCGCCAGACGATGCCGTGCGTGTCTTGACGGCTGCAGTACAGCAGATCGATTCCCGGGCCCGCATTGGCCATGTAATTCAATCCAGCCCATTGCTGTCCACTCTCGGTGTAGAAAACATCGCCAGGATCACTTGGGCAAAGAAAGACACTGAGGGGCTTGTCGACAACCGGTACCAAAGCTGGATTGACCGTTGGACGCCAGGCCAATCCTTGGAGCAGGGGTTCTCTCCAGTCAATCAGGTTGTGCAAGTTGGCTTGCTCGACGAAAGGCAAAAGCTTCGCCTGGAAGGAGTAGCCGTACAGGGAGTCTGCCGCAGGGCCGGGGAATCGTTTGTAGGCCGACTCGTAGTTATGGGACGCAAGGGCGAGTTGTTTCAAATTGTTGGAGCATTGCATCCGTCGGGCAGCTTCTCTGGCGGCTTGAACCGCGGGTAGCAGTAAACCGACAAGGATTCCGATAATGGCAATGACAACGAGTAGTTCCACAAGAGTGAAACCGGAACGCTTAACACGTGGCATGGATTGCTTTTCCTGTATCGAACGGAGACGAATGACGAACGGAACGGTCACCTGGTGTGCCCCTCATCCACTGGATGAACAACATGTAGCAACGCGGGCTAGCTACGGAGCGCGAGCACAGAATTCAGATCAATTCAGTAACGGTTTCACCGCATGGGAGCGAAGCTATCGGAACTTGGCCGGACCGATTTATTCATCCAGCACACGGTGAAACCGAATCTGAAGCGCATATCCACGGGTGATCGACGATCACCGCTAGGAAGGCGTCTGGATAGGGATATAGAGAGCCTTTGAACCGACGCGCAGCAACGAACGGAGATGTTCAACCGGTAAGCCGACGCGCGGGAAATTAGGCTAGGTTCAGAGAGGGTGAACCGCGAGAATCGGGTACGAGAATGTCGGTGCTACTAGCCGCACACTGCGGCTGCATCGGGACATTGTGCTGAAGAAACGCCGCCGAAACGAGTTCGATTTGAAATTCGGCGACCGTAAACACGGTGAAGACGGATTGGCAAACACGACAATTCCTGTGGTCGTGCTCCTGGCTCTCGTTGGAACTATCTTCCTCCGTTGGACCGTGGTGATGACCGCAACTGCAAGTCGTGGAGAGATGCAGCGGCGAAGATGATTCGCCGGACGCGGACGCATTCGCTACCGAGGCAACGTGGAGCACCGCGGGCAGTTTGCCCGCTGTTGCCACGCCGCACAAAGCGATGACGAAGAATAGCCGGAGCGTCGACATCATAGTCCGCAAATGAGAGTCAGTTAGTACTACATTGTCCGGCCAAGAACGGAACTGAGCATAGTGTGCCCTGGGACACTGTCAAGACATTACGGATTCTCGCTTGGGAAGTTCATCGAATCCCAGGAGAAAGCTGTTCGCCAGGATACGTCGAGACCGACTGCCTCCTTGTCTCGGATCGCTCGCGTTGAAGCTGGTCAATCGTAGGTGGGAGGGACTGCCTTCGTGAAGGCTTTGCGGGTGTTCGTCCAACGCTATGCGGCGAGCTGCGGTGGGGCTGCTGCGGCAAGCGAACTCAAAATGTTGACCATCCGTAACTCCGGATACATACTCGGTACTGCTGTCATTCGATGTCTCTGGGCTTTCTATCAGCCAATGAATCCCCAAAACCAAAGATGTTTGCTGGGGATCTCCTCGCTGCTGCTGCTACTCGTTGGAAACGCTTTGGGGTCAATGCATCGTGGCGTCCATCTGTATGGGGGGAGTGTTCACACGGCTAGCGAAGCTTCCGCACCTTGGTGCTGTGAATGTTCGGCCCACACGCGGGTCAAGTCAGCCGGCAACGATATCGATCCGCCTGATCCCGTTCACCACGATTCGGGGGAATGCGGTATTTGTAAAACGATGTCGATTTCTCGAGCTGCGATTCTGCCAGGCCTCTGTCAGATCATTGGGCGACCTGAATTTTGTCGTGAGGTCGCCCACGCGTTGGGATTCGAGCCTCCGTTGCCATTGTGTCGTGGATGTGAGTGTCGTGGCCCTCCTGCCGTCGCTTTCGCTTAGATCGACGAGCGATCGGCTTAGCAATCGGTGAGTCTTAGGCAGCCTAGGGGTTCATTGCGGCTGTCCCAAAGTGAATTTATGGGCTCGAACGTTTGTTGATACCTAAGCCTTTGTTCCCAAGTAGCGAACAGGCACGTCTAATGCTGATATGACCCTAGCTGCCACGTACTCCCTTATCGGCCTGAGGAGTCGAAGCATCTCCGTTTTGAAGGGCTAAGGTGCGTACGAACATACGAGGCTATTACCCGCGCCCGATTAGAGACTATGCTCAAGAAACTAGTTGCCCTAGCACAGACTGACTTTTGCCCTGGCGCGAACGTGTACGTCTATTGGCTCAAGGAGCCAGTGGGCTGGTTCGTAGTAGCGCTTGGATGCAGCGTGCTGATCGGGATTTTCTTCAGTCCCATCGGCTGGTCGATTGCGGCGGGGCTCGCGGCGGTGCTCGTCCTTGGATTGGGTTTCCCTTGGGTTGCGACTCGACTGCTTCGCTGCGAACTTCGCTGCGACGTCACGGAGCTCCATGAGGGCGAGCAAGCCAACTTGGTACTTAGCGTTCGCAATCCACTGCCGCTCCCTGTGCTTGGCGTTGTGATCGAAAATTACTTTAAATCGGCGGACAGCACGCTGAATCTTGGCGAGGGCCTCGCAAGCAGTTTTGAGTGCGGGCTCGCTCGCGTGCCGGCTTTGAGCTCGGCCGAATACCGTTTGCCTATTCAGCCCGAGTATCGGGGAAGTTATCCGACGGGCGTGCCGTCGATTGCGTGTGGGTTTCCATTTGGGATCTACACGGCACGGCGTCCGGTTGAAGATGTGACTCCGGTTCTGGTCCGTCCATTGGTTCTTCCGCTCCAGGGTGAGAGTGAATTCTCTGGGAAGCAACTGGCCGAAGTCGGCGATGGAAGTCGGCCTACACACCATGGTGACTTTCTAGGCGTGCGAGAGTTCCGGCGGGGTGATTCTCTGCGCAGCATTCATTGGGTGCAGTCGGCGAAGCAGGACCAGTTGGTTGTCTGTGAGCGTGGTGGGCCTCAAAAGTGCACCGTGACGATCGAGCTTTCCACGGCCAGATGCGAGGGCGGTGACTTAGATGCCCGCGAGAACCTGGCCTGGCGTGTTCGCATTGCAGCCACCTTGGTTGATCTGCTTTCGGCGAGACACATTCCATTTCGGCTTCGCGTTGATGGCGCATTGGTCTCGCTACCATTTGGAAGAGCTGCTGCAATTGCGGGCTGGGACTATTTAGCCGCGATCCCGTTGGATTCCACTGAGCCGGCAGCTGACCAAGATCTGACGTGCAACACGACTGAGGCGGGCTTCTCCATCTTCCCTACCTCACCGGGGACGGCCTCTGGGGATCGATACGTTCGGCTCTATGTGCGATTGGGGGAAGGGGCTAATGCTGCGAGCAGTTTGATTGACTTGGATGAGCCGATCGATGAGCAGCTCGATCTCATTCTGGAGGAGGCGAATCGTGACTTCGCAGCCTAACACACGCTTTACCGCATCGCAGGGGCTGGAACAAGGTTCAGCTATTGCAACACCCGTACAAGTCGAGCCCCGCCCGGCTTCGGCGACCAAGAGTTTTACGAGGAAGTCCGAGGCCAGCGCGGCAGTTGAAGTACGAGCCGAGTTGGAGCGAAGACGCATCGGCGCGCTCTTGCTCGCGGGATTATCCTTGCTCGCTCTGCTGACTTTTCGTTTTCAATATGACAGTTTCTTGATCATTGGTATCGAGTACGTTTTGGGAACGGCGCTGATTTTGCTGATGAGCGGGATTCTGTCTCGCTGGTCGTCTTCGAAGCCAAGCGAGGCACGTGATTCTCGTTCAAATTGGTATCTCGTTGCAGCCGCGGTGGGTGTGCTAAGCCCCTGGGGTCTTGATCTGTGGGGGCGACAGTTCGGGGCAGGTAATGGCTCCGAGATATTGATGCTTGCCAGCCTCGGTTGGATCGGGCTTTGGATCGCAACCATGGCCGGCTCCTTGCGAACGCTAGGAATTTCGGTGGTTGCCTCCGGGTTCTTGCTCCTGTTCGCATGTTTTATCTCTGAATTCACGGGCGCTGTGTTATTTGTATACCTCTGGGTGGCGATCTGTCTTTGGTGGTTGCTCAGTAACCACTGGATGGCCGTGGAGTGCGTCACCGCGGAGCGGGTTGAGCGTTCGCCTGCTGCTCGTTGGGTGTACTTGCTTGCCGCTTCGGCTGTTTTCGTGTTGGTGACAGGCGCGGCCTGGGATCGCATCCCCGTCTTACGTCGACTCAAGGCGGAGATCATGCCGACCAGTGGCGGTACGACGCAACGCGATTCGGCTGCGAGATCCGGTGTCGGAGACGGTGATGCGCTGATTGCCGCAAGGAACCACGCCACTTCATTTGGCGCCGTCGAAACGGACATGTTTTTGGACTCTGCAAAGCCAAGTCTGTTTGACGTGTTCGCAAATGAATTCGGACCGCCCAAAATCAAGGACCGAGTTGAAAGGGCCGAAGGGTTGGACCCGAGTGACACTGAGATTGAGGCTGGGAGGTACTCTGAAGCCAATCGTTCCAGCGGCGGTGGTGAATTCAGTATCGAACGTAATCGCCCGAAGCAGCGCAAGAAGCTAGAAGATCTGTACTCCGATTCGCTCATGTATTGGGAGGGTGCGACGGGGACGCGGCTAGCTGTCCAACGCTTGGAGCGTTTCGATGGGCAGAAGTGGGTTACTCCTGAGGCTGCGGATCAGACGAGCGGAGATGAATTGCCGATTGAGGGCATCGTCATCGACGAGCGAACTTGGTTTCGTCCGGCAGGAAGACGGATTCAGGGTGCTGTTAGCCCGTTTGTCGGCGCCGTTCCTGAAGCGGTGCGGTTCACTCGTTTTCGGTCTCCTTCCATTCCGACACCTGCTGGCATGCAGCTGTGGAGTATTGACCGGCTGACTATGAGCGATTTCTTCGCTTACACATCTAGCTCATGTCTATATATGCCGGGGCGGCAACATGTTCCCGACTATACCGTCGTGCGATTTGTAGGTAGCCAGATTGAGCAGGAACGCGTCGACAAGCTACTGGAGAAGAGCCGGGCAACCCACTTTCACGCGGAGGTTGAGGGCGAAAGTCAGATACAGCTTGAAAGTATGGCGGAGCGGTACGCTGGTGGAACCGAACGGGGCTGGGATCAGATCGACGCAGTGGTGAACGGCCTTCGTTCGGAACTTGCGTATTCACGTGACCAAAAAGAGGGCGAGGCGGGGGCGGTCGCCGTTTTCTTGCAGCAGGGCGCTGGACCGAGTTATCTGTTTGCGACGGCAGCGGCACTGATGTTAGATCACTTAGGCTATGAGACTCGTCTAGCCACTGGGTTTTATACTTCCTCCAGCCATTATGATCCTCGTGAGCGGGCGACAGCGATTCTGCCGGAAGACGCACATACTTGGCTCGAAGTCCACGTGGGGAGAGGCTACTGGATTCCACTCGAACCGACTCCAGGATTCGCCAAGCCGAGATTTCGATCTAGTTGGCTGTATTTGGCTCGTAAGCACTGGCGTGAGTTGGCATTTGGTGGATTATTTATCCTCTTCACGTGTGTTAGCGTTTATCTCATGCGGCGATTCTTGTTCATGTTGTTGTGTCGAATGCTGGCGCCCGGCCTGCGTTTCCTTGGGCAACGAGAGCAACTAGCTTGGATGTCCTGGATGCTTGATATACGTTGGACGTTGATTGGCGCGCGACGGAATCGTTCCGAGACTCAGAGACGTTGTCTTTCGCAGTCGGATTGGGGACTCAACTCACAGCAGACCGAAACGATGATGAGCTTCTTCCGTGTTGCCGATGTACTGCGGTTCAGCCGTTCGGCAGATCAAAGCGGGGTGGCGGCTCCCAGCCTCCAAACCATGATTCCACTGATTCATCAAATTCGCTTATCCAAAAACGAAACTGACCATGACCGTGTCGCCCATGAATGAGAGTCAGACGAGCCGCTCGATCACGCTGCTTCGGTCTCGACTGAATGACGTATTGCTTGGGAAACAAGATCGCATTGAACTGGTGATCGCTTGTTTGCTGGCCGGTGGGCATTTGCTGCTCGACGATCTTCCCGGCCTGGGTAAGACGACCTTGGCGAAGGCCATCGCCGAGTGCTTTGGTGCCAAGTTTGCGAGGATCCAGTGCACGCCCGATTTGCTCCCGGCTGACGTGACGGGTTTCAATCTGTTCAACCAGAAGTCACGAGAGTTCGAGTTTCACGCCGGACCCGTTTTCGCTGACATTCTCTTGGCGGACGAAATTAACCGGACGACTCCCAGGACGCAAAGTGCTCTTTTTGAAGCGATGGCCGAAAGGCAAGTCACCATCGATGGTACCGCGCGCAAGTTGGCGCCCTCCTTCTTTGTCATGGCGACCCAGAACCCGATCGACAGTCACGGCGCTTATCCATTGCCAGAAGCTCAGCTCGATCGATTCGCGATGCGGCTCGAAATTGGGTATCCCAATCGTGAAGCACAGCTTTCGATTCTGAATCGAAAATCAGTTGTTGGGTCCTCCGAGGAAACTCAGCCGCTCACCAACGAAGAACTTGTGGGACTGCAGACAACGGTTACTAGTTGTCATGTTGCGCCCGAAGTCCAAGAATACTTGGTCGACTTGTGCGAGGCCTCGCGCGATCATGAGAAGGTTGTCTTGGGCGTGAGTCCGCGAGGGATGTTAATCTGGCAGCAAGTCGCTAGAGCTTGGGCAATTCTGCAGGATCGCGACTTCGTGACTCCAGACGACATCCAAGCGGTGGCTCAACCAGTCTTAGGGGTGCGTTTGGGGGTCCGAGGTCAAAGCGTCGACGCGGTTGTCGAATCGGTCATGAATGCGGTCGACGTACCCAGCTAGTCCCAATCAGGTTAGGCGAATTCAAGTGAGAATGAAAAGAATCATGCCGCTCCGAGTGCAGGAAAAGAACCCGATGCGACTCCCTCTTCTCGGTCTGGCAATCATGGTCCTGATTTGCATTGGCTGCGGCTCAGAGAAAGAGTCGCTCATGGAGCATGATCATGTTGAACCCGACCACTGGCCGTCGGGAATCGTCGATGCGGCTGACTCGATTGATGAGCGAGTCGCAGCTCTTCAGGTTGCGGGTAACGCAGGTGGTACGGACGAGCGCGCGGTGATGATGGATGAGTTGACCGACTTGGTCGAATGGTCGCCGGAAATCGCCGCTGATACGGATCTCCCCGAGGAGCAATGGATCCCGATTTACGAGGTCAGCGAAACGCTTCGCGGACATCTGATTGCTGGTGATGCTGATCTGAAGCCGGTTGCCGTTGAATTCGAGAAGCTGACTTCTCTGTTACGTGCGGCGGGGGAGGAAGTTGCAAAGATAGAAGCTGCCAGATCGGAAGCCGCCAGTCTTGGCTCAATGGAAATCGACCTGAGTCAAGAACAAGATTCCAAAGAGACCGAAAGTGGGGATGAGGCTGCGGAGCCGAAGTAGCTCATTCGTCAGCCCATCCGAAGCCTGTTCGCGACGCAAAAAACTCAATGTGAAAATACGATGGACGTAATACTTGGCGGCGGTGGAATTCGGTTCTTGCAGGGGCTGCTATCGGCGGCGCCGACTCTGATCATTGGATTGTTTGTTGCCGCTGTTTTGAAATTCTATTTGCGGTCTGAGGGTACGCGCAAGCTATTTGGCGGCTCGTCGCTGCGTGCCTTGCCACAAGCTTGGGCAGTGGGAATGCTGCTGCCGGTGTGCAGCATTGGCGTCATCCCGATCATTCGAGAAATGAGGCGTCAGGGAATTCGCCCTGGAGCGATCACGGCGTTTGCTCTGTCAGCCCCGTTATTTAACCCACTATCGTTGCTTTACGGACTGACCCTTTCTAGACCTTTCGTCATCATTGGTTTTGCACTCGGGTCGTTGTTGATCGTCACGGTGCTCGGCTTGGTTTGGGACCGAGCCGCACGCGACAATCAGGGTGAAGTCGGGCGTGATAGTACGTCGATCGGGTTGAAGCGTTTAGCCGCCTGCGCGATCCACATGATGCGGGAGTTGGCTGGACCATCTGGAGCCTACTTTTTGCTGGCGGGAGCAGGGCTATTCGTGCTTGGTGCTATTCTGCCCCACGGAGCATTGCAGTCCGAAGTGGAGCAGTTAGATCCGATGGCTCCCATCAAGATGGCGGCGGCTTCACTGCTCATTTACGCTACGCCGATCCTCGCGATGAGCCAGCTCGGGATGATGTTTGACCATGGCAATTCGCCAGGCAGTGCATTCGTCCTTTTACTGTTGGGAACGGGCGTTAATTTAGCCACGCTAGTATGGATTCAGCGAAATTTTGGGTTGCGAGCAACAGCATTGTGGGGCTTGGTCCTAATGGTTTGTGTCTTGGGGGTGGCTTACGCTGTTGAGCGACCGTTGATTCCGCCTGGCGTTGAGCCCGCCGGTCACACTCACGCTTTCGATATCTATACGAACCCACTGCATAGCGGGGATCCGATCAGCCTGGCGGTCATGGAAAAGGAGTTTGAAAAGAATATCGGTATTTTTGAATGGATCGCAGCCGGTATCGCGATCTTCATGGCCGTTGTTGGGGGCATTTTTCAACTGGTTGGAGCGGAACGGCTGCGGCTTTGGCTGGAGTCGGATGAAGTCACTGCGAGGGAGGTCGACAAGAAGGGCTTGCATCAGCACGTCTCTTCGCGAACAGTGGGGCTAACTTGTTTGGTCGGGCTCGTCGTTCTGAGTGTTGTAGGCTGCTATGCGTTTTATCCTGCCCCGGATGAGTGTCTCGAGGAAATGCGACTAGCGCGGACCGAGGTGCTCAGCGGCATTGTGAGTAAAGATTACGAGCGAGCCAATCGTTGGATACCCATTCTTGAAGGTTGGTCTCGCAAATTGGAAGTTGGCTATGCGATCCGTCGTTTCGAACTGCGACCGTATCAGCAGATGCAGGGATTTTTGCTCCGCAAGAAGCTGGAGCTGGCTGAGCATGCAATGGAGCACGCCGCTGAATTTTCGGAGGCTGCAGAAACCGATCCGGAAGCTGCCGAGCACCTGCAGGAAGAGCTCGGGGAACTGAAAGAACTGCGGGAGGAAATTTCAGCAAATGCCGGTCGACTCCGCAGGTGTTTCGAAAGTGCGGGTTCCTAGATTGATGTCGGATCCGATTGGTTTCGAAATCAAATGGAGCCTACACCAATTGGGTCCTACACCAAAAGGGTCCGAAACCAAATCCAAGTGGCCGTAGAATCTGCTGTTCTGAGACCGGACGCTTTTCTTTGCAGGCGAGGAAGGCGACAGAGGTTAAGATGGGCGTTTGATCGATCTTGATTCTCCCTTGGGTGATGGCATGAAGTCGCATTTTCCCGCTGCTTACCTGATTGCAGCTTGTTCGAAGCAGTTCGTCCTAGTTCTAGCTTGGTTTGTCGCAACGACCTGCGTTCCGGCGTTAGTAACTGCACAAAGCGGGAGTGCCAGTGCAGAGATTTCGGAACAGGAGCGATTGCGAGGTTCTATTACGCCGGAACGCGTTTGGTGGGACCTGAAGCACTATGATCTCAGTGTTCAAGTCGATCCCGAGAACAAGTTTATTAACGGCAAGAACCAGATCCGGTTCGAAGTTATCGGCGACGTTCAGGAACTGCAGATCGATCTCCAGCCTCCGCTCGCGATTTCATCTGCGACGCTCGACTCGACAGCTCTTTCGTATTCTCGCAACGGTAACGTCTATCTTGTGACGATGCCGGCTGGTTTAAAGCGAGGCAGTGAATATGTGATTGAAGTCGTCTACTCAGGGAATCCAGTTGAGAGCCGCCGGCCGCCTTGGTCGGGCGGGTTTACCTGGAGGAAGGACTCTAGCGGCAAGCATTTTATCGCGACGTCTTGCCAGGGTGATGGTGCTAGTTTGTGGTGGCCATGCAAAGATCATGGCTATGACGAACCCGATGATGGGGTCGACCTTCATCTGACTGTACCCGGGGATCTTTCTGCGGTTGGCAACGGCAGGCTGATCTCGACGGTCGATCATCCGACTGACCAAACCAAGACGTTTCACTGGAGAGTCACGCAGCCGATCAACAATTATTCTGTGAATGCGAATATCGGCGACTACGTTCACATCGTTGATGAGTACAAGGGCGAGCTGGGCAAGCTCGACATGCACTACTGGGTCTTACGTGAAAATCGTGAAGCGGCGATTCGGCAGTTTAAGGAAGCGCCTCGAACCATCGCCGCGTTTGAACACTGGTTTGGACCCTACCCGTTTTACGAAGATAGCTACAAGCTGGTCGAAGTTCCTTACTTGGGGATGGAGCATCAAAGCTCGGTGACCTACGGCAACGGATACGCGAACGGTTACCGGGGAACGGACTTGAGCGACACTGGGGTTGGGCTCAAATTTGACTTCATTGTTGTTCACGAATCTGGTCACGAATGGTTCGGCAACAACATCTCGATGAAGGATGCTGCCGACATGTGGATCCACGAGAGCTTTACCAACTACTCCGAAAACTTGTTCGTTGAGTACCACTTTACGAAGAAAGAAGCTGAGGACTATGTCATCGGCTGCCGAAAACGAGTGCAAAATGATCGGCCGATTATTGGTACCTACAATGCCAATCGCTCCGGCTCGGGCGACATGTATTACAAAGGCGGCAACATGTTGCATACGCTCCGACACATTGTGAATGACACGGAAAAGTGGCGATCGATTCTGCGCGGATTGAATGAAGAATTCTGGCATCAAACGGTAACGACGGAACAAGTGGAGGCGTATCTTTCGAAGCAAACCGGAATGGAGTTGAAGCCTTTCTTCGATCAATATCTTCGCTCTACGAATATTCCTGTTCTTCAATACAAGACCGACGGTGCGAATATCCGCTATCAGTTTGCAGATGTCATTGATGGCTTCTCAATGCCAGTCGACGTTAGGGTCAATGGAAAACCAATGCGGCTGACTCCTTCGACGGAGACACAGACGCTAGAGATGGATGCGGATGTTGCCTCGTTCGAGGTGGATCGAGACTTCTATGTCGAATTGGAGCAAGTCGACTAGTTCAAGAGACCGCCCTGACCCGAAATCCCGAAATGGTCGTGGTGGAGGGGAAATTCAAACTAGATGAGCTGACACTCCAACACGGCGCCCTGGCAATTCGATAAGCTGGCGTGCCAACGGCTGCCCGCTGCTTGACTCTGATGCGGGTTTGAAACGTAGCCCGTTTGAATGAACACAACCAAAGAGGCGGGGTGGTGTCGATTTCAGAACCGATCAACGCTGCTTCCAGGCAAGCCCCCTATATCACTGGCATCGTGCCACCGTTGGTGACTCCGCTGCGCTCACGGGATCAGCTCGATGTCGAGGGGTTGCAGCGACTCATCGATCGCGTCATTGAAGGTGGAGTATCGGGCGTCTTTGTTCTGGGGACGACCGGCGAAGCGCCGAGTTTGAGCTACCGGCTGCGAAGAGAAATGATCGCCGAATCGGTGCGTGCTGTGGCAGGCCGGGTGCCGGTCCTCGTTGGTGTGACTGATACGGCGTTTGTCGAATCGGTTCAGCTGGCGCAGCATGCGGCTGAGTGTGGTGCAACCGCGGCAGTGCTCACGACGCCGTACTATTTTCCCGTCGGGCAAACAGAGTTAGCGAGTTACATTCAAGGCATCGTTCCGGAAATTCCGCTTCCGCTGATGCTCTACAACATGCCTGGGCTCACCAAGGTTTGGTTTGAGGAATCAACGCTTCGCAGGCTGTCCGATTTGGATTCGATCGTTGGCGTAAAGGACAGTAGCGGAGATCTAGAGTACTTTGCCAGCGTATGTCGTCTGAAGGAAGTCCGGCCCGACTGGAGTGTCCTCATGGGGCCGGAAGCCTTGCTACCCGAGGCGAGATTGGTCGGGGCCGATGGGGGCGTATGCGGAGGCGCGAATGTAGCGCCCGGGTTGTTCACAGGTTGCTTCCAAGCATTGGTACACAACGACGGTGAAACCGTGGGCCTGCTACAGCGCCGGATCCAACGGTTTCAAGATCTCTATGAGATTGGCAAATACGCCTCACGGCACATCAAAGCCACGAAATCAGCTTTGTCCTTGTTGGGGATATGCAGCGATCTTCCCGCTGATCCATTTCATGCCTTCTTGCCGCCAGAGCGCGCGCGTGTTGAGGCGATTTTGCGGGAGGTTGGCTTGTTTTGATTGCTGCTGTCTTTTTTTCCGGACTCGACTGGCTTGTGCTGGTCGTTTACTTCGTTTCCATAATCTGTTTGGGATGTGTGTTTTGGAAGCGGAATCGTGCGGCAGATCAATTTACTTCGGGGGGGCGGTCGCTGCCCGGATGGCTATGCGGGCTCTCGATCTTTGCGACGTACCTGAGCAGCATCAGCTACCTCGCGTTGCCAGGGAAGGCGTTCGTCGAAAATTGGAATGCGTTTGTTTTTTCGATTGCTCTACCACCCGCGGCATTTTTGGCCGTTCGAGGTTTCGTGCCGCTCTATCGAGCTTCAGGTGAAGTTTCGGCATATTCGTGGCTTGAATCGCGATTCGGATTGTGGGCGCGACTATTTGCCAGCTGTTTTTATTTGCTCTTTCAGATCGCTCGAGGCGGTGTCGTGATGTACCTGATGGCGCTGCCTATGGCGGTTTTGTTCGGATGGGATATTCGAACTCTGATTGTACTGACGGGAATCGTCGTCACCGCTTACTCGCTAGTTGGCGGCATCCTGGCTGTAATCTGGGCCGACGCGATTCAAGCGATTGTTTTGCTTGCAGGAGCTTTGATTGCACTGGGGATACTCTGGGCGGGGCTGGATGGCGGTCCAAGTGAAGTATGGAGAGTCGCCGCGGCGGATGGGAAGTTCTCCTTCGGGGGCACAAGCGTTTGGCAGGTCTCTGAGCCGACGATCTGGATCGTGTTCAGCTATGGCTTGTTTGATAACCTTCGTAACTTCGGCGTCGATCAAAGTTACATCCAGCGATACATTGCGGCCAGCAGTGATCGAGAAGCGGCGAAAAGCGTTTGGCTGGGAGCACTGTTGTACGTTCCGGTCAGCGCGTTGTTTTTGCTCATTGGGACTTCGCTCTACGTTTGGTACGACCGGCACCCTGAAGAGTTGTTGGAAGTTCGAAGGATTGTCGCTGAGCAACGGATGATGCAAGAAGGAACACTAACCAGTGGGGCTGAACAACAAGCGGAGCTGGAGATGATTGCCGACAGCTTGGAAGCAGGCGATTTAGGAGACCGAGTCTTTCCGCACTTTATCGCGTCTCAGTTACCGGTCGGGATTCGTGGTTTGTTAATCGCAGCCATTTTTGCAGCCGCGATGAGTACCGTTTCGACCTCCTTGAATTCCTCAGCGACTCTTGTCATGAGTGATTTTTACCAGAGGCTGATCCGGCCGCGGTCCAACGACCAGTCGCTATTGCGAGTTCTGCGACTCGCTACGTTTGCCTGGGGGACTATGGGCACCATGATGGCGTTGGTGCTCGTGCAAATGACGGAAAGCGTATTGGATATCTGGTGGACGCTATCAAGTGTGCTAGGGGCTGGGATCGTCGGGCTATTCCTCTTGGGAGTGCTTCTCCCTCGAGTAACGTCCAAGGATGCATCCGCCGTGTTGGTGATGGGAATGTTGCTGATCGGTTGGATGACGATCTCTCCGAGTCCCCTGTGGCCGGAAGCCTGGCAATCGTTTGCAAGCCCGATACACCCCTATCTGGTCATTGTCTTGGGCCCTTCAAGTATGATCTTGCTTGGCAGGACCATACTTGCATTTCGACCGGCACATTAGATTTGTTGCGTCACGCGGTCATGTTGCTTGGTGCAGTTCAATGTGATCCTGCCCACTTGGATTCGGTCCCATGGTATCCCTCTCAAACGATCGTGGATTGGAAGAATGAAATTCTCGTCAAGCTGTCTTTTCACGCTGGTATTTCTCGTGTTGACGGAATCCGGTTTACCGGGCAATGAACCTGAGTGGGGTTTGCAGCCATTGAAATACAATAATCCGGGGCTAGAAGTCGATTTGGGTGTTGGGCTCTGGGCGTTTCCGCTGCCAATCGACTACGACCGAGATGGCGATATGGATCTGTTGGTTGGTTGTCCGGATAAACCGTCTCAGGGCACTTACTTCTTCGAGAACCCGACCCAGGACGCAGCAGTCAAGCTGCCTGTCTTCAAGCCAGGCGTGCGCGTCGGGGATGGCTACCACTTCATGATGCTGAGTCGAAAGGATGGCGACTCTGTGATTTTGCGCCCGGGCAAGGAGTATCGACGCGACTCCAAGACCGGACGTTTCGACTTTAGCAGGCCCATGAAAATTGACGCGATCGTGAATCCGCTGCCGAAAGAGGCTCGCACGCGTGGCAACATGTGGCGATACGTGGATTTCGAGGGCGATGGGGATGACGACCTGTTGATCGGCGTTGGTGACTGGAGCGACCTAGGCTGGGATCATGCATACGATCAGCAAGGGGGGTGGCAGAACGGACCATTGCACGGCTATGTCTACGTGGTAATGAATACCGGGAGCAATCGACATCCGGAGTATTCGTCAACTGGAATTCGTTTGCAGGCGGCGGGTCGTGACGTCGACGTGTATGGTTGGCCGTCGCCGAATATGCATGACTTTGACGGCGATGGCGATTTGGATCTGTTGTGTGGCGAATTCCTTGATGGATTCACCTACTTTGAGAATGTCGGCTCACGTTCTCAGCCAGAGTATTCCACTGGAAAAAGACTGGTCGCCGCGAACGGTGAGCGACTTGCGATGCACGTGCAGATGATCACGCCGACGGCTGTGGACTGGGACAGCGATGGTGATCTCGACCTCGTGGTGGGGGACGAAGACGGGCGGGTGGCATTAGTAGAAAACACAGGGAAGGCAGATGGGAAAACTCCTGTCTTTCGGCAGCCACAGTATTTCCGGCAGCAGGCGGACACGCTCAAGTTTGGAGCCTTAGCGACACCCTATGCTTACGATTGGGATCAGGACGGTGACGAAGATCTCCTTTGCGGCAATACGGCGGGCACGATCGGTTTCTTTGAGAATCTGGGCACTGGAGAGAATGGACTTCCGAAGTGGGGTGCTCCCAGGTTGGTTCACGAATTGATCGACGGTGAGGCCGTTGCGTTCCGTGTCTTGGCTGGCAGCGATGGTTCGATC
Organism: Aureliella sp.; assembly: GCA_046290675.1. GTDB lineage: Bacteria > Planctomycetota > Planctomycetia > Pirellulales > Pirellulaceae > Aureliella. The sequence continues at coordinate 984,611 of JBKAHA010000002.1, forward strand.
CAAGGGCCTTGCGAAGCGAAATGGGGTTACACAACCTTGTCCGTCGCAGATTGGGATCAAGATGGCGACGGCGATATCGTGTACAACTCGATACTCGGCAAATTGGGGCTGCTCTTGCAGGAGCCTGCTTCTGCTTCCCAGACGGTAGTGGATGGGGCCGGAGTTGGTGCCGGTTCAACTTTGGTACGAAGCGCGGAGTTTGATCTCGGCGTTCGTGAGTACCCGCCTCGCTGGGCTTGGTGGCAGAACCCTTCAAAGAGGACGTTGACGCAGTGGAGGACGACCCCGGTGGCTGTCGACTTTGACCACGATGGATCGCTGGAGTTAGTGTTGCTGGATCAGGAGGGATATTTAACGCTTCGGGAGCGGCAGGACGGGAAAGCTCAACGCGTTTTTGTGGACGAATCCGGCAAGCCACTGCGATTGACGTCGGGGACTTGTGGTCGCTCCGGACGAATCAAACTAGAGGTCTGCGATTGGGACGGGGATGGGCTTCTCGACGTGCTGGTCAATTCCGCGAACGCAACTTGGTATCGCAACTGTCGCCAGCAGGATGGTGTGTTCGTGCTGAAGAAGGTTGGTAACCTTGCAAGACGCAATGTGGCCGGGCATACGTCGAGTCCAGCCGTATGTGACTTCGATCAAGATGGTCAGCCAGATCTATTGGTTGGGAGCGAGAACGGCCGGATCTACCACATCCATCGCACTGCCTGCGTTTCATTCAGCCAAGAGCAACTAAGGGTGCAAGCCCCTTCTGCCAAGCCGACACCAAGGTTTCCAGGGCTTGTTCAAGAGGAATTTATTTTCACTCAGGCGCCGTTCGAGCAGTGTCACGCGTCGAGCATCGTCGAGACAACGCGAGGGCTAGTGGCAGCTTGGTTTGGCGGCACTAAAGAAGGGAATGATGATGTTGGTATTTGGACCAGCTATCACGATGGCTTGAAGTGGAGCACGCCACAACAAGTGGCGGACGGAGTGCAACACGCGGACCTGCGATATCCATGTTGGAACCCCGTACTCTTTCAGCCTCTCGGGGATGGGCCAACGCTCTTGTTTTTCAAGGTTGGGCCGAATCCGCGCGAGTGGTGGGGCGAGATGATGGTCAGCTACGATCGCGGGCGAACGTTTCGCGATCGACGCCGTCTTCCCGAGGGGATTGATGGGCCTGTGCGTTGCAAACCTGTGCTGGTGAACGATGGCCAAAGCCTGCTGTGCGGTTCATCGACGGAGTACGATGGTTGGCGAGTCCATTTCGAACTGGTTGATTTAGTCGACGGCCTCCCGTCCGGATCTTGGAGGCGTATTGGGCCGATCAACGATGCAAGCCGATTCAACGCCATTCAACCAACCTTCCTGATTCCCGACGAGAATAGACTCAAAGTGTTGTGCCGGACTCAGGAGAGCGTCTTGGTTGCCAGCGAGTCGGCCGACGGAGGGCGAAGTTGGACGCCGTTACAAGATGCTCGGCTGCCGAATCCCAATTCGGGAATTGAAGCGGTCACACTCAAGGATGGCCGCCACCTGTTGGTCTATAACCACGCAGGTTCGGGGAAGTCCGGCTGGGGGCGGCGAGGTCAAATCAATTTGGCAATCTCAGAAGATGGCGTGACTTGGTTCCAAGCGGCTCTCCTTGAGAGACAGGAAGATGCGGAGTTCAGCTATCCAGCCATCATTCAGGCAGCCAACGGACAAGTCCATGTTACCTACACGTGGGAACGCACCCGCGTTAAACACCTAGTCATCGATCCCGATCAGCTAAACAAAGGTCCGAAGCTGGGAATGGAAGATTGGCAAGACTAGCTAGCCAGTGCACGATACAACGACAGCGCGTGAGCCGCGTAACTAACTTGCATTCGTCGTACGCATACCGTCACTGATAGCAGGCATTACGTCTTCCAGGAGGGCAAAATCACGTTTCGTTGGGTCGAAGGCAAAGACCTCGCCCGACTCGAATCGATAGACCCATCCATGTAGCTCAAGTTTCTTGCGTCCCAATGCGGCCGCAACGGCTGGATGCGTTCTCAGATTTTCCAGTTGAATGAGCACATTTTCTTCGACCGTGCAGTGCAATTTCTGATCAAAATCGGTGACGTGCTGATAATTCTCTTCAATCACGCGTCGAGTTGCTTCCGCATGGCCCAAATAAGCTTTCACCGAGGGCAGGGCATCCAGCTTGTCCAGAGATAGAAGCCCAGACATGGCTCCGCAATGAGAGTGTCCGCAGACGATAATATCCGTGATGCCTAACGCCGCGATGGCATATTCGATCGTGGCCGCTTCACCGCCGGTGACAGCGCCGTAGGGCGGCACGATATTACCGGCTGTCCGCAAGATAAAGAGCTCGCCAGGTTCGGTTCGAGTGAGCCTGCTCGGGTCGATTCGCGAATCGGAACACGTAATGAACAGTGCTCTGGGGCTTTGCCCTTGGGCGAGTGACTGGAAAAAGTCTTGGTGCTGCTGATAGTCGCCCTGCTGAAACTCGTGGATGCCCTTTACGATCTTTTTCATGTCAAACCTACTTCGGACTGTGGTGTGGCGAATGGTGAAAGCAGGATTGCGAAGCCAAACAGCACTCGGCACATCGCGCGTCGGTGAGGGCGATGCTAATTTCGGGAATCCGCCTTTCGTCGTCATCCATTTTGTAACACAAATACGACGCCCGCTGATTGGTATGTCTGGGAAAAAGTCTTCAATTGTTGAGCAGCTTGGGAGAGCAAGGAAGCCCCGTCTACATAGCTGGAAGTGTTAGAATCTCTTAGATTGGATGAGATGAGATTCCGTGAGCCGTGACGCATCCCAGGCTGCCTAAGGTCGCTTCCTGCTAGGGACATCCGCTGGCTCACGATAGGTGAAACTTGACGGACGAGGCGTGCTCGAGATGTTGGGGACGTCCTCGGTAGATGGTGAACAAATTGTTGAGCGTAAAGAGAGTCGGTCGCGCCCTAGGCATTGGGGTTTTCATCGTTGTGGCTTGGGCTAGCGCACTGAGTGCCAAGGAACCTGACGCAGCGAATGACTCGGGAATTCGAGTTGGGATTATCGGGCTGGATACGTCCCATGTGATCGCATTCACCAAAGTTCTCAATGCGGGTGATGGAGCTGAGTCTCTGCGCGGCTGCCGTGTGGTTGCAGCCTATCCCAAAGGTAGCCCGGATATCGAAAGCAGCGTTAAACGTGTACCCGGCTACACCGAAGAGATCCGCGGGATGGGAGTCGAAATTGTTGACTCAATTGACTCACTGCTGGAGCGAGTTGATGCTGTGTTGCTAGAGACCAACGACGGCCGTCCCCATTTGCAGCAGCTCAGGCCGGTTCTCGAGGCGGGGAAGCCTGTGTTTGTCGACAAACCCATGGCAGCGTCGTTGCGGGATGTGATCACGATGTTTGATGAGGCTAGAGAGGCCGGTGTCCCGATCTTCAGCTCATCCGCGCTTCGATTCGGCGCAGCGACTCAACGCGCTCGCAACGGTGCGCAGGGTGTGGTTCATTCGGCGGAAACACACAGTCCCGCATCCATAGAATCAACTCACCCTGATTTGTTCTGGTACGGCATCCACGGCGTTGAATCTCTGTTTACTGTGCTCGGAGTCGGTTGCGAATCGGTGCGGCGTGTTGATCAGGACGGAAAGATTGTGGTTGAAGGAACCTGGGGTGAAGGCCGCCGCGGCACTTTTCGCGAAGGCAAGGGGTATGGGGGAACCGCCCAATGTGAAGAAGGGGAGGTGGCGGTTGGTGCGTACGAAGGTTATGCACCGTTGCTGGTAGAGATCGTCCGATTCTTCAAGACGGGCGAGCCCCCGGTATCGGAGCAAGAGACCATCGAAATCTACGCCTTCATGGAAGCTGCAGACGAGAGCAAGCGACAGGGTGGTGCTCCCGTCCGCATCGCGGATGTTCTTCAGAAGGCTCGGGCGAAATCAGACTCGACTAAGTGATTCGATCTCCGAAACTTCTTTGGGAGCGTCCGAGCCTTCGTTTCGATGTCGTCACCGAAGGGAAGCCTCTACGAGCCTTGCGTCGAGGGGCAAATTCGCATTGCCTCAAAGCCCGAATGTAAATGCAAACGTAAATGCAAATGCGACTGCTTTAGGATTCAGTCTCGGCTTCTACGTTCTTCGTGATTTCAAAGCCCATGTCTTGGATCATCTGATAATCGGACTCGGGGGCTTGGCCCTTTGTCGTCAAATAGTCACCAATGAAAATGCTGTTGGCAACGAATAGGCTGAGCGGCTGGAGACTTCGTAGGTGTTTTTCACGGCCGCCTGCGATTCGCAACTCGCTGCTTGGGTTCACAAATCGCATCATGCATAGTCCACGGATGCAGTCTTGTGGAGTCAAAGGCGTTTGCTTTCCGAGTGGCGTTCCTTCGATGGCATGGAGAAAGTTCAATGGAATCGAGTCCGCACGTAGCTCACGCAGGTCCATGGCCATAGCGACCAGGTCTTCATGAGTTTCGCCCATGCCCATGATGCCACCACTGCAGACTTCGAGCCCGGCATCACGCACGGTACGTAGCGTGTCCATGCGATCTTGGTAGGTATGAGTTGAACAGATGTCGTCGTAGTACTCGCGGCTGGTGTTCAAGTTGTGGTTCACTCTGTCGACGCCACATTGCTTCAGCCGTTCTGCATTTTCGGGTGTGAGCAGGCCGAGGCATGCGCAGATTTTTAAGTCGTATTCGGATTTGACCTTGGGCACGATTTCTTCGACCACTTGCATCTCGCGTTCACTGGGGGCCCGGCCACTGATCACGATGCAGTAGGTCTTGGAATCGCGTTCGGCTGCAACCCTCGCCCCATCGAGAAGTTGCTCCGTTGAGAGCATGCGGTATTTTTCAATCGGCGCTTTCGAGAGCTTGCTCTGCGAGCAGTATCCGCAGTCTTCTGGGCACAATCCGCTCTTGGCGTTCACTAGGAAATAGAGCTGAACTTGTTTGCCAAAAAATTGGTGTCGCAGGCGAAACGCCCCGCTGACGATATCAAGAATTTCTTCGTCGGAACTCTTGAGGATTTCGAGTGCCTGGCTTTCCGAAACAGGTTCACCATCCAGTACGGATGTTGCTAGTTCGATCCATCGATTGGAAGAATCCAGCGTAGCGCGCGTCGGGGAAATTGCTTCAGGAATTGCGTTCATATTAGGAGCCCTGCAGTCGTCTGCCAGAGGATAAGATTTGTCAACGGAGCCACGCCAGTCGAGTCGCCCTAATCGTCTGATTTGGCTTCTCACACTGAACTTCCAGCCGATTATGACTCATTAAAGTCCAATTGGGGAACACGGGGAATGGGTTGGCTCGGTCGAGCAAGCCAGAGATGCGGTCCTAATGCGGTCCTATTGCGGTCCTATTGCGGTCCTATTGCGGTCCTATTGCGGTCCTATTGCGGTCAAATAGTGGCGTGATCTAGGCTTTTCAACTACAACACCGCTCACAAGACCATCGCGGCGCAGGTGGCGTCTACTTGAGAATTGGTGTGTCGAAGAATACTGCGTCTTGAGAAGCCGGGTCTCCTGAAACCGCCGCGATGCCCCATTCACCGAAGACGAAGAGTTCTAGTCCAATATGAACCCAGATGGCAACCAGATAGGTGAGACGGATGAGTCCGTTGGTGACCTCGCCGGCGCGGAGCAGTCTGGAGGGTCTGGCGATTCGGATTCGGCGGACTTGGTCCAGATGGCACTTGTGAGGATTGGAGTTCATGGGCAAGTCGGCCGATTCTCGGGTATCCAAGACTCCGGCTTCGGGCGTGGAAGTCGCGTCCTTTGCCGAACCCCGCGTGGTTTAGAAGTCGGCCAAGTCCTGAGCCAGCAAGCGGCTTGTGCGACCAAGGCGGACGGCTTGATCCTGAGGGTGATGGGGCCAGACGACGAGTTGCTTTGGGGACATCTGCAAGCGTTGGCTTCCGAGGCAAGTCACGACTGCCAAGAGTGGCTGAACCAGCATGGTTGTGAGGCTGTGCTGTTGGAAGTCGAACCTTTGATGGATGGTAGGACGTTGTATTTTCATTTTCTCAATGAGCAATACACCGACCAGGGGCTGCAAAGCCACGTAGACCATTTGGCCCAAGTTTTTGAAGAGAAGGCCCGCAACAGCGAATTTGCGGCTCAGTTAGAAGAGGGCTGTGGCCCAGGCTGTGGAACCGAGTCGGCTGTCAACGGGTGTGGCTCCAAAGGAGGATGTGCCGTGTGCAAGCTCGCTTCGGCCTGCAAGACGCGTTAGGCATCTTGGATGCACGACTCGTTAGGCATCTTGGATGCACGACTCGTTAGGTGAAGACGAACGCCACGCATTGTCCCGCAACCTACAGGGCGGTCACGACCTTGGCTTGGCTACACGATTCGCAAGTCGGATCACCAGGCGGACCCCGGTTGGGGTCGCGTTTCCCGCCGGGTGGCGGGCCACCGTCCTTGTCCTTATTGTGGCCAGGACCACCCCGGCCCCGACCGCCTCTAGGCGGCATCCTTGGCAAGTCCTCGAAGGGCTCGCCTTCGAGGTCATTTAGCTTCTCGAGCTGTTCGGCAGTCAGGTACTCTTTCAGGCTCTCGTTGACCTCATTGAAGTGCTCTTCAAAAGCTTGGCTAGCTTTTTCGCCCTTCTGCGAAAAGGGAATGTTGGATTCCATGATCGTCCGCATTTTTCGTGTCAGCTTCTCGCTAAATATCTTGTCGCGGACTGTGTCTTGAAACGCCTCTAATTCCTCGTCTGGGAGGCCGATTTTTTTCGCAATGCGAGCGTTGGCAGCCGCGGCTCGTTTGCGTGTTTGAACAAAAAGCTGTTCAAGTCGCTCGACTTGTTTCTCTTCCAAAAGGCCAAACGCCTTTTGGCCGAATTCACGGATGATTTCAACGCATTTCTGTGCGTCATTGCGTGCTCCGAAAATCTCCTTCATTGCGGAGCTTTCGAGGGTTCTGATCTCGTCGTACTGGTCCTCCGTGAGCATTATCTCGCCACGGATGGGTTTGTGTTTGAGTAGATCGAGAACCTCTTTGTCTTCCGCGTTTCGCATGACCTGTCGGAGCCAGTTGTTTCCTCCGAAGGGGCCGCCGCCACGACCGCCACGTTGTGCTTGAGCCACGCTGCTGAACACAAGCACTGCCAGCATCGCAATGCCGGCCGCCATTCTGGCTGCATATCTAGCTGTCGCTTGGTTGAACACGTGATCTCGCCTCCTCTGACAACCTAAGCGGCGACTGCCGCTCCTGTCGTTGGTTTTCCAAGTGTCGTTGAGGTCTGGACTTAGAACCGTTCCTCTATCCACTTGTCAACTCGGAAGCAGGCAGCTCGATTCGCTGCCTGCCTCGCATCAATCCAACATTTTACAGCGTCTTGCCGCTTCAATCCCTACAACCGCGGCAAATTCGCTTTGATCGAATCCGATTCGTGGAACGACTAAGCGTCGCCGCCGCGGCCACCGCGACCCCCACCTTGGCCACCACGTCCGCCTTGGCCACCACGACCTCCGAATGGATTTCCACCGGCTCCTCCAGGGCCACCGCGGCCACCGAATTGCCGTTGTGGGAATTCAAACTTGTCGCCCTTCAGAGCCATAAGCTTCTTGTATGCGTCGGGGAACATGTCCTTCAAGGCTTCTTCCGACTTCTTGGTGCCCTCTTCACGCATCTTGGTGAAGGTCTCTGTCATCTTGGCGCGAGCGTCTTCGTCAGGGCGTTGGCGTTCTCCGCCTTCCTCCCCACCGCGGCCACCGCGACCTCCGCCGAAGTTGATGCCCATTTCTTGCATGGTGCTCATCATCTTCTCACGCATCTCTGCTTGGACCTTTTGGAGGCCCTCAGTGACCTTTTCAATGTCGCCTTCGTCCAAGCCGACTTCTTCGGCGATCATTTTATTGCTGACCGCGCCAACGCCGCGTTGTTGAACGAGCAGACCCATAAGACGTTTTTGTTGGTCGGGATCAAGAACCTCTTCCATCATTCCCATGGCTTCTTCGTTTGCCTCTTCGATGGCTTTTTTCCGCTCGTCTTCACTCATACGGAAAAGGGAACGCATATCGAGGGATTGACGCCCGCTGATCGCTTCCCAGACCTCTTCGTCCATCGCGACTGCATCGTCTTCCCGGACTTCCTTCATGCGGAGCAGACCCATGAGCTCGAGAGCTGGGGCTTCCGCCATAGGATTGCCGCCGCGCCCGCCAAAACCGCCGCCGCCAAATCCTCCTCGGCCTCCACCGAATCCGCCGCCTTGACCGCCGCGACCACCACGTTGAGCGTTGGCAATGCCGCTGGACGCAACTACGACGCACAGTGCCAGGCAGGCAACACCAAGTTTGTAAGCTGTTCCCAATCTCATGCTCGATCTCGCTAACTTCATGAATCTAACTCTTTGGAAAGTTGGGTTGGAAAAGACGTTTGGTCTTCCTGGCCTCTCCAATGCCGGTCGTGGCCACGTTGTCTGCCCAGGCGGCAGCGCCGGGGCTCGTACGTTCAATCGTGGTAGCGAATTCCTGGTTGGCTCGCTGATCTCGCCAAAGAAGGCGGCCAGCAAACTAGCCAAGGCTAAGTATGTGAAGAGAACTCTGGAAAACCGGAAAAGTCGCCAGGTCGAGAACGAACTAGCTTCGGTGACCTGTGCTTAATAAAACCGGTGGAAGGATGAAAAGTTTCGGGAATTCGTAAGAATACAGACTTGGATCCGTCAAATAGTGGATTACGCCGCGATATCCGCGTTTTTGGGCGTCGAATTTGGCGTGATTGTTTGATTCGGCCCGCAATTTGGCTGTGGAATAGCAGCGTTGGCGAACGGATCGATTTCCACCAAAGTCCAATTTCAATGGCTCCGGATCCAGCCAGCTCCCGTTTGCCGTTCGGAGACCTGGCGGGCGAAGGCCTGGGGGCGGAGACCTGGAGGGCGAAGGCCTGGTGGATGGGAGCAATGGTGGATGTCTGCAGGGATTTTCCGACTAAGGGGCTGAGTTGACCAAAAGTGTATCGATGGAGGAATCTGCGGGACCGACCGTCTCGCTCCGCACGCCGGTCCAACTGCTCGACGGAGTTGGGGTGGAGCGAGCGGGGTTGCTAGCTCGTCTGCGAATTCGTACGGCAGCTGAGCTTCTTTTCCATTTTCCACGCAGCTACGACCAAGCAACGCCGCTCTTGGCGTATTCGGATTTTGACGCTGGAGCGAAGGCAGCTTTTATTGCGGCGGTCGACTCTTTTGATGAGCGGTGGACGCAATCTGGAAAACACTTGCTCGGAGTCTTGGTGCATGTCGAAGAAGCCTCGAGCGAGGGTGACGAAGTTCCCCGTCCGGTTCGATTGGTTTTCTTCAATCAGGCGTTTCGCAAGAATATGCTCCAGCCCAATCGCCGCGTGCTGGTGCGAGGTGTTGTCAAAGCAAATGGCCTCTCCTGGGAAATGGTCCAGCCACAGGTCCAGATCTTGCAAGCTGGCGAGCAGCCGGAGACCGAACATCCAGCGCCGATTTATCCGCTGACCGAAGGGCTAAAGCAATACTCTTTGCGAAAAATGATGCGAACCGCATTACCTGCGGTCATTCCACTGGTTACCGAGGTCTTGCCCGAGTCACTCCGCGAGACGCTCGCAGTTCCCGATATCGCGCAAGCGCTTCATTGGCTTCATTTTCCGGAGAGTCCTGACGAGGCGGAAGCGGCGATGCGGCGTTTCAAGTTGCAAGAGCTGTTGGTGCTGCAGCTCGCGTTGCGAATGCAGCGTGTCGAACGCGAACGTGTCGCTGTTGCACCCGAGTGCGAGCCGACGGGCAAAATTCACTCGCGGATCCTCAGTCGAATTCAGTTCAGTCTGACTTCCGATCAAGAGCGGGCTATCGCTGAGATCGGCGCCGACATGTCGCGGAGCGTCCCGATGAATCGTCTGTTGCAGGGGGACGTTGGTAGCGGGAAAACCGTGGTGGCGCAATATGCGATGATGCTATGCGCCGCCTATCGATACCAAGCGGCGTTGATGGCTCCGACTGAGATTTTGGCTCAGCAGCACGCCCACACTTTGCGGGGCAGTCTTGGTTCGAGCCGGGTCAACATTGAATTAGTGACCGGTAGTCAAAAAGCTGCCGAGCGCCGACGAGTCCTCGAGGGAGTGGAATCTGGCGAAGTCGATCTATTGGTTGGGACGCAGGCCTTGCTCGCCGACCAATTGCAGTTCGCGAACCTGGGTCTGGTGATTGTTGATGAACAGCACAAGTTCGGTGTCTTACAGAGAGCAAAGCTTCGCGTCGATGGTGAACAGCCTCACTATCTCGTTCTCAGCGCGACACCGATTCCAAGAACGATTGCGATGACCGACTTCGGCGACTTGGACGTTTCCACGATTCGCGAGAAGCCGCCTGGTCGAGCGAGCGTGCATTCCTACACAGCGACGACGGATGACCTTGATTCGTGGTGGAAATTCGTCGATGGCAAAATCGACGAAGGCCGCCAAGCCTTCGTCATCGCGCCTAGAGTGAGTCACCAAGGCGAGCGTAGCGACGAGCACGCGATGGGAGACTCAGAAAAAGGCCTCCCACCCGGGGCAAGCGGCGATCGCAATACAGCTTTCGAAGAGCCATCTTCGAAGGCGATCGCCACGGCCGTCGGCACGTACCAAGTTCTGAGTGAGAAGGTTTTTGCGCATCGTCGGATCGCTTTGCTCCACGGGCAAATGGATCCTGCGGAGAAGTTGGCTGCGATGGAAGCGTTTGCAGCCCACGAAGTTGATATTCTTGTGTCGACGACGGTTGTGGAGGTGGGAATCAATGTCCCCAATGCGACGGTGATGACGATTCTGGATGCCAATCGTTTAGGTCTGTCGCAGTTACATCAATTGCGTGGCCGAGTTGCACGGGGCTCCCAGCCGGGGTACGTATGCGCCGTTGCAACGGAGGGTTCGGAGGCAAAGGATCATGAGCGACTGAAGGCATTCGAAAAGACCGATGACGGCTTTGAACTGGCCGAGCTTGATTTGAAAATGAGGGGGCCAGGTGATCTACTGGGGACCTCCCAGAGCGGCTTGCCCCCGTTTCGCGTTGCCAATCTTGCCAGAGATACGGAGCTAGTTGAAATTGCCCGCGAGCAAGCAAAGGTGCTGCTTGAAGAAGATCCGGACTTGGCCAATCCTGCTTTCCAGCGGCTCCGTAAGCAGACGGTTCATCGTTATGGCCCGCTCATGCAGCTAGGCGATATCGGATAGTTGAATCCGATAGTTGAATCCGATAGTTGAATCCGATAGTTGAATCCGATATGCCGCGGCTGCCGCGTTCGAACTAAGGGAGCCAACGCTCGAGAAACTCGCTGAATTTTTCTTCGCTATATCCCTGACCATCGCGAGCTGGTGCTTCTAGCCAAGCTGTATTTTGCGAGTGAAGCATTTTGCCAGTCGCATCGAAAACAAATAGATGCGGGTAGCCGTTGATTGGCGGATATTTCGACAGGAATGCTTCGTTCCGGTTCTTTTCCGCGAAAGTCACTTTCTGCACGAGGAAACCGCGATTCAGTAACTCGTTGATTTTGGCATTGCTGGCGAAGAATTGACTCATCCGTTTGCACCAGTGACACCAGTCACCTCCGACTTGGAGAAGCACCGTCTTTTTTTCCCGCTCAGCGCGCTTCAAGGTCGCCTTCAGTTGCTCGGCCGGATCCGCCTCTAGGTCGTATTTCGAAACCGTGTAAAAGTCCTCGGAGAGATTTTTCTCGGATGTATCTTTACTGTTGGGGGATGCTGAACTGTCGGCTATTGGGGATTCGGCGTCTCCAACTGCGTTCGAAATCGCATCTGCCGCGTTCTCGTTACCTGCCGCTTCTTTCTCTGACGGACCACCTGGGCCGGGAGCCGGAAGCGTAGAAGCAGCTTCCAGTGAGTCCGTGTCATTCGAAGAGCTGCCGCAACCGGCAACCAGGCCGACATGGAGGCAGATTGCAATCAGATAACCGAGGTGAATACCATTGGGCTGACGCGGATGGGTCATGTGCGGATTCCGTATGATGAGCCTGGGAATACGGCGTTAGGAGATCGGATTCTCTGCGTTTCTGCCTCGTATTGGAGACCAACCCAAAGTGTGGCAACAGACCAATTTTGCGGGGGCCGAGCCATTGGCGAGCCTTGTTGGCGAATTGCTCGCCAAAAAATGCGTAAAGGTCGGTCGGGTTGCAGCGTCCATGATTGCGTTTTCGTCTGCGATTGCCAATCCGATCCGGTTTCCCGCCCTCGCCTAGAGGTCCTTCCGGAGGTACCATGCGTGGCTGGCCAAATTGGGGCTTAGCGGGGCTGAGCGGACCGCGATCCGCATTCTTGCAACGGCATGCATTTTTGCTTGTTTCAGGGCCCTATGCGGGTAGCCCAAAAGTTCCTGCAGCGAACAGGAGATCGACTCGATCGTCGGGTTCGTTGCAGTCGCAGTTGGCCAGAAAGCTAACTGCAGGCATAAAGCTGTTGGCGAAGAATAGTCGAGCAAAATCGTCGAGCTGAAATGGCTCTGGCGAGCTCAAACCGAGTGGACGTGATTTGCGAGCCGAACCGAATGTCTCTGAGTAACTGGATAAGTGGACGCGTATTTAAGTTCGTTCACGGCAACAACCTCGTCTACAACACATGCTGGGAAGATCCACGTTTGGATCGCCAGGCACTGAATTTGTCGTCCGAAGACCGAGTACTAGTGATTACGTCGGCTGGGTGCAATGCGCTCGACTACCTCATTGCGGGACCAAAGCATGTTCACGCCGTGGATATGAACCCTCGCCAGAATGCCCTTTTGGAACTGAAGATCGCTGGGATCCGAAAACTGGACTATACCGATTTCTATCGGCTGTTCGGTGATGGTTTTCACCCAGCTGCTGCGGCGGTGTACCGTGATGCTTTGCGCAGCGAAATCAGTCCTTGGGCACAGGGCTACTGGGACAAGTTCATCAAGTTCTTCGATAACTCAAAACGTACTTTCTACTACCGCGGTACATCGGGTGCCTTTGCCCGCGGAATCCGTTACTACATCGATCGAGTCGCCAAGTTGCGTCCTGAAGTCAGCGAGCTCTTGCAGTGCGAGAATGTCGATCAGCAACAAGAGATCTTTGAACGCATTCGTGACCGCTTCTGGAGCCGAACCATGAAGTTCGCGCTCAACCGCGATTCAACGCTATCGATGCTTGGTGTTCCGAAGGCGCAGCGGATGCAGATCGATAAGCAGTATCCCGGTGGCATCCTTAGTTTCATTCAAGATTCCATGGAGGCCGTTTTCGCTAAGCTTCCTATCCATGAAAACTACTTTTGGCGTGTGTATATCACAGGCAGCTACACTCCAACGTGCTGTCCGGAGTATCTGAAGCCGGAAAACTTTGAGCGGCTCAAGAGTCAAAATGTGGAAGGCCTGACAACCCATACGGATAGCGTTCAAGGATTCTTGGAGAAGTCCGAACATAAGATCTCTCGCTTTATCCTCTTGGATCATATGGATTGGCTTTCCGAGCACCTGTTTCCCATGTTGGAATTAGAGTGGCAAGCAATCCTAAACAGTGCAGCCGAGAATTCGCGGATTCTCTGGCGCAGTGGTGGTCTTCGAACGGACTTCATCGACAGGGTGAGCGTGACGAAAGATGGTCAGAACGTAGCGTTGCCGGAATTACTGACCTACCACGAGGAGCTTGCGGCCGAGTTGCATGAACTAGATCGAGTGCACACGTACGGAAGCTTCTATATCGCCGACCTGGCCGCCTAAGTTCGCGCAGAGCTAAGTCAGATTTCATGGCGATTCGATCCTGCCACGTAGAACGAGCGGCTGCATCCCTAAGATTTCGAGAGTAGATCCGAATGCTTCTGGTAGGCACAGGTCCTAGCTCGATTCCAAGTAACCAGTTTGAGCATCAGCTGAAGCCATGGGTTTGATCTCCGATCTCAAAATTCTCTACCATCTGGCCCTGCGTCCCGTCCGAGGAAAGGACCACGCGGCCCGTATGGAAAACTTCTACTCTGGCCAGGCGGAAGCTTATGACGATTTCCGACGTCGGCTCCTGCATGGTCGTGAAGCGCTGTTTCAAAAGATCGAAGTTCCCGAAGGCGGAACCTGGGTCGATTTAGGTGGCGGCACTGGCGCAAACATGGAATTCATTGCCGATACCGTACCGAAGCTAGGTCGAGCTTACGTCGTCGATCTGGCCTCGTCTCTTCTCAAGGTTGCGAGCGATCGGTTCGAGTCGAATGGATGGAATCACGTTCATGCGGTGGAAGCCGATGCGACCAAATGGACGCCCGAAGAAGGTCTGGTTGACGTGGTTACGTTTTCCTACAGCCTGACCATGATTCCAGATTGGTTTGGTGCAGTGGAAAATGCACTGCGGATTCTTAAGCCTGGGGGGCGAATTGGCATCGTTGATTTTTACGTTGCAAGAAAGCACGCGGAAGAAGGCCTGCAGAAACACTCTTGGTTCACTCGAACGTTTTGGCCCACGTGGTTCGCATCGGACAATGTTTTTCCTTCTCCAGATCACTTGCCATTCGTGCGTTCGCACTTTGAAACAGAGTACCTGAAAGAAGCTCGGTCAAAAGTGCCTTACATTCCTTTCATACGCACACCGTACTATCAATTCATTGGTACCAAAAAAGGCTAGGTACTATAGTGCCGTTTGCCTTGCTGCGACCGTTTGGATACGAACGTTCGAATCCCGCTTCCGATTCGATGCTGAGTGGTTTCAGTAAGGTTGCCCGGTTGCTTCGCATAGAAAGTACATCAGAGGTGCTGCATCTTGGATCATCTGCTGTGCCTCGGTAACGAAAGTCGCCTTTCGAAGCTGAGCGCGTTTGATGGGAGCCATACCAATGAAGCTCTTCAGCCGCAGGCTTTCGATCTGAGGGTGATCTTTCGCATAGCCACGCGGAGCCGACTTGAGTCGGTCATCGTAAAGGTCAAAAGAGCGATTGAAGACTTTGCTTCTCAGGACTTTCTTCCAGGCATCGGGATTTTCGTCCAGATAAGCTCGGATCAGCTTGAGTGCATCGGATGGAGGACGCCAAGTACCGGCACCGAGGAAACACTCGTCCGTCGTAATGTGCAGGTAGATACCTGGGGCATGCACGTCGCTACCATTTAGATGCCGAAACTGGATTCCGATATTCGTTTTGTAGGGCGTCTTGTCCTTCGAGAAACGCGTGTCCTTGTAAATTCGCATCATCGAACCACCGACTTTTTTCGGCTCTGCCTTCAGCAGCGGGGCCGTTTTCTCCAGCGGTTTTTGCATCGCTTTGATGAAACTCAAGGCAGGTTCGAGAAAGTACTGCTCATACCGCTGTTTATTTGCCTGGAACCAATCGCGAGTGTTGTTGTCCTCGAGGTCAGAGAGAAATTGAAACGTCCCAGGCGGGAATCCGGAAAAATCAGACATGAACGGAAGGTACCTCTTAGCGGATGGAACGCAATCAGTGAATCTTGACGGTCCGCAGCTGAACGCAACATGGCGGCCTTGGGTTGGTTGCACCCAGGGAACGGGGGCATTTCTCCGGTGAATATCCGTCGGCCAAACGAGTATAGCGGTTCAGGTCGAGAGCAGACTTGATCCTTACCTATCATCCACCAGGACCACCCTGTCGTGCCTGGAGCCTTCGGACTCAGCCGAACTCCGCCATTCTCGCAAACAGGGGGAAGCGCTCGTAGGCCAGCCCAGCGGCTGAGATGCGTTTTTGCCCCGTGTTTCGCCGCTCGTTTTTGGATTGGAATAATGCCTAGAAAAGTCAAAGGGTTCTCTCGAGTCGATTCGGGCGATGCTCACGGTTGGCTGGTGCGAATCAAGCGTGGCGATGTGAAGCGGTCACGGTTCATCAGCGACTCGACTCACGGAGGGAAACGGAAATCGCAGAGAGTTGCCCAAAAGGTGTACCAGGAGTGGGCGGATGAGCTGCCGGCTCCGGCAACTGCCGAAGATAAACTTGGGAAACGCAATGCATCGGGCGTCGTTGGTGTCCACTATTCGCATGACGTCGACGCGCGGTATCCAAATTGCGCGTACGAATACTACATCGCATCCTGGAAAACCGAAGCGGGGCGTCGGCGAAACGTTCGCTTTTCAATAAATCGGTGGGGCAAGCGAGCTGCCTTCAAAATGGCCTGCATCGCTCGACGCGAGAGAATCAGTGATCGAGCTGAAGTGCAGCGTTTGTATGAAGCGGAGAACGGTAGAGGCGCTCGGACATCGGCGGGTGGAGCGAGTTCGAAACAGCCGAAGCGTAGGCTCACGGCCTCCGCTGCGGAAACTCGAAAGTTTGCTCGAGTCAAAGCATCGGCCAAGTTCCAAAGTGCGGGTGCGAAGTCGTCCGGTTCCGCTGCTAGCAGTCTACCTCGTAAGAGCAAATGAGCGGCAAGAACCCAATCGGATCTACGATTCCGAGCAGCTGACGCGTGGTTCCACGAGACGGATCTTATCTAGCCGAGATGGTACCGTTCTGAACTAAATCTATTTTGCCAAGCGGATCCCCGAGAATTGCCATCTTGCTTCTGGTGGGAAGAAATTGCGATACGTCGCCCGGATGTGAGTCGAGCTTGTCGCAACTGACCCGCCTCGTAGTACAAATTGGTTGCACATGAATTTTCCGTTGTATTCACCCAAGGCACCGTCTAGAGCTTGGTAACCCGGGTAAGCAATGTAGGGACTAGCTGTCCACTCCCAGACATTTCCTAGGAGATTGCCAAATGCGGTGGATTCGGATTGAGGATGTAGTTGTTTTGCATTGAGTAGGTGGTCCGCAAAGTTGTCTTCCGCATCGTATTGAGAGACAGCTTCTTGGTGCTCCCATTCAAACTCGGTCGGCAATCGACGACCAGCCCAGCGGGCGAACGCGTCCGCCTCGAAATAACTGATATGCGACAACGGCGTGTTCAAGTCGAGTTCGCGCCTTCCCTGCAGAGTGAACTCGAACCATTGCCCATTCTCCTGACGCCAATAGAGTGGGTGGCACCAGTGCTCAGACTGTACTGTGCCCCACCCCATCGACAGCCAAAGCGTCGGAGTATGGTAGCCCCCGTCTTCAACGAACTCTAAATACTCTCCATTGGTGACACAGCGAGACGCTATTTCGTGGTCTTGAATTAATACCTCGTGTTTGGGGCCTTCGTTATCGAAGTGGAAACCCGTTCCTTCATACCCGATTGACGTGACTTGTTGCTCGCAATGCTGCCAGGCTAAGCGGTGGGGCTTGGATTCGTCGAGAACGCTTGGAGTGGTCTGGTAGGCGGGCCAGAGCGGGTTGCAGAATAGGACGTGTTTGATGTCCGTCAGCATCAATTCTTGATGTTGTTGCTCGTGCTGTAAGCCGATCTCCAATATGTCTCGCTCGTTCTTGGTCAGCTCATCTTGTGAAATCAGTTCGCGAACACGCTGGTCGACGTGATTTCGATAGTCGAGGGTTGCTTGGAGCCCTGGTCGAGAGATCAGCCCACGCCGGTGCCGCGGAAACTGTTCGCCGACGGTGTTGTAGTAGGAGTTAAAAAGGTATTCGAAACTCTCGTCGAATACTTCGTAGGGACCGTGTGGTTTCAATAAGAACGTTTCGAAAAACCAGGTCGTGTGAGCAAGGTGCCAGCGAGTTGGGCTGACATCAGGCATCGATTGAATGCAGCTATCCTCTGGACTCAATGGAGCAGCAATATCTTCGCTGAATCGACGTACTTCAGTAAAACGCTCGAGCAGCGTAGCCGCGTTTTGCTCCGGCGTTGCTGTTGTTTGAGCTGACATGGAAATTCCTTGTGAGCTGTCTGGATGGGGGCTCGCAACTGTCGCGGGTGGTTCACGCGATCGGGTAGTACGGCCTGGCTGGCTTACACAGCGGCATATTGCTTAGGCGCCTGGCACTGCTTAGTTTCGTGCTAACAGCATTAATGCAAAGTAGTCATTGCTGTCGGTCCAAAGTTGTTGTGACTCCCAGCCGGCAGCTTTGGCCATCATTGAAAAGCTCTCGCGGGTGTATTTGTGGGAATACTCCGTGTGAATTCGCTCACCAGCGGTGAACTCGAATTGGTGCTCAGAGATCTCAACCGACTGGTCCGTTTTGCTTTCAACGTAGATTTCGATCCGGCCAATTTCTTCATTGTAAAAGCTGGTGTGTTCAAATTGCTCCAAGTCAAAGTCTGCTCCAAGCTCGCCGTTTGCGCGGCGTAGCAGGTTGAGGCTGAACTCCGCGGTCACTCCGTCGCGGTCATCGTAGGCGGCTTCGAGGATCTGTTTGTCTTTTTGTAGGTCGAATCCGATTAGTAGTAAGCCATCAGGACCCGCGACCTCGGTAATCTGTTGCAGCAGACGGCTAGCCTCGAGTTGCTCAAAATTTCCGATGGTGGAACCTGGGAAGTAGACGCATGTTCTCGCGTTGTCGGCTATTTCAGGCAACTCAAAAGGTTTGCTGAAGTCGGCAACGACCGGCACGATTTCGAGGTCGGGATAATCTTGCCGAAGTTGGTCTGCTGTGTCGAGCAGATGGTCCTCCGAGATGTCGATCGGCAGATAAGCGGTGGGCTCATGCAAGTGTTCCAGCAAGACACGAGTCTTGGTGCTACTGCCGCTACCCAATTCAGCCAATACGATTCCGTTCCCCAGTGCGTCGGCGATAGCAGCCGCGTTGCTGGTTGTAATCGATTGCTCCGTCCGCGTTAGATAGTACTCCTCTAGCTCACAGATCTGATCAAACAATTGCGAACCGCGAGCGTCGTACAGGTACTTGCAGGGGAGTGATTTGGGAGAGTCAGATAGGCCAGATAGTACATCGGCGAGAAAGTTCGGGTCGGGTTCGCTGGTTGCTGTATCCGAGTTGGATGGGAAGCTAGACGTGGATTGCGAAGTGTTGCTCTGGTCCATAAATGTTCTCAGCTAGTTGGCTCAATGCTTACTATCGGTGTTGCCTGCCTACGCGCTCGAGCTGTGGCGTGCAGCTCTTTGTTCAGGCTTCTCGTCGGGTTGGAGGAGCTCGATTCTCTGCGGTTGCTAGAGATGCATAGCTGGTTTGGAGCTAGCTGCGGTGGAGCGACTGGCGGACGGCGGATAGCGATGCAGCGAGTAAGCCACTTAAGTAGCCTTGAACCGCTGCAATATGTTTCGGGTGGATGAACGGGATCCCAATGATCCCGCGGCGAAAACACGCTCTGTCGGTTACGACGGTGCGAGAATTGGGAATTCGAAGAACCAAGCTGTTGAGCCTGGCCCACTGCAGCATCTGTCGCCTGATGCAACAGCTGAGATCGAATTCGCTTCAAGTGACTCCCGATTGGCTGCGGGCACGCAGCATGAGATAAGACTCGTCAGCAATCCTCTGGATGGCTACATCGTAAGCCGTGCACGCTGATAGGACAACCTGGACGTTGAAGCGGACAGATGGGTATAGTCGGCCGCAATTCGTACGGGGGGCCGCAATTCGACGGCGGCCGCAATTCGCATGAGCAGCAGCTGTTAGCGGTGAAAGCACCAGCAGACAAACCGCCTATTTCTTGCCGAGTAATCGATCAAGCGCATCCGAGGTTTGGTAGATCAGGGCTTCTGGGTGATGTTGGTACGGATGGAAATACTCAAATGTTAGATAGCCCTCATAGTTTATCTTGTCGAAAGCTTCCATCACGGCGGGCCAATTCGTGGTCCCATCCAAAAGGGGACGAAATGCTTCAAGCGAATGGTCACTGCTTTTCTTCGAGTACTCCTTCAGGTGCACGTTTCGAATCCGCTTCCCAAGGATCGGAATCCAATGTTCCGGGAATTGGTATTCCATAATGTTTCCGGTATCGAAATGGACGTGAATGTTCGGGGAATCAAAGCCATCCACGAATTCAGCCATCTCCATTGGCGACATTAAGAATCCATTAAAGAAAATATTCTCCATGTTGAGGTGGACATTCAGCTTTTCCGCGAGTGGAAGCAGTTTGCTGATTGCTTCCCTGGCACGGCGGTCGCACACATCGTTTGGCGTTGGGTCATGGTCTTCCCGCCAGGGCATGTGAACGGCCCCAGGTACGACGAGTAGGTTCTCAGTGCCAAGATCGGCAGCCGCCCGTGTCATCAGCTGTGCCAGCTCCATTCCGCGGGCTCGTTCGGCAGGATCGTTACTTGTGAGTGGATAGGGCCAGAACAGAAACGAGCAGAGTCCGCTAATCTCAATCCCGATTTCGTCTGCCATGCGTCGGATGTTTGCGTAATCCTTCGAGCCATGGTCAGGTGAAAGGTCGCTTTCCAAGTCATAGTTCAATTCGATTCCGTCGAACCCTGCGTCCTTCGCTAGTTGAAGGCACTGCCGTAGGTCCATCTTGTCTGGGTACGGAAATGCCCAGAGGTTAATGGATTTCTTCATGTTGTATTTGGGGGCCGCCGACGCAGAAGCGGTATCACTTTCGCTCGGTGCTTGCGAAGCTTGAGCTACGCTCGCGGAAGCTGCAGCTGAAGTGAACGCCGCGTATGAAAGTAATTGTCGCCGGGAGTAGTCAGCCATCGTGGTTCCCCTGGTTCGATGGGTTGATTCGTGCTGTTCAAATAAGAGCCCTGCAGGCCTGCAAGCATCGCAGGTAGCTGCTGGTCGCTCGTTAATGGCTGGGCACTACTTCGGAGGTGAGTCCACGGATGTTGGGGTTTTAGCTTCTTCAGTGCCAGTTTTTTTGCTGAACTCAATCATCCCGAACATGTGTCCACCGACTTCGTCATGCTGCCAGGTGCCAGCATACTTGTCCTTGTGGAATACCACCCGGGCTCCGAAGGTCCCCATGCCGGGAATGGTCATTTCATCCAACGTGACCACCGGGGTCTTGCCAGCCCATTTGACTTCGACTGGGCATGGGAAAACACGATCGTTATCACCGTATTTGATCCGTGCCGTAATGACCCAGTAGTCGCCTTCGGGCTGCTTCTCGACTTTTTCAATTTCATAGGTCTCATCCGTCAACTTGCTCATAGGGCGCCCGTCGACGGTGAATTGGCCGCGGAGTTTCGCACCGGTCAGGAGTTTTTCAAATTTTGCAAATAGGGATTTTTGCTCCGGCGTGGGGTCGCTCTGTGGCTCGACACCAATCGCGCTGGAAACGGTCGAAGTAGCCAAAGCGAATGCGAGGAGAAGGCAAAGCCACCGGGTGTGGATGAACATGCGAGGCGGCAAGGGCGCAAGTGTCAGTTCTGGACGTGAAAACTTGTTTGGAAAGCGATTCATATCTATCTCACAGTCGTGCAAAAAGGTGATGGTCATTAGCCAGTTACCAAGTGATGAAAATGCATGCCGATTCTGAGTGATCGAGTGATGCAACTGCCATGCGCTTGGGGCAGGCTGTTATTCGGGCGCTTCGCCTTCAGGGTAGTACCAGAGTTGTCCTTTCTCTGAGTTGAAGTGGTAGACATATCCCTCTGGCAATTCAGGCAGCGTGATTCGATTGGCTTCGATGCAGTTGGTCATGAATTCTTGATGGTCTTTGGGGAAGCGGCCGTGCGTCGCTTTGAACACGTCGATGGCCTGTTTCACTTGGATTTCAAGAACCGCTTTCTGTTTGAAATTGGCGAGCGCTGAAATTGGCCCGGAGAGCATTTTGGCAACTCCAGTATCGTCTTTGAGACTCTGGCCCTCCTTCCCGACTCCAGCAACAGCCTGTCCCGCTGGTCCCAGGATGTTCTCTGCCGGGGTGCTCGATGTGCTTGGCGCTGGCTGAGTTGGAGCTGGTTCGCAACCAGTGGCTATGAGGATGAGCAGTAGAGACGTGAAACCCACGAGGCGATGCTGCAACATGGCTTATCTTGTCTCGTTCGGGGGTTCTGGTGATCACGAGCGCACTTTCGTCGTTGTTGATGAATTGGGATGCATACCGGTACCCTACGATTATAAGCCTCATCGGATCTGGTGGGGTACGCCGTGGTCAGCATCCGATTTGGCCAGATGAATCTTTCTTCATCTCCCGACAAAGAGAAGCGAGGTGTTTGCCCCTACCTTTCAGGCCGGACCAGGTTCTGTGCCAAGACGGCCGGAAGGCTGCAGCGGTCAAGTCGGAACGCTCCGTGCGAAGGCGCCGAAACAGAAAAAGCCCGGCATGGCTTGTTATGAGCCATGCTCGGGCTTTCGTGGAACGACACTTTGTCGGGCGTGTTTTCTACTGTGAAGTCTTGTCTTGATCTCGGCCGCTGCGTGGGGAGGTTACATTCCCGAACGCAAGGCTTCGAGGTGACGGCTGAAATGATCCGCGAGCACTTCGCTGTAAGTATCTGGATGGGATTCTAGTACCGAGCGAACTGCTGGGCCGAGTTCTGGGTCGGTCAACGTGGATCCAAAAGTGCAGTGAAGAATTTGTCGACCTGGTTCGGTGAAACCGACGCCTTGTGGAACATCTGCCCAGCATTCCAGGTAAGTCTTCTCGAGTTGGGTTGCATCAAGATGTCCGTCTTCGGGGACTCCAGCATTGGTTGCCGATACGTGATAGGTCGCTTTGTCGACGTCGTATCGCGCTCGTCCGAATTGAACAATCTGTCGGAAGAGAGCCTCGTCGTGTCGCGCAACGACACGGAGTGCCTCGAGGTAGCTGGTGCCTGCCGTCTTCACATGGAATTTACCCTTGGTCGCACGAGCGAGGGCCGCGTACATCGAAATCTTGTCCGACCCTGAGTGCAGGCTAAGCTTGTAGGGCCCGAGTAGCTCCGAGATTGCCGCGTGATCATTGAGTGAAGCCTCGAGCGCGGCGACATCGCCTTTGTAGTCGACGCCTTTCTCTAGCTCGCCGATGAAACGCGGTGCCAAGCTTACGAGCTTCATGCCACCCTGGATGCACTGGTCTGCGATAATGTAGTGCTCAGCCAGTGTCGTTGGCTGATCGGTCTCGTCGACGGATAGTTCGATTTCATAATCACGGCCAGCACGCTCGTTTACATCTTTGATGTATTGGCCCAATTCCAATGCCTTTGCAATGGCGGCACCGTATTTGACGGCAGCCCGCATGCAAGATTCTTCGTCGAGTGAAATCGTGGTTCCCGTCGACAATTCGACTGACTTGCCCAAGTAGCTGCTGTACCAAGGTGCGGATTGCTGGGCGCTCTCAAACTTCTCTTTGAGCGTACTCGGGTCGTAGTCGTCCGCCTTTTGGTCAACGTCATCAGACGGGTCGATCGTAAAGAAGGTAAAGCCGACGGCCGCCGTCACGTCGACATCATCGGGAGTCTTCAGATGGTCGGCATCGGCACCAATCTTACCGGTCCAACCTGCCTC
This sequence comes from Aureliella sp., assembly GCA_046290675.1. Taxonomy (GTDB): domain Bacteria; phylum Planctomycetota; class Planctomycetia; order Pirellulales; family Pirellulaceae; genus Aureliella. The sequence goes on from JBKAHA010000002.1 coordinate 1,007,750, forward strand.
GCGAGCGCCTGACATTGCGTCCTGCATGACCTGACTCGCCGTGCGTTGCGTCCGTGTCATCTCACGTATGGACTGCTGTGGGAAGATTGGCTCGATCCCAGATCCGCTTTTGAGCATGGCCGCGACGTGGCCAGGAGTTGCTAGTCCAATTCGGTCGCCAAATCCAAAGCTAGGCGCCATTCCGAGGGTTACGCATTGATCTTGATCCGACATGGTGTTTGCTTTTTGTTGCTGGGGTAATTGGGGTGTATGGTGATATGGGACGTCAGCTCGCGACTAGAAGTATTTCTTGAAGACTTCCATGGTGGCCTTAGCGGCGGTCGCAGAATCCGGAAGCGGGAATGCCTCAGCGGACAGGTAGCCTTGGTAGCCGATGGCTTGAATGGCTTCGCAGATGGGGGCGTAATCCATGTGCCCCATCCCTGTTGCCTTGCGGTTGGAATCCACAAAGTGGATGTGCCCAATGTGTTCTTTGCCTTCTTGGATCGCTTGAGCCAAGCATGACTCTTCGATGTTCATATGGAAGAGGTCCGCAAGCAGCTTGACGTTCTCCGTTTCCAGAGTTTCGAGGTACTCGACGCCTTCGCTCACGGTCTTCAGCAGGTTTGTTTCGTAGCGATTCAAGGGCTCGTAGATCAAGCAAACGCCGTGACTGGCGGCATGTGCGCCCAGGGGTTCGAGGGCTTCGCTCAGGTATCCAAGTGCTTGGTCTCGAGACACGTCGCCGCCCCACTTGCCTTGCATTGAACCGATGATGGCTGGGGCGTCAAAGGCACCCCCGAAATCAATCATGCTTTTGACAAAGTCGACAGCGGCCTTCCTCTTGGCGGGATCCGCATCGGTCAGACTCAGACCATGTTTGACCATGCCAGCGCCGGTTCCAACGGCAGCGATCTGCAGCCCATGTCGTTCACTCAAGCCATGCAATTCGTCATGGGAAACGGCATCGGGGCCAGGCGCGAAGACTTCGATGGCATCGAATCCAAGGCTAGCGGCATGTTCGAATGCATAGGAAAGTCCGTCCCAATAAACGAACGGACCGCCTCGAGCTTCCTCAACAAGGCTGACCGTGATTGCAGATTTGACCATGAGAGTAGATTCCTTCTGGAGTGAATTTGATTCGGTGCTGCTGGGCAGGTGACCGGCATCCGGTTTGGGGACGACCGCCGCCTAGGATGGGAGGAACTTCATTCGGATTGAATTAACGACGGTCCCACCCTGCCGCTGCGGGAGGTGCTTCGCGACCAGGCCGTTCGGCCGTTCGCGGTCCACACTAAAGCTCGATGACCGCTTTGATGACGCCCGACTCTGGCTTGGTGAATACTTCGAATTCTTCGACGACGGTGTCGAATGAGGTACGGTGCGTGACCCAAGGATTGGTGTCGATCGTGCCGTCTTCGATGAGAGAGATGATTCGAGTGAAATCACGCGGCAAAGCGTTGCGTGAGCCCTTCAAAGTTATCTCAGGCTTGTGCAAGACGGGGTGTTCGAACGAGACCTCTTGCGTCGTAATGCCCACGTAAACAAGGCTACCTGTGTGAGCGACGTAGTGCATGGCATTGGACATGGAGCGGTTATTTCCTGTCGCGTCCGTCACGACAAAGTATTTGTCGCCGCCCGTGATTTCATTGACTTGATCCATCTCGGAGCCATCACCCTTGAACTGGATCGTGTGGGCCACACCATAGGTGTCTTTGCAGAATTGCAGTCGAGACTCGACCATGTCCATGACCGTGATGGTTGCTCCCGTTAGTCGCGTGAACTCGAGAGTCGCTAATCCAATAGGGCCCGCGCCAATGATTAGGACGTGATCGCCTTTTCCTGGGGCACCACGGTCACACGCATGGCAGCCAATCGCCAGAGTCTCTACAAGAGCGAGTTGTTCGTAATTGAGCATGGTCGATGGATGAAGTTTGTCCGCACGAATCAGGAACTGGTCGCGAAGACCGCCATCTTCCATCACGCCGATCACTTTGAGATCGGAACAACAATTCGAGTTGCCTTTGCGACACGCAAAGCAATCACGGCAATTCATGTAAGGCTCGACGCTACACTTGTCGCCAGTTTTGATATTGGTGACGCCGTCGCCAATATCGAGTACTTCGACGCCCAATTCATGGCCTGGGATCCGAGGGTAGCTGAAGAAAGGCATCTTTCCGAGGTAACCGCTGTAGTCGGTTCCGCAGATCCCCATTCGGTGAGTTCGAACCAATGCTTGCCCAGGACCCGGCCGCTCAGGTTCGGGGATGTCAATTCGTTCGAAACGCTTGGGCTCTTCTAGTCGGATCGCTCTCATTCGTACTTCGCTCAGTCTGCTATGGGTGGCGTGGGAGACCACTCAGGAGGATGGTATGGGGGTGGGCCGGATCATGCCGGAGTATGTGGGCCGCTAACCGGTTTGGAAAAAAACTCCGTCTAAGCTGGCCAGGTGGAAATCCTTTGTTCAACCGTCGTCGGTGGGCTGTGTTGGTAAGCCACTCGCTTTGGGATGAGAAGCCGAACATCGAAGTTCGGAACTGGCTGACACGTCACGACCAATCGAAGAGGGCTGTCCATGTCGATTCGGCGAGCCGCACCGGTTCGGCTACTTTTGGTTTTCTTTGATGAAACTGATGAGTTCGAAGATCTCGTCCTTGCTGAACTGATCCATCAGGCCTTTGGGCATCATGGAGTTGGCCGTTTTCACCATCTGGTCAATATCGTCTTGGAGTATGACCGTTGGCTCTTTGGCTTCGGGATTTTCCAGGAGAGTGACCTTTTCCTTTGTCTCTTCAAGAACGAGTCCAGAGTAGGTCTGCCCATCCAGGTCCAAAATCAGGTGCACCGCGTATTTGTCATCGATTCGATGCGATGGATCGATGATCTCGCGAAGGACCGATGTATGGTCGTCTTTGAATTTGGCATACGTCTCGGACAATTCGGGGCCGACACCGCCGACTCCATACGTTCCCAGTTTGTGACACTGGGCACAGGTTGCTTCGGTAAAGATGCGTTCGCCAATCTGGGGTGAGCGACCGCGTAAGCTTTGGTCGAAGTTGTCTGCCGTAAAGTCGCTGACCTTCCATGACTGGACAAACGAACGATTGCTGCCCACTGGATCGGTTGGCTCAACTGGGTTTTTCAGCCAGGCGTCGAGGTCTTCAACGACGACCATCACACCGTACATCCGCATCCAGTGTCTGGGGAATGTGCAAACATAAGGGTATTCGCCGGGTTCCGTTGGTGCCGTGAAGGTAAGGCGTTCCGATTCGAGAGTCGCAATCATGTTGGTCGCATATAAGACCTTGTCCGACTTGGGCACATATTGCTTTCCGTCTAAGCCGTCGTTCGGACCGGCAGCGAGTCCCTCTTCGGCGACTTCTTTTAACGCTCCTGGCTTGGTGATGACCAAGTTGTGAGGCATCAGATCGTCGTTGATCAGCACCACTTGGACCGGGCGTCCCGCTTCAACAGCAAAGTAAGGAATGTCGTAACGCATTTCCTCTTCCACCGTGTGAACGCGGACGACGCGGACGACTGTTTCGCTGAGGCGAGAACGGTATTCCTTCGCCATTGCGCTCGGCGCCTTAGCAAGAAGCTGGTCTACCAGCTCCATCGCATCGAGAAACGTATCCTCGGTCCTCTTGGCCGCGGGCGTCGACTCTGCGAAGTCAACGAGGAATTGAATGACCTCTTTGGATACAGCCGCGTCGCGATGATCTCCAGGCACTTTCAATAACGTTCGGATTGCCGGCACTCGAAGTTCCGGTGTCCGGATACGTCCTGCGGCTAAGAGGAACGTTTCCGCTTGGTTCGAAGGCACTGCGGCGAGTGCCCTCAAGGCGGCGGCTTGGACTGGAATGCCTCCCTCGGTCAGCAGTTGAACGACATTGCCATGAAGCTTAGAGCGGACTTCCGAATTAGGAACCATGGGAATTGCACCCAGCAGTTCGACTAATTTGTTCCCGCTCTTTGCGAGTTGCCAGGCTTGTTCGGTTGCACCGGAGCCGAGCAGGCCCGCAAAGCCTGTCGACGAGAGGAGCTTGCTGTCTGAGGCCGTTAATTCGACGAGCTTGTCTTTGCCAGAGAGAAGGCTCTCGTTCGGCTGCTCAAGCAGCAGCGAAGCGAGTGTGCGGATCGTTCTCTTTTCGGCAGCCCCAGTACCCTTGATGCCGCTGAGTACCGCGCTCAGTTCCGAAACGGAATTCGATCCGTTGATCGCGACCATGCCTGCCAACGCGTCCTCGCGATAGGCGCGGGACATGCCCTCACGTGAAAGGATGGCCTCGAAGACGGGAAGATACTTCTCATCGCTCGTGTCCGTTTCGATGGCCAACAACTGATCGTTGGATAGACGTTTGAGCTGATACTGGACGATGCGCGGACTCTTATCCAAGAAAACTCGTGGTGCCTTGGTTTTCGAGTCCCCGTGGTTGTGTTGTGCGAAGGTCGCCGTCCCAGAGGTGGACAAGAATACTGCGAAAGTCGTAATCGTGAGAGCTAAGTTTGAAGCCTTCGAAATCATGGGAATCCTGGGTTTTGTGAGCCATGGAGAGGGGACCAGGGAACGTTGGCGAGACGACACATTTCGCGGGCAGGCCAGTAGGGCTACCCTGCGAAACGTCTCGCATTCTAGCTGCGGAGATGGGGGCGAATCGGCCGCCGAAATGGCCGGCAACCTCGATTCAACCTGTCTCGATGATTGTCTGAAGTGAATGCGGTATGCGCACCAACGCTTCCTCATTCTAAACCGCAAAGGGCCATTTACATCCACCGCCTGGGTAATAATGGGGCCGATTATTTACACCGGATTGTGCAAAAAAAGCACTCGGCCCCGTGTATGGCGAAACCCTGACGGTCGAGGGGATTGTGCAAGAGAGACCCGAGGCAGCACGAACCTGCTCGCATGCGATTCGCCAACTTCGTTCTCTTGGAGTCCGATCTGGCGAAGGACTCGGCTGGTCGGCCCCATTTGACCAATCAAGTGGGGGAGCCGGCCCCAACCGATTCCAAGTGGATTGCGAACTGAGCTTGACCTATTTCAGGCTCGGTGCGCTCCGTCGAATTCAATTCATTGCGGACGAGAACTGCCCGCCCGCGATGAACTTCGGGGCGGCCGCAGAGAACGGCTACTAGCTTCCCTTCGCTTTCGGGAAGTTGAGCTCGGCGCATTTCTTTGCGACGGCCGAGCCATCGTTCGCAGCTTTCACTGCGTTGTCGATGTAGGCGATTTTGCCGGCCTTATCGACGTAGATGGTGACACGTTTCGAAAAGCCTCGATTGCTAAGCACGCCGAACGCTTTGGCGTATTTCTTTTCGGGGTCACTCAAGATTGGGTAATCAAGATGCAGTGATTCTGCGAATTCCTTGTTGCGTTTGGCAGGATCGACGCTGGCGGTGAAGTAAGCGACGTCAAACTCGCGGATGGCCTTGCCGTTTTCACGAAACGACTTGCACTGGGCCGTTCAACCACCGGTAAAGGCTTTGGGGAACCAGGCTATGACGAATGGCTTTTTGCCTTTGAAGTCCTTTAGGCGATACGTCTTGCCGTCGGAGCCTAGCATTTCAAAGTCAGGAGCTTCATCACCGACTTGGGGTGCTTTTTCCGTTTCGTCGGCGGTCGCGACCGGAGTGAACGTCAATGATGCTCCGAGCAGCGCAATCATCGGTAGCGTCGACGCTACCGATGCGAATTTGCGGTTCATGGAGCGATTCATGGCGCATTTCATAACGAATTCCTTCTGCTAATGATGGTGGGCAGCAAGGCGAATGTGTGGGGCAACTTTTAGGATTCGCCTGTGGGGGAGAAGACTCACGCTAACGATAGCCGATTCCTCACGCTGAGTCGAATCACTCCGGCATCATGCGTCTGAGAAAGCCAATGATTGGGCTGGGGCTTCAGAAAATGATAAGCTGGCGAGATGCGGGCTTGCGATCTTCGTGGCGGCGGAGGTCGGATCGGTGGTTAGCTGATTTCGCCGAGTCGAAAGCCGCCCGAATTCTGCTGACTTCCGACATTACCAATCCGTAGAGACGAAAGGCCCAGGCAATGAGGCAGCGCATTTTTCTAATCGGAGAAACCAGGTGCCGTGTTCGCAGTCGAACGAAGTCACGGATTTTGGGTACGTACATCGTGATGTTAAGTCTGGTGTTGGTGAGTCTAAGTGGGGCTCGTACTCGCGCACAAACCCACTTTGGTGCCGCTCGAGTGGACATTACGCCGGAGTCCCCGATTCGGTTATCGGGCTACGGAAGCCGGACTGAACCTAGCCAGGGGGTCGATGAGCGGCTGTTCGCGCGGGCTTTGGTGATGGGGTATGTCAGCGATGGCAAGAGTCGTGTCACCCATGTGCTGGTGAGTCTCGAGTCGATTGGAGTCCCCGGCGATTTTTCGACCGAAGTCTATCGCGAGCTCCGTACCCGATACGGAATTGAGCGCAGTGGTTTTGTCCTCTGTTCGACCCACAGTCATACCGCGCCCCACATTGCCGGCGGATTGAAGAATCTATTTGGCGGACCAATCAAACAGCGGGAGCGTGAAGTGCTCGAAGAGTACCGCAAGCAGGTTGAGAAAGCGGTCGTTGAGGCAGTTGAGAAAGCAGTTGGGGAATTAGAGCCTGGTCATCTGGAACTCGCGCAAGGTTCAGCGACCTTTGCCCGCCACCGACGAGTCATCAAGGATGGGGCATGGACTGGATTTGGCGAGAACGCCAACGGTCCCGTCGATCATTCGCTACCAGTGCTACGCGTGGTATCCGAGAATCGCTCGGTGACACTTGCCGTCGTGTTCAACTACGCCTGCCACTGCACCACATTTGGTGGTGACTACAACCGAGTCAACGGTGATTGGGCTGGCTACGCTTCCAAATACATCGAAGAAACGCAAGGTGGTGCGGTTGCTCTGTGCACGATTGGCTGCGGTGCTGATGCGAACCCAGCTCGAGACTCGGCGAGGGCATTGGAAATCGCTCAGTCTCAGGGACGGGAAATCGCGGATGAAGTCAATCGGCTAGCGGAAGCCGGCTCATGGGCAGGGGTTCCTACTGCTGGGTCGGATAGTGGTTCGGCCAACGGGGCTACGCAATTCGGCTTTGCTGGATTGCCGATCGAGCGTCCGACTGATGAGGCGTTGGAAGCCGCTCTCGCGGATGGCCGGTATCAGGTGCGTCGGCACGCGGAAGAGATGCTGGCTACCAAAAAACGGATGGGACGGATTCCGGAATCGTATCCAATGCCGATTCAGGTCTGGAACTTTGGTGCTTTCGAGGACGGCGGTGTTGAAAACGGTCAAGCGGGGCTCTCCATGGTTTTCTTGGGTGGCGAAGTCTGCGTCGAATATGCCCAGCGGATCAAGGAGGAGTTGGTTCGCAAAGCCTCGGAAGGAAAGTACCCGCTTGCGGATCTGAATCCGGGGCAAGTGTGGGTAAGCGCCTATGCGAATGACGTCTTCGGCTACGTTGCCCCAGAGCGAATGCGGTCCGAAGGTGGCTACGAAGTGGATTACTCAATGGTGTACTACCTCCAACCTGGACGTTGGGCGTCGGGTACCGAGGATATCATTATCGAACGCGTTCACGAGTTGGCTCAGGCAGCGGTACGAAGCGATGGTCGCGACTTGAGCGGAATCCAGTTGAGCGATGAATCGTTGGAAGCGGTCCTGATCGCGAGTGAGCCCGTCGTGCGAGATCCAATCAATCTTGCCGTGGGAAGCGGAGGCGAATTGTGGGTCGTGGAGATGGGGGATTACCCCAGCGGGAACCCGGATGAGATCGAGCCCGGGGAGGTGTTTCGCAACCAAAGGGCTTACCGCGGTACGGAGGAGCGGCCTTGGAACGATAGCCCTGGCGGGCGAGTCAAACGCCTGCATGACCGGGATGGGGACGGCGTCTACGAAGAAGCGACCGTTTTTCTGGACGGGCTGAAGTTCCCGACAGGGGTGTTTCCCTGGCAAAAAGGACTGATCGTCTGTGCGGCACCGGACATCCTCTATGCGGAGGATCGAGACGGTGATGGCAGGTGTGACTTCACCAAAGTGCTTTTCACTGGATTTTCGGAAGCGAATCCGCAGCACCGCGTTAATGGCTTTGAATGGGGACTCGACGGCTGGCTCTATCTGGCAGCCGGCAACCACGACAACGGTTTAGTTAAGAGTCTGATCACCGGTGAAGAAGTGGAAACGTCGGGGCGTGATCTACGAATCAACCCGACAACAGGCCACATCGAGACGCTCAGCGGCGCAAGCCAGTGGATTCGAACAAGAGATGGTGCCGGCAATTGGTACGGAAACGACAATACACGCCCCATTTACCAGTACGTCATTGAAGATCGCTTTGTCGCCAGGAACCCTTACGTGCCGAGTCCCTCGCCGCGAGCCTATTTGACTGAGCCGCCGCGGTCGCCGGAAGTTTACCCGGTTAGTCGAACGGAAGGCCGCTTCAATGACTTACATACTCGAAATCGCTTTACGTCGGCTTGCGGTCCAATGGTCTACCGTTCTGGATCTGGACAGCTCGAAGCATTGATCTGCGAGCCTGTGCACAACTTGGTCAGTCGAATCCAGCTGGATGATGCCGGCATTGTTTTTCATGGGCAGCGGCTTGCTACCGAATCTCAGTCTGAGTTTCTTGCGTCGAAGGAAAACTGGTTCCGGCCAGTTCGAATCGTGCAGGCTCCAAACTCCGATTTGTTTTGGTTGTGCGATATGCATCGTCAAGTGATCGAGCACCCCGAATGGATCCCTGAGTCATGGCAGAAATCGCTCGACCTCTATGCAGGCTCCGCTATGGGACGGTTGTACGCCGTTCGGAAGAAAAACGGGGGAAATCGTCTGGCGATTCCCGACCTTGCGTCTGAGTCTTCGGAACAGTTGGTCGACCGGTTGCGAAGCGACAACAGGTGGGTGCGTGATACGGCGCATCGCTTGATCTTGGAAAGATCCCGTACTGGGGAAACGCTCGCCGGCGTCTCTGATTCTTTGGTGCGGTTGTCGCTGGATGACGAACTGAACAGCGAGTCGCGGATTCAGGCAATGTGGCTGCTAACGGCGATCGAGCCAGCCAAGTTGCCGACGAGCGAGTTGGCCGCTAACTCTAAATCGAAAGCCCAGATCCTGGTCGCTCTCGCTCGCCTCTCGGAGATACCTGAAGTGGATCTTCGTTCTGATCCGTTGCAGGTCATGTTGGAGCATTCGCATGGTCAGGTCCGGTTTGAAGCCGCTTTAGCCGTTGGTTGGTTGGACGTCGAAGAGCAAGACGCCATGGTTTCTTCTCTAGTGGAGTTGGCAATTCGCGAACGCAATGAGCCATTGGTGAATGCGGCCATCCTGAGTTCCACTCGCTTTCTTGCTCCCCGAATGCTTGAAGCAATATTAGGTCAGCAACAATTTACTGACGTTGCGCCTGAGTTGCTTGAGGGGTTGATTGCCACAGCCTTGGGGGGACGTAAATCGGACGTAGTAGAATCCCTATTGGTTTCTTTGCTGCAGGACCACAATGGCGGCGATTTGAAGGTTTTCGAGAATGGGACCCGAATCCGATCCGTGCTTTTTCTATTGGACAAACTGGAACGTCTGCAGGTTGATATTCGTGCATTGCTTTTTTCGGCCGAACCTAACACTCCAGTAGCAAGATTGAAACAAGCCGCCGAACGCTGGGAAGTAGGGATTCAGGCGGGTGACGATGCGATGTCTGCTGAGCAGCTCCGACTGGTTGCCTACCTGGCAAGAGATTCGAAGGCAACTGGCAAAGCAATGGTGAAGTTGCTTCAACCGAAGACAGCACTCGAAACTCAGTTAGCCGTGGTTGAGGCACTCTTTCAAATGAACGCGATTGAAGAGTTGGTGACGCGAATTCCAATGTTGACCCCGGCAATTCGCGCCCGAGTCGAATCCCTATTGCTTACCCGAGTGGAAGCTACCAGCGTATTGGTGAATGCCCTGGAGAGTGGCTTGCTCCAGATGAGCGATCTATCTGCGAGCGGGCGCCAGGTTCTATTGGAGCATCCTCGCTCTTCGATTCGCGAGGCATTTGAGAAGCTCCTTCGTTCTGGCAAACCGAAGACCGATCGTTTGGCGCTAGTGGCGCGCTACCAATCAGAGATGCCGCAGGCTGAAGGGATCGAAAGGGGCAAAGCCGTGTTCGAAAAACATTGTGCTGCTTGCCACCGATTGAATGGCATAGGGCAGGATGTTGGGCCAGATCTAAAGAGTCTGGTCGGCAAGGACAAGGATTACTTACTGACCGCCATTCTTGATCCAAATCAAGCCGTAGAGTCGAAGTACCGCAGCTATCGAGTTTTGACGAACGATGATCGGATGTTGGTCGGAATGGTGCTTCGCGAATCGGCAACCAGTATTCGGCTAGCGCGTTCGGATGGCACGCAGGTGGATGTGCTCCGAAATGAGATTGCGGAAATGAAAACGTCGACGCTATCGCCGATGCCTGAAGGTTTTGAGGAGTCGATCGACACCAGCGCCATGTCGGCCTTGCTGAAGTATGTGCAAGCATCGCGATAGGCGGCCGCACCAGCTACATGACTGAATTTCGCAACACTCAATCCAGTCATGTAGCTGGCGAGCAAAGTGACTCAAACCAAAATTCAAGTGTTACCCATGTCCCCGAACATGTGTTACCTATGTCTGCAATCCAAACAGTGAGGCCGACACCCCCCACACAATTCCTCGACGAACCGCTTCGTGTGAGGTGGCCCCGCTTCGTGTGTGCCCGCTGGGAAAGAGAGAGAGTTGGGATGCTCTCGATTGGACTTCGCAAATTGAAACTCTGATTAGCGCTGGGGGGAGCAGTCAGGGCCAATCAAAGTAAAAAATTGGGAAGAATTCCTCCCCGTCGCTCAGGCTGTTCGGATTGGAG
>JBKAHA010000003.1:0-879818 GCA_046290675.1 Aureliella sp.
CATGCGAATCCAAAGGAGATGCATGCGAATCCAAAGGAGATGCATGCGAATCCAAGAAGGTTGCTGGAGCTAAAAGAGCTTGCGGCTGTCGAGCATGATCGTGACGGGACCGTCATTGGTCAACGCGACTTTCATGTCCGCTTGAAACACCCCCTGCTCTACTTCAACGCCCGCTTCTCGCAATTGTCGGCAGAATTGCTGGTAGAGATCATTCGCCATCGCCGGTTCAGCGGCCGTGATGAAACTTGGACGTTTTCCTTTGCGAACGTCACCTAGCAGAGTGAATTGGCTAACTGCGAGTACGCGGCCACCGGAATCGAGTACGGATCGATTCATCTTTCCATCGTCGTCCTCAAAGACTCGCAGGCCCGAGACTTTATTGACCATGTACCGCAGGTCCTTCTCTGTGTCGCCTTCTTCGACTCCTAGGAGGACCAGTAGCCCTGTATCGATTCGACCGACAATGTGATTGTCGACCGTCACAGACGCTTCTGTGACACGTTGGATAACGGCTCTCATCGGATGGTAGCTTCCATGTTGGAGTCCCTGCTCTGCCTCGACCCAGCTTCGTTTCCCAAGTCCCAAGTCCCAAGTCCCAAGTCCCAAGTCCCAAGTCCCAAGTCCCAAGTCGAGATGACGATCTGTTGAGGAATACGTGAAACAGTCAGACAAAATGTCAGGCTGGAAGAATCATTCAAGGCGGATCGCGGTGGTTCTTACAGCCGAGTGAAACGTTCCTAATTGGGCCTTGGAGCCAGCTGGCTGTGTGAATTTCGCGACGCGGCGCCAAATCGACTTACAAATGCCAGGCACTTTGGCCATGATGCTCGACAACGAAGTTAGAATACAACGAAACGAAAACGCAGACAGCGCGTTGAAGGCAATTGAGCTTGCCCCTTCTTCGGTTCCTGGACGCCAACCTGCCGCGATGCCATTCCATTTCACCTGTCCCTATTGCTTCCATAAAACGCTCGTGGACGAGTCTCTCGACGGGCAGACGGGGCCGTGCGCAAATTGTGGTAAACAAGTCACCGTGCTGGCACCTGCGGTTCGCGAGCCTGAGCAGGCGCATCCGGTTTCCTCTGATTTTGTGCGTCCTGAGGCAATGCGAAACAGCAACCAGGGGAAGCTTTGGGTCGTCAAAGCCGCTGGTCTCGCTGTCGTGACGGGCGTTTTGGGTGCTTGCGTTCTATTCTTGCTGTGGCCCGTTCTTCAGTCGCTGAAGCAGCGCCGTGATGCGGTTGCTTGTATGAATAACGCGTCGCAAATAGCGAGAGCCTTAACTGCGTATGCCCAGGATTATGGGACCTTTCCGCCTCCAACTGTTTTCGATAGTGCCGGCAAGCCAATGCACAGCTGGCGAGTGCTTGTGTTGCCCTATTTGGGCGAAGACGCACTTTACGCTCAATACGATTTCAAGCAGCCTTGGGACGGGACGAACAACATCGATCTGTTTGATCAGTGTCCTGATATTTTCGTCAGCCCAGCGACACTGACTCCCGGGTCGCAAGAATCCAGCTACATGCTCATTACAGGACAAGGAACCCTTTTTCCAAGCAGCGGACCGCTACGACCGACTCAGATTTTCGATGGACCGGAGAAGACATTGTTGCTCGTAGAGGTCGACAACAACGTTCATGAATGGACCAAGCCAATTGATCTGGATGTGGGCAAACTGAATCCACGGATTGGAGCAACCGGGCCGAATTCGATTGGCGGGCACCATGTAGGTGGCGCGACTGCCGCCTTCGCGAATGGCGAACCAGCGTGGCTTCCTGCGGACACCGATCCTGTCCTGCTCGATGCGGCGATATCGCCAACGGGAGGCGAGCCAATCGAAGCGACGTATTTTGAACTCGACAAGTAGTCGTTCACGGGGGGGGAGCATAAGACCTTCGCTGTGTGAAGGCTGCTGCCAGTGCAAGGCGAGTCTTTTGCGAGAGTCAACACGAGCGAGAGGGCCCCACGATGCACGCGAGGTCCCCTGCTCTCCATTTCGCGCGACACGAACTTACTCGCCGAACTTTCTGAACATGCCTTGGACTCGATAAGGTAAACCTTGGATGCGGATGAAACCTTCTGCATCGTCTTGATTGTAGGTGCCACCAGCTTCCATCGTCGCAATGCCTTCGTCATACAGGCTGTTCGGACTACTTCGCTCCATCACGGTGACGTTGCCCTTGTAAAGCCGCAATTTGACTTCACCAGTTACTACTTCGTGCGATTTACGGATGAACGCCATCAGAGCGTCCAGCTTGGCCGCGTACCAATAACCGTAATAGACCAATTCGGCAACAACTGGCGACAAAGAGTCGCGCAGATGGGTCAAGTCGCGGTCTAGAGTAAGCTGCTCGATGTGAGCTGCAGCCTCATAAAGAAGCGTCATGCCCGGAGCCTCATAGACCCCCCTGCTCTTCATGCCGACGAAACGATTTTCGATGATATCAATCCGTCCAATCCCGTTGCGTCCCCCGATTTCATTCAGCTGTTCAACAATCTCTAGCGAAGTGCATGCTTTTCCGTTCACCGAGATTGGCATCCCTTTCTCGAAACCAATGGAAACGATTTCCGGTTCATTTGGGGCTTCTTCCGGGCTGACCGTCATCTCGAAATCGACAAGGTCTACACCGCAGACGTCGAGCTTTTCCAGCTCGCCGGCTTCGTAGCTAATGTGCAGCACGTTCTCGTCCGAGCTGTAAGGCTTCTTCGCCGTCGCTTTGACAGGAATTTCCTTGGACTGGCAGTAGTCGATCATTTCCGTTCTTCCGGGGAAAGACTCACGCCACTCCGGAGTCCGCCATGGTGCGTAGACCTTAATATCCGGACGCAGCGCCTCGGCGGCGAGCTGGAAACGGCACTGGTCATTGCCCTTTCCGGTGGCACCGTGAACGTATTCGGATGCGCCAACCTGTTCGGCGATTTCCAAAATCTTTTTCGAAATGAGAGGCCTGGCGATACTGGTTCCCAATAGGTAGGGACCTTCGTATTTGGCTTGCCACATCAAGCAGGGGAACGCAAAGTCGCGGCAGAGCTCTTCGCGTGCGTCGATCATATGGACGCTCTTTGCTCCGATCTTGACCGCTTTGTCTTCCATTACTTTGCGGTCTTCTCCCGGTTGCCCAAGATCGACGTAGACGGCATGTACTTCATATCCTCGGTCGATCAACCAAGCGAGCATGCAGGATGTATCGAGTCCACCCGAGTAGGCGAGTACACATACAGGCATTTGTTTTCTCCTAAGTAAGGCCGCAGCCATTCTAGATCGATTTACTATCTGAGGTGGCTTGGTTTTGACCACCCTGGTGTGTGTTTGGATCGCAGACGCCCGTCCGTTACCTTTCGGATCGTATTCTGAGCCATGCGACGGATCCTAGGGCGTCGTTTAGATTAATTCGAAGTCGGTATGATGGGGCTATGGGGACCAGCACACGAGAATTGGTCACGGGGTGTCGCTATGCGCTATGGCCGGCAATGACAATCTGGTCGATGATCTACTTGGTCCGCAAATCGATAGCCGAGGTTTTATTCCCGGTTTCGGAGTCCGATTGTCCAAAGAAACATCTGTCTAACAAGGTCACGCAACAATGTGCGTTGATCATCGTGGGCCCTTCAGGAGTCGCCAAGTGGCACCGACCAACGAAAAAGCTCTCGAACCGCGAACCCCTCGGCCGGGCATGCCAATTGATGAGGCAACCATGGATGCATGGCTAGCAGATGCCAAGTCAGGCAAGATGGGCTGGACTGAGTTCGCCGAACGAATTCTTGCCAAGCAGAACCCTGCTGCGAATGAGGATCAGCCAGATTTAGACCGGGGGCGGCGATGTGCGTTCGGCGAAGTCATTTATGGTAGCGGGAAGGCGCCGGATGGCATTCTTTCGATTAGCCAGAAGTTGTTTGAGTCGGGGCAACGCGAAGTTTTGGTGACGCGAGTCGACGAGGCGGCATTTCGTGCGATCGAAGAACTCAATCAGAAGCTTAGGACTCCACTTCAGATGCGGTACGAACCGCAAGGCAGGACGCTGCGGCTCAGCCAAAACGAAGTACACGAACTGAATGTACCCCCCTGCCCTGCCCTGGCAGCGGTCAATGTGGCGGTGGTCACCGCAGGTACTACTGACCGCGCGGTTGGAATGGAGGCTGTGGAGACGTTAAGGTGGATGGGCGTCAATACGCATTGGTTGCAGGACGTTGGTGTTGCCGGCCCGTATCGTTTGCTCGGGCACCTTGATGAGCTTAGACAATGTGCGGTGGTGGTCGTTGTAGCCGGTATGGAGGGTGCCCTAGCAAGCGTCGTCGGTGGCTTAGTCCCCTGTCCCATCATCGCGGTTCCAACGAGCGTTGGTTACGGCTCCAACTTCGAAGGCATCACCACGCTGCTGAGCATGATGAGCAGCTGTGCTGCAGGCGTGACGGTCGTCAATATCGATGGTGGATTTAAGGGCGGCTACATTGCCGGGCTAATGGCCTACCAAGTTGCTAAGGCTGCAGAAGCAAAGTGATTTTCGAGATGCTGGCTGCTCCGGCGTCCCCAGGGCAACGATTGAACAATCGTCAATCGATGCCGACGCAGGTCATAGATACTCGATGAAAGTAGATGCCAAGCTCAGGACCAAGAAGAAGCCGCACATATCCGTGATTGTGGTTAACAAGGGGCCAGAGGCTACGGCTGGATCCCGCCCGATCGAGCGAAGGAACAGTGGGACAACACCACCAATGGAAACGGCGACCATCGTATTGAACATTAGGGCGACACCTACCACGGCGCCCAAAACGGGACTGCCCTTCCAGATCCAAGCGATACACCCGAGTAGGGTCCCCACGCACACGCCGTTGATGAGGCCGACTGCGATCTCTTTTCGCCAAACGTGAAATACATCCGAGGGTTTAACCAATCCAAGCATCAACTCGCGAATGGATACGGCGACGGCTTGATTTCCAGAGCAACCACTCATGTCGGAGATGATCGGAAGGAATGCAGTCAATGCGATTGCGGTTGCTAAGGTGCCTTCAAAATGGCTGATGATTGCCGCTGCTAGAAGGTTTAGCACGACGTTCAGGGATAGCCACATCAGGCGGCCTCGAGAACGCACGCCCAGCGGAAGTGAGCGGATCTCTTCGCCGCTAACAATTCCCTGCCTCTTGAGAAACGATTTGTCTTGTTGCTCAATCCAGGCTTGGTCGACATCGGTTCGCTGGAGAACGCCGATCAGTCTGCCGCCGATGTCCACTACGGGCACACCAATGAAATGATGCTGTAGGAAGAATCCGTGCAGCGATTCCAACGGTTCGTCTGCTGCGACTGATAGCGGCTCAGGAATCATGATCTCAGATAAGGGTAGCTCGCGGTCCTCAATGAGTAGATCGCGAAGCCGGAGGACCCCGCCCAACTTCCCTGAGGCTTCCACGACGTACGCGTACTGGATTTCGTAATCGCGGTATTCGGCTGCCCGTTCTTGCAAATCTTGGACGACTTGGCCAATCGTCCAAGCGATGGGAAACTGCAGAAATTCGGCGACCATGAGACCGCCTGCGGAATTCGGATCGTAGCTCCCAAGTCGCCTCGCATCAGCCGCTTCATGGGGCGCCATTGCGGCAAGAACTTGTTCGGCATCTTCAGTGTCGAATTCCCCAATGAAATCGGCTTGTAGGTCACTAGGGAGTTCGTCTAGGATCGCCGCAGCCTGAGCCGGCTCTGCTTCCTCAATAAGCTGAAATGCTTGGACATGCGGCAGTTGCTCCAAAAGGTCTGCTGCAGATTCTGTGTCCAGCTGTTCAACGAGTTCTTTTCGGCTCCCCTCGTCGAGGAAACTGACAGCCCGGGCGAGGTCGCCCGCGTCTTGCGAGGAAAGAAGCTGGTTGAGCTCCTGGCTGGCACTACGGCCGAGCAGCTCGCGGATCTGCGAGTCAAGTTCGACGGACTGTTCTTCCGTGGTCTTGTTCATCGTGGGATTTCAGTGAGCCAAAGAATGGGAATCATTTCCAACGATGCATGAACGCTTCAGTGCACTGTCGGGAGAGAGTTTAAGTGGGCACGAAAATAGCTAGGCCCCGCAACAAACCAGAGTTTATTGCATAAAATCGGCTTCAAACTAGCCTAGAAAGGTTGGCTTGAAGCGGCCGTGGCAACCAAAGCGCCTGCGTTCATGCAGTCTTGGTTCCAGTCGCCGTAGCCGATCAACGTCCGCTCGCACTCACCAACGAATCCGCCAATTATGCCGATTGAATTCGCCTGCGAGTCCTGTGCTCGCTTACTACGAGTCCCTGACGGTAGCGAGGGGAGCCAATGCGAGTGTCCGGCCTGTAGCACGATCCTCGAAGTGCCTGATCCTTCCGCTGTAGGAATGATAGAGGTTCACCAACAATCGGACGACCTAAAACTCGACCTACAAATTCCCTGCCCGCGATGTCAGCAAATTCTTCGATGCGCGCCAAAGCTGTTGGGCACGAAAGGGCAATGTCGTCATTGCAAGTACATCTTTACGATTTCCGACGAGCCGGTTGATTCTGATCAGGACACTGGCACAGGCGCAAACTGGGTTTTCTCCTGCCCGAAATGTGATCAGTTGTTTGAGGGGAAGGAGGAAATGCGGGGACGCAAAGGCAAATGCCACGTCTGTGGTGAAGTCTTTGCGATTGAGCTAAGGAACGATTCAGAAGCCCAATTTTCTGAGCCTTTCATCAACGAGCCACTGGAGCCAAGCCCAGCGTCGACGCAAACCAACGCGTCCTCGGCAGGAGACACGCCGAAACCTGCGGCGGAAGAAGCCGCGATGGTGCAGTTTGGATGCCCGAACTGTGATGGGGTCATGGAGGTACCAGCGACGGCTGCGGGGCAGACAACACAGTGCCCTTATTGCTCGACGCATCTGATTGTACCAACAGCAGAAGAAGCCTCTCGTAGCCAAAGCACCGCGTCAAACCAGCAGGACTCTGCTTACGCACCTGGTGGAAGTCAAGCTTCGTCAAAGCAGCAAGATGAATTTCGGTTAGCGCCGCTGGATGTCGAAGGAGGTAGCTTAGGCGCCCAAGTTCAAACTGGCTCCGATCCCTACGCAGATCTGGTGACTCCCGGGAGTAGTGCGAATGCTCCGTACGCGCCACCACCTGAATCGCCGTCCGTACCCGCAGGTAATTGGCAAGCTCCGAGCACCCGAAAAAAGAAAAAACTAACGTTCAGCAATGTGTTTAGCCTCGCTTTCGAAAGTGCGTTTCCGAATTGCCTCATTTCTTCGCTAGCCTACATCATTACCACGATGTTGGCTGTCGGGCTGTTTTATGGATGCATGATTGCTGTCGGTGTTGTGATGGGGCTCATGGAGATGGACCCCGTGGTTATCATCACAATCGTGGGGATCGTTGGCGTGATCACTGGCATTATCGCGATGGGCATTGTAGCTGCTGGTTACTGCATCATGATCAACGGTGCTCTGCTGTCCGTTCGTGGCCAAGCGAAAGATACGGGGGAGCTTTTCTCCACGGGCGGCGCGCTGGGACCTATTTTGATCTACTTTGTTAGCCTCGCTGTTCCAATGATCCTGGTCGGCGGCTTCCAGCAATTGCTGATCTACGCGCTCGGGCCGGATAATGCCATCATCATTCTGTGCGTTACTGTCCTGTTTAGCTTACTGTTTGCTCTACTGGGGCTCGCACTCAGCTTGACGCCATTCGCGATTTTGGATGGGCAAGGTGTCATTGAAGCAATGCGGACATCGGCAAGCATCTTTAGCCGGAATGGGCCACTGATGGTTGGAGTTGGAATCTGCGGAGCGCTTCTGGTGACAGCGGTATCGATGGTCACCTGCGGTATTGGCTCGATACTGTTATCGGCATTCCCGTTTTATCTGCTCGCGGCTTTCTACCAGTTGGCGCCAAAGCCAAGGGCATAGACGTCCGATTCAGAGAACGAACGCCCACTCCTAGCATCCAACTCTAAGAAGCTAGGCCTGAGCAAGCTTCGTAATTTGCTTTGGTGAAGGGCGATTCATCTGACCTGCCTTATCGGGCGAGCTCGACTCCACGTTTGCCCTCCGACGTGGCAAATGCGCGGGACATCGCTTTGGTGTTGAATTCCATGACGACATTGCCCTGCTTGTCGACAGCAATGATGCCGCCGCAATTCTCTGGCAAGGATTGAATCGACTCCCGGGCTGCCTCGGCCAGGTTTTTGTCGCCATAGAGCATTCGGGCAGAAACATCGGCAGCGATATTGTGTCGAATGAATTCTTCGCCGACTCCAGTTCCAGAAACGGCGCACGAGGCATTGTTGGCGTAGTTGCCGGCTCCGATGACTGGCGAGTCCCCTACCCTGCCCCATTTTTTGCCCATTAGACCTCCAGTGCTGGTTGCCGCCGCGAGGTTGCCGTGTTGATCAACCACAACGCAGCCAACGGTCCCGAAGTAGGGTTCTTCTAATCGCCTTGGTAACGGCAGAATGGCTCCTAATTCGGCACCGGTGTTGCGTTGCTTCCAAGCTTTCCATTGATTGAGTCGTTCCGATGTACGGAAATGATCGGCGGTCGCAGTTTCTAAGCCCTGCAAGGCTCCAAATTTTTCGGCGCCTTCGCCCATTAAGAGAACGTGTTTTGTTTCCGACATGACGCGCTTGGCGAGCGAAATGGGGTGGCGGATGGTTGATACGCTCGCAACAGCTCCGCACGCCAAGGTTTGGCCGTCCATGATGGAAGCATCCAACTCATGCTCGCCCGTTTCATTCAGGACACACCCTCGACCAGCATTGAAAGTGGGATCGTCCTCGAGAAGACGAACGACCTCTTCAACAACGTCAATTGCTTTTCCTCCCGACTCAAGCCGTTGTACGCCCAGGTCCAACGCCTTGCTAAGTCCGCTAATCCGTTGTTGCTTGTATTCGTCAGACCAACGATCTGGATTACCGCCAGCTCCGCCATGGATGACGATCGAAAAAGAGGCCGTAGATTGGCTGGACGACGCCGTAGAGGTTTCGTCGTTTGCTTGGGTAGCTTGATGCAATGATGACGCGGCCAGCAAAAGGATCAAGGCAAATCGAGCGAAGTGCATAGGGAACTCCGTAAGGCACGTAAAGACGATGCGAAGAAGGCCTCATTCTACCCAAACTGAAACCTTTGAAATGCAAGGCGTTAGCACCTTCCGAGGAATCGAAGTTCCAAACTGGGAGGCCTCCCCTCCGCTCAGGCTCCGCCCCTCGAAAATTCTTCGTCGAACACGCAAGGAGCGGGTTCGATTTTGAGCGGCTATTTATCCCTGTATCCAGGATTCAAACTCTGGCGTGCCTTGCAGCCGCCCGTTTTACAGGGAGTGCTTCAAGGAGGTCATCACGCTTTGGATATCCGCCGGGATCGGGGCTTCGATGCGGACCGGATCTCCTGTAGCGGGATGCTGAAGCTCAATGCTGCGGGCGTGCAGAGCCTGGCGTTCTAGCAAAACGTCGTCGTCGCCCGGCTCCGGTCGCTGTTTCTTTGCTAGTCGCTTGAGCAATTCCCCTTTGGTAATTCGTGCGTGGCCCGCGTAAAGCCGATCGCATAGGACGGGTGCCCCTAGATGCGCTAAATGGACTCGGATCTGGTGAGTTCTACCCGTTTTGGGAGCGACTTTGACGGCACTCACGCCTCCGAAACGCTCGGTGACTTCGTACCAAGTTTCGGCTTCTTTACTCTGCGGATGGTCCTTGCGAATAGCCATCTTGTCGCGTTGATATGGGTGAGGACCGATCGGCAGCCGCACGACATCGCGGTCAAGTTCCAGTTTGCCGATTGCCAAAGCAAAATATTCTTTCTGGATCGTTCGCTGCTCAAATTGCTCTGAAAGTTTTAGGTGCACTCCATTCGATTTGGCAACCAATATGACGCCACTCGTATCGCGATCGAGACGGTGGACGATCCCCGGTCTAGTTGGCCCACCGACGTCACTCAAGTTGTTTTGAAAACGAAACGCGAGGGCGCTCGCCAGGGTTCCCTTCCAATTGCCCTTCGCCGGATGTACGACCATTCCCGCCGGTTTGTTGATGGCGATAAAGGAATCATCTTCGAAAAGGATGTCGAGCGGGATGTCTTCCGGTTGGGGGCCATCGTCGGGCGGTGGGGGCAGCAGGATTTCAATTTGTTGGCCACCGCGTACTTTGAAGCTTGGTTTGACGACAGTGCCATTGATCTTGGCACCCCCGTTCTGAATGACCTTACGAATGAAGACGCGGCTGTATGCATCGAGAAGCAACGCGAGCACGGCATCAATTCTCTGCCCGTTTTCTTCCTCGGTTACTATGTGTTGGAACTCGGTGTGTTCGGATTCTGGGGAATCGCTCGCCATGGTAATCGCTTTCGAAATTGACTCAGGCAAACGTGATGCCGGGTAGCCCCTGGAGTGGTTAGAAGCTCTTGATCTAGTCGCTCTAGATTATTTGAGCAGTGACTACCAGTCATTCCGCGGGCTCCAGCGACATTAGGGCTGGTGCTATCTGAGTTGACAGCCGCGAATGACTCAGCCCAGAGAGATAGGCGGCGCGAACCGTTGTTGGCGCCCACCTATGCATTGGGTAAACGCCTATTGGTCTGACGTTTCGGAAGAAGATTCGCCTTCACTAGCTTCGCCGGCACTCTCGTCCTTAGCTGGCGAAGTTTCTTCATTCGCTGGTGTGTCAGAAGACGCTTCCTGAGTTGGAAGTTCGAGACCGTCTATGTCGGCCTCTTTCTTAGCTTCTGGTGCGGAAAGATCGGGAAGCTCGATACCATCCAAATTGATTGGAGCGACTGGCTCACCTTCACCATCAGGAGCAAACTCCAGGTCGGGGGTCGTCGGCGGCAAACTCAAGTTATCTGGTAGCGTGATCGCCGCATCCGGTTTCGGTTCAAGCTTTGAGAACCAATCGTAGAATCCTTTGCCTGTGGGGCTGTTGATGAAAGCTAGCTGCCGATTGACGGCGTTCATCAATTCGACTGGTGGGTTCAGCGAAATGTATTTTTCGTAATACTCTTGCGCCTTGGCTAGGTCGCCTAGGGACTCGTTTGCACGCGCCAAGCCAAGAGTCGCCTTGCGTTCCAGATCGTCACTTGGATTGGAACCCAGGACTCCTTCAAACGTATCAATCGCAAGCTTCAGGTTGTCTTCGCCTTCTTTTCGATTGCGGTACAAAGCGTCGATACCTTGGATCAGGTAGTTGTCGCCAGCAGCCTGCTGAGCCCAGCCAGCCATGGTCGACCCAGGATATCCTTCTGCTACGTCTAAGTACGATTCGGCGTCGGCACCGGAGATGTTGTAGTAGAACTCCGTCCAGGCCTGAGACTGCGACTCTCGTTGACCATTCGAGTAGACGCCCCAAATGACTGCACCGACGCACAGAATGACTAGTCCACCAATGATGGCGGGAATCATGGGCTGTGCCGAGGCCAAGCCGGACTCAATTCGGTTTGCTAGCGCGTTATCGTCGAGGGGCTGCTCTTGAGGGCGGTTCATTCTTCACCTTTGACTGAAATTCTCAGAAGGTCGTAAGTATAGGAGTGCCCCTAGTTTTGCTCAATATCGCTAGTTTGGCTCGCGACGCCCACGAAAAGCGGTTTCCCGGCGGTGGACGCAGCCTACATGCGAACCGGATTTAGGCGTCCGTGGAATTCGCTACCAAGTCAGCTCGCTGGAAAATTGCCATCTGTCATCGAAAAAGCCAGCCGAAGTGATCTTTCCAGGCGAAGAGCCGCTACGAGGCTGGTCCAGGGAGATAATGGCCCAGTCGGGTAGATGGGGGTTCTGGAGCGAGTTGGTCCGATCGTGGTCGGTCCGAAACGTTGGGCCCGAATTTACCACGACGTAGTGATTGTGATTGCCCGGATTAGGACCGATCAAGGCCGGTACGTGTCGGGACGAGTCCACTCGGATGTCACCAATCTGAATCTGCTCTTGAGTCCAAGTGAGAGGGAGCTTGGAATCAAATTCAGAGGATTCCAGTAGCCGCTTTAGGATTCGATTGCTATCGGGAGTTCCCCAAAGGATGAGGTTGTAGTTCGCAACATCCTCTTGGGTCAGTTCCGTATCGAGCTTCTCACGCCATTCGCCTCGCATCAAAGTCTTCCAGCGTGTGCGCCAATAGTTGACTTCACAGCGAACCCACTCATCGACCTCGGCGTGCTCTGAGCGTTCGCTTGGCAAGACAACCAGGAAGGGATCGATGAATGCGTCATCAATAGGCCCTGACATTCCGGGGTGCTTCCGCAGCGGAGCGAAGGCATTGGCTAAACTCCAGTTGCCGCCGGGCTGCCGAACGAATCGACTTGGACTGGACGCGGGAAGATCCAATGTTTGGCGGTCAAGAATGATCTTACCTTGTGGAGCACCTGCGGCGTCTTGGTTCATGATTAGCCGAGATACATTGTTGGTTCCAATAGACCAAATGGGCTGGTTGGAAGGGCCCTCAAGCTGTGCATCAACTCGCGTGTCTTTCCACTGGTTTTCCATCCCATCAACCACCAGCCATCCTCGGCGTGCGTAGCGCGGGTGTTGTGACTGAAGTGAAAATTTTGTCACTGGTCCCCTGCCCTGCTCCACAATCTTTGCGAGGCGACTCAAAATTTCTTTAAGGGTGTCTGGATGATACTTGTGTCCCATACCTGGGCCGATCAAGTGAGTTAGTTCTTCACCCTCATCCCGAAACGCTTCTTCCATTACACGGGCTGCTTGAATTTGTTTGTCGTTTTCCCCGCTGTAGGCGATGACGGGAAGATTGAAGAGGTTGCGTACGTAGCCGGGAACGTCGTAGAACTTCCACAGTGTTTGCTCATATGCCGGCGGGTAGTTCTCCGGTTTTAGACGCTGGTACCGGGCTGTCTCGGCAAAGCCGGCTCCTGGACTAGCTGCAATGAACAGCTCGCTGTAGTGGGCGGCTAGATGCCACACTCCGGCGCCGCCCATAGAAAAGCCCATCAGCACGATACGGTCGCGGTCAATCGGGTATTCCTGGCAAACAGATTCGATCGCTTCGATAACGTCAGTCTCGCCTGCGGATTTGTAACCCACGCATTGCCGGCCAAAGGGATGCACTACGATCGCATTCTCTGGGCGTATCTGCCCAGCTTTGTCCAGACGATCACAAATGAAATGCAGGTCCGTATTCTTGTCGCCGCGTCCATGTAACCAAACGTATAGCGGGACTTTTTCCTTCAGTTCGGTTTTGAGGCCTCCTTCGGGAAATACCAGTCCGTATGGTTGCGAGGAACCATCGATTCGGGAGTGAAAGCCACGAACTTGAAAGCCATCTCGTCGCTGCCATGGATACACTCGCGATCGTTTGGATTGCTCCAAACGGGATTGAGCCATATCAAGGAGTCGGTCAACCTTGCTAAAGTCGCTCTTTTTGTAGAACTCTTGAAATTCGATCGCGAATTGGCACGCCTTTAACAAAACCTCCACGTCAGGGCGGACCTCGCTCGGTAGCTTAGTCACTTGCCCACGGTACGTTTCTATTCTCGCAAGCCAAGTTTCTACTTGGGCCGCCGGTGCTGAAAATCCTACTGGTGGAAGGCGTCGATTAATTTGGACGCACTCGGATGCATTGTCGATGTTAGCGCGACCCACACTCGAATTGCCAGTCTGCCCAAAAACAGGTTGCGATGCAGCTGCAAGCAGGACGGCAAGCGAGGTTCCTAAGACTAAGTGTCCCTGTCGTGCGAATTTTGGTTTTCGCTGGAGAGCCTGGACAGAATTGTTTTGGGGGGCGGTGCGGTGGAGCATCATGGTTTCGGTAGGCGCGAGAGGAAAGCTGGACGAGTGAGGGCACTCTCTGCATGGAAAGTAAGCCTGTCGACTTGGTCACTCGTCCTAAAGAATCAAACGGTTGAGGAAACAGCTAAGACACCAGTTTATTCCATCTGCGGAAGGGAAGAGCGGTCGACAAGCGTACTATTCTGCGACTGCTGACTCATGGATAATTGACGGTCATCCGCTTCAACCCATGCTCATGCCCGGGTTTTGGTGTGTCCTGTTTGTATCGCTGTACGATTTTCCTTTAGGCCCAGCCTCCAATGTCAAAGACACTCGATTCGCCTCTACGGTTGAGCTCGTCGATTACTTGCCTTCCCGTCGTGAATGGGAGCGGCGATTGTGCATTGGCTGTGAGGCGTTATCTGCTGGATCATTCTTGTGATTGTTTAGCGGTGGGGCTGCCAGCGTCGTTTAAGGAAGCTGTACTAGAGGGTGTAGAAGCGTTGCCACTGCCGTCGATTGTGGTTCAAAAACCGGCGGAGAGCTATGGACGCGAATGGTCACCCGAGAGCGAAGGTGACGAAGCCACAGAGGATACGCCCACGTGGAGTTACGTACCAATTGATCCTTGCCAGCCAACGATCATGGCGCTGCGAATTGCCTTGGGAGAGCACTGGCCGATTGAGTTTTGCGATCTGGAGACGAATCAATTCGAGCCACTCGCTGCCGTGATGCCGGATCCTTATGCGCTCCGCACAGTGAGTCTTGAAACATTCTCGACAGCTATCTTGCCGAGTATTAGCAAGCCCTTTCAAGAGCAGGCACAGCAGCGTATCCGATTCATGGCTTGGCGATTGCGAGAACTTGAAGAACGATATTCCAACATCGTTTTCGTTGGGAGCATTTTGGAGTGGCCATGGCTCCGACAGGCGTATCGCGACGCATTACTGGAGCCACCCGTTAATGATTCGACGGAGACTCCAGAACGATACGGCGTTTCGTCCAACTCGTTGGTATTTCTATTTGGCGAGTTGCCTTACATCACAGGGCTTTACGAAAAGGCAAGGGTCGAGCTGGACGACGACGATAACCTTGCGGTTGATGGTGTCAAACAGTTGCTCATTTCGGCTCGCAGTAGTTACCGCCAGGATCTGGGAAAACGCGCGCGAAAGATTACCCCACTCCTGTTGTCCCAGTGCCTGAAGTACATCCGCAATCAGTCGTTGCTGGAGCGACGGATGACTCCCGATTTGTATACGATTGCATCGTCGGCGCAACAGATAATGGGGGATCAATACTCGATCCATCTGATCGATACGGCGAAGAACTATTCCTTTGAAGGTGAAAGCGATCTCGCGACTGCGACTCTCGGCATCGACCAATTACGCCTGCCAAGTGACTATTCTGGTGAGGATACGCAGGAGGCCGTCAGTGTCGTCAGTCGCTTGCCAGGTCAACCTGTTTCCTGGAGAACTCTAGAGCTCCGGAAAAAACCTGGCCGGGACGAGCAAGCGGAATGGAAAACCAGTTGGAATCCCCATTCTCAATGCTCATGGCCGCCGGAAGATAATTTGATCGAGAGCTTCCGTGCTCGCGTGGCTGATCGCGCCAAGGCAATTATGGGAACGGATCTCGCCCGGAGCGAAAAATTCTCTACGAGCATCAAGGACGGAATCGATATTCGAGAGACGTTGCGACATTGGTACGACGGCGAGATCTACGTCAAAGTCATGCCGCCGAGTATCGGCAACTTGGATTGCTGTGTCATGCTCTTCGATACTCCGGCAGATCCACGCGAGTATCCTTGGCGAACAACGTGGTTTGCGGAGCACCAAGAGGAGTCAACTCTAGCGTTTTACGCGACGAATTTCGCCGATGAAATGGTCGGTCCGGGCATCGCGCTGGCAACGTACGGAGGGGCGATGTTTTTGTTCCCGCCAGTGGCGATTCCGGACATATGGCATGATCCGCGGCTTGATTTCGCGGATGACCTTGAGTCACGACTCATTGGGGCGGCATGCCTCCACGCTCGTGAGAGTCAGATTGCTTTGCTGAGTCCTTCGGCGCCTGGCGCGACGTTCCGGCAAATTGCCAGGCGCTTTAAGAAGCGATTGGTGCATGTTCCATTAAGTTCCTTTAATGACGCCGTCGTCCAACAGCTGCGCATGGTTCATGTTTTGAATGGTAGCGAGGTTCGTTCCTACGCATCGCACTTCATCCGCAAGGCTTAGACTTCATCCGCAGGGCTCAGGGCGAGCCGGCGACTTAGGCTGCATTTAATCTCAGATGGATGGTATGGCAGCGGTTTGTGATCTGCCTACGGAAATGTCTGATACTGGGGGTAGTGATAGTCCCACGTCGGCTGATGCATGGGCGTTGTCAGCGGCTGCCGCCTGGCAACGCGCGGGAACGAGGTGCCTTCGGGCTGCGGTAGTAGCGGCGAAGTCTGGTTGTGGTCTTCACGCCAAACGGATTTTTGGGGGTAGGTAGAGAACGTCTTTTCCTTGCTCCCCTGCAGGGGCTCGGGTCGTACTCCAAGAGCTTGCGAGCGTAAGGAGTCTGAGGGATTGTCGCGTGTTCCTTCGCCAATCTGGAAACGTCCTGCCCCGTCAGGATTCTCGGATGCAGACATTTGAGTTGTCGCGTGGAGATCAACGCCGATCCAACTGAGTACCATGGTTGGCTGAGCGACGGCAATGATGCCGGCTAGCGAGGCGAGTTCTAAGAACACCGCTGAGAGTAAACCGAATTTTCGTTTGCGTTTATGTCGCATGTGTTTGCATCCCTGCAAAAGTGTCGGACCACGAATAGATCGGCTCACCGAAATGGGGTTCAGAGGGAAGTATTTAGCAAATGAGGTGCCAAACCTCTTCGTTGCTTCCTGGATCTGTATCGAATGAGCTTTTCCTGCATAATGCGGCTCTAGCGAATTTCGGCAGCGTTACCGACGCGGTCATTTTTACAAAACGTTCCTCAGATTGACACAAATGGATTTGCAAGCATCAGAACAAGAGGAACGCGATTCGATTGCGGCCGAGTATTTCGAGAGTTTGCGTTTCGATCCGTACCCAGTCCAGGAGGAAGCCCTCTTATCCTGGTTTACTAGTGAGCAAGGCGTATTGGTGTGTGCGCCGACAGGGACCGGAAAGACTCTAATTGCTGAGGCTGCGATTTATGAGGCTCTGAAGACCGGCAAGAAGGCCTACTACACGACACCACTCATCGCGTTGACGGATCAGAAGTTGCAGGAGTTGCGAGAGACGGTGGTCCGATGGGGATTCAAAGAATCGGATGTGGGTTTGGTTACAGGCAATCGAAAGGTCAACGCTGAAGCGCCGATCCTGGTGGTAGTTGCCGAAATTTTGCTGAACCGACTGCTGCAGCCAGAACAGTTTGATTTCGACGATGTAAGTGCCGTGGTGATGGATGAATTCCATTCATTCAATGACCGAGAGCGCGGGATTGTGTGGGAGCTAACGCTCGGCATGTTGCCCGCCCATGTCCGCACCTTGCTCTTGAGCGCCACTGTCGGGAATAGTTACGAATTTACGAGCTGGTTGGGACGCAGTCTGGATCGCAAATTGAAGCTCGTTGAAAGCCATGACCGCAAGGTACCGTTAAGTTTTCAATGGGTTGATGACTTCATGCTCGACGAATGGGTCGAGAAAATGGTGCAAGGCGATGAAGCTGAACGACGGACGCCCGCACTGATCTTCTGTTTCAACCGCGATGCTTGTTGGCAGGTCGGGGAACTTCTGAAAGGAAAAAAGGTTGTCGATAAACTGCAGCAAGCTGCATTGGTGAAGGAACTCGAGCAATATGACTGGTCCCAAGGAGTAGGCCCCAAGCTAAAACAGCTTTTGCAGCGTGGTGTTGGCGTTCACCACGCCGGAGTGCTGCCCAAGTATCGACGCGTGGTAGAAGAGCTCTTCCAGAAGAAGTTGCTCAGTGTCACGGTTTGTACAGAGACGCTATCAGCTGGAATTAACTTACCCGCTCGGAGTGTCGTTCTTCCAACTATCTTGAAGGGTCCCAAGTCGAAGCGGAAAGTCGTGGAGACCTCCACGGCGCAGCAGATTTTTGGGCGAGCTGGACGGCCTCAATTCGACTCAGAAGGCTACGTTTACGCGCTGGCACACGAAGACGATGTCAAATTGCTGCGTTGGCGAGAGAAATACGATCAAATCCCTGAGGACACCAAAGATCCAGGTTTGCTCAAGGCCAAGAAGGCACTCAAAAAGAAGATGCCGAAGCGTCGGCAGGGAGAAACTTATTGGACGGAGGAACAGTTTGAAAAGCTGAGAACCGGTGAGTCTGCAAATCTCGCAAGCAAAGGTAATTTGCCGTGGCGATTACTGGCTTACATGTTGCTGCAATCCTCTCAGGTTGAGCCACTTCGGCAACTAGTTGGCAAGCGTTTGCTCGACTCTGCAGAACGCGAGCGTGCCCATAAACGCTTGAATGAGATGCTGGTCACACTATGGACCGGTGGCTACGTGGAGCTAGATCCAAAACCGAAGCCCAAGACAGCGAAGCCTAACTCGTCGCGTAAAGACGGGGACAAAAAGAAGGGCACAGAAGATCCGTTTGCTCCGCCTGCTAGTGGAGGTTTGTTCGACGCCGCGGGTTTGGGTGATCTCGTGAAGCAGGCTCAGGAGGATCAGCCTTCTGGTGAGCCGAAGACGGCTGCAGAAGACCCTTCGACGGATGCAAGTCGTGGATACGATTTGGATGACTACAATCCTCAGACAGCGACGCCGACAGAGCGATTGGACCTGCTCGTTCGAATTCGAAGTATCAACCCACTTTACGGTGCATTCTTGGCCGGGCATCTTGCCATCGCCGATGACACTGAAAGGCTCCTTGCGCTTGAGAGTGCGCTGGATCTCTCCGGTACCGTCGCGAGAAGTGTGCGCGTGCCCAAGCTGGAGGAACTGCCGCCAGGACCGCTCGCCACGAATCGAATCGATCACCAGTTGTTGGATCTAGGGTTGGCTACACAAGAAGAGTTGGTGGGACGCCAGAAAGACGACGAAGATGACTATCGTCGACGCGGCCACGGTGTGTTTGACGAAGAGCCCGTCTATGTCATTAGTATTGGGGAGAAGCTTCGCAGGCTGTTTCACTTTGACTTCCCTAAGGTTCAGGACTTTCGAATTTCCCCAGTGCATGTGGCAGGAGAGCTGCTGGAGTTCGAGGGAGATTTTAATAAGTACATTGTTGCGAAGAAACTGCAGAAACAGGAAGGCATTGTCTTCCGCCACATCCTACGGCTCGTTCTCTTGCTCGATGAAATGGCCTCGATTCCTCCGGCGGATTGCCCTGAGTCCGAGTGGGAAGATCGGTTGGATATTCTAATCGATCGATTGACCGAATGCTGTCGGCAGGTCGATCCCGAGAGTACGGATGAGGCGCTGGAGCAAGGCCGTGGAGGCGATGAGCTCACTCAGAATATGCCAACCATTCGCGAAACATGACGCTCGCTGGATTCTGTTCCCCGCTGGCTATTTTTCACCGCTGGCGAAGCGGAGCAGATTCTTTCGGAAGTGCGGATCGCGGGGGTCGAGGCGAATGCAATTTCGCATGGTCAGCATCGCTGGTGTTAGACGACCACTGCGGTAATGCACTTCGGCTAGAGTGTCGAGGTAGATCGCCGAATTCGGGGCTAGCGAGACTGCCTTTTCGGCGAAACGCATGGCTTCGTCCAGCTTGCGATCGCACTGTGAATACATCCAAGCCAAGTTGTTGTTGGCCATCGCATCGTTGGGCCATTTCTTGATCTGTTCCAACATGGTCTTTTCGTATGCCTCAAAGAGGCGATTGGCTCGATCGACTTCGCCACGCTCGATGAGGCGTGGGTAGCATTGAACGACCATTTCGATGTCTTGCGGATGCAAGTTTTGGCCAACCGCGATATGTCGATCCGCATCTTCAAATTGCCCCGCATCGATTGAGGTCGCGGCCCGATGGATCCGCTCTGTCTTGACGGTCGAACTGAGTGCGTGCAAGCGTCCTTCCGCGACTTGGAACGCGAGGTGATTGGTTCCAGGCAACAAAGATTCAACTAGCGTGGCTCGAAGGATGTCCGCGCTTGCGAGCAAGTTGTCGTCCTCTTCGAGGAGACTGGAATAGCTGGTCGCAGACCAATAGAACCCAATACTGCCATATTCGGCCAGCTGGCAGGAAACTTCGGCATACTCTTTCGCTGCAGTCGGGCTCCCATCTGCTCGCAGGTCGTAGACGAGAGTCAGGTAGGTTGGGCCAGAGAATAGAGTTGCCGTCCGGCCCGCTAGCCAACGCTGTTCATCTAAATGGCGTGCCTCCTGATGGAAACCTGCGGCCCGGAGAGCTTCAGCTTCTTTCAGACGGGATAAGGGATCATCCGAGGTGATTCGCGCGGTGCGAATGAGTTCCCAGAGTTCCGCAGCGGATTGGTGATCGCCAGCTTCCGACATCATCTTTGCCGCCACTGAAAAGTGCTTGGGAGAGTCGAGGCCTGAGCGAAGTCCTAAATCGGAGAGTGATATCTGCTCTGCAAGAGACTCTGCACCACAGCCAAGTGCTAGTTGCGCGAGCTCCATTGCAGGTGCGACTCTTGCGGCAGGATTACGGCTGTTCTCTGACATGACAAAACGGAACGCATCCGTGATCCAGTCTTCCACATCAGCTCCGTGAGCAACAAAGAACTCTTTGTCAAAGTTCTGGAGTCGGTCTAACGCCACAAATGCGTTGGGGCTGACTTCACCTCTAGGAGCGAGGTCCGGTGCAGTTCTGAGAAGCGCTTTGGAGCAATTCGTCATTTCGGAATACAGTACCTCCAAGACGGCAGACTTCGAGCCATCCCTGAGTTTTCGAAAAAATGGTTCGATACGACTGATGGGTACTGCCCGAGCTTCTCCGCTGGTTAACCATCTCAGTGCTGAGTACCGCCAGATCCGTTCTTGCTGCTGAGCCGCCGTTGCAATCACGTCAAAGTAGGCTTCCGCTTCCGCCCGGTAACCCAGCGAGACCAAAATGCTGCAAACGTGGGAGGCCTGGCGGAAGGCGGGTGAGTTGGATTGCTGGATCGCCTTGGATCCCTCAGCCGTGAGCAAAGCGCTTTGCTGGCCTAACCAAACATCAAAATTACTTAGGTCCTCTTGCAGTCCCAATTTGGCGAAAGCCCGGTCATATTCATTGCGAGAAAAAAGAAATTCGACCGCTGCGTAGGAATTCGATTTCGCCAAAAATTCGATGACCGGTTCTGCCTGGCCGGCGGCTAGGCAGCAGAGAATCACTTGGTTCTGTTCCCTGGCTGGAGTGCTTTCCAGCAGATCGAGGATTGCCGAGTGCAGTCTGGCTTGCCGAGTATCGCTGCCCGCTAAGGCCGGCGAAGTAGCCGATGCAATGGATAGAACCTGGTCATAGACTCGTTCTCCACTCTTCTTTTCCCATGCTGCGTTTGCCCGTTCCAGATCGCCGGCAAATTCAGATAGCATGGCGCTGGCAATCTGCCGGCTCTCGGCGCTTAGTGATCCGAGAAGCAGTTGCTGCGACTCATTGTCACCTAGGCTAGACCAGTCCGCCGTGCGAGTGATCAAGACGCGCCGAAGACGATCACTGACGTCGTGCTGCCTCGCAGCTTCGATATCGCCGCGGTACCAATCCCATTCGGCCAACGCGTCCGGGCTTCGGCTTTCCTTTTCCGCATCGTCGATATCGAGGATACTTGCCAGTTTGAGGGACAAGTCGCCACGTTCGTAGGGAGCGTCTCCGCGTGTCTTAATGAAGCGGAGGAAGGGCCAAGCGAGGCGAGGCTCCTTCTGCGCGAGCGCCGCCTTGGAGACTCGGTGTAGGTAGCTGGCGATCTGAATACCAAGCTCGTTGGCTAAGCTGGCTTTCAATTGTGGATTCGCGGTCAGTAAATCCGTGGCAGTTTCCCAATAGCCAATTTCGCAGAGACTAACAACTTTTTCGATAGTTGGCTTATCGACCAACTGCAACGCCGTGCTTCCGAGCCCTTGTCTCTTCTGCGCGTTATTGGGCAGCAACAACATCGATTCGATGGTTGCGGCGGTCGATGCAATACGCGGGTTCGATGACTTCGTTGCCTCACGTACCGCCTCAATCGCATTAGGCCCGATCCGCAACAATTCTAGGTAAGCTGCACGACGCTTGCCGAAAGTTGGAGCGTCGAGAGCGGCGATCGCGTTGCTGATCTGAGCACGTCGAGTTTCCGCCGAATCGGTCGGAGGTGCCGCCTCACCGGGGGTACCGTTCTCCACGGCACCCATCGCAGCACCTAGGTTTTTGATGCCGCCCAAAGCGAGGCACGAGAGCACGGCAATGGTTGCCATCGGAAATCGAATTGGGATAGAACCGATCCGGAGAAAAAGATTGTTTAGACGGCTGGGCATGGACACTTCGTATCTTTGAGCGTCACCTGAGTTTGGCGCAAACAACGACTGTTTATTCTAGTCGATATGGAAGTCTCTGAGTGGGATCCGAGCCGGTGCCCCAGGGCTAATCAGAGTTTGAAGATAGGCTTCTCCCCTCCGCCCCGGGCCCACGCGTGCGGTGAGTGGCAGATTCCCCCATAATTACTCGTGAACTCGTGAAGGGGGAGTCGGGATGCTCTTGGATTCACTTCGTAAAATGAAACTATGATTTGCCCTAGCCGGTATTCTTCCCTGCACTCTGAATCCTGATTTGGATTCACATCTAGCACAAGATCAGGGTGATCTGGAAAGCTGATCGCGAGAGTCTTCCGACGCTTATTCCAACCGTTTGGTATCAAAATTCCTTTCTGGCAACATAAAGGCAGCTGACCCCAAGCGTGAAGATCACAAAGCCAAGGTTGGAGAAAATAGGAGTCCAGACGTCTAGCTCAAGTTGCGCTGCTTGCAGATCGTTGGTGATGCCATTGAGCGATTGAGTTTCGTTGCCGCTTAGTACGTATAGCATCGCGTCATCGAGTGCGGCGGGTTTCGGCAATACAACGTAGAGTGGGTAGACTCCCCAGTTGTAGATCGATTCCAGCGTCGAAGGTTTTGGGTCCAAACTTCGCTTTACCTGCATTGTCGAAGTGTCAATCAGCGCCGCCGCGTTTGGCTGGACTCCTACCCATAGTTCTTGTTTCGAGATCCAGTCAGCGCTGGAGATCTTGCCCGATACAGGGATGTCGTAGTCACTCAAAGTTTCATTATCGCAATCCAGTAGCAGCAAATCGCCAGAATGGGTCACAATTGTCAGCTGGTTCTTGCCTGGCACCCAAGCAATCTGTTTAACCTCTTGTTCATCGTCGAGTTCAATGGTGGACTTTGTCGCGAGTTCCGAGTCTAGGATCTTGACCGGTAAACCGTCGCGAATGATGACGCAGTAATCTTGGTTCATCTGCACGAGTGTGGCTTCCGTATTGTCGGCGCCGTCCTTAAGTTCCGTACTCACAGCGACTTGGAATTGACCGTCATCATTCAGCGTTAGCAAGTCGATTTTGCCCGAGCTGAAGACGACTAAGCCTGAGCCATCTTGCGTGGCTGCCGCGTTTGAGTTCTCGCTAAGGATGTAGCCTGATGGTGCAATGTTCTTGAAAGCGGTGTTTGATGCCCAAGAGCCGAAGTTCAGCAGGCCAAAAAGCGATTTTTCGCTAGCTTCGATCATTTCTAGCTGTTCCAAATCCAGGCGATATAAGCCGCCTCGACACACCGCGATGACTTCCGGACCCATTCTCACAATGTCGAACAATTGAGCAGGTATTTCCGGCCCTGGGTCAGAACTCCAAAGCGGTTTGTTGCGAGCTTCTTTGACCGATTCAGCAACTCCCTGCACTGTGTCTTCTTCCCGCTCGCCTGCTTTTAATTCGGATTCTGCTTCGGTGTCAGCCTCATCTCCGGCTGCCGCAGCTTGGGGCGTTTCCGCTTTATCCGCTAAGGTCTCACTCGTTGTACTATCTGCTTCGTCGTCGACAGAAA
The DNA here is from genome assembly GCA_046290675.1 of Aureliella sp. Classification (GTDB taxonomy): domain Bacteria; phylum Planctomycetota; class Planctomycetia; order Pirellulales; family Pirellulaceae; genus Aureliella. The sequence goes on from JBKAHA010000003.1 coordinate 23,631, forward strand.
TAATGCTCAGCTTTCGAGAGCGGGCGAAGGCGGGACCAAACGGATTGCGAATAAACGATTTGACAAGAACCCTGCCATGTTCGGCGTCGTAGATTGGCCCGTAGGTGCGCCGAGGTCCACCGCCTTCACTTTCAATGCCTGGTTGCCAGACTCCAAATTCTTCGTTCCAAACATTGAAGGCACCATTTTCGGTCACCGCGGTCAATTGGTCATCGATTTTCTTGATTCGTGTTATCTGCGAGTTGATTTCAACGCTGGGTTGCATCAAGCCGCGTGCGAAGCCAAAACAAAAACAGGAAAACCAGAAGAGCATGCAACAAACGACACAGACGATTGCGTTGCCCCAGAGCAAGCCCGCTAGGCCAGATACTGCATAGAAGATAATGAATACGAAAAGAAGCAATGGTATGCAGAGGAGCAGACCCTCGTTCCAAATCTCAAAGCGAAGGCCTGCTATCAGGTAGAGCCCGATCAGGACAAATGCAATGTTGACGAGAACAAAGATCGTCCCTCCGAAAAACTTGGATAGGTAGAGCCATATCCGCGAGATCGGTTTGCTCAAAAGCAGGTGTAGCGAACCGGAGCGAAACGTGTCCGGGATAATGGGACTCGTGACAATGATGGCGATGAAAACTGCTAAGACCGCAAGTCCGAGCTTGATGATGACCTGCAACACGACAGGCTCTAGAAACTCACGCATCTGCCTTCGATTGACAGGAAGAGGTGATCCAATTTTGAAGCCGGCATAACCTAGCCATAGTTTCTCGCCGCCTGGGCTGGATAGCTCCAGTGGGAAAGCAAGTTGGAGGAGTTCACGGTTCAATTCCTCCACGTCGGATTCTGCCAATTCCTCCGCAGGAGTTTCAATGAGCGGCTCTAAGCGTTTACGACGTTTGGCTGTTGGGAAGGCTTCTTCGCTGAAGATCTCTCGAGACTTTAATACTTCGTTGAGTTCTTCTGCAAGCTCGCTCGCTCGAATGAAAGGTCCGTTGTCTTTACTGGCCTTCGAAATCTTGGATGCAAATTCATCGTCTAGAGCAGTCGCAAAGGCTTGAATGCTCTCTGAGCCTTGGCCATCGATGCCTTTCGCCAGCTTCTTGATCAATTGCGTGCGCTGACCGATATCGTTGCTTGAAAGTTGAAAGCTTCGTTCGGATACATAGCCAAATGGGGCCAAGCAAACCAGTAAGATGCTCCAACCAATAAGCAATGCCCAGAGAACTTTGTTGTTCACCGCTTCCCAGAAAGAATCGATCAGAATGCCGATGTATGGTTTCATTGTGCGAGGTTATTTCGTGTACTGAAAAATGATTCGGTGATACGCTCGCGTGGTGAAGCTAACGCGTGGGATCCGTTTCAATGGTGAACCAGCTGGAGTTAGTTCTGTGGCTGCGCTGCAGCTGGGGGACTCGATTCAGCGTATGGATTCGTGCTGCCTGTTTGAGGTTGTACCTCAGTCGCGTCGTCGCGCACTGCAGATAGGAAAACTTCTTCGAGCGTTAGAGAGGTGCGTTCCAGCATGTGGATACTGATTCCTTGGCTACGAAGTTGGTCAATGATTCGATCTACATCGGATTGTTCATTGGCAGTCGCCGAAAGTTGCTGAGTGCCGTCGGGGAGGAGAAGCAGATCACCTCCGAGTTCGCTCGCAATGCCTTCAAGTTGTTCATTGGGGCCCGACAGTCGAATACGGACCTTTGACGTCTGGCCCGCGAAGAATTGATTGGTGAGCTCTTCGGGCGTTCCGACACCTCGCAATTGGCCTTTTGCAAGAATTGCAACACGGTCACAGACCAGTTCGACTTCCTGCAGAATGTGGCTGTTCAGGAAGACGGTTTTGCCTTGGTCGCGAATGTCCGTGATCAGCTGACGGATTTCGGATCGGCCTACAGGATCGAGACCGTCGGTTGGTTCGTCCATGATGAGCAGTTCAGGGTCATGTAGGAGTGCCTGGGCTAGTCCCAGTCGCTGTCGCATACCCTTGCTGTATTTTTTAACCAGTTCTTTCTCGCGGCCTGCTAAACCGACACGTTCCAACAAGTCCTTCGATTTTGTCCGGATTTCGCTGTCCGGTACATGGCTGAGGCGTCCATATAGGTACAAGGCACGAGTTGCGGTGTGGTGAGCGGGGAAATTCAGATTCTCAGGTAGGTAGCCGATTTTGCGCCGCGCATTTTTAGAGCCCGCCGCTTCGCCCAGTAGCTGTGCCGAACCACCTGTGCCGCGGACAATCCCGAGCAAGATCTTGATCAAAGTCGTTTTGCCTGCTCCATTCGGACCGAGCAATCCGAAGACCTCTCCACGCTTGACGTTTAGATCAATTCCCTTGAGGGCTTTGAAGCGTTTCTTAAAGAGTAAGCCATCTCGATATTCTTTCTCCAAATCACGAACGTCGATGGCGGCGGAGTCTAGCATGACAAAATGTTCAGGTAGCGTTGCAAATGGATCAGAAAGGACGACGTTCTGGATCTTCAGAAGCAGAGCTTCTGTTGGGCAGTCGTCTGCAGGAAATAGCTATCGAGGCTCACAACATAGCTGTTCTGAGGAGAATCAAAACCACGCTCCGCTGTCGAAGCTTGAAAATCGACGGTTCTCCGCTGGGCAGCCGATTCACCAGCAAACCCGCCGTTCATCGTGGCGGTTCTACTCAGGGCCCAAGTGGATGAGATCCGGGGCGCAGAATCCGCATGGATACTTGTTAGAGAAAGCCATGTTCCCCGATCGATTCGGTCCCATGAAGCTAATCTTGGGGATGGGATTTAGAATTCCCTTTCCCGGAGAGTTGGACTGCCTACTTGCCCACCATGACGGCAGCAAGTGATAGGAGCCAGATTGAAGAAAGGATAATGACAGAAGCTAGCGTAAGCCTCACCCAAACCTTGGTCGATGGTGCGGACCAAACTTGGGAGTCCTTTGGGCGGGCGACCGATTGCAGAAATCGCTGGCGATGGTGCGGTTCGCTCATGAGCATCGCACGTGTAGGCTCCAAGAGCCCATACTGAACCGAGAAATCGAGCGCACCATAAAGGCGATGTTGCCGGCCAACTGGATCAACGCCAGCCGCCTCAAAGAACCAGATTTGACGGCCAAATTGGTCGTCGAGCTCTTCGTCCAGGTGAACGCAGCGAATGGAGTCGATCTTGGAATCTTCCGGCGAGTATTCCTTACGAATCAACGCCGACATCGCCTGGTCGTTGACGGCCTGCCAGATTTCTTTGGAAAACTGATAGAAGGTAGCTTCGTGTTTCATCCATGCAGCCTTGCATATTGGTGTACCGCTATCGTCGAAGATGCGGTTGGAATGAACGCTTCAGGTTGCTTCTACCGAGGAAGGCTTCCCGCCGAAAAGGCCAACTCGGAGTCTCTACGCTGCGACTCTAGTATATACCCGCTGCCAAATCGTAGAAACCGCACTGTTGAATTGAGGCGTCACTAATTCGCTTTAGTGGGGTGAAATCCACCTTTGTGGGTAGCTCGCTGAGCGTCGTTGGCTCGGATGCGTCGCGGTAAGCCGCTGAACCTGCAACGACTTGGCGGTTGAGCGTCTTGCAGGCCGAGGAAAACGGTGCGGTTCGATGATGGTCTGGCGACTTACGCGGCCAAGGTAAAAAAGGCGGGGTACGAGGCCGGGCCAATCAAAGTTTCAAATTGGGAAGAATTCCTCCCCGTCGCTCAGGCTCCGACCCTCCGTAAATTCCTCGCTAAACTCGGAAACGGAGGGTTGGGTATTGAATTGCTACTCAACCCAGATTCAAACAAGCTTTGATTGCCCCTGGGATACTAGGCTGGAGAATGGAATGGGGGAACACGGTTCACTATTGGCGATCAAAGAGGCTCGTACGTATTTCGGTCTCGAACGAAGCTTGTTCGGCAATTGCTTTCTGAAATTGCTCTTGGCTCATGGAGTAGAGCGTTGTTTCCTCTAGCGTGTCGACGTGGGCATTACGTGGTTCGCCCGTTAGCAAGGCCATTTCACCGAAGAAGTCACCCTCCTTCAGTGTTGCAAGCCGTTCGTCCTGGCCCCGGGAGACCGCGACACTGCCCTTGCGGATCAAATAGAACTTATCCCCCGGGTCTCCCTGCCGGATGATACGCTGATCGGCTTCGAACGTTTCACTCTCGAGGTTATCCGCCATTTGTGCCAGGCCACGTGGTGTCAAATGCTTAAACACTTCGCATCGCATGAGCATTTGACTCACGATCGCCGCTTCTTGGACGAGCACGTCGGAACGAATGCTGCCATCGACCAGATTGACGATGCGATCGGCGACGTCCAGGATCCGGTTGTCGTGCGTAACGATAATGATGGTCACGTTGTCTTCCTTGGCCATTTTTCGGAAGAGCTCGACGACTGTACGTCCGCTTTTTTCATCAAGGGCAGCCGTTGGTTCATCCGCCAAAACTAATCGCGGTTTGTGGACCAAGCCACGTGCAATGGCAACTCGTTGTTTCTGTCCGCCCGAGAGTTGCTTTGGCTTATGACCAGTGCGATGTCCTAAACCCACTGCTTCCAACATTTCTTTAGACCGCTTGGTCTGGTCCGATTTCGAGCCGTTTGGTTCTGCTAGCTCGAGGGCCATTCGGACGTTCTGTGTCGCGGTCAACGAATCGAACAGGTTGTGAGCCTGAAAGATGAAGCCGATTTCCCGACGCAGCTGAAGTAGGTCTTTGTTGGTGGCTTGGTGCAGCGGACGATCTAGTACGAACAGTTCGCCCTCTTGGGCGCGGCGGAGTGTTCCGATCAGGGTTAAGAGCGTCGTTTTTCCTGAGCCACTGGGGCCCGTCATAATGATGATTTCGCCAGGGTAGATTTCTAAGTTGTTATCGAAAAGGACCTGCTTTCGCAGCTCACCCGTGCCGTAAAAATGTTGAAGGTCTTGGGCCAGGATCGCCGGCTCTTGGCCTTCAGCGATGCGCTGGCGCCAAGCCGGGTCGTAACGTACTGCAGAGGCGGTTACAGGAGATTCAGCCATGGTTCCATTTTTCTGGGCGAGCCCGGATTTAGATTTGCATGAGAGAAGCGTCTCGCTCGCGGTCAAATTGAAAGCGTGTCACGCCGGTTGCTGTGACAACGCTAAGTTGCCGCGTGAGTTGCTCGCGAACAGATCCAATTTTCAAATGCAACAAATTGCCATCGAAATCGCTACAAAGATCATATCCGGAACCGGTTGTGTAAACGGTGGAAGCGATCAAACAAGCTTAGCACCAAAGTATTGGAATTAGCGGAAACGTCAGCCTAAGTAATAGGGTTTACGACTATGCTGGCGACGTTGGCCTTTGAGACCGACGTTTGAGACCGACCATAGCGTTCAGCTTTCGGCTGGGTTCGTTTAACTACCGAAAGGGTTTGTTTTGTCGTATCGGTTGTGATCTGCAGCAAGCCGGAAGCTTTCTGCCTGCATCGCAAAAGCCGGGGACAGTGATTCTCGGATCGCCGATGCAAAAAGATGAAACGTACTCGCCTGACTTGCCTCAAGTGACCAAATAGTTTTTGCGAAGAGCCTGGAAGATATGATATCTCGTCGCCATACCTTCATGACCGCTACTAGTTGCGCTTGGGCGCTGATGTGCTTGGGGTGCAGCCAGCCGAAGGGAGATGGTGAGGCGAGCGGGGTTTCGCCCCCGGATAATAAGATTGTTTACGCTCAGGGCGAGATCTTGCCGCGTGATGGTTTTATTCAGCTGCTTGCCCAACCAGGCGACACCGTCATCTCCGTCGCTCCGGAAGCCGTGGTATTCGGCGAGCCGATTGAGGCTGGTATGGAATTGGTGCAGCTTAGCTCGGCGGTCGGACTGCAGAGTCAAATCGACGCGCTGGCAAAAGAGCTTGAAGCGACTAGGGCGAAAGAAGCCCAGGAGCTTTCTCAGGCCCGAGGCAAACTTGAGCTGGTGCGTCAGAAACTGAAAAGTTTGGAGAGCCGGAAGGATCGTTTACCTGCCAAAAGAGAACTGCTGGCGCTTGCGAAGTCACAGGTCGATGGTGCAAAGGGCGTACTTCAGAAACTAGAGCAGATCGCTAGGAGTCCGATGACAACCGAGTTTGTCGGTGACCTAGAGATCGACCGGCAACGGATCGCGGTTGATGAAGCGCAGCTTAAATATAATCAGCAAAAAGACGCACTTGAGCAGGGAGAGCTCGATCTTGCGGATCAGATTACCGCTACTGAGTTAGAGCTCAAGCTCGCCGTTGAGGCTGTTGCGACCGCTGAAGGCATCGTCGAGAGCGGTGCCAATGTTGCGTCTGTTCTGGAGTCGAAAATGGACGCGTTGCGGGCCCAGAAGCAGGCAGCCGAAATCCGTGTCCCGAAGCGAGCGACACTGGTATCCATGAATGTGACGGAAGGCGGGTCGGTATTGCCACAGTTGCCGGTTGTTGAACTTGCGGATCTGTCACGGATCGTATGCCAGGTTGAAATCAACGAACGCGACGCCGACCGGGTTTCTCCAGGAAACAAGGTGACCATTCGCAGTCGCGCCTTTGAAGGCGAGATTACTGGTTATGTAGACACCGTACACGGCATGGTGGGGCGTCCGAAGCTTCGTTCTCTCGATCCTTTGGCGCGAACCGATTACCGTTCGGTGACGGCCATTGTTGCAATCTGCGATCCTGCGAAAGCTCAGAACTGGTTGCAGCTTCATGTTGAGGTGGAGATCGATACCGAATCCGAGTTTGATTGTGATGAGGCAAGTTCCTCGGATTCCGTGACCCCTGAAGAAAGCGATAGGCTCGCTGAATAGGGGGTCGCTGAATAGGGGTTCGCTGAATAGGGGTTCGCTGAATAGGGGCCGCAACTCGGGCCCTAAAATAAGCTGCGAGTTGCAGCCAAGCTTGCCTCATTCATTCGCTCTTCTGAGTTGATGTAAATCGAATCGAATAAAGTAAGTCCTCAATGAAGACGCCTATTGCCCTTTACAACCTCTGGCATCAGGGCGCAAAAACCTTGGTTTCGATTGGTGGCGTGGCGTTTGCTCTGTTGCTTGTGTTTATGCAGTTGGGCTTCAAGGGGGCTGTCTCCTTCACTGCGACGAACGTCCTGGAGCGAATGGATTTTGATCTGCTGATTCGTCCCGCCGGCTATCTCCATCTCTATGAAGCCAATGTCTTCGACCGACAGTGGCTTGATGTGGCTCGCAATACCGATGGTGTTGAACATGCTGTGCCACTGTGGGTGATGATTCAGAATTGGCGCAAGCTGCCTAATCGAGACGAAGTCGAGTCCGAGGATTTCGAGAGTCAGTACCTGCCAATTGCAGTCCTTGCGTTTGCATCTCAAGACAATCCGTTTTTGCCTGATCAGTTGCCTGAAGTCCGTCAGGCGGCACATGTTCTATCTCGCCCCGATGCTTTGTTGTTGGATGATTCGACCAAGCTGGATTACGGGCCTTGGAACGGCAGGAACTTTACGGACGAAGATGTGCATAAATCGAGTGAAGCTGGATTCCCGATGCGAGTCCCGGAGCTGAGCGGTAATGCCTATGAGATCGCGGGGCTGTTCAAATTGGGAACCGGATTGGCTGCCAACGCGGCCGCGATCATGGGGCCATCGGCGTTTCAACGAATCAGTCCCTGGGACATCCGAGACAATGCCGTTCTCGGCCTGGTAAGCATCAAAAAAGGCGGTCAAGTCGAGGATGTCGTGCGGGCGCTAAGGTCGCGTGTTCAAGTCGGCGCGGACGGTGTCCCGGCGGTTACGGTGCTCGCTCGCGAAGAGGCTCTTGAGGCGGAGCGAAACTACTGGCTTTGGGATCAACCCATTGGACTGATCTTCCAGATGGGTGTCGTGATCTCATTGCTAGTCGGGGCGGCCATCGTTTACATGGTCCTGTCGACGGATGTTGCGAACCGATTGCCCGAGTACGCGACGCTGATGGCAATGGGGTATTCCCGAGCGTACCTCGTCGGCATCGTGATGACCCAAGCGCTGGTCCTGTGCGCGGCTGGATTCTTGACTGCTTGGCTGGCCGCGGAAGGCTTGTATCGAGTCACCAGCGCGTTCTCTGGAATTCCGCTAACGATGGATCAATACAAAATCATCCAAGTTGCAGTACTCGGAATCGTGATGTGCTGCGTGAGTGGCCTACTTGCTCTAAGGAAATTGTGGAAAGCGGAACCTGCCAGCTTGTTCTAGATTTGAATATCAAACTGTATGAGTTTGGCGGCTTGTCGTTGTTCGGCCTGCATGTTTTAGTCCTGAATTAGTCAAGAGTTCAATGAAAACACCTCTCGCCTGGAAGAACCTGACCAGCAGTTGGAGCAAATGTGCTCTTGCCGCTACCGGTGTCGGATTCGCCGTGGTGTTGATGTTTATGCAGATCGGCTTCCAGCGTGCTCTGATCGACAATAACGTACGTGTGATGTCTTTGGTCGACGCCAACGTAGCTAACTTGGCCGTGCTGAGTCGCGCGCGGTACAACGTTTCGACCGAGCAACGATTTCCGCGAGACTTATTCGAACAGGCGTTAGCGAATCCCTGCGTAAGAGACGGGATGGCGATGACGATTGAGCGTGGCACGGCAAGAGCGACGATAGAAGGTCGTGCTGGCAAGCCGATTCGGGTCGTTGCTTTTGAGATGGGGCGACCGGATTTCTTCGCGGATCCCGACCTCTACGCCAAGTTAGTTGAAGCTGACCGAAGCGGAGCCGCGCTGCTCGACTCACGTAGTAAGCGATTCTACGGTTTTGAAGAGGAGTTGGCGGACCTGCAGGAGCAGTGGATCGAACTCAATGGCAATCGGATCCCAATTGCTGGCCGTTTCAATCTCGGAACGGACTTTGGCAACGACGGCACTTTTCTCATGAGTGAAAGGCTGCACTCAGATTTTTTTCCGTACCGCAATTTCGGCGGCGAGCCTAATGATGTCGTCGATATTGGGCTGCTCCGTGTTGATCTGGCCGATGGTGTATCTCTCTCTGAAGTGGCAGCGCAGATCGAAGCACTGGCGCCAGAGCAAATCATGGTTCAATCGACCGATGGATTGATCGTCAAGGAGAAACGATTCTGGGAGCGTCAAACACCGGTCGGTAAGATTTTCATGATTGGGACCATCATGGGATTGTTTGTCGGGGCAATTATCTGTTACCAAATTCAGTTTACCGACATTACCGAGCATATGCCTGAGTTTGCGACACTCAAGGCGATGGGTTATAGCCCGATGTATTTCTGGAGTCTGATTCTCAGCCAGTCTTTCTACTTGGCTTGCCTTGGATTTGTCCCTGGGATTGCCGTGGCACAACTGCTCTATTTTGTGCTCTCCGAGTCCAGTGGCCTGATCATGGAGATGGATTTGGTTCGTATCGCCATCGTATGGCTACTGACTTTGATGATGTGTATCGCGAGTGGTGCACTTGCGATTCGGAAGCTTTTCAACGCCGACCCTGCAAGTCTCTTCTAAGTGTGATCAGGGTCAATCAAAGTTTGAATCTGGGCTTGGTGGCAATTCAATACCCAACCCTCCGTTTCCGAGTTTAGCGGGGAATTTACGGAGGGGCGGAGCCTGAGCGACGGGGAGGAATTCTTCCCTGTTTTAAACTTTGATTGGCCCTGTAAGTGTGATGGAACGGTTTGCGTTCTTCCCAATAGCCGGATCTTATGCGTTCAACTCTGATCCGCACTCTTTGACTAGACTTGCAATCGCTGAGGCCTGCCTCCATCCCAGGCTAGGGCGCTATTGGTTGCCTAGACAAACGGGTAAAATTAGTCGGCTCCTTGTGAGTGGCGAAAACGACTCATCGAGACTAGCCCAACGTGGTCTTACCATGATGTGGGCCAAACGATTGAGTTTGATAGATGGACGAAGACTCGAATACGAGAAACCAAATGCCAAAGATAACAGTCGAAGGGCGCGGAGAGTTTGAAGTTGAGTCGGGTAAACGACTCGTGTTGGCACTGGAGGAAGATGCTGGCGTCGATCAGCTCCATGCCTGCGGCGGGATGGCTCGCTGTACAACCTGTCGTGTGGAAATCACCGATGGCGAGCCTCAGAGAATGACGAAGGCAGAGCTGGACTGTCTAACGGCTCGGGAATTGGTCGGGCAGAGTGGACTTCGACTCTCTTGTCAGGTGCCTTGCGAGGGCGATATGAGCGTCCGAGTCATTAGCCGACTCGAAGGCAGTGGACGCTTGGACGCAGGCGGGCCCGTGGCACCTGAGATGGCGCCCGAGCCCGTGGAATGGGTGGAAAAGCCCGAGTGAGTCTCGGCGGTGAATGCAAGCAAAGCCGAATCGATCAACTTCTGCATGGGTTGGCCGGCATGGATGAAGACAATGCAGCCAGGCGTCAAATGCTAGCATCTGCAGGATGAGCCAGAGGGCATGCTGCTGCTTCGCGTCAACCTTGTGGTCCAGGCTTTCCAATGTGTACTCTCACCGGGGTTACAGCGCTAAAGCTGCCCAAGGACGGGCAGAGCAAGACGACCTTTGATCTGCTGAATTGAGTTGGTCGTACCTGCGCGATTTCACGGAAGAATAGGCGGCGCGATGAGCGGGCGTAAAGCACGGAAGCTGCATGAGTCGACCAGTCGAGCGATGTGCCGTCTCGGCTTCATCGTACTCGCTGTGATGCCGCTGGTTGCTTGCACGCTAATGGCTGTCGCTCAGTGGACGCCCGTCTACCAGAGCTGGCTCAGAGGACACTATGAAGGTGTTCTGACGGCTAGGCTAGGATTCCCGGTTTCTATCGCCAGTGTGGAAACTCTCAGCCCGTATCGCACTCGGTTTGGAGAAGTGCGAGTTCAAGATCCCGAGAATGGGGCTGAAGTTGCGCGTGCTGGTTTGGTGGTTCTAAGCACAGCCGGAGCGTCGACTCAGATCAAGATCTTTGGAGCGAAGCTACCTGCGAGGTCATCCGACAAAGATCGGCTGCGATTGTCGTGGCAGACGATCCATGATGCGTTCTTGTGTCGACCAAGCGAGCATGAATCAAGGGCTTCAGTGCTTTGCGATCGGATTTCGGTTGGACATTTCGTGTTGGACCAGGTCCGATTGGATGTCAGTTCGCAGCGTGAGCAGACATTGGCGAAGGTGCAGTTCGCAGCTGCTACGCGAGATCAATTAGCGGCCTCTCAGGACGACCAGCAGCGATCTACGTCTGCCTTGAAGGAAGTCACGCAGATAGAGTTGCTTCGCCGGCACGGAGGCGAAGAGAGAGCAACAGAGATCGTGGTGCGGTTTCCGGATGGCGGTCTAGATGTCGCTCTTGCGGCGCGAGTTTTCCCGGGCGTGCAGCGCCTTGGCAGTTCCGCGATCATTGAGGGGGAATTCGGCGCGTTTCAACGCGGCGAAGCCGCTTGGGGATTTTGTTGTGGAGAATCCTTGTGGAGCGGGCAGTTTCTAACCCACCTTCTTCCTGCCGCGACCCGGGACACTGAGCAACATGCACTTGAGATTCGCAATGTCGATTATGGAACGCTTTGTTGGACGTCCCCGTTGGATTTGGCGGGTTCGGGGAAGCTGATGTTACAGGATGTCCTGTACAACCCGGAGCATGAGTTTCAGGCCTTCCATATCCGGACGGAAATCAGTGAAGGACGTATCGGTTGCATGCCGTTGCAGCAAGCCGAGAAGTTTGTCGGCATCAAACTGTCGCCGGACCTGCTGGGAGTGAGGCGAGGCGATCTTGCTTTCGATAAAGCGGTCTGGCAATTCAAAATCGATTCTCAGTCGGCTTTGCTGCACGTGTGGGGGTATTTTGCGGATGGAATCGGCGAAGACCTTGATTTCATCGCCTGGAATGAGGGCTGGACCCGACTGAACGAAGTGGTAGCGATGCTCCAGCATTCCGATGCACAGCGGGAAAACCATTCTGCCCAGGAGGCGGATATCTACACACATTGGGTCGCCGAGTTTGCTCGGTGCCTACCGCTAGACCAAGCAGAAGCAGCGCTGCGAGACAAGAGCCTTCGCTTGAGTAAAACGCAGAGTTCGCCGAACTACTAGCCTCGAAAAATGAGGCCTCTGAGCAGATGGTAGCTGCTATTGGAACAACTGCGTTCAACTGAATGTTTGGCTTGGCTGCATATAACGGAAGCAGTCGTCCGCCACGGACGTGATCTCGCTGGGATGCTGAAACACGCGAACCAAGTCGACGTACTCGCCTTGCAGGCTTTCTAACCTGGTAAGCCGCTTGCGATCGAATGGACGTTGCTTTAGTTCGCGAATCAAAATGGCGGACACGCTGCCAGGGAAACGGCGAGCCAAGAAACGGTAGATCTCGGGATCCTTTTCGCCGCTGTCCCCGACTAGGATGAACTTTCGGTGAGGCAAACGTTTGAAGATTCCGGCGATGATCGCGACCTTCGAATTGCGGCGTAGCAGTCGAAATCGTTTGAACATCTGATCTCGAACACGGAAGTACCTCAGGTGCATACTCCCGTCAGGAAAGTTCGTCGACGAACAGAATTCGGATAACGGCAGATAAAGCTGCCACGGGCTGCTCGATACGTAGTGAAAGACACACCCTTTCTGTTGCCACGAGCGGTAGAGTTCGGCCATGCCTTCGATGACCTCGAACGGGCGCAAGAAAGTGTTAGCGAGCATTTCCTTCTTGCTGGTAGCGTCCGTAAGCTTGATTGTGTCGTCAATGTCGCTGATGACGCTAAGCCCATAAGGCGGGACGAAGTGAATTTTTCCATTTGTTGGGACGCTGGTGCCAACGGGCTCTTTGTCTCGCAGCAGTTGCATTGGAACCTGCTGCGGCGTGTTGGAGTCGAGTAACTCCTTTCCGAAATCCGCGGGCAATCCCAAACGACCATAAAAGGCACCGTTTCGACGACTACGCCTTCGGAGGTTGTAATCGTGACTTGCGATCTGCAGGGCGATCTTTCTCCGTTTTCCTGGCGCCGCAAGAAAACCAACAATTCGGCGCTGGAACGTTTCGCTGGCCACTTGTTCAGGGGTGGCCTTCATTGCACGTTTAAGGCCACGCAATAGTAGACGTGTGCCGAGAGGAATCTGGCTTTCGATGAAAACTCGTCCATGGACGAGCGCTTGGCAGGAATCGCGTTTCGGATCGTAGTAGGCTAACGACGGAAACAAAACGGCTTGATGTTTGGGCTTCAGATTCGAAACTGCCGATTCAGTGTGCACCATACTTTTATCCGAATCATACGAGACCAAATGGAGCTATTCGGCCCCGTGCCAAGGTCAGGCGAATTGCGATTCTTGACGACCCGCCAAAACGAAAACTTATTGGTCGCTGGGCTTCGATGCTTGGCTCTGTGAGCGGCGTTGTGAGAAGAGCCAATCGTAGATTTTTGGATTCGCGAAGGTAGCCGTCCAGCTGTCGTGTCCAACGCCTGGATATTCGGTGTATTTTGGAGTGCCGCCCGCACTCTTTAGAGCTGCAATCATGTCACGTGAGAATTGTGGCATGACGACTTTGTCCTCACCGCCGTGGAAGCACCAAATTGGGATGTGCTGGATTCGGCTGGCTGTGGCTGGATCCGCGCCCCCGCAGATCGGAATGGCGGCGGCAAAGAAATCGGGGCGACGATACAGTGCGTCCCAGGAGCCATAGCCGCCCATCGAAAGTCCGCAGATGTAGATGCGATTCCGGTCGATTGCGGCGTTTTCCAACATTTGGTCGACTAAGTCCAGCAGCAGCCGCATCGAAGTGCTGATGTTTTCCGGCAATTCCACATGGTCAAGACTCCAGTCAACATCCGCCCATTTTTTTTCTTTGGGGCACTGGGGCGCAAGTACATAGCACGGGAATTTCTGGCGAACTTCGTCTCGGCAAAAATCCGGCATGCCGTGCTTGAGCTGGGCGGAATTGTTATCACCTCGTTCGCCGGCTCCATGTAGGAAAATGACCAACGGATATTTGTCATTCGCGTCGTAATTGGCTGGCTTCATAAGGCGGTATTTGAGTACTTCTCCGGCTTCGTCTGAGAATTCGCGAGGCTCAAAGAATTCCGCCGGATCCGGGCGCTCCACTTGCTTGGTCTCCTGGTGGGCCGGTTTCGCTTCCTGGGCACGGACCGGTGTGGCACAGAAGAATGCAACGGCACTGAGCATCACCATCAGGCCTGCGCCGCTTAGGGTGCGAAAGTATTGCATATCGAGCTCCACTCTTAAAATCTGAAACCGCACGGGTTGAATGCGTTCCAGAAAAGAATCGCCTGTTCCGACAACGTCTTCTATTCCGACCGCGAAACGACCGCGGCGGAGTGACTAGGTTCCTTCGGCCATATCCCGGGCGTGATAACTGGATCGTACGAAGGGTCCGCTGGCTACTTTTTCAAAACCCATTTTCTTGGCGATCTCACCCAGTTCGGTGAACTCGATTGGAGGAACGTACCGAACAACTGGCAAGTATTTGACTCCTGGTTGGAGGTACTGTCCTAGGGTAAGGAAGTCGCAATCATACTCACGCAGATCTGCCAGGCACTGTAGTAGCTCCTCTCGGGTTTCACCGAGGCCGAGCATCAAACCACTCTTCGTTTTGATGGATGGATTTAGCTCCTTGACTCGGCGAAGCAATCTAAGAGTCCATTGGTAGTCACTTTTCGGACCGCGAACGCGACGGTAGAGCCGAGGCACGGTTTCCATGTTGTGATTGAAGACTTCTGGTGCGGACTCAACGACTCGATCGAGTCCATGTCGGTGGCGAACGAAGTCTGGCGTCAGGACCTCGATGGCGGCACCTGTGCGTTCCCGAACAGCCAGAACTGTTTCGTAGAAGTGTTCCGCACCACCGTCGGGTAGATCATCACGTGTCACCGAGGTGATAACAACATGCTCAAGACCCAGGCGGTGAGCGGCCTCGGCGACACGGGCGGGCTCATCAGCCTCGAGAGGCTCGGGTTTCCCGCGTGACACAGCACAGAACCCACATGGCCTCGTACATACATTTCCGAGGATCATGAATGTAGCCGTCTTCTGCGAATAGCACTCCATTCGATTCGGGCACTTGGCGTTATCGCAGACTGTTTCCAGCTTGAGCTCTTCCATTAGCCCCGCTGTGAAATTGTTGAAGTTGCCTTTGGGCAAATCGCGGCGCAACCAGCTCGGCAAACGCTTTGAGGGAACAAATCCCGGTACAGAGCAAGTGGACGGGGCGGCGTCGGCGGCACCAGAGCCTAAGACGGGGAGTTCAAAATCGGCCATCTTTACGATCCAATGGGTCGATTAAAGTGTCATCATTGCTGCGGCTACGAAATGCCACAGTCCTATTCGCATCCGTCTCGCCAGCGGAGGGACCGGGGCGAAACAATTGGAGTTTTCCAAAGATCAGCACAGCATTGTAGTCATCCGCCGAATGCCTTAGCAGTGCTTTTGAGGCTCACAAACGGGTTTTCGCGGCGTCCAGCGCCTGATTCTCGGCGAATTTCACCGATTGCGGTGACGAGGCCGAGGAGTGAGGCCAAGGAATAAGGTCTTAGGGGAAGCCAGCGAACGACGATCCGGTAAACTGCGTAGGCCCTTCTAGACCCCTGATTTCGAGTGGTATTTGATCCTGTGAGCAAAAAGTCTTCCAAGCCGACGAAGCCGAAACCCACCAAACCAAAGGCGAAGAGTTCCTCGAAAGGAAAAGCTGCTGGAAAGGCTGGCGGCAACTCCAAGGGAGACGCGAACAAGAAGGGTGGATCCGGTGCTTTCAAGGTGATTAGCGACAATCGCAAGGCCCGCCACCGTTATCAGATTCTCGATAGTATCGAATGCGGAATGATTTTGCGGGGGAGCGAAGTTAAGAGCCTCCGTGATGGCAAATGTCAGCTGGATGAGTCCTATGGTAGGGTCAAAGGTGAAACGTTGTGGTTAGTTGGGTGTGACATTGCTGAATACCCGCAAGCAACGGTGTGGAATCATGACCCCAAGCGTCCTCGCCAGCTCCTGGTCCACAAACGCGAAATGTTGAAGTGGATCGGTAAAGCGAAAGAAAATGGCCTAACACTGATTCCGTTGAAGATGTATTTCAACGAGCGCGGTGTAGCAAAATGTGAAATGGCGTTGTGTCGTGGACTAAAACTGCATGACAAACGCGAGAAACTCAAAAAGCAGGATGCTCGCCGAGACATGGACCGTGCCATTCGGAGACGCTAGAAGCGTTCACTGGATAGCGTCGCGCCAGACTTGAGATAGTCCAACAGACGAGTACAGAAAATCCGTATTGCATCCCCAATAAACTAAAGCAGATTGTCCGTGATGCTAAGCTTGCAGAACGTTAAGAAGTCGTTTCGATTACCGGATCGAACGGTGCTTCCTATCCTAGATGTTCCGTCCTTGGAATTAGCTGTTGGTGAGCAGGTGGTCCTTCTCGGCGAGAGTGGCGGGGGAAAGACGACGCTACTGAATTGTATTGCGGGCATCATGGGGGTCGATGCGGGCACGATCACGATTGACAATATTCAGCTAACAAAGCTGAGTGAAGCCGGCAGAGATCGAGTTCGGGCGGCCAAGATCGGCTACGTGTTTCAGACTTTCAATCTGCTGCCGGGTTTCACGGCGCTCGAAAATGTTCGTCTTGGGATGACATTCGCAAGCGGTAAGCATGATGTTGCACGCGCAAAAGACCTGCTTGATCGCGTGGGCCTGAGCGACCGAATGCATCACAAGCCAGCGGCGCTTTCCGTTGGACAGCAGCAGCGGGTAGCCGTGGCGAGGTCCTTGGCAAATCGGCCCAAGCTGCTTCTCGCTGATGAGCCGACAGCGAACATCGATCCGGCGAATCAGCAGATGATCATCGATTTGATTCGTCAGTGTTGTCGCGACGAAGAGGTTGCGATTCTCATGGTGACACACTCACTGCAAATCGCAGAGCAATTCGAGAGAGTCGAACATCTCGAGCAACTAAATCACGCAGCGACTACTCCTGCAGGCGACTGAACGTAATCGTTCGTTCTGAGCCAAACACCCTTTTGGCATCGATCTTGGCATAGAAGAAGCCAACGCATCGCCAACAAAGCACATCCGCATCGCCCTTTCGGCTGAACTCGGAGGAATCTGTGAACCTCTTTCAAATCGCGTGGAAAAACATTCGGCAGCGAGGGCTTGCGTCTGCAATGACCATGCTGAGCATGGCCCTGGGGGTCGCCTTGGTGGTGATCGTACTCAGCATTGGTTGGGTCGTGACCGAGTCTTTTTCTCGGAACAGCAACGTCGGCTACAACTTGATTGTTGGCGCGAAAGGCGGCGCTCTGCAGCTTACTTTGAACACGGTGTTTTATCTAAGTAAGCCGATCGAGGTTTTGCCGTACGAAAAGTATCTCGACTTCCTGCCCGGCGACGATCGCCAAGAAGAGATCAAAAAAATCGGTGGCCGCATTGCTGAGCCCGACAAAAGGGGGAAGTACAGTCCGTACATGGGCGGTGGATTTGCGCTTCCCGTTTGCCTGGGAGATTACTTTGGCCAGTACCGCGTTGTAGGAACCAAGCCAGAGTTTTTCGAGTATCTCAAATACGGCGAGATGGGCGAATTTGATTACGAGTTTGCTGAAGGGCGGAACTTCTTGGAGCACTCGCCCGATCACGGCTACTTCGAAGCCGTCTTGGGGGCTCAAGTGGCGCAAACTATGAACAAGCGTGTCGGGGATTCGCTCAACACCACTCATGGTGATCCAGAAGGCGAGGGGCATGGGCAACCGTTCCAAGTGGTCGGCGTTCTAAAGCCCACTGGCACACCAAATGATCGGGCCGTCTTCATCAACTTGGAAGGCTTCTACTTAATGGAAGGTCACGCTCGAGCGTTTCAAGATCAGACCAACCCAGACGAGCTCAAGGTTGACGTCGCGAGGGAAGGTGAGTTTGCGGAGCAACCCGATCGATTGCCACTGCACCAGCGAGATGTGACCGCAATTTTGGTAAAGCCAGGACGCGGGTTGTTCGCAATGAGAATGCAACAGGAAATCAAGAAGCTACCCAATGCCCAAGCGACCTCGCCCGTTGATCAAATCACCAACCTGTTTAGTTCGTTTGTCGATCCAATTCGCTCCGCGCTGCTCGTCCTGACCTCGGTGGTATGCGCAGTCAGCGCGGTGAGCATTCTTGTCAGTATTTACAACTCCATGAGCGAGCGAAAACGCGATATCGCCGTCATGCGGGCCTTGGGAGCAAGGCGAGATCTAGTATTCTCGATCATTCTGGTCGAGTCGATTCTGATTGCGTTGGGAGGGGGCTTCCTCGGTTGGTTTGCCGGGCATGCGATCGCGACGGCAGCGAGTCCAATGGTGGAGTACCGAACAGGAGTTCGTGTGTACTGGACGACGATTTCGTCTACCGAGCTGTGGATTGTTCCAGGGCTAGTGTTACTTGCCGTACTGGCTGGTATCATTCCCGCATTCGTCGCGTACAGGACGGATGTCTCGAAGAGTCTCAATTAGCAAATTAGCAAATCTACTTGCCAAAAATAGTCGGGCCGACACGCAGCAGTTCGCGCCAAAGGGTCTCATTAGCTTGTCGCTGGGATGGCGTTGAATGGGATTGGCGTTGAAGGATCAGCTAGCATGAATTGGCCTGGGATAGGTCATGAACAAAGCGTCAACGGAGAACCCGCTAAACTCCGGGGCAGGCTTGACTGCTGATGAGGATGAACAAGGAAGTCGCTGTGGCCGGCAATCTGCGGGCGCAATCGTCGAGTTCGTAGGGCGGTACCCACTGTTGTTTGCGGCGGTTGCCTTTGTTGGAGGCGGACAAGGGCTGGGAGTCTTAGCGAACGCTTTTCATTTGACGATTCCCGCCTGGGCATTGGGATTCGCCGCCGTACTAATCGCTGCCGTGTACTTCGGCTGTTTGTCCTGGCGGAAAGCAGATTCCTCTGCCGGTACGGTTCAGAGGCTTGTACCTGATCGCATGGCTCTACTCTGCTTCATGGGCTTTTTTGCATGTGTAGGGGGCTATCGGCAGGTAGTTGCTGAGCCGGAGAATACGGACGACTTAAAGGTGTGGGCATCACGTGAACCGAAGCCGATAGCCGTTCGTTGCGAGATTCTTGCTGGTGCAATATGGAAGCCGAACCCGAGTCACCGGCCCCTGGACCCTGCTAGTGAACCCTGGATGACATCTTGGGAAGTCCGTTGCTACGAAGTGAAGAATTCTGGGGTTTGGAATCAGACGCAAGCTTTGACCACGCTAGCGACGAAAGGGCGAGTTTCGGGTTGGTTGCCTGGCGACAAAGTTGAGTGTTTTGGGAGTTTCAGGTCGATCTACCCGGCAACGAACCCCGGCTCTTTTGACCTTGCTAAATATAACGCTGCACGCGGTCGCTACGTCATGCTGTCCGTCGATCATGTCGAGCAAATGGAGCGTCTGGAGCCGAGTTGGACGCGTCCGATATCTCGGATTCGCGCCCGAGCCGTTGAGTACTGCGATCGTATGCTGCACGAGCATGTGACCCATGGGAAAGCGCCTTTGGCGGCCGCTCTGGTGTTTGGGCAACGGCAACAAGTTGATTGGTCCGAGCAGCAGGAATTGATGGCGACCGGTACGCTGCACATGCTCGCCATAAGCGGTATGCACGTGGAAATTGTCGCCAGCGGTGTTCTTGGGCTGTGTTGGATTCTGGGGTTTGGAGCCAGGCCGCGTTTCGTGCTGATCGCGAGCGTCTGTATCGCTTACGCACTTCTTGCCGATGGTAAACCACCTGTGCTGCGAGCCACGGTTCTGGTGTTGGCGTTCGAGCTGGCTAGGCTCGTTGGACGCAGAGCAAGGATGACCAACATGTTGTCACTTGCTGCTATTTTCCTCTATCTGCTGCAGGCTCAGAACGCGACTAACGTTGGGGTTCATCTGTCGTTTCTCGCCGTGGCTGCCATCGGAATTTTTGTGGTTGGAAACGACGGTCAGGAAGTCTCCGCGTTTCGCAAGCTTCAGCTTGGCTCCATGGCGAGACTTCCTCGATTCTTGCAAACATTTGCAAGCTATGTGCTGGGGCTCGTGCGGCTTAGCTTCTGGGTCTGGATCGTGACTTGTCCCCTAGTCTGGTATCACTTTCACGTTGTCGCTCCGATTGCTATCCCATTAAACGTCCTCATCTCCGTGCCGCTTGCACTGAGTTTGTTGGCAGGCTTGCTGACGGCGATTTTCGGAGTGGTTCCATTATTTTCTACGGCAACCGGGATCCTCTGCGGGGGAGCGTTGAGCTTGATCACTGCGGCCATCGAAGCCTGTGAGAGTCTACCCGGCGGTCACTTGTGGCTCCCGTCGCCGCCGCTCTGGTGGATCGTTTTGTTTTATTCAGTTCTCTCAATATGGCTGGCCGTCTTTCGGTTGAAACGGCGGAGAGGTCTTGCTCTATCCTTGTGCATGCTCGTTGTGGCTGCCATCGGGATGCATGCTGGTGGAGCTCGAGGGTTTCATTTCAGCATCGCGCAGGTCGAGGAACAGCCTGAAACGCCGTCAAAGGGTGATGCAGCCAAGGAAGCCCAAGCCAATGGGGTGTCTCACACGAGCAATCCATTTGCAGTCACGTTCCTGGATGTTGGGCACGGAACGAGTGTGATTGTGGAGATGCCCGATGAGCAAGTATGGCTTTATGATGCCGGGCATCTTGGCGCTGCGGATCGTAGCCATCAAGAGATTGCGGAGGCACTTTGGGAATTCGGAACGGTAAGGATCGACACGTTGATCCTGTCTCATGCCGATTCCGATCACTACAATGCTGTGGCCGGCTTAGCGGAGCGTTTTCAGATTGGCAGAATCTGGACGACCGCGAGCTTCACCGGTAGTCAAGATCGGCCCGTCGCCGAATTGCTCCAAGTGCTGGAATGTCGTGGGATTCCTGTTTTGCATCGCACTGCTGGTGAGCGCGGCGTTCGTGCTGGAGTGGAATGGAAGGTTCTTCATCCAGATGGAGAAAGATTCGAATCAGATAACGCCAGCAGCCTCTGCTTGCAGATGGAATACCTTGGCAAACGCGTCCTTTTACCAGGAGATCTGGATGGCATGGGGATGTATCGACTCCTGGAGTTGCCAGAGCGACCTTGCCACGCGCTGATGGCGCCACATCACGGGAGTCTGACGAAGGACCCGACCGATATGTTGCAGTGGTGTCGGCCGGAGCTTGTCGTTATCAGTGGGAACCACCGCGCCGTCCGGCCGGCAGTTGTCGAACGCTACGCGCCACAGACGGAGACGCTGGGGATCACATTTCGGGACGGCGCCATTCGATGGGCCGTGGATGGTGATGGAGAGACAATGGCGTTGCGTTGGAACGCTGACCAATGGGAGCCGCTGTCGGCAGATGTCGCTAGCGGGCTCTAGCGTGATTTTCCGCCGGGAAAGAGCGACTAGGCCCCCTGCTCTTTTTGCAACTCTTCCAGCTGTATTTTCAACTGGTTTCGCGCTCGCGAAAGTCGACTTCGAACGGTGCCGATGTTGATCGAGAGCAGCGTTGCAATTTCTTCGTAGGGAAGCTCGTCCATCTCTCTTAGAACCAAAATGGTTCGATGTTCATCCGTCAGGCGCTGAAGTGCCTCATGCACTAGCGAGACCCGTTCTTCGCGCATCAAGGGTTCGTCTGGCGCCTCAGCCTTGTCTATCGGATCACTGCCTGTGATTTCGCGGCTCTGCTCAATCGATAGATCGGCCCGTTTCCGGCGTTGGCGGCTGAGGGCATTGTTGAATGCAATCCGGTAGAGCCAGGTAAAGAACTGGCTATTGCCCTGGAAGGTATGAAGTTTGATGTAGGCTTGGACGAACGAGTCTTGGACGACATCTTCGGCTTCGTCGGGGGATCCAACAATCTGAATCATCGAATTGAACAGACGTGCTTGGTAACGTTCAACAAGGACACCGTAGGCGCTGGTATCACCACCGAGAGCGTTTCGAATTAACTCTGATTCCGAATTCACGCGAGTTGCTCAATGATGAACAGGAGGTGGTCTTAGAGATCATCGTATTGACCGAAGGGATCTTCTATGTTCTTGAGCGACAAGTAGAAAGTCAAATCCGCAGCAAAGATTCAACAAAAAACCGGTCGAACACTGTTCGACCGGTCTCTGTAATCGGACTTTCCAATCAATCCTGCCATGGGGCTGCAGGGCTTGAGCTGTCCGTTGAGCTTAAGGAGCCGTTATCGCTCGGGGGCGAACGGCTCAGCATTCAGCTAAAACCCAATGCGGAGTTGCAAACCTGAGCGAGGCGGAAACGCGCTTGGGCCTAGCGGATAGCGGTAGCTGCCATATGGATGATATCCACCGTAACCCACTCCGATCCGTGGAGACGGAGCAAGGCCATAGGGTGAAAGACCTGGATAGGCGCTGCTGTATACTCGCGTTCTGGTGACGTTGAGCCCGGGCGAGACGTAGGAAGGTCGGTAGCTGGAATACGAGCGGTACCGTACTGCGGGGGCCTGATAGGCGCAATTGGGGGCTATTGGCGAATAACCGTAGCCGTAACCGAACTGGGCCTGAGCCTGTTTGTTGTCTGCGGAAAGGAAGGTCATTGCGACGGCAAGCAGCGAAGCTAATGCGATTCGACTCATAGTATGGTTCTCACTTTAGGAGGGAAGGAATCTGCGATCCGGCTCTTTGGAGTCTGGGTAGCCAAGGTCCACCCCTTCCGCCAATTTGCCAGTGAGAACTAGGAACAAATTACATGCCAATAACGGTCTGGATCGGAGCTAACCGAGCCATGTGCCGCTTAGAGCTTGCCAGAAACTTCAGGAATCGTAGAAAAATCCCTCAGTTGGCCTGATCGCCCCCGCGGAAAACCACTCGAAGATGAATGGTGTTGATGTCGAAGTGACAGCAGTGCCGTTTGTTTGACTTCAGCTTGGTGTGGTATGTAGCTGAACGATTAACAGAAAGCCTGCGTGGCTTGCGGCGCAAGATGATATGCCTTTCGCGGAATCGGTTGCACCGATGGGTTGCAACGAAACCAATGCAGACCTTCGGGGCGCAAGCCGAAGCATGCGGGCAATCGGTCCAAGAATGCAGCCCTTAGCAGAGAGACTACGTTGAGTGAACAACTAGCGATTTGACTCCGAAGAGGAGTTCACAATGCGAGCTGTTCCGAACTCGGAAGCTTGGCTTAGTGCAGGGGTGATCTGCGGAAGCTTCTCGGGCATTGGGAAAGCATTCCCAAGCATCATGCCGTCAAATTCCCAGCCGTTGTCGGTGGTTCGAATGATGAAGCCACCGGGTTGTAGGTATGGCTCGATCTTGGCGAAAGGAGGTAATCCGGAACCATTGATCTTCTGCTCTAGATCCTTGGTTTCGACTTCATTCTTTTGAAGCAATCGATCAAGGATGCTCGCTAGCATGCTTTCGGATCGCTTGAGTTTGCCGCGTCGGAACAGCTCGTATTGGATTCGGTAAGCCATTGATGACCGCAGGATTCTCCACCCAGCAGCGGGCTGTTCCCCGAAGTACTTATTGATCGCAGAAACAACACGGCGATAGTCGGCAGTTTCTAAAATCGGAGCACGTGCGACTTGAGCCGATTGGACGATCGCCTCTTTGATCATGTCGACGTGCGAGGTGAAGATCAGGTAGTCGTCATGAACGGCAATTGCCCAGTCGCTGAGCCAAGGATCTTGATTGCCGGCGGGTGCCGCAGGTGGTGGTCCGAAGTCGGATCCGAAGTCGTCACTCAGGTCGATGATTTCTTCTTCCGTGTGGACAACTTGCCAGATTCGGTGTCCTTGGAATTCTACGAGCTGCGCATCCGGTTCGCCCTTCATGGCCTGATCCAAGGTCGCGGCCATGCTGGCTGGATCACGTAGCCGAAACGCCATCATGTTGCGGCGCGAGTCAACGTCAGCTGGACCAGGCTTGTTGTCAGTGACGGAATAAATGTCGTTGGTGAAGTTCGGCAAGACCTGACGAATGTCGATTTGCGGACCGTTCGGGTCGTTCGCGATTCCCTTGATGACTTCGTCAAAGACGCCCTCAGCCCCTGCCAATTCATCCACAATGCCTTCCGCAGACCAGAAAGCTCGATTGGCATTCCAATACGTGGTCAATAGCGATGCCGCGTTAGCACCAACGAACTTGGGGATATCGCCACTTGCCTTGTTCGGGAAGTCGAGCAGCTTGGCCGATTTGGCAAGCGGAGCGGAGAGATGCACATAGCCGTGGTGTTGTACATCGAGCTCGCGAGAGCCGATAGTCATTTCACCGCAAATGCTACCGATCGCGTTGAACCCTTGCTTCTCGAGGGCGGCGATCATGTCGGTGTTGCTCTTCGAGCGAGGTCCTGCGATGGATCGGATGACTTTGGCAAATCCGATTGGACGAACAAAGTATTCGATATGTGCGTTTCCGGAGAGCGATGCCAGCCGTCGGGATTGCCGAAATTCGGCATCGTCTGCGAGTGAATTACCCTGAACCCGACCTTGAATTCGGTCAATCAATTCCTTGATCTGGGCATCATCATCGGAAGCCAGCAGATTGCCTCTGACGGTGGCAATGTAGCTTTCTTGTTTAATGAATTCGCCAGTTCGGGGTGGTAAGATGTATTTCGCAATCCGAACCCCCGAGTGCGTCAGGATTTCCTTTTTGGGGTTCTGGCCGGCGAGTTGTTTTTCGAATTGAGCGAGCATCGCCGCATTCGCTTGCGGATCTTCATCGACATCAGCAACCAGCGTGAGTGTATAAGGCTTGATCTTCTTTTCTGGCTTCGCAGCCCAAGCAATCGCGATCTGACCAGTGGTGTATTCGCCAAGGTCTTCTGGCTTGATATTCAAACGCCAGCCGGCGTCCATGAAACGCTTTTCAATCTCTTGGCGTTTCTCTTCGAAGAAGGGAGCGATTGCCTCGTCCTTCGTCAGCTTTGCGAGCTCGGTCGTGTCCCAAGCGTTCATCAGAAGCTCAGAATCTCGAATCCAAACGGCAGCTTGGCTGCTGCTAGGCAACAGCTCGTAGGCGTTTTGAGCTTGGACCGCACCATCGATACCCAACGCGGCAGCCACTGCTAAAACGAAAGCCTGCGCAACTCGAAAAGAGCGAAGCATTATGAGAACTCTCCCTGGTCGTATACTTCCCTGCAGTCCCTGAGACCCAATCCTTTGACAAAGTCTGCGTAGTCTACCTTAGCCAGCAATCTGGCGGAAAGGTGGTTCTGCCGACCTTTCCGGCCATTTCACCACGTTAGCTAGCGTAGACGTGACTGTTCTCCGTCGTAAGATGAGCCAACTTGAGCGAATTTCGATAAGCGGATTACAGCCCGAATCGAATAACAGCGAATAGCGGACCAAACTGGCCAGTTCGCTGCACTCAAGCGACACACTGATCTGTCTTCGACTCGGAGCGGTTTCCCACCGAACGGTAAATATGGGAAACGGGCATAAAATCCTCGCTGCTCGGTAGTTTGGGGGGATTGCGTTGCGGCCCGAGGCTCATGTCGGGCGGGTATTCATACGAGATGTCGTCTGGATGTTGGACTGGTAATTGCCACGGAGTAGGCGGCAATCATTGAGAAAGAACAGCAAAGTAGCATGACTCAAAATTTTGAACTTCTTGCCATCTCACCAATCGACGGCCGGTATGCAGCCAAGGTTTCAGAGCTGGGGGCCGCCTTCAGTGAACAAGCCTTAATCGGATTTCGTGTCGAAGTCGAAGTTCGTTGGCTGCAGCAGCTCTCGAAGAACCCCGGCATCGCCGAAGTTCCGGCTTTTAGCGAGGAAGCCAATGCGATTCTCGAGGCACTTGTTTCCAAATTCGATGGTCGAGCTGCTGAGCGGGTCAAAGAGATCGAGCGACGAACTAACCATGATGTAAAGGCAGTTGAATATTGGATCAAAGAGCAATTTGAATCCAATGAAGAGCTCAAGTCGGTTGGTGAGTTCGTCCACTTTGCTTGCACTAGCGAGGATATCAACAACCTCTCACATGCTTTGATGCTCAAGCATGGCCTGAGTATCGTCACGCCTACGATGGAAGAGATCGTAGCCAACCTGAAGCGGATGGCGGTTGATTACGCAGAAGTGCCGATGCTTTCTCGGACGCATGGCCAGTCGGCTTCACCAACCACAGTCGGAAAGGAGCTCGCGAACGTGGCGGTGCGTTTCGAGCGTCAGCTTGCTGTGATTCAGTCCGTTGGTTTGCTCGGAAAGATCAACGGAGCAGTAGGGAACTACAATGCGCACCTGGCGGCGTACCCTGATGTCGACTGGGAGAGCAACGCAAAGCAGTTCGTGGAAACACTTGGTCTCACATGGAACCCGTATACGACTCAGATTGAGCCGCACGATTATATGGCCGAATTGTTCGATGCAATGGCTCGGTTCAATACGGTGCTGATCGACCTCGATCGGGATATTTGGGCTTACATTTCGCTCGGTTATTTCAAACAACGGACAGTCGAGGGAGAAGTGGGCTCTTCGACTATGCCTCACAAAGTAAATCCAATCGACTTCGAGAACAGCGAAGGCAATTTGGGGCTGGCAAATGCGATTCTCGGACACCTTTCCGCAAAATTGCCTGTCTCACGTTGGCAGCGGGATCTTACGGATTCCACTGTGCTTCGGAATATGGGGGTTGGTTTCGCCTATAGCTTGATTGCTTACAAGTCAACGTTGAAGGGCTTGGGGAAACTGCAATTGAATGAGCACCGGCTGCTTGAGGATCTAAACGCAGCATGGGAAGTGTTGGCCGAGCCAATTCAGACTGTGATGAGGCGTTTCGGCATCGATTCGCCCTACGAGAAACTGAAGGAGCTGACGCGCGGCCACGCGGTAACGAGCGAAACGTTTCTCCAGTTCATCGAGAAGTTAGAGGTGCCTGACGCGGTCAAGAAAGCGCTAGCGGCAATGACGCCTAGCAATTACACCGGGAATGCCTCCAAGCAAGCCAAGGATGTTTGAGCTGGTCCTTGCGTTTGGAGAAGATTGCGACCGCAGGTATGCAATCAATCGCTAGCTGGTCAGGTGACTTGGTACAGCTTATTGGCGTGGACATACGCCTCAACGGCTGGATGAAGTTGGTAGCGAGTCGATTGATGGTTCGCAATTCGTTCGCGTATGTCCGAGCTGCTAATTTCTAGCTGTGGCATGGGATGGATGTGTGATGCCGCATTTTCGGGCTGTGGCAAAAACGGAGCGAGCGTTCCGGGGGCAGGCAATTCTTGGCCACCCCGGCTCAATACGGCAAGGGTCGCAAGTTGACAGATTTCATTGGGGCTTTTCCATTTTTCGAAGCTAGCCAGTGAGTCCGCTCCCATCAGAAATACCAGCTTCTTGTCCGGATTCTCGGCCTGAAGCTCACGGAGCGTCTCGACGGTAAAGGAAGGCCCGCTTCGGCTTAGCTCACGGTCGTCCGCTGCGAAGAAGCGGTTTCCGCCTATAGCGAGTTCAATCATTGCAAAACGCTGCTTCGCGTCGGCTCTAGGAGCCTTGTCTAATTTCAAGGGGGAGATCGCAGCAGGAACGAATAGCACCTTGCTTAGCTGCAAATGCTCTCTGGCGACTTCGGCGAGGATTAAATGACCAAGGTGGATTGGATCAAAAGAACCGCCAAAGACTCCAAGCCTCTCGCCTTCTGGGACGCTAGTCATAAGATGTTGTTCCTGTGCGTGTTTTGTTTTTTTGGTTCTCATGAGAGATCCGTACCAGCCGGCTCAACGCCCTGTTGATTCCTCCATGTCGCATCAACCACAGCTTTTCGAGACGGATCCCAAACCATGGGAGATGGATGCGCAGGGAGAGTGCCGTGCGGCTAAAGTCGTTTTTGCAGAAGCTCCACACGGTCCCTTCGATTATCGGATTCCAGATGAATTCGCGGAAGCGGTCCAGCCTGGGGTTCGAGTCAAAGTCCCGCTGGGGCATCGCAATCGCGAGATGATGTCCTATTGCATCGCGGTGGAAACGGTCAATCGATCCCCTGACGCGCTGAAGCCGCTGACCCAAGTTGTGGACTCAGAGCCTCTTTGTACCCCACGCGTTCTGGAACTGATGCAATGGATGAGCCGCTATTACATCGCCCCACTAGGGCAAGTATTCGAGGCGGCCATACCTGCGGGCGTTCGCGCTTCGGCGGGTACACGACAACGCGTCGTACTCTACCCAACGTCGCTATGTGAGGATGCAGAGCGCATCAATGATCTTTCTCCCAAGCAGCAGATGGTTGTCCGTCAATTGGTTACTGCCGGTGAAGGCCTTACGATTGATCAGTTGCAGAAGGTAGCTGGCTGTTCCACCGCACCGATCACAGCACTACGCAACAGTGGGTTTCTCGAAGCGAAGCAGGAACGGACGTTTGCCGAGGTCGGGACTTCAGTACCTGGGCCGACCGGACCTCCAATGGCCTTGAGTGCAGATCAACGGCAAGCCCTGAATCACATCCTCGGTGCACTCGAATCAAAAGAGCATAAAACGGTTCTGCTGCATGGTGTCACCGGGAGCGGAAAAACTGAAGTTTACATGCAGGCAATCCAGGAGGTGATTTCGTACGGTCGGCAGGCGATCGTGCTCGTGCCTGAGATTAGTCTGACGCCGCAGACGCGACAGCGGTTTATCGAAAGGTTCGGGCAAGTTGCCGTTTTGCACAGCCATATGAGCCAAGTCGAACGGCACCATCAATGGCGACGCATTGCGGCGGGAGCCGCTCCCGTCGTGATTGGACCCCGTAGTGCTATCTTCGCACCGACCCCACGGTTAGGTTTGGTTATCCTGGACGAAGAACATGAGTCCTCGTTTAAGCAGGACACATTGCCGCGTTATCACGCACGTGATGTTGCGTTGCATCGGACCTTTCTCGAAAAAATTCCATTGGTACTGGGGTCTGCGACGCCTAGCTTGGAGAGTTGGCATCGCGCTCAAAATGGTCAGTACACGCTCGCTTCGATGCCTCGGCGGATTCTGAACCGGCCTCTACCCACGGTTGATACTGTCGATCTGAGGATGCAGAAGCCCGAGCCTGGTCGTGGTGCCATTTCACGTCCGCTGCACCAAGCAGTGCAAGAAACGCTGGCAGCAGATGGCCAAGTCATTCTGCTACTGAACCGCCGTGGGTTTGCTACTTCCATTCAGTGTCCGCAATGCGGCTATGTAGCCACATGCGAAGATTGTGATCTTCCTCTAACCCACCACCGTGACGGTGGGAAAGCATGTTGTCATTATTGTGATTTCACGATGCCAACGCCGATGGCCTGTCCATCTTGTCGATTCGAAGGCATCCGCTACGGAGGGCTTGGGACGCAGCGTCTTGAGATCGAGGTACAGAACCGGTTTCCCACGGCCACGGTCGCCAGAATGGACAGCGATACGATGCGGAAACCAGGAAGCCACGAACGAGTCCTCTCTGGATTTCGCAAAGGTGAAGTCGACATTCTTTTGGGGACCCAGATGATCGCCAAGGGATTGGACTTCCCGAATGTCTTGCTAGTGGGAGTCATTAATGCGGATACCGCCCTGCACTTCCCCGATTTTCGAGCGGCCGAGAAAACATTCCAGCTAGTGACCCAAGTGGCTGGTCGCACAGGGCGAGGCGACAAGGCGGGGCAAGTCCTTGTGCAAACCTTTTCGCCTGAGCACCCTGCCATTACCTGTGCATCGAAGCACAATTTTCGTGCCTTCGCCGACATGGAATTGAAACAGCGGTCCCAGTTCGGATACCCACCGCATGGCGCGATGGCTCGAATCATCATGCGTGGGCCCGATCAGCTCGAAGCTGAGGGGTTCGCCGAGTCCTTCGTAAGAAAGTTGCAAGCCAACCGCGAGATCCATGCGTTGGAGTGCAGGATTCTAGGGCCAACGCCGCCGCCTCTCTACAAGTTGCGAGGCAAGTTTCGCTTTCATGCGCTGCTTCAAGCTCCTCATGCAGCGATATTGAATCAGCTGATCGTCAGGACGACGGCGGATGTGAAGCCACCTAAAGACGTTCAGTACGTTGTTGATATTGACCCGCTAGATACGCTTTAGATTGTCGATCTCGTCAATCCGGTGTTGGTTGAAAGATCTGGAACTTGTCTTGTTGAGACGATTCGAGATAGCGGTGAACAGGCCATCGCGTGAGAGCCGATTACCGATTACCGATCACCGGTTCCATTTGCCGGGTTGTGGACCCAAGAATGCATTGCTGCTACTCGTGCGTTGCAGCTCCTGCGTTACGCGGAATTCGAATCTCGTCGACCATTCGCACAATCTCTCCAGGTGGTGGTGGCGTTATGCGTGAAACAGCTTGGGCGACGGTGAAATTCACAAGCATTCCAACAAAGCCGATTCCTTCGGGACTGATGCCGAGCGGGTACTGGTCTGTTTTATTGATGAATTGGAAATAAATGATGTAGCCGAGTGTAAGAGTGATGCCGCAGATCATTCCCGCAATGGCGCCTTGCTTGTTGACTCTTTGGGAGAAGATCCCCATCAGGATGGTTGGGAAAAACGATGAGGCTGCTAGACCAAATGCAAAGGCGACAGTCTTGGCCACAAAGTCGCTGGGCGGATTGATTCCAAAATAGGCTGCGATCACCAGGAAGACGAATGAAGCTAGTCGGGCCCAGCTCACTTCTTCCTTGTCCGACATGTTGGGTCGCAAGATCTTTTTCATCAAGTCATGCGAGATAGAAGTGGAAAGAACAAGAAGCAGCCCCGCCGCTGTCGACAAAGCCGCGGCGACGCAGCCCGCCATCACAAGGGCAATGACCCACGGCGATAGGCCTGCCATTTCCGGGTTTGCCATGACCAAGATGTCTTTGTCGTAATATATCTCGTTCGTGTTTTCGCTGAGCTTATTGGATACTTGACGCGGGGCCCCTTCTTGTCGGTCTGCTGCGTATGCTGGCTTGCCTTCGAATGCGTCACCAGCACTATGTTGCATGACGCTGTCGTTGTTTTTGTCGACCCATGCAATGAGACCTCGGTCCTCCCAGTTTTTGAACCAACTAGGTGCATCCACGTAGGCGGTGTTGTGAATCTCCGACATTAGATTCGTTCTGGCAAACGCACCAATGGCAGGCGCCGTCAGATAGATCACAGCGATGCACGCAAGTGTCCAGCATGCAGAACGCCGAACGGCTTTGACTGATTTGACGGTGAAAAACCGAACGATGACATGTGGAAGACCTGCCGTTCCACACATCAGAGCCGCCGTGATGCAGAACATGTCCAGAGTGTCGCGGCTTCCGTCTGTGTATCGCGAAAACCCAATGGACTCGTTGAGTTCGTTTAGTTTGGTCAAAAGCGGTACTGGCTCACCCTCCTTCACAAAATCACCGATGAGACCAAGTTGAGGTATCACGTTTCCAGTCAACAACATCGAGATAAACACGGCGGGGATGGTGTAAGCGAATACCATGACGCAATATTGGGCAACCTGCGTATAGGTGATGCCCTTCATTCCGCCGAGCCCGGCGTAGAAGAAAACGATTGCTGCCCCAATCATGACACCAGCCCAGATTTCGATGTCAAAGAGTCGGGAAAACACGAGGCCTACACCGCGCATCTGACCCATGATGTACGTCATGCAAATAAAGATCGCGCAAACAACGCTCACGAATCTCGCAAACTGGGAATAGAAGCGGTCACCGAGAAAATCCGTGACCGTGAATTTATTGAACTTGCGGAGATAGGGTACGACTAGCGTCGTTAGCAGTACGAATCCGCCTGTCCAACCCATCAAGAAACGAGACGCGTCATAGCCGCTGGCCGCGATCCCGCCGGCCATGGAGATGAAGGTAGCTGCGGACATCCAATCTGCTGCAGTTGCCATGCCGTTGGCGAACGGAGTCACACCACCTGAGGCAACGTAATACTCTTTGGTCGTTCCGGCGCGAGATCGGAGGGCGATGGCAATATACAACGCGAATGATGCGCCGATAAATAGGAAGTTCCAGGCGTCTTGAGTCATGCCTTGTCCTCCTCATCGTAGCCGTGTTGGTGATCCAGGCGATTCATGGCGACCATGTATCCGACGAGTAAAAGCACAAATCCGATGATCGATCCTTGCTGGGCCATCCAGAAGCCGAACGGGGCACCGCCGATTTGGGGAAGTGACTTGTCCAGGAATTCTCGGAAGAGGATTCCACAGCCTAAGGAAATCGTGGCCCAGATCGCGAGGATCGTTAGCGTGATCTTCAAGCTGCTCGGCCAATAACCAGCCGCCTGCGGATGATTACGGTCTGGAGAGGAGTGGTCCGGAGGCATGATCTGACTTTCGAGCACTTGTTTGAAGAGGACAAGGCAATTTCATTCGGTTGCCCCAGGCACCAACGGATTCTGGGACGTCGAAAACGAGCTTGCCGTCTGCGATGCAGATCAACGACAAGCCGAAGGCACCCCAACTTGGGCACGGCAACTCGGCCGCTCAGGCGGGTGGGCATTCTCGCAGATATTAGTGGTGGATTCCACTAACCTATTTGGCCCCAGCCGATTTGATCTGTCGACGGTTGAGCTAGGTCCAATTCTTTCTGTTGCTCCAGTGGGTAACTAGCATTTGACGGTGGTTTAAGGGGCGAGTCGCGCGACACTCCATAAATTCGAGCCTTCGTCTTTCGTATACACAAACCGATCGTGCAGACGGCTTGGTCTGCCTTGCCAGAATTCAATGCGATCGGCGATCAACTCGTAGCCGCCCCAGTATTCCGGGCGCGGAAGCACATCTTCTTGCTCGAAGTGCTCCGCTAACTTCATGGTTGCGTCGACGAGCTCTTTTCTAGAAGAAAGTGGCTGCGATTGAGGGCTGGCCATCGCGCCGAGTTGGCTGCCGCGAGGCCGGGAGTGAAAGTACTCATCACTCAATTCTGGGGCAACTCGGACAACGGAGCCTTCAACCCGTATCTGCCGCTCGACATGCGGCCAGTAGAAAACCAAGCTGCCCGACGGGCATGAAGCGAGCTGCTTGCCCTTTTCGGACTGGTAGTTTGTAAAGAATACAAAGCCGTTTTCAGTAACTTTCTTGAGCAGGACGATGCGAGAGCTGATGCGTCCATTACCGTCTCCGGTTGCCAAAGTCATTGCGTTGGCTTCAAACCAATCTGCCGACTTCGAGCTTTCGGCATTTTCGAACCAGTCAGCAAACTGTCGGAACGGACAGTCGTGCAAGTCTCGCTGCTCAAGCGTGTTTTCGTCGTAACTTCGTCTCAGGTTTTCAAGATCCATCGGTTTTCTCCTCTCAGAGGTTCCGGGAATGGGTTGGCTTTCGATTCTGTTCGACTGCTCAATGGGCTGACATCTACTCAGAAATCACCTCGCCGAGCAGGGAACCTTCTCATGCTGTGGAACGTCTAGCCTTGGCACACATGTTGCATCTGGTGGGCTTCGTCGGTCCATTATGTAGGACAAATTGGCATTGAAAATGGCTTCCTGTGAATCGGATCCAGACGTCTACCGAGTTTCAATGCCGATGACCGGATCCATTCCCGCAGTAGGGTACTTTCTGGCAGAGGTTGAGGGAGTTAGATGCCAAATCGACTGATTGACAACATCGACTATGCCCTGGGCGCCACAGGCCCGCTCAATTTGACGGGGCAGCTTTTGGCAGCTGCTCCTGGCTGGGCGCATCCTGTATTTGCCGAGTCGGTGTGTTTGGTTGTCCACCATCAAGGGCTAGATGCGGTTGGGATTGTGCTCAATCGTGATTTCGAAAACGAGGCTGAAGGGCTTTGGAAGCATCTCAGCGGCGGCGGGCGAGAGCTGCAGCAAGGTCTGCTGCATTTCGGAGGGCCTGATTCGGGGCCTGTCGTCGCCATCCATAACTTGGATGAGCTCTCTGAATTCGAGCCCGCCAAAGGTGTTTATATGGCAGCACAGATCGACACGCTTAAGACGCTGGTTCAGACGCAAGAGGCTGAGGATTGCCGGTTGAAGATCATTGTTGGCCAAGCAGAATGGAAGTCTGGCGAGTTGCAGCAGCAGTTTATGGAGCGAGCTTGGCTGCCGTTGAGTGCGACTTCTGAGCTGATCTTCCAGCCTGCCGCGACAATGTGGGCCTATGCACTAAGGTCGTTTGGGAATCAAATGATTGAAGAAGTCACTGGAGCTCCGATCCCTCTGGATGTGCT
Source organism: Aureliella sp. (assembly GCA_046290675.1). Classification (GTDB taxonomy): domain Bacteria; phylum Planctomycetota; class Planctomycetia; order Pirellulales; family Pirellulaceae; genus Aureliella. The sequence continues at coordinate 57,506 of JBKAHA010000003.1, forward strand.
GGCCAACTGAATTCGATCCCGATGTTCTTCCCAGTTCGGTCATCGATCCGCGGTAGTCGATCCGTTTAGCGGTTATCTCGTTAACACGATTGCCAGCACGATTTCGCTGGCCGATTATTGGGAAACGACCGGTCCGTTTTATGGCCGTTCTAAGAAAGTAGACGCTGCATGCGTGTTGGAAAAGTTGTCAAAGTTATTCCGAGCAAGAAGATTGGTTTCATCCGGTCCGGAGGCCTGCGCGAAGACGTCTTTTTCCATTTCTCGAAAGTTGAGAAAGTGGGGACCGCAGACCTCACTGAAGACGAGGAAGTCGAATTTGAAATCGATGAGTTGGCTCGAATAGAAGACCAACGATTGCAGGCGACGCTCGTTCGTCGTTCTGTTCGACAACTAGAAATGCGTCTGAAGGCCAGCGACGCTCCAGAGCTGCACGCGAAGCATCATCCCAAGGCACGGAAACGCCGTCCAACTTGGCGATCCCGAGATGACGATAGTGAAGGCGATGAGTAGCGGAGGACGCTGATTAAGGTGGCTCAATTGTCATCTGCTGGAATCGAGCCGCCGGCATCTTTGACAGCTACCTCTGAGTCCCGCAGCAAGTTGTCTTGCAGGTATTTCTGAAGCAAGTCGCGGGTGGTTTGGAACATGCGGTCGATGCGGTTCTTTTCGGACAGAGTAATGCTGCTGTCTGTTTCGTCGAGCATGATCCGCTGGATTTCCTCAAGCTGATCCGCCATATCGTTATAGGTTGGCAGCTCACGCATCTTCATCAAGGAGCGGCTGGCCTCTTCAATCTTACCCGCCTTCACCTCGATTTTGATTCGTGCGGCGAACAGATTTCGCAGCCCGATAATGTCGATGATTTTTTCGCGAAAACCCTTAACGAAGGCTTCTGCCTTGAGGCGGCGCCGATCATCGCTTAGTTCTGCAATTTCAATTTCGCGGAGCCCGGGCACGAACGGCAGCTTGGCTAGGGTAGTCTCGCCATTCTTGAGGTACAGCTGAAGCAGCGGTTGGTTTAACTGGATTGCTTCGGGGTCTCCATCAGGCGAGATTTCTTTGGCTGGAGTGTCCTCGCTGATCTCTGCTTTTGAGGTGCCATCCCCGTCCGGTTTGGAGTCTTTGTCGGACTCCGCATCTTTTTCTTCAGCTAGCTTGGCGAGTTCTTCGCGTTTCGCGATGAGCCGCTTTTTCTTTTCTTCAGCTCGCAAGAACGAACCGGGATCCTCTACCGGGATATTGAATTGGCCACGCCAATCGGTTCGGCCGATCAGCTTGAATTCATCGGTGATGAGGTCCTTGGTGTAAACGAAACAGCCCGCTTGCGGAATGTCGGTCCCGCGAACAACGACGCGTATGTCGGTATCGTTTACCACCGGCCGAACTCGTAAGAGCATGCGGCGTGTTCGGCGGTTGCGACGTCCAATCAATCCAGGCCCGTTGGAGTAGGTGTAGACATTGGCGTCGAGCCGTACTCGATCGGAATCCGTGATCGCTGCAAAGGTAAATGACAGCGGTTGTAGTAGCGTGGGCACGCCGTTTCTATCATCGCGGCGAACAATAGGTTGCATCAAGTCGCCAACGCGAATCTCCGCAGGGTTATCATCATGGACAATGAGCCCGCCTGCGCGTTGCCGCAACTTAGCCGACGTAGTTGACGCATCCTCCACCCTGGCGATTGGAGCGAACGCCCTCGTGATGATGGCGGCGGCTGATCTAGCCGCATACGTCCATTCCGACGTTTCCGTCGTCATGGTAGGACCCATGAATTGCATCGGGCAATCTAGTTCACGGGCTTTTAATGTGATGGAGTCCCCTGCCCTTCCGAACTGCAGGAACATGATTTTGTCTTTGGTGCGGAGCACTCCGTCGGTTTGCCATGGTAACGTCGTGAGCAACACACGGACTCCATCATCGATGGCCTGAGCTTTCGTTCTCGGAAGTAGCCCACATGGGATTTCGCCGGAGATCAATTGGGCAACGATTTCATTCGTGCTCTTTCCATCAGATGAACATTTAGCAAGTAAGCGAGAACCGATGGATTCGGCATCTTGACCGTTTCTCGCAACGGCAGTTCCTAGCTGCCGCAGTGTTGACTCGGAGACGGCAATTGAATTCAGATTGCCGATCGCGGCCTCCATTGTCCGCACGGTTTTGGTTTCGGGGTGTTTCAGTGAGGCTACGAGAACTAGTTCGTTTCGGGCTAGGTCTTGCAATCCGAAACCATCAAAGTTGTTCGCGATGATCGCTGCTCGATCTGGCGCTAATTCCGAAGTGGTCGTTCGCCAGGCAGCGCGGAAAGTGCGCTGAAGTTCCGCTTGAATTTGGGAAACGATGAACTGTTCCGTCTCGCTATCGACAGCGACCTCTTCTCCGAAGCTATACCAGATTGCAACCTCGTAGGGGGAGAACTCCCAGATTCGGACTCCATCTTCGGCATGGCAGATGCGAAGCGAAAGGGAGCCGGCGACGATCAGCGGCAATATCATAGCCGTAAAGATGGAAAGGCCGCAGCGCCGAAGGATTGTTCCGAGTTCAACTTCGCGGGCTGTTGCAACGAGGCAATGCCGGACTGCTGTACTTGTCATTATCATCTGCTCCCGCTTGCGGAAGGGGCTGCCAGATTGATCCGCCAGTTGGCAACATTTTGGTACAGGGAAACCGGGCGGTCCTCCAAGCCTTTGATTCGATTGTTGACCGCGAAGCGGTCCGTCACCTGCCAGAGCGGAAGCAGTGGCAAGTGGAAATCAATGAGTTGGTGCAGGTCCTGCATGGCGACTCTGATTTCTCGCCAATTCCGACAGTTTCTCAATCGCTCTAGGCCCTGGATGATGTATGGATCATCGGTGGTCGCGATTCCATTGCCACCTAGTAGTCGCTCGATGTCCGTGGCTGGTTCCCACATGGTTGTGATCACGTATGCAAGGTCACAACCCTCAGCCTTGGCATCGTCGATCGAATTCAGGATCTTCATTTCAGCTTGGATGCCTACGTTGGCCCACTGCTGAATCATCGCTTGAACGGCGACTCGAGCGAACTCAAAGTCTGGGCAGCCAACAACCAGCGGCTTCAGTTTTGGAGGCGGTTCTCTCCGTTTTTCTGCGAGCTGAAACAGCTCTTGAGTCGACATGACCACAAGCAGACGGGCCAATTCAGGGCTGTAGGGCGTTGGTCGAATTTCGGGGTTGTACGCGTACGCGAGAGGATCCGATTCGCCATTGCCGAGAGGAAATGGGCCGCTGATCAATCGACCCGCGGACGTGCCTTTGCTATTCAAGAGTTCGCCGGCAAGCATCTGCTCGCGATCAACCGCATAGAGGAGTGCCCGCCGAAATTTGGTCCGACCCAAGTACGCATGATCTGAAATTGGGATCAGCATGTGGGACGTAGGTAGAGCATAGGAGCCTACCGTCAACCGTGAGTCAGCCGCCAGCCGGTTGGCGTCCGCAGGGTAAAGTTGATCGAGGACGTCGATTTCTCCGCGCAACAAATCATTCACTGCGGCTCGCGGGTCGTCGTAAAACACTTCGACGACTTCGACGGGCTGACTGCCTGGGGTTTCTGCCCGAAGCCGGAAAGATGACTCGGTATCGTCTGATGTGGAAACCGCGTAGTCTCCAGGCAATGCGTCGGCCTCGGATTGATCGTCAGGTAGGGCCCACTGCATCAATGAATGTGGGAGGACATTAGGGCGGCGCAAGTTGACGAGTACCTGTGTCGCGGTTCGGGTCGTGACCGAATCAAAAATCGCGGCCCACGAAGGATCATAGATTTCACTGTCCGGATCACCGCGTTGGACAAGCTGCTGCGCTAGGGAGAAGGCCGTAATCGTCGACTGGATGTTGGGGTCCAGTGTCAACAAAATCTGTTGTCGATCGTCGGTCATCCGGAAGGTGCCGAGAGCGAATCCGTAACGCCCGCCCTCGGAGCCAGTTTCAAGAAAATTGAAAAGGGTTTTCTTGACCAACGCTCCAGCCCTGCGAGCAGGCCAATCGACGAGGCTGGATGGATCGAGTTGCGTGCTCCGCTGCATCACTCCGACGCGAACCATAGGATGAATTTCGTTGATTTTTTGAATCAACTCCCTCGCTTCTGGTAGGTCGGGGAAAATGCTGAGCATTTCCACCGCTGCCTTGCGAGCCTCGCGGAATTTGCCTTCGGCCATAAAGTCCTCGGCGACCGTCTTGCGGCTGAGCGCGAGATTTTCAAGACGTTTATCCCAGGCCGCCACCGCCGGCAGCGTGGGGCCATATTGTCGTCGAAGGCGGTTGAGTAAGGTTTGAGCGCTGCCAAGATCACCATTAGCTTGATAGCGGCCAATGAGTGAATCTGCGGTGCGCGACAACCCATTCGTGACTTTAGTCCGTTCATAATCTGGCGCTGTTTCTTTGAGTTCTTCCAAGGCCGAGAGTGTCTGTTGCAATTCACCCTTGGAGTTGCGGTCAATCGCACTTTCCAAGATGAAGCGGCGTCTAAGACCCTCGAGCTCAGGCATCGTCGGGTAGTTTTTAAGCAGAAAGCTCAGGTTTTGAAACGCTTTGACAAAGTCTTTGGAGGCCATGCTTTGGATGGCTTCATCGTAGATGCGCTGCTCGTAAAAGAGAATCTCATCGATGGCCTTCCATTTGATTTCGTAAAGCCGATCTGGGTACTTCTGCAGAACAACCTCGATCTTTTTCGCTGGATCAGGAGAGGCTGGCATGCGGCGCATCGAAAGCGGCTCTAGTTTAAATTGCTGGCCGCCTTCGTCCTCTGTCAGAACAAGCAGATCAAACGGCTGTTGATCAATCAGTTCGGCTTCTTCGTAAGCGAGCTCCTGAGCGGAGGATGTTGTCGAATAGGCAGCGACGACAAGCAACACGATCATTCGCGTGAGTCTTGGAAACTCATGTGCCAAGCCGATACCGCGATCACGATTGCCGAGGCAAGGTGTGTTCGCTAGATCGATTTGGTGGACGCGTGGATCCATGTCGGATTCATCTGCGGCGGACTCTAGCATTATTGCGCACCTCCGCTCCCCGAACCCAACATGACCTTGGTCGGTTTCCGTATGGCCAGCACCGCACCTTCGCCACTTCCAACGAGAATTCCTTGACCAACAAGCTGTGGAGCTGAACTCAATTCTTGACGTGTGTCGAGATTAGCGTTTAACTCGCCGCTGGCGAGATCGTACATCCAAATCTCTCCGGAGATTGTGCCAAGTAGCAGACTTCCATTCTGTTCGACTGGGGCACCGACGAGTCTCGACTTTGAGAAGGGCATCGACCAAGCTTTCGAGCCGTTGGTGTCAAAGGCCAGGAGATTTTCCCCAGCCTGCACGATGCAGAAGTCACCGACAATGTGTGGGCCGGAGACGACTCTTCCCTGAGTGGCGATGCTGTTCACCAGCTCCATAGAATTGGCGTCGAAGAACGTGACTTCGTCTCCCGCCGAGGTCGTACGAACAGCTACCACGTAGTCACCAAACGCGGCCAGGGGACCAGATATTGGATTCTCCAAATCTTTTTCACCGAGAGAGCGTAGCGAACCACCCGCTGTCAGTTTGATCAGCTTCTGAAGGTTGCTTGCCACGAACAGCTGGCGGTTCTCCGGAAAGTACGCTGGTGTGTTCCAGTTGACGGTGCTCTGTGACTTAATCGAAGGTTGGTAGGGAGTCGAAGCCACGGAGCCATTCTGTGGATTGAGCAGTAGGACTTGTCCGTTGCTGAGCGCGACGGCAATGCGATCACCCAGCCCGACTGGCACCGCGGTTGGACGGGCTCCCCCCAGGTTCGCAGAAAGGATCCTGCCATTCCCATTGCTATAACGTGCGAACTGGTTGGGTTTTGACTGGTTGAATAAAACAACTGAATCGTCATCAAGCGTGATTGGCGAGCCGAAATTGAGCTGCGGGCGCCCCTTGCCTGGGTTCGCGCTGGCCGCATTTTTGACTTTCTCTTTGTCCAGTGAAAACAGCATGGCCGACGAATTGATAGCCGCCATCGAGTTGCCAACTCGTTGTAAGTGCGTTACCGGTACGCCGAGGTCCGTTTCCCAGATGGTGTCTCCAGATTTCGCGTCTGCGGCTGATACGCGAACACCTCTCGAGCCACGAATGGTTCGCGTGTGAACAATGGTGTCCCCAAATTTTTGTGGCGCGGAGGTAAATAGATCTCCGTCGTGCTTACTCCAGGAATCACCTAGTTTGCCCATCGAGACTTGAAGCTCAAATCGCGCCAGTCGATTATCCGCAACCCAGAGCTTGTTATTGGACGCAACCAACCAAGATAGTTGAGGCGTGAGGACGTTCTTTGCACGGCTCGCGATGAGGCTGACCTTGTCGTTCTTCGCAGTCGGCTCGATGTCGAGTGCAAGGAGTTGTCCAAGATCTGATTGCACGATTAGCCGACGTCCATCGATCTGCGGAGCGACCGCGATGTTGCCTTCGACTGCGATCGGAATCTGAGCCTCGGTAACGCTGGAGCCCTGGTCATCCGTTGAGAAGACGCGGACTTTCGAGCTCGTTTGGTTGATGTTTTCAAATAGGAACAATTGCCCGAGCAGCATCAGTGGCGGCACACGCACGGAACCAGACTGGTGTCCAATGTACTGGACTTCGGCGCACTCGCCGCTCTGTCGCGATAGGACGTATAGGTTCGTGTGGTCCGCTGGCACATAGAGTTTGGTTTTGCCAAACGCGGTCCCAGGCGGAACCGAAAGACTCTGTGGCAGTCGTTGATTCCAGATGATTTGGCCACTGTTGATATCTAAGCAAACGACTTCACCATCGAGAGTGGCAACGAAGAGTTCTTGCGACTCCACGACGGGGACGTGGATTGGCGTCTCGAAGTCAACGATCCACTTGGTTGAACCCGTTCGTGCGTCGACTCGCGATAGCCGTCCCGGAGTGGGTTCGCTGATCAAGACATCGGCATTGGCCGCGTCACTAACAGGAACCGCTTCGCTGGCGAGACCGCGTCCAACAAATTTTCGCCAGAGTACTCGCCCGCTCTCTCCATCGAGTCCGTACACCGAGCCTTTCACCTTCGCGAATACAACTCGTCCTGCCAAGTCGTTCGCCGTTTTGCCTGTGTTGTTCGCCAAGAGGAAGCTATCACCGACCGATGTCTGCGGTTCCGACGTTGACACACTGGGATTCAGGCCGCCTGGCTGAACCAGCGACTGTTGGATCTTCGATGCTTCCAGAACCCGTTGTTGTACACCTTCGTTCGTTTCCAGCAGCGGGTAGAGACTGATGAGTTCTGCTCTGACGTCGTAGGCACCTTGTGTGTCTTTGGCGGCCAGTTTCTCGTCAATCGTTGCCAAAGCGACTGCCAGTCGTTCGTCGCGATTGATTTCGCGCAGGATCCGTTTCCGATTTTCTTCGATTTTGTCTAGGGTTGGAGCTTGCTGGTTGCGCTGTGCTTGACCCACAAACTTGGGGTCCTCAATCATCTCCATTAGACGGCCCATGTCGTCCATCAGCTCTTTTCGTTCGGCCGTCGTTTCGCGTGAGTCGGCGCGATCGTTGAACTTACCAGCAAGTGAAATCAGCGCACCGGCCAAGTCGCCGCGTTCTTCGTTGAGAGCTTCCTCATCCGTGATCCCGGGCAGAACGTCGACAGCCGTTTGCAAACCGATGGACGGATCCGGCGCGCCTTCAGCGTCTTTGCGGAGCTTAGCTAATGCGGAACGGACGCGAGCGAATGAAGATTTGTCATGAGTTGGCCATGAGTTGGCGAACTCTTCGTACATCGTGGCGGCGGTTTCGTAGCTTCGCGATTCGTAAGCATTTTCGGCCCGTTCCAACGCGTCATCGGCACTGCCGCGGGCGAAGTAGTAGACCAGAAAGTAGCCGGCGATCAGCACCAGCGCCAAAAGGACGCCCACTCCCAAGATCCGAAATGAATCCCAGGGATTGTCTTGCGACACGGAAGTGCGACGAACGGGCTGTGGCCTGGGAACGTCGACGGAGTCTAATGCAGCGGAAGCCGAGTCTTCCGTAAAGTCGTCGAGCTCGGCGGCCATCGCATTTTCTGATGAAGCCGACTCAACCGACTGGATCACTTCGACCGTTTCTAAAGCTTCGACACTTTCGACGACGGGTACCGTTTCGATGACTTCAACTGGTTCAACTGCGGCGGCGGTGTCTTCGTCGTCAAGGATAACCTTGGCCGTGTTCGTATTGGATTTATCGGCCGCTGCTTCGTCGTCCGCAAAGCCCAGATCATCGTTCTGCGAACCGTCTGGTGAATCGGCCGCGGCTTCCGGCGCGTCGTCCGACATACTGCTGATAAGCTTGGTCGCCTGGAATTTGGTCAAGTGGCCATTATCGACAAGCAGCTTGGCGAGAAGCTCAGGTTTGAGCCGCGTTTTGCTTTCGCTTACCTGTCTGCGCAACTCGTCAATGACTTCTGGTGACAGCAAGCCTTCCGCTTCAAGAATGTCGATGAACTTGGATGCTCGTTCTTGCATTCAGAGCTACTCTTTACGGTGAATTTTGGGCTTATGGATTTGGCAACCAGGCAGTGAAAATAGGACGGCCGCACGCGACCTCTGGATGATTTTTCATTCTGCCAGGCTCGTGGCGACGGGAGCCATCGAGCCGGTTTCGGGGGATTTCTAGTCAAACTGTTCGACAGTGCTAACTTCAAAGCTCTCGAATTGAGCTTCGCGTCCGGCATCCAACGCGGCAATGACCGCCATGTGAAGGCAGTCTTCATGAGCGCGGACGACCAAGCGGCTTGGCTGCTGTCCGCCAGAGCCCGCGTGCGCGTCGCTGAGCGCAACGATAAGGTCTTGCTTACTACCCGCCATGCGATCCCAGTTGGTGGTGATCACGTTGTAAGCGTTGAACTCATCAACTTGCACGGTGACGATGTCCGGATTGTCTTCCTGTTCCTGCTGGACGGTGTTGACACTCGGGTCGTCCCGCTTCTGCGCAGGACGTTGAATACTCTTTTGGACGCTGAAGGATGCTGTAATCATGAAGAAGATGAGCAGTAGGAACGTGACGTCGACCATCGGCGTCATGTCCATGTCCTCACCCTCTTTGACTTTGGGGCGTCGGAAGCTGGCGGTCGAGGCGGCTAATTCTCGCTCCTCTCGCTCGATGCGTTCCTTTTCCGAGAGCTCGGTATCTGAAGTCGCCACTAACGCGGATGATGCGACCGAAGTTTGAGCTGTAGCCAGTGCCGTCGCTTGCTGCAAACCTTGCTGTAATCGCTTCGCATCGTCCCGTGCCCGCTGCGCTTCATCAACTTCTTCCTGGGTTGGAAGCTGGACAGGACTTCCGCATTCGGGGCATGCAATCTCTCGCCCGAGCAACCGCTCGTTGGCGGTGCGGATCGCGTTGCAACTCGGACATTGAAATCGTATGGCCATAGATTCGTCGAAAGATCGAGCGCTTGCAAAAAGTCGGATCAGAAATGCGTAGAGTCTGAAATTGGCGAAGTCAGGACTGTTCCATCACAGCAATGTTGATCAGCTCCCCCTCCTCCATGGATTCGGATATCGCTTCGCTCACACGGCCAATTTCGCCGTGACGGACATTCCCGGCTGCTTTGATGACCACATGCTTTTTACCAGCATCAATGCCCTGCTGAACATACTCAGCGATTTCGGCATTTTGTTGTTCTATGTCAGCCGAAAACGGGGTTGCATCGGCTTTGAGAACTTCTGCTTCATCCCCTGTCCCTCGCTTCATCAGGATGATGACAGATTCTTTCCCCGCGACGACTCCGCCATGCCGAGCCTTTGGTAAATCAACCGCCTGCTCAGCATTCATTTTGGAAGAAACAAGGAAGAAGATGAGCAACAAGAACGTGATGTCGATCATGGGAGTGATGTCCATCTCGTCATCGCTGCCGGCCGGTCGTGGCCGAAGGAATGGCTCACCGACACCTTCGTCGTCTAGTTCGTGTTCGATTGGGTCTGCTAATACCGTTGCCATGATCTTCAGACTCTTCGGTGACTTCTTGCAATGAAGCTAAATGGCTTCAAATGGTGCCTCTGAGCAGGCAACGCATGAAACTTGCGGTCGGCGACGACTCAGAATCAGAAGCCTTTTCGAAAAGCTCATCCCGTGTGTGTTGACGGTGCGAACTCTAGGAATGGGTTTCTTTTCCTTCGGTCATTCGGCTATCGCCGCTTCTTCTCAAGTCCGACTCGGTAGGCTTCAAGGAATCGTGTTACTCCTGATCCAACCAACTCTTCCATATGGCGAATACGGTTGTTTACTGCGTTCAACGCCATCACGAGTGGAATAGCGATCGCTAGCCCAATTGCAGTCGTATACAGCGCGACGTTGATGTCCTTCGCCAGCTTGGTTGGCTCGACACTCTGAGCACTAGCCAACGTCGCGAACGCGCCGATCATTCCAGTTACCGTTCCGAATAGTCCTAGCATCGGCGCGGTCTTGATGACGGTCGTTACCCAGCTGATGCTTTTTTCGAGGTCTCCAAGCACGTCACGCTGAAATCGTTCCATCAAAAGTGCTTTGACTTTGGCATAGCCAAGGTGCTTATTCATCACTCCCAGGCTGACCAGCATGGGAACGGCGCGTTTGTCGCCTTCGCAGGCTGCTTCGACATTCTCAAAATTGCCGGCCGCCAAATCAGCTTCTATGCTGTCGAGGAACGCGTTTTGCTCGTCCTCGGTTTTAAACCACTTTTCGCCAACACGAGTCCAAATAAGTACACAGCAAAAAGCACCGAACATGGCCACAGCAGCCAGTGCACAGTAGTCCGCGAGGCCAATCCAGTCGTAGATCGTTTCCGGCATAGATGCGAGATCCTTCGAGTATCCGATAAGGCGATATTTCGTTCCGCGCCAGAGAGGAGTCGTGTGGCGCTTGTATTCTATGGGTCGATCTAAGGCTCGTGAGAGCCTCGGACCGGAGTGGATCCGTTTCTTCCTTGGCGTTTCGCAATGATGCGTGTCACCTCAAGAACGGAATCCTCTGGGCGCCTTGCGATCTTTCGCGAAGGCGAAACCTGAAATTCAGGCTATTGGGTTAAGTTCGCAAGCCGGCATGTGGATCGTGGCCGAACTGTTCTCTCACCCGGTACAGTCGATGATAACCCGGGAAAGCGGTTATTTGGACTACGTGAATTACTTTCGGGACCGCATTTCAGGAATTACAAACGCTTGGCTGTATGAGTTACCCCACAACCGGGGATGGATTCCGAGATTACCTCAATTGAAGTGGCGTCTCACCGTACGTCGATCGCAAGTTGCGAAGCTCCGAGTGCTCAGAATCGGCACATTAAGATTTGTTGGGTTTGCGGTAACGTTGCTCGATCACGACGAATTCATAGCCTCCGTCGCTCTTTGCTCGAGATTCAAAAACGGTCTTCTGAATCTCAGTGACGGATTCATGTCCTTTGGAAATTGCGTATCTCATCTCCGTCTGGTAGAGCGTTTCTTCCAGGGATTTTGTTAGGAATTTGAGCAACTGTCGACCTTGTGTCGGAACTCCCGCGCGGGTCAATAATTGGCGGTCAAATTGCTTCAGCTTGTTTTCTTCTCGCCACATGAAGAACAATCTTTGACGTTTATTCTCCTCGGCACTCGTTCCGGATCGTTTCTGGGGAGAGCTCGATAGACTTGACGCGTAATCGACGGTCTGGATGCCACCGCCAACACATCCCAATTCGATCCCGTAGAAATCTAGCTGAGATGCATAGGGGGCGAGTCCCTTGGCTTGGAACTTTAGGTCCCACCGCTCGGATCGAGGAACCACGTCATCGCCTTCACCTAGCGGCCCCGGCGGCCGGTTATCCCCGCGACCGGTTCCATTGGTGGAAGCGTTTGCGCTGGAATTAATGGAATCGAGTGATGCAGCGACCGTGCTTGCGGCCTCGGTAACAGCTTCGAGCGTCTCAGCCAGAGTCGGCTCGAGCAATTCTTCGATTTCTTCCGCGCCGGGTGGTTCGATGTCTCGCTCGAATCCTTCAGGGCGGTCGCCTCGGCCGGCCGCATTTTCGGCGGCCACTTTGATTTCACCGGCATTGAACGTCCATGTCTGCGTAAGCCAAATCACAAAGAGCAGGAAAACGAGCATTCCAATTACGTAGAGGCTCGCCAGAAGCAAGCTGGCAACGATATCGACTTTCTGCGTTTGCAGATTTTTCGCGCCGGTTGCTTTCCCAGCAACCTGGTTGGCTGTCGTGGAGGGGTTAGCTGTGCTCATGTAACGTGCCCTATGCTCGTCGGAGTCGTGCGATTCGTTTCGAATCTGATCGTGCCATGGTGCGTCAGAGTCTACTCGTCTAAGAAGATGTAATCAGGCTGGAGACCGAGGTACCAAGCTTTCCAATACTCTATGGCTGCGACCCGAGCCGAATCTTTGGGGTCAACTTCGAGTTCGCCGCTGTTGAGTTTTCGGCTTAGTAATCGAAGGCTTTCCTCTGCAATCATCGGAACGTATGGGTCGTCATCAGACAAAGCGTATATCAAGTCGGGGGCAACCCGCAGGTCATCCGAACGGCCGAGAAGTTTGGCAGCGATTCGCCGGGCTTTCCAGTCTTCACTGGACAGTAGCCGGGACAAGCGGGCGACTTGCTCTTTCCGCTGATCGGGATCTTTGGTGAGTTGCAAGTTTTCTGGCAACAATCCGATCTGCACGCCGTCTGCCTCTTTGTCCTCGAGCATCGTCAGGAGGTTTTCTACCGAAGTCTCTTCGTCGCTGACGAGTTTGGTGCCGCGCATTCGTACGCTCGATACATCAGTTGGCAGCGTACGGCCACCAAACGTCAGGCCTTCGTCGAGCTGACCAATAGCCTTTTGTGTGCTTCGAATCAGGAAGAGAATCGCAAGTGACGTATTGATCGAACGGGGGGTGACATCGACCTTGCGTTTTCCCCAGCCGCCGTCCTCATCTTGAAACTGGCTCAGTTCATCAACGCCTTGGTTGTACCAGGCGGGACTCTTTTCTTGGCGTTTGTTCACGATCTCAACAAAACTCTCGTATCGCTCTTGCGAGTATCGCCAGTAGTAATACCAGTAGGTCCCCGAAAACTGCGGGTTGCGATTCTGAAATCGAATCGCTGCATTGATCGTGTTGTCCGTGTCCGCTCGTGACATGGTGATTCCAGCGAGCCGTTTTCGTTCTTTGGCTTTGAGGTCAATTCGGACTAGGGCATCGGGAATGCCCTCTTCCAGATCCTTGGGCTTTTTCCGCACTCCATAAAAGCCAAGGACGTCACCACCGATGATCAGTGCCCCGACCCCTGCCGTCGCAAGCGACTTGGATACTTTATCCTGTTGGACGGGGCGACCGTTTCCAAGCTTGCCCTGGTAACCCCAAGCACCGGATGGGTCGACGGTGGCTTTGAGATATTGCAAAGTGTTTTCCACCATAGTCGGCGATACATCGATGCCGACTTCCTTCATTGTCCACAGAGCAAGCATCACATACTGGACCTGGGACGTGTCGCCCGTACCCCGACCGAGATAGCCAAAACCCCCGTGGTTCTTCTGGACTTTTTCAAAGAAGTACAAGACCTCATTCATCTGTGGTCGGTACTTCGCAGCATCGATGCTCGCGAGCAATACGGCCGCGATTGACACCTCGTACATCACTTTGCTTTCGCCGCCGTGGCGTGCCTTATTCACGTTTCCGGCGAGCGCCGCGGCAGCGGCGATTCCGGACCGAACGAGCGGATGGTCCGGATTCCCCGTTGCTTTAAGAATGGTATAGCCCACAAGAATGGGTGAGCCACCGGCGTAGTCGCCTGCATTGGCAGCACCATCGTTGCGGTACTCGGTTTCAAGAAAGTTGATCCCTCGTGCGACAATCGCTTGCACCTTGGGATGGTCTGGATAGTACTGCGCAGAGGCACTCTTGCTCAAACAAACAATTTGAGCTGCGAACATAAGCGAAATGAGAAAAGCCGCTTCAAATCGTTTGCGGACCAACGAGCTGGGTTCTTTTCGGTTCATCGGTTTTGGTCTCGTTCGATCCATGCCTAGTGCTCGATTGATCCAACAGATATTCATTCGCTCACGGCGAAGCCAAAATGTCAGGAGTGCCAATTGCCATCGCGTAGGGCCCATCGCGTAGTGCTTTGAGCCTATGAGCTCGGCCCCAAGGTCTACCGCGGAGTGCTCGTCAAGAGACAAGTATGATGCGTCGACTGGTGATTTAGGCCATCTGTGATAACGAAAATCGGCTATCGACCGACAAGATTAGACATTTGATTATCGCCGACCGCATCTAGAAATACAGAGAGTGCGCACATTTTTGCCGATGAGCGACGGTTGTCCCCTACCGATTAGGGGAGAAGTGAGCCCAGGCGCCCAAATTCGGATATTCGCAAGGATGCTCCGCTGTCGCCACTACTTCAATGCCGAACTAAAACCGATGATTGCAGAGGCAGGTTGAGAAGCTCGCTTGGGGTTGTGGCGATAAGTCTCTTTATTCCGGCAATTTGCGAGACTTGTTGCCAAGCGGATGGACTGATCCCGTTGACACCGCGGCGGAACAGAAATACGATCAATCCCGCTTCATGCGAGCATTGCTCGTGTGTGAGTGTAGGCAAGTTGGCCGGGTAGCTCAGTTGGTAGAGCAACGGATTGAAAATCCGTGTGTCGCCGGTTCGATCCCGGCCCCGGCCACTTCGCCCTCGCTCCTCTTCTACCGCTTTTCTTGCGGAAATTTTAGGCAGACCGCGACCACGGCTGAGAGAGCTCGGTTGCATCTATTCGACGGTGCGATTGGGTCCGAGCTTGAGCGAAGTGATTTTTCGTTTTGCAACCACTGGCTTGCCAGTAAACTGGTTGTCGATTGGGATTCTTTGCTCGTCGATGCTCGGGCTTGGGCCGGCGTTTCAAACGAGGGTTACGGTTTTTTTGCACTAATCCACCTGATTTGTCCTTCCAGGAAATCAGCTCTTGCGCCTACTTGTCTCCATGATCGTTTTCTGGGCCGGTTGTTCGCTGTTGCTTGGCAGCGTCGGGCGCAACTGGCTGGAGCGTTCCTGGCTGAGCAGCGTTCAGCAAGTTTTTCTTCGGGACGCCCATGCTGCACTTTCACTGGTGGAAGCCGCTGACTGGTCCGACTTAGGGTCGCAAAATCCAGAATCTACGACGACATGGCGACGCGTTCAGAGCAGCCTAGGACTGGGCCTACTGCCTGTTTCACCCCAGCAAGCTTCGAGCCCAATCTCGCCTGCGAAACTGGAATCCCTTGTCACTGGGTCTCGTGCTGGCGCAGTGCAACTGGCGCAAGAGGCAGAGTGGGTCCAATGGCAGGCATCCGCGGCCGGAATCGGCACTGTGTTTGTTGACTTGGCGCTCGACGGTCAGTTAGGCGACGTCGGGGTGCTCAGGGTGTCACGGGATCTTCAAGCAAATCCCCTGTCTTGGATCTGGTGGGGGGCATGGGCGGCATTGAACTCAGTGGCTTTGGTGATCGGCGTAGTTGCTTGGCGGAGACTTCGACAGCTTGGGAATGCTCGGGTGCGTTTGCTGAGGCCCTGGTTTAGTGCCATGGAAAACGAGCCCGATTCAGCGCAGTTACTCCCTCATGTCGAGCCGCAAGACTCTGATTTCTGCCTGCAGATGGATTCGATCGCTGATTCAATCAATCAACACTTTTCCGATCTGCGTAATGAAAATGAACGTAGCGAATTGGTTCTGGGGAATCTGCGAGAGGGGGTTCTTGCGGTCGATGATCGCTCCCAGATTCTGTTAGCAAACAGAGCGTTTCGCCGCTTGTTCCAACTGCCCGATTCCAACTTTCTTTACCGACCTTTTCTGGAAATGCTGCGAATTCCGGCGGTCACCAAATTGATTCAGCAGACGCTGCGGGATCATAATCCGGCCGTTGATGAGATTGAGTTTGGCGACGAGCCACGGCACCTACGCGTGTTTTCGAGGCCTTTGCCTCTCAGTGAGGCTCGAATGGGGGCTGAAGATCGAGTTGGCGTACTCGTTACTGTTCGAGACCAGACTCTGATCAAGCGAGTCGATTTGATCAAACGCGACTTCGTTGCGAACGCCTCTCATGAATTGAAGACTCCGTTGGCGGCAATTCGAGCCTACGCTGAGACTCTCGAAATGGGGGCTTTGGAGGACGTGTCAGCCGCGAAAGGCTTCGTCAAGAACATCGTTGCTCAAGCCGACCGAATGGACGGGCTTGTCCAAGGCATGTTGCAGCTATCTAGGGTCGAAGTCGGAGCGGCCGTCAAGATTAAGAAGTTCGATGTCCTCGAAGCGGTGGGGCCCTGCATTGATGCGGCGCAAGCTTTGGCCCGAGGGAAAGGCATCCGCGTTGAGCTAGAGCAGGATCCCAATGAAATCTGGGTTGAGAGTGATCGCGACGGGTTACAGACAATCGTGAGTAACTTGCTCTCGAATGCCGTAAGATACACGCCTGAGGACGGGACAGTTCGGTCTGCTCTTTATGTTGAGAATGAAGCTCTGGTCATCGAAGTGGTCGACACAGGAATCGGTATGCGGAAAGAGGACCTGGACCGCGTATTCGAGCGATTTTACCGTGCAGAGAAAGATCGCTCGTCTGACACCGGGGGCACCGGGCTCGGTTTGGCGATTGTGAAGCACCTCGTTTCCGCGCTGAATGGCCAGGTTACCGCAGATAGCGAGCTTGGGGTGGGCAGCCGATTCCGAGTGGAATTGCCGTTGAAGTGGAGGTCCGAAATTGAGACCGCGGTGCGTTAGGCGGTTACGCAAGTTGGCTTCCCAAAGAGGTCGTTCCTCCCGTTTCCGAATGAACGCCCGTGGGCTGAACGGTGAAGACTTCATTGAATCTTTACCTGATGGGCTGCCGACATTTTTGGGTAGCCAAGACGATAGAAGTATGAAGCTGCATGGGCCAAGCCAAACTCAGAGTGCGTCTTGGCTCAAAGCAACCCAGGCATCCGTTGCAGTGTCACGAACGAATGCGACGGTGACTGGGCGTCTGAGCGAAGCCAATTGGAGGGGTGGACCCCTCCAATGCATTGGAGAGTGAATATTGTCACGCCATCTCAAGGATGACCTCGAAGAAGCATACCACCGCGTCCTAGCCTTGTCGGGGCAGGTCGAGGAGATGATCCAGAAGTCATTACGTGCCTTGATGAACCGTCAGCATGAAACTGCGGCGGAGGTCATCGCGCTGGACGAGCAAATCGATCGAATCGAAGTTCGCATTGAAGAAGAGTGTCTGAAGATGCTCGCGCTCCACCAGCCGGTAGCAGGTGATCTGCGTCGGCTGACGACGATGATGAAGGTGACCAATGATCTGGAGCGCATTGCGGACCTAGCTTGCAACGTCTCCGAGCGCGCGACCGATTTGATCGAGTACCCCCAGTTCCCGATTCCCGAACTCATTCGGGATATGTCGTCAGAAGCGACGGCAATGGTGCGCGAAAGCCTCGAGACGTTCATCAATCTTGATATCGAACAAGCCTATCAAGTGATTTCCCGTGATGATGAAGTCGATGCCATCAATGTCGCGGTCATCACGGAACTAACGAAACTAATGCAAGGAAATCAGGAGTGGGTGGAGCCCGCTCTCTACTGTTTCTCTGCTTCACGCTGTATTGAGCAGATCGCAGATCATGCAGTCAATGTCGCAGAAGAAGTTATCTATATGGTGAATGGAGTCATTGTTCGACACCGCCACAATGATCCCAAGATTCGACCTCATTGATACAGAGTAGCATGGCTAAAGCACGAGTTCTCATAGTCGAAGATGACCGTTCGCTATCGGATATTCTTCTCTACAACTTAGAGCGTGAAGGCTTCAATGTATTTCGCGCTTTTGACGGTCGCGATGGGATTGAGCAGGCGAGGCTCAAGAAGCCTGATGTGGTCTTGCTAGATGTAATGCTGCCCTCGGTGAGTGGACTCGATGTATGCCGGCAATTACGGAAAATGAAGGAAACGAAGTCAGCTGGCATCCTGATGCTGACGGCGAAGACGGAAGACCTCGATCAAGTTGGCGGTTTCGAAGCCGGGGCGGACGATTACGTTGTCAAGCCATATAGCATGCGGGTGCTTCTTCAGCGAATCAATGCGTTGCTCCGGCGCAAGCAGGCTGACGATGCGAACCCTCAGGGAGATGTCCTGAAGTGCAACGGCGTCGAAATGGATCTTCGGAGATTTCAGGCGACGGTTAGTGGAAGCAAAATGGAATTGACGCGAAGCGAGTTCAAGTTGCTTGCCGCTCTACTCGCGAATCCAGGGCGTGCATTCGAACGCAGCGAGCTGATCGAGTCAGCCCTCGGTGACGATACTCTGGTTTTGGAGCGTACGATTGACGTTCACGTCAGAGCGATTCGTCGCAAACTTGGTGACCGAGCCGAAGTTGTGGAAACGGTCCGTGGCGTTGGGTATCGGTTTCAAGAGCCTACCGGTGACAGTAACTCCCTTGAGTCTGATTGATGCGGTCCAATCAATAAGTTCGAATCAAGCTGCGGTGTGAACTGCAGCGCTAATTAGCTCGGCAGCTCGTCTAGGATCCGATCCCACTGCGGGCCTATCCTCTCCCACGAGAATTCGCTAGAGCGTTGTCGGGATAGCCGAGCGCGTTTGCTTCGAAGCTCGCTATCCGTTGCTAGTCGCAAAAGTTCTTCGGCCAGCGACTTGCCATCGTCCTGGTCTGCAATTGAGACGCACGGCTCGGGGTGATTGATCTGCTCGAGGGCCTTTGTGCTGTTGGTTGCGACCCCAGCCAATCCGTGAGCCATGGCTTCCAGCAGAGATACCGGGAAGCCCTCGTAGTCGCTCGGCAAGGCAAATAGGTCGGCGTTCTCATAGTAGCGTGAAGGCCTGTCGCACCAGCCGGTGAAGATGACGCGTGTTTGCTCCCTTGCACGCGTTCGAAGGTTGCTTTCTTCTGGGCCGCCGCCGACGAGGACTAGCTCCCATTCGGGCAGCTTCGCTTCGAGCTGTTTCCATGCATTGATCAGGCGGTCGACACGTTTTTCTGCGCTGAGTCGTCCGACGAAGAGGATCCGCTTTCGATCTGGGGTCAGGGTTTGCGGAAGCGGAGTGGCTCCCCGTGATGCTGCTTTACTTAAGTTGTCCAGATGCGGCGGAAGGGAAATGGAAGGGGGAATCACCCGAATTCGATCTGGAGAGATCAAAGCCGACATCCACTCCGCAATATCCGGCGTGAGTACCGTGCAGCCATCGCAGTTTCTGTACGTACGTTGACGCCATTTTTCCCAAATCCGCCCCAAGTGTTGGCGGGCCGGGTTGCTATGTTCGGAAATCCACTTCGCAGCCCGGAGCCCGCCACTCGCCTGCAGGGCCACGATGTTGGTCCGATCGCAAAAACTAAGCATGAGATCGGGATCAATTTCCCGCAGTTTGGATCGCAAACGCTTTACACGGCGAAGATTCGAAACGAGGGCGTCGACTGGGCCGCGACTTTCGCGCAATAGGCCGAGAGAATGGCGTTGGATCTGAGCCGCTAGTTCGTATTGGTCCGAATCCACCTCGGACCAAGTGAGCAGGTGGACTTCGTGAAGCTCAGCCCAGCGAGACGCAAGTTGGCTTATCAGCCGCTCTGCACCGCCACCATGTAAAGCATGGATAACCAGAGCAACTTTACGACTCATAGGCCACCCTGTCGAAAGTGAGACCAAATTGGATTCATTGTGAATGACTTACGGGACTGAATCTCACTCGGCGGAATGGTGTGCCAAGCAATTGGTAGCCTAGTTGTCTGCCAGGCACGCTTTGGACTCTACGAAAGAGCCATGGAAGACGTCCTGAACCTAATGCCATCCTTGCCGGTTGCCCTTAAACTGCGGTAATCCCATTCAAACTGCCGGTCGAACTGCAGCTTGGTTAGACGCTCCAGAAGATACATGTTATGCCGGATTCAATTGCGACTGTCGATATTCCTTGCCCGCTGTGTGGCTCGGCGATGTCTCGTGTAGTCGCAAAAGCAATGGATCACACCTATGGTGTTCCAGGGCAGTTTTCCGTCGTCCGCTGTGCCGACTGTGGGCATCTGTACCTCAACCCGCGGCCTTCTGATGGCAGTTTGCTGGATTGTTATCCCGATGACTATGCGCCTTACTCGAATAACACCAGTGAGGTCGTAAGCCGGTCGTCACTGAACAGGGATGACCATAAGGGTAGCCATGGTGAGCCATCAGTTGAAGAGAAATCCCACGGGGGAATCCAACAGGGAGGGATCCGTGGCAGGGTTGGAAATTGGCTCCGATGGCTGTGGGATGAGCAGGCGATCGTGATCCCTGAGCCACCGCAGCCTGGTCAATCGAAAATGCTCGAACTCGGGTGTGCTCATGGAGGCTTTCTTGAAAATGCCCGTGAGCAAGGTTGGCGGGTTGAGGGCGTTGAACCGAATCCGCTGGCCGTTGCCGCCGCCCGCGAGCGAGGCTTGGTCGTTACCGAGGGGTTCTTAGATGACTTTGCCGGAACTCCAGAGTCGCTTGATTGGGTCGCGCTTTGGATGGTATTGGAGCACGTGCCCAACCCGACTGAAGTAACCGCAAAAATCGCTCGTCTGCTGAAGCCGGGAGGCGTCGTCACGCTCAGTATTCCCAACGCGTCGACCTGGGAACGGCTGTTGTTTGGGCGGCATTGGCTCGGTTACGACGTGCCTAGGCACCTTCAAGATTTTACGCCGACGAGTATCCGGCACCTATTGGAGTCGCACGGTTTCAGGCACGTGCGTATTCAGCACCAATCCAACACTCGCTATTGGTATGGAAGCATAGCTTGCTGGGGTCGAACGACTTTTCCAAAGGCAAATTGGCCAGAACGCTGGATGGAGTATTTCCGTAACGAACCTCCGCGAAGCTGGGCTTGGCTCTTACTCCTACCTGGAAAGATCAACGCGTTGCTCGAGCTTTCAGGCCGAATTACGGTAACCGCAACGAAACGCTAGTTTTGTTTTTCCGCTTCGGTACCTCGTAGGACGGTCAGAAGCCGGTCCAGATTGCCTTCGATGCTGTATTCATTGGTGACAAGTTCGCGTCCGGCCGTACCTAATTGGTTGCGTAGCGACGGTGATGCGACGAGCTCGCAAATGGCGGCAGTCCAGTCTTCAGTCGTGGATGCGGCGCGGCCAACCTGTCCTGACTGGAGAATTTCGGCATTGACTCCGATTGGCGAAGCGATGCCTGGGATGCCCACGGCAAGATATTGGATCAGCTTGAGTCCGCACTTGTACTTCATCCATTCCTCCCCGCTCGGTAGAGGCATGAGACCTAAGTCCATGTTGAGCAGGTCTTCGATTTCGGTATCTGGGGACCAAATCCTAAAGTCGACTGGGATCGAACCCAGGTCAAGCGACTGAAGCTTTTCGTCAGAAGGGGCGACGACTTGAAGTGAAAATTGGGCGGAGTCATACGCCGTACGTAACGCTTCGGCACAGACAGACAAAAAACCAACGTTTTGTGTGGTTCCGATCCAACCTACGACTGGTGTAGAGCTGCGAGTTTCCGAATGCGGTCGTGCCGGGTACTCCTCCATTCGAACGCACGTTGGGATTTGAGTCACCTCGGGCGAGCGTTCGACTAGATATGCCTTGAGCCATGCGTTTCCGGCGATCGAGATGTCTACCATTCGGGATAGTGCATCGAACTTTTCTGGATGAAGTAGGAAGACCCCATCGTCGACGTCGAGTACGAGCCGCTTGGTTGATCGTCTAAGCTTCGTTTCAATGGTGAGCGACTCGTTATCAAACACCTCTCGCTCAATCACAATGGCATCGTAGCTACGACGTGCGGCGAGGAAAGCATGCCAATGGCGGACGGTTCGTTTCAATAACTGACTAAGTCGCCAGCCAATCGTGGGGAAGTAATCGTATTTCTGCGGCCAACTGTAGGCTACGTCGCATACGTGCCCCCGCTGTTCCAGAAGTGGAATGTAAGGCAGAATTCGAAAGCGAGTTGACGGAACGTCTTTGCCCGAAACGATGAATAGGATTTTCATTGGATGAAATTTCAGGCGGAGACTCTTGACGTTCCTACGGGAGTGTTGGCGAAGTGATTCTAATGACGCCGAGCAATGTTAACGAGGCAGTGGGAATATCCGTATGAAAGTGATCATAACAGGCGTCGCTGGCTTCATTGGAGCTCATGTGGCAGAACAAATGCTGCGTCGTGGCTGGGACGTTTGTGGTATCGATGATCTTAGCGGTGGCGCGGTTGACAATGTTCCTGATGGTGTCGACTTCTTAAAACGCGATTGCAACGACTCTCTCACGGATCTGTTCTTCGAGCAGCGCCCTCAGGCCGTCGTCCACCTAGCGGCCTATGCGGCAGAGGGGCTGAGCCACCACGTCCCCGTTTTCAATTACGAAAATAACCTAGCAGCCACGGCGAACGTGCTCAACGCAGCCTATTTGAGCGGCGCAAGTCATTTCGTATTCACTTCATCCATAGCGGTATACGGGCATCCAAATACGGAAGAACCGCTCAAAGAAACCGATGTTTGCCGTCCATGCGATCCTTACGGGATCGCGAAACTTGCATGCGAGCAACATGTTCAAACATTTTGCGACTATTACGAGGGAATGACCTATACGATTTTTCGGCCCCACAATGTCTTTGGACCAAAGCAGAATATTGCGGATCCATTTCGGAATGTAGTCGGGATTTTCTTTCGTCAGTTGCTCACCGGGCAGCCTCTGTCTATTTTCGGGGATGGCAGCCAAAGCAGGAGTTTTTCCTACGTAGAAGCAGTGGCCAAATGCATTGCAGATTCTTGCGTAAACGAGAAGGCACGTGGCGAAATCTTTAATACGGGGGGCGATGAAAGCTGGACGGTCAAGGAATTGGCACTGGCGATATGCCAGGAGCTTGGGCTTGAACAACAACTGCAGTTTTTGCCCCCGAGGAAAGAAGTCGCCCATGCTCACGCTAATCATGAAAAAGCGCGGGCGGTATTTTCAAAACAATTGCTCGATGTCGTCTCCGTGCGCGACGGACTGAAACGGACGGCCAATTACCTGCGGGGAAAGAGAATTCCGCCTCCGACTCCCTGCCCTTCTCCCGTTGAAATTGCTGATCAGCTCCCTACGTCGTGGGAGTCTGCCGTCGAACAACTTGGCAAAACCCGCCGCGAGGACTGAACCGATTAACGGAAGTTCTTACTCCGTTCCTAGGAGTTAATCGGTTCTCGTCCTTACAGCCATAACATTCGGGTAGGGGTGAAGCTATTCCGTTCTATCAACGCAGTGGATTCCGAAATTGTTTAGCAGCTGTTCTTTTTCGCATTTAACCTGGGGGCTGATTGCTGACAAATGCCTCTAGGAATGCACTGTGGCTACACAGCGCAAACTATGCCCCATGGTTTCTTTTCGAACTTTGTACTTGGTCATTGCATGCCTGCTGCTTGAGCAGGCGCCGCGTTTCGAAGTGTTCAGCTTCCAAGCCGCTGGGCTGTTCCTTCTCGCCACAGCGACTATTTTTCTGACACTCTGTATGGTCGTGGGCGTCTACACAATACGCGCAAAAGCAGCACGCGCGAGCTTTCCAAATCAGCTTGAAAGCCTGGGGCAATGTCGGCGGAGATTCGAAACACTTTGGACGCTCTTGTACCCAATTCTTCTCGTCGCCATTGGATGGCACGCTTGGGCGTTTGCGTTCGAGACGGAGCGTGCCGTTTCCATCAACTCGGTCGTGATGCTGTTTGGACCACACGTGCTCGTTATGTTGGCGTTGGAAGTATTGATGGCTGCGATGGTGGCTGATGTATCCGAGGCAGATCCAACGCAATCTGATTTTTCCAAGCTTAGTTGGGCGACTGCCTTTCAAATGGGAATTCGGCAGGGCGGCCTGCTGTCTTTGGCGATGTGCCTAACGCCCATGCTCTTTATACTCGCAGCCCAAAATTCGTACGTCTCCTTAAGTGCGGTGATGCCTTGGGAGGTAACCGCAATCTTGGTGGCCGTATCGGCATTCGCGATGCTGCTTCTTTTTCCGCAATGTGTCGGTTGGTTCCTTGGGGCCCGCACTCTGGACGACGCTTCATTGCGTGTGCGAACGGAGCAGCTATTGCATGTCAGCGGTGGAAAAAGGTTGAGCGTAAGATTGCTTGATGGGCCGGGGTGGGCGACGGCAGCGGTTGTCGGATTCTTGCCTTGGGGGCAACAGCTATGGCTCGGCCAAGCCCTGATTGATCAACTATCTGACGAAGAGCTAGACTTGGTCGTGCTACACGAGGTCGCTCATGTCCGAAAGTGGCACTTTGCATATCGGCTGTTACCGGCGGCATGGGCCCTTGGGCTGTCTGTGCTCTTCGTATGGGCAACCGACGATCTGTGGACAGAAGCAGGTATCGCCGGCGCTGACTCCGCATTGGTCGTCCTTGCGTCAGTGATTGTATTCTTGGTGGGACTCATTGTTGTTTCGAGGGCCTGTGAGCTCGAAGCAGACCGCGAAGCCTGTGAACTCGCGCGAAGCTTCTGTCCGTGGAGTGCTGGTAAAGTTGGCGAGCCAAATGCTCGGTTGGCGACGGCATTGTGCAATCTGCTCGGCAGAGATGCTCGCTCGGCCCGAGGCAGCTGGCTGCATCCTTCCCTGGAAGATCGGCTTAGAAACCTCGCCGAAGACCTAAATCAGCAGAAGCGACGAATCGCCCGGAACGTTGCTGCCAGTTGAGTTTGCGGTGGGGGGGAAACCGTCATTCGGCCGAAACTGGATGTCGATCGGACCTAAATTTTTCCCGGATGCCGCTACATCCCGTATCACCTGAATTTTGCCATTTGTCGTGCGCACAAGAGCATCCCGCCGCCAATAGCAGCAATTCCTGATTTCTAGGCGTTGGGTTGGACTAAATAAAGTTCTGTGGTCGACCTGTAGTGTATATCGCTTCGTCGGACACTGAGAGCCGCTTGCAGTTGCGTTTCTGACGCCCTCTTCGCTCTCTGCCTCGTCGTCAAGCTGGCGTAGGGCAACGGCAAGATGCGTTGCGGCAGCCCCTGATGTTGCTGGCTAACTCTGGCATCCCGACATCATCCCCAATTGCGATAGCTCTCCATACGAGGACTCACCAGTGGCCACCATCAAAACCCCGGGATCCGGCGAATTACTCCAGCGAGTCGATTCTGCGATCAAGAACAGCCCCCACCTTTCAGCCCACCACGTTTTTTGTCAGGAGGAATCTGGCATCGTTGTGCTTCACGGGAAGGTGAAGACGTTTTTCGAAAAGCAGATGGCACAGGAGTCCTTGAAGGGGTTGGACGGAGTTGAAAAGGTCGTCAACGAACTGGAGGTCGATTGGATGACCGGAGTCTCTGTCGCACATGGCGAACGGCCGCTTGTCTAAACATCCACGACGAAGCCCCGGGCAGCCATGCAAGTGGTTCGATTTCGTTCCGTTCGGTTCCGTTTGGTTTGGTTTGGTTTGGTTTGGTTTGGTTCGGGCAAGAATAACGGGCAAACGATACCGGGCGGTTTGAGAGGTACCGTCCTTTCTAGGTCTTAGCGAACGATCACGCCGTGACTTTGAAGAGATAGCGGCGGGCGACTAGTCGGAGGTCGCCAGTTTCTACTTTTGCGATCTCAAATAATGCGACGCCAGATAGCGCGACGCGCACGATGCCAACCTTGGTCTTTGCAGAACCTCTCCATTGGCTCTGCCCACCGCCGCGGAAGCAAAGAAGGACTTCCGAAGAACCGTAGGCTGGAGAGTGTTTCTTTCGACGCCGGTATACCCACACGACTCCGTTGTCACCGCATCTGGCCAGTCGCATACCGTGTACTTGGTAGGTCGCGTATCTTGGCCTAACATCTTGTCCCTACGCGGTGCCCTCAATCATTGGGGGATCTACCAAGCGGTAAAACTCTGATTCTGAGATTCAAATAGGAGCTAGTGACGATGGCGAGATCTGGAGCAATTACGTTTAAGGGCAATCCAATGACACTCTTGGGCGAAGAACTGTCCGTTGGTTCAGCCGCGCCAGAGTTCACGCTGCATTACTTTGAAGGCGGTCTGCACACACTCACGAAAGCCGATCTTGGCGGCAAGCCAGCAATCGTCTCCGTCGTTCCCAGCTTAGATACGGGCGTTTGCCAGATCCAAACCAAGAAGTTCAACACGGAACTTGAATCGATGGGGGACAGCATCCATGCCGTTACGGTGAGCTGTGATCTTCCGTTCGCACAGAACCGTTTTTGCGGGGCTGAAGAAGTGACCAACATGAAGGTCGGCAGCGACTACCAGGATGGAAACTTTGGCGAAGCGTTCGGCGTGATGATCGATGAATTGAAACTGCACGCTCGCAGCGTGTTTGTACTGGATTCGGCGGGCAACGTTGTTTATTCACAAATTGTGTCTGAAGTCACAGATGAGCCTGATTACGAGGCCGCAATTGCTGCCTTGAAAGCCGCAAGTTAGCTAGTAAAACACGGCGGTTTCCCGCCGTGGGTTTCAGCGTGAAAAAATGATGAGTACGAAAGTATTCGATTGACTCTCCAACTAGGCCCTCCCATAATCCGGGTTGAGCCTCTTGGTCGTAAACTGGATTTGCCACGTGGGAAGACCCCTTCCCTCCTTCGAGACAGTTTTTGGTTGATGATCTTTTGACTCGCTGGTATTGCTGAAGCTGTTTAGATTGAGGATTTGAAGGTGACGAATATTTACGTCGGTAACCTGTCGTTTCGCGCGACAGAAGAAGATGTTCGCGGAGCATTTGACGCACACGGTGAAGTGTCGTCGGTCAACATTATTACGGACCGAGAAACTGGCCGTTCGCGTGGCTTTGCGTTCGTTGAGATGCCGAACTCGGATGAGGCCAACAACGCTATTGAGGCTATTAACGGTCAAGAAATCGCAGGACGCGGTGTGACTGTCAATGAAGCACGCCCACGAACTGATCGTCCTCGCGGTGGACGCCCGAACGATCGCAATCGAAGCTATTCACGCGACGACTATTAAGATCTAGACGCTCAGCGACTTCGATCTTGCTAGGTTCAGGTGACGAAGAATGCTTGGAGCATTAGACCCACAAGATGGAGATTATCGGCTAAGAAGGGTAGCCCGGTAACCAACTGTCACACACGAAAAAGGCGAGCCACCTGGCTCGCCTTTTTTTGAAGCTGTCTTTGAAGTTGTGTGACACCAGCCAGCCGAGGAATTGACTGGCACTCCACTTTGTTGCTGCATTGAGGAAGTGCCGAGCGTCTGGGCCTTCGGCAAGCGGCTTTCTATTCGCCTGCGATCTGAATTTCAAAGAGACTGGGCCAGTTCTTCCCGGTTACGAAAGTCCGCCCAGATTCCGTATCGTGGGCTATTCCGTTTAGAACTTGCCGTCCAGGATCATCACGTTGCTTAGCAGGATAGACATTGCTGCAGTCTATCCATGCAACGACCTCGCCAGAATTGGGCGAGATCTTTGCAATACGCTCTTCTCCCAGAATATTGGCGAACAGATGGTCATCAAAGTACTCGAGTTCGTTTAGGTTCGTCACGGACTTTCGCCCGTCTTTGATTCTCAACTTTCGGACGATTTCGAAAGTCTCCGGGTTTCGAATCTGGATAGTGCTGTCACCGCTACTCATCAATAGCTGGTTACCGTTGTTGGCGAGTCCCCAGCCAGGTCCATCGAAGGTGAAGTGTTCAGCGTATTCCAAGGTCGACTTGTCGTAGACGAAACAAGTTCTTGATTCCCAAGTCAACTGATAGATGCGATCGCCGAGAACCGTTAGCCCTTCGCCGAAGTATTGATCATCGAGATTACGTTGGAGTTCGACAGTACCGCTTGTCAAATCGACTTTGCGAATGGTCGAACTACCGCGTAGACCTGTACTCTCATAAAGCGTCTCTCCTTGGATCTCTAAGCCCTGCGTGAAGGCTTCTGCGTCGTGGGGAAAGGCTCGCAGAGCCTGAGCTTGCAACACGGGGGCGACGCTTCGTCTATTGTTGGGCGTTGAAGGGGCGCAGCCTGTGGCATACAGCAGAAGCAATGCTAAAGCCGAGGGTGCGTAGAATTCGATTGGGACTCCTGGCTGCCCAAGACTGGCTGGCTCAGCCGCTGGTGTCAATTTGGCTGAGCTCATCTAGAAGATCCAAATTCCGATTCTGAGTCGTGAGTGCAAGCCACAGTGATCGATGCCGGCTTAGCCTAGCATGGATGTAATTGTCGACACGGCGGTTGTGACCGCATCATCGATCTTGCTTGGATCTTTGCCGCCTGCCTGGGCTAAGTCTGGCTTACCTCCACCGCCGCCACCGACAATCGGCGCTACTTTGGAGATCCATGTTCCTGCAGATAGTCCTTTGTCGACCAAATCTCGGCTAATGCCTGCCACCAACAAAACTTTCGAATCACCACTAGTAGCCGCGAAGAGTACCGCGGTAGGCGAGTCATTCTTCTGGCGAATCTGATCAATCCATTGCCTCATCAGATTCGGTGTTGCACCTGGGGTCTTAGCGACAATAACTACGGTTCCGGCAATCTCCTGCGCGTCGGACAAGAGTGAATCGACGGAGATTTCACCGCTCGATGCGAGTTCGGCAATTTGCTTTTCGAGCTTGGCTTTTTCTGCAAGGAGCGATTCGATTCTTGGCAGCAATTCTGACTGGGCGACATTCAAGCTTCTTGCTGCATCACGAAGCACTACACGCTGCTGCGTGTAGGTCTCGGTCGGTAAAGACGGTGGCGAATCCGATTTTTTGGGCTGTCCGCTTCCAGCAAGTTGCTTCTTCAGTCCTCGAATGGCTAGCCCCAAGCTCTGAGCCTGTGCTGCGACCAATCCAGGTTCCGTTCCCAGTGCCGTAGCGGCTTGGCTCAAAAGCGCTTGCACTTCCTCACGGTGTTGCTTTGCGCGTTCCCCGGTGAGAGCGACAACTCGGCGGGTTCCCGACGAGACACTCTCCTCTACGACAAGCTCGAACTGATCGATCTGATTCGTGTTCGTCACGTGGGTTCCGCCACAGAGTTCTTTCGAGAACTCGCCCATGCTAACCATGCGAACCGGATCGGGATATTTTTCGCCAAACAGCATCATCGCGCCGGCTTCTCGGGCTTCCGCCAGTGGAACGGTATTCCACGAGACGTCAGCGCCTAGTTGCACTTTCTCGGCCACGATCGACTCGATCGTTTCAATTTCGTCGTCGGTTAGCGATTTCTGGTTTGTAAAGTCAAAACGCAACCAGTCGGAGTCGACCTTGCTGCCTTGCTGTTGGGCATGTTCGCCCACTGTCGACTGCAGGGCGTGGTGCAATATGTGAGTTGCGGAGTGGGCCCGCATGATTCCAGATCGACGAGCTTCATCCACTGAAGCCGAGATAGTTGCCCCTTCGGACAGAGTTCCAGAACGAAGTTTACCGATGTGGATCAGCAACTCGCCAGCTCGCTTGGTATCCGTGACCTGAAAATCGAGTCCATCGGAAGAGGTAAGGCTGCCTGAATCGCCGACTTGTCCACCGCCCTCGCCATAAAACGGAGATCGATCCAAAATGACTTTGAGTTCACTATCGCCGGCCGTGTCCGCGTTAATTTCGGTGACTGCATGCTCACCTTCGTCGTCCGAAGAAACGATCACTTTGACCACAGCTTCTGCTTGCGTGGCATCGTAGCCGATGAATTCGGTTCGACGCAGAGCCTCCTTGGCCGTTTCGATAGGTCCGGTCTGAAACAACTCGATGCGCCCACCGCCACTGATGCCTTCGTGGCGTTTCATTGCTTCTGCATAACCTTCCCAATCGAAGGTTAATTCGCGTTCCGCTGCCAGTGTTTGAAATAGTTCGGGTGGTACTCCGTAAGTCTGATACAGGCTTGCAGCTTCATTACCGTCGACCATCACGCTTTTTTCCGCATCCATGTTTTCAAAGACACGCTCAATGCGTTCGAGGCCACCATCAATTGTGGCAAAGAAGTCGCTTTCTTCTTTCTCGATGACCTGAGCAACGCGTTCGGTTGTTTGCGACAGCTCCGGGTACGCAGACTGCATCGCGTCCGCAACCGCGGGAACGATCTTGTGGAGAAACGGCTCTCGCAGGCCCATTTGGTGGCCATCGAGAACCGCGCGTCGGAGAAGACGCTTGATTACGTACCTAGCCTTCTTTGGGCCCGGCAGAATGTGCTCGTGAATCGAAAAAGTGCAAGCGCGAACGTGGTCGGTGATCCTCCGAAGACGTCGGCCATCGTCGCTTTCGTACTCGTACTTTGTCGAGCACACTTCGGACGCGGCTTCCACGATTGGGAAGAGTGAATCAATGTGGAAATTGGTTGGTACTCCCTGGAGCACACTTGCCGTACGTTCGAGCCCCATTCCTGTATCGATGTTTTTGCTGGGCAGCGGACGCAAATTGTTGGGCGGATCCCCCACACGGTTGAACTGCGTGAATACGAGATTCCAGATTTCGACGTCTTTGCCATCACCGAGTTGGTAGTAGATCTCACTGCATGGGCCACAAACTCCGTCGGGGCCTAAGCTCGGCGCACTGGCAGGCCAAAAGTTCTCGTCCTCCTCCATGGGAGAGATTCGAGAATAGGGCAACCCAATCTTCTCATTCCAAATCTTGGCGGCTTCGTCGTCGTCCTTGTAAACCGTCACGTTGAGCCGATCTGCTTCAATTCCGAGCCACTTGTCCGAAGTCAGGAACTCCCATGCCCAAGCGATGGCATCTTCTTTGAAATAATCGCCGAAGCTGAAATTGCCCAGCATTTCAAAGAAGGTGTGGTGGAACGCTGTTCGGCCGACGTTATCAATGTCACCGGTGCGAAGGCACTTTTGGCAAGTCGTCGCACGGGTAAATTCGAGCTTCACTTTGCCAAGGAAATGGTCCTTGAACTGGTTCATTCCCGCTGGGGTGAAGAGCACGGATGGATCCCAGGTCGGTACCAGGACGTCGCTGGGTTGAATGCTATGCCCCTTTGACTCAAAGAAGCTCAGGTACTTTTCGCGTAGCTCGTCGGTTTTCATCGCAAATCCTGGGATCTCGGATCTCTTTTCAGAGGAATAGACCAAAGTTGGACCATTCTGGTCCTAGGCGTGTTCTGGGGGTACCGAAGAATTGACCAACAATTTTGTTCTTGCGGCTGCGCCAACATCGAAAACAAACTTGGCGGCCAACTGCTGGCCCATTTCCGTCAATAATCGGCGTTGTAGAACGTGGTGCCCTCCTTGGCAGCCCCAATGTAGAAGAGGCAGCTTCGGATCGTCCATCAATATACGTTCGCAACACAAAACCAGCTATCGGACTCGTGGACTCGTGGACTTTTGCCAGAGCTGAGGCAGGCCCGTATAAGCAACCAGCTAACGGCGTTGAGAGCTAGATTGCGAACCATTCCTGCACACGAGGTTGCAAACAACTACACCGATATCAGGGCGAATCTGCCGAAGGAGCTGGGATAGAAACTTGGGCTGCCTTGCCTGCTGTGTCGACCAAAGCGATCGCAGTCGATCCGTCTGTTTTGCTTACGGCAGCATAGAATTCGGCCGGAGACGACACCTTGCGGCCGTTCACCGCGGTAATGCCCACACCAGGACGAATGCCGGCGTTCCAAGCGGGGGTGTCTGGGTTGACCTCGCGGACAGCTATTTGAGGAGCCAGGACGCTATGTCGCCAGAGCCCCATTCGTGAGAGTTCTGACGGAATCGCGGACGAATAATCTACAACCATGCCCTGCCAACCGCCGTCTACATGAATCGAGTAGCCCCGGGGCGATGTCGAAAGTGGCTTCTTACTGACTGTCGCCGTTAGAACGAGACGCTGTGGCGAGCGGCTACCGGCATTGCGAAGCACATTTAGGCGAACGGTTTCTCCCGCCATCGTCGTGCTCAGTTCTCGGAAAAGCTCATTGCGATCGTCGACTGGCTTCCCGTCGACCTCACTGACAATATCATCTTGCTCGAGCCCGGCTTGTTCACCAGGAAGTCCCGGTATCACGACGCCGATTCGAACCCCGCGGATTCCCCTCTCACGATCGAACGGATCAATGGGCTCCGGTTGTACACCCAAAAATCCATACTCGGGAAGCTTGCCCTTCTTTAGACTCTCAAGAACTTGGCGGAACAATTCGTCAGTTGCAATGGCGAATCCGGCGGCAGATTCGGAGTCTTGCCGACCACGTAGAGATGTCGTCAGACCGACCATTTTTCCCTGAAGGTCGATGAGCGCGCCACCGCTGGTTCCGAGGGTCGACTTCGCATCGGTTTGGATCAACGTGCCGTAGCGGTGAATGGACTCCTTGGAACCCCCTTCATCTTCTTGGCGAGCAGGGGCGAGACGGCTGAGATTGGAGACGATGCCCCAGCTCGCGCTCGCAGCTCCGTCGCGAGCGATTGCATCGGGATTCCCAAGTGCGATTACGAACTTGCCTTTCTTGAGCTCGTTCGTGTCAGCAAACTCAATTGGAGTCAGCCCCGATGCCTGGATTTTGAGAACGGCTAGGTCGCTGAACGGGTCGGAGGCATAGGCCACAGCGGCGGCCGATGGAGGACTTACGACGGTCGCGCGGTAGTGCTTTCGGTTTAGCCAGACGTGGTAGTCATGCGTCTTTGGATCGCCGAGTAGGTGGGAGCAAGTGACAATGAAGCCGTCTTCACTAACGATGACTCCAGATCCGAAAAACCTGGGAACAAAATCGGGATCCTGGATCGGATCATGAAGATCCAGAGGGGCATCCAGCCGCAATGAACCCAGCCGATTTCGATCCTGCGACCGACGTTCCTTCCGGGTGCGAGCGATTGCAACCACCGATGGCTCGGCACGTGCGATAGCCGACGTGGTGGCATCTTCAACCAGAGCCAGGATCTGACTAGCGTCTTGCGCGTGTGTCGACGGCGATGTTGTGGCTAGCCAGGCAAGCAAAGCAACAAGTTTCGCTGCGAAGCCGAATCTGAATACCTGAAACGAAACAACGGAATGGACACAACTGGGCATGTCAAAGCGTTGAATTTGGTTGGGCACAGATTGCATAGACTGAGTCATTGCAATGGCGACGCTGCTTAAGAATCTGCTGACGAAAGGGATAAGCAAACTGGCCTGCCGTCATGGTGGCTCTGGCAGGCCAGTACGCTTGAAGCTGCATTATAGCCTAGCTATCCGCAACTGCTTCCTCTTCCTCCGCGGCTTCCGCAGGGGCTGCTTCAGGCAATTCTAGGTAGCCACCCGCGGACATGACGAGGTCCTTGATTTCACTCGCGACGTCTTTGTTTTCCAGAAGAAACGCCCGGGCTTTTTCTTTGCCCTGCCCCAAGTAAGTGTCGTTGTATTTGAACCAGGCACCGCTTCGCGACACGATGTTGTGCTGGGTCCCCAGATCCAGCAAGTCGCCTTCGAAGCTAATCCCCGAACTATGCATCATGTCGAATTCTGCGTTGCGGAACGGAGGCGCCACTTTGTTCTTCACGATCTTGCATCGAACTCGCTGCCCCACAACGTCTTCGCCATCTTTCAGGCTACCAATGCGGCGTACGTCGATACGGCAGGAAGAGTAGAATTTCAGTGCTCGACCGCCTGGCGTCGTTTCAGGACTACCAAACATCACACCGACTTTTTCTCGAATCTGATTAATGAAGATCACCACGGTCTTGCTTCTCGCGATGATCCCAGTCAGCTTCCGCATCGATTGGCTCATCAACCGAGCTTGCAAGCCAACGTGTGATTGTCCAATCTCCCCGTCCAGCTCCTGCTTGGGGACCAATGCAGCAACCGAGTCGACAACGATCACGTCGACGGCATTACTTTTGACTAAATGCTCCGCAATCTGCATGCCCTCTTCACCATTACTGGGCTGCGAAACGAGCAAGGTGTCGAGTTCGACGCCCAACTTCTTGCCCCAACTCGGATCGAAGGCGTGTTCTGCATCGATGATCGCGGCGATACCGCCCTTCTTCTGGGCCTCGGCACAGATATGAAGAGCAAGTGTGGTCTTACCGCTGGACTCAGGACCGAAAATTTCAACGATTCGTCCGCGCGGAACTCCCATGCCGCCTAACGCCATATCCAGCGAGAGGCTCCCAGTGGCGACACCGTCGATCTTCAACATGGCTTCACCGCCAAGCGGCATGATGGAGCCTTCTCCGAACTGCTTCGAGATTTGATCCAGGGTTGTTTTGAGCCCAGGCTCGCGAGAGTAGATCTCCTTCATGCCATCAGGGGCTGCAGGTGCCTTCGTCTTTTTTGTGCTCGTGTTCTTCTTCTTTGCCATTCTGTTTCTCGCTGTTGTGACCATTTTGTATTTTCCTTGTCCAAGTGAACCTGACGGGAACTCCAAAGGAGAACAAATCGTTGCGTCACGGTTGATTGGAAAAGGAATCCACCTAAACTCAAAAAAAGCGAGGTGGACGAACCAGCACAGAGCTGATCTTGGTGGCTTGGATCATGCCGTTGGCGTTGCCAACAACTTCCGGATCGCTTGCCATTGAGGCAGTTTTGTTTCCCGCCGCAAGCCAGCTAATGACAGGTTGCTCTTAAGCCGAGCTGCCCTCGGAGTCGCCATACCTATGGGGACGACAAACCGCCGCGATCCTAACGAATCCATTGCAGCCAGGCAACCAAGTGAGGTCGGCTGCAACCCGGGTTGCAGCCCTCTAAGGGCCCTACTAGTTTCGATCAATCTCGTGACTTTGGTAGTATCGAGCCGCTCTCGACACGTTTGGTCATAAGACTCGAGGTTGAGCTGGAACTTACAGGGAACTGCCCAAAAAAGGTCGAAACGAGAGACTAGCCAATAAAAAAAGCTCCGTCGGGGATGACGGAGCTTCTTTGATCTTGTCTAAATCTCTAGCGACTCGAGTCTAGCTTTCAGATGACTCTTCAGCTGGAGCCTCTGCTTCGGCAGCGGCTTCTTCTGCTGGTGCTTCCTCTTTGGCTGGCTCCTCAGCCTTTGCTGCTGGGGCTGCAACGACGGGAGCAGGCGTCTTTGTCTTCATTCGCTCTAGTGCTTCTTTCTGTTGCTCCAGGTGGGAACCACCGGTTCCGTACTTCTTGATCAGAACGCCAGCTTTTGGGGTGGGTTGTGCACCTACACCCAGCCAGTAATCAATTCGCTCACCCTTGAGGATCGCACGTGCGTCGGTCTCGCGAACCATTGGATCGTAGTAACCGAGTTCTTCGATTACTTTGCCGTCTCGAGGTGCACGCGAGTCAACTGCGCAGAGTCGGTAAAATGGGCGGTGTGTGCGGCCCATCTTTTTCAAGCGAATACGTACTGCCACAAAAATCTCCTGCGGCTAGCAAGCCGCTTCTGAATCATCTGCTTAGGGCTTCCAAACTCGTCAGAATCGGTCCAACGAGCAAGCTTATCGTGAAATTGTTCTTATCAAATGCGTAAGTGCCGAAACGCTAGGAAGAGCACTTTTCGCCTAATATCGAGTCTTTGACGGCCACTCCGCCAGCAAGCAGCGAAAAATAGCCGATCGTTGTAGCCTGAGTAAACCAGTATTTTTTCGTTAGTTGAGATTCCCGCAACTGCTTTTTCACCAGTTTTGTGAGCTTTTCTTCCGCCTGCGTTCTCGTTTCGGGAGGGAAAGCGTCTATTTGACGACTGTTGAGCGTCTTTCCAGCGTCAGTTGGGCAACTGGATTACTCGCTTTCAGATGGATCCGCCCCGCCTTTGCCCTTGCCTCTCTTGAGACGGCGGAGTTGCTTTTGACGTTCTTTTTGCAGTTTGGCCTTCTCTTTCGGGGTCAGACGCTTTCCAGTGCTCTTCTTCGTCTTCATTCCGCCCATCGTGGGGTCGGACATCATGCTGCTCTGCATCTGTTGCATCATTGCCATCCGGTCCTTCGCTCCGCCGCCAGCAGCCATCTGCATCATGGGGGCCATAATGCCGAACTGTTTGATTAGCTGCGTGACCATGGACGGGGCGACTCCCGAGCCATGGGCAATTCGATTTCGTCTCGGAGTATCGATCAGCTTGGGATTGCGACGTTCGGCGGGAGTCATCGCGTCGATCATGCCAAGCATTTTCTTGACTTCGCCGTCGGTGTTCTCTCCGTCCATCATCTTCTTGAAGTCACCCATGCCAGGCATCAGGCCCATCATTTTCTGCATCAGACCGGGCTTAGCGATCTTCTCGAGCACCGAGCGAAACTCGGCCAAGGTGAACTCACCGGCAGCCATTTTGGCTTCCAGTTTCTCCCGTTCCTTGTCGTCGATGATGCGGTGAGCTTCTTGCGCGACAGCAACAATGTCGCCCATCTCCAGGATTCGGCCAGCCATCCCTTCCGGACGAAATGGCTCCAAAGCGTCCATGTGTTCGCCGGTACCGATAAACTTGATCGGCACCTGTGTCACATGCTTGACGCTTAGAAGAGCACCTCCTCGCGCATCACCATCGAGCTTCGTCATCACGACGCCATCCAGCTCGAGTGCCTCGTTGAATGCCGCGGCGCTGTTGACGGCATCCTGGCCGGTCATGCCGTCCACAACGAGATAGACCTGGTCGGGACGAATCTTTTTGTCGATGTTGGCCAGCTGTTTCATCAACTCGTCGTCGATGGCCAAGCGGCCAGCGGTATCGAGGATGACCACATTCGCTTCCGAAGATTTGGCCTGAGCCACGCCGGCCTTGCAGACCTTGATCGGGTCTTTCTCTTCCAGGTCGCTATAGACCGGTACGTCGAGCTGTTTGCCGAGCGTTTTGAGCTGCTCGATCGCGGCAGGACGTTGCAGGTCAGCGGCAACCAAGAACGGTTTGGCTTTCTGTTCTTTCAGCAGCTGGGATAGCTTGCCGCACGTGGTCGTTTTTCCCGATCCCTGGAGGCCACACATCATCAAAATGGTGACTTCGCCGGGTTTCACGGGAATGCTAATGTCGACCGGACCGAGGATTTCCACGAGCTGATCGTGGACGATGCGAATCAGCTCTTCCTCAGGCTTCAGGGACAATAACACCTTTTGTCCTAAAGCGCGTTCCGAAACGCTCTCCATGAAGTCCTGAACGACGGCGTAGCTCACGTCCGCTTCCAACATGGCTTGCTCGACCATTTGGAGGCCGTCGCGCATGTTGCCTTCGGTGAGCTTTCCTTTTCCGCGGATGGATTTGAACGCGGATTGCAAGCCATCGGATAGTGATTCAAACATAGCGTCGTCGTTTCAGTGGCGATTGAAGGTCGGCTAACTGGTCGCAGAGCACCCCGTTACGGGGGGCGGCCCAGCGCCTTGGGGCCAGTCGCTTCGCGCGGGACAGGGATGAATCTCGCGCGATCTTTAATCCTGCAATTGTAGAGCCATCGTCCGGATACTGACAATGCTTGCTGATCGCGATCCAGGGCTCGATGTCCATGACTTTAGCCGGCCGTGGCCGCGCGAGTTTTCGCGGCACCTGATAGCGGCGACTTTCTGCGCCGTTTGGGTTGTGCTCTCCGTCGTACGCGTTGAGCTCTAGGCTGGTCGCATCTACGATGATCTGATCTTGCTCGATCTCGTCCTGCCTCTCGGAGAATTGCCTTGTCACGACTGCCCCAAATCGATTCAGCCCAAGGTCTGCACGCAGAGCGAAGAAGCATTTGGGCTGAGTTGGATAAGAGCGGAGCCATGCGGTTGGTGATCGCTCTAACAGCGATTTTCTGTCTCGCACTTGCAAGGACGAGTCGTGCTCAAGAGAATCCCGCACCAACGGTCGGCTTGGCCGAAATGCAGCACCTGGCGGCAACAACGAACGTCGCCGATTGGGCGCATTGGGGGCCTAGCCCCGATCAATACTCGAGCTGGGGGACTCACTCGAATCGCCTTGTTCCCATTTATACGTTTGGGGGCAATCTCGATGCCGTCGCTGGAGAGCAGAGCTTGTATCGCGATGCAACCAAAATCCGTTCGCTCTACGGTGCCCTACCGAAGGAGACGCTCAATCCTTCCGCCAACTATCTCGACCAGACAGATGTCTTTCGCCTGCAGCAACAAGCGGTAGCTGCTGGCAAGAAGCGCATTGTGCTGTTTGTGTTTGATGGAATGGATTGGCAAACGACTCGAGCGGCAGCGATTGCAAAAACGGGGACCGTGAGTTACCGGGAGGGGCGTGGGACAGGGTTGCAGTTCCAAGACTATGCGAACGCGGAAACGGATTTTGGCGAATTCGTGAGTAGCCCGCACAACAATGGGACGAATGTTGATGTCAACAAGCAGCAAGTGTCGAACCCTGGAGGCACGATGCCGGGAGGGTACAGCCCCGATCGGGCTGGATCACATGCGTGGTCCACTCCCAAGAACCGGGAATACATCATCGGTCGTGATGAGCAATTAAAGCATGCCTATACGGATTCTGCCGCGTCGGCGACGTCCATGACCTCCGGTATCAAGACTTATAACAACGCGATTAATGTCGATTTCTCCGGGCGGGAAGTCTTACCCATTGCCAGGACGCTTCAAGACCAAGGGTTCGCGGTAGGAGCCGTCAGCAGCGTTCCGTTCAATCACGCAACACCGGCTTGTGCCTACGCGAACAACGTGCACCGAGGGGACTACCAAGACATCGCCCGCGATATGCTCGGACTGCCGTCGGTTTTTCATCCTGGCGGACTTCCAGGGCTGGACGTCGTTATCGGCGCTGGATGGGGGGAAATGAAAGAAAAGGACGGAGGCCAAGGTGAGAATTTTGTCTCTGGGAATCGATATGTCACCGCGAAGGACATCAAGGACTCTAGAGCGGTGAACGGTGGTGACTACGTCGTCGTGACACGCAAAGCTGGAATGAGTGGAAGCAAGGTCATCCGGAACGCGGCTCGCCGAGCGAAGAAACAGAGCAAGGGGTTGTTCGGTTTTTTTGGGGTAAGCGGCGGGCACCTCCCATTCCAGACCGCGGATGGTGACTATGTGCCCGTTGCAAGTATCGGAAATGCGAAGGCGGCTGCTCCGGAGACATACTCGCCGGAAGACTTGAGCGAAAATCCCACCCTAGGAGATATGGCAATGGCCGCTATCGATGTGCTATCGGCGAAGTCGGACCAGTGGTGGCTTCTAGTGGAGGCCGGCGATGTGGATTGGGCTAATCACGCGAACAACCTCGACAATTCGATCGGCGCCGTCCTCAGTGGTGACGATGCTTTCGCCAAAGTCATGAACTGGGTTGATACGAACGGAGGCTGGAAAGATACCTTTGTCATCGTGACGGCCGACCATGGTCATTATTTGGTCATCGATCAGCCTGAACGCCTCGCAGGTGAGTGAGACTTGCGGGCAACGGTTTGGACAATAGTCATTGACCGGGTGGGAGCGAACATCGCAGTCGAGCGGGAAACGAAAAAGGACCCGCTTGGGTGGCTCGTCCAAGCGGGCCCTTTCAACCGTGAAAAACGGGCCTATGGCTGTTTAGCCTTAATTGCTACCGCACTTTGGTAGCGAGCGCCTCTAAGGTCACGGGGCATCCGTGTTCGCGATAACCATCAGCAAGCTATCGCTGCTGAAGCGTGGCTATCTTCAACCTGCCCGCAGGAGGAAAATTGGGCAGGGGCACGTCCTTGCGTTGTTTCGAGCTCGAATCGCAAATTGAGGGCTGATGATTGTGTCATCCCTTGGGCTGCGAAAGATGCTCAGGTAGACGGAGTGGCGACCTAGCTCCGCGACGGGCCTTGGTCTTATTGCCACAACGTTTTACTTTTGGGCTTTCGGGTATCGGAGTCCCGGTATGGCATTTCACTGGTAGCAGTCCGCGTGCCATTGGCCGAAGAAATCTCATTCGCGGCCATTTTCTTCGCGAAGTAGGCTGCGTTCGCAGGGATTCGAGCCTCTCTGAAGGCTTTCTTGGCGTCCTGTGCTTGTCACTGAATGCTAGCTATCGTGCCGACATTCGGTGTGACTGGGGTTGGTGCAGCAGTGACTTGTAAGAATTACAATCAGGTGCGTGCACTTTTTTACAATCTCACCTGGCGGCAAGTGTGAAGCTCGATGGCTGATGAGCTAGGCCTTGTCCCTACTCATTAGCTCCTCAGGCGGTTCGCAGTGTGTCTCAAAACTGCCGTTCGTCCGAAAGCGAATTCTGTCCGGTCAATGATTTGCAGTAGGTCTGCCCGTCTAATTAGGTTTGCCCGTCTAACTAAGGGCTGCTGAGTGAACCCACAGGCAGTTCTCCACGAAAGGATAAGCAAGTTGGATTCCTCTCTTTCTAAATGTCGGTTCGTTGGTGCCGTACTTCTGCTGTTTGCGGGTGCGATGCCAACTTCTCCCTGTCAGGCCGATGAGAATGCCGCGGCAGATCACTCGGTGGTGGAAGCGTTAATGCGCTTACCCAGTGTCGACCTGAGCGAGTTGCCCGAGCAGAAAAAGGCGGTGCTACGTTTCCTGACGCGAAGTGTGGGGACAGGCGATTACATACGAGTCGCGAAACAATTTGGCGTGACCGAGCAGACTGAAGAGCTGACTGGCATGCTATGCGATCCCGAAGCGGGGACTCTGGCTGTCGAAGCAGCACGACTCTTGGTACGTGGAAAACAGTTTGACGCCCTAAAGACGGTATTGGCGGGCGACTCCGTGCCAGCGGCGTCTGCAGCAACGGCACTTGGCTATCTCGAGCACCAGCGAGTCCACGAGTTGCTCTCGGAAAAATTCCTCGACAAGGGCGCTTCACCGCAGGTACGCATCGCTTCGGCGGTGGCCTTAGGGCGTACCGAAAACGGTCAGGAATTCTTATTGTCGCAAGCCAAATCCGGCAACGTGCCAGCTTCGGCGAGGTTTGCCGTCCGCGATACCTTGCTAGCGTCTCGCAATGAAGCAATACGTCGATCTGCTGCGGACTTGCTTAACGATGTTGCGCAAACCAAAAGCAAGCCGCTGCCACCTATCAGCAAAATGGTTGCGATGCGTGGCGATGGGGAGCGAGGCAAAGAGGTGTTTCGAAGTGTTGGTACTTGCAACAAGTGCCACAAGGTTCTGGGCGAAGGGAAAGAGATTGGCCCTGATCTATCTGAGATTGGGAGCAAGCTCTCCCGTGAAGATATGTATGTTGCGATCCTAAACCCCAGCGCGGCGATCAGCCACAATTACGAAACGTACACGCTTCTCGATGCCGACGATCGTATTCTGAGCGGTTTGCTTATGAACCAAACCGATGAGAGCGTAACCATTCGTGATGCGGAAGGGATCGACCATTCTGTTGTCGCTGATGATGTTGTTAGCTTGAAGGTACAAGATGTCTCATTGATGCCCGCTGACCTTCAGAAAGCGATGACGCTGCAAGATCTGACTGATCTAGTCGACTATCTCGTCCTACTTAGAAAGAAAGACGAAGGCGGGTTCAACGTCCTGGCTGGGCCAAAAGAAACCGTAAATCCAGGTCATGACCCGAACGATGCTGTCGCGGGGTTTGATATTGCCGAAGGTGTCCAGGTTGAGCTGTTTGCTTCCGAGCCACAATTGCTTAGTCCGACCAGTATTGATGTGGACGCGAAAGGTCGTGTCTGGGTGTGTGAAGCCGTCAATTATCGCCATTTCCGCAACCACCAGAACAAAGAGCGAGCCGAAGGTGATCGCATCCTCGTGTTGGAAGATACCGACGGCGACGGAGTTGCCGACAAGCAAACCGTTTTCTACCAAGACAAGGAGATTGATTCGCCGCATGGCGTGTGCGTGTTGGGGCAACAAATCATCGTCTCCGCGGGCGAAAACGTGATTGTCTTCACAGATGAAGATGATGATCTCGTACCGGATTCAAAGCGTTATCTTTTCACGGGAATCAGTGGTGTTCAGCACGATCACGGCATCCATGCATTCAACATTGGGCCTGACGGAAAGCTCTACTTCAATTTCGGGAACGAAGGAAAGCAGCTTAAGGGGCCGAACGGTGAGACGATCATCGACCAAGCTGGCAATGTCGTCGACGACT
The DNA here is from genome assembly GCA_046290675.1 of Aureliella sp. Classification (GTDB taxonomy): domain Bacteria; phylum Planctomycetota; class Planctomycetia; order Pirellulales; family Pirellulaceae; genus Aureliella. The sequence goes on from JBKAHA010000003.1 coordinate 99,192, forward strand.
CACGGAATCCCTATCAGCAAGGAATGGTTTTTCGGTGCAACCTAGATGGCAGTGAGTTGGAAACGCTAGGCTGGAATTTCCGAAACAACTGGGAGCTATGCGTTGATTCGTTTGGGACCATGTGGCAGTCGGACAACGACGATGACGGTAATCGTGGGACTCGAATCAACTACGTCATGGACTTTGGGAATTATGGTTACCGCGATGAATTGACGGGAGCCAGTTGGCGTGCTGCACGAATTGGGCAAGCCGGCGAGATTCCACTCCAGCACTGGCACTTGAACGATCCTGGCGTGGTGCCGAATATCCTGCAGACTGGAGCGGGATCGCCGACCGGCATCTGTGTTTACGAAGGCGACCTCCTGCCAGAGCCATTTCGAAATCAGGTCATTCACACGGACCCAGGACCCAATGTGGTACGTGCGTATCCTGTTGAACTAGACGGAGCAGGATACCAGGCTTCGATTCGAAATCTGGTCAAGGGAGTACGTGATCCATGGTTCAGGCCCGTTGATGTTTGCCCGGCACCAGACGGGTCCTTGTTCATTGCCGATTGGTACGACCCAGGTGTAGGCGGGCACCGGATGGGTGATATCCAGCATGGTCGAATCTTCCGCGTCGTACCTGAGGGACATCAGGGCTACAGCGTGCCCAGTTTGGAGCTGGACACGCCAGCGGGCGTCATGGCTGCTCTCGCGAGTCCAAACCAAGCTACACGGTTCCTGGCCCAGCAAGAAATCAGGAACCATCCCGAGCGATTCTCGTCTGCTCTTCAAGAGATGGCGAACGACGGATCGAGTGATCGGATGCGAGCCAGAGCGATCTGGCAGCTAGCGACGACCAGTACTAAGTCAAAGCAAGCCGTTGACCAGGCGTTGAAGGATGCGAATCCTGACATCCGCGTCGCCGGGGTACGCTTGGCAAGACAAATGAAATGGGATTCCTTGGATTTGGTCGAGAGAATGAAGTCTGACAGCTCTCCCCAAGTCCGCCGGGAGCTATTGATTTCACTTCGGCATCAGAAGGATCCCGCGGCAGCCAAGTTGTGGGCTGAGTTAGCGATGCAACACGATGGGAAGGATCGTTGGTATCTCGAAGCTCTTGGCATCGCCGCGGATCAGCAATGGGATGCATGCTTCGACGCATGGCTAGCCCTGGCCGGAGACCAGTGGAATACCCCAGCTGGTCGAGATATTGTGTGGCGTTGCCGATCGCCCAAGGCTTGTCGCTATCTGAGTGAGATTATCAGATCGGTGAAGACAATCGAGGAACAGTATCGCTACTTCCGCGCGTTTGACTTTCACGAAGGCGAGCCGAAGCTTGAGGCGCTGAACGCATTGTTGAGCGCGGCAAGATAAGCAGGACGTTTTTAACGTGTGGTTACTATTTGTTACGCGAACTTCCGGCCTAGGGCGGAACCGTGATGGCCGATACGCAAAATTCGCGTTAGCGACGATTCCGCGATGAAAGGTACGCTGTGCGCGACGATAGCTCATCATTGTCTCGCTGCGTTTCGCGTTGCTCAGCCTGGTACTGCTTATGAATTGTTTTTTGGTTCAGGCAGTCCAACCGTTGGAATGCGGTTTGTGACTGCTCTAATGAGAGGTGAGCCTGCGCCATTTCGGCTTGGGCCTCCTTTAACAAGCCTAGTGTCCGGCCTTTTTCTTTCTCTAGGTACTCTCGGTACCGCTCTTTACGAGCCAACTCGTCTGGTGATGCGGAGGCTTCGGAGTGGTGCGAAACTGGCAGGTGCGAAACGGGCAAGTGCGAGTTGGGACCCGTGTTGGTGTTACTTGGGCGGTCGCGGATCAGCTCGCCATACTCTGTTTCGATACGTTGGAGTTCTTCTTCGAAAGCGTCGGCTCTGAAGTAGGCCTCTTTGAGCTGGTTTGCGGAATGGGCTCGTTGCAGCTCGGCGAGCCTTTGAAGCCTCTGGATTCGTGTCTGTTTCATTTGTACCTGCGTGCGTAACTTCGCTGTCGTCAGTTGGCGAGCTCATCGAGCTGCCGTGCAATCTGCGTTGCTTCGTAACGCTCTGTTGGTGTCTGCCTTAAGAAGTCATCTATTGCCGGCTTACAAGCAATCGCTTGGTCCACTCGCGGATTGGCTCCGTCTTGGTAGGCACCAATGTTGATCAAGTCTTCGTGATCACGGTAATCGCTGATCCGTCTTCGAATTCGCTGCGTCTGTCCTAGCGTTTCCTTGCTGAGAAGTCTGCTTTGAAGACGGCTAATACTGGCTGGGATATCGATTGCCGGGTAGTGTCCCTGCTCAGCTAAACTACGCGATAGCTGAATGTGTCCGTCGAGCACGCCACGCATGGTGTCTGAGATGGGTTCGTTCGGATCGTCACCTTCGACCAATACGTTATAGATGCCGGTGATTGATCCAACCCGCGCGTCAGGCAAGCAAACGGTTCCCGCACGTTCGACCAACTTCGGGAGGACTGCAAATACACTTGGTGGAAATCCTCGGGTCGCGGGTGGTTCTCCTGCGGCCAGGCCAATTTCTCGCTGAGCTTGAGCGCAGCGCGTGATGGAGTCGACCAAGAGCAGGACATGTTTGCCTTGATCTCGGAAATACTCGGCGATCGCGGTCGCTGTCTGAGCGGCCCGCAGTCGCCTGGCTGCAGGTTGTTCTCCGGTTTCGACGACGGTCACGCACTTGGGGCGAAGTGGTTCATCAATTTCATGTTCGAGAAAGTCTTGGACCTCCCTGCCCCGCTCGCCGATCATACCTAGCACGACGACATCGGCTTCGGTGCCACGGGCAAGCATCCCAAGCAAGCTGCTTTTGCCCACTCCGGTGCCGGCGAAGATTCCGATGCGTTGGCCGCGACCTACAGTGAGAAACGAGTCGATCGCCCGTACACCGGTGTGAAGGACTTGATTGATTGGCACCCGCTCGGTTGGCGATAGCGGTCGTGGTGTTAGCGGCTGGCAGTCACAGGTTGCAATCGCACTAGAGCCTTCAAGCGGCCGTGCGTAGCAATCGACCACACGGCCAAGGAGTTCTTCTCCAACGGCAATAGAGGGAGTCACCGATTTCAGCGTCGCTCGAGCACCGATGGTGATGCCTCCCGTGCCAGCAAGTGGCGCGATAGAAAGTTCATTTCGGTCGGCCGCGACGACGATGGCTTCAGTGCTTTCTCCATTGGTGGTGGAGACAATGCAGTCGGCACCAACGGGCGCACGCAACCCTTGGAGGGTTATCGTTTGCGAACCGATCGACACGACGGTTCCCTCCAAGTCTGCCGCTATAGCATCACGCAACTTGCTCAACATTCGCTGTGCGTTGGGTATGGTTGGAAGTGTCTTCGATGCGATCAAGAATGTTCTCCGCCATGACCTGGGGACTGCGATGTTCAGTTTCGATTCTGGCAGCTGAATCGCTTTTGTGCGTCTTTAGCTGGTCAGCTGTTGCTCGAGTCGGTCGAGTTGACTCGACAGTTGGCAGTCGACAGTTCCACTATGGGATCGAATGCGGCATCCACCAATCTCAACCTCTTCTGTCGGAACGACTGGAATGGAATCGAAGATGGGTTGCGTTTCCGATAGCGTGTTCAGCAGAACGGTCGCTAGTTCGGCGTCGTCCGGGTTGACTTCCAAACGTAGGTCACGTGCTTCTGCGGCGTGAAGAACGGCTCGATTGATCCAAGCCATCAGAATCCGTTCGCGATCAAGGGAGATTTCACTATCAAGCACCTTTTCCGCCATGCCCTTTGCGAGCGATACCGTTGTTCGCTTCCATTCTGCCAGCCATTCGCAAGTTGTCGTTTGCAATGTCTCTAATACCGACTCGCAGGCCGTGCGAAGTGACGCACCCTGCATCTCACTCAATTCGGTCGCTCTGCTTTCGACTCGCTCTTCGAACTGTTCCATCGCGTGAGCAAGACCCTGCCGTTCAGCGCTCAGCCGAAGTTCCTCTGCCTCGCGTTCGGCATTCGCCAGAATCGCCGCTGCTTCCGCATTCGCATTTGCCAAGGTTTGATCGGCCTGTTCTTGCAAGTCGAGCACGTTAAAAGACGATAGATCGTCCGATGGACCTTGAGTGCGAGCAGTTTTCAGAATCTTAACCATCTAACAGTTCCTGCGGCCCGGCAGTGAGTGGATCGAATTGAGTTTAACCAGCGCGACGCAGTTGTGATGATTCATGGTCTTCGCCGGCTGGGGAGAGCAGGCATTTGACTGCGTCCAATACCACGGCTTGAGCATGGTCGACGTCGCTGAGCCGGATCGCACCAAGCTGGCTTACGCCTTCGTTGAGTGCTTTCCAATCGGCTGGGTGAATCAGGCTTTGCAATCGCTCTGCGAAAAGGGGGGAAGCTCCTGCAACTGCGATGAGAACTGTTTCTGCGGGTAGGCTCTCCAAAACGGATTCCAGGATTTCCGGTTTCAGTTCGGTGATCGCCTCAAAGTCTTCAAGCGGTTCGATGTTCGTGTTATGGGTTTGAGATACTTCACTTACTATCTGTCCCTCAACGCGTTCTTCAATACCGTGAGCAGCGTAAGGCGTAACGACGATCGGTGGATCCAGTAAAGATGAATGTGCCAAAGGGGGATCTGCCATTCGCCAAGGTTCTTGCTCGTTGGTTGAAATTTCGTCATGAGTTTCCGTGGATGACGGATGCTCATGGGGTGGTAATTCAGGTTGCGCGAGGCGAGCTATCGCATTGATTTGGCGATTCGCCTCTTGTTGAGCTTCCAAGCTGGCGACGTTTTTCTGAACTGCAGTCAGCAGTACTTCGATCGTTGAAGGCATTAGAGTCTGGGTGGGAACCTGTTGCAGGGCCCTCCTACCCAACTCATCGGGCAGCGAGGCAAGTATCCGCCCCGCCTTAGTCTCGCTGACCTGACCCAGGCATGCTGCGACGACGCCGGGACGCTCGCCTTTCAGCACGTCAGCCATATGGTACGCCGAAAGGTCTTCCCATGCCTTCCGGTTGTCGCCTTGAGGCTCGCAATGAGGCTCGCAATGAGGCTCGCAATAAGCTTGGAACTCTCGCAAGATTGCATCACGTCGACCTGCATCGATGTTGCCAACCTGACTGGCTTGCTCTCGGACTAGATCTGCTATTGCCGGAGGAAGTTCACCAAGCAACGCTGCGGCCGCGTCCGGGCTAAGGTAGGAGACAAGTACCGCTAGCTTCTGGAGACGATTGTCTTCCTCGGACTGCATCTGAGAGCTCGTCTAGACTGTGGTAAGTATGGTTTGGAGGCTTCCTGAATGACTACCTTTAGTCGCAAATGCAAGGTGTTGTCGAGAGGGATCTCGTTGTTGAACGATGCCGGATGGTCGCGGCTGCCAATCACTGCTGGTACCGACGAAACGAAAAAAGGCTCGCGTCATGACGCGAGCCTTTTTTGTGTCTTGCAATCTGGCTGAGCAGATTCTCCTAAGGTTGATCCTTAGGTTCCAAATTCAGGACGGCGGCGTCCAAGTTGCTCCTGCAGTCGAGCAACGATGCTTGAGTGCATTTGGCTGACTCGGCTTTCGCTGAGGTCGAGCGTGGCACCGATTTCTTTCATCGTCAATTCTTCATAATAGTAAAGAATGATGATGAGACGTTCGTTGCGATTGAGTCCTTTGGTGACCAATCGCATTAGGTCGCCTTTTTGCACTCGCCGTGTTGGGTCTTCGCCCTTCTTGTCTTCAAGGATGTCGATTTCACGGACATCTTTGTAGCTGTCTGTTTCGTACCACTTCTTGTTGAGCGATACCAAATTGACGGCATTGGAATCGGTCTGCATCTTGTCGAGTTCAGCAACGCTGATCTCCATGTGCTCGGCGAGTTCCGTCTCGGTCGGAGCCCTTCCGTAGCGTGCCTCGAGCTTTTTCTTGGCCTCGCCAAGTTTGCTGGCTTTGCTTCGAACGAGTCTGGGAACCCAGTCCATCGAGCGAAGTTCGTCCAACATGGCACCTCGAATACGAGGCACACAGTAAGTCTCGAACTTCACGCCTCGGCTAGTGTCGAAGGCGTCGATGGCATCCATCAAGCCAAAAATGCCGGCACTAATTAGGTCGTCGAGTTCGACGCCGTCCGGTAAGCGTTGCCAAATACGATCGCCGTTGTAACGAACCAGCGGCATGTATTGTTCAATAAGTCGGTTGCGAAGATCAACGTTGTCGGAATCAGTCTTATACTGCTTCCAAACCTCTTGGATTTCCTCGTTGGGCGCGGTCTTCGTTGCCATCCAATCCTCCATGAGTCGACTGGCAGAGTTGGCGCGAATATTCAAGAACTCGCTGACGCCGGCGGTGCTCTGCACTGATGAGCGAGCATCATGCTCACACAGCACTTACGCAAATCAAAACCCGTGCCAAGGATTTCAAGCTTTGTGAAAGGCTGCTAGCGAACTTTTAGCGAGTGTGCCTAATGGATGCTATCCCAACTCCGGATGTCACTGCCCCCGCGCCGGAGGGCTTTTGCTAGCGACCGCCTTATATAAGTGGCTGGCCATTTACTTTTGAAACAGTTTTCTTCGAATTCGCAAAGAGTTTTGACGGCAATAAGCCGATTCTCCCTGTGTGGCAAACGCGAAGAAAACCACTAGCCCGTTAGTGAATGTTGTTGGTGATAGATCTCAGCAACGACTCGCCAATCAAGATCGTGCGAAAAATTCCATAGGGTCAATTTGCAAGATCGATTTGATCAGGCTCGCGCAACTTTCGACAAGTCAGCGTGTTCTTACGTACGACGGCGCAACCATTCAATAGCTACGCACGGTCGCTTGCGATCTAGTATCGGTCGGATGAGTCAGAAAGTTTAGAACTTTTCAAGCGGGTCTCAAAAGCTTCCCACTTGTTCTAGACATCGAGCGGTAAGCAGCGATGCGATTCTCGGTCACGCTGCCCTCATCCGCGGACACGTCGCGTCGAATCTGGAAAAGTTACCGCTGCGATGGATTGGCACTCGACCAGGTGACTTCGTTTCACACTCGATCGCCTAGCGACGCACTGCGGGCCGTGGCGGAGGAAGCACTAGTTGATACTCTCCATTGCTCGGTATCAACGTGGCCAGAGGCAGGCTCGGTAGACTCCTAGCGAGCAGCTCCAAGCTCGGAGGGCTGCATGACCCGTCGGGCTGCATCGCTTGCTGGAATAGTAGGATGCCGTCTAGTTCATTCACCAGCGGATCCATGTATTGGATTGAGGGCTTGTGTAACGGATTGCAGACAGCCGCGTAGAGGTCCGGGCTCCAGTCCTCGATTTGCCGGGAAGGTGACGACTTATACGAGCGATCTTGGTCAACTGAGATACTGGAGAAGATGACGAGCACTCGTTGGCATGCTAAACGATCTAGGGCATCGCGGATCTGGTTGGAGTCGCTGACAACAGCAATCGGATGATCGTGTTGATCTGCGTCTTGAAAAAGGTCTATGGCTGAGCTGGCTAGCGCAGGACTAGCCAATATAAATCCCAACGATCCCGGATTGGTATCCAAGGTGGCATCCGATGTGCGGAGGGATGCTGCAATTGTCCGAGCGGCAACCAGGGTCCACTGGTCGTTCCCGCCGCTTAATGCGATCCGGCTCGCTCTGTGGAGGTTCTCAACGAACTGTTGGCTAGTAGACGAAGCGATCGGGGACTCGCCTTCGCTTAGGTACCGGCGGCTTTCCGGCTCAAATCGACTGGGGACGTCCAAATCGTTCGTCGCGTCCACTTCAAACTCAAAGCGTTGGCCGGTCGCGTCTGCAGCCACGTTGCGAACGTGGATAACGCTTGCGTTCGGTCCAAGCTTATGTCGCACCATTTGGATGGCGGCTTGTAGGGAGTCGCAACGAAAGGTTTGGATTCTCATGATTCTCGTACGCTCTCAAAGCAGACTTGGCCCAACCGAGCTGACAACTTGCGTCATGCGGCTGCGAGACGGTGGCTGATAGACGCTGTTGATTCGATTTTGGTCTCCATCGTAAGTTCCGAGTGGGATAGAACCGCTACATCTGGTATGCGGTCCTTAATGATCTGCCTAAGAGGGAGTCTGCAGTTGGGGCGAACGAGCAGGACTGGAGTGCCAATGGACTCGTCGAGCGCGGCTTGGATTTCTCCGCAAAGTCCGTCAATCTCGCTGGGGGACATGGCAACAACCCAATCGTCTTCCATGTAGCGAACGTTACTAGCGATATGCTCTTCCAAATAACCGTCGAGCGTGACTGCGTTGAGGACGCCGGAAGCATTTGCGAATCGTCGACAGATCGTTCGTGACAGCCGATTTCGTACCGCCTGGGTCAAGGCGACCGGGGAGTCGGACCTCGGGGCGCAATCTGCAAGTGACTCAAGGATTAATCCAAGTTGCCGAATCGGTATGTTCTCTTCCAACAGCCATTGCAAAACTTGTTGTACTTGGGAGAGTTTCAAAATGTTTGGAACAAGCTCCTCCACAATGGCTGGACTGGTCTTGGAGAGTTGCTCGACGAGGCGCTTCGTCTGCTCTCTCGTTAGGAGTTCGTCTGCGTAGCGAATGCTCAAGCTCTGGAGGTGGGCTGCAATGCACTCCGACGGTGTGCGGTAGTCATAGCCAGCTTCAATGAGTCGTTCCGCGGTGGGGATGTCCACCCAATGTGCCAGGGTGCCAGTTGCGGGGTCCCGCACTGCATCGGTAACTTGTCGACCCTCGATGTGGCCCAGGATAAGGATCCCGTCGGGTTTAAGACGCCCTTGCCCGATGACCTCACCCGAGAGGAGAACCTCATAGGCATCGACTGGCAGACTGAGGTTGTCTTTGAGTCGAACCTGTGGCAACAGGAATCCCATTTCACTTGCCAAGCCGGCTCTCGTTGAAGCAATCTGTTCTAAGAGGTCACCGCCAGCTTTGGGGTTGGCTAGACGGAGTAAATGGGCGCCGATGCTAACTCTTAGAGGATCGACTGCCAGCAGATCTTCTGGAGCCGCTTTGCGGCTAGCCACAGCTTTCTGCTCTTCCATTTTCTGCTGTTCGATGGCGTGAGCTTTAGCTTGTTGTTCGCGTCGCATCAAAATGGCGATACCAATGCTGAGGCCTCCAACCGCCAGCATCGGAAGCGTAGGCATTCCGGTGAAGATCATCATGCAGAGAAAGCCGCCCGCCAAAGCCATCGCTTCGGGATATCTGAAGAGCTCTCCTGTAAAGGCAAGCGAAAGGTTCTTTTGCGAGCCTCCACGAGTGACTAGCATCGCAGCAGAAACAGAGATCAAAAACGAAGGTAATTGACTCGATAGCCCGTCGCCAATCGTGAGACGAGTGAACGTATCGACGGATTGGCCGATGGATTGCGAATCCATCGAGCCGATGGCTAGTCCGCCAAGGATGTTGACGAATGTGATGCAGATCCCAGCTATCGCATCACCTCTTACAAACTTACTAGCTCCATCCATGGTGCCATAGAAATCTGATTGAGCGGTCAACTCGTTGCGTAGTTCGCGAGCCTGTTCATCGGTGATGACGCCAGCATTCAAGTCAGCGTCGATCGCCATCTGACGTCCCGGCATTGCGTCCAGGGCAAACCTCGCTGCCACCTCGCTCACGCGGGTTGCGCCCTTGGTAATGACCAAAAACTGAATCAGAACAATGATCGTAAAGATGACAACACCCACAATCAGCACTTCGCCAGCTACGAAATCCCCAAACGCCCGGATGACGCCGCCGGCAGCACTGTCGCCATGATTGGCACCGCGGGTCAAAATCAAACGCGTAGTCCCAACGTTAAGAACGAGCCGAAACAGTGTCGTAGCGACGAGCAGCGTTGGGAATACGCTGAATTCGAGAGGCTTTCGTACGTACACCGTCGTTAGCAAAATGATCATTGCAGTGGCAATGTTCAGCACGATGAGTCCGTCCATCAAGGATGGTGGCAAAGGCACAAGCAAGATGCCGATACACGCGACGACCGCGAAGGGCAGAATGAGCCCACGGTGCTTTGAAATGGCCGTCACAGCCTGGTCTAACAATGTCATCCGTGACACCTGTTGTCGATTGTAGAAAGCGGCGAGAATTGCCTCGAAAGCAATCCGGCGGGCTAGCCGTTCGTAGCCGCATTTGGTACTCCATTCAGATTGATGGTGTCCATACAAGTTGACGGCAAGTGGTCGAATCTGTTGTGGAAGGCATCGAGCGGTCCGATTCGGTTAGGATTGACGCACTGAAGTCTATTTTTGACCGCAACAGTCTTTTGCTCCGGCACCAAAATCTCGTTTCTCGAACACCCATCGCTGCACCAGATTCATGGCCTCTTCTGCTGATCGCAATTCGGAGACGTCGGGGGAGAGGCCGACCAATCCCTATCCGACTTGGGCGCCCCGATTTTGGCATGGAATGCGGATGGGCATTTGGTGGCGTCTCCTGATTCGAAATCGATTTCGGTTTTCGATTCCACGGGCCCACATCGGGGTCGGAGTCAGTTTGATATCCCCGGCCAATGATTTGCTAGCTATCTCGCAGGCGGCTTTGTGGGGTCGGCAGATTCGCGACACTGAAATCAAGCAACCGCCAGTCTTCATCATTGGGCATTGGCGCAGCGGGACGACATTGTTGCACGAGCTTCTCGTCACCAACCCCGCCTTTGCATCTCCGAGCACATACCAGTGCTTTGCCCCGTCCCATTTTCTGATGTCGCAGCCGTGGATGACACGATTTGGAAAGTTTCTGCTCCCGAAACAGCGTCCCATGGATAACATGGCGGCGGGATGGAAGCTGCCGCAGGAAGACGAATTTGCGTTGATGAACTTAGGGCTCCAAAGTCCCTACTTAAGGATCGCTTTTCCCAAAAGTGAGCAAGACGTATTGAACTGGCTCGATCTGAGGCTTGTACCTGAATCCGAGTGCAGCGTATGGAAGAAGGGCTTCGTAGAATTCTTGCGGGTGCTGACGTTTCACAATGCGGGCAAACGCTTAGTGTTGAAGAGCCCGACCCACACGGGGCGATTGGGGGTGCTCGCCGAAATGTTTCCTGGTGCAAAATTTGTCCACCTCACGCGGGAACCAACCACGATGTTTTCGTCGACGATGAGGTTGTGGGATTCTCTTGAGCAAGTTCAGGCACTCGGTGCTTCCGATACGCCGGAGCAGCTGGAGAATTATGTGGCGGAGTGCAACCAAGTCATGTACCGCGGATTTCTCCGAGATCGGGCTTCGATGAATGACTCCCAGATCGTCGATGTTCTCTATCAAGAGCTCGCTCAAGATCCGCGTGGCGTTGTAAAACGGCTGTACGAAGCACTCGATCTTGGAGATTTCGGAGACTGCGAAGAGGCTTTAGATGCGAGGTTGGAGCATCATCGCGACTATCAACCGAATCGACATCAGATTTCGGATGAGATAAAGCAGAAGGTGGCGGAATACTGGCCGCTCTACTGCGAGTATTTTTCGAACGCGTTGGTTTGAAAGCTTGCCGCTGCGCGAGATTCCACACGTCCGGCTAACCCGATCGGTGCGAGTCCCTCTGGGGAAGAAAGCCCCAATGGATTGACTGTCTTTGGCCGCACTAGGTTGCAGCTACGCCGATTTGCGTAGCCAGTCTTGAACCAGGGCATGGGTACGGGATGGATCGGCTTCGACAAATTCGGAGATCTCGGCACTCAGGCGAGTCGTTTCGTCCTGAAGCCCAGAGTCTGAATTGAACGAATCAACCACCGATTGGTGCATGGCCGTTTGCATTGCGGAATTCGAGACATCGTCTTCCAAGCTCATCACGTGTTCGGTGGTGCCGTTAGCAGCTTGGCCAGCGTCTTCATCGCCTTTTCGATTCCAACCGCGAAAAACAACGAGAAATGCTACGGAAATCAGCGCGAACAGAGTAGCTGGGAGCCATGGTGAGCTAGGGCCCGTTTTTTCGACGGGTAATTCTAGGGTATCGCTCGCGTCTCTTACCGGAAGGCTGTCCGCGTAGGTGTAAACTTCAACTGGCAGTACGGCGGAAGCATCCGTGACACTACCAAGTAATGCCGCAACCGACTTCCTGACTGAGTCCGCGACTTCGGATTCAAGTCGTTCACGGTCCTTGGACCTGGGAGTGCTGGAGCCATCAGAAAAATGAGAATCCTCAGCCGAAGCGCGGGGAAACTGGAATGCTTCGCGACCTTCGTAGTAGCTTTCCGGAATTCCAATCGACACCTGAATCGACCTGGGCACAAAACCAGCCGACTCCGTCACAGTTGCTTCTTGTCCTAGGTGGACATTGTCCGTTTTTTGTTCGGTTGTTTTTCGAATCGTAGCAGGTCGGTTCAGTCCCGAAGGTTCGGCTGGCGACCGCCTAGAGTCGCTCGCTAAATGGGCTGGGACAGAGTCTCTCGATGACTGCGCCGAGCCTGATACTAGCTGGCTGGCCTGAGTCGCGATTTCCTCGATCGTGGTCGTTCGTGTTGTTGTTTTGCTTGGTCGGGAATCTGGTTCGTAACGAAGCCTTTCCGACCGTTGGGAAATAGTCGGATCGAGCCCGACGTCGACCATCACTTGAACGGCTCCGAGCGACGCCAACTGAGTCAATATTTTCTGCCGGTAATGCTGTTCCCATTCCAGCTTGGCGGCGAGCAGCGGATTCGTGGATTGGGATGGGACTTGCGCTCGGAAGAATGCACCGGTGCTGATGTCCGTGATGACAACGCCTGCCGGATCTAGATCTGCGAAGTGCGCGGTCGCCTCGGCAGCGACGCTTCGGAACAGGATTTCGTCGGCCGCGGAGCCGTCGGAGGTACGAATACGAATGCAGCAAGATTTTCTCGGTGCTTCACCAAATCGAGCTCGAGACTGGTCCACCGTGACGGCAGCAAACGCAATGTTGGGCCTGAGCTTGAGTAGGTCTTCCAAGGCCTGTTCTTTCCCTTGCGCTCGCTTTTGATCGCGATCGGGAGAAGTATCAAACCAGTCGTTTTGCAGGGATTCAGAATAGGGGGCCCGCCAGTTCTTTGGGACAGCATCCGCGTCATGTAAAGCTTGGATGTAGGTCAGTTTCTGGTCGCTCGGAACTCTCAACTGATTGTTTACAAATTCGAAGTCGCCCAGCGACGCCAACGCCAACGCGGATTCGGCAGCAATCATTTGCTCCCGATTCATTTGGCCGAGAATATAGACTCGGTTACTGCCTTGGGGACGTTCCAATCCTGTCCAAAGCAAGTAAGCAACGAAGCATACGAGCGTTGCTGCGAGAAGCAGCCGAAGCTTGGGCGGGATCTGTTGGACCTGCTCCGAGGCACGCTGTAGGTAAGCGATGGGCATGAAGCAAATTACGACATGAAGTTACGCGAGTAAAACACAAACGAAACGCGACACACGAGCCGATGGATAGCCCGCAAGCGGACTTTAGGAAACTTCCCAGAAAATCGAAAGTCGAGATTCGTTTGCTACCGACGGTTCGCTGCTATCAGCTCATGAGACCCGGTATGCTCATGAGACCCGGTCAAGAGAGCGGAACAATCAAACCGGCTTCGCATTTGGCGAGCGGCCGAAAATGAGCAGCACCATTGCTAGCACAACGATGCCTATGGGCAAAAGTACCCATGCGGGGGCACCATAGCCTGCCGGAAGTGTTCCGCACAAAACGGCCACGATGCCAATGGTGACTGCGTAGGGCATTTGAGTACGGACGTGCGCGATGTGGTCGCAATCACTGCTTTTCGAAGAGAGGATCGTGGTATCGGAGATCGGAGAGCAGTGGTCACCAAATATGGCACCGGCGAGCACACTTCCAATTGTCGTCGTCAGTAGATAGTGATCAGGAGGAACCTCAGGCAGGCCAAGCTGTTTGGTGAGCAAGTTGTAAACAAGTGGAATCACCATCGGCATCACAATGGCCATCGTCCCCCAGCTTGTACCAGTTGAAAACGCAATGCCAGCTGACAGTAGGAAGATGATCGTTGGCAATACCGCGACGGGAAAGCTAGCATTCTGTTCCAACCAAGCCGCGAGAAATTGCCCAGTCCCCAAGTATTCGGCTCCTGTTAGCGCGCTCAGGGTCCAGGCCAACCAAAGCACGATCAGCGCCAGGACTACATGGGTGAAGCCTTCGGTCAGAGCGGACTTAATCTGCTCAGCATTCAAAAGACGCTGAGTCCAGTTCAGAGCCAACGCGACGATCAATCCCGCCATCGCTCCGTAAACTAACGCAACATAGCTGTCGCCGCCACCGATGACTTCGCCCCAAGCTTGGATCTCGGAAAAAGCAGGAAGTCCTTCTAGGCTAGCCGTGCCGCGCCCCGTGACGACCAACAACCAGACAACGACTCCAATCGTAACGGCGATGGGCAGCACGGCGTTGATTGCTCGAGGTTTGCTTGCCGGTAAATGATCACGCTGCTTCGCATCAGACGAAGAAGAGTCGGGATCTGGCTTCGTCTTATCATCACGAAGTGCTCGTTGCTCAGCTGCGAGCATCGGGCCGTAATCACGGCCAAATAATCCGCAAAGGAGCACGAAAACAAGTGCGAACAAAATGTAAAAACGACTTGGGATCGTTTGAATGAAGATGCCAAAGGTATCACCACTGATATCGACGCCGGCGTTTTCAAATCCAACCTGCATGTTGCCGATCTCGGTTGCGACCCAGGTACTCACCAAGGCTAATCCGGAAACTGGAGCTGCGGTGCTGTCGACCAAAAAGGCTAACTTCTCGCGGCTAATCTTCAACCGATCTGTGACCGGACGCATGGTCGATCCGAGCAGCAACGTATTTGCGTAGTCATCAATGAATACGATGAGTCCCAGCAGCCAAGTTAAGAGCTGTCCGCCGCGGCGGGTTCGAGCTAGTGGGGATGCCAATCGAACAATCCCAAGCATGCCGCCCATACGGTGGATCAATGCGATTTGCATACCGAGCAGTGAAGTGAACACAAATACGCGCAGGTGGTCCGCATCAACGAGTGATTTCCACAGATGCGTTTCGAAGAATTCGCCCACGAAATGGAGCGACGATTCTTGCCAGAATGTCTGCCAGGTGAATTCTTCTCCCAAAGCGGCTTGATAAGCAGCCGGAGATGGCAGCAGGATGATAACGCCTGAGGCAATTCCCAGCACCAGCGATAGAATGACTCGCTTGGTCAATATCGCGAGCACGATGGTTAGGAGCGGGGGCAATATACAAAGCCATCCGACAGGAGAATACTCACTCAGATCCATTTTCGCTCCGGTCTTTGCCGCCCAAGTTGCGGGCGTTCTTCGTGTATGCGGAAACTAGGACAGGGCTCAGGCCAACCTTGTTCCAACTAGAGTGTTTTCCATTCGGCTTTAACCGACGAAGCATACTCCACCCATTGCGTTGATGGGCTGGAAGCGGTTGCGTGGCAAAGTTCCAACAAGAATTCACTTTAGTTGGACAGCGTCACTCTATGCGAAATCGACTACACCCGGCGATTACATGCTCTTCATGTAGCGGTTGACAGAGTCGTGGCGCTGCCGTGCTCGAGTCGCAGCTGATGGAGAGAAACGGATGCGACCAAATCGCTATCCATTGTCGTTGCAGGCGGGCAGCCATGCCAGAGCGCGGCAGCCCCTAGGTTCTCTGTTTTCTAGCCTAATTTCGCCTGAGTGGAGCTCGAGGATACGTTGAGCTTTCGCGAGGCCAAGCCCCATACCGCGTCCAGCCTCGCGACCACTGAAATACGGATCGAAGCAATTGGCCAGTGCATGTGGCGTTAGCCCCGGACCATCGTCGAGGATTTCCAGTTGTATTCGAGATTCGGAATTCTGTGCCGCACGCAACTGGATGAGGTCTCTCGATTCCGATACTTCAATGGCGTTACGCAACAGCGCCCAAATTGCTTCCTTGAGTGCGGTCCGATCTGCTCGAACCTGAATCTCGTCAGAGCAATCCAGTTCGATTCGAATCTCCCACTTGATTGACCATGCATTCGCTTCTCTACAGAGCGTCTCGAGCAACTGCTTGAAGTCGGTCGTTTCCAGTTGCATAGCGGGCGGACGGGCGACAAGCATCAAATCGCCGAGCATCTCGCAGCCACGCATGGCGTTATCGATAATGGATTGCAGTAGATCCTCACCGGCGGTGCCGCCGTCGTCTCGAATCTGCTGGAGCAACACTCCGGCTCGAGTGGAAATGTTGGCAAGAGGGTTGTTGAAGTCGTGACTCAAGCCGTATGCCAGGTTGTAAATCGCTTGTCGCTTACGCTGCTCGAGCTCTCGCGAAATGTTGCCTTCAAAGGCGGCTGCGCGTATCGCTAAGTGAAGGCCATTGGTCAATAAGCCTTGGAATTGTGACCGTTCGACTTTGCTTTTGAAAAGCTTTTCGAATGGAAGTTGGTCTTGGTGCGCGAGCGCCCAATGTAACCAATCGTTCGTTTGTAAGTTTGGGTTCTCTCCGTTTCTCTCCAGCCAGGCTTGGATCCACGCATCCAAGTGAGAAGATTGTGCAGCAAGATCCTGGAGCTGCCCCCTGAACTTGGACAAACCCGTTTGGTCCGAGACTAAAGATGGAATACGGAGGACGAGGTCAAGCAACTTCCACGCTGCGGCTGAGGCAGATGAAGGCTCCTCCGCTGCAATCGTTTCGCTGGCGGAATACGTTGATGGATCGGCGTGCATAGAATTAGGCTAAGTTCAGTGTTGCTTCGCCCAACAGGGCAGATCCACTCCACCATGCATCAAAAAATCCCGTTCGCGTGAACGCAAACGGGATTCCTTGCTTTGTTTTCCGTATGAGCCTGGGCGGCTGTCACCAAGTCAGTCTAACCTAGTGGATCACAGGCTTGTCAATCTCGAGCAAGTCGCAGACGCGTTCGATCAATCGATCTACGGTGAATGGCTTTTGGACGAAATCATCTGCACCCGCCGCGCGGAGATCACCGACTTTATCCTGTTCAATCATCCCTGAAATGCAGATGATTTTGACTGAATCAAGCGTACTATCGCTTCGCACACGCTGGCACACTTCTTTGCCGTTGATGTCCGGCAACATCACATCGAGGACGACGATGTCGGGTCGGAATTCCTTCACTTGCATTCCGGCGTCAAAACCGTTGTTCGCGGTTCGTATGTCGAAACGGCCGTCGCGTTCAAACGCGTCCGCCATGAGATCGACAAGATCTTGTTCGTCATCAACGATGAGGATCTTTTTCTTGCCGTTTTCCAAGGCATCCGTGGGGATACCATTGTCTTTCATGAACGCGAACAGTTGATCTCTTGGAATCCGACGAAAGCGACTGCCGGGAACGCGGAATCCTTTGAGAGTGCCATTATCGAAGCATCGAATAATGGTTTGTTGGCTGACCTTGCATATCTTGGCAGCCTCGCCCGTCGTAAACACCGTCTTACTTGTGGACATGGTCTCCACCATCCTTCCTGATCGATGGCCACGCTAGCCGCTTCCTGGGCAGGATGAGAATCCCATCCCTAGGATTGTGGTTCCGAAGCAGCAACTAGCAGTACTAGTGAACCAGTGAGAAATCCACAGTCACGGGTCAACGCGAGCGGATCTCGATTTCCTTCATCAGTCCCTGTTCTGCTATGAAGCAATCGCTATCAAACAAATCGAGACGTGATTGCAGCTGGCGATGGATTTAACCGATTTGATTAAACTTGCCAGAATTATCCAGTCTTAGCAGAACGCACGAATTATAGCGAATGGGTTGACTAGGTCAATATTGAAGGATGGGCAGTCAGCCGTGACCGCAACAGATTGGGAATGATGCTGGTTATAAAGCATATCGCCGCGGATGACCGCGTCCGCCAGCAGACATTCTCTTTGCTAGCGTTTCAAATTTGCAAGAAAGTGGGACGCCCAGAATTCAATTGGTTTCAATTGGGCTTAGCTGTACGAATGCTCCGATTCGGCGTCACCGCGCGACTCCCATTCTCAATATGGGCGAGCACAAGAGCCAGGTCCGATGGCGTGATGCCGCTAATACGACTTGCTTGATCTAAATTGTCGGGGCGGATTTTGGTGAGCTTCTGTTGCGCTTCGATCCTTAGGCCTGTGATGCGTTCGTAATCGAAAGCGAGTGGTATCTTCTTCTGCGACATGCGTTGCTGCTTGGCGACTTGTTGCTCTTGGCGATCCACGTAGCCTTGGTAACGTGTGTCCCAAAGAATCTGGTCGCGAACTTCGGCAGTGCAGTCATTCAATTGAGCAACGTGCTCGCAGATTTCTTCCCAAGTCACTTCGTTGCGCCTCAAATATTTAGTGCCGCTAACGTCTCCAACGCGGGCGTCTTCCAGGGCTTTACACCCGCTGGCGATGGCTTGTTCTTTTTGCTCGAGGCGCTCCAGCCTCTCATGGTTAACGAGTCCCAGTTCGGCACCGATTCGAGTTAGCCGGCGGTCCGCATTGTCCTGCCGAAGAAGGAGACGGTACTCGGCGCGACTGGTAAACATTCGATAAGGCTCGTCGACACCACGAGTTACCAAATCGTCGACGAGAACGCCGATGTAACTCGAGTCCCTGGTTGGGCGATATGGTTCTTTGCCGGCAATGCTCAAGGCGGCATTTGCACCAGCAATAAGGCCTTGGCTGCCCGCCTCTTCGTATCCGGTCGTCCCATTAATTTGGCCTGCAAAATAAAGCCCGGCCACAGTTTTGGATTCGAGAGTTGAGAAAAGCTGGTCAGGTGGACTGAAATCATATTCAACGGCATACCCGTAACGCATGATACTGGCTTGCTCCAAGCCAGGGATTAGACGCATCATCGCGTCTTGAACGTCTCGCGGCAGGCTCGTCGAGATTCCATTCACGTAGATTTCCGAGGTGTTCCGGCCTTCAGGCTCGAGGAACAATTGGTGCCGCTCTTTGTCCGCAAAACGGACAACTTTGTCCTCTATGGAAGGACAATACCTTGGACCCGCGGAATTGATTTGCCCAGAGTACATCGGAGCGCGATCTAAATTCGCGTTGATCAGATCATGTACCTGTGGATTGGTGTAGGTGATGTAGCAAGGTAATTGCGAGTCAGTGACGGCATCGGTCAGGAACGAAAATGGTTGTGGATTTTCGTCGCCGGGTTGTAGTTCGGTGGCGTTAAAATCGATGGTCTTTGCGTTCAGTCGAGGGGGCGTACCGGTTTTGAATCGCTCCAGCCGGAACCCAAGTCTGGTAAGGCTACCGCTGATCCCGCGAGTTGTGCCCTCTCCGGCTCTTCCTCCTTCCGTCTTGGCTTCTCCGGTGTGCATCACGGCTTGTAGAAAAGTTCCAGTGGTGAGAACAACGGCTGGGGCGTGGTATTCCGCACCGCCCTTAACGCGGACCCCAAGAATTCGGTTTTGATAGCCAGCTTCGGTGGTATCCGGCGATAGCTGATCGTCGGTTACCAGGTCTTCGACAAGCTCTTGAACGAGGGTCAGGTTCGGATAGGCCTCGATCTTTTCCTTGATGAATTCCTGGTAACGTCGCTTGTCAGCCTGTGCCCGAGGACTGTGCATCGCCGGCCCCTTGCGGCGGTTTAGCATTCGGAATTGAATTCCGGTAGCGTCGATGGCCTCTCCCATCAGACCGCCCAAAGCGTCAATCTCACGAACGATCTGTCCCTTGGCGACACCACCAATCGCTGGGTTACAGCTCATTTGGCCGACCGTGTCCAAATTGCCTGTCAGGAGCGCCACATTGGCTCCTATCCGAGCCGCTGCTGCCGCGGCTTCAGTGCCAGCGTGTCCGGCTCCAATCACGATGACATCGAATTTGTAACTGCTATGCAACTTGTTCATGAAACCAGTTCAAGGACCGTGGGAATCGAAGGATTGTTCTGAATCATTCTCGTGGTTCGATTTTTCCTGGCAATGGATCCACGACAGCAAATTGCTTGCAATTGAAAGGCTCTGGATCCCTCACGCTTGCTGGGGGCAAGAAATCAACGAGTTTCGGATACCCCAGAAAGTTGCAGCCGTGATGCTCTAACGTGATATCGCGCGTGACGAGCAGACTCCACCACCGCTCAATATCACTACAACCCTCACATTTTACTTATGCATAAAGAATGCGGCGACCGAAAACAGACGTGGGTCTATCGATCCCGGTCCGTTTGGCCAGCAGGTCGTTCCCGGGTGGGATTGGTCCTCAAGTTGCCTATCACCAACGATCTCGCTGCTTTTCGGGTGCGTTCGTCGGTCAGGGATCTCGATTGCGATGACGCATCCCGAGGGAATCTATGGTGGCATCCGACTATCGAAATCGGTCAAAGATGCAGACTTCAGACGCGAAAATCGACATGGTACGTAGCTATTCAGGCTCCTTGCGGATAATTGCACTCCTGATTGCATTGCCGGCCTGTCTGGCAGGGCGAAATGACGCTGCTGCGCAGGATTCCCTCGTTGCAAGCGGTTCAGAGAATGCCACGAATCCGATTCAGGCGGCGACTTCTTTTTTGCGTTCTCCGAGCTTCAAGATTCCGTTCGACGTTGACGTCCACAACGGGAACTTGGCTGAGGTTCAGCTTTGGGTGTCGACCGATCTAGGCGAAAACTGGCAGATGCACGGAGTCAAAGGTCCTGACCACGGCCAGGGCAATAGCTTTGACTTCAAAGCCGCCGCTGAAGGTCTGTACTTATTCTCTGTGCAAACCGTTGATCGTGCGGGGAATTCATTTCCCAGTCAAACTCCCCCACTACGTGTGTTTGTAGACACAAGCGCTCCGAAATCTGCGATGCGCGCCGACGTGAATCAACAGGGACAGTTGGTTGTCGACATTCGTGTTGCTGATGACAACATTGTTCCGGCTTCCGCCGAACTTCGAGCGCGGACGGATCGAGACGCGAACTGGCAGCAGGTCCGTTTGGGAGAGTTCACCAAAGTAGGCGAGATTCTCCAGAGCCGAACAATACTGGATGTACCTCTCTGCCGGGAAATCGGTCTTGTCTTTTCAGTTAAAGACAAAGCCGAGAATCAAGGAGAGGCAACGTTCCAGTACAAGATGCCACGTACGGCAACTGGACCATCCGATATGACTCTCGCTAGCACACCAGGTGCTGGGCCGCTGAGTCCTAGGCAGCCGATTCGCACCGCACCGCAAAATCAAACGCGACCCACACAGAGTGCCGTTGTGCAACAACGCATTCCTGAACTCAATGGAGCGCAAGCTTGGGTTCCGTCGGATCCGAACGCCCATTCCGATGGTGCAGCCAATGCAAGGAACATGCAGCCTGCCGTCGATCCAAGATCCGTTGTTTCGCTTTCAACTCCCGAAAATGGGCCGGGGCGATTGGCTTCAAATGGTCTGGCTTCAAATGGTCTGGCTTCGGGCGGACTGGTTTCGGGCGGCTATACCCAGCCCGGTGGACTGGCACTTTCAGGTTCCAATGCTGCTTCGTCGCAAGGTTACGAAGAGCTGCCCCTCCCGGCACCCAACGATAACGCCCCACCGGCTACGTCTGGGCAGCAACCCGACGCAGCCCACAAGCAAGCGTTGCCGCACTACACCAACAGGCAGTCCCCGCCCAATTCGGTGATGCCGCAGGTACCCGATCAAACCATGTCTAGCTTGGATGGGCAACAAAAAGCTCATGCGGAGAGACAAGCCGAACCTGAGTCCGCATTCGGACGTGCTTTTCATTGCAAGTCACGTATGTTTAGCCTCGATTATTCGGTTGAGGCACTGGGCGGTACGACTCTTTCAGAAATCGTGCTTTGGGGTACGCAAGATGGCGGGAGGACGTGGGAGGCCTGGGATAAAGATCCGGATCGGCAAAGTCCCTTTGATGTCGAAGTTGGAAATGACGGGCTCTTTGGATTTCGCATGGTCATTGTTGGTGCAAATGGGCTGGTCAGTAACCAGCCGAAACCCGGTGACGCAGCGGATGTCTGGATCAACATCGACACCTCAGTTCCCACGGCCAAGATCACACGCGCGGTTTACGGCGAAGGCCCAGAAGACGGCATGCTCGTCATCGACTACTCAGCCGGAGATGGGCACTTAGTCGAAAAGCCGGTCACGTTTTCGTACAGCCAATCCATTGATGGCCCCTGGCAGACCATTGCGACGAACGTGAAAAATAGTGGGATTTATCTTTGGAAAGCGGGACCGAATATCCCCGAGCACATCTATTTGAAGCTCGACGTCATCGACAAGGCAGGCAACATTGGCACTCACCGCCTTGATCTGCCCATTGACACCAAGGGGTTGGCTCCACGCGGTCGGATTCAGGGATTCCGGCCGATCGTCAATTAGCGGCGGTCTCATTGGCGGACTGGGCTGAGGACTCGCTTTACACGAATCGTAGGCAGAGTTGCTCAAGCGCACTGATCGCACGAGCGGGTTGGGAATGGGAGCCTTTGATCTGCAGGTCCAGTTCGAGCAACCAATCGCTAAGTTTGCTTGCACGACGTAACCCCATCCTTCTGAGCCGCTGCTCTGCGAGCTTGGCGTCTGGCCCCCAGAAACCGCATTTGCCAATCGCGACCTGAGCCGAGATCTGCTGTCCGGTTCGTTTGCCTTGAAGAATCAAGTGCGCGGCTTTCGCAAAACGTCGCAGGCTCCAAGAAACTTGCGGAACCACTGCGGCCGGATGTTCGCCGGCAGCGAAAACTTTGTCGAGCTGCTCTAATGCCTCCGCGACTCGGCCGTCGGCGATCGAGTCGGCGATTTCCCACATGGTTCGAGTGCGCCAGCTACCGATGTTCTCACGGATAGCTTCCTCAGTCAGCGTGCCGTCTTCATTGGCGTAGAGCGAAAGCTTGCTTAGCTCCTGGTGCAGCAATCCACAGTCGGTGCCAACCGCCTCCACGATCTGAGCTATCTGCGGCTTGGTGGCATGCAGCTTGAGCTCCTGTTGGCTCCAAGCCAAAAGCCAATCTTTCAACTTTGGAATGCTCGGTGTCTTGCTTCGTGGACCGGAGGTGGGCAACGAGCAAGGTATGCAGGTACCGTGTTTATCGAACAGCTTGAAGAGCTTCGTGTTACTTGGGAAGCTGCTCAGCTGTAGGATCAGCATGGATGAGTCGGGCGCAGTGGTACACCATTTCTCGAGCTGCGCTCGCGCGTCTTTGACCAGCTTGTCAGCGGCCGTCACCACCGCGATCCGTCGCGCGGAAGTGTCGAATAGAGACATGGTTGCGAGTTCATCGTGTACATCGATCCACTTGCATTCTTCCCCGTCAAACCGCCGCACGTCGTCTGGTTGAACTCCTGCGGATTTTAGTAGCTTGCTGACCGTCTCGCGACGCAAAAAACTATCGTCACCGTAGGCAGCAATGACGACAGGCAGGTCTCCGAAGGAATCTGGCTTCAGCAGGATGTCAAAACTATGAGTCGTGGCGGCTGACTTTGCCATGTTTGGGTGCTCGAGCTACAAACGAACGGATGAGCAAACTCTAACGAAGTTCGATCGCAAACGAACGAAGAATCCAATTTAGTGGCGATCCGAGATGCGATACAACGCCTGGTCGGTACGGATCAAAAGGTCGTTCTCGAGCACAGCGTACGAAGCAAGGGTTCGTTCTTCCATGTCATTGACAGCGATTTGCTTGGGCTCAGAGCCAAGTTCGTAGATCGTGCACTTGCCTTTTTCATCTGGTAAATAGAGCATGCGGCCGGCGAGCAAGGGCGATGCTGAGAAGTTACCGCCGACTCGCTTCTTCCATAGCTCTTCACCGGAGCTGGCGTCAAAACAAATCGCCACACCTTTATCGCTGACCGCAACGATCTGATTGTTGGTCGCAATCAGGGACGGTGTGTGAGATATGCTGTCATCCGATTGCCACCTCAAGTGAGTCCCCGTAACGTCGCCGGTACCGGTTGGATCGATGGCGAGTAGTTTGGGGCGGTCGTATCCTGTGCAGACGAAGATCAGTCCGGCGTGATAGATCGGTCGGGGGATCACCGAGTAACCCTCGTAACGCAGCCGCCACAGCTCCTCGCCGGTGGTTGGATCAAGGCTCTGTACCACATTCGAACCGGGCAGAATGAGCTGCTCGCGGCCTTCGATTTCTCCCAAGTAGGGAGTGCAAAACGAAAAGGTCCTGCGAACTTCCACATTGCGATCGGTCTGCCAAACTATCTCGCCTGTCTTTTTATCCAGTGCCGTTACTTCGGCGATGTCGCCGCCGTCACGCGAGAAAATTAGCAGGTCGCCCGCGATCGTCGGGGAGCCACCATTGCCGTGGACGGGCGAATACGAAAGTGAGTCATTGCTCCAAATGACTTCACCACTCGTGCTTAGGCAGGCCGTGCCCTGGTGGCCGAAGTGAACGTATAGCCGTCCGTCCTCGTGCAGTACTGTAGGGCTGGCATGCGAGTTTTTTCTGTGGATTCGGGGCGCGTCCGCGGGTTGCTGAAACAGCTCAAGCCGCGAAATCAATTCCCCTGAAGTGGCTGCAACGATGAAGAGCTCCAGTGTGTAGCCTGTCTTGGCTCCGTCTACGTCACCAGCTCCATTTTCGATCGGCACTGCGGCGGTTAGGTAGATGCGATCATTCACTACGATTGGGCTAGACCAACCTTGTCCCGGCAGCTCCGTCCGCCAAGCGACGTTCTCGGTTGGGGACCATTTCGTCGGAAGCCGATCGGCTGATGTGATGCCGTCGCGAGTGGGACCGCGAAACGCGGGCCAATCACCCAGAGCTGAGGAGCATCCAATCGCGAGCAGTAATGCAAGAGTTCGAGTGAACCAGCTGGGCGAGTGAAAGGTGGTCGTAGTATGCATCATGTAATTCCCATTGGGCGTAATGCAGTTAGCATCCGGAAAACGACTTAGCCGATAACATCTTTCCCAACCCATGGTTGGAGAACCTTGGGGACTCGTATGGAACCATCCGCTTGCTGGTTGTTTTCGAGCAATGCAATGATGGCTCGGCTGATCGCGATTGCGGTCCCGTTCAAGGTATGGCAGAAGTGAGTGCCCTTTTCGCCTTTGACTTTGTAGCGGATGTTGAGTCGGCGACCCTGGTAGTCGGTGCAATTCGACGTGCTGGTTACTTCGCCCCATTCCCCTTCGTCGCCACGGCCTGGCATCCAGGCTTCGAGATCGTACTTGCGGTAGGCTGGACCTCCCAGGTCGCCTGTGGCAGTATCCACGATGCGATACGGGATTTCCAAGTCATCGAAGAGTTCGCATTCAATCTCTTTTAGCTCCTCGTGCGTCGATTCGCTCTGGTCCGGCAGCGTGAAGGCGAACATCTCGATCTTGGTGAACTGGTGGACTCGATAGAGCCCTTTTGAAGCCCGCCCGGCAGCACCCGCCTCCGTCCGGAAACAGTGACTAATTCCGACCAGCTTCATGGGAAGTTGCTCGGCCTCTAAGACTTGGTCGGCCATCATGCCGCCCAGCGTGATCTCGGCGGTCGCGACCAAGTTCAGGTCGGTGTTTTCGATCGAGTAAATCTGTGTTTCTGGACCACGTGGCATGAAGCCGATTCCGTGGAGAATCTGCGTGTGCGCAACGTCGGGAGTGGTGATCGGCGTAAAGCCCTTCTGAACTAACTTCTGGACAGCGAATTGCTGTAGAGCCAGATCTAGCAAGACGGCATCGTTGCGGAGAAAGTAGAAGCCCGAGCCGGCGACGCGGGCTCCAGCTTCGAAATCGATCAGGTCATGCTTCTTGCCGAGTTCAAGGTGGTCGAGCGGTTTGAAGTCGAACTTAGGAACAGGTGCTTTTCCAAAGCCGACTTCCTTGTTGGCCGTGTCATCGTCGCCGTGCGGTGCACTTGGGTGCGTCAGGTTGGGGATGTGAGACTGGATCTCGAGGACCTTTACCTCGAGGTCGTCGTGTTCTTGCTGCGCAACGTCCTTTTGCTCGCGAAGTGCCCTGCCCTGCTCCTTCAGACTTTCGCGTTCTTCAGGTGAGCCGGCTTTCCCAATCTTCTTGCTCGTTTCGTTGGCTTGGCGGTTCAGCTCCTGAGCCTCATTCAGCTTTGCCTTCCGCAGCGACTCGAGCTCAATCATTTGATCGATATCAACGCTTGCTCCGCGGAGCTCGCAATTCCTTTTGACGTCGGCGGCATTTTCGATGATCAGTTTTCGGTCGAGCATAGAATCGTATTTCGGCTTCGTGTCTGTATGAGTGTTGCAAGACGATTGCGGCTTAATTCATCCGTAGGCCAGATCGCAAGCGAATTTCTAAGGCAGAGTAAGGTGTGATGAACTGGGTGAAGAGGATTCCCAGGGGGCGGCTTGGGGGCAATTGGGAATCGAAGGTTAACTCTTGACCATGGAGAGCTCATGCCAAAGGTGGCTGCTTGCGCGGATGCCGCGATAGTAGTCTTCGATCTTGAACTTTTCGTCCGGGCTGTGCGCGCCATCGTCGTTCAAGCCCCATCCGAGTAACAAAACGTCAGCACCTAGTTTCGCGACCATGTCGGCCACAATCGGAATGCTTCCGCCTTCACGAATCAGAACGGGCTCTTTTCCGAACGCGGTTGCCACTGCATTCTTGGCTGCGGAAATGAACGGGCTGCTTGGGTCAACGACAACGCCGGGGCCTCCGTGCAGGTCAACCAACTCGATCGAGATTCCCGGCGGGGTGTTTTCGCGAACAAATGCCTCAAACTGGCGGGCAACTTCGGCAGGCGTTTGGTTTGGAACGAGCCGGAAGCTGACTTTCGCACTGGCCTTGGACGGCACGATGGTCTTGCCGCCTTCTCCCTGATAGCCGCCCCACAAACCGTGGACATCACAGGTCGGCCTTGCCCATCGACGCTCCAACGTTGTGAAGCCAGACTCGCCTTTGAGTTCCTCAACGCCGAGGTAGTCTGCGAACGCTGCTTCGTCAAAGTTCAGTTGCTGCCAAGCCTCACGCTCGGAGGGCTCCAACTCGAGTACGCTGTCGTAGAATCCGGGTAATTGGATGCGTCCTTCGTCATCCATCATGCTGGTCAAGAATTTTGCCAATGCGTTCGCGGGGTTGTTCACCGCACCACCGAAGCTACCTGAATGGAGGTCTTGCTTGGGCCCAGTAAAGTGCAGCTCGAAATAGGCGATCCCGCGAAGACCGTACGTGATTGCTGGCTGGCCTTCGGCGTATTGGCAGG
This sequence comes from Aureliella sp., assembly GCA_046290675.1. Taxonomy (GTDB): domain Bacteria; phylum Planctomycetota; class Planctomycetia; order Pirellulales; family Pirellulaceae; genus Aureliella. Next base: position 126,059 of record JBKAHA010000003.1, read on the forward strand.
AGTCACTTATGACGACTACATCGCAGGCGAGTTTCTCGGCGGCCGCAGGGGAACTCAGATAGTGTTCGAACTGCTCCGAACCGACTTCTTCTTCTCCCTCGATCAAGAATTTCACCTGCATGGGAAGCTCTTGGCCAGCAGCCGCCCAGGCGGCGACGGAATGCACGTGCGTCAGCATCTGGCCTTTGTCGTCGGTCGCACCGCGTGCATAGAGGTTGCCATCGCGCTCATCAGGCTCAAACGGGGGCGTGGTCCAAAGATCGAGGGGATCTGGTGGTTGCACGTCGTAGTGGCCGTAGACCAACGCGACGGGCTTTCCGGGAACCGGGGCGCTTTCTGCGTAGACCAAGGGGGGGCCATCGGTCTCAATAAGCTCCGTTTTCAGGCCAGCTTTTGCCAATGTGTCCAAAACACGGTTGGCAGCCTCCGTGACGGAGGCCTGGTAAGCTGGGTCGGCACTAACGCTTGGGATCCGCAGGAGGCTTTTCAGCTGATCTAAGTGATTAGGCTGACTTTGCTGAAGAATACGATCAATCGCTTGCAAATCGGTCATTTTGGGGGTCAGCTTCTGCTTTGATTTGGTTTGTTCTTGCTAAAGAAACATTGCGGATGGTTACAATAGTGCGGACGTTAACAATATAGCGGTTGATGAGTTGGCGAATACCTGACCGCGGGAGAGCGAGATAACGCCTGCCGCAGCATCGGATCGTCCCCTGGCGAACACCAAATTGATTGTTCTGGGGCATTCCGATTCGCCTCTGGTTTGGACGAACTGCGCCGAGTACCGCTAACAGGTTGTTTCGAACGGGTTGTTCGGATTTCAATAGGAAGCACGGAAAGATGTTTGAAGACCAAGGTACGGCCGTCTTGGAAGAAACGGTGGTCAGAACACGCAAGGCGGAGCCGCAAAGCAGGCAGAAAAAGGATGAACAACGCAAGCAGCAACCCAGGTATCACGTTCTGCTGTGGGATGATTCGGAGCACACCTACGATTACGTGATCTCAATGTTACAGCAATTGTTTGGCCATCCTTTCGAGCAAGCTTACAAGTTGGCAAAGCAGGTGGATTCCGAAGGCCGAGCGGTTTGCCTGACGACCACCAAGGAACACGCGGAGCTCAAACGCGATCAGATTCACTCGTTTGGCGTGGATCCACTGGCAACTAAATGCTCAGGCAGCATGTCCGCGAGCATCGAGCCCGAACGCTAGGGGCCTGGGAAAAGGAGACTACATGCTGACGGGGGGCAACCTCTTGGGCTTGCCCCGACGATTGCTCCAAGCGGTCATGGCCATGCTCCTGTATGTTGACCCAAAAGCGGCGTTGCCAAAATACGGCCAAAACTTCTTACTACATTGAGTCGAGCTAGTTACTCTCTTTAGCTTGATGCGATCGCGTCACTTTGGCGTTGCTGTTCTTTGTTGAATATTCTGCGGACCTATTTGGAGTGATGGCAAACAAGCTGTCGCTAACTCCGACGCAGCGGGTCGAAAGCAAAGCGAGGTCCGTGTTGAAGATTCTTTGTGTGTCGCTTCTGTAGAAAGTTGCTCTGGCGTGGCTATCAGTGTTTTCGATTTGTTCTCGATCGGCATTGGTCCCTCTAGTTCGCACACGGTTGGGCCGATGCTCGCATCCAACCGGTTCGTCAATGCATTGAGAGAGCAGCAGCAACTCGAACAAGTCTCTCGGGTATCCGTTACTCTCTTTGGATCACTAGGGGCGACGGGGAAAGGTCACGGAAGCGACCGCGCCGTCGTAGCCGGGCTTTCGGGGTTCGAACCAGAAAAGGTGTCGCCAGAAGAGGTGGAAGCAACGTTTCGACTGGCCGCCGATTCTCAGCAGCTCGTCCTTGGCGGGGTGCAAAAGCTGGAATTTGATCTCCGGAAATGTATTGAATTCGCACGCAAGACACTGAAATACCATTCCAACGCGCTGCAGATTCAGGCCTTTGATAGGCAGGAGAGACTATTGCAGGAGAAGACCTACTTTTCCGTTGGCGGTGGATTCGTCGTGGATCAAGAGGCGACCGAGGCCGTCGGGGAGACTCGAGTCGTCGAAGATCCCACTGAAGTTCCGTTTCCGTTTGTGACCGCCAAGGAGTTGCTTGGCCAGTGTGAACGATCGGGACTGAGCATAAGCACTCTTGTCTTGCGAAACGAGGCGGCTTGGCGAGATGAAGCATCGACGCGTTCCGGGCTCAGTCGCATCTGGCACGCAATGCAGGAATGCGTTGCCAAAGGCTGCGAGACGGAAGGGATTTTGCCAGGCGGCCTCAAAGTCCGCCGACGAGCCGCTCCCATGTATCGCAAGCTCGCTGGCGAGGGGAGTGGCGGGCAGATGGACGTCAGCCTGGATTGGGTCAACCTGTGGGCTCTGGCAGTCAATGAAGAAAACGCTGCGGGCGGAAGAGTTGTCACGGCACCAACGAACGGGGCAGCCGGTATCATCCCGGCGGTTCTGCACTATTACGACAAGTATTGCCCGGGCGCCTGCTCCGATGGGGTGGACCGGTTCTTGTTGACCGCTGGTGCTATTGGCATGCTCTTCAAAATCAACGCATCCATTTCTGGTGCTGAAGTCGGCTGCCAGGGCGAAGTCGGGTCGGCATGTTCGATGGCCGCAGGCGGATTGGCGGAAGTCTTGGGTGGAACGCCTCAGCAGGTGGAGAACGCTGCCGAAATAGGTATGGAGCACAATCTAGGGCTTACCTGTGATCCGATCGGAGGATTGGTCCAAGTGCCTTGCATCGAACGCAATGCGATGGCAGCGGTCAAGGCGATCAATGCAGCCCGGCTGGCTCTGCGCGGTGACGGAAAGCACTTCGTGTCGCTCGATAAAGTGATCGCGACGATGCGAGAAACCGGTCGTGACATGAAAACCAAGTACAAGGAAACAGCCCGCGGCGGGTTGGCAGTGAACGTCATCGAATGCTAAGCAGAGTCGTCGTTGCAGTCGCAGACGCATCTCGACCGCTCAGTGCTGATGCGCCTTGGGATCTCGATCGTGGTGAGCTTGGTCGACGTGGACATGCAGGTTTGGCTTGGCGGCGAAGAGTGCTTCCCAGGCACTGTCAGGTAGCGGGCAGTCGTCGATGTAGAGCGAGCTGAGTTTGTTGCAATTCACCAACGCTCGAAGGCCGGTTCCACTCATCTGGGGGCCGATCAAATGGAGGGATTCTAAACTCGGCAGATCCGCGAAAGCTCTGGCAGCTGCGTCGTCAATACGGCCGCCGCCGAGACGTAGTTGCCGTAGTTTCGGAAACCTGCTGAGATGCTGGATTCCGACGGAGCTCAGGTCAGACTGAGGTAGATTCAAGATCTCGAGACTCGCCGATAAAGCCGACGGCTTGGATTCGCCAGCCAGCCGGCTCACGTTCTGGTCCGTCAATTTGACCTGGCGAATTCGAAGGTGGAATAGGCCGCCGACAGCGGCAATCGACTCGATGTCATTGCTTTTGACTCCACCGCCATCGAGCAGGAGATCCAAGAGGTTTCCTGATAAGTCGGGTAGGCTGCTCAGGTCATGTGAAGTGCCGGCTAGCGTAATCGCTACCGACGTACCGCGCCGAACAGCTTCGACTTGGGCGTCCCATGCATCTCTTTCTTGCGGTTCCAACCTTTCAAATTCGGCCGGATCGCCTACTGCGGCCTCAGATTCCTTCATGGAATCCGCCGTCTTCGTGGACGCCGAAGTCATTGACTCGCTTGACGAATCGCAGCCGGCAATTGCAGTCAAAGCGAGAGTACACGCCGCCAAGCCAATTACGGCATGGCGGCAGAGTGGGTGTTGAGTTGTGCTACTCGTCTGCCACATTGACGTACACCTTGAGGGCGTCTTTGTCTTCCACGAGCAAACGCATCATCTCCTGGTAGCCGTCTAGTCCCTCCACTGGGCTGGTCAGGATCTTCTCAAGAACACCGGGGAACATCACTTCGCCCAGTGCCAGGTCTTTAATACCGGATTCGAAATGGTCGCTATTGGCATTGACGGACCCCAATAGCAGCTTGTTCCCTAGCACCCATTCGATGTTGATTTTGTCGGAAGGCACTTCCGTCATATTTTTGCCGCCGGTGATGCTGGTCCAGACCAGGGCACCGTTCAGGCCAAGGGCCTCCATGGCTTCAAAGGCAATTCGGCTACTGCCAGTTGCATCGATAATCAAATCGGCTTTACCGACTTCAGCGGCCAGATCCTGCAAGCTCTTCTCATTGGTGCTCACGTAGGTGCATTCCATGCCTTCCACAATCTCGCTCTTGAGGTGCGGTCCTGGGGCGCGAGCCAGTGTATAAACGTCCAAGCCCTTGAGCTTCAGAACAAGCGTCGAAAGCAACCCGATTTGGCCTGCCCCAAGCACAAATGCCCGCTGGGGACTCCAGACCTTCATGCGTCGTTGGCATTCGTAGGCCTGCTGGATAGCCTTCGCCGCACAGCTCATGGGTTCCATCAGCACATGTAAGTGTTTCAGTCCCTGAGGAACGCGAACGATGTATTCCTCGGAGTCGACGAACTCCTCAGTGAGATAGCCATGGAGTAGGTTAATACCACGCTCGTAGTAAGTCTCTTCGCTGGTCATATCGTAAGTACCGATGGTGTCGTAAATCGAACCACCTGGTCTACGAACGGTCGCCGTGACGTAATCACCGGGTTTGACCTTGCGTACGTTGGGACCAACTTCAGTTACGATGCCGAAGCATTCGTGCCCGAGCACCAGATAGTCGTCGCCAGGCGGAGAATTCCCGTAAAGGGCTTCGTTGATCTCGCGATCCGTAGCATCGACTCCGACTTTGAGCACCTTGACACGGACTCCTTTTCCATTGGGAACCGAGCCCAGATCCGGTTCTGGAATATCCCGCTGATGGACGCTATTTGGCTGACCTGGCGTAACGGCGATGGCTTTCATAGCTCGGCTTGCTTTCTGTTGGCTAGTTCCACTAAATTCGCATTCAAAATCTATCGCGCAGACTGCACCTCTTCCATGGGTGTGCCAGCGTGAGTCAGATTAAGTAAGCCAAAGTTAGTTGCGTTTGATGCGTTGGTATCGCACGGCCGGAACAGCAGGGCGAATCAGCGTTTCAAACTTGGTCGACTTTTGCTCCGCAAAAGCACTCGAATTCTTTCGCAGAGCGAAGGGCGACCAAAGGGCAACCAATATCTACTTTGAAATTTTGATTTGCACTGGCCGGAACAGGAAGTGGGGCGTAACCGATCGAAGTAAATCAGTAACACGACCGTGGACTCGTTTCATGACTGATTCTCTTCGCGGCTCGCATACAGAGCGTAGCAAGAAAAACACGGACAAACGTGTAAGTAAATGCTATGGTTTTGAGAGCGGATCGACTATCTTTTTCAATCGCGCGCAGCAGCAAACGTTGTCGAGGATTTTAGGACGAATCTCGTAGTGGCAAATCGAAGAAAGAATCGATCGAGAAAGAAACGATCGAAACCGGTACTTGATTTCATGTCTGACGAAGAACTGTTGGATATGAGAATGTGCGATCTGGGGGTGTCCATTCGTGGCACCGTGCTCGAAGATCGTATCCAGCAGCTCTATAGTGAGCTGGCGGAACGCAAAATCCCATTTCGTCCGCACTTTTGGCTGAGCGATGAGTGGTTTTCTCCGGACGGAGTACCTGGCATCGCGATCCCCTTCTATCTTGCCCATCCCCGCCTCGCTCGGCTTGAGCGGAAACAGGTCTTTGACGTAGAGGGCGGCAACCACGAATGGTGCATGAAAATTTTGCGGCATGAGGCTGGTCACTGCATGGATACTGCCTATCGATTGCGAAGGCGGAAGTCATATCGCGAGGCCTTTGGGCGGGTCTCAATCCCTTACCCAGATTACTATCGGCCAAAACCATATAGTCGCAGCTATGTACTACATCTGGATATGTGGTACGCCCAGAGCCATCCTGTCGAAGATTTTGCAGAGACGTTTGCAGTCTGGTTGCGGCCACGTTCACGGTGGCGGACGCAATATCGAGGCTGGCCAGCGCTGCGGAAACTGGAGTACGTTAGCGAGACCATGAAATCGCTTGCGAACAAAAAGCCGGCGGTGGTTTCTAAGGCCCATGTCGACCCACTTCGCTCGCTCAAGAAAACGCTCCGTGAGCACTATGAAAACAAACGTGCTCACTATGGGCTCGAGCATCCTAGCTTCTACGATCGAGATCTACGAAGACTCTTCTCCGACAAGCCCGAGTTTGCCGGCAATCCGACGGCCTGTTCGTTTTTGCGGCGATGCCGAACGGAACTTCGCAAAGCGGTCGCCAAATGGACGGGTCAGTACCAATACACAATCGATCAGGTCTTTTCCGAAATGATTGAGCGATGTCGTGAATTGAAACTAAGGCTCTGCTGCAGCGAAGCGGACACGAAACGAGACCTTATGATTCTGCTGACGGTCCAGACGATGAACTATTTGCACGAGGGCAATCATAGGGTTGCATTATGAGGCAACTACGCGTCTTAGCGCTCGTCGGCAAACATCTCGTTCCTCCCGACTCCCTCGAAGGGAAGTCGGAGAAGGAAATCGACGAGTGGAAGACCGAGTTCGATGTTATTTCGACGCTCCGCGAAATGGGGCATCAAGTCGAAGTGCTAGGGCTCAGCGACGATCTGACGCCGATTCGAAAGTCGATTCTTGACTGGGGGCCGCAAGTTGCCTTCAACCTCCTAGAAGAGTTCCACGGTGTGGTGACTTACGACCAGGCCATCGTGAGTTATCTGGAATTGATGAGGCAGCCGTACAGCGGTTGTAATCCACGAGGCCTACTGCTCTCCAAAGACAAGGCTCTAACCAAAAAGATCCTCGCCTTTCATCGGATTCCGTCGCCCAAGTTCACTGTGTTTCCACTTGGTCGCAAAGTGATCCGTCCGAAGAAGCTGAACTTTCCCATTTTTGTGAAATCGGTCATCGACGATGCATCGCTGGGGATTTCGCAGAGTTCAGTGGTCTACGACGACCGCGAATTAGCCGAACGCGTTGCATTTGTTCATGAACATACGTTGGCCGACGCATTGGCTGAGGAATACATCGACGGGCGTGAGTTGTACGTGGGTGTGATTGGGAACGATCGGTTGCAAACGTTTCCGATTTGGGAGCTCAAATTTACAAAGAGCGATATTCCGCTGATCGCGACACACAAGGTGAAATGGGACAGGCAGTACCAAGAGAAACTGGGGGTCGAGACCCATGCTGCCGAAGACCTGACTCAGGCCTCACGTCAGCAGATCTCAAGGGTATGTAAGAAGGTCTACCAAGCGTTAGATCTAAGCGGATACGCTCGCATGGATCTGCGTTTGCGGAACGACGGCAAAATCTTCGTACTCGAAGCCAACGCGAATCCCAACTTGTCGTACGGAGAGGATTTCGCAGAGTCGGCCGAAAAGGGTGGCTTGACCTATGAGGATCTGCTTAGCAAGATCATCGGGTTGGGGTTACGTTACCGAGCTCCATGGAAGATGTAGCAGTACGCCAAATCACCGAACGCAACGTTACCGAACAGGGCAAGCTAATCTGGGCCAGATGATTCGATCGGTTCTCAGGAGGCAGCTCGAGCCTCGGCGATTTCTTGCCAGTAGGAAACGAACTCAGAGTGGTGCTGCAGGTCGTCATCGCTGAAAACCGCCTGGAGCAGCACCTCTTTCTGCTGTTGGAAGAGTGCCAGATCTTTTTCTTCGTGCGGCTTGAATATAGGTGCGGGCTTGTCGTAGACAATCGTCGCTCCGTCGATTCCGTCATGGTGATACTGGGACAGCCCGAGGATACGATCGGAAACATAAAGAGCTTCATTGAGCTCGTGGGTCACGATCAAGATGGTATGCGGCTCCGGAAGGCCTGCCGACCGAGCCTTGGTGTTTTCTTCGTAGAGCTGCAGCAGCATGAGTTGTAAACTCTCGCGAGTCGCCTCATCCAACGCGCCGAAAGGCTCATCGAGGAGGAGCAACTTGGGACGCATGATCAGCGCTTGTGCGATTGCAACTCGCTGGCACATACCACCGGAGAGTTGTGATGGGTATTGGTGCTTTGCGTTAGACAAACCGACGCGGTCTAGCAGCTCACCAGCTTGCTTACGCAAGTCTTCACGCTGGGCTCGCCATTTCGGGAACTGAAACAGACGGAAGGGAATACTCGTCTGATCGAGCATGGGACCGAAAGCGACATTCTCCTCTGCAGTCAGGAAAGGAAACAACGAGTATCGCTGGTAGACGATACCTCGGTCTCGATGCGGTTCACGGTAGGACTTGCCATTCATGAGCGTTTGACCATCATTGGGCGGATGCGTTCCGAGGATCGCTCGCAACAATGTCGATTTACCACTGCCGCTTGGTCCAACCAGTGCAACGATTTGTCCACGGCCGATCTTCAGATTGACTTCGTTGAGCACTTTTTTGGTGCCGAACGCGTGACTGACGTCACGACACTCCAGAACGATGTCACTGTCGTCATCAATTCGGGGAGCGACGGTTTCGGGATCGGGTTGCATCGTATTGACCTTCGCCGTTTTTCAGAAGATTGGGTCTAACGCTTCAAACGGAAGCACACGTTTGCAAGAGCTCGTTGGAAAAAAACTAGAGACAAAGGTCCTTAGTCTCCGAACCACGGGCAGAGTTTACGTCTCATCCAAATGAGCAGATAGTCAGTCGACAAACCAATCAAGCCGAGGATGAAAACGTAAACGAAGACAACCGTCATGTCCGTTCGTTGGTAGAAAAGTCTGAGGCGGTAGCCGATGCCTTCCCCTGCCACCATCCATTCGGCGGCGACCAGTAGTACTAACGCTGGGCCGATCTGTAGTCGAGCAGCGTCCAGAATTCTGGGTAGGACTTGCCTAAAGATAACGTTCCAAATGAGTTCAAACTGGCTCGCGCCAAGTGTGTAGGCTTTGTAGATGAGCTCGTCGGGAACGTCTTTCCGAACGCTTGCAGAAATTGCCTGTGCCAGACTTGGCAGCATTCCAAAGACGATGATGGCCAGATACATAGAGAAGTTGATCTGAACAATTACAAAGAAGATCGGCAGAACGGCCGTTGCGGGGACTTTGGAAAAGAATGTGAAGGGCGGCATGAGAAACGCTTCGACGGGATCGAAGCAGCCCATTGCTAGACCAACGACAACAGATGCCAGAATTCCCAGCACCAGGGCTGAAACCAAACGCAGGCCGGTTGCTTTGAAGTCCTCGACAATCCAGACTTCCTTCCTTGCGAACGCCCCTTGGGGCGTACAAGCACGCAGGAATCCGTCTTCCCATAGCATGCTCCAGCTCGGGACCGTCTTATCTTCCTTTTCGGGAAACTCCTGGATCTGCTGGAATTTCTCTAGCTCGCTTTGATTTGCGTCTAGCCTCTCGTCGATTTGACGGAATCGATCATCCCCAGCGTCAGGAGCGAGTTCGCTTCTTGTTTTCTGCAGCTCTTGTCGCTGTTGCTCCAATTCCGCAATTCGCTCGGTGGCAACCGAACGCAGCTCGCGTTTTGCCGCCGACTGACGGCTGTAAGCGAGCCAGGTGTACATCAGCAAGACAATGAGAACGGAGCTGGCGCCTAGTCCAAGACGCCAGCTCAGGGGAAGCGGTTTGCGAATCACAAGCCTAACCTAGTTAAGGTAGCTGGGATCAAAAAGGAGCTGAGAACCAGACTCGGAGCCGAATCCGTAAGAAGGAGATTCGACCAGTCCCTGTTCGGTGCAGAATTTTTCGACGGTTTCCATTGTCTTCTTGAATTCGTCGCTCGTCATCAATGCCTTACCCTCAGCTGCGGTCTTGTAAAACTGAGTTTGTTGGACGACCGTCTTCATGTCTTCAAGTTCCAGCTGCGAAAATTTTCTTCCAAGCTCAACGAGGACCTCGTCGCCAGTGTCTGGCTTCGCTAATTCCTCGTTCATTGCGTAGAAGACGTCGACGATCAACTTAGAGAATGTGTCGGCCCCTGGTTTGGCCATGACATCACGTCCGACCACAACCATATCTACAATTTCACCTGGAATCATGCTCGAATCGAATAGGACTTTCGCGTCCGGACGATCATTGAGCGTTTGGAGCACAAACGGGTTCCAAACCATGATTGCGTGGTGGGTGTCTTGTTTTTGAGCCATCGCGACGGCTGCAGCACCCGGGTCTTGGTTCGTAAACTGGAAGTCAGCGAGTTTGTATTCTTTGCCGTCTTTCGCGGACGCTTCTTCTAGGCATCGAGCAAAACAGTACTCCGATACCGTACCTTTGAGACCGTACACCTTGTGGGACTTGAGGCTTTCAATGTCCTCGACTCCCGTCACGATACACGCGTCCGCGCCGTTACTGGTACTAGTGGGAAGAATCGCAATGCCGTCGCGATTGGGGCTGACGATCAGCGCGTCCATGTTCGTCATGCAAACGGCGTCGCAGTTGCCAGACGTGAACATATTTAGGCAGCTGTCGTAGCCTGCTTCTTTGAGAACCAGGTCGATACCATGCTTCTCTTCGAGAGTTCCCAGCTTGCCTTCTTCTTTGTCCACTAAGCCCAATTCGTGTGCCACACCGAACACAGACCAACTCGGGTATTCGCTCCAGGCCAATGAGAAACTAGGAATGGGGCCTTCGCCGCCTGGTCCAGGGGTGGCGGCTGTTCCCGCATCGGAATCCGATTTGGAACAACCGATCAATGTGGCCAAACTGAGTGTGACCGCGAAGGACGCAAGATAGCTGAGAGATTTGATTCGCCATTTCATGGCAGTACTCCTCTGTTTCGCAAATGTGTTCTTGGAATGTGCGACGAAGCACGCCGCTCTCAAAGTGTTTTCGTTGAATTTCCTGTTGTTGCCCTCACTCAAGGGCACGCTCGGGAGGAACTGTAGGCGCGATCGCCGGTCTGAGTCTTAGTCGCTTAGTCGCATCGCCGTGTTAAAAAACGAGCCGACAACCATTGGAACGGTCCCCGGCTCATATCGATTCGTTTCAGCGTGCTTGACGGCCGGTTGCTGATGCCGTGAAGAACGCGCTGTCAGCCACCTGCAGATTTGCATTGAGCTCCTAGGCTCAGCTCTAGTGGGCCGAGTTTGGCGGAGTTTGCGCTCAACCCTCAGGGATCTGTGCGTCGTGTTGTGGTTGCTCAGTGCTCTTGTTGTCCGAATCGCTAAGGCCGATCAGAGCATCGAACTCGTCGTCTGACTCGCTGGATTGCGCATACTCGAGGAACTCTGCTTCAGCGCGGTCCGTATCCATCCCGGCAAGCTCTCGGCTAATCCGGGCATTCGCGTTTGCTTTCTGCCGCATTTCTCGCAATTCGCGTAGTTCTTCGCTGGTGCGGTCATTGGACAGACCCGTCATCATGTCGGCGATTTCTTTCTCTTCCTTCGCAGAAAGAACGTCGGCCACGGCATCGTGTTTTTCTTCCTTCAGCTTCTCAAGGTCGCGCATGAGGGATTGAATCTGGGTTTTGTGACCCGCGACATTGGAGACGAGTCCTTTCAAATCGTCGTCTAGCTCGGAGGCACGTTGCTGCTTTTCACTGAGCGTGCTCGAGAAATCCTTAAACGCGGCCTGGCACTTGGCGTAGTCCGGGTCGCCTTTCACGGCGGCGATGTCTCCGTTGTACTTGTCGACCAGCTTCTTGGCTTTTGCGGCGGCCCCTGACTTTAGCTTTTCGAGCTTCTCAATTTCCTCGGTGAGACCACGCAGCTTTTCTTTCTTGCTTTCTTCTTGAGCGATCATTGCACTGACCGCGTCTTTGTACTGATTCAACCGACTTCGTTTTTCTTCGATGACGCGGTCGTAATTAGCCGAAATGACTCCTGGATTCATCCGCAACGATTCGCTGGCCTTGTCGACGCGGAACGTCATTAGGTACCAGACGGCACGAAAGTACTTTCCGATGGCTTTGAACATATTGACCTCTCACAACTCTTGTTCTTCGATTTGGATCTAACAAACCTCGACTGAAGTTCGTAGTTTTTCTATTCCATCTCGGCCTCAAAGTCGGCCGTAGGGTTTTCAATCTGTCGCATCCGTTCTTCGGTGCGTTTCGCGATTCGCATTGTGGTTTCTAACTCGTCACGCATCGTGGCCAAATCGATTTGACTATCCGATTCGATCACCGACTTGATCTGTCCGGCTGTTACCCGAAGGCGCTCGATTGTCTCTTCCACCTCTCCAAGGACCTGTTCGCGGCTAGCCACGATCTCTTGCCTAGCATCGCCGACCAAATTTTCGGACAACTCCCAAAGTCGATATGATTGGTTGAGTTGATCAACGGTGGCCTCCAAGACCTTGTTGATTTGCTCTCGCATTCGCGCGCCGCGGAATTGGGCACCAGGCTTCTTCGAAGCTTCTTCGAATTCAGCTTGGAGTGATCTTAGCAAAGTCAAATAATCCTGTGTTCGGTGATCTCGGTCGGTCCGAAGCTTGGCTGCCAAGGCGTCCAACCTTCGATTTTCCTCGTCGGCTAACTTTTGAGCCTCCACCTCCATCGCTTTTGCGGTGATGTCCTCGACCTTGAAAATCATCCGCGTCAGCATCCAACCCACGCCGCCCACGATTCCTGTGATCGCTGCGCCTGTCATGTAGGCATTTCCGCCCGTTGCCCACGAAAGTAATCCCGCGCTGATGCCGCCCACGATCGGCAGCACGACACTTGGTGCGAAAAACAGTTCGGAAATGACCTTGCGTTTTACTGGATCCACAGCTGTAGACGTACTTGAGCTTTGTTTGTCTTGGGAAGCGTTGGTGGCAAGTGGAGTGTCGAAATACATTTGTACGGCGATGCACCTAGGCGACAGCCACCGAGAAGCGTTAGTAAGGTGCTTCTACCAAAACAAACGTGACAGACGTTTTGCCAGTGATCTTTCCGTTTGTCGCCCGCATTTTGGCTTCCGCTACTCCGCTTTCTCGCAAGTATTGTAGCGCAGCATCTGCTCGTTGTTTAGCCAGTGTCCGATTCGCTTCCGCATCCCCGCGAGAGCTCGCATCTCCGCGAATCTCGAGATACGCGCGGGGAAACGTCTTTAGTGTTTCTACCAGTTCATCCAGCTTCACTCTGCTCGATTCGGTGAGCCTCGCTGTGCCGCGTGCATAAACAAGCGGGGGAACGGCAACTTTGCCAATCGGTTGGAGCTTCGCCCATTGGAGATCATTGAGTTTCTTTAGGCGTTTTGTCTCCGTGACTTGTTCGTCGGATGCACCGGGGTGAAATCCGGCAGTCTGAAGTGCCACCATGGCTTTGTCGTAAAACAGCCTGTTGGACACGCCGTTGGTGGGATCCGAAACGAGCCCACCGGTTTCGCTCAGGACCGTTCGAATTCGATCCACCATATCCTCGATATGGGGCAGCGAAGCCGAGCGAAGTCCAAAGTGAGCCAAATTGTCTTGAGTGTTTTTCCAGGCGATGCCCGAAACGAGCGTTTTCGCATTTTCGGAGCTAAGGGACGTTCCTTGCGAATTCGCATCACGAACGACAAGTTCCTCGAGCTTCTCATCCGTGTTGAAGGTATGACGAGCCCGGAAATAGCTCGCAATCACGTTGCGAACGACCGTTTCATTCTTGATGAGAAAGTCTCGACTTACAACGAGCGTATCCACGATGATTCCACTCTGCTTTGAACTGTCGTAGACCCGTTGCATGAGATCGCCATTGCCGACTAACTGGCTGACGACCGGTTCCCACGTCACAAAGACTTCATTGCCCCCAGGTTTTGCTGCTCGGTACCTCCGCAGCAGTTCGTCTTCGCTATCGACCAAATCGAAAGACTTGGCGTTGAGGAACTCAAGCTCGAAAGTGTGAAGGATGAGCCGTGCTAACGTCTCGCTAGGTGAGTTCCCGACCATGACTAAACGAGTATCGGCTCGATCCAACGACTCAATGGATGGGTACTTGGATTTGTAGGCCACTAGCGCGTCTGCGCCCTGAGTCTCGTCGATGATCGCGATCACAGTGGCTGGCAAAGACCCGAGTTCAGCACTCGATTTCAACAGAGCGTCAATTGGGAAAGCAGCGAAATCCAGATCGCCTGATGCGAGTGCATTGATCCTGGAGCTGTAGTCTGCGCCGTCGTCAACCAACTCCATCTTAATGCCTTCGTCGCGTAAGGCTCGTTTCATCTCTTGCGAACGGAGAATCGCGTAACCCGAAAAAGCATCGAGACCTACCTGAACCGTGTGTTTGTAGCTGGAGCTTCCCGAGGTTTGGTCGAGAACCTGCTGCTGTTCTTCTTGATCTTTCTTGACGCGGCTCGGAACAATGAGCAAGCGGTATACGCCGGCACCAATGGCCAAGAGAACAAGCCAGACGAAGCACGCCAATACTATCTTTGCTTTGCTCACCTATGAACCTCGATGACTCCTCAGGATCCAGAAAATTCGACCACGACCGCCTACGGCACTAAGGGGACTACCTTCGGCGAGAAGTCCCAACGATGAAGATGATTGCCGTTACGCCAACGAGGCCAACGATGCCCAGCATACAACAGAGCAGACCGCTTAGAGCGAAGTCGGTTCTGACGCTGTTGCCTCGATTGATCGAAGTGCTGAACGATAGGTTGTTCGAGGTCCCATCGATCCCCTCGCCAATCGGTAAGTTGCCGCGTTTGGCCAGTGCCTCAAGTGCTGCTTCAGCAAATCCGTCGGGCAGTGCCGAGAGGATTTCGAAGTCAGCGTCAGCATCCTGTGCATCGGAAGACGTTTCGGCGAAGACTTCCGCGAGAGCACTCTGCAATGCCTGGTCATCGTCAGCACGGCGATAGCTGTGGACTCGAGTCGCCAGCGAGTGGTCTGCCTGCATGTCGACCCCGATGACGTCTACCGTCAGGCCCCGCGAAAGAATGTCCGGCAAATACCCATCCACTAAATTGGGGTCGCTGGCTTCGCCGTCCGTCACAACCAGCAAACGGTACGTTCCGTAGATCTGCTGGTCACGAAGTTGTAACAATTGGTCCGCGGCCACTTTCATGAATTCGCCCAAAGGCGTTCCACCACGAGCTCGCAATTTTCGAATGTTGGCGGACCATTCCTCCGGGGAACCCGTTCCAAACGGGATAATCCAGTTGCTGCCGTTGAAATCCGTATTTAACGCAAGGACACCAACGTTGGTTTCCGCTGGCAGTTGCATCAAGACCGAAGTGAGTGCGTCCTTAGCGGCGTCAATGCGGCGAACTCTGCCTTGCTTCGTTCGCATGCGATCATCCATGGAACCGGAGTCGTCGATGACGACAACCACGTTGTTTTCCGCCAAGCACGGCGTCACCAAGTTCCCCAGGCCCGCGGAGAATGCGATTGCTAACGCAATTGCGCCGCTCCGAACCACTGATTGAAAATGGGTTCGATTCAAATCGTTCTCCTTCGGGAAAAAATGGCGACAGCGACGTTGTGGTTTGACGGTCCGAACGCAAGTTTGCCATGCAAACTGTTTGTTCTAGTTGGCCGCGATTCCTGAAATCGCGGCCGAATTGCTTTGGTCCTAAAAGTCAAAGTCGTCAGGTGCGATGGTCTCGGCGTCGACGCGGACGATGCGGAACTCGACTCGCATGTTTTCCTTTGCCTCGGTGATATTCTTAGGCTTGGAAACAACAGGGTCCGAGATGCCAGCACCAACTGGAGCGATCTGCGAGATGTCCAGGTTGGCTCCCTTTGACTTTGCAAAGCTCGCGAGCGCCTCTTTGACTTTGTCCGCTCGAGACTTTGACAGATTCATGGCGGCTTGCATCGTGATCGCTGGATCGGGCGTGCCTCCCGAAAAAGCGCCCGATTCCACCAGCTTCATGACCTCAGCCAGATTGTCCAGCTTCAGTTCTGCACCCTTGAAGAAGTACCGACGATTGCCTTTGACACCTGCCTGCCGGATGATCTTCTTAGCGGTGCCCGCTTTCACTAAGTCAATCAGTGTTTTCGTTGGATCCGAATGTCCACGGATGACAATTCGAGCGTTACCGAAGGTGGATGCCGCTTTCAGAGCTCTTTCAAATTCTCCGCCGTAACGATCTGCGGAAAACTCGTTTTGGTTTGGTTGAAAGTTGATGGTAAAGCTGACAATTGTGTTTTCATCTAGGTTGTCGCCGAAAAACTGATCCGCGGATTCCGCGTTCGTATCAAAGCGTTCGACCTTGGCGGGCTCTTTGTAGTCGATGCCACCTAATCTAGCTATTTCGCGATAATCGAAATCGTTCGGTTCGAAGCCCCTACGAGATGTTGCATAGCCCCAGCTGGTTGCTAGGTCCAAAGACTCTTTCAGTTTGCCGTCAAATCCGCTCAAATTTCCTTTGTCATTGAAGAACGCAATTTGTCCAGCTGTGTTTCCGGCGAACGTGCAATCGAGCAACAAACCGTGGGCATCGATCTCCAACGTTGGCAGGACTTCCTCACCGAAAATTTGCTGGCTCTTGGCCAGGATCGCTTTGTACTCATTAGACATTCGCTGGTTAGATTCGAAATCGTTCCGCAGCTTGACAACTTCGCTGGTCGCCTTCATGTAGCCTGCAACAAACTTCTGAACCCAAGCCTTATTGCTGCGATACCAATCACTGCGTACTGCATACACGTCGGCAATCGAGCGGCTCATCGTTTGCGTGCTGTTAATGACATGGGCTCCTTTTACGGTGCCCTCGGCCCCACTGCCTGTGGTATCGAATCCACCGGTCAAGCCGAGTAGGTCTGGCGTGATCACGCAGCAAGCGTCAATCGAAGAGTCGGTGCGGAATAATTCGGCGGCTCCATCTGGGCCTGTCAGGTCTTTGGTCCAGACGATCTCAACATCACGGTTCGTCAGTTGAGCAGCCGTCAGCGAATCATAGAGCAAGCCCACGTGGGGGCCACCTTGTTGGCAGGCAATCTTTTTGCCTTTGAGTTCGTTTAGGGAACGGATGCCCTCGCGGGCAACGATGTGATCACCCGCACTCCATGAGAGCTGCAGAATAACGACTGGTTTGGTGCGTGGGTCTGATCCGATAACCTCGGAGGCTTGGCCCAGCATGCGAAATGTGCCGCGCAAGAAAGGCGACTTGCCCGACATGTAGTCTTTGACTTGTTGGACGAAATCATCTCCCGGAGTCAGATTGACTTTCAGCCCCGCGTCGCTGTAGATCGATCCGCCCTGCGTACGAAGGTTTCCATTCGCATGGAAGGTAGCCACGTCACCCCCCCATGTAATGAAGGGGACGGAAACCGTGTCTGAGCTGGCCACCGGCTTGACGGGTACGGGACCGGTTAGTTGGCTGAATGACTCTTGGCCGATCGCCGCTGATGAAACCGCAGCAAGGGCGATAATGAGACTAAGTAGCTTGGTCTTGTACACAGCGTTCCTCACGAATTCGGATTCTGGTAAATCTTTTGTGGCAATGATGTTGCGTGGATTTGCTCATTCCAACGCAATGTGATTTCAGTTGGGTGGCCGACAACCGCCGCCATCGCTCGTCCAGCCGCGACTTAGTCTATCAAGCTCGCGAAAAAGGGAGCGTTACCATCATCGTTTTGGCGGGATGATGGCGAGGTAAAAAACATTTCTTCCATTTTCCGGGGCTAACGAATGCCCTGCAGTTCTAATTGGCTTAATTCTTGCTCCCATTGGGCGCGCTCCTCTTCCGTGATGTCCGGATTGGGCAGCAGGCTTCGGCGGGTGCAATTAAGCAGCGCTTGCAGAGTTTGGTACCGTCGCGTCGGTCCGATGGCAGGCTGAATGAAATCATGGATGGTTGACTTCAATTCGAATTCCGATTGTGGTGGCATGGCTTTGAGTTGGCTTCGCAGGGCTGCAAATCCGGCGGCAGAGAACGGCTTCTGTAGGCCCTCTTCATCGAGCCACTCAACCAAGTCTTCTCCGAGTTCTTTAGCGGGTTCCAACATCCAACGAATGAAGTCCGTCCGGTCTTGGCCGGTCGGGTCAAGGACTGGGATAATCAAATCGCCTACCCGCCCCGGGCGCCGAATGTCCGGTGAAAGAAGATGGATGCGAGCAGTCATCAGCAGCCAGATGACTTTTCCCCGGAGCTTGGGATCGCTCATCATAGCTTGGATTTTTCCGGTAAGCCGGCGCTCTGTGGAGTGGGATTCAGCTCCGACGCCTCCAAATTGTGTGTCTGCTTCGTCGACAAAGATGACGACTTTCTCGAGGGCTTCGAGAACACGTTTTAGGCGTTCAAAAATCACATCGGTCTGCCCAAACCATTGACTACGGATACTCTTGAGTACCAAGACAGGCATGTCGAGCTCTGCGGCGACCGCTTCAAAAATAAAGGTCTTACCACCGCCGATAGGCCCAGCAATGGCGGCACCAGGCAAGGCTCGGTCGTCCGGTAATCTCAGGCGCGGCAACATGTAGTCGCCTAGAAACTGTTTTAACTTGGTTGCACCGACGACGTTATCGAGTGTGTGCGAAGGCTTCTTGAATTCAACTACGTCTTCGCCAAGTTGAGTTTGGATGTATTGCTCGACTTGATTGATGACGTCCTCTCGAGACACCGGCTTCTGTTCGTAGGCAGCCGCCAGCAAGAGTTGTCTCAAGGCGTGGATGCTCAGGCCAGCCGTTGCTTCAGCCAGCGTATCGGTATCACTGTCCTGAGATATAGAATCCGAGGCTTCCTCTTGGTCGGGGATCGGAATTGTTGCCGACTCAGGCTGCTGGCGATTCCATTCCAAATAGTGGCGTCGGCTTTCGGTATCGGGAGCAGGAACTTCGATATTGACGACCTGAGGAAGACGCGCGACTCGACTGTGGATCTGACTGCGGCTTTCCGCCACAAGGCAGACCGTATCTTTGCCGGAGAAGAACTCAGGGTCGCTGAACCAATCGGTGACGATGGAAACTCGACGGAGTTGTGCGTCGTTCATTCTCGCAACGTTTCCGTCACCTGCCGGCAAAAGCATGTCTGCCGCTTCGATGAAGATCAACAAGTTTTCACGCAGTGTGGCGCGCGAACAAATGGTCAGCTGACGCATGAACTCAAGTGCTTGGGTCGCGTTGCCTATGGCATCTCTTAGATACTGGTCAAATTCGCGTCGTCGGAGATCGATCTTGCTTGACTCTGGTCCCATGTCTTTGATGGCGAGCGAAGTGATATCGACTCCAGTCTTCCATGCAGCCCAAGCTTCACGCAGCTTGTCTCGGTCTTCGTCACGCAAGCGAATTGGACCGTTTAGCTCGTAGACCACCTGCGTCAGTCCAACGACCTTCGTTTTCTCCAATAGAAATTGAACGAGAGGAACATATTTCTCCGAATCGAAGAACATGTCATTCACGTTGCCGGAAACGATGATCGATCGGGCTTGGCCGGAGTTAATGACACGGGCAAGTCGCGAAAAAAAATCGTAGCTATAACCACTCACGCTGTGTTCCCCGTATTCCCCTGTGTTCCCTTGTCGGATCTGCAAAATCGTTTGGCTCAACTGTTCGCTGCCGCAGGCCGGTTTAGGCCGGTTTAGGCCGGCGTACATGGGCATCCCACAAAGGGCAGCCAAGTGGTTGGATTGGGACCGCTTACACGGCAGCGCACAGCTTTGCAGAGCCTCGTTCAAATCAGTAACGGTAGCCCCGCAGGTCTTGTTTCGTGACGATCGAAGCCGCGATCCAGATTGACACAGCTGTAGCGTAGCGGACGGTTCGGCCCTATGTAGGAGGCTATGGCGAGATTTCCCTTTGACAACGTACAATTACTCATGATGTTAAAGCCAGCAGGCAATGATCGAATCGAGAGTGGTGTAAGGGGCTCAGCTTGAGTTCAACAAAATCTGGAAGTTCAGACGTGCGGGGAGCGGCAGTTTGTGCCACACCGAAAGCTTCTCTGTTGGAGGAAATGACGCTCCCAGACGTGCGAGATAAAGAACAAGCTTGGGAAGTCGCTTTGCTGCCGCTTGGTGCTACGGAGCCACACAATCTACATTTGCCTTACGGGACGGATACCTTCGAAGGCTATCACCTCGCACGCAGCTGCTGTGATCATGCCAACCAGCGGGGGGCTGCCGTACTCCAGTTACCGGTGCTCCCGTACGGAACAGAATCGAATCTGCGTGAATTTCCGCTCGCGATGAATCTACAGCCAACGACGCTTTTTCGCGTGCTCACCGATTTGGTGGAATCGGTCGAGCAAGCTGGGATTCGTAAGCTGGTTCTGCTGAATTCGCATGGCGGCAACGATTTGAAGCCATTCCTTCGCGAAATCTATGGCAGAACGAACGTTCATCTTTTCTTGTGCAATTGGTACCAGATGATCCAGGACGCTGCCGCTGAGATCTGCAAGGAGCCGGAGGATCATGCAGGCGAAATGGAGACATCGCTGATTCTTCACTTCCGACCTGACTTGGTAAAACACGATCAGGATGGTGGGCTGCGGGCGGATCCTGGAGAAAAGCGACCGCTTCGATTTAGGGCATTAAGGGAGGGCTGGGTCGGAATCAGTCGTCCTTGGCACCTGCTTACCACTAATACCGGGGCGGGGAATCCACATGCTGCAACCGCCGAAAAAGGCAGGCAGTTGACGGAAGTCATTTGCGAGCGAATCGGTGGGTTCCTGTTGGAGCTGTCCAACGCAAAGGTGGATGAGTATTTTCCGTTCGAGGCATAAATGAATGGCGGCGGTTGTCGCACCGTCCGCAAGTCGAGCCGAGTTGGCATCGCAATCAGAGGCGAAAGCACTTATTCTGCCGGGAAAACGTAAGTCCTGGCTAAAACGGAGTCTTGGTACGCGAACTATGTCCGAATTGAATCAAGAAGAAGTTATCGAGCGGCTGCAGTGGCGTTATGCGGTCAAGAAATTCGATCCCGAGAAGAAGATCGAAGCAGCGACATGGGATGCCCTTGAGCAAGCGTTGCTACTTACGCCCAGCAGCTATGGATTACAGCCGTGGAAGTTCGCGGTGATCACGGACCAAGCGATCATGGAAAAGCTGCCGGAAGCATCCTGGAATCAAATGCAACCGAAGGATTGTTCCCACATGGTTGTATTGGCGGCCCGGAAAACGATGGACGCCGACTACATTCAAGAATACATGCAGTCGGTGGTCACGAAACGAGAGCTACCCGCGAGAGCACTCGATGGCTATCAGAAGATGCTGACAGGAATCGTTGATGGCATGGATAGCCACTTCGATTGGAACGCGCGGCAGGTTTATATTGCGTTGGGACAACTCATGGTCGCCGCAGCGATGGTGGGCGTAGATACCTGTCCGATGGAAGGTATTGTTCCAGATCAGTACGATGAGATCGCAGGTTTCAAGGGTACGGATTACGCTACAGTCGTCGGTTGTGCGTGCGGCTATCGACATGCAGATGACGCGCAGAGCAAAGCAGCGAAGGTGCGTTATCCAGCAGAAAGATTGATTTCACGGCTTTGACCCGCAAGCGAAGGTAGGTCAACCTTTGCCGTGATGGGCCGGGGGCAAAATCAAGTTTCAATTCGCGGAGTTCGTTCGAGAGTTTTCCAACTCCCCCTTTCCGAGCGCACACGCGTAGCGTGTCGTCGAGGAATTCTGGGGGAGTCGGCCACTCCCCGCTACGCGTGGGCCCGGGGCCGGAGGGGGAACGCTTAGTTTCAAACTCTGAATGGCCCTGCTATGGGTCGGAGGCGGCTTCCAATTTTTGGGACGGAAACCTAGCAATGACGCAACCAGTCCTATCTGAGTCTGAGTTCCTTGATTTTGTCATGGCTCAGTACCTGACTCGGTTTCATCAAGTCGTGCCGGACAATTACGACGCGGAACGGTTTTCATTCGACGGCGTCGACCGGTCAAGCAATTTTGATTTGCTCGCCCATCGCAACTACCTCTACTTTTTCATGAATCACTATCGCGAGCTCTTCACGGCATGGCGTCAGCTTGCCGATGCGGATTCACAGGTACTGTTCGTCGAGCTGATCTTGTATCGGTTGCTTGGACATCTGCACAGCAAACTTCCGACGAATACTCCTGAACACTGGGCGACTCGCAAGCGGCTGCACGAACTGAGTTACGAGCCTTCGAACGTCACGATTGACGGCATCTTCGGTCCGCTCCGACACTACCAAGGCTATGAGTTCGAGGGGCAGAACCTAACGCTAGATTGCTGGCCAATTCAACTCGCCGTCACGTTCGAGTTCAAGCAATACTATTTTGAAAACGGCGGCGTTCGGATCCTTCCTGAACCAGGCGATCATGTCGTTGATGCGGGGGCTTGCTTCGGCGACACCGCATTGGCGTTTGCGACCTCGGTTGGCGAAACAGGACGGATCTACTCTTTTGAACCGCTGGCAAACAACTTACGAGTCTTCGAGCACAACCTGAATCAGAATTCTGAGCTCAAAGACCGTATCCATGTGATCCCCGCGGGCGCAGGTGATCAGGACAACGAGCTACCGTTGTTGCAGACAGAGAATGCAGAGCAGACCAACCCCGGCTTCAGCTTGAACCAAGTCGACGCCGGTATGATTCCTGTCCGGACCGTCGACTCGCTGGTGGCAAAAGGCGAGATCGAGAAAGTGGACTTCATCAAGATGGACATCGAGGGCTTTGAGATGAAGGCCCTGGCCGGAGCTGAGAAGACGATTCGGGAAATGCGTCCTAAGCTGGCAATTTCAGCTTACCACAAGCCCGAGGATTACTTCGCCATTGCCAATTGGATAGCGAGTCTCGATCTCGGCTACCACTTCCACCTCGGCCACTACACAGTCTTTGGCGAAGAGACGATTCTCTATGCGTCGGTGGCTTAGCTAATAGGCGAAAGCGAAGCGATATTCGCTTTACTCACGACGCGATATTCGCTTCACGCACGACGTCTTCGCATGGAGATTGCAGCCAACCCAATCAGGCAAACGAGTCCGCTGCCAGGCTCTGGAACGGCGGCTGAGAAGCCCTGAATGCCAAAGTCTCCCCCGCCCGATACGCCATCAAACCGGAGAATCTCGCCTGCTAGTAGTTCGTTGTCGGACGTGAAGGTGAGAAAACTTCCGTCGTTAGCCAAGAAGCTCGTGGTGGCATTTGAGCCGATGGTAATTTCAGCACGTTCGAAGCCATCAAAGTCAGTGAGCTGAATGCTTGTGAACGTGAGGTCGTGGTCGAAAGTGACTTCGATACTTTCGCCCGAGCGAAGTGTGTTGAAATCAGGGTCACCGGTGATACCGTTAATGCCAAGTGAATCGGTGTCCGCGTTGAGTGTACCCACGAGAGCCTCGAAGCTACCCAGTACAAAACCCGCGCCTGCAGTCCCGCCGGTATTGGCGAAGTCGACCGCAATATTACCATCGAAAACAGGACCTTGATCTCGAAAATCGAAATCGACCGTAAGCGCACCGATGGCAGTGTCGGCGGTTCCTATTGTGAACACGAGGAGCATACTCGCCAAGAAGCTGCTGGTACGAGCAATTCTTTGAAGCGGCATTGGAATCGTCCGAGGCTCGAACAATGGTTTGCTCGGGATCTAACCTGTGACCCGAGATGGCTGAAAGAATAGGCAATTTGGAAGGTGAGTCAACGGTTCGGAGGAAATCAGCTAAATCTAAACGAAATCTTAACGATTTTTGGCTTTCGTGTTCTTGCTCGCGGCTCAAAGGACCTGTGCCGAGCCGGAGCGGCATGCTTGGAATTCCCAAGGGTTGTTGGCTTACCTACGGCCCCTTCTGACAACCAACCCTAGAACTACAACACCAAAGGCCAGACTTGACGCCGGTTCCGGTACGGTCGAGAGCTCGCCTCGAACGAGGATGCCGCGTCGGCCACCTTCTACGATTTCTTCAATGTCGAGCGTGCCTCCTGAGGAATCCGCAGCGTAGCCGTAGAGCCGGAATGTAGCCGAAGTCACCGCATCGAAGGCATTCAGATCGATCGTGTGAGTCTCATCGCTTGGATCGACGAAGTTATCGGAGAATATCTGGGTGAACTGATTTCCTCCGTCGACGCTCAACATGATGGCGAGTCGTTCTGGTCCGCTGCCTGACCGGTCGTACTGGATCGTCATGTCCGTGAGATCTAGTTGGTTGGAGGACGCACTCCAACCCCATTGGATGAAGTCGCCCGAATTCAGGTTGAGGGTTGAGGACGTAGACCAATCACGCGAGTTGAACGCGATGCCTTGATTCGGAACTAAGCCTGGATCACCCGCATTGCCGGTAACATCAATCAAGTTCCGAGATAGATTCAGAGGTGTGACAAAGTCAGGGAAGTCTGCCGCTGGAAGATCTGGTGACGGATCGCCATTGGCACCGTTGGGATTGGTGGTGTCGTAACCCACGATCACAAAATCGGCCGAACAACTGTTAGCGAGAAGAATGCAGAAGAGTCCGCAAAGGAAACGTTTCATGATGAGTGGCAAGAAAGAAAGGGTGAGAAGAGACATCCTTGCGTGAGGCGATGGATCGAGCTTGTTCGATTATGGGGCTTCAACGCCCCATCCGAGCCATTTCGCTCCATAAAAGAAAAAAGCCCGGCACATGGCCGGGCTTCTGAGGTCGTTCAATCGGGAAGATCAATCCCGCCTACGCGTCCGCCATAAGCCAAGACTAATTAGCGGGCCAAGCAATCCGATCGCACTGGGTTCAGGAACAGCAGTACCCACAAATGCGGCCGATACATCATCGACTCGAAACGAGTTTGATCCGCCGTCTGCTGCAATGATGGAAAATCCAGTTGGGTTCACAACGTTTGTACCAGAAGTGAGATCGAAACTCGGCGAGTTCGAAGCACCCGATATGGGATCGTTGTCAGCAGTCGTTGCAGCACTCGAGTCAATGCTTAGGAAGCCGGTGTCGCTTGAACCAAAATTATTGGTATCAATCTCTGTAAATCCTTGGAACATTATTGTCCCTCCAGACACATTCGAGATGGACATGGTAAACGACAGGAACTCCCCTTCATTTACCAAGTCAGAGTTATTCCCCTGAACACCCATTCCGGATGAAATCTGGTTTAGATTTCCGCTGCCGGTGACCGTAAGCGTGGCGTCAAAGATAACGCCATCTGCAACCAAACCTCCCTTGAAGAAGATCTGGGTATCAGAAGCTATGTCACCAGCGTCCCCGTCGATCTGAAATGTCTCAATCAAATCCGCTTTAGCAAGCGAAGCACTAAAAAGGATGGCGACGATGACAAAAGGCCGAATTAACATCAAGTGTGGATCCCAACTTTGCCTTAGTAATCAAACACGACGTCTTCGGGCGAACGCAAATAATCCAAGGCCGACGACTGCCAGAGAACTTGGTTCAGGAACGGCACTTACAGCCAGGTTATCAATGGTGATCGTCTCATCATTAGAAGAATTTGACTGACGAAAGGCGAACCTGTTCAGATCTGCTTGGAAGACAGGAGTGGTCGAAAATACAGGTGCTGATCCATCAACCGAAAGCCCCGAAAGACCCGTACCGAAATCGTAAGTCAATTCAACGGCGTAGGTCGTGCCAAAGGTCAAGGCCGACGCCAACTCGACCTCCGCCGTGCTCGACGTAGTCGCCAAACCCAGCGTGTAATCCCCCGACCCAGATTCGATTGCATCCAACCGAGATGTAAAATTGAACGAACCCTCCGTCATAAAGTGTGCGAAGTATTCGTAGTCCCCACCGCTGATCGGAGTGTCATCATTGACCGTCAGATCAAAAGTAGCAGTTAATACACCGAGGGTCTGGGTTGCAAAAGTAGCACCAACATCCTCTCGGGAACCGCCGCCGTGCTCCAATACCACTGCACCAGACTGCACTTGAATCAAGCTGTCTGAGCCGCTGTGATTAGTCCAGGACCCATTACCTACGAGATCGCCGTCTGCGTAGCTGAAATCATCTTCCAGAACAATTGCCGCATTCGCACTACCGGCGAGCATCGCCAACAATGCCAACGAAAGGAACTTTTTCATGTTGAAACTCCAGAGATATCTAAGAACGATCAGTTAGAGTTTAGGAAGAATGGGTTGTGTGTAAAGGTTTTATCGATGCTTTACGAGGTTTAGTTTGAATCTTAATAAATCAACCCGGTGCCAATATCTTTGACAAAAACCACAGCGTGCTGCCGCCTGCCGTTAGCGGTATTCAATGTGGTGTTGGGGCGCCATCAGGGCAAACGACAATCGATGTCTGAAAAATATCTAGGACAGAGAGATCGACCAACTTTCTGAATTCAGCGATCTAGCTGAATCGCCTCTGAAGCATTCGAAACATTGGGCCCAAGATGAATAACCACGAAAAAACCCCGCTGACAACGTCAACGGGGTTTTAAAAGACCGGCAATACCTACTTTCGCACTGGTGGGCACTATCATCGGCTCTGAAAGCTTGACTGCTGTGTTCGGGAAGGGAACAGGTATAACCTTTCAGATATGGTTACCGGAGAGACCCATGCGGCTTATTCACCCGCATGGGCCGATGTTGATTGGTATTTGGCAAGCAGCTTAGGGCTGCGTCACTGGTTAGTTTGCGACACCGCTTCGATGTCTCACGTCTCGAATCGAGAGTGCGAAATATCGGCGGTCAAGTCTTCGTCCGTTAGTATCAGTAAGCTGAACACGTTACCGTGCTTACACATCTGACCTATCAACCTAGTAGTCTTCTAGGGGACTTTCGCACAAAAGTGCTTACGAAACCTAATCTTGGAGCGGGCTTCACGCTTAGATGCTTTCAGCGTTTATCCTTTCCGAAGTTAGCTATCCAGCCGTGCCACGAGCGTGACAACTGGTACACCAGAGCTTCGTCCAACCAAATCCTCTCGTACTAAAGTTGAATCTCCTCAAGTTTCGAACGCCCACAGCAGATAGGGACCGACCTGTCTCACGACGGTCTGAACCCAGCTCACGTACCACTTTCATTGGCGAACAGCCAAACCCTTGGGAGCTTCTTCACCCCCAGGATGTGATGAGCCGACATCGAGGTGCCAAACCGCATCGCCGCTGTGGACGCTCGGATGCGATAAGCCTGTTATCCCCGGAGTACCTTTTATCTGATGAGCGATAACCCTTCCATTCGGGATTACCGGATCACTAAGACCTACTTTCGTATCTGCTCGACTTATCTGTCTCGCAGTTAAGCCCACTTCTACCTTTACGCTCTACGCCTGATTGCCGACCAGGCTGAGTGGACCTTTGTACTCCTCCGTTACTCTTTGGGAGGAGACCGCCCCAGTCAAACTGCCCAACTGACACTGTTCCCTAGCCGGATAACGGCATAGGGTTAGAATTAAAGCATGACCAGGCTGGTATTTCAACGATGGCTCCTTGAACGCTAGCGCGCCCAGATCACAGCCTCCCAGCTATACTACACAAGACATACCTCAACCCAATATCAGCCTACAGTGAAGGTTCACGGGGTCTTTCCGTCTAACCGCGGGTACGTGGCATCTTCACCACGACTACAATTTCACCGGGTCGGTGATTGAGACAGTGCTCCAATCGTTACGCCTTTCATGCAGGTCGGAACTTACCCGACAAGGAACTTCGCTACCTTAGGACCCTCATAGTTAGGGCCGCCGTTTACTGGGGCTTCGGTCGCCAGCTTCGCTCCGAAGAGCTAACCGCCTTCCTTAACCTACCAGCACCGGGCAGGCGTCAGACGCTATACATCCACTTGCGTGTTAGCAGCGTCCTGTGTTTTTGATAAACAGTCGTTAGAGCCGATTTTCTGTGGCCCACCGAAGTGGGCGCCCCTTATCGCGAACTTACGGGGCCATTTTGCAGAGTTCCTTAATCACCGTTCTCCCGAGCGCCTTAGTCTTCTCGACTCACCTACCTGTGTCAGTTTTAGTACGGTCACGTGTGCTTCAAAACTTAGAAGTTTTTCTTGGACTTCCTGCCAACATCATCCAGATCTTAGGTGCTGTTAGCTCGGCAACTTGAACCTACTGTAGCGGATTTACCTACTACCATTCTTGTTGCCAAGCAAAGGACATTTCTAACCGTCCTCATGCTTTTCGGAAGCCGTCCCTCCATCGCTCCACACACATGGCGAAGGAATATTAACCTTCTATCCATCGACTACGCCTTTCGGCCTCGCCTTAGGAACCGGCTAACCCTGGGCGGAATTGCCTTCCCCAGGAAACCTTAGGCTTTCGGCGAACAGGATTCTCACCTGTTTTATCGTTACTCATTCCGGCATAATCACCTGTAGAACCCGACACCGCTCCTTTCGGTACGGCTTGTATCTGCTCTACAGCGCTCTCCTACCATTCTAGTAAACTAGAATCCGCGGCTTCGGTATTATGCTTACTCCCGTTCATTATCGGCGCAGAATCTCTCGACCAGTAAGCTGTTACGCACTTTTTAAATGGTGGCTGCTTCTAAGCCAACATCCTGGCTGTCACAGAGATTCAACTTCCTTAGTGACTGAGCATAATTTAGGGACCTTAGCCGACGGTCTGGGTTGTTTCCCTCTCGACCACGGAGCTTATCCCCCGCAGACTGACTCCCGAGATAGTTTTAACGGTATTCGGAGTTTGGTTCAGTGAGGTACCCTGGGAAGGGCCCCCATCCAATTCAGTCTCTCTACCCCCGTTAAATAGTTGCTCGAGGCTATACCTCAATATATTTCGGAGAGAACGAGCTATCTCCTGGTTTGATTAGACTTTCACTCCTCCCCACAGGTCATCCCCTCAGTTTTCAACCTAAGTGGGTTCGGTCCTCCACGCAGTTTAACCCGCGCTTCAACCTGCCCATGGGTAGATCACCAGGTTTCGCGTCTACCACCTATGACAATACGCCCTATTAAGACTCGATTTCTCTGTGGCTACGCCCCTGAGAGGCTTAACCGAGCCATAGACGGTAACTCGCCGGATCATTTTGCTAAAGGCACGCCGTCACACGTTAAATCGTGCTCCGACCGCTTGTAGGCAGTATGGTTTCAGGTTCAGTGTCCTCCCCTAGCCGGGGTTCTTCTCACCTTTCGATCGCTCTACTTAGTTCGCTATCGGTCATCAAAGAGTATTTAGCCTTACGGAATGGTCTCCGTAGATTCAGTCGGAGTTTCACGTGCTCCGACCTACTCAGGTATCCTTCGGGAGATTCGAAGCTTTTGAGTACGGGACTGTCACCCTCTATGGTGTGCCGTATCCAGGACACTTCCTCTAGCCAGAATTTTGTAACTCCCATACGAAAGACCCTACAACCCCGCTCGGGAAACCCTTGCGGTTTGGGCTACTCCGCTTTCGCTCGCCGCTACTTACGGAATCGATTTTTCTTTCTATTCCTCCAGGTACTTAGATGTTTCAGTTCCCTGGGTTAGCCACCCATGCCTATGTATTCAGCATGAGCTAATTCGAGAATCTCGGGATTAACACTTGTTTGTCAGCTCCCCCAAGCATTTCGCAGACTTCCACGCTCTTCATCGCCTTTTGATGCCAAGACATCCCCCATACGCCCTTAGTAACTTGACCACCGAAATTTCGAACTCGCGAAACTCGCCCCTGAGCAGAAGCCCAGCTTTAAGAATCCCGAAAACTGAAATCTCGATGCCGCTGGCCAAAATGTAAAGCCAGCTTTATGTCGCTCGTGTTCGGCGTTGATCTACAACTCAACATCGCTTAAGCTCTCGCCTAAACAAGTTGTTGAATTCAATCAACTCCAGCGTCGTGTTTGCTCGTCAACCGGCTTTCTGTATCCGGCCAACAAGCATTAGATGCCAATTACCAATCAACCAAATTGTCAAAGATCAGTTTCCTGTGACGGGGGTTCCGTCTCAGGAGCTCAGTACTTTATGCGTCAGTCAGAATCGGGTCAACGGCAAAACAAAAGTTTTCTGAAGACCGTGTTAATTCCGAAGGAGCCTAAAAGTATCTGAACTAGTGGAGGTGAACGGACTTGAACCGATGACCCCTTGCGTGCAAAGCAAGTGCTCTCCCAACTGAGCTACACCCCCGCAGTTGCTTTTCAATCGAGCGGAGATTTAAGCATATTCACAAAGTGTTGTGAATCTCAAATCCTGCTTTTTCAAAAAGCGAGTGGGCGCGCCAGAACTCGAATCTGGGACCTCGTCGTTATCAGCGACGCGCTCTAACCAACTGAGCTACGCGCCCAAGTCCAGGGCACCTGGTTTTCGAACTCATTCCAAAGAATCAGCTCGGTTCGCAGGTCTCGAACTTGCCAAAATCGGTGTCGCCCGAGAGCCCAGATACTATCCGAAGCTTCCTGCCTGTCAACTCTGTTTCGTGGCCAAAAAGGCTTGGCCCGACGTCAGTGCTGCCTGAGTATTCCGCTCCGGGAATCCTTTCCATCGGGTCCGGCCTCCCCTGAACTTTAGCAGCCTTGGGATTTTATGGTTCATCTAGATTGGACTGGGCCAAGTTGGGGCCGACGTAGGATTCTTGGGTTGAGCGAGTTTGGAGGTCAGTGACTGCGGCGTTGGGCGATCCACTCACGCTCTTGGTCCGTCAGGCAGATCTTGGGCGGTGGCAAAGGCACGCAGCTGGATCCCAGTGGAGTCTTTCATATGGAGTTCTTCGCGTGGAGTTCTTCGCGTGGAGTTCAGGGGGCAGCTGCTCTTGTCTCGGAGGGTTCTTATTGGGTATGCCTACCACGATCGAACTGAAAAAATCTGGAGCAGTTATCCCTCCGACGTCGTAGTCAGGGGAGCTGGTCAAGCCGTTTGGAAATGAGTCGCTTGAGGGTTTCATAGTCATGTCGTGTGTACGCTGGAAGTTTCTGCTTGTAGCCCTGGGTTTGGCGGTCATGCCGAACGCGTTTGCTGACGAGCCATCGACACAATTAGTGAAGGCGATGTCCTACAAGCCGCGTCAAAAGGCAGTCACTTATGAACAGGTGGCTCAGGAGCAGTTTGCTAGTTGTGACATCGAGGAGAAGACCCGTTCCGATGGGAAGGGGTTCTGGTTGACTGGCCCGGCCGGACAGCCGCTGCGGTGGTTCGCGGATACCAATGGCGACAATCGCTTGGATCAGTGGAGTTATTTCAATGCCGGAGTTGAGGTTTATCGGGAGTCCGACAGCGACTTCAATGGAACCGCGGACACGTACCGATGGTTGAATACCAACGGACTACGTCGTGGCGTTGATTCGGACGAAAATGGCAGCATCGATACTTGGGAAGCGATTTCGGCTGAGGAGGTAACTTCAGAGGTTGTGGCGGCTTCTGCAGGCCGCGACGCCGACCGTTTTAAGCGGCTTTTGATTAGCGAAACCGAGATTCGCGAGCTCGGCTTGGGCCGCGAAAAGGAGTCGAAACTGCTGCAGCGCGTCGCCGATGCACGGAAGCAGTTTGGCGATTGGTCTCAGGGCCAGAACGTGGTAACGCGTACCAGCGAGTGGAGTAATTTTGGGGCTGATAAACC
This sequence comes from Aureliella sp., assembly GCA_046290675.1. GTDB lineage: Bacteria > Planctomycetota > Planctomycetia > Pirellulales > Pirellulaceae > Aureliella. The sequence goes on from JBKAHA010000003.1 coordinate 157,225, forward strand.
AGGCGTTGTGCCAGCGGGGACGGACGGTTCTAAGCAGGATGTCGTTGTTTACGAGAACGTGGTCGCGCTCATGCAGGACAAGGGCGAGGCACGGCAGCTCTTAGTTGGGACTCTGGTTCAAGTCGGAAACGCCTGGCGCGTGGTCGATCTGCCGAAGGCGATTAGCGAGGGTTCGGTCGTCGCTGATCAGGGAGTTTTCTTCTCCGCGTCCTTTGCTGCTCGCGAGAATTCGGAGGATACGCCCTCCGGTGGATTGAGTAAGGTCATGGCCAAGCTCGTTGGCGAGTTACAGGAAGTGGATGCAAAGCTTCAGAGTGCTGGCCAGCGGGATTCGGCGGCCCTTCAGGCAGAACGTGCGGATGTGCTGGAGAAGCTGGTTGCCGAGTCTGCGAGTTCCAGCGAGCGAATGACTTGGATACAGCAGTTTGCGGATACAGTCAGTGCTGCCGCTCAGACCGGCGATTATCCTGGCGGCGTTCGGCGGATGCAGGAATTCACCCGGAAATTGTCCACCATTAAGGCATCGGAAGAAGAGCTCGCTTACGTAGTTTTCCGGACAATATCTGCGGATCACAATGTGAAAATGCAGAATCCGAAGGCGAAATACGAAGAGCTGCAAAAGGACTATTTGGGAAGCCTTCAGGGGTTCGTTCGTAAGTATCCCAAGAGCGATGATGCGGCAGAAGCGATGCTGCAAATCGGCCTCTCATCGGAGTTTTCGGGGAACGTGAAGGATGCCAAGTCTTGGTACGCAAAGGCGAGTCAGGGGTTTCGCGATACGATTGCGGGACGCAAGGCGTCGGGTGCGTTTCGTCGATTGAGTATGGAGGGCAAGGTCTTTCGTCTGCAAGGTAGTCGCCTCGGTGGTGGCCAATTTGATTCCGCTGAGTATGTCGGCGGACCGGTCGTCTATCACGGTTGGGCGACTTGGTGTGAAGCTTGCAAGGCGGAGATGCGTGCTCTGAAGGAGCTGCAGGCCAAGTACGCGAAATCCAAGCTGCGCATCGTCGGACTTAACTTTGACAGCAACGATCAGGCTGGATCGCAGTTTCTGACCAAGAATTCGTATCCTTGGGTTCACTTGTACGAGGATGGCGGACTCGAAAGTGACATCGCGATCGAGAATGGTTTTCTTTCTCTGCCAGTGAACGTGGTTGTGGACAAGTCGGGCAAGGTCGTGGCGACAGGCGTTCATTGGACCGAGCTCGACGAGTTGATCGAAGGTCTGGTCAAGTAAAGAGCGCTTGGCGTCTTTGGTTGGACGCTTGAACCTCAAATAAAAGAGCCGGGCGGGTGTTGTTCTCGCCCGGCTTTTTTTGGGTGTGTGGGGATTCTTCCGTGGGAACCCCAAAGCCTGTCCTCGACCAAGAGTGGTTAGGGTGAGCCCGTGTATTGGGCCTGCTCTTCTTTAAGCCCGACGATCGTGACCCGGCGGACCTCCCCCCTGCCCTTCTGGTTGCAGTCGTCGTACCGCGTTAGGGCGGTAACCCCAGGCAGAAGCCTTACTCGTTGAATAAATCGAGTGGATTCTCAATTTGGGCTCAAGTTCACGCTTTTGCTGGTAGCGTGACGTTTGCTACAGACGATCTTCTAGGAAGACCTGATCTCGTTTTTCTTGCAGGACGCAGGGTGACCGAGAGGGGCGGATGAGGCGGATGGGGCTCGGGGTTTGAGTCCGGCTTCAGCAGCGTCGTCTAGGAATCTTTTCGGCTGAACGTTTTGGGTGCGCAAGGAGGCTCATCTTGGAAGCGATCTCTTATCTGGCTGAGTGCTTGGGGAATTTTCTCGCGCCTGCATTGGCGGTCTGGGCCGTCGCAGCGCTGTACACCCAAGGGGCTGGCCAGCGATGTCGATTGACTGAGCTTTGCTTTTTCGGTGCGATGCTAATCGTTGCGTGCTGCACGCTTCGAACGATTGCCGTTTCAGATTGCTGCTGGTTAGGAGATACCGTTAGCCTCGGCTGCATGATTGTAGCTGGGACTTTGCGTAAGCCTGTCGCGAACGATGTTAGCGTCTCGATCTAATAGCGAGCCTGACCCCACAGAAGCGTGCTGCACAGCGTCATTTGCTCTGCCAGGGCCATTGGTTTTGCTCAGAGGCCCATGGCGGTTCGCGTAAAGCGAGACCAGTCGAAGCGTACGTCCAGGCGAGCCAATGATTCTTTTGCGAGAAGAAGAGTCTGTTGTCCTTCGTGGACGACCTATACCCACCTGGCTTTAACGGCGTCTTCTTTTCCGATCCCGCTTCGATTTTGGCGCCGGACCTCGTTGAGTCGACGACTTCACCGCCGGCTTTTCCAGCATTTCCCTGAGCTCTTCGAGCTTGCCTTTCGGCTTCTGCTCGCTCGGTTGGTTCCGGTTTTTCTTGTTCCGGCGACCATTGCTGCCATTTGGACTGCTACCCCCGTCCGGCTTGGTGTCTTGTTGTTCGCTTGTAGCAGGTCCGTTGTCGTCGTTGGCGGTATTACGTTTGATCAGCTGCCGTTCAAACAGGGACCAAATGCTGGAAGTGATGAAGTAGATACAAAGTCCGCTCGGCACTTTAAAGAAAAGAACGCCCATGAAAACGGTCATGACTTTCATCATGTTTTGAGTCATGCGAGTCTGTTCGTCGGTTGCCTTCGGCATCAGAAAGTGCTGCTGCACGATGAAAAGGACAACGGTGCAGATGGGCAGGATGTTGAAGTAGGGGCCGAGCCAGCCGTTTCCCTTGCCCGCGATGAAGTCCGGCATCCAAGAGCTCCACTCGGCAAACATGTCTGGACCAGCCAGGTTGGAGCACCAAGCTATGCCTTGAATGAGCGGTTCTTGGCGAAGTGAAATGTCAACGCTGAGGCACCGGTACAGTCCCATGAATACGGGGAGTTGGAAGAACATGGGAAGGCAGCCGGCTAAGTTTTCTGCCGGGTTGAAGTTGTGCTTGGCGTACAGTTCCTGCATTGCCTTGGCACGTTTTTCCATGTTGTCCTTATACTTGTCATTGATCTTCTTCATCTCGGGTTGCAGGACCTTCATCCGTTCCTGCATCCTCTGGGAATTGATCATTGCCTTCCGAGTAAATGGGAAAAGCAAACTCCGTACGAGTAGCGTTAGCATCACAATCGCGATGCCATAGTTCCCAACAAGCGAATGGAAGAAATGCAGGATGAATGAGAGTGGCTTTGCAACCCAGCCGAACCAGCCGTATTCGATGCTTCTGCCAAGACCGCGGGTTTCCAGTTCCAGGATGTCGGTGTCCTTGGGGCCTATGTAGACGCGATAGGATTGCGTGTACTTTCCTCCAGCAGGGATTTCCTGCGGGATCGTGTCTAGCCAGAAGGACGTGTTGGTTGCCTGAAGTTTGTTCTTGTGAATGTTCGCCACATTGGCGGCAGCCATTGCAGCGGCCTGGCGAAACGCTTGCGGCGTGTCTCCATTGCTGTTGGGGAGTAATGACGCATTGAAGTATTGGGAGTCGAGGCCGATGTAGCTCAATTGCCGGGATTCAACGGGTTCGCCTTCACCAAAAATCATCAGGCTCGGCTGGTTTGGAGTGTCTTTAGCATGATCCTGGATTTGACGCGTAGTTAGCAGTTGATGCTTCGCGGCGGGCGAGTTGTAAATGACATCGCGTTGGCCTGCAGCCGAGAACATGTAGGGGCTGATTTTGACGGAATACCACCAGCCTTCTAGTGTCAGGCCCGCGAGCCCTTGTTGCCGAAGCGATGCGGTGATGGGCTCTTCATTGCGGTTCTCGATGACAGTCTCGAAGTCGACTTCAAAGCCATCGGCGTTTTCGCTTTTGGGGTAAATCTTGTAACGCTTTACCAGGTCGATGTTGCCCGGTTTGGTAGATGAAATAAATGGCTTGAGTGAAATCCTGAATTCAACGCCTTCGCCCCCAGCGACGTCCAGTGAGCTGACTTGCCAGTTTCCATCGAGCGTGTTCTTAAGGGACGAGAAGACATCTTGGCCGACGGGAATCGAGTCGGTGTTGAGGGAGGCAAGCGTTGTTTTCAGGCTCCGCATTGGCAGGTTGCCGGCTATGAACTCGGCCGGGCGTTCGTTGGTTCGAATCACGTCGAGCGGGGCTTCGGTGAGTGTCACCTGGAATGTGAGTGACTTTCCATTGCGTTCTACCGTCAGGTCGATCGTGTCTCCATCTTTGGTGGTTGAAAGATTGTCGTAGAGCGAAGACGGAAGGATTAGCGACGCGCCGCCAACAGCGGTTATTTTGTCACCAATCTCAAGGCCGCCACTCGCGGCGCTGCTTGTGGCATTCGCTGCGGGCGAGCCATCTGGAACGCACTGAATCACCGCGTCTTCGTTGAGTGACAAGTGGCCGAGGTATCCACCGCGGTTCTCGAGAGCTCGATACTTGAGTCGTCCGTCTGCATCCCGACCGACCAGTTCGGCCCGCTCGAGGCTTGCGCCTCGGTTGTCTAGATAGAGCTGAAGTTCGTAGCCTTTGTTCGGATCCGAAGAGCCAAGGACGATTTTCTGTCTAGGGATATCGGCTTTGGGCTCACCTTCCTCGGCAGTGTCTTCCGTGTCCGGGTCCGCATCGGCTGCACCGACGGTGACGTTTCCGTCATCGGTTGTAGGGCCGAGTGGATCCTCGACTAGGGGCTGGTTGGCGCCGCCTGCCTCGCCTTCCGCCGGATTGGGGGGCTGAGGACGCATGCTCAGGTAGAGGAAGCAAAGTGCCGTGGTGAGCATCAGCCAGGTGAAGAAGCGGCGGTCCACTTAGAACTCGTTTCGATTTAAGGTGGGGGCGGACTCGGAGTCAGTCTCTGAAGACTGACTAGTCTCCGCACCGTTTGGCGGAGGCAGAGAGTTCACCATCTATAGGTCTATTAGTTCATTGGCGTAGTATTCTGTGCCTAGGTTCTGATCTTGCCTAGTTGAACTGGTGAGGCGAAGCAAAAAACCGTGTGGCCGCTCAGCGTTGAGGCGTACGTCTAGCTTCGGCAACCCCGGTGAAAATTAGATTTTGCCAATGCTGTCATTCTGGCAACTTGGCCAACTTCCTTGCCTTCGTCTTTGCTTCCAGTCGAGTAAGTTGCTTCCAGCGGGGGTTTCGGTCTGAAGCGACAAGCGACCCATTTCGTGTCCGGCGGCATGGGACCCTCGCTTACTGCCCAAGCCGAGGCTGCCGAAGGCGCCAAGCTTGGATTTTTGGAGGGCCCTGGCGCATTTGGTAGGCAGTGGGCATTCAAAGTGGCACGCACTTTGCATCTACGCTCGGCTGATCGTGAAATCTGCCAGAAAGGCGGACACGGACTAGGTGCGTCGATTTGGCGTAGTGCTAGGCGTGCTTGCCTTTGAGGGATTTCACGAAGCAAGTCATTAACGTGGCCCTGGAAGCGTCAGGTTTGCTGTGTTTCAGTTGCCATTTGAAGTGCAGTCTCAGGAATTGAGGTCTGCGATATTTTGAATTTACTACCTGCCTGTGAGCGGTTTGATTTGGGTTTCCGAGCTTTGGGGGCTCGTCGCCGCTGGCAACCGCAGGTTTGACAAAGAACTGCCTGATCCATTGGAGGATTTGAGACGTGGCAAAACAAATGGTGTTTGAGGACGATGCGCGGCAGCCGTTGCTTTCTGGCGTATCGAAGCTGGCACGGGCTGTTCGAAGTACGCTTGGTCCACGCGGCCGAAATGCGGTCCTCGACAAGGGTTGGGGCTCCCCGAAGGTCACGAAGGATGGTGTAACAGTCGCTGAGGATATTGAGCTAGACGATCCTTTCGAGAATCTTGGGGCTCAGTTGGTCAAAGAGGCTGCGAGCAAGACCAATGACGTGGCTGGTGACGGTACCACCACGGCGACGGTGCTCTCTGAGGCGATTTTCCGTGAGGGCCTCAAGATGATTGCCGCTGGCGGTGATCCAATGGCTCTCTCGCGCGGTATCAGCAAGGCAGTTGAGGCTGTTAGTGCGGCCTTGACCAAAATGTCGATCAAGATCGACGAGAAGAGCAAGAAGGAAATCAAGCAGGTTGCTACGATCGCGGGTAACAACGATCCTGCGGTAGGCGACGTCCTTGCGGATGCTTTCCTGAAGGTCGGTAAAGACGGTGTGATCACGGTCGAAGAGGGCCGTGGAAGCGAAACGACGGTCGATGTCGTTGAGGGGATGCAGTTTGACCGTGGGTTCCTCTCTCCACACTTCGTCACTAACGCGGACGATGTGGCTGTTGAGCTCGAAGATTGCCATATCCTACTATTCGAAGAAAAAATCAGCTCGAACAAGAAGTTGATTCCGCTCCTGGAGGCGGCCAGCAAGTCCAAGAAGCCTCTGTTGATCATCGCCGAAGACATTGAAGGCGAGGCGCTCGCGACTCTCGTTGTGAATAAGATGCGAGGCATCTTGAGCGTTTGTGCTGTGAAGGCTCCTGGCTACGGAGATCGTCGTAAGGCGATCATGGGTGACTTGGCGGTTCTCACCGGCGGTCAGGCTATTTTCAAGGATCTCGGCATTGACCTGGAGAGTGTCAAGCTCGCTGATCTTGGGCGTGCTAAGAAGGTTCGGATCACTAGCGAAGAGACGATCTTGGTTGGTGGGGCCGGCAAGAAGGCTGAAATCGAAGGACGCGCCGCACAGATTCGCCGTGAGATAGATGTCACGGACAGCGACTACGATCGCGAGAAACTTCAAGAGCGATTGGCGAAGTTGGCTGGTGGTGTTGCTCAGATTTCAGTTGGTGCAGCGACCGAAACTGAAATGAAGGAACGAAAGGCTCTGCTTGATGATGCCAAGGCTGCGACTCAGGCCGCTCTGCACGAAGGTATTGTTCCTGGTGGTGGAACCGCTCTGATTCGTTGTGAGCCAGCATTCGAGAAGCTGGATCTAGAAGGCGACGAGCTGCTTGGTGCCAACATTATCAAGAATATCCTCGACGGTCCTCTTCGGGCGATTGCGAACAACGCTGGTCTGGACGGCGCGGTCGTTGTCAATCGCGTGCGTCAGCAAAAGGGTAAGACCGAAGGCTATGATGCAAACGCAGATAAGTACACGGATATGGTTGCCGCGGGAATCATCGATCCTGCTAAGGTCGTTCGGACGGCGCTTCAGAACGCAGCTAGTGTGGCTTCTCTTTTGCTGACAACCGAGTCTCTCGTAACGGAGATTCCAGTCGAGGAAGAGGAAGCGGGTGGTCACGATCATCACGACCACGGCATGGGTGGCATGGATCCGATGGGCGGCATGGGCGGCATGCCTGGAATGGGCGGCATGGGCGGTATGCCCGGCATGATGTAGAAGCCTGCCTGTAAAGCTAGCCAGCACGGTATCGGTTCTTTGCGAACCCCGGCTGGCTTTGTTTGGAATCAACTCTCCGCCTCGCGCTTTCGGCTGAGGCGGTCTCAGAAATAGACTCTCAGTTCACTTGGAAGATAGGAATCAAAAATGGCTAAGTTGAAGATCCGTCCACTTGATGATCGTGTTGTCGTCAAGCCAGAGGAAGCAGAAGAGACTACTGCTGGCGGAATCGTTCTCCCTGATTCGGCAAAGGAAAAGCCGCAGCGTGGTACCGTTGTTGCCGTAGGGCCTGGGAAGCTTCTCGATAACGGGAATCGCGGAACGCTTTCTGTTGCTGTTGGTGACGTCGTTATCTACGGCAAGTACGGCGGAAGCGATCTCGAAGTAGATGGCAGCGAGGTCAAGATCCTCTACGAACGCGACATCCTCGCGAAGGTGACGGCGTAAGTACCGCTGTTTGGTGAGTCATTGGGAATCAATAGTTTATAGGGGATCATTAACGTGGCTAAACAGTTAATGTTCGAAGATCACGCCCGAGCTCGCATGCTACGTGGTGTTGAGAAGTTGGCCGACGCCGTCGCAGTAACGATGGGGCCAACGGGTCGCAATGTGATCATCGACAAGAGTTTTGGCGGCCCAACCGTTACGAAGGACGGTGTTACGGTTGCCAAGGAAATTGAGCTTGAAGACCGATTCGAGAACATGGGCGCCAAGCTCGTCGTTGAAGTCGCTCAGAAAACCAGCGATCTAGCGGGTGACGGAACGACGACTGCAACCGTACTTGCACGGTCGATCTTTAAAGAGGGCTTGAGGAACATCGTTGCGGGGTCAAACCCAGCAGCAATCCGTCGCGGGATCGAAAAGGCAGTCGACGCCGCAGTCGAAAAGCTGCTTGAGCTCGGCAAGCCGGTCAAGAGTTCAGATCAAGTTGCCAACGTTGGCGCGATCAGTGCCAACAACGACATGCAGATTGGTGAACTTCTGGCGGAAGCTCTCGAACGAGTCGGCAAGGACGGTGTGATCACGGTCGAAGAAGGCAAGACCGCGAGCACGACGGTTGAGTACGTTGACGGCATGCAGTTCGATAAGGGCTTCATCTCGCCATACTTCATCACCGATTCTGGTAGCATGTCCTGCGAGTTTGATGACGCTTTGGTCCTGCTCTACGAGAAGAAGATCAGCAACATTCAGGACTTGGTGCCTGTTCTTGAGAAGGCTTCGCAAAGCGGCCGCCCTCTCATGATTATTGCTGAAGATGTCGACGCCGAAGCTCTGACATTGCTCGTCGTCAACAAGCTGCGTGGAACCTTGAACGTTTGTGCTGTGAAAGCACCTGGTTTCGGCGATCGCCGCAAGGCGATGATGGGGGATATCGCGACGCTGACCGGCGGTACCTTCATCAGTGAAGATCTTGGCATCCAGCTGGAGAAGATTACTCTCGAGCAACTTGGACGTGCCAAGAAGATTTCTGTCGATAAGAACAACACAACGATCGTCGAAGGCGGTGGAGACCGCAAGTCGATTGATCAGCGTGTTGGCCAGATCCGCACGCAGATTGAGCAAACGGATAGCGAGTACGATCGCGAGAAGTTGCAGGAGCGTTTGGCCAAGCTTGCTGGTGGTGTCGCCGTCATCAGCGTTGGAGCTGAAACCGAAGCCGACATGAAGCAAAAGAAGGCTCGTGTCGAAGATGCTCTACACGCGACTCGTGCAGCGATGGAAGAAGGGATCCTGCCCGGTGGCGGGGTCGCTTTGGTCCGCTGCACCGAAGCGGTTCAAGCTTGTATGTCGAAGTGCCGTGGAGACGAGAAGATTGGTGCGGATATTATCCTTCGCTCACTCTCAGCTCCAATGCGTCAGATTGCCGACAATGCAGGTATTGATGGTTCTGTCGTAGCCGATGAAGTTAGCCAGAAGCCAATTTCAACTGGATACGATGCGAATGCGGGCAAGTATGTCGACATGCTGAAGTCCGGTATCATCGATCCTGTCAAAGTTGCCCGAACGGCTCTTGCAAACGCCGGTAGCATCGCAGGATTGCTGCTGACGACAGAAGCACTCGTTACGAATTTTGAGAAGGAAGACAAGGAGAAGCAACGAGTCGAAGGCTCTGTTGCTTAGGCTTCCCAACGATGCGGGCAACCGCTCAACGATATCGCATGTAAAGGCCACGCTCATCACGAGTGTGGCCTTTTTGCGAGACTAAGTCGGGGCCGGCAGCCGGTGTCTCCCGGTAGCTGGATTGGAGGATAGCTCACATGTCGACGACAAAACGCGACTATTACGAAGTGCTCGGCGTTGAACGTGGGGTTTCTTCCGCTGATCTGTCTAAGGCTTATCGCAAGCTGGCGATTAAGTACCATCCTGATAGTAATCGGGATGACGAGGACGCGATCGCTAAATTTAAGGAGGCCGCTGAGGCCTACGAAGTTCTCAGTGACGACGAAAAGCGGGCTCGGTACGACCAGTACGGACATGCGGGGATTGACGGGAACGCTGGTGGTGGTTTCCAGGATGTGGGCGATATCTTCGAGGCCTTTGGAGACCTGTTCGGCGGGTCCGTGTTTGAGGATTTCTTTGGGGGACGCTCACGCTCCCGTGTGCGGCGCGGTGCCGATATCCGCTGTGACGTCACGCTCGATCTCGAAGAGGCTGCGTCTGGTGTCAAGAAGAAGGTCGCGCTGACACGTCACGAAGCATGCGACGTATGCGAAGGTTCCGGCGCTGAGCCCGGTTCGAAACCGCAGGTTTGTGGACGATGCAATGGTCGCGGTCAGGTCGTCCAGGCGACCGGCATACTGAGGGTGCAAACAAGTTGCCCTCAGTGCCGGGGCGTCGGCAAAATCATTACGAGCCCATGTCGCAAGTGCGATGGCTCCGGCGTGTTGCCCAAGAGTGTGTCGTTAGAGGTGACAATACCAGCAGGCGTCGATGACGGAATGCGCGTGCGGCTTTCTGGTGAGGGGCAAGCCAGTCCTGAAGGAGGGCCTCCAGGTGATGCATACTGTTTTATTCAGATTCGACCCCACAAGATCTTTCGTCGAGACGGCAGTGATCTGGCGATTCAACTGCCTTTGACCTACTCGCAAGCGGTTTTGGGCACGACCGTTGAAATACCAACACTCCGCGGGAAGAGTTCGATTGATATTCCGCCAGGTAGCCAAAGTGGAGAAGTATTCCAGCTGCGTGGTCAAGGGATGCCCGATCCACGCAACGGTGTCCGCGGAGATTTACTCGTGCAGACCTTCGTGGAAATTCCAAAGAAGATTGATGCACAGCAAGAAGAATTGCTGCGTAAGCTCGCGGATCTGGAAGAGATCCATGTGACTCCGCACCGGAAGTCGTTTTTTGAGCGTGTCGTTGACTATTTCCGCGTGGAAGACGACAAGCAAGATGATGAAAATCAGGAGTGATTGAGTGAAGCCGGAAGAGAATCAACCCGTTGAAGACATAGCCAATGACGTCGAATCGTCCGCACAAAGTCAGCCCGAAATCGTTGACGATGTGGACGAACTATTCGATGAGGTTTTGGATGAGACGCCACAGCCGAAGAGCGATAACGAGCGAGTGATCGAAGCGGAGAAAGCAGCACTGCTTGCGAAAGCGGAGATGGAAAACTATCGCAAACGCATCGTGCGTGACATGGAGCAGCAGCTCAAGTATGCGAACATGCCGCTGATTCGTGATCTTCTCGACGTCTGGGATAACCTACAGCGTGCTGTCGGGGCAGCAGAAGTAGATGATCCAGCGACTCAGGCTCTGCGTGACGGAGTCTCGATGGTTAGCCAGCAGATGACCGATGCGTTGGCCAAGTATGGGTGCCGGCGAGTTGAAGCGCTTGGCGAAGAGTTTGATCCGAACTTCCACGAGGCGATTTCGCAGATGCCAAGTGACGAATACGAGGCGGGGAAAGTGATGAATGAGGTTGGTGTTGGCTATGTGCTTCACGACCGAGTTGTGCGCCCCAGCCACGTCATTGTAAGTACCGGGCCTCAGCAGTAAGTGTCGCTATGATTCTCGGCGAATCGAAGGATTGCCGAAGCGAGTGATTTGGGGCGTGCCGTTTTAAGGAGCCAACTGTGCCGACTTATGACTACGAATGTGATGCTTGTGGCCACACTTTGGAGATTTACCAAGGCATCAACGATCCAAAAAAACGCAAGTGCCCTGAATGTGGCAAGCTAAAGCTCCGCCGACTCCTTGGTACTGGCGCTGCAGTGGTTTTCAAGGGCTCCGGTTTTTATCAGACCGACTACCGCAGTGATTCCTACAAAAAAGCGAAGGCAGCGGATAAGCCCAAGGACAGTTCTTCCTCCGACTCCTCGGCCAAGAAATCGGGTGGATCTGACTCTGGTAGCAAAGGCGGTTCCGGCAAAAAGAGCTCGGATTAGTTTTTCTAGCTACCCAAACTTTGGATGGTTGGTCGGCTTGGTTTCGAAGAACGGAAATTTATGGAACAAGAACTGCTCCATTACGAGATCGATAATGGTCTTGTTCTATTGGGTGAACCAATGCCCTGGTTGCGATCTGCAGCCTTCACATTTTTGCTCCCTGCCGGGACTTGCTACGAACCGAATGGACGCGACGGCCTAGCGGGTTTCGTTAGCGAGATGGCGCAGCGCGGCGCCGGTGATCTCGACAGCCGTGCTTTCTGGGAAAAGCTGGATGAGTTAGGGGTCGAGAGGTCGAGCTCGATTTCGACGGCTCACAGCGCCTTTAGTTGTGCCATGCCGAGTGCGGTGCTTCAGGAGACGCTGAAGCTCTACAGCGACTTGGTCCAACGACCACACCTGCCCGCGGATCAGGTGAGCGACGCGCAGCACTTGTGCCTTCAGGATCTTCGTGCGTTAGAAGATGAGCCATCTCATCGTTGTTTCAGCGAGCTGAAGCGGTTTCGTTATCCCCTGCCCTACGGACGCATTTCACAGGGGACAAGAGACGGCTTGGAGTCGATTTCTCACGACGATATCACTCGGTTCTTCGCCGAACATTATCGTCCCAACGGAAGCATTCTTGCAGTTGCAGGTAACTTTGATTGGGATGAAGTTCGACAAACGGTGTGTGATGCTTTGGGCTCATGGAAACGCGTTTCAGGTACGTCGCTGCCAACTCTGGCACCTCATTTTGGCAATCGTCACATTGACTATTCGTCGAACCAGACACACCTCGCGTTGGCTTATGATTGCGCGTCCTATGAAAGCCCGGAATACTACGAGGCCAGGGCCCTTGTCGGTGTTCTCAGCGATGGGATGAGTTCTCGGCTTTTCTCTGAAGTCCGTGAGAAGCGTGGGTTGGTCTACTCTGTTTTTGCGACATGTTTTTCAATTGCAGCTCAGGGGAGCGTGCTTTGTTACGCTGGGACGACGGGGAATCGTGCCGAAGAAACAATTCAAGTCTTATTGGAGACGATCCACTCGCTAGGCGATGGTATCACCGATGATGAATTGGCCCGGCTAAAAAATCGAATTAAGAGTTCGCTAGTCTTTGAGCAAGAGTCCTCGGCCGCGCGCAGCGGCCAAGTCGCGAGCGATTGGTATTACCTGGGCCGAGTCCCAATGCGGGATGAGGTCTGTGCGCGGGTGGATCAATTGACGTGCGATTCATTGCTCGAGCATTTCGAGAAGAACCTACCCAAAAACTTTTCGTTGGTTAGCGTCGGTTCTCAGCCATTGGAGTTGCCGAGTGGATTTGATTACGCATCGAACTGATGAGCTGCCTGAGATTGTCGTTCTGAAAGATCCGACAGCATTCACGGCTAGCTATGGTTGGTTCGTGAAAACCGGTGCGCGGCACGAGGCTCCTGAGCTCGCAGGTGTGTCCCACTTTTTGGAGCACATGGTCTTCAAAGGAACGGGGCGTCGGACGGCTGAGGATGTAAACCGAGAGTTGGATCATTTGGGAGCTCAGTCGAATGCATATACATCGGAAGATTCGACTGTCTTCTACGCATCGGTGCTGCCCGAGTGTCAGGAGCATGCCGTCGATCTGCTTACCGACTTAATGCGTCCAACGCTCGATGAAGCGGAGTTTGAGACCGAAAAGAAAGTGGTACTCGAAGAAATCGCGATGTACGACGATCAGCCGCCTTATGGTGCGTTTGAGCGAGTCACCGAGCTCTTCTTTGGTGAGCATCCCTTGTCGACGCGCGTTCTGGGAACCATTGAGTCGGTTTCTGATCTCGAAGTCGAGCAAATGCGAGGCTATCACAACAATCGCTATACGGCTGACAATATGCTCATGGTCGCGAGCGGCAATATTGATGTGCCGCGATTGATTGATCAGATTGGAGGGCTCGCAGCGGATTGGCCGAAAAAGGCAGTTCGATCGGAATCGGCGTTACCCGAGTTTTGTTCGGAAGACGAAGTCATCGAACGAGAGTTAACGCACCAAAGCTATATGATCCGGTTGTGGCCGGGAGTAGGTAGTAATGATTCGCAGCGTTACGCGCTTCGGCTGCTTTGCTCCATCTTAGGAGATGATTCTGGTAGTCGACTGTTTTGGGAGTTGATCGATACGGGCCGCGCTGAAACAGCCACCTTGTGGCCCCAGATGTTTGACGATTGCGGGTGCGTTACAGGTTACCTTTGCTGTGCCCCCGGTGACCTTGAGGAGAATGAGGCCGCCATTGGGGCTGCGATCGAGAATGTCGCCAAAAACGGTGTTACTGAGAAAGAACTGGATCTCGCACTGCATAAAATCGAGAGTGGCTTGATTCTCTCTGATGAACGTCCCAGTAACCGTTTGTTCGCACTTGGACAAGCTTGGATGTCACGTCGAGCTTATGAGCCGTTAGACGTCATTCTTGGAAAATACCGTAACGTTTCGTGCGATGAGATTGTTCGGGTAGCGGAGCAAAGCTTGCTGCGGCCGGCTTCGACCGTGAAAGTACTCGGCTCAGCGGATTAAACGAGGCGGCTCGAGAGGCCTATGACTCTGTCTTACCTAGGCTGGAGAACCAGCCCCAGTCAATGAAGGGCCGTTTTTCGGAGCTTGGCTAGTCCTTCGAGCAAGGGCTTTGCAGTTCCTTCCTTGGTCCACAATCCGCTGGAGCCACCGGCCGAGTCCAAGGAATCGAACATCTGATTCCAGATGACAGCATGAACTGCTGGTTTGGAAACAAGGAGGCGAACAATCGACTCGGGATTATGGACACCAGTCCTCGGCCAAGAAGGTGTTTCATCCGGAGGAGTATCTGGCGAAAGCCCGGCTGAGATCGTGGCAAGTTCCGGCGTTTCCCAGGCAGTGCAACGTCGATCAGAAGTCGGGGCAGAGGAAGTCGGGGCTGTCAACGAGACCATGAGCGGCAGTCCGAGCATCGACCAGCGATCAATGACTTGGTTGACCTGCATCAGGTCCCGAGGGAAGGTGCCGCCTGGGTGTTGGTCAAAATTCAGTTCAAGGGCAAGACCGCTCAAGCCTAGATCTGCGCGAATGAGGGCGTCGGCGAAATGGAGCGGCGAGATCCCCTGCTCTTCTTTCCGGAGGTACTCGCTGAACGGCTGATCTACCGACAGCAACACTGGTGTTCGTTCATCGGCTCTGCGGACCGTTTCGATCAGTGAAACAGCCATTCTCAGAACTTCTTCGTCATTCCATCTCATGCGGTTCGGTACGTTGATGCCGGCTGCGCAATTCCAAAGGTGGGCTTTCCCCTTGTAGCGTTCAACCGTCTTGGCCGTGTGGTGGCAAGCTGCTTCAAGCACGCTGTCGAAACCGTCATCGAGAAGGACGAGCCAATCCGGCAACCTGCCGTCTCTAAAATCGACTAGGGGGCCGATACAGAGTTTTTGATCCGTTTCGGTAGCCCAGTCAACTTGGCTATCGAAGATCGAAAAGTTGCTGCGGCCGGAAGTTGATTCAATCGTTCCAAAGTCGGCTGTCACGGAAACCACGTTGAAGGCCGTTTGAAGTGCCGTATCGAGCTTGGCGAATTGGTCCGTCGGTGGCAATTGGCAACCCAATAGGGTTGCCAACCTGCCTTCGCTATTGCGTCGGGCGTCTAGAGCTTGGGCACTGAATGAGTCGACGAGAAGATTGGCGGCGTGTAGAGTCCATTCGATCGCAAATTGGGAACGTCTTGTGCGTACAGCCTCGTCCCGGGATGTAAGTGCATCTAAAAGAGCGTCGAGAGCGCATTCGGATGCTTCGAAGTAGGAGTTGGGCAAACGTAGTCCCACCCTCTGCCACTCGTCCGTCTGAGTCTTCAGTCGGTGCAATGTTCCCCGGGCTAATTCCACCGGTAGCGAGTAGCCATCTTCACCAAGTCGTAGCGAAGTGGTTTCGAGGCAGGTGTTGCCAACGGTGGTGCTTGGCCAGACCAAGTGCAATTTGCCTGATTCGTCGATCTGGCGACTGATTGAAAACTCGTTGCCTGTTGCAGTATGCCTGCAGAACCAAGGTATGCCTTCGATCCCT
This sequence comes from Aureliella sp., assembly GCA_046290675.1. Lineage (GTDB taxonomy): Bacteria > Planctomycetota > Planctomycetia > Pirellulales > Pirellulaceae > Aureliella. The sequence goes on from JBKAHA010000003.1 coordinate 172,874, forward strand.
GTTAGGTACGCCGTTCCCCAAATGCGATCATCAAAATCGCTGGTTGAGGGTACTGTGAATCGTAGATCAGACATGCAGCCTTCGTCTTTTTCCGCTCTTGGTCTCGATATGGCTTTCTCTGGCAGTGTTGTACTAGCACCAGCGCCAGACGCGGAGGCTCCTGACGAATCTCAATTGGGAAAGTTTACTTGATAGGCTGTTCTACGAATCTGCTCAGATTCTTCGAATCGTCGTTTTTCTCGGTGAGGAAGAGGTTCGATATGTATCCGCCAGCCTCAATGCGAAGTTGATTTTCAAAATGAGGATAGTGACGGATTTTACGACTGATTCGGCGGCAGATGCCAACATGGGAAACGAGAAATCTACCGTATCATTGGCTATGGCACAATCAATCCGCATTTGCCGCTTTCGGCTCGCGTCGCGAGCCGCTACGTGAATTCGTTGGGTCCAACATGGCGATGGGAGACTGCGTCGCAGAGTTGCAACGTGAATTCGTTGGGTCCAACATGGCGATGGGAGACTGCGTCGCAGAGTTGCAACGTTGGTTTGCCAATATCGAAAACAGAGGCAGGCAAGAGGCCAAAAATCGGCAACAAAGCTTACTCGTTTTCAGTCGAGGCGCTACACTGACGGGCCCCGACGAAGTGACGTATTGCATTCGATTCCAGACCTCTGAAGCATAGCCTTTGGGCAGCTCGGGCGTGACGCAGCAACCTTCGTGGTTCTTTTCGCACGGCAAGTTGAGATGACACAGAATCCTTTAAACTCGCTCCTAGAGTCGAACCTAGGACTTCCGAAAACCTCTGGCAAGGTCAGGGATGTCTACGACCTGGGGGGCGAGTTCTTAATTGTCAGCACCGATCGAATCAGCGCTTTCGATTGGATTCTTCCGTCAGGCATTCCGGACAAGGGGCGAGTACTAACGCAATTGAGCCGATTTTGGTTTGAGCATCTCGATGTGGAGCATCATTTGCTTGCCACCGAACTCCCTGATTCGTTGGACGTTGATCCCGAAATGGCTGCGGATCTGCGCGGACGCGTGATGCGTGTTCGAAAAGCAGAGGTGATCCCGTTTGAGTGTGTCGTTCGAGGCTATCTCGAAGGATCCGGGTGGCGCGAGTACCAAGAGAATCAAGCCGTCTGCGGAATTGGGCTACCCGCAGGACTCGGGCAATGTGCGCGGTTACAAGAGCCAATCTTTACGCCTGCCACGAAGGCTGCGGAGGGGCACGATGAGAACGTCTCGTTCGAAACAATGGCCAACGAGATCGGCCAGGAACTAGCAGGTCAGCTGCGGGATCTGAGTTTCTCCGTTTACGAGCAGGGGTGTCGCCACGCCGGAGCACACGGAATCATTATTGCGGATACAAAATTTGAATTTGGCTGGTACGAGGGCCGGGTGATTTTGATTGACGAGGTCCTAACTCCGGACAGCTCACGATTCTGGGCTAAACAGAACTATGCACCGGGAAGTGCGCAGCCGTCTTTCGACAAGCAGTTTGTGCGCGAATGGTTAATGGCAACCGACTGGGATCGAAATAGTCCACCACCGGATCTACCACCAGAGGTTGTTAGCCAGACAAGAGCGAAGTACGTGGAAGTCTTTGAGCGACTTACGGGCGATGAATTCGCCAAAGTTCAAGGATAGTACTGCGCATCTGCTTCAAAGAGAATTGACGTTTGCGATGGCTCGTGGAGTCGCGTTTGGCATTGTCTCGTGTGTTTAAACGCCGGACCAATCTGTCCATTCAGGAAAGTGGGGGCGTGCTAATAGGGCGGTCAGACCAGGCCGAAATACATTTCCCGCTATGCAGGTTCTTTCGCTTGCGCCATCTCGGCCGCCTCGCTACTGGCAGGCATTTTTTTGAAGAGTCGCAGTACCAAGCAGAGAGCGATAAAGAGTAGTAGCGAACCAAAGTAAAATGGTGCACCTGGCACAGTGAACGGCGGAGCTGGAAGCGAAATTGGAAAGCCCTCGGGTGTGAACGTTTCTTTCTCACAAGTGAAGTAGCTGAAGAGAAATGCAGAGAACACCAGTGGGGCGAAAATATTTGTCAAACTCATCAAAGATGTGAGTGCCCCTTGGACTTCGCCTTGTTCCGTTTCGTCGACGCTCCTCGTCACAATGCTCTGAATGGCCGGGCCGGTGACGCCACCTAGGCTGCCGAACACCACAACGATGGGGACAATCCAGCCTGCGTAAGCGAAGCCGTACCCCATGAAGGCTAGTGTTGAGATAGTCAGACCCAGAATGACGGATCGCCGTTCACCAAGTTTCTTAACGGTCGGACGCACCAAACCGCCCTGGACGATGATGGCCATGATTCCAACGAGCCCAAGCAGCAAGCCGTTTCGGAGTTCGTCCCAGCCATAGCGATAGGCACCATGAAGCACCCAAACGTTTTCGAGGCCGCGCTGCGCGAAGGACATGAAGACAAATGCGAACGCGAGTCCGAGAATAATTGGGTACGCCCGCAGACGATCGATTGACGAAAAAGGGTTGGCGCGGTTGAGCTCAAACTTGGCCTTGCGTTTTTCTGGGGCTAACGATTCAGGCAAAATGAAATAGCCGTACAGCCAATTGACTAGTGCAAGACCTGCCGCGGCGAAGAACGGGACACGTGGTCCGATCGATCCAAGGAGTCCTCCGAGCGCGGGACCACATGTAAAGCCCAAGCCGAACATGACGCCAACTAGCCCAAAGTTCCTGGCGCGATTGTCGTCGTTCGAAACGTCCGCGATGTAGGCATTTGCGGTGGTGATGCTGGCTCCAAAAACGCCTGCGAGAAAACGTCCAACGAACAGCCAGGTAAGACTCGTCGCAAAGCCCTGGATTAGGAAGTCGACGCCTAAGCCAAACATGGATGCCAAGATGACTGGTCGTCTGCCGAAACGATCTGACAAAGCTCCGACGAAGGGAGCGCACAAGAACTGCATCAAGGAGTAGGACGCACCTAGAATGCCGTAGTAGAAGGCGGCAAGGGATGTATCTGCCCCTACAAATCCTTTGACAAGCTCGGGAAGCACCGGAATGATGATCCCGATCCCGAGGATGTCGATGAAGAGCGTAACGAGGATGAAGGCGATACCGGCTTTTCTTCTCGCTGCACTTGGTGCGTCTGGTTGGCCATTTGAAGACTCATCCGCCGGGTTTCTTCCTTCAGGTTCCATGTCGACTGTCGCCTGAGTGGAAGAGGGTCTTGAGGCTTGTGGGCGTGGTGCATGATCTTGCGGCGTTTGAGCGGTCCGCATTTTAAACGACCGAAATGGTTCGATCGTTTCTGAGATTGTTTGCCTCTAAGCTACTTAGGCTTTGGCGATCGCAGCTTGGAGCGCTGACCCCATGTCGGCTGGCGACTGGGCAACGCTGATGCCAGCGGCTTCAAGAGCAGCTTGTTTCTCAGAAGCAGTCCCTTTGCCGCCCGATATGATCGCGCCGGCATGTCCCATTCGCTTGCCTGGAGGGGCCGTTGCGCCAGCTATAAATGCGGCAACGGGCTTCGTGACATTCTCTTTCACAAATGCTGCGGCCTGCTCTTCGGCGTCGCCTCCGATTTCGCCGATCATCAAGATGGCTTCGGTCTGATCGTCTTCTTGGTACAGCTTGAAGAGGTCGATGTAGGAAGTTCCGACGATTGGGTCGCCGCCGAGTCCGACGCAAGTCGACTGGCCTAATCCGAGGTTGGTGGTCTGCCAAACAGCCTCGTACGTTAGCGTTCCACTACGGCTGATGATACCCACTTTACCCGGCTGGTGGATGTAGCCGGGCATGATTCCGATCTTACATTCACCGGGCGTAATCAGGCCCGGGCAATTGGGCCCGATCAATACGGAATCGCTTTCGCGAACGCGGCGATAAACTTCGACCATATCAAGAACCGGAACGCCCTCAGTGATGGCCGCAATGACCTTGATTCCTGCGTCGACGGCTTCCAAGATGGCGTCTGCGGCAAACGGAGGCGGTACGAAGATCATGGTGGCATCGGCACCTGTCTTCGCAACGGCTTCTTCTACCGTATCAAAAACGGGGATTCCATCGACGTCTTGGCCGCCTTTGCCAGGCGTCACACCACCGACCATTTGGGTTCCGTACTCGGCGCAACCCTTCGTATGGAATTCTCCGGCGCTACCAGTAATTCCTTGGCAGATGACTTTCGTGTCTTTGTTGATCAGAATGCTCATTTTATTCCTGGTGGGCCTAGTAGCCGTGAATGATTGCTTTGCGTTGGACTGGAGTGGTCGAGGGTTCTCTGTCGCGACCATTGGCGTTCTGGGGCATCCCGGAATGCTTCCGTGTCGCGATTCGAACTAGCGCTTCCGGTCCCAATTAAGTGGCAACAGCAGCAACGACCTTCTGAGCTGCGTCGGTCAAATTGTCGGCGGTGATCATATCAAGCCCGCTTTCTGCGAGCATTTTCTTTCCTTCTTCCACTTCGGTGCCTTCGAGTCGCACCACGAGCGGGATGGAGATCCCCATCTGCTTGGAGGCTTCAATCAAAGCCTGTGCGATGGTGGTGCATTTGGCGATGCCACCGAAGATGTTGACGAGGACCGCCTTTACATTCTTGTCCGACAATATGATGCTGAACGCTTCGACGACTTGCTCGGTCGTAGCTCCACCACCGACGTCCAAGAAGTTGGCTGGTTGGCCGCCGTGGTATTTAATGATATCCATCGTCGACATGGCCAGTCCGGCACCGTTAACTAAGCAACCAATGGTCCCGTCCAGCTTCACGTAGGACAGTCCAGCGTCACTTGCTCGGACTTCTGCTGGTTCTTCTTCTGCTAAATCTCGCAACTCGACCAAATCTGGGTGACGGAACATGGCGTTCTCATCGAACGTGATTTTTGCGTCCAAGGCAATCATCGCACCGGACTTGTCGATGACGAGCGGATTAATTTCCGCGAGAGAGCAATCGAGATCGACGTAAAGTTTGCAAAGGCCACGCATGAATTTGTCTGCGGCCCGTACGGTTTTGCCTTCGATCCCGAGCTTCTTGCACAGCTTTCGGACTTGGAAGCTTTGGAGTCCAACGTCTGGATGGAAATGCTCGCGGAAGATCTTTTCGGGCGTCTCTTCGGCAACCTTTTCGATTTCCACGCCACCTTCGCTACTAACCATCAATGCAGGCAGCGAAAGACCACGATCGAGGACGATACCCAAGTAGAGTTCACGATCGATTTCGCAACCAGCTTCAACTAGAACTTGGTTGACGACTGCGCCTTCTTCGCCGGTTTGGATCGTGACCAAGTGGTTTCCTAGGATGTTCTTGGCGACCTGGGAAGCTTCCTCGGCAGACTTGACAAGCTGAACGCCACGCTGATCGGGCACTTCAGTGATCGTACCCTTTCCGCGGCCACCTGCGTGCACCTGCGCTTTGACAACAGCGATGCTACCGCCGAGCTTGTTGAATGCCTCAGCGGCTTCTTCTGGGGTTCGCGCGACATGGCTGTCCAAGACCGGAACCGAAGCTTTACGGAAAAGCTCTTTACCTTGGTACTCGTGGATTTTCATTACGAATGACTTCCAGCGGAGGCCGCATCATCAGGGCTCTTGTCGGGCTGAACTGAGTCGGCAACCTCGCCTGGACTCTAGCCGTCCTCTAAAGAGCGCAATGTCGCGACAATGGATCGGAATTGCCACTTGGCATTGAATTCGATTCGAGAGACTTCATCGACGTTTGTCGACTTTCCACCCTGAATCGGGACACGACACTCGTGTCGCGGCAAATTATAGGGCTTGGACCAAACGGCAAAAAGGAGGGTGGCTTCGAACACTTTGCCACGTTCTTTTGGTGTGGTGACGAGCATGTCTGTCTGCCCATCGATGCCGCGGCAATGCGGCGCAGACGATCGGGGCGACATCGTCCCATGACGCCAGAATGTGCCTCAATACTCTAGTCCCGCGTGCGCTCGCGACGCCGCTTGGACGGAAGAAGCAACGCAGGAAGCACGGACTGTGAAGGAAGGGAGGGTGTGAGCCCGTCTAAAGAGCGTCCAGGGGCCCTAGTCCTGCAGGGATCCTGTATCGATGCCGAGCTTCTTCATCTTCTTGTAGAGGGTCGTTCGGTTAATGCCCAGCTGCTCGGCGGTCAAATTGCGACTAAAGCTGTTCGCGCGAAGCACCTCTTCGATAATCTGCCGCTCGGGCCCCTCAAGCGCCTCACGCAAAGTCTGATGCTTGGCGATTCGAGCAAAACTTGGGATGCGTGCCACGTTACCGATGAGGGATGGCGGCAGCAAATCGACCTCGATTCGCGGCGACTTGGTCAACAGCACGCATCTTTGGACGACATTTTCAAGCTCCCGGATATTTCCAGGCCATTCGTAATTCATCAACGTTTCAAGGCATTCGTCGCTGAAACCATCGACGTCTTTTTTTACGTCTGCTAACGATTTCTGCAGGAAGTGTTCTGCCAGTACCGGAATATCGGAGCTGCGTTCTCGCAGCGCGGGGAGCTCTAGGTGGATGACATTGATCCGATAGAAGAGGTCTTGGCGGAAAGTGCCTGCCTGCACCGCCTCTTCCAAATTCTCATTCGTGGCGAGGATACAACGTGTGTCGACGGTGAAAGTCTCGTTGCTGCCTACCGGTTCAAATTGGAAGTCCTGAAGAACGCGAAGCATCTTGATTTGCATCGCGGTGGATGCTGTTCCGATCTCGTCGAGAAACAGCGTCCCTGTATCTGCGTGTTTGAATTTCCCTTCCTTGTCGGTTTGAGCCCCAGTAAATGCACCAGCGGCATGGCCGAAGAGCTCACTTTCGAGCAGATTTTCAGGTAGGGCTCCACAGGCGACTTCGACAAAGGGTTTGGACCGACGCTCGCTGCGACGATGGATTGCACGGGCAATCATGGATTTCCCTGTGCCGTTCTCGCCCGTGATCAGGACCGTTGCTTTTGTATCCGCGACGCTATCGATCACATCGAAGATGCTCAGCATTCGCGGATCGTGGCTTAAGATTTCCTCGAGTCCGGATTTGCGATCCAGCTCTTCTTTCAGACGCACGTTTTCAGAGGCGATCTTCCTTTGATCGATGGCGCGCTCGATCGTGCCGATCAATTGCTGATCGATAATGGGTTTGGTCAGCAGGTCGAACGCTCCGGATTGGACAGCCTGCACGGCCGAATCTGGACCTGCATACCCAGTCATCATCACGACGGGGATGTCGGAGAAATCGGATTTGGCAGTCTCCAGGAAGACGAAGCCATCTTCTTCTTCCAGGCATACGTCCACCAAACAGAGGTCTACGGGATGAGCGCGTAGGATTTGGATCCCCCCTGCCGCCGAGCTTGCAGTGACGACGTGGAAGCCCTGCTCCGAGAGCCAATCTCCCATGGATTCAAGAAGCCACTGGTCGTCGTCGATGATAAGAATCTTGTTTTGGGACATGCCAAGTATTGCAACGTAGAGATGGTGTGGGCTAATCCACTATGAAAAGCCGGTATTAATCTTTAGGTTGCAAATTCGGGACACGCAAAGAAGGGCGTTGCAATTTCTAAACGCTAGCCCTGGAGAGGGGTGTGGATTTGTCCGTGCTTTTACGTACACTAGGGAATTGGCGGAAGTTCGACAGATAAGCGTGTTGAGTACATGTCGTTGTTGAGTGCGCTTGCCGGGGTAGTTGAGGATGTTGTTTTTTACGCCATTCCCCGCGTCTAGTGAGCTGTTGTCCCCGTATGCGTGGTATTCTCACTTGAATTCCCCCCTATTATGACGGAGGGAAAGTATCGTTTATAAGTGGGAATTCCAAAGAGCATTTACTGAAAGGCGCGTTGATGACTATCCGCGTGATTGTGGCAGACGACCACGAAGTTGTTCGGGAAGGAATCCAGACTCTGCTTACCGGCAGCGATGTCGAAATTGTTGGTGCGACCACCAACATCGAAGAAACCGTCACGATGACGGAACAATCAAGCCCCGATGTAGTTCTACTAGATGTTCGTCTGGGACCAGAAGATGGGCTTTCTGCGCTGGAAACGATTCGCTCGAAAAAGCCCGAAGTCTCCGTCGTGATGATGTCCACTTATGACAATCCGACCTATGTAGCTCGGGCAATTGCACTGGGGGCCAAGGACTACATCTTGAAAGATTCGTCGCGGATCGATGTTTTGGAAGCAATCCAGCGGGCTGCAACCAATACGCTTCCTTCGGAAACCAGCATCCTTCGGCGGGTGCAAGCCACCATGGAAAAGCGGAAGGATCGATCTGATTCGAAGGACGTACCGCTCACGAACCGAGAGCTACAGGTTTTGAGGCATATCGCCCTTGGGCTGAGCAACAAGGAAATAGGGACCTCGCTCAAAATTAGCGTTGAGACAGTGAAGGAGCACGTTCAGAACATCCTGCGGAAGCTAGATTCTGCTGATCGTACGGCGGCTGCGGTATGGGCGGTCAAGAGTGGTTTGATTACGACCTAGGACGTGGCAATTGCCGAGCTTGACCCGAAGTAAGCCGCCAGGAGGCGGCTTTTCTTTTGCGCTTTTTGTTTGCGCTTCTTATTTGTGTTTTGCTTTGAGCTGTGATTCGACCGGGGAACCTACCTTGCTTCGTGTTTCCAATCCACGCCTGCGATTCATAAAACGGTAGCATTGAAACACACGCCGAGTCGTTTCAGAAACTCTCCCTCCGCTCTCTCTATCTTCCCCTCCAGTTCCCGGCGCCCAAAGCGGATCGCTGAGGCGGTTCTGTCGCATTACGCTCTTGTTCATTGGCGAGAACAGCGCTATTGTGTTTTGCCTGTTTGGATGCAGAGTTCTCGGTGGGAACGGTGCGCCAAGACAGCGATACTCGGCGGTTCGAATTCGAAGCCATCAACGAACAAAGGCTCCGAGTCAAACTCGGAGCCCTGTCTGGTGATTCGTCGCGATGGACTCAGCTAAGGGGTAGGCAAGCCACCAGGGCATTTTGGCTGCTTGCGGAATGAACCGGTCCTGTCCCCTGCTCTTCCCGATGACTATTCATCTGAGAAGATCTCGAAGTCGGTCGCCGGTGTTGAGCCACCTCGTGAGAAGAGCTGGGCGACTTCATCGTTATCGAAATCGACCACTTCGAAGCTATCGAAGGCCTGGCTCTGATCCTCTTGGGAGTCGTCTTCAATGGTGACCTCCGCGCCGGCAGCAGCAGAGGCGGCGGCTTGAGAGGCAACGCCCGCTTCGGTTGACTCAAAAGTCGTCAGTGAGAAATCGGTGATTGCAGTCTCGGCATTCTGATTGGCAATCCCAACGTTATTGCTTCCGAAGCTACGTAGGAAGTTGTATTTCACTTTTTCTTCGCCATCGGCGACGAGCGAAACCTTGCCTTCGTTAACCGTGATTTGCATCTCGATCTTTTCACCCGCGGGGATATTCTCAGGCAGTCGCGCCAGGTCTTGGAATTGTCCATCGAATTCACCGATCGTCCAGTAATCCGCACCGACTCGAGCACCGACATACTTAAAGTCATCGGGGCCGTTGTAGTCGAATACGAAGAACGAATTTTCCCATCCGCCGGGCGTGGCTTCAAAATCGAATTCAACTTTGTAGTTGTCTGGAGCGTCAATCGAGTTGCTCATCGTCAAGTTGACGGGAGCAGATGACTGATCGTTTGGCGACAAGGTTTCCGTCTCTCCAAGACCTTGCACCTTGAGGACACCGCTTTCTCCCTCAATCCAGTCGCTTACATGAATGTTGGCGTCTGCGAATCGAATTTTCTCGATGTCGGTCAGAGTGTCGATGTCTCCGGTGCCCAGGTTCTGTAAAAAGACTCTGCCCCCATCGACATGGATTTCGTAGTTCTGAACGCTGCCGTGCATGACGACCGTATCGATTCCAGCTCCACCGTCGATAATGTCGCTGCCTTCCGATTGCGCGTCTTGATCGGTGATGACGATCTCAGGTGTGCTCCCCGATTGCGCGTCACGACCATTGCCGGATTTGTCTTCGAGCGGATTGTCACCTTCGAAATCGTAATGAGCCAACAGGCCTTCCTTCGAAGTGGCTCCCCTTACCTCGGAAGCGTCGAGAGCCCGATTGAAGATCTGGACGTCCGCGATCTCACCGGCGAAGCGGTCCGATGTTGGCGACTGGCCTCGGTCGATATCAGCACCAATAACGAGAAAACCGTTATCACTTGGCTGGAATTCGGCGAGTCCGTCAATCGACTTGGCTAGGGAGCCGTCGATGAAGACATCGAGCTTTCCGTTTGCGAACGAAACGGCGTAGTCGTGGTATTCACCGGCTAGATCGGCTGCGTTTGCGATCACATGCTTCTGAGCATCGTTGCCACCTTCCCATACATCATCGTCGTTGATCTCAACGACGAGGCTGCCATTGACGAAGCCGAGCATGAAGTCGTTCTTGCCGTCGATGTCGACCTTCTCAATGATGACTTCGTAGTTGGTGTCGGAACTGACATTCTCGGCGAGCATCGCTTTCGCAGAAATGCTGAACGAATCGCTGAAGTCCATGTTGGACGCGTCTGCGATCGCAAAGTCGTTGACGCCATCAAACTTCATGGCTGCCTGCGGTGCGTCGCCGATGAGGATGTCATCGCCGTCTCCGCCTTCGAGGACGTCGTTGCCTTGGCCGCCGCGAAGCACGTCATTGCCCTCTCCGCCCCGGAGTCGATCGTCTTCCGATGAACCCGTGACGTCGAAGCTGTTTCCGGTGATGTTGACGTCTGCATTTTGGTTCGTCGCTTGAGCGTTTGACTCGGCCGAAACCAGCTTCACGTTGTCAAGCGAAACGCCGAAATTGTTGGCTGCTCCAGTTCCGACAAACTGGATTGTGTTGCTGCCGTTGCCGGATCCGCCCACGATGTCGAATTCGAAGCGATCCATGGTGTTGTCCTGGCCACTCAGTTCTGCGACGACTTCACCATTCCAGACGACTTTCAGGCCGTCAGACGCATCGTGGGCAGAATCAGCGAGGTCAAAGGACAGTGAGTAGGTTTCACCGTCGACTACGCCTGGGACGTGTTGAGACATGCTGAGGTTGCCAGGGCTGCCTCCCATGTCCATCCAGTACTCGCCATCGGTTGCTTCCACTCCGCCTCGCGGATTGTGCGATTCGAAGTTGTTGCCGTCTGCTTCGAAGAACCGAACGTTCTTGAAGAAGCTGTTGCCTTCAACACTGGTGTTGACGTCGTTGTGGGACGCGAGGTTATCGTCGTCATTGATGAAGGTCATGCGGTCGAATTCGCCCTGCATGAATTGCCCGACTGGGATTCGGATCTTCTGATACTCTCCATCGCCTTCGTAGACCGTGTAGGCATTGTTGGCCGCATCGCCATGGACTTGGTCGCCGAAGATCTTGAAGAAGTCATTGCCACCGTCGTTGTGCCAAGTCGCATCGGTATCGAAACCGATCGATACGAACTCAGGTTGCTCCGTGCTCTTGTACTCGAACTCGATCACGGTATTCGGGGTGATGTTGAAGTCACCAGGAATCGATTTCCAGCCGTTGCCGGGTAGGAACAGCGTCTCTCCGTTGTCCTGGATTTCGAACGCACCATCGCGGTCTTGTCCTGCGTCGTGGACGTTGATTTCGCCATCGAAGGTGACGTGCTGGACGCTATCGTTGGTCCAGCCGACCATTGTTTTCGCTGACATGCCCCAGCCGTGCTCGGTCATGCCCAGGGTGTTCTCGAACGAACCATTGACGAGCAAGTTGTCGTTGTCCGTCATGCTCACGGCGTCCAGGCTGATTCCAACATTGTCTTCGTTGCCCAGGCCCTTAAAGGTGAGTGTGTTCGAGCCATCGCCGCTGCCGGCTCTCACCGTCAGGTTGTGGGTTGTGAATTCTGCATCCTCGCTTAGAACTTCAGCAACCTTTTCCCCATTCCAATAGACCTCGAGGCCATTGGTGGTCGTGTCGAGCATTTCACCGCGGTGGACGAACGGATTTGAGTTCGCCGTAGCAAAGCTGAGGTTGTAAACTTGGCCGTCTTCGAGTCCCAAGACCTCTTGGCTTACGGTCACGTTGCCTGGGCTCGCATCCATATCGAGCCAGTATTCACCATCGGCCGCTTGATCGACGCCAGCACGCGGGTTGTGGACTTCGAAGCGAGGTCCATTGTCTAATTCCCAACCCTGCAACTCGTTGCCCATGTGCCCAAAGCCAACCTGCTGCAGGCCGTCAAGGTTTTCGAAACTTCCATTGGCGATGTAGTTCTCTGGATCTGCTGATTCGGCAACCTGGAGGGCGACCTGAGAAGTCGCAACCGACACTCGCTTCATCTGGACGTCATCGATATAGCCACCCAGGCTGTCTTCGGTTCCGGCGCCCTTGAATTCGAGTCGACCCGTGTCACCGTTTCCTTCGACGGTGTAGGTGTAGGTGTTCCAGTCCGTTCGCGACCCGCCGTCTGCCGACAGCGTGTCCACTAGTTCACCGTTCCAGTAAACCTCGACGACATTGCTCTCGGCTGCTACCCCCGGGCGAGGCGAGTATTCGAAACTGACTTGATAAGGCTGTCCGTCCACGGTTGGCACTTCTTGGAATACGCCGGAGTTACTGTGGGCATCCAACTCAATGTGCGCGTCACCTTCAATTGCGGAGCCGGCAACTCGTTCTTGGACTTCGATCCCTGAGCCCTCCGAAGTTTGCCAGCCATCAATCTGGTCAAATACACCCCAGCCGACGACCGTTCCGTCGTCGGTTTGGTTAAAGCGATCCGTGGTGGCCTGATCCATTTCCATCAACCGGACATCGTCAAAGTTGATCTGGCTCCAGCCAGCGTTGTCGCTCCCAGTGTTCAAAATCTCGATGCGAAGTTGGCTGCCATCGGCAACGTCCTCAGCAAAATCAGCTCCGCGAACATCCAGCTTGACGGTCCGGAATTGGCCTTCAGGGATGGAGTCGACATTCCCTTCAAGCTTGCCGATGACCGTGTCACCTGCGACCAGGCGAATTTCGTAGTTGCCTTCAGCGACACCGTCCATTCGGTTGCCGAGATTCAGGCTCAGGGTGTAGTCCTTGTCCGCATCGAATTGCTCGCCAAGCGTTTGTGCGAGCCCCGCGACATCGTTTGGGCCGGCTGAATTCACCCAACCAACTTGGTCCGTTGCGGACAGACTGGTGAAGTGGCCCGTGGTCGGGTCCCAATCCCCTTGTCGGTTGTAGCCCGAGGATCCTACGGTCTCCCATCCCGGAGTTCCGTTGTAGGTCCAGCCTCCGTCGCGATGGTCGCGTTGTTCAAAGCCTGGGTTCTTAATTTCAATCTCTTCGACGGCGGACTCAAATCCACCGTTGATGATCAATTCCGGAGCGTGCTCAGAAACGTCGCTGACCGCCACTTCAACGTTGACTTCACCCGAGAAACTGGTCGGGGTTCGGACCGCCAACGTTTCGACTGCCTCTTTCGAGACTGTCCAGCTTCCGTCAGGGTTCTGGGTGCCTGCGTTCAGCTGGGCTCCCTCAGGAAGACCTGAGATCGTGATGGTCGCCGAGTCCGATACAGAGTCGGATAACTCGAGACCGAGCCCGATTGTCGAGCCCGCGATTCCCTCTGGCTCGCTCACGGATGCAAGGCTCTCAATGCCTCCCTCAACCAGTTGGACGTCGTCAAGCGAAACGCCAAAGTTATCGACTTCGCCTGTGCCGCGGAATTTGATCGTGTCACTGCCGTCTCCGCTTCCACCAACGACGGTGAACTCGAATCGGTCCATGGAAGCGTCTTGATTGTCGATCGAAGCGATGACCTCGCCGTTCCAGATGACTTCAAGCCCATCTGTTTGGTCGTGATGGGAATCCGCAAGGTCGAAGCTCAAGGTGTAAGCTTCTCCGGCTTCGACGCCAGGTACATGCTGTGAGATGGTGACGTTGCTTGCGCTGCCGCCCATGTCGAGCCAGAATTCTCCGTCGGAAGCATCGACCCCACCGCGTGGATTGTGAACTTCGAAATGATTGCCAGCCGCGCTGAAGGTCCCGTCTTCTTGCAGGCTTGTACGCGGGTTGTCGGCGCCGAACACAGTCACGTTATCGATGCCGAAACTCTCGTCGTTGAGGTTCTGATCGATTGTGGCACCGAAACCAAGTTTCAGTTCAGCGCCAGGATTTTCGATTTCGATGCGAACGCTGTAGATCCGTTCTTGCCAGTGTGAACTGTGGTCATGTCGTCCATTCATGCCAGTGTCCTCACCTGTCGAAGTGATGACATAACGCATGTTGCCCGATACGCCCGTCAGTCCATCGAGGCCGCGTTGTTCGGCACCGTTATCGAGATTTCCTTCCGGGATGAATTCAAGGAGCTCGACGTCATTGATGAAAATGTTGAGGGCTTCATCGATACCGTATTGCTGGCGATTCGCGTCCCATGAGTCGAGTTTCAAGAAATCAAACTCGACGACGGCGTAATTGTGATCGCCCTGCAAATCAAAAGTCTTGCTGACCATTTGTTCGCCATTTGAGCCACCGAATTTACCTAGGAATTCGGTTAACTCGCTATCGTTCGTGTCGGTGGTGGTGTTGTCCGTCCAACCCTCTGCACCACCTTCGAAGTTCTCTTGAGCAACCAAGGTGCCGTTTTCTTCGAGGGTCCAGCCTTGGATCTCCTTTGCATTGTGTCCCCAGCCGCGGTCGGTGGTTCCTGTTAGGTTCTCGAAGGAGCCGTTGACGAGCAAGTTGTCGGATCCAACCATTCTCAAGGCAGGAGGATCGTCGCTCGCCGCGCCATCCACGTTGCGAAGGCTAAGCGTGTCGGTGCCATCGCCGCTGCCTGCACGCAGCTCAAGCTCGCTGGTGCTTAGCGATTCTCCGGGCTGAATCGTCAGCACGAGTTCGCCGTTCCAGTAGACTTCGGCAGGCTTATCGCTGCTGCCCGCCTGAACGTTACTGACGTCTAAGCTGTAGACTTTGCCTTCTTTTAGTCCAAGAACTCTCTGTGCAACGACAGGCTCGTCGGCGGTCTCTATACTGAATTCCAAGTCATTGAAGTCGTTATCACCTAGATTCGGTAGGTCTTCGACGGAGAACCAAAGCTCGCCGTTACGCTGCTCGACTTTGAAGTGGTCCAATCCATCGTGGTTCAAATTGGAACCAGCTGCGTGGTAGACGTGCCCCTGTAGTTCGACACGCTGGCCATTGGGGCCGACAGCCACGAGCTCTGGAACTCCACCGCTGATCGCTGCTCCGCGACCTTGCGAAGTTTGGAATTCCAGATCCAGAGATTGGATCGAGTCGAGATTGTTTAGGCCATCACCGTTGGCAACAACGAAGAATCCAAGCTGGGTTCCGGCCTCGGCCTTCAAGTCGGCTTCGGAAACGCCTTCGGTGAGATTGCCGCCTTCGCCAACCCCCGATGCATTCGCAAATACAAGTCGGACGTTGGAGATCGCACCGGTGTCTGGATCAATGTCGTAAACACCAAGCGTGTTGCGATATCCGGCATCATCGGTTTCGAATCGCACGGAAACAGTCGAGTCTTCAGTCACCGTTACAATGTCGTTCTCGACTTCGATGGTGTTCGACTCTTCAACTGGTTCGAATGAGGTGCTAAGGACGTTATCAGGATCCTCGGATTCAAGGACCTGGACTTTCAACTCACCGAAGCTCCGAGAGATTGAGGCTTCGCCTTCGTCGACCGTCGCAGCTCCGGACAGTTCTAGCGTGATCTCGCCAGAGAAGTTGGTAGGTGTCCGTAATTGGACCGATTCGACGTCGGTACCGGCGACGGACCAAGTACCATCTTCGTTTTGTGTACCCGGAACCAGGATTGCTGATTCGGGTACACCCGAGATCTGGATCGTCGTCCGTTCAGCATCAATCGAGCTTCCAAGCTCGATGGCGAGGTCAATTCCCTCTCCGGCTGGTGCTTCAACGGTCCCGATTTGTCCGGCGGTATCCAGTTCAACCTTGATCGAGTTCAGGAAGAAGTCGCTACTGTCGTTGTGAGCGCCACGTTGGCCTTGGGAGTATTTGGTGGCGGTGAACGCGAGGGCATCTGCGGTGATATTCGGAGGTAGGTCAATTTGAACAACCCCAGTGTGACTCGAGTCCGAGGCCACAAAGATGCCTGAAGCGACTACTTCGCCAGCTGACATTGCTTGCCACATGGCTTGCTCGTGGCCTGCGGATCCACGGTTGTTGCCTTCGTTCAGGAACAAACGCGAGAACTCGAATTGGCCACCACGAATTGGCTGATCAAATTCAACGACAACTTGCTCGGCAATGCCCGTGTCCGAATCCATCCCGATCTGGTTCAAGACGCCCGCATCCGAGTTGCCGACAACGCCGATCCGGCCGTTGTCGTTGACGAGGTCTGCGGATTCGACAACGTTGCCATTCAAGTCGACTCGTTGTGCGAAGATACGGAATCCACCATCGATGTTTTCGAGATCGGCAGCGGTGATGGTCAGCGAGTCGTCGACTGGTACGACTTCTTCAACAGACTCGTCGAATACGATTACGTCGACTTGGCCTTCGGTCAACGAAACATCGTCAAGTGAGATGCCGAAGTTGTTGACGTCACCGGTGCCGCGGAAACGAATGGTGTCCGTGCCGTCGCCGCTTCCACCTTGGATCTCGAATTCGAAACGATCCATCGAGTTGTCTTGGCTATCGATTGCCGCAACTAATTCCCCATTCCAGAACACTTCGACACCGTCCGTGCGGTCGTGTGTCGAATCGGCTACCGAGAAACTCAGGATGTAGTTGATGCCCTCCTCAACGCCACTGATCTGTTGCGAGATGCCCACGTTGCTAGCGCTGCCGCCAAGGTCCAGCCAGTAGTCGCCATCGGAGGCTTCGACACCGCCGCGTGGGTTGTGGACTTCGAATGCATTTCCGTTGTCCTCGTAGATGCGGACGTAGCGGAAGTAGCTGTTACCTTCGACCCCGGAGTCGTCATCATTGATGAAGGTCATGCGGTCGAAATTACCGGTGTAGAATTCGCCGATCGGAATCTTCACTGTTTGGAATTCGCCGTCCCCGGAATAGTTTTCAAACTGATTCCCGGTGCCGTCCTCAACCTGCTGAGTGCCGAATAGCTTCACGAAGTTCTTCGACTCTGGCCCGTTGTGCCATGTCGAGTCATTGTCGAACCCGATCGCGACAAACTCAGGTGTCACCGTGCTGCGATACTGAAGTTCGATGACGGTATCTGCAGTAATGTTGTAGTTACCTGGAACCGATTTCCAGCCGTTCTCTGCCAGGAACAAAGTTGCTCCGTCATTTTGAACTTCGAACGCACCCAAGCGATCCTGGCGGATGCCACCATAGGAATCAATGTCTCCGTCGAAGCGTACTTTTTGAACTTCTGCGTTGAAGTTGTCGTCCTCCAAGGTCCAGCCCTGGATGACCTTGGCATCATGTCCCCAGCCCTTATTTTCCGTTCCAAGAAGATTCTCGAACGAACCGTTCACGATCAGGTTGTCCGATGGAACCATACGGACGTCGTCGAGGCTGAGACCAACGTTATCTTGTTCTCCCGTACCACGGAATGAGAGCGTGTTCGTTCCATCTCCGCTTCCTGCTCGGACCGAGATCTCATGCAGATCAAACTCGGTATCTTGGTCACCAATCTGAGCAATGAGCTCACCGTTCCAGAATACTTCCATTCCGTTTGAGGACGTGTCAATCAACTTGCCCGCATGCTGGAAGGAATTCGAGTTCGCGGTCTGGAAGCTCAAGTCATAGACTTTGCCGTCCTCGAGTCCCAGAACTTGTTGGCTGATGGTCACATTTCCGGGCGACGCATCCATGTCTAACCAATAGTCTCCATCGGCTGCTTCGTCGACGCCCGCACGCGGATCATGGACTTCGATGCGAGGGCCTTCATCGACGTTCCAGCCGACTGCAGAATCACCGAAGTGCCCAAAGCCGGCTTCGGTTAGGCCCGTCAAGTTCTCGAAGCTGCCGTTGACGATCAGATTGGTTGGGTCGCTCGATGGAGTGACGACGAGGCTGATGGTTTGCACTTGATCAGTCGAACCAAGCACTTGAGCCGAGTCGATGACGCCCTGGACAGCTACTTGTAGTTGGACTTCGCCAGCAAATGATGTCGGAGTACGCAGTTGCAGTTCGCCGGCTTGTTCGGCGGTCAAAGTCCATGAGCCGTCCGGTTGGCGAACGCCGGTGTTGAGAATGGCGCCCTCGGGTAGTCCGCTGATGCGGACCGTTGTTTCTGCTTTATTGACCGTTGAGTGGAAGTCAAACCCGAATTCAATTCCAACACCCGCAGCACCGACGACCTCCGCACCTGAAGTGGCATTGCCGTCATCAGAGTCCAAGCTGAAGAGTTCCGCGAACTCAATCGAAGCCGTTCCGGATGTCTCTTCACCATTGGCATCAACTACGCTGTAGGTGAATTCCTCAACACCCGTGAAGCCTTCTGGTGCTTCGAAACGAAATGAACCATCTTCTTCTACGGAGACGTCACCACTGATGGAGGAAGTGTCGATATCCGCGATAGAGAAGTTCGCGTTTTGGTTGTCGTTTGCGAAGACGTTGCCGGAGATCGTCCCGGACTCAAACGTGATAAATTCGTCCGGATTGGAAGCACCGAAATCGGTTGGGGAGCCAGTCGAGTCCTCGTCCGACTCGTCTGAATTGTTGTTGGAGTCGTTGGACCCGTCGTTCGCCTGGTTGTCCGACTCGTTCGCATTGCTGCTTGAAGAATCGTCACCCGACCCGCTGGTCGTGTTGTCGTCCGACTCGTTGGTGGTGCTGCCACCTGAGTTGTTCTCGTCGGTGGCTCCGTCAGTACTGTCATCACCGGATTGATTCGTGGCACCGCCGCCGGTCGTGCCCCCCTCATTGTTTGAGCCGGATTGGTCGTTGTTGGACGAGCCTTCATTGTTCGCACCAGAATTTCCGTTGTCGCCGCTGCCTCCATCGGGACCCGAGTCTTCCGTGCCGCCGCCTTGGCTTTGCGGTAGGCCCTCTTGGACGGGAGCGAACCAGCCCTCTGGGAATTCGTAGCCTTCGGGCAGGTCGAGAGCTTCCAGGTTGCCGCCCTGTTCGCTACCAAGTAAGGCCTGCTCTTCTGGTGTCAGGTTCCCCGTATTGTCTTGATCCGCAGAGTTGCTCTCCGCAGTTGTCGCTGCTTCCGCGGTGACGTCTTCGTTCTCAAATGGGCTGGCCGACATCAAAATCATCGGCTCAATGGTGTTCGCTTTGAATCGCCGATTGTTTCCACTGCCCGCGTTTGAAGCATCGTTGCCATTTGAAGAACCTGTGGACATCTTGCGAACCTTTGTATTGAAAACTTGAAACTGGTTTCGATGGAGGACGCGCACAAAAGAGGTCACGTCAATGGAAACCTATTTCGGGAATTGCAGCGAATAGGAACCGATCTCGGAAATGCCACGGTTCTGACAGGATTGTTGTCGGCACAATCCGCTCCAGCGCTACATTCCCGACGGGGCGGTAAAAAATTCACGGAAAATTTTTACTAAGGGGCTTCCGTTTGTTAAGGAAAGCTACCCCGAGGGACGCGACGACCTACAGTTCGACGTTGACCGAGGTGGCAAGGCGCGTAGACGGTGCGTCGAGAAAGACTGCTCATTGGGTCAATAACAAAGGGGAGAAGATGCTCGGAAACTCGTTAGATTCGGCTGCGGACTTTGATGTCGCAGGCTTGGCGAATCAGATCGCGGCGATTCGCCAAGACTCATCTGCGTTTCGGCGGCATGAGAGATTTGAAGTGTCAGCCAAGCTGCGCGTTTTCGCGGGCGAGATTGACCCTGCAAATGCGATCGGTGGCGTTTGTTGTGACCTTTCGCGTTCTGGACTTGGGGCCGTCCTAACGAAGGCTCCGCCGGTTGGAGAGGAGGTTTGGCTCATTGTTGACGATGTTGCTGAGATCGATGGGCCGCTGCACGCGAGATGTATGCGTTGCAGAATGCTGCACGATGGCAGTTTCGAGGCAGGTTTTATGTTCTTTAGCCAAATCGATCTTGGCGAAGACCAGAGTGATGCCAGTCCAGCCCCTGATACGAGTTCTCTAATCTAATTCCGATTCGCTTCCTACAGCCTATTCGCAAGCCGTTCCTTCATTACTATGTCCACGACCAAAAAACCGCCAACACAACCGCGACGACGGGGGGCATCCGACGTCGAAGGGCAATCCGCTCCCCGGAAGAAGGGATCAGCGAAATCGGGACCGTCCGTGGCGACGCCTGCGCAATTGAGCTTCTTAACGAAAGGGAAGCTGAATGAACGGTTGCGTTCGATGTTCAAGCTGGGGAACAATACGCTACATCCCCGGGTCGCAGCACTTGTTTGCGAACTTGAAAATGAACGCCCGGTCAGTCTGCTCTACCACAGCAAAGAAGTTAGCGATGTTGAGGCGATTCAGACTCGGCAGACTTTGTTCGATTCCTTGCTAGAAGCTGTCCGCGAGAGTGGAGTTCCCAAAGCCAGCTACCTTGGTGACGTTTCGGACCGCAAGGTCATCTTGGTTGTGCCGATCACTCTGGATAGTTCATCAGACCCGTCGCATACGTCAGCTTGCGGAGCCTCCGGTGCTTACGCACTGTGCGTTGAGGGGTTAGCTCAGGAAGAAATTCCGAGTCGGCTTTCGTTGCTGCAATCATTTGCCGCAATTGCGACGCTTGCTGGTGGAGAAAGTCTACAAACCGCTCAAGCCAGTGAAGAAGACGACTCGGGCGATCGCTTCGCAAGATCACTTGCCCTGAGTTCGCCGAAAGAAATGGCGTACCAGCTCGCAAATAGCCTTGCTCAAAAGTACTCGTGCGAACAAGTCGCGGTGGGTGCGGTCAAGCGTTCCAATGTTGAAGTACTTTGCTTCTCGGGTGCAACGGACGTCAAAAAGAGTAGCCCAGGCACGATCCAGGCTGCCCAAGCTATGGCGGAATGCGTCGACAACGCCGCGGTCGTATGCCATCCCGTGATTGAAGGTACAGAAGCCGTTGCGGCGACGTTGCATGCGAAATGGTCCAATGCGACGGACGGCTCGCAGATCGTTTCGCTGCCGCTCCGAGATTCGAATGGAACCACGGGTGTGATTTCGCTCCGCCGCAACCGTGCAAATCCGTTTTCGCAAGCCGATGTGTCTGAAATCGGTGAGCGAATCGCACCGTTTGGTCAAGCTATTACGTCTTTGGCCAAGGCTAATCGCTCGCTTCGAGGACACCTATGGGAGTCACTGACAGCTGCGCTGACACCTAGCTCGCGGAAGGCGATTAAGCTCTCGGTGTTGATTCTTGCCTTGGTCGGCCTGCTTAGTTTCTTTGGAGCAGACACCGACTTTCGTCCCACATTCAATGCAGAGCTAAAGCCGACGGTTTCTAGACAAGTAGCATGCCCTTTCGAAGCCGTGTTGAAAGAGCTGCATGTTCGCGAGGGGCAGTACGTCGAAGAAGGCGATGTTCTCCTGGAGTTTGATCCTAAAAAGCTCGAGGTTGAACGCGAAGTCATCCGTTCGCAGATTAGTGAAGCAATGGCACGTTTGAATCAGACATTGCATTCAGCCGACCCAGATGCGATGGCAGTCGAACGAGCACGTCTTGACGTTCTGAGAAGCAAGTTGGACGCGGTCGATGACAAACTCAATAGCCTTGTTCTTCGCGCTCCGATGGCTGGCTTAGTCACTCGGTGTGAACTCGCTACCAAGATCGGGCAGCCATTCCGATTCGGGGATCCGATGCTGGAACTGGTCGATTGTGCAGGATGGAATATCGAAGTTGAAATCCCCGAGTCCTTAATTGCGGAACTGCAGACTTGCAGCACGGGGTGTTTCATTCCATTCGGCCGACCAGACGAAAGTTATCCCTTTGACATCGTGTCGATTCGTGGAGCCGCGGAGCAGAATGATGGCAAGAACGTATTTGTTGCGTCAGCTCAGCTTGCAGAGAGAACCGAATGGATGCGTTCTGGTATGAAGGGGCTCGCTAAAGTCGAAGCTGGCAAACAGCCCACGTACTGGGTGTGGTTTCACGATGCAATCGACTGGTTCAATCTTCACTGTTGGCAACGTTTTGCCGCATAGCAAGGGAAGATTGAAATGAACGCTCCAGCATCTCTAGAAGATCAACTAGGTGATTTGCGCACTTCGGTGCGTAGCGATCTCAATATTGTCCGACGCAAGGAAAACGGCCAACCGACTTACGTCGTTCACGACCCAACCTCGTTCGCGACTCACACTTTTTCGGTCGACGACTATCTCGTTTTCGGCGCGATCAAGCCAGAGCATAGTCTCGCAGAAATCTTCAGCAGCTTGGAGCAGGCGGGGAAAATTTCGGCTGATGAGAAAGAGGATTTCTATCGCTTTGTACTCACGCTGCGTAAGCTGAATTTGCTTGGACACGGCGGTGCGAGTGGTAAGGATCTTCACGAACAGCATCTGGAACTCGAAAAAGCCAAACGCCGTGGCGGAGTCATGAAATGGCTGATGCCCAAGATTCCGCTCGTGAATCCGGATGCGTTTTTGGAGAGGACGATCGGCTATGTCGGTTGGCTCTTCCACCCACTTGCTGGGCTGGTCTGGTTGGCGATCGCTGCCATTTGCATTTCCATTGTTTATAGCCGGATTGAAGAGTTCTCCGATCAACTCGGCGGAATTTTAGCCAATGGCAACCTCATTTTCGTTTGGTCGTCATTCATCGTTGTCAAAATCTGGCACGAGCTTGGCCACGGGTACGCCTGCAAGCGGTTCGGGGGATCCGTCCCAGAGATGGGAACGATGGTCATGATGGGAACCCCATTGGCTTATGTTGACGCCAGTTCGGCCTGGACATTTGAGTCCAAGGCGCGACGTTTGGTGGTCATGCTAGGCGGGATGTATTTCGAGTCGATGCTATCGATGGCAGCCGTTTTCATCTGGGCATTGTCGGACGACCCAATGATGCGTTCCTGCGCATTTCAGTTGGTGGTGATGACGAGCTTCACCACGGTGCTCTTCAATGCCAATCCACTGATGCGGTACGACGGCTACTACGTATTCACAGAATTAGTCCAGATCCAGAACTTGCGACAGATCGCTGGACAGCTGCAGAAGTGCTTTTTTAAGCGATTATTCTTGGGCGTTAAAACCGACTTCAACGAGAAACTTGGTTTTTGGTCGCTGCTGCTTGTCTTCTTTTACGGCATCGCTTCAGCCATCTACCTCAATATGCTCACACTGAGTATCGCTGGGATGCTCGCCTATGCATTGCCAACCATTGGGCTGGGGCTAGCTGCATACTACATTCTTTTCAATTTCGGAGGTAAGCTCCGCAATCTCGCGGTCTACCTTTGGAGCTCACAGGAGGTGGCAGGAAGGAAGTGGTGGGCGCGGACTCTGTGTGTTCTCGCTTTTACGGCGTTGCCTGCCGGACTGATCTTCGTGCCCACGCCATTTCGTATTCGCACGCATGGTGTACTAACAGCCGAAGAAGAACACCTCGTGCGGGCAAAGGAAGAGGGGATTTATGATGAGTCCCTGATCGAGCTGGGGAAATTTGTTTCCATCTCGACACCGATCGCGAGGCTGCAGAATTTCCAGCTCGAGCATCAGACGGCTACAACACAGGCAAAGCTGCGGCAGTCACGAGTGGAATTCGATCGTTCCATTGCGGAGGGCCCAACGGCCATGGTGCAGGCGAGAGAGGAGTATCGCAGGAGTTCCAAAGAGCATGCCGACTCGATCCGTCGCATCGCGGATCTGACGGTGTCGACAGAGAAACAGGGGAATGTTGCGAAGCTGCATATCGATTCACATTCAGGACGTCTGGTGAAGCGAGGCGATCCGATCGCACTCATCTTGGATGGCAAACCTCGGATTCGGACCTATCTCACTGAGAAAGAGCTTCTTCATGCCATTGCGAAGCCTGGGACCAAGGTCGTTTTCAGTATGGTTGGTCAAGCCCATCGAACGATCTCGGGTGAGATCTTGGACGTGTCGGTCGCATCCGAGGTTGAGTTTCAAGACCTGGCTCTAACCCAGTTGGCTGGTGGTGACATCGTTGTCGATCCCCAGTCGAATCGCGTGATGTCAGCTCTCTATCAAATCACGATCGACGCTTCGGATGTTGCCGAGGACCAGAATTTTCATGGTCGTCGAGTCAATGTTTTCTTGCCAAGGCAATATGAGCCTCTCGGTTGGTTCGCCTACCGAAAGGTCGTTGATTTCACTCACAAACTGTACGTGAAGTAAGCAGGTGACAAAATGACATTCTCAAAAATCGCAAACGTGATGAAGCTATCTGCAGTGGCGTTCGGCATTCTAGCCAACCCCTGCTTTGCGCAGGAAGGACTAGCGGATCTGCGGTTTGGTGGTGAAACGACGGTCGGTGTTTTGCAGCCCAGCAAGAGAGCCGTGCTGCGTCCAGCGACGTCTGGGACCATTCAAGTCGTTCATGTAGTCGAAGGAGCACATGTTCGGGAGGGAATGCCGCTCGTGACTCTAGACGATCGAGTCGAGGCCGCGCGACTTCAGTTGGCCGAAATCGAGGCCAGCGAAGACTCGGCGCTCAAGAACGCGATCATTGATCGGGACGCTCGAGCTGCTGAGCTCGATCGATTGCGGACGGCTCAACAGAATGCGGCGGCGTCTGGGTTTGAGATCGACAAAAAAGAAAGTGAGCTGAAGCGAGCAAGCGTGATGCTAGAAGCCGAAGAAGTACGCTCGAGGAAGCTTCAGTCGGCGGTGGAACTGGCAAAGGCAGAGCTTTCAAAATTGACGCTCTCCGCTCCGTTCGATGGTGTCGTGATTCAAGTGCACGCGGACGCTGGCAACTCGATCGGGCCATCCGAGCAGTTGATTACAGTTGTCCAGCTGTCCGAGCTAGAGACGGAGTTGTATGTACCGATGGAGTTTTATGGTCAGCTGGCGGCTGGCGACGAATTCTGGCTGCAAACTGCGAATCCGCAATTTCCCGATGTCCGCGCTCGCTTGCATCACCTGTCTCCTGTGATTAACACGGCAAGCAACAGTTTTCGTTGCGTGTTTCGAATCGACAACGGAAACGAACGAATTCCCTCCGGCCTGAAGGTCATGCTGACCAAAGAAGAGTTGAAAAAGAAATGCAACGGTCCGGGACTAGCAATGTCTCAGTAGACTGGGCGTTTGCATGGTCTCCGCAGCGGATGCAGAGTCCGCTTCATAAGCGGAGATATGCTAGAGATCGGCCGAGGCGGTGAGCAGCGATCCATTTGCCTTCTTCAGTTGGTAGATGGCTCTGGCGTAGCTAGTGAAGGCGGTCGCGTAGGATTGCTGAGCGGTGGCCAAGCGATCTTGGGCCGAGAGCAACGTATCGACGTAAAGTGCTCCGATCTTATCGCCATCCAAGAGGAAGTCCGTCCGTTGACGGAGGACCTCGAATTCTCGAATGGCTGTATCAAGGGCTTGGCGTCGTACGTCAATTTGGCGGCGCTGAAGTTCCAAGTTTTGCACGGCGTTTTGGACGGACAATACGACGTCGCCAACGGTTTGTTCCAGTTGTCGCTGGAAACTGATAAGTCTCCATTCGGCTTGCCGCAAATTTGCTTTTGCTGAGCGATTTAGAATCGGTAGTTGGTACTCAATCCCGATCCCATAGGTTGGGTCGATAAAGTCGAACTGATCGTTCAAAGCACTGGCGACGGCCCGATTGCCACGCAGGCCCTGGTTCGACATGGCAAGGCTCAATTGCAATGCGGGAAGCAGCTGGTTCTTGGCGATCCCTCGCTCAATCGCGGCGACCGAGATTTGCTTTAGAGTGCTCTTGAGTTCAGGCCTTAGGCTCAGGGCGCTTTCGGTTTCTGCAAGCAGAGAAACACCTTGAACGTCGGGTAAGCCTGTCGTGAGCGTGATGACTTCGAGCACAGCTTTATCTTTAATGCCTTGCCCATAGATCAGTCGCAGTAATTCGTTCTGCGCAAGTCGCACTGCGTATTCTGAGTCCACGACATTCGCTTGACGCTGGCTCACTGCGGCGGCGGTTCGGCTGACTTGAACCGGACCAACATCAATTTCGGTTCGTTGACCGATAAAGGACTGGGTCTCCAACGCATTCTGTAGCTGCTGCCTTTGGATCCGGAGTTCCGCGCGTCTCGCAGCCAAATTCCAAAATGCATCGATGACGGACAAGACATGGTCTTGGATGCCGGCCAATAAATCTGCATCGGAAGCCTGGTATTGTGCCACCGCAATTTGAATTCGGCTGCAGGCGATCTTTCGCCCAGCACCCTGCAGCAAGGGTTGGTTGTATTCAAGGCCCACTGTTGTGGTTGCTTGATTGTTAGGAGAAAAGAACGTCGAGTTCGAGTCGGTAATGCCCATGTCTTGAGCAATGCGAAAGGTACCGCCTAGTCGGTTTAATCGATTGACGCCGTAGGAGCCTGCAAGGGTATGCGACTCCGTGCGGCCAGTTGCGCCGTCGAGTGCAGTGGCAACTGGACGGTTGGCTTCGTCCCAATTCGTATTCAAGAATGAATTCCAATCGAACGCGGCTCGCTGTTTGGCGACTTCCTCGTTCAGAATCATGGTTTCGGCATGCAGGATCGAAATTTCTGGTGCAAACTCCAACGCACCGAGGATGCAGTCTTGGAGGGTGAGTGCATGCTTGTTTGGTTCAGGAAGCAGGTTGTCTGCTACGACCAACTCAAATGGGCTCAGACGCAGATAGTCGACCGCCTCAACTTCGGCTGGGCCGGTCGGGATGTTGAAAATCGCGTCCTGTGAGGGTGCTTGCCATTCAAGGCCGGACTGCGCTGATGCAAATCGCAAGCGCCCGCTACCGCCGTGCATCTGCGCGGTCCGAATGATTGGCTTCGGACGCGATTTGGGCTGCGGCAATGAGCGAATGCGCGGTCCCGATTCAATAGGCGGTTCCTTCTCAATTCGCGGTTCGGTTCCGCCTTCGTTATCTTGCAGAGCGACCTGTTTGCCGGTCCCGATGTCGGATAATCGGATTTCGGCCCGCGAAGCGGCCAGCCCCAGCGGTGCGATGGTGCGTACCGCGAGGTCCGCTTCCGAAGTTTTTGGCGGAGTGGTCAGATCAACCACGTGGGCCGCTGGATCACTGGATGCGGTTGCGCCTGATTCCCCGAGCGCTAGAGTTGACTCCTTCGGAGGAGGCAGGTCCGCCAAGCTAATGGGCTCGGCGGGGACAAGCAGCTCGTCGGCCTGAGCAAGATCCGCCGTGACCGGAGTCGCGGATTGTAAAGTTGTGTTCGAGTTGCGTTCAACGACAGCTCCCGACTCCGTAGGCTGTGTCTGCTTCCGATCGGCCAGAGTCCGGCTCGGAGCCGAAATTTCGAATACGCTTTTTGAAGTCTTGCGGTAGCGATTTGAGGTTTGCCCTGAGACTGGGATGGGGCTGCCAAGAAGCAACAAAAGCAAAGCGAATCTTGTTGCTACACCTTTCATGCTTGGCCACCATAACAGGGTTCAGGGACTGAGTTGAACGTCGCAGACGAATCCGTGGAAGTAAGATCGAACGATCCGTCCGGGAATTCGCGGCGGACACCGGAATTTGATCTCCTGAAAAATATGTGGGGCCGGATATGACGAATAAGTCGTCTATCCTCGAGCTGCTTTTGAAAGCAATTGGTGACGCTGCAGTTGGGCCACATTGACCTATTCATGGCCTGCTTTGCCAGCAATAAATTGCCAGCAAAACCGAGATGGACAGAAGTTGGATCGGTCGCCAACTCAGGCGGGAGAAACGGGAATGCAACCGGGGGAATGCAACCGGCGGAGGCAGTCGAACGCGGGCTCAGCACCAAGAGGTGAGCTACCTCGGCAATAAGAAAAGGGCGACAGTTCACTGTCGCCCTTTGTCTGGGTTCGTTCATTGTGCTCGGACTATGTGGAAGTTTTTCCGGGGCCGAGCATTGGCGAAGGGTTAGTCCCACCACCACTGGTTGTCTGCTAGCTTGGGAACGCTGATATTCTCTTGCTGCTTGGCAATGGTACCTCTCTCGTCTCCAGCGACGTTCTCTTCTGCTAAGGCATTCCGCGCTTGGATTGTGATTCCGCCACCGATTGGGGTGATCAGACGGCTACCCTTCATGACCGCATTGATCGCGGTTTCGACTTGTTGAGGTGCTGGAAGATTCTGGACCGACAGGTCATCTTCACGGCCGAACACGCCAAGGTCCCACCCTGATTTCCCGTACAGATCTCGGTCTTGGATGAAGGCGGCGGCAATGGATAGGTCGATCAGATTTTTTAGCTGTCCGAATGCAGGATTGCGCTCGGCGATCATCTTAAACTTCTTGGTGAACTCGGTGGTGAATCCGCGGCTGGCTGGATTCGCGGCACGGCCTGAGACCTTACGGCTTCCATCTCGAGAGACCAGTTCGTCTTCACCGATGAGTTTGACGCCTTGTCCAACCATCTGCATGGCTAAGCCGTCATCGCTGGTGGCGATGGCCTGATAATCAGGAACGAAGTACCAACGCAGCAAAGCGTTGTTGGATGTCATCGACGACGTGAGACGATCAACGTAGCTTCGCATTGGAACGGGGGAGCGTTCCAACCCAATGCCGATTAGCTTCATGCGATAATCAGCTTCTGTTAGCACGTGTGCGAAGTGCGTGTTCGCTGGGATGCCAGTGATTGTAACTTCGTTGAGTCCCAGGCTCTGACGCAAACTGTTGACGATCACGGGAACGTCGCCAGCGCCGCGGAAGTTGGACCCTAGTCGCTGCAGTGTCTGCTGCATTCGAGCTAGGCCGTCCTTAGTTGGGTCGATGGAGACGCCGATGATCGGTGTTGGTTTGTCCTGTGGTGCAAACCCTCGTAGGGCCACAACCAAGTCTTCTAGGAGGAGGGTTGGTTTTCCCGTCTCGACGCCAACGATGCGTCCAACTGAATCCTGCCCGAAGCCCTCAGCCGGTCCGGCCAAAACAATGTCTTGAGATTCTGGGTAGTAGAACACGTACTCCAGTTTCGTCAGACCAGCTAAGGCGATCATTTCAGGTCCCAAAGGCTTTCCTGAAGCCACTGATTCCGCAACCGCCGCTTCCAAGCGGTTCAACGAGATCTTCCGCATCTTGCTGGGCTTGGCGAGTCGTTGTGGGAGCGCTTGTTTCGCCGCGCGAAGCCGAGCCATCGTGACCATTGGATTGCTTTGCGTTACACGCAAAACGCCAGCAGCATCAATGCGAACACCTGCCGCTTGGTTCCCACCATTGTTGTTATTGTTGTTATTGTTGTTGCCGCCGTTATTGTTGCCGCCGTTGTTGTTGCCGCCGTTGTTATTTCCACCGGCACCATTGTTGTTCGCAAAGGTTTGCGAAGGGAGTGCTAGAACAAGCACGGCCATTGCCAAGCAGGTAAGCTGGCCAATTCTGCGTCGCATCGTGTTACCCTGAGTTGATCGGGTTAGAAGAGATGTGGGTCCCAGCGCCTGTAAATTCCCCGCGGGCCGGGTACAAAACGCACTTCGATCAACTGAGATTAATTGCTCCGCTCCAGAAAGGCAATAAAGGTAGGCTGAATGGGAGGCCTGGGAGGAGTCAATTGTCCTGATTGCCACGCCTACCACCCTTCCCCGCCGATGGTTTCGGTGGCGAAACCAGCAAAGCGTGGCTTTCTTCACCCAGCAAATCATCCAGTCTTCCCCTCAGTTCGGGGGTGATGGCGACACGGTGCTTGCGACTGACGACCTGTACGGTATCTCCTGTGTCCATTTTGACTGCGACTGAAACCTCCATGTTTCCCGGGTAGCCACGGAGGACTTCATTGAGCTTCGGCAGCATCGTCTCGTCGTGTTTCTCTTGATGCAAGTTGATGCGGATCCCAGCGGTAAAGCGAGAGCTCGCGTCATCGATTGGAATAATCTCGTTCGCGATCAGATTAACATCGTCGGCGCTACCACGCTTATCGACTGTCGCCCGCATGATCACCACGCTTTCGGCTTCGATGTAGTGACCTTGAGTCTCATAGCCATCGGGCCAGCAAATGCATCGCGCAGCGCCTTCGAGGTCTTCCAAGTCAAAGTTGGCGTAGCGGCTTGGAGCGCCCGGCTTCGGATTCCGCGTGTTCGCGAGCTTAATCGAGGAGATCATGCCGCCGACGATCACCTCTGAGCGATCTTTGACGTCTTTAAGCTGCGTTGTGGTGTGGGAGCAGAATGACGACAGCTGGGTTTGATACTCTGCCATTGGGTGTGCCGACAAATACATGCCGAGGACTTCTTTTTCCATCGAGAGTTTCGTCTTCTCTGGAAATTCTGGCACGTCTGGCAGCTTCTGTTCTGCGACGTCTTCCTCGTCGCCCCCGTCGTCTTCGCCAAAGAGGAGGGATTGGCCTCGTCGGCGGTCGGCAAGTACTGCAGCGCCGCCCTGAATCGCTTTCTCGACGACAGCCATGTTCTGGGCCCGGTTCTCGCACATCGAATCAAAAGCACCTGCTTTGATGAGGGTCTCGATAGCCGCCCGATTGCAGTCACCGGGATCAACACGCTCGCAGAAATCAAAGATGTTTTTGAACGGTCCGTCTTTCTCTCTTGCGGCGACAATGGATTCGCTGGCAGAACCGCCGCATCCTTTGATCGCAGATAAACCGAATCGAATCTTGCCCTCGCGGACTGCGAAATCAACGAACGAGAGGTTCACATCCGGCGCGACCACTTCGATCTTCATCCGTTCGCAGTCTTCGAGGTGCTCGACGAGCGAGTCTTTTCGCTTGAAGTTGCGGCCCGGGATATCGCCTGACAGGAGGGCTGCCATAAATTCGACCGGGTAGTGGGTCTTAAGGTACGCAGTCTGGTACGCCACGAGCGCATAGGCCGTGGAGTGACTCTTGTTGAAGCCATAGCCCGCGAACTTGAGAATCATGTCCCATAGCTCTTGAGCTTGTTTCTCGGGGAGGCCCTTTTCCACGGAGCCCTTGAGGAACTGGCTTTCGTTCTGGGCAATGATGGCTTCTTTTTTCTTGCTGATCGCCTTAATACAGGTGTATGCACTGGCCAACTCGATTCCGCCGAGTCGGTTGAGAATCCGCATGACTTGCTCCTGGTAGACCATGACACCGTTGGTCTCTTCCAGGATTTCCTTCAAAACGTCGTGCAGGTATTCGGCTTCTTTACGACCGTGTTTGACCGCTACGAAGTCGTCGACCATTCCACCCTCAAGTGGCCCTGGTCGGTACAAAGCGTTCGTCGCAATGATGTCGGTGAATTGGTCGGGCTTCATCCGCTGAAGCAGGTCCCGAATCCCACCGCTTTCTAGCTGAAAGACGCCTTTCGTTTCACCTCGCTGCAGAAGCTCATAAGTGGCTTTGTCGTCCAGAGGGAACTTGTGGATATCGAGGGTTTCACCGGTCGTCTCGGCAATGATCTCCTCGGCTTTCGACAGAATTGTCAGGTTCTTGAGGCCCAAGAAATCCATCTTGAGCAGACCTGCATCTTCGACATCATTCATGGACCATTGGGTGATGATGTCCGTCTTGCCAGAAACACGGCCCAGTGGCACGTACTCCGTTAAGGGGCGGTCGGCGATTACCACCGCGGCAGCGTGGGTCCCCACGTTCCGCGCGTTGCCTTCCAGACGCTTGGCGATGTCGAGCAGTTCACGAATCTCGGAGTCGACGTCGTAGACCTGTTTCAGCTCAACGTTTTTCTCCAATGCTTTCTCAATCGTGATTTTCAACTCATCCGGAATCATTTCCGTGATCTGGTTGACTCTGGCGAGAGGGATACCCAGAGCACGACCCACGTCTTTAATGGCTGCCTTGGCAGCCAACGTTCCGAAGGTTCCGATCTGAGCTACATTCTCTTCGCCGTATTTATCACGGACGTATTGGATGATCTCGGTTCGTCGTTCCTTGCAGAAGTCGATGTCGATATCAGGTGCTTCTAGCCGACTTTCGTCTAGGAAACGCTCGAACAGCAAGTCGTATTTGATTGGACAAACGTGACTCAGGTATAGCGCGTAACAGACCAAGGCACCTACACCACTACCCCGGGCCGTATTCGGTACACCTTGTTCCCGCGAGTGGACAACGAAGTCCCAAACGATCAAAAAGTAATTGGCGAAGCCAAGGCGTTCGATGACGCCAAGTTCCCGGTCGAGACGAGCTTGCACGACTTCGGAGAGTTCTCCACCAGGCAACATTTCTTCATTGCCGGCGTATCGTTCCTTCAGGCCACGAGTGCAAACTTCGCGTAGGTAGTCGTCTGGGTCTTGCTCTTTTTCAAGCGGGTAGACGGGGAAGTGACGTTTGCCTAGCTCGAGATCGATATCGACTGTGTCAGCGATTTCTTGGCTGCGTGCGACAGCGTCTTCGAGTCCCGGGAAGTTTTGATACATTTCTTCGGGCGATCGAAGGTAGAACTGATCCCCTTCCATCTTCATTCGAGATGTATCAGTTCGGAATTTGCCCGTGTTGATACACAACAGCACGTCCTGGATCTCCGCGTCCCCCTTGTCGGCGTAGTGGGCGTCGCTCGTCGCCACGACAGGCAATCCCATCTTCTTGGCAATATCGACGGCCCCCTCAAGCTGCAGACGTTGAATCTCGAGGTTGTTATTCATCACTTCGATGAAATACCGGTCGCCGAAAATTTTGTGGAACCAACCCGCAATTTCGCGAGCTTCCTTCTCCGCACGCGAGGTGTCCTTGTTGTTCAAGATCGCGCGTGAAAACTCGCTGGAAACGCAACCACTCAAGCACACAATCCCTTCGCTGTGTGCCGCCAGGATTTCACGATCAATTCTCGGCTTGAAGTAAAAACCCTCTAGGCTCGCCATAGACGCGAGTTTGACCAAGTTCTTGAAGCCGGTCTTGTTCTGGGCCAGCAGAGTTAAATGGTACGAGGCGTCTTTGGCTCTTGACGCATCGCCTCGCTTAAACCGGCTTTCCGGCGCGACATAAGCTTCGTAACCGATGATCGGATTGATGCCGACATTCTTCGCCGTCTTGTAAAACTCCAACGCGCCATGCAGATTGCCATGGTCGGTCAGGGCGAGCGCGTTCATGCCGTGATCTTTGGCACGGTTGACCAGCTTTGATATCGAGCTGGCCCCATCGAGCAGGCTATAGTGGCTGTGACAGTGCAGGTGGACAAATTGCCCGCTCATATTCCGTCTTTCCAGTCTTGGGACCTGGGATATGTCGATACTTTGCTTTGGCGAAAGCGTCTATTTGAGAGAGTGCCAAAGACTGTTCAAAGCATAGCGGTTCTGTGGTGAACAGCCACCTCACCCGAGTGGCGATCATGACACGTCAGCAGCGGTGCGCGGGCCAATGGACGGGCTGAGGGCAGAAAAGAGTGTGTAAGGCGTGGCAAAGCGAAAGCAGAAAAACAGGAAACAGTCCGGGCCAAACCGAGATCATGCGCGGAAGGCTCACACGCGGTCGTCGTGTAATCGCCGGAATCATTCGCTGGATACCTTACGCGGACTGGCGATCGTCCTCATGGTC
Source organism: Aureliella sp. (assembly GCA_046290675.1). Taxonomy (GTDB): domain Bacteria; phylum Planctomycetota; class Planctomycetia; order Pirellulales; family Pirellulaceae; genus Aureliella. The sequence continues at coordinate 206,150 of JBKAHA010000003.1, forward strand.
CTGGACCATTTCTGTTACTTCTTTACCGAAGATCCTAGGATTGCCCCGGATACGATCCGCATCCTGACCCGCATCAGTATGCCGCTGTTCTGCATCCTCGCCGGCTATTTTGCGTTCCAGCCTCGTTCACTGAGGCGGAATCGAGATGATGGCGTTACCTCACCGAGTTCGAATCAGGACGCGGCGCGTTCGGATAGTTCCAGCACGCAGAGTCCATCTCCTTTGTCGAGAGTCGTCGGGCTCGCTTGGTTTCCCAAACCTTGGCGCCGGATCATGCAGGTCACGCTGGCCTGCGTGGTTTTGAACTTTATTTTGCTTCAGAACATGGGCGGGAAGCTGGAGATCCTTGCCAGTATTCTTGTCGGCTACGCCATGCTCAAAGCGTGTTGCTCGAGTCGGCTACCACCTATAGGGGCCGTGGTTGCGGTGGCGGCACTGTCGCTCAGCTGGGGATTATTTCCGTGGGATTTATCCAGGGCGTGGTTCGACTACCCCCTAACCGTTGTGGTAAGCAGTATGGCGGCGGGAGCTCTAATGCGATGGAGTCAGATCGCGGCACTTGGCGTTGCTACCGCGACCGCTCTGGTTCTTCTTAGTATAAGAACTTTTTCTGGCGAGCATCAGTTGGTTACGGCACCGAGCGTTTATGTGTTGATTGCACAGGCATTGGCAGCGGGGCTTGTGGTGGCGGCCATTCGATTACCTGGGCTGAGAGTGCCGGGATTGACCTGGGCGGGCAAGTTTCCGCTGGCGATTTATGTTGCGCACTATCTTGTATTTTATGGCGTCAGCCAGATGTTGTTCGCCAGCTAGCTGACCGTCCGGCCTCCAATGCCGTTTGGGTTTGATGCTTGCCCAAAGCGTTGAGGCTAGCGTTTGGCCTCAATCGGCGCCCGTTCTTGCCCCGTCGCCAGGATGTGAAGACGGTGGTTCTTCAATCATGCGAATGAGCTCAGAGATTTCACTTTGGGTCATGAGTAACTGCTGCCAGGATTTCTGATTCAGAGCGACTCGGTTTTCCTTTTCTTGCACTTCGGCGGACTCAACGATCCCACTAAGGCCTTTGTGCAAATGATCGAGCATTTCCCTCAGCTCAGCAGCTTGACCGGTCGAAAGCCCGCGAGGAACTCCAATTTCGTGGCTAGATGGATTCTGTGAATCTGCCGGGTGAAGACCCGTGCTATCTTCGTATTCGCTCGAATCGTCCGCATCCGGATTGCTGGAGCCCTTGCTTTTCCCGCTAGACGTTTGCTCGGTCTGAACGATTTCAGCAACTTGTTCTTTGGAACCGACAAGCAATACGGTTCGGCCGATGGTGATGGTGTCACCGTAGCGCAGAATTTTCAAGCTGCAGACGTGGCCGTTGACTCTCGTCCCGTTCGTGCTGTCGAGGTCTGTCAGAACGAGTCGCCCGTCGTCCTCTTGGACCTTGACGTGATACCTGCTGATTCTCTCATCGTTCAGTTGAACGATGTTGCCCTCTTCCCGCCCGAGCGTGATCGGGGTTTTCAGTTCGCGGAACACATGGCCGCGATCGGCGCCGGAGATGACTCGTAGAGTAATGTTCTGCATGCGACTGAAAGAAGTAGGGATTTTGAAAAGGCTCAGGCGAGTGCGATCACCTGCCGTCTCGCAAGCGGTCACCCAGGAAAGGATCCAGTTCCGGCAGGCTATGAATGCGATCCACGGTCACGTCCACATTGTATTCGATTCGCCGAAAATACACCCAAGGTTCTTCAAGAATGACATAGCAGCTTCGCCAGTCCCCGTCCCGAGGTTGCCCAACGGAACCGACGTTGATCATCGCTTTGGCTTCTTGGATCTCGTATCGATAATCGATCTCATCGGGACGCAAGAAGGCCATCTCTGAAGTGAACACACCTGGAACGTGGGTATGTCCTTGGAAGCTGACTTTCTGAAGCATGCCGAACAGCTTGTCCATCTTCCGCTTGTTGTAGACATCTTCCGGGAAGACGTATTCATTGATCGGATTGCGAACGGATCCGTGGACAAACAGCACGTTTCCATCGCGATGCGTCCGCGGTAGGTGGGCTAGGAATGAGAGACGCTCGCGGCAGGCTTCGGGAGTGTCACCCGATTCGATCTGGGTTCGCGTCCAGTGAATTGCCTTTTCGGCTGCGTTGCTGAATCCCTCGGGATCGAAGATGGCTGCCAAGTCGTGATTGCCAAGAATGCAGATCTGGAAGTTCTTGGCTTCGTCGAGGCACGCTTGCGGATCGGGACCGTAGCCGATGATATCGCCCAAGCAGACGATTTCATCGCAATTTTGGCCCTTTATATCTTCTAGGACCGTTCGCAGCGCTTCGTAGTTACCGTGAATGTCGCTTATGATCGCGCGCCGCACGAGTGTGCTCCTTGCGCTGAGTGCTTACACTGCCCGGGAACGAAAAATTCTGAACGCCGGGAATCAGCGACCGCCGCGCAGTCTGTCGCCGAGCATGTTGTCGAGTTCCTCGATAGCATAGATCTGCTCAAGCGTTTTTTCCACATCGTATTCCACCCGCCGGAAAAAGATCATCTCTTTCTTGTCATCCAGAATGACGTAGCACGAACGAGGATCTTCATCGCGAGGTTGGCCAACGGATCCAACATTGACCATCAATTTCTCATCACCGAGTGGGAACTCATTATCGCAATCGTCGGGCGTGACGAACTCGGCATCTTGAGTGAAGACACCCGGCATGTGGGTATGGCCTTGGAAGCAGTATTTGGTGACACGATCGAACAGGGTCTTCATCCGGGCTTGATCGTAGATCGTCTCTGGAAAAACGTATTCGTTGGTCGTATCACGCGGCGAGCCGTGCACGAACATGGTGTCGCCGTCTTTGTGGAATCTGGGCAGCTCGCTCAGGAAATCCCAGCGGCCATTGATCACGGTGGCTGAACCTGGCCCACGATCCAATTCGTCACGGGTCCAATAAATTGCCCTTAATGCAACGGGGTTGAAGCCTTCTGGATCGAACAAGGCGGCCTGGTCATGGTTGCCTAGAATCGTCAGTTCGCAGCGTTTCATGACTAAGTCGAGACACTGGCATGGGTTTGGACCATAGCCAACGATGTCACCAAGGCAAACGATGCGATCGATGTTTTGCTCCTGGATATCCGCCAAGACCGTGTTCAGGGCCTCGAGGTTGCCATGGATATCGCTAATCAGAGCTTGCCGCACGGGCTTCTCCCTTTCGGGTTCGTTCCCACGGGAGCCGCCGGCACCGTGCAGGAATCTTCAGGTTAGGGTTGTGTTTGAAAGGTCCAGGTCTTGCCAAAGGCGCCAAAGGCACTCAGCCCTAGCCAATCGAAAGGCAGGCATGAGTTGGCCACGCAACGTGGATGGAGAGTCAGGCAGTCTGGCGTCAGTTGTCCCGACTTTTCATAAAGCGAGGTCTCAACGGATTTTGCGCAGTCGGGTATTGTAGATCGGCTCTTCGGGTGTCGGAAGCCGCCACGAACATGCCTATTCTGCGAAAACGACGTCAGAATTGCCAACAATGGTGGATGAATGCCAATTTTAGCTATCGAGTGTTCTGGGTTAAGCGCTTCGGTCGGTATCTTCGACGGAGATGTGCCGGTTGTAAGGGCCAGGTGTGGCGAGGGGACCGGCGCCGCCGAGGATCTAGCCCCCCGCTTAAAAGAGGTTTTGGCCAGTGTCGAGCCCGCGGGCCCCAGGCAGCATGCCCCAGTCGACTGGGTCGCCGTAACTGTGGGACCTGGCTCGTTCACCGGGCTACGTGTTGGATTGGCGACGGCCAAAGCGATGGCCTATGCTTGGGCCATACCATTAGTGGCAGTGGATACACTGCAGGCGATTGCCGGGACTGCCGCCAAGTCGCTCGCGACAGAAGATGAGATCTGGATCGTCCCGATCATCAACGCGTTTCGAAAGCAAGTCTTCTCGGCAGTATGGAGTCATCGCACGGGCGAACCGATGAGGCAACTACGCGAAACACAGGTGATGGACCTCGAGTCTTGGGGACAGGGCCCGGACGCGGCGTTTGGCTTGGAAGATGAGATCCAGTTACGTCGGTGCAAACCAAAGATCTTGCTCACTGGTCCAGGCTTGCCGCTTCTGCAGCCGATGGTCGAGTCCCTTGCGCTGCCCGGAGTTGAACCTGCCGCAGAGCAGTTTTGGAATCCATCTCTTGAAGCGGTGAACGGAGTCGCGCGACTTCATGCGGAAAGAGGTGATTTCCGGGCTGCCGCTGAGTTGCTCCCGAACTATGTTCGACGTAGCGCTGCAGAAGAGAAGGCAGCAGCCAAGGCATAGTCGCTTGCGTCCGGACGCCCCCGTTTTCGCAAGAGTTACCAAGGTTGCAATCGGCGAGTCAAAAGAGTCTCAAGCGTTTTACCGACAGTCGGCTTGACGATGAAGTCCCATCCGCATCCTAGCAGCTCCGATAACGCATCCCATCTCGGCATCGACGTTGCGTAGATGCAACGCACGCCGACGCTTAGCTGAGTCAATCGCTTGCGATTCTTTGCAATCCAATCGCGTGTGAATCGGTAGCTAGGTGCGTCGCTGCTGCTGTCGAAAATCGAATCGTCCAAGAGTAGCCACCCAAGGTTGGCGGGTTGAATCGAATTTTCAGACATCTGCAGAGCCACCGTTTTTGAACTCAGTTCATCCATGTCCGACGACTGAAGGTTCGTGACCGCCTCCACTTCATCGGTGAACGGGTTCGTTGCTACGCCCCAACTTGCTGCGGCGTCCCGGCTCCCTGCCGCAATTAAGCCACGTCGATAAGAAAGTGGTTTGACCAACTCCTTAGTTGATAGCGAGCCGACATAGGGGCGCCGGTGTCGAATCGGTGCGGGCATTAATCCGGAGGTATCCAAACCCTGGATCCAGGGGAATAGCGAATCCCACCAGCGGTACCAAGCGAAGACGGGGTGTGGGAATTGTCGATTACCACTCATCACGGCGCCTTGCCACCAGTCGCTAGTTATGACTCCAAAAGGAAATTCGGCTTCGAATGGAAGTCCGTTCGCAATCGAAACAGGGAGTTCGAGCCGGTTCTCGCATGCCAGAAGCATTCGTTGTACTGGAGGCTTGGTGGAAACTTTCGTGCTAAAGGCTGCTCGCACCTCATCCCAGTCAGCGAAGTCGTCCAGTTCCAGCCCAAGCGAGACGATCTGCTGGCGAACCCAAGTGAAGCAGCCGGACTTCGGGCCTGCCCAAGCAACACGGATGGATGAGTCTTTTGCTTGGTCCATTTGCAGTTTGGCATCAGCTTCGGGACGGCGAACGGAGTCGTTTGCGACCAGCTTCATGACGCTTCCTCATCGCGTTCATCAAACTCGGTTTCGAAACGCGACACCACGGCGTGTGCTGTCTTGGCCGAATCGCTTTCACGTAGCGATTGAAGGAACTCAGGGATGGCGAGCAAGTGTGAGAGTTTGGATAGGACTTTTAGATGTACTCGATCGTCAGTCGAGCATAGCAAAAAGAAGATGTCGGTAAGGTGCCCGCTCCGGTTGCCAAACGGGATTGGCTGGGAAGAAATACCCAATGCGAGGAGTGGTCCGCCTAGTATGGAAGTTTGTGGGCGACGAGGGTGAAGCAACGCGACTCCATTGTCGAGTGCGGTCGGGTGTAGGTCTTCACGAGCCGTGACGGCTTCAATCATTCGGTTGGTGTCCCAGAGCAGTCCGGTGTGTTCCGCCAACGCACAGATACGCCGCACGACGCTGCTACGGGTCCGCGCCGCCAATGGAGTTTCAATAGCAGCGACATCCAAAAGTTCGGTCAGGGTCAGGTCGTCTGGCGAGTTTCTGCTCCAACGGTTAACCACTTGTTGGACTTTGGCTAGTTCGTCGGCGTCACTAGCACCGATGCGATCCTCGAGCCAGGAATGGATCTCGGCCTCCGCGAAACGCCACTCGCCGCCAACGCGTCTGCCGGGCAATTGTCCGCGATCTGCGAGTCGTCGTACCTGCTGGGGCGTGAGGTGCAGGTACGCCGCTAAGGCGTCTTCATCTAGGTCCTGAGAAGCCATCGGAGGTTTCCGTTCTCAAGCGGGTTGGACGGGATTGAGTCGATGCAATCGGTTTCGACTGCGGTTGGTCTACAGCGGTACATTTTTGTCTGCCGTTCATTTGCTCTAGTCGCAATGTTGCTGCAAGACACTTTTGCTAGCAAGTGCTCTTCGTGTGCGAGCAGACAAGTAAATCGAATCTTTGCAAATCAGGCTACGGCAAACGTGCGGTTTATTCGTGTTCGAGAAAAGGGGGCTTTCCGCAATTCAAACGCTTTGGAGCTACCAAGCTAAAGGCGACTGAAAGGCTGTTGCGGAAGAAATGAGTCCTGGTTTGCAAGCGGTACCGTTCGGGCAATGGCTGGATTTCGTATTGACTGACTTTATGATTCGGGACAGGTTAATGAATCGTTCGAGCAAAGCTTCGGAAAGCGGTTTGAACTGAGACGCGGCAAGGATGTCGCAAGAAAAAGTAATCTGATTCGTACGTGATCACGAGTGGCAAGGAGGCCGCACATGTCTACGTCGTCATCCCATGGTGGATCTAAACTCGCAGATGGTCTTAGTCTTCGCGAGTTTCTGGCCGAGGCCGTCTTCGTTGGAGCCGAAGATATTCGCGTGCATCGCTGTGTCGATCGCGCGGAAAAATGCAAGCCTGGCGATGTCTTTGTGCCAAAGCATTCCGCGTCCGGCGACGAACATGACAAGGCAGAGGAAGCGATCAAGCGAGGTGCAGTTGCTATCGTCGCAGAGCGAATCCTGCCGGTTTCTGTGCCTCAGTGTTTGGTTGAGAATACTCAGGAAGTCTACGCTCAGATCTGCCAGAAACTCGCTGGCGATCCGTCTCAGCGGATGCTGACAATTGCCGTTGTCGGTACCCATGCAAAATCCACAACTGCGCTGTTCATATCTTCAATGCTGAAGCATTTGGGTGGTGCGGTGGCCTACTATACCAGCCTGGGGTCGAGTGATTCGACAAGTTGTGACCGCCTGAATACCCGTCCACCAGGGCCTCGCAAACTCGCTGCCTGGATGAAAAAAGCGGACAAGGCCGGGGCGCCTGCGGCCGTGATTGAATTAACTCCTTCGATGCTAGCAAATCAGGTTGCGGCCGGTGTGGAGTTCGATCTGGTTGTTTTAACCGGCATGCGAGGAGCTCAAACGCGTGGTGGAGCCAACGCTCGAAGCTTCTCAATGCTGCTCAATCAGTTGGTGGCGCGTCTAAAATCGCATGGCATGGTCCTCTTCAACGCCGACGACGCTCAAGCAACCAATTGGGCTGCCTCCTGCGACTGTCCTGCGATTTCATATGGTCTTGATGCAGCGGAGCATGTTCGGGCCAAACGCTTGTCACGCTCTGGCGCGGAACAACAGCTCTTAGTCATGGCGGGGAATCTGTTGATGCCATTGACGTTGAAGATTCCAGGCGACCATGTTGCCCGTGCGGCTATGGCTGCCATTGCGACCAGCTGGATGTTCGATTTTTCCGTGCCCGACGCGATTGCTGGGGTAGAGCGTTTGCAGTCCCTGCCCGGGCGGATGCAGCGAGTCACAACCGCAGTGGATACCCCAATCTACATCGACGAGGGCGCCACGCCGGATCGTGTGGCGGTCTCTGCCCATGCATTGAGGCAGCACCAACTCGGTCCGGCTGCGATCGTTTTGGATTTGAGCTGTCGAATCGATCCGAGATGGCGCGAGCGAATGGGCGAGGTACTGGAAAAAGCGTCAACCAAAATCGTTCTGAGCGGTACGGATCTGTCGAATACAGCAATGCAGTCGATGGCGATGGACGTTTTGGGAGGCTTCTCCTCACCTGGCCGTGTCCAAGTGATTCCAGATCGCGAAAAAGCCATCGAATGGGCCATTGAGAATACCGATTCGGGCTCGATTCTGCTGGCTGGATGTGGCGAACGAAGCTGGACTAGTCGCGACGGTGAGCCCGTTTCCGACGAGATGCTTGCAAAGCGTTTTGTAGCTCAGAAAAACGAGAAAAAGCCTCTCACATTCGGGATTTATCCACCTTCGGACCCCAACGCGTTTTTTCCCATTGACGCATAACTTTGACATTCGGTATTCCCGCTTTTGACGCAAGCAGGTTTTCCGATCGCAACTATCCAGCGCTGCTTTGGCGGCGAGTCGCGAGCGGATGCCTAACACCGTTCACGGAGGAATGGTGCCCGTGTTTGTTAGACAGGATGTCGATCAGTGGAAGCTCTGTCGTTGGCTATGGTTTTGCGGGAAATCATAGCTGGCCTCCCTCCTGGGTCGGAGCACAATTCCGTTGGGAAGTGGTTTCTGGGTCAATCACTCCCATCGGAGCTTCGCGGCAGAGCTTAAGTCTGCGCACCGGAGTATGTTGGAAACATCATACTCCGGTGCCAGGAACAATAGCCTTGGCAGTTAACCCAGCTGTCAGGGCTTTTTTTTACGCGCCGCTTCGTTCCCCGCCGCTGGGTAAATCAGCCCCTGCGTGGGCCTGCTGAACGCGTTTACTGGCGTTTCGAAGTGTTTGTGGCTATTCTGATGCCGCGATTCCGATCCCGGGATTGCCCCTGCCCTTCCCCAATCGAAGACCACTTCCTGGTCGAAAGAGAACGGTCAAGAGCTTCCGGCGGCCAAGCAGCCGTCGAAGCAACTACTTGAGGCTCCGCCGATCGGAATTGTCCTCCCTTGCTAACCCGCATCCTTCTTGGAGTCGTGCGTCATGACCCTTCGGAAAATTTCGATTCTGTCTTCCATTCCGGCACTCGCTGTAGGTGTCGCAATGTCCTTTCCTATTTCGCATGCTCAAGAGAAGCCAGCTGAGTCTCAGAAGGCAGCGAAGAAGAAAGGTGGTAACCCAGATCTCCGCATCGTGCCAGCAGCGAAAGCATTCCTGGCGACGCTAGATGATGAGCAGAAGGCGAAAGCGATTGTCGATTATAAGTCCGCCGAACGCGTCGCTTGGCATTTCATTCCGATGGAGACTCGCAAAGGCGTCCCCATGATGGAGATGACGGACGTGCAAAAGTCTGCGGCGCGTAAATTGTTGCGTGCAACGCTCAGCAAGCTTGGGTATGAAAAAGCAACTAAGATCATGCAGCTTGAATCGATCCTTCGGAAACTCGAGGGACCAGGTAGTGAGGCTCGCCGAAATCCAGAGAAGTACTACTTTACGATTTTTGGCGAACCCAAACCGAAATCGAAGTGGGGACTTAGCATTGAAGGTCACCACCTATCGTTGAATTTCGCCTTCGAGGGCTGGAAGGTTCTTGATTCGACACCACAGTTTTTTGCGGCTAATCCAGCTCAGTTAAAAGAAGACTTCGGTGAGGGCTTTGAAAAAGGCCTGCGGGTGCTGAAGGCGGAAGAGCAGCTCGGTTTTCAGATTGTCAAAAGCCTGACTGACGAGCAGGCTGAGAAAGCGATGTTGCCTGGTGATACTCCAAAGGAAATTCGGGGGGCCGGCGAAGCTCAGCCAACGACTGAACGCCTGGGCGGATTGGCAGCCGGAGAAATGACGGACAAGCAGAAAGAGCAGCTCAGAAAGCTCCTCAAGGTCTACACCGCCAAGATGAAAATGGGCGTCGCCAAGGCCCGCTGGGAAGCGATCGAGAAAGCTGGTTTTGACAAAATTACCTTCGGCTGGTCGGGTGCTAAGCGTCCTGGTGTCGGCCACTACTACGTTATCGAAGGTGATTCATTCGTGGTTGAATTCATCAACGTCCAGCCAGACGCCGCAGGCAATCCGGCCAACCATATCCATTGCGTGTGGCGAGATATGACGGGAGATTTTGACTTGCCAGTGAAGTAGGTTCTGGCCTGCTCGGGGAGGAATGACGAGAAAAGCCGAGACGCAATGCCGACGTTTGAGTTCGAGCTGCTTGCGGACTGAACGCATCGACCTTGCGGACTGAACGCATCGATTTAAGGCGGTGGACGCGGGTTTTCCGATGAGCAAGATCATCGGGAGATCAGTTCGCCGCTTAACTTTTGTAGACGCTGGACCAATTGAAATAGCTCCGCAGCGGAAGCGGTCTCCCCCGCCTGGTAGTCTCGGTCAGCTTGAGCCAGCAGTTCCTGGATTGCAATCGCTAGATGCTCTGCGGAGCTTGCTCTGGCTAGTGAGCGTTCAATGGCCAAGCGACTGACGACACGAGTTTGGCCTTGGCTGATGAGTTCTTCACCTTCCGTCTTATCCTGAATGCCCCCACGCTCTGTGAAATAATCCATGAATTCGCGAAAAAACGGCTCGTTCTCAAGATCTGAGGTGGGGCCTGCTGGCGGGATCTCCAATGAGTCGAGCGGTGAGGCAGGAGCTAGCGGAGACAACGGTCCGGTTGCAACTTCATCCGCGTCTTCACTGATTGTTGCTTGAAGAGCGTTGGGATCACTTTGTAGCTGCAACCGGTCGTCTAACGTCGATCCAGATTCGGGTGATTCCGCTGATGCAGTCCTCTCGCTTGCGATCTTGCTCTGACCTTGCGATGGCTCTGAGCCCTTTCCTTGGGCACTGGCAAAGTGACGAACGGACGTTCCGATAACCGCGAGAATATTGATCGCAAGGAAGACGCCAGCAATAGGCATCCATTTAGCATGGTTCATCCTGTTTTCCTGTTTTCCTGTTTGCTTGGTTTGGGCTAACGAGTGGTACGAATTGGGCGTCCAATCGGAGGCGAACTGGCGGCAATGCGTTCGGGCTATGGGATCAAACTGTCGCCAGGCGCAAGCGACTCACTCAAAGCGATCTCTAGCTCATCTGTTTTCAGGTGAATTCTTTCGACGATGCCATCGCCATTGACGAGGATATTAAATGGAATTGCAGCGATACCGTTTTCGATGGTGAAGGCTGCTTCTAGGCCCGCGGCATCCGAGAATCTCGCCACGTCCCAAGGGATTCTCTGTTGCTGTACAAACGCGTTGGCTTCGTCTGGCGCGGTGTCGACGGAAACGCCGAGGATGGCGAAGTCTTGCCCGGAAAATTGCTGGTGAATGCTGCGGAGTTTGGGCAACTCTTGTAGGCATGGTAAGCAATCCGAGGCCCAGAAGTCGACAAAAATCGTTTTGCCTTTGTAGGCTTCCATGCTTATTTCTTCGCCGCTAAGGAGTACGAGCGAAGTGGGAGAAAACGCTCTGTTAAGCATCTCGACGCGACGGTTGTGTGCGTCTAACCAGCTGCGAGTCAAGCTAGTTGCTTCCGCATTCTGCCAGTCATCTAAGCAGTTTCGAATGATCTCGGCTAGTTGGTTGCTGATGTCGATGAATCCGCCTCGTTCAATTTTGGTCATCGAGCTAGCAAGTTCCTCAAGAGTTTGAGGCGTTGGGAATTCTTGGTACAGTGCACGCGCTGCGGCAATGATCATTTCGGTGCTAGCGTTAGGCGTTCCAAGCATGTTGCATGCCGCGTTGTAGTTCTGGCGTGCTTGGCTGTTCTGTGTTTCGAAAGTCCAAGCTTCGTTTCGGAGCTTCGGGTCTGGGTGCGTGGAGTACGAACTCGCGAGCAATTGGCGGACACGATCAGCATCGTCCTTGTAGCCCATGGACGCCAAGACTTCGACACTCCTCTTGCCGACCAGGAACTCTGGAAATCCACGAAAGGCAGGAGCACGCAAAAGGGATTCCATCTGATTGGAAATCGTAGATGGGTCCTTTTCGACGCCGTTCTGCAAGCCTTGCAATGTGAAGCCTAGCACGATGAGGCTGCTTTCATGCGAGATCTTTTCGTCCGAGTGCTTTGACAAATCGCGAGCTAGGCTCTCCAGCTGCTGGGCTGCTGCGACATCGCCTAGTCCGCTCAAATGCGAGAGGGCGATCAGCTGCGCGACCACTCCTGCGCGCCTTTGTTCCGCATCGGCTTCGGGGCTATTGGCCAACCTTTGACCAGCAGAAAGTTTGAGTTCGCCGAGTCGTTTTCCAATCCGGATCGATTCTTCAGGCTCGATAATCTTACCCGAGCTTGCGACGGTCAGGTCCCTCATCGCGGCATCAAGCTCACTCAGCTGCAATACGAGTTCGCTTGGGCTGCTGGACGAGGTTTCGGTTAGGGTACTAGTTATCTTTTCTAACGCTTCCTGGGAGTCGCCTTCTGCTTCAGGCTCTTCAGGCATATTGGAAAAGTCGGGGGCTGTAATCCCCATGTTCCGAGGTACGAATGCTTCTTGATCGTTATTCGCCGTGTTCGTGCTGCTGGCCAGGGGCGAATTGATTGGATTCGATGGCACGATGTCAGCGGCCGCCGGAGGTCGTTCTTCCGTACCCGAAGATGTTCCGCCGAGCTTAGGACCGCCGTCGGACGGAGTCAGGGCAAGGTCCGACGGCGATTGTTTGTCAGTTAGCGCTCCCGATGTAGCTCCTCCCTGAACGGCAGGTTTTTCGTTGCTGCATGCCGGTAGCAGCGAAATGACTAGGGCGGCAACCAGTCCAATGGTTGGTTGCGTGGAGAATCCATCAGGTCGATTTGTTTCTTGCCCCATCGGCTGCCCTTCCTTAGCTTTCAATTAAGGGGATCTAAATTCCAGGGGCAATCAAAGTTTGAATCTGGGTTGAGTGGCAATTCAATACCCAACCCTCCGTGTCCGAGTTTAGCGAGGATTTTATGGAGGGTCGGAGCCTGAGCGACGGGGAGGAATTCTTCCCAATTTTACACTTTGATTGGCCCTGTTCTAAATTCGGCCGCAGTCTCAAACGTAGATTGATGCCAACGGCTGATTCACGGCTATTGCGTTTCCGACGCATTCTCCGCATCGCCGCTCTCTGGTCTGTCTGGAGCCGGTGTCGGAGACTCGAAAAGCAGGTCCATAAGGCGGTCCAATTCAGTGCCTCGAGCTTCGAGTGAAATGACGGTACCCTCCTTATTCAGGAGTAACACCGTCGGCAGCTGGGCGACACCAAATCTCATTTGGAGAGTCTTCATCGGATCGTCTTCGTTGTCATGGATGATTGGCCAAGGCAAATTCTCTTTCTTCAAGTACTCGGACAGAGCGTCTGCGTCTTGGTCGAGACTAATTCCTACTACTTCAAGACCCTTAGCACGGTACTTGTCAAAGTGCTTGCGAAGCCGCGGTACTTCGATCAGGCAGGGTTGGCACCAGGTTGCGAAGAAGTCGACGATGACGTACTTGCCTGCGTAATGGTCTGTTTTGATTTCTTCTCCGTCCAAAGATCTCGTGTCGATTTCAAACTTCGATCCTAGTAGTTGCAGACGCCGTACGTTTGCTTTCAAGTTGATTCGCAGCGACTGCATCTCCTCGCGTTCGTCCTCTTTCAGCAACTCGTCCATGAGCTCATAGGTGTCACGGGCCGGCTTCTTGTTGGGTTGCAACTCGAGCATTGCCGCGGCCATCATGCCAGTCTGGATGTCGGTGATCGAAAGAGTCTCTTTGTTCTTCAGGTAGTTGTGGACTTGTTCGACCGTCTTCTTCTTGGCGTCCTCTCCAAAGAATGTCATCAACGCGACCGATGCCGTAATCGTGTCTAGCTCTGCCTGTTTGTATTCATTCGAATCCTCTTTACCCTTCATTCTTGCGAGCAGTGCACGTGATGCATCGCGAATTGCGGTCTGCATGGCTTGGTACTGACTGGGGCTTTGGGGACTGATCGCTTTCGCTTTGCTGACAATCCCAGCTAGCGTCTTCGCGTCTGCATTTTTCGGGATCGTCAGATCTGGCAAGGGGTCGGGCGTAATGGCTGCGTTAGATTGCGGGCGTGGTTCAGATTGGTTCGCGAAGACAACTGGGCCAGCGTTTGCGACCACCAGGAAAACAAAAGCGATGGATGCAATCGTGAACTTGTTCGAAAAGGGCTTCATAGACATTGCTTAGTGAGGTAGCGGGTATTGGCACCCGTACAATTGGTATTGGGCGACTGTCAGATCTCTCGCGATGGCAGGGGGAAGCCTGTGCACGAAGCTCTGCTATTGAGATTTTAACGCCCGAAGTCATGAGTCCCAAGCGGGCGGCGCGGGCGGCTATGGGGGATACCCGTTCGCGACAGGTGTCGGCGATCCCGTACTGGGATGGCAGCCGTGGTTTGTTTCGAGCAGAGCAACAAAAAAGGGCGTCCCAAATTGGGACGCCCTCCAGTTTGGATCGATCCGATCAGAACGCAGCCGGAGTTTAACGCCAATAACGGACGCGGTACCAACCGTCACGGCCACGAGCGACTGCATCGGCGACTAAAGTCATGCCGCTGCGGGGTGTACAAGTCGGGGCACGGGACGATGAGGAGCTGAAGCCTACGCCGCTAAACCGAACGCCCGGCACTGTGCCACGAACATGCCCTTTGTACATTCGCGAAGCCATCATCTGAGCTTCGGCCTGTGCTTGGGCTTGGAAGCTGCTGCTAGTGCTGCGATAGCTATAGGTTCTTGCGCAGTTCGGGCAAGAGGTTTGTGCAGACGCAACTTGAGTCGTCGCCAACATTACCGAGAACAGCAGGATCCCACGTAAAGAACTCACTTGTTACACTCCTTTGTGCGCGTTGGTGCACCCGGGGAAAGCGATTGCTGTCGAAGCCAGGTGCGGGTTAACCACTAGCGAAAGCCATCCCCGGGTTTTCGACAACCACCACTGTTTTTGGGGGCCTGCAAGCATTACGCCGCTGTTGGGAGTACTTATTTCCCCAAGGACAGCTTTGTGGCCGATCCTGGTGCGTTCCGGTCTCCGTAAAAAGTTCTCTAGAATGTTTGTGCTAGCGAGAGGTATTTCTCCCGACCGCTCCGCCTGTAAAACCTCTCACCGAGGCCAGGTGCCTTGTTGGAGAAAGGATCTTAGTTGGCTTCGTATTCCAAAAGGAAACCACGAAACTCTCTACGATGTTGTTCTTCGTCAGCCAGTAGCGTGATGCACATGTCTTGAGTTACGTAGTCCACTCCGTCGCAGAGTTCGATGATCTTCATGTATTGGCTGCAGGCTGCATCCTCGGCATCTATCACGCCTTTGATGACCGCGACGACATCGGTGGTTTTGGTTGGCGGTTGAAGCGAAGACTGGCTCGCTTTGAACTGCTCGCTTCCAGGAATGGTACCTCCGATAGTCTTGATGCGATCCGCCAACTGCTGGGCATGACCGATCTCTTCTGTCACGTCGGCGGCTAGACTCTTCTTGATTTCTTCAGCACGAACGCCATCGAGGTGAACGCTGTTCGCGATGTAATTCATCACCGTTTCCAGCTCCATGAAATAGGCTGTTGTCAGTTCCGTGATGATGGCCTGCGTCTTTTCGCTTAGATTCATGATTGGGTTTCCTTGAAAGGGGCTTCATGTGTCCTGAGGGCCGGGCAAAGTCGCGGCATTCGGCGAATTGAGGAATGAATTCCGATGATTGGACTTTGCCGCAAATCGTTTCGAGCAATACTAGTGCAGCCCTATTACTGTAATGCCTCTCTCGGATTTGGGCAGTCGTCCTCACTCAGTTGCGTACGATGAAGTGACATCCGATCGTTGCTTCGCCCATCAGCTGATTCGCCGCGTATTGTGAAGTGTTGAAACCATGATCAACACCCTTTTTTTGCCTGAGCTTCGAGAAATGCTCGCCGAGAATAACGAGGCCGAGCTTAGGGAATTCTGTACGGCGCTTCACCCGTCTCGGACGGCGGAATTCATGGAAGGGTTGGATCGCGACGAAGCATGGACGGTGCTTCAGCACGCAGAAGAACCACTTCGTGTCGAAATCTTTAGCTATTTCGATCCAGATCGTCAGCAAGAAATGTTGGCTCATCAGGACGAACGGCAAGTTGCGGAATTAGTTGCAAGCATCCCCGCCGACGATGCCGTGGACTTGCTCAGTGAGATCAAGACGGACCGCGTCGATTCATTACTGGCGTTGGTGCCTACGGAAGATCGTCGTGACATTCGCCGGCTGCAGACCTTTGAGGAAGGAACGGCTGGCTCGATCATGACCACGGAGGCAGCTTGCTTGGATGAGCAGCTCGATGTTCGAGCGGCATTAGAGCAACTCAGTCAGCAAGCCGAAGAACTGGAGACGATCTATTACATATACGTGGTTGACAAGACAAACCACTTGCGGGGAGTTTTGAGTGCTCGGATGCTGGTGTCCGCGATTGGCAAGTCGAATGTAACGGTTGCGGATTTGATGGATACCGACATCTTGACGGTTAACGCGGAAGACGATCAGCAAGATGTTGCCCAGATCGTGGCGAAGTATGACTTGCTGGCGATTCCCGTCGTCGACGAGCAGCGCCATATGTTGGGGATCATCACCCACGATGACGTGATCGATGTTGTCTTCGAGGAAGCTGCCGAAGACGTCCAGCGGATTGCCGCTGTCGAGCCGCTCGAAGACAGCTATATGCGAACGCCGGTGGTCACATTGGCTTGGAAACGGGGGTTATGGCTTGCGATTCTGTTTTTCTGCGCACTGCTGACAGCTTTTGCCCTTAAGTTTTACGATGAATTTCTGCGCACTTACGCTTGGTTATACGCATTCGTTCCGCTCGTGATTGGATCCGGCGGAAACTCGGGGGCGCAAACTTCGACACTCATTATCGCCGCGATGGCTACGGGAGATGTTCGGGTCAGCGACTGGTTCAAGATTGTGTCGCGTGAGCTGATGACCGGGCTATTGTTGGGGCTGTTTCTAGCCGCTCTTTCATTGCCTCCGGCATGGTGGTTTGCGCCAACGCCCTTTGCAGCCGTCGTACTGCCAGCAACGATTGTGTTGGTGGTCTTGTGCGGCACGTTTTCCGGGTCGATCTTACCGCTAGTCTTTAAGAAAATTGGCTGGGATCCAGCCTTGATGAGCAACCCATTTGTCGCCGGTATCAACGATATTCTAGGTATCGTTGTTTACGTCGCGATCGCCAAAGTCCTGCTGACCTAGTTCCCGTGGCGGCTCGGTTGCGGATGGGCAAGCGAACTCTGTGACTTGCTCAGCCCAGGTAGAGGTTGAGGATTTGGCTCTGTATTTTCAGGGCACGGACGAGAGTCCAGAGGTGTTGCGGTGTAAATTCGCAAGGCGAAGTCGACGCCAGCGAATCTAGGTCGCCGGCGACGGCTGCGTGCTGGTCTGTCGTGGCACTTAGCTTGATCGTGACTTCCAGCAGGCTTCGTTCTAGTGCAACAGGATCTGCCGCGAGCGCGTCGATATTCTCGTGTTCAAGAGAGAGTAACAACGCGATTCTCAGGTGCTGGGCTGGAGTGTATTCCGGGCGCAATTCTGAGATCGCATTGACTAGCTGCGGCGCACTCACACCAATTTCCAAACAGAGATGGTGAACAACAGGGGATCCATTGCCCAAAGTTAGTTCACGCGGTTCTAAGGGGAATCACCCTCAGAAGCACTTCTATGTGAAACGAATGGCAGAATGTGTTTCGTGGCGGTCGTGCGGACTGTCGCAGTGAAGCACAGTAGATGTTCCAGTGACATGGTTGCCTAATTTGCTCTGGTGGCATTTTCTCGCCGGCAGCTACTAGCTCAACCTTCGAGAGGCAGGCCATAGGATTCCAATGTAGAACGCAGGGTTTGTTCTTGGTCTGGCTCCAAAGGAGTCATTGGTAAACGCAACTCACCGGTGTCTCTTCCAAGCAGCCGCATAGCGATCTTGACTGGGATCGGGTTGGTGCTCAGGCCGAGCATGTCACGGCAAAGCGGGAACAGCTTGTGGTGCCAGTGCAGTGCACCCGCGAAGTCTCCATTGAGGGCGGCTTGAACCATGGCGACGACATCATGGGGAACAATGTTGCCTGCAACCGAGATGACGCCTTGGGCGCCGACGCTCATCATGGGAAGCGTCAAGCTATCGTCGCCGCTGAGAACAGTTAGGTTGGTGCTATTGAGAATCTGTGAACATTGATCCAAAGAGCCCGTGGCTTCTTTGACCATCGTGATATTCGGGATTTCGGCCAGACGGCATATGGTATCCGCTTCAATATTCTTCCCGGTCCGGCCGGGGATGTTGTAGACGCAAACCGGCATCGACACGTCTTCGGCAATTGCCTTGAAGTGCTGGTAGAAGCCTTCTTGAGTCGGTTTGTTGTAGTAAGGCGCCACTTGCAATGTTGCATCAGCACCTTCCTTCGCGGCCCAGCGCGTGAGTCTTAGCGCTTCGGCAGTGGAATTACTCCCAGTCCCGGCCATGACCTTAACGCGACCTGCTGCAATCTGGACGACTTCGCTAATTACTCGCTCATGCTCTTCGTGAGACAGCGTCGGAGATTCGCCCGTCGTTCCCACGGGAACGATGCAGTTGGTTCCGGCTTCGATCTGGAATTCGACTTGTTTCCGGAGACGCGCCACATCCAACACGTCATCTTGTAGTGGCGTAATGATGGCAACGGACAGGCCTGCGTATTCTGATCCTTTTCTTTCCGACATTCGTTACTCTCTGGTGTAAGTCGCGATGGTTGTGACCACTGGCAGATCGCACTGCCGAAGCTCAATTCGTTTGGAGGCAGGCACCTGCGAAACGGGTTGCATTTCTATAACCACGTAGCTAAATCGATTTAAAGTCAAAGTGTACTGACCAGGTGAAACGGTGTTCTATGAACATGGGGCCGTATAGCCGGCCTGGTCGATCAGTTGTCGCATCTCGGCGACTGCCTTTTCGAGTCCAACAAACACAGCCCTCGAAACAATGCTGTGACCGATGTTTAATTCGAGCATTTCGGGCAGTTCCGCCACCGGGAGGACATTATGGTAGTTCAAGCCATGTCCAGCATGTAATCGAAGGCCGAGTTCTTGGCACCGTTTTCCAGCCTTCGCTAGTCGCTGAAGTTCATGACTTCGTGCCAATCCGGACGCGAGTGCGTACGCGCCAGTGTGCAGTTCTACGGCCTCGGCCTTTAGCTGGGCGGAAGCGGCCAACTGGGATTCGTCCGGGTCAATGAATAGGCTAACCGTCATGCCGGATTGCTGCAGCTGTTTCACCGCATTTCCGATGCGGTCCATATCGCCAGCGACGTCCAGTCCGCCTTCGGTCGTGACTTCTTCGCGGCGTTCCGGAACCAAAGTGACTTGGTCTGGGCGAATTTCGCAAGCGATCTTTAGGACTTCCGGCTCGCAAGCGAGTTCTAGGTTCAGCCCGAAAGGTACCGTCTCACGCATCACTCTAAGATCGCGATCCTGAATGTGTCGGCGGTCTTCGCGTAGATGAATGGTAATGACGTCCGCTCCGCTCCGTTGTGCAACGGCAGCGGCCGCGACAGGATCGGGCTCATATGTTTTTCGGGCTTCGCGAATCGTGGCCACATGGTCCACGTTGACACCCAGATAGGCCATGATTGCTCTCGGCTCGTGATCTAGAGAATGGTTGGATGCATATCCACGGATATTAACAGTGGACGGCAAATTCGACCATTGGGTTCGATCTTTCAGCGGCAATGAATCCGAGTTTCAGCCCGGCTGGTCTTTTCAAGACTGCTAGAAGCCCTAGCTGTGCCAGCAGCTTGTAGATGGATTTCGACAGAATCGGCTAGTCGACGATTTCAATTTCGTAGACTCGCGGCCAGTTTTTGCCGGTGATGTAAAGCTTCTTCGATTCTTCGTCGTAGGCGATGCCATTCAAGACATGTTCACGGCTGGGACGCATGCTGGCTGGGTAGACTCCGCTGCAATCGATCCAGGCAACGACGCTGCCTGTCTTCGGGTCGATCTTAGCAATCTCGTTGCGATACCAAACATTGGCCCAGATGTGGTCGTCGAAGTACTCGAGTTCGTTGATATCTCGTAGCAGCCTTCGCCCATCCTTCACCTTGAGTCGACGCTTCACTTTGAATGTTTCAGGATCAACCACGCGAATCGTGTAGGTGCCGTCGCTTAGGAAAATCTCTTTTTCGTTGTCGGCGAGTCCCCATCCCTCTCCCGAATAACGGAAGACGCCCAGGGCTTTCATCGTTTTCTTTTCATAGACGATGCATTGCCCCTGTTTCCAAGTTAGTTGGAAGATTCGGTCGCCAACAATGGTCATGCCTTCACCGAAATACTTGTCGCCAAGTGCCTGGCTTTGGAGCGTCTTGCCTGTAGTGAGATCGCCGCGACGCAAACTAGATCTGCCGTACTGTCCTGTGCTTTCGAAAACCGTATTGCCTTCGACAACCAGGCCCTGGCAAAACGCGCCGGGGTCATGTGGGAAACTACGGATGACCCGGACTTGTTTGACAGGCACTGTCTGGCGTTGCGCGACGGAGTTTTCCGCGCAGGCGCTTCCGAAGATAAGCAAGCCGAGTGTTAGCAACCCGGTAATTCGAAAGTCGTGCCGCATTGGAAACGCCTTGAATGCAATCGTTTTTGGGATTCGCACTTGGGATCAGGGGGGCATCGTCGGAACTTTAGTTGGCGGAACCTCCTTTTATGGTGGCAGCCTTTGGCCGTAAGGTCCAGTTGGATTCCCGCTCGAATCTCTCTAGAAATGGGCGTTGGAGTCATCCGTTCCTGGGGCCGGTTGGCTCTCGTACCGATGGTTTCGAAAAAGAGTGGCCCGCGAGTTGGCTCAGTCGGATCGTTTCGCATCCAGCATGCGCGCGAAATAGCCTAATTCTTCTGAGATACCACTCGCTAAATCATCAGCGGCTAGGTCGGGTGGCAACACTGGCCACGCGTAGGTTTCGACTTCGTAATGTCCTGTGAACCAATTGCAATCTGCGGAATTGAAATCGCGGTGTTTCTCAAGGTAGGCGACCGCTTCACTGATGTCGCCTTGTGTTGTTTCAAGTTGTCCGAAGCTGGAAACGAAGATGGGCACGTGGAAATGAACTCGCCAAGGTGAGTTTGGCAGATCGTCTAGCCAAGTCTTTAGCGCGCCTGGCAAATCTTCGTGCAGTTCTGCTAGCTTTCCGTCCTGAGTGGAACGTGTGGTCTGATGCAGATATTTCGGTTCCGTGAACCCCCGCAGTTGATCTAGCATTGCTTGTTGGTTTTCGGTGTCGTCCTCCACTTGATTCCACGGGACGTGAACGGCGGACGAGATCTGCACTTTGCCAACCCGAATGCCGTGGGCGCGGTAGAGCTCAAGAGCATGCGTTTGACCTTCGAACATGACTCCGCTGTGACAGACGTCGTGGCAAACGGATAGGTAGCGGCGTGCGACATCTTCACTTGAACCGTTCATCAAATGGTTTTTGAAAAAGTCAGCGATCTCTGGGGCGGTGTTTAGGACGCAGCCTGGCTCGGGTTCAATAGCGAGAACGATTTCCTTGCCAGTTCGTTCGTGCAGCTCTGCCAGGTAAACTGCCACCGAAAGTAAGTTTGCTGCGGCGGCTTCAAATTCGGAGGCGTTCCAGGCCGGAGACGGCCATCCGAGAGGCACGGTCGAGATGGTGCCGATCGGCCCATCGATAAGGTCGGCCAGAATGTCGGCTAGCAGCTTGGTGTATTCCATGCGTTCCGAGTCTAGCCATGTTGGTTTGTAGACTTCGTGCTTCACTACATCCTGATGGAAGTCTCGCTGCGGAAAGCCATTGAACGTGTAAGCGGCGAAGTTGTTGTCGTCGAGCCACTCTCTGAATTGCTCGCGCGAAGACGGGCTCGTGAGCTCCGCGGCGACCGTCTCCGAAAGCCACAAGCCGAGTGGCAGTTTCGAATCGGGGCAGATCTGCTTTCGAATCGGCGCGGAATACTGCATCAAATTTGCCTTCGCAGCGGCCAGAGTTGTGCCGGCGTGGACGTTGGTGCAGTAACCGAATTCGATCGAAACAGACATGGGTTGCGCCTAAAAACTAGCTTATTGAGCTGGAAGTCGGTGAAGTGGATTACGTTGCTGCGAGATCAATGGAGCCGATTCCAGCGATTCACGCCTGGATTCGGGCGTTGGCGGAAATTCCGCTGTGAAGATGCTGACGCCGCTGTTCGAGATCGCCATGGCCTCGGCGATCGCCTCGAAATGCGATGGCCTCAAAATGCGTACGGACTGGCCCCAGACGGCATCAATGGTCTCGATTCAACACGAATGACTCGCAAAGCATTGATAATCGTTAATTTCCCAATTCTAATGAGCATTCCTACGTTTGTAGGAGCCCTCCTTGGTTTGGCTCAATTCGGTCTGTGCTTGTTCCGAGGTCGCCGGTTCGCTGCTCGCTGAGCAGGCGTATGGCAGACTTCAGTACTTCGAACACGGACCTGTCTTCGAAGCCTAGCGTTGAGACGCCTCTCCACTTCTCGACGACATGATTTAACTTCACTGAGTTTCCTTCCATCTTGCGCGGAAAAATTATGCAACTAGCAAGTTTCCTGCCCGGAGCAATTGCGACTCGGTTTGGTGGTTTCTGCCATCACGCCGCGGGATTATCTGTTCTTGTTTTGATCGCACTTTCGTCAACCCAAGTCGCCCAGGCGCAGCCGTTCGCGAATGAAAAGTACGGCCAACAAGATAAGTTTCGACAGCTAGAAGAGATCTTGCCGACGCCGAACGGCTATCGCAATGCGGCCGGCGAACCAGGGCCAGAATACTGGCAGCAGACCGCCGACTACGTGATCGACGTCCATTTAGATGACACAAAGCAGCATATCACAGGTCACGAGGAGATCACTTACCACAACAACTCGCCTCATACTTTGCGTTACCTGTGGCTGCAGATCGACGCGAACCTTTTCAGTCCCGATGCAGATTCGGCAAAATTGAGAGGCTTCTCGCCGTCTGGAAGGATATCCACGTCGGCCATGAAACGCATGCAAGCTCGCTTGGCCTTCGACGGTGGTGCGGAGATTACTCGAGTGGCCGATCATGCTGGGCACGATCTCGAATTCACGATTGTGAAAACGATGATGCGAGTCGATTTGCCGAAGCCCTTGGCCCCTGGCGCTGACTTCAAATTTGAAGTCGATTGGAATTATCAAGTCAATAATTCGGCGATTGCCGGAGGACGGACTGGCTGCGAGTATTTCGAAGACGATGACAACTACATCTACGAGATTGCCCAGTGGTTCCCTCGGATGGTAGCGTTCACCGATGCGACGGGTTGGCAGCACAAGCAGTTTCTTGGCAGTGGTGAATTCACGCTCGAGCTTGGTGACTATCTTGTTCGCATTACGGCTCCTTCGGACCATGTTGTTGCTGCGACCGGCGTTTTGCAAAACTCAGGCGAAGTTCTCACTGAGCAGCAGCAGAAACGCTGGGAAAAATCCAAAACGGCTAGCCGCCCGATGTTCGTCGTTACGCCAGAAGAGGCGGCCGAGAATCAAAAAGAGAAAGCAGACGGCGAAAAGACTTGGGTCTTTTATGCAGAGAACGTTCGTGATTTTGCTTGGGCTAGTAGCCGGAAGTTTATTTGGGACGCACAAGGCCACGATGTCGAAGGTAATGAGGTTATGGCGATGTCGTTCTATCCGAACGAAGCCGAACCCCTTTGGAGCAAGTACTCCACTCATTCGATCATTCACACGCTGAACATTTACAGTCGATACACGTTTGCCTATCCCTACCCAACCGCGATTAGTGTGAACGGTCCGGTATACGGGATGGAATATCCGATGATCTGCTTCAACGGTCCTCGTCCTGAGAAGGATGGGACGTACAGCGCTCGTACGAAGTACGGGTTGATTTCCGTTGTGATCCACGAAGTCGGCCACAATTACTTCCCGATGATCGTGAACACGGATGAACGCCAGTGGACCTGGATGGATGAAGGATTGAACACGTTCCTGCAGTATCTAGCCGAGCAGGAATGGGAAGATAATTATCCATCACGCCGCGGAAACCCTGAGGCGATTGCCAGCTATATGGCTAGCAGCAGTCAGGTGCCGATCATGACAAACAGCGAATCGGTTCTGCAGTTGGGTAACAACGCTTATGCGAAACCCGCAACTGCACTGAACATTCTTCGTGAGACCGTATTGGGGCGCGAGCTGTTTGATTTTGCGTTCAAAGAGTACGCACGCCGCTGGAAGTTCAAGCGTCCGATGCCGGCTGATTTCTTCCGTACGATGGAAGATGCATCGGGTGTGGACCTCGATTGGTTCTGGCGTGGTTGGTTCTACACAACCGAGCACTGTGACCTGGGAATCGAAGACGTTTCTTGGGCAATGCCAACCGACGGTGATCCGGACAAAGAAGCAGATCGCCTGAGAGAAGAACGCGATAGTCGGACTCCGACGCTCTCCAAGATTCGCAACGAAGATTTGCCGAAGCGTGCCAACAAGTTCACGGAGTTAAAGGACTTCTACAACAGCTACGACGAGCTTGAGGTGACTCCAGAGCGACGCAAGGCGTTCGAAAAGGCTATGGAAGGACTGACGGACGAAGAACGCGAGTTGATCAACAGCAAGGTCAACTTCTACACCGTCAAGATCAAAAATGAAGGCGGGTTGGTTATGCCTGTCATCTTGAAGATGGTCTACGCAGATGGTTCAGATGAGATCGTCCGGACCCCAGTGGAGGCGTTTGCTCGCAACAATTTGTCCACCTCTGTCACCGTAATGTCGGAGAAGGAGCTTGTGAGCGTTGAGTTGGATCCACATCGCGAAACGGCGGACGCGAACCGCGACAACAACTACTTCCCACCAAGACTCGAGCCCAGTCGATTCCAGATTTATAAGGGCGGTAGTAGCCGGCGTTCGGGCGGAGGTGACAACCCAATGAAGGCGGCTCGAAAACGCGAAGAAGACGCCAAGAAACGACGCGAGGAGGCGGCGAAGAAGGCGGCAGAGGAAAAGAAGGAGGCTGCTGAAGAGTCCGACGAATCGGCCAAGGAAGCTGGTGAGGAGAAGGAAAAATCATCGGCGAAGGCCGTAGCAAAAGCCGAAGCGTCAGCGTCGTCCAACTCCAAGGCGGACAGTAAAGAGAAGCCGCATCCTGGTCACGCTAAGGAAAAGAAGGACGAAGGAAAACGCAAAACGCCGCCGAAGAAACGTGGTAAGAAGAAGCGTCCTGCCGAAGCGGGTGCATAAGTCAGTCTCGAGCTTCGCTTTTTGAGCTAGGCTTAGACAAGCAAATTCACGACGGCGGACTCTGCATTGAGTCCGCCGTCGCCGTTTATGTCGATGGAGTTTAGGGATTTTCGCATGAAGAACCGTCAGGTTGTCTGCTGGTCCGGAGTCTACTTTTCTGCGTGTTCGATTGTGGCTTTCGTGCTGGCTTGCTCGGGAAACGTGATCGCTTCGCCCCATCCATTCCACATCAGTGTGGCGGAAATGGAATTCAATCCCGAAACGAAACGATTCGAAGTATCGCTCAAAATGCACGCTTCCGATTTGGAGAATGCGATCGCGCAGCGGACGGGTAAGCGGATTGATGTTGAAGTGGAAGGTGGCGAAGCGGAGATCATCGACTATCTCAATGACCACTTCTTTCTCTTCGCTTTTCCTTCGAACGTGCGGCAGACTTCAGCCGATGACGCTCAAACGGTAAAAAATTCGAAGCAAGCGGAGGCGTCTTCGACCGCGAAGGCCGCAACGCGAGTTGCTGAATTAAAGAAAGTGGTACGCGATCTGGCATCTGAGGAAGATCAAAGATCGAAGTCGTTCACCAAGCTACATTTTGTCGGCAAGGAAATGGAGACGACTTGGATTTGGATCTACTTCGAGATGGAGTTGCCAAAGGGATTGCTTAAGAATAGTCCAAGTGATTTACTTCGAGCTGAAAACTCAGCCCCCAATCGTGAGGGAGAGGTCGCGGCGCGGTCAAAGACTCACCAATGGGGTATGCAGAATTCCATTTTGCTCGACGTTGTTCAGGCGCAGATCAATACAGTTAGCCTGCGCGCAGGTGCCAAACGAGTTAGTCTGAAGTTCAACGCCTCAACGTACCTAGCTGATTTCGAAACGGATTGGTTCAGTGCTGCGGAGTCAGCGCGTGGCTCACGTAATCAGGTTGATAGGGCAGGTTCGGGGTCTTAGGGTTCGTCCAGTAACCGGCTAAGGCAATATCGAGAATTGCAACACGAATGGGAGTGATGGATTGCTGGCGGAAGTGATTGCAATCGGCGACGAGCTGGTTAGCGGGCAAAGGTTAGATACGAATAGCCAATGGCTGAGTCATCAGCTGGGCGACTTAGGCATTCGTACCCTTTTTCACTCGACGGTCGGAGATGATCTGCAAGCGAACGTTGCCGTGTTTCGCAACGCGGCTGAACGAGCTGATGTCATCGTTTGTACTGGCGGCCTTGGACCGACTCTAGACGATTTGACCAGGCAAGCGATCAGCGAAGCGTTTGCTCGGCAGCTGATTCTGGATGCCGAGGCTCTTCAAAAAATCGAGGGTATGTTTGCTACCCGAAACCGCCCGATGCCTGAGCGAAATCGTGTCCAGGCCATGTTTCCTGAGGGTAGTCTCATTATCGACAACCCGCATGGCTCGGCGCCCGGGATCGATTTCTCTGTCGATGAGGCCACGACTAGGGTTGGACATCGGTCTGCGCGGATTTTTGCGTTACCCGGTGTTCCGGCGGAAATGAGGGAGATGTGGCACCAGACCGTTTTTCCTAGAATCGAGGCATTATTGGCGAACGAGCTCGGTTCGCTTTACTATCGCGTCGTCAAAGTCTTTGGGATCGGTGAGAGTGACGTTGAAGTCAAGCTACCGGACCTGATTCGCCGCGATCGCAATCCCGCTGTGGGAATCACGGTGAGCCAAGCGACGATCACGCTTCGAATCGCTGGTCGAGCTACGGAAGAAAGTGCTTTCGAGCAACTGATTGCACCCACCGTCGAGGAAATAAACGAAGCCTTAGGTGATTTGGTCTTCGGCAGGGACACGGACGAACTTCAGGACGTCGTTCTTCGTGAGATTGAGATGCGAGGTAGTTCGCTGGCTAGTTTGGAAGTTGGGGCGGCCAGCTGGGTGGGAGATTGGCTTTTGGCCAGTCCCAATCGTCATGAGGCATTTACGGGGAGTTTGGCAGCGCCCAATTGGCAGCAAGCCGGTAGGTTATTGGGGATGGAGCACAGCTTGGGCGCCGATGTAGTTTCCGTTTCAGACGAGTCGCTAGCCATGATGGCAGAACGCCTGTGCGAGCAAATGCAGTGCGAATTCGGCATTGTCGTGGGCTCGTATCCAACGCTGACACAAATGGCAGAAGCAGCAACCCCATTTGAGCCCGTGTTTGCGGTATGCGCCGGTGGCAAAACGACCGTTCGGAAGAAACGAATGGGTGGGCATCCAGATGTTCTCGGGCCACGGATTGGTAAGACCGGTTTGGATCTGTTGAGGCGGCACCTCGGTGGACTTCCGCTCGAACTGTGAACTGGTACGATTCGACGGCCCCAGCCCCACGCCTCTCGAGAATCGCTAGGACTCCATTCAATGCAAGACGTCGCTGGTTCCAATGTGGCCTTGGTCGAACCTTGCGGACCAATTGAAGCGTCAATTCGCCCACCTGGAAGCAAAAGTATCACGAACCGGGCGCTGGTTTGCGCTGCTCTGGCCACAGGTACCAGTCATTTAGACGGTGTCTTGGACAGTGAAGACACGCAGGTAATGCTGCAGGCTTGGAAGCAGCTGGGGTTGCAGTTGGAGCACGATTCGGATCGAGCTCATGCTACGGTTCGTGGTTGTGGCGGTGAGCTGAACAATTTGTCAGCCGCTGAAATCTTTGTTGCAAACAGTGGAACGACGGTGCGGTTTCTGTGCGCTGCATTAGCGGCTTGTGGCGGGGACTATCAACTGGATGGCGTCGCGAGAATGCGGGAACGGCCGATCGAAGATCTCCTTGTTGCGTTGGAGGAGCTTGGCGTCAGCGTTGAGCGGCTCAATCAAGAGCGGACGAATTGTCCTCCAGTTCGAATTGTGAGTGATGGTCTATCCGGAGGGGTGGCGAAGGTATCCGGGGGGATATCAAGCCAGTTTCTATCTGGGCTGATGATGGCGGCGCCGCTGGCACATCAAGACGTGAGGCTTGAGGTTTCCGGCGAGCTTGTTTCTGTGCCCTACGTGAAAATGACAGCTTCGGTCATGCGAAGTTTCGGGATCAACGTCGAGGAGCAGCTTCCGCGATCAATCACCATTCCTGGAAAACAAGCTTATCGACCGATTTCCTACGGCATTGAGCCCGATGCGTCCGCGGCAAGTTACTTTTGGGCGGCGGCCGCGATTAGCGGAGGCCGCGCTACCGTGATCGGCCTGAATGGGGATAGCCTTCAAGGGGATGTTCAGTTCTGCCGCGTACTGGAAAAGATGGGATGCCGTGTGGACTGGGCGTCGGACGAAATCTCGGTGAGTAGTGACCGGAAGCTAGTCGGGTTAGACGTCGATATGGCTGATATTAGCGATACGGTTCAAACCTTGGCGGCGGTAGCACTATTTGCCAATTCTCCCACTAGGGTACGCGGAGTGGCACACAACCGCGTCAAAGAAACCGATCGCATTGGTGACCTTGCGACCGAGCTGCGACGTCTGGGGGCCGAGGTCGAGGAGTTCGAAGATGGCTTCAATTTGGTGCCGCCATCCGTCATCAAGCCGTCGAGAATCCAAACGTACAATGACCATCGAATGGCGATGAGCTTGTCGCTGGTGGGCTTGAGGGCTGAAGGGATTGAGATCGAGAACCCCGGCTGCACCGGAAAGACTTATCCGCGGTTCTGGGACGATTTAGCGAGATTCAGTGGTAGCAGGATCCGTGGGTGCAACTGAGTCGATGTATTGCTGGGCCCGTGCCAGCACTTTGTCGATGCGGATGTCGTCCTCAGATTTCAAGTTCTCTTCCGACGCTACAAAGGTCGCGCTGCAATGGACGCATTCCACACGACGTCCAAGCAAATCCACTCGTATTTCTAATGCTCGCCCGCAGGTCGGGCAGGCTCGGACAAATATTGTTCGGGACGACATCAAATCCCCTCCTGTTAAATACCCGGCTGTGTTCAAAGTCTGGCGGACAGTACCACGACCAATTTGCCATCGCCCATTTCCTAGATGGGCTAAATGAAGCTCAGGTTCGAATTCGACGCGGATGCGTGGAGAAATTCGCCTGGAGCGAAACAAGGTGGCTGGTCGCGGAGCGGATCTTTCAGACTCGATTTCCGAATAGCTCCATCCCATGGACGCCGAAGGCGTCGTCTCATGTCAGGGTGTATTATCGGCGTGATGGACGCCTGTGTCAACGTTTAATGGCGTCGCGTGTTACATTTCGCTAGCTAGAGAGGGATTTTGCCTACTCGGGTTGTTGCCCGTACCTCTGTAGGGGTGTGGCAGGTTTGGGTCTAGCCAACCTGCGTTGGTAGTGACAAACTTGGGGCCTAGAGATTTACAAGGGGAAAGAGAAATGGAAGTTATTGTTACCAGTGACCGAGCAGAGCTCGGTCAGCTAGTGGCAGCCAAGGCGGCAAACCTCCTTCGCCAATGCTTGGCAGACCAAGAGGAATGCAACATCGTCGTAGCGACGGGCTCGAGCCAATTTGAAGTGCTCGACCAACTCGTGCAACAGCCCGACATCGATTGGGCGCGGGTGAACGGTTTTCACCTGGACGAGTACATCGGGATTGATCGGGGCCACTCCGCTTCGTTTTGTGGTTACCTTGAGCAACGATTCGTGAGCAAGGTGCCGCTCAAATCGTTCCACTTCATGGAAGGGACGGTGGCTCCTGAGCAATTGCGCCAGCAAGCCTGTGAGGCGATCCAAGGCCGTTCGATCGATTTGCTGCTTTGTGGGATTGGCGAAAACGGCCATCTGGCCTTCAATGATCCCCCGGCCGATTTCGTGACAGAAGAGCCGTACTTGATCGTCGAGCTGGATGAGCTTTGTCGCAAACAGCAAGTTGGTGAAGGATGGTTCGACTCGTTTGAGCAGGTGCCGACCAATGCGATCAGCATGTCCGTGAAGCAGATCATGAAGGCCAAGCACATTCTGTGTGCGGTTCCGGATCGCCGCAAAGCGGCCGCCGTTCAAGCGACGGTTGAAGGCTCCGTTACGGAAGACGTCCCTGCATCGGTTCTCAAGGACCACCCCAGTGCGACGCTTTTCCTCGATTCGACCAGCAGTAGTCAGCTGACTGATCGCGGTTCTGAGACTGAAGAAGCGATTGGCTCGGCCTAGCATCTGCGACGCAGTGTCGTGACCACGGAACGTGCTCCAGCGACGCTGCGTGCGAAAAACTGCCCCGCCTATGCGTGGACTGCATCTAAAAATTCAATGCGGAATCGGCGATGAAGCCTGATTTGCAAACGGGTTACATCGATCTGCAGGTGAATGGATACGTCGGCGTGGATTTTAACGACCCGACATCCACGCCAGAGTCCATCGAGCGTGCAGCGGAAGCGATGTTAGGCGACGGTGTCCGTTTGGCATTGCCTACCGTGATTACGGCCTCGACGGAGGATATGTGTCGCTGTATTCGTAATATCGTCATGGCGATGCAGAGGTTTCCGTCGGCGAGGTCATGTTTTGCAGGCATCCATCTTGAGGGCCCTTTCCTATCGCCCAAGCCCGGGTTCATTGGTGCCCATCCTGTCGAGCACGCATCGCCTGCGGATCTTGGAGTATTGGAATCGCTGTGTGAAGCCGGCGGTGGGGCGGTCCGCATGGTCACGCTTGACCCAACCGTTGACAAGGATGCTCGACTGACCGAGTTCTGCGTGCGGCAAAAAATTCGAGTTGCTGCAGGTCACACCGACGCTTCACTACAAGAATTGGAACGATCCATCGAAGCGGGGCTGTCACTCTTTACTCATCTGGGGAATGCGTGTCCCCAACGACTCGACCGCCACGACAATATCATTTTGAGAGCCTTAAGCTTTCAAGACAGGCTCTGCTACTCCTTGATCGCAGATGGTACTCATCTGCCAGCAATGATCTTCCAAAGTCTACTTCGCTGGCTGCCGGTCAGCCGGCTGATTGTCGTCTCGGACGCAATCAGTGCCGCTGGCCTTGGACCCGGCGAATTTACATTGGGTAAGAAACGAGTTCGTGTTGGAACGGACTTGGTAGTGCGCGATCCCGATGGCGACAATTTTGCGGGCTCAGCTGCACGCATGAAGGATGCTGACGTCTGGCTCCGTGATGCGATGACGCTCGAGAGTCTAGAACGCCGTAAGCTGCTTTGCGACAATGCTCACGCTTTTCTCCATAGGGCTCCGGTGCAACCGGGTTGTATGAAGAGGCATTGAGGCAGATGCCATGGGGCTAGTCTATCTCCGGCAGCGGAGCCTCGGCGGCGTCTGGTAGAAGTAGGCTTCCCCGATCGACATTAGCTTCGGGATCCTTACCAATGGTGAATGAGACTTGCGAAGGAACCGGACTTATCCTCAGTTCATTCTCGGCGATGGGCGAGATCGATATTGAATGGGGATGAAGAACGGTTTCACTAGAAGTGGGGATTTCGCGATCGACCGGTTCTGTGACTCTCAGGAGTCCAAGGGTGTTAGGTGAATCGGGAGGTTCGACGGGTGCCTCACGAACCCCACCGGAAGCTGGCTGACCGGGACGGTAACGGTTTTGTATGATCGAGACCGTAGGACCTTCAGGGCTGTTCCAAAAATCTCTGAGAGTGAAACGTGTCCCCGAAGCTCTTGCGAACGTAACCATGTTCGTCTGAGAGGGGGCATCTTGAAGACTTGAGGAAACTAGCTTCGCTGGTTCTGGTGCACGTGCTGGCCACTGGACTCCAGGAACAGCCAGGTAGAGCCGCTCGCCAGTTTCGCTAGCACTAGCCATCTGCGAGGGCTTCGCGATGTGCGTCGAATCCGACGCTAGAACGGAAGAGCCGGCACCGTAGAGCGAGTCGCAGGCAAGCGATTTCTTCCGGAAGCTTCCGTTTGTGCAGCCCGACTGAGTCCCAGCGAGCCCCAACAACAGGAGCAATGAAGCTAGCATTGTCGCAATGCGTCTCAGCATTTCAAATCGCAATCGGAGTCGTGAAAGGAAGCCGTCGGAAACGACTCACTCTTTATCGACTGTCCGGTTATGGCGAATACAAAAAAGATTACGCTGTTTGAGCAGTGAGTATTGGGACTAGTTAGAGTTTGACGGTTGCGAAGACTGGCGATGTAGGTTCTAGCCTTTGACGGCCGGGGCCAATGGCCAAACGGGGGAAAGGCGGTTAGCTCATCATGGCGGCGAAGCGAATCTTGTTTGTGTGCTTGGGCAATATCTGTCGCAGTCCCGCCGCAGAAGGCGTGATGACGACACTGGTTGAGGAGCGTGGTTTAACAAACGAAGTCGAAATCGATTCGGCTGGTACGAGCAGCTATCACATTGGTGAGCCTGCTGATAAGAGGATGCGCTCCGCCGCGAGGTCGCGCGACATTGAGCTAATGAGCCGATCGAGGATGGTCTCTGCGCGTGACCTGTGCGAATTCGACTGGGTTATTGCGATGGATACAGACAACTATCGCGCTCTTCACCGTTTGGCTAGCGGAAACGAAAGTCGCATTCACTTGATGAGTGACTTCCTTCCTGAAGGCAGCCGCTTTCCGCGAGATGTGCCGGATCCGTACTATGGTGGAGACGACGGATTTGAAGAAGTCTTGGACATGTTGGAGGAAGCCTGCCCAGGACTGCTCTCCAAAGTCTTGGATGCTCAGTAACGCAAATTCATCATGTGGATTCGATTCTGTTGTCAGCCGGGATGGAGGTCTGTGACCGCATCTTTTCTATAGACCTAGCTCCGACTTTGCTTCAGCGAACTTTTCAACGGCGAATTCGAGTTCTTCCATCGAGTGCGCGGCCGAAATTTGGGTTCGGATTCGTGCCTTGCCTTTCGGTACGACTGGGTAAGAGAAGCCGATAACGTAGATGCCTTTTGCGAGTAGCAGGTCAGCCATCTCGTTGGCGAGACGAGCATCCCCAAGCATCACTGGAACGATGGGGTGTGAACCGGGGATGACCTCGAGGCCAATTTTTCCAATAGCTTCGCGGAAGTACTTGGTGTTGTTCTCTAGTTTGTCGCGAAGCTCCGTCGAGGCCTTGAGCAAACGGATGGCAGCAAGCGATCCGCTGACGATTGGCGGGGCGAGTGAATTGGAAAAGAGATATGGCCGTGAACGCTGTCGTAGGAGTTGGACGATTTCAGCATGTCCTGATGTGTAGCCGCCGCTCGCTCCGCCGAGAGCCTTGCCGAGGGTGCCTGTCATGATGTCGATTCGGTCGATGACGTCGTGGAACTCATGGGTGCCTCGACCGCCTTTGCCCATGAAGCCGACTGCATGGGAATCGTCGACCATCACCAAAGCATCGTGTTTATCTGCCAGTTCGCAGATACTGGGAAGATCGGCAATGGTGCCATCCATTGAAAATACACCGTCGGTCGCGATCATTCGGAAGCGAGCGTCCTTGGCTTCGACGAGCTTGGCTTCCAGGTCCTGCATGTTGTTGTTCTTGTAGCGGAATCGCTGCGCTTTGCAGAGTCGTACACCATCGATGATGCTTGCGTGGTTAAGCTCGTCAGAGATGATCGCATCGTCTTTTGAAAGGAGTGTCTCAAATAGACCGCCGTTCGCATCGAAGCAAGATGAGTAGAGTATTGTGTCCTGCATGCCTAAAAAGCTGCTGAGTTCGGTTTCCAACTCTTTGTGGATGTCCTGGGTACCACAAATGAACCGGACGCTGGCCAGCCCGTAGCCTCTTCCATTCAATGCGTCTGCTGCGGCTTCTCGAACAGCCGGATGTTCTGCTAGGCCGAGGTAGTTGTTCGCGCACATGTTGAGTACGCTTTCAGTATCGCGAACTTGGATCGATGAGTTTTGTGGCGACGTGATAATACGCTCTGCTTTGTGTAGCCCCGCTTCTTGGATTGCCGTCAGTTCGCCGCTCAGGAACTCTTGGAAACGATCGTACATAGTCAGGTGCTCTTGGTGGCTTTGTGGTGAGGATCAAATTGTGGAAATGGAACGTCCTAGGCTCGCTGCTAAGTCTTCGTGGGCTCGCCATGCCAATAGAGAATGCATTTTCCAGTCTGCCCAGTAGCCATTGCTTCAAACGCCGTTTGGAAATCGGAGTAGTGGTAACGGTCGGTGATGACCGGTTGAATATCGAGGCCGCCTTGGATCATGACGCTCATCTTGTACCAAGTCTCGTACATCTCCCGTCCGTAAATCCCCTTCAACGAAAGCATGTTGAATACGACTTGGTTCCAATCGATGGCCATTGGTTCTGATGGAATGCCAAGCATCGCAATTTTGCCGCCATGGGCCATGTTCGTTAGCATGCTGCGAAAGGCGTTGGGATTGCCCGACATTTCCAGTCCGACATCGAATCCTTCATTCATCCCTAGCCTGGCTTGCGTTTCAGCAAGGTCTTCGGTGCGTACGTCAACGACTGTCGTCGCACCCATCCGCTTGGCCAATTCCAACCGCCAGGGATTTACGTCGGTGACGACGACAAACCTTGCTCCGGCATGTTTGGCAACGGCTGCTGCCATGCATCCAATGGGGCCAGCTCCCGTGATCAGAACATCTTCACCAAGTACGGGGAAAGACAAAGCGGTATGCACGGCGTTTCCAAGCGGATCAAAAATCGACGCGATGTCTCGGTCGACATCGGGATGGTGGAGCCACACGTTGGTGACTGGTAGTGCTAAATACTCCGCAAAAGCACCTGGGCTATTCACCCCGATCCCTTTGGTATCCCTGCAGTAGTGTCGTCGGCCTGCCATGCAATTGCGGCAACGCCCGCAAACGAGGTGCCCTTCCCCGCTCACCAGGTCTCCTATCTTGAAATCCTTTACGTTGGAACCAATCTCCACAATCTCGCCGACGAATTCGTGCCCAACCACCATCGGGACTGGGATCGTGGCTTGCGCCCACTGATCCCATTTGAAGATGTGGAGGTCGGTCCCGCAAATACCGGTTCGGTCGATTCGAATCAGGACGTCGTTAATGCCAATTTGCGGTTCAGGCACCTCTTCGAGCCACAGGCCAGGAGACGACTCGGATTTGACCAGTGCTTTCATACGCTGAGTTCGATTCGATTGCTTTTTTGAAGAACAGCCGTTTCTAAAGAACACCCAAGCTCAGGGCGACCTCGGGGTGACCGCTTTGGGAAGTGCAACTCAGCGGTCATTGCGGGATTATTTTGACTTCGGCCCTTAGGACAAGTCGTTATCAGCGGTCGCCGAGCGAATCAGGGCGGAGGTCGTTTGCGGAAGGTCGGCCGAACCCCTCCATCGGACTGGCTTCGGCCTCATTCCGGTACTCTGGGGCATTTTCGAGCTCGTTCTCGGACGCGAAATGCGTTGCCACCAAACCCTGCCATGTCGAGGGTTCGTCTTTCGATATGTGGGGTATTACGTATAATCCGCCCATTAATCTTCCAGGATGTGGGCTCTTCGTGGGGCCTGGTTCTGACGCAAACGATCAACAGAATGAGTCAGCGAGATGGCGGACCATTGGAATTCATTGGCGAACAAGCTTGGAGCACCGGGTGTAGATTTGCCTATCGATGAGCCTGAAACCGACGCAACCCCGTCTGCCGAGGAGTCTGTGGCACCACAGGCAGGCGGAAATGCGGATGTCGCCGAGGCTAACTCTGGAATAGAAAACGTGGCCAGTGAGCCGCCAGCCGAGATAGCTGAAACGACGGGGCCCGCCGCAGAGAAGCCGGCGAGAAGTCGACGGCGAAGGAAGCCCGCGAAAGACGCGGACCAATCCGTTCGATTCCAGCCTGCCGAGGAAGAAGAGTCGGAGGGGATTGAAGAAGCCGAAGCGTCGTTCGAGGAATCGACTGAAAACGAACCCGAAGTGATCCAAGCTCTGAAGCCAAGCGCGGCAGAAAAGCCGGCGTCGTCAGCCAAGGCAGACGGTGGTGAGGCTAAGAAAAAGAAGCGTCGGTCTTCGTGGGAAACCCTCGCGAATATGTTCAACCTGAAGGGTAACGCTGGAGAAGAGGACGAAGTCGAAGTCGAAGAAGCTACAGCAGAAGCTGTTTCTGAAATCGGACTAGATAGCCAGGACGAAGAGGCCGCCGAACTGGCAAGCGACGAGGTCCTCGATGAGATGCTGAGCTTCAAGAAGAAGGACACTCCGAGCCTATCGATTTTTGAGGGGGAAGGCGGAGAATCGAGCAATCCTGCTTTGGAGGAGATGTTTGGAGAGAAATCTTCGAGCTACGAAGACAAATGGGACCAAAACCGTCCCAAGGTCGTCGATGACGTCGGCTGGGGAGACGATGATGACGAGCAGAAATCATCAACGGGTTCTATCCGCGATGAGGATCTAAGCTTCCGTCCCAAACGCAAAGAAAAATCAACTCCAGACGTTGTAAGTAAACGGGATTCCGAAGCGACCGACGCAGATTCCGAAGAGGAACGCGAAGAGGCAAAGCGGGGCGGTCGAAGACGTCGGGGCAGGCGTGGCCGTGGCGGACGAACAAACTCGCAACAGGATTCCGTCGAAGCCAAAGAAGTTTCGGATGACGACAGCTGGGGGCGTGAAACCGTAGAGTCATCATCCGAACAGTGGGATGAGCCGGAGTCTTTCGGTGATGATGAGCCATCTGGTGAAGTGGAGCGGCGGTCCAATCGCCGGCGGCGACGCGGACGCCGGAGCCCAGAAGCACCGGAGGCACGCGTATCATCGCCCGAACGCGATGTGGAGCCAGCTGAAAGCGATTCAGATGATTCTGATATCGGTTGGAAGACCTCCCGCGACGAAGTTGAGCCAGAGCGTGAAGCTCGGGGGCGAGGTCGTGGCCGAGGTGGCGATTCGCGTCGGCGTTCCCGAGATCGAGATGAAAGCGATGAGAAAAACGAGGCGCCTTCGAGACGTCGTCGTCGTCGTCCTGCACGTGAGGAGGAACAGGATTCCTACGCCGAATCGGATGAGTCAGCTGACGACAGCGAAGAAACACCAAAGCATCGCAACATTCCAACTTGGTTTGACGCGATCGAATCGTTGGTCGAGAACAACATCGACAATCACAAGAAGAACGATCGTGGTGGACGCGGCCGCTCTAGAGGGCGTCGGTAATTGCTCTCGATGCCGGTCATCAGCTTCGCGGTTTGTTTCTGCTTAGCTATCTGATGATTGGCCATGGCGAGTGTCTACACGCTGCGGTACAATTCGTGGCTCGACATGGTGAGGCCACACTGCCCACCCTGTCACCGTTGGCGAAAAGAACGTCTCTGCTCGGCAGTGGCTCCCGCGAGGGGGAGCCGTGAACCTGGTCAGGACTTAATTGGAGCAGCCATAAGCGGGGTACTCTTGTGCGGGGGCCTCTGGCGGGCAGACGTTCTATTCAGCTCTTCGTTATCGCCGACGCAATTCTGGAGCGTCCTGCCAGAATGCTCTCCTACCACGAAGCCGAAGCAGGGCGTATGCTACTAGGCCACTCGACTTTGCTGCTGATGCACCCCGTCGCGATGCTTTGCAGGAAAGATATTCGGTAGCCAATACCTTCCCGTTTGTTGGGCCATCTTGTTGAGTCCCAGTCTTAGTCCGCGATTTTGGTTCTCGAGAGCGTAGGCATTGTCATGGCCGATGAGGAAACAAACAACGCGGATTCTGGCTATACCGTCGTTGCAAGGCGCTATCGCCCCCGTTCCTTTGAGCAACTGATTGGCCAAGATCATATTGCACAGGCGCTCGGGCAAGCGATCCAGTTGGGACGCGTCGGGCATGCGTATCTCTTTACGGGGGCTCGAGGGGTCGGCAAGACTTCAACCGCTCGTATATTTGCCAAAGCGTTGAACACGACGGGAGCGGATGCAGCAGATGAGATCGCACAGGCTATCGACGCGGGCGATGATATGGATGTCATCGAGATCGATGGGGCCAGCAATCGAGGCATTGAGGAGATTCGGCAATTAAGGGCAAACGTCAATGTTCGCCCCAGTAGGTCGGCGTACAAAATCTACATTATCGATGAAGTCCACATGTTGACGAATCAGGCGTTCAACGCATTGTTGAAAACGCTTGAGGAGCCTCCGCCACATGTGAAATTCATTTTCTGCACAACAGATCCGGATAAGATTCCGATCACGGTATTGTCGCGTTGCCAGCGGTTTGACTTTGCCCCCGTAAAGCTTGAAGCAATCCAGGGGCGGCTCCAGGAGATCGCAACTGCCGAGGGGTATGAAGCCGATACGGAAGCTCTCGCACTCTTGGCAAGGCGGGCGGCGGGGTCGATGCGTGACAGTCAGTCCTTGCTTGAGCAGGTCATGAGTTTCGCAGACGGCAAGATAACCGTCGAACAAGTCCATGCATTGCTAGGTACGGCGGATGAAAGTCGGCTGATCATTTTTGTAGAAGCTCTCATCGCTCGCGACAGCTTGGCCGCCGTGCGTGCCGTGGACGAAGCGGTTCGCGCGGGATCAGATGCAGGGCAACTTGCAGAGCAACTATTGGCCTATTTTCGGGATATGATGACGGCTGCAATTGGCGGCGGCCCCGAATTGCTGAAGCTTGCAAACCCTGCCAACCACGAAAAAGTGAGGACTCTAGCCGAACAATGGGGCACCGAGACGATTCTTTCTGCGATGCAGATCATGGACGAGTCGCTTGTGAGAATGCGTACCAGCATTTCTGCCGTTACGCTGCTTGAGGTTGCTCTCGTGCAGATCTGTGGGTTGGAGCAGTTGGCGTCTATTCCCGATTTGCTTGAGCGATTGAGCAGCGCAAGCGGTTTGCCTGCCGCCAGGGGCAATTCTGGCGGGGGACCACCGCAAAAAAAAAGTAGTTACGTAAACGAACAAGAGGCTGTTGCTCCGAACTCGGCTGTTGCTCCGAACTCGGCTGTTGCTCCGAAGTCGGCTGTGCCCAAGGCAGAGTCAGCCAGCCTGGCGGCTCAACTAGAGGCTGGTAGAGCCGGTCAGGTCGTCTCGGAGCAGAAGTCGAGCCATGATAGCGACGCGGCGATTGAGACGCAGTTGGAGCCCTCATCACCGCAGCGGGGTTCTGGCGAGATAGCCCAAGACTCCGTAGACGGAGAGGAATATCTAGTCAGCCGGGAGTCTGATGCCCCGGGTGGTCGAGTTGATACTCCCGAATCAGAGATCGGGGGCCAGCGGGTAGCCGACGCCCCGGGGGCACTGACAAACCCACCGCGTGTAGATCCTTCCGGAGTAGCTTCGACCACTTCGCCGAATCATGGCTCTGGATCGGGGGATGCTCTTTCGCAGTGGAAGACGGCGGTTGGGGGGATTGATGGAATGATCGCAGACATCGCACTCATGGCTGAAAGGGTCGAGCCGAAAGGAAGCGATGCTTGGAAGGTGATTTTTGCTCCAGGAGCCACGCAGCCGAAGGAATACTGCGAACAGGCCGAAAAGAAAGCGGAGCTGCAAGCGGCGCTATCGGCAAAACTTGGTCGCAATATTGCGTTGACCTTTGAGGCTCCACCTGGGCAAGTCGTCAAGCGGCAAGCTTCCGTGT
The DNA here is from genome assembly GCA_046290675.1 of Aureliella sp. Lineage (GTDB taxonomy): Bacteria > Planctomycetota > Planctomycetia > Pirellulales > Pirellulaceae > Aureliella. The sequence goes on from JBKAHA010000003.1 coordinate 245,305, forward strand.
CTCAATCTGTTTTGCGTGCGCAAAAGCTTCGAGAAATGTCTAATCATCCGTACGTGAAGAAGTTGTGCGAGGCCCTGGGTGGAGAGATTGTTCGCGTTGACCCGCCTCGTACCATGTTGTCGGGAAATCGCGACTCGCGAGCTCAGGCGAATCAAGGCGGGCGAGCTCAGGCGAACCAAGGTGGGTGACCTCAAGCGAACCAAGGTGGGTGACCTCAAGCGAACCACGACGGTGGCTTGAAGCGAATCAAGCGGACCGATCCTAGATAAACGACAAGACATAGTGCCCTGAAGCAAGCGGTTGTTCATTCGCTCGTTCGTCAGCGGCGCTTCGCAATAGTTTGGAGAAAAAAATGTTCAAGAACCTGAATGGCTTTGCTCAGCTACTCAAGAACGCCAGTTCGATGGGTGAGAAAGCCAAAGAGATGCGTGAGAGTCTGGCCAAGGAGGTCGTCCACGGGGCAGCCGGGGGCGATATGGTTCAAGTGGAGGTGTCGGGCGTTGGCGAAGTCAAGAAGCTGCGAATCTCTCCTGAACTCATGGCCAAAGGAGATGGCGAGCTCATTGAAGAACTCGTTCCCGCGGCCCTGAATGAAGCACTCACCGAAGTTCGGAAGCTGAGCATCGAAAAGATGCGAGAGGCGACAGGAGGCATCGATCTGCCTGGTTTGGATGACGCTCTTTCGAGTTTGCAGTAGCGATCCTAGATGAGCAGCACCGAATGCCCGGGATGTTAGTCGCCTTTTTTCGTGCGTTGTCGACGTCTGTCCGTGTTTCGATAACAACCAACGCCAACTGCAATGAGTGCAAATTCCGAATCCGTCTCCAACCTAATTGATCGCCTAGGACAACTTCCAGGTATTGGTAGGAAGTCCGCCGAACGGCTTGCCTATCATTTGCTGCGTGTGAGCAAAGGCGAGGCATTGGCGCTTGCCGACGCCATCCGTGACGTTCGTGAGAAAGTTTGCTACTGCAGTGTGTGCTACAACCTCGCGGAGTCGGAACTTTGCACAATCTGTAGCGATCCGGCTCGAGACCAGACAAAGATTTGCGTCGTCGAGCAGCCTCGCGACTTAATGGCTTTGGAACAAGCCGGGGTCTTTAAGGGGCTCTATCACGTACTACTAGGACGCATCGCGCCTCTGGAGGGCATTGGGCCTGATCAGCTCACCATCGACGCCCTGGTCGAGCGAATTCGGACCGGAAACTTCTCCGAAGTCATCATGGCGACAAATCCCACGGTTGAAGGGGACGGCTCTGCCCTCTTTATCACCAATCAGTTGGCCGAGTTTCCGATCTCAGTGACTCGCCTTGCCCGTGGGATCACCACCGGCAGCGTCCTTGAGTACACCAACAAAGAAATTCTCGCGGACGCTCTCACCGGCCGTCAGAAGCTCTGAGAGGGCGGCTGGCATTCGAAAAAAACGAATTCTTAGCTTCCGAAGGGGTGGCATCGCTTTGGAATTCACCTTCGGGACTGCTTGGCGTAGATCCGACGAGTCCGATGGGGCCAACGAATATCGGCTTGCAAATACTATGCCTTCTGAGGTGATTTTCCGCTCGATTCCTAATTCGGGTGGTAAAATTCCTGCAGATATCGCTATAGAAAGATAGTGGAGGCGGTTTTCGCCGCCCGAAGAGTCTAGGCTTTTCTTGGTGTCGATCTTTTTCCCGAGCAACCGGATGTGTCCGTGTGGCTCGGATTTTGAAATTCCGAAAGGTAATGGGTTCGTCCGATGCGATTGTCCTTTGGTATGGAAGCTCGCCAGCTGCAGACGCAGAAATTGGCGCCGAAGATGATCCAGTCGATGGAAATCCTGCAATTGCCAGTTTTGGCACTTCAGGAGCGCGTCGACCAAGAGCTCAACGAGAATCCCATGTTGGAGGTCGAGGAAGAGGAGATCCAACGCGATACCGCGGCCGATGACAAAGAGGATCCGAATAAGCCGATCGAGAGCGAGCGAGAGCTTGTTGTTGAAGACAACCAATCCAACACCGAGGATTTCGAGCGTCTAGCCAATATGGATGGCGAGATGCCTCAAAACTTTGATGACTTTCGAACTTCGGCCAATCGGACCCAAGAGGCTCAGGACCGGCAGCACGATCTGATGGCGAATGCCATGGAACGCCCGGAATCGCTCAATGATTTTCTGCTTCACCAGCTATCCGAACTGGAATTAGACTCGGAGGTCGAAGCATTTGCGGAGCGAATCGTATCAACCTTGGACGCTCGAAATGGTGGCTACTTCAAAGCGAGCCTTCGCGACATGCTTCCTGCGGACCACACCGAGCAGGACATGGAGCATGCGGAAGAGGCTTTACGAGTTGTGCAGGGCCTAGAGCCGACGGGCATCGCAGCACGCAACCTCAGCGAATGCCTCCTGAATCAGTTGGACCCATCGATTGGCTACTATGAAGAACTGAAGGTGCTCATCGCGGATCACCTGGAGGATCTTGCCGAAAATCGATTGCCCCAAATTGAAAAGAAGACTGGGATTTCGATTGAACGCATCCAGTTGGCCAAAGAGGAATTTCATCATCTCAACCCCAAGCCAGGCGCGGCTTTTCTTGCCACGCATGTGCCTATCGTTACACCTGATGTGATTCTGGAGATGAATAGCGACGGCGAATATAAAGTTCGCCTTGAAGATGATCGCGTTCCCTCGCTGAGGATCAGCGAGTACTATCGGCGACGGCTGGCGGATCCTAATATCACACAGGAAGAGAAGGATTTCATTCGCCGCAAAATCGAGTCGGCCAATTGGTTGATCGAGGCGATCCAGCAACGGCGGGGGACTGTCCGAAAAGTGGCTCAGGCGATTGTGGACTACCAGCGTAAGTTTCTGGATGATGGGCCAGAGCACATCGAGCCTTTGAAAATGCAGCAGATCGCTGATGTGGTTGGCGTGCACGTGACCACGATCAGTCGGGCCGTCGACGATAAATGGATTCAAACGCCTCGTGGAATCTTTCCCCTCAAACGATTCTTCGTGCACGGAACACGCAGTGAGGATGGCGAAGATGTTGCTTGGGAAACGATTCGCATCAAGTTGACCGAGATCATTGACAACGAGAACAAACAGAAACCCTACAGTGATGATGACCTCGTCAAGCAGCTTTCGAAGCACGGTCTCACGGTGGCTCGGCGGACGATTACGAAGTATCGGAAGAAACTTGGGATTCCAAGTAGCCGGCAGCGCAAGGATTGGACCAAGGTGAAGAAATAGGTTGCTGTAGAAGCGATGTTGCCTAAGCTTCATCCCGCGCATTGTCTTCGACCAAACCCCGGAGATAGTCTCTCACTTCGGGGACGTTTTCTTGCTTCATGGCCGTGTGTAGTGCGGTTTGCCAGTCGATAAGATTTTTCTGCTTCAGGAGCCAGCCTGCTGCCATTCTGACGAGCGGTTCCTCGTCACGAAGCAAGTCCACGCAGCGTGATTTGTGATCCTCGGTCAACTCATATTCGCTTGTTGCAAGTGACAGGAGTGCGTTGCGAAGCATCCCGCGGCGTCTCGGCCTCCAGAACGGTGTTTTGCGGAAACGCTGACGGAACGCGTCTTTGTCGAGCATCAACAAGTCGGTTGCTTCTAGTGGTGGAATTTCTGATGCGGTGATTTCGTTGGTTGTAGGTGTAACCTTTCGGTTCCAAGGGCAGACTTCCTGGCAGACGTCACATCCGAACAACCAGCCATCGAAGCGTTCCGCGATTTCGTTTTCGATGAGATCGCGGTGTTCGATAGTTAGGTAGCTGATGCATTTGGATGCATCGAGAACAAAGGGAGAGGGGAAAGCGTCCGTTGGGCAATGGTCGAGACATGCGGTGCATGTGCCGCAGAAGCTCTTTGGATAGGCGTCGTCGGGGGGCAATTCGCAATCCAACAGGAGAGCGGCAAGAAAAAAGTAGCTTCCGTACTCTCGGTTCAGCAGAAGGGTATTTTTTCCAGTCCATCCAAGCCCGGCTAGCTCGCCGAATTCGCGTTCTAGAAGCGGAGCGGTATCGACGACGCCACGGACTTGCGTCTCTGGCGTCTGTTCGAGCACCCAGCGTTTGAGTGATTTAAGCTTGGCATGAATGACGTCATGGTAGTCCGCTTCACCACTGGCGTACCTGGCAACCTTGCCTGCTGGAAGGGCGCCGCGTTTGCTTTCGAGATCCCGATGCCAGTAAGGAATTCCGAGCATGAGGATCGATCGGCAGCCTTCAAGCACATGCCGCGGATGGGAGTACGCTTCCCGTCGCGTCTCTAAATACTCCATCGTCCCGTGGAAGCCGGCTTCGAGCCATGCATGAAAGGCCCCTAAACGATTCGGGGTCGTGGCGGCGGTAATGCCCCTTAATTCGAAACCAAGTTCAGCCGCCTTGGCTTTCAGCTGATCAGCGAAATTGCGGGCTGACGCGTCCAAAGCTGCTTAACCTCTCTTACCCGCATAATCGGCCGCGGGGACTTTGCAGGATTTGCCGTGTAGGGCGAATCCCGATCTCAACGTTGCACTTTAAGAATCACTGACTAGCGTAAAACCTATCGGACTGTCATCAATTCCGCTCGGCATGGAAAGCCAGAATTGGGAATCAATTCCACGATTAGGGTATACAACATGAGATCTCTCAAGTTTCTAGCGCCATGTCTGCTGTTGCTCGCCGCTTCAGCGAATCAGGCCCAAGCACAGCAAGGTTGTGGAATTGGGTTGTCGTATCTGTACGGCTACAACGGGTTCAACAACTACTCAGCCACCACCTACAATCGTTCCGTGCCATATTTTTCGCTGCACCCACCGGTGTACTACGGCAAGCGTTACACGCGTCCATACGGCGCCAGCCCTTTCGCTGCTTGGCCACAACTGCAGGCTAACAGTGGCTATGCTCCAGCCATGGGAGCCAATTTGACTCAAGTGCGACCATTGGTAATCACGAACCCCTATATGCCTGGGCATAGCCCCGCGGGCGGAACACCGGGCGTTGTTAAAGCGAAGGCTTCTGGGCCTGTGACCATCGAAAACCCCTACTTCCGCGACGCCAAAGTCCAATACACTTCTGCTGAATAGCGGAATGGGATTCGAGATGATTCCCGGGCAAATCCGCTCGATAAATGCATGACGTCATTTTGGTGTCATGCTTTTTCTTTGGCTCAACAGGGCAGTTGTCTTGGGGTTGCTCCCGTTCGCTAGGCTGCTTCCATTCGTTTCTATCATCTCAGATACAGACGTACCCACAGTGGACGATTTGGGACCGGCGTAAGCTTTATGTGTCGTCTATTTTTTGAATAACCGATTCCATTACACCGTCGCTCAATTTGGTAATGATTGAGTTACCTACCTCCAGTGCCTTCGTTGACCGAACGGCATGCCGATTCTCATCGAGCGTGATGCTATAGCCACGACTCAAAACGCTGAGAGGGGAAAGTGCTTCTGCCGCACGCGCCAGCTCGGAAATCTTCCGGCGTTTCTCTTGGGTCATTTCCAGTGCTGCCTCGCGCGCACGCTCGCCGAGTTCATCGATGTATTGAGTGTGCTGCTGGTGGATTTCATGAGGGCGAGCCAGGACGCTTCGTTGCGTCATTGCTTCGAGCCTTGATCGAGCACGTAACGCTCGATTACGCAGGCCATGTTGTAGGCGTTTGCCAAGCTGTCGAAGTCGCCCGTCTAGCTCGGATGGATTAGGCAATATGGCGTGCGCTGCGTGGGTTGGTGTCAACGCACGGAGATCTGCTACCAAATCAGAAAGAGTTACGTCGATTTCGTGACCAACTGCGGAGACGACGGGTAAGGAGGCGTTCGCAATGGCTCGGACAACACGCTCATCGTTGAAGCACCACAGATCTTCTACACTGCCACCGCCACGGCCAACGACGAGGATATCGAGCGCAGGAACCATTTTCTGGGCTTGTCGGATACCCCTCGCAATCTCCATCGCAGCGGCTTCGCCCTGAACGCGTGAAGGGATGACAATCACTTCCGTTGGCCAGAGATCATGGCTCGCTTGAAGGAAGTCGCTGATGGCAGCGCCGCTAGGACTCGTGACGAATCCGATCCGTTTGGGAAACGAGGGTAGCGGCTTCTTGCGGTCGTCGGCGAATAAGCCTTGAGCGGAGAGCTTGGCATGCAATTGTTGAAAAGCCAATTGCAGGGGCCCGACTCCTTTCGGCTCCATTCGGTCAATGATCAGTTGATAGCTTCCACGCGGCAAATAGACTTCAACGCTTCCGCGGCAGACAATCGACATTCCGTCTTTGAGATCAAACGGTATACGCGATGCGGTTGAACGCCAAATGACACTGCGCATTTGGCTCTGTTCGTCTTTCAACGAAAAGTAGATGTGCCCGCTCGACGGTTGGCTTAAATCGGCGATTTCTCCTTCGACCCAAACTGGTGGCAGATTACCCTCGATCAGATTCTTCACGTGCCAGTTCAATTGCGCGATGCTGAGCGGCTTATCTTCCCGGTAGCCGCGAGTTTCTGGGGCTTGGGCCATGCGTTCCGGATGCTTGTATGGGAGGGGAAACTGCGGGGTAAGGAATGACAACTCAAGGGCCTGTGTTGCTCTAGCAGGGCCAATCAAAGTTTAAAATTGGGAGGAATTCCTCCCCGTCGCTCAGGCTCCGACCCTCTGTAAATTCCTTGCTAAACTCGGAAACGGAGGGTTGGGTATTGAATTGCCACTCAGCCCAGATTCAAACTTTGATTGACCCTGGTTGCTCTAGCCGGCCATTTTCAATCCGCCCTGGTTTTTTTCGGCCGATCGAAGGTCGAATTGCTCCCGTTGGCTTCGTGATTCGAATAAACGCCGATGGATGTCAAGCTTGTTCGCACCATTCTCATCGATATTCGATTGTTCGCTATCCGGTGGCTTGCGAAACAGTGGTTCGGATCCTTCAACCAGGAAGTTTTGCTCTGCCCACTTTTCTGCATGCTCGGTGACTTTTGTTAGTTGAGATTCGATCCACTGCCGATGAATCTCAATTCCATCGCGGCTCAATCCCTCGGGCACGTAGAGCCGTGCCCCAAGCACGGCACGGCAGCGCGAGAATGGCCGAGGGATCGCAAATTGGTCCCAAGAGCGACTGTTTCTCCAAGGCCGGTCATATCCAATTCCAAGCGGAATAATGGGGACTTGCAAACGGCTGGCGACATAGATGCAGCCTTGCGCGAGCTTGCGGCGTGGGCCTCTGGGGCCGTCGGGCGTGATAGCAAGGTTGCACCCCCTGCCCTTTTCCATCAATTCTCTTAGCGCGGTTGTTCCGCCTTTGTTCGTAGAGCCTCGTACGGTACCCAAGCCCGCGAATCCGGCAATGTGCGAGAGGATTTCCGCATCCTGGTGTTTGCTCAGCAACATCGCCAGGTTGCAATGGGGACGTGTGTAGACCGGAAACGGAATGTACTCGTGCCAGAAGACATAGATGGCCGGGCCGAAGAAGTTACGGTCCGCCGGGTCCGCGCTCTTTTCGTAGCGGAACATGCGGTAGTTGAGTGTCGCCATCCAAGCGTTTAACGATTGAATTCCTAGCAGCGCGCTTAAACGCCAAAGAGCCTTTGGAGGACGCTGCTTTCGAAGAAACTGTCGGGTGCGAGGAGAGAACTTCACCATGGTTTCAACAATCGGGCGTTTGAGGTTGTGACCAGTTGTTTGAACTAGGACGGCCAGGTGCCTTGGAATACCTCTTCGGCTCCGCCCTTCATGAATACGTGGTTCGTAGAATCATCCCATTTCAGGTTGAGATCCCCACCGAGAAGGTGAATGAGGACTTCCCGATTGCAGATTTCAGCGAGTACACCGGCGACGCACACAGCGCTAGCTCCCGTGCCGCAGGCCCATGTCTCGCCCGATCCGCGTTCCCAGGTTCGCTGACGAAGCTCTGACGGGGAGATGACTTCAACAAACTCGACGTTGGTGCGATTGGGAAAAATCTCTGCTCTTTCGATCTGCGGACCAATACCCAAAACCAATTCATCTGAGGCTTCGGGAACGAAGATGACACAATGCGGATTGCCCATCGAGACGCAGGTGATCTCGAATTCGTGGCTCCCAAATTCAAGTCTTCGTCTGACCACGGGAGTTTCCAATGTTGTTGGAATGTCCGCTGCGTCCAACATTGGTTCTCCCATATCGACAGTGATCAACTTGGCTTTGCCACCCTCGGCCTCAATGTCCAAGCTAAGTGTGCCGTTTCCGGTCGCGATCTGCAGGCGGTCTTTGGTGGCGATACCGTGGTCGTAGATGTATTTCGCGACACAGCGGATTCCATTGCCGCACATTTCGGCTTCGCTGCCATCCGCGTTGAACATGCGCATCCGAGCGTCGTGGCCGTCTTCCGGCTCGATCAAGATCAGGCCGTCACCGCCGATTCCGAAGCGGCGGTCTGCCATACTTATTGCCAGTGCTGATGGGTCTGTCGGAGTCGAGTTAGCGAAACAGTCAACGTAGACATAGTCGTTGCCCGCTCCATGCATTTTGGTGAAGGGAATGGTCATGAATTCGGTCCAGTTACCGCCTATTGGGCTGCTCGCACCCGGTGTTGATTTCGAATGTTGTGCTTCTACTCGCTCAATGTACGCCACGCCCAGCGCCTTGGACAGGCAGTTGAGTTGAGTCACATCCAGGACATTCGATTTCTTGATTGGGTTCTGGGATACGTTTCATTAATGGATGGCCTGTAGCTAACCCGTTAGGTCAATGTGTTCAGTACTATCTGGAGAGGTTTTGGCTGTTCCGTGTGCCTTTCTGCGAACCGTGGCGGCATCACGGTTTGAGCCTTGAAGGTCGTTTTCCAAGGCAGATGATTCTTCGACGGAAGCCACATCTAACAAGTCTGACGCCGGTGGGGTTGCTGAATCGGAACGTTCGGTGGAGCGAGAAGTCTTGATCGGATCGGACTTACTTCCGACCACTCCGGCGGCAGCCGAAGCACCTGCTGATCCAGATCCGCTTTGAAGTGCGGTGTGAGCGGGAAGATTGGATGGGATTGGATTGGTGGACATGTGCGGCTCCATCTACTTACGCCATGGAAGGTAGCTGCGTGGCTGCGGGGTCTCGGCGACTTCTGGAAACATGGTCTGCAAGGTTTCTTCGAACTGTGGGAAAGCGGTCGGAGTCATAATAGGGTTCTGCATCGTCCCGTCGACTTGAATGCGCATCACTGTTGAGAGTCTCGAATCGGAGAAAAGCGGTTTGATCGCATCGCGGATTGGATTGCGGCGGCCAATGTACGCGTGCAGCTCCAGGTCAAGTTCCTGCCGCAAGTTGGTTTGGCCTTTTCCCAGTAGCCTTAAAACTTCTCCTTCACACACGACTTCCTTCAGTGGAATCGTATCGCCGTCGAGTTCAAATTTGATGTCCGCGGATTGGAATGCTGACTCTTCAGCGTCCACCGAGGCAAGGTTCATCAGGCGAATCATGAACGGTAGTTCATAGAGTTCCGCATTGCGTAGCTTGACCGAACCGCCTCCAGAGTAAGTTTGCGAGTTCCAGGGAATGCCCGTGAAATCAAGATCCGCATCGCAGGTTGCCACCGCGGTAGTGCTTTCAACTCCTAGGTCCTGTAACAAGAGGCCAAGGTCTGCCGAACGCAATGAAGATTCGATGTGGAATTTGCCGCGGTTGATTTCATCTAACAAGCCGTATCCACTCAGGACGATCTTTCCGGACAATGCGTTCGCCGTCATTTGCGACCCCAATCCTTTTGCATCCGGAAGTTGGTCGTAGACGCTTGCTCCGAAGGAAAGTCGACTTCCATTCAGTGAGAATGGTCCATTGAGTCGCGTTACTGGAATGCCTAGCACTGTCAACGCATCAAAGGCGATCGAACCTTGAGCTTCCAGGAACTCTCCGCGACTGGCGCCCTGGATCCAGGCCGTACCACGCAGTTTGCCAAAATATTTGCCGTCGCCGAGTCGGCCTTCTTCGATGGCGAGCTGACAATCCCAGGTGCTTTCCAGTTTGCCATTCCGCGAATTGGTGAACGTGATACCGCTTTTGCCGAGAACGCTGATAGGGCCCTGGAATGCGATTTTGGATAACGAGTCACGCACCGACTGAGGCAATGCACTCAGGAGCGGCTTATCAACTTGGAGTCGTGTCTGAGGAAGCCAGCGTACGTTTGCATGCCAGCGTCCATCGGCCAACGGGCGACAATCGCCTTCCATGGCAATCCGCGTACTGCCATTAACCCCAGATGCTCGTACGATCTCAACGACTCCCGGCTGGTAAGCAATCGTGCATTCACAATCGTTGAGTGGATAGGGAAACGCTCGTGGCATCAACTTGAGCGAACGACCGGTGACTGCGTTTTCACGCGAAAGCTCGTTGATATTGACGATCGTTTGGACCGTTGGACTCGGCCATTCTCTCTTGAGCTGCACGTCAACCCGATCGATCGTTCCCTGAGGTTGAAGCTCATCCCAAATGAGTTGAGTGTCGCGTGGGAGAGCGACTTTGAGATCTTCTTCCAATGGGACATCGCGGGCCTCAAAGTTCAAGTTGAATGGTACAAAGCCGGTTTGCGGATCAGTGGTCCAAGTGCCAGAGCAACTGATGCGTCCGCTGTCATTGCGTCCCTCAAATTGGTTCAGACGCCAATCTGTATTCTTGCACTCAATTTGGCCTGTGATGTTGTAGATTGGGTAGCGGAACTGGTCATATTGAATGCGTCCAGAGTAAACGTGGGCAGAGATGAGTTTGTTCCACTCGCTGTCCACCGTCTCCCTTCGAAATTGTGCGTAATTCAGTTGGATCGAACCGGAGGGATGCAGAGACGATACGAACTGTTCCGCGCCGGTCGGGCCCGTTGATCGTGTGTTGGGATCAGGCCGAGGCGTAAGGCAGGAAACCAATTGCGAGTCGATGGAGACCGGCCCTTCGGATGCGCACTGGAGCTCGCCAATCCACGGAGTAACACCAGGCGGCGCGTTCGGAGCTTTTGAAATCGCGAATCGACCTGAGATGGGTTGTCCGCCAGCCAGCCCGATAGCTCGTTCTGAAGAGATGGTCCCGTCCTTGAATCGCACACGTCCGCGAATGGAATCAACAGGATAGGGAAAGATCCACGGCCGGATTGAAACTTGGTCGCACATCACATCCAACTCAGGCGTCCAAGTTCGACCGTCGAAGCTTAGGTATACGTCGCCGTTCACGCGTCCCGCGAGTTGCAATTTGTCCCATTGAGTTTGCAGGGACTTGGGCAAAGACTGCCGTAGTCGTTCATCTAGTTCTAAGTTGGTGACATCGGCGTGGATCGTCATCGGCACGTTTGTTCCAAACCCGAATATATCACCGTCCAAGTTAAGGGTCGTGTTTCCGCTCGACGCTTCCATGTAACGAACTTGTAGCCTTGAATTATCGCAATGGAATTCTGCTTCGATGTTCTCGAGGGGATAAGGCAGTCGAGTGTCTTGGAGTCGTCCTGATTTCAGGCGCCCAGCTAGTCGAAACGTCGGCGTCTGCTGTGGTGAGGGGGAAGAGAAACGGAATACCGCTGACGCCGTGCACTCCAAGTCTTTCAGTTGTGAGAGGTATTGGGTAACGGAATCGGGCAACCGAGATTGGAGAGCCTTGGTGTAGGCGAGTTCGCTGACTTTGCCGTCGACGGTCCACGCGTGGCCTTGTAGATCCACCAACGCTCTGATCTCGAAGGAACGTATGGTCCCGGTGCTCATTCCGCGTACGACGGACAGGCAAGGTTTCGTGCCTGGTGCCGTGTTGCCGTCACGCGGATGTTCGATACTTCCGTTCAGATTATGGAAGGTGGTGGAGGGCGCATTTATTTCAGGCGACTTGCGTACGCGGAGCAACGAGTTGTGAAAGACGATGCGAGGCGGTGTTGAATTCGGCTTTGGCTTGGGGGTTAACGCAAGGACGTTCCAACGCCCGTTTTCGTCGGGCCAGGCGTCGCATTGCAATCCGTAAAGGTCGACTTGTTTGACTTGGATCTGGTTCTTTAGCAGGTCGGCTGGGCTAAGCGCGCCTCGGACTTCGATTCGCTGAGCTTCCAGTATGGGTGATTTGGACTTGGATCGACGATCTACGAGCTTCAAGTCACTGACGACAATCGTGCCGGACTGATTTTGAGTGACACTGCCGACAAAGACCCGAGACTCGGGTAGCAAAGCACTCAGTTCTTTCACCACGACCGCGTGGAGTTCGCGGTCATACTTCTGAGTGAATGCACGATACCCCAGGATGGATGCCGCGATGAGCAGGATGAATAGCAGCGTATTGTTGGATGCTTTGCCTCGTCGACACCGCCGAGCGCAGCATCGAACGATGTTCGGCGTTGGCCGAACTTTCAACGGTCGAGTCTGGGGTTGTCGTGAGACCGAATTCAGAGGTACTTCCTTGCACGCTCTGGAGAATGGAAGTGACTGTCGAGACCGTCTTGCTTCGCAGCTCATCCGCCGAGGATCGCCGAATCAGGACTAGGATCGCCGAAGCCATTTCCTGAGGAATTGCCAGACGCTTTCGAGTCCGATTCCGGCAACCACGCTTAGCACAACGATTGCGGGCTCGCGGTAGCGGACCGATCCTACAAATACCATGTGCAACAACGTAAAGTAAAGGCAAGGCAGCCAGCAGATGAGAAGCTGCCAACCAAGGATTGTGCCTGCTCCCCGCGATGCGTTTGCTAGCAATGGTGCATCCCTTGGCTCTACCGCCTTGTCCGGCTCGTGGGCCCGAAGCTTGTCCGTTCCGCCGATCGAAATGAGTGCAGCGATTCTGGTCCCGACGAGGGCCAGGGCCAGTATGCCAAAAGAGCCCAATGTAATAACGATTCGCTTTGCTGAGGAACCAACGTCGCCGCCATCCGGCCATAGACTCCAGGTCCTAAGGAACTTGCGAATCGCTAGCTTGGCGACTTCACCAGGGTGTTGCGTGGCCCAGGAGACCGCTTTGCTTTTCGCTAGGTTATCGACCCGGAACTCAAAAGTGCTCAGGCGTTCCTCAGGTGGTGTCCCTTGATCGATCCGCCGCTGTTCGTCTTGAAGATCGAAGGCAAACTTCATGCCTTCGTCGCTAGCTCCGGTCGCGCCCTCGTGGAGACCGTCGTACAAGCTCAATCCGACTTGAAGCGTCGTGGGCACAAATCGACCTGTCACCATCGCATTTCGGATCCACCAAGGCGACATCACAACACCGAACCCTAGCAAAGCTAACATCACGATGCGGAAGTAGTGTTTCCGATCCGGGCCCAGTGTGCAGGCCACGACAAAAAGAAATGGAATGAACAGTAGCCAACTCGGGCGGGCGAGCACGGCTAGGCCAGAACACACGCCGAAGCACAACGAATCGGACCGATACCATGGAGTGGCCCGATCGCGACTGATCCCATCGGGCGGGACGGCGCTCGTAAAGGCGCGGCAAAGGTACCATATCGCGGCTAGCATCAGCGGCATGAACAAAGCTTCACTCAGAACGATGACGCTCATGCCAACGCTACCAGGATGCAAGCTGGCGAGACCGCCCGCCAATGCAGCCGACCGGAAACCTGCTATTTGGTTGGCCAGCAAAATAACAAACCAGATTGAAATGCAAGACAGACCTGCGCCCGCGAATCGCGCGGCCAGCACCGCGTCGTCGACTGATCCAAGAATCGTAAATGGCACTAGGAACAGCGGATACAAAGGAGCTCGGAAGACCTTTGCATCAGGGCTGCCATATTGATATGGCTTTCCCTGCGAAAGATTCTCTGCCAACGTCCAATAGCTAAGGCTATCGCCCAACAGAAATGCAGGCGGCTCATTGTTGCTCGCGAAGTTTGCGTTGGCATCGCGAAGGGCGATCGCGTTATCGTGCCAATAAAAGGCAGCTCCAATACGCACCAAGAATGCTAGGCCAAGAATGGCTGCGATGAGCTGGCGTTGAGTGCGGCTCCAACGCGGCCGCTCGATACCGGCACGCGGCAGACTCTCGGACATGCTTAGGCCACTTTGCGAGCCGTCTCGCTTACTGATACGCTCCCCGCGGCAGGCTGAGGTTGAGCTGCGGGACGGCGAATCAGGGCTTTCTCGCTGAGAGGACACGCTATTCTCTGATGCTCGGTCAAAGGAGTTCGTCGCAGAGCCATGCCGACGAGGTGACCTCCAAAGGCCAGTGAAAGTTTGAGTGCACGATCAAAAGGCCGCTGAGTACCAAGCATTGGCAAGCAATCCAAACTGCCAAATTCTTCTTGATGCTCGAGGTTCATGGTTGGAGGTGCATAACCGTCGCGCAGAGCCAGTGCGGTGATCGCCAGTTCAGCACTTCCGGCGGCATTGATGAGGTGGCCGATGACGGCTTTGGTACTGCTTACGACGGCCCGGTCTGCCGCCTCACCCAAAGCGGCCCTTATGGCTGTCATTTCGCTGCGGTCATTCTGTTCGGTTCCGGTACCGTGGGCATTGATGTACTCCGGTCCCAAAAAGTTCCAACCAGCCTTACGAACAAGCTGCTGGATCAGTTCAGTTAGGCAGGCGGTGTCCCCATCCAGTCCAGTCACATGGTGGGCCTGGCATAGTGCTTGGCTAGCAGCAATTTCTGCATAGATGGTCGCGCCACGCGCAATCGCGTGGGAGCGCTTTTCAAGGACCATCAAAGAGGCGCCTTCTCCCATTACGAATCCGCTTCGGGATTGGTCAAATGGTCGGCACGCGCTCTCTGCAGTTGGCCCGTGGGCAAGCACCCCCATTCGGTTGAAGGCGGAGATGACCAAATGTGCGATGGCGTCGGCAGCGCCGCAAAGGGCGAAATCCGCTTGATCGTCTCTCAGTGCACGGACTCCCGCGATCGTGCTGACAAGTCCACTCGCGCACGCCGTCGTATGACAGAGTCGTGGGCCCTCTAAACCAAACTCGTTTGCAACGACCGACGTGACGGAGCAAGGAAGGAACTCATTCCACCAGCTCGACTCTGGGTGGGTATCTCGGGTTGCTTCGGGCTCGTAACAGTAACGTATGTCGCCGAATTGGGCTGATATGCTGCACGCGAAACGGGTGCGGTCAACGCTATTCCAATCGACGCGGGCGTCGGACAACGCTTCCCGCGCAACATGCTTCGTCAACTGAATTGATTTCAGCGACGCGTCGCTCTCTGGCAGCCAGTCAATCATGGCCGCCGGGATCCGAAGGGGACCCACTGGGTCACTCGCTTCAGTCAGGCGAACGCCGCTCTTGCCTTCTTGGAGAGCCAGCCAAGTTTCCTCGCGAGATGCACCAACCGAAGTGGCCAGGCCAATTCCCGTGATTACGATCGGATCGTCTTCCACTTTCGGTTTTGGAAATGGTAGTAGGATCGGATCGTCTTTAGGCATAGGTACTGCCCACCTGGTGATTGATAGCCGGCATTTGCTTGGATTGCTGCACTTTCCAATATGGGGTCTTCTCAAATGTGCGCATTGGATGCAAGAGCATTTCGTGAAGCAATTCACTTCGTTGAAACTCTGCTGCATCGACGGATGCTCTCCATGCCGCTTTTTTTTTTTAGGCTTTGTGCACTACAGGGGGCTTCTTTCGTTTCGGATAGAGTTCGCGACAGAGCTCGCATTTGGTTCCGTCGCAACCGCGTGCTGTGCAATGCTCACGGCCATAAAAGATGATCTGTAGGTGTAAGTCATTCCAAGTTTCTTTGGGGAATAGGCGTTTGAGATCCCTCTCGGTCTGGACGACGGATCTGCCATTGGTAAGGCCCCAGCGTTGAGCAAGCCTGTGGATATGGGTATCCACTGGGAACGCGGGTTCACCGAACGCTTGCGCCATTACAACGCTAGCGGTTTTGTGTCCCACTCCAGGTAGCTGCTCCAGCTCATCCATGGTCTGCGGAACACTTCCGTCGAAGCGTTCCAGTAGGATGCCTGACAGTCTGTGGATGGCCGAAGCCTTTTGCTTGGCAAGCCCCAACGGCTTGATGGCTTCCAAGATCAACTCCGGCGTCGAATCGGCTAGCCGCTGAGGTGTGTCACCGATACGCCATAAGTCGGGCGTTACTTTATTGACCATCTTGTCCGTACACTGGGCACTCAAAAGAACTGCAATCAACAAAGTGAAATCATCACGGTGGTCCAACGGGATCGGAGGTTCGGGGTAAAGCTCTTGTAGCCTCGTTCGTATGACGGTGACTCGTTCAGATTTTTTCACGGGTGGTTGAGACTGAAAGTGGAGAGATAGATGGCTAACAGGTTCGCAGCCGCAGAATGCAAAGTGAATTAGCCAGTGGAGTTGGCAAACAGAGCCAATCCAAGTTTGAATCTAGGCTGTTTCGCCATTGAGCCGCTGGCCCAACGCTGCCCCTTATGCAATAGGGTTTTATGCAACGGGTTTCATGACGCACCCGGCCCCACGCCTCACGGCTTATGCCTGGCTTGAAACTCGGATTGGCCCTGAGTTGGCACAGCGGTCTTTCTGCAATTACGGGGTGAACAGTGTATCATGAGGACGGAATTTTCTTGGTCCGCGTTGGCCTCTTTCGGCCACGCACCAAGGGAACGATATCCCTCCCCTACCCCGCTTTAAAGCCCCTCACGCAACTCGGCGCCAAGACCCGGCCGAAATCTGCACTAGGAGAATCAAAGTCATGTCGAAATCAGTTTCAAACCAAAACAATCGAAGTCGTCGCCAGTTCCTCAAGACATCTGTTGCTACAGGATCTTCCGTTGGCGCTGGAGCCATGGTTGCCGGTCGATATGTTCACTCTCAGGAAGAAGCAGGAAGCTCGTCCGCCAATGGCGAGAAGAGTGCAGCGATTGTTGGTTGCGGCGGTCGTGGTGGGACTCATATCGAAGAGATGTTGAAGGCAAAGGGAGTTGCGATCACGCACATCTGTGATATCGATCAAGGGACGTCGGACAAGCGTGCTTCGCAGATCCAAGAGAAACAGGGAAAGCGGCCAAAAGTCGAAAGTGATGTGCGCCGAATTTTGGACGAAGAAGGTGTAGACATGGTGACCATAGCGACTCCCAATCACTGGCATGCCCTGGCCGGCGTGTGGGCGATGCAAGCGGGAAAAGATGCCTATATCGAGAAGCCAGTCTCGCACAATATTGCTGAAGGCGCCGCATTGGTCGCCGCCGCGCGAAAGTACAACCGTATGTGCCAAGTGGGAACTCAGTGTCGAAGTAGCACAGGTGTTCAAGATGCCGTGAAGTTCGTTCAGTCCGGTGGCATTGGCGAAGTCAAACTAGCCCGTGGTCTATGCTACAAACGCCGCAAGTCCATTGGCGCGTTGGGCGATTATGAGATTCCTGAGAAAGTGGATTTCAATCTGTGGAGTGGTCCCGCACAGTACACTGATCCCAAGCTGACCCGCCAGCGTTTCCACTACGATTGGCACTGGCAGCGTATGTATGGCAATGGTGATTTAGGAAATCAAGGTCCTCATCAAACCGACATCGCTCGATGGGGACTTGGGGTTGGTGACCATCCAAGCACGATCATTAGCTATGGCGGACGTTTAGGTTATCAGGCGGAACGCAAAGACAGTTCGTATATCGATGCGGGCGATACTGCCAACACGGAAGTGTCCATCTACGGTTTTGGGGACAAGTACATTGTCTTTGAAACACGTGGGCTCAGTGTGGACAATTCTGCGGATGAAGAACTCAATCGACTCTTCAATTCCAAGAAAGGTAACAAGATCGGTGTCGTCTTCTATGGCAGCGAAGGTTATGTAGTGCAGACGAGTTATGGCTATTGCGCAGCTTTCGATACGGAGATGAACAAGGTCAAGGAATTCCGGCATTCCGGAAATCTCAATTCTGACCATTTCGGGAATTTTCTGACCGCATGCGAAAAACGAGATTCAAGTGTGTTGAATGCCGATGTCCGAGAGGGTCATCTATCAGCCGCAATCAGTCACCTTGGCAACATTTCTTACTACTTGAATCAGGACAACAAAGTTGACGTTGCTGAACTGAGGTCGACGCTCGCAAAGGTTCCGTCCACCGATGACAACTTGATGACCCTTCAACGAACTGTCGCGCACCTTGAGCAGAACAAGGTTGATCTGGAGCGTTACCCCATTTCACTTGGCGCTGCATTGGAGTTTGACCCTAGCCGAGAGGTGTTCACAAACTCAGAGTCGGCCAATGAGATGCTGACGCGAGATTACCGCGGTGAGTTTCGTTGCCCGCTCCCTGCAGACGTATAATTAGGTGAGCGTCCGGAGAAATACCACCACTCTGTCACTTTTCGGTTGGCAGAGTGGTGTGATCGCGTGGAGGTCGTTTGACTGCCCTGAACGCTACTCTTTATAGGGAGGTTCTTCCCCACGCAGCTCCGCCATCGCGTTGCCGGCCGCACGCTGCTCGGCATCTTTCTTCGTTTTACCCCAAGCTGGGGTAAATTTTTGTTTCTTGATTTCGGCTGCGATCTGAAACATCTTGCTATGGTCTGGCCCGGTTTCGCTTAACAGGCGGTAGGCAGGGGCTGCCCCATGTTCTCTTTGCGAGATTTGCTGAAGAGCCGATTTGTAGTTGCCTACCGAATGCCCTTCGACGGCGGCCCGCAACTCGTCGCCAATCGTACGTAAGATGAACTCTCGCGCGGCCTCAATCCCCCCATCAAGATAAATTGCGGCAATGATCGCCTCGTAGACATCTGAAAGCAGGCTCTTTGGAACGCCGGCCGATTGCTGCATGCCTTTCCCAAGGATGAGGCACTCCTCAAGTCTCAGCACACGGCTGACTCGGGCACAAACGCGGCGGGAGACGACAGCAGATTTGATCTGAGTTAGTTCGCCTTCGAGGTATTCCTCATGCTCGCGAAACAGGGTATCGCAGATCGTGAAGCCTAAGACAGAGTCTCCAAGAAACTCAAGCCTTTCGTTTGACTCAAGTCGACTGGAGGCGCCCGAGGCGTGCGTCAGAGCGGCCTTTAAGAGCTCGATCTTGTTGAATCGGTAGCCGATTCGAGCTTGGCAAAGCTCGAGTTTGGCTTCAATCGGAGGCGATTCAAAAGTTTCCATCAGTTCCCGGGAGTGTTCTGGGCGTCCAACGAAGGCGTCCAAAACCAGTTTCAATTAGCAAGTCTCTTTTACGTTCCGAGCTTCCACGGTGACAGTGACTCCCCATTCTAGTCCACTTTTCCGACGTCCATTTCGTCTTCTGCGGCGGGGCCCGGCAATCGGGAGGAGGTTGGCACACTCAGCGGATCGACAGCGACATAAAAGCGCCATAAACGCACGAAGAGCGGGTCGGTGTAAGTCGACCCACGGGTGATGAGCAAAATGGGTGGGCCGAGCGTATCGCTTGGCGGGGGACTTGTCAAAGGGAATCTGCTCCGACAGGCCGTTCCAGACCTCCGAAGGCCAGCTCAATACCCTATCTCACCGTCCGAAGATGTTTTTTTGCATGAGCTTGTGAATTGAGTCCCTCGCGCCGTTGCGTTGGGGGCACCGGATTTTTTACCCAAACGACGCGAATGCGTAACCTAAGCTTTGGAATCGGAAGTGGAGATTCCATGCGATCGGGGAGGATAGGCCGTTGGGTCCTGTATTTTATTTAGCCATTGGTGCCGCGTTGCTCCTGAGCGTAGGCATTTTCAAGCTGAGTTCATCCGGGATCGCCACGTCCAGGGCGGTCAACGGATTGCGAAAGCACCGAGTTTCGACGTTAAGTGCGATGCGGCAAGCCGCGGAAATCGCGAGGCTGAACTCGGAACTGAAATCAGGACAGTCTTCCTCCTTGGATTGGCGAGTCATGGAGGTCGCGGAAATCGTTGAAGAGTCCGAAGACTGTCGATCCTTCTATTTGGTTGATCCCTATCGCCAGCCGCTTCCTGACTTCCGGCCTGGACAGTACTTGATGGTTCGCCCTGCTATTGCTGGAGCTTACCAGACGACTCGATGCTATTCCTTGTCCTCTTCGCCAAATCAAAACTACTGGCGGATCACGGTAAAACGACAAGAGTTTGAAGGGGGCGACGACAGGAAGCCGCAGAACGGTGGATTAAGCAAGTGGATGCACCGGACGATTCACGAAGGCGATTGCCTACTCATTGGCGGGCCGAACGGCGAGTTCTACTTGCCACGCGAAAGCCGAACTCCACTGGTTCTGATGGCCGCCGGCGTCGGGATTACTCCGATGGCGAGCATGCTCCGTTGGTCACTTGAGAAGACGCCAAACCGTAAGGTAGTTCTGCTTTATCAAGTCAAAGACTTTGCCCACTGGCCATTAGGAAAAGCGTTGCATTCTTGGCAGCGTGAGTATCCGAATATCGAGGTCATTACCTTTTGTAGCCGTGCTTCGGAAGATGAAATTGGCGAGATGTCAGGCGTCAGCGCAGGACGTTTTGTCAAAGGGAAGTTCGATTACACCAATGCTTTTAAAGTGCTGAACGATATCGAAGACTGCAACTATTACATGTGTGGTCCGGATCCGTGGATGCAGTCGATTAAGGATGGTTTAGTGTCGATGGGAGTCGATGCAGGTCGTGTCCACTGGGAATCGTTTGGCGGGACCGGTGCACAGCCAAAAACGGTCGCTGCGGGTGACGGTGAGGCGGTCGCAGTACGTTTTGATAACAGTGAAGTCGATGCCGAATGGAGCGACCCCGAGCAGACGATCTGGGAACTGGCTCGTGAGTCCCAAGTCGAAATCCCAAGCGGTTGCTTGAGCGGAGTCTGTGGCTGTTGTCGTGTCAAACTGCTTAAGGGCAAAGTCGAATATGACCGCGAGATCAAGATCGATCTCGCCGAGAATGAATGTTTGACTTGTGTGACTCGCCCAAAGGGCGAAGTTGTATTGGACGCCTAGCGAATTCACGGAGCCACTGTCGTGGAGGTCGGGTTGTTCGCTTTGTAACGCATCGTCCGCTCCGGAGTTCTGATCCGAGGGAGTGCCCTTAGAAGTTCTCCCACGCGATCGGCATCTGTCCGTTTTGCGACCTACATTTTTGAAGCTTGATGTTTTCAGCCGCAATGACGCGCTCGAGAACGAGTCCTAGGATTCTCAATTTCAGTAGTTCAGTTATGAAAAAGTTCGCTTTTTTCCTTCTGATTCCTATCTGGTTACTAGCCAGCCTCGGTATGGCACCAAATGAGCAGACGGCTGATCCTCGTAATGGAGATCAGTCGGTGCATCTGAATCCCCATGAGGTTCTGGGGTATGAGAGTTGTGAAAAATGCCATGCTTCCGAAGTCGCGGTATGGAAGAAGACGCCTCACCATCAGACTTTTCTAACCTTGCACCGCCGGCCAGAAGCGAAGCAAATTGCGGATCGTATGGGGATTGCTTCTTTCAAGACGGATTCGAGCTGCATCCGATGCCACTACACGATGAAGAGCGACCATAGCGATATGGAAGCTATCTCCGGTATCTCATGCGAATCCTGTCATGGTGCTGCCAAGAACTGGATTGACGTCCACAACGACTATGGTGGAGCGACTAGAGAAACGGAGTCTCCAGAGCATCGCGTTGCCCGATTACGGCAGAGCATCGGCGGTGGGATGCGGAATCCGATCAACGTCTACCTGGTTGCCCAGAGCTGTTATCGCTGCCATACCGTACCTGACGAAAAACTTGTGAATGTCGGTGGGCACAAGCCAGGAAGCCTGGACTTTGAAATCGTCTCTTGGTCGCAAGGATCGATTCGACACAATTTTGTTCGGACGAACGGGGCCACGAACGACCCTTCGTCTCGAGATCGCCTACGCCAAATGTTTATGGCTGGCATGATTGCAGACCTTGAGTTCTCACTACGTGCCACAGCCGGAGCTACCGAGAAGGCTGGCTTCGGAATCAACTCGGCCAAGCGAGCTGCTCGGGCGGCGAAACGCCTGGCTGCTGCACAAAAGAAACTCAATCAGCCGCTTCTTGACGATATCCTGGCCGTTTACAAGAGCGTGACGCTGAAGCTCAACAACCGGGCTCAGCTTGAAGAAGCTGCGGCCAGCGTTAATTCACTTGGAGTGAGATTTGCTGCGACCGTTTCGGGGGCTGACCTCGCAGCAATCGACAAATTCATTCCGCCAGAGAATCGTTGGAAGTAAGCAAGGGCCGCATTTCGTCCCGACGCTCAAGAGTCAAAAAACAAAAAGCGTCCTATTCATTCAGCATGAGTAGGACGCTTTTTTCGTTTTGTTCTTCTGCCCGCGGCAGGGGCGGCAACTAGGCTAAGCCAAGTCACGGTCTTCGAATAGAAGCAATGCTAGGAACATCGACAATAGCACGTATAGCAAACAATAGATTAAGTTGCCTGAGAGCAGTGACATTGTGATTGGGTTACCGGCATCGATGGCGGCCTGCAATGAAAAGTGTTCGAGAATCGGAATTACGGTCGCCACCAAGTTGGCAACGAATTTGACGATCTCGAATCCACCCTGAGTGCTGCTGACCAATGAAGTGGTCAAATTTCCAATCACGTAGACGGCGAAGCAGACGGACAGGTTGGCCAGTTGTGGAAGCCGAGTCGCAAGAGCAACACTGATCGCCGTCAGAACCACTGACTGCATAAAGGCCATCGCTAGACCAGGAATCGTTCGCATCATCTCGACGTGGCAAAGCTGCCAAGTTGGAGCGGACTCAGAATTCTCACGAGCGTCGTAGATTGGCTTGTACGAAACTGCGAACAGCTCGATCGCACCAAGGATGACAAACATCAATAGCAAGACCCAGAAGATCCCCATGAACTTGCCGATCACAAAGCTTCTTCGTTGAATTGGCTTGCTCAAAATCGTGAGTGCGGTCTTGCCTTCAATTTCTTCGCTGATCGAGCTACTCGCTGACCAGATACCTTGGAAGGCGGCCAACAGCATAATGGTCGTGATTCCGCAGTCTTTGAGTAACTTGATGTCCTCACCGAAAGTATTGAAGGATAGGAATTCATAGAGAATGATCGCCACCAATCCGAGCAGCATCAAAACCAAGAAGAGTGGTTGAGCAAGTTCATTTTTGACAGTTGCGTGTGCGACGGCGGATACACGCGGCGCAACGCCTTGCTGCAATAGGATCGCCAGCCCGATCAACATCACTGCGATCGCTGTAATCAAGAAAGAAGATGCTTGAGGAACGGGCGGACTCGTCTTAAGCGTGAATGTTAGAGTGGCTTGATCAAGTTCCTTGTTCTGTACGTGAAGAAGTTCCGTTTCCTCGTAGGGGACAGGCAACTCTTCCAAACGCTGGCCGCGGGTCCAACGTACGCTTTCCGATGCGCCTAGCTTGATTGGTACACGATTGAACTCGGCGCTATCGGCCGCATCCCCCAACACGATCGCTCGATCAGTTTGGATCTCCAGGCTGTCGAGCAAGTCAAAATCAATTTCCAGTGGAACTGGAACGAACTCGTCACTGCTACCAGGGATGGTTACCGGAAACGTTGACTTGCCGGTTGAAAATACTTGCGGAATGCTGGCGAATGCCGCGGCAGGGTCGGCGACCAACGGAGAAGGCGAGACAGCGCTAATCGCCCAGACGGCACCACCGATGGCGACGATCGTCAATCCGCTAAGGGACAAGTAGCCAGCTGCCCCTTCGGTCAACACACTCCAATTCGCCTTTGCTGAACGCTTGCTACTGCAAAAAACTAGCGACCAGCCAACCAACGCGAAAAGGAGCACTAAAGCGATGCCGAGCAATAGTGGCTCATTGATGTCCGATGAGCCCTTGGCTTCTGGTGGGAGCGAAAACCAAACTCCTCCCGCCAATGCCAGCGTTAATCCAGCCGCCATTGCATGACCTGCGGGAGACTCGGACAGCTTGCTCCAAGCTGGGATGGCTGAAAGGATTCTAAAAAGGAGCATCAAAACGGCGAGTGCGGCCATGCCGAATGCAATACCGACGGCCAAGAACCAGATTGGAGTAAGCCAAACGGTCAGCCAAGTGCCGCTTGCTTGGGCGAGTGGGATGGAGAGCGATTGAAGCATCGTTTTGCTACTAGTTCTGCTATCGATATAGGTCTTGCGGATCCAAGCGGAGAATCAGCCTCATATTGTGGTCGGCAGGTCCGAATTCGTCGACTGCTGAGAGGCTACACCGACGTGGTATGTGGTGAGCTTGCCGGAAAAATCATTACGACTGAACTCCTGACCTGCTTTCGGAACGCCGCAGGTTCAGTGTTGGACTCCTGATCTCCCAGGATTCCTAGCTCTACGTGTGTGGGCCATCCAAGGTTTGCCCCAATGTGAGGTCTACCGGGTGCTATGTCGAAGTCTTTCCTACAACGTCTCCGTGATGCGAAATCCCCTGAATTCGCCTGGGACCGCAGGGGTCCATTCTTCTTGTTCGGAAACGATGTTCCGAGACAGCCGGCGTCGAATCGCCTCTTGAAATGCGATCAAGTCGGCGGTCTTTCCACTGCAGACCAGTTCCACCGATCCGTCGATGCGGTTGCGCACAAACCCCTCTATGGGGCTGCTGGTCGCTAGGTCTGCGACCTGAGCGCGGAATCCGACGCCTTGGACGCGACCATAGTAGAAGACTTGGAGTCGTTCTTGGCCTTCAAATTGGGGGCCTTCACCATGTTTATCCATATTGGATGATCCTTGACGGGCGGACATCGCCTACCTAGAGACGCGAAGAGACGGCAATCAGTATTCGTGGCAGCACGTTTCGGGCCAGCACCCTTCCCCCCTCGCATTCAGCCGTGGGCTAGCGCTGAAGTCGGCTGGCAGGGATGTCTTGACTTTGATTGGTCCTAGGATCTAGTGTCCACACAATATGCATGTTTGAGAACGCGAAAAGGAAGTCGCAATGGCTGCGCAAAGGCCGATTTCTCGGATCACCACACCCTGGGGAGCAACATTGTTGCTTTTGCTTGTACCTGCATTTGCTGCGGCGCAGTCGAATTCGACTGGGATTCACAGTGATTCGGTGGTGGGGGGGGCGGTGCTGCTAAAGGCGAGCCAACGCGTTATCGAGGGACGCGTTGTACCCAGCGGTGATGCCGTGACAGTCCACATGTCAGAAGATGCAAAGGTCCAGCTCCCACTGGAATCGATCGAACATATCGGGGCTGACAAACGAGCGATCTACGACTTTAAAGCGAAACGCAAAGACACATCGCAGTGGCGAGCGGGAGATGATTTCAAGCTTACGCGTTGGTGTTTGAGCAATGGCCTCTTCCTAGAAGCTACCGAGCACTACCAGCGTGTTGCCAAGCTTAATGGCGATCATCCTCGCGTGAAGCAACTCGCGCTCGAATTGCGTTCCAAGCTATTGTCGGACCCGGGGTTCCGCGCGCATCTCGGCATGCCACCAGAAGAAAACGTCACGCAATCCATGACCGCTCGGGCTAGCTCGGGCGAGGCTGGCCAAACCAAAGGGGCGAATCCAGTTCGACCGGCGGGCGTCGATTTTTCCGTTACGACGATGCATCCAGAGATTGCCGGGCATTTTTCGCGACGTATTCAGCCAATTCTCATGAACCGTTGCTCTCAGGCGGCATGTCATGGCGGGCAGTCCGCCAACGGTTTGAGAATCCTAGAGCCGTATCGCTCTGCTTACGAAAGGGTTACGACGGAAAACCTAAGAAGTGTTTTGGGGCAGGTATCCAGTGGTCCGGAGGCACTATCTCCATTGTTGACCTACGCAACGACAGCCCACGGTATCCAACGTCAGGCAGCCATATCCGTGACGGAGACTCAGCTCTTGAAGGAGCTGACGACTTGGGTTCGCTTCGTTCAGAACCCGGTTACGACAGCTGGAGTTTTGCCGATGAGCGGGCAGCAGGCGATGACGGCAAATGTGATCACCCCAGAGGCTCAGGTGATGGTTCCCTACCAAAACGCGGTAAGACTGGTTCCTGTGCAACCGGGCTCTAGCGGACTTCGACCGGTTCCTGGAGTCCCGGTCGGAAATGCTGTGGCGCAACCGAACCCATCCCAAATCGGTCCTACTCAAGAACCTTTCCCCGGCCAAGACCGTCCTCTCCAAAGCGAGATTGACGAGCTTGATCGACAACTTCGGCAGATTCTCGGGGAGCCGCCGGCGGGAGCGGCGACCGAAGCAACCTCCAGCCCAGTTCCCGTCTCCAATCAGGCCGATCCGTTTGATCCACAGGTCTTCAATCGCCAGCGTGGTCGGTAATGCAAAGTTTAGCTGGCTGCAACAGGTCTGCGGTTCAGCGAACGAATTGGCTGGGAGGATGTGCGGATTAGTGCAAGCGGACTAAAATCTGCCGCTCAGATGTCCCCGTCCATGAAATCAGCATAGAGGAATCCGGAATTGTTACGCACGCATACATGTGGTGAATTGAGAAGTGCGAACATTGGCGAGACTGTCACGATCTGCGGTTGGGTAGATAAGTCGCGAGATCATGGCGGCACGATCTTCCTGGACTTGCGAGATCGTTACGGCAAGACGCAGGTGGTGGTGAATCCAGACAGTGGGGACACTGCCTACAACGCGGCGAAAGATCTCCGTGGCGAAGACGTTGTTTCCATCACGGGAACCGTGGCCCCACGCCTCGAGGGCAAAGATAACGCCAAGCTGGCGACCGGTGAGATTGAGATTCGAAGTACCGTCGTGGATGTATTGAACCGGAGTGAAACACCGCCGTTTTTCCCAAACCAGGAGGAATTGCCTTCTGAAGATCTTCGACTGAAGCATCGATTCATCGATTTACGTCGCGCCGAGATGCGCGAAACCTTGGTTCTGCGTAGTCGCATCATCAAGAGTATGCGGGACTACTTTGCGGACCACGATTTCGTGGATGTGGAAACTCCCATCCTTGGACGCAGTACGCCCGAAGGAGCCCGCGACTACCTTGTCCCTAGCCGAGTTCATTGGGGGCAGTTCTTTGCGTTGCCGCAATCACCTCAGTTGTACAAGCAGATCTTGATGGTCGCTGGCTACGACCGATATATCCAGGTTGCACGCTGTTTCCGCGACGAAGACCTCCGGGCAGATCGGCAGCCTGAATTCACGCAGTTAGATATGGAGATGTCGTTTGTCGATACTGACGACGTGATCGGCATGATAGATGGACTCATGGCGAAGTTGGCGAAGGAGCTACTCGACATAGACTTGCCTACTCCATTGCCAAGAATGACCTATGATGAAGCCGTTCGTCGTTTCGGTAGCGACGCGCCAGATCTCCGATTTGGAATGGAAATTGTCGATTGCTCGGATCTCGCACAGAAAACAGAATTCCGCGTTTTCCGTGGAGCTGTAGATTCCGGCGGGTACGTTCGAGGAATCAAAGTCGAAAAACGGGCGAGCGAGTTTTCGCGGAAACGCATCGATGAGCTCACCGAGTTTGTGAGGAATGATTTTGGTGCCAAGGGACTAGCTTGGTTTCGAGTCGAGGAAGACGGTTCGCTGTGGTCGCCCATTACAAAGAACCTTGAAGCGGAAGTCCTCGAGGGGTTTGCAGCCAAATTTGAGGCGGCACCTGGCGATCTGATTCTCATTCTTGCTGATACGTGGGATACCACCTGCAAGGGCCTGAATGGACTACGAAAACGACTTGGTGCGGAGCTTGGATTGTACGACCCCAAGGCCATGCATTTCTCCTGGGTGGTTGAGTTTCCCATGTTCGAAAAGGACGAGGAAGAGGACCGCTGGGTCGCGATGCACCATCCGTTCACCGCGCCGCGAACGCAAGATCTCGAACTACTGAAGGATAGCCCGAAGCAAGCTCGAGCCCAGGCTTACGACTTGGTAATTAACGGCTATGAAGCTGGAGGCGGGACGATTCGGATTCATGATGCGGACACACAAAAGCTAGTCTTTGATCTACTGTCGATCACGCCCGAAACGGCCGAGGATCGATTCGGGTTCTTGCTCAACGCGTTGAAATATGGTGCACCACCGCACGGTGGAATTGCACTTGGGATAGATCGCATCGTCATGTTGTTTGGTGGCCTCGAGAATATTCGAGACTGCATCGCATTCCCGAAGACTCAGCGTGCCATGGACCTGATGACAGAGGCACCCGGTGCAGTTGAGGATAAACAGCTCAAGGAGTTGCACATCCAGGTTGAAACACCTCCATCGAAGTAGTGGGTCTACAACTGCAGCTGTAGAAGGTCTCTGAGAAGAGCCATTGCCTGTGAGTTAGTTTAGGTTGAACAATTTGAGTTTAGGTCGACTGTCATAAACGGAGTTGTGACATGAAATCAAATCTTATTTTTGTGCTCGGTTTGTCCATTGTCTTGGCAAGCACGGCTTGCGAAGCTCAGGAACCGAAGAAGTCCTTTTGGAACTTCTGGGGCGACAAGTCCGAGGTTAAGCAAAGCAGTTTCTTCGAATCGAAGAAGAGCCCATTCGCGATTGAGTTGCCTCAATGGCGATTTCTTGGGACAGCGCGAGAGGACGAACCTGCCTCGTCAGCATTTCCGTCGAGTGGCGTTGTGACAGCAAGTGCGACTGCACCGGCAAAAGAAACGAAGTCCTCGTTTTCGTTGCCCAATCCGTTTCGAATGTCTGGGCCAAATCCCCTAACGAAGATGGGCAACGCTTCGAAGAAATTCTGGGCGAATACGGTGAGTTTCGTGAATCCGTTCGACAACAAGGCTCAACCTGTGCAAAGGCAGCAAGGCTACGTGCCTCAACGCCAGCTCCAGGAAACAAAGAAAGGCGGATTCTTTTCTTGGATGACTCCTGATCCTGAGCCCCAATTTGACGACGTCAACGGTTTCTTGGGATTATCTCGTCCAAGGCTGCCGTAATTGCCGTAGCAGGCCGCAAGTGCGAATTGCTAGAACCTTGCTTCTGAGAGGTCTCTTTCTCTAGATTCAATCGTTTCAGGCAGGCGGCACGATTAATGCGACTCGCAAGTCGCACACGTTGGTACCCGTGGGCCCTGATTTGATCAGGGCTCCCGCTCTATCGAAGAAGTCATACGTGTCGGCATGGGCGAGGGCTCGACGAAGATCTTCCAAACGCGCGCCGTCAAATCTACGCAACTCTTCTAGCGTATTGCAGAAATAAGCCCCCGCGGCATCCGTGGGGCCGTCTTCACCATCTGTTCCTCCACTCAGGAATCCAATGGTGGTGCCATGCTGAGCGTTCATGAGGATAGGTTGAGTTTCCAGCTCGGAACAGATTCGCGAAAGCAGTTCCCCTGTGAGCTGTTGGTTGCGGCCGCCTTTCCCTGGGGAGGGCGGCAGCGTTACGGTTGGTTCACCTCCGGTGATCAAACAGAATGGCGTCCGGGCGTTTATGTTGTCCTTGATCGATGTCAGCGTTTCGTCGGCCAAATCGGCAACTTCTCCCTCGCACTCGTTCGCACTGGTGGTGATACACTCATACCCGCGCGTTATGGCCTCGAGCCGAGCTTGCTCTACCGCTTCGGCGTTATTTCCCAGGATCGAGTGCGTGATCAAGGGTTGTTGGCTGCCGGACTCAACCATGACTTCCACTTCACTTTCGGCAGCTCTTGCAGAACTATCTGCAAGGTAGCGAACGACCGGCTGGAGCTCTTGGTCGTCCATCAAGCCGAGCTCAGGTAGTACGCTTAGTGCGTCTTCAGGGCTGGCTGATGACGGAAGGTAAGTTGGGCCGGAGGCAATCGTCTCGAGCGAGTCACCGAGAACATCTGAAATGATCAACGAAGCAAGCCGCCCCGCCCTACACTGCCTTGCTAGGCCTCCACCTTTAACTTGGCTGATGGCCCTGCGAATGCAGTTCAGCTGTTCGATGTTTGCTCCCGCCGCGGCTACGCGTTTCGCTACCATTTGTTTGTCGTCGAGCGTCAGACCTTCGGCCGGAGCGGTCAGCAGTGCAGAGCCACCGCCGGAAACCAGGCAAATCACAACGTCTTTTTCACTCGCGTTTCGAACGAGTGACAGAATCTCTTGGGTTCCCTCGATCGCTTTGGGCGTGGGCGCATTCAAACCTGCGGGGCGGGCTTGGAAGAGCCTGATTCCTGACGGCGTGGACTTCGGTAAATCCACCTGCTCAGGGCAGTTGATCCAGCCGTCGATGGCCAATCCAGGTAATTGGTTGCTCAGCGGTTGAAGAATGTCTCGGTCGAGTGCAAGTGCCATCGCCGCTGAAGCTTTGCCAGCGCCCACAATGAGAACTCGCTGGCTACCAGTGAAGTCCACTAGCGGAGCAAAGTTGCCTTTGAAAGCACGCAAGCAAAGCGAATTGGCTTCAATCTTTAGCCGAGCTCGAATCAGGTTCTGCGGGGTTACCGCGTCGACGCCCGCCTGCCAGATTGCTTTGAGGTCCGAAGTAAGAGTGGAATGGTTCAAATGTGTCAGCTTCGATTCAACGAACGGAGTAGCAATGATGATCCAACCTGGAAGAAACCCATTGGATCAGGCTGCCGGCACTTGTGCCAGAGGCGGCCCCGACGCCACAGGGCGAATCAGAGTTTCAAACTTGGTCGACTTTTGCTCGGCAAAAGCACTAGAGTTCTTTCGCGGAGCGAAAGGCGACCATTAGCTACTTTGAAACTTTGATTTGCCCTGGCCCCACGCCTGCGTTGCCTCTGTTGGACGCCGCCGAGTGTTGCCAAACACTGGGCGTTTAGAATCCTGATGAGTTGGATTCGGCTGACGAAGGGAAGATCGTTTCGATCTGATCTGGAGGCTCGAAAAGCAATTTGTTGAGCGGCATCGTGCCGAAATTGCGATCGTTCGTGGCTGGGGTGACGACGTCCATGCGTAAGGAATCAATGATCACATCGCATTCGCCACGGCATTCCGCCAAGAGCCGGAATTCGCCGTCGGAAACGGCGAAGCGATAGAGTTCGATGGGAACGTTTGCCCCAGGTTGTCCATCGATGAGTTGACCGAAGCTGGGGCCCATTTGATTGTCGTAAAGTAGCAAGCCGACTCCGGCAATCGACGATCCTGCAAGCACCCGCGCCGTGCCGGAAACGCGGACTAATTGGCCTGCCTTAACCTTGGTGGCAGCGCTCCGCACACGTAAGGACGCGCCCTCGAATCCTCCGCCCATCTGCGTCTGAGCATTCTTTGTGTACGCGGCAAGCCGAAGGCCATTTGCCTTGGAGTCGTTCTTCAGGTCGCCTACTTTGCCGCTCTCACTCAAATCTGCCGCAATTGCTTGATGAGGCACCAATTCGACTCGTAAGTCGACCTTGTCTTCGAGGCGACGTTGTTGAGACCATCCGCTTTGCTCCATTGCCGGCAGGCTCGCGAAATCGCCAGCGGGTATCGGTCGAGTTTCCCACACGCTGCGTTGGCAGGCATCTGCAATCTTCCAGTGCAAGTGCAGACCCGCCGTGGTGGATATCAGTGGACTGGCTTGATAGTCAGACAGCAGTTCTGCGGCTGCGTCGAATCCATTTCGCAAGATCCTCGCAATAGCATCTTGGGCGACAAGAAGTTGTCGAATGGCTGCGGCGGGTTGATTGGTGCGAATTGCGCTAGAGCCGCTATCAATCAGACGTTGGGCTTCGGAGAGTTCTGTTTGGAACTGGGATTCCGTCGGCACGCCTTGCCGCCGAGGTTGGGTGGGAGAGCTGCGTTGCAAAGCCGTCGCAAGCCGCGTGGCATGGCCAATTTCGTGTGTCGCAAGTTCAAGCATATCTGCGGCCAGGTCAACCGCATCGAGCTCCATTTGGCGACGCAAGTACTGGAGTACCTGCGGGTTGGACGTCACGACGAAGGACTCGATTGGGGCCGGCGTGGTTACTTTCCATGTGTAACCAACAGGTGTACTATTGGCCAAGACTCGTTCCAATCGATTCTCCGTGATGCGAAATATAGCCGCATTCGACAGATTACTGGGTAGCTCAAATTCGAGCTCTAAGCCGCGAGTTGGAGTTACACAGAATTGATCTTCCTCTGCGGCGACTTTCGCAAGCACTAGCTGGCCATCTTCGAGCTGCCAGGAGCCTACAGCCCAGCCCGTCTGATTGATCCAAGGGGCAGCAACTGGCTGCCCTGCTGCAAGCCACGGCCCCCAAAGTTTCAAATCGTGTTGAATGCGGCGCAGCGCTGCGACTTGGGCGCTGTCGGCTGCGTTCTGTACATCTAGCGGTCGGAAGGTACGCAAGAGGACGCCCCGGGCCCCTGCCAGAAAGGCTTGGATGACTTGGTGCCGAAACACCTGTGGATTGACCTGGAGAACACTTGCGTCGCTGTTCACGGAAGTGAGGTTTGCGGCGAGTTCTAATTGATTTGCGAGTGATGGAGGGACGCCCATATTCACCGAAACCCATCCCAGGCTTCGCTGCTTGGACGCTTCTAATTTTTCGTTGAGCCAGCGGACTTTGTCTTGAGGGCTTGTTGCTGAAGTGGCGACAGGCATGGGAATAATAAGCTCGTCGGCCACCCGGCTGTACTGAAAGAAACCCTCCATTGCTTCGACCAAAAGGGGCCGCCGCAATTCGGCGGGGAATGATGCGACTTGGTCCGCTTCTTTCTGCGCCAACGACACTTGGCGCGAGTCCAGAGCAGCGCCGAGTAGCCAGCCCCGAAGGCTTTCAGCCGCCTGCGGATCAAATTCCAATGCATAGCGTGGTGGCGGGCTGATAACTCCCAACTCGATACGATTGGCGGCAAGCAGAGTTTCCTGGGACGGCAGTTTTTCGGTGACAATTCCCGCAAAGCCCAGGGCTTTAATCCAGGGTAATGGTTCGTTACGGTGCTGGAGCCACAAAGGCGGTAGATTGGGGGCGGCCCAAAAAGTGTTCTTTTTCGGTTTGGGAGTGTAACGCCACTGCCAACGCTGTCTCCAGTCGGCTGGCGGAGGGTTTCCTGTAGCTGCCATCGGGATCATCCCGCGGAGACGCAGGTCATCGATCTGCATTCGATAGCGTCCCGGGCCCGTGTATGCATTCAGTACCAAAGCATCGATGTAGGCCCCCTCCAGTTTCAGTTTGCTGCCATATCGCTGACGCATCGCCACCTTCTCGGCTTCGATTCGATCACCCAATTCTCGGACTCTGATTTCTTGCCAACTACCTGGATTGGCGTAGCTGTCTCCCCAGAGAATCGTCGTTAAACGACCTTCCGTGACCGGATGGGCCGCGAATGGGAATATGACTCGGACTCCGATTTGGATCCGACTGCTGCTGCACCGCGTCCAAAGTCCAGGAGTAAATTCGTTCAGGATCGCGCATGGTTCGACTGGGTAGGCAAGCAAGACCTGCGTGCCATGCCCGCATGACAATTCGATCAACTCGCTCGTTTGCCCGCCGTGCGGCGCGATCAAACTCATGCCTTGGCTCTCCAGTGACGCTTGGCAGTCACTTTCCACAAGTAGCCACCGAGGGTCGCCGCCTTCAAACGAGTCGATGCCTTGTCCTGCTACTTCTAGGTTGGGAAGCAGACCAAAGCAGCAGAGACAAAGAAGACCTCGGGTGAGACCGGTCAGCTTCGAACTCGCCAGTGTCGCCTGCATCTCATACAGCGAGCGAACTGCCGAATCTGCTCGGATGAAGGTTTCAAATCCGTATCGGGGAATGTCCATGGGCCGCAGCTCTTTCCCGAAAGGTTCAATCCGTTCCTAAGATGAACATTGTTGAATTCACGCATCATTGGACGCGTTTTTTGTTCAATCGACGTAAGTCCCTCTTGTAGAAGGATTTAAGTCAGAGTGCTATAGCGTTTCCCGTAGCGATTTTGCAACGCAGGCAAACCGTGCAGATTTTCGCGGAAATCCTAAGTCGTTGAAAATCAAGGACTTAGGGCTTAGTATTCTTGGGACGCGAGTTTTGGCACCGTGTCTGCTTTAAGAGCAACACATACAAAACAACACCTGTAAACGACTTCCTTCGGAGCGAATCCATGAGTTCATCCAACACAGCTGAAGCAAAACACGAAGAAGTGCCAACGGATTTGGTTGAACTCACGGAAGCAATTGAAGCTCTGCCGCTAGAGCATCGAATCAAATTGCTGCCTTCACTCCGTCGAGTCACCGAGAGCAGCGTTCGCCGCCGCCGAATCCTGACATTGGTTCAGGAGGCACTTGGCCAGCTGCGATTGGATATGAAATACCTGGTCTTTGATCTAGAAGCGACCAAACGCGAGCGTGATGACTTTTTGGAAAAGCTGACTGAGCTAGGCGGCGACTTCGAAGAATAAAGGCACTTACCTTTTTACAGCGGTCTCTTGTTTCGCCACAACAAGTTTCCATTCAAGCTGTACTCTCCAAATGAAAACCGCCTTTCGGAGGAATCTTTCTTCCGGAGGCGGTTTTTTTCGTGACTGCAGCCCTAACAAGTTCAAAAGACGTTGCTCTTGTTGGAATGAGATTTTTGCCTGACGTAGGGCAACATTTGCGTTTTTGAGGCGGTTGACTTAGTATCGAATCTACGGCGAACTGTCATCGAATACGCCTAATCCCTCATCTTTTCTGCCCTCATCGCTTGCTGGACGACGATCCCAGATGGTCGATTTCACTCCTACTCAGCTTTCCCAGCGCATTGTCGAAGTCGGTCTGTTAGAACCGCTGGAGGTCGAGCAAGCATGGTCTGAAGTCGGCGGGCTAGATGGCACCTGCGATGATCTCATTCGCATATTGCAACGCAAAGAGTTGCTGACAAATCTGCAGGTAGATCGATTGCTGAAGGGCGAACGAACGGGATATTTCTACGGCAAGTGGAAGGTCCTCTACTTGATCGGGGCGGGCACGTTCGCGCGTGTTTACCGAGCCATCAACCGCGAGAACCAGCGAGTTGCCGCTGTCAAAGTGCTCCGCCGGCGTCACCGCAATGAGCCCGCTCAAGTTGAGCAGTTCATGCGTGAGGCGAAGGTCGGGATGGAGCTTCGCCATCCGAACATCGTTGCCATTCATGAAGTCGATCCTGATCCACGTAATCCGTACATGGTGATGGAGTTTGTCGAAGGGCAGACCTTGCGTGAATTGCAGCGAATTAGGAAGAAGATCGATCCCAAAACGTCGCTCTCTCTGATGGGCGATGTCGCTAACGGACTTGCTTATGCTGGCAGCCAAGGCGTCACTCACCGCGATATGAAGCTCTCCAATGTTCTCGTGAACTCCCAGGGGCGAGGCAAATTGGTTGACTTCGGTTTAGCGGCCCTTGCCGACACAAGTAACGAAGCCGCGCTGGCGGATTGCCCCAACGCTCGGGCGATTGACTATGCAGCCCTCGAACGTGGAACTGGCGTCCGAAAGGATGACGCGCGAAGTGATCTCTACTTCTGGGGCGCGATGCTCTACCACATTCTCTCGGGCAACTCGGCGATGACCGAAACGCGAGACCGATTGGCCCGGCTCAATGTAAGCCGCTTCCGAGAAGTACCACACTTATCTAAAGTGGCGCCGGAAATTCCCCACAATGTTTGCGCCATTGTCCACAAAGCCATGGAGTTTGATCCGCAGAAGCGATATCAGAATCCGAATGAGATCTTGGCTGATATCAAGACGACTCTGGAACGTCTCGAGGCAGGCGACACCAAAACGACGGGCCGTATCGCGAGTGGTGAACCTGCGAGTGCTACGCCAGATGCGTCCGTCGAGGGTGCCAACAAAACAATCATGCTCGTAGAGAGCAAAATCGAGTTTCAAGATTTGATTCGCGAGAAGCTCAAGAAACGGGGATACCGAGTTTTGGTGATTAGCGATCCAGGACGGGCACTTGCCCGCTTCGAGCCAGACGAAGACCTCCCTGCCGATTGCGTTCTCTTTAGCGCACCCGAGCTAGGGGCCGCCGCGTTGGAGGCATTTAATCAGTTCGGCGAAGACGAACATACCGCCCACATCCCGGCTTTGCTGTTGGTTGACCGCAAGCAACAATTCGTCATTCGGAACGCAAATGTTGCCCCGCATCGAAAGATGCTTGCGATGCCTCTCAAAGTCCGCGAACTCAGGGCTTCTCTGATTCGCTTGCTCACCAGTTCCGATGACAAGGCTACCGAGTAGTTTAGACCTCAGGATGTCGTTTTCTGATCTTGGACGATCGGTTGACTGAAGTGGAGTACTGAAACGGTTGTTACCCAGGGGGTTTCACCTGTCTAGCGGGTGCCTGCAAAGTCGGAACTGCCAAGATGAGTGGCGTTGTTTGGGCCCGTGCAGGGACTCCAACTTGCCATATGAGGGCAAAGTTGAGGGCCATTTACAACAGGCCTCACAATCGTGAACGGCTCGCGTCATATCAAGAATCGTTGGCTGTCTAAGCCTTTCCGAAGTCTTGGGTCTTTGGTACATTCGTGCCCATCTTGGGCCTGAAAAAGCTGGTTTCTCGGGATTCATCCTGTTGCCCGGCCTGAGAATATCCGGTTTCAGCCGGATACGGAGGCGTAGCTCAGTCGGTAGAGCATCGGACTTTTAATCCGTGGGTCCTGGGTTCGAGTCCCAGCGCCTTCACTTCTTGTGGGAAATCAGTATTTTCCGCCGCGATTTTCCGAGCCGCACAGCAGATGATTCGGCCAGCTGAAAGGAGTCCCATTTGGGGAGCTCAGCTAGAATCGTTGCTTGCTGATACGTCGATTAGCCATTCTGGGTTCCGGGTAGCTTCCCGTGTACGGATTTGAGA
This sequence comes from Aureliella sp., assembly GCA_046290675.1. Taxonomy (GTDB): domain Bacteria; phylum Planctomycetota; class Planctomycetia; order Pirellulales; family Pirellulaceae; genus Aureliella. The sequence goes on from JBKAHA010000003.1 coordinate 281,613, forward strand.
TCCGTAACCTTGGTGATCACCGCCTGCTTCCCTTGAGTTTGTCCGGTGCCGGTAATAGTGACAGCGGTGCCACAGTGATAGGCAAGGTTGAACTGGTGGAAATCCCGGAACGGTACTTCAATCTTCACCGAGGGCTCTCCGTCGACGTCAACGAAGAATAGCTTGGCTTCATCCAGGTTGTCGGACATTCGAATCCGCCCTTGGACCAGGATCTCGCTACCCTTGATTCTGACCCAGCTTTCAAAAGGTTTCTCTTGGAATGGCTCGTAGGATGAGCCATCGAGACCTGGCAGTAGTTCGTTCGAGCCCGCATAGTCACCGAGGTCTAAGCCGAAGGCACGTAATAGGCTTAAATGCAACCTGCCTAGCTGTTGGTTGTCTGCGTAGCGTATGTATCTCCCGGTCTTCAGATATCGTTTGGCACCCGCCAATACGATTGGGATTCGCTTGACCGTGTGATTGTCGCTGTGTCCCATTCCCGAGCCGTAGAGGACCAGTGTGTTGTCGAGGAGTGTACCTTCGCCTTCTCGGTAGTTCTTCAATTTGGTTAGCAACGAGTCGAATTTCTCCATGTGCCATACGCTAATCTTTAGCAGCGATTCTAGGTTGGGACGGCTAAAGTTGCGGAAGAAATGGGACAAGTAGTGATGCTGTTCGGTGATACCTAGGAAATCGAAAATCATCCGACTGTTACTGTTGCCCAACATGTAGGTGGTGCAACGCGTTGAGTCGGTCCAGAGGGCTAGGCAGATTAGATCGAGCATGGCTTCAACTTGTTCGTTCAAGTTCGAAGCCAATGGGGGGCGTTCCAGTTGCCCAAAATCGATTCGGGGCGTGGTTGATGCAGCGGAGGCCATTTTCTTTTCGGTCGAACGCAAGACGCTGAGGTACTCGTCTAGTTTCTGCCTGTCTTCGCTACCAGCTCTCCGAGACAAATGATTGGCGTCTTCCAGAACCCGGTCCAGCACGCTTTGAATCTGCGCACGTTTGCCGGCATGGTCGATTGGGTTACGGAATAGACGATCGAATATGAGCTGCGGATCACTTTCTCGCGGAAGGGGAGCGCCCTTCGAATCATAGGAGATGTAGCTGCAGCCAATCTGGTTCGTGAAGAGTCCTTCGGTCGTGAGTTCCAACGAGCGATGTCGAGTATCCCCAGCGATCTTGTCCGCGATGAGTTGATCGATTGAAGCGGCATCCGTGTTCCGGTGGTGGCCGGAGAGAAAACGTCGCGTCGAATTCGCGTGGGACGAAAATCCGAAGTCGCCCATATTGTCGAGGATTAGCACATCTTCTTTGTGCTGCTCGAAAGGCTTCATCAGCGGTGATAGGCGAAAGTCGTTCTCAAGCCCGCCGCTAATGTTCCAAGAAGGTGGGTGGACACCATTGGGTTTGAATAGCGTAAGAAATCGAAGTGGCGGGAGGGCAGCACTCGTATTTGCATGGCCTGTTTCCATCAAGTTGAGCAGCGGTAGCGGCAACGCTGCTCCAGCACCGCGTAATAAGGATCGACGGCTGAGTCTCAATGGCTTTACTGGGACGTCTGGCATGTCTTAGATCACTATGTTGGAGGGGCGCTGTTCGAGTTGCCGTCACGTCATCTTGTTCAAGTGGCGTCAGCGGGACTCGACTCGGCTTGTGGGCCTGGGGTGGGCGGTGCGTATCGTTGGAATGGCGAGCTCATCGCGATCGCAATGAATAGGTCATGCCAAGTTGCGTCTGGCTTTTGCATCTCTCCCGCTATTCTGTTCACAGTCGGAACATCGTGCACGGTCAATCTACGGCATAAGGCGTAGGAGAGCGTTTTTTCAACTATATTTTTGATGACCGCACCACTTTCGGATGTAGTTAGGATTCTTTTCAGATCTTGTGCGCCGCTAAACGCCTCGCCCGACAGCAGGGTTCCGCCCGTATCCAAAGATTTTTGTGGGCCAATTCCCGATCCGTTCTGTGGGGACTGCTGACGAAGTTTGCCTTTCGCATCGAATTGTTCAAAAGCAAAACCCAACGGGTCGATCTTGTCGTGGCAAACCGCACATGTTGCTTGCTCGCGGTGTTGTTCGAAACGTTCTCGAAACGTGAGCGACTCGGAGGTGGCCGAAGCTGGGACTAGTGGCGGAACATCCGGTGGTGGTTCAGGCAAAGGCTCACCTAGGATTCTTTCGAGCACCCATGTTCCCCTTTGGATCGGAGTGCGATTCATCGCCAGAATACCTGGCATCGTTAGAATTCCACCACGTTGAAACTCGGCAGAAAGTCTGGCCTGACTGTTGGGAACAATCTCGACCTCGATGCCTTTCTGTTTGCGGTACTCGGGCATTTGTCGATTGATTGGTCCGCCGTAGTACTTGGCTGTATGGGGATTCACGAACGTGACGTTCGAGTCAAGTAGTTCCAGAATTGGGCGATCTTCAAAAAAAAGATAGTTCAAAAAATCCAATGGCTGGGAACGCAGCGCTTCCAATTGAGGTGGGTTGTTGGAGATTTGCAGATTGATCTGATCCAGGCCTAGCCACTGTTCAGCAAAGTCTTCAGCAAGGCTTCGCGATCTTGGCGAACGAAGCATGCGAACAACTTGTTTGTCGATCTGGACTGAAAGCTCTTTAGAGGCCGCAAGATCCAGTAGCTCGTCGTCCGGCATATCCGCCCAGAGAAAGTACGAGAGTCGCTCAGCCAGTTCGAATTCATCAACCCGCGGATAGGAGGAAGTCGTGTTAAACCGAGCCAGAGATCCTGTTGTTTCTTGCAACGTGCCGCGATAAAGGAATCTTGGTGATAGTAACTCAGCCTGCATCTCCAAACGCAGTCGCTGAATTAACCCGTCACCATGCAATCCCTTTACTGCTGCGGTCGCTCTTGATTGTTCGGCTTGGCTTAGCTCTCGTCTTCGTGCGCGAGCCAGAAAGTTGGCCAGCAGAGTTGCTGCCTCATTTTCATTCAGTGATGACGTGCGAACGGCACTTTCGCAAAGATCTGACAACTCCTTCGATCGGTGGGGTTCAAATATCTCACGGGTGAAGGAGTCGGCAAAATACATGTACTGCTCCCAGGCAACGTCACTCAGTGGGTTGGAATTCGTGTCGTTGGTAAAGCCACTCCGCCCTGGTGGATCGGTAGGGAGCAATTTGAGAACTAATGATTTTTCCGTAATGGTTTGTTCCGCTTCCATGATGTTGACTTCGAGCTCAAAGCCAAAAACTGAACGTAGCGAGTTGCGGTACTCATGTTTCGCTAATCGTCGAACCAGATGTGGTCCCGGTTTTCCGGCGACCTGGCTGAGTTGATGGTCGAACCAATGTCTAAGCGCCAACTTTTCGCCTTCCGGTGGCAGTTCCGAATCTGCTGGGGGCATGATGCCCGACGTGCCCAACTGGACTACGGACGTCCAAGTTTCGTAATCGCTTTCTAGCGGCAATCGGCTCGCTTCGCTATTGTCGGCGAGCAGCTGCAGGTCTACGCGCGCTTCTGCGTCCGGCCCCGAATGACAATCAATGCAATAGCGGGTAAGGAACTCAGATGGCGAAAAATCGGCCGCGGCTATCTGAGAGACCATCGAACAAGCAAGGGATAAAAAGAAAAGGCGTAACACTTTGTGCAGGCTCCACAAGGAATGAACGCTGTATTCTATCTCGGATCTTCCTTGCATCATGTCGGAATGTGACGGATTGGATGTCCGTTACCAAAGGTCAACATCGACCATCAACTCTGCTGCAGCAAGAAGCAAGACGGATGGGGGGAGATGCCGGCAGTGGCGATCCGTAGAGCCCAGATGAACGCTGGCAATACGCCATCAATTTTACCAGCCCCATCGCCGCGAAATGACGATCCGATCGGTTTTCGCGGGGATCTGTATCTCCAGGAATACAGATGGAGTCGCCAGAGGTTCCAATGAGACCGGCCCGTCTGGTCCATTGGACGAAATGTGCCAACCGCCGTCGTTGAATTGTCTCACCAACAAGCGATAGTCTGCGGAGCACTCGGTCAGGACATTCAAAGTGCTCTGAGACATCCATACGGCAGAGAGGATCCGCGGTGCCTGTGGACCAGACATCTGCTCTTCCTGCTGGTCCGCCAATACCGTTTCCGGCAGGGGGAAGCACTCAACAAGCGGTTTCGTGCCGGGTACCGTTTGCCAGTCGGTCTTAGCTAGGCGACGCGAATCGGCCTGAGCGGGTGCAATCGCGACTAATCGCGCGTCCACACCAAGCGTCGCCAGGAAAAAGTCGAGGCCGTCTTGCTTTGACCGTAATGTGTCCTGCGACGACAACCACAACCGAATCTTCTCTGCGCATTCTGGTTCAATCGTTTGGATGGCAGAAAGGCACCTGGCTGGTCCAAGGATTGCCAGTTTCCCAATCAGAAACTGATTTTGCAGATCGACTTGTCGCTTGCCCAAAGGTTCATCGCTGTTGGTAAATCGACTGAGGCTTGCTCTAGACACATTGGTCCAAACTAGGGGGGATGATCGCGGATTCGCCTCGGAGCCGGGTGCTCTGGCGGGGCGTAGTCCAATGACCGTTTGGCTAGGCGTAAGTGCTTCTCTTTCGACGTAATGGACAAGCTGCTGGTTTACGAATCCCAATTCAACGATCAGGATCAAAATTGCAATGACTTCAAGGTGCTTTGTTTTCCGCATCGCAAGCAGGAGTATCAAGCTACACGCTGGAAGAAGAGCTGAAAGTAGCAGAGCGTTCGCGGTTGGGACTGCCGAGCAACGCCCCAACAGTACGTCGGAGACCTGCTGAGATTCGAACCAGTTCCTCAGGTCGGTAAAACGCAATGCTACCGCGGTGCACGTGAGTACGGCGGAACCCGCTAGGACACCCCAGAACAAAACGGAACTCGGGCGGTATTTCATTTGTAGCCCATGCAGAATACGGCTGGAATTCATTGCTACAACGAGGCTGAAACAGAGCGAAGAGATCGCAAACCATTTGGCCGGGTATCGGAACTTCGAGTAGCCGGGAACCAACTGGTTGAGCGCCTCGTATAACGCGGAACTTCGGTCACTCGGAACAAGTTGGGCTAGGTCCTCGAATCGAAGGCTGACCAATAGCTCGCGCAGTAGCCAGGTAGGAGAGTAGTTCCCCATCGCGGCCAGAGTCGTAAGGATGCCGGCAACCAACAGAAACCTAGTTGGCCCGCGACTTCTGAAACTGAGCAGCAGCACAAAAAGTGGTATCGCCCCAGAGTAGAGGCTTGGAACCCAGGTTCGTCCTTCGGCTGGGATGGAATCGAACCATCGCGAGTTGTCTGGCAAGTAGAAGCCGCCTGCTAGCGGCCATATTGCGGTGGCCAAGTGCCAGGGTGAAAGGCTGAACTCGTATTTCAGTGGCTTGCTGAGTGTCAGTTTCGCAAGAGCACTGCGGACTACTTCGTGGTCTGCTGAAAGAACGACCTTTTCATCGCTGCCGGATTCGAGCTCCGATTGGCCGCCCTCACGACTGGTCCGGCTACTATGCTCGGCCCATCGGAGCGCAGGTAACCACTGAACGGACGTAAGTACAACCACGAGCAATATTGGCCAAGTGAAGCTGAAGACCGCTCGCGCGAATTGTGGCAGCCAGTGTGCGCCGTTTGGACGGATAAAGATTGTTTGAACGCCCAATGCGACTGCGAAAAGCAGGTAGCAATTGACAGCGGTATGGGGATCACCGGCCAACACCATCGCGGAAAGCGATATTGCGAGCAGAGCCAGTCCGAGACTAGCCCGTTCTTGGATCAGGATGAGTCCGGCGCCAGCAGTGGCAAAGCCTAGCCATGCTGCGGAACACAGGTAGATCAGATTGCAGTGTTGGAACACCAACGGTGCACTCAAACCGAATGCCAATGTACCGAGCAAAGAGCCTAGTTGTGGGACGGCCAGAACGCGGCAAGCGTAGCGAAAGCCAATGGAGGCGATCAGAACATGGAACGCCAAATAGCCGGAGTAAGCTTGTTCAATCGAGACTGAATTCAGAAAAACCGGTAACAAGAGAATCAGGCGTCCCGGATAAAACAGTGCGGTGGAAACCTGCCCAGGTACTGAGGCGCCTAGCCCGTCAAACCGATTCCAAAGCGGAAAGAACTCCCCCTGTTGAGCACAGTCGTTCAACCAGACTATCTGAGGGTAATAGAAGTGAAGACCATCGCGAAAAGCGGGGACTTCTGATCGCAGTAGGCCAGGGTGAAACAGGAAGAACGTGCAGGCCAGTACGGCTAGCCAAAAAACAGTTTCGAGACGCCAGCCATGATCGATCTCGTGTTCGACTGGCTCCATAGTGGTCACCGAGTAAAGGAATACCTCGCGAATTCTCGTCCCGCACAATGGCGATACATCAGAGATACATCAAAACCTGGGATGGTGCGGGGAACCTGCGCGGAAGTAGAGTCTAAACCGTCATGCGAACTTGTAGTAGCATGCAGCCCGACAAAGAGAATGGGCGCGTCATGAAGAACGATCGCAAGTCGACGAATCACCAGGCTCCGGCTACGCCTAGCCGGCCACGCGAGCCATCGCACGAGCTCGATTGACTGCCTTTTCTTTAACGGCTGCCAATTCTGGTTGATCGCTGGGAAGATCAAGTGCTTCCTTTAGTGCCGTGTCCGCGTTGGACTTGGTGATCTCACTCATTGGCACCAGTCGATCCGTCAGGATCGAGACGACATCAGAGGCCACTTGTACGAAACCACCCTCAACGAAGTAGGTGTCTCCGCCGCCTGACGACTTAATCTTGAGAATTCCGTAACCGAGTCGTCCAACGAGAGGACTGTGCCCCTTCAGGATTCCCATTTCGCCATCGAACATGGGTACGGTCACTGAATCGGCTTGAACGTCCAGTTCAGTTTGTTCTGGTGTCACGACGACACATTGAAGTCCACTCATGTCTCAATTCAAGCTTCGATTACGATTTCAGTTCCGACAGTGGTTGAACGTCTGTCAGCGGGGCACTTACGACTTAGCTGCCAGTTTCTTGGCTTGTTCTTCCGCTTGCTCGATGGCACCTACGTACATGAACGCTTGTTCTGGGAGATGGTCCCATTTGCCGTCGCAGATTTCTTCAAAACTGCGAATCGTGTCACCGATGGTGGTGATCTCACCTGGTCGACCGATAAACTTCTCGGCAACAAGGAACGGTTGCGAAAGGAATCGTTCGATTCGTCGAGCACGGTGGACCACCATCTTGTCCTCTTCACTCAGCTCATCCACACCCAGAATCGCGATGATGTCTTGCAGCTCACGATAACGCTGCAAAATCGTTTGAACGCGGCGTGCGATGGTGTAATGGCGCTCACCAACGTACTGTGGATCCAGGATTCGACTGTTTGAAGCAAGAGGGTCAATCGCGGGATAAATACCCTTCTCGGAAATCGAACGTTCTAGGTAGATGAACGCGTCCAATTGGCCGAACGCAGTCGCTGGTGCAGGGTCGGTCGGATCGTCAGCAGGTACATAAACCGCTTGGACCGACGTGATAGCACCGCTCTTAGTCGATGTAATTCGTTCTTGGAGTGCACCCATCTCGGTCGCCAACGTCGGCTGGTAACCAACCGCGGATGGCATCCGTCCGAGAAGCGCGGATACTTCTGAGCCAGCTTGCGAAAAGCGGAAAATGTTGTCGACGAAGAGCAGAGTGTCAGCACCAGTCGAATCGCGGAAGTATTCGGCCATGGTCAACGCGGAAAGTGCAACACGGAGACGAGAACCAGGCGGTTCATTCATTTGTCCGAACAACATGCAAGTCTGCTCGATAACGTTTCGCCCGGTAGTACCGATCTCCGTTTCTTGCATTTCTAGCCAAAGGTCGGTGCCTTCACGGGTTCGTTCACCAACACCTGCGAATACCGAGTAACCACCGTGAGAGCTTGCAATACGGGCGATCAGCTCAGTCAAGATCACTGTCTTTCCAAGACCCGCACCACCGAACAAACCGGCCTTACCACCACGCACGAACGGGGTCAGCAAGTCAACAACCTTAATCCCTGTTTCGAAGACTTCGGTGTTGGTCGAGAGTTGGTCGACCGTAGGGGCGGCGCGGTGAATTGGCCAATAGTCTTCTGCTTCGACATCGCCGCGTTTATCAACCGCTTCCCCTAGTACGTTGAAGACACGACCAAGTGTGGCTTTTCCGACAGGAACCGAGATTGGTTTGCCGGTATCAACACAATCCTGTCCGCGTTGCAGTCCTTCGGTGCTACCGAGTGCAACGCAACGAACACGTCCGCCGCCGAGGTGCTGCTGGATTTCACCAGTCAGATTGATGTCGACACCCTTCTCGCTACTCGTGATCTTCACCGCGTTATAGATCGGCGGGAGTTCATGTTCAGCGAATTCGGCGTCAAACGTCGAACCAATGACCTGGGTGATTTTGCCGATGTTTTGACCTGTCGCAGTCGACATTGCTATTCCTCGAACCGGTTCTTCAAATTGGTTTGTAATCTATGCCGAATTGGCTTAGCCTTCCAAAGCTTCGACACCGCCGATGATCTCCATGATCTCACCGGTAATCTTGGCTTGGCGGGCGCGGTTGAATGTCATCGAAAGCTGCTTGATGATCTCGCCTGCGTTTTCCGTCGCACTCTTCATCGCGATCATGCGAGCGATCTGCTCGCTAACAGCTGCGTCAAGGAAGCACTTAAATAGCTTCACTCTGAAACTTGCTGGCACGACCTCTTCCAGGATCGACTCGGCGGAGGGAAGGAACTCGTAATCGGAGTTCGACTCTTTGCCGTCGACGGTATCATCCTCAACCTGAGGTTGCGAAAAAGGAAGCAGTGTTTCGACCACTGCTTCTTGTTTTGAGCTACTAATGAATCTGGTGTAAGCAATGTCCAAACGATCCATTTTGCCTGAAGTAAACTCTTCCATCAGACGGTCAGCGATCTTGGCGACAGCGTCAAACGCGGGTTGGTCTTCGAACTCGGTGTATGTTTCGTCGATGCTGACATCACGAAACTTCATTGCGGAGATACCACGCTTGCCACTGATTTCGAATCGCAGCTGGTCGCTGCTTTGTTCTAGCTCGGAACGACGAGCCAGTGCTGATCGGATGACCGAACCGTTGTAACCGCCACAAAGTCCACGATTGCTGGTAAGCAGCATTACGGTCGCCGACTTCACTTCAGCTCGTTCGGCCAGAAGCGGGTGGGAGACTTCAAGGCCAGCACTCGCTAAGTCCTTCACGATCTGAGTGATACGCTCAGTGTAGTCGTTCGCCGCCGCAGCACGATCCATTGCTTTCTTGAATCTTGCTGTCGCAATCAACTCCATCGTCCGGGTAATCTTGCGGATATTCCGGACCGACTTTCGTCGTTTGTCGAGCTCACGAATGTTGGCCATAACGGTAACTGTCTCGGGCTAGGTTGCGATTTGGTTAAGTGATCAAGCCCTCGGTCCTTTAACCTAGAGCCTACTGCCTCACAACTTAGCTAGGTTTGTAGCTTTTCTTGAATTCTTCGATGGCGGCTTTGATTCCGCTTTCGACTTCTTCGGTCAGGTCGCCAGCTTCGACCAGCTTGTCAATGAGATCTTGCTTGCGATCACGCATGAACTCGAGCAGCTTTACTTCGAAGTCGCTGATGTTGGCAACATCGACGTCATCCATGAAGCCCTTGGAAGCCGCGTAAATGCCAATGACTTGTTCACCGACACCGAGTGGAGCGTACTGAGGCTGTTTCAGCAGCTCGACCATTCGGTAACCGCGGTCTAGTTGAGCTTGGGTGGCCGGGTCGAGTTCTGTTCCCAGCTGAGCAAACGCTTCCAACTCACGGAACGCAGCCAAGTCGAGTCGCAAACTACCAGCAACCTTCTTCATCGCCTTGATCTGAGCCGCACCACCGACGCGCGAGACGGAGATACCGGCGTTCATCGCAGGCCGAACACCCTTGAAGAACAAGTCAGGTTGAAGGTAGATCTGACCATCTGTAATCGAAATCACGTTCGTCGGAATGTAAGCCGATACTTCACCTTCTTGCGTCTCAATGATTGGCAGGCTGGTTAGAGATCCGCCACCCAATTCGTCGGACAACTTCGCCGAACGTTCAAGGAGTCGGCTGTGGCAGTAGAAGACGTCCCCAGGGAAAGCTTCACGTCCTGGCGGGCGACGCATGAGCAAGGACAGCTGTCGATACGCGGTCGCTTGCTTGCTTAAGTCGTCGTAAACGACTAGAGCATGCTCCCCGTTGAACATGAAGTGCTCTGCCATCGCCGTACCCGAATAGGGAGCGATGTACTGAAGTGGTGCTGGAGTGCTGGCACCAGCCACAATCACGGTCGTGTAATCCATCGCGCCGTGCTCACGAAGTGCTTCGACTACGAGAGCGACGGAGGAATCCTTCTGGCCGACGGCGACGTAGAAGCACTTCACACCAGTGTTTTTCTGGTTCAAGATCGTATCGATGGCGACAGCCGTTTTACCCGTCTTTCGGTCACCGATAATCAGCTCCCGTTGACCGCGGCCAATCGGGGTCATGGCGTCAATCGCCTTGATCCCAGTCTGCATTGGCTCATGTACGGGTTGGCGTTCCGCAACTCCTGCCGCAATTACTTCTACGGGGCGCTGCTCGGTTGATTCCACGGGGCCTTTTCCGTCGAGCGGATTGCCAAGCGGGTCCAGAACCCGACCGATCACTCCGTCGCCAACAGGAACACTCAAGAGCTTCCCTAGGGCTTTGACTTCGTCACCTTCATTGATCGTCAAGTAATCACCGAGAATGATGATACCTACCGAATTCTCTTCAAGGTTGAAGGCGAGGCCGATGACACCAGATGGGAACTGGACCATCTCTCCGGCCATGACGCCCGAGAGACCGTAGACCCGAGCGATACCGTCACTGACTTCAAGAACGGTACCGACTTCGCGGACGTCCATTTGATTTTCGAACGTCTCGATTTCTTTTTGAATCACCGAGGCGATTTCGTCCGAATTGAACTTCATGGCCTACCTCGAAATCTCTTTCGTAAACTGTTTGATCTAATGAATGGAAACGTTTAGGAACGAGTCCTAAGACGAAAGCAGCGATTCGTATTGATCGCGGATAGCTTTCTGAACACCCGAGGAAACCGCGTCGCGAATGGAATCTAGTTTTCCAAGCACGCTTCCATCGAGAACTTCGTCGCCGATCTTCAGCACAACTCCACCGAGCAGACTCTCATCGATCTTCTCGAGCAAGACTGCTTCCTTGCCGTATGCCGTTTTCAAAGCGGATGCGATTTCCGACTTCTGGCTGTCCGTCAGCGGTTGAGCGGAAGTCACCACGACTCGCTGCTTGCCGAGTTGCTCTTCTCGCAATTGGGTCGCCGTCACTTGAATCGCTCGAAGCGATTGGATTCGTCCACGACGGCAAAGAACCTTTAGGAAGTTAAGCACCGTTGGAGAGATCTTTCCGCTGAAGATCCGATCCAACATCGTCTCCTTCTGTTCTTGGCTGATTCGAGGCGATCCCAAAGCTGTTTCCAGCGAAGGATGCTTATCAAGGCATTCAGCAACGATAGCCTCAAGTTCTTGGACCGCGTTATCGACGCCGTCACCGGCCGCATCAAGCAACGCTTTGGCGTACAATCCGCCAACCTGCTGGTCGTCGCTGTCGAGTGCAGTCGAATGTTGAGGTTCTTCTGACATGCCTTTGATACCGCGTTCTCAGGTGAACAGCCCAGGGCAGGAGTATGCCGAGGGTATCTGAAGGGAAACGATTGATGTAACTAATTCTTGCTCGGCAGCTTTGAGAGCATTTCTTGGATCAAGCCTTGGTGATCATCTGCCTTCACCTCTCGACCGACCACTCGTTGAGCAACGCTCATGGCGACTGCCGTGGACTGATCTGCCAATTCACCCAGGGCGACACGTTTTGCGGATTCGATATCCGATGTTGCACGCTCTTTGATCTTGGCAGCGTCCTCTTGGGCAGCAGCGACGAGCTTCTGGCCCGCAGCCTCCGCGTCCTTACGAGCATCCGACACGATCTGAGCCGCCTCATCGTTTGCAGTCGCCAATTTGGCTTCGTACTCCGCTAGCTTCGCTTGTGCATCTTCCGACGCCTGCTCTGCTTGAGCGATGTTGTTTGCAATCGACTCCTCACGCTTCTGCAGCCCTTCCATGATCGGCTTCCAGGCGGTCAGACTCAGGCCGGCCAACAGCAACAGGAACACGACTCCGCTAAACAAAGCCATATCTGTCCTGAAATCAATGACTTCGTAGGTTTGATCGGTCATGTTGGCATGGGTCGGATCGTTGTCCACGTGATGTCCATCGCCGTGTTCACCATCCTGTTCGTCGTGTGCTGTGCCATCTTCACCGTGGCCACCAGCTCCATGATCCTCTTCGTCATCCTCGCCGGTCTCACCGTCCATGTCGGACTCTGCAGCCACTTCCGCAGATGCTGCTTCCCCTTCGGATTCCTGGCAAAAAGCCGTTGGAGCGAAAGCGAACAACAAAGCGAGAACAGCAAAAATGGACCATGTTTTGAACATGCTCATATCCCAAACAACAATGCACTAAACGTTTGGTAAACCTCGGCCTTCTCGTGAACAAACTCGATCACTTGAACGCGCGAAGCGGTCCAGCAACAACTCAAGTCGGCTTGAAGCCCGATTGCTCGGGCATCGAAAACAGAATTAAGCGTTACAGACGATTACCGCGAAGAAGGCGAGACCCTCAATCAGAGCGGCTGCAATGATCATCAATACCTGGATGGTACCGGCTGATTCTGGTTGACGCGCAACCGACTCAACCGAACCCTTCGCGAGCATGCCGATTCCTAAAGCAGCACCAATCACTGCCAAACCAGCACCAATTTGGGGTGGCATGCTGAATGCTTGCTGTGCGGCAGCAGGCGAACTCATGACCAAAAACAGACCGAGTGTCCACATAGCGGTGCGAACAGTCTTGATAGCTGAAATCACTGATTGTCTCCTCAGGACCTAAGTAAATGATTAGCTCTTTAAAATGCTAATGATGGTGGGTTGCACTACCGACAAACAAAGCTGCCAGAAGCGTAAATACGTAAGCTTGCAGGAAGGCTACAAACAGCTCCATAAAGCTCAAAACTGTGGTTCCAAGCAATGCGACCACGGACAAAGCAGTCCAAGGACCGGTCTGCATCGCTGCGGCTGAGGCTCCGAAAGCGAGCCCCATGACGCCGAGCAATACGAGGTGGCCGGCGACCATATTCGCCAATAGCCGGATCGCCAAAATAATGTGTTTAATGAAGAGTGATCCAAACTCAATCAACCAGACCATCGGAACGATGCCGATAGCCAGATAAGCCGGCAGGCCGAGCTCTGGGCATAGATTCTTCAAGTAACCAACAACGCCAAACTTTTTAATGCCTAAAGCTGATCCAACAACCATAACGACCAAGGCCAACACGGCTGTTAGGGCAAGAGATGCTGTTGGCGAGCCAAGCCAAGGCACCATCCCCATCAGGTTGCAACCCAAAATGAAAAAGAAGATCGTCCAGAACAACGGCATATAGGCAGGCGATTCGTGTGGCTCGATGCCCTTCTCCACCACGTCTGTTTTGACAAAGCTAACGATGCTCTCAAGCAAGTTCCAGGCTTTGCCGCGTGGCGCGGTGCCATGTTGAATCTTGCCAGCCAACCAACGGAACATCACCAAACAGATGATGGCAACAACAACTTCAATCACCATGTATCGGCTCAGAGCGAAACCGGACTCAGGCTCGTAAGCATTCTTCAGTGTTGCGCCGAATGGCTGCGGAATGAACACTTTGCCTGAGAGGTGATGGTTGATCTCGGCGGTCTTCTCTTCAGACCAATTACCGCGGGGAAGCTCCAGGTACTCATCCAGGTGCTCGGCGGTATTCATGTCGCGGCGAGCCGCATTCCATTTCTTAAGATTGTCTTCGCTATTTCGAATCGACTGCATCCATTGCAGCTGGGCGTCAGGATGTTCGGCGAGGTAAGCCTTCGTCGCGTCTTCGGGCTGAACCTCTTGGCTCGAGACCCATGTGGCCGCGGTTGCGTCAAGTTCTGCGAGTGAATCTTCGACGTATTGATCGAACGGGCGCCCATGTCGCTTTGGACTCTCGTGCTGCCAGTGCAGCCACGAATCTTTCGCCGAATCAAGAGCCTCTACGTCACCAACGATCTCTCGCAGGCGTAGGAGGAATTCGTCGCATTCCCAATCTTGGTAATCTGCATCATTGCGAACGACCCAAGCCCCTACGTTCTCCGCCATTTCTTCCGCGGACGCATAGTTCGCACGCCAAAAGCGGCGCGGTACGTCGAAGTAGTAGCTGTCTTTAATGTGCAGTAGCGGATCGGAAGCCATGAAGCGATTCTTCTATCATCAAGGCCGCAGTGAAGCAGCACGCGAATGGGACGGAGAATCTGCCCGATCGTCGGCCCTGCTCGAAGCAGGTAATGGCGTTACGAAGAGGAAGAGTTGGCCGGCCTTGCGCGTGTGTCTCGAACAAGGAGCCATGATTCTAATAATAGCGCTACGAAATAACAGGCCAGCAGAGCGATGATGAAATAATTTCTTTGCACCGGTTCGAGCTCGCGGTGCAGCAGTATCGCGGGAAGCAACATGCCGAAACGCCAGCCGGTTACGACTAAGGGTCGCGCGATTTCTAAGGAAATCATGCGCGCGAGCCAAAATGCCGGCAGAGAACCAAATAGGCTCAGTATCACTGCGTAGAACGCTGGTTGGGCATTTTCGGTCGCATCGCGGCTTAATGTCGCAACGCAAGCGAAATGCGTAACTATGCCTGCGATCAGGATGCACCCAGTCAGAATTGCCGTGACGAAGGCAATTGGCATCGGCCTAGGTTGCGCGATTTCATCGGTTGGCGAAAGCAGGTCTGTACTGCTATCGGCTACACCATCCTCATGGGGCAACGCTGGATCTTCGCGGCTAGTTCTGTTTGCGCTCAAGTTGCTGGAGTTCTGATTGAGAGTGAGTCCGAACTAGGCGACCCTGCCTCCGATGCAGAAGGCGTTTGCCGCTTTACCACGCTAGTGCAGCGGGGCGCCACGCATAATTTAAGTCGCTTCGCCATTGCGCTTCTGGTGATCTGGGGTGTTGAGGTTGTCCGGCTCTTCCGCAGCGTCATCGATCGGAAGTGGCTCGCCGCCCGCTTTGGGCGTGAACTTTACGGCCAGGAAAATCAGCATCGCCGTCCCGAGAACAAAACCCACGATGACGCCAGTTGGCATTAGGTATTTTGTTTCGAGTTGATTGTCGAGCAAAACGCCAATCCCGCCGGGTAGTCCCATGAGTACGAGGACGGCGATCGTCCGTGATAGCCATTCAATGGCGTTGCCGGCAGTGTGGCGGTCTTGCGACAGGTTCATTTCGATTGGTTCTTGTGGGGTGTTTGAGGTCGGCTCTGCAGGGAGGTTTGGAAAGCGTTTTTTACCCGACTGGAACGCTTTGCCAACAGTGCCTCGTTTGCCGCCGTTCTTCGCTAGGGGGAGCTGGGTGCACGGTGTGCTTTCCTAAGGGTGGTTAATGGCTCTTTGTCGGTTCTGTAGTAGACGTAGCACTTGGGCTGATTTTTCGCAGCGACACTAGTAAACGCTCGGGCCCCTTGCCATACTATTAATGGCGGTTGAGGAACCATTGGGACCCCCTAGGGAGCGGGGATGCTGCGGATAGCTAGTACCTGGTGCAGCCGCTGCCCTCCTTAAGCTTCCTGCCCCCGCCTATGCCGCTGATTGACCTGACCCCTAATTGTGTTGCGCAATCATGATATCGACTTCTGAACTTAAATCTCGGACCAAAGCGGATTTGTCCAAGTTGGCAAAGAGCCTCGGCGTCCAAGGATTCAGTTCGATGCTTAAGGATGACCTCGTGAAAGCGGTCGCCAAGGCATCGAAGAGTAAAGCCAAGACCACAGCAAAGCCAAAAGCTGCCAAGAAGCCCGCTGCAAAACAAGCGGCCAAGAGTTCGACTCGCACAGTGACGGCGTCGAAGTCAGGTAAAGCGAAGACGAAAAAGACGGTTCGAAATGACGCTCCGGCGACTCCCAAGAAACTCGCGGCAACGAAGAAGTCGAAGCCAAAGGCAAAGCCGACGAGCCCAAGAGTGCTAAAGCGAATCAAAGAGCTGCAGCTGAAGCAGGAGTCGAGCAAGGATGTTGCTTTCCGGCCGACCATGGTGAAACCACCAGGAGCCTCGGAACCAATCTGGGAGAAGGAGCCGCAGAAGGATCGGGTTGCTCTCTTCGTGCGTGATGCCTTCTGGATGCACGCGACCTGGGATATCACCCGCAATGCGATCGAGCGGGCAAAAGCAGCAATGGCGGAGCAGTGGCACGGTGCCAGGCCTGTCCTGCGGGTCACACGGCTTGATGACGATGGCGGAAGCAGCGAAACCGTGGTTCGTGACATCGAGATCCACGGCGGTCTAAGAAACTGGTACATCGAGTGGGATGGGGAGCCAGCCACTTGCCGGGTTATGGTTGGTTACGTCGCACTGAATGACCGGTTCTATAGCATCTGCGAGAGCAACGTTGTCAAATTGCCTGGTGCGGGGACCTCTGAGGAAGTCGATGAGCATTGGGCTGATTTGGGCGGTGAAGCCGAACGCATCTACGCGATGAGTGGCGGCTACGATTCAGAAACACAGACAAAAGAGCTCAAAGGGATCATCGAATCGCGATTACACCGCGAGCTCGGTGCCCCTGCTCTCGCGAAACTTGGTGCGGCTCCGCAAAGCCCGTTTCGGAAGGCGAAGGAGTTCTTCTTCGATATGGATATCGAGCTAGTCGTATACGGTTCGACCGTACCCGACGGATATCTAACGCTGAATGGAGAACCGATTCAGCTTCGTGACGACGGAACGTTTTCGCTTCGAATGCCCTTCCCGGACCGTCGTCAAGTACTTCCAGCAGTCGCTTGCACAAGAGACGGAAGCCAGGAACGTATGATTGTGATTGCGGTCGAGCGGAATACGAAGATGATGGAGCCGACCGAGAAAGAGCAAGGATCCGAATAGAGTGTGTCGCACATCCGTGAGCGTCGCCGTTTCGACCATTTGAGTACGGCTCGCGGAAATGCCTAATGACAAGCAAACCAGCTCCTGGCTAGGTCAGGGGCTTTTTTCTTGCGCTGCCACAATTTGCGATCCTGGGCTCAGTCCTCGTAGGATGGCCGAAGTTGGGGGTTCCTCGATCGTCGTTCATTTAAAGAATGTAGGTGAGGGATTCCTGTCTTTCCGACGCCGTTGAATGTGGATGCTTGTGCGGTTACAGAGCGTAAAGATTGAAGAGTGTGTTGAATGGAGAAAGTCGATCAAGAGCGGGTCTTTGTTGCAGCGCAAGCACTGGTTCAATGGTTCGAATCGGAGGTCTCGTATGTCATTGCATTGAGCGGGGGCGTTGATAGTGCGGTCGTCGCTGCGGCTGCAGCACGTGCTGGTTGCCAGTGTGTCGCGGTGACAGCGCGAAGTCCAAGTGTGGCTGCTGCTGAGATGGAGGATGCCGAGCAAGTCGCCAAGCAAATCGGTATAGAGCACCACTTTGTAGACACTTCAGAGATTGGCGACGAGCACTATCAGCGCAATGATGGCAGGCGATGCTTCCACTGCAAGACGCATTTATTCACGGCACTTGGAGCGAGCTATCCCAATGCAGTCATCGTGACGGGGACCAATCTGGATGACTTGGGCGACTATCGCCCGGGACTGGAGGCAGCGCAGAATGCAGGAGTCCGGGCGCCGCTGGCAGAGTTGGGAATAACTAAAGACGCGTTGCGGGCTATCGGTCACAGCTGGTCGATTGAGATTGCGGACAAACCAGCCAGCCCCTGCTTAGCATCTCGCCTAGCATACGGAGTTGAGGTTACCACGGAGCGGTTGTATCGAGTTGAGCAAGCTGAAACTTTCTTGCGGAAACATGTTGGTCAGGTGCTCCGGGTGAGAACTCATGACGGCGAGCTTGCTAGGATCGAAGTTCCCGTGGATCAGATTGAACGCGTTGCCAGAACCAGCATGCGTCAGCTGATCACCGAGTCCTTGAAGGAATTGGGCTTCCGCTATGTAACTCTCGATCTGATCGGTTTTCAGTCGGGGAATCTGAACCAGCAGTTGGTCCAGATCCAGTCGAACGGATCTACGGGATCCTGACGTGATCGAAAGAACTCACGTCGATTGCTCAAGGCAAGCGTCCACACTTGGGACCAGATCTTGGTTCTGTGCCACTACTGGCCAACGACACCGGCTCCAACGTCAAAGCCGGCACCGATTTGAGCAAACGGAAGCACTTGGTAAATGCCGTCGGTGAAGACTTGTTGGATCACATCGTTGATGCGTTGTGTCGGCGATTTAGGCACGATTACGAGATCACCATCTCGAAGCCAAATTTCATCTGCCGGGGTCGGGACTTTACCAAGATGGCCACCACGAAGGTCGAGCTTGGTTGCCACGAGACGCCAATCTTCGGCGCGTCGGAAGATGACGACCGAGCGTGTATTTGCACCGAGGATGTCTCCTTGAGCCAGGGCGATAGCTTGCGTGACAGAGGTGGGGCCTTGCAATTGAAATCGTCCGGGCTGGGCAACCTGACCGTAAACGAAGACGAAGTGGTCCGCCAGTTGTTCTATCTGTGGCTCTACTTCTAGGCCGGCCACGATTTCCCGGTAACGCAGGTTTACTTCGCGTTTGACTTCCGAGACTGTCATGCCAAGTACGCATACTTGTCCAAGTCTGGGGAGTACTACGGTTCCGTCAGGCTGAACCCTGGCCAGCGTCGACTGGCCGCCCTGTCCACCGCGTGCATCGACTGCGTCGCGAATGTCCTGAAGCCGCGTGTTCGTCTGCAGTGGGATGACGTCGATCGCCGGGTTTTTGATCTTCTCGCTGTAAGCGATGTTGAGATTGGATCTGAGCTGCATTATCGTTAGGCCCGCTGCTGGTTGCTCCCCGATCAGCGGGACAATGATCTTTCCGCTGGGCTGGATCGTCGTGCCACCAGTGCCCTGGTTCACGTCTCCTACTCGCAAGGTTTCGTCGGTAATGGAACTCAGCGCAAGGCGATCGCCAACCTGAAGCCGATAGCTATCTCGGTTGACTTCCCTTGAAAGGATATATTGGAAGCGTACCTGGTCTCCCGGTCGCAGACGATTGTCTACCGCGGAAGGAACTCTGACGGGCCCCAGCCATTCGCCATGGGCCAGCGGACCAAAGTTGTAAGAGTGCAGGTCTCTCCAGCTTTGCCGGTCGCCACCGCAGTTGTCAGCACAGTCGACCGCAACGCCGCAATACTGGCATCGGCCGGCAGCGACTTGTGGCTGCGGCGGTGGGTTCGTAGCACAGTAACCGCAGCGATTGATTTGCCCCGGCGTAACGCCTTGCATTGGCATGCTGTTGGCCATCGGCGGCACGATTTGCTCTTGAGATTGCGCACGCGCCTCGCAGGAGACGGATAACGTCAGGATAAGAGTGGTTAGGCAAACCAAGCTTCGAGTCGAGATGGTCGTCATCATAGACACTTTCGGCCAGTTGAAGTTCTGCTTGTGCGCGAGGCGTGTGAGTTAGCGCCTACGAGAAGCCGTGATTCAAATTCGGGTTAACCGCTGCGGCTCCGACGGGAGATCCCAGCGAATTCGTTAGGTGATTCGAGCAAGAGCTTAGGGAAATACTCTTCCTGCAGATGCGGGCTGTACAGGGACGCGAGCCGTGCCCGGAAGGCGTGGCGTTGGAGCGTACCGCTGCGTATTGGAGCCAGGTCGCAAGTCACTCGCAGGGCTTGTCGCGTTGGTGGACACCGATGCAACGGACGGACTGGCCGATCGAGGACTCAGCGCGGCGAATTGAGCGGGTGTAAGGCTCTCTACACGCGGCATGCTGGGCAAGGCCTGGCTGCCGGTGTCCATTGAGCGAATGGCAGACAGGGCCCATTGGCGAGTCGTCTGGTCCCCTACCCTTTCGCTGGCTACGGAAAGGTTCTCCAGTAGCGGTTTCGTTGGGGTAATGTTGACCGCAGAGATCAAAACACTTTGTGCTTCGGAGTCGAGACCCACGTGCAAGAGGCAGTAGCCGAGGTTGTTCGCGGTCAGCAAGTTCGAGCGATCAATCGAGATTGCTGCTCGGTAGTAAACGATGGCTCTCCAATAGAGAGCCCGTGGATCGCCGTCGGCTGCGTCGGCCTGTGCTTGGTAGGAACGGCCGAGTGCATAGTACACCTCGCTGGACCAGGGGTGGTTTTGAGCTGCTTCGAGCAGGCACACCTTCGCGTAGACTCGATACCGTTGGGCGGCGGTGGTTCGAGCCATGCTGGCATCGCTCGAGGTCTTGAGGGCCGGCGTCTCGTGAGATTGGATCAAATTCTTAAGTAGCTGAGGATCGGTCGAAAGTAGAGCCGTGTTCTCGAAGTCTTCAGCCTCCTTCATCGCAACTCTGGCGGCAGACCAGGAAGGTTCGCAGTGATAGCGATTCGACATGCCATCCAGTACTTGTACCAGGTAGGCCATTGCTTGCTCTGCTTCTTCGCGGGCAGAGAAATAGCCGTTCTTCTTCAGCAACCTCTGGCACTGTTGAAGGTGATTTCCGAGCTTGGCTTGGACGGCTGGCCAACCAGCGGGCGGATGTAGTGGCTGGACTGGACGGTCCGTAACAGCTGGCCGCTCTTGGATGATTTGGTGAGAAACCAACGCAGCAAGCTGCTGTCGCCGTTGACGTTCCTCAGCATCGGGCGATTGAAGCGTTTCTGCATTCGCCGCGTTCGCATTTGGCATGGAGGATTGATAGTCTGATGTGACGCGAAGGCTCGATGGTGGCCGACTACGGACACCGGATGTCCGCGTCTGTGGCTGCCAGGCGGAATTTTGTTCAGCAGGTGTGTGGCTTGATGTGCCAACAGGCGAAACCTGCCCGGAAGACCACTGGAGCGAGTCGGATTGTCCGACGACGGCTTCACGCTGCATGGCGATGATGTCGCCAAACGATACTGAGTTTGCAGCTGAGTCTTCCAGGGGCACATGTGGGCTGCGCAGTTCGGCTTTGGGGACCCAGTTGTTGCCCGTTGATGTTTCATGGGATGGTACAACAGGGCCCGCAGAAGCCCAACGCAGTGCATTGGAGTCTTGGGTGGCTGCTCGGCTGGACCGAAGACTCGACGCGGGGCCTCGGTATGCCGTAGCCTCGGTATCAACTGCCGTCTGGGAGTCGGGTAGCTTGGTTGTGTCAACGGTGCTTGCAAAAGGACTGCTAGGCAATCGCGCCGGCTGAGCTTGACCGAGTGAGGGAGCTCCGGCTGGGTGGCTGCCTTGGTTTGAGGTTGCCGCCGACTGCGAGTGCTGTGTAACCGTTTCCCCTTGCGGAGCTTGTTTGCGGAGGCCGGGCTGGCGAATGAACTTGGTTCCTTCAGCTGCAACGCAAGTCAAGGGCGTTAGGGCAGCCGCAAGAACGTAGAGGCTAATTCGATTCGACATCATGGTAGCTTGAGCAATCCAGACCGAAGGAATAACAGTGCTCGTGAAGCACTTTGCGATTCGGAATATCCGGTACAACCGGACGAACCCTACTCTGGTGGTTTCGGCAGAAACGGCTCATAAGTGCGGCAAACCATCGAAAAGCTCCGGTAGAGCTACCGTCACGACAGGAGCATTCGGAATAACCGTTAGAGTTTGCCACGGGCGGCCACGGCGAAATCCATTCCGTTTCGGTTGCTGGGGACGTTTTGAGGCTTGCTCGACCAACATCTCCCGCTTGGAGCGGGATATTTCTGATGCATGCATTGAGACAGATTGCGGATCACGCACGCCAATATGCGCGCAAGAAAGCCGAAGCAGTTCTGCTTCGGCTTTCTAGATGTTTGGATTGCTAGCTGGGTACTAGCGGTGCTTTTCAGCGTCGTCTTTTCTACGCCGGAAAGCAGATGATCGCTGTCATCCTATTGGTTGTTTGCGTAGCTTGGCTCCGAAAACATATCAGGCTTTCGAATGCTGCTTGGTAGTCCGGCTTCGACAAATACTTTGTCTAGCGATTCCTGTGTGGTGCCGATGAACGCATCACGTTTTCCGCCGGTGATTGTTAGGCTTCCCCGTGCAGAAACAGGGATCTCTAGGTTCGCCTCAACGAATTTCTGCAAGTACGGAGCCGCATCAATAACGCCCGTTGTCGCAGGAAGTGTGCAGTCGTCCAGCGTGGCTGCTTCAGCCGAAACGCCTTCCACGCAGTCGCAAATGCGGGCCGCAAATACGCGTTCCAATCCGATTTGTTCGAGCTGCTCGACGGTGCCCTTTCCACAGAACCAAGCCCAGCTATCGAATACGATTCCAACGTCATTGCAGCTGGTCGCTAGCGCTACGAAGCCTTGCGTGTCTTGAATGAAGGGAAACTGTTTTTCACCATCCTTAATCGGATTGAAGGTGATGGCCGTTTTGACTTCTTCTTTGGCAAAAACGGCAGCGACATCAGCGATACGCTTTCGAATCACATCGAAGTACTCGGGGTACGGAAGTCGGTCCGTTTGACAAGGGACTTCCAGGATGGCGACGTTGGCTTGTGCCCGCCCGGCGATCTCTGCCGCTGCATGTAGCTGAGCTAATTCCTTTGCAAACGTCTCGTCATCTGCATCGAGGTCGATTGGGGCTGAGAATCCACCCACGTTCAGTTTTGAGCTAGTCAGAAACCTCGCAGCGCTCTCGAAAGAGGTTCTCTCGCAACGTTTGCAAAGGTCTCGGATATCGATGTCAATTCCGTTGAAGCCATACGTCAAAGCGAGCTCAATAATTTCGCTCTGGCGTCCGGTGATTCCAAGTAAGTCACTGCTCAAATTCTTATACACTTAAATCTCCGTAAGGGGTGATTTTCTGGCTTTAGTGGTTATGAATCGCCAATTACCGGGCAATTGCCCGGGTATGGAATAATGAATCAGAGTATGCCACAACGTCCCAAAATCGCACAGGGGACGGACATTGTCGAATGCTGAATTCAACTGGTTTGAGAGCTCAATTTGCTAGCGTGAATCTGCTGTCGTGCCTCGTCAATCCCACATCATTTTCGGCTCGTATGCATCAGGGCGCCGAATGCGAAGGCAGTACCGAAACGACGCTTTGAGTCGCCGCCTAAGTCAGTAAGCAAGCATGTTTCGAGCTTGGCCAATGGGGCTAATGCGGGTCAAAGGCAAGACGTCAACTCGGAGGGGATGAGAGAAGGTAGCTCGCCGGGCAGTGGCCCCTCTTCTGGCGAGAACAAGCAGTCCAGTCGTTGCGTTGAAGCGTAAATCGAGTTTGAAAGACAAGGAGCGCTTCGGAGTTGACCATAGATGTCGACGGCTCTTTCTGAAGGGCGAGAAGTTTGCCATTTTTGCTTGTGAACGAAGTCCAGCCAGTTTGATCTGAGCAACCGATGACTGACGAACTCTGACGCTCGTAAATAGCTGATCGACCATTCCACTCAGAAACTTTGGACTGCTCAAAGATTCTTTCATACGGCTTGATCGCTCGCCAAGTACTACGGTGCTCGCTTCCGCAGCTTTCGTTGAAGTGACCGCCGGTGAATTCCCAGTCGTCGGGCCGCTTCAGAAATGTTGCCGCCGCAATCTGCTAGGATGCGATGGATGTGTTCCCATTCTGCCTGAGCTAGCGTCGGGACTGGTATTTCTCCTTCGGATTCCGGGACATCAACCTCGGCTTCGCCACGAGCGAAGGCTGTCAAGATGTCATCTGCGTCGGCAGGCTTTGGCAAGAAATTGGTGGCCCCAAGGCGAATAGCATCGATGGCCGTCGAAATGGAACCGAACCCGGAAAGGATTAAGAACTTCGTCGAAGGCGAGATTTCTCGCAGCTCCTGGAGTAGCACAAGACCGGGCTTGCCCGGCATTCGCAAATCGAGCACGGCCAAATCAGTTGGATCTAAGGCGAAGACGCGTGTCGCCTCTTCTGCATTCGAGGCAACGGCGACGCGGAAACCACGCTCGCGGAACGCCATGGCCAGGCGGTCGCGCAGTACGATACTATCGTCTACCAGCAATATGCTGGATGCTTGTAACTCGGTTGGGGCCGCAGCCGCGTCTGAGTCTGGTGAGCTGTCTGCATTGACCTTGTCGTTCTGGGTAGCTTCGAGTTGGTCGTTTTCATCGAGGGTCATTGCCATGAATCCTGCCAAGCAAAAGCCAACTCCTGCAACATCCGAACGCTGGCGGAAGCAGCTTGGATGGACGTTCTAGACGACTTTGCGATGATCCAAGTGATCCAGCATTAAGGATACCATAACGCTCCGTCCTATGGCCGGTTTCACGGATGAGGCAAAATGCCGCCAGGAGAGAATCTTGGTCTAGCTACGGCTGGTTGGGATACGAAGTATTGCTGTTGTACCCTTCCCTACTTCGCTCTCAAAACGCAATTCACCGTCCAGTCTTCGGACGACATTTTGTGTTAGGTATAGACCGAGTCCCATGCCGCGACCGGGCTCCTTCGTCGTGAAGAACGGCTCACCAATTCGTTCGATCACTTCGGTGGACATTCCTGGCCCGCGATCCGCGATTTCAATCTGCCATTCTTCAGGTAAGGCGTTGAAACTTGCGGTTACGGAAGCCTCTTGTTCGCTTGCATCGAGAGCATTCTGAATCAAGTTGCGAATCGCTTGTGCGGTCGCTTGTAGTGGAAGCAGATTCGTCGGCTGGGACTTCGACGTTACGTCTCCAAAGAAAATCTGCACGCGTTCCTTGCCTCGTAATCCAAGGACACATTCTTCTGCAAGACGACCGACGTTAATTCTTTCGAGTCGCTCGCCAGCAGCGTCGCCGGCCGCGCTCGTCATCCGGTCAAGGATTTCCCGGCACTGATCAAGTTCCGATCGGATCAGCTTGGCGTCTTCGCGGACTGAATCCGGGGCATCCGCTTTTTCCAGTGCTCGGCTTAGTTCTTTGGCGACCACAGCGATGGTTGTCATTGGCGTTGCCAATTCATGCGCGGCTCCCGTCGCCAGGGTCGCCAGGCCTTCCAATTGACGATTGCGTACTCGTGCGTCCTCTGCCTCCTGCATAGCCTGCTCACGACGGCGTAGTTCGCCGGTCAAAACGGTAATGAAGTAGGTGATGACACCACTGCAGGTAGCAAATGCAACCCAAAAGCCAAATTTCGGGATCGACCAAACGCGGACGTCATCATCGCTCGAGGAAAGCAAACTGGCAGTGCTCAGGATTTCAATCGGTTGCGATTGAGTTAGTAGCGTGGTGACACCGGCTACGGTCGCAAGCCATATGGCCCAAGCCCATGCTGGAGCCAGGATAGCACCCGCAACGGCAATGTTGACGAAATAGAACAATCCGAACGGGTTGGCCATACCGGCCGAGATATAGAGCATTCCCGTTAGTACCAGGATGTCGGCTAGCATTAAGACTGGAATGACGATCTGCTGAGGGAGCTGTTCGGTAAGTTGAAGGCCGCGGCGATGCAGACGATTGAGCCAAAACCAATACAAACCGTTGGTGATCGCAGTGATGCCAATCAAGCCAAAGAGTTCATTAACGGGAAGCGCAATCTGAAACGCCCACACGACGACTGCCATCGTCAGCAGCTGGCCAGCCGCCGCGAGCCAGCGCAGTTGCAAAAGCCAAATGGCGGTGTCGAGCGTCGGCTGGGCAACAACTTTGGGGCGGATCAGTGGAGGAAGTGCCATGACATTCTTGGCTAGATGCGTCGACGGTGAGATTGCCCCACGCCGAGTGTTGTATCTTTAATTCACTTAGATTTCTGAGAGCACTGTTTTCATCAAATCTTGGCAACCCAATGGTCTCGTCGATGCGAAAACTTCACCTGCGTCAAAGCCTGCTGCAGAGCCCGCGGTAATGGCGATTCCTTTCACACGATCTAATACACGCTGTTTCTCTGGTGGAAACTGCGTCTTATAGCAGAGTACTGATTCAATTTTGCGTTCCAGGTAGTCGGAGATGTCGACTGTGACATTACCGCCGAACTCGGGTGTCCGGATGGGTTCGTAGCCGAGGTAAAAATAGAGCTGCCTTGAAATCGTATGCACTGGAAGGCCTGCGAAATAGTCGTCCCATTTGGTGAGCCTCGAATAGAATACGGCCGCGTCCGTGATCTGCATCGCCTGGTAGTGGTCCGGCGACGCCATCGGGGTTTTGTTGCCAAATCCGATGACCACCTTTGGGCGAAATCGCCTGAATTCGGTGGCCAATGCGACGCGGGCTTCGAAGCTATCAAAGAGCCTCCGATTGGGTAGTTCTAAGATCCGTCGCGTTTGAACACCCAGTACCTCAGCTGCGGCTTGCGCCTCGGCGAGACGGATCGCCGGATCATCACAACGTGGTGTCGGTTCTCCATTTGTTAGGTCGATAATGCCGACGCGATAGCCTTGATCGGCAAGCTTCGCCAGTGTGCCGCCGCAGGCGATTTCAATGTCATCTGGGTGCGCTCCCACGGCGATGACATCAAGTGTCTGTTCGCGCTTTTCCGTTTGGCCAACTTCACTCATGAACTCTTCTTTGCAACAACCAGAAAGGAAGGATTGGCGGATTCGAATCGTAAGGCGTCTAGCTGTTGTTGGCCACGCGCCAGATTGATCATTAAAACTTGCGGTTCGGCGCCGAGTTCTCGCAGTGCGGATTCAACCTTGGTCAGGGTGTCGATGCTGCCTAGTTGGACAACGAAGCGTCCTTCTTGCTTTAGCCGTTGCCAAGCCAAGTCTGTTAGTTGCAAAACGCCGCGGCCGGTGCCGCCGATAAAAATCGCGTCTGGGTCGGGGAGTTCGGTCCAAGCCTGCGGTGCTTCGCCCAGAACTGGTGTCAGGTTGTGGGTGCCAAATTTCTGCGCATTCTCAATTAATAAGTTGTAATCTTCAGCATCCATTTCGATGCCGTAGACCTGCCCGCCAGGCGAGAGTTGGGCCGCCTCGATGGCTACAGAACCACTGCCTGCGCCGACATCCCACGCGATGCTGTTCGGTCCAAGATCCATTTCGGCCAATGCTAGTACACGAACTTCGCAAGGAGTTAGAAGGCCGCGTTTGGGTTGGCTTTGAAGGAAAAACTCGTCGGGGTTTCCGAAGATGCGTTTGCCTTTCAAACTGGCCGGGCGATCAGGGACATCAGGCAGACGAACAAGGATCATTACGTTGAGGTCGCCAAACTGCTGGTTTGCAATTTGGCTCAAAGAACCACGCGTTACCCGTTCATCTTTTGATCCGAGGTTTTCGCACACGTATGCATTGAAATAATCAATCCCCTGTTCGAGCAAAGCCTTGGCAAGCACAGAAGGTGGAACCTCACTGGAGGTGAATACCCCCACTTTTTCCGCGGAGCGAACTTTCTCGACAATGCGCTGCAGCTCTTGTGTCGCCACGTTGGTCAAATAAGCTTCGTCCCAGCTTTCTTTGACGCGAGCGAACGCTAGCTGCATGCTGCTTACGTGCGGAAGCACCTCGAAGTGTTCTTCGCCAAGCCGGTCGCATAGGAACCTCGCGATTCCATAAAAAAGCGGGTCTCCACTCGCAAGCAACACGGCTTGTCCGCTCTCGGGATGGTTTAGAAATTCTGAAATATGGTCCGCGACCTGATCCAAGTTGGCCTCAAGTGCCAGCATGGTAGGTGAGCCATCGTGCGTTACAGAATCGTCTTCAGAAAGTCGGTCGAGCAGCCCCTGTGGTCCGAAAACCGTTCTCGTAGATCGGAGTGCAGATCGAGCTTGCTGCGTCAGTCCCTCGAACCCATCGTCTCCGATGCCAATGATTGTAATTTTGTGTGTCAAATAATTGATCCCGTGCTGCTATTCGCCACCGACTGAGTCCGCAACTCAGGGCTAATCCGAGTTTGAACGTAGGCGTTTCACCCTGCGGCCCAGAAAGGCCGACTCCCTGTAATTTCTTCGACGACCTGCTGCGAGTGGGGCCGCTCGGAAAGGGGGTTGGGGATACTCGCGAATCAACTTCGCAAATGGAAACCTGGATTGCCCTGTTCCGTTACTGCCCCGGAACGCGTCCGATGACCTATAGTGTGCCAGATTTTCGTTTGGCCGAAAGGCGAGCGGAGGTATCAAAGCACACGGACGCCGCGCGGTGCTAAGGCCCCATGAGTTACGCCTCGTAAGGCGATAGCGTCAAAGGAGGCAACAAAAAAAGGCTAGCCCAACTAGGCTAGCCTTCGATTTCATCAAGCTGCTTGACCAACGCAGGGTCGGCCAGCGATATCACACTTGTGTTAAGCGGAGAATGAGCTTCCGCATCCGCACGACTTCTGTGCGTTTGGGTTATCAAACGTGAAGCCTTGCTTCTCGATGCTGTGGTACCAATCTACCGTTGTGCCATCGAGGTAGAGTGCGCTCTTCTTGTCTACCACAACTGCAACACCGTAGTGCTCGTACTTGCTGTCTGCCGCTTCGTCGAATTGATCATCAAAGTTCAATGTGTAGTTAAAACCGCTGCATCCGCCGCCAGCAACGCCGATGCGTAGGAACTGTTCGTCGGTCAACTGATTCTCTTCACGGAACTTCATTACTTGCTTGGCAGCATTCTCAGTTAGGATGATTGCCATTTTTGCCTCTCGTAGATCGAATCTATTTTTGCCACAGGATCGTGGCGATTTGTTTCAACAAGCTCGCTGACTTCTTGGCAGAGTCCGCGAGATTTACTGCTACCTCAGCAAACGGCACGCCAACTAAGTGAAATACCGGTTGCGAGCGGCCGTACTTCACCGGCCACGCTAAGTCTTACCACTTTATTTATATGCATTGGGCCAGCAAAGGGACAAGTCTCAATTTAAGACAGTATTGGCGGCGATTGTCGGAAATCCGTCCAAAGTGGCTGGCCGTAGACCTTGAAACCGGGAATTGGAGGCAGCCTGTTCGCTTACTTCCCCTTCCTCTTCTGCAGCTCTGCGGCAAGGGCCCGAACTTGTTCCGCAGCCTCAGTTGCCACGTTGCGGTCCTCCGATGGGTCCGCTTTGTGATCAAAAAGCATGTATTCCGACGATTCCCGCTTCGGGTTTTTGCCTGAAACAGGAAACTCACTCAGCCGAAACTGGTCGCTTCGTATGGTGTCTCCGGCGCGATAGCGTCCCACGGCGAATGGTTTGCCTGGACTATCGGGAGATTCCATCAGGGCTACCAAAGACGTTCCCTCAACATGGCTTGGGGTCGGAAGCCCCGCTAGATCGCAGAGCGTCGGGTAAATGTCGATGAACTCTACCAGTTGGGTCAGACGCATTCCGCCAGCAATTGCCTCGGTGGGGCCCTCTATCGATTTGGGGATACGCATGATCAACGGGGCGTGCATAGAGGTTTCGAAGCAAGAATGTTTGTTCCACATCCCATGTTCGCCAAGCTGCCAGCCATGGTCGCCCCAAAGAACGACAATCGTGTTCTCAGCGACTCCATATTCTTCTAACGCGGCCAACACCTTCCCTATTTGGGCATCGGTGTAGCTGACGCAAGCGTAGTAGCCGTGGATCAAGCGTTTGGCGGTTGCCTCATCGACGGCTGCCGTTGGGTGGATGCCCGCATAGGAACGTAGTTCGCCAGAGTTATGCAAGGCGGTCTTCGGGACATCATCTGGATGCCGGTAGTTTGGCGGCAGTTCGATGTCCTCTGCTGAGTACATGTCCCAGTAACGCTTGGGTGCATTGAATGGTAAATGGGGTTTGAGAAATCCAACGGCGATAAAGAACGGTGTTTCTGGGGCCTGTGCTGCCATGGCGATTCGTTGAACCGCACGCCGAGCGCAATCTCCATCGGGATACGACTCGTCTGCCGTTTCAAATTCTTCGAAAGGGGCGCCGCGATGACGTTTCTTATTAGGAAAGCGTTCTTTTGATTCGCGAATGTCCATTTTCATCTGCGGCGTGTTTTGGTATCCAGATTTTGGGGAACGCCAGGGCGGCGTACTCCAGCCATCGGCATGATCTGCCTTGTGATGGAAGATCTTTCCAAGGCTTTCTGTCCAGTAACCGTTGCTCTTGAAATGTGAGTGCAATGGAATCGCACTCGCAGCATCTTTTTCGGCCCAAGCTAGGTAGTTCACGAACCGATTCGGTGACGGGCGGACACTGGTCATCAGTGAGGCACGCGAAGCGCCACAGGTCGGCACCATGCAATATGACCGTTCAAAGAGAACGCCTGTTCTCGCGAGTTCGTCGATGTTAGGGCTGACGATATGCTGTTTGCCATAACATGCAAGCTCAGGTCGTAGGTCGTCTACGGCAATGAACAAAATGTTCGGGCGATCCGCAGCAACGCAAGTGGCGCTGCAGACAATGACCAGTGTCAGTACTGTGATCCAACACTGGCGGTTGCTGTTTGCTACTGGCGAATTACTGAGCATTGGTTTTGATCCGTAGGAGGTAGGTGTCCGCAGTGATGTAGAGATAACCGTCAGGGCCAAAAGTGCAATTGCTTGTTCGCTCGCCTGTCAGTAGGCGTCCAATTAATGTGCCATCGCTTTTCATGACATACACGCCGCCAGGGCCAGTTGCCCAGAGGATACCTTGGGAGTCGACGGTCATACCGTCGGGCAGTCCAGGCTCATTGGCGACTCGCTGCGTTGCGTCATGAATAACTTTGCCGTCGCCAAGCGTGCCGTCAGCTTGGACCGGAAATGCGGTCCAGTTAGCTTCGCTGGGATTGGATTGTGCCACGTATAGCGTTTTCTCGTCTGGAGAGAAGGCAATCCCGTTGGGACGCTCGATCGATTCGGTAAGCAGAGTAACGGTTCCGTCGGTTGCGACTCGATACACGCCGCAATAGGGGATCTCGCGTCGTGGGTCGGTAAAACGCTCGGGCAGTCCATAAGGCGGGTCCGTGAAGTAGATGTCGCCGTTGCTCATGCAGACGCCATCATTGGGGCTGTTGAAGCGTTTGCCATTGTGGCGATCGGCAATCGTCATCTTTCCGCCGTCCGGAGTTAGGGTACTGACGCGTCGATCCCCATGTTCGCACATCGTTAGATGCCCGGCCTTGTTCTTGAATAATCCGTTGCTTCCGGGTTCGAGGCCATAGTAGGTCACGCCGGTGTAGCCCGATGGCGACATGAAGAGCGAAACCGTCCCGTCCTGTTCCCACTTGAAGATGCTGTTACGCGGGATGTCTGAGAATAAGAGGTGCCCATCTTTACCTCCAATCCAGCAAGGGCCTTCCGTCCAAGTGAAACCGCTGGCCAAGACTTCAAGTTTGGAATCTCTACCTATGAGTTTGTCGAATTCAGGGGAGAGACGTTCGATTGAACCAATCGATTTCGAAGACTGAGCCATGATTGCTCCTGGGGAGGCGACAAGGATGGTTGCCAAAACGAGTGTCGGGAGGGCAAAAGCATTTGCGGGCATGTTGAGTGGGCTCCTTGAGGAGGGCTTGGGTAGGTGTTGGGCGGATGTAGTACGGCTTATTTCAGAAGGCTTGCACTTCAACGATCTTTGAAAACGAATCGAATACGTAGCCTTTGTTGCCGTAACTTCTGATGCGGATGTATCTGGCTGTTTGAGGCTCGAAGGAATGCTCCTGGGGCAGCGATGGAGATTCGGGTTTCTCCATGCGTTGAGCAACTTGGGAGAACGCCTTTCCGTCGCTTGAAAGCTCCACAAGATATTGTTCGTAAGAGCCACTGATGGAATAAGAGTGAACGACTATTCTCTCGAGCCGCGTTGGCACTTCCAGATCAATCGTCAGTTCAATCGGATCCGGTGTAGCGGGATAGCCGAGGTAGAATTCGAGGTTCTGGATGCTACCGTCGGTAATGCGTTCCACGGAGAAAGGGACGCCACTGGTTGCGGAGCTCGAAACCGGTTTGCCCAAGGCTAAGTTTTCAATCGGGTTGACTGCGGTGAGCCGGATTCGGCTTGCATGCCCGCGGGGCTGCCCATCTGAAAACAGTCGCGCACGCAGTATGCAGGTCTCGTCGACTGAGATCGGCATTTCATAGAGCGGGGAGTTGGCGTTTGGTGGAGAACCATCGAGGGTGTAATGGATTTCAGACGCGTCCTGGGAGCTGCTGCGGGGAGTCAGCGAAACGCTGCAATTCTCATGGAAAACTCCGTCGCCCGGAATAACCAGGTCGGAGGTACTAATTTGAACTGGGAAGAAGGACTTTTTCCGAACTAGCTCCGTTTGAGTGACGCGTTGTTCAAAATCGTTGTAGTCCCGTTCACGTTCCGGAGCCCATGAAATATCGGCGAATGGAATCAGCCGGGGTGTCACCTGAGGAAAGAAGTTTTCTTCTCTGCCCTCCCACCAGGTCATGCATAATCCAATGATGTTGTCGTTGGGAGCCGTCTCCACTGGTGCGGCGAACGTGGGAATGCCAGGATTCACGTGTTTAAATCGTTCTAAGCTAAGCGTCTCGTAAATGTGTTGCGGAGACGTCATGGTGAAGTTGATGCGGGGGTAGTGGTCGACGATGTAGAGCGGATCCCAAGCTGCATTGATCACACGGTATCCGTCGTCGAGCATTTGGTCGGGGCGATAGTTGATGGTGCGCCAATTGATGTGAATGACTTCGCGGTTCACCCTGTTGTCGCCTGTACCCGGCCGCGGGCCTTCCCAGACCAGCGTCTCGCGACCTTTGCTTCGAACGTATTCGTCGAGCTGATTAATCAAGTCTCGCTGTAGTTCTTCGGGAACTCCGTAAGCTTCGTCGCCACCGATGTGGATGTAAGGCGATGAACTGAAGACCTCCATCATTTCGTCTAGGAGCCGTTTGATTCCGACCAGCGCGGAATCCGAACTGGCCAGATCCGTTGGCGATTTCCCGAATACTTCAGGGTAGATCGCCCGCAATTTGCCGGAGTGTCCCGGGACTTCTAATTCGGGAATGATGGTGACGCCGCGGAGGTATGCATACTTTTCGAGTTCCTCGAACTGCTCCTTGGTGATAAGACCGTCCCACAGTTTCGGGAAGTGGGTGGACGGGAATGCAAATCGTTGGTCGTCGGTAAGATGAAGTTGTAGCGAATCCACTTTATAAAACCAAAGCAGGTCGATGGTTTCCTTGAGCAGTTCGATGCTGTGCGGATTGCGGCCCATGTCGATCATCAAGTTCCGATACTCAACCGTCGGTTCATCGCCGAGACTCAGGTGTGGAATTGACCGGGGTTTGGGGATGCCCAAGTTGCTGGATGGGAATTCGCTGCTGCCAATCAATTGCAGCAACGTGGCCGTTGCGCGGGATAGACCCTTCAGTGTCGACGCTATTATCTGGACGCCCGAAGCGTCGACGTTGAGCCGATACGCTTCGGAACCCAACTCAGGTGCTGTGGCGAATTGGAGTCTTACAGGCTGATCCGGATCGGACGAGAATTCAAGTCGGTGTTGACCTGCGGTCAGGCTTTGGATGGCTGCGTCCAAGACCTTTATGTGTTCGGTCCAAGTTGCCTCTCCAGCAACTGAAGTGACCAGTACTGGAGGCAGGACCCACGACCCGCTGCCGTGTGCGATTTTTTGCGGTTCGGGGATAAGTGCCAAGTGACTGCTGCTCGACGGAGCCGGCTGTGGTTGCGTCGGTGATGTGGCGGCGTTCGTGTAAGAGGCATGGAGCAGGAATAGGAGTAAGATAGAACTGAGTCGATGAAGATTGAAATGAACGAATGAATAGGCAGTCAAGCTGTTCTCCAATATGGCTCGGCTAGTCGCAAGTTGTTCGTTGTGTTGTCGTTGACCGGCGCCACGATCTGAAGACGGGGCGAAGCATGCTAGTAATCCGCGCCGTTGTCGCTTTGGTCGACGGACTTCTTCCAGTCCTTCCAAAGGTTCACCATCGTTTGCAGGCGATCGGGATGCTGTTTCGCGAGGTCGGTGGATTCACTTGGATCAGACGCGAGGTTGTAAAGTTCCCATTGGCCCTTCTTCGCGCTGCCGATCGCCTTCCAGTCTCCGTCATGCCAGGATCCCTTCCCTTGGTAGTGAAACGCCAATGGTACAGGGCGTGATGTTTGCCGACCGTCAAGTAGAGGGAGCAGGCTGGTTCCATCCATCGGGCGTTGGTCAGGAGAATCAAAGCCCACGATTTCTTGGATCGTCTGGAAATAGTCAACGGTGCACGCTGCCGCGCTGGTTGAAATGCCGGCGGGAATCTGGTCCGGCCATTCCAAGAGTCCTGGGACCCGGACGCCGCCTTCATAGAGACTGCGTTTTCGTCCGCGGAACTCCCCTGCTCTGCCTGGCGCTTGATTATTGCCTTCAGGGCCGTTGTCGCTGCAGAAAGAGACCACCGTGCTATTGGCGATTCCCAGCTCTCGCAACCGGGCTCTCAGACGCCCAATTTGTCGGTCAAGAGCCGAAACACAACCGTAGTAGGCCTGTTCGTAGGGCGTCGTGGATCCGTCGTCATAGCTGCGAGCATCCTCCTCACTGGCTACGACCGGTAAGTGTGGAGCGTGAAACCAAACCACTGCTAGGAAGGGCTTGTCTTTTTCGCGATCGATGAACTCAAGCGTTTGGTCCATAATCAGTCGCGAGTCGTCACCACGTAGGCTTTCCGACTCTGGCGGTACGCGGTTCTCTTCCCCCGTCCAATAGAACGTTCCGTACAATGACTGTGGTCGAGACCGAGTCAACTCAAGCCAGCCTAGCTTGGTTCCCGAGTCGAATGATTTCTTGTCGCCGCTAGGGGTCGGTTTCCACATTGGGTCGTACGTAGGGGTTTTCGCTTCCGTCGCAAAAGTCGTGTCGACTTCGTGTTCCCAGGGCGGTGAGTAGTCTTCGGGTTTTTTGACGCCACGATTCGAGTCTGCGATCTTCCTCGTTAGTGTGCCTAAATGCCATTTACCAAAATGCCCTGTGGCATAGCCTTCTTGACTAAGGGCCTCGTAAATGGTGAACTCGCCCGGCCGTAGGTGTCCCTTGTTGGCCGTGTAAATCCCTGTTCGATCATGATGTCGCCCCGTCACAATGGAAGCACGTGTTGGCGAACAGACGGGGGCTTGAGCGTAAAAGCGAGTGAACTTTGCTCCGCTCTTTGCCATCGCGTCGAGGTGTGGAGTTCGGATGTGTGTTCCTCCGTTGAAGCCGACATCGGCCCAGCCTAGGTCGTCACACATGATGAGGACAAAGTTTGGCTTTTCGGCCGCGTTCCCCTGTGGGCAAATAAGTCCGCCGTGGGCAATCATCGCTGCGACACAGAGAAAGTATCGTTGAAACTTAGGAGACATGGGTAGCCCCAAATGAAAGCTGAGAGGATGGCCGCGGGAGACCGGAGTGAGAAGACGCCGTACGTAATGCAAACCGACCGGGGTGCGCAAACCGACTGGGCAGCGAAATCGTTGCAGCTCGCGCCCTAGATCGAACTTGCCATGTTCGCGTACGGCAGTGGCGGATTCAAGCTCCCCGGAAAGAATTCCTTGAGAAGTCCGCGAGTCCGCACGTCGTGTTTCTCGCAGCCCGACCTTGGAAATGATCGGGAGATGTCGGTTTCTCGTCGCCTGTTTCGTCGACGAGGAACTTCAGCGAGGATCTGTATTCTCGGCTGGGAGAAAACTCAGCAAGGACGCGTGTCTCACAAGCGCTCCATACCCTTGCGAGATGGCGTAGCGTCCGGCCTTCAGATTCACACGACGCGATTAACGTGGCGGCAGATGGTGAAATTGCTGAGCGGTGAATGTTGGAACCGGTGTTCCCTGCTGAACCACCGGTGGCACCCGAATCGGACTTGGGTTTTGCGGTGATGCCGGCGTTTGTAGACCCGGCTGAAACTGAGGGGCAGGTTGCATTTGCGGCCCAGGGATGATGTGAGGCGCGGTGGGGTAGGCGGGCTGTCTTTGCATCGGCACTTGTCCGGGTACGAAGCCTGGGGGGTGCATCGAATTCGCATGTGGAGGTTGCATAACGGCCTGCGGTGGAATAGCAGTCGTTTGCCCTGCGAGTCGGTGTTGCCAGGTTTTCGTCGGTGCGGCTTCGACGGGCAATGGCGAGCAGCGCAGAAGGCCCCCGTTAGCACGCTGTAATTCGAAATGTGATTGTGCGTAAACGGTGCTCGCGCTAAGGTAGCCTAACTCTGCTGCCGCCAATCGATCTTGAGTCTGCAGAAGATTGTCCAGATAAAGGGGGCCCACTTCGTCACCATCAAGAAGTAGCTCAGCGCGCGTTTCCAGGATTCGTAGCTCCTTGTCCGCCAGAGCCAAAGCGTTCGCCGTCGCGACTCGCTGCTGGCCAGAGAGGGCAATACTGTTTGAAGCGTTTCGCACTTCAAGTGCGACGTCGGAGAGTACTTGCTCAAATTGCTTCTGAAACTGCCGAAGTCTCAAGTCAGCCTGCCGGAGGTTGGCGCGGGCCGCGCGATTGCCAACAGGGAATGCGTAAGAAAGCCCAATACCGTAAGTTGGGTCGCCGAGGTTCCATTGGTCGTCGATAGCACTTGCCAATCCCCGGTTTCCTCGCAAGCCTTGATTCGATACAGAAAGCGATAGGCCGAGTAGCGGTAAGAGCTGATTCTTGGCGACGCCTTGCTCGATCGAGGTGCGTTTTATCAACTGCAGTGCCCGGCGGATCTCGGGGCGTTGCTGGAGGGCGACCTGGACTTCCATGTCTAAGTCGACTTGCCGTATCGGCCCGAGCATGTCGCTAGTCGGAATGATCTCGCGGTCGACAGATTGTTCGAAGCATTGTCCGAACACGAGTCGCAGTAGTTGTTCTTGGGCGAAGACAACGGCATACTCGGACTGCAGCAATGCCGTTCGCCGGGCGCCCAGCGTGGCCTCGGCTCGTGCCGATTGGACCGGGTTCACGTCGAGATGGCTACGGTTGGCGACGATCTTCGCGACTTCAAGGGCCCGTTCGTAGGATCGTTTTTGAATGACAAACTCACCCCGACGTGCGACGAGATCCCAGTAAGCTGTGGCGACATCGAGAATGTGTGTCTGCAGTCCAGCTACAAAGTCCTCTTGGCTGGCGTTTGCATTGGCGACGGCGATGTTAATGAGGCTGGTGTTGACGAACAGGCCCGCTCCCTGGAGAAGCGGTTGTTGGTATTCGAGTGCAATCGTTGCGCTGGCTTGATTTTGGGGATTGAAGAATTGTGAATTGGAGTCGGCGAGCCCCAGATCCTGGGCTAGGCGAAATTGGCCTCCAAGTTGATTGAGGCGTTCTAACCCGAAGGACGATGCAAGCGTATGGCTTTCAAGTCGGTTGGCGACTCCATCGAGATCGCTCGCAACTGGAACGTTGCGTTCGTCCCAGTTTGCGTCGACGAACTGGTTCCAATCGAAGCCGGCTTGCTGCTTGATGACTTCAGCGCGGTCAATTCCGACCTGCGTGCGCAGGACTTCGATTTCAGGCGCGAATTGGATTGCTGTGTGAATCGCTTCAACGAGGGAAAGTTCGGACTGACCGGTGTACCTCAGCAGAGGGAAACGCGTCTCCGCGACCCAGGTTGGATTCAGAGTCGGTTTGATGTCAGCGGCTTCTCGCTTGTCACGCGATATCGAGTTGATCATTTTCTCGACAAGATCGCGTTGCTTTTGGAGCTCTTTGCTATGTTTGTCGAGTAGCTCATCGCGGCGCGTTTGCGTGAAGTAAGGCCCGCGCTCCTCGCGCGAGTCTGCAGAATCAAGTTGTAGGTTGTCGAGGCCGGACTGATCTCGTTTTTCATCTTCAGAAGTAAGAAGATGCTTCGGCCGAGCGTTGCCTCCGTCGGGTAGACGAGCGTTGTCGGGGTTTACTTCCAGTATCTCTGGTGTTTGCCATTCGAGTGGCTTACGGATCGAAACGACGTTTCGCTTCAACTCCGAAGCAGGATCTTGTGGCGTACTGCTCTCGCCGAGACCGCTTGGCGACAGTTGAAGCTCCGTAGTCTCCATCAGTTTGCGGTAGGCGTCCGGCAGCTTCAGCTCCGCAACTCGATACGTGGGTGTTTCTAAATCTGTGGGCGAAGACCAAGGTTCGATCGGAAGACCGCTTGGCGGAGGCATACTTACGACACGTTTGGGGCTGTCTGCATGGCGCTCTGCTCGGGGCTGTGGCGGCGGTAACTCCGAAAGTAGAAGGTAGCTAGGCGGTGGTGGGCCTGGTCTATCTACAGACGCCG
Source organism: Aureliella sp. (assembly GCA_046290675.1). Taxonomy (GTDB): domain Bacteria; phylum Planctomycetota; class Planctomycetia; order Pirellulales; family Pirellulaceae; genus Aureliella. The sequence goes on from JBKAHA010000003.1 coordinate 319,520, forward strand.
GTTGCGAAAGCGCGTCGACGCGTATGGCGGGAGCGTTCTCAAACGACTGCAGCTCATCCATGCGTATCGCGGGAGCACTTGATGGTTCGTTGGCTGCTGGAATGGGAGTTCCAAGCGATGCGGAAAGTGCCGCTGGCGATGGAGTAAAGCGGACGACTCGACGGGCCTCCCCTTGAATCGTGACTTCAGGGGCTGGGCGAGCTGCCGACGCGTTAGTCTGCTCGCGTGGATCGGTCAGGGAGGAAGTCGCGTCAGTTTTGGTTGCTTGAGCAGGCTCTTGCTTCGAGGTAGTCGACGGACTTAGCTCGAGTTCAGACCCGTGACTGCTACGGTGCATCATCAAGCCCAACAAGATGATGGCAAGCAGCATGGCGGTAGCCGCCATCTTGGTCGACAGCTTGCTGAAGCCAAATCGCAATGGTACCGCAGCTATGGGGCGTACGATAACCGACTTTTCGATAACCGTATGGTTCATAAGCCAATGCATTCCATTGCGTACCAAACCACGCCGGACAAAACGTCATCACGGACGTGGAGACTCATCGTGAAGCTCGCGGCCTGGGACTAACTTCTAGGCCAAGACACTTTACCGGCAGCATTCAACAGACCCTTACCTCAACTCGGGATCCATGATCTGCATTGCTATCGCATTCAACCCTTGAAAGCGGTGGCAACCGGGCGGCGTCATCACTGTTCATCGTGCGACAATTAAGCTCAATGAAGCGGCCATGCGTTAGATGACAGTTATTCCGCTTTTGCAGGACCTGTCGGACCTGTCAGGTAAACCTTGACGGTTGGGCTGAGCCTGAGCTTCGACGCATCTACTCCGATACGGCAAAGAAGAAGCCTGCAAGGGCGGTATTGATTTTGGGGTGCTTGCAACTCAAAGACTCAAGGTTTAGCTAGCTTGCCGTCAGGCAAACCCAGCCTCTCAGATCTATTTCAAATGGTAGGAAACTGGGTGAGGACGCTTCGCGGGAGCCTGAGTGAAAGAGCTAGGCGTGGTGGATTCGTAGCCGGGTTGAAACCAAACTTCGAATCCTGCTGGCAGGGAGCCATCGACGTTTCTTGCCAGGAATTTGACTCGAAACGTATTGCTTGTGGGTTCGACGATTGGCGAAACGAACTTGGCGATTGCCGGGATAGGCTTATCGACCGGTGCGGACGCGCTCAGCACGTAAACTTCTTGTGAACGGATCTTTCCGAAGTACTGCAGAGGTAGGTGCATCTCGACGCTGAGCGTATTTAGATCGGCAATACGTACGGCTGGCTCGCTGATATCAATCGAGTTGCCGAGCTTGGCTGAGATCTGTACGACGGTTCCGTCAAAAGGCGCACGAAGTGTGAGACGTTCCAATTCGACTTGGGCTCGCTTCAACTCCGCCTGGGCTTGCTTCCGCAGCTCTATTTGTTGCTCGTAAGTTGCCAAGGACTGTTCGTAGTCGTTTTGTTTGACCATGAGTTCAACGTCCGTCGATGCGCCGGCGCGAAGGGCGATCTCTGTACGAGCCAACTGGGATTGGGCAGCCCGCATTGCGAGTTCCGCTTGAAGGACGGCAGACTCCGACTGAGCCGCAATACGCGCCACGTCGACTGCTGCCTGTGCAGCTCTGTTGTCTAACGTCACTAGAGGCTGTCCGGCTTGCACCGCTTGGCCCTCGGTTACATGGATAGCTTGGACCGTTCCCGGTGCCAGAGGGCGTAGCGTCGCATCACGACTCGGCAAAGCAATTCCTTGTAGGAACATCTTTCCCAACTTCGTTTGAGGGCTTGCCACGTCGGAAGACGGACTTGTGGTCGCGGCGTTGGTCGTTCCGATGCCATTGGTGTCCGCGGCAAAGGATGTCGCAGTCAGAAGCCATGCACAAAGAGCAAAGAGGATTTGTTTCAAGTTCATGATTCAAGCTCAGTCGGCGTTCGCTGACGCAGTTCGCCAAGGGTGTAGGGATTAGGAAGCAAAGATCGAGTTCACAAAGTTGCGTGTGTATCGGGCCATCCAGAAGCCCAGTGGCTCATACTTGCGACCGAGTAATACGGTTGCACGTAGGTCTTGAAAAGCATCGTTACTTGCCAAGTCGGCAACGCGGACACGCATCAAGAACATTGGCTTTTGGGTTTCACCGGTTTCGGGGTCAACAGGAATTGAGCCTTGTCCATTGGTGGTGATGGCAAGGTCTTCGAAGTTTCCTGCACGGGCCGGGGAAACCGTGATGATGGTCCCTTGGTGATGCGAGCCGCTGCTGTCAGCGAATCGGATGGCAACCTGCCGGCCAGCCTCGATACGCCCATTGGCAATTTGATCTTCATCGACGTAGGCACGAATGACCGTTTCGCCTGCCACAATGCGCGCGATTGGGTCGCCGGCCTTGACGAAGACGCCTTTGCCGTAGTCTGGCAGCATGTGAACAAGCCGTCCGTCGTGTGGAGCGCGGATGAGTAGTTTTTCCTGCTGCTGTTCCGATTGCGCGAGCTGTCGCTGCGCTTGAAACGCGTTAAGCTGAAGCTTGGCGGCTTCAGTCGGGTCGTCGCGACTAACGAAAATCGCTGCGCGGGTGGAGGCTTCTGCGGTGAGACGATCCGCTTCCACTTGAGCCTCGGTATCGACGTCCGTGATTCGAGCAAGCACTTGGCCGGACGCGACTGGTCGATCGATTGTTCCCAGCAATTCGTCTACGACGCCAGGCGCGCGGGCACGGACTACCGTTGATTGTCTCGCCGAAACGACACCGGGCACTTGAAAGCCACTTGGTACCGGTAGCAGCAAAAGCAGCAAAGGTCCGCCAATGGCTATCGCCCAAGCAACTTGCTTCGCACGAGGGCGAACCGGTTCCGTCTCAGCTGATTTAAGCAAGTAGTTCGTCAGCTTCTGAAGCTGCTTGAAGAGCATGCTGCCAATCTGGAAGCCTGCCAGCAGCAAGCCGATGGCTTGGAATCGCAACGCGATCATGAATGAGATTGAGATCAGCAACGTGACGGAATAGATTGTGGACGCGATGCCGTAGGACAACAGGATCCATTTTTCGGATGGCATTGCTCTTGAGCGGTTGGGAAGCCCAAGGACTTTCGTTTTGAAAATCCCTTGCAGCTCTGCGGTCGACTTTGCACGAAGGTTTGGCATCCCGATCATATCACTCAGGATGAAATAACCGTCATATTTCATTAACGGATTCGCATTGAAGAAAATGGTGGCGACGCCAGCCATAAAAATGAGCTGGTAGGCACATGACCCAAGGAATGATTCGGGGTAGAACGCCCAGACGAATGCTGCAGGAATAGCGACGAGGCTTTCAAAATACATTCCGCCTAGCATGACGATGATGCGATGGAGTCGTTTGGGGAAACTCCAAGCACTCGTCGCGTCTACGTACGCAAGCGGCATACCGACGATGAGTTTACAGCCCATCTCGGGTACACGCCCGCCGAAGTGCTTACATGCATAGCCGTGCCCCAATTCGTGCCAGACTTTCAAGGCAACGAAGGCAATCGACATGAACAGCAAGTTCTTGGTTGCAAGAATGCTGTTGAGTGGTTCGATGAACGCATCCCACCGCGTCCAAACAAGGCCGGCTGATAGCACAAGCATCACGGCCCAAGCTAGGAAGGCGATTCTTGTGAATAGGAACGCGAAGTATCCGATGGATCGACTGAGGAATCGATCCGGATTCGTTAGTGGGATCGTCAGAAACAAGAATCCAAGGATCTTCGAGCGTCTCTCCGCTGTTATCCGATCGGAGAACCGCTTGAACAATGCATTCGAATCTTGCTGCGATGTGCTTAGGAGGCTGAGCGAGTCCAGACGCATGACGAAGCTCCGAAACTCCGCTTCATTGTCAGTCGTCAGGAGTCCTTTTTCCACGCACAGAGCAAAGCATTGCTCGAGTGTTCGGTCCGCCGAAAGGCAAGAAACGACTTGGTAGTCGAGTAGATTCAAACGGTGGGCTTGAAAGCTGACCGGGTCGTACAGAACGTAAACTGGCTCGCCGCGGTTGACTTGCCGGGTGATCTGCAGGTCGTTTCGCAACGACGTTCGGAGCTCTCTCCACTTTTCTCCTGCCGCAGCGGTGGCGCTTTGAGTGGGAGCATTCGCCTGCGTAGACGCACCGGTTGTTCCACCCGCTGAAGCAGCAGGCTCTGAACTAGTGGGCGAATTGGAGTCCGTAGAATGCACTGGGGATCTTTACGTCGAGCAAGGGGATTGGTGTGAGTGTTTTTGGTGGCTACGGGGATCTAGGCCAGCTTGGCAGCGACCGTCCTATCGGGTTTATAACCAGAAGCTTGCTTTGGCATATTCGTACAAGCGGTGGAACGCGAGCCAGGGGATCGGGGCCCAGCCGGTGTGAGTTTTCGCGTAGCCCTCCATGCCCTGGCGGAAGTTGTCCGATTGGCCCAGCAGCCGAGCTTTGGCAACAAACACGTTCTTGCCGTCGATCAGTTCTGCTGAACCCGATACGCTGTCGATGATGTAATCGACACGATGGCTCGGATCTGCCGCACTAACGAATGTTCCCTCTTGCTGAGATTGAATGTGGCGGGCATTGTGTTCAGGGATGCGGATTTCGAGTTCGAATTGATCCATTGGGGCGAATGACAAAATGTCGGTCCCTTGCGCGAAGACCTGGCCGATCTTCCGATCCAATTCGGCGTTGACGACCATGCCATCGCTTGGCGCTCGAACGGTACATAGCGCGATCTTCTTGTTGATCGCATCAAGTTGTGTTTGGAAGACGGCCGCACTGGCTTTCGCTAGAGAAGCCTTTGCTGCGTCGCTTTCGATTAATGCCGCACGCACGTCCACTTCAGCTTGGTCACGCTGTGAAATCAAGCTTGCGCGTTCGAGCTCTAGTTCCTTAGTGTCAAATAAGGCTAGAGGTTGGTCCGCCTGGACCCGGTCGCCCGAACGCACCAGAGCTTCCGTCAGTTGCATGTCGAACGGAGCCAGAGACTGGGTCATGTTGGACGGAACAACCACACAGGGAGTCATTGGTCGATAGGGGAGCCAACCAATGAGAAATAGGACTGCAGCCACCAATGCGACGGTGCGGCTGAGACGCCCCTTCTTCGTGCTTGGCTCACGAACTTGTGCCCAAGTTTTTTGTGCGCTCTCTTTGACATGCTCCCGCAGTGTTCGGTTGCCTCGTACGGATAGTTCGACCGCCGGGCCAAACGACGCCAGTGTGGATTCCAATTCACGCAGTTCGGCTTCGCTGAAGCCAACGTTGGGATCACGCTGTAAACTGACAACTGCGACGCAATCGGAATCGACCAGCAACGGAAATGAGGCTACCGCGGAACGTGATGTCTCGGCCCATTGCTGGTGGACGGGCATCGGATTATGCGCGGACGTCTGACCGTGTGTTTGGTAGGAAACGGAAACGCCTGAATCCAGGGTTTCTTCCATAGCCTGCTGGATATCAACGATCCCCGGTGAACTAGCCTTGAACTTGTCTTTCCCCGAGACCGCTTGAATACGCACGGACGCATCGGCGCGAAGCCCAAAGGCGACTTGATGGCACTGGAATCTTCTGGCTATGGAGTTGACTAGCGCGAAAGCAAACTCTTGTGGCGAGCCGTATCGGCTGGTGCGGGAAGCCATGTCCAGCTCATTGTCGGCCGGTGTGGCCGGATGAACAGTTGATTCTATGGCTGGTGCCGATGTCGCTCCCGAAGTTGGCAACTTGTCGAGCAACAATTGCATGTCGGTCTGGATCTCCGCACGCGCGAGGTCAAGCTCGGGACGAGAATGAGCCACGACTCCGAAGACGGCGGTACCGGACAAGTCAAGTTTATGCGAAACATCAAAGCCGACTGAAACGAGGAAAATGGGCTTCCCATTCAGGTTGATTGGCCCAGCGAGAAACGTTTTGCATTCGCCATGGCAGGCAAGTAGGTTTTTCTCGACGTCTTTACGCAACTGTTCTTTGGAGTCTCCCGTCACATCCGGAATTGCAGCGAAATCGGTGAGCGTGTCTGGGCCTAGACGCCCGCGCATCGCGAAGCAAATCGTACTTCGAGAATTGGCGATATGCCGAAACGCTTCCTGCACGTATTGGGGTGTCGACGTGGAATCTTCCCATATTCGATCGAATGCGGAACTGGACGACTTTAGTTCAACGATACGATATGCAGCTGCTGCTGAGCTATCCGTCGCGGAAGCATCTGCTGTCGAATCACATTTCTCAGATGCGTTCGAGCCGTATTCTGACGCTGGCGTCGGTTCCGCGTGTCCCTGTGGCGAAGCGGACGATGCTGGGACAGGAGCTGTTTGGAAAGCTTGGTTCCCTGCAAAATTTGCCGAGGGGGCTGCGTCGGTCGGTATGGTGTTCGTCACGATGGCGGCTCCCAGCGTTATACGAGTGGCTGAGGACTAGCGGTGGAAGAACTGCTTCGCCCCTGAGCAAGTGGGGATAGAAAGCTGAAGCCGCAGTCAAAAGCGGTCTCGTCAAGCAGGTGGCATCGGACGCAACGTGCATGGACCCCATGCAGAATGTGGCCCGGATCATCAATTTCGAATTGATAGATGTCACCAACCCGGGGGGCAAAGTCGGATGTCACGCCGCATCCTGACTCGGACACGTTCTTGCAGTAACCCGTGATGTTCTCTGAGAAACGCTGGCTGCAACTGCTAGGGCGAATGCGCACCAACAGGTTGGTCACAATTCGTTCGGCTTGTTCCCCGCGTTTGTCCGTAGAGGCGGTTGCCTGATCATCGCCGGGCGTGCCGACGAAGAAGTTGGCCGGTCCAGTGGCATCCGGAATCGGTGCCATAGGAAGGGGATCATTGGTTGGATTTAGGTGTTCGCCGAGCATCAGATTGCCAGTCGTGAAAACAGAATTGACCCAGAAACTTAGGTCGAAATATCAGGGGTGCAAATTTGCGTGTGTTTTCCGCGCAGTCTTAAGGCGAACTTCTGATTTGTGACCTAGATAGTCTTGGAATCCGAAGGAATCGTCCACGAAAGAACGCCCGAAGAGTCTCTTTCGTAACTGAAAAGACTACCGACTGTGCAGCAATGGGCTTGCGAATTACTTGTCCAAAACAACGAAGGGCGATAGCTGCATATCGATCCCGGGCATAGCCATGTTCGCTCGCCCGTAGGCAGTCTTGCTCCTTCGGTTTTCCGACTGATCGCTTCGGTTTACGACCGCCTGCGATCTCTCGAACACGCACTGACCAGCAATGTCGTGGATCGGTGACTCCGAAACCTAGGAGGTGGTGGAGCCGAAACGCAGCGTTGCTACAAGAGACCCATCCCCCACGAACGCTGTAATCGCACAATCAGGCACTTCTACATGACCGCTCCAACACGCCCCAATTCGGAATCCAGTAACAAGAATGAGACGAAGCCCTCGCTCGGCATCGAATCCAGTGAGCCACTGATCTTAATGTCTGCTAGCTACGCCGGCGCGTTCGAAGCTCCAGCGGCTGAAGTTGTTGATGAATCCGGCGGGCAAGCCGACGAGGCTGCCGACGCAAATCATGGGACTGGTGCCAGTCAAGCTCACAACGCGAGCCAAGCCATTGACAGCTGCGATCCACTCGCTGGAAAATTTGCTGTGTTACCTGAGCAAAACCAAACCGGTCTTGCTGGAGCCGCAGGACAAATTCAAGCCAGTGTGGGCAATGCGGGGGGCGTCGGAGCTTCGGCCGGTGGAGAGATTCTAGACGGAGGAAATGGCAACGATCGCATCATCGGGTCCGCCGGCGACGACACGCTTCGCGGCAGTTCTGGCAACGACGTGATTGATGGCGGCGCCGGAAATGATTTGCTACAGGGTGATTCGGGCAACGACCAACTCAATGGCACGGGCGGGAACGATCTGCTGCTCGGGGGAACCGATGCAGATCAACTCTCTGGCGGTCCTGGCAACGATCTCTTGCAGGGTGGCGCAGGCGCGGATCTGCTGCAGGGTGGCGCTGGACATGATCTGCTCATTGGCGGCAACGGCAATGACACACTACTAGGCGGCAGTGGTGACGATATTCTCAAGGGCGGAGCCGGTAACGACGTACTTCGTGGCGATGCCGGTGACGATATCATCGACGGTGGCTCTGGCAAGGACACGGCTGTGTTCGACGGAAATCGATCGGAATTCCGCATCGAGTCGCTCGGTGAAGGAAGATTTCAAGTTACGGGGAATGGCTCGACGGACATTGTTAAAGGAGTCGAAAACTTTCGATTTACAGATGGTGACTTCAACGTAAACGAGCTCGGCAATCAACCACCCGTCGCTTTGCCCGCGATCGGTGACGTAGCACCTGTCCTCCATGAACCGGGTATCGGAAGCGTAGTTGGCGATCCGGCGGTTGCACCAAGCCTGGCTCCTGAGCCAGCTGCCGTGGTGTCCCCTGCTCCGCCACAACCGATTGCCTTGGACGCGTCGCTCATCGGCGGTAATGGCAACGACACGTTAGTGGGAGCGCAAGGCAACGACACGCTATCCGGAGGTGCGGGTAACGACATCGTCCAAGGTGGTGCCGGAAATGACTTGATTGACGGCGGGAGAGGTGCTGATACCGCGATCTTCAGCGGCGTTTCATCGCAGTACCAATTTGTGCAACTTGCTGATGGCTCGATTCAAGTTAACGGACCTGATGGAATCGACACAGTTCGCAGCGTTGAGAATTTCCAGTTTGCTGACGGTATCCTAAGCACCAGCGACCTACCGCTCCAGCAGGGCGTGTCGCAGGTCGCGACTCAGGCTGCACCGGCAACCGTGGCTGCGCCAGCAACTCCATCGGGGTGGTCCAACACTGGAACTCCGGTAATTTCTGAAGTTGCGTCCGAACAGATCGCGATTTCACCTCAGCCGATAGCGGCAGTACCACCCACAGCGCCAGTCGCTCCCCCTGCCGCTCCAGTCGCGGCGGTACCACCAGTCGCTCCAATCGCGCCAGAGCTAGAATCGCCCATTTCACTAGCTCCTGAAGTCGCCGAGCTAGCGCCTGACCCCGTTGTCATTAATGAGCAACTCGTCATTCAAGCCGATCAGGCACGACAGTTCGCAGAGCAATTGGCAAGCGAATCTGAAGCCGCACGGAACGTCGCCGAAACTGAATTCAATCAAGCTACACAAGCTCGCCAGGAGGCCGACCAGCAGGCGACTGTGGCCGAACAAGCCGAGCGTGACGCAGCCTTAGAGGCATCGCAGGCCGAAGAGGCTCGAGTCACCGCGAACTTACAGCGTGACGAAGCCAATGCCGCTCGAGCGACTGCCGATCGCGAGACTCATGAAGCAGAAGCAGCGCGTGACGCAGCAACCGATCAATCCAAGATTGCCGACGCAGCCGTCGATGCCGCCGCGTTGGAACGAATTCAAGCTGACGACGCTGCTACCTCAGCGCGGCAGGAAATCCAGGAGGCAAATGCTGCCCGCCAAACGGCAGATGAGGAAGCAAGTGAAGCGTCCGACGCGAGAGCGAAGGCTGATCGAGAAGCGATCGAAGCGCTCGATGCTCGCACGGTAGCAGACGCCGAAAAACAAGAAGCAGCAGCCGCAAGGGCCGACGCGGATAAGGAGGCAGCTGAAGCGGCCCACGCACGTCGTGATGCTGATGCAGCAGCCCACGAGGCAGACAAGCTTCGCAGCGAAGCGAACAACGAAGCGGCGGAAGCACAAGCGGCGCGTCAAAGTGCGGATACGGAAGCGCACGAGGCTCGAGACGCCCGCAACGAGGCAGATCGTGAAGCTCAAGAGGCGCGAGCCGCGCGAAGTACCGCGGATGCTGAGGCAGAACAGGCACGTCAAGCTCAAGCGACAGCCGACTCAGAAGCTGCGGAGGCAGCGCACGCCCGCCGTGACGCCGACCAGCAGGCGGCTGAAGCGGACGCAGCTCGTAATATTGCGAATCGCGAGCGAGCGGAAGCCGATTCCGCCCGTCACACGGCGACCAAGGAGGCTCAGGAAGCTCAGCAGGCCCGAGCTGAAGCAACCAAGGAAGCTCAGCAGGCGGCGGACGCGCGAGCTCAGGCCGATATCGAAGCTCAACAGGCACGCCATGCCAGGGCGGACGCGAATGCGGAAGCGGCTGAAGCGGCTGCTGCCCGCAATGAAGCCGATGCCGAAGCAGCCGAGGCGCAACACGCTCGACGCGACGCAAATGCAGCGGCCCAGTCTGCCGCAGAAGCGCGTAGCAAGGCAGATGTCGAATTGCAGGAAGCCGATGCGGCTCGGGCTGAAGCCGACCGACAGGCTGACGAAGCCACTTCGGCTCGCAAGACGGCTGACTTGGAAGCTCGGGAAGCTGAGCAAGCCCGCGCCACTGCGAATGCAGAGGCCGAGGAAGCCGCACATGCGCGTCGGCACGCGGATCACGAAGCGGCCGAAGCTCGTGACGCGCGGACGGAAGCCGATAAGCAAGCGGCCGAGGCAGCGCATGCGAGGAAGGCGGCGGACTCTCTGGCCCACACGGCACGGGACGCCCAGTCCATTGCCAACGCGGAAGCGGACGAAGCGGCACATGCACGTCGTGACGCGGACGCTGAAGCGCATGAAGCCATGAAAGCGAGACGCCAGGCGGATGCTCTCGCAGGCGAAGCATCTCAAGCTCAAGCCAAAGTGGATTCCCTTTCACATCAACTTTCTCACGCGCAATCCAAGCTCCAAGACTTGCTCCGCGCTCAAAGCTCATCGGGTGGTAATTACGGTGGCGGAGGGTATGGCCACAGCGGTGGGGGCAATTGGGGCGGCTATGGAAGCGAGCACGCTCTGAACTCAGCCGTTGCGAATGCTCGTGCCGAAGTCAACTCACTGTCGTCGAGAGTTTCTGACGCGGAATCATTCGCCAATGCGAAAGCGGAAGAAGCACGTCACGCTGAGAACCGCGCTCATGCTGAAGCGGACGAAGCAGCACGGGCTGAACAGCGGGCGCAGCAAGAGGCACGTGAAGCTGCAGAAGCTGAGGCGCGAGCTCAAGCTGCTGCTGAAGAAGCGGCTCGCGCTGAGGCAAAGGCTCAAGCAGAAGCAGAAGAAGCAGCTCGAGCTGAGGCGAAGGCTCAAGCGGAAGCCGAGCAAGCCGCTCGCGCCGAGGCTAAGGCGAAGGCGGAAGCCAAGGAAGCTGCTGAAGCGGAAGCGAAGGCCAAATCGGAAGCTGAGGAGGCTGCGGCTGCTGAGGCGAAGGCACAGGCCGAGGCTTGGGAAGCTGCTCAGGCAGAAGCGAAGGCACAGGCTGAAGCTGAGGAAGCAGCTCACGCTGAGGCGAAAGCACAAGCACGGGCTGAAGATGCAGCCAAGGCGGAAGCCCGTGCCCAGGCTGAAGAGAAGGAAGCCGCTGAGGCGGAAGCGAAAGCTCAGGCTGAAGCTGACGAAGCCGCAAGAGCCGAAGCACGCGCCCAAGCTGAAGAGCATGAAGCTGCTAAGGCGGAAGCAAAAGCTCAGGCTGAAGCCGAGGAAGCGGCTCAAGCTGAAGCTCGAGCAGAGGCCGAAGAACACGAAGCCGCCAAGGCGGAAGCGAAAGCCCAAGCAGAAGAGGCCGAGGCCGTGGCTGCTGAAGCCCGTGCGCACGCGGAGGCCAAAGAAGCTGCTGCTGCCGAACAGAAGGCACAGTCAGAGGCCAAGGAAGCCGCTGCTGCAGAACAGAAGGCTCAAGCTGAAGCCGAAGAGGCAGGCAAAGCCGAAGAGCGAGCCCAAGCGGAAGAGAAGGAAGCGGCGCTTGCTGAAGAACGAGCACAGGCTGAGGCAGAGGAAGCAGCGCAGGCTGAGGCAAAGGCACAAACCGAAGCCAAGGAAGCCGCCGAGGCGGAAGCCCGAGCTCAAGCTGCCGAAGATCGCGCGGCACGAGCCGAAGCACGAGCTCAAGCCGAGGCGAAGGAAGCGGCTACAGCCGAGGCCCAAGCTAAGGATGAGGCTGCTGAAGCGGCAAAGGCAGAAGCCGTAGCCGAGCGTGAGGAGGCGGAAGCCGCACATGCTGAGGCCGATGCACAGCGTGAAGCGAAAGAAGCGGCTGCTGCAGAAGCAAAGGCTCAAGATCAAGAAGCTGAGGCGGTAGCCGCAGCGGCCCGCGCGGAAGCGGAAGCCAAAGAGGCCGTGCTGGCCGAGAAAACAGCCGAAGCCGAACTCGCTAAGGCGAAGCAACTAGATCAGATCGCACAAGCCGAAGCCAAGCAGGCGGCCCAAGCTATCGCGGCCGCACAACGGGAGGTTGCAGAGGCGGACCAAGCTGATGCAATCGCTCGGGCTGAAGCTGACGAAGCCGCTCGAGCTGCGGCAAGAGCGCAAACAGAAGCGAATCTAGCAGCCCAAACGGATGCGATCGCGCTGGCTGAAGAGCAAGAAGCCGCATTTGCCACGGCAAACGCGGAAACCATCGCAAACGAAGCTGCCGAGGCGAAGGTTAGAGCTTTTGAAGCACAGCAAGCAGCCGAAAGAAACTTCGCTCAAGCCGCGGCGACGGCTGGTTTTGCCATTGGCGATCAGAGTCAGATCTCCGGCACCAACGTCAACCTGATCGACGTCACTGCAACGCATGGAGCCCGAGATCGATTCACCGTTGATGAATCTGGCACCATTGTCGGGTCGAAGGGCAACGATGTCTTTAGTTTTGCCAACATCAAGGATGGCGATCGTTTCGTCATCGACGGAGCGGCTGGCCGGAACTCAATTGACCTATCGCAATTCAGAGCTTCGGACGCCGTGGTTCGCGACGGCGAAGTCCGAGTTGATGGCGAGACACGGGTGCGTGAAGGCCATCGAACGGTGACTCGCGAGTTGTCCTTCTCGATCGCGTTCGAACATGTACAGCAGATCAAGTTCGCAGGAGAGACGGTCGTTGATTCAACCGCGTTTGCAGCGGAGTCCGCGGTCGCTCGTCTGGACGGGAATCAACTCGATCTGTCGAATCTCGGCGGGGGACACTGTGACGGTCAGATTGATGTGACCGGTGGGCAGGCAATCATTGGCGAAGAACTGGTCCAATTTGATCGAGTCGAACAGATCGTTGGAACAAAGGGCAATGATACCTTCACTTTCAACGCAGCTCGCGATGGCGATTGGTTCCAAGTCGATGGTGGACGTGGTTCAAATACAATTGACCTCGGTCGCGTTTCCCCCAATGACATTCAGCTTCAGCGGGATTCGATCCAGGTTGCTAGACCCGCAGTTCAGGGTGGACATGGAGCGATGAGTCAGGCTGCAGCAAATTTCCAGATCGATTTTAAGAACGTCGATACAGTGAAAGTCGCAGATGGGCAGGCGATTAACTTGAGCCCAGTTGCAGGCTTGGCCAAGAACGTGGGGCCAGCCAAAGCTGGCTGGTAAGTCTGGTTAGATTGTGAACGAAGCTGATCCGCGATGAGATTTACGACTCGCTAAGTTCGTATTTCGCTTGAACGGCAATACTCGGAGCCCTTGGGCGCGTTTTGTGCGGCTCAAGGGCTTTTCTTTTGGGCGTGTGAATTTGGTACAGTATCGGGCTGGAGCCATTGCATGATGGCAGTGCCAATTCCTTGTCGAATAATTCCGTGTTGGATAGAGACTCGGTTCGATCATATTCTGTTTGCACTTGATGCCTGTGGCTGAAGCATTGACAGACGATACTGATGTGAAGCGTTCCAGAAAGGTGCGTCGAAGTGCTCCATTCGTTTGTGCGATTGTGGGGTTAGTGCCAGAGGTCTTGGGCCATTTCTCCGACGGCAGTTGGCTCATGGCTGCGTTTTCTACTCTGGTATTGGCGAGCAATATAATTGCTCTACGGCTTCAGGACTCATTTCCGCGATGGGGGGAAGTACTGACGTTGGTGGCAGATAGCGTGTTGGCTGGTTTGACGGCGTTGGCCTACATGCAGGCTCATTCCAAGGCAATTCATTGGGTTTGGTGGGTTGCCTGTCTTTGTTTTGCTGTTGCTTCCGTGATCGCAGCTATTCGCAGTAGAAGAAGGCAGCAAGAGTTGCCTGTAGCTTCTACTTAGTTGGTCCGATCTGTGCAACACGTTGTTGCTTCGGTGCAACGGGTGTGGTTTTGAGGCGACGCTCGAAACCGGTAAATACTTTGCCGGATCCTGCCAGAGGTGAAAGAAATTCGCGGTTGGCTTGGTTTCTCGGTACTGTCTTCAGTGTTTTTTCTTTTGGCACGCGGGCTGCTTTACAGCGGGGCACGTACCCTGTTTCCCCGTCGAGTGTCGAAAGGCTAGCTAATGTCAAAAGCACGCAACCCGCAAACCAACCCACTTCAACTTGAAACATTGGAGTCTCTTGTCCTGCTGTCGGCTAGCTGTTCGCACATCCCCGACGCAATGCCCGTTGAGGCTCCGGAAGCTCCCGCGGTCGCGGAAGCTCCCGCGGCTGAAGTGCCTGTCGCTCCTACCGCTCCTGCGGTTGCACCGCCGGCAGCACCCGTGGTGACTCCAATTGACCCCGTCGCAGGTCCGGAGCTAGTGCCACCCGTCGCACCAACCGTAGGTGCTCCGAATGTGGCCGGCGAAGTCCTTGACGGTGGACCAGGCAACGATCGAATCATTGGCGGTGAAGGCAATGATCGGCTCATCGGCGGAGCTGGCAATGATATTCTCATCGGAGGTGGCGGCAGCGACGTACTCATCGGCGGAGCAGGCGACGATATTTTGATTGCCGGAAACGCGAAGCCAGGTGACATTGATTTCGGTGGTATTGCTGGGCCAGTTGCTCCAACACCATTGCCGAGTCCAGTACCAGTACCAGTACCAGTACCTGCACCAACGCCACTTCCTGCCCCAGTCCCGACGCCACTACCGACACCGATCGATGTGGATCCAACGCCAACACCACTTCCGACGCCGACTCCAACTCCTTTGCCGACGCCACTTCCAACACCGGCACCAACTCCTCTGCCAACTCCCGTCGACTTCGCGTCTGGAATTGATGGCGAGACTTTATCTGGAGGTCCTGGAAACGACCGACTTATTGGTGGACCAGGCAACGATATCCTTGATGGCGGTACGGGGAACGATGTCCTGCGAGGACGTGGTGGTGACGACACCCTTACAGGAGGCCGGGGAAATGATCGGCTCTTTGGAGGTCGCGGCGATGACACCCTTGAAGGTGGACGCGGCGATGATGTTCTAAGGGGTGGAGCCGGTAATGACAAACTCGAAGGCGGTCGTGGTGACGACAAGCTGTTCGGGGGCGACGGTAAAGACAACTTGAAAGGCCAACAAGGCAACGACGTCCTACGCGGCGGCCGTGGTGCGGACACTTTAGAGGGCGGCAAGGGAGATGATCGTCTGTTCGGTGGACGCGGCAACGATAGCTTGGACGGAGGAGACGGCAAGGACGTTCTCCGAGGCGGTCGTGGTGATGATACGCTGACCGGCGGCAAAGGAATGGATCAGCTCTTTGGAGGCAATGGTAGAGACGTGCTGAAGGGAGGCATGGGGGCCGATACGCTCAACGGCGGAAATGGCAATGATGCTCTCGAAGGCGGCATGGGTGACGATACCTTGCTAGGCGGCAACGGTGATGACTTACTGTCCGGCGGCAAAGGCAAGGATGTACTTCGCGGCCAAATGGGCGACGATGTCATTGAAGGAAACGCCGGCAACGACAAACTCTTTGGCGGTAAGGGGGCTGACGTTCTCAAGGGTGGGAACGGAAACGACGAGTTGAACGGAGGTAAAGGCCGAGACGTACTCGAAGGCGGCAACGGTGCGGATAAGCTTTCCGGTGGCAAGGGTGATGATTCGCTGAGCGGCGGACGGGGAATGGACGAACTCCGCGGCGGCATGGGGGACGACACACTCAACGGTAACGCCGGCAAAGACAAGTTGTTTGGTGGCAACGGCAAAGACGTCCTGAAGGGCGGCATGGGCGATGATCGCTTGGCCGGAGGTAACGGCAAGGACGTTCTCGAAGGCGGTATGGGCGATGACACGTTGCTAGGCGGCAACGGTGCTGATGTGCTCGAAGGTGGCAAGGGGAACGATACCTTGAACGGTGGACGAGGCATCGACACCGCGATCTTCAGTGGTAAGTCGGATGACTTTCACATTGAAGCTGATGCCAAAGGGAACGTAACGGTGACTCGCGGTATGGAAATCGACAAGCTGACGAACGTCGAACAGATCAAGTTCGATGACAAAACCGTCACGGTGAGCGATCTCGTTGCTGCAGCCAATGAACCCGAAGCCACTCCCACAGCTAGCTCGACAGCTGCATCGACAACAAGTGCTGCCGCAAGCACAAGCCCTGCTGCGGCTGGCAGTTCGGCGACCGCAGCGATGACGAGTGCAGCTCAAGCAACCGCAGCTAAGAAGCATTGCTAGTCGATCGCCTCCTTGGCTCGTTTAGCCCGGGAGAAACTTCCCGGGCGGAGTGAGCTAGCTTCTAAAGATTGGATTCCAAAAGGCCTTGGTGCTTCCGTACCAAGGCCTTTTCTTTTTTGACTGCGAAGCCATGCAGTTGGAAAACCATGCAATCGTACACGGTTATTGAGACAGGAATGACATCAGGTCGTTGACTTCCCTGGCATCAAGATCTTTCAAGAGGTCTTTCGGCATCAACGATGTCTCTAGTGCTCGCAGCTCGCTGATTTCCTCACGTGGTAGCTCTAACGCTCGATTATCTGCGGTTCGCAGCGTGATACTTCTCGGATTCTGTGCCGAGATCATTCCGGTTTCGATTCGATCGTCGTCCATGAGTGCAGCGTACGACTGATACCCCTCGCGGATTTCAAGGCTTGGAGCCACGATCGCAGGTAACCAGAAGTCGAGATTCTTTCGGTCGTAGTTGTCTAAGTCTGGACCCAGCGGGTTTCCGGTACCAAACAATCGGTGGCAAGTTCCGCAGCGTTCGATAAAGAGTTTTTCTCCTCGCTCTGCGTCGCCCTGCCCTGCTCTGCTCAATTGTGCTTTGAGTTCGAGAATCTGCTCTTTCGCTTCGGTGGAGGTGACACGGCCCGCTTTTCCAAAAGCCCTTTCGGCGGCAGCGACGATGTTGGGATCTTTATAGCTGCGAATTCGTTGGATCACGTCAGGCGGGATTTCGCTCGCAGGGAGTCGCCATGAGTTTACCTCGTTGAGTAGATCGAGCGTCCACTTGGGACGAGCTGCTAGAGTTCGGCAAGCCGTATCACGTAACTCATGCTCGCCAGAGATTGAGTTGTCAAACTTGGCAACCAGCGTCGAACCAATTTGATCCGTACCGAATCTGGTCAGTGCTCGAATGGCGTTGCGTTGCAGGGATGGCGTAGCACCGTTGCCGCCAGTGGCAATGCTGAGGATAGCGCGTTCGGCCGATGCCACTCGCATAGAACTTAAGGTATCGATCAATCGGCCACGCAGCCCTTCTGATTCTCCTGAATTGTTGAGTGCTCCGATTGCATCTCGGATGCTGTCCGGTGATTCTGCAGACAAGCCAATCAGAATTTCAGATTGTCCCGTGTCACGCTGGTGTTGATTCCAGGCGGTTTCAAGTGGTGGGGGTAGTCGCATCGAGCGACCGCGGCCTTGCAGTGCTCGTTCTAGGCCGACCATCAGGATGGATTGATTTTCTATTCCACCCGTCGTGAGCAGTTGGGTACATTTTTTGAGTCCGGGCGAACCTTGTGAGGCGTATCGCTGCATCAGGTTTGCCGCGAGGCGATCGCGAAATGTGGGCGTTTCCCATAGGTCTTTGTTTCCTATGAAGGCACGTACTGCAGGCCAGTCATCTGCGTGTTCCTCTAATGCCCACCAGAGCATTAATGGTTCATGTGGTTCCGAAACGGAAGGTGTTTTGTCCGATTCGCTGCGAAGTAATCCAGCAAGGATCCCGAGAGCAGTTGGACTCTTAAATCGGCGAGCCGAGGCCGCGAGCTGAATGCGGACGTGTGGATCAAGCTCGCCGGAAGCCAGGTTCACCACCACGTCTAGATCGCGATGCTCGTCCCCAAGTAACCTCACTGTCCAACGGCGAATATGAGGTGAAGCATGTCTTAGGAACTCCGTTGCCAGGTCATCCGAAAGACCGCCGCGGATTGCTAAAGCGCAAAGTGATTCTTGCGAGCTCTGCGTTCGGATATTCTCGATCAATCGCGAATTGGTAGCTCGAGTCTCTTCGGTAGACGTTTGTCGCCAACCAAGCTCAAGTGAAACCCGCCTGCGAATCCAACGGTTGGGATGGAAGATGAGATCCAGTAACTGAGAATCTCCCAACGCATGCAAATCCCCAAAGGAAAATTTCGGTTTGGTCTCGTCAGGTCGCAGGCGGTAGACCCGTCCGCTGGTTTTGTGCCAATCGTCCGTTGGACTGACGTGGCTAAGTCGCGTGTCGTACCAGTCGGCGATGTAGATCGCGCCGTCGGGTCCTACGCCGGAGTAAACAGGACGAAACCAACGGTCGGAGCAGCTCAATAGATTTGGGGTGTCCTCGGTTTGGTAGCTCGAGCCATTGGGGACGCGCCTGCTGTGCCAAACCAAGTTCTGCATCGCGTTCGGGGCGATAATGGTTTGATGGAAATCATCTTTGGGAAACAAACCGCCTTCGTAGACGACAAACGCCTGAGCGAAACGACGCGTGTCGCCTTTGAGTTGCATCGGCCCAAAAAATCCAAAGGCATAAGGGTTCGTCAGCGGGCCATGCTTCCCCCAGTTTTTCCGCGAGTAGCTGCCCTGAGGCATGTGCCAACCCCGCGTGTTGCCGCCGTTGTTTCCACAGAAAACTTGACCGTTGGAATCGATGTCCAAGCTAAAGGTATTGCCACCTCCCTCCGCCCAAATTTCGAAGCGATGAGATTTCGGATGGTACCTCCAAATGCATTGTCCTTCGAATGCCACGTTCGACGTTACTTTCGAGCTTACGTTGCATGTTGTTGTGCTGCCGTTCGCGCCGTAGAGCCAACCGTCGGGGCCCCACTGGAGACTGTTTGCGACTGCGTGTGTGTCTTGGAGCCCAAATCCCCAGAGGTGCACTTCGGGATTGCGATCCGGAACGTCGTCGCGATCTGCGTCTGGATAGAAAAGCAGGTGAGGCGGATTCAGCACCCAGATACCACCGCGTCCGATCGCCGTAGACGTGGCGATATTGAGCCCCGTCAGAACATCTTTGCTCTGGTCATAGATTCCGTCACCGTTCGTATCTTCGAATACGGTGATGCGATCTGCACCGGGAGTACCATGCGGCGGCGGTTCCGGTGTCTTGTCAAAAACGGCGCGCAGATGGTGGTCGTAGCGAACGATTTTCAGGCCAGCAGGGAACTGATATTGCCGATACTGCACAACCCACATTCGACCGCGCGAGTCCCATGACAGGTGCAATGGCTGAGAAATGGTTGGCTCGGCAGCGACCAGATCAATTGCAACGCCTGGTTTCAGTTTAAATGAATCAAGTGATTCTTGCGGCGGCGTCGGCTCGCTATCGTCCGCCTGGACACCACGCGGTACGAACGTCTTCATGACTTCGGCGACTTGAGCGTTGCCGGCACGATCTTGAGTCCTACTGATGTTCTGGGGCAGAGTTTGAGCCGAAGTCCTGTCGATGATGGCAAGGGCGACCAAACAGAGTGCTGCCAAGAGTCGCCAGCTTTCGAACCCGAACGGCGACATCCCAGTACGATACGAAATATTGCTGAAGATGACTTGGTACCTCGCCGTCGCTGAGCCTAGGACCGCTGTTTATTTTGATGTGGATGACTAGCCGCGAGCGGCTTCCAGTGCTTTGATCCAAGGTCCAACATAGTATCCATTGTCGTGGAACGTTCGGCCGCTGAACAAATTGCCATCAATGACACAAGGTTCATCAACGAAGATGCCACCGCAGACTTCGAGATCAAATTTGCACTTCGGAACGGTAGCCATCCTGCGACCACGAACGCAGTCGGCATAAGCCGGGATTTCTACTCCGTGGCAGACGCTGGCCACCGGTTTGTTTTCTGCGAAGAAGTGTTTGGTAATGCGCACCAAGTCTTCATCATAACGAATGTACTCCGGCGCACGGCCGCCGGAAAAGAGAATGCCAAGATAGTCGGATTCGTTGACTTCACTGAACGGGACATCGCAATCAAGCGAGTAGCCTTCCCATTCCTTGGTAATCGTCCAGCCTGGTTTTACTTCGTGCAAAACCATCTGGTAGCGTCGTTTTTCTGGAGCTGCGATGACAGGTTGAAAGCCAGCTTCTTGCAGTCGGTAGTACGGGTACATTGTGTCGAGCGTTTCAGTGGCATCGCCGATCACGATCAATACTTTTTCGTTCATGGGAACTCGCTGGAGTGGAATCCGATAAAACCAGAGGGCGGGTTGGGGGCCTAACTCTACGCGATTTCGAAGCCGCTCCGTTGCGGGCGAGCCAACAGCAAATTCGCTTGTTCCGAATCTGGGAATCGTTCTCGCTGCGGATCCCAGGCGAGTCGTTCACCAATCTGCATTGCAATGTTGCCAAGGTGGCATGTCGTGACACTGCGGTGTTGGCTTTCAAGGTTGGAGATGGTTTGCCGGCGGGAATCGATACAGTCAAAGAAGTTGCCCATATGATTTACGATCGCTTCGAGCTTGCCCGCTCGAACAGGACGATCGAGGTTATCGAAGTCATAGGCTACAAAGTCTTCGCGGCGGAGCGGTTGCTGGTCTAACTCTTCCACCGGCTTTCCGCTGATGGTGCCGCGATTTACAAACAGTCGGCCACGATCTCCCGTAAACATAATTCCATTGCGACCAGTATCGGCGACGGTCATTACGACACCATTGGCGTACCGATATTGAGCGGTGTAATCGATCGGCACGTTAAAACACCGTGACGCCTGTTTAGGTTCGGGGTACTTCGCCGTCGCCTCAATTTCGACGGGCAGGCTGTCAATCGCCCACTGTGCGATGTCGAGATGGTGGGCCCCCCAATCGGTCATCTGGCCGCCCGAATATTCGTGCCACCATCGAAATGTGTAGTGACTTCGTTCGGCTAGGTAGGGAACATCCGGAGTTTGTCCTTGCCAAAGATCCCAATTGAATTGGGGGTGAGGCTTGCGGATTTCGAAGGGGCCACCAACTTGGTTTTTACCCAAAACCACGTCGACCTGCAGTAGCTTGCCGATACGTCCGTCGCGGATCAGCTCGACGGCTTGTCGGAAGCGATGGTCGCTACGCTGCCACGAACCAACCTGAATAACGGGATTGAGTTCTTCTTCTTTCAGTATGCGCCTGAGCTGGATCCCCTCGTCGATGGTGAGCGTAAGTGGTTTTTCACAGTAGATGTCTTTGCCGGCTCGCGCCGCATCGAGAATCATCTTCGTGTGCCAGTGATCGGGAGTTCCAATCGTAACCACGTCAACGCGTTTATCATCTAACAAGTCGCGATAGTTCTCATAGTCGCGGGGCGTGCTGCCGAAAGCCGCTTTCACAGGATCTCTCACGTTTTTGTCGACGTCGCAGACCGCCACGATGGATCCATACATGGCGGCTTTGTGAGCAATCACACTGCCCTGGTACCGCAAACCGATACAGCCAACGCCAATTGTTTCGTTGACGTTGTTCAGTACTGGAGACGCGGCGGAGCTGGTGTGGAAACCAGCGGTGGTAGCGATCGATGCAAAAAGCGAATGCTTCAAACAATGGCGTCGATTGAGCGTCGGCATAGTCGGATCCTTGGCCGGCGAGGGAGGCAGTTGAGTGCTGGAGCGAGCAGGCAAGGCCGCCAAACGCAGCCTCATCAAACGCAACCCCATGCAACCCCATAAATCGCAGCCCCACTTAAGGCTATCGGGAGGGAGTCTGAGCAGGACAAGTATTATAGCCGAAGAGGCTGCGGATAGTCTGGTGAGGCTATCGTGCCGGAAGGTTCCACATCCGGTTCAAGAATGGGTTTTCATTCGGAACACCGTTGCGGAGGACGCCGTCTTCACCGACGTGATACCAAGGTTGACGTCCAATTCTGGCCTTCACTCGATTGGTTTGAAGCGTTTCTTGAGTGTCTCGTCCAAGCGAGAGGACTCGCGAAAGAAACGGGTTACCTTGGCTTGCGTCCGCTACTTGGTAGGGGCTCTCAAGCATGCGAGCTGGGATTGCGGGAACGTCGATGCCTCCGACCGCTTTGTAGAGGCGAACCGTTCCTTTGGCGAGAAGGTTCTGAGCGAAGATGTATTCGGTTTGCGTAGCCAGTAAATCACCTTGAATACGGATGATATCGCGCACGTCCACCAGGCTGGACAGATAGGCATCGTAGACTCGATCAAATGCCTGCTTGTTCTTGGCTAAGGCTAATTCGAGTGACGCCAAACGCTTGCCCGCAATTTGGAGGTCCACAATGGCGTTTTCGATTTCGGAAGACGCAGTCACCAGTCCAAGCTGATAGTTGTGAAGCTCGCGTTGCAACTGAGCTTCGGCAGCCTTTATCGAGGCTCGTTCGCGTTCGAAGTCGACCAAGCGACGTGCATTCTGAATGAGGAAACCAAGCGTGCTAGGATTCAAGATTGGAAGAGCTAAGTCGCCACCATTCCATGTGTAGCTAAAGTTGAGTGTGGGATAGAGATCGGCGACTTCCTTGGCAACCAAAGCAACTTGGCGTCCAATCTGCCGTTCCTGCCTTCGAATATCAGGACGCAGCGGGAGCACGTCGCTTGGTGAAGGAACGATGATTTGCCGCCCGGGCGATGGGATGGCTTGATTGGGGGTAAGCAGTGGATCGAGTTCCTCGCTGTAGACGCCAACTACGCGGGCGAGTTCGATTTTCGCTTCATCGCGGATCCCTTCAAGGTTGGGCAAGGCCGCCACTTCGCGCGACAAGCGAGCTTCGGCTTCGTCCAGATCGACCTGGGCCACGCCCCCGAACTCGAGCTTTTCCCTGGTGACTCGGACGACTTGCTCGTACAACTCGATGTTGTCGAGCTGTAGTTGGATGCGGGCTTCGGCGACCCGGTAATCCGTGTAGAACAGTCCGATCTCACTTGCCAAGAAGACCATGCCGTTGCGATAGGTCTCGACTTGAGCTTCCACGTTGCGGTCCGCCGCTTCGACCTCTCTCTGCCGGCCACCAAACAGGTCTAACTCCCAGTCCACACTGGCGCTGAGAAGATTGCTGTGAAGTCGAGTACCGGCGGGTTCGGAATTGGACAAAAACGATTCATAGCCGGTCGCGCCGGTGATCTCCGGAAAGAATCCAAGCTTCGAATTCCAGCGGTTGTGCCAGGCTTGGTCGATGGCGGCACGAAGTTCGTGCAACCGCGGGCTTCGCGCACGTTGCATGCCAATGAGACAACGAAGGTCTTCATCGAGAAAGACCTCCCACCATGGGCATTGAGTGCTCGAAAGGGAGTATGCGTAGTCATGCGCGACCACGCCTCGTCCAAGGTTGACGGTTTGAACGATGTTTTCGATTTCGAGCGCGTGTCCTGACTTGGGTGTGCTTTGCCAATCGCTCGGAAGTTGCGGAATCGGCGACTGATAATTGGGACCAGCCATACAGCCGCTACAAGCGATCAGGAGTGCGCAAGCACTCACGATAACACCTGTACGGAGCATTCGGAGTGGAACCGAATTGGTGATTTTTCCCAAGGAGAAGCACCGAAAAGTGATTGGATTCAGCAAATTGCCTTATAGGAAATCCACGTAACTTGGAGCAATGCGAAAGAGTTGATCGGCAAGCTCTGGACATTCTCGAAACGCCTTTGCGGAGCCATATTCCGCCATGGGTGGTGGTTAACCGCTTTCGTCACCAAGTTCGTGTGGCGTGAGTTTTGGGCTAATTTGGGCATTCTGGTCGGTTACGGATTTGTGGGCGCTCTAGGTTTAGGGCTCACCATCTTCATGCTGGTCCCTTCTTACAAGGATCCATCCAGTCGGATGTACACATCTGGCATGGGCTACGGATCCATGAAACGCAAGATGGGGCTGCCATTCGACGTGAGCGGTGCTCGGGTCAAACGCCAAGAAATCGAGATCCCCTATCTGGGTGAAGGGCTCGTGACTGGGGCGCCGACTCGTGTCGCGATGAAGCCGATGGCACAGATAGAGCGAGTCCACGTCGAAGAGGGCGACCGAGTCACTAAGGGCCAGCTCCTGCTGGAACTGGATGACCTGGAAGCTCGCCGAAAGCTAGCATCAGCAGAACTGGCTTTGCGGACCGCCCGGGCCGAACTTGGACGCGTCGAGGCGGGCTCGACCTATGTGCTCGAAAAGGAACGCCCCGAGTTCGAAAAGATCCGTCTCGACGAGGCAACCGAACAATTTCGGCTCCTTCGGGAGAAGCTTGATCAGCAACGAAACATGTTGCAACGTGGGCTGATTGCCGAGACATCGATTGTGGACACTAAGCGAGCGCTCAAGGAAGCGGAGGCTCGCCTTCAGGAAGCTCAGTATTCATCCAACGTATCCAAGCAGGGCGTTGGCTTCAGCCTGGAGATCGCGCAGAACGCCGTGCTGGATGCGGAGAAGGCGGTCGAATTCGAGAAGCAGGAGCTCTCTGACTACAAAATCTACGCGCCGGGCGACGGCATCATCAGTGCGGTGTTGGTTCGCGAGGGGGAGTTCAATTCCGACCTGGGCAAGCCGGCGTTCTTGATTACCAGCGGTAAGTGGTTTGAGGGGTACTTCGACCAGGCCGTTTTGAGCCGAATTCAGCTCGGGCAAGAAGCTGAGATCTTTATGGAGGCTTATCCAGGTGAGAAATTTGCCGCTCGAGTCACCAAGATCATTCCGGAAGTGACTTTCTCGTCGGGCGGACCAGAGATTGCGCGACCTATGCGGCCACGTGGTACGGGGGCACCGGAGTGGGCGGCTACGTTCCGAGTGCGTTTTGAATTCGTTGACCTTTCCGAAGATGACAACGTGACGATTGGCATGACGGGCAATGTCAAGGTTCGGACCAAAGCAATGGCAACGGTGGTGCCTCGCAATGGCGTGCTCTCTGTTGCTGCCTCGAGGGCGCTGGTCACGTTGCCGCTATTCGATGAATTGAATGAAGCGTCGACGGAATGGACGCAAAGACCGGTCAAGCTTGGCTATGTCGGACATGACTGGGCCGAAGTCGCGGACGGACTGCAAGAAGGAGAGGTGGTGCTGGTCAAGGGCCATCGCATTATCAGGGAAGGCGATGCGATTCAATTGGTTGAAATTATCGAATAAGCGCAAGCCCTCTGCGGATGCTCCGGCCGCCGATGGGAGCGAGGCTTCAAACGCTTCGGCTAGCCCAGCGGCAACACGATCACTGCGCTACGATGCAATGAACTGGATGAATGGCCTTGCAGATCGTCGGCCAATGGTCGGGCGCCTTCGAAGCTGGGCGCTGCGTAAATGGGAAGCGCAGTGGAAGGCGTGCTACGAGAAAGCGAGAGAGCTGGCGACTTCAGGAATTAATGCTCCACTGCTTGCCGGACTTGGCTTTCTATTTCTGGGGCTGCTACTCATTCTCATTTCTGTCAAAGACCCCTGGTACCAAGTCCCTGTTCGACTGAAAGCGGCCACAAAATTGGATCAGTCGGACAAATTGCCCACCCGCCGTGTGCCTGACAAGTTAGAAGCGGTCATCACGACCAGCAAGTTCGAGTATCCCTGCAAGGCGATTGTGGTTGTATCGATCACGGCCGCAGCCGTTTACATCGTACGCTCAAAGCTGAGTGCCGTTGGGCGGGCTCAGGCACTCGGAACGCTTTCTGCTGTCTGTTTGACGGTCGGGCTAGCGTTTTCACATCTCGTGATCGTGGATGACCCAGAGGTATCGCATCTGGCAGCATGGATGTTCATGCAGCACGACGGTTTGTCGTGGTACGGCGGCGATACTTATACATCTCGCGAGTATGAGATTCCCGGTGGCGCCTACGATATCCTGATGAAGGATCCACCGAAGTTCCTGGCTGCGATTACGCCACCCTACGTGAATTTTGACATTGCCACACTCGGCGACTTCTTGACTTGGGCGGGCCTCTGCCACGCTTTCTGGATTTTCATGGGTAAAGGCTGGGCTAGCATGATGTTGGGCTCGCTCTTGCTCATGGTCGGGGTGCTGTGCACGCGAAAGCCAGGTCAAACGCGGGGACTGTCGAACGACATTGTTCTTTGGGTGCTGTTTCGCGCGGCTTTGATTCTGATTCCGTGGATCGGTATCGTTTCCGCGCGGTCGCTGTACGTCGCAACGAAGCTGGCCACTGCCCAAGATTATTACGAAGCCGGTGAGCACGCCCAAGCACTTGAGACCATGCGAGCCTATCGGAGCTATATGCCGTGTCTTGCATACGACAGTGGTTTGATGGTGCAGGAAGGGATTCTTGAGAATTTGCTTCAGATTGAATCAGATCGAGCCCGCTTTGCCGAAGCTTTTGTGCTCGAGTCGCATGGCTACGCTGAACGGTCACAGCGGATTTATCTTGAACTTATGGATTCCGATGAACCCTGCGTAGCTCGCGAGGCGGCACGCTACGTACTGCGTCGAGCGATCATTCACTACAACTCGGGTGAAGAGTCGATCGCGTTGAAGCTAGTGGAGCGATTTCGTTTGGAGTATCCATGCATGCCCAAAGCCTCGTATCTGAGATTGTTGTTGGCGGTACGCGCTGATGACATCGTGATGGCTCAGCATTGTTTGCAGGAAATCTACGCCTCTGTCGCGCCGGTCGGTATGCCTGAATCGCGGGGCTATCTCACTTCTGGGCACCAGCACTTGGCTCAGTTAGCCTTTGACCAAGGTGATTTAGTTGAAACGCGTCGCCAAGTCGTTTATCGGATGGAGCAACAGCCGAAATGACCAGCGCGAATGCAAATCGGGAGGCTGCGAGCCGGCAACGCATATCGCCGACGCCGTTTGCCGCTGCGCTATCCGGATTTGCTGCATCGACGAAACGCTGGCCGGCGAGTCGCTATGTGCGTTTTGCCGCGCTACGGCTAAGAACAACTTGGAAAGCAATCGTCGGCGTTGCGATTGCATTGTCGATCTGCGGCTACTTCGTTTCGGCAACCGTCGAGAGTCCAAGACGCGAGATCTTTCCTTACCAGTTCCCCGAGGAAGCTCACTGGATTGCCGCTCGCGGTGACCGCATGGCCGGTGCCGTATTCCGAACTGATTTCACCTTGCCCCCAGCGAAGATAGCTCGGGCATGGGTCGCCGTCGCGGCCGATAACGGGTTCGAGTTGATCATCAACGCGAACCCGGTGGGACGTTGGTCGCTGTACCGGGCGACGCGCGAATATCAGAATGGACATTCCGAATTCGGGCAACGTTTGCGATACGAGCCCGGTGCTTTGCGGTTGAACTATCCACGCGAGTACCAGTGGGGCGACAACAAGAATTGGCAACTGCCCATGTTCTTGGATGTGACTCGGTATTTGAAAGCCGGGGAGAAGAACGCGTTTGCACTGACGGTACAGGCTCGACATCCGAATCCGAAGTTTGTCCTCCACGGCGAGATTCTTCTCGAAAACGGAACACGCATCCCGCTCAATAGTCACGCTGGTTGGAAAGCCAGTTACGTCCCACTCGGCGCCAATGATCGTGAGTGGACCGAGCGGGGCTTTCCCATCTCACATTGGCCTGAAGCTCGTCGCGTGGAACCGAGATTGGACAGCATGTGGCGTATTCCGCCATACGGGATTTTCGAAGAGCCGTTCATGCAGAATTGGCGGCTGGCTCCGCAAACAGGAGCTGCCGTATTCCGAACGACTTGGAACATCGAGGATCCAGAGTACGAAGCCGCCTGGTTACGAGTCTTGAGTCTTGGGCCTTACTTGCTGCGAATCAACGGCAAAGCCGTGCGACCGATTACCGGTGCGGGCTATCACAACGCCCAGGGGCTTTGGATCGCGCAGCCGGCGAGTCGGCGTGCGCTGACCATTTCGCCTGAGAGGGTCGACGCTGACGAAGCTGGTGGTGCGCATGTAGGAGAAAACTTTCTAAACCCTGCACACGGTGATCCGGTCGCTGACGACTTCAAGACGGCAGAAAGCAATCTCGACCTGAATCAGGATTCTTCGTCTGATGAAAAGCGACACACGTTGCTGCAGAAGGCCTACGAGAATCGCCCAAAGAGCTCGAATATGGCGGATGCGGTCAAAGAGTCTCTGGATACTCGGCTGCCCAAGAAACTAGCAGATCGGCATGCCAAGCCCGACTTGGTAGGGTTCGACGTTTCTCGTTTCGTCGTACCAGGCCAAAATTCGATCGAGCTGGAGCTTGTGGATGCTGGCCAAGGATTTCATATGCCCGCAGGACGACGCATCGCTGTAGATGCTGGCGT
The DNA here is from genome assembly GCA_046290675.1 of Aureliella sp. Classification (GTDB taxonomy): domain Bacteria; phylum Planctomycetota; class Planctomycetia; order Pirellulales; family Pirellulaceae; genus Aureliella. The sequence continues at coordinate 347,612 of JBKAHA010000003.1, forward strand.
AATCAGCCAAGGGCAATTGCGAAAAGACTTGGATGATCACCACCCGTGGACTATCAACGGTGAAGAGTCTCTCGCGGTGATGCCACCTGATTACAACGTATTGCACCAACGTTTCTTTCGGCTGAATCCACCTGCAGATTTTCCGCATTACTTGGTGTCGATTTGTGTCTTCTTCATCTCGGCGGCCATTCTCTTCTACAGCCGTCTGGTTGGTGGGATTCGTGAAGAGTTTACGTTGAAATTGGTTTCGCCCGTATGGAGCGCTGCCATCGTTGTTTTACTGGGCGAGGGGCTCAAAATAACGATGGCGGAACGCAGTGAATACCTCTGGTTCATAACGAACGACATTTGGCGCTGGCTGGTGATTGCATTGGCATTCTCCATCGCCATGACAATGACCAAGTTCCGCTTCAAATTTTCCCCAGGTTCGAGGATTCGTCCCAGTAGCAATCGCCCCTACAAACGCAGGCATGTTTGGCGGCTGGTATTGATCGCAGTCCTGTTTCTCGGATTGCTGGTCCGTTTCTACGGTGTGGATGATCAACCTCTGGACGACGACGAATATGCATCGGTCCAGACGACATTGAATATTGCGACCAGTGGTCTACCGGAAATCTATAAAGGCATTTGGTACACAAGAGGCCCGTTTTACCACTACCTTGCGGGCGGCCTGATTTATTTCTTCGGCGACAACATTTGGGTGATGCGAGCCCCGGCGATCTTTGCTGGATTGTTAGCTGCTGTGTTTACCTATCTGCTGGGATCTCAAGTCATTAAGAGCCAGCCGATTGGTGTCGCGGCAGCGCTGATCGTGTGTCTGAATCCGTTCTGCATTTTCACTTCCCATGTTGCTCGCTTCTATCAGCAGCAACAAACGATGACGATTGCGACCATTTACTTCTTTATCGGCGGATTCATTTCGAAGTCGGTTTGGTGGCGGCGCGCGGCAGCATTTATTTGCTTTGGTATCGCCGTGTTGAGCCAAGAGATCAGTCTGCTACTCATTGTTCCATGCGCTATCTGTTACGCACTGATGGCACGTCCCGAGACGTTGCGGAATGAACTGCGTTTTGCCAGCGTAGCCGCGCTGGTCATGGTTTGCATTGTTCTCAATCTGTTGGCCTTTAAGGTCAAGTGTTTGACGCGATTGGAGGGGATTTCCCCGAATATTGAGTCGACGATGAGTCCGCATTTCTCCTATCCACTCAATTTCTTTTCGCTGTTCCTCGGCTACGCTCGGTTGCACGTTCTGCTCGCACCGTTCTCGGTGCTCGGGATGATCGTCTGCCTCAAGAAACGCGCGACAGGAATGTTGGCGGTGACGTTCTTTCTGCTTGCCGGAATCTTCGGAACGGTCTTGCTGGTCACGGGTCTTGGCTTCCGGTACCAGTATTCCTACTTGCCACTGTGGGTGCTCGCCGCAGTGTTCGGAATCAAGGTAACCGCCGACAAGGTGACTCGAGGTTGGTCGCCAGCTGCTCAGAAATACTTGAGTGTGGTTATTGTTGCGTTCGGAATTGTCAGCTTCAGTCCATGGAGGATACCGAGCTCCTATCAGATTCGAATCTTACCGGACTCCTCCGGGGCGGCCTCTTTCGTTCGGGCGAATATCAGGCCGGGCGACCGCATCGCGATCACCGAACCGCACCCGCACTGTGCTCTGTTGGAAGCAGGCCGAGCGGACTACGACATCTGCATACCGATTCTGTATGACTTTGTTTACCGAAGCGAAGAAGATGGTCGCTTGATTGATCGAAACGGAGGCGCAGAATCGATGGGGCGAATTGGTACCTTGCAACGTGCGATGGCTCAACATGATCGTATCTGGATCTTGTTGAATCGAGAGAAGATCAAAAACGTGTCCCGCAACTTCCGCTGGGAATATGCAGGTGCACGCTTTGATTATTTTGTTCGCCAGAACTGCCAGGTGATGTACCGTGCGTATTCCTGGGACGTCTACTTATGGGATCGTGGGCGTGGTGTTTGCCAGACGTTTCGCATGGAGCCCGAAGCCTGGGCTGAGTGATCTTCGGGCGAAAACAAAGCGTTGGTCGAGGGGGCTTGGGCAATTGTTAGGTACCGAAGACTAACCCGACGATCATCAGCGTAATCACTGCGCCCCAAATCAACGTAAAGAACGTCCCACAGACGATTCCAATCCAAGCATGGACGCTTCCTTTAATGATGGGGTTCGCCTTTTTCTTCTTCAGTCCAATGATTCCTAGGACCAGCGCAGGGATAGACAGAAAGATACCCAAAATTGGAAACAGCGAGAATATTCCCAGGTAGTAAGCGATCAAAGCGTGGGGATTCTTATAGGGAATGACTCCTCCAGTTCCATCGCCATCGCTGGCAGGGCTCCCATGGGGCGCCGGCGCTCCTGGCTGTAGCTGAACATTCGCGGTGGCCGCGTACGGGTTGGCGTTCGGCTGATCTGGCGGTAGACCGGAAGAATCGTTGTTTGACATGAAATTTCCTGGTGAATCAAAAGTTCTTATTTCGGGCCGTATCCGGCGGCGGGTTGCCCATCATCGTTCAAATTTGCTGAAGCCCACAGCACACCTCGCGTAATGAGATCAAGGTAGCGTTCGTCGCCCACAGTCTCGTTTGTATGACCCAAAGTCGTACTGAAGATCCGAGTCTTTTTGGGGCCAAACTCGTTCGTCCAAACAACAACTGACTTGGCTTCTTTCGGTTTAGCATCGGGGTTCTTTTTCAGTTCCGCCTTTCTTGGCGGTTGCATTTGCCTGCCATAGGCAAGAGCCTTTGCCGAATCGAAAATACGTACGTTGTTGTAAAGCTCTTCGTCGGTCGTTTTCCAATCCTTCATACCGGTGATGATCGGGCTGCCCGAATCGGCGAACTCAATTTCGATGGGGGTTCGTGGACCATGGCGAGTGGATTGGAGGCCGATCATCTCGTACCAGCCTGCATTGTCGGCCCCATCAGCAACGGGCTGCTGGTATTCACCCCATCGGAAACTATGCATTGCACAGTGCAAGTTGACAGCGGGCACTCCCTGGCGATGTGCTTCCAGGATACGATCCACATATTCTTTGTCTTTGACCGCCGCCGTGCATTCGTCGTGGATGATAACGTCGTAGTCTTTCGCCCAGCCAGGTTTCGAGTAGACGCGAAATTGAAAATTTTTTTCGGTGGATGGATTGAATTCAACAGTCACGCGCGCGTGGATCCGTTTCTCTATTCCCTCCTTGATAAGTTGCGTCTGGGTGGCGTAGTCATGGCAGCATCCGCCCGCAACCAAAAGCACTTGAATTGGGCGGCGTTGAACAGGCAAGTCCTGAGCGGACAAGTTGGACGCACACAGGGCAAGTAGCAGTGCCAAGAGTAACGGTGATTTCATGGTGGGAATCCTTGAAGAGCAATGAGCAGGCTGTCTTGGAAGGAGTTTCCATTGGAGCCATCTGCTGGGTAGACATTGGCAGACAAAACACAGCCTTCACATCTCAATGCGCGGATGAGAAGAACTCATCTCGGAAGTTCACTGTTTTCTTCCGGCGTCCGCGCGAATTGGAGTTGTCCAAGCAGTATAGCGAACAACACGTACCGTTTCTGAGTTTTCTTTTCAACTCAGCGCGGGGTGAATCTACGGAAGGGCCGCTCGCAGGAATCGCGAAAGTACCACCGGGGTCTAACCTTAATTGCGACGCCGGCTTCTTCGGCGCAAGGCGGCGGTGAAGAGGATCGAGTTTACCTTAGTCACGTTGAATCGCGACTTCTCGCGTAACTCCTAGTAATTCCATTCGAGTCCGGAGTAGAAGCCAATCCCGGGGCGAAAAACACCAAATCCACTTCGGTAATCAAGGTGTTCGCGATAGAAGCGGTCTGTAAGGTTTTCGATTCCCCCGGTGGCGAGCCAACCACTTCCGATCTGTCGGAAACCGCGGACATCCATCGTAAGAAAACCAGGGGTTTCGATTTCTTCGAGCGTTCGCGCGACGCGATCCTGGCGACCGACAGCTCGCATCGAATATTCAACTCCCCAACGCTGCGCGGGTGAATCATCATGCACCAATATTCCGACTCGCGAATCTAGCGGCGGGATACCCGGTAATGGCTCGACCGGTACGCCGGCTTCTCCACTACGGTCGAAAGCGGTGTCCCCAAGGTAGGAAGTTTCGTTTCGTGTCTGATCTGTACCTTCGGTGTAGCTAAGTGTTCCGAAAACCGAAACATGGTCTGCAACTTGCAGCTGCCCATACGCCTCGATACCGGAAAGCGTTGCCAGGTTGGTGTTGACGAAACCAGCCCCGGCGGAAAGACCGAAGGAACCTGACGACGGTGTGAGCAAGTCATAGGTGATGTAATCGTCGATCCACGCGTGGTACCAGTTAACGCCGCCGGTAAAATTCTCATAGCGACACTGCAATCCGAGATCCAGTTGGCGGAGCGTTTCAGGTTTTAGATTCTGGTCGCCGCCGAGGAATGTCAGCCCACGTTGGAGACTGCCGATAAAGGCAGAATTCACGTAGAGTTCTGTCAGCGTTGGCGGGCGTTGTCCAAAGCCGAACCCGCCGGTCGCACTCCACTCACGCGTGAGATCGAGGCTGCCCGTGACGTACGTGGTCCAAGTGGTGAAATTCTGCGTGAGCTCGTCTTCGGTGAAGATGGGAGTAAACCCAACTGCCTCACCGGTGCTAAACGTTCGGATCGAATCGACGCGAGCGCCGGTATTGATGTGCAGATAGTCGAACACGGTGACAAGCCGTTCGGCGTAAAATCCAAAATCAAAGGACTCTGACTTCGGCAACGGAAAGTTGTCTGAGTCGGGTGGCAATAAAGCTTCGCGGTCATTGATGTTTTGCCGAAGCAGAATCATGTCGGTTCCGAGCGCGATGTGGTCACGCCCCGGATCGCCAAAGATGGATTCCGAACGATAACCTAAGGAACTTCCATCACCGTCGGTTAAACCGAATCCATCAAATCCCGATGGCGAGTACAGAATGACTGACAACTCAGGGATCTGATTGTTTTTTCCTTCCCCCAGAGTGTCACCCTCGAAGCGTGTTCGGTTGAACCAGACTTCCGATGTGTGGAGGTCGGAAAGCATGGGTTTGTAATCGAAGTACTTTAGCTCGTAGCCATTGGTAACCAAGAAACGAGTGTCGAAGACGAGGCCTGGGTATTCGACGCCGGTTTGGTCTAATCGTAGATAGTTGAACTCCAAACTCTTGTAGTCCCCTATGTCGTGGCCCAAAGCAATATTGACATCACGAGAGTTGTAACTGCTCGGCAGTTCGATACCGTCTCCGTCGCGGTAGTCGTTTCCCGTTCGATGCCCATAGCTCATGCGAAAGCCCCAGTCGTCGCTTCCCCCGAACAAAGTCTGGCGACCAGATAATTGCTCTCCGTTCGTCAGATAGTCCGCGCTGCTGGAGCCATGCATCTCAAAGCCACCAGAGTAACGAGGCGTTCGAAGGAAGTCGATGTCGACGAAACTAAAGCCCGGACCATAACGCGGACTGTACGGGCCTTTTACGATGATCAGGGTATCGATCAACCTGGAATCGATTTTGCTCATCATCGTGTCTAAATCCATCCGAACCGGTGCCCAATAGGAGCCGCTTGCCAGCACCTGGCCAACCCGCTCACCACGCACTCGCGTATCGGTGGTGATCGGTGTTCGTTGTTGGGATGACACGCCGCGAACGGTCGTTGATTTACCGATCAGATTGCCTGAGTCGGTCGTCTTTCGGAAAATGGCTTCCCGTCCGAGTACAGCATCGGCACTCCCCGAGCTCGCTCTCGCGCGTCTTTCGGGCGACAAAAGCGGTACTGCAGAAATGTTGCCAAGCAACGCGGACCTGAGTTCTGGAGCTTCGCGATCCAACTTGCGGTTCGCCGTATCGGTTGAAGACGTCGGCGATGAATTTCTAGCCACAGGCTCCTGGGCGGCTTCGGCCTGAGTGAAGTTGGCTGGGGAAATCGCGGGGGTGGCCGGCTTTACTTTCTGGGGCCAGTTCTCGACGTGAACTTCATCGGCTGAGATGACCGGTGGTAAAACTTCTCCAGCGACGTCTTCCTTGGCGGCCGCAACCGACGAGGCATTTTTATCCGTCGGTGAAAGCGCATTCTGCGCGCAGGTCGGCTCCGTTTCGAGAGCGATCCACAGCACGAGAATGACCGTGGTCACAACGCCCGGATAGTGAATCATTCGGCCAAGGTAGGCGGGAGATTGGTTAGGCCGTTCCGTCATCAAGCAATCCTTTGCTAGCCGGAAAAATCTTGAGCTGATTTCGCTCAAAACGGGGCACTGACCGGTGACGATCCTGGACGATTGACCGGTAGGCCTTCAAGCGTTGCGCCGGCGAAAGCTAGCAAAGTTGACTTGCTAAGAATCGCCGGTAGCGGGAGCATCGGTTTTTACGATCTCGCAGGGTGAGGCGTAGCCAAGCCAAGGAGCATCAATCTGTTTGGGGATCCAGACAGTAGGCAAAATGTATCGGTTAAGGCGTTAAGGCAGTTGTTCGGTGGTGGCTTCGCCGATCGTTGTTCGAATACCGAGTCGGCGGAGATACTGAACGTGGCTCGCCTCCAACTGAGGGGGCTCCTGCGTAGCATTCGGACGGTTTGGTGGAGTCCAGTGGTGGTTGCGATTCCGAATTAGGTCCAGCAACACGCGATCTTCGGGGACGGCACGCCCACGCAATTGAATGGCTCTTCTCGCGGATATTTCAGCTTCGGAGCTGAGACCCTCTTGCAACTGGATGATACCGAGCCAGTGATTCGCCGCCGTCGACTCTGGGTGACTCTCAAGCCATTGCCGTACGAGGTCATGAAGCTGGAGCTCTCTTTTAGAATCCACCTCTTTTTCAAGTACCAAACAATGCAATTCTGCGAGTAAGCCATAAGCTGCATCTTGGTTCGCTCGATTCCCAACAACAGTAATTTGCCGGAGATACTCGCAGCTTCTTTCGACGCGAGTTAACAGCTCTCTAGCGCTGGAATCGGACGGTTGTTTGTCGCCGTTAATCGGGCAGCTGCTTTTCAGCAGCGTGTTGACAGCTCGCCCGTACAGCAGCGGTGATGATGAATCGTCGGTATCCATCGACGTTTCCAACTCGTCGAGCAAATTTAGAAGGTCGACTGGAATGATTTCGGATGCTGATATCGCCGGTTCATTTGCCCTCCTGGGGGGTACTTGGTCTAGTGCTTCGTGGTACCGCAGATGCGAATCTAGTATGGAAGCGTCCTCAGGAGAGGCGTCTGTTAAGTGATCGATCAGAGTACGTGTGTTTCGAATTAGCTCTTCGCGATCGACTTGGTGTTGATCTTCAACGGAGTGTTCTAGGACGTCCAGCAACTTCAGATAGCAACCGACGAGCTGCTCGATCCGTCTTGTCGTAACACCATCGACCTGTAGGAGTAGTCGGATATCACCCACGGCGGACTGCAGCGAATCATAGGCTTCATCGAAGCGATGCAAACCAACGTAAGCTGAGGCCCGATTGATTTCGAGGATTGCTTGGTTCTGGCGGTAAAAGTTTTCGCCGTAAAGCAGATTCCAAGCGTGATCGAGGTCTTGTTGAGCGTCATCGAATGAATGAAGTGCGTCAGCAAAATCGGCTAATCGAATCGCATTGGCACCTGCAAGCATGGAAGCTTGGCTCTGCGTTTCCAGTCGATCTGGTCTGTCCGGTTCCGCTTCAGATTGCTTTTTTAGTTCACGGATCCAACGCTGGCAGGCATCGGCAGCGTTGTTTGTGTTCTGGCTGCGAAATAGGGTGCGGGCTTGCGTCTCCAGGATCGTATTTCTAAGTGTTTGGTGGCGTTGTTCAGGTGAGAGGTGGCAAGCTAGCTCAGCATGCACTAGGGCGTCTGCAATCAATTGCGTTGAACTGACCAGAGCCTCGCCCGAATCTGACAACGGATCCTTCCTGACCGCAATCCGGCCGGCGACAAGCAGTACGCGTGCCAAGGCATTGCGTGGTTCTATGGCGTCCGGGATTTGATTGACTAGTTCTTCGAGCAAGTCGACCTGGTGGAGAAGCGTTCTTCGGACGGAAGATCGTGACCTGTGTTGCTCGTCCGGATCGGATATGGAATCTGACTTTTGTAGCAAGACGAGTTGTTGACCCAAGACTGCATTCGCTTTTTGAGTCTTCCACTCTACGGTCCGCCTTAGCGGTGCGGACGGTTCGCGTTCTCGTATGATCACCGCGTTTGCCGTGTTCTTTCCCGGTTGGGCCCGAACGCTCCGGGTATCCGAACTGTTGAGCAACCCGTCAGCGATAGACTCAGCGTTGTTGTAGTGATCCAAGGCCCCGTCTAACTGTCCCTGTAGTCGAAGAAGGTCTGCCAATCTTAGGTGGCTTCGAAGCTGTTCTTCCTCAAGTGCTCGTGAGCTGTTCTTCGCGATTTGTTCTTCGGTCGACGCAATGATGGCGAGATAGTGCTCAATACCCTTCTCGATCAGATCGGCGCGGACTGGTTGCATGCCTGGATAGAATTGCAGATCACCGCTGAGCTGAATCAGCCACTCGTCGGCTGCTTCCCGACTATTTCGAAGTTGCCGCTCACTGAATTCGCGAGCGGATCGTTCCTTGTCACGGGCATCCTCAGCTTCCGCTCGTGCCGACACCGCGGCTTGAGTTGCCATTCGTTCAAGCAAGTTGGCATGGCCAATCTTGGCAGCGGCAACAACGGCCCCTGTTGCCAATAGCACACAACTGGCAAATGCGGCTCGAAAAACGGCACGGTGATTGTTCGCGGTGCGGTCAAAGCGTTCCCAAAGTCGCTCTCGATAGACGGAGATCCGGCCACCAGATAAGTAACGCTCAACGTCCTTTGCCAATTCTCCAGCGTCATGGTAGCGATCGGACTGTCTCCGGTTCATCGCGTGCGTACAGATTGCCGCGAGAGGTTTTGAGACTTTGGACACTCGTTTTGATAGGGGCTCGTACTTGCATTCGGCAACTCGAGCAATTGTGTCCTGGACGGTATCACTTCGGAAAGGTGATTCGCCTGAGAGGATTTCATAGAGCATTACGCCAAGCGAAAAGACATCCGATTGTTGGTTGACGCGATCATTGGCGCCGCTCGCTTGTTCGGGCGACATGTAGGCTGCTGTTCCGAGTACGGTTCCTTGCCGTGTCATCATGGGGTTGGATTCCCGTTTTCGCAGGCCACTACCGCTTCTCTCCGGTGCGATTCCGGAAATGGCAGTTGCGTCTGGATCTACGGGCTGTGGCGAGGAAGAGCGAGCTTGCCCTTTCGCACTCGTTCCCTGTTTGAAGCCTTTTCGTTTTGGACTACTTTTCCGTGATGGCAACGTCGCTTCGTTGTTGGCTTGGGCTAGGCTGCGAGCTAATCCCCAGTCCAGCACCAGAGTCTCGCCAAACTCTCCCACCATCACGTTGGCCGGCTTCAGGTCACGGTGAATAACATCCGCCGCATGCGCAAAAGCCATCGTCTGACAAACGGAGAGGAATCGATCGAGTAGTCGTTTTTGCTGGAGACGGAATTCTTGTCTCCGATTTTCCGAGTGCAATTCGCGGATTTTCTCGGAAAGCGTGACGCCCCGGACTTCTTTCATCGCAAAGAATGGGCTGCCAGTATTGTCCACGCCGATCTCGTGAACAGGAACGACACCGGGATGCTCCAGCCCACCGGTGATTCTGGCTTCGTTTAGGAATCGCTGGACAATTTCCTCAGATTCGGAATAGTCTTCAATAATTCGTTTGAGAACAACGTCGCGTTCTAATTGCAGATCGCGAGCCCGAGTAACGACCCCACAGCCGCCCCGGCCAATCTCGTTTTCTAGGCGATACCGCTGCCATCCCGCTGGGACGCTACCGCCCACTTGCGATTCAAGCGAATTTGCCCAATCGCTCCGATTCTCGGCATTCTCGTTTCGATCCCTTGAAGTCGGATCGGCTTGTATTTCCGCATGACTCGATTGTCTTGGTGAAGCGAGACGCTTGCTCGCCACGGCCGAATCGGAGTCCTTGGCTTTAGATGCCTGAGTGTCAGAGCCTGTACATTTGGAGCGTTTTCTTCGCCCACCTATCTGAGTTGCCGCTACGTTAGCTAGAGTCTGCTTTTCGCTCAGGCGATCGGTTGATACGTCTTTGAGACAGCGCCGCAGTTTGGCCAGCAGGTCCGGGTGATCAGCAAACTCTCGCTCGAGGATCGGCTCCAAGGGCGTGTCTGCTTTAGCTGCTGCAAGAAGAGCTTCAATGCCAGACGCGTTGTGAAGCACTCCTTCTTCTACCGCCGCGCGGACCCAGTCTTCTGACGGTGTTCCTGCGACCGAGTCCGACCCGGATTCCGATGGGGCGCTCTGTTCTGCTTTGTTCGGGGAGAACATGCTCACTCATTCGTCAATGTTTCATTCGGTGCTAGCTCTTTTTGCTGAGCCCTGCGCCGCCTCATTGTGTTTCTCGAAGCGCAGCAAGACTGCGGTTTGCAAATGTAGGACGCACCAAATGTGATTAGCGGATTGGTTGCCAAGTCGAGCCGACGCGGCATAGAAAGGTCAGGTCCAAGGAAGGGTTACGCAAGTCCTGCGATTATCGAGGTTCTTGGACTCCAAATCCTTTATCGATCTCGTGACCAAGGGCTAGGGATCGCGAGGTGGTGATACAAACCTCGTCGCTGATGCAGGCCTAACCATCCTTACAGACCGAACTAGAGCTGTGCGGGATAGCCGGCGTACCAGTATCCGTTTCAGGCTCGCAAGCTTTCGCGTCTCGCAGCGACCTAGCCTTCGGAAAACCGCATTCGGATGATGATGCACTCCGTGAGTCCAACCGCATACCGCGAGTCACACGGACGATCAAACGTCCTTTTCGGGGAACTCGTTCCCTAGAGAATCCGCCCTGCGGCTGTAACGATAGTTTTATGGAGTTTGGAATGAGCGAGACGATTCTACAGACCGTCATGATGGCCGCGCAAAAGAATCGGGCGGATTTGGGCGACCGGTGGTTGGTTCAAGTGCATCCACTCGACTTAGAGCAGAATCGCGTGGCCTTGGACCAATCTGAGACTACTCTCGGCCGTTCTGAACACTGTTCAGTTGTCCTAGAAGATGAATCCGTATCTCGACTACATGCACGAATTTTGAGCGGAGAAAACGGCTACTCGATCGAGGATCTAGGCAGCACCAATGGTGTTCTGGTTAACGACGAATTGATTGAGAGTTGTCCATTAAGAACGGGTGATCGAATCCAGCTTGGTAGTCGCATTTTCCGCTTCCTGGCAGATACCGACGTCGAAGCACAGTATCACGAAACTGTCTATTCAATGATGACCCGTGATGGTCTTACGTCGGTATTCAACAAGCGTTACTTGCTTGAATGCCTGGATCGCGAAGTCGCGCGAGGAAGGAAGCATCAACGCCGAGTGGCTGTGTTGCTCATGGACATCGATCATTTCAAGTCGATCAACGACGAGTATGGTCATCTTGTTGGCGACGAGGTACTTCGTGAACTGGCGCTCCGCTTGAGCCGCATCCTAGAAGACGATCAAGTGTTCGCCCGCTTTGGCGGTGAAGAGTTCGCCATCCTGGATGGCGAAGCCGATATGGAGGCGGCTCGCGAATTGGGCGAGTCTTGCCGGTTAGAGATTGCTTCCCAGCCGTTCGATACCTCCGATGGACCTATCGAAGTCACGATTAGCATCGGGGTTGCGATTCCGGACGCGGACTCCATGACGGATCGCGACAGTCTACTTTCACTTGCGGACCAACGACTGTACGAAGCGAAACGCCAGGGGCGCAATCGAGTTGTCTCCGAGTAAAAAGTCTTTCCTGCTCTTTTCACGTTCAAATCCCTTTCGAAAAGGTTAACGATTATGAGTTCTTGTCCAACATGCGGCCGATCCCATTCTGGAAGTACGGCGGGGAAGATTGTCTTGGCCGTGGTCGGTGTCGGTGCTGCGATTGTTGTCGGCATTCCCCTACTACTGATCGTATGTCTCACTGCGATCGCAGCGGTTGGAACGAACGCAAACGAAGAATTCGATCGAGTGTCGGCTGAACTGTCGCAGATCGAATCGCAAGAATTCGGTGGCTATGCAACGCCGGCGGACGCGTTCTCTTCAGAGGCTCAAGACGTTGGAAGCCAAGATTTCATCTACACTTCAGCCGAATTCGGCGAGTAGCTTGCCGGTTCTACTGGCGGTACATTTGGGTAAGTTTCAGATGCCTCATTGCGGGACGCCTAATCGCACGGCGCCTTCGCGGGGGCCCGTTGCTGTCTAGTCTATGTCGTAGCTCTTCTCGCATAGACTGAACTTATTCTTGCCCCCGCATTCCCAGCGCGAGCTTGGCTAGTGCGTGTGCGGCTCGTCTTCGGGTGGTTGCTCTTCTAGCACCCCCTGTACTTCGATCACCAGCTCGTTGTTAGGCCCATCTGGACTAATTTCAATTTCTAATCCGGATGTCGCGTACGAAGCGTAGCGGCGATCGACGACACCGATGTTGCTGTGGCGGTGTCTTTTCAAGTTTTCTGCGACAACCATTTGCAGGACGACGCATTTGTGCTTCCCTGCGACCGCGCCATCGCCCGGCTCGAAGGTGGTTAGCGTAAACGTACCATCTCGGTTGATATCACCTCGGGCGTTGATTTTATGCTCGATCGATTGGAGTTCGACGATACCCACAACCACAGGTCGCCCGCCTTCGAACTGAACTTTCCCTTCAACGGGGTAGGTTCTCAGTTTTCCGCTACAACCCGCCAAGGCTAACAGTAAGGCGCCGGTGACGCCGAGTTTGCTGTAGCCGACGATCGGGTTTCGTTTGCGCATCTGTTTGCTCACACTAATTTCCAATGGAAACGGTTTGATTGTCTTTGCGATTACACAGGTAGCCCAGCGTTTCGGTATCGATGTTGACCGACACCACTTGGACCGAACCGTCACCCATCGTGAATTGGCAAGTTCCAATGTGCCAACTTCCCCAAGACGCCAAGCCGTTGCCCTCGTCCCTTAGGTCCGTCACAATCGGTACCCCAGGCCCACCAACTCGTCCACTGTTGAACACGTTGTCACCGTTGAAGATAAATGCGTCTCCGGGGGATTGCCTAAGCTTACCTAGCGGAACGTGCATTTCTCCTGCGAGAAACGTATGGCTCAGGCCATCTGTCGCGTCGGCTACATCGATGCGATCGATCCAATCTCGTGGAACCGAGTCTTCACACATCGCACGACTGGAGATGATCAAGCCATTGCCATTTCCACCGTAATAGAAATCGGTCGGTAATCCCGATGAGCCTGCAGACATATCTCCATGATTGCCACCGTAGTCGCCGACTGCTCCTGTGATGTTGCTCGAAGTGCTGCCCCAGCACGGGTAAGGACAGCCGCATGGCAGATAACAGGTCGAGGAGGAGCTTGCAGAGATACCCTCGCCAATCGCGTCAGAAACGCCACGTCGCGACGGGCAACAGAATGTCGAGATCGTGAATGTTCGTACTTCGTCAGGATGGTCCGCATAAGAATCAGAGCAGTCCCAACGATTGAAAGCTGCCTGTTGCTCTAAGTACGGCAAGATACGAACAAGCCAGGTAGGTTCCTCGCCGCCGCAGGTGTTATCCGGTTCTCCTGGTCGTGGCTGGTAACGTGTTGGCGGATACCGGCGATAAGTATCGTGGAAGATCGTGGTCGCCAGTCCGATCTGCTTTAAATTGTTTTGGCATTGCATTGCACGAGCCGCACTGCGTGCTGCTTGCACGGCCGGAAGCAATAGGCCGACCAAAATTCCGATGATGGCAATGACCACCAGCAGTTCCACGAGAGTGAAACCAAGACGACACTTGGAAGGCTTCGCGGCAACCGAGCTCCGACTTTTCGACAACAAGGCTAGGTCATGGTTCACGGTTAATGGTTCTCCGGACATGATGCGTTCTCGAAACGGTGTTGCTGAAATCCAACGAGAGTAAGGCAACGCACCGATTGAGGCCAAATAAGCTGTGCGCAGACACTCTGATCCGCGCATTGCATTTTCGCAACAACCAGGGAGCCTGACTAGTGATTTTTGTGGTCACGTACCCCTGGATTTGGGGCCCAGGACCAGCTTCCGACCGAATCGGGGCCAGACTCAAGAGGAGTAACCAGCTTTGCAGCTTGCCCGAGGGGGATAGCTGCCCTAACGGACTGACTGCAATTGCGACTCCCAATCAACCTTTCTCGACGGGGCAATAGGCATTTGCACACATTGAAACCTGCTGCAAGTCGGATGCCAAAGCCGGTGCAAAGTTCCGCATGGGTCCCACGAACGGTCGAGAATTTGGATCCATCTGCAGGCTGAATTTATCTGGCCGCACCGAAGTGAAACCAATTATTTCGCAGTTGCCCCCAACACTGCGGTCGAGATTGGAAGCGAAATCCGGCTACCGGGAAAGATCTGGTGCGATGCGCGTTTGAACTCCGCGGCTCGGGCCAAATAAACGTTTTCGACATACTGCTGGGGATTCCTGTCGAAAAGCGGGAATAAGCTGCTTTGAATTTGGACCATGATGCGGTGACCTCGCGCGAATGTGTGGCACACGTCCAGTAGGTCCACAGGAACTTTCGTACGTGTTTCAGGTTCGAATTGGGTCGGGCGACTGTAACTTTGGCGATATCGGCCCCTGATCTGACCGCAACGAACTAGGCGTTGATAGCCATTCATCTTGACGCCTGGTCGATCCGACGCCGCGGGTTCGCGATTCATAGGGTAGACATCAATCAGCTTCACAAACAGATCGGCGTCGGATTCGCTGGTGGCAAAGAGAAGCTCCGCCTTCACGGGCCCGACAACCTGAAGTGCTGATTCCAGGGGCGGTGTTACAAAGGTCAGAACGTCCGGCCGCTTGGACGCAAACCGTTGATCGGCCGTCATGAAGTTCTTAGCTGGAAAAAGATGAAAGTCGTCGTCCTCGAGATAAGGCACTGGTTTGTCGGGGTAGCTCACGAATTCGAACGCGGCAACTCTGTGCGCCGATGGAGCAACGTCCAGCAGCTGGTTCTTCGGTCCGATGAAAAGCGTCTTGTGATTTGATGACTTGCTTAGCGGCCAGAGATTGTCATGCCATTTCAGAGTGCCCGTGTCGAAAACTCGAGTTGGATTGCGTTGGCCATCCTTCGGTGTAACCGATTCGTTTTTTAAGTGACGCTCAAAGAAGGGGAGCTCGACGGTCTCTTGGTAATCGGCGATCAATTGTTTCCCAAAAAAGATGTCGCCAATGCGCGTTTCAGATGGTTCACGCCTCCGGTGGTCGCTGTGCGTCCACGGGCCGATTAGTACCTGAGTTGAAGAGCTGGCCGTTCCGTTCAGCAGCGTTCTCGCGGCGGTGATGGTGCCATACAGATTCTGTTCGTCATGCCAGCTGCCAACAACCAAAGTTGGACACTGAATGCGATGCAGATGTTGGGAGACATTGCGCTGCTGCCGATACTGGTCGTAATTCGGGTGATCGGCGATCTCTTGATAGAGATAGTTGCTACGACTAATCAACTGGTTGCATTCTGACAGACCGCCCGCGGCCAGGAAGTGATCGTAGCTATCTCGAGCCAAACCAAAACGTTTACCATCTGCCCAGTACTCTAGGTTGTTGTCCCACCACGGTCCGGGATGTCTGCCGAATTTCTCCGTCCCAAACCAATCCAGAATGGGCGCGTAGGCTAATGTGAATAGCCCATTGCGGCTGAAGTCTTCAAAGTAGGTGTCGATGCATGGCGCTGCCGCAAGGACCGCTTTCAAGTTGGGGTGCTGACTGATTCCGGCCATCAAAGCCGTGAACCCCATGTAGGAACTGCCGTACACGCCAACTCGTTGGTTGTGGTTGGGAATATTGGCAAGTAGCCAGTCGATGGTGTCGTAGGCGTCGGTCACTTCGTCGACGGCTTTGTCATCGCTGAGGCTGTAAGCCGGCTTCATGTTCTCAAACCGCGGACGGCCATCACTCATCGAGCGGCTGCGCAAATCTTGATACACAAAGATGTAGCCCGACTCGACCAGTGCCGGGTTGTACATGACCGGCGAGCGTGACTCACTGCCATAAGGATTGCAACCATAGGGTGTGCGCTGCATGAGAATTGGGTATTGCAGATCCGCTTCTAATGGCGAATAGATGGTCGTATGCAACGTGATGCCGTCACGCATTGGAATGCGAACTTCACGTTTTTCGTACTGAATTTTCCCGGCGGACTGAGCCAGAGCGGAGTTGCATTGGACAGCCAGAATGAAGCAAGAAAGCAAACCGAATGTCATGCCAACGAATTGGCTTAGAAAGTTGTTCCGCTCAGGTTTGGAGCCGCGCGCAGGTACTCCGTTTGAACCAGAATGAAGTATCGCGCATTCGGATCGAGGCTTCATGGCATTTCGGTCTTTGGATTGCTGACGCTGCGAGGCAGTTCATAGATGCGGATGGCTCCAGAGTCGCCAAGCACGAGGAGTTTGCTTCGCGTCGAATCTATTTTCATGCTACGAACATTGCCTACGCCGCTTTCGAACTGGGCAACCACTTTCATCGACGGAAGCGAAACGCAAGTTAGCAATTCGTTGGAACTCGAACTCAGGATGGCTGTCTCAGGAAAGTCCGGTAACGCCAATCCATCAGCTGGAAATGGAACAACGAAGTTGTTTGCGACGACCGTGCCAGAGACGGGGTCGCAAAGACTCATCGAACCGTCACGGTGACTAAGAACGATCTGCTCATCTTGCCAACCGAGCCCAGTGACTTCCGCGAATTCAGTGATATCAATCTTCGCCGTGGATTTCGCTTTGAGCCGGTCCCAAATGCGAACGGTCCCGTCAACGGACCGACTCGCGAGTCGCTTGTCGTCGGGCGAGAACTGAAGTTGCATCACCCAGTTGGTATGTCCCTGCAGTCGTTTGTACGCTTCAAACTCACTTTCCCCAGGGTTGGTGCGCCAGAGATCAATGGTGCCTTCCTGCAGGCCTTCGCGGGAGTTCGCGTCTGGTGGGCCGGCAAGGATCGAGCCACTGTAGTTGAACGCAAGCGCTCTCACTCCGGATCCACTCGACGCGTCTGCCAGAGGCTCTAACGTATTCGCTCGATGCAAAGTTAAATTCCAATCGGATCCCGTCGCAGCGACCAAGTCAGCCCTCTCATGCAGGGCGATACTGAGGATCGGGCCATTGTGGTTGCGCGCCTCCGACAGAATTTCTCCTGTTCGTGAATCCCACCTTCGGAGCCATCCGTCACTATCGGAAGTGAAGGCGACCGCTTCGGTGGCGGAGGACTGGCCATCGGTGATGCCGGTAAGGTAACCAAAGTAGTTTCGCCGACATTCGATATCCGTGGCGGAAATAATGTTGACTGCTCCATTGAAGTGCAAGACAACCAAGTCACCGGTCTCTGCTATTGGGAGCGTGGTTTGGATCGACGCCGAGTACTTGCGAAGCGGCACAGGGGCAGCGACCGAAGGATCCAGTAAAGAAACTTGGCCCAGCTCGTTCCCTTTGAAGATGACATTCTCCTGACCTAGTCGAAAAATGACGCCCTCACTGGAAGCTCGCGAAGCAGGTTGCGCTAGGATTGTGCGCGCACTTGGGCTGAATCTCAGTTTGGCGGCAGTCGGCTCTTTCTTCTCTTGTGAGTTCAGGTCAAGTGTCCAAGGATTCCCGCTTTGATCGACGGCGGTCAGGTGGTCATTGGTCCACTGCACGTCAATCAATTGGCTATCCGCCGCTGTGATGGTTTCCCACGTGTCCATTTTCTCTGACTGGAATAGATAGCTGTCCCCGTTTAAAGCGGCAACTAAGAAAAAGTTGCCGGACGGTGCCAACCAAATGGTCTGGACTCGATTGGGAAGACGCTGTCTTGCGATCACTTCCAGGGAATTCTCATCCAAGACCAAAAGGTAGTTGGCACCTGTGGTTACGAGCCAACGTGCATGAGTCGGATCATGGACGATGTCGCGCGTTCCACCTAGCAGGTGCTCGAACTCGACGAATGGTTTTAGCGATGAGCCGGTCCCGTAGACGGCATCAAGCTGATAAAGGGCAAGTAGGTCGCCGTCGCGGGCGGTTAAAACTTGGCTGCAATCTTCATTGAATGCCAACGCGTTGTACAGTCCTGGGGCAAGGCGACGGGAGCTAGATAGAGATCGGTTTCTCAGATTCCACAATTCAAGTTGGCTACGGTTGGTGATGAGTCCAAGGGCTGTACTAGCCGGCTCAAACTCGCTTCCCGCTATTCTGCCGAGTGCGTAACGACGGATGCCTTCCTCACCGCCACGGCGGAGCATCGGAAGATCCGAATCCATCGCCATCTTTTTCACCCAGTACCAAGCAAAATTTCGGTCCTCTGGTGAGACATCATCGAGCTGCTCTCGCGCTCGCTGTGCGTCACCATCAAGCAGGCTAGACCAAGCTCCTTCGAGAATGGTGCGGCGTAGCATCTTGGCCAAGCGTTTCGAAGTCGCATCGGCGCGACTACGTTGCGTTTCCGTTTCGTTCAGTGAGATCTCAAGTGCGTCAGCCCGATCTGAGGCCAACTGCTGAGCATCGTTGGCCACTTTTAGGTTCTGTCGAGCTTTGACGAATCCCCATGCAACCGATGCAACGGAAACCAGAAGCGTAACTGCCAGCGCGGTTGCTACGACGGAAGCGAATCGATGACGTTGTACGAATTTCCTCGTAACATAGGCGACGCTCGGAGGGCGAGCTAACACACGGTCTCCCGCGAGGAAACGTTCGATGTCGTCAGAAAATGCATTCGCAGACTGATAGCGTCCGTCCGGCTCTACCGCCAACGCTTTCATGGTGATCCAATCCAGGTCTCCTTTGATTCGCTGCTGCCATGCCGGTGGACCCTGTGAGCCCTCTCGCCAAGAACGGGCATTGTCCGCACGCGTGAGCCGAAGGCTTGGAGTCGGGGGACGCGAGTCTTGGAAGGCGGAGTGGATTTCCCAAATGCCACGTTCCAGTAATTGCGATTTGCTGATCGGAGGTTCGCCCGCGAGAAGCACGTACAGCAAGACACCGAGCGAGTAGACGTCGCTACGCACGTCGGCATCATTCTGAGTCATCATGGCTTGCTCTGGACTCATATATTCGAGCGTGCCAACGATTTGCCCATACTCGGTAAACATGGTTTTGTCGGTGAGCGACAGGTGCATCGCTTTCGCGATTCCAAAATCGATCACTTTGGCCAATGGTTTTCCTGAGTCCACGGTAACAAGGACATTCGCTGGCTTGATGTCGCGGTGGATAATGCCTTTCTGGTGTGCGTGATGAACGGCCGAGCAGACTTGGCGAACCAGTTGAAGGCGCTCTGCAAGGTCGAGATCGTTTTTCGTGCAGAACTCGTCAATCGGAATGCCGTGAACGAGTTCCATGACAAAGTAGGGACGATGGTCGTCAGTCGTTCCTGCATCGATGACGTTCGCGATCGACGGATGCTTCATCATCGCAAGCGCTTGACGCTCGGCCTCGAAACGCGCTAAGATCGCATCGGACTCCATTCCTGGCTTGATCCACTTGATCGCGACCTTTCTACGTATCGGCTCGCGTTGCTCGGCCATAAAGACTAAGCCATGCCCACCTTCTCCGATGGATTGCAGAACTCGGTAGGGGCCAATTCGTCTGGGGTTCGACGTTACGGGGCTATCGCCATGAAGTTCCGTCGTTTCTGATGCAGCATCTGAGGCGGCAAGTGGCTTTTCCCCCGAAGGTTGCAGGCCCTCGCCATTGCTTCCCTGCCCTACTCCGCCTCTATCTTGTGGGAAATCCGAGGCGAGAGAGTCGGTATCTGATGCCAATCGAGGTCGCGAATGGAATCCCTCCATAAAGCCATCGTTCTTGGCGTCTCCCAATTCCTCCGCCTGTAAGAGTTCACGCAGCTGGACGACGGATGCCAGCGCGGCCGCATCGTTTGAGTTCTTCGCTTGTGCTTCGAGCTCTACCAGTCGTAGCTCGGCATGTTTCGGCTCAAGCTCACGCAGCTTAAGGAAGAGCTGTTGTAGCTGTGCGTAATCGTCCGGGGTCATAGTTCGGCCAGTGCCTTGGCGATCTCGCGGTTGTCGGGCAGGTCCACTGCGGCGTGCTGCAAGATCATGGATTGCAACTTGAAGAGTTGCTGTCCGCCAGCAGCGGCAGCCAAGGCTAGCCGATGGTCGGCATCCAGCTTGTTGCCAGCTCGCAGTCTCGAGTATAGCTCCAACGCGGCTTGCTGCCCCTTCTGTTCAAAGGTGGTAAAGATAGCCTCGACGGGATCGGCCGCTGCTACCTGCTGCAGCGAGTTGATGGCTAGTCGTTTGGGAGCTTCCAATTCGCTTGTTAGTTGCCCAGCTGTTCGAGCATCTGATGGTCCAAACGCATAGCAAGTCAGTCTGTCGTCGGTTCGCAATAAACAGTGTCTTCCAACGACGGTGGCGGGCGTCCAGTAACGTCCTTTTTCCAGCTGGAACCGCGCCGTTTCGAGTAAGGCATCACCCTTACTTGGGAATTGCAGAAAAGACATCGCTCCTTTACCACCGACTAGGACCAGGCGTTGATTGAGCCGAAAGAGATTGCCGTCGGAGAATCCTCTCCACCGTCCAGCGATGCTTCCATTCTGCACGCGAATCAGGGCCAAGAAGCCGTCGGTACATCCAATGACATATTCGTCGTCAATCGCCATCCAGTTCGTGTAGAACAATTGCACCTTGGGTTGGCTCCAAACCTCGGTTGCACGATAGGCACCATCTGCTTGTTTCTCTAGCTTGATACAACAAGTTCCACCGCAGCCTTGTCCCGACAACAGGACGCGATTGCTTGAAACGGGGAGTGGAGTTGGCACGTTGGTAAGGCCTGGTTTTGGCAGATAGTAGCTCCATAGTTTCCGGCCATTAGAAATCGCTATGCCGCATACGCGTTGTTCTGAAACAATGATGCATTGTCTGGTGTCATTCAGTTGGGCCAGGATTGGCGTGGCATAGCTGAACGATTTGCTACGAGCGGTCCATTGGATTTCGCCGGTTTTTGAACTCATGCGATGTAAGCCGCCATTCGGCCCCGCAGCTAGCACCAAAAGGTCCGTTGTGCCTGGCACTCGTATGGGACTCGACGCGAATCCGAATTGCACTGGGACCGCGCCAACGTCGGCAACGAGGTCCTTTTTCCAGAGCTGTTTCCCACTGTTGGCATCAAGACAAACCATGACTCCTGCAAAGTCGATGGCGACAAGTCGGCCGTCTATCAGGAGAGGAGTTGCCTGCGGACACGCTGACTGATTGCCAAAAGTCTCCTGTTCCTTTCGATGAAGGTGTGATTCGAGCTCGATTTGCCATCGTTCTTTGCCTGTGGATGTCTCTAGGCACCGGATCCAGTTCCGAATCGACGAACCTGACTTCGCTGAAGTTGTATTCCCCTTGCTCGCCGAAGCAATGAAGATCTTCTCTGAGTCACCGATTATCTGAGCACGTCCCTCACCGACGTTGATCGTCCATTCCAACCTTGGGGCGGGGAGATTGCCGGTCGTGAGTTCACCTGCGGGTGATAGCGTCGAACTCCACTGGCGCGACGATCCGTATTCGGGCCAACTGTCGTTCGCGACTGCATTACCCGCAGCGCCGAACCATAGACAGGAAATGATGGCGATGGATCGCAGCGATTGAATCCCGTTGGCAACGTTGGCTGGCTTCATGACGAATCCCTGTTGTGCAATATGCGGAACGAGACAAGTTCATTGGAGTTTCGTTCGAAGCCAGGCTTTCGCCATGGCCCAGTCGCCGGAGACGGTTCTGCGGGAAACTTGGAGTACTTCCGCAGCTTCCGTTTCCGACAATCCTCCAAAGTAACGAAGCTCGATCAACTGAACTTGCCTTGGCGCGAGTTCCTGCAATTCCGCGAGCGCGTCGTCTAACTCGACTAAATCGATCGACTGCGACGGCTCAATTGCATTGTCATTGAGTTCGACGCGTTCGAACTCGCCACCCCGTTTCAAGCGTTTTCGAGACCGAGCTTGGTCAACTAGCACTCTTCGAATCACGTTGGCGCAGGCACCAAAAAAGTGGGATCGACTCTGCCAAGCCAATTTCTCATTGCCAATCAGCCTCAGGTAGGCCTCATGCACCAACTCGGTTGGTTCCGCATGATGGCCAGCTTCGCCACGGCTAGCCTTGGCCGCGATGACTCGCATTTGGTCGTAAACCAATGGAATCAGTTCTTCCATCGCGTCACGCTGGCCGCCCGCAATGCGGTTCAATACTTCGGTAATCTCATTGGGCATTGGGAAACCAGATTCCTCGAGTCGTCGCATCACGCCGTTACGTTGGCTGAAAGCAGAGAGTGCAAAAATAGCGGACTCGAAAGATGTCGCGAGATCGGGTGGGCGACTGTGCAAAGAGAATCTAGATTTTTCTGGTTTCGGATCAAACGCGAATGGTTTCCTCGCGAAAACCCAAGGCAAATCAAAGTTTCAATTGGCGGAGTTTGTTCGAGCGCATCCCACCTCCCCTGTTCCGAGCGGACACACGCGAAGCGGGGCTTCGAGGAATTACGGGGGAGTCGGCCACTCCCCGCTACACGAGGACTGGGGCCGGAGGGGAAACGCCCATTTGTCGTCGCTGAGACCAGGACCTGTGGAGCGGCCAAGGGAGACGCGGCGTCCGCGAACGCTATTTGGGTCTTGGGACCAGTAACGAAATCGGTTCGCCGGCGGCACACTGGTCGACGCTCGACTTGGTGGCCGCGGCGATCTGCTGTAGAGCGTCCGCAGTGAAGAATGCTTGGTGGCTGGTGATAAGCACATTTGGGAAGGTGAGCAAACGGGTAAAGACATCGTCCTGCAGGATTTCGCTCGACCGGTCTTCGAAGAAAAGGTCGGCTTCTTCCTCGTAGACGTCCAGACCGAGTGTTCCAATCTTCCCAGATTTCAGTCCCCCAATTAGTGCTTTGGAATCGACCAACGCACCGCGGCTGGTATTGATCAGCATGACTCCGGGACGCATGATTTCAATGGCGTTGGCGTCGATCAGATGCTGTGTTTCCGGCGTCAACGGACAATGCAACGAGACGATGTCGGAGCTGGAGAGCAGTTGTTCGAGATCGGTATAGGTGCCGAATTGGCTTGCGTCCTCATTTGGGAATGGATCGTGAAGGAGGACGTTACAGCCGAAGCCCGCGCCGATTTGGGCCGCGGCTCGACCGATGCGACCCGTGCCAACGATCCCCAGTGTTCGGCCTTTTAGATCGAATCCAAGAAGTCCGTCCAACGCAAAATTTCCGTCACGGACACGTTGGTAAGCGCGGTGAATCTTGCGGTTCAGACACAGGATGATCCCAAAGGTATGTTCCGCGACAGCATGTGGCGAATACTCGGGGACATGGACAACGGCGATGCCGGCTTCCTCTGCGGCCTTTAGATTCACATTGTTGAATCCGGCGCAACGTAGCGCAATCATCCTGCAGCTCGATTCGGACAGGTTGCGGATCACCGGGGCATCAAGACTATCGTTGACAAAGACGCAGACCCCGTCGAATCCCGTAGCCAATCCGACAGTCCCGGAGTGCAGCCGCGTTTCGAAGAACTCGAGATGATGCTTCGATCCCTGGAAAGCTTCACTTAGAAACTGTTCATCGAATTTGCGGCTACTGAAAACGGCGATCCGCATTCAGATCCCTCCTTGGTGTCATGCAAGATACGGAACTCGATTGGAAAAAGCGACGAAGCCGAAGGCCTAAGTCGCTCGTGTTCATTTATCACTGAGTGTTTTTTCTCACCCGCAGTTTAACTGGACGCCGCACTGACTCCTAGCTGGCTAGCTTGGGATGAGTCGACAGTTGACTCCGTCGATTCAGCTTTCGCTTTGACTGCTTCTTGCGCTCTTTCCGCACAGGGGAACCGAGAGATCCAGACACTGCAAGGAGCGTGTCGAAGCACATACTTTGTGGTGCTACCCAAGATCAGCTTTCCGAGTGGGCTATGTCCGCTATCGCCCATGACAATCATATTGGATCCCGTTTCCTCAGCACGCCGAACGATGGCGTCACCGATGTGCCGTTCGCTGCTCAAATGGATTGCAGTCCGAGGCAGTGTTTCGACGAGCTCCTCGCGAAGCTTCTCAGCTTGGCCGCGGATCTGGTCCGAGAACTCGGGAATGGTGACTGGGCCGGCATACTCGAAGCCGACGGTATCGTAGACTGGGGCCACGCCAACAATTTCAACTTGCGTATCCTCGTTCCAGCGAAGGCTGAGCAACTCTTCGGCTGCAGCACCAGCTCGACTTGATCCGTCGTAAGCGAGTGTAATTTTGTTGCCCGAGGTTTCGGTCTCGTTGGCCTCGGTTGTTTCTTCCGGGCGAATCACCAACACCGAGCAAGGTGCGTGAAATGCGACGGCCTCAGAGACGCTTCCGACGAGGATGCGTTCCAGCATCGTATGCCCCTTGGCTCCAAGGACGATCAAATCGATTTCCTGTTCGCGTGCCACTTCGAGGATTCGGTGGGTCGGATTTCCGTGCAGGTGCATCATGTGCACTGAACGTGTGTGCGGAAGCAATTCGTGAATCTGGTCGTAGTGATTACGAATGCGTTCGTCTTCCTTTTCCCGGAACTCCTTATACCAAGGGCGGTAGACGTCGCTTTCAAGGTCTTCTGGATCGTAAGAAACGGTAAGCACCGTCAAATCGATCGGATGCAAGACTTCCATTTCACCTAGTACGCGAGCAGCTTCCGCGGCGTAGGCAGATCCATCGGTGGCAAAGAGAACTTTCATCACAGGCTCCTTCGAAGCATCGGAACTGGGGGGCCGCAGTCGCGTTACGTACAAACCGCGTATGGGAAGGTCCGCGCCCGCTCAGCGAAAATGATTGATCGCGGGCCGCACTTCCGTACCACCAAGAATCAAAAGCAGCTGCCATGCCAAACATACAAAAGTACCCAGTGCAAACAGATAATGGCGAAGACCCTCGCAGAATGAATCAAACGCAAAGCGAAAATGGCACGAGGCAAAGGGGGTCGAGTTGTCGGATGCAACAGCCCGCAATCAAGGAAAACGAGAGTGTGCGTCAGTGCCCAGTGTCCCCTAGGGGTGGCCATGAAATCGTGCGAATAAGCACGCGTTGGCATTTGTAGAATGAACAATCGAAATCGGTCGGCAGAATGGATGAATGCGTTCCGCCTAATCCGGACGTCGAGCTTTTATGGTTTTGCTGAAGTTGCTTGGGATGGAGTGCCCTGCTTCGCGAGCGGGCGTTCTTCATTGAGGATCCGCATTGAGGGTGTATCGAGGTCATCAAATTGCCCGCTGCGAATGCAATAGAGACAAGAGAACAGGCCAGCAGCCCCCAGACCCAACGCAATTGGTAGTGCTAGATAGATGACACTCATGATTGGGCCTTTGCTCTAGGTATGTTGACTTCCAATACCGAGTCGGCGACAGCCACCTTTGGTAGTGGCGACGGGCTGCATTCGACGTTGCCATTCGGTCGATTGTGACCAGCTGAGCTGGCCGGTGCGATGTCTTCATCGAAATGGAAAGGACGCGAGGACATCGTCAAGCCAAGGACGCTGAGAGAACTAACAGGCATGAGCAAGGCGGCAAGTAGTGGTGATATCCAACCAGCCATGGCTAAGCAGACTGCAAAGCAGTTGTAGCCCAGCGACACCGCAAACGTGGTGTGAATCAAACGTTGAATGCGTGATGAGCCGCGAGCGAGTTCGACGATCCGGTTCAGGCCACGCCGGGCAATGTAAACCGGTGCGGCTCGCAGACTGACTTCTGCCCCGCCCCGCACCGCGATGCCCACATCGGCAGCCGCCAACGCGGCCGCGTCATTGGCTCCGTCTCCAACCATGGCGACGATGCGGCCGTCCGCTTTGGATTCCTCAATGAATCTGAGCTTCTCTTCTGGGGACAGCCCACCATGACAGAGGCGTTGTTCGATCCCCAGTGCCTTACCGACTGAAGTTGCAATCGCGGCATGGTCACCAGATAGGATGCCAACCTGCCACCCCATGCTCTGCAGATCCGAAACGACGTTCTGCGCCGCAGGTTGACGCGGATCGGAGAGCCCTATCACTCCGACGAGCGAGATTTCGGAAGCGTTCGTGTCACGGTCGCTAAGGAGCCCGGCTGCGTCCGGACCCGATGGGATGCCCATCAGGACGGGAGTCACTCCGTCACGAGCCAACGCTTCGATCGTCGCAGAAGTCTCCGATGGGACGACTGCGCCAAGTCGTTCGAAGTAGGAAACGTTGCCAACCAGAATACGACGTTCGCCGACTCGACCGGTTAAACCTCCTGGGCTTGCATCCACAATACTGGCCTCGGCATTCTCTTGGAGGCCGCGACGACGTGCCTCTTCGACGATAGCGGCCGCGATGGGGTGTTTGCAACGGGCTTCGACGGCAGCGACGTCGGCAAAAACGGAATCGAGATCTTCTCGGCTGATTGCTTTCTCCAATGCCTCCAGGTGAGTCACCCTTTGTTTGCCCAGTGTCAGCGTGCCGGTTTTGTCGAACCAGATGGTGCCTGGTGTTGCAAGATGCTGAAAGGTTCCTCCTTCGCGAATGAGGACGCCTCCCTTGGATGCTCGGCCGATTCCGGACGCAATGGCCAAGGGTGTGGCCAACGCCAAGGCGCAAGGGCACGCGACGATCAAGAGAGCCGTCGCGTAGGACGTCGCGACGTTGATTCCAGATGAAAACCATATGGCAAATGTCAGCATCGCTAGGCCGGTGACAGTCAGCGTAAACCAGGCTCCGATTCGGTCTGCCAACATGACGATGGGGGTGCGTTTGAGAGTCGCTTCTTCAATAGCCAGCATGATCTTGCCCACGCGGCTGTCTTCCCCAACGGCGTCGACACGAATGCGAAGGTTGGGGCCGACGTTGATCGCACCCGCTTGTACCGAGTCGCCCTGGCTTCGTTCGACAGGCTTGCTTTCGCCGGTGAGCAACGAGCAATCGATCTGTCCCATGGATGCAGGCCCGGCGCTTTCGCCGCAAATCTCATTGACAGCCCCATCTACGGGGATGGTATCGCCGGTAAGGACTTCCACGATATCACCTGGTCGGAGCCGTTCCACAGCGACTGTTTTTGATGTCGAGCCGTTGTTGTCATTGGAGACGATCTGGCGTGCATGTTGAGGTGTGAGACGCATCAGCAGATCGACCGACTTGTGCGCGCGATATTGCTGTCGGAATTGAATCCAACGTCCTAGCAGAAGTAGAAAAACGAGCGTAGCAAGAGAGTCAAAATAGACGTCGCCGGCGCCCATGATCGCGTTGTAAGTCCCGACGCAGGCACCAACGCTCAAGCCCAAAGCGATGGGCATATCCATGTGCGGGGTCCAGTTGCGAACGGCCGCCCAGGCGCCAACTAGAAACGTCCGCCCCGGACCAAGGACCGAGACTAAGCCCAGCAAAGAACCAATCAAGCCGAGGAAGTAGCCGTACTCCGTTCCGGACGTTGCGCCGGAGTAGATGGCAACGGCGATCCACATTGCGTTAGCAGCCAGGAAACCAGCAATGGCGATCTGGATCAGCAATTCCCGGTTTCGGCGTTGGAATGGATCGGGGCCGTTGTCGGCCAACGGGTAAACACCATAGCCGAGTTGACTTATGCGTTTGGCAATATGGCTCAGCTCAACTTGCTTCGGGTTGAAACGCAGTTCAATCGTGTGGTCGTTCAAACGCACTCGATTCTGCAGAACTCCAGCCTGTTGCTGAAGCGAGTTTTCAATCAGCCAAGCGCAGGCACTACAATGCAATCCATCCAACGATAGTCGACAACGAGCGGTTCCATCGTCCAAAGGTACAGGGGCTGATTTGCCCAATAATTCCGGGAAATCGAAATGTTCGAAATCAGATGTCGCCAAATGCGGCAATTGCGCTGATTGCGGACCGCCAACTGGTTGGGCGTGACCTTGATCGCGCAGGGCGTAGAACTGCTCGAGGTTCAGGCCGTGAATGAGATCGAAGGCGGAGCGGCAGCCATTGCAGCAGAATGACAATTCGAGAGATTCGACGGGCTTGTCGTCGGGGTTGTTGGCCGATTCAGCAGTCTGCGTGCGAGAGGAGGAGAACGCACCGCGATAGGTAGGCTCACCACAGTGTGCGCACGGAACTTCCGTCGATGTTTCCAGTTCGGTTTCGATGGTGCTCGACATGGGATTCTTGTCCGCAAATCGCGATTATTCTTCGTGGCAGCAACACGGAAGTTCTTGTTCTTGAGCTCGTGTGATTGCAGCCTGAGTAGTTGCCATTGGCTCTTCCCCGCCAGCCGGTATCGACTTCGAACCATTCCCCGCGAGTGGCGAGACTGGAGACTGAGCGACGATATCATTCAAGCTATTGAGTTGAGCGAATCCACGTCCAGAGAAAGTGAACATGCCGGTCCAGATGAGTAGAATGGATGCAACGAGTGGTAACCAGTTTCTTAGTTTGGGTGTTGCGCCGTGCAAGCCTGCCACGAGAGCAATGAGGATAGGTACAGTGCCGAGCCAGAATGCTGCCATGACGACCGTTCCCATGGCGACCCCGCCCGTCCCAGCGGCAACAAGAGCGAACATGTAGAGCCATCCACAGGGAAGCAAGGCAGTTAGTAGACCGGTTAACAGGCCGCGAAGTGGTAGCGGCAGGGCAAAGATTTGGGGCCTTAGCTTGGCTAGTAGACCTGCAAGTGTGGGTGAGTTGGCCGCAGTCGTTTCAGGTCGAGATCGACGCCCCAAACGGCCCCAAGTCCCATGAAGCAGCCAAACTTGTTGCGTGAACTTGGGAAAGCGGATGTGGAGTTGTTTCCAGGCTTCACGCAGTCCCACTACGATCATAAGACCTCCAACAATTTTGGCAGCCAGCAACTGCACGCCCAGGACTTGGCCGCTGGCGTCGAGTATGCCCCCGATACTTCCTGCTGCCGCGCCGACCAAACTGTAAGTGGCAAGACGTCCAAAGTGGTACAGGCCGGTTGCTGCCTGCGTTTGCCAACGTTGGTGCTGTCGTTCCATGCCGCTAGCCCACATCGCCAGGGGTCCGCACATGCCAGCGCAATGAAGGCTGCCAAGCACACTGGCACTGAGTACGGCTCCTGCAATCATCCACATATTCGGTCGGGGCTTTCTGTAACTGGCCTTCTAGATCTTTCTAGCGGTCTTGGTCGGGGCTCGTGAAGCTGGCATGGTGCGTTGACTCCCAGATCGCGATCCCGTGCTCGCCTTCGATCCGCAAGTTCAACTGCCACAATCCGGTTTTGCCGGCAGGCAAAACGACGCGGTAAATGCCTGGCCCAGTCTCTTCGAAACGAACTTGATGCCGCTCCTGCGCCAACGCGTGATGAAATAGCTCTCCCGTAATGCGGCGATCGGAGACAGGTTCTTCTTCATCGGTCAACTCAATCAAGAACGAGGCTTGCCCAGCAGCGCTAGACGAATCAACGATTGCAACCTCCCAGCCCAAGTCCCGCATATGTTCGAACCCGCGTCTCGTGGCGTCCCAGTTCACTGCGTTGTGGTAGTAGTTTGGGACAACCGCCACCGTCGGGTCGCTCTTCGATAGGTAAATCGAAAAAGCGCCAATTAGTATCTGAGTGCCTAGCAGCGCGACAACGCCGCTCATCCAGAGTCGTTTAGCTCTCCGCTCAGCCCGACGGAATGCTTCCGTTCCATACTGTGGTTGAGCCATTGTGTTGGTTGGTTGAGGAGGCATTATCGTGGTCCTAGGATTTTGAAATCGACACGGCGCTCGGTACCGCTGCTGTCGGTCACCTGGATGAGAAGCGTGCGATTGCCGGTTCCTTGAGTCAGGTGCGAAGGAAATATAGCTTGGAAAGGCAGCACAACGTTCTCGCCTTCTTCGAGGTGCAAATGCTCAGGTTGAATGACTTCAACGCGGACTTCGGTAGGCTCGATGACTTCGAGCTGGTAGGTCTGCGCTTCGCGACTGCGGTTGACTAGCCGGAGATTGAATGTGTTATTCACCGTGCCGGGTTGGAGCACTGTGAATGGAGCGCCTTTGCCACGGAAAACTCGGGCATCAAAACTGTACTTCGTCGATGCGGCCAGCAGGAATCCGCTGCCCAGCGCAAGTAAGATCAGTGGGTAGATCAATGTTCGCGCTCGCAGGAGCCTCCATGGCTTACGCTTCAGAGCAGCCTGGGACGTGTACCGAATGAGTCCTGCTTCTTTGCCGACCTTGGCCATTACCGCATCGCAGGCATCGATGCATTGAGTGCAGTTGATGCACTCCATCTGCAGGCCGTTGCGAATGTCAATGCCGGTCGGGCAAACGACTTGGCACATATTGCAATCGATGCAATCGCCGCTGGTGTCACCGGGCTGCCGACGTCCCTTGGCGCGAGGTTCTCCGCGATTGTCGTCGTAAGCGACGATCAGTGATTGCTCATCAAGCATGACCGATTGAAAGCGTCCGTAAGGACACGCAATCATGCAGGTTTGCTCGCGGAAATAGTAAAAGTCATACGTCAGAAGGCCTGTGGTGACGGCCATGACCGCAAAGGCGACTGGGTGTTCAGCGGGGGAGCCGAACAGCCATTCCGCCAAATTCTCCGTACCTACGAAGTAGGCCAAGAAGGTATGGGCTAATACACTGGTCAAGATCACATAGGTGATGAACCGCGCGATTTGCGCGACGCCAGACAAGGGGTTCTTGCTGGTGCCGCCTTTGCCAATCGTACCTTCGAACAGGCGGTCAATCGGCCTGAAAAGGAATTCGATGTACACCGTCTGGGGGCATGCCCAGCCACACCATGCTCGACCCATGACTGTGGTTAGGAAAACGATTCCGACGAACGCGGATAGCATGAGTAATGCGAGCAGCAGTGTATCCGTTGGCAAGAAGGTGTGTCCAAGAATTGTGAATTCCCTGGCCAAAATATCTAGCTGCAAAAGTGGACGACCGCCAATGCGTAGGTGCGGTACGGCAATGAAGATGACCATCAATACGTACGCCAGGATGCGTCGGCGATGCCACCAGATACCCATCGACAGCTTGGGTTTAATCCATCGACGCGTTCCATCTTGCTCAAGCGTGCTAAGCACATGTTCTGGAGCATCAAGCAAAGCTTCTGAACTACCCGAGCACACGTGGTCGTCGCTGCGATGTGCACTCGTGTGATCCGCACCTTCCGCCATTTTGCGTTTCTTGCACGCAGCACCGCATTTCCCGCCACATCCTCCCGTGGCAGGTGTTGGAGCCGTCGTTTCCCCAGATGGAGGTACAGGGCTAGGTAGTACGGGGAGCTGTTGCATGGTCATGAACGTCAGGTTAATCGTTTTTTGGGAAGGTCCGAGGTCAACAGTCGTTGTGGGGTGATGGTGCTAATTCACCAGAGACTTTTCGGGCGTTGGCCAAGCCGGAATGTCGTTGCCTTCGGGCGTTTTGCCCGCGGGGTGGTTCGTGCCTCGCAGTGAAGCCACGTAAGCGCTGACGAGGACGATCTCGTTTGGGTGCAATCGATTGCTCCATGCTGGCATGGCGTTGTTCGCTGCGCCTTTGGCGATGACCCGGGCGATGCCCTCGAGGTCCTTCAAGTGTTTGTACTTCTCGTCGGTTAGATTGGGTCCAACCTTGCCTTCGCCATCTCGACCATGGCAGGAAATGCAATGCGTTGAGAAAACCACTTGGCCTACTTTGAGCCAACTGTCTTTGGCCATGTATTCCGCAATGGTCGCATTGTCTGCTGTGAGATCACCAATCTCGGCAAATTGCAGCCTGGTATTCGCAGCAAGCTCGCGATCGTACTGGTCGGCAATAGCTCGTCCCGGCGCTCCGATGTGAAAGTACATTGCGTAAAACACGCTGAATACAAACGAGCCAACAAACATCCACTTCCACCAACCGGGAAGCGGATTGTCAAACTCTTGGATGCCGTCGTAGGCGTGATCGGTCAATTGATCTTGCGGCACAAGTTCGTCGGAAAGATGGTTTGTTTCTGCGTCGGTTTTGAGCATCTTCATGCGTCCCGTGAAGGGAATGTGTTCGGCTATGAGTTGGGAAATGGTTTGGCACGTAAGTCAGCGGATGGGTGCTGCTGCGTGCATGGGAATCGGCGTTCAATGGCGTGGATCTTGGATCTCATCCTCAAGCGGAATGGCAGAGAATGTGTTCGTCGCATTGCGGCTGAGTCGGAGTGCTCCGAAAAGGATGACTCCGAAAGCCAGCACAAACAGAATTAGTGCCGCTTCGGCGCAGTCGGAGTAGTCGAGGGCTCGGACAAGGTCTTTGAACATGGTGTTCACCGGTGTTAAAGGCTGAGTTGTGTTGTCACTGGATTGCAACGGATGCCCCAAAAGACGACTCCGTGTAATGCAGTTTGCGTTACTTAGGTTGGGTCCGCAGCAGCGGCGGTGGACGACGAAGCAACGTCCGTTTCCGCTGCTGCTTCTACTTCTGCCGGAGCTTCCTCGGCCTCATCGGCTGGAGTTTCCGTGCGGAAGTAGTCCGTGCCTAAGCGTTGGAGGTAGGCGATCAGAGCGATGGCTTGTCGATCGTAGGTCTGAGGCGGGCCGCCCTGCGAAACAATATCCGCCGCGATCTTTTCGGCTTGCTTCTTGGCCAACTCAATGCTGTCGGTCAGCTCATCGTCGTACGGAGCCCCAAGCAAGTGGGCTGTTTTGACCAATGGCGGGATGCCTTTGTAATTGAGCTCGTCTTCTAGCAAGTGTTCATAGCTAGGCATGACCGAGCCTTCCGAAACGAGGGCCGGGTTCTCGAAGTGAGTCCAGTGCCAGAAGCTACTTTGCTTTCCGCCTTCCCTCGCCACGTCAGGACCGATGCGTCGGCTTCCCCATTGGAACGGGCGGTCGTATATGAACTCGCCTGGCTTGCTGTATTCGCCGTAGCGTTTCGTCTCGGCGATCATGGGGCGGATTTGTTGCGAGTGGCAGTTGTAGCAGCCTTCTGAGATGTAAATGTGACGGCCAGCCAGTTCAAGCGGAGTGTACGGCTCCACGGTAGCAATGGTGGGTACATTGCTTCGGATCAGAAACGTTGGGATCATCTCGAAAAGGGAAGCCACGACAACGGCCAGCGTTGTCAGGACGGTGAACTTGACCGGCAGACGCTCCCAAGAGCGGTGCCAGTTCATCTTCGAAAAGATGTCGATCTTCTTTCCGACCTCCAAGACGGGAGCATTGGCAAGTTCTGTAACCGTTGGCTTCTCTTCGGCCACGTAGTTCTTAGCTAGACGTGGTGCCGAGTAAACGGGAACGTCGTAGGTCTTCGGACGTGACATCCACGTCATGAATGCATTGAAGCCAAGCAAGACAACGCCGCCGACGTAGAGAACTCCGCCCAGGACGCGAAGCCACCAGAGTGGCACAATGGCTTGGATGGTCTCGATGAAGTCCGGGTACATCAATTGCCCCGTCTCTTGGTCAATCGCACGCCACATGAGGCCTTGCATCAGTCCTGCTGCGTAAATCGGGATGATGTAGAGTAGGATCGCGATAGTGCCGGTCCAGAAGTGAATGCTCATAAGACGCTTACTCCAGAGCTTGGTCTGGAAAATGCGAGGCAGGAGCCAGTAGAGCATTCCAAAGGTCATGAAGCCGTTCCACCCGAGCGCACCGGAGTGAACGTGGGCAATTGTCCAGTCGGTGTAGTGGCTCAACGCGTTCACACTCTTAATGGACAACATGGGGCCTTCGAACGTCGCCATTCCGTAGAAGGTGACGCCGACGACGAAAAACTTGAGGATGGGATCCGCCGCGACTTTGTGCCATGCACCTCTCAGTGTGAGCAGACCATTGATCATGCCGCCCCAGCTAGGCATCCATAGCATCAAGCTAAAGAGCATCCCAAGGGTGCTCGCCCATTCCGGCAACGCCGTGTAGTGCAAGTGGTGAGGTCCCGCCCAGATGTAGATAAAGACCAACGACCAAAAGTGAATGATGCTGAGCTTGTAACTAAAGACCGGACGCTCTGCGGCTTTGGGGAGAAAATAGTACATCAACCCCAAGAACGGCGTGGTCAGAAAGAAGGCGACTGCGTTGTGTCCGTACCACCACTGCATGAATGCATCTTGTACACCCGCATAGAGCGAATAACTGTGGAACCAAGAGCTGGGCAGAACCAAGTTATTGAAGACGTGTAGCAAGGCGACCGTCACGATCGTGGCAATATAGAACCACAGGGCGACGTACATGTGCCGCTCACGCCGATGGACTAGCGTCATCAGAAAATTGCCGCCGAAGATGAATAGCCAAACCACGGCGATCGCGATATCGATCGGCCATTCCAGTTCGGCGTACTCTTTACTCTGTGTGATGCCGAGCGGCAACGTGATTGCGGCGGCGACAATGATGGCTTGCCAGCCCCAGAAGTGTAGTCGGCTGAGCGTGTCACTCCACATTCGTGTCTTGCATAGTCGCTGTGTGCTGTAGTACACGGCGGCGAAGATGGCGTTGCCAGCGAAGGCGAAGATGGCCGCATTCGTATGCAGTGGGCGGAGTCGACCGAAACTGAGCCACGGTAAGCCGGCCGTCAGAGAAGGCATCACCAAGAGGATTGCCACGATGAGCCCG
This sequence comes from Aureliella sp., assembly GCA_046290675.1. Taxonomy (GTDB): domain Bacteria; phylum Planctomycetota; class Planctomycetia; order Pirellulales; family Pirellulaceae; genus Aureliella. The sequence continues at coordinate 382,049 of JBKAHA010000003.1, forward strand.
GCTAGAGTGCCGACGATGCCCCAGATGATAGTAGCGGCGGTAAACATGCGGACAATCTGGTCGTCGTACGAAAACGTCTCGACTTCCGTTTGGTTTTCCTTCGCGGCCGTATTCGTTTCGCCGGAAGGGGAACTCTCAAGAACAGCAGACATTCGTGGTTCCTAATGGCCTTCAATGGTTGCTTGGTTTCAGTGTGCAGGTGTGCTCGCACACGCTGTGATTGCATGACTAGCCCGATTAGGCACACCCTGTGCCAAAACGGTTCCGCGACTAGAAATCTGTCCGGACTGCTGCGCTTCGCCGCAGTAAAACTGTCCTGCAGCCCGATCAGAAACCGGCATTTACCCCTTCACGCTGAATTCAGGGCGGGCTGCTTGAGGGGAAAACCGTGTGGACAGCCGGCTGACTGAGCCGAACCAGTTTCTTCGCCTTGCGTCAGAAGCTGCTGTGCGGTCTTGTCACACCTTGGTGTGCAGCTTGGGGCAAGCCGCGGTGTGGCGATGTGCACGGTGAGAATAGGCGAGCGCGCCCCACGCGAAATGCGGCCAGGTAGAAGGGGCGCTTACGGAACCAGGGCCGCTTACGTAGCCGGGGTCAGTTCAGAAAAGGAATCGTCGCAACATGCGTCACAAACGGCGGCCGGCGAATGTCCTTCGCGTTAGCCGTCGACGTTGGCGCCGCCGACGATACGATCGCGGTGCATGGCAAGTTGGGACACGATGGACTCGCGAGTTCGCTTGTCGACATCGCGTTCTTCAAGTACCTCATCGAAATGAGATACGAACCGCGAAAAGTGTGCGGGCTGGATGCCCCGTCCCGTGTGGGCGGCTTGCAGTTCCGCACCACTGTAGTTGACTGGACCCCCCAGTGCGGAAACGAGGAATTCATACTGCATTTTTTTCAAGTGTTCGGCGTCCGTGTGTTCGAAAAAGGGCGCCAATTCAGGGTCTTGAAAAACCCGTTCGTACATTTCACTAACGATCTCAAAAACCGACTCGGGACCACCAAGGTCGCTTAGCAGAGATGCATCCATTGTTGACGTTTCGCCTTGTGGAGTCGTGAAAAGTGGGATTCGCGAATGGCTTGTTCGCGACCATGGATTCGAATCACCTAAATACGCATGCATGAGGCTGCGAATCATATGAATCAATGGACCATTTGGACTAACGGACCATTTGGTAATCGCGGTCCGACCACGTAGCACTGTGCAGCCAGGACGAGCGTCCCAATTCAGGTTTTGGGCGGCCGGCAGCAAGCTCTTCTAGAGAGCCAAACGTGTTCCGATTAATGAAACTGGTTAGGCCTTCGACGACGTGAGCAATCGCGTCGGGACCGTTGCGGTAGATCTCACTGGTCATCATGACCCCGTTGGCTCCCGCTAACATGCAACGAATCACGTCTTCCGTTGTGGATACTCCACCGCAGGCAGCTAGTGAAATAGGCGGTGCGTTATTTGCGGCGCGAATGCACCCAGCGATAGTCTGGTGAATGCTGGACGGAGACGTTAACGGCCAGTGTAGGCTGTTGGTTACCTGATCAATCGCGACATTCCAAACCGGTTCGCTGCCGAAGCAGACAACCCCGGCGGCGCCGTGGCGATAGAGTTGCCAGCAGAGATTCTGCAGATTGCTATGAAATGGGGATATTTTGACGGCGATCGGAATGGTGACGCGTGTTTTGAGCTCAGAGATCATGTTAAGCATCTGACGCTCCGTTTCGTCAGCTGTTTGCTCCGGACGAAGTTCCCAGCATTCAGCGGTGATCTCCAGTGCGTCGGCGCCAGCATCCTGAAGCTCTCGTCCGATATCGAGCCAATGACCCGTCGTCGTTCCGTTGAGACTAGCGATGACAGGTATGCCAACGGTGTTCTTCAGTTGCCTGACAGTCCAAATGTAGTTGTCTAAACCTCCGTTGTAGTCATCGTTCAGTGTATCTTCGTCGCCGAGCGCAGTCGCCTCCTCGATTGGATCGAGGCGGTCGCCGCGACGGGCGAACGCGGCGACAACTTGCTCCTCGAACAACGACGGCAAGACGACTGCCCCGGCTCCAGAGATGGCGAACTGTCGAACTTGCTCACACTGCAACGTCATGGGGCATGCGCCGACGATGATGGGCGAATTCAACGTAAGGCCAAGGTAGTGGGTGCGAAGGTCGATGCTGGTCATGTCAAACTCTTGCGGCTTGGAGCCGTGCGTTGGGGACGCCGTTGTAGGTTGGAAATAGCAAGTTAATGCTGGTTTCGATACGCTCGCGATGCAGGTCCCAGTACTCCGCGAAGATATCGAACAGGTTGCCGTTCGCTTCTTCTGCCATTGGCCGTTCCGCTTCCCATTCGTTGATGGTCTGCTTCAGATAGGCCAGAATCGTAAGCTGTTCTCTTCGAGCTTGACGGGCACAAGCGTCGAGTTCGATGTGACGACCGTGCTGAAATTTTTGCATCTCCGTCAGCATTTCCAGTTCTGTTACAAAGTGGAGTTCGATGACTTCGTGCAAGGCGCAGAGTTGGAGAAAATTCCGGTGACGAATCCTTCCCTGTGGCTTGACGTTGAGGTCCCAGACGAGATTCTCAATCCGTTCTTCCAAGGTCGCTTGTTCGGTTTGCCATCTGCGGATCAGTCCGATAATTTTTCGCTTGCCAAAAAGCATGACGATTCCCCTTTCGTATCCGATTGACTTGTATCCGATTGACTTTGGGTCGCTTCTCCTGGCGGCGGTTCGCAATCATCCTTGAGTCATCCAGTGTGTACGGTCTCGTGCGCTCGGTACTCACTGTTGCGTTCAGCAGAAGTCGGCTGCACGCGGTGTTCCAAAAGCCGGGAACAATTCCAAGAAGTCCGTACTTTTGAGCCGAAGCCGGTACGAATAACTCGATTGAGCTCAAGTAAGATTTATCTTTGGGGTAAACGCTGGCAGCTATTGGGGCCAGGGTGCCCTTCGTAAGCATTCGTCGCGTCGGGGGAATGCGCGTCTACGCACACTTGCGCGCTGTCTTGCACGCTGCAGCGTTACGGCTTAGGCAGCGGGGGATGGACAGAAGGGCTATGTGCTCATAGAGGCTATTTATCAGAAAGGTCTCTGTAGCAGAAATGGTTCTGTTCCAAGTACGAAGGTGATTGACCAAATGCAAACGAATTTCACGCAGGGAATCGCTAGCCGCAGCTCACATGCAATTCTGTCTAAGCTGCCTGAATCATGTCGGGCAGTTGCCTTAGCAGCTTGCTTTTGCGGGACGCTCGTTTCGCCCGAGGATGGCGTGGCGGGAGATCCACCGCTGCATTCAACAGATTCGTCGGTGGTTCATGACCAAGATGAGCTAGAACTGCGGCGGCGCGCTATGGCGGCTGCACTAATAGCAACTCGATTTCTGGTCGAAGACGTCAGCACACAAGGCGGTTATCTATGGCGTTATTCTTCTGACTTGAGTCTACGCGAAGGCGAAGGCCGCGTTGCCACGCAGACGGTTTGGGTGCAGCCACCTGGTACGCCAACTGTAGGTGAGGCGTTCGTGAATCTCTTTCGCGTCACAAAAGAGCCCGCTTTTCGTGACGCGGCGTTAGAAGTAGCTGATGTACTTCGACGTGGCCAGATGCAATCTGGCGGTTGGCAAGGCTCAGTCGAATTGGAGCCAGAACGCAGCCGAAAATGGGCCTATCGCATCCACCATAAGCAATCGCGCAAAGCCAAAGATCAATCGAGTCTAGACGATGACAAGACGCAGTCGGCCATCCGCTTCTTTGTGAGTCTCGACGAAGCTCTCGAATTCAAGAATGCAATGGTTCATGAGGTGGCGATGTATGCATTGGATAGTCTCTTGAATCACGGTCAGCTCCCCAACGGAGGCTTTCCTCAGGTATGGGGGCAGCCTGAAATGAGGGCTCAGGCAGCCGCCGTTGCACGTGATCTGCATGCGACGTTTCCGCAGGAATGGTCGCGCGAGTATGAAGGCCACCGGAACTATTGGTATCGTTTTACGCTCAACGACAACCTGGCTGAGGACGTCGTGCAAACTCTGGCTCGCGCGTATCAAGCTTACGGCGATGTGAAGTACATGGAAGCAATTCGTCGCACGGGAGACTTCTTGTTATTAGCTCAACTGCCAGAGCCACAGCCAGCGTGGGCCCAGCAATACAGTTTTCAAATGCAACCGATTTGGGCTCGCAAATTTGAGCCGCCGGCCATCACCGGTAGCGAATCGCAGAGCGTCTTACGCACACTGTTGCGTATTTATGATTTAACGGGTGACCGAAAGTACCTGAAGCCAATACCGGTGGCGTTGGATTATCTTGAAACTTCGCTCTTAAGTGACGGTCGCTTGGCAAGGTTTTACGAGCTCCAGACCAATCGTCCCTTGTATTTCACCAAGGACTATCGTCTCACCTACAGCGATGAAGATGTGCCGACGCATTACGCCTTCAAGATAAAGAGTAACCTTACGACGATTCGTCTTAGCTATCAGGCCGCGTTTGAAAGAGATGACGAGCCGAACGATGCAAATGATGGCTTTCGGGCATCGAAGATTCCAAGTGAGAAGCAGATCGAGAAGGTTCTGGAAAGCCAGAAGCCTTCCGGAGCTTGGCATTCACTCGGTGGGCTGAAATATCATCAGTACGAAGGAGAAATCATCGATATGCGGCACATGGTGGAGCAGATGAACCTGATTGCACGCTTTCTTTCGAATTAGGAAGATGCGGCATTGTTTTGGGGGGAGCCAAGAATTCGCCTCAATGCAAGTACCGTTGGAACTGGTCCCAACACTTGCGGATTGGTGCGCGAACCACAAGCTTCTTGCATCAGTCCCGTTGTTGTGGCAAGACGTTCGCTTGGTGCGATTCCCGCTTGGATTCCGGCGGGTGATTCAAGTTGGTCTCCAACTGAAGTTGCTCGATTCCGGTCTCGCTTCGAGAATGGGCAGCTCGCTTCAAGAATGGGCAGCTCGCTTCGAGAATGTGCCGTGTTTTGAGTGACTGGTCCACGCCACTACTTCGCCCTGTCAATTTTTGTCCGGCAGTCCAGTGTTGTGCTGGTCTTCTGCGCCTTCTTGGCTGTTATGCAACTATGTTCAATCTTCTCCGAGACTATCTAGAGCTTCCGCTTCCTGTACGCATTCTTTGTTTTGGTTCCTTCGTGAATCGAGCGGGATCGTTTGTCGTTATCTTCCTATCGATTTACGCAAGCGAACAACTTGGGTTCGGTGTTCCTTTCGCCACGGCGTGCATTGGAGTGCTCGGATTCGGATCGATGTTGGGGTCGATGGCCGGAGGCATGTTGGCAGATCGCGTTGGCCGTCGTAGCGTCATGCTTGTTGCCCTGTTCGGTGGCGCCACGTCGCTGGGGCTATTGAGTCAAGTTGGAAACAAGTGGCTGTTCATGCTCAACGTCGGGCTGTTCGCGTTTGTGGCGGATCTCTACCGACCGGCGGCGTCGGCGATGATTGCGGATTTGGTTGATGTCTCGAAACGGGCGCACGCTTTCGCGTTGATGTACATTTCGATCAATCTGGGCTTCGCGATTGCTCCACCAGTTGGTGGATTGTTGGCTGGCTATTCGTTTCAGTATCTATTTTGGCTGGACGCTCTAACGATGACTGCTTTTGGTGCGATCATCTGTTGCCTCATTCCAGAGACCTTGCCTAAGCGGACTCGAGATGGATTGGAGGTCGAGGACCTTCATGGAGATGGGCCTGATGGCAAGTTGCTGGCGAACAACGCCAACGACGGCCGGCATGTTTCCTGGCGAGCGGCCTTTAGTCGAATGAAATCAGACCGAGCTTTCCTCTTGTTTTGTCTTTCCACCTTGCTGATTGGGATCGTGTTCGTGCAAGGCTTCTCGACGTTGCCTTTGCATCTCAGGAAAATGGGGTGTAGCAACATCGAGTTTGGCCTTTTGATGTCGATCAATGGCGTACTGATTTTCCTGATGCAGCTGCCGATGACACATTGGTTGTCACGATTCAACGCGATGACAATGGTGTTGGTCGGAGGCATTTTGATATCGATTGGGTTCGGGTTGACGGCGATTTCGGGCAGTATTGCGTTCGCCGGTTTGTGCATTGCGGTATGGACGATCGGCGAGATCTTCCAAGCACCGTTTAAGCAATCGATCGTGTCGGACATGGCGCCCGACGAAATGCGGGGCAACTACATGGGCCTCTTCACCATGTGTTATGCAACCGCGTTGACGATTGGGGCACCGTTGGGAGGCGAAGTTCTGCATTCGCTTGGTCCCACCGTCTTGTGGTCAGGAGTCTTCGTCGTCGCGTTGGCGGCTGTCGCGGTTTATGCCGGCATACACCCGGTGATTACGCGCCGAATTGCCGCCAAGCCGTCGCTGTGAGGCGAGAGGGTGCATAGAAAACGTTGGTGATACGCAGCTTTGCCTCTGGAGCAGCCTTGCCGCTGCGTTTCCTAATCGGAGGGGCCGAGGCGCTGCGCAAAGTCGCTCCAATTCGGAAGTACGGCGGAAACGTCGGGGCAGCGTGGTAGAAACGCAAAAGTCCTCTATCCAAGAATGCATCGTAGAAGGAGGATAGGGTTACAAAAATCCTTGCGTGTTTCCCCCTCGAAGATTCTTTCGGGACCTCTCGCACAGCTCAAGGAACGGACAGTGGCCAAATCACACCTACGCGATTGAAGAGCATGGCGAGTAAGCTGACGATTGTTGGAGCAGGACAAGTTGGTGCAACCACAGGATTTGCTGCCGTAGTGCGCGAGCTGGTTGATTCGATCGTAATTGTAAATCGAACTCGCGAGAAAGCCGAAGGCGAAGCCGCTGACCTGCGTCACGCGGCCGCTTTTGTGGGCCGGTCATTACGCATTCAAGCTGGCGAGATCAACGACAGCCGAGATTCGGATGTTGTGGTGCTTACCATGAGCGAACCGCCGCCGGACACTCAGAAATTCGATCGGATGGCATTGGCCGAAGGCAACGTCCGGCTCTTCCAGTCGTGGGTACCATTGCTGGCGCAAGCCAGTCCAAACGCGGTGTTTGTGGTGGTTACCAATCCTGTTGACGTGATGACCTATTTCACGTGGAAGTTTTCCGGCTTTCCGGCTAGCCGCGTTGTTGGAACGGGAACACTGATTGACAGCGCTCGTTTTCGATCGTACTTATCCGATCATCTACAGATTCACCCTGACGACATTCGAGCTTACGTCTTGGGTGAACACGGCGATTCGCAGTTTCCTGCCCTATCTGTAGCAGCTACAGGTGGGCGAGGCTTAGACGCTGATCCGATGATTGAGAGTCTCTTTGATCGGACTCGTGCCGCTGGTCGCGAAGTTCTCCAGAGGAAAGGCTACACCAACTACGGCATTGCAATGGCAACCGCGATGATTATTGAAAGTGTTGTCAGAGACAGTCGTAGGACTCTTCCCATAAGTACGCTATTGAATGGTTTCCAGGGCGTTCACGACCTCTGCTTGAGTGTTCCTGCTGTCGTGGGAGCCGGCGGAGTTCAGAGGACGCTGAGTCCATTGCTATCGGAAATCGAAACGAAACACTTTCGCGATTCGGCGGAGTATGTCCGCAACGTTGTGGATCAGTGTGCCTCTAGTCTCGATCCTCAACACAATCGTGTCTAGATTCCCTTTGTGTGTTTCATTTCGTAGTAGTCAGCCAGTCGCGGCTCAATTGCTTTTGTAGAGCGATGCGAGCGCGATGGAGTCGCATCGACAAATTCGTCGGACTAATGTGCAAATGCGCGCAAGTTTCGGCGGTCGACTTACCGTCGATTTCTTTCAGCCGAAATGCAATCGCTAGTTTCGTCGGCAAGCGGTCCAAGCATGCGTGCAATTCAGCCCAGAATTCATCTCGATCAACCCGAGTACTAAGGGCACTCCGTGTCCCGTTAACTTGAGTGGCCGAGTCGAGCTCCTCGCTTGGAAGTTCACTAGCCAACCGAACTGCGTGCTTGCTTCGGAAGTGATCGGTGATCTTGTTTCGAAGGATAGAAAAGAGCCAGGTGGAGACCTTCGAGTGGCCATGGAAATGCCGTTGAGCGCGCCACCCTGCCAACATCGTTTCCTGCACCAAGTCTTCCGCAAGTTGGCTGTCTCCGACACGATGCAACGCAAAGCGGTAGAGCTCTTCTTCATGGTCCCGAACCCAACTTCGGAAATCGCTTTCGATTTCTTGCGCACTGAATCCCGCTACAGACGCCGTAGCAAGCGAATGGTGCTTTGACGGGGAAGTTAATTCAAACATGGCGATCACTGCCGACAGAGTTCTCGAAGACAAGACGAGCAATCAGGGCAAATGAATTGATGTTTTCAAATTGCGGATGCTCGTAAAGCCTTTCAGCTTGCCGATCGAATTCGATGGGCGGATGCGATGGCTTCGAGAATCAAATGTCGGCGGCGACAGTTTTTCTTGCAGTCTCCCTCGTTTTTTTCCTTTTTAGTTTCCTTCGTAGGAATCCCGCCAATTTCCAGCTGGAAGTGGAACGCTTGCTGAATGGCTCCCTGTCTAGGAGCGGCGGCGACGCAACGCTAGCGAGGCCCCCAACGCGACTAGGCAGGCTAAGCCAGAGGGCTCTGGTACTGCAGAGCTGGACGCGCGAAACGTATCGATGGCGATGACATAAGGAGGATTGTTGGCCGGTCCTGCGTTATCGAACTCAATCGAGCCGATCAGTTGGCCAAAGTCAGTGCTCTCGAACTCAAAAGGCCTGGCGCCTGTCCCGTCGCTATTGGACGTAAATGAAATCTGTCTGGAAGCCAGGATGTCGCCCGAGATGGAACGGATTCGTAATGCGGGAGTACCACTAGCCCGATCGGCAGCAAAGAACGAAACGGATTCGACGCCCCGATTGAATGTGATCGTGCCGACGTCTGTGCTGCCGCTCTGCAGTTGGCCCGAACTGCCTAGGAAATCCCCATTGATGATGTAGTAGGCATCTCGTCCTGTGTTGTGGGATGGGAAATCAAATCCGGTCCTAGCAATGCCGCCAGTAAAGGTAGCTGTCAACGATCCATCCTGGCTTGTCAACGAAACAGGGCTCCCGTCTAGCCCGAAGCCATCGGATTCGGAGAACGAGGTTAGCACAATTCCTGCATGGACCTGCGCAGTGGAGAGAAGGCAGCAAATGAGAGGTAAGATCCAACGTGACATTTCAATACTCCTGAGACGACGAGGCGTGCTGGATGCAGTAGCCACCGACCTTGGTTAGTCGTGAGAGTTCGATCAAAGTCACAGAGATTTCATGATAAATCTCAAATTCATTGCATCAGATACGGTTGTGTAAGCGAGCTTACACCGAATCCGTGAGCCGGTAGCAAGCAGCGTTGGCCTCCTCTGTTAGCTATCGCAAATCCGACGAGCGTGAATGATCTGGGGATGTTGCATATAGTGCAAGGTGTGGTTCTGTATCTGGCGTCGTCGTTATCAAAGTGTGAGTTGTCTGACATTGATTCGGTACGTGGCCACGACTAGAGCGGCATTTCTAAATATCGGGGAAATGTTTGTTAGAACCGCGCCGCAACTCCGTCTACCAGTGCATCGAGACCGCCACCTAGGTCTTCAGTAGAAGAGAGCGAACACGGCCGAGTCGTGCTCTTTCGTCGTGACTCCATCGTTCTTTGGATGACATGAGGTGGCCTGTCTTGAACACGTAGCCTTGCTCAAGGCCCCTACCCCATCTCAATATCGAAAAGCACGGAACTGGATTAGCAACCATGAAAAAGCTCGCTCGAAAGTTACGCAAGAAGTTTGAAAACCGTCGTCGTACTCAGAGGTCCATCCGGTCTACATTCGGGCTTCGGTGCGAAGCATTAGAAGACCGCAAGTTGTTGGCGGCTGCGATTCTAGAAGGCGATTCACTAACGATCTTGGGTAGCGATCAAGCGGATACGATTCATGTTTCCAGCGTCGCTGCGGGCGTCGTGCAAGTTGAGGTTGCCGAAGGCGATCGCATTGAATTAAACCCCGAGGCGCAGGTCAGCAACGGATTGACGCTATCCGAAGATGGGAGGCGTTTGGAAGTCCGCACGTCTGCTGCGGGTGGAGCCGAAGGCGAGATCATCAATACTATTTTTGGTCCGATCGATACCGTCAACACGATCACGATCGTTGGTGGAGAGGGCGATGACGATCTGAGCGCCCGCGGAGTGACGGAAAGCGTATTGATCCTGGGTGGAGGTGGAAACGACACCATTGTCGGTGGTGAGGCGGGCGACCTCATCGACGGCGGAGATGGTGATGACTTCATCGACGCTCGAGGTGGAGATGACAATGTCGTTGGGAACGCTGGGAATGACGTCATTCTTGGCGGCCTCGGAAACGACCGGCTCGTTGGTGGGTTCGGAGCCGACGAGATTTCTGGTGGCCAAGGCGACGACCATGTCATTGGTGACGGACAGATCGAGGTCAAAGTAACCAATCTGCAGACGGCGGATGGTCTGCTGGTGACTCCGGTCTTCCTCGCGACACAAGACGGTGTCTATGACTTCGTGGATGCCGGTTCTCCCGCGTCGCCAAGTTTGGAGCGGCTAGCTGAAGATGGTGCGACACAACCCAGAATTGACGCGGCCTTCGCGAGTGGCGGTGTTCGCCATGCTGTCGCAACTCCTGGCGGCCCAATTGCCCCTGGCGAGTCGCGAGTTGTCACGCTGTTCGCGGATCCAAGTGATCCGAACAGCCGTTATTTGAGCTACGCAACGATGGTGATCCCGAGCAATGACGCGTTTGTTGCGAATGATGATCCGGTAGAGATCGATCTATTTGATGGGGATGAGTTGATTCGGCGTGTCGGAGATTCCGCATTCGTCGTGCTTGGCGATGATGTGTATGACGCTGGAACTGAGGTCAACGATGAGATTCCAGAAAACACGGCGGCTTTGGCGCAAGCTGCTCCCAACACAGGTGTGACGGAGAATGGCGTCGTGCGTCAGCATCCGGGATTCCAAGGTTCTGCACGGCTCGGCGGACCAATTGGGAACATCCTGGACGCCCGTCCGGATGGAGACTTTACGGTTCCTGGAAGTCAGATTCTAAGTATCGAAGTCGACGAAGCGCGGCAGCAATCGGGATTCGGGTTGTCCGTCGTCGATCAGCCGTTTGCATCACTGACGACTGCGCAGACCCAAGACGAGCTTCTGGCTGAGGCAGTGGATGGCAACCTCTACTTCAATGTGCATACACAATCGGTTGGCAGTGGCGAAATCCGTGGGCAACTGACGCTTGAGTCCGATGAGACCGAGGCTGGCGTGCGTACGATTGAGCTTTCTGCAAATCTCGACTCTGCGCAAGAACCAGGCGGTACCTCTGATTCCACGGCGATAGGGACGGGTTCCGTAGTCATCGTCGTTGAAGGCGGCGTTGCGACTTACTCGGTCGGTCTTGATATCGAAGGCATTCTCGTTGCAGATCTTCTGCCAGTTGCCGGCATTAGCGCCATTCATATCCACAACGCTCCGGCTGGCACGAACGGCCCAGTCATCACGGATGTCGTCCAAGACGCTGGTGGCGATGCTGCAGGGAATGCGACCTCCGATGAATCTGACACCGGCGATGGCAACGTTTTTGTTGAGACGTTTGTTAGTGCGGATGATGTTCTCCGCGGTGGTGCTGGCAATGACGTTCTCGTGGGAGGGCTCGGCGATGACCTGCTTGCCGGTGGAGGCGGCCAGGACACTATCATTGGTGGCGAAGGCAACGACACAAACAGCTTTGAGGATATTGGACTGGGCGTGACTGCAACTGTCGCGGCAGATGGAACCGGCACCGCTTCCTACGGCGGAGTCAACGAGTCATTTACCGGTATCGAGAATTTGACTGGTTCCGCTCAGAACGATGTGCTTGTGGCGACTGGAGCAGCCGCCAATATCCTGATTGGCGGTGCCGGCGATGATATCCTGGCTGGCGGCGGCGGATTGGACGTGATTGATGGTGGCGAAGGCAGTGATACCAATTCGTTTGCTGGAATTGGTTTAGGCGTAACTGCAGTCATCAATGACGACGCTACTGGAACCGCTTCTTACGGTTCCATCGTCGAAACCTTCACGAGCATCGAAAACCTAGTTGGTTCTGACAACGACGATAGCCTGACCGGCAACAATTCTGCAAATCGGATTGATGGTGGTCTTGGAGCGGACGTGATCGTTGGTCTTGGTGGCGACGACTTCTTGTTCGGAAACTCGGGCGATGATGAGATTTTGGGCGGGGACGGCGATGATCGATTAGTCGGTGGCTTTGGTGCCGACCAAATTACGGGGGGACTCGGAGACGATCATCTGATTGGTGCTGGGCAAATCACAGTAACACTGACCAACCTTCAGGAAACAGATGGAGCTCTACTGACCCCCATCGTCGTGGCGACTCAAAACGGCGTGTACGATCAGATCGATATTGGTAGTCCTGCTTCGCCGAACATCGAACGATTGGCCGAAGATGGAACGATCGGGCCACGGATCGAAGCCGCTCTCAACAGCGGTGGAGTTGGCGAAGCTGTTGCAACTCCAGGTGGACCACTGGCACCCGGTGACGTTCGCGTACTGACGCTCTTTGCCGACCCGAGTGATCCATTGACCCAGTACTTGTCCTGGGCTTCGATGGTGATTCCTAGCAACGACGCGTTCATTGCGAACGACAGTCCGCTTGAGCTGGATCTCTTCAACGGAACGAGTCTGATTCGCCGAACCAGTGCGGATGCCTTCATCGTGACCGGCAATGATGTTTTGGATGCGGGCACTGAAGTCAACGATGAGATTCCTCGCAATACGGCGGCATTAGCACAAACGGCGCCAAACACAGGAACTTTCGAAGGTGGCGTTATTCGCCAACACCCTGGATTCCAAGGATCAGAGCGACTCGGTGGCGCCCAAGGTAATATTCTTGCCGCTCGTCCGAATGCGGACTTCACGCGGGCAGGTTCCAACATCCTGCGGATCGAGATCGACGCTCCAGAAGACGGTGATGACCTGCTCGTTGGTGGGCTCGGCAATGACCTCATCAGCGGTGGTGAAGGGAACGATACTCTGATCGGCGATGCCGGGGATGACCGACTGATCGGTGGCGACGGAGATGACCGTCTTGTTGGTGGTTTCGGTAATGATGATCTCGACGGCGGTAATGGCAATGATCATCTGCTTGGTGGAGGACAAATCGAAGTCAAGGTGACCAACTTGCAGCCAGAAGACGGCAGTCTGTTAACGCCAGTCTTCCTGGCGACACAGAATGGTGTCTATGATCAATTTGATGCTGGCAGTCCCGCGTCGGAGAGCATCGAGAGGCTCGCTGAAGACGGAATCACCGGCCCGCGAATTGAAGCTGCGTTGAACAGTGGTGGTGTGGCTGATGCCCGCGCTACGGACGGTGGTCCCATCGCTCCCGGACAATCACGCACGATCACTTTGTTTGCGGATCCTGCCGATCCACTGAGCCAGTATCTGTCTTACGCTTCGATGGTGATTCCTAGTAACGACGCGTTTGTCGGCAATGATGATCCATTGGCACTTGATCTGTTCGACAACGGTGAATTGATCCAGCGGCTTGGCGATGACGCCCATATTGTGTTGGGCAGCCAAGTTTGGGATGCCGGCACTGAAGTCAACGATGAGGTGCCAGAGAATACGGCCGCACTTGCACAGGCTGCTCCGAACACCGGGGTGACCGAGAATGGTGTGATTCGTCTGCACGAAGGTTTCCAAGGCTCGTTGGCTCTCGGCGGACCGATCGGCAACATTCTCACGGCTCGACCGGGTGCCGACTTCACTTTGCCCGGGGCTCAAATTCTAAGCATCGAGATCGGTGGCACCATCGATGGCGATGACTACCTACGAGGTGGAGCGGGTAACGACACACTGTCCGGCGGAGAGGGGGACGATATCCTCGCTGGTGGCGGAGGATCGGATACGATCCTGGGCGGAGCTGGCAATGACACCAATTCATTCGAAGGAATTGGCTTAGGTGTAACGGCGACGGTTGCCGCGGATGGGACTGGAACCGCTGCTTACGGTGGCGTGACGGAGAACTTTACAGGCATCGAGAACCTGACTGGGTCTGACCACGATGATGTTCTTACCGCGACTGGACCGGCTGCCAACATTCTGATTGGCGGGGCGGGTGACGACATTCTCGCTGGTGGTCCTGGGCTGGATACGATTGACGGAGGTGAAGGTAATGACACGAATTCGTTTGCTGGTATCAGCCAGAGTGTAACGGCAACCATCAATGGCGATGGAACTGGTACCGCATCCTACGGCAGTATCACAGAGACATTCACCAGCATTGAGAACCTGTTGGGATCCGACGGCGATGACAATCTCGTCGGTAATGACGGCGACAATCGGATCGATGGTGGTCTCGGTAACGACACGATCGACGGGGGAGGCGGAAACGACTTCCTGTTCGGGAACAGTGGCGATGACACCCTTATCGGTGGAAATGGCGATGACCGCCTGGTCGGTGGGTTTGGTGCAGATAACCTGTCCGGCGGAGCTGGAAACGATCACCTCATCGGTGCCGGTCAGATTACGGTGACCGTTAGGAACCTCCAGCAGGCTGATGGGGCTCTGCTGACTCCGGTCGTCGTCGCCACCCAGAATGGAGTCTACGACCAAATCGATATCGGCAGCCCCGCGTCAGAGAATATTGAGCGGCTTGCAGAAGACGGCTCTGTGGGACCTCGCATCGCTGCCGCGCTTGGCAGTGGAGGTGTGGGTGACGCCCAAGCGACAAGCGGTGGACCCTTGCTGCCTGGAGATGCACGCACATTGACGTTCTTCGCTGACCCGAGCGATCCGCTGACTCAGTATTTGTCTTGGGCTTCGATGGTGATTCCAAGTAACGATGCGTTCATCGCCAACGACAGTCCGCTCGAACTAGATTTGTTCGACGGCACGAGTTTGATTCGTCGTCGTGGTGACAGTGCATTCATCGTGACTGGCGACCATGTCCTGGACGCTGGCACTGAGGTCAATGACGAGATTCCGGAGAATACCGCAGCATTGGCACAAGCGGCTCCCAACACGGGGGAAACTGAGAATGGCGTCATTCGCCAGCATCCAGGCTTCCAAGGGTCCGAACGACTTGGTGGACCAATCGGCAACATTCTGACGGCACGACCCGGTGCTGACTTCACCGTTCCAGGAAGCAACATTCTGAGCATAGAAGTCGATGGTATCGTCGGTGAAACGTTCACTGTTAGCCACGCGGATCAACCGTTGACGTCATTGACGACGGCCCAAACTCCTTCGGAGTTAGTCGCCGAGGCACTCGCAGGAAATCTGTACTACAACATTCACACCATCAACGTTCCTCGCGGAGAGATTCGCGGGCAACTCAATGTTGAAAGTGATTTAACAGATGGTTCTGGACTCCGCACGATCGTGTTGCTCGCTTCACTGGATAGTGCTCAGGAGCCAAATGACACTTCGGATTCCGAGGCAACAGGGCGAGGTCGTGTGACGATTATCGTGGACGGCGCCGACGTAACCTATTCGTCGGAACTGACCGTGGACGGTATTCGAGTCGAGAACTTGCTACCGGTAGCGGGAATCAGCCCGATTCACATTCACAACGCTCCTGCAGGCACGAACGGTCCCGTCATCACAGACATCGTTCGCGACGCCGGTGGCGACAACAACGGTAACCTGCCAGGTGGCGGTGACGTGTTCAATCAAGTTGTGGATGACGATGTACTTCTTGGCGGATCTGGAAACGATGTCCTCTCTGGTGGTGCTGGCAATGACCTGCTCGCTGGTGGTGGCGGCCAAGACACGATCATTGGCTCCGATGGATTCGATACAAACTCGTTCGCGGACCTCGGTGTTGGTGTTGTCGCTGAGATCGAGTTTGAAGGTACGGGTACGGCCCGCTACGGAAGTATCGAGGAAGAGTTCACGGGTATA
Organism: Aureliella sp.; assembly: GCA_046290675.1. Taxonomy (GTDB): domain Bacteria; phylum Planctomycetota; class Planctomycetia; order Pirellulales; family Pirellulaceae; genus Aureliella. The sequence goes on from JBKAHA010000003.1 coordinate 397,894, forward strand.
GAAGCATTGATCGGTACCGATCACAACGATGTTCTGCGTGGTGACAGTGGCGACAACGTCCTCCTCGGAGGCGGTGGAAGCGACGTGATTGAAGGCTTCGGCGGCGACGACCTGATTGAAGGTGGTGATGGCGATGACCAACTAAGTGGCGGCACTGGCGACGATACCATTCGCGGTGGCGCGGGCAACGATGTGATCCTCGGCAACGATGGTGCAGATCGTGCCTACGGTGAAAACGGCGATGATCGCATTGTTGGTGGTGGCGGAACGGACTTCCTCAACGGTGGTGAAGGCCAGGACGAAATTGATGCACTTCCGGATCTGGACGCATTGCGTTTCTTCCCTCTCGGGGCTCTGGGCGAAACCTTCAATGTTCCGGCCAGCGAGCAAGTTACCGGTTTCGCGGTTACAGCACTGGAGGATACCGTTTTGTCGATCAGCCGGTCTGACGGAGCTGACGCGGATGGGGTTGTTGTCCTCGATGCCTTGTTCGGGCAAATCTCTCTGCTCGAGAGTGGAGACCAAGTTGCGAGGTTGACAGCAGGCCAGTCATTCGTGGTGTTGTTTGAGGCCTCGGACGAATTTGCGACTTACCAAGCCGATTCTTCTGCGGGGCAAGAAAACGTACGGTTGAGCGTTGGCAATCTGACGAATCCGCTATTTGGGCCGGATGCAAACGGTGATGGGTTTACCACGCCTCTGGACGCTTTGCTCATTGTGAACTTCCTCAATGTCAATGCGACGCTTCGACAGGCAGCGGTTCCTCAAGTCGACGTACCAACACTAGCTGATGTGAATGGAGACCGTGCCGTCACGCCACTGGACGCACTGCTGATCATCAATGAGCTCAACAATCGTTCTGGTCTATCGGGTAGTGGCGAAGGCGAAGAAGGTCTTGCGGCTCCCCTGAGTAACCTTGGATTTGCCAATCCGGTCCGCAATCGTCTGCGATCACAAGGATCGTCGGAACTCATTGCCTCTCCGAACGAGACTGGTCGCCAGGACAAAGCGGGCGTTCATGTTGAGCAACTGCGTGAAAGGTACAGCGCATTGGCTGCAGCATTCTTCGCCGGGAGAAGCGCTGAGGACAACAGCGACGACGAACGTGAAAGTCTCGTTGATCAAGCGTTTGCCGACTTCGAAATTGATCACATCTAGTCGAGAACTGGTTCGCCGAGTTGGTTGAAAACATTATTTGGGCGGTGGGCTTCGATTATTCGAGGAGCTCGCCGCCCTTCTTCGTTTTCTGCAAATGAGGAGACGGTCACTCTAACTCAGGTCCGTTGTCCGGCGGCATGGAGGCGTGCCACTCAAGGAGGGCACTCGTAAGGCGGTTTACCACATTTGGAAAAGCTTCACTCAGGTTTTTCGACTCGCCAGGATCTTTCAGCAGGTCGTAAAGCTCGGGCTGGCTGCCGTCGTACTCACACAAAAGCTTCCAAGGCCCACTACGCACGGCCAGGTCTGGCAGATCATCGATGCCGTAAAAGGAATTTCGATCTGGCGGGCGGCGGAAGAAGATTGGCTCCCTCCGGGAACCACCCTGCCCCATCAAAGTTGGGACGAGCGATTCGCCGTCGAATGGTTTGCCTTCGGGTTGCGGGGTGTTGGTGAGATCCAGAATGGTCGGAACGAGATCAATCGCGGAAAAAACGGAGTCCTTGTCGACGAAGTGAGACTTCTCTAACAAACTCGGGCCCCAGACAACTAGTGGTGAACGGGTTCCACCTTCGTAGAGATGTGTTTTGTATCCTCGGAGGGGACCAGCGCGACCTGCACCGGGCGAAGGACCGTTATCCGAGCAGACGAGAATCAGTGTGTTTTCGGCAAGTAAGGGATCGGTGCGGACTCGATCAAAGAGTCGCCCAAGTTGCCGGTCCATCGTCTCGAGTACAGAGAGATACAATCGGCGTTTCGACCCGTCGCCCCAGGTTTCGACCGGAGGCCAATATGGGCTGTGCACGTCGTCAGGCCAGAGGTTGATGTAAAAGGGCTTTTTTGCTTTCACCGCGTGATCGATGAACGGGATCGCTGCGTCAACGAAGCCAGCGGTGATTTCCGATCGAAGCATCCATCGGTAGCCTTCACCAAGACGTTCCGCCTTTTCCCAGATCTTGCCTGGCGCTTCGTCACCAGGCTTCAATGTTAGCGGCAGCAACTTCGGTCCCATGCCTTCAAAGTTGGTCAACGACTCGTCGAAGCCGTACTCCGTGATCGGGGGAGCGTCGTCAACGTCACGCTGCCCCCCCATATGCCACTTGCCAAAGTGCCCAGTTGCGTAACCGGATTGTTGTAAAGACCTCGCCAACATGGGTGCCTCAGGATTGAGCCATTGGGCCATGCCGCGACGACGATTGTCTTTGCGATTGTTGAGGTATGAAGTGATTCGCCAACGCTGGGGATACTGCCCTGTCGATATGGCGGTTCGAGATGGAGAGCAAATAGGTGAGTTCACATAGAACTGCTCAAATCGGATGCCTTCCTGCGCCAAGCGATCGATATTTGGCGTTTGAGCATCTTGATTACCGAAGCAGGAGAAATCTGCCCAGCCCATGTCATCGATGAAGACAAGTATGACATTCGGTTGTGCCCGGGGTAATTCTTCAGCAAGTAACCAACTCCCGCTGACGAACCAGATCGCAGCGAAGAGGAATAGCGATTTCATGGCGGGGTTCCTTTTACGGCGGGCGTCTGTATCAAGTCAGAAAAAAGCGGCTGGCAGTCGGCATTTAAGGCGCAAGATGAAAATACGGTCTGACATCTTAACTAAATGGGCTGTCAACGATTGGGGCCAGCTTAAGGCAGACGCGAGCTCGTGCAATGAGATTCGTGGTTTGGTGGCTAAGCAATATTGTCAGGGTTTGAGCTGAAACGAGAGGTTGCTTGCCGCTGGCTGAATCAAGTTGTCCAACGGGGGGGATCTTTGGAATGAGTCTTGCATACGTTCCTAATGTGAGCCGCAGCGTCGCAGGGTGCGATGACTTGACGGCATCACATTGACTCAGTTGCGGAGCCAAGAGCATGAATGTTGAACTCAAGGAGACTCTTCAAAAGCTACACGGGCTGCTTAATGAAAACTCCGGGCTTGATGCGGAAGATGTGGAAGGATTGCGCACTTCAGTCCAAGAGATCGAAGCTAGCCTGGAGCAGCAAGAGATAAACTCAGCTTCCCTGGCAGAACGACTGCAGGAATCGACAGAATCCTTTGCCAAGGATCATCCGGACCTGACACGAATGGTCGGGCAGATAGCGGAGACTCTGTCACAGATGGGGATCTAGCTAGGCAGCGACTCTAGTCGGTGGTTTGCAAGGAGGGGATGCGGGATGCAACAGCGTGCGAACTCGCACGCTGTACGTGTGCGAGCCGACGCAATATATGCAAAAGGTTGGTTTTTCTCTACTAAACGGGAGTCGGAAAAATGGTGGCAGCAAAACTCAGTTCTTCGAAACAGCCACCGCTCTGGGCAAGCTCATTGGTCTGGTTGACTTGGCTCGCGAGAGGCTTCGTAGTCGCCAGCCTGATGCTGTTGGGCTGGTTCGTCTGCGCACATGTCATCGAAGGAGGACCACAGCCGACCATATATGAGTGGCTGGGGCTAACCCTGTTCCCGGGCGGAGTCATGCTCGGTCTGCTACTCTCTCTACGTTATCCAAGGACGGGTGGAGTCATCACCGTGGCTGCGCTGGTGACGTTCTATCTATGGAATTGGTTGCATTCGGGGCGGCTGCCCGGTGGCCCATTCTTTATTCTGTTTGCCGCTCCGAGCTTCGTGCTGCTGTTTATTCATCTGCTGCGCCGCCGTCTGTATCCGTAGCATTTGTGGACTCTGTATCCGCGTCAGAGTCTAGCTCGGCCATATCCTTGGCACCGAATTGGACGTTCAGTCCCAGGACGCCGGCGACTACGACAATACTGACAAGATGCACGATCAGTTGAGATCCTTCCCAACGAGTTAGAAAAACGGTCAGGCTGGCCGCCAGTAGCAGGAATCTCTGCCAACCCGCCAATGCGTTGATTGCGAATCCAGCGATGGCCGATGCGAGTCCGACAATGGCCACTAGCGTCGTTGAGACATTGCCGATGATCATGAGTGGTGCGGCGTCGGTGTTCTCCGTCGTCAGCATAAGCAGTTCGGGTCGAAGCAGAAACGCAAACGGTAACGCAAAGCCGACCAGTGAAAAACGAAATGCAGCGAAAGCAGATTTGATCACATCGGCTTTCGCGATTGCAGCACCCGCGTACGCGGCCAATGCGACGGGAGGAGTCACCATCGACATCATGCCAAAATAAAAGATGAACAAGTGGGCTGCGAGTGGCGGAGTATCTAGTTTCGTAAGAACACCCCCTACCAAAATGGCCATCAGTAAGTAACAGACCGCCGATGGAAGGCCCATGCCCAGCACAATCGTTGAGACCATGAGTAGCAGCAACGCAACAATGGCGTTGTCGGAAGCAAAGCTTTGGATTGTTGCGGGAAATGCGGCACCGAGTCCGGTTAGCGATACCAGCCCCAGTATGATTCCGACGCAAGAAGCGGCAACGATCAAGGCGACACCGCTTTTGGCTGCAGTCGTCATCGCTCGGAAGACCTTGATGGGGTCGAGACGAGTCGAAGAATGAAATGCACTGATGGCAATGATGCCGACTAAACTTACGCTCACAGAGCGAAACGGAGTAAAGCCGGAAACTAGCATTGCAATGAGGATGACAAACGATCCGAAGAAAACGATGCCTTGCCAGGTCGTAAATTCACCTTGCTCGAGCTCGTCGTTTTCAGCTTGGACATCTTTGGCTCCAATCCGTTTGGAGTGAAAATGGACGGTTAGCAACAAAGCCGTGTAATAGAGAATAGCCGGAATGAGAGCGGCTTTGATGATTTGGATATAAGTAACCGTCGGCTGCACCATCTCCAGCATCATGTAGGCACCTGCGCCCATGATGGGAGGCATGAGTGCACCCCCACTACTCGCCGCAGCCTCAACACCAGCGGCTGTTTCTGGTTTGAAACCAGAGCTTTTCATCAATGGAATGGTAAACGTGCCGGTCGTGGCGGTGTTGGCGACCGCGCTTCCTGATAAGGAGCCCATCAATCCACTGCTAACCACTGCGACTTTGGCCGGTCCGCCTGAGGAATTACTAAAGAGACGGCGGGCAAATCGAATGACGTACGCAGTTGCCCCGGTCTGTTCCAAGAGTGTGCCAAAGAGGACAAACAAGAACACGTAGGTGAACATCACCTTGAGTGCGATACCAAAAACGCCGCCTGATTGAAGGAACGTCTTCTGGACGATTTGTTCCCAGGATGCACCGCGGTGTGGGAAAGCCCAGTCAGGCATGCTCTGTCCAAAGAATGCGTAGGCGATGAAAAGAGCGCAGAGAATGGGTAGGGTCCAGCCGATCGCACGCCGAGTCGCCTCGAGTACCAGGATCAGCCCTACAAAGGCAATGCCGTAGTCCAGGGCCATCTCATTGCCGGCGCGGTCGCCCAGCATGGTGCCGTCGACCCATAGTGCTTCAAAAAGCTTTTCGCTTTGGATGAAGATGTAGCCGAACGAGACGACCGTCGAAGCGACCAAAACCCAGTCGAGGACTTTAAGTGCGGTGACGTCTTTCCAGCGTTTGATCAGCGGTCGGCTGATGAAGACAAGCGACAAGCCGAACATGCCGAACAAGGCAAGGTTCGGCTGTTGGTTGAAAATGGTCGTATTGACTGCAACCAGTACGAAAACGCACAACACGACCGCCAAGACATCGTGGATCAGAGTGCTCGGCTTACTATCTTGCTCAGGCATGGGGGCACCAATTGGAGTAGCGAATTCGCTTGCTTGCCAGCGAGTCTACTCGCCTTCGGGCCAAATGCCGGCTTCTTTGTAGAATTTGATCGCGCCAGGGTGAAAGTCGACACCCGTCTGGCGAACGGCATTCTTCGGGTTCAATGCCTTCCCCGCGGGGTGCTTTTCTGCAACTTGGTCTCGGTTCTCGTAGAGAATTTTGGTGAAGTTGTAGACCAGTTCCTCATCCACTTTCTCGTGCGTGATGAGCTGCATGTTGCCAACATTAAGTCCGACGATGTCTTCTTCTAGATCGGAATATACATCCGCCCCGACTGGTACAGGAAAGTAAAACGGATAGGCGCTGAGCTTCTCAGGTGCATCTTCGTCAAGTTTCACAAAGACAACGTCCTGAGTGGAACACAGCTGAGTTACTGCCGGGATAGGGATAGCTCCACCCATGAAGGCAGCATCCGCCTTGCCATCAGCGATCATATCGCCGGCTGCGAAATAGTTACCGTTCAAGACGGTCATGTCATCGTAGGTCAGTCCGTGAGCTTCAAACAGTGGCTTCAAGAAGTAGTCGAATCCCGCTCCGGCTGGTCCAAGTACAACCCGTTTGCCCTTCAGGTCCGCAATCGTTTTGATACCCGTGCTGGCGGTCGTTACGAAGATGCCAACATTTGGGGCGAGCGTCGCGACACTTCGAACGGCATGCTCCGACCCCCATGCACCCTCGCCGCGTGCAGCAAAGTAAGCGATTCCCGCGTTCGACATGCCGAATTCGAGTTCACCTGCTTGCAGCTTGCGGATGTTTTCCTGAGTCCCCTTGGTACCTTGCGTCGAGACTTTCCAATTCAGTTCGCCCTTGTTCGATTCGACGACGTTGCCGATTGCGTTGCCGACGGGAGCGAACGCGCCACCGTCCGGAGCCGTGCCGACCGTGACGAACTGTCGGCTTCCTCCACTAGTGGAACTCCCATTGGAATTGCAGCCAGCCAGTAGAAATAGGCTAGCAACAGAGGCGGTGGCAATCGTAGCCGTGTTGAACAATCGTCGTGGGCTCATGGCTCTCTCATTGAGTGGTCGGCGGGATTTAAGGAAGGGAGACCAATTTACCACTGATCGATGAACTTGCCAGCCAGACCGCCTGCCGCAATGCCCCCGGTTTTGAGGGGCGAAACGGCGAGTAGGGCTCAAGAATGTCAGTCCGCCCAGCCTCTTCTACTTGGAAGCCTTTTCAATGCAATAGAGGAAACGTTCGCCTCTAAGGAAGAGTTGGCTGCCTGACAGGGCCGGAGAGGCGTCGAATTTCTCGTCGAGCTGGTTGATGGCTAGTGTCTCGGCTCCTTGGCCGTCTCTTAAAACCATGGTCGTGCCCTGACGGCCAACCAGATAGACTCGGTCTTGCGCGCCAACAATTGACGCGTAGATGTTGCCAAGTTGGCCAAGTCGTTTAGGACCGAAGATTTTTTGACCGGTTGCAGCGTCGAGGCAAGATAAAAGCGATTGGTTGGATTTCACAAAGTAAAGCTTGTCGCCTATCAACAGCGGTGACGGGATATACGGAGTGTCGCGCTCGACCTTCCAGATAACGTTATCTACAGGGAGTGGACCCCGCAATAGATAGGGAACGGCTAGGGCCGCGTAGCCTTGGTAGCCACTCATGCAGATCACGGAATCCTCGAACTGAATTGGACCAGGCGTTACGTTTCCGGTAAGGCCGCTGCATTGCCAAATGACTTCGCCTGTATTCAAGTCATAACTCCGAATGGCGCCAGAAGCTGCTGTTACAACTTGGGTCGACTCTGGAGTTGCAATCACGACTGGTGTGGCCCATGCATTGCCTTCGTCCCTTGGCTGTCGCCATTTGGTTTTGCCGGTTGTTGCGTCAAGCACTTCGATCGAGCTTTCGCCTTGATGGTCACGCACGATGATGAGATTTCCCTCGTGGATGACCGGCGAGCCGCCCTCACCGAGACTAGATCCGACGGTGACTTCACCGAGATTACGCTGCCAGAGTTTCGTTCCGTCGAGCGAGTATGCGAACAGTCCGGCTGAGCCAAACCAGCAATAGAGTCTTTCTCCGTCTGTAGTTGGAGAAGCCGATGCGAAGTCGTTGTCTTGATGCGCTCCCTCATGCGGGATTTTGGAGATCGCGATATCCCGCCACCGTTCTTGACCGCTGGATCGATCCAAGCAGATCACAACGAAGTCACGCGCTTCGTTGGGGCGTTTGATGTCGAAGAAATTGGTTTTTGGCTGATCCTTCGGGTCGGGGATGCTCGTGTCTTTGTTGCCGTTCTTGATCGCCGTCAAAACGAATACTCGATCTCCCCAAATCACGGGCGTTGAAGTTCCCTTCCCGTCAATGGCGACTTTCCAACGGATGTTTTCCGTCTCACTCCAGGTAACAGGTGGGGTTGCCGTCGCCGAGTAGCCGTTTGCATGCGGCCCACGCCACTGGTGCCAATTGTCTTCGATCGTTTGCGATAGGACGTTGGGTGGGTACGCGAAGTGTGGGAGGCCTGCAACGCCGAGTGCGACAAAAATGAAGACAAGCGAACACGCGTCTTTGGCGCTCTGCAGTGTCGAAACGAGGTTGGAAGTGATGGGGTTAAGGAGAAGTTTCATGGGCGTGTGCTGATTCAGGAACTGGCGAGCTTGGGGCCAACTCTTGGTCGTCTTGGTGAGTCGGCTTCAGTTGTGTTGGGTGGTTGCTAAGTTTACGCGATCCGACCGATCGGTTCCTCAAGTCCTATTTTGCGGATCGCAAATTTGCGTCCAAACCCTCCATTTATTGTCCAGGATTGCGAGATATTGGCGTAACCTGGAAGACGATTGCGTTTCACAATGACCCTATCCTACAACTCATAAAAGCCTGTTTCCAAAGAACCTAGGCAGTTTCGTTCCAAAGTCCAAGAGTTCGCTCTAATGAAAGAAGACTCAAAGCTAGATCGAGACGATTCCGAGGATCCGGATCGCTACGCGCGATTTGTCAAGTTGTTGGTGGCGAATGAACCCAACACCCGGGCTTTTCTGAGGGGCCTACTACCGACATGGAATGATGTCGATGAGGTCGTGCAGGAAGCGAGTCTCGTGGCCTGGAGGAAATTCGATAGCTTTGTAGAGGGCACCTCATTTGGTGGTTGGTTCCTTACGATTGCTAGATACGAAGCACTGCGCTATCGACGAAATTTGGCACGGAGCCCACTGGTGTTTACGGATGAGGTCTGGGCTTTACTGGAAGTAGAGGCGGAGGCGAACGAGCTCGACCGAGAATCGCACCTTTCCTATTTGGAAGGGTGTCTTCAAAAGCTTGGCAACTCGCAGCGTGAACTCATCTTGAAAGCGCATGCTCCTGGTGTGGTGATTCGCGAACTGGCAGATCAAGCGGGTCGGAGTGAGCAGGCATTGTACAAGGCGTTGCAACGTTGGCGTCGAGCGTTGTTGGAATGTGTTTCGCAGGCTTCTGCGCTGGAGGTGGAGTAATGGCGAATAGTGAGCGGGCGGAAGGGGCTAACCCACTCGATTTGCAGCGTCTCGATTTGCAGCGTCTCGATTTGCAGCGTCTCGATACGTTGATGTCGGCTTGGTTAGATGGTCGTTTGCAAAAACACGAGTCTGTCGAGTTACAAGCAGTTTTGCGAGGTTCGAAGGAAGCTCGTCAGCTCTTTCTGGAGTATTGCCAGCTCGATGCCTCGGTGCGGCAGTTGGCTGATGTGGATTCTTTCTTCGACAAAGAGGCGAATTATGTGACTCCCGCGAGCCGCGAGACAGGGCGGGCACATTGGAGCCGCGGAATGGTAGCAGCGGTCGTTGGTTGTGCCCTCGTAGCGGCTTCGCTAGCCTCTTGGGCATGGCTGACACCGTCGGACGACGCCATTGCTACTGTCATGCGGATGAGCGGTGCTTTTCGTTGGACGGGAGATGCTGGCAAGGTGTCTTATGATCTGCAGGCTGGGCAGGAACTGACTGGTGGAACCTTGGATGGGCTTTCCCCGGAGTCCTGGATTGAACTCCAGTTTCGAGACGGGACTTCGGTGACCGTGTCGGGCAATTCGATGTTGACCTTCGCCGACGACGGGCAAAAAGTCTTGCATTTGAAATCGGGAAGTCTTTCCGCCAACGTAGAAAAGCAGCCTGTTGGGTGTCCTATGGTGGTGCATACGCGCTCCGCGACGTTGACGGTTTTGGGGACGAGCTTTGGTGTGGACGCCGCTCTTCCGGCAACGAGCGTCCGGGTGAGTGAGGGAGTTGTTCGAGTCAAAAGAACGAGCGATGGGAAGTCGATTGAGGTTCCTGCGAACCACCGAGTCGTTGCTGCTGCGGATCGAGAACTTCAACGCACGCAATTGACTGCATACGTCGACAGCTGGACCGGGGCGATCGGGCGCCGCGCGGGTGGTCCGTTCGGAGAATGGGTGCCGGGGACCGAGACGCATCCTGCAATGCTCAAAGCAGTACACTTTGTTCCTGAAGAAGTTCCCGACGTAACGCTGTACATCGTTGGGATAGGCGTTGAATCGGCTGAGCATGCACCGGTCCGGATGCGTGGCGAAACTGCGTTCTATCTTCAAGGGCAACTCAAGTTCGAGACCGATCTTTACGTTGGGTTTGCGGTCCGAGACGAACGGGGGAATTTCGCCGGTAAGTTCCTTGCGAGATGTCCGGCGATTCAATTTTCCGGACGAGATTTCGCGGCAGAAGTTTCGCTCGAGGAATTCGGGCTAGACCCAACGCTAGATGCTTATCGAGACAAGTTGCCTGCATCTCCCGAGGGGCTGCTCGTGACATCCGCTTGGTGTTTTACCATTGGCGAGAAGCCAAGTGGACTAGCCGTGAGCCAATTTGATCTCGCCAGCGCCCAAAGCGACTCTGAGTCTGGGCCTATGAAATGAGTGTCCTAGTTCGGAGCAATTTCGATCCAAATATTTCTCAAAATTGTCTTCGCCGAGACCGGTTCTGAGTGGAGTAGCGAGTTGAAACTCATGTTACGAATGCCTTTCTTGGCCGTCTTCATCGTTACTTCGGCACTTACGATGCGAGAGGAGGCGTATGCAGTTCGCTTCGACCAGGAGGTCGGACCGCTCTTGAAATCCTCCTGCATTTATTGTCACGACCAAGACTCCGACAACGGGCTCGACCTGGAGTCTTTGGCCTTCTCCATTGCGGATGTAGACGGCTTTGCGCGATGGGAGCAGATTTACGATCGGATCGAGTCTGGGGAAATGCCGCCCGAATCGGAGGAGAGACCTGACTCAGGTGAACTTCGCAAGGCGTTGCGGTTTTTGCAGGCAGAGCTACGAACACGCAGCCAGGAACTTCAAATCAAAAACGGGCGACTCTCTGGCCGACGCCTGACGAAGTTGGAGCTGGGGTTCACGCTGAAGGACCTGCTTGGGATTGATGAGGATGTGACAGTCGGTGTTCCGGACGAAGCTGAGTCGGGCAGCTTCGACACGGTGGGCGCTGCCCAGCGGATCTCCGCGGTTCACATCGAAAGCTACTTCGCCGCGGCAGACCAAGCTTTGGAGCGAGCGATCCAGATCGGGAGGAATCCATATAAGAAGAACTCGACGGACTACGGTTGGTTAGCAGCTTGGCACGAGAAGCCACTCAACCAAGGTGGGAGCGTCACCTCGGTGAATCCTGACGGTGGGATTATTCTGTTTCGCGATATCGACTATTTGACGCACTTCCAATTCCAGTCTTTTAATCCCTACGGTGGTCCATCGGCGAGTGGCCTTTACCGTTTGACAGCTCGGGTTGGAACGCATCAATCCGATGAGCCATTGACGGTGAAGCTGATCATCAAAGGGGAAGGCGGATCGGCCAGGCTGGCGACGGCCGTCGATATTGAGCCAGGTGATTCTCAAGAGATCGAGGTAGAGGCGTTCCTGCAGCCAGGTGATAAGCCCTATTTGACTTTCGTTGATCCCGTTCCTCCGAACCAAGGGGTTTTTGCGGCCGGAGGAGCCCAGCACTACAAGGGGCCCTGCCTCGCCATTTTCGAGCAAACCGTCGAGGGCCCACTGACGGAAGAGTGGCCTCCCAAGCGAACGACGGATTTGTTGGTCGGGCTCGAGGTGGCGAAAACAGAGTCGTTACTCGGCAAGATCGGCAGTTTCCTGGGCGGAGGCAATGGCAGCAGTACCGCGATTGCCCCAAGCAAGGAGCCGATGCAGCATGTTGCCGAGGTCGTCAATAGTTTCGCACCGCGAGCTTTTCGGCGTCCTGTCACTACGCATGAATTGGAGCCGTTTATTGATTTGGCAAAGCCAGCAGTTGAACAAGGGAGGCCGCTAGTTGAGGCGATTCGCATATCACTGCGTGGTATGTTGGCTTCGCCGCAGTTCTTAATGATGGGTGGAGATCCAGGCGCGTTAGATGACTTTGCGTTAGCTAGCCGACTGTCCTACTTTCTCTGGCGAAGTTTACCGGACGATGAGTTGAGGGAATTGGCCCAGTCCGGCAAACTGAAGCAATCCAATGTCTTGCGGCAGCAGGTTGATCGAATGCTCGCGGACGCGAAATCGGAGCGGTTCGTTGATGACTTTCTTGGGCAGTGGTTGACCTTGCACAAGGTCAACGCGACCACGCCGGACGATGGACTCTATCCCGAATTCGATGAGCTACTCGCGAATTCGATTCCGCAAGAGACGAAGCTGTTTTTTGCGGAACTGATCGATGAAAATCTGCCCGCGCGAAATTTAATCGATTCCGATTTCACGATGCTCAATCGCCGCTTGGCAGAACACTATGGAATCGAAGGAGTCGAAGGACAGCAGTTTCGCCGAGTGGCTCTCGATGCGAATTCGCCCAGAGGCGGAGTGCTGACTCAAGCTGCCATTTTGAAGACGACGGCGAATGGGACGAATACGTCACCGGTGATGCGAGGGAACTTTGTGCTCACCAACTTCATGGGAACCCCCCCTGCCCCGCCTCCACCGGATGTGGGCTCCATTGAGCCTGACACACGCGGCAAAACGACCATTCGTGAGGTCCTCGCTGCCCACCGAGAAATTGAGTCTTGCAATCAGTGCCATCGGCACATCGACCCGCCCGGATTTGCGTTAGAGAGCTTTGATCCGGTTGGTGGATTCCGGACACACTATCGCGTCTCTGGGGGCGTTCAGTCTTTCGGAGGGTTCATCAATAAGCTTCCACCGAAGCAAGGCCTTCCGGTCGACCCAAGTGGAGTCACCGCTGATGGTGATGCATTCGATTCGATTGCGAATTTCAAGAAATTGCTGCTTGCGCAAGAAGAGCTCATCGTCAGGAATCTTGTGTCGCAGTTCGTGGTCTTCTCCACCGGCGCAGAGATTCAATTCGCTGACCGAGACGAGTTGGATGCGATTATGGAACAAACGAGAGATGACGGATTCCAGGTTCGGGACCTGATTCACGCGGTTATCCAAAGTTCGCTCTTCCGAAACCAATAGTTGAGTCAAAAAAAGTGACGTGGCGGGATGAGCGATAAAACGTCTAGACCCGCTTTATGGCGGCAAGCTAGGCAATAAGTACAAATGCAGATTGGTAATTCTATGAGTCAAAAACTGAGCCGGCGGACCGCACTCAAGGCAGCTGGCATTTCGCTTTGCCTTCCCATGCTCGAGTCAATGAATTCTGCGTTTGGAGCGGCGGCGGCAACTCCGAAGAGGTCGGTTTTTATTTGCACCGCTCTCGGATTGCATCCGGGGTCGTTCTGGCCGAAAAACCCTGGCAAGCAGTACGAGACGACGCCTTATTTGAAGCTGATTGAGGATCACCGCGATGATTTCACTCTGTTCTCCGGTCTCCAGCATGAGGATCAGACCGGCCGGCAGCCACATGATAGCGAAATGACATTCCTGACTGCGGCAAGAAAGCCAGGCATGGGAGGCTTTCGGAACACGATTTCAGTGGATCAGCTTGCGGCCGCACAGCTTGGAAACGTAACCAGGTTTCCATCGATTACTTTGGGAACGATGAAGCCGCAGAGTCAGTCTTACACCAGTGGTGGTGTGATGATTCCCGCGCAGACGAGCCCTGCCCAGTTATTTGCAAGTCTTTTTCTAGAGGGGAAACCGGCTGAGGTGAAGAGCCAGAAGCAGAAACTAGAGGATGGCCAAAGCATCCTGGACGAGCTTGGTTCGCAAGTGAAAGGATTGCGGAAGCAAACGAGCGCGTCCGACAATCACCTACTTGCAGACTACTTTGATTCCATCCGCGACGCAGAACGGAATATCCGTACCGCACAAAGTTGGATGGATAAACCGAAGCCTAAAGTTGAAGCCGCACAGCCGAACGATATCCCGAACCCTGCCGATATCATCGGTCGAGCGCAGCTGCTCATGGATTTGATTCCGCTCATCGTTCAGACAGATTCTTCGCGTGTTGTCACGGTCATGGTGCAGGACCACTACGTTGTGCCAGCGATCGAAGGCGTGACGGGCAACCACCATAATCTCTCGCACCACGGGCAAGATCCCGACAAGATTGCCCAGCTCGCGCGAATCGAGTCCCAGATTCTTCAGTGCTTCGGTAGTCTCTTGGAGCAGATGAAGTCGACTCCAGAATCCGGCGGTACGCTACTTGACAATACGTCGATTCTCTTCGGCAGCAACCTTGGCAATGCGAACGCCCATCATGCGAACAATTTGCCGATCATGCTAGCTGGCGGCGGCTTCGAGCATGGTCACTTCATTGCGAATAAGGAAGGAACCCCACTTTGCAACTTGTATGTCACGATGTTGCAAAAGATGGGGCTCGAGATCGAATCATTCGGCCAGAGCACCGGCACTCTCAGTTGGTGATGGAAGCGTAGGCGTTGAGAACGCGTCGTCATTATTGAATTGACTCTGGTTGCCACGGTTGTTTTCCGTCTTTGGGCCTCAGGAATTTCGCATCAACTTCCTTATACCAGCGGTGTAGTTTTGAACGCATGCTGGCAACGCGATCCGGCATCTCGCTAGCTAGGTCGTTCTGTTCGCTGATATCTTTGGAAAGATCGTACAGGTGGGCACGCCCATCTTCATATCGTTCGAACAGTTTGTAGCTTCCCATTCGGATGGCACCACCTGGAATGCCGCCTTGATTACTGTAGTGCGGGTAGTGCCAATATAGCGCATCGCGGTCTAGGGATTCTCCCTTAAGAGCCGGTAGTAAGTTGATACCGTCAACGTCATGCTTGAGTTCAACACCCGCCGCACCTGCAACAGTTGGGTAAAGGTCAATCGAGCACATCATTTCGGTTGAAACGGAGCCTGCCTGGGTAACACCCGGATAACGGACGAGCCAAGGTTCTCGTATTCCGCCTTCATAGACCCAGCCCTTTCCGCCCCGCAGTGGAAGATTACTGGTTGGTGATCCTTCGCTTGTGGAGAGGCCGCCGTTATCAGAAGTAAACACGACCATCGTGTGATCCTCGACACCAGCCTCTTCGATTGCATCGAGTACCGTGCCTACCGCAGCATCCATCGCTTCGACCATTGCACCGTAGACGGCGTGTTTTTGGACGACCCGAACCTTACGTGGTTTTCCATTCGGGAACACCTGTTCCTCATCCGCGAACTCCTCTCGCGAAATCCCTTTCGCCTTTTGTTCATATTTCTCGACTAGGTCCGGCCGACCTATCAACGGTGTGTGAACGGAGTAGAAAGAAAGGTAAGTGAGAAAGGGCTCGTCTTTGTGGTCCAAAATGAACTGAGCGGCGTCCTTTGAGAGGCGAGCTGGTAGGTGCTCACCGTCTGGACTCTCCTTCTCCATCTGAGGATTCTCAAACGGTGCGAAATAGCGTTTTCCGGTGTATGGCCCACCGATCTTGTGCCCGCCAATGTTGACATCGAAGCCACGATTCTGTGGGAAGTATTCCTCAGTAGGTCCAAGGTGCCACTTGCCGGCAAAAAACGTTGCGTAACCTTTTTGCTTCAGCATCTGAGCCAAGGTGATCTCGCTCAAAGGCATTTCGTCGTTTAGCGGTGCTGGGTTGAAGGTACCGCCTCGACGGCCACTGAAGTAATTGGTCGCATCTACACGAGACGGATACTTGCCCGTCATCAAGCTATATCGTGTAGGCGAACATACTGGATTCGCCGCATAACCATCCGTGAATCGCATACCGCTGGCAGCTAAGCGGTCCACGTTGGGAGTCTCGTAGAAGCTGTTCGGGTTGTTCGCTCCAATGTCCATGTAGCCAAGGTCGTCCACCAAGATAACGACGAAATTCATCGGTTTGGAAGCTGGCTCGTTGGCTTGGGCGTAACTGGGGGTAACGGCTAGGAGTAGCAGCCAGAGAAGAACGGTGCGGGTGAACGATTTGAAAGGCGGGAGGACGTTCGGGATTTCTTGGCGTGGGGGGCTTTTCTTCACGGTTTTTTCCAAAGTTGATTCCAAGTGTTAGGCATTGGGAGGACGTATCTTAACTCCCGCTAGAACTCGAAACTATCCATCGGCTTGGCCTTTCGCATAGTAGAACACGCAAAAAGTGGAAGGGTAGGATTGAGGGGGCGACGCCTCCGGCCCCGACCTTGGTGGAATGGGGATGTAGACAGGGCTAATGTATTTCGACATTCATTCGTCGCGACCCGGTATCGGAAAACTCAGTGCTAATCAATGTTTCGAATTGGGAAGCTCCTCCCCGTCGCTCAAGCTCCGACCTTCCTGAATTTCCACGCTGAACTCGGAAGAGGAGGGTTAGGTATTGATTTGCTATTCACCCATACTCAATCTTTGATTAGCCCTGTCGCAAGCTCCAATTCGTTGACCAGCAATTTCCTGTTGTCTAGACTCGAGAGTGTCTCCTCCTCTCCTCTATCGTCTCTTCGATGCTTGACGACATGCTGCTTCTAAAACGTTTAGGCCGAGAAAAACGTTCCCCTGTATGCGGTCGTTCGCAGTCGTCTCGATCTGCACATCGAAGGAAAGCTTCGATGAGAAAAGCGGTTGTGGAAACTCTCGAGAAGAGGCTGGTCATGGCTGCTGGCGTAGCAGTCGCTGATTATCAGTTTACGAATCACGGACTGAACGGTCAGACGGAGCTGTTTTCGCGTGATCTGCACCCAGACTCGGTCGCCAGTGATATCACTTCCCCATTACCACTAGGCAGCACGGGGAACGGCGAGCCGCCAAGAGGACTTGCGTTAGGGGGGGCGTTCAACGAAACCACCGAACCAATTCCAGCGACGAATTCGACGGACTTCTTTACGTTCTCCATCACTCCTGCAGACGGCCAGCCACTCAGTCTGTCAGATCTGTCATTCGCAGTTCGTCGTAACGACCCAGATTCAAAGAACCGTTTTGCTATTTACTACGACGAAGATCCGGGCAGCGGTGGGGACAACTTCAGCTCGCGTCTGTTCGCGGGAGTTGTCGAAAGCGAGGATCGTTTCGAACGCTTCGTTGTGCCACTTGAAGGTGTGGCGGATTTCACGAATCTGACTAACCGACTGACTTTTCGGTATTACTCATGGGGAACTGCCGGTACGGGAACTCAGCGTATTGATAATGTTCGAGTGCGAGCAGTTGCCGAGACAGTGCCAGGATCGGAATACGCCTACTACGGTGATGGCCAGCGGTTGATTCACCCTCTCGACGCCCAAGGTAATCGGCTGCCCGATTTCTCATCGGCTGGCTACCGGAATTCGGACGAACCCATCCCAGATATTGTTGGGGAGATCGAGGCCAATCGAATCGTTCGAGTCTCACCGATCAATGGTGACGATATGTCCAACATTCAAGCGGCGATCAATCAGGTTTCCGCGATGCAACCGAACGGAAGTGGGTTTCGTGGCGTGGTACAGCTGGCTGCGGGTGAGTTCCAAATCAGCAACCGGATTGAGATTTTGACGAGCGGCGTTGTGCTACGCGGCGCGGGAGACGGAAGCGACCCAGCGAGCAATACGATTCTTCGCGGTACCGGAACCCTACAGCGTGCCTTAGTCCGAGTTGGCCCAGCTTCTGGTTTCGCGTCCGGGACGGGAGGGACTCGGAGTGTCACAGATAAGTATGTTCCAGTTGGAGCGAAGAGTTTTCACGTCGATTCGGTCGATGGTTGGCAAGTCGGTGACGAGATCATCGTCCGCCGGCCAAGCACCGCGGAATGGATCGCTGAACTTGGTATGGATAACATCCCACCGCGGAGTGACGGTGGTCAAGTTAATCAATGGGAACCGGGGGCCCAGTTCGATCATTCCTACGAGCGGGTTATCACCCGGATTGACGGCAACAAGTTGACGGTCAACGCCCCACTGATGAGCTCTTTGGATCGACAGTATGGCGGCGGCTTGGTTTTCAAGTACAACTTCGATCGGATTGAGAATGTCGGTATCGAGAATGTACGAGGTGTTTCGGACTTCGCTTCAGACACTGACGAAGAGCATGCAAGAACATTCATTGAGTTGCAGGCTGTCAAAGACGCCTGGGTGACGAATGTCACTGGCCAGCACTTTGTGTACGCGACCGTGCACGCGACCAGTCGCTCTATGCGCGTCACCGTGGACGACGCAAGAAGTTTGGATCCGAAGTCCATCATTACCGGCGGTAGACGCTATCCGTTCGTCATCGATGGTCAGTTTGTTCTGATGCGGAACTTATTCTCGGAGGAAGGCCGACATGACTTCGTGAACAATTCCGCGTGGCGTAACCGAGGGCCGAACGTGTTCTTGGATGGCGTTGCCGTGAACTCCCATTCGTCGACGGGTCCTCACCAGAGGTTTTCCACAGGGACACTCTACGACTCCATCACCACTGATCGAGAGACGGAAGCCCGAAATCGTGGCAATTTCGGTACCGGGCATGGTTGGGCCGGGGCGAATATGGTGTTTTGGAACAACACGTCGCCGCGCTATCTAATTCAAAATCCGCCAACGGCTCAGAACTGGCTCATTGGTTCCGTCGGACCAATCATCAATGACACGCGATTCGGTCAGCAGCCGTCTGCAACGGTAGACGCTCATGGAACGCCAATCGATTTCGGTGACGAGGCCAATCCGACAAGTAGCCTTTTTGTGGCGCAGCGAAATCGCGCTGATTCGGAGGTGGATACCTCGTGGCGAGAGTTTGTTGTTGGCGACTTCGATATGGCAGAATACGACGGTCAAGGCAGCCAGGATGCCCTGTTTGTTGATCCAGGCTGGCAGCGTCAGATTGAAAACGCTGCAGGTAGTCTGCCGATTGCGGAATCGGATCAAGCTAGTGCGTCGCAGTTTGTTCCCTTCACGTTCGAGTTCCCCTTCGCCGAAAACCATCGGGCGACCTACGCGGTCCTATCCATAGGTTTGCGCGGTACCGGTGGTGAAACTCGGGATGATGAACTGGCACTCGATTCCCTGAACAATACACGTACGCTCGAATCCTTAGGGCTGATGACGCGTCTTCCGACTGACGAAACTAGCGTGGCAACCATTGAGCTAAGTGAACAGGAGCTCGAACTGCTGAATGATGGTCAACTGAATTTGTTGCTCAGCGAGAATTCGGTTGTCGATTGGGCGCATTTAGAGCTGCTCGACGAAGTAGTGAGTGCTCTGGCGTTGGATATCGAAGACAGTTTCATCAGCGAAAATGGTGGGGTCTCAAGTGCGACGCTCACCAGGACGGGCAAACTAGATCGGGCAGTCTCGGTTCAGCTTTCTACGAGTGACGAAACAGAGCTGATCGTGCCTTCGGCTGTTACTCTGGCTGCCGGGCAATCGACTGTACAATTCGACGTAACGGCAGTCGATGATTCGCTGCTCGATGGAGAGCAGTCGGTTACCGTGACAGCATCCGCGATGAATTACATTGCAGCCTCAGACGTCGTCTTGGTACAAGATGACGAAGTGCGACAGCTGAGCATCGAGATTGCGTTAGATTCGATTTCTGAAGACGGCGGCAGGGGCACAGCGATGGTTCGCAGAAATTCGGAACTCGAACGCGAGCTAGTTGTCTGGCTGACCGTGGACGATCCCTCGGAAGCGAGTGTGCCAACCAGCGTTACGATTCCTGCTGGCAGCAATGTTGTACCTTTTCTCATTAGAGCCGTCGATGATTCACTCGCAGACGGAGACCAGACGGTAAGGATTTCTGCGACCGCCGAAGAACACCAACCGGATTCCGACACTTTGGTTGTCGTGGACGATGAAGTACCCGAGCTGAGCTTCCATTTTGATATCGATTCGCTCGTAGAGAATGGCGAAATGATCCAGGCTACAGTAGCCCGAAATACCGCGACTGATGGCAGCCTGGTCGTCACGCTTGCATCTTCCGATGAAGGGGAAGCAACCGTCCCGGTCACGGTTGAGATTGCTGCAGGGGACAGCGAAGCGAGCTTTCTGATTACAGCAGTCAATGACACGGTGGTTGATGGTGATCAGTTGGTGAATATTACCGCGGTGGCAGCAGGTCATGCCGGCGCGAGTCGCCCGGTCAGCGTGCTCGACGACGATCAGGCTGAGCTGACGCTGACGATTGACGAAGCCGAGGTCGCTGAGGCGGATGGATCTTCTCGAGTCACCGTGACGCGGAATGCAGGAGGCGTTTCTGACTTGGTTGTAACCTTATTGGCTTCCCCTGATAGTCGGATCAGCCTGCCGGAGGAAATTACGATTCCCGCTGGTGTGTCGTCCGCCACATTTCAAATGACTGCGGTCGATGACTTTATTGTCACTGGAGACACCGTCATTAGCGTCTCGGCCAGCGCGGACGGATTTTTTGACGGGACCGATGTCGTTACGATCCTGGAGGATGATAGTTGGTCTTGGACAAACACGCGGGATCGGTACGACGTCAACGACGATCTTTTTATAACTGCCATCGATGCATTACTTGTCATCAACTACCTGAATGGTTCGCCTCCGCCGGAATTCCCTCCGTTGAATCAGAGACCATCGAATTTCTTTGACGTCAGCGGAGATGGGTTTGCTTCACCGATTGACGCGCTCATGGTCATCAACGAATTGAATCGTTCCCGCGACGGTGAAAGTGAAAGTGAAGGTGAAGGTGAAGGTGAAGGTGAAGGTGAAGAAGATCTACGCTTTGGTTGGATGCATCTCGAAACCGATCGAAAAAAAGCCCTGTGGGATCGTCTAGTTGCAAGATTTTCCGGGATCTGACGTCACCATCGGCATATCCTTTCTCGGTAAGTTTCGCGAGGAGCTTGCTCACGGGCTTCGCTAGATAAATCGGGATCTGCAAGCTCCTTCGCAGATCCCGTCAATCTCGTTTTGCTGATAGGATTCGACGTGCTTGAGCACTTGATATGTCTGGCAGTTGGGAAACTGAGCCCTCAGGAGCGAATTTTCTAGGGGATGTCGTTGGCCAAAGGGCCTTTTACGAGCCGAGCTTGTGGCCAGATTGGCCCTCAGGCGACTGAACTTAATCCTGGGGCCTGTACTTATGACTGCTTACGGCTCGTCGGAATGGTACGGAGCAGCTGAGACACCTCCCAGATATTGGCCGCTCGGGCATACCTAGATTAGAATGTCAGTCATGCGAAACACGAAAACATTACGAAGAAATCGAGACGGGAATCTGCTTGCTAGGCGGCATTGGCGTGTTGGCTTTACGCTTGTCGAGCTACTGGTGGTGATTGCAATCATCGGACTTTTGGTTGGGCTGCTGATGCCAGCGGTACAATCATCTCGGGAAGCGGCCAGGCGACTTTCGTGTCAAAACAATCTCAAGCAGATCTCACTTGCCACGACCTTGTTTCATGATACCCACGATGCGTTCCCGCCAGCTCGCATTGTGCTCCGTCCCGGTCATGGTGATCCTCCTGACATGTGGTGCGGTGGTAAGCATTTGTCTTGGTTCGTACGCATCTTGCCGTATATGGAGCAGGCGAACGCTTTTCAAGAATGGGAGATAGGCGTCCCCTTCAACGAACAGCAACTGCACGCGCGTCAGCACATCGTTTCGAATTACATCTGTCCGTCGCGGAGATCGGTAGAAGA
The DNA here is from genome assembly GCA_046290675.1 of Aureliella sp. Lineage (GTDB taxonomy): Bacteria > Planctomycetota > Planctomycetia > Pirellulales > Pirellulaceae > Aureliella. The sequence continues at coordinate 419,577 of JBKAHA010000003.1, forward strand.
AGCTCTTATTCCGGATTCGGTTGAACCTTCCGTGACGCTTAGCTGTGGATGTGATTTCGCAGCGCGGTTTATCGCATCAGGTGCAACAGGAGATTACGCGGGTAATCACGGGGATTTGAGTCCAGGGTCAACTGGCGCCATCACCGATTTCTACTGGGGTGGCAACGGTACGGGCGTCATCAATTCCAGCCGAGGCTTTTGTGATACCGTCGGTTGGAGCTACAACGGCAGTAACTATCCGCCGGTGAAACCGTTTTGGATTGATCGGATTGATCACGCGGATGTGAGTGATGGGACGACGAATACATTTCTTGTCGGTGAAATGCACATTAAGCAGGGGCAACTCAATACAGTTCCCGCCAATGGGCCTATCTACGACGGTTCTCGGTTCTATTGCAATTCGCGCGTAGGCGGGCATGGCGTGCCGATGGCAACGTCGCCTGATGACGATGTTTTTGGACTCTCGCTCTATGCGTTCGGAAGTTGGCACCCAGGCGTATGTCAGTTCGCGATGGTGGACGGTAGCGTGCAGACGGTGTCCGTCAGGATTGACTCCGAAACGCTTTCGAGACTCTGCAACAAAGCTGACACTGAAACAGTTTCTCTCCCATAGGAATGCTCAATGCGCAGCGTACTTAAGCTGTTTGCTTTGGTCTTCGTGATGTCGGCGCTCGGTTGCTCCCCAGTGCTATATGAGGTCGACGGTGTGGTTCTCTTCAAAGACGGAGCCCCAGTCAGCGACGCTCTCGTTGAGTTTGTCAGTACAGAGTCCAATGGCTCGTACCGCGGTAAAACTGGCACAGATGGGAGCTTCGAACTCGGCTTTGCGGACAAAACCGGGGTTCCTGAGGGCGATTACCGCATCAGTATTTCGAAGGTTGTCGTGATGGACGGATTGCAAGACCACCTTCGACACACCCCATCGAACACCGTCGGCAAGAAGTATCGAGATCCAGCCACTTCGGGCCTGATGGTATCTGTTCCAGCGGACAAGGCTATCGAGCTTGTGGTCGATGACGAGAACTGAGCGAGCCGTTTCATTCTTGCCAAGAAACGAAAAAAGGACTCACGGCATTTCACCGCAAGTCCTTAAACTCACTCAAAGTAGGGCTGACAGGAATCGAACCTGCACTCCTCTCGGAACTAGAACCTAAATCTAGCGCGTCTGCCAGTTCCGCCACAGCCCCATCTGGATTCAACCATTATGCCCAAGTCTCGGTTTCCTATGAAGGGGACTTCTCAGGATTTGTCGGGCGAAAAGAGATTCCCGCTCAAGATGTTCAGGTGAATGCGCTCCGCCCAGGGCATGTCCCGCACAACGACCCGGGTATCGGGCTCGTCGGCCACGTTGGCTGCCAAACTCGAGGTTGGTTCCTCCGCGAAGCGGGATGCGATGACGGCTTATTTGGTGCAATCCGACGGGCCGCGGTCTTCGGCTTACTTGATGGGCCATTGCCGCAGGTCTATCGTGGGACCCTGCTATTCTCTCGTCGCCTCGAAAGGGTTGCATTCGCACCGCAGGTATTCAATATGAACCCACGATCGCCGATTCATTTGAGTCTTATCACAATAACGGTTCTCGGTTGCCTCGGAGTTCCGTCAATCTCTTGGGCACAGGGAGAGCTACAGCTCAATGAGAAAACGGTTCTCACATTTGCGTCCAAAGCGGAGGGAGCAAGGCTGCTTACTAAGGAAGATGTCTTTCTTGAGCACATGCAGCCGCTGGAACGCCAGATTCGATTGCAATCGAAAGAACCGGTTTCTAAGGCTGACTATTTGGCTTCGCTTTCAAATGGAGTCCTAGAGTTCAAGCTAGAAGAAAAGCAGCGTCTCGCCAAAGCTGTCGAGCAACTTTCCGCCGCGATGCAACGATTTGAGCTGCCGTTTCCGTCCGAGATCCACCTCATTCGAGTCTCGAAGGATGTGGAGTCGAACGCACCGCATTGCCGTGGAGCGAGCATTGTGCTGCCAGACCGCTTTTTCGCTGACGACGCGGAGGTAGAGAAAGTCCTGGCCCACGAACTCTTCCACGTTCTCAGTAATCAGAACCGAGGTCTTCGCGACAAGTTGTATTCAATTATTGGATTTACTCGGTGCAATGAAATTGAATTGCCAGCCAGCATTTTTGGCCGCCGACTTACCAATCCGGATGCGCCAACATATGAACATTACATCACATTGGATCAGGATGGTGGGTCCGTGGTCGTGACTCCAATCATCATCACAAAGTCAGCTGAATACCAACCCGGTGGTTTGTTTCAGAACATTGATTTTCAGCTGCTGGTCTTACAAGAATCCGAGGGCAAGTTTGCTCCTAAGCTCAATGACGGGAAACCTGAACTGATTTCGCCGCGGGACGCCCCTGACTATTTGAAGCAAATCGGGACGAACACGAACTACATCGTTCACCCGGAAGAAACATTGGCCGACAACTTTTGGATGTTAGTTTTGAAGGCCAAGGAAGTACGGGACCCTTGGGTCATTCAGAAATTGGGAGCCGCGCTGCGTCCCGCAAATTGATGTCCCAAAGAAGTGGAGCGGGGACTTAGGCTCGCAGACGCTGAAGGATAGCATCGACGTTGGTTTTGGCATCGCCGAATAGCATCTGGGTGTTTTCTTTGTAAAAAAGCGGGTTGTCCACGCCGGCATATCCAGTGGCCATGCCTCGTTTCATGACGATTGTGGTCTGCGCCTTCCATACTTCGATGACGGGCATGCCTGCAATCGGACTATTCGGATCATCGAGTGCTGCCGGGTTGACGATGTCGTTGGCTCCAATGACCAAGATGGCATCTGTCTCGGGCATGTCATCGTTGATTTCGTCCATTTCCAACACGATGTCATACGGCACATTGGCTTCGGCAAGAAGCACATTCATGTGGCCGGGAAGGCGGCCAGCAACCGGATGGATTGCGAATCGCACCGTCTTTCCCGCCGCGGCGAGGATCTTCACGACTTCCGCGAGCGAATGCTGAGCTTGGGCAACCGCCATTCCGTAACCCGGCACAATGACGATCGACTTCGATTCCTCGAGCAGTTCAACAACGTCATCGAGGCTAAATTCCGTGACACTCCCTTCGACTTCGGCTGCGCTGCCAGTGCCTCCACTTCCTGTTCCAAAGCCACCTAGGATGACACTGATGAAGCTTCGGTTCATCGCAGCGCACATGATGTAGGAAAGGATTGCTCCGGAGCTTCCCACGAGCGCGCCGGTTACGATCAATAAGTGGTTTTTGAGCATGAAGCCTGCGGCAGCCGCGGCCCATCCCGAGTAGGAGTTCAGCATCGAGACTACGACTGGCATGTCGGCGCCACCAATTGCCACAACGATATGGACGCCGATGAGGCAAGCGATCAGAGTCATGAGCATAAGAGGCAGCACACCCTCTGGGTAGTGACCAGACTGACAGAACCAGACTCCAATCCCAACGCAGGCGGCCAAGGCGAATAGATTCAATAAGTGACGGCCTGGCAAAGTGAGAGGCTTGCCAGAGACGCTTCCCTTAAGTTTTAGGAAGGCCACAATGGAGCCAGTGAACGTGACAGCACCGATAAACACGCCGACGTAGATTTCGATCAGGTGGACGAGTTCCTTACCCGCTTCTACATGGACACCGGGTTCGATGTAGCTGGAAATTCCAACCAGGACGGCTGCAATGCCGACGAAGCTGTGCAGCATCGCAACGAGTTCAGGCATACCCGTCATGGGAACTCGTGCCGCGAGAATGGCCCCGATGATCACGGCCGGAACCATGCCGACCGCCATCATCGGCAGGCCGCCGTTCGCGTAACCAAAAATGGTCGCGGCAATCGCCAGAACCATCCCAGTTATTCCCAGCATGTTTCCACGCTGCGAAGTTTCTTGGTTCGAAAGGCCTCCCAGGCTGAGGATGAAAAGGATTCCAGCCGCTAGGTATGCGACCGTCGCCATAGATTGATTGAACGCAAGTCCGTTCACGATGCTTTGGACGTTGTCGCTGGCTTCCGGTGTCGGTATCGAATCGGTAAGCGTGTCTGCAAGTAGAAGCATGATTTCAAAGTCGGGCAGATGGTGCTCAGTTGTTTTGGGCGACGGGAAGCGACTTGCTATCTGGGGATCGCTACTTTTGGAACATCTTCAACATTCTCTGCGTGACCAAGAACCCGCCTGCGATGTTGATCGTGGCAAAGAAGATGGCTGCTGCGCCAAGCCAAGATGCGATCTGGTTGGCCGTGCCGACCTGGACCATTCCGCCGACGATGATGATGCCGCTGATGGCGTTGGTCACGCTCATCAAGGGCGTATGGAGCGCGGCGGTCACGTTCCATATCACTTGCCAGCCGACGACGCACGCCAAAATGAAGACCGTAAAGTCGGTCAAAAGGCTACCATCCTGAGTGAACCCCAGGCCCAGCAGGCAAATGACTGCGATGGAAATGGCTACCAGGCTACCAAGGCTTGAACTTTTGGTTGAATCTGGGCCGATGTGAGCCGTGGCTTTATTATTCGCAGGGGACTCCGAGGTTGGTTTGGGACTTGCGGAGACCGATACCGTGGGAGGTGGCCAAGTTACCGCGCCGTCCTTGACGACGGTCATGCTGCGGATCACGGTGTCCTCCATGTCGATGGAGAAGGAATCGGCGCCTCCCATTTCATCCAGGACATGCGTCAAGTTTGTTCCGTAGAGCTGGCTTGATGTACTCGGAAGCCGGCTAGGAAGATCGCTGAATCCAATGACATGCACTCCGTAGTGCTCGACGACTTTGTCTTGCTGTGTGACTTCACAGTTGCCGCCCTGCTCTGCAGCTAGATCAACGATGACCGATCCCGGCCGCATGCTTTCGACCATGTCCTTCGTGATGAGTGTCGGAGCAGGTTTGCCGGGAATCAACGCTGTGGTGACGATGATGTCGACTTCCCGAGCTTGCTCCGCGAACAGCTTCATTTCGGCCTCGATGAATTCCGGGCTCATCGTTTTGGCATAGCCGCCGGCTGTCCCACCTTGCTCATCGCCAAAGTCCAGCATCAGGAAGTCGGCCCCCATACTCTTGACTTGGTCCGCGACCTCTGGTCTTACATCGAACGCACGAACAATCGCGCCGAGCCCGCGGGCGGCGCCTATGGCGGCTAATCCAGCCACCCCTGCACCAATAACCAGCACTTTGGCTGGTGGCACTTTGCCGGCGGCGGTGATCTGCCCAGTGAAAAAACGCCCAAAGCGATTGGCTGCTTCTACAATCGCACGATAGCCAGCAATGTTGGCCATGGAGCTCAAGGCGTCCATTTTCTGAGCGCGGCTAATGCGTGGTACCGCATCCATCGCCAGTATCGTGGCTCCAGTGTTGGCAAGACTTGAAAGGAACGACTCATTCTGAGCTGGGAAAAGAAAGCTGATGACTACATGGTTGTCACGTAGAAGGCCAATTTCCGACTCATTTGGTGCTCGGACCTTCAAGACGATGTCTGTGGAAGCCCAGACCTCATCCGCGTTGGATGCAATCTGACAGCCCGATTCTTCGTATGCGGAATCTGGGAAACTCGCTGCAACTCCAGCACCAGATTCGACCACGACTTCGAAGCCTTGCTTTTGAATCAAACGCTTGGAAGTATCCGGTGTCGCGGCGACCCGGCACTCGTTCGCAAAGATTTCCCTTGGGATGCCAATCTTCATCAATTTGGCCTATCTGTCGGGACACTTCTGCAGTGTCCTGCGTTGCTGAAAGGACGAGGTGCGGCCGTGCCGACGCATTATGAAACATACGAGATCTTAGGTGGTTTGCATGACTACTTCCACCAGGGCTTCGCGTGGAAGTAACGTAGCGACTTCAAGTGTGCAGAGCCTCCCGGTCTTGGGAGTTGTCCTTGTCTTGGTTGCACGAAAATCTCTGAGAGGCAAACCGGGCTTGCCATTAGGGCAGTGTTGGTCGAGGCATAACCATGCGACAATCGCTGGGCATTCAGGCGGAAATTTTAGGTATTGAGGATGAGAAATGGCGTTTATCAACCTACAGAACGAGCCCGAAGTAACGTTAGCGCCGGGTGTTGTAGCGCAAACACCCCACGGAGAACAACTCATGTTCTCCGTAGTTTCCATCGATGAAAACGGCGAGGTTCCTTTGCATAGCCATCCGCATGAGCAGGGTGGATACGTTATCGAAGGCAAACTTAGGCTAGTTATCGACGGTGACGAGCAGATTCTGCGACCCGGGCAGATGTATTTGATACCGGGTGATGTGCCGCACAGCGCATCGGGAGTGGATGGGGCCGTGCGGGTCCTGGACGTGTTTGCACCGGTTCGGGAGGACTACGCCGAAAAGAGGAGGGCTTTACTCTAGAACACTCGATGCGGTGATAAGTAGGGCGGAACGAAAAAAGCCGCTGCAGTTACAGCGGCTTCCTGTGGTCTAGGTAATCTGCAGGCTCCGTGCCCAAAGCTTCCGTGTCTACAGCTACCTCTAGGCTGCTGCTGGGACAACCCATACTTTGAGGTCGCACTCGATATCTTGGTGCAGGTGAACCTTGACGGTGTAGAGGCCCAATTCCTTGAGTGGTCCTTGGAGGCGGATTTGGTCGTCCGTCAAGGTAATCTCGTTCGCCTTTAGGGCCGCGACGATTTCAGGGGCACCGACACTTCCGTACAGATGACCTTCGTCGTTTGCATTGGCCTCGATGGTGATCGACTGTTGAGCAATCGAATCCGCCATCTTCTGCAGCCCACTCAGGCGTGACTTCTCGATTTCCTTGAGCTTCGCCTTGTGCTTTTCCACCATTCGCTTGTGGTGTTCGGTGGCAATAATTGCCAACCCCTGCGGAAGCAGGTAGTTATTCGCATGTCCAGGTCGTACCTCGACGACCTCACCTTGCTTACCGACGCTGTCGACATTCTGAATCAACAGAAGTTCGATGCCTCCAGTTGGGCCTTTGGGGAGTCGCTTGAATGATTGGCGTCGAGCGCGGATTTTTGCAGAAACCATTTCAGTCACCAAAACGTTAATTCTCTTCGAAGCAGGGGAGCCGACCGGCTCTCGCTGTTAATGTTGTTCGCTAAAACGGAATGTCGTCCGTTGCAGGTGGCCCGGCACCCATGGGACCTGCGTCCTGGGGAACCCTGTCATCTTGCGGTGCTGGTCGACTGTCGGAGTAATCGTTTCTTGGCCCCGAGTTGCGAGGTGCGTCAGTTCTTCCGCCGAGCAGCTGCATGCGATCGCAGACAACGCGCAGTTTGTAATTCTTCTGGCCGTCTTTTTCCCAAGTATCGAGTTTCAATCTGCCCTCGATAAAAACAGGCGAACCTTTGCTCAGGTATTCCGAGGCGACTTCTGCAGTCCGTCCCCAGAATGTTACATCGACAAAGGTCGTCTCGTCGACCCACTCACCGTTTTGGTTCTTGCGGCGGTCATTGACCGCTAGCCCAACTTCCGTCACGGGAGTTCCGGCAGGTGTGTAGCGTAACTCGACGTCTCGAGTCAAGTTACCCATCAAAATCACTCGGTTGTAGCTAGCCATGGAAACTCCCTCCTACCTTCTTTCGTCTACGAGTTCTTACCTAACTTTGTAGGCTTCTTACCGCTTCCGCCGTTCAGGCTGGGCTGCGGTAATCTGCGTAAACTATAGGGCATTCGTCTCCTGGGGTCTAACCGTGCCAAGTGGCCATCACTTTGATGACCTAGGAAGCGGTTGCCGCTTCTGCGGTTTCCGCTTCGGAGTCTTCCTCTGCTTCGCCCGATGTGTGGGCGACAAGTGCATCAACCAAACGAGGGTCGACCTTGGTAACGAGGAAACGCATGATTCGCTCGTCGAGCTGGCAGGTTCGGTTGAACTCAGTCAGCTTGGATCCATCCATGTTGAAGTACGTGATCCAGTAGGTCCCTTTGTTTTGGCCGTTAATGGGGTAAGCCAACTTGCGCTCTTCCCAAAGACGACTTACTAGGATTTCTCCACCATGATCTTCGATCGTCTTCTGGATCGCAGATGCAACCCCGCCTGGATCGCGGTTGTATTTGTTGCTGTCTAGCAAGAAAAAGCAGTCATAGCACTGAACAGCCACAGTCAAACTCCAAACAGATTTAAATCAATTGAACCGATTCATGCAGACGTTGATGTCGTGCTTTACCCAGCACTCGATGGCATCGCAGGCTTCTTTCAATACCTGGTCGACCAACTCTCTTTCATCCGTCCGAAATTTGCCGAGCACATAGTCTGCCGTATCCCAGCGAGGTGGCGGATTGCCAATACCAAACTTGAGGCGACAAAACGCTTCTGTGCCGAGCGCCTTGATAATATCTTTCAGACCATTTTGTCCCCCGGAAGATCCTTTGCTGCGAAACCGAAGTTTGCCAGTCGGCATGCTCAGGTCGTCACAAACAACAAGTAAATCCACCGTCGGATCAACTTTGTAAAAGTTAATGAACCCGGCAACACATCGCCCACTAAGGTTCATAAACGTCAGCGGTCTAACCAACGTTAACTTTTGCTCATCGAATTGTGTAGTTGTAAACTCGCCTTCAAACTTGGTCGTGCCAGGTGGCACAGCTAATCGCTTGCAAAGCGTTTCTACAACTTCGAAACCGACATTGTGTCGGGTGTTTTCGTATTTGCGTCCGGGGTTTCCGAGACCGACAATGATCTTCATTGGACTCTGGTACTTCCCGGAGCACCCCGGCGACGCGAGTCGAAATAAGCCTTATCCGTTGTTCGCCAGGTTAGCGATCACTCTGCGGACTCGTCTCCTTCAGCTCCACCGCCCTTGGCAATCACCTCGGGCTCGGTCGCTGCTTCTGCTTCGGATTCTTCCTCGATCGGTTTGCCACGCATACTGGATGGTATCGTGACTTGAACGACGACGTCGGTTGGATTGGTCACGACCGCCGAGCCTTCTGGCAGGGTCACGTCGCCGGCACTGATGGACTGGCCCATCTTCAGTGCAGATATGTCAACAACGAGGTTTTCTGGAACTGCGTTCGCGGGGCACGAAATAGTCAATTCGTGCAGTGCGAACGAGAACTTTCCACCTTGAGCAATGCCAGGCGCTTCGCCTTTGAGCTCGACGGGAAGCGTGACTTCAACCGCTTCTGACTGCGAGACTCGTGTGAAGTCGACGTGCAGGACGTCGATGCCGAATGCATCCCACTGGACCTCTTTGAGCAAGGCTGTTTCGCTCACCGCGCCAGTCAGCGCGAGAATCTTGCTACCATGCTGGATCACTTTACCGATTGAGTCCGCCGAGACGGACAGATTCACGTTGTCTTCACCGTGTCCGTACAAAATTGCCGGGACTTGGCCGGTTTGGCGGAGTTTCCGCGAGGAAAGGGAGCCAGTTGCTTCACGCTTCTGGACTTCGATTGTTTCTGTGCTCATCGTCGTAAACGCTTTTGCTTAAACGATTTATGTTTTGGCGGCCTTCTGTGGATTGCCGCTTTCCGTGGTGCTCGAAATTGTCAGTGCACGTACGTGCAACTATGACCAAGATGGGGTGCCCTATTGGGAAGTCCGCAAGTATCGCAAAACATCCACTTCTTTCAAGAGCAACCGTTCAATAGCCTGGTAACTTGGCTTGCCAGCCGCCTGTTTGGTCGGCTGAACGCTTCCCTTTCGCCTCGTCGGGCCGTGCCATGTCGGGGCCCGTGACGCCGGATTTCTGGGCTGTCCGGCTACTTTTTCGGGTTCAGCGCGGATCTAGCAAGCTCATTCGGTCGATGCATTGCAGAGCCTTGTCGCTCAGCTATTCCTACATTAGCCTACTTTCCTGCCGCAACCCGGTGGGGATGGGCATCCCGCAGCAGCTGTCTGTGAAGGAAGCTAGTCGTTGGGAAGTGCCTCCCGAACACCTTGGATCGTCATATTTCGCCCTCAGCGTTGGGCCAAGAAGAGATAAATGGCAAAGAAGAGACAGACACTTCAATACATTGAACCCGTTGGTGGCCGAGTGCTCGTTCTCAAGGATGAGCCGAAACGCGAGACCAAAGGTGGGATCGCTTTGCCCGACGCCGCGGAAATTCCGACGATAACCGGGCGGATTGTGACAATTAGCCAACAGCTGGAACATGACGAAGATGTTCCGCTCAGGCAGTATGACAAGATCTTATTCCACCCCAAGAATGCCATCCCGGTGGATTTCGAGCCCGACAACAAGCATTTTGTCGTGCCGATAGAAGACATTGTGGCCGTTTTTCGTTCCGGACCACAAGAATAGCTCGCGTCCTCCCTAACCTCCTTTTGACGAGGTTTAGCAATCAGGGCCAATCAAGAAAGCGCCGGGCTAAACCGGATTGAAGTAGAGAATGAAAGAGTCTTACGAAGAAGATCTAGCCAATCACTTCGGCCCGGATCCGTACGCTGGGACTGGTGACAGTCTGGGTGTAGCATCGGTTAAGGGTACAGGCAGGCGAGCTATTGAGCTCCGAAATAACCCGCTCCCGTGTGCAGACCGCGTTTGATTGTTGGGAATGCAATATACCAAGTCGCATTATGGCTAGTGACTTGATAACACGGCGGAGTCTGAGAACTTAGCATGTCTGGAAACTTCAATCGCGAGAACCGGGAGACCCCAAGAGCATCCATAGCGTCGCTAGGTGGAACTTTGCCTAACGATTTCCAGGATCGGTCGGAGAACGCCCCAGGCGGTAATGCCGACACGTACGCTGTTGGGGAGTCAGATGAGTCCATAGTACCGTCGACGGCTGCGAACAAGAGTGCCGCTGAAGCACTTGCGGAGCAGTCCGAGGAAAGGGACTCAGCCAATAGGAACGTTGTGCAGCCCACCTCAGCCCGAACATCGAGTCGGACTAAGCGAGAGTCACGGGGACTACACGGCGTGCGTGAACGGGCTCGATCGAGCCCGGACGTTCGCTTCACCTGCTTGCTACATCATGTCAACCAAAGGTGCCTGACCGAGGCCTTCTTCAACTTGAAGAAGCACGCCAAGGAAGGCATCGATGGTGTGACGTGGCATGACTACGAAGTGAACTTGGAGGCCAACATCACGGACCTCCACGGTCGGATTCACCGAGGAGCCTATCGAGCCAAGCCAGCTCAACGTGCCTGGATACGTAAGCCCAAAGGTGGTCGGCGTCCGCTGGCCATCGTTTCGCTCGAAGACAAGATTGTCCAGACAGCGGTCCAATGGGTACTTCAGGCGATCTACGAGCAGGACTTTCTCGACTTCAGCTATGGGTTCCGTCCTGGTCGTAATCAACACACAGCGCTAGATTCGCTGAGTGTGGCACTTACGACCAAACGCGTGAACTGGGTATTAGACGCAGATTTGGAGTCGTTCTTTGACTCGCTCGACCACGAGTGGTTGATCAAGTTCTTGGAACACCGAATCGGAGATAACCGTATCCTTCGGTTGATCCGCAAGTGGTTACACGCAGGCGTGATCGAAGAAGGATCGATGGTCCAGCAGAAGTCAGGTTCACCTCAAGGCGCGGTGATTTCACCGTTGCTTTCAAACGTGTACCTGCACTACGTGCTGGACCTGTGGATTCACTGGTGGCGTCAGCAGAGCGGTCGCGGTGATGTAATCATCGTACGTTATGCAGACGACTTTGTGATTGGCTTCGAGCGTCAGGACGAAGCAGAGCAATGCTTGGAAGCACTCCGAGCCCGCTTTGCGAAGTTCGGCTTGAAGCTCAACGATGAGAAGACGCGTTTGATCGAGTTCGGTAGGTTCGCTGCCCCGCGTCGAAAACGACGTGGTGAGGGACGCCCAGAGACGTTTGATTTTCTGGGTTTCACGCACCAGTGCAGCACGACACGCCGAAGTAGCCGCTTCATCGTCCGCCGAGAGAGCATTGCCTCTCGAATGCGAGCCAAGCTTGCAGAACTCAAAACTGAACTCCGCAAGCGTTGGCACGATCCGGTCGGCGAGACCGGCCGCTGGCTCGGTCGAGTGCTTCAGGGTTGGCTGAACTACCACGCCATCCCATTGAACATGGAGAGATTGCAACAGTTTCGCCGCAGCCTCATTCGCTTGTGGCTGAAACAACTACGGCGGCGTAGTCAACGCCACCGCTGGACCTGGACTCGCATGTACGCCCTCGTGTCCAAGTATCTCCCCAGACTTCGCATCATCCACCCTTACCCCGACACACGACATCATGCTCGACTAAAGGCAAGAGCCGTATGAGTGTAATACCTCACGTACGGATCTGTGCGGGGGGCTGGCGGAAACGCCAGTTCCTACCGCGTTAGTTTCAAAGTAGAAAATGGTCGCCTTTTGTTCCGCGAAAGAACTCTAGTGCGTTTGCGGAGCAAAAGTCGACCAAGTTTGAAACTCTGATTCGCCATGGTTTAGCAATCCCAGCCCTTGACCGGTAATTGCTTCCCTCGCTCGCGGCCGGTTGGTTGTTCTCGAGGTTTATCCCTTCGTGAGGCCTAGCGATCTTCTCCACCACGGAACATGGCGCTGATGGACTGATCGTGGTGGATGCGTCGAATCGCTTCGGCCAACATGGGGGCCACTGATACGACTTGGATCGAGTTCAATCGCTTCTCCGGTGGCAGCGGAATCGTGTCCGTCAAACAAAGTGATTTGATGGGAGCATTTTCGAGGTTTTGGACGGCGTCGCCGCATAAGACACCGTGGGTTGCTGCCAGGTGAATTTCCTTTGCTCCGAATTCGTGAACTAGCTTTGCGGCGCCGCAAATTGAGCCAGCTGTGCTGATCATATCGTCGAACATCAGGCAGACTTTGCCCTCGACGGGGCCGCCGATGATGTTCTTCTGAGTTGTGTCAAATGCGTTGTCGCGACGTTTGTCGACGATCGCCAGACGCCCGCCGAGCCGTTTAGAGTGCCCGATGGCCCGCTTGATGCTCCCTTCGTCGGGGCTTACCACCACAATTTCGTCTTCGGCGTAACCCATGTCCTGGAAATAGCTGTTCAGCACCGGAGCAGCATGCAAGTGGTCCACAGGGACGTCGAAGAAACCCTGAATCTGAGCCGCGTGTAGATCCATAGTCAGGACCCGGTCCGCACCAGCACGAGTGATCGTATTGGCGACCAGCTTGGCAGTGATCGGGGTCCGGCCTTCGTCTTTTCGGTCTTGGCGAGCATAGCCGAAGTACGGCATCACCACCGTTATTCGTGCGGCGCTCGCACGCTTACAGCTATCGATCATGATCAACAGCTCAAGCAGATTGTCATTAACGGGTGGGCAGGTCGGCTGGATCAAATAGACGTCACGTCCCCGAACGTCATCCTCGATCTTGCAGAAGTTCTCGCCATCAGGAAATTTTCCCAACGAGACGGAGCCAAGTGGTAGGTGCAAGAAACCGCAAATGTCTTGAGCAAGCTGTGGGTTGGCTTGGCCGCTCAAGATTTTCAGTTCACGCATCGGGGCAATCTACGGCGAGTGGGGGCTGCGAGCGAAATAAGATGAGCATCTTCTGTGCATCCAGAGAACGCGAAGGACCGAGCGTTGTGGATCCACCGCGTTTCAACTGTGTTGGCACTTCAAGGACAGCATTTTGACTGGCTAGGTTGAGGCTTGGTAGCCCATTTCTCTCATCTTTTCTTCGACGAGCGCAAGTTCGTCGGGCGTATTGATGCTCAGTGACTCACAGGGCTGCAGAACCGGCAGCGCGTCCACGTTCTTCCCGCACTTTCTGAGGATCTCGGGGCAATCCGTGAGGTAGTATTCGCCTTGGGCATTCTCATTGCTCAGCTGGCTCAATGCCCAAAGTAAATCGGCACCATTAAACATGTACGTTGACATGTTGACCTCTTGAATCGCTTGTTCTTCCTGCGAAGCGTCCTTCTGCTCCACGATGCGTTCGAAACGACCATCATCGCCGCGGACAATTCTGCCCAATCCGGTGGGGTCTTCCTTCTTCAGTGTGCCCAGCAGGCAGGCCCAGTCGCCGGAGCGAAATTCGCTTAAAACCGTCCGTACGCTTTCCGGCTGGATCAGCGGCGAATCACCGGCGACCACCATGACCGGGCCGTCTTGGTCTTCGAGTTGGGATCGGCACATCTCTACGGCGTGGCCTGTCCCAAGCTGCTCTTCCTGCAACGCGAACTGAACGTCCTCTCGGCCAGAAAGGGAGTCTTTGACCAGATCGGCCCGGTAGCCAACGACCACGATACTTCGTGTGATTCCAGCGGATCTGAGCGAATCAAGCACCCAGTGGAGCATTGGGCGTCCCAATGCTGGAAAGAGAACCTTCGGAAGCTCGCTCTTCATGCGGGTTCCACGACCAGCGGCCAGTACGATTGCAGTAGCTTCGCTCACGGTTTCTCCAGTCGACCTTGGATGCGGCGGTAGTAGTTGTCGTTAACCTCGGCACGAAATTAGGCACCGAAGCGAATCTGGCTACCCCAATTGATTCGTTCGTTATCTGAAATGCGTTTTGTTCAGGAATTGCTGAAGTGGACCAGCTCTCGAAAGCGATTGACCCCATTGGCAAGCCCGAGTAGCCTTTGAACTCCAGAAAACACAAATTGGCGAGCTTGCAAGGCAGTCTGTCGGCTGCAGTTCGCTGGCTCAGACTGGCATCGAGCGGGTCTAGTCGCAAATAATTCGAGTGCTGTGAATTTGACGAAGGAAATCAAGCTATGAGTGGAAGTGAGCGACGACGCGAGCTGCGACGACGACGACATCGCAAGAAGAAGGTTGCCAAGCTAGTGACACGGGCGGCCAAAGCGTCTGCGAGTGACAAAGAAGTGATCGTCCACAAACTTCGCAATCTGACGCCTGGTGCAGACGTCATCATTGCGAACAACAAGATTGCATAACTGATCCATTCGGACAGTAGACGACTTGTAGAACACCAAAGCTGAGCCACCAACGTCGCTCAGCTTTTTTCGTGCGCGCATTCGAACGTTCGCGCGCATTCGAACGGACGCGTTGCTAGTAGCCGCCGGGAGATTGGAATTCGGAGTAGCTGTCAAATTCAGAATGGCGTTCTGCGGCCCGATCTTGAAATCGCGTGAATTCCTTTTCCCACATCAATTCGACTTCGCCAACGGGGCCATTACGCTGTTTCGCGATGATGATTTCGGCTTGTCCGGCGTACTGCGAAGCTTCGTCGCCGCGATGATAGTACTCTTCGCGATGCACAAACATGACCACGTCAGCATCTTGCTCGATCGCTCCGGATTCACGAAGGTGGCTCATCCGTGGCCGGTGGTCTTTGCCCTCTTCTGCCTGACGGTTGAGCTGGGCTAAACACAGAACGGGGACTTTTTGTTCCCGAGCCATTCCTTTCAATCGGCGGGCGATTTTTGCGACTTGCTCTTGCCGGGGGTCTTTGGAGTTATCCGGCTCGATGAGCTGCAAATAGTCAATCACAATCAGGCCCAGAGCCTTTTCTCGTTGCTTGATCCGCCTCGCAACCGCAGAAATCTCACTGACCGTGCGACTTGGCGAATCGTCAACATAGAGCGGCGCGTTGCTGACTTCGATCGCCTTTTCGACCAAACGTTTGCGATCTTCCTGGGAAATTGTTCCATTTCGCAAACGGTGGCCGTTCACCCGCGCGACGGAGCAAAGTAGACGATCCGCCAGCTCGATTCCGGACATTTCGAGACTCACGAACAGGACCGGGGCTCTGCCTAGAAAAGAAACATTCTCGGCAACGTTCAGTGCAAAAGCGGTTTTGCCCATACTCGGGCGAGCTGCGAGGATGACGAGTTCACCGTTGTGCAAACCACCCGACATGGCGTCATAGTCGGTAAAGTGAGTGTCGACGCCGCCGACCGCATGGTCCCCCTTCATCCTCGCGTCGATCCGCTCCATGGCTTGCTTGAGCAAGTCGTTGATCGAGTCGGCAGATTGGCTACTGCGTTCGTCCTGGATTTGGAAGACTCGCTGCTCGGCAGCGCTGAGCAGCTCTTTGGGATCTCGAGCCTCGTCGTAGGCATCACGAAGGATGCTGGTCCCAGCTTCGATTAACTTGCGGAGTGTTGCCTTGGCTCGAACGATCTCGGCGTAGTACACCGCGTGGGCCGCGTTGGGGACTCCATTGGCCAGTTTGGCTAGGTAAGCGCTCCCTCCGACGGCTTCGTAGTCATCTGCCGATTTGAGTCGATTGACCAAAAGGGTCACATCGATCTTCTGGTTCATATCCACCATCTGGGTGATATGTTCGTAGAGCTTCCGGTTGGCGTCGTCGTAGAAATCATCGGCCTTGATGATCATGACCAAATCATCGCAGACATCTGGCATTAGCAAGATGCTCCCAAGGACCGCGATTTCCGCCGAGATGTCGCAAGGCGGCGTGCGATCGAGGATGGGTTGAGCCTCTTGCTCAGGCCGGTCTCGTCGTTGTTTGCGTTGTTTCGCGATCGACATTCAAGTTCGTCCTTGTGTTTGCTGTCGGGAAGAATTTTGCAAGCCTACGTGGCCAGCGCCGCACATGACGGCCACCGCCGCTCATGATGGTCAGCGTCACTTATGACCCCCACCGGACCGACTTTGACGGACAGTGATGGTAACCGAGGCGTTCCAATTTTGGTGCTGGGTTGCCTCGATGCAAGGAGCACTTTTTTCAAGAGTTGATCCGCGCAGCTCGATTCTCAGGCAAGCCGTCCATTCGAGCCTTCACTTTCTACGGTTCGGCGGCAGTGAAATGCATCGGACGTATGTTGAAAGATCGTTAGCCGGGCTATTTCAATCAACGCACAAGCCGCCGGCTAATTCGGTCCACTACGGATCTACACGCAGCCAGATTGGCTGGCTTCGAACTTCTTCCTGATTCGCCAACACCGCTTTTACGGAAAGCCGGAGTGGTCCCCTGCCCGTCTTGGTTAGGTCCAAGCTAATCATGTCGGTGTCACCTTTGGTCTCTGTCAGCAATTCGGCATGGTTCCAAAGTTCGAGTTTTTCAGGTTGCTCCGAGCATTCGACATTTAATTCGACGATTTCGTCTCGCAACGATACGACTGCGAATAGCCGACCGTCTGACTCGTTGCGTTTGGGGCTTTTGCCTGCCACCTCAACCTGGAGTAGTTTTTGATCACCGACCCACAATGGCAACGAAGTTTCGTATTTCTGCAGCAGTGGATCATTGGAGTTGCTCAGGCGTAGGGTCAATTCATGGAAGCCGCGTGGAAGTCCCTTTGAATTCAGCGTCAGCGCATTTCCGCTTGGTTTCGTTTGTTGGTTCCGTCCATTGATCAGGAGCGAGAGTTGATTGGCGGCAATGGGGTCGCTCTTTTCAATTTCAGGGCGCTCGTCGTTAAGCCAGTCGTCGTAGCTCTGAAGGTCATCTTCAAATGGGATATCGAACGACTCATCCGGCGTCAGGTAACGGAGGCTTCGATCGATTGCTTGCTTCGGACCATGTGAGAAAGGCTGGCAAAGCGGGTCGCCGACGAGAAGAAGCTGGTAAGGGCCAGAGACACTTTGGTAAAAGGATTCAGCGAGTGTGCAGCCTCGGGCATAGTGGACATAGAGCATTGGCAGCGGAAATTTAGCCTGTAGGGCATAGGGTTCGACCACAGTGCCCGTACTGCCGGCAGCGCCGGCTTTCAACAGCTCTGTCAATTTGGTTTGTGAGCTGCCCGGTGTCATGATTCCCCCGTAGCTAGTCAAGTTGTCAGCGATGCCGCCGGGGACAAACGCACTGTTTGACGAAGCCCATCGAAAGTTGGGGGTCCCCATCTGAAACCCAATAATATTCTTCTGCGACTTAGGAAGTGATGTTGGGATGATTTCCGCGTCATGCCCCATCCGTTTGAGATGATCAATTGCCGCAAGAAAGCCCCAACGCCGCGTGGTCGTTCGTACGTCTTTGGTCAGCGAGAAAAGAAAAACGCCCTCGGGGTGAGAAAAATCTGCCGTGGCCGAACGCTTCAGGTAGTCCATCGCTTCTGGCAATGTGGTGCCTTTGCCGCGAGTGACGCCAAGCATGATCGACAGCAAAAACCTTTGCCCGATGGAACTTGAGCGTGAGTGGCGCGGTAGCGGTACGCCATTGGGGGTCCAGAATTGGTAAGCGCTGAATCCCCTGGACGGTTTGTATTCTGTTTCCTCTCCCGCAAGCTGATATTCCAGGACTTGGAACTCGGCTAAGTCGCGGATCCCATCGAAACTCTCGTCTCGAGCCAGATAGCCTCCGGCGGTCCAGCCAGCGTCAATGGCTTTCTGTAGTAGCTCGACCGCACGATCTTCTTCCTGCGCGAGCGCGGCTTGGGCGGAAGCCAAATAAGCCATCGGGAACTGCACGGAGGGCAACGACTGTTCATCCGATGAACCAGCCTTCAGCGCCGAAGCATCGAATAGCGTCTCGGCTAACTGGCTTGCCTCGGAGTGCTTGCGTTGCTGGATCAATTTTTGAAGCGTATTCCACTGTTCGATCGATTCGGAACCTGCTGGGTTGCTGAAGAGATCATCGATCTTGGATCGGGCGTAGTAGTTGGCATCCATTTGGATGTAGCTGGGAATTCCGCGCCGAACGGTTTCGAAGAAATACGTCAGCGACGTCAGTGACGCTTTGGGTGCGTAAATCTTCTCAAGCTTTCCGAGTGGCTTGAGGTCGGCCGCGATGTCGACCGTTGTCGGAAAGTCTGCCGAATAAGCAACGCACTGGATGTGCCCCAGGCCGCGGCCAGCAATGGCCGCCAAAATCGGTTGCAGAATCTGGTCGCGAAATTGATCCACGCTGATCGAGTCGGAATTGGGAATGCCCTCAAGAACGATCACATTGGAAGCGGGAATGCTACGCAATGCGACGTAATGATTCGCGAGCGTTCTCGAGTTGAAGGACTGACCGTTGACAATGACGACGACCTCGGACGCAGCAAGACCAGCTCGACACTCGGAATTCGTGACGGCGAGCGTTGCAAAGGCGAAAGCGATCGCGACCATCACTTGGCCGAGACGCCGAACGTGGGCAGCGGCTGTGGCTCTGGCAGGGAACGTAGCCGTGCCGGAGGCGATTGGCGTCGATTTATCCATGGAGTCACTTGCGGAGTCAGAAGAATTCATGATGAATGATGCCAGCGGCGGATCCTACGGCTGCTGCATTGGTACAACGCTTGGTCTTCAAATCTACCGCGCCGATCCGAGGTCGAAGCAGGAGCGACGGCATTTTGGGACCTATGATGGCCCGAGAGTCGTCTCATTTTCACCCCAGGTGGCTCTTCTGCGCGGCGCGGCAGTGGATTTGGGTCGATCTTGCTGGTTGTGCGGACCAGTTTCGTTTCAATCTAGCTATTGCAACTGTTTTGGCGAACCATATAATCTGCCGCTGTTCGAGATAGTGAGAACCGCTATCCGGGAGCAAAAGGCTCCACTAAGGCGGTCTACTCACTCCATCGCAAAGCAAAAATGCGGCAAGCCGGTATTCTAGCAAACGTGCGGACGTAGCTCAGTTGGTAGAGCACAACGTTGCCAACGTTGTTGTCGTGGGTTCGAATCCCATCGTCCGCTCTTTTTACCGCGCTTGCCGTAGTTTCGTTTAGGCTCAACAGTTATGGGTTCAGAGCCCCATATGATTGAGCCTTCGACGGGTGCACGAGATGCGACCATTGCTGAATTTTGCACATGACGGAATCGCTTTTTGACTTCTGTGATGCATCTCGCTACAAGTGCTTTGAAAGTCCCTTCGACTAGGGATTAAGAATCTGAAATTGCACGAGCACAGCTCTAGGTAAGCGGCAGAGGCCTAAGAAGCGGAGTGAAGATCACCGAGATTGGTGTTCCAATACATGCTCCCAGGCCCTCCCGAAAGAGTCGGTAGCTCGGACCCTGACAAGAATCGACCTCAACTTATTGGGAGCGGTGTAATGGCTGCGACAGACACAGACAACGAAGTGGCGATGGAAGACGAGCTGAAGAAGCCGTTGGAAATCGATGTCAAAGTGGAAGAAAAATCCACTTGCGAGCGTCATGTTGCTGTCACCGTGCCAGCGGCTGAAGTGAATCGCTATCGCGAGCAATCTTTTGACGAGGTGGCTCCCAAGGCGGAGCTTCCAGGCTTTCGTGCCGGCAAGGCTCCTCGAAAGCTGGTTGAAACACGTTTCAAGGATCAGATCGATGAGCAAGTGAAGAGCTCGTTGGTCATGGATAGCCTGCAGCAGGTTACCGAGGGCGATCACTTTTCGGCGATCAGCGAGCCGGACTTTGATTATGAAGCGATCGAATTGCCAGAAAGTGGCGATTTTCTTTACGAGTTCAAGATTGAAGTTCGTCCCGATTTCGACACTCCCGAGTGGAAGGGGCTCGAACTCGAAAAGCCAACTTGTAATCTGACTCAAGAGCACATCGACAACCACCTATCCCGTACCCTGACTCGCTTCATGCCTGGCGAAGCGGTCGACGGCGAGATTCAGAGCGGTGACACGGTCACGTTGAATGCGACCTTCAGCTTCGACGGTAAGGAAATTGCCAGTTTTGAAGAAGAGTCGGTTCCGGTCCGTGAGAAGCTGGCTTTCGGCGACGCGGTTCTCGAAGATTTTGGCAAATTGATCACCGGCAAGAAGGAAGGCGATTCCTTCACTGCGAAGTTGAAGATTTCCGATTCCGCTGCCAACGAAGAGCTTCGTGAAAAGGAAGTTGATGCTGAATTTGTTATTCATGAAGTGAAGCGAATTCAGGTCGACGAGATCAGCCCCGCAATGCTTGAAAATCTTGGTTTTGACGACACCGAAGAGCTTCGTGGCTTCGTCAAGGAAGAGCTCGAGCGACAGTTTGAATACCACGAGCAGCAATCGTTGCGGAAGCAGATCGTCGGTACGCTGACCAAGGACGCGAATTGGGAACTGCCTGAATCGCTCGTGCGGCGCCAAACAAATCGCGAACTGCAGCGCATGATGCTCGAGTTGCAGCGGAGCGGCTTTAACCAAGAGCAAATCAATAGCTACCTGAACGCTTCGCGGATGAATGCCCAGAATTCAACCGTTCAAGCCCTGAGAGAGCACTTTGTGCTCGAGAAGATCGCCGAAGACCTAGAGATCGAAGCCTTGCCGGAAGATTACGACAAGGAAGTGGATCTGATCGCGGAACAGTCCGACAGCTCGCCACGACGAGTTCGTGCACGTCTGGAAAAGACGGGGCAGATGGATGCGATTCGCAACCAGATCGTAGAGCGACGCGTCATCGAAACAATCACGGGCGAAGGGAAGATCACCGAAAAGGAAGACATGAGCTTCCTGAAGGCTGATGCGGAGACTGCCGATATCAGCTTTGCAATTGCTGGTGATTTCGATGAGATCCCGGAAGCGAAGCACGATGAAGGTGCGGCACCAGTCGCGCCAACGGCAAAGCTGCCCGAAGCGGAGAAGGACTCAGAGTAGTTCATCTGATGACTGATATCTCGATCAGTCAAAATGAAGAAGCAACAATTAAACCGGCGCAGGGACCTTTCCTGCGACGGTTTTTTTTTTGTGCGCCCTCAGTCTTCTACATGCAGAAGTCGTTTCAAACGTTTCTTCTGGCACCATCTCGCTAAGACCAAGCACGAAATGATAAATCCGACCGCGGAGGTGACTTGGTGACAATTGGTGACGAACGAGATTGAAATGGGGAACGGTCGTGATCAGATGGGGGCGGCACTTTTTAATTTGGTGAGCGAGGCAAGATGGGAAGAAGAGGCTTTGGAGTATCTTGAATCAACGTGTCTAACCGACTGTCCCTTTGAGCGGAATGATCCCTGATTTCGTTACCGTCGCGTGATTTTGTCCAAAATGAAAAAGCTGATCTTGTCAAAAAAGATGCGAGCGCAAACATTGGGCATACGAATAATCAGCAAGATGCGGGGAAGTAAGTTGCCGGGTAGGCGTCGATACCGTCTCCGCTGATCGGGCCCACAAAAAGAAAAGCAACGACGCGAAATTTTCGTCGCTTCCCATGCCTTCGATGGCGGTGCGATCTTTTTCCCGGCACCTGTTATGCAGAATATTTTTGCAGCAGATTTTGCATTTGATACGACACCACAATCACGGTGTCGCCACTGTACAAGGAGTGTAAGTTGAATTCTCCGCATCCGTTTGATCCCTCAGAGCGAACTCCTGACACAGTTGACGCGGGTTCACTGCCTGGCGTTTTCGGTCCTGGCGGTTTCCAGCCTTTCGATATTGCGAACTCTCACGCGGCACAAAGCTACCAGCGTCAACGGCAAATGACGCTGGGAGACTTGCTCTTGGAGAATCGAATCGTCTTCCTGCAAGGCGAGATTCACACGGGCAACGCCAACGAGCTGGTCATGAAGCTGCTCTACCTTCAGAGCGAAAATCGCCGCAAGGACATTCACTTTTACATCAACAGCCCCGGCGGTGATGTTGTCGCGACACTCGCGATCTATGACACCATGCAGATTTTGTCGTGCCCAATCGCGACCTACTGCGTCGGTCAAGCAGCCAGTGGTGCTGCTGTGCTTTTGGCTGGTGGGACACAAGGCAAGCGTTACTGTCTTGCTAACAGCCGAGTCATGGTCCACCAACCTGCCGGTGGTGTCTCAGGTCAAGTCTCCGACATCGAGATTCAGAAGAACGAGATTCTGCGCTACCGCGAGCTTCTCAACGGAATCCTCGCGTCACACTGTGGAAAGACGCCAGAGCAGATCGCGGAAGATTCGGATCGCGACTTTTTCTTGACGGCTGAAGCAGCTAAGGAATACGGATTGGTCGACGAGTTGCTCGTGAAGCCACCTGCAGCGGAAGAAGGGGAGTGACCCCAACTCGCTCTCGTCAGTTCCGTTGTATCAGTCAGCGAGTTGCAAATCGTTGGCCCAAATAGAACACTAGCCACCGAACACGATCGGACAATCAAATGCCAGGTATTCCATACGTCATCGAAAAGAGTGGACGCGAAGAACGCGTTTACGATGTCTACAGCCGTCTCTTGAAAGACAGGATCATTTTTCTCGGATCCCAGGTTAACGATGAAGTTGCCAATGCATTGGTGGCTCAGATGTTGTTCCTTCAGTCTGATGACCCTAAGTCTGACATTCACCTCTACATCAATTCCCCAGGAGGAAGCGTGAGTGCTGGACTGGCGATTTACGATACGATGCAATTCGTATCCTGCGATGTTGCGACCTACTGCATCGGCCAAGCGGCATCGATGGGGGCGGTTCTCCTCGCTGCAGGTGCTAAAGATAAGCGGTTCGCGCTTCCGAATGCACGTATCATGATTCACCAGCCACTTGCAGGCATGCAAGGAACGGCTGAAGAAATCTTGATTCACGCGACTGAGTTTGCACGCATTAAGACGAAGCTGAACGAGATTCTCATCAAACACACGGGGCAATCGATGGAGCGTATCGAAGAAGATACGGACCGGGACCGATTCATGTCTGCAGAAGAAGCGGCCGAGTATGGTTTGATCGATAAGCCAATCGAAGCGATGCCGACTCCTCAGAAAAGCGAGTAGTTCGCCTCGAAAAAGAGACGATTTAGTCCAGAAAACGTTCATACAGCTCCTGATATTTCAGGAGCTGTTTTTCTAGGTCGAACGCATCCTTGATCCTCGCTTGGTTTGCTTGTCGAAGTTCGTCACTCAATGCCCGGTCATTACAGATTTCAACGATTGCGTTGCAGAATCTAGCGTAGTCGCCGCGCGGAATCGCTTGCTTCCTAAGGAGCAAAGAATCGCCTACCAAGTCGGCGAGACCATCAACATTGAAGCAGATGAACGGCTTAGCGGCAGCCATCGCTTCGAGAACAACGTTGGGCATCCCCTCGTATACAGCGGGTAGGAAAAGGCACTCGGAGCGGCTGAGCCACTTCGCCGTGTTCGCTTGCCAGCCAACCAGCCGTATGCGTCGCGCATGCCGATTTTGGCTGATCCGTGTCTGCAGGGATTCTCGCTGATCGCCATCGCCCATAAAGACGACTTCATGATGAGGCAGCCGATCGAGTAACGATTCAAGCTGGTCTGAAAAAGGCAAAACGCCTTTTTGTGCCGCCAAACGTCCTAGGAACAGTAGGACTTTTGCGTCGGCCGACATCCCAAATTCGGTCCAACAAGCTTCTTCCCTAGCGCGGGATTCGAATTGATCGAGATTGATTCCATTGGGGATGACCTCGACCTTTTCCGAGGGGATTTTTTCGACGCCAGTGCAGTGTGCTGCGACTGATTCACTAACAGCGACGAGACATTCCATTTGCCGCGCCGAAAAGCGTTGCAATCTCTGGCGGATCTGTTCGGGTTGAGCAACACGGGCTCCCCCAAAGAGTTTTGAGTTTTTGGGGGTGGACAAGGCGGCGGCGAAGTTGGCGTGAAAGAGAAAGGCTTGGACGATATCGGGTTGGTAGGCTCGCCAACGGCGACGAAGTTGCCCCACCGCACTGGGGAACTGCCAGGGCTTTTGAACTTCGCAGCTATGGACTTTAATGTCTGCCGCCACCAGCGTCTCAACCAAATGGTTTCGCTCGGGCGGGGGGGCTGGCCAAAGCTGCCATACCTGGACTTCATGTCCATATCTGCGCAAAAACAACGCAAGCTGCACGAAGCACCTTTCTGCGCCTCCCGGATAGAGTTCAGTGATAACGAGGGCGATTTTCATCAAGGCGAAGGCGAGACGAATTTACGAACTATCGAGCCAACCTGGCCAAACACGTTTGACTTCAAGCTACCTTCGATTGCTGGGAGGAATGTCATCCATTGTACCCGCTGGTTTCGGGAATGGCCCTGTGGCCAATCCCGATGAGAGCAATCGAATTCGCTTCGAGGTGATTTCGTGATTGCGCGTGAAGCGGTATCCTTTTCTGTCGTTGGATTGCGGGCCTTGAATTCGAATCGTGGGGCAGCGGTCCATTCAATGGAGGGTTGCGAATACGCTTAACCGCGGACTTAGGTGGCTGGAGAGAAAGTTGGACGACGACAGTATTGATCGGTACGACTACTCGTTGCCACGCGAGCTGATTGCTCAGCATCCTGTTGAGCATCGGATTGATGCTCGGCTCATGTTACTTGATCGTACCCAACAAAAAATTGAGCATCGATACGTTCGGGATCTACCTGAAATTCTGAATTCCGGAGATGCTTTGGTTCTGAATGATTCTAAGGTTATCCCTGCACGGCTTATCGGGAAACGAACTTCGACCGGCGGGAAATGGGAAGGATTGTTTCTAAGGCAGGATCAGAGCGGTATTTGGGAACTGCTGAGCAAGACTCGCGGGAATCTCACTGTTGGCGAAACGATTACGTTGCGGGACCGCGAAGGGAGGGAGAGACCGAAGCTGACCGTTGTAGCTCGTCTGGAAAACGGTCATCTCGCGGTCCGACCCATTGACGATGAGGATCAAGATCTACTCGATCAGTATGGTCGCGTTCCGTTGCCCCCTTACATCCGCGACGGACAGATGGTGGACGAGGATTCACGGACTTACCAAACGGTTTACGCAAAGAATCCCGGGTCGGTAGCGGCCCCAACGGCTGGTCTTCATTTCACGAAGGACTTAGTTCGGCATTTGCAGGGGAAAGGCGTGATCACAGCGGCGGTCACGTTGCATGTAGGCCTGGGGACGTTCAAACCGGTGAGTGCGGATCGACTTTCCGACCACAAGATGCATTCGGAGTTTGGCGAGCTCAGCGAGGCTGCGTCGAAGAAGCTAAAACACTGTCGAGAACATGGTGGTCGCGTCATCGCTGTGGGCACGACATCGACTCGCGTCCTGGAGTCGGCAGCGCTCAGTACGGGGAAGCCGTTCTGTCCGTGGCGCGGAGAGACGGACATCTTTGTTCGGCCTCCGTTCGAGTTTAAGGCCATGGACGCCTTGATGACCAATTTCCACTTACCCAAAAGCACCTTAATGGCCCTTGTCAGTGCTTTTGCTGGACGTGACTTTGTAATGAAAGCGTATAGCGAAGCCATTGAGCAGCGTTATCGCTTCTACAGTTACGGCGATTGCATGCTCATCGTCTGATGATGGATGGCAGGTGAGATCCGCTTGAGGTGTTTTCAGGCGAATACCCGTCCTGCATGGTGTTAGCTTCCGAACGCAGAAACGAAAGGTACAAACCGTTGAGTGAAGAGCATGTACTGGTGATTCCCGAGGGACGGTTTCACTCAATTGGACGATTCAGTGGTTTCCGAGCGTTCTCCAAAGATGAGTTTGACGCGCTGCTGGATCCTGCATATATGGAGTTCCGGCCTCGTAGTACCGTTGAAGAGGACCCGACATTTAAGCAGCTGATTCCCTATGCGGTGCTTCAATGCAATCCCGATCAACCAAGGGTTTTCCAGTACACTCGCGGTAAGGGGCAAGGCGAAAAACGACTGCATGCACTCCGAAGCGTCGGGATTGGTGGGCACATATCACAAGAAGACGCATCTGGGGATGATCTATATCGATCAGGAATGGAACGAGAACTCAGTGAAGAGATGGTGATCGAATCCGGATATGAAGAGAAGCCCGTCGGCTTCATCTATGATGATTCCAATCCTGTGGGACGCGTTCACTTGGGCGTTGTCCATTTGATCACTCTTCCTGACGACCAGGCACACGCTCGGGAGACGGAATTGACTCACAGTGGATTCGTGGACGTCAACGAAATGAAGTCCGAGCTGGACAGCTTCGAAACTTGGTCACAGCTTTGCTTGACACACCTCTTTTAGTCTCACGCCGGAAGCGAATCTGCGGTAACGGGTGTTGCAGCGGGTGGCCGCTGTCTGACGTCGAGGTTTGCCGCCGTACTGTTGAGGCCGCAGTTTTGTGATTTACTTGGACAACCACGCGACGACTCCCCTCGATCCTGAAGCGCTCGAGGCGATGCTCCCACTACTGCGGGATCAGTTCGCGAACCCTGGAAGCACGACGCATCAGGCAGGACGCGACGTCGCGAATCTTGTGTCCAGCGCGTTGCAGGCGATTGCAAACTGTATCGGTGCTCAGGAAGATGAGGTTGTCTTCACTAGTGGTGCCACTGAAAGCAACAACTTGGCAGTGGCTGGCATATGTCTGCATCCACGACAGAAACGCCGCAAGGTGATCAGTGTTGCGACGGAACATCCCGCGTTAATTGACCCCATAAAGCGGCTCGAAAAACATGGATTTGAAGTCTGCTGGATGCCAGTCTATCCGCAACAATCTGAAACACCTGGCCGAGTGGATCTGGAGTGTCTGTTAGATGCCATTGATGAAGACACCGCGTTAGTGAGCATCATGCTTGCGAACAACGAGATCGGAACGCTGCAACCGCTCCGCGACATTGCAGACTGCTGTCACGGGGCAGGAGCGATTCTTCACTCGGATGCGACGCAAGCAGTAGGACGTTTGCCTGTTGATGTCGGGGAACTGGGTGTCGACTTGCTGAGCTTCTCTGCACATAAATTCTACGGACCCAAAGGGGTTGGCGGCCTGTATGTCCATCGCCGGGAAAGGAGGTTACGCTTGGCGCCGCAAATTGTCGGTGGCGGCCAGCAACAGAACATCCGTTCGGGTACCCTCAACGCGCCCGGAATCGTGGGCATGGCAAAAGCGTTAGAAATTTGCTGCCGTAACCTCGGTGACGATTCGGAACGGATCACATCAATGCGCAATCAGCTTTGGTCCCGAATCCAAGAGTTGGTTCCTGAGGCGATGCTGAACGGACCAGCAATTCCGATCGCGAAGAATCTAGCTTCACTTAGCAAGGGAGGAGGATCGTTGAGCAGACTGCCTGGCAATCTGAACGTGAGCTTCCTGCCAATTGAGGGGCAGAGCCTTATGCTGGAGTTGCCTGAGCTAGCGGTTAGTAGCGGGAGTGCTTGCGCGAGTGCGGATCCAAGCCCTAGTCATGTCCTCACCCAACTGGGGCTTTCCGAGGACCGGGCTCGCAGTAGCATTCGGTTTGGTGTTGGTCGCATGAATACCATGTCGGAAATGGAAACGGTCGCGAACTGGATTCACCAGGCGGTCATCGGCCTACGAACGCGTATGGGAATCTAGACAGCCAAGTTAGTGTCAGCTCGACCGTGGCTGAATCTGCTAGTTATTCTCTTGAGTCTGAGAGCTGAATGTACTCTCAAAAATCTTGTCCGCATTCCCCGCTTCGAACCCTTCGCGCCGGTGCTTTCGTTCAATCTGGTTCGCAGCTAATTCTGAGAACTCGGGTAGGACCTTTCGTTCCGCAAATTCAACGTAAGATCCTGCAATCGCTTCGGTTACAGTACCCATGTCGGAAGCGAATTCGGCGTCGACCATCTCAGCGACAGAGCTGCTCTGCAGTAGCAATTTGTCTGGACTGATTTTGATCTTTCCGCCCGCGTCGTTCAGTCGAATGTCGATGGACTCCAAGAACTCGTTAAACGACTCGATGTGATTGTAGGGTGATGGAAGATTGTGGACGCTGATTGTGAAATGATTTAGGTAGTAGCGATTGTAGATCACCCACGCTGCGTACTCGCTTTCCTCTGCTAGTCGTTGGTAGTCGGAGAGCGTGGGAGTTCGCCACAAGGCACGATGGAGATATTCATCAACTTGGCCGCCGTTGTTCAGATCCAGGCCATCAACTGGATCGCTAGTGACTTCATCGGTGTACGAGCGAATGATCTCAGCTGCTTCAGCCGAAAGGTCGTCCACCCGAAGTTCGCTAATGAAGATTCGCGGATAGTGATCTTCCGGTGGAGCGTACCAGAACGCATCCAACTTCTTGGCTGGGAAGTGATATGGATCCATTCGCTGATAGCCATAATGCAAGAAGATCTTCTCGAAGGACCGGATGCCCAGGTTACGCACGCCCATCGTCCGAAAAGCAATATGATCGTTCTCGATTGCATCTTGTGAGGGAACGATATCTGCTTGAACCATGGCCTCGAGGATCTTGGAAACGGCAGGCACTCGTTCTTGGTACCTTCGCATTAGGCCTTTTAGCACTAGGTCCAGAGCACCCTGGTTTCCAGTTGTCACGGCGATATTCCTTCTTGAAATCAAGTTGCGATTTTCTCTAAGTCGGCCAGGGCTGTCTTGATATGCTGATGAAGACACTTATGGACTTGCTGTCCGTCTCGCTTTGGTAGTAGGTGTTCCCGCTGCCACTTGGCGCCAGAAAAACGACGACCACTATCGTTTATTTCTATCCGATCTCAGTAGATCGAGGAATCGTGGGTCGCGAGTGTGCCAGGGCTAACCTGAGTTTGAAGATTGGCGTTTCCACTTCCCGCTCGGACAGGCCGTCTCCGCCGTGATTCCTCGACGACCCGCTTCGCATGTTCCGCTCGAAAAGGATGCGTTGGGAAGCGTTCGAAACGACTTCGCAAACTGAAACGGTGATTTGCCCTTGGGTACCAGTGTGTGGCGGGCGATGCCCTAACTATGGGTTAGATCAGACAAATCGCAATTGAATGGATGAAGCGTGGAATTTGAAATGTCAGGGCGACTGAGGAACGAATCAAACAATGTGGATTTGAGTCCGCATTCGCATCAAGCTTTAGGAAAATCGTGCCGATAGTAAAAAATACCGATTAGATAGAACGGACATGCAGCGACGCAATGTTGTCGCTGCAGTGCTCGTCGCTTGACTGCTGGATGAAGCGGTCGACTCCCCTGCCCTACCCCTGAAGATATGCCCCGCCGATTTTCACAGATTGCTTGCTATTGCAGACATTTCTCCAGTCTGCGCGGAGCGGTTATGTGCGCGATGACGCTAGCTATGGCGGTGTTTGGGGCCGGTTGCGGGACAACGCAAAGCTACAAAGCCACGGAACAGTTGCTCATGAGTGACGCTGTGGACGCGACGATCGCTCAACTGGATTTCGAGCCTCTCTCTGGGCAGAAGGTGTATTTAGACGCAACTTACTTGAAGACTCTCAAGAGTCCGTTCCTGATTGACTCGGATTACGTGATCAGCTCGCTTCGACAGCAGATGTTGGCAGCCAATATCTTGCTTGTCGAGCAGCGAGAGCAGGCCGATCTCATCGCCGAAGCGCGGATTGGAGCCCTAGGGCTTGATGGACATAACGTGACTTATGGAGTGCCCGCTAGCAACGCAATCTCGTCCGCGTCTTCTGTGTTTGCAAACGCCCCGGTGATTCCCCGGATTCCTGAATTGTCTCTTGCCCGACGGGAAGCGAAGCAAGGTGCGGCAAAGATCGCTGTCTTTGCTTACGAGCGAGACGGTCGAAGACCCGTTTGGCAGTCTGGGATTGCTCAAGCTTCCTCGAGCGCTAAAGACATGTGGATTCTTGGCGTTGGACCTTGGCAGAGCGGCAGTATCTACGAAGGGACACGTTTTGCTGGGAGCAAAATCGGCGGTCGTGAGTTGCTTGCTGACCGCGAGAAAGAGTTGCGTCGAACAGACGACTTCCTAGCCTACAGCTCCGGCCAGGTTTTTGAAACCGTCCAGGAATCTGAAGTGTCGCCGAGCGGTTCCGGTGTTGCACTCGCCTCCGCTGTCGAGCCGAGCGAAGCGGACCAATAGCAGCATTGCGGATCAGACGTTCTGCGGGTGAGCATGAAACGGATCTGAATTTCTGAAGCGCGCTGTCAGTGGCGTCGATAAGTCAGTATGGCCCCGTCTGAAAGGTGGGGATTGCTAGCAATTCAAAGATGCCTTCAGGTCCGGACGATGGTTGTTGTGACGCAACCCGAGATCAGCGGATTCGATGGCTACTTGTCGTCATTAGCCCACCCCACAATGCTGCAACGGCAATATGTCTGAAGCCTCCATTGAAGTTCAAAGGCCGGATCGATGGGATCACCCATTGGCCGACGACATGACCAAGGAGCGAGTCGACTGGCTCTTGCGACAGCCTCCGTTCTGCGACATGAATGTAGAACGCTTTGCCCGCAGCACACCTCTTGCGGACATTCTGCGGAACGACGCCCGAGTGCTCAATCTGCGTAAGGGAGATGTTGTCTTTCGTGAGGGCCAATACGGGGGGACTGCGTATCTCGTATTAGACGGCGTCATTCGTATTTCACTTTCGAAGCTGCTAGCAAAGCAGAAGAAGGGACGACGTTCTCGCTCCAAGAATCAATGGCTTGGATTTCTGCGTCGACGCAAATACAAGAACGACGATCGCCGCGACTCTCGACGCGGGCCTCGCAGTCAGACGTCCGCAAGTGAATCGGGGGGCAAGCAACCTCAAATTGCTTACCGCGGGACTGGTAGTGAGACACGGATCTTTCTTCAGGATGTTCCGGGGGTTCTAGACGAGCATGCGACTGCTGCGATTGAACCGGGCGAAATGTTCGGCGAGATGGCAGCTGTAACTCGAACGCCACGTGATTTCACGGCGTTCGCAGAAAAGGACTGTGCCGTTCTTGAAATACGTTGGCAAGGACTAAAGCTACTCAAGCAGGATCCCGCCTTTCGAAATCTGCTGGACGAGCGATATCGTGGTGAGGTTCTCAAGAATCACCTTCGCGAGACGAACCTATTCCGGTTCGTGCCCGAAGAAAATCTGGATCACATCGTCGAGTCGACCAAGCTCGAGTCTTTCGGGAGCCTCGAATGGTACGCCGAATATCGCAAACGCAGCAATCAGTCGCCGAGTAAGAGGATCGAAGCGGAGCCACTCATTGCAGAGGAAGGCAGCTACGCAACAGGTTTGTGGATTGTGCGAGGAGGATTTGCACGGCTCAGTCGCCGACAGGGGGCAGGCCACAGGACTCTTTCCTATTTGGGCAAGGGCCAGATCTACGGCTTGTCAGAGCTCGTGCACAACTTCACGCAAGCAGGAAAGTCTCCGCCCTTACCGTATCAAGAGTCACTGCGTGCGATTGGGTACGTTGATGCTCTCTGTGTGCCGAAACAAGTCGTCATTGAGCATGTGCTTCCGTTTGTGCGACGCGGCGATCTGCCTTCACCGATCGAGTCACCGCGATATCAGTTCGGGCAGCCGATTGTTGATGCACCGTTGGTGGATTCCGAGCACAACGTGGAGACAGGTTTGCTCGAGTTCTTGGTCGAGCAACGATTGATGAATGGCCATAAGACAATGGTCATTGATACCGAGCGATGCACTCGA
Source organism: Aureliella sp. (assembly GCA_046290675.1). Lineage (GTDB taxonomy): Bacteria > Planctomycetota > Planctomycetia > Pirellulales > Pirellulaceae > Aureliella. The sequence goes on from JBKAHA010000003.1 coordinate 451,397, forward strand.
TGCGATGATTGCGTCCGAGCCTGCGCTTCGACTCACGGTGGGACTCCTGTGTTTGCTCGCGAAGGCCCGCAATACGGTCCGTGGATGTTCGCGCACGCATGCATGCACTGCGAGGATCCCGTATGCATGATCGGATGTCCCACTGGCGCTATCCATCGAGATCATGACTCAGGTCTGGTCGAAATCAATGAGCAGACATGCATTGGATGCTCTGGATGCGCCCAGAGTTGTCCATACGACAACATCCGGATGGTAACCGCATCGGACAATCGTGGGCGGGCCAAAGTGGATCAGAACACCGGACTCCCCATTCTGCAAGCTTCAAAATGTGATTTGTGCTCCTCTGCTGGCGGGCGTCCGTCCTGCCAGGCCGCGTGTCCACACGATGCATTGGTTCGATTGGACATGTCGGATTTGCAGACAATGGGTGATTGGATGCAAAGGAGGACCGGCTGATGCAAGGACGTCAACGAAGATGGATGTCAGCCACATTCACATTGGCTTGTGTGGCGATCACGGCGGGCGCATTGCAATACTGCCGCGACCATCTTGGCGATGAATCCACAATGACCGGATGGACGTTGTTGGCAGCAACAGTAGGTCTGTACTTGCTCTCGCTGCGAAAGAAACTCATTCGTTGGAAGATGGGGCCCGTCGCGGGCTGGCTGCAAATGCATGCTTATCTGGGCAGCTTCGCCAGCATTGTGTTTTTGATGCACATCGGTTGGCCGGTACGAGGAATCTTTGAGTCTCTGCTCGCATTCTCATTCGCCTTTGTGTCCGTCAGCGGAATCGTGCTTGGCTATTTGAGTCGGAGTACGCCTCGAAAACTGGCTGCGATCGCGCAAGATCATCATTTGGAACGGATTCCAGCCCTGCAAGCGAGCGTTGCACAAAGTGCACACGCTGTTGCCATCGCGTCGGCGGACTTTGGGGAAGGCGCGACTCTTTCGGAGTTCTACCAACGTCGACTATTGCCCTTCTTCCAAATGCGGAGAGGCCTGTTCTATACGTTGCTGCCGAATGGAATGCGGCGTCGACAATTGCTTCGAGAACTCGGTGACCTGGATCGCTATCTCGCTGAGCAAGGAGTCGAAAGCCGAAAGCAACTGGCGGATATGGTCTGTTCGAAGGATGATCTGGACTACCACTGCGCACTACAGACCCGGTTGCGAGCGCTGTTCACGGCTCATGTTGCATTGACATGGGCGCTTGCCGTGATGGTCGGAGTGCATGTTGTTCTCGTCTTCCGGTTTCAGGGGGCGATGTGATGGCAGATAAGGATCCCAATGCTGGGGCCGACGTCAACGCACCGCGCCCCAAGCCCAACGTTCGCTGGCAATGTGGGTACACCGGGATGGGGGCGAAGTGTTTCCATGGCCCGACGGAGGACGGGCGGTGCTGTTTTAATGGGGCGGAAAACAAAGACACGGAATTAGTGGCTCGGTCCGATGATGGACCGATGTGCGGCGTAGGATGTCCTGCCTCTACTGATTGTGATCTGGCCAAGCAGTGTCACGGCAGCGGTGACACTTGCGATGCCATTGTCGAGCGAATGGGACCCTGCATTCCACAGCGTAGCAATTGGTTCTTCCGTCAAAACTTAGCTACGAACTTTGGTATCTTGGCCGGTGGATTACTGCTGCTTCTGATGGCTGTGCCTCAAAAAGAAGCGGTCTTCGTGCCTGGGACACTGTCGCGTAAGCACTCGCAGATTTTGGGCAACAAGCTGATTTCCGAACGCTGCAGCCTTTGTCATCCCAACTCACATCCGGATGCGCCGGCAGGTTTGTTGCAAGATGAACTGTGCATGAGTTGTCACGAATCGACTATGCCGGATGCCGTTCATCGAAGCGCCCATGACCTGAATCCAGAACAGCTTGCACGGATCCAGACGCAAACCGATGTCAGTCTGAACGGCCGGACAAAGCTGGTTTCAGCGACCCTTGGGCGAGCCAATTCCGAATCCAAGACGACTTGTGCTGAATGCCACGTCGAACACCACGGCAACTCGCACGATCTCAAAGCGATTACCAACCAACGTTGCCAAGCATGCCACCAAGAGCAATTTCACAGCTTTTCGCAGGGCCACCCACAGTTCGAGAATTATCCCTACCGGACGCGGCGGACAATCGCTTTCGATCATACTGCTCACGCCGCCAAGTACTTTGGGCAAAAGAATGAGACGTTCGATTGCAAACGCTGCCACTTGGATCAGGGAAAGGCTGGGGCGGTAGGGAACGTTTTCCGTTCCGTCGGATTTGAAGCGGCATGTGCAAGCTGCCATGATGAAACCATTCGCTCTGAGACCGTGAACGGATGGGCTCTTCTTCAAATGCCATGCATTGATCCCAGCGATAGAGCAAGTGATCGTCAACTAGAATCGTGGCCTGATACGGCCACCTTCGGTTACGACGGCGAAATTAGTTCTGCGATGCGTGTACTTTTGGCCGCTGACGTCGAGGCAGCTTACGGACTAAGCGTCCTTCCCGCATCGAATCGTATCGCTGAAATGGACAAGAGCGTACGCAGTGAAGCTGCTCGATCGCTCGCTAAATCATTTCGAAAGCTAGTTGTTGATACCGCTCGTGATGGGCAAGCTGCTTGGACGAAGCGATTGACTCAAGTTGCGGAAAAGGCGCTTGCTCGTGAACTTGATCAGCGCGAACGGGCACTGATTGACCGGATGAGTCAAGGTTTACCACCGGATCTGCTGCGTCAGATTCAACAAGAATGGTTGGGCAATCCGAACAACCTTGCTTCAGCGGAAGAGTCAGAAAAAAGCAGAGCCGCAATTCGACTCACCTCGAGTCCTCAGACGGTGATCTCGCAGGAAGCTAGGGACGACGACAGTCTCGGGGGACTACTCGACGAAAGCGATGATCTCGATGCACTTCTCATGGAAGGATTGAGCGGTGGTGGCCCAACCACGACACCAGGCCAAGAGGAGCAACTTGGTGGTCCGTTGTTGGCGGAAGAATCCGATGGTGGAATCGATCTAGACTCCGATGATGCTCTGGGTGGCAGCGAAAGTGATGACGCTCTGTTGATGGGCGGCTGGAACGATGACGGTGAGAACAGCGATGATGATTTGTTGGGTTCACCGGGATCGGACATGCTTGGGGCGTCCGCCGAGGACTCGGGGGCTCAATCTGTATCGACAGCGGCTCCACTGCCGAAACTGGAAGGCTCAGAGCACGTTCGCCAGGGAGGATGGTACCTGGACAGAGATGTTCTCACACTGAACTACATGCCTACTGGCCACGCCGATCCGATCCTTGAGGCCTGGACAGAATACATCGCCATGTTGGAAACGGCGAATGCAACTACCGCGTTGGGAGAGCAACCCTGGCTGCACCCGAACCAAGAGCTGGGAGCGATTGTGCCCGGCAGTTGTACCGAATGCCACCTGGTAGGTTCGGCCACATCGGATCAAGTGGACGTCACGCAGTGGCGAGCACAACAGCGTCCGAATTCAGTCCGATTGTTTACCAAGTTTGATCACACGCCCCATCTATCGATCCCTACGGTGAACGATTGCAAATACTGCCACCGGATCAATGGTCTTGAGGAGGCGCTCGACGGCAAAATTGACTCAGAGTCCATCTCCAAGCTCAAGACTCTGATGGCATCGACCGCGGAAGAGCGTTTGACGGAAGAACAAAGTCGCTACGTGCACATGCTGACGCGTGTTCAGCAATGTACCCACGACGAATTCTCACCGATGCAACGCGCTGATTGCATTGCATGTCACCGGCCGGGAGCGGCCAATGACGGTTGCACTCAGTGCCACAATTACCATGTTGGTACGCAAGGCTTTGAGTTCTCGCATTGAGACTTTAGACCCACGATGCGGCGTCGGTTTCGAGTTGCGGCGTTGCCACCCAGATCGCTAGTTGAGCGGATTGGCTTGCCGTAACCAGCCTTCCCAAGTCCATCCCGGTGGTTTGACGAAGGGAATGGCGGTCCACCAAGGCAGCTCACCGATCGAAATCGGTGGAGCGTCCATCGTGATTAACGACTCGTTGGGGTGATCGGGGAAAGCCCAACCGTCGATAGGACTCGGGATTCCATGGGCGGCGTTGTAGCTCCGATGTCGCTTGTCGAGCCAGAGTAGAGTTTCACCGGGTAGTCGCCAAGCGAGGGGACCTTTTGCCTTGAGGAGCTGTTGTTTGGAGGCTGCGAAGTCTTCCCGAGCTGCATAGGCTATGGCCAAGTTATGTTGGGCTGCCGCATTGAAGGGGAACCAGCGAGCCACCCGTTCCCAACGTTCTTCTGCTTGTTCCCACTGACCAGCTTTCGCGGCTCGAATCCCACGGCGGACTCCAAACGCGCCAGGCAGAAAGAATGGCTTTGACAAGCGGACTTCTTCTTTCACGACAACTGGGGCGAGCGTTTTCCAGGCCTCACGAGCGCTGGCTGCAACAAGCATTTCGGTGCGATCAGTAAATGAGCTGGCCAGGTCGGGATACTGCAATTCCGCATCCTCAGTTCGGAGCGTCAGGATATGTGTTCCCAGTGTCTTGCCCGTTTCGACCTCGATCACTCTCCACGAGATTAGCAAACTCTCATTGAACTGATCCTCGTCTTGGTTCGGCGAAAAGAACCGCTGATTCATGTTGGTGATTTCTGGCGTTTCGGTGTCCTCTTGCTGTTGCAGATCCGCATCCAGGATTTCTCCTTGGAGTAAAACTTCTGCACCAACGGCCTGTGCAGCTTTCAACGCAGTTAGATCGGAGCTCAATGCGGCCGTCGAGGCCAATCGAATAGGGGACCGCATCGCCAGTTGCTCGGCTGTAAACAACGCGACATCTGCTTTTGCCGCGGGGCGTTGCAAAAGTAGTTGTTGTTCCACGCGTTGAGCTAGTTCTCGGTCTCCTGCCAACGGCGCTAACGCCACTTTAGCGTTGTTGGGCGTCTCGACTTCGGGCGCATTCCACACGTGAATCGGGACCGTAGAGCGGCAACCGCTCAAAATGGCACATGCTAGCAAAGCGAACGCAACGCAAACTGGGGCTACAGCGACGACGGGGCGATGACTCGCAGCGTTTGAAGATTCTGTTGCGTGGGAGCGCAGCATCAGAACAGATTGGCTCTTGATATGGGCGTTGAAACTCAAGCGAGGATCGAGGTGGACTGGCTCGTTTCTAGTAGTAGCAAAGCTGACGACAATAGTTTCCAACAACGAGTTGAGCGCACTACCTCAATGGACTCTCGTAGCAAGAACGATCCCCAAACGTCAACGCCGGTTGCCCATCGATGGGTAATAGAAGATCTCTGATGGAACAGAAATGAGTAGTCGCATCCGAGCTCGCTCGGGAAGTCATTACACCTCATTGCCAGAGCTAGCCCGTGTTCTGCCTAGCCAGCTCGTCCGCTGCTCACAAAGGATTGATTGTGAACGTGTCCCTGGTATGTGCTAACGTCCTTGTTCATAGGGTCGCAGAGCGGTGTTTGAGAATTTCGCCTAGGAATTCGGTAGAGGTGGGTGCCTGAGCCCACCGTTGACGGAGATGACTTGAGCGTTGATGAATTCGGCTTCGCGACTGCAAAGCCATCCGATCGTTTGGGCTACGTCCTTCGGTCTGCCCCAGCGACCGGATAACGACTCGGAAGTAGCACGCTTCGACCAATAATCAGAAGCTTGGCCAGACCATTTCGTTTGTATCCAGCCGGGAGCGACCAAGTTGACTCGGATTCGATCCTCGCAAGTCAGAGCGAAAGCCTTCGTGAACGCCTCGACGGCGGCTTTCGTCGTGCAGAACAGCTGGCCGGGAGTTCCTTCCATCGCCGTGTTTGCTTGGTCCCATCCGATATTAATCACACACGGTAAGTGTTTTGGCTGGTCTTCGTATGGAGGTGTAGTCGCGGCTTGTTGGTCGTTTGCAATCCGTTCGTAGAATGCTCTGCACATCTGAACCGTGCCGCGGACATCGATGTCGAGAAGCCGCGTCAGCTTCTCGTCGAACGAGAGAGCGGCATGGTCGCCTGTCAATGAATCAAAACCGGCTAGGTTGATGAGTGCATCCAAACGGCCTTGCCAAGAGAAGGCGGCCTTGATCAAGTCGACGCAAGTCTGGCTGGTTGCGATGTCACCAGTGAGGACGATGACGCTCTGCCCGTGTTCCTGAACCTGTTCAGCGACCGCTTGTGCGCCTGAGACGTTGGTTCGAGCGTGAACGATCAAGTCAAATCCTCGGCGAGCGAGTTCGACCGCGGTTGCCGCGCCAATTCCACTTGAACTCCCGGTTACAAAGGCAATTGGCGACGTCATGTTTAGAGAGCTTGCTAGCGGGGGGAGTTAGTGGCGAAAGGAGGCATCTCAGAGCGTTTCAGGAAAAGTTGTTCACTCTGAATCCAATCCACTTCCTAGTTAAGCTGGTCGGAAAGCAACTGCAAGATGACTAGCTTGTGAACGCTTCGAACGCCAATTGTAGCTCAAACGAAAAAAGCCACAGTGTTATGACAACACTGTGGCTCCATATGTATGCCGGGTGTGGCATTACATGGTTTGTCAGGCTGAGGCGGGTTTTAGAACTCGCAGGCAACTTCCGGATCACCGCACATGTGGAAGTGATTGTGGTCGATGTAGACAACTTCCACAGCTTCTTTGTCCTCAAGCGTGTGAGGTACTGGCCAGCCATTGATCGTGCGTTCAGTGAAGTAGATCGTGCACTTGTAGTGAGCGTGGTGCAGGCTCGCCATGCCGATCAATGGAACAAAGCGTGGTGGGTCGATGTAGTCAGCGATCTTGCACTTCACGATTTGAACATTGTTGCGTTGCTTCTCATGGAGCAACGGGATTCCACCGCGAACAGGGCGAGCCTTTTCGAGTGCTTGCATGACTTCGTCGTCACTTGGCGGATCCAGAGCAACTGCTGGTCCTCCAGCTGTGATCGGGCCAAGGATAGGCACTCGCTCATAGCGCTCGTGATTGTGAAAATCGAGTTCCTCTTGATCCTGAAAGTAGGGACTGACAGGAATTGGAATACCTAAGGGGCCAAGGTTCACCCCGTTGGTGATGCCGACACAGCCCGGGGCAATAAAGATCCCCGCGGAGAGCATCAAACCTAAAATCATCTTGCTGCATGTACGTGACATCGAACGATCCCTCGTATCGACTAGGGTCAACGAGACAAAGCCAACTCTAATGCCCACCCGGCTTATTCACTTAATTCAATTCCCGTCGCACGCTTCGTACGTCGAGAACTAGAGCGCCTGTCTCACGTCTAGAACCATATATCGTTGTTAAGGTAGGCAGAACTTGCGGGTTTTTCGCGTTTTACGACCGGAAATGCCTGTTACGTTGGTATCGAGCGACACCAATGCTAGCAAAAAAGGTTCTATCGCGAGGTGGCTCCACACTGGCCGCGCGTTGCAGGAAGCCATGTTTACTCGAGACTCCAATGCGAACCGATTCAGGAGGCTTGTGACGCCAATCCGACGCAGGAACGGTTACGATTCATAAGATCGCTCGCCTTCCTAAGCTGATCACCAAGGTAGCTGGGGTGCGGCAGGATCGCGGAGTCGGTGAGAATCAATGGGAGAAACCACCGACTGCGAAAAAACGAAAAAAGCCCGAGTCACGAATGACTCGGGCTTTCACTGACAACCAGTTCGTGGAGGGTCAAACCACGATCCAATTTCGACTCACAAGCAGCTTATTTGCTGGTGAAGTCGAGGTACCAAAGACCGTCGTCCCATTCGAGAGCGACTTTACGCCATCCCAGAGGAACTTGTGGGTAGGGGTAGAAAGGTCCGATGTAAGGCCAAGCCGAAGGGCTGTACTGCTTCGGATAAGAAACAGCAGCGTAGTTCGGGTGTGCCGCGTAGCTAGGCCATGCGTAGCCAGGCATATTCGGCTGGTCGTAGCGTGGTGCACCGCCACCGAACGTGCTGCCTTGCATAGCTACAGGGTGACCACCGGGGACGCCGCCGACGCTTTGCATTGGAGCACTCGCAAGTGCGGATGGTGCAAAGGCTTGTGGCATGGTGGTCGGTTGACCGGTTGGCATGCTGGAAACCTGTGGGACAGGTGCACCCATAGCTTGTGGAACCGGAGCTGGTATCGCGGTCGAAGGTGCTAATCCACCAGTCGACGCAGTGCGAACCTTGGTCGGTGCCGTTACTTTGATGTCGTCGATAACTCGGGCAACGCCACGAACTCGGCGAGCGGCATCGAGAACCATCGACTTCTGTGCAGAGCTAGCAACGCTACCCGACAACCACAGGTCTCCCTTGACGGTATTCACGTCGAGGTCAAAACCACGAAGTTGTCCGGAGTTTTTCAACCCTTGCAGCTTGGAAATAACGCCATCGGTGACGGATTCGTCACTGATAACTGGCTTCGCTGGAGCCTTGGCTGCCGCAGGTCGCACAGCCGTCATCGGCTGTGTGCGAACAACGGGTCGCATTTTGGGAGCAGGCAGCTTCGCAGGAGCTTGAGCCTGAGGAACAAGCTTCTTCGCGGCCTTTACCTTGATGTTGTTGACCATGTTGCCAACGCCAACCGCATTGGCAGCTGCTTGGGCAACAAGGTTGCGTTGCTCGCGGGAAGACACGTGTCCTTCAAGGTACACGATGCCGTCTTCAACCTGCATGTCGAGGTCAAAGCCCTTGAGAGAACCGGCTGCCTTGTGTTGCTGCAGCTCAGTCATAACAGCTCTGGCAATTTCCTGATCCCCACCGAATGCCCAACTCGGCATTGCGGCGGTGACCGAAGCCATTACCACGCCAAACAGAAAACGTCGCATTGGAAACCCTCCTACGATCTCACTGTCGAGTGTCCACAATCTTGCTCCTGCTGGGGTGCTGAAGCGTGCGGGAGATAGTGGTGTTCCGTCTGGATCTGTCTCAACTCTGAGTACAGAAAGACCATCCGGTGTTGAATCGAATTACGGTACGATCGGAGCGACATAGATTCAGGTGCACAACGTGCCCGTGTGAGTACAGACGAAGGCCTGTCGCATGGGTACGGTGGCCAACTGAGTCGAAGAATGCCCCCCTTCGATCACACTTGTGCCATCAAGCATTCGATATCAAGTTGCAACATCAGCGGGAATGAAAGCCGTTGGCCTCCATCCTTGGCCGACGTCAGCCTTGGTCGAAGTGCTAAACGTCCGGGGATAGTCTTCGGCTAGCGAGGATTCCGCCTGGTAAGGTTTTTTCCAATTTTGCAGGTCTAATGGGAAAAAACACATGTTCAGAATGTCCACGTGCAAATCAAATGGAAACCTACATAAACCTTACGGATTGTAGGGCCGAATTGATTGCGTGCATTGGCTGGTCTGACGTCGGATCGTCGCCCAGAAAGTGTCACGATCCAAGAATCAAGTTGGGCGTGCTTCCGTAGCTGAATTCTTGTGGATCGAAATCAATAAACCGGCTGCGGTGATCGGGACGCGGGCCAGTTTATGAGATCAGCGCTTGGGCATCAGCGTTTGGGCGGTTTGGTTAGCGATCGGACCCAACCCGTGATCGTGATTGTCAGCGAAGCGATAACGAAGATCGCCCCGGCGATTACTCCCAGCCGCGGACGCATCGACCACAGTATGGCGACCATCACGGCTCCCGCTAGCATTGGGCCTCCCAGCCGATTCCATCCAAGTCGCTCAATTTGCGGCAACGCGACCCACGCGAGTCCAAGTACAAAGCCGACTTTGAGAAGTGTTCCGCTAAATAATTCTCGGCTGCCGATTTCCAGAAGGTCTGTCGTGGAAACGATGACGCCAGCGGTGATGCATACAGCGGAGGCTACGAGTAGCAAGATCTTTTGGGCTCGGGAGGTACTTGCCATCAGTATGAATGTGTCAACGTTGGATCGAGATTCTGAGAAGACGGACCGGTTCGCTGCGATGGTCTGCTGTGAGCTGCACTAGTAACGCGATAAGCCTTCGAGCCAATTTCCGACATCCGAAATTGGCAAAGACGACCACTTTTCAGCTTCAATGTTGTTGGATTCGACGCTAGTCACGTTGAATCCGCGGTCACGAAGGCTACCGGCGGCGGGTGTAAGTTGCTCCCGTTCGCCTGCAAGCAAGTAGTCCAATGATTGCAATGGCATGTTATCCTGTCGGAGCGCCAACCGTCGGACATCCGTACCAATTGTCGCTACTCCGCTGATTCGCGACTTGAGTGTATTGGCAGCGACAAGCGCCAGGCGGCCACCAACCCCCATGCCAACCAGCGCCACACGCTTCTCGCTAATCGAGTAGGACTTCTGCATACGACCAAGGACTCGCTCCGCGATTTCGATCTCAGACATCGACCAACGTTGAGGATCTGCGGAGTTAACGACAACCACGATCCAACCATGTTCCAAGCAGAATGGTTCCCAGATCGATGTGGCTTCCTCAGAGGTGGTTTCTCCCGGGGTCGGAAATACGATCGCGAGGCCCTTCTGTTCGTCAGTCAATGCAGGTGGCACAATCGCGAAAGCCGTGTTGGTGAAGTCGCCCAAGCTGACTTCGACTGATTCTGTTTTCGCGTCGTCTGCCCTACCGGAATAGAGGGGTGCCAATTCGCTGGGGGGGAGATTCGGGTACTCAGTGGGTTGTACACGAATCTCTTCCGACTTGCCGTTCACCTCGACCTCAAATGCCATGGTTCGATCGAGTTCGGCCACGGCCAGCTGTTCGTCAAGATGACTCAATTCGGTTAAAGGCTTGCCATTCAAGGCCGTTATTTTCATACCTGCTTTCATGCCGGCTTCGGCGGCTGGCGAATCGGAATCGACCGTTACGACGGAGACGCCTTCGTTCTGTTTGCTTTCGGGTGAACCAGCTGTGGTACGGACTCGAATCCCAAGATATCGACGGCGATAAGTCGGAATCGACTCCGTGAGCGTGCAGTCGATACCAGTCACGATCTTGCCATTTCGAAGGACTTCGAGCTGCAGCAAATTACCTGCATCGACGGAAGCAATGGCGTGCCTCAGGTTGGACAAGATTCGAACTGGTTGGTCATTGGCCTTGAGTATGATGTCGCCGGCCCGCACATCGGCTTTACCCGCCGCAGACCCTGGCAGTGCTCCAACAACTTGAACTGGACCCGCCATCTCGTTTTGGTCGGACGTGATGACTCCGAGCTTACCAGGCCGGATGTCGTTTCCTTTTTGTAGGCGCTCTAGCCGAATAAGAATTTCCTGCAACGGAATCGCAAAGCCGATACCAGAGTCGTAGAGTTCCGAGCTATCACCGTCGAAGAATGTTCCAGGAGAAATCGGGGCTAGTATGCCGACGACGCGTCCCTCCAGATCAATAAGCGGGCCGCCGTAATTGACTGGAGAAACTTTTGCATCGGTTTGTACGGCTCGGCCATAAGCGCGTCCAGTTGCACTGATGATGCCGAGTGATTGCGTTACCGACCGTTTGTCGTAAATTTTGCCGATGGCGTTGACCCATTGTCCAACAATGGGGCCCTGCTCGGCCATCCGGCTCGGTTCAGCTTGAGGAAGCTCTTCATCGACATCAATCTTGAGCAGTACCAATTCGCGGCTGTAGTCGCGTGCTACGATCTTCGCAGAAGAGCGTTCACCATTGGGCAGGTTCACAATCACAGAGCCAGGTTTTTGCCGAAAGGCATAGGCACTCGAAATGATCCAGCCCTCAGACGAGACGATAGTGCCTGTGGTTGGCCCGTCGGTAATGCGTTCTTCGCCGAGTCGTTCGAGCCCACCGAAGGTTTCGATCTGCACCGTAAACTCGCTCGCCTTGAGAGCGGAGGAACGGAAAGCCTCTTGCTCAAGACGGTTTAGCTCGAGCTGTGCTGTCCGCTTCGTTTCTGTCTGGGCACGCAAGTCGGTGGTGATACCAAGAGTGGTGGCTACCAGGATGACGGGAATCAAACCAAGTAGTAACAGCGATTGCCTCAAATTTGGCTTCCGCGAAATCGCAGAGTGTGAGCAAATGTGGGAGTTAGAACTCGGCATGGATTGCACGTGTTTTTGAAAGTAGCCCGGGCGTTACTATTGGTTAAGGATGATTTCTTGAAGTTTCCCGCCTCGTTGAACGAGCAGGATAAGCTGATCTGCGCGGTCAATATATTGCAGTTCCTCAAGCAGCATTTCTTGGGATGCGACTCGCGTCGAATTAACAAAGAGGATGAGGTCATCGTGCTGGATGCCGGCTTGCATCGCTTTGGAACCCGGTTGAACCAGATCAACGTAGGCTGGAGTCTTGGCCAAGACGTTCGGGACAAGAGCTACGCCAAAGTCATTTAGGTTGATTGGACGAGCAGCAAACTTGCGATTGTCCTGTTTGCGAACGATCGTTTTGCCGGAGATGATGTCGCCAATGGATTGTTTCAGTTCATCTAAGGGAACTGCGTAGTTAACCCAAATGTTGGCTGCGGAATCACGTAGTTCCTTTCCCAGGAGGGCAACTGGCCGGCCGTCGAAGTTGGTAAGAAGTCCGCCGGCGGCGCCTGGATTGTTGGTCATGGCATCAATTAGGTACACAGGACCATCGTAAACGGATTCGAGCGACCCTCGACGGGCGTCGAGGTTGGTAACCGCCATTACAACGCCCTTTTGCACGCTGGACATTTCGGTCCCACTTGCGATACCAAACAGGTTGCTAAACGCCAAAACCCGTTCACCAGCTTCCACTTTGGCGGAGCCCTGCAAGTCGATGCTTGAGGCCGGAGCCTTGTTCGTTTTTAAGACTGCGATTTCTAAATTGGGGTCGATACCGACAATGTTGGCTACATAACGGGAACCGTCACTGCTGACAGCGATGATGTCATTGACATCCAAAACGGTGCTCCAAACCGTCAGAATGTAGCCTTCGGGCGAAATGAAAACGCCACTTTGGTATGAGTCGAGCCCCGCGTATCCTCCCGCCCCGTATAGCTTCACCAGATTTCGCTCGACCTGGCTAGATATGTCGGCAACCGATCCTAGTGTTGCCGGCGAGTTGGGTGGTTGAGCCGTTGCCTTGTTTGGTTGCCAAATCGCCATGGACAGGAACAGAAGAACGACCGCTTGAAGAATCTGGCTCCGTAGCTGCGACGGCTGCGAACCATCATCCGGCACGTTCGGCCGCACTGCATTCGGCCGCACTGCATTCGGCCGCACTGCATTCGGCCGCACTGTAATCGGCCGCACTGTAATCGGTGGGGAACTTCGGCGACTATTCCGCATTGGTCGCTCCTGGCTCCCCAAGTGGTGCTTTAGGTGAGGAAGTCTTGAACTCTTCGACCTCTACGACAAGCATTGGGTCGGTTCCATATTGAATTCGCATTCGCCGCGGCAGTTGAACGGACTGATCTTTGATTGTCGTGTCCTGATACTGATCGAGGTATAGTTCTACTGGATCGTTTTCCGGGTCTCCAAACACTTCGACGAGCGACAGTTGGCCCAGCTCATTGACGCTATAGCGAACGACGGCATCGAGCCAAAGCGATTCGAGCACGTCCATTTGTGGTGGTATTGGGTTGGCTCGCCAATCACTCATATAGACTGGCATGCGGTTTAAATAAGTGGTCGCGCCGACTTGTTTGGGACCTAGCTGGAGAAGGTCTATGTAGGCTTGGAATGCAACGAGCAAACCGTTTTCGCGACGTTGCCCGATGATGTCGGACATCGACTCAGTGAAGTCGACGGTTCGCGTCCGATTGCCTACCCGAAGCGTCGCTTTCCCGCGTTCGACTTCAATTGATGCCGGTGTGTTCTCGCCGGCAAGTTTACCTTTGAGTGTCCATTGTTCTTCCGCTGGTAGTTTCGATGCCGTTTCGATGCGGCTCCATACTTCGTTCAGGCGTTCCTGGTTGAAGTAGAAGTTGGCAAACCCCTTCCGCTTTTCCAGCATCCCGCTGACTCTTTTTGTGTCTGGAAGGATTTCCTTGAGCTTTTCGGGCAGTGACTTATTCGAATCCGACTCGTATTCTTCTTTCTCCGCAGGCTCCCCTTGGCCAGGGATTTCCTCATTTTGCTTCGGACGATTCGGGGGGGCGTTGGCTGGACGCTCGGGTGATACGAGGTCAATGAGTTCCTTTTCCGAGTGTACGCCCGCTAAACGAACCAGCATCTGTCGTTGCTCGCCATCACGTCGAATGACAACGGGAACGCGCCAGTCTCGGGGTAGTGTTCCAAGCACGTTTTTGAAGGCGTTCGTCGTTGGAATCGCGCGCCCCGCAAGTTGCAGAACTTCGTCTCCGTATCGCAAGCCTCTTCGGTAAGCATCACTTGTGCTGAGCAAGTTTGTCACTGTAATCTTATTGTTGCTGTCGGTGCCAACTGTGGCGCCGAACGTGGCATGATCGGCTAGCCGACCTCCCTTCAGGACCCCTAGGAATTTCTTGATCTGATTGGCGCTGATCGCATAGCCCACTCCAACGTTAATCCGGCCTCGCTTCTCAAACGAGCAACGTCCATTAATTCCGATGACTTCGCCGGCCAAATTGAATAGTGGACCGCCTGAATTACCCGGGTTGATGGCCGCATCGGTCTGAATGCAGTCGGCGTATTCCAGCAGCGTTCCGGCTGGGTACTGGTAGCGATTCACTCCGCTGACAATGCCTAGACTGACTGAGGGTTGGAGATTGGAGGCTAGAACAAAGGGGTTGCCTGCCGCAAAGCACCATTGACCGACTCGGACCAAATCGCTGTCCGCAAGTGGTGCCGTTGGGAAATCGTCTCGTCCCAACAACTTGATCAAGGAAACGTCACCTGTGGCATCGATCCCGACGATGACCGCATCATAAACGCGACCGTCGTTTAAGCCGCATCGCATATGATCGCCGCAGGCGCTCGAGACGTGGTAGTTGGTAAGCGCGTAGCCATCTGGCGTGATGATGACTCCACTTCCGCCACCGCCTCCGTCAAGGCCGAAGATCGCTACGGTGGCCTCGGAAGCACGTTTCATGACTTCGACGCGTTGACGCTGTGCTTGTAGAACACGTGCATCAAGTTCCGGCTCAGCAGCGAACGATGCTTGCCGCGTGCACAGCAAGCAAAGTACGAACGCAAGGCCGCCGAACACGACTGCGGTTCGTAATGCGTAACCACGCGTTGATATAGAACCACGGTGCAGGGATGCATTCGTGACGTGACCCCGATATTCCCAAGAGTCTGACCAAGAGTTCAATTGGTGCTTTGTATGGACCATGCTTAGGAGCCAGGTTTTGCGACTACTTGGTTAGTTCTGGATCAAGCCACTGGACGCGTGTGCCTACCGCCGATTTATCGAGCGGAACCACACGAAGGGACAATCGATTGTCTGGTGGGATCGGGATCTCGAAACGCTGCATGCTCTTGGGCTCGTCCAGAACCGTCTCCCAAACGGATTTGGATTCGAGCAGGATCTCGACTCGACAAGGCGTAAAGTAGCTGTTGTTTGCGACCATCTGGACGCCGCCCGTCAGTTTGGTAAACGAGCCCAGTGTGGAAAAAGTTAGCTGGCAATCTCCGAGAACTTCCAAGACAGGTCCTTGAGCTGCGCCCGGAAGTTTCGGAGCGGGTACCACACGCGCTCGACCCACCGATATGTTACTGAGTGATGGCAAGGCGGCGCTAAGTTCACTGGCTGTTGCAGTGATGTCGAATGGTATTTCAGTGAGTGACTTTGAGTTACCTAGTCCGAAGTCGACCCGTGCCAGTTTGGCGAGTGGCAGGACGTATCGCCCGCCACCTGCCAGCGCGAGTTGAAGCTCATCTTGGCTGGAGCTTGACGCGGAGCTGATGGCGAACTCATTGCCCTCCAGATCCTTTACGACCCCGGCAACGGCAACGTTTGCTTTCTCGGTGGAGTAAAACCGAACCGCTGCGATTTTCGCCAGCGGGACGGGGATGGTCTGTCCACTAAATTCAAACTCGACGGCCTCGCCGCCGATCGAGTTAACGATGCCGTCGATCTTGGTCAGAGCTCCCGACGACTGCTTGATGACCAGCAGATCGGAACTGAGTTCAGTTTGAGAGTAGGTGCCCCATTGCTCTTCCTGTTCTTCAGTCAAATTTCCGAAACGTAGGCTCTTCACCGCAGAAACCGGTACTTCCAAACCAGGCTGACAGCGTAGCTTCGAATCTTCCATTTGGACTGACTCGACTCGGACGATCGACCCTCCATTCAGCCGCAAGGTGAGCGAAGTCCGCTCGGAACCCTGATCAACTTCCACCGTAGTTTGAGACTCTCTGCGAAGGCTTTTCACCCTTTTGATGGGGATTGTTTTTCGCTCGGAGCCGGCTTGGAATTGCAGCTCGGTTTCACTTAGCTTCGGGGCCACGACAGTTTGTTCCAGGCCGTCCATCGTAACCAGCACCCAAGGCGAGCGAGCCTCAGCACTGCCCTGCGCCGCTAGGGCAGCTTGGCAATGGGAGTTTGCTTGGCTCAATACGAACGGCAGGCAGGTCCAAATGAGGCGATGCAGCCAGCCAAAACGTGAGTTGCTTTTCGCCGAGTCCTTGCTTTTCGCCGAGTCCTGTCTGTTCAAGATCGTTAACCTGGAAAATGCGGAATGAAGGAACGGACGAAGGTATCACCAACAGCGGTCGCGTCTGGGCGTTTTCGAGACCAACGGCATCTGCCGATACTGCCGCTGTCGATATCGGAAATGGAAACCACTAACGCTAATATATACCTTGCATGGCCAAGGGGCGTCCCGAACCATCGTTTTGCCGCGCTACCTGGCAAAATGGTGGAGTTTCAGGTTCAGAATCAGCTGCTTTGTTGCTTAGACACATGGAGGAGGCCCCGAAGTCCTAGGCTTGCGGGGAAAAGTTGGCTTGTCCGCGAATGTCAGGCTTGCAAGAACGCAGGGGAATTGTTTAGATATACGCCCCAGCAGGAGAGCCGAGTCTCGCCTGTTGTTGGTGGCTCAGATCATGCCGATGTGGCATTGGAATGGGCCGACCGGAGAGGTGGCTGAGTGGTCGAAAGCACTTCATTGCTAATGAAGCGACCGGGTCAAACTGGTCCGCAGGTTCGAATCCTGTCCTCTCCGCTTGATATCTAGATCAGAACCCTGAGATCCGCCTGCGACGCAATCGGCCCTCAGGGTTTTTTTTGTGCTCTTCTCTCGCGAGGCTGTACATTCCACTGCCGGGTCCCGCGGTCCTCTGTTCCCGAAGTCTTCTAACCGGCTCGGCGAGCCGTTCTTTTGTGGAAACCGCAAAGGGGAGCTTTGGCGTCGACGAAGTAAGTTTGCCGGCCGGTTTTCACTTCTCTTTGTCGGGTGAAATATCCGGGCTAAGGGATGGGGGCGGATTTGCGAATCGCTTCGAACTGCATCTTATGTTTTAGGTCTGCAGTGCCATCGAAGTACGCTTGAATCTTTGGCCAGATGTGCTTCGCGACATCACGACCTAATTTCAATCCCGCGACGTTGTCAGCTTGGATGTGGTAGCCGCCCATCACTCGGGAGATACCCGCCATCTCGGCTGCTTCCGTAAACGTCGGAATCGGCAACATGATATCACATGTCGCATGTTCTTCACCGATGATCTCCGCCAATGGACGCCCATCGAGTTGCTGCATTTGCCGGCAGGTAAAGCCTTGTTCTGTCAATTCGCCCGCATGACGAGGTTCAACGAAACCACATTCGTCGCTCCCAGTAAACAGTTTTAGGATTTCGGCGCAGCCACCGCTAATGCAGCTGTGGCCGGAGACGTAACCAGGGAAAGGCGGCGTGATAAATGTACTTGGAGAATAAGGATGCCAGTTGTCGCCAAGCACATCGGTGACGCCCAGGCCGGGGCCAGCCCAGCCCTTGATCGTTTTTCCTTTGTAATAGTGGCGAACCAAAGTCCAAGGTCGCGAGCTGTCGTAGTAACGTTTTGAATCCCAAGAAGCGATGAACGTATCTAGGGCACAATTACCAACGGTGAAGAACAGTTTTACATCACGCTCAAGATCATTCTTATCCCGAGTTGAGACGACCATCGCAAACTTGAGCCAGTGTCCCGATTGCCCTGTCGAGCGCGGACCATCCCGCATGAATTCAACGATGGCTTTTTGCTCGGGAGTAAGTGATGCGTTGAACGCAACACACTCATCGACTTCCGCAAGTAGCTGATCGCTGCCAACTAGGGGCGGAGGGCCTGGCCGAAACTGATCGGCGCGATCTAGTCCAAATGGGATGACTCGGTACCAATGTGGTGTTAGGAAGTCCATCACGATCTCGCCGCCCTTGCCGTCGTCAAAGGGAATGAGCTGCCAGCGGTCTGGGTCGTTGATTTTGTCGGTGGGATTAACCGGGCGGTACATCGTGTAGTCCGAATACGGCTGCCCGTTCGATCCTTGTTCGTCGCCTAGCTGATTAGCACCGTCGCGGTGGCGATACTCCAGCAAGCTTCGGGCGACGCGGTTTCCGATGCCTTGAGCGGTCTCCAGGTTTTCTGATTTATCGCTTGGGTCGTATCCCATATTCCTCATTTCTTGGGTCAGATAGTCCTCAAAGTGCGGGTACTGATCGAGGCAAGTGCGATACATGGCGTACGCGATCGCTTTTTCCCGATTGGCGTTGGTCCTCTCGTTCGCTGGGCGTCGAAGTTGCCCGCCAAACATGGTTCCAACCGCTTGGTCGTCGTAAGCCGCCCACGCGTCGAACATGGCGGTCACGGGAATCGCCATCTGCCGTGACAGTATTGTGGGTTGAGCACCAATTCGCTCAACATCGAGTGCAGCTGCTTCCAGCATGATTTCAAGCCATTGGTACGCAGCCGACGGAGTATGCTTGGTGTCGGCGGCAGATTTGGGAATCTGCTGGCAAAACGCGTTGTTGAATAGCAAACAGCATATGGCCAATGATGTTACGGCGGGGTTGTTGCTCATGGTGACCTCTAAGCAAAACAAGCGGATTGAGCTCGGGAGAGCGTTTCTAGTGTCTCGGAAACCGTCGAGAGTGGGCCGTACAGCTTCTTCAAAATTGGGTTAGCGCCCACTCCATGCCCCCTCGTCTATACAAAAATCTTAGTTTTTCACGAACAGTGCAGCAAGTTTTCCTCGCCAGTCTTCAGGGCCAATCAAAGTTTAAAGCTAGGGAATGAGCCGCGACGCGTGAGCGGCCGGGTGCGTCATGAAACCCGTTGCCTTACGGCCAGCGGCTCAATGGCGAAACAGCCTAGAACCAAACTTTGATTGGCCCTGCGCCAGTCTTCCCGATCAGCAACTTCGACACCGGTCTGGTCGTCAAGCCAGATGTAGTAGAGGCACTGCACACTTTCTGTCGCTCGATCGATATCTTCGATCAGCTTTGCTCGCGCGATTCGGTCATCCGCAAGCAACTCAGCTCGGTTGCCAATGGTGGTTTCAAAACCGTCGATGGAAGCGGCGCGAAATGCAGATCGATATTCGGTTTCAACGTGGGCTGGTAAGACTTGATCGCAGCTGCCGAGCACGGAACCGGCCACTGAGTGAACTTTGCGAAAGATTTCATCGTGACGGCTATGAATGCTGCGTCCCAAGCTGATTTCGCCAAACAGCAGGTATAGTACAACGCCGAGGTAGGGCGCAATAAACAAGACCATCAACCATGCCATCCGCGCTGAAGGCAATAGGTTTTCTCGAAGCAAAATCCGAACCGAAAATCCAAGCACCAGGGCCGCGTGCAGAATGGTAAGGGCTTGTAGTGTCCAGACAATGAGTTGATGTATGTGTTCCATGCGAGGATTATAGCTACCGCAACTCTTTACGAGCTGGGCATCCATGGAACCAATCTACAAAGTCGCTGCTGGAGAAATTGATGAAAAATTGGACTCCGCTTCATGTCGGTCTATATAGGTGCTGGATCGTTACGTTCGCTACCCTGAGTACCGCTCACGCACAGACCTCACAGCAACTGACTGCTGAGGCATCTGACCCTGTCCGGTTAGGGTGGATGCTCGGGACTCCGCCTCCTGAGGATAGGCGTGTGATGCAGCCAGAATCCAATTTCTTTAGCTTTCCTAAGCTGCGTTGGACGGTATGTCACATTCGAGAGTTGATGCCCACGAAGCAGGTAAGCCGAGGGCTGAACGACGCACAAAAGCTGGAATACACGCTCGATCACGAAATCGATGAAGTTACGTTTGTTCCGATCGGTAGCGACACCACAATGACCTGGTCCCAGTCGCTGGCTGCCAACTACACCGATGGAGTGCTGATCCTGCACAAGGGGCATGTCGTTTATGAACGGTATTTCGGTGCGCTATCTGAAACCGGCAAGCATGCTGCGATGTCGATGACCAAGTCGGTTACCGGACTTCTTGCAGAGATCCTCGTGGTGGAGGGAAAGCTGGATGATGCGTCTTTGGTCTCGACGATCATACCCGAGCTCAAAACTAGTGCTTTCGGAAACGCGACCGTACGTCAGGTTATGGATATGACCACAGCGCTCGACTTTAGCGAGGACTACTCGGATCCAAACGCTGATATCTGGGGCTATTCCAAGGCAGCAAGTCCGCTCCCGAAGCCGGCGAGTTATGTTGGGCCCAACGGATATTTCGAGTACCTGAACACCGTGAAGCAGAATGGTAAACACGGGGCCGAATTTGGTTACAAGACGGTCAACTCTGATGCTCTGGGGTGGATCGTTTCGCGAGTTGCTGAGGAAGACATCACGCATCTTTTCTCGGAGAGAATCTGGTCAAAAATTGGAGCAGAACAAGACGCTTATATGACGGTTGACGCGCTGGGAACTCCGTTTGCCGGCGGGGGCTTATCGGCCGGGCTACGTGACTTGGGGCGATTGGGTTTGCTTATGCTCAACCAAGGAGAATTAAACGGGCAACGGCTATTTCCGAAAGAGGTGGTCGCCAATATCCAGGGCGGTGGAAACAAAGCTGCGTTTGAGAAGGCTGGTTACGCGACTTTGGGTGGCGGAAGCTACCGTAGCATGTGGTGGGTGTTGCACAATTCGCATGGGGCTTACGCAGCACGCGGCGTACACGGGCAGACAATCTACGTTGACCCGAAAGCGGAGATGGTCATCGTTCGATTGGCTTCGCACCCCCAGGCTAAAAATGCCTATATCGACCCAACTTCTTTGCCTGCTTACCAGGCGATTGCAGAGTATTTACTTTCCAAACGATAGCGAACTTTCAATACCGGCCCGAGGTTCCATTCGTCCGCTTCGTTTTGGAGATCAGTAGTCAACCACGACATTCACGAACCACCCCGGCCAAGCTGGTGTGTCGACTGCATCGACCGCATCAATCCCGGCTCCGGGAATGGCCACGCTGACCCCACTGGTTACGTATGTGTTCGGGTTCTGGATCCGCGACCATTCAAGGAATATGTCGTCGGAAAGATGTGGATCGGTAACGCCCGCTATCACCGTCGAGATTCCGTCAGCAAAGTCGACTCTTGCTGCTTGGCCGAATTGAATTGGGCTTCGTAACTCGTTGGCTCGAACATGGTGATATCGCAGGGTGAAGGAATTGCGAGGATTGGGAGTGAACCGCAAAGCTAGTTGATGTGCGGCGACGTTTGAATTGATAAACATCATCGAAGATTTAGAGCCCGTGGACCAACTCGAAGGGCTGCCTTCGTAGTACAACGGATCAAAGCGTTCGAGCCTGGACGTGTTCGGATCGTCACCGGAAAAAGACTGGTAAGAATAGGTAAGTGTCGGTTTCCAAGAATGCTGCGCGAAACTGTAACCAATCTGGACACGCCAGCCAAATGCTTCCAAATCGATTCTGTCGTTACGTTGGTACGCGATTTCTGCTGTGGTGAAAGCGTTGGGAGCCGCTTCTGGAGCGTATCTCGAATAGATGTCGAGCGTATTTAAAGCCTCTCTGGCGCCAGTAAGAATTGATGGTGCCCCAATGCCCCCCAGAGCAGCCTGTGGATAAGGGGCATTCGAGGTGGGGATGTAGATAAAGGTGCCCCCGAGGTAATTGCCTGTTGGGAAATCGAGCCGTAGGTCCACTCCGGACAATGTGGTTTGGGTGTTGTTGGATGCAAGTTCATTGGCGTCAAGGTAGAAGATTGTGCTACTGACACCTTGCTTTTCCATTCGTGCAACCCCCGCGAACTCCCACGCCTTTCTTGGTCCAAGCTTTAGTGCACCGCGTTCGAATCCGCTCACACCCCCGTTGGCAATGAGCATGCCCGAGCCAAGCTTCAGTTGCCTTGGGCCGGCAGAAACGTCAAATCCGGCGTCCAAGCTTTTGACCCCGATGTAACCCTCTTCCCATGTCCCGCGGCCGGTGTTGCCGTTGTCGAACGCGTCCTTTTCCAGGGTCCCTGACAGGACCGACGACATTTTTCCATAACCAATGACACCCGAGGTTAGTCTGTGCTCAAAACTCAAGCCTGGGAGCAGGTAGGCTTCGAGCCACTCTGGATCAGAGTCGAAGTCGTTTCCAGCCGAACTTAAGTTGGCGAAATTCCAGAATACGTTGTACTCTTGGACAAGATTTAGGCCCGCCTGGAGGTGCCCTACGATTTGAAAGTTCTTGTTTTCGAAAAATAGTAGCGGGCGTCTCTCTGGAGCCGGCAAGAGGTTGGGTGTGCTCGGCAGCTCGTCACAAGAAAGAACTGGGCAAAGAGGCTCTTCCAATCTCGCCACCAAATCTTGCTCTTTCCCTTCCGTTAAATCGATCTCCCCGATCAGCACGATTGCTAGCAAAGTGGTCAGTAATGTGATCGGGGCTGGGAATCGGCTGTGCATCTTCGCGCCACTAATTGCATTTGTTGGGATTTGACGTTCCTCTTGTGCCAACATCGTCAGTAATGAGGATTGCAAACAGCGATGCAGCTGGAGTCAGAAAACTCATCGCAAGCTATGCCTGCGATCGCTAGCATTCGTAAGGTACGATATTGAGCGTGCTCCAATCGATTGGCGGCCCTTTGCAATGCGAGCTAAGGATAGCGAATGTCAAATTGTGGTGTCCCCGTAAGTGGCCAGAGAATGGCCAAGTGATGCATGAGGTCCGAGAAGAACAGTGCGTAACCCATGATGAGCAGTAAGTGACGATAGCCGTTCGCGGCTGGCAGAAATGCAAAGGCTGAGGCGATCAAGAGGACGCCGATGTACCCATGGTGGATTCGATAGCCGAAAGTAAATGCCGCCATCCAGCCGGTATCGCGCGTTGTTTGTAGCCCCAAACCGAAACGTATGAAACAAGTCGCAACCTCGATCGCGACCGCTAACCCCAGACCGACAGCCAGACTGTTTAAATTTCCCAGGCGGTCCAGTGGGTCGGGAGAGTTCTGCATCGATTGCGGCTCGAGACCTTGGTGGTTACACCTCGGTGCCCACGAGGCGTTTGTAGTGTGGTTGTTAACTCTACGGCTCGCGATCTGCGTTGCCAAATGAGGTCGACTAAACCGGCCAATTGCACTGCTGACATCGACCATCGTCGTCGGGCACAACATCCATTTCGCAATAGTCGCAGTAGGCAAACGCAGGTCCGGAGGGCTGATCGCTTGGAGTCAGTCCTTGTTCTCTCGAATCCGAAGTCAACAATTCGCGCTGGGCATTTAGGAAAGCGTCTACGTCATTGGAAGATATTAAGAGAACCACCGCGAAGGCATAGCAAGTTGCAAACAACCCTAGAGGCCACGCGAGTTGTGTGAGGGCAGCCAAATATAGCCGCAGCGCAGCAATTGTCATCAACACCGTGAATGCATGCTTCGTCCTTGGGTTTCCGTGGAATAATCCGTAGCTAGTGAGCATCACAACGCAGAGAGAAATCAAGGGGAACGGATTGATGCTACCGACATAGGCATGAATCCCCAGTCGCAAGACCGCAACACCGAAGCACAACCCTATGGATGCCAATACGATGTTGCGCCCCCTTTGGATTGACCGTTCCTGGAGGTAGGTTTCCGCATCCGTCGTTTTTCCATCTAAAGTCAAAATAGCCTCACGATCGGCGACCTGATCTAGAGTCGGTTCGTTCACTGGTTGGTCGAAGTGCGATTGTAAGTTAGTACCACGAATCGGGAATTGGCGTCTCGAGCATCTCGGACTCCCAGGTGCTACGCAGAGGAATTGCCAATCTGATCTTCCAGTTCCTGAGGATTATTAAACGCAATGGCCGGTGATTTGAGTTGCTTTTGCATTGGTTTGCGATGCGGCAGGAGGCACCCAGGCAGGGGCAATCAAAGTTTAAAAATGGGAAGACTTCCTCCCCGTCGCTCAGGCTCCGACCCTCCGCAAATTCCTCGCGAAACTCGGAAACAGAGGGTTAGGTATTGAATTGCTACTCAACCCAAGTTCAAACTTTGATTGCCCCTGGGCACCCAGGTATCTAAGTTGCGTTGGCGGCTAATTGGCAGGTACAATAAGGGAGTTGCCAACAGAGTGGAGGGGCCTTCGCACCTAGAGCGAATGGCTCTACCTGGCTCTGATTTGTGAAGTCCCATCAGCTTGGTCAGCGACTAAGTATCCCCACTGTCCCGCCTTTATCCCACCCCTGGGTTCCCGCTATTAACTGCCTAGGCTTCCACATTGTACGTTTGTGCAATGCGTTGTGTCTGAGCGTGATTCGAGAGGATTTGATATGCTCGATCGACGAGGATTGTTTCAAGGTATGGCAGCCGGAGTTGGAGCGGCATGCACCGGCTCGTTCTTCGGCAATAGCCTCTTCGCTGCGCCCGCGTCAAACACGAATCTAAAGCGTGTCATCTTCTTTATGCAGAATCAGGGCTTCGATCCGAAGACCTGTATCCCAGAGGGGATGAAACGAAGCGGTTCTTTAGCAAAGGTTCGGTTGCCGGAGCCGATCGAGGCACTGGAACCCTACAAAGACAAGTTGCATATCATCAATGGTCTGCACGGGATTCACACGAGTCCGTCGCATAGCGCTTTCTTTGGTGCCCTTGGCGGCTACCGTGGCGGCGATGGAGTGCCCCCAAGGGCATCGACGATCGACTACGAGTTGAGCAAGACACTTCCAGAGACTTTGCTTCCGCATCTATGCATTGGCATGGACTCGATAGAGAACATGAAGACGAAGCCGACGCTAGCGACTCTCTCTGCGAGCGGACCCGGGCAGTCGATCTTTATGCACTCCAATCCCAATCATCTGTACCAGATGTTGTACGGAGGCATTGCGACCGGAACCATTCGCCAGCAGCACGAAGCTCGCTCCGAAGTGCTGCGACAAATTGAAGATCTTGCAGCAACCAAAGGCGATGCCTTACCAGCCGGTGATCAGCAACGTTATGGACAATACGTACAAGGATTTAGAGATGCGAACAGTTTGCGAGATCGACTCGATTCCGTGGCTCCCCATTTGCGTCAATTTGCGCCGGAAGTGGATCGTCGGTATTCCGATCCCGAATTCGAAACCGACTGGCACGATGTTCTCTTAGACTTGGGCATCTCCGCTCTGACATCTGGGATCACGAATACACTTACGATCGGATCTGGCCGGGGTGAAATTTTTGGAGCGTGGAAGGGACTTGGAGTCGAAGAACAAGGGCACAACCTGGGGCATATGGAGCAGCCGGGGAATCCGATTTGGGTCAAGATTCGTCAGTACAATAGCCGCATGCTGGTCCGCATCATGGAGGCACTGGAAAGCGTGCCGGAAGGCAGTGGAACGATGATGGATCACTCTATAATTGTGTACACGAGCAATAACGCTGACAAGCAGCATACCAACGGCAATAACTGGCCCGTGATGCTGTTGGGCAACTTCGATGGTGCTTTCAAGTCCGGCTGCTTTACTCAGCTGACCGGCAAGCGTCCGATCAATGCTCTTTATTCCACGCTGTTGGAAGTTGCCGGCGAAAGCTGTGATCGATTCAACATGGATGAAAAGCTCGCGATGAAATTTGATTCTGGCGTCGGTCCTCTCGGAGAGATCTTGGCGTAAAACGCCCGGAGCGATCTGGCGTAAAACGCCTAGGGAGATCTTGGCGTAAAACGCCTGGAGCCGGATTAGTTTGAGGTCGTCTATGTAGTGCGTCTGGGTAGTGCTTGGGCAGCTACTCGAATGAGTTCGACTAATCATTTGATGAAAGTCCGTTCCAGACTCTGTTCAGCCATTCGCGTTGACTTCCTGCAGCTGTAAGTGAAGTCGCTGAACGCGGACAATGCAATGGTTTGCCGTTGGTACCGAGGAGCGGTGAGTTCTGTTTATCAAGTAAGGGCAAGCGATGGTTGGTGCGGATTCCTGGACAAACAGACTTCCCCAAGTCAATTCGCATCTACTAGCGAGAAGGCGATGGGGTTTGGGACGGCCAGACGCAGATCTAGGGCCTCTCTGGCTGCTGTCTGTCGCAAGGCTGCTGTTTGTACCAAGGCTGCTTTCTGTTGCCGGGATCATTTGGATGAGCGCTGAGGCAGCGACAGCCGAGGAGTACACTCCCGGCGAGCCGAGCACTAAAACCTTTTCTGGTTTTGTGACGACTTTTCTGACTGAGCATTGCGTTGATTGCCATGGAGGTTCTGATCCAGAAGCCGGGTTTGCCATCGATACACTCGGCCCTGTCGAGGAGGGGAATGTAGCAGCGTGGCGGAGCATCTGGGCACAGGTCGCACTCAAAGAAATGCCACCGACCGATATCGAGCAGCCTGAGGTTGTTCATCGTCTGCAACTGACCGATTGGATTGTCGACGAGTTGACTGAAGTCTTGCATGACAAAGGGGGCTTTCGGGACCACCTTGACCCGCAGAAAGGCAACTTTGTTGATCACGATTTGCTCTTTGGATCTCTACCCGAGGAGATTCACTTGAAGCCGACTGCTTCGCCCGCCCGCCTTTGGCGTGTCACTCCGGACGAGCATGTGACTCGCCTAAACGAGCTAATTAACTCGGAGCCAGAATTCGATCCGAAAAAGCCGGGGTTGCGCACGCACGGTGACGCAGTGCCGACGAATCATGGAGGCGAGCTAAAGCTTTACTTCGGTACGGATCGCATCATTCGTTGGCAGGGTGGAACCGTTGCTTACGCAACTAGCGTCAAGAGTGTTCCCGCGATTCTTTCTACCGCAAGAATCCACGGACTGGAGAACTACCCCGACTTCTACACGGTGAACAGCGCTGAGGCGACACAAATTCTGAACGTCGCTGACGACATCCTTCGGTACATGGCCTACGGACCACTCAGCATTGCGAATCCTGAGCAGATTACGGACGATCCCAAGACCTATGAAATTGAAGGCGATTTGCGAGGGCTACCAACGGCGTTGGTTTACAGCACCAAAATTGTCAGGCCCATGACCCCAGTTCATGATCTAATCGCGGGAGAAAGCGTCGATGATGAACGGCTCAAGGCGGCTGTCGAGTACTTGTTTAATGCTTTGACCTTTCGGCCGCCAACAGAGGATGAAAAGAGCCGATATGTGACGATTGTCCAGAATGCGATTGCCAAACTTGGGAAAGAGGATGGATGTGTTCTCGGATTGTCTTCGATATTTCTTGACCGAGATGCACTTTTTCGGTCAGAGCTGGCTTCTGGAGCCACTCCGGATGCGGACGGTCGCGTGATGCTCCAAGATTGGGAGCTGGGCCTGGCCGTGAATCACGCGATGCGGTACCTGCCACCGGACGAAAAACTGCGAAAAGCAATCGAGTCGGGACAATTGCGAACTCGGAGCGACGTTCGTCGCGAAGTCGAACGCATGCTTTCCGATGATGCAATTCGCAAGCCGCGGGTACTGCGTTTCTTCCGGGATTTCTTTGACTATGACCTTGGTGGCTACATTTGCAAAGACTCGAAAGCACTCGCAGCGACGGGAGTAAGCAATCGCGGAACGTCGCATTACCGTGCCATGTTTGATGCGACGGCGAGCACGGATCGGCTGATTGAGTTGATCCTTGAAGAGGACAAAGACGTATTGAAGCAATTGTTGACAACAACGCGAGTTGTTGCGACCAAGGCAGACCGTGCTTATTTTGGCACGCAACGCACAAAGGCGCAGCGGCAAGCGGCCATCAAAGAGGCCAAGGCCGTTGCAGAGGAAGAGACAAAGGATTTACGTGCTGCGTTAGAAACCGCAGAAATGGAGCTGGCGGAACTAGAAGATGACTTGGAAGAGCATCCAGCCGAACGCAAAACGAAAAAGTCTGAGTTAGCGGCGAAGAAAAAGGCAGTGACGGCTGCAAAACGCAAACTGGACGCGGCCAAGAAGCGGAGTTCTCGCGCGAACCACAATATCCTTGAAGCCGATCTATCCGGTCCGAAACTTTTCGCTCGAGTGAGTCGGCGAAGCTTTGGCAATGGCTCGATGAAACCGGAACGCTTCCTCGCCAAGGTGCCAGAAGGTCAGCGATTGGGAATTTTGACCCATCCAAGTTGGCTGGTCTCTCACTCAGACGCGATGGACAACCATGCAATCTTGAGAGGGCGTTGGATACGTGAACGTTTACTTGGCGGCGGGATTCCCGATGTTCCCATTACCGTGGATGCGATGCTGCCGGATGAACCTAAAAGTACGCTTCGCGAGCGGATGCGGGTTACCAGGGAAGACTATTGTTGGACTTGCCACAAGAAAATGGATCCACTTGGTCTGGCTTTTGAAATGTACAACCACGCCGGCGTATATCGAACGGAGGAACTGGAAAAGCCTATTGATACTTCCGGCGAGATTATTGAATCGGGCGATGTGGCACTGGATGGAAAAGTTGGCGACGCTCTCGAGATGATTCGAAAACTAGCCGACAGCGAAAGAACGGAACAAGTTTTCGTTCGACATGCGTTCCGTTTCTGGATGGGACGCAACGAAACGCTCCACGATGCGCCGGTTCTGCAAGCGGCACATCGAGCTTATCGGGACAGTGGCGGCAGTATGAAAGCTCTGATTACATCGCTGCTCACATCGGACGCGTTTCTGTACCGCACAGTTGAAGCCGCCACAAAAACCGAAGAATAGTTCATTCGAGTGATGGCAAGTTCGTCTAACGTCGCGGTTTGCTACCGGGTGGAATGGTCAGCATGCGTGGTGAACTCTGCGGGTCGCTTACCGCTCGGACCGGAGGTCTTTCGCTCGCTTCCCCGAATAACTCTCGGTCCCAATCGACGGAAAAGAGCAGATCAAACCCAGGGTTCTGATCTTTGACCTGGCACGAGCACGGGCCGCTAAGAAAGAGCGTCAATTCCTCGATCGTGGTTGTATTGAGCTGGGAGCCTGGGATGACTTCCAACGCTCGTCCCCGCCCAAAGACCGGAACAATGAACGGTTCGGATTTTGGATCGTGATCAGGTTGAAGCTGTTCACACAGGCGGCGAAAGAATACTTCATTCGGTGCATCGTGCTCAATCTCTACGGTGTTAAATTGGACGAGTAGTGGGATTTCGCTGAACAGCTCACTTCCTGGCAATCCTACGCCCTCAGGAATCCTGACTCTTGATTCAAGCTGCTCGAACGCATCCTTTAATACAGCCCTGGCGTTCGCGTTGGCTCGCTCATTCTCCGAAAGCAGCAAGACCCAAACGACGGAATCACCTGTGAGTAGGCGCGAAGCAATCTGTTGGCGGGCTGGCGAAGCTAGCAGCCCGGCCGTCTCAAAGTCACTCAAGGCTCCCTGCCAGATGGGAAGAGGTTTTTGCCGCAGCCGCGTTTGGAGAACCACATAGGGTGTGCGATTTCGAATGTCGCTTGATTCTGCCGCGGTCCCGAGTCGCTTCCAAGTCGCGGATTGCTCGGCGGACATGGAATCGAGATTGACGAAACTCATCGATATGTTGCCGAGTCGGTCAGCTTGCGCCTGGAGCCGCCTGATTGGCTCGGAAGCTTGCCGATCGAAATTCTGGCCGTGAAAAATCAGAACTTCGTACGTGTCGCTCTTCCAACGTTCTAACGCATAGCGGAAGACCGGTATATTGCAGGCGGTCGCGACGCCACAGATTGCGAGGAACGCCAAGGCCGTCAAACTAGCCTTCTGTCGAGCCTGACGTTGCGAATTTCCGTTTCCATTCTCCGTTCGTGAATGGAATGGTGTTCGAAGGGAATTGGGGATCCGAATCATGGCTTTGATGCTCCGAAACAAACGACCCTGCCCTTCTTCGTTGTCAGGAACAAGTGGCGGTTGGCGCCCGCTAAACCGTCCCAAGTTGGGAGGTCGTCGAGTTGCACTTGGTGATCAATTTCCCCAGAAACTGCGTTCACCGAGAGTAGAAGCCCCGAGTCGGAGTTCAAAACCTCATTCTGTTTTGCAAGTAGTTCTTGAACTTCAGGGTCATCCTCGGTAAGACCCTTAAACGTGCTCTCTTCGTCGATGATGTCGGGCGGTCCTGCAATGAACAAGTTATCGCCCGAGAGCGCCATCGCTCGGACGTAGATTGGAATGTCCGACTTCCACTTTGGCTTAACCAAGCTATCACCTGGCTTTTGGGCACCAGCATTCCCCTTCTTCTTCCCTGAAAACTGCAGGGCTTTTCCGAACTTCCCGTCGACAAGCTTGGCGCCTAGGACAGTGCCGTTATTGCGATGAAGCGAGTGGTCACGCGCGGTGCCATCATCGAAACTGGCAGCCAGAACGGCGTCGGGAGAGATTTCAGTTCCGTCTTTGAAGCGAAGGGCGACTTGTTCGGCCGTTGCGGCTTCGAAATAGACGCGGACTTCGTCGATAATCCCAGTGAATCCACCGGGGACATTGTATTCTCCCACCGCGGTTTGACCGTCGAGTCCAACTTGCATTGCTTGAGCCGGATCGCCGCCAATCAAAGCTTCGGCGGTTCCTTCACCTGAAAGATCACCATCAACATAGACTTGCATTTTGAGGTCTGGGCCGACTACGGCTGCAACGTGATGCCAGCCGCCAATGATTCTTTGCTTCGCGGTGACAGTCGAAAGCTTCCCGTTGCTACGAAGGTGGAACTCAGGACGGCCCTGAGCAATCGAAAGAGCAAATCCCTGCGTTGGGCCGCCGCGTGCCAAGATCACCCCTTGGCTTTTCGTTGTCGTTACCCAAGCTTCCACCGTTAGTGATTTGTCCGTTGGGTTCAGGGAAGGCGACTTCGCAAACTCAACATAAGTTCCGCCTGCTGAGCCGCCCTTCTTTTTGAACCCCTCTGGGATTTCAGGCGGGTTCGGCTCTGCCGCGAACAATTGATGTTCGAGAGTCGTGGTCCAGCGAAGGTATTCAGGCTTGCGGCCATAACCGAACACGTAGCCATTTCCGTTGACCAGGATGCGTCCAGAGGGGGCGAATCGTCCGGCTTGGTAGTAGCCTCCGTGTCCACCAGCGAAACTTTGCCCGTGAACCCAGTACGAGCGGTGGAACCAAGTTTCATCCAAGAATCCCATGGGCGCAAAGATATGGGCGTCGTCGCCACGCTGTTTGGAGGCCTGCTCGGCGAACTCACCCGAATTCGGGCCGATCTCGAGGCGATTGCCGTCGAGGTCAAACTTCTGGGACTTCATGAAGATATGCTTGCCGTCGTAGGACAGAATGTCCGGCAATCCAACAGGCATCTGGAGTGTTTGGATCTTCTCTTGGATATTGTTGCCCGTGTCCGGGTTCTTCTCATCCAGCACTGATTCAGCGAGTTTCTTACCGGACGCAATATCCAGTTTGACCAGTCGCAAACCACCATCCAAGAAAATCGAACGGCCGGCAACGCAAAATACGGCATCATCAACTACGAGTACACTTCCGTGGACGGGCCAAAGTGATTCGAGTTGTTCGTAGGCCATCGTACGACGGTCGAGCGGGGCGGCTCGGTACCGCCAGACCAATTCTCCGGCCGTTGTCAGGCAGTAAACATATCCATCCGTAGCACCAAATAGGACACGTCCGTTCGCGATGGTCGGCGGGGAATCGACGCGACCACCGGCAATGTAGGTCCATCGCGCTTTTCCCGTTGATTCGTCGAGAGCGACGATCGAGTGGCGATCGATTTCACTAACGAAAACTTGGCCATCCGCGATAACTGGCGGCGTTAGCCGCCCACTGAGTTCCGTTTCCCACTTTGTCGTGAGTTCTTTACCGATTGGAGTGGAAGAGTTGCCGCTTCGCTTCCAATCGTGCCGGTATGTTGGCCAGGACTCCGATGGTTGGACACTTCCGCTCGTCTCGAGGCGGCCGACGCTGATCGAAGCTGCGACGGGCTGATTGTAGGCCGGGCCGATCTGCAAGCGTCCTTCTTCCGGTATAGCGGATGGGACCGGCCGCGTTGGGGCGGAAGGTGCTAGGGCATTAAATCCAAATAGTTTTGCTTCCGGGTAGCAAGCGCAGTTATGTGGGGGCGCGTAGGTAAGTCCGTTGCAAGGCATGACTCCGTAGAGGCAACCACCGCGGACCCAGTGATGGATATCCCAGTGTTCTTGGTCAGGATCGACAAATTCGATTCCCGTGCGTGAAGGCATCAAAAAGTTGTTGGTGCCTTTCGCGATATAACAACGGTGGTGAAACCAGTATGTTTCCACGTCCGGCGGAAACTCTTTTTTGATTTCTCCTGTCCTCGGGTCTCGTGCGGTATAGACACCGCTGTCTTTACCACTCGTCAACGGAGCGAGCCACACGAGGCCATCGACCACCATTAGATCCTGTGGTGATTGATAGCCGCTGTTGGGAAACGTCGCGTTCCACAGTTCTTCTCCGGACTCACTGTCCAGGCTCTTCATTTTGCCGTCGCCACCAGCGTAGAGGACGACATCTTCGTAAATGACCATCCGCGGGCCGAAGTTGAAAGTGAATGACTTTCTTCGCGTGACGGGTTCGGATTCCCAAGCAACTTCACCCGACGATGGGTCAAGGGAGACGACTTGTTCCCCATTGTGGTAGTACAGGCGTTGACCGTCGGCACTTAGTGTGAGGGGCGATACGACGGATTTCTTGGACCAGAGTCGGTTTCCTGTTTCGATGTCATAAGCCATCAGGACTCGCGGCTCTTCATTCCAGAACAGGTTGCGGGCCGCAGCTTGATCCCCGACTCGTCCGTTGACCGGAAGGTAGTTCTGTAGCTCTGCCTCGCCCTTCCTAACGACGACAAACAGCTTGTCTCCTTTGACAATGATCTCTTCCGTAGCGTCGCTGTCTTCGTACGTTTTAAGGACTTCGCCGGTCGCCGCATCCAAGGCTGTTAGAGGAGCGTTGTAGCCTAGGGTCACGTAGACACGGTCATCGGTGGATACGAGGCGTCGTGCAAGCTGGGATGGCCCGCTTTTGAGTGGCCACATGTGGCTCTGCCATTCTGGGATGTCTCGCTTCCAAAGAATCGAACCGTTGAAGGCATCGCGGGCGATCAGCTTCCATTTGGGAGGCAGTTGAATCGAGATTCGGCTGCCTTCGTCCATGATGTAGAACATGCGGCCACCCGATGAGACAAGCGCGCTCATGCTGGCCATGCGATCGTGGTGTCTTGACCATCTCGGGCTACCTACCCATTGCAAGTGACGAGGTGGTGCGACGACATCATCGTCTGCGACGGAATTCCCCGTGGAGTCGTGTAAATAATGAGACCATTCGTCGATATTCTCAGGACGAGGCTTCACCACCTTCCGCCAGCTGTCTCCTTCGCGAATGAGTGCCGTCCCATTAGGAACTAAGACCCGAAGCAACTCCGCTGTGGCGATGGAACCAGCATCAACAACAAGCAAATTGACTAGGTTGTCGACGTAGGGGAGCTCTGGGCCATTCAGGTAGTCAGCAGAGATGTCTCCATATTCGCCCGAATCTTGAAACACTCGACGGCTCAAGGAAAGCTTGCTTGAATCGGTTACCAGGCAATGGACCTGAGTTGCTGGTTCTCTCTTGAGCAGTAGCGGGAGCTCGGTGCCGTCACCGATGTAGACGATTAGGCCGCCTGAAAACTGAGAAGACTCCAGTATCTGGTCCGTCTCGTTTCGAGCGTTGCCAAAGCTATTTGTTGGGCATGAAGTAAAGAGAAGCAAACAGAGTGCCGCAGAAACGAGCTGAGGCTTGTGATCGATGCCAAGCATGGGAGACTCCGGTGGGGGAACCGAGTTGGGTGGGGCTCGAGTGCCGCTATTAAGGCGAACCACGCGAATGCGATGAACGCATTCGTTCGATGCTCTCGAGGACCGCTATTCTAAGCGGCTCGATGGGGTAGATGTGGCGAATTATCGGAATCCAAGGGCACGAATGAGCCCCATCTGCTGGGCTGACTGGATTACTTGCTCGCGAGAAGCTTGCGTAGTCCGCGCGTAAAGATCTCCAGCGCCTTGGCTCTGTGGCTGAGGACCGATTTTACGGTAGTCCCTAACTCGGCGAATGTACGGTGGTATTCCGGGATTTCGAACAAGGGATCGTAACCGAATCCTCCGGAACCGCGATATTCAGAGATGATGTTGCCCCAACATCGACCCTCGGCTTCGAGGACGGAGTTTCCGTCCGGTGTCGAAAGCACAATAGTGCAGACGTAGTAAGCTCTGCGTTGGCTCCCGGTAGCCGGTTCAAGCTCTCGAAGAAGTTTTTGATTGTTCGACTCATCGGTCGCGTCCGCGCCAGAATAGCGCGCCGAGTAAACACCTGGAGCACCTTTTAGGTATGGAACACAAAGTCCACTGTCTTCGCCAATCGTCCATTCGCCGAGATGCTCAGCTTGTTCGGTGGCCTTCAATCGA
Organism: Aureliella sp.; assembly: GCA_046290675.1. GTDB lineage: Bacteria > Planctomycetota > Planctomycetia > Pirellulales > Pirellulaceae > Aureliella. The sequence continues at coordinate 485,803 of JBKAHA010000003.1, forward strand.
GCATTCTTGAAGAACTCGTCGCCTGTTTCTTCGACCTCTATGGGATTTTCAACTTCGGCCAATGAGCGTAGTTCAATCCCTAGAGGCTCCAGCAGGCCGCGTAGTTCTACGCACTTCTTTTGATTGTGCGTTCCCAGGATCAGACGCTCAGGTCGCGGTGCGTTATTAAAGGCTTCCCAGTTTAAAGTCGTCATTCGTTTGGTCGGTGCATTTTGAGAAGTTGTTAGCTGGCGTGGCGAAACAAAAATATGCTTGGGCTAATGCTAGCCTTGTAGCCAGAAGCATTGTTAACGATGTGCATCCGTTTGGGTAGTTCGCAACGATGTGGGGCAAGTAAGGGGGAGGACGACGCGTTCGTTGCACCGATTTGCTGCCCGACGTGCCTGTTGCCGGAGCGTCAGGTAACGGACGTAGCAGGCGTGTCAAATGGTGGAGGTTGCAGGATTATCAAATAAAAAAGGAGCTACCCGTAATGGATAGCTCCCTTCTAACGCACCTTTGGTCGTGTGCTTCGTGGCAGCAGAGTAGAGATGCCTAACAGTATGCAGGAATCCCCGTCCGCTTGCCTTAGTTGTTGGAGCCAAGCAGATGTCGTGAGTAAAGCTTGTTCGTCTGCTTCCGAGGAACCGCCATGGGCGCACCTTGGATATCGAATGGAACGTTGCCGAGCGAGTTTACTAGTTCCCGGCTCTGAATCGCGCCCGTTAAGGCGTTTCGCTCGTTCACCGTTCGGTAGCCACAATGCTCTTTCATGATCGCCACCATCGCAGGGTTGTATTGGAACACTCCTGAAGCGTCTTCCTTGCCGAGTGCTTCGAAGCTTCCGATCGTGACAAAGCTACCTGTTCGATTATGGAACTGGTAAGCTTCGACACCTTTCTTCCGGAGCTCCAATGCTAGCTTGTTGGCTTGCATTGCCGCGAGTTCCAACGCGGATGAGATCTCTTGGTGACCGATCGCCTTGCCCTTCATGATTTGTGTGGCACCGTTGCCATAAAACGATGCGACACGAACGGTGAAACGGCCAGGGCAATCTAGCAGCGAGTGTTCAACTTGCTTGTTCAGAGAGATGATGAAGTCGTCGATTGGAGTTTGGAAAAAATCCGAAGGCAGCAACGGATTCCGAGTTGTGAAGGCGGCGCCGAGAGGACCCTTTGCTTTCTTTCGGTTACGATCCGTACGATTCCAGATACCAGAACGATACTTTTGAATGAGCCAGTTGGTCGTTTCTTCTGATTCCTCAGCCGACCCACCGAGCGATTGAGGCTGGGAGGCGTGAACTTGATTGAGGACTCGCTCAATTTGGGGATCATCCGTCGAGGAAAACTCTCCGACTAGCACGGCATACGAATCGCCATCGATGCTGTTGGCATACTTCTTTCGGACTTCAAACTTTTTCTGTTCTCCATTCCGCAACGTCCGGACACGCTGACCTTGTCCCAGTACCGATGCTCCTTCTTTCTTTCGTTGCATGACGAAGGCGGGCTGATTGAGCAATTTTTGAAGTTCAAGTGAGAGCGTTTCCGCCTTTGTTTTTGCGTTGTCGCCTTCAAATGTAGCGGCAAGAATCAGCCAGGGCCCGTGCTCTGCTTGCAAAGCGACAATTGTGGGCTCGCGTTTCTTTCGAAACATGGAAACGAACGGGGAGTCGCCGGCTGCTACGACCGTGGTGGACGTACCGGAAACAACCAAAACGAGTGTAAATACAATCCATCGACGAAGTGCAATGCTTGCGAATTGCATGCTTTCCTCTCCTGGCTAATTGCTTTTTGCATGGCGCGCCAGTCTGACTCGGGCGGTACACAGTTCGTTGCGACGCTCGATGTATCCGGGATCTGGCGATGTTGAAGCCACCGCTTGGTTCATTGGATGGCCATGAACCTGACTGGTAGCAACTTCCTGTCTGCCCGTTAAGGGCATTCCTTGCGACGGCTCGCCAGCATTGTCCTCAGGGATGGCCCCTCAGGGATAGCCGCGCGAGAAGTGCGGCGGGGAATCCAGCTCGGGAGGCTTCTCAAAAGAGCTTCGGCAATGGCTGTCCGCTCCGGTTAAGGCTTCAGCTTTAACGGCTCGATGCGTCGGTACTGTTTCGGGGCTCTAGGTAGCTTGGGCAGATCTCAACGCGTGGGGAGAGCTTATTGTTGCGTGATATTACACCTTCGCAATGTAGTCCGATTTTATCGGACCGATTGTGACGGTCTTGCCGATGCAACGCATTGTGACCCATACCCGCATTGGGTCGCATTCAGAGACACCGATTCGGTGGTGAGAGCAAGCTTTCAGCGTGCCCACTGCTTGGAGCCGCCCGCCGGGTGTGCCCCACATGAATCACTCGACACCGCCCTTCCCTTCATGAGTAAGGACTGAGGGCAACGAGCCAAATTACCGATGGCTTTGCCTTCACTGAGGTAGAGGAAAAATCATGTTGAAATCTTCGCGTCAACACAAGAAGAGCGTACTCAATTGGCGACGTCTCTTGGTCGCTAGCCTGCTTTCCGGAACCGCCGCGAACATGGCAACGGCTCAGGACTTTCCACCACTTCCCAATGCGGGACAGATCGCAGCTCAGCAAGTGACCCAGGCGGCTGAAGCGAAGTTGCGGGTTTACGATGTTCCGCCTGAATTAGTCGGAACCATCGGTTCGCAGTTACAACTGCAGTTCCACGGGAATTCCAATGTTAGTGTGACGACGGGGCCCGAAGGTGGCCAGTTGATGGTGATGGCACCGCCTTCCATTCAAAAGACAGTCGCCTACCAGGTGTCTGAACTGCTGAAACGCGGGAATCTGGCGAATGAGACGTCGAGTGCGGGAATCGCGTCGGCGCGAGAGCGAAGTTACGCACTGCGAAACCTCAGCTGGCGCGAACTGGAAGATGCCCTCAGAACTCTTGCCGGGCCAAGGCTGAGCATCACAACAGATCGAAATGGCGAGATAGCCAATTTGCGAATTCTAAGTACCAGTGGTCGCAACGATGTATTGCAAATCGATCGACGCAACAATGAAGTGACGTTGGTTGGAAGTGGCGAGTCGCTGAATGGTTGGGAACAGATTATTTATAGCTTGGATCAGGGCCAAGCCGACCCCAGTCGTTCCACCCACGTTGTACCCCTGGCTCCCGCCAAGCCAAGAAGCGTTCGAGCGGCGATTCGTTTAGTGAACGCAACGGTGCAGCAGAGCGCCGGCGGCGGGCAGGCCGAAGCCCAAGTCGACCTCAGCGACGAAGATCAAGCCACGGCGATGGGGACCATCGATACCCTTGGCAGCGACAGTGGTTTGTTCGGTGACGTGCAGATTGAGTTCGTTGAAGAGATCGACCTTGTCATCATTCGCGGTAGCAAACGCGACGTTCAGCGGACTCTTGAAGTTATCGAGAAGATTAAAGCTCAGGCTAAAGAGACGCAGCCGCTCGTCGAAGTGCTTCAGTTGAAACACGCCAATGCGGAAGCCGTGGAGGCACTCGTAGCCGACTTGTATGCTGAGATTTTTGAGCCACGACAAGGCTCGGTCAGCATCACTGCTCTGGGGCAACCAAACGCACTTCTCTTAATTGGCCGCGACGAAGTTATCGCTTCGGTCAAGTCATTGATTGCGAAGATCGACCTTCCCTTGGATGCAACCGACCAGTTGAAGGTCATCCGACTGCAACATGCTTCTTCTGAAGATGTCGCGAATCGTATTCGCGAGTTTTTCACTCAGACTCCACCGGACGGTGACGAGGAGCGAATCGGGATTGAGACGCGTGTCAAAGTCCTCTCTGACTATCGAACTAATTCGTTGATTGTCCAAGCCTCTCCACGTGAGATGGTCGAACTCGAATCGCTGATCGAGGAATTGGATACAGAGGACTCCACGACCGAGAATTCCGTTAAGGTCTTCCCGTTGCAGAATACCTTGGCTGAGGATCTGCAAACGGTCATCCAAGACATTATCGGTGGCCAAACCACCGGAGCTGATGAAGCGTTGGCGACGCCAACGAGTGGCAAGCTGAGCATGGTCACGGTCGATGGAGGCAAGATTGAATCCGGCATCCTGGCTGGCGTGATCATTACGGCAGACTCAACAAACAACAATTTGGTTGTCCGGGCTCCGGCTCCAAGCATGGCTCTGATTGGCAAGCTGATTGAAGAGCTAGACAAGACGCCGAGTGCTGAGGCAGTAATTAAGGTCTTTCAACTCACCAACGGTGACGCGACGACGTTGGCTCAGACGCTGCAAGGCTTGTTCGGTTTGCAGGTCACTGCCGGTCAGGGAGCCCAGAGCAACTTCCTGAACAATCTGGGTACGAACACGCTGACTGCGGGCGGAGAAAGTTCGCTGATCCAGCTGAATATCGCCGCAGAAGCTCGAACCAACAGCGTGATCGTGAGCGGTTCTCGTTCCGATCTCAAGGTCATTGAGGCGTTGGTCTTGAGGCTGGACGAAGATGTGATCGAATCGCGGCGTGCCGAGGTTGTATGGTTGCAAAATGCAGACGCAGCGGCAGTTGCGACAGCGTTGGGAGACTATTTTCAAAACCTCTCCACCGTTCAGCAACAACTGAGCAATGGTATCAACCAGATCTTGAGTGCCCAAGAGTTGGTGAATCGCCAGGTCTTTGTGGTTCCTGAAGCAAACACGAATAGTGTCTTGGTAAGTGCAGGCCCCAAATACTTCGAGCAAGCCATTCAGTTGATTGAGCGGCTCGATCGACGACCGCCGATGGTGGCCGTTCAGGTTCTTGTCGCCGAGATTCAGCTCGATGATTCGCTTGAACTGGGGGCCGAGTGGGGTATTCAGGACGGCTTGCTGTTTGATCGTCAGAGTGCAAGTGGTGGTACCCTACGTTCGCCGGTCTTCGATCTCGGAAACATCCTGACCGGACCGTCTGCTGCGGGACTTGGTGTAACTCAGAACGTTGCCGGGCAAGCGTTAAGTAGCTTTGGGGTTGGGCGGTCCAATGCCGCCGGACAGGGTGGCTTGGTACTGTCGGCTTCGAGTGAAGCGATCGGAGTCTTGATTCGGGCGCTGCAGACTGCGAATCGTGCACAAGTCTTAAACCGTCCTTTGCTGACGACATTGGATAATCAACAGGCTACGGCGCAGGTAGGTCAATCGATCCAGCGTGTAACGGGAGTGACCCAAGCACAAATTGGCGTTCCTCAACAGACGATTACTGAGTCGGAAGACATTGGTCTGCTTCTCAGTGTACGACCACGCGTCAGCCCTGATGGATTGATTGTGATGGCCGTTGGAGTTGAGAACTCGAGCATTGCCGATATCAACGGTGGGATTCCCATCGGTTTTGGGGCCAATGGTGAGGTGATCCGTTCGCCAATCCTCAACCGAACTCGGGCGGATACAGTCGTCAGTGCTTACTCGGGACAGACCGTTGTCTTCGCTGGACTGATCAGCAAGAACCGTTCGTCGACTCGAAGCCAGATTCCACTTCTCGGAAGTTTGCCACTCATTGGACCGGCGTTCCGTTTCGATGTCGAATCCGAACAACGCCGCGAACTGTTGGTTGTACTTACGCCACGGCTGATTCAAACGGATGAAGACTACGATACGCTGAAGCATGTTGAATCTTCGAGAATGAGCTGGTGCTTGGCTGATGTGCTGAACGCGCACGGAGACGTTGGCTTGTCCGGAGGAAACGGATTGTGGGGACCTGCCCGAAGCCAAACGATGTATCCCGATCGTGCTCCGACCATGCTAGAGACGCAGCGGACACCACGAGTTAATTCGTTCTACGGACAACCGAGTTACGACGTTGGGCCGAGCTCGGATTCGTCCATCATCATTCCATCGGCTCCTGTGATGGATACGAGTTCCAACGGAGCTACTGGGACGTCGGCTGGATCACCGGTCAAGCAAGCGAGTTACCGCGGTCGTAACTAGTTGCCGGACCAATCGGGCTAGAAGTGAAACGGGCGTTCAAATTGTTGTTCGGACGCCAAATCAACATGCTCATATGACTTGAAAGCTTTGGTCTGCACCAAAGCAGGCAAATCCAATTGAGGTTTGCCTGAAAGTAAGCGGCGCATTTGCGCGAGCTGGACAGAGAGAAGGAATGGAATTTATGTCTTTCAAACTCGTTAAACCCTGGTTGTGCCTGGCTCTCGTTGCTTGTTCGGCAATGACGGGTTGCAGCAGCTTGCAAAAATCAGCCGCCAAGAAGAAGGACAGCAAATGGAGCTGGTCTAAGCTCTTTAAGGAAGAATTCCAAGAGCCTTCTTCGATTGCCGCCATCTGGTCATTTGATACTTTGGCGACCGAGAATAAATCGACGGAACGCGGCTTCGGCGGAAGGATCTATTTCTACAACGAGAAATCCCAGGCCGTACCGGTTAATGGTGACCTAACCATCTACGGATACGTAACAACACCGGGTTACAGCGATCCGGAGAAGGTAGAGCCTGACCAGAAATTTGAGTTTAAGGCGGAGCAGCTTGCCAGCCACTTCAGCCCTTCGGAAATCGGTGCTTCCTACAGCGTCTGGGTTCCGTGGGACCGCGTTGGCGGCCACCGCGAGGAAATCACTTTGATCCCGACCTTCAAATCGGAAGAAGGTTCACTTGTTCAGGGCACTCCGGCAAAGGTGTTCCTGGAAGGTACTCCGCGGGAAAAGCATCATTTGCCTAGTCCAAAGGCTCAGACCGTTTCTTATCAGCGGGCAGTTTCTGCGGGACCCTCTGTACCGAACAGCACCATGCCGTCGATGGGAACGACCAAGACGACGACGATTGAGGTACCGGGCGAAGCGAGTTTAGGAAGAAGCAAGCGTAGAAGCTTCACTCTCGGAGCTGGGCGTACGAGTGTGGACAACACCCAGAGTTCATTTGAGCCGACCGGATTCTCAGTCGGAGGGGAAAAGGCGCTTCCAGCGAACGTGTCTCCCAATCTGCCCGCTCGAAGCACGGTTCCGGCCAGCAACACGCAACCAGGCTACCACCTGCGAGCACTGACACCTCCGAAGCGATCGCCACAGGATATCGAAAGCCCTGGCACCGATCCGCGACTGGCAGGCAATGTGCCAAGCAGCCTGGTTCAACCAGCCTCTTTTCGCACTGAAGTCAAGTCCGGCCAGGCTAGCCTAGCGTCGAGTCATCCGAGCGCAGGCAAGCCGACTTATAAGCCGAGAAATTGGTGGCCGAACAAATAAGCTGCACCGGGCCGACTGGTGCTACCACTCTTCCGTGGCGGCTGGCTTGACGCATTCAAAACGGGAGCCAGAGGGCTGTCCCAGAGGGTTACCTGTTTGCTGCACTCGGTGCAGGTGGAACCGGTGTCAGCGACGGCTGCGGCGGTAAATTGGGATTGCGAATGCTCGGGGGTGGTACCGGTTGCGGAACGACTTGTTGGGCTGGGACGCCCTCTAGAACGCTGTTGCTGCCGCCGATAATCACTTCTTGCTGACTGCGGTCAGAGGCGGAGAAGTCTGCGAACTCGACGTCGTCAATGCCAGGCTCTAATAGGACGAGCTGTTCCAGTACTTCGCGATCTCCCTCGGCTACGTTACGTCCACTAACGAACGCTGTCCGATCATTAATCGCAACTTGGACGCCTTGAAACTTGCTTGGCAGTGGTAGCCGTCGAAGCGTTGCGTTGAGCCGTTGAGCCCGGAAGCTCGGCTTCGGCGGTTCGTACGCAAAGCCGAGCTTGATTGTCGCTCGAATTTTGGCGTCATTCTGCTGGTTGAATCCACCCAGCCCGCCACCAAAACCTCCGCCGAATCCTCCCAAACCACCGAATCCGCCTCCGAATCCTCCCAAACCACCGAGCCGACCGAGGCCGGTGTTGCCCCCCAGGCCTGCCGTTCCAAATCCGTTGCCGCTGTTGATGCCAATTTGGGTGCCACCAAAGGTGTTGCTGAAATCGAAGTCTTGGCCCGTCGGAGTCGCTGTGGGGGTTGAGCCGCCGGCGGCTGCAGTGCCGGTCTGAGTCTGGGTGTCTTGTCCAAATTGAGCGTGAGCTTGTGGGCAGAGGCAGAAGATACCGACTGCAGAGAGGCTCAGCACGCGGAGTGCGAGAATATGCTTGGACGCCATAGAAAAGTCCTCAAAACATGGAATGTGTTGCGAAATCGTGGTCAGCGCGGTTCCGTCCAGGGAACCGATCTGGCCCGTTCTTTCAGTGCCCGCTCCATGGCCTGTCTCAGATCTAAACCCCGCCGAAGTGCGACAACGCTCGGCGATTTCGTCTGCTTCTAACGAATTCAGACAATTCCGACGTCAAAAGCATCCTCAATTCTGAAGAATTGACGACTAAAATGCCACTAAATGTGGCCATCTGTCGGTAACGGGTCAAGAATCACTCAAGTTTGGCGAATCCATGCTCATTCCAGACTTCGGCTCTTTTGCTAGCAAAATTGAGTGAATGACCCACTAAAGCCCAAAAACTCTCGGTCGGCGGTTATTTGCACGCGTCCGTAACACTAGCGGCTCCCAAAACGAAGTACTTATGTGCTTGGGGAGGCTTGTTTTCACAGGCAGCCGCGGCTGTTGAAGGATTTTGGGCCGAACACGAGCGACTGGACGTCTCCAATCCAGAGCCGCAGCAAACTACCAAGACTTTAGTTTCCACGACTCGTTCGATCAGAACTGACCTGTGAGAGCGTTTGCTTTTCACAACATAGTCATCCGCAAGGAATCCCAATGAACCAGACATTTGCACGAGTTCTCGCCTTTCTCTCACTCGCGTTTGCCGCGGCGTTGTGCCCCGGCCAGGACGCAGGCACTCGGCTGACGGCACCCAAGTTATTTCCAGAGAAGACGTTGGCCTACATTCGTGTCGACGATGTAAAGAAGCTCAAGGCAGATCTGGGGAAGAGCTCAATCGGTAAGCTTGGCAACGATGACAAAATCAAGCCCATCGTGAGCGAGTTCTACGGATCGATCGTACGTTCAGCGGAAGAACTCGAGAGCAGCATCGGTCTAAATCTAGATGAGTTGCTTTCCATACCAAGCGGCGAGATGGCGGTGGCACTTCTTCCCTCTGAACGAAACAGCTCGCGCGTTGAACGGAATGGCGATGGCGATGAGCGGTCCGTTCGTGTCAACGTCCAACCTGCAGTTGCGGTATTGCTGGATGCGGGTGAGGAAATCAGCAGCGTCCAGTTGCTTCTTTCACGCATGGAGGAAGCGGCTGGCGAGCAAATGGTTCACGAGGAAAAGGCGGTCGGGGCTCTAACGCTCCACCGTTATGCCAACCCAGAGAGAGAGCGTCAGCAGTTCGGCTACTTCATCGACGACGGCGTGATCCTTGCCTGTTCGGATATCAACTACTTAGAAAAGTTGGCGGAGAAGTGGCAAGGACAGTTAGAAGATGCAAAGACGTTAGCGGACAACCGTAAGTTTACGTCAATCATGTCACGCTGCGTTGGAACCGAAGGCGAACGACCGCAAGTGTCGTTCTATTTGGACCCCCTCGCGATGGTTCGTCAGTTCGCGCCAAAAACGACGGCAACATCGATGACGTTGGCAGTGCTTCCCGCCTTGGGGGTGGACGGGATTGAAGCGGTTGGTGGTAGCTGGATTATTGCTCCCCCTGCATTCGATTCGATTAGCCACCTTCACCTGCAGCTTAGTAGTCCACGCCGTGGTGTATTGAGTTTGCTCAAGCCAAAATCAGGTTCGACGGAGCCAGAGAGCTGGGTGCCGGATTCGGTTGCGTCTTACTCTACGATCAACTGGGACCTTAATTCTACGCTCCAAGGCGTTGAGCGTTTGTACAACCAGTTTCGCGGTGAGGACGCACTCGAAAAGGAAGTCTTCGCTCGGCTCGGTGAACAGCTCGATCTGAATTTTCGCGAAGATGTGCTTGATCAACTGGAAGGCCGCATCAGCCTGATGCAAGGCTTTGTACGTCCGGTGACCATCAACAGTGGTTCCAACGTCTATGCTCTGAAAATCAACAACATCAAGTATTTCAAGTCCACGGTGATGCCCAAGATCATTGAGAAGATCGAAGAACGCACCGAAGTAAAACTGGCTTCGTTCGGTAAGCTGCGAGTGAACGTGCTTAAGTTTGGACGGGAGCTACCGCCTGATTCACCAATCCGACAGCCTCAGATCTGCTTCACCACCATCGACGACTACCTCGTGATTGCGGATAGTGAATACATGTTGCGAGAAGTCGCTTCGTGCCTCAACGATAGTATTGGTCCACTTAGTGAGTCTCTTGAGTATCAGCTGATTGCCGACAGTATCGAGGGGCAATTGCAGGGCCAAGAATGCTCGGCAATTTCGTTCGCCAGGCCAGAGGAATCACTTCAGCTGTTCTACGAGCTTGCTCGCGATCCGGCCAATAAAGACCGGCTACGCCAGATCTCAGAGAATAACGGCTTCTTCAAAGCATTGCTCACTACGTTGGAAAAGCATGAGCTACCACCATTCTCCGTGATTTCGCAATACCTGGCTCCCGGCGGAGGTTTCTTGGTCGATGAAGAAACTGGACTGCATTACATGTCGTTCAGTCTCCGCCGCGAATAGTGGTTCATTGAGTACGGACAGTTGTTCTGCAGTCCAGCAAGGCTGGGCTGCGGAACATCAATTGCGTTACTTGTTCATTTCATTGCACGCTCTGAATCGCTGGCGGTGTCCAGCTCCGTGCGGTCCCGTCTTTGAGCGAGCCATTTTGGAGGTCGCCCTTACTTTTTGAAGGTCGCCTTGGGAGGCTTCGCTCACTTATTGAATGCGCGTCGGCTGAGCGTTAGAAGAAGATGTACATATAGCGTTGAGACTTAGGCTCGAGAACAATCTTATTGTATTCTTTGAGCGGATTTTCCGGCGGCACATTGGTGTAACTTGCTGTCCGATATTCTTCTGTCGGAACAGACGACGCATCGAAATCCAGAGTTCCATTCGCGTTGGAATCTAGGAATACCACCGGCGTGTACTCGCCCGGTGAAAGTTCGTCGAACACGACCGAAGTTAGTCCGCCTTCGTGTAGTTGGAATGTCTGAGTGGCGATCGGTTCCGAACCATCTGCAATATTGCCAAAGGGGCTAAAGATCTGCACGAATCCAGTCATCGTCGTTTCTGGCAGACGGTCCTGGGAACCAATCGTGATAATCAGCATGGTCGGTTGAGGTATGGGGGGCGGAGCATTCTCGCCGTACATTTCCATCGGCGTGAAATCAATCTCGGGCAAGACTTCGAAGTACCAGAGAGTCGACGCTATTCCAATCATCAACACAGCGACTGAAACCAGGATATCGCCGCGATTCTCTTTCCAGGTACTAGTGGCAGGTTTCGACATACGGATGTTCTTGCGAGCTTAGAACAGATTACGGTACCCCGTTAAGGGAAATCACACGGTGAGGGGTTAGCGGGACTTGACATCCCGCTCGTACGATTTCCCGACCAAATTAGAGTCTAACTGTTGGCACTTCGCTTGATAAGCCAGAGGGCTTGAGCGTGCACCAAACGAATAGTATCGCTCGGCGTATGGGGGGATTCGCCGAACTCAAGCGGGGCATTCCGCAGTCTGACCTAGCGAAGTCGAACGAACCTCTCCGGACTGAACCCAGGGCTCATCAGAGTTTCAAGAAGCGGGGTTTGTTCGAGCGGACCCGAACTCCCCTTTCCGAGCGGACACACACGCAGCGGGTGGTCGAGGGATTGCGGGAGCGTCGGCCTCTCTGTCTGGACCGGGGACAAAGGTAAAAGTCGTTCCCAAAGGTAAAAGTCGTTCCGATACGCGGTCGCTCTTTTTCCAGCTCATCGATCACCTCCAGTGGAAGCAAGCTGTAAACTCGTAAGAGTGTTACGCATGTCCCCAGAACATGCGTTTCCTATACCTCCAACTTAAACAATCTCTGGGCCTGCTGGGGAAACGCCTAACTTCAAACTTGGATTAGCCCTGAGGGTTCGGCCTGGGGCGCTTCCATGCTCGAGCTTCCTCCATCCAGATCGGATACGAAAAAAGCCGTGTGGTTCAGGAACCACACGGCCTATTGTTGGCGTTCTGCGTTTCAAGCCTGATCAAGCGTAGGGCTTGGATTCTAAATCTCGTTGCTTAGAACAAGACCTGAGCACCTACGCTGGCACCATGGAGGAATAAGTCGTCGTCGTTGAAGACGGTCGTTCCGGTCGCAGGCGTGATGATTGCTGGGCTTTGCTCTGGCACCGTCGCGACGCCTGGCATCCACCAAAATTCGTATCCAGCGAACAGTCGGACGCTTGGGACGATGTGGTAGTTAGTGTAGATGCCCATTTCGATTAGACCAGCGATTTCCACGTCAGAGTCGCCGGAGTTGATCAACAGGGTTCCGTTATTATTCAACAGAGCACGACGCTCATCAAAGTTTGCGTAGGCACCGGCTTTCCCGCGAATTCCGACGTTGGATCGTAGGCTGACCGGGTACTGCATGTCGGCACCGATCTGCAGACCAATCATTTGGTTGTCTACAGATTCAAGGAGGACTCCGCTACCGGCAGCACTCGTTGACGTGAAGGAATAGTCCTCCTCGTAGTCGATGTAACGTGCACCAATCATGGTGGATAGGACGTCCCAGACCCACCACTTGCGATTGATCTCAACACTGTGCAGTTGAGCACGCCAGTTCTGGGTGTGTGATGTTGCATTGTTGAATGTATCGATATCTGTCGCGGAGTATCCGTTCGAAGGACTCAGGTTGCTCTGCAAGCCAGTCCCAGTGATCGTGGCCCCACGTTGCCAATCGAATGGTCCAGCGTAAACCGCTTCCCAACCGTTGACGCAATCCCAAAGCTGACCGATTGTGTAGCGGCCTGCCCACTCGAACTCGAAGTCTGGAAGGAAGGTGTTCCGCGAAAGTGAGAAGAAGTCGTCTCCTTCGCGTCGCAGCCACAGAGCCTCGTATTGAACATAGAGGGAAACGTCACATCCAGGGTTGCAGGGATTGGACACGGGAGGGCAATAAGCTCTCCCTCGTCCGCCTAACAGCCGGCCTGCAATTCCACCGCGAGCAGAAGCAAGCTCAACAGACGAATCTTCGGTATCTGAAAGGACTGAGTAGCTTGCATCGATTGCCGATGCGGGCACCGTACGGTAGCTTTCGCCTCCGTACTGAACCGCGACCGCGGACGACACCGGAGTGTCCTTCGCATGTGTGGCAGTTGGGGCTAGCTGTTCCGCAAGCGTTTGTGCCTGCGAGATATTTCCAGTGCAAAAGAGGACCGCGATCGAGGTCATTAGTGCAATGGCGCGGGCGACACCAAAAGTACTTGCTGCTAGTCCAAGTCTGGTGCTTCTAACGGTCAGGATTCTACGCATGGCAGTCCTCGGAGTCATCCTTGCTAATCTCAGTTGCTTTGACCAACGAGCGAGTGTTCGAGTCGCGGCAAGCTGAAGCTAAATTCTGAATCAGTGGTTTCGTTCGGGCGTCGTTCGATAAAGCGTGCGCGTTCTATCTCAATGAGACTAACGAGTCGCTGAACGAACTTCGTCCACTACAGGAGTCAGTGTTGTTTTGCGGACCATCGAAACAATTCGACGGGCGTTTTTCTCGGTTTTTGCGAATCCAGTCACAACAATCTCTTCACCGCGTTGCTGAACGCGAACGTTGCTTTGCGGATACAGCTTGGCAATCGCTTGGGATAGTTCCTGGAAAACCTGAGGCTGCTTCATGGCCTCAGCGGCACCACGGACACTTATGCTTCTCACTTCAATGCTCTGGGGCTGACCAGTTGCCGAAGCGGTGACGACCGCGACTCGCGTCGAACCTTCTTTCAACCCCACCAGCGACAGAGTCGTATCGCTAGTTCGAATTAATCGGCAAATGGTGGGGTGTTCGACTGAATACTCGATGATGGTGCCATCTGCATCGAGAGCAGCCACATCTTGAGCCGCCAAAACCATCGCGTCGCCGACTCGCATCGGAGTCTTGCTCAAATCGGCTACCGCGGGATCCTCGACGGGCTTCTCGGATGCAGCAACTGGCAACGCAGCGACGGCAGCAGCAGGTTTAGCAATTGCCAGCGGTGCGACGGCTTGTTTTGTCGTTGCAACCGGCCGGCTCAGCTCGGAGCTAGATACAGGTGGACTAGGCTCAATGTCGTCAATCGAGAACGTTGGGCTAGGCGGTGCAGAGCTCATCGGCTCGATCACCATCTTCTGGTTCGTTGCGACTGACGCCGCAGCGGACTCGGTCGGCATCAGTGAGGTGGGTTCTGGTGGCTGCGTCGCGTCTACGTAGTCGACTGAATCGCTCAGAGACATGGTCGGCAACTGAATAGCCGGTGGTTCGCTGGCGATCTGTTCCGGCGTCAGAGCCTGGGAATCTCCCGCAGAAATTTCGCTCGCAGGAGGGAGTGCCAATTCGACTGCACCGCCAACGATCCCATCTGTATCTGTCGAGCGGGAAGAAAGTTCAATGGCGGGCGCTGCGCTGGTGCTCGCCGATGAATCTGAGAGGTGCGAAATCGCCGGAAGGCGGATCGCCTCACCGGTATGCTCGTCTAAACGCACCGGTTCGATTCGAATCTTCATCTTGCGGCCGCGTGGGACGATCTCTGGCTCACGCGAGATCGGGCTTCGATCGCTTGCACTCGGCATATCGGATGCTGAGGCTGGCTCGGCCGGAATTTTTAGGTGCATGTCCAGACCAGGGACGGGAATATCCAAATCGAGTAGGGATTCGGAGATCTCGCCGTTTGGGACAGAGTCGTTTGAATCTGCTTCCGCGGACGCCAACCGAACCCTTGACTGGAGGGGTAGAGCTGGAGGAAGGGCGACCTGAGCACTGGGCTGATCGCTAATTTTCTTAGTTGTTACAGTGCGGACGGGTGCATCAAGTTGCATCGTCGGCGCTGACGTAACTGGGGCCTCCGGTCCCGATGTGCCCGCTGACTGTGCTTGAACTGCATTCGATGTCAGACCTGCAACAGCCGCAGCAAATACAATGCGTCGCGCAGACTTCGTCCACGCTGTTCGTAGTGCCCGCTCGGTCTTGCACAACTTCATGTCGAGAGCCTTTGCTTACTCGTGCCACCCCTAATAACCGGTGCCAGTCCGCTTGGGCAAACTGGTCCGGTGATATCCTTTTTGTGCCTTCGTGAAGGAGTATCGGGCAGAGTCGTTGTCAAAGTTGAACGATTTTGCCGGTAGCCAGCTTCGTATCGATAATTGCTGTGCCGAACTCAGCAGCCCAAACCATCCACGCACGGGTTAGCTAGCAATTTCTGAGAATCGCCCCGCATGGTTCGGACTTCTGATGACTTGTTGAGAAACCGCCCCTTGTGATTCAGGAGGACTTCCCTGTGCAGTGGCCGGAGGCGACTCACGAACTGCCGAGGCAGCGATAACCAATGCAGTGAATACGTTGATTCACAGCCAACGCTTGAACACTTCGGGTTTGACTGCCTCTGAAACAGCGTCGGCAAGCACTTACGAGGTACGCATCGGGGTGAGAGTCAGCTTTTATGGAGGTGGGACCAAAGCTGAATAGGGGCAAACTCAACCGAATTGCCAGATGGATCTCTAACATAGAGCGAGCGACCACGTTCGCCATCATCCCATTCGACTTCAGATTCAATTGGGACACCAAGTGACCGTAATCGGTCTTTCCAAAGCTGGTATTCGCCTTCGGGAGTTGGAAATGCGATGTGGCCCTCTCCTTCCATTCCATGGGACGGAACAAGACGACCCTGCGCACAACTTTTCTTCGGGTTGAAGATCAGTAAGTACTGAGAGCCACAGCGAAAGACCAGCATCAATTCGTTTTCACTCAGCAATTCAAGGCCAAGTGCCTTGCCGTAAAAGTCGTGACTTGCAACGAGGTCATCGCTGTACAGGACCGTTTCGAAAACTTGGCGTAACGGGCTTGGTTGGGCAACGGTGTTCTTCAACGCTTTCAGTCTCTTGATTGGTACAAATCACGCGGCGCAAAAATGCTTGGCTAGCATTGGCCATTCAACAAGCGGTACGAGCAGACAGCGATCCGATGGATCTCCCGGAACAGCCAAAGTATTTCACTAACACTAAGCGACGCGTCGAAGACCATCGAAGCTAGAGCTCCCCGATCGATCAAAGGGGCCCCACATTACAAAGGGAATGATGCGACGCAAACGCCGGTAGCCGAACAAAGTCGGTCCGAAGAACCCGAGACCCAAAAGGATGCCGGGTTCAAGCTCGCGGAATTCTCCTCTGAGAAGTCGAATAGGGCCAAGATTGTGACGTCGATAGTCAATCTGAATGCAATCTTGGTCGTCCCATTCGGATCGTGCGACGTCTATGTCCATCCGCAGCTTCTGGTGCGTCCCGCCACCGGCGGAACCAGGGAAGATATTATATCCTTTCCCTGGTGCGACCGTGCCGGTGACAAAACCCTTGCCGAGCCATTCTCCATACAGCGAAAATGCAACCGTGGTCGCCCACTGTGCAAACGGCCCGTCTTGAGCAAGCAAGGCACCGCGATACTCTCCCGAAACACTGGACCAAATGGGCAGATTGCAGCGAGCATACTCGCATTTTAATCTCCGGCGATCCCACTCAAAAAGTGCTGACACCTTATCGGGAACAGATCGATTTAATCCACACTTCATTTCCTTGACCAATCACGCAAGAAACTCGGGACTCGAACTCATGAAGGAGTCGACCTTTCTCATTACAGAGTCTCCTACTATTAGGGCAAGGCATTTCCGCTGCCTTCGTTCAAATCACAGGTCTTGAGCTAGAAACGATAGGGCAGCAGTTGCAGCTAGACGCGCGATCCGCCCTCCAAAGGGCAGCACGCTGAGCGCACGAAAAAACCCGCTACAGCAAGCTGCAGCGGGCGTTATTTGAAATCTGGTGATAAGCTCTCACACTCTGAGTACAAGGTTATGTCCACTAATAAGTTCGCAGTGTTGCCACTACTCCCCCGATCGATGTGAGTCGAACGGCTTCATTCCCGTGAGGGACGAACCAATTATCCTTAGAAAGGAGGTGATCCAGCCGCAGGTTCCCCTACGGCTACCTTGTTACGACTTAGTCCCAATTGTCGAGTTGACCTTCGGCGCCTGCCTCCCGAGGGTTAGCTTAGCGACTTCGGGCCCTCCCAACTTTCGTGGCTTGACGGGCGGTGTGTACAAGGCTCAGGAACACATTCACCGCGGTATGCTGACCCGCGATTACTAGCGATTCCAGCTTCATGCAGGCGAGTTGCAGCCTGCAATCCGAACTGAGCGACACTTTTTGGGGTTTGCTCCCCCTCACGGGTTTGCTTCCCTTTGTATGCCGCATTGTAGGACGTGTGCAGCCCTAGTCATAAAGGCCATGAGGACTTGACGTCATCCCCACCTTCCTCCGGTTTAACACCGGCAGTCTCTCTAAAGTGCCCGGCTTTACCCGCTGGTAACTAGTGATAAGGGTTTCGCTCGTTAAGGGACTTAACCCGACATCTCACGACACGAGCTGACGACAGCCATGCAGCACCTGTACAAGAGCTCCCGAAGGCACTACCTCCTTTCAGAGGTATTCTCAAGTATGTCAAGACTAGGATAAGGTTCTTCGCGTTGCCTCGAATTAAGCCACATCCTCCACCGCTTGTGTGAGCCCCCGTCAATTCCTTTGAGTTTCAGCCTTGCGACCATACTCCCCAGGCGGAGCACTTAACACTTTCGCTACGTCCGAGAAGATGTGGAGGTCCCCACGGACTAGTGCTCATCGTTTACGGCTAGGACTACCGGGGTATCTAATCCCGTTCGCTACCCTAGCTTTCGTTCCTCAGCGTCAGAAGAGATCCAGTGAGCCGCTTTCGCCACCGGTGTTCCAGATGATATCAACGCATTTCACCGCTCCACCATCTGTTCCGCTCACCTCTATCTCCCTCAAGCCAAGTGGTTTCAAACGCAGTTCCACAGTTGAGCTGTGGGATTTCACATCTGACCTACAAGGCCGCCTACGAACTCTTTAAGCCCAGTGATACCGAATAACGTTCGGACGGTTCGTCTTACCGCGGCTGCTGGCACGAACTTAGCCCGTCCTTCCTCTGAGGTTCAGTCAAAATTTCCTTCCCTCTGACAGCGGTTTACAACCCGAAGGCCTTCATCCCGCACGCGGCGTCGCTTGTTCAGACTTTCGTCCATTGACAAAGATTCTCGACTGCAGCCATCCGTAGATGTCTGGGCAGTGTCTCAGTCCCAGTGAGGCGGATCATGCTCTCACACCCGCTACCCATCGTTGCCTTGGTGGGCCGTTACCCCGCCAACTAGCTAGTAGGTCGTAGACTCATCCCAGAGCGAAATTCTTTGGTCCGAAGACGTTATCCGGTATTACCGCCAGTTTCCCAACGCTATCCCAGACTCCGGGGCAGATTTCTACGTATTACTCTCCCTTTCGCCGCTGTCCACACCAGCAAGCTGGTGCTTCTCGCTCGACTTGCATGCCTAATCCACGCCGCCAACGTTCATTCTGAGCCAGGATCAAACCCTTCAATTGTGTATGCTTACCGCAATCTCAATCACACAAGTGCGATCAATCTCACGGATAGTTAACCAATCTCAAGGCCTTTCGGCTCTGATCAAATTGAGTCACCTTCGAGTTCAACTCCAAGATGACCTGCGGTGCCTTGGTCAAAAGCACCGACTTAAAATTGTTATTGCCGCCGAACATCCTGCCGAAGCGTGATACTCGGAAGCCATAACCTTGTTCTTCAAAGCTGAAAACTTTCGTTTTCAACGGAGAGCTTATCAACCAAATTGTCAAAGATCAGTTGTCCTTGAGAGCAGTTTCCCGCCTCTCAAGGGGTCGCATATGTTAGGGCCGCGAGTCTTCGTGGTCAAGGCGACTTTTGAACTTTTCGAGAAAGTTCGGCCGGTGACCAACACCAATGTTGACTCGAGTTAAGAACTGTTGTTGGCAGCTCTTTGCCCCGACGACGAGAGAAGAATGTATCGGCAGCTTCTGTGATCCACAACCGTTCTTTTTGAAGTTTCGGTAACAATTTTTCGCCGGGCAGTCAGCCCGCGGGATAACTGCCTGTGAATGGGCGAAGCGGTGGTATCGATCATGACGGCTTTGATCTGCCGCAGCGTTCAGTTCACATTCGCCGAAGTCGTTTCATGACGGTCATATGACGGGCATTTTTACTGTGCAGTTTCGCGGTCGTGTTTCGCTTTATTGGCCATATGGCCTTTATGGGCCGCGAGCGAAAGTCTTTGTGTTGCAAAGATCACACCGTGACCTAGCTTTTGTTGGGCCCTCTCTCCTTAAGTGCCAAAAAGTAAGCGGCAAAAAGTAAGCGGCAAAAAGTAAGCGGCAAAAAGTAAGCGGCAAAAAGTTAATCAATGGTGGACGGCGACTCGCCAGGGGATCGCCCCAAAACGAACCGCTCGCGAAGAGAGTCACGTGTCTTGATGTCTCTTTTCAAAGTCACTGATCACTCGCAGCCAGATGTAGCTAAGGATGAAGCCCAATACTGTGAATTCCCTCCATCTCGCATTGTGATTTCGCATTAAGCAGGAAAGCAACGTGACCCACGACGCAGCGCCAAGTCCCCAAAACTCGGACCCCCACCTTGCTGAGTTGCTTTCCCGCATCGATGGCATCATCGCCAATGAAGCTACCGACGTCCCGGCGGCGAGCGGGCGCTCCACGAGCAGCGGTCCGAGGGCTGTGAACCAAATTGAACTTGCCGAATCCGCTCCGCCAGTTGTGGCACCAGGCGTTCCGAACTCCAGCGCGCCCGAGCGTCCACCCGTTGATGTGCCGGGCGAGCAAGCTCCAGCAGCGAGCACGAATTTGAACGCTGCGCCAGGGCCAACCTGCGATGTGATTGGGCAGGGACCTTCGTTCGGCAAATTGACAGGGACTCGTGATGAGCCCTTTGTGCCTCTCGAACCGAAGGACCTTGCGTCGGCTGGACTTCCAGAGTCCATGGTCGAAGAGCTAATCGTGCGCTATCTCGCTGCAAGAGGTGAAGCGAGTGGCCGGAATATTGCAGATCAGGTCAAGTTGCCTTTCCGTCTGATTGAACCCATTTTGAATCGACTGAAGTATGAGCAATTGACAGCTTACCGCGGCAGCAATTCCATGGGGGACTACACCCATACGCTTACCGATGCGGGCCGAGAACGGGCTAGGCAATTCGCACTTCGCACGACGTATTTTGGCTCAGCCCCCGTCACTGTGGAGACCTACAACGAGTCTGTGGCGCTCCAGTCCGTTGAAGGCCAATACCCTCGACAGCAAGAACTTCTACATGCATTCAAGGACTTGCTGATCGACCGTCGAATGCTCGGAAAACTCGGGCCGGCGATCAACTCCGGTAAGGGGATGTTTCTCTACGGGTTCCCGGGGAACGGTAAAACTAGTATCGCGGAGCGTGTGACCCAGGCGTTTGGCAAATACATTTGGATCCCTCGGTCACTGATGATCGACGGCGAGATCATGCGGCTTTACGACCCGTTGATGCATGAGTTGGCCGAAGAGGAAGCCACCGAAGGCTGGCTTAACGATTCCGGCATCGACCAGCGTTGGGTTCGTATCAAACGTCCGACCATCATCGCGGGCGGTGAGCTGACGATGGAAATGCTGGAGGTTCAGAAGAACAACGTTTCAAACGTCTCGGAGGCGCCATTGCAGCTGAAAAGTAATTGTGGCGTTCTTGTTATCGATGACTTTGGTCGTCAGAAAATGAGAGTCGACGAGCTTTTGAATCGCTGGATCGTTCCGCTAGAAAAACGCTACGACTTTCTCAATATGTCGAGCGGTAAGAAAACCCAGGTGCCATTTAACCAGCTGGTGATTTTCTCTACCAACTTGCAGCCGAAAGACCTCGTTGACGACGCTTTCTTACGTCGGATTCCCTACAAAATTGAAGTCGAGAATCCAACCGAAGCCGCGTTTCGTAAGCTCTTCGAAATCATGTGTCCGATTTCGGGAATTCCGCATGACGAAGAAGCCATCACCTATTTGATCGAGGCTCACTACAAACCAACCGATCGTCCCTTCCGTAATTGCCACCCCCGGGACATCTTGCTGCAGGTCAAGAACTACTGCCTGTACCATGATCAGCCGCTCGAGTTGAAGCGAGAGTACATCGATTTCGCAGTCGAGAACTATTTCTCGATCATGTAGTGGCGAGATGGCCTGAAGACTGGAGCAAGCTTAACTGGTCCTGAGCTCTTTGCTCCTGCGGGCGGCAAGCCAGTCTGCGCGTGGAAACGCCGGCATGCACTATTCCGCCAAACGTTTTCCTGCGTCACAGAGGGCTTGGGCTTCTTGGGTCGTGGGGGCTTCGGAAATAAACCGGACAATCGGTTCGGTATTGCTGCCGCGAACCAGTAGCCATCGGTCCCCCCAGTCCAGCTTCAGCCCGTCTGGCTTCCCGGCCTGAGCTTCCGGCATCGCATCAATTAGCTTCTCAAAGAGATCCGGCAGCCCGGCCGTGTCCATTTCTAACTTGTCTTTCACGATCGATAGCGGCGGCATGGATGCCACATGTTGACTGACCGTTTCCCCGCTGGTCGCCATTAGGTCCAAGATGCGAGCCATGCCGACAAAGCTGTCGCGGACATAGCCAACGCGTGGGTCGATCGGGCCGCCATTGCCCTCGCCACCAAAGACCGCCTCTGTGGAGATCATCAAGTCGCAGACATTGGCCTCGCCAACGGCCGACTGTTCGACGTGACAGCCGTATTGAGCGGCTAAGTGTTTCGCCACGCTGCTAGTAGCGCAATTGGTGACCACAGTGCCCTTTTCGTTTGGCAAAACCTGCTTCAGGCACAGGGCAAGCGTCAGTTCTTCGCCAATGTACGTGCCCTGTTCGTCGATCACGGCAAGTCGGTCTGCGTCGGGGTCCTGGCAAAAGCCGACATGGAATCCACCGTCCGACACCATCGAACAAACCGAAGTCAGGTTGACTGCAGTTGGTTCCGGAACGTGGGTGAAGTCTCCGTCTGGCGTCTCACCAAGCACCGTCACGCTGCAGCCGAGTGTTTCTAGCAATCGACGCCCCAGCAGACTGCCTGCCCCGTTGTTGCTGTCGAGGAGAACTTTGAATTGCTTCTCGCGAATTCGCTCCGCGTCGACGGTAGTCAAAATTAAGTCATGGTGCTTCGCATGGGGATCTTCGGTTTCCGAGGCATTTTGCAGCAGGTCAACGTCCACCCACCCAGCGGCCCCATTGCGGTATCCAGCGAGGATGGGTTCTCCGCGCTTCGAAGGTAGAACACGACCCTCACTGCCAAAGAGCTTTAAGCCGTTGTATTGCTTGGGGTTATGGCTCGCTGATACTTGGATTCCGCCTGCCGCATTCTGGGATCGAACTTCAACGCCAACTGTTGGAGTCGCCGCCACACCGAGGTAAATGGGTTGAATTCCGTGTGCGGCGAGCGTCGCTGAGACAACGTCACAGAGCATCTTCCCGCTCGCTCTTCCGTCGCGACCAATGACGACTTTCCCGCCGGCGCCCAGCGTCGTCGCGTAAGCCGAGATGTAACGAGCTGCGACGAGAGGTGTGAGCTGGGTGCCGATAATTCCTCGAAGTCCGCTAACGCTGATAATGGGCTCGGATTGCGAATCTTGTGACAACGGACAGCTCCTTTGGCGAAAACGCCGACGAAATCTTGCGATTTACGATCTTCGGCGAGGTATAGGGGATTTTCAGGAGAGGATAGCTGAGTTGGCGATTTATTGGCAACGCGAGACCCGCTAGGCAAAGCGAGCGTGAGCATTTTCAATCCTCGCGCTCGTGCTGTCCGTGGTGCCAAGTTCAAGGCGCAGACTGGTCGAACTGACTCTGCTCGGGCCATCGTCCGACCCTACCAGATTCGTCTTGAAGCTCACCTTGGACGGGTTGGCGAAACGAAGGACTGAGCGGCTCGAACGGAAACTTGGATTCGCCCGAGGCAGCCTATCACGCAGCCTATCTCGCAACCTATCGCGAAGGAATTGCAGGGGTTAAATCAGGCCAATAAAAGGTGTAAAAACTAGGATGGCGGAAGGCCCATCAGCCACCCGAAAACAAATTACATCTTGGCAGGGAATGCAACGAAAGGGCCGAAGTAGATTCGGCGAAGGGTAGATCAATGAGCGACGAATCATCGACATGTGCTGCAACCGAACAAGCGCTCTCTTTGGCAAAGCAAGCCGTGTCGGACGGGAAGCTCACCTCTGCCGCCCTTGAGAACTTAGAAGTCTGGCTGACTGAAGATCGATATAGCTCGTACCGAGATTCCATTGTCGAGCATATCGAGTCGGAAAAATGGCAGAAGCTGGACGACGTGTTCTGGACGATCATCCCTTTCGGCACGGGCGGGCGCCGGGGACGAATGTATGAGTTCGGTTCTAACGCGATCAACGAACGCACGATCGGTGAGAGCGCCCAGGGGTTGGCGACCTATCTCGTTGAGCAATTCGGCACGGATAAAGAACTGAGTTGTGCCATAGCCTATGACACTCGCCACCGTTCTCGCGAGTTTGCCGAACTGTGCGCTGGGATCATGGTCGCTAACGGATTCAAAGTCTATTTCTTAGACGAGTACCGCGCGACTCCGCAGTTGTCCTACGCCGTTCGGCACAAACAGTGTGATTGCGGGATCATGGTGACGGCCAGTCACAATCCGCCCAGTGATAACGCGGTCAAAGTCTACTGGTCGACCGGGGGGCAGGTCCTGCCGCCGCATGACAAAGCGATCATCGACAAAGTCATGTCGGTGGATGAAATCAAGACTTCGGAGTTCCAAGCGGCCCTGGACGGGGGCAAAGTCGAAATCTGTACCGACGAAATTGACAAGGAGTTCGGCAGGGAACTGTCTGCGTACGCTTGGCCTGGACCGAGGGATGCAAAAATTATCTTCTCCCCGTTGCACGGTGTCGGTGCTTTTGCGGTCATGCCAGTGCTAAAGCAAGCCGGGTTTTCGGACTCCGAAGTCTTTAGCTTGCACGAAGAGCCAAGCGGCGATTTTCCAAATGTCCCCGGGCACGTAAGTAACCCAGAAAACGCGGCTGTTTTCGACAAAATCATTGAGTATGCCAAGGAAGTCTCGGCAGATGTCATCCTGGCTTCCGACCCTGATTGTGACCGACTGGGTTGCGCTTCGCCGCTGAGTACCGCCTCGGGAAGCGAATGGGCGACCATCAATGGGAACCAGATTGGCGCACTGCTGACCGACTTTGTTTGTCAGAAAATGAAAGAGCTGGGCAAGCTGACGGACAAGTCCTACGTCATTAAGACGCTCGTGACAACCGAGTTAACTCGGCGTATCGCCGAAAGCTACGGTGTACGCTGCGAGGGCAATCTGCATGTCGGATTCAAGTGGATTGGCGGTGTGATGGACGATGTCGGTCCCGAGGATTTCGTTTTCGGAACCGAAGAATCGCACGGTTACCTGATTGGAACGTATGCTCGCGATAAAGATGGGGCCGTGGCATGTCTATTGATGTCGCAGCTCGTTGCCCAACTGAAAGCGGAAGGCAAAACGCTACATCAGCGTTTGAGTGAATTGCTGAGCCAGCACGGATGCCACCTTGAGCGATTGGTGAACGTCCAAATGGAAGGTAGCGAAGGCATGGCCCAGATGGGCAAGCTTATGGAGGCATTTCGCGCTTCGCCTCCTGAACAACTCGGTGGGATTCAGGTATCTGGAGTTCGCGATTACGCGGCTCTTACAACTCGGCTGCCAGACGGTTCCACCAAGCCGCTGGAAGCACCGTCCGCCAATATGGTAATGCTCGATTTAGCCGAAGATGGCAACTACTTCGCCGTACGTCCATCCGGTACCGAGCCGAAAGTGAAATTCTATATGTTCACCTACGCCTCGCCCGAAGAGAGTTCCGATCTCGACGCTGCGACGTCGAAACTGAATCAGCGTATCGATGACTTGGAAAAAGATATTCGAGCCTACGTAGCTTCAATTGTCTCTTAATGCCAGTTGCCACCATGGTGCACCAGGGGCAATCAAAGTTTGAACTTGGGTTGAGTAGCAATTCAATACCTAACCCTCTGTTTCCGAGTTTCGCGAGGAATTTGCGGAGGGTCGGAGCCTGAGCGACGGGGAGGAATTCTTCCCAACTTTAAACTTTGATTGGCCCTGCATGGTGCACAGCAAATCCAAAATCTCGATTTCGGATTCGCGTATTCTGAGAAATCAGAGTCACGATTCTTAGCTAGCAATCGTCTTCCAACGGCTCTAGCCTAGTTCCTGCTTCGAAGAGGCTAGATACAGAACTCGTTTCCGGCCTCGACGATGCCAGCTACCGCAGCGGACGGAAGTACGGTTCTTCCCTGCCGCGGCGGGGGGGCTTACTTCCTGGTTGGTCGTGCCACGCAACTGATTGCAATCTTGACGGTCACAGGAGACTTGATCGTGGTATCACACTTTCCCTGCGTCGCGCGAACGGTCTATAAGCCAAGCTTTTCGTCGGTACGCTTCTGCATGAAGAGTGCAGAAAGAATCCAAAGGCATGGAGTGCTAGCAAATGGATCGTCGAAATTGGATGCAGGTAGCCGCCGCCGGAACGATTGGATGCGGTTGCTTCTCTGGATGCAAAACTGCACCCATTACGGGACGCAAGCAGCTCATGCTCATTCCCGAGCAGAATGAAGTGACAATGGGAACTCAGGCCTTCGCGGAAGCGTTGGAAACCGAAGCAGCTGCCTCGAGTCCTCGTTACCAAGCAATGGTTTCACGTGTTGCACAGCGGATCGCCAAAGCCAGCGGCCGCAGCGACTACGATTGGGAAGCTCGTTGCGTCGCTAGTGCCGAGAAGAATGCCTATGCTTTACCTGGAGGCAAAATCGTCATCTATGAAGGTATTCTTCCGGTATGCGAAAACGAGGCCGGACTTGCAGTGGTGATGAGCCATGAAGTCGCTCACGTATTGGCTCGGCATGGTGGTGAACGAATGAGCCAACAAGCTGCAGTGAATGGCGTAAAGACCGCGGTCGGCTACGCCATGCGAAACAAAGAGCAAGTCAGCAAGGACCTGTGGATGAAGGCCTATGGCATGGCGACCAACTATGGTCTCGTCCTACCGTATAGCCGCAAGCACGAATCCGAGGCTGACCATATTGGCGTCATGCTGATGTCCGACGCGGGTTATGATCCAACTGAGGCTCCCAAGTTCTGGAAGCGGTTCGCCGCCGCTGCAAGTGGGCCAAAGCAACCTGAGTTTTTATCTACGCATCCATCTGATGACCGTCGCGCCTCAGACTTGGAAAAGCTATTGCCAGATGCCTTGGAGGCTTACCGGAACACGGCTGAGCAGATTGGAATTGGCCAGCCGATCCTAGCTTAATGCCTAACTTGGGCGAATCCGGTTCACTTCGGCTAGGTGAGCGAATTAGCTTGTTGATTCGTCCGCTTGTACTGTGCGGTAAAAGATCTTGCGGACCAACGGCGTTTGCAGAAGAACCGGAGCGGTGCCCAGGACCCAGACAAGCCAGATATGGTCCCGGGTGTACCCCATTAGATTCTTCGGCCAACTGGCATCCAAGAATTCGTTTGCGGCTTCGTTGGCGACTTCTGCTGCGTAAGCGGCGCCACCCGCGGCGTAGTGTTTCGCGATGGCCAAACCACCGAAAGCGCCCTCGTAGGCCAATGCACCACCTCCGGCGGCTGCATGCCACGCGATCGCTCCCCCTCCCACTGCATCCCATCCAATTCCCAGGCCACCAACGGCCAGAATACCGAGAGCTCCTCCGCCTAGACTGAGCAGCCCTATAGATAGCCCGCCGATGGCGATTCCACCGACCGCCAAGCCACCCAAGGCGATGATTCCGTAAGCTCGGCCACCCACTGCGGTGAAAGCACAAGCTCGGCTGCCAATGGCCAAGATCAATCCCTGCGCGTTGTCGCCGATTGCAATCCAGCCCCGCGCCGTTTTTCCTGGCTTGGGTTCGGCGAAGGCGTCTTCGGGAGGATCGCTGACTTGGATATCAACCAGCGGCCATCCGAAGAGAGCTGCGTTGCTGCGGTAGACTCGCCCTTTGCGATTTTTTACATGTGATTGAACCCAAGATCGCAGCGCGGTCTCGTTGGGTTCGAGCGCGACATCTTGCGACACTCGCAGAGCCTTGATCTGCCGTTGGGTGCGAGTCGTTTCCACGATGGTCGTCACGACAAAGAAGAGACTAGCAAGTAACGTCGCCATGATGGCGACCCAACTGCCGATCCAGGGCATGAGGAATGCAGACAAGAAGATCACGGCCGTAAACCCAACGGCTCGTTTCATGATTCTCCTACCGTTGGCTTCCAGTAAACGTCGTTCGTCCAAGGTCGGGGCAAGCTGTGCGGGTATCCAGACGCCTAGCCAGCCGCCGAGCAATCCGCCACTGGCACCAATGAGGCCACCAGCGATTCCCGCGGCACCCGCCGAGCCAACCAGCTTTGTTGCCGCGGCGGTGCCTTTCATCGCCGTGCTAATGGTTCCCGCTAGACTGCTCGCGGCCGTCGCCGACTTGAGGAATCCACCCGTCGAGATTGCGGCCATCACGCCTGCCGTGAAATGACTGTCCGGGCGCGTTTCTCCCAGCGTATTGCCCACCAGCTCCGCTACACTCGATTTGAGTAAATTGCGGCCACGTGAGAGTCTTTGTTTGGCAGCTGCCTCACTGATATTAAGTGCTTCGGCGATCTTGGCGACGCTTTGGCCTTCGCGGTAAAAGAGCACAAGCGGTTCGCGATAGGTTTCGTCGATCTTAGAAAGGGTCGACCAGACGAGAGCCTCTTCTTCCCGTGCCATCACTCGTGACTCGGCGGTGGAGACCTCGGTGTCCTCTCCGAGTTCTCTCGCTAAGCGAGCCGCCTGTTCGCGATGCGAGATCGTCTTTCGAAGGTGGTTTTTCGAAAGCGTACGAGCGATCCCGCAAAGCCAAGCCTTCAACTTGCTGGCGTTCTCCAATTTGTCTTTGGCTTGCCAGGCAACGAGGAAGGTCTCCTGTGAAATGTCCTCACTCGCAGCAAACTCTCCCACGGAGCTGAAGCAAACTGCGGATACGGCCGCTTGGTATTTTGCGACCACTTTTTCAAACGCAGATGCATCATCCTGGAGGACACGATTCCAAAGTTCATCTTCGCTCGGTCGATTTTGCTTTGCGGGAGACATCATGGTTACCACTTTACTCGCTCCAGGTTGGGTTCGGTCAGGGATTGAGCTTGGCGAATAGCCACACCCGCCCTGCTCTTCACCAACCAGTGGCAGTGAGCGGTTGAAAGGTGACAGAGAAATCTAGAAAACCAAGAATAGTTTCACGATTCGTGATCTGGTTGGGGCAGCCGACAAACGCCCACGCTAGAGCCCTGTTTTCCCTCGGTGCGAAGAAATGATCGCTAGGTGAAGACGTGAACAAGGCTGTTGTGAACGCGACCGAACGCGAACGAATGCGACCTGATACACCGACAGGCAAAGCAATGGCAAAACCGGCATGTCTCTCCGAATCGGATTTTCTTAACCACTCGGTCCGACAGCGTTTAAGCAAATGATTGGGGCCGCGCCGACGACTTTCTTTTGCCAGGAGAGATTTCCGTCGTAGCAGAGATGCGCCGGCGGACGATGCATTTCGCTGAGTATGCGCCCGGAGCGAGCCTCCGAATGCAGCTCCGGCTCGAGAAAACGAAACCACGGATCGATTGATGCCACAAAGCCCTAAGACCAGCGGTGAATGCTCGCCCGCCGAGCTGCAATTGCCTCAATCGACCGGCAGTCTCGTGAATCCTGCTGAGGCCCAGTTGGATCGAGTGGTCGATTTGCTGACGGCTGATCGGAAAGCCCACCAGCGAGAAATCGCCAACTGGGCAAAGTCAGATCAGCTTGCTGACGTTGATGAGGCAGTCGAGCTGAGTATCGTAATGCCTTGCCTGGACGAGGCCGATACGGTGGGCACGTGTATCCTGAAAGCGATTTATAGCTTCGAACAATTGGGCATTCGAGGCGAAGTCATCATCGCTGACAACGGCAGTCGAGATGATTCGGTTGAAATTGCCGAGTCTCTAGGGGCTCGCGTCATACACGTCGATGAGCCTGGTTATGGTGCTGCCCTAATGGGCGGCATCGAGGCAGCCCGGGGCCAGTTTGTTATCATGGGCGACGCGGATGACAGCTACGATTTTTCATCGCTTCGCCGATTCTACGAGGAGCTCAAGAACGGGGCGGATCTTGTGCAAGGATGTCGACTCCCTGGTGGAGGCGGACGGATCATGCCCGGTGCCATGCCATGGCTCCATCATTTCGGTAATCCAGGACTGACTTGGCTCGTTCAGACGATGTTCGGAGCGAAAATCAACGATGTGTACTGTGGCCTGCGTGGCTTTACCAAGACGCACTACACGAGTCTTGATCAGCGCTGCACCGGCATGGAATTCGCAACGGAAATGATCATTAAGAGCACTTTGTTCGGAGCTCAAATCCGCGAAGTACCGATCACGCTACACCCCGACGGACGCAAGGCCCACAAGCAGCATCTTAGGACCTTCCGTGATGGCTGGCGTACGTTGCGTTTCTTCATGCTGCTTAGCCCAAGGTGGACTTTTGTGGTTCCAGGTTTAGTAACTGGAATCGCTGGCTTAGTCGGATGCGCGCTGGTGTTCGGTCGGATTTCGCTTGGCGGAGCCGTCTTCGACGCACATACACTCCTGCTTTCCGTTTTAGCGTTGCTGGTGGCCGCCCAATTGGGAACGTTTGCGGTCATCGCGAAATGTTTTACTGCCTCTGAACGCATCTTGCCCGCGGATCCCCGCGTGGAATCAATCGCGAAACGGATGACACTCGAACGTAGTCTTTGGGCATCGGCCAGTCTGATAGCGGCGGGCGTGGCCATCGTTGGTTGGAAGTCGTACGCCTGGGCGGCGACCGGTTTCGGTGAACTCGACTATTCCACGACGATGCGTTGGATCATCCCCGCTGCGGGCAGTATCGCCCTTGGTGTGCAGACCGCATTCGGTGGATTCATGTTGAGTGTGATTCGGATGGCTCGACGGTAGTAGGTGATGATTCCAACTGTGCGAGCAACCAGGGCGAAGGTATCGCTTTGTTGGTGGTCACGCAGACGCCGAGCGATGGAAGGAGAGGTAAATGCAAGATGCATCCGAGACTTTTGATAACGCTGCGGAAGAGTATGAGTCGCAACTAGAGCAAGGGATCTCCTTGAGCGGTGAGTCGGCTGATTTCTTTGTCGAAGGTAGGTTGGCAAAGTTGGCGGAACTCATGGAATCCAATTCCGCGGTTCCAGGCGCCATTCTGGATTTCGGTTGTGGAATTGGCAATGCCGCCGAAGGTCTGCTGCGGCTACCAAAAGCGACGAGCTACTTGGGATACGACTGCTCCGAGCAATCAATCGAAGTCGCCCGCGGCCGCGAGCTTGCGTCCGGTCTCACTAACAGGATCGATTGGACAACAGACGCTGCATCTCTTGGGAAAGAGCGATTCGACCTTGCTTACACCTCAGGAGTATTTCACCACATTGAGCCCGACCAACGAGACGCCGAATTGAAGCGAGTGTTTCAGGCCTTGAGGCCGGGGGGCTACTTCGGATTTTTCGAGAACAACCCATGGAATCCAGGTACGCGATGGGTCATGTCGCGGATTCCCTTTGATCGAGATGCAATTTGTCTTCCAATCCCGGAAGCGAAACGACGTCTTCGTATAGCTGGATTTGAGCGGGTGGCAGTTCGGACGTTGTTCTTTTTTCCTCGAACGCTTGGTTGGCTGCGTTCCTGTGAAGGCTCGCTCGAAGGCACACCTTTGGGAGCACAATACTTGATTTTGGTGCGAAAGCCTCTGGGCTCGCCGTCGGCGACTTGAGCGTGCGTGGGGCAGAACTGATGCGTCCGTCGAGTCCGTCACGAGAGTCGAAATTGGACACTTGCGATGGTTTGGGTGCGAGTCACTCTCGGATCGCATGGGCTCGATTTCTTCGACAGCCATGGGCGTGGGCGCTTGTGCTCCTGACACTCGGCCTAGTCGGGGGAGCTGTGGCGGCCTCAGTCTCCATGGTCAAGCCGTTCTATCCTACGTTGCATGACGAGTACAGCAATCTGTTGGCGGCGGACACATTGTTGCAGGGGCGACTAGCGAACCCGACGCCGAAATCGTGGGAGCCCCTGCAGACTTTCCACGTGATTTTCAAGCCGAGTTACGCTTCGAAGTACCCTTTGGCTCCGGGCCTATTCATTGCATTGGGCTATTTGGTTTTTGGCGTGCCGCTGGCGGGAAGCTGGATCGCAGCCGGTTTGGCGGCCTCGAGTGGCGCGTGGATGGTCGCAGGTGTGACCAGCAGGCGTTGGGCGACGTTTGGTGGATTACTGATTGCTCTGCATCCGGCCATGCAAACGACTTGGTCCTATAGTCTTGCCGGTGGCTGGGCGACAGCAGCGTTCGCAATGTTGGTCCTCGGTGCGGTGTTTCGCTTAAGGCGGCGTTTCGAAAAAGCGAACGCGTTGGTACTCGGAGTAGGGATTGCGGGACTCGCATTGTGCCGGCCCTTTGAGGGCTTTGTGTTCGCCTTCGTAGCCTGTGCGCTACTGCTTGGGCTGCAAGCGAAACGAACGGCTCCCAGCAAGCGGTTCAACTGGTCGCACATAATGAATCAAGACACGTTGCGCACAGCTTGTTTCGCGGGCATTCCAGTGTCAGCCGCTCTTTTCTGTATCGCGATGCAGAATCGTGCGACGACGGGCAGCATTTTAAGGATGCCATACCAAGTTCATGAGCAGCAGTATGGGGTCGCACCTCTCTTCGTTTTTGGTGAAGAGAAAGTTCCAGCAAGCATTGCTGACGAAACGGCCCCTGATGTAGTCAGGAATTACCATCAGGGGTGGTCACTCGAGAGTTACGAGTCGCGTGCCGGTCTCGCAGGCTGGGGTAAGGGGTTTTTCTTTGGGCTAGGTCTGATCGCCTCTTACTGGGGGATTGGGGTTGGATTGATTGGGTTCATCGGCTGCGCATTAGGGGCACGTTATTCGCTGGGACGCGGCGTCTTGGCGATGTTGCTGATCCAGATGGCGGTTTCTTCGTCTGTTTGCTGGGTCTATCCTCATTACTTGGCACCAATCACCGCATGTCTGTTGGTAGGCGTGGTTTGTTGTGTGCAACAGTGTGTTCAAAGTTTGGGGGCGTTGTGGCTACAAAGGGGGCTGCGTCCAAGTCATCTGGCCTCATTGCTCATCGCGTTCCAGGTTGGCGGGCTCTTGTGGGCTCTGTTTGCGTTGAGTCGTTCCGAGCATGATGCCTGGGCCAGACGCCGAGCTGAAGTGGCGGCTAGCTTGCGAAAAACGGATGGAAAAGACTTGGTGTTAGTGCACTACGAGGCATCCCACAACGTACATCAAGAATGGGTCTATAACGCGGCCAACTTGCCCCAATCGGAGATCATCTGGGCTCGGGCTGAACGTCCAGAATGGAGGGACCTGCTGCTGCAAGACTACGGCTCGGAACGTTACGTTTGGGAGCTCCATGTAGGAGGCAATTTGGGGGAGGATGTCGAGCTTTCCCTTGTTTCCAAACCTATTTTGACTCGCGTGAGCGAATTCACCTCCCCTGGAAATCGATGGTCTTGTTTCGATTAAAATTGGGGAAGCTCTTCTCTGAAAATGATTGAGACCATCATGCAACTCTCAAAGCCTCTCCAATCGCTAATCGCTCGCACTCCGAAAACCAAGGATGACTACACTGCTTGGATTCTCGGAATTGTCATTGCCGCAATCACACCCGTAACGGCAGTTCTACTGGGCGGAATATTGGAGGCTCTGATTGCGGGTGGAAATTCAGTTGCTGCAGCTGAGAACGCTCAAGAAGCGAGCCGCTTTGCGTGGCTGATTCCAGATCCGCTTTCGGTGCTTCCCGGCAATCAAGCCCCACTCGTGCAGGTGACTGTCCTGTTGGTCATTTCTGGTGGCATCTTGGTGCTCGGCTCCGTACTGCTGTGGGCGTTTTACCGACGCGTTCACGGCCGGGCCGTCGCCTTCGAGGTCGAAGTCATGGAGATCCTGCGTGAGCACTCCAAAAATCTAGCTCGTGTGCGGACTCTTTCGGCTCAGCAACAAGCGCTCACGGATGGATTGAATTACCACTTGCCACGTGTTCGAGCTTGCTTGATGCGTTGGTGGCGGACATTTCCGCGACATTTGTTCCAGGCACTCTTTTGCGTTTTGGTGGCCTTTCTGATTGAACCCACTTTGGCGACTCTGGCATTGATTGGAACTTGCTTAACGGCTGCTGTCTATCGATTCGTAGACCGCGCACAACGAACGGCTCTGCCTGTGGTTCGCGAGAGAGCGACACAATTGCGAGGTGGGCTTGTTGAACAGAGTCTGCGTGGGCCGTTGCTCGAATCGGTGCACGAGGAACATGATCTCAGTAGACGATTTCAAGAACAGCTGCAGCATTATCGCAAGGATGCTATGAGGAGTCTGACCAGTTCGGTATGGAAGACCCCTTTACTCACAGGGATCGGTGGCGTTTTGGTCGCACTGTTCTTGTTTGTTGTCGCGGTTCAGTTCTTGTCTGATGCGGCGAGGTTTAGCTTAGGTGGCGGCGCAGCATTCCTCCTTTGCTGTGTGGCGGCGGCGGTTAGCACACAGCGACTGTTGCGAGCTCAGCGCGATATGAAGACGACACAAGGGGCCGCCGATGAGTTGGCGACCTTTATGGCTCTGCAGGTAGACGGAAATGACAATGAAGAGCAGAAGCCCTTAGAGCGAGTTCTACACAACGCAGAAATGGACCATGTGACGGTTCAGGATAGCCGTGGTCGCAAATTGCTCGATAACGTTTCGGTCAAGTTTGAGCCCGGCCGACTCATCGGAGTTGTTTCAAGTCAGTCACTTCAAGCGAATGCCCTCGTCGAGTTGTTGCTTGGCTACGGTCGACCTGTGAGCGGTCGACTCTTGATCGATGGTGAAGTGGTGAACGACTTGCGACCAGACAATCTCGCAAAGTGCTCACACTGGGTCGCCGCTGATGGTGCTATTGTGACTGGCACCGTAAATGAAAATCTTGTCGGAGCCAAGCGAAAGATCGATCCAGCGTTGATCGACGAGACCGCTTCAGCAACTTATTTGCGTGAGGCTTTGCAGCAGTTGCCAGAAGGATTTGCGACGGTCATTAGCCCCGACGATGATCGGTTGACTGTCGACGCGGCATTTCGAATTGCGCTCACGCGAGCGGCTCTTCGGGATCCAAGCATCCTGGTGATCGATGAGCCGGCAAGTGTTGGATCGGACCAGGATGCTGAGGGTCTTACTTTGCGTTCCATCCAAGCGTTGGTGAAACACAGTTGCATCACGGTCGTATTGCCTAAACGGATTGCCACCTTACGTGCGTGTGACGAAATCGTGATGTTGCACGATTACACCGTGGCCGACCTAGGAACGCACGCGGACTTATTGCAACGTAACGATCTCTACCGACATCTGAATTATCTGAGATTCAATGCCTACCGCAACAATTCTCAGGAATGATATTTGATCGAGTCTGCTGCAATCGCAGCGTAGAATCTCTCGCCACCCGATAGTCCTGGCGAAAATGCGGGCCTGGCGAAAATGCGGACGTGTGGGCGGCAGCCCATCTCGACGGACGCTACGAAATTGCGTGGGTCCGCACCGTGGTCAATAGCGAGCGATATCGCAGTAGAAGCTTGCGAATCAGGTAGACCAAATAGCAATTGGCGACCAGTGAGACGAGGAAAAGAATCTTCGCAAATGCGTCGCTTGTCTTGGCGAACGCGGATTCTGGCTCCTGGTTCTGGGATTGGCCGTTTTCGGAACCTCCTGTAGTACGCCCGTCGGAGACGCCGCCAGGTGTATTGTTCGATGCGAGACGGAATTGGGGTTCTGAGGGAGAAGTCGATGGCAGCCGTTTTGCGTCTTCTTCGTCTTTCTTTTTGATCGAGTCTGCAAGCTCTTTGAATTCATCCTTGAGTTCGGTGATGGCAGCATCACGCAGGCTGGAGTTGCCAGCAGCTGGTGGGAAGGATGGATTAAAGCTTGTTGCGAATTGGTTGTAAGGGAACGCAGGCTGGTTGCCGTAAGGGTAATTCCCATAAATTGGTTGCTGCATCTGAGCGTTCGGGTACGGAGCCCCGCCAGCCTGCGGGTTTTGTACAGAAGCGGGATTCGGTTGCTGCTGTGGCTGTTGGTAGTTCGTTCCTGCGACGCCGTAATTGGGATTTTGCTGAGTGGGGTTTCTTTGCGCAGTTCCGTTCCCCGGTGGGTATCCTCCCGCTAGCTGTCCGTTGACTCCGCTTCGCCATTGTGCGTTCTGTTGGTTTTCACTGGCATACTGCTGGTTAGCACCACTCGCTGCTGAGTTATTCGTCGGAATGGTTGGCATCGATGCCGGATCTTGGTTTCGCGGATCGGCGGCCGAGTACCTGGGCTGTCGGTTGCCATAAGGTGTTTCGTTGGAAGCCTGTGAGACGCCGAAGTTGTTTTGATTGTCGTAGCCATTCGCTCGGCTAGGATCCTGTCGAGACGCCGAACTGTCGCTCAGTCGACCTGTACTCGAGTTCCACAGCGGTTCACTCGCGGGATCACGAAGCGGTGCAGCCTGGGAACGAGAGGGGTCTTGCAAACCAGAACGAGACAGAGCGTTGTCGGCGGTATTATTAAACGGCGGAAGATTGGAAGTGCCCGGCGTCGTGCCGTTACC
Source organism: Aureliella sp. (assembly GCA_046290675.1). GTDB lineage: Bacteria > Planctomycetota > Planctomycetia > Pirellulales > Pirellulaceae > Aureliella. The sequence continues at coordinate 521,336 of JBKAHA010000003.1, forward strand.
CCTGGAGTCGTTCAGGAAGCTACTACCTCCATTGGCGGTGGGTAGCGCAGGGGCACGGAGTTGATTCTGAGGTGCCGACGAGTTCTGTTCGAGTTGACGAGCCAAATCCGGAAGATTGGTTAGCGGCGGCAAACCACGATCATTTTGTGCGTTGACTACCTTTTCGGATTCGATATCCGCAAAATTTCCGCGACCCAGGACAGAAGCGACAGCTTCATCGGTGTTGTACAAGGGGAACCGGCGTGGAATATCTCGTAGTGAAGGATTCCTCGGAAGAATGGCATCTCCGATGCGTACCGTGATTCTGGAGACGCGTCCGATGAGTTCCCGTGGCATGTCCGTGAAAACTTCTTCGGGTTGGATGACGGGTCGGCCAGTCTTGGGGTCTTGCATAGGCAAGCCAGATCTTTGCCTGGCCGCAATTCGCTCATTGACTTCTTCCATGATGCCGACTTCCGTCGGTGACAGCTGAACGATGTAGAACAGATCCCCCGTCGCGCGGTCGATGTCCCATCCGAAGTCACGCTCGGTACTTTGCACGGTAGGAGGCGGTGTGATTCCAACCTGAGCAAACAATAAGAAAAGAAGCGTGCTGAATCCGTTCATAGCAATCATCCCTGGATCTAAGCGGGTTCGCTTTTCGGATCTGGCAGATCCGAGGCAACGTCTCGGTACGTTGTTGGTGGCGACATCCGCCTCCTAACTTATCCGAATCGCAGCGAAAATGTAAAGAGAAGTTGGTTGCACCCGAGTTGGCAGACTGGGAATTTGGCGTCCGGTCGGGGCTATGCTAGCTGGACGAGTGAGTTCACGCGTTGCCGCAAGTGAAACTGTTCGTCTTGGGAAAGCGGACTTGGATTGCCTGCATTGCTAGCATTTTGATTTTTGCCGCGTGCGACAGCAACAAACGACAACGGGCGGAAACCCGTTTGAACGGCCGTAGAGGATCTGGGGCTACATCGTTGGAGTTCAGGCTTTAGCCTGTCCGCGCTGCGCAGAGTGCAAAAAACAAGCTGGTGGTTGGAGTTCAGGCTTTAGCCTGTCCGGGTGATCGGAGTTAGGTATCTTGGCAACGAAAGTTGCTGCGTGTGCAAGAGCAGCCTAAAGGCTGAACTCCAACGAAGGGGGAAGGAAGAGGCGCTGCAGCCTAAAGGCTGAACTCCAACGAAGAGATGGAGGGTTGCGGCAGCCTAAAGGCTGAACTCCAACGAAGGGATGTAGAGTCGCGGTAGCCTTCAGAGCTGAAAGGGCTGAACTCGGGCGACTGGAGCAGGCTGTAATCTACATGGTGAAAACTGGAAACTTTGTCTCATCCCCGCAGGCACTTTAAGCCGGCTTTGCAATCCACCGGCGAATTCAGGAAGTTTTTTCGGGATGCTGAACGGTCGCGGGCAGTTATGGCGATTCCACACGTACAAACGAGCAATCTTGCTAAAGTAATTGACCCGTTCGAATCGAAAACAATCTTCGGACAGTTTGTTCTGTTAAGTCCCATCGGATCGAATGATTCGCTGGCTGACAGACAACCTGGTTCAGTTAGGGGGGAATCTAACTGGGCGCTGTCAGAAACGGGTCGTTGACTCGAATACTGCCTAGCCGGGAACATGCCGACGGCTTCGTGTCGTAGGTGCGTTCGTGATTCTCATTTGCATTGAGCGTATCAGCTCATTAATGCGCCCGAAGCTACCAAGTTGTTCTGGCTTGCGAATTAGTTGCTTTGAAACCACTCGGGGGTGTGGGCAAGGCATTGGAACGCGGGATTGTGCGGCAACTGGCCAGAGTTAGTCGTTTGAAGTGGAAAGCTGAGCCGCTTCGAATAACGGAAAACTCAAAGCAAAGCCCTGACCCAAGTGTTTGTTGTATGTGTTGTCAACGGATTGGCAACCGTGCAGGACGCGTGTCTGCAGTGCACAAGCAAGGGCGACAACGGTTCACTTCCATTCGCACAAGCGAGCGTTGGTGGACTTCGTAACACGTAAGGAAAACGGAGATCCTGCATATGAAGGTGTTCACCACAGGACAGGTCGCAAAGATCTGTAAGGTGGCCCCTCGAACTGTGAGTAAATGGTTCGACTCCGGCCGGCTGAAGGGATATCGCATTCCGGGTTCGCAAGACCGTCGAATCCCCCGCGAATATCTCATCAAGTTCCTCAAAGAGCATGGTATGCCTTTGGGCGATCTTGAAGATGAAGCAATGGCTAAGGTGTTGATCGTTGCTCAAGACCAAGTCTTGATCGAAAATCTCAAAAGGGAACTTCCCCCCGAGAAGGCGTTCAAGGTTGGTACTGCTGCCAGCGGTTTTGAGGCGGGCATCCAGGCTGAAAGCTTCCATCCCGACTGCATGATTGTAGATTTCTCAATCGGCAAAGTGGAAGCGCTTCAGATCTGTCAGAACCTGAGAAAGAATAACGATTTTACCGAAATCGTCCTGATCGCTTTGTTGCCTGACGATGGTCAAACATTTAGTTTCGACCGGTCAGCGATCAACGAAACGTTCAAGAAGCCGTTTGACGCTCGCCTATTGGCAGAACGTCTGCGGACGCTGGTTGGAGGAAAGAAGGAACTAGTTTAGCGATCTCCGCTCAGCTAGTTGCCTGATCCAAATCCCGCGAAGAACGGTATGATCCCCGCAAACTGGAAATAAGCCTGCTCCTTGTGAGTGGGCTTATTTTCGTTTGGTGTTGGAAGCAGTTACCGCAAGTCGAATTCGAGGGACGCGGTGGCCCTTGCAGATCGGAAATCAGCCCGCTGCAGCGCATCGGCTTATTTTCGTTTGGTGTTAGAAGCAGTTACCGCAAGTCGAATTCGAGGGACGCGGTGGTCCTTGCAGATCGGAAATCAGCCCGCTTCAGCGCATCGGCTTATTTTCGTTTGGTGTTAGAAGCAGTTACCGCAAGTCGAATTCGAGGGACGCGGTGGCCCTTGCAGATCGGAAATCAGCCCGCTTCAGCGCATCGGCTTATTTTCGTTTGAGGGAGTAGCCGCCATCATTGCGACGAACCAAGGCTATTCCTATCGCCTCTTCTAGGTTCATGCTCCGTGTTTCGGGCGAGCGCATTGCCGTGGTCGAACGGTTGCCTCCCGCGAAGATACGCCTCGCTGAATCCGAACTCTATTACAGCCAATATTACAGCCAATATTACAGCCAATATTACAGCCAATATTACAGCCAAGCCGCTATGCCTAAACGACTAGATCGCGACGAACTGTTGGAAGTCAATCGAAGAGCCTGGAATGCCCAAGTTGCCCGAAAGAACAGGTGGACTGAGCCTGTTGACGAGGATCTGATTGCAAGAGCCCGGCAAGGGCAAGTTGAGATCGTACTTACCCCTCAAAAAATGGTGCCTACACACTGGTTTCCCGAACTGCCGGGGTGCAACGTATTACTACTGGCGGGAGGCGGCGGTCAACAAGCCCCGATCTTGGCGGCGGCTGGCGCGAAAGTAACTGTCGTGGATCTGTCGGATTCGCAACTCGAGCAAGACCAGGTGGTAGCTCGGCGGGAAGGTTTGCAAATTCGATCCGTTCGTGCCAGCATGGATAACTTGGAGGGGTTGAATGACGGTGAATTTGATTTCATCGTACACCCTTGCTCAAACTGTTTCGTTCCGGACCTCAAGCCAGTGTGGGCTGAAGCGGCCCGAGTTCTGCGCAACGGCGGAACCATGATCAGTGGCTTTTGCAGTCCGCTGATTTTCCTTTTCGATGAGGAGGTTGCCGCTGATGGTCGCTTGGAGGTGCAATTTCGCGTGCCCTACTCAGACGAAGAACAATTGGGGGAGGAGAGGCTGGCCAAGCTGCGGGCGGACGATGAGCCGGTTATGTTTGGCCATACCTTGGGCGATCAGATCGGAGCGCAGCTAGAGGCCGGTTTTGCCCTAACTGCGATGTATGAAGACCAGTGGGGCGAAAGCGAAGAGCCTAGCAAGCAGTCAGATTCAACGACGGAAATGAGCTCAGCTTCAGATCCAACCGGGATCGAACGCTTGGATCGACATATTTCCAGCTTCGTTGCTACGAAAAGCCAGCGGATCTAGCCCGCATTCTATTAATCGAGCTGCTCCAAGCATCAAAACGATGCAACGGCGAAATTCCCTTCTGTTGCATTCGCTCTGAACCCTCCAGGCCGCTGGCACGAGCTTGCAAGTCAGTGGTTGGAATACAGGCCTGCCTTGCCAATGACGGCTCAACTCAAGCCTCAACTCAAGCCCTAGGCAGCCCTCCCCCGTTGGACTCCCAAACTGCATGATTTGCAGTTAAATTCTCGCTCTCAGCACCAGTGTGGGTTTGTTTTGTGTCGCCTGGGAGGAACGCACGAGTTTTGGGGCCGGCACCGGGATGAGGGATCCAGTTCGGAGTTAAGTGCGGCGGGAAGTCGCGGATTACTACTTAGGAAGGCACTGCAATGGGGGATCACCAAAAGGGTAGCCGAGCTGAGACGGGTAGTCTGACTCACCTAGATGAGGCAGGTGCCGCGAAAATGGTCGACGTCGGTGAAAAGCCCATGAGTCGACGGACGGCTAGTGCTCGTGCCATTTGCAGAATGAGCGCCCCGACGGCAAAAAGCATTCGGGACGTGACTTCCAAGAAAGGGGATGTGTTACCCGTGGCCAGGATCGCGGCTATAGGGGCCGCGAAACGGACTGACGAGCTCATCCCGCTGTGTCATGGAATTCCGATCGAGAGTGTCAACGTCGATTTTTTTTGGTTGGGAGACACCGAGCTAGAGATTCGAGTCACGAGTGCTTGCTCAGGTAAGACAGGTGTCGAAATGGAAGCCATGGTCGGAGCGAGCATTGCAGCCCTCACTGTGTACGACATGTGTAAAGCGATGGATCGAGGAATGCAAATAAGCAGCGTAGAGCTTCTTTCGAAGACGGGAGGCTCGCGGGGCGACTACTTCAGAAATGAACAGACCCATGATTGATCGCGGACGAGAATACTTGGAAACCGACGGAGGAGGAATCGCCTCCCAGATCGATAATGCTGTCGCTCGCTCACCAGATCTGGTAGCGCGTTCGTTTGCGACGAGTAGGTCTGAATCCTTGCCCAAGCCGACCCCAGTTTCTGCTGGCGCGTCGGCTGCGGCATCACCAAGCGGTATGGCTCATCACCTCGGGCAAGTTGAACGATTAATACATCGTGCTTTGTCGAGTCGTTATGAGAGCGTTGATGAGCTGTGCAATTATGCATCGTCCATGGGCGGGAAACGTTTGAGACCGAGGCTAACCATCCTCTGCGCACAGGCCATCAACATCGACTCCGAACTCGGCTATAGCGACGTTTATCGCGTCGCTGCAGCAGTCGAGTTGGTCCACGCGGCCAGTTTGGTTCACGACGACGTAATGGATGACGCAGAGATCCGGCGGCACAAACCGACTATTGGCCGATTGGCTGGCAGCAGCGCTGCAATTTTGTTGGGAGACTATCTCTTTACAAAAGCGTACGCCCTGGCTGCGATGTGCCGTTCTCGCCAAGTAGCTGTTCGGATCGCAGACGCGGCAACAGCTCTTTGCGAAGGAGAGCTGCGTCAGCAATTGATGAGCCAAGTTTGGGAGACATCGGTTCGCGACTACCGAAGCGTTTTGCAGCAAAAGACGGGGGCTCTTTGTGCGGTCAGCTGTTATCTTGGAGCTCGAACGGTTCTGACTAGCCGGCAGCAGCTCGGAATGGCAAGGCAGCTATACCATTTTGGAATGCGTCTTGGGCTTGCATTTCAGATCTACGACGACTGGCTCGACTACTGGGGAACCGATCAAGTAGGCAAGACGTTGGCGACGGATCTGAAGCAGCAGAAGCCAACCCTGCCGCTTCTAAGGTTGCTCGAAACGTCAACGCCGAAGGCGAAAGCCGAGCTACTCGAGCTTCTTTCGGTTGAAAAGGACCATGAGACGAAACTTGCACGGGTGCTAGAACTTCTCGGCAATTCGGATGCTTCGGAGTACACGCTCAATGTGGCTACGACTCAAGCCAGGAGAGCGGCAGAGTCTCTTGAATCCCTTGTGCCCAGTCCAAGTGTGGCAGCGCTTCAGCAGCTTGCCGAATTCAGTGTGAATCGCCGGACCTAATCTTTAGCACCGCGTTGGACGGAAATAGTCGTGCCTGCTGGTGGAGCTACCGCCTCAAGTTATGGTGTGGCGCGGTGAGGAGGTTGTTGGAGAGGCTTCAGTTCAGCGACGAATTCTTCCACGTCCTTGAATTCGCGATAAACGCTGGCGAATCGCACGTATGCGATCTGATCGAGGTCGCCCAATCGCTGCATCACCAGGCGTCCGATAACCGTACTCGGAATTTCTGTTTCAAACTCTGAGCGGATATCCGATTCGACCTGAGCTGCAAGAGCTCGAATCTGTTCTGCGCTAATTGGGCGTTTCCAACAGGCGCGCTCTAGGCCTCTTTCGATCTTCTCTCGCGAAAAAGGCTCGCGTGCATCATCGCTCTTCTTGACGACCTGCATTGCGTATTGTTCGACCCGCTCGTAGGTCGTAAACCGCTCCTGGCAATGATTGCAGTATCTTCGCCGTCGGACGGCGCGGCCATCTTCGCAGGATCGTGAATCCAGAACCCGATCATTATCCGCAGAGCAATGAGGACAGATCATAGGCGAAGCACCATGGCGAGGGAGGGATTGCTAGTGCTGATACGAGTTACCAGCGAGCACTGCGACGATCAGCTTCAAAAACAGAGCTCGCCCAATTCCAAGTTACCGAATACCAAACTGAAATTTAGGCGAGTCGAATTCAATGAAGCTAGTCGAGAAATAAACCGCAGTTTTGAGTCTGAGACTTACCGCTAAACTCACCACATATTCTATCCGACAGACGAACACTTGCGAACGGACCGGACACAGCACGAGCCAAACTATTCTGCAGCAGCTTCGAACCCGATCCAGGGTTGCACTAAAAAGCAAGCGTCGAATTTTAGGCCAGCAGCTTGACTGAATCCAGAATTGGGTTGGTTCCGATGTGCGTTGGTTTGTTTCTAGACCGGTCGGAGCGCCTTCCACCGAATCAGTATTGCGAGCAAAAAGCGCCTAGAGTCGCTACCATGTCGGCCCATGGGTATGAAGGAGCCTAAGTCATGCGCTAAAATATCCCCTTGAATGTGGGCTTCTACAGGGTTGGCCACGGAGTCGAACAAGTTTGTTGTCGAGTCCACAATCGATTCCCTAACGGGATCAGGCCAGATTGGGCATAAGGCCCGATCGGGCATCAGGCCAAATTGATCCCCTTCAAGATTGCTAGCCTCCTGCGAACTCAATTCCGGCCAAAAGGAAATTCAGATATGTCCAGCGAACCCGACCCAAACCAGAGCGAATCGCCTCCAAAAGACCAATTCTCAGCCGCCGCCAAGGAAAAGATCGACGCGTCGAGGAGTGTTCCTCCGGAGCGGAGCTTGTGGAAAGGCGGCTATTCGCCAAAAGCAATGTACGGTTCGTGGAGCATTTCCGTGCTCGCGACCATTGGGTTGATCGTAGCCGGGGTGTTCTTTGCGACTGAAGAGAGTGCTGGTGACAGCGCTGGGACTGTTTGGATGGTCATCGGCACGATTATCGTCGTGTGGTGGATCGTCGTGATTGGATCGTACTTGTACCGGCGAATCGGCATGCATTACGAACTAACGACGCAACGATTCATCCACCAAGCTGGAATCCTCATGCGTACGACAGACCGTATCGAAGTCATCGACATCGACGACGTAAGCTACACGCAGGGGATTATTCAACGCATGCTTGGGGTTGGGAAAATTCGCATTACGGGAAGCGATCGCACTCACCCCGAATTGGTGCTTTACGGGATAGATAAGGTCCCTGAGATCGCGAGTTTGATCGACGATGTGCGTCGTGAAGAACGCCGTCGACGTAGCCTACACATCGAATCGATCTAAAACTGGATCGACCGGAGGGGCAGAGGTTCGAAGGTTCGAGTCTCCTGCTGAATGGTCGATCCAAATCAAAAGACAAAACGAAAAAGGGCGGCCCGTTTGGGTCGCCCTTTGTCGAATTCAAGACAAGCCAATTTGTATCAATCCATTGTCGGGCGTGGTTGGAGATCGGCATCGCCCTACCTGGAGGTGGCTGGGTTAACGAGTGCGGTTGTAGTTAGCTTGCCGGACTCGTGACTGAGCAGGGTTCAAGCGTCTTGCTGAGGATGGAGATGCACTCGGTGCGGGTGTTGGATTTGCTGGAGTGATCGTCTGCGGCATGACTTCCAATGGGATCGCCGGTGCAGAGGATGGTGAATGGTCCGGAGCCGCAATGGGCGAAGGACTGGCGTAGTTAGGATGATGAGTGACATGACCACTCTGGCAGCTGTCGCAGCCACTACCCTGCCCCGTCACGATGATGTCGCCACCACAGCTATCACATCCGCAACTTGGGCCGCAGAGAAACGAGGAGTCGCAGCAACTCATGTAGGGACGCCCCCAAAGTTTTTGCAACAAGTTAACCAGTGGCCGGCACTGACCGCAGTTGCCACACCCGCCACAATCGTATCCGCAATTATCTACGACTGGAGGATGGTTGATCCGTTCGCCGTAATAAACTTCGCCGCAACCGCCTTTGCAACTAATGAGGCCTGCCAGCAAGCCAGGAGCTTTTGGACCACAAGAATCGCAGCTGCTCGCACACCCGGAATCGCATCCGCAACCCATATCGACCGGAGCTGGACCGCAGGAGTTGCAACTCATCATCGGCGCGGTACAACCTGTCCCACATGAATTCATAGCTGGACCGCAACAGCAGCCCGAAGCGGCAAGGATGACAATGCAAGTTGTTAGCCTGGGAGCCCAAGCAAAGGCCAAGCTACGCGACCGCTTCGCGACGAGATAATGACGTGAATTTCCAGATGTCGGCCGCATTGTAGTTGTCCCCCAATGTGCATTCCGGTGGCGCTCGTACTTGATTCCCGGAGAGGAATTCAGTTGATGTTCGAGCGCGAGAATGCGGATTCCTTTCGATAACTTCGATGGCTACGTTCGCGTCACGGGATGCACTTTCCCTAGTAGGGAGAGTCCATTTCCTGAGACGCTGGCGATGTAGCTGGGATTCGGTGTTCGATTCCGTTCGTTGAAACGGAGCACCCCCCGCAGACTCATATCGACCGGCAAAGTCTATCTATCCAGTAAAATTTAACATTGTGGTTTTGCTGGCATTGGTGTTCGATTTGTTAGGTGCCGATGCGGAGGCTAGCGGTGGGAGAGCCAAAAGGAAGGCAAAATGAGCGAAGGCCGCCCGCATGAAGACCTGCTCTTGGATGGTTCCAAGTTCAACCGGCGACTATCGCTCTTTGTATCTCTGCCGGTAGCGTCGAGATCACCGGGCGGAACGAAGCACGCGGTCGAGTTGTTTTGGGGGGTCGACAAACACGGTCGAGGCTCGATTTACGTCGGAGATGAAATCTCTCTGCAGTGGAACGCGGTCGGAGAATTGCGAAGGATCTATTGGAACGGTGCCAACCTGGCCGCTTCAAGTGGTCATCTGGAAGAGCTAAAACGCAGAGGCACGGAATCAAGTCAGAAACGCGTGACCTTAGAGCGGGTTCGATTGGACGAGACGCAATTGCACGAATTGCTGAACGACTGCCGTCTGCTCTTAGTGTCCGTCCAAGATATTTTGCTTAGCAACACCTTTCAAATTCGTGGTTCGATACCAAGCGATGAACCTATTACCGAAGAATTGGCTCATCATATTCAAAAACAGTTGCAGGGTGATTCGCTGAAAATCGCACCGTCTCCGAACTAGGTGTGGGCTTCAGCCTTGCTGAAGTAGAGAAATCATCAGTCCACGCGCATCAAGGCCTTGGCTTGCAGCAGTGGTGGCAAAATTCGAGCTAGATGAAATTCGATTTTGGAGCGAGTCTCTTTGAACGAAGTAAGTAAGTCCGCCTCAGAGGAAGTCGTGGCTGCTAAGCTAAATCGCGCATTCGCGGTCCAAGTGGTAGAAGAGCTCCGTGCGGGGGGCTTCGAGGCGCTGTGGGCGGGTGGTTGTGTAAGGGATCTCTTGCTCGGCAATGAGCCACATGACTATGACGTGGCGACCAGTGCGACCCCTGAACAAGTGCGTCAGCTTTTTGGACGCCGTAGGACAATCGCGGTTGGGGCCGCGTTTGGAGTCATGATTGTCTTGCCGAACCGGCGGGAATGGAGCGAGGGGCAGCCCGAGCAGATTGAGGTGGCGACTTTTCGCACGGATTCGACCTACTCCGATGGTCGGCGTCCTGATTCCGTCCAGTTTAGTACGCCCGCAAAGGATGCTCAGCGTCGCGACTTTACGATCAACGGTATGTTCTATGATCCTGTGGCCGAGCGGGTGATTGACTACGTAGGTGGCGAAGAGGACTTGAGACGCGGCATTGTGCGAGCGATTGGGGACGCATCCGATCGTATCGCCGAGGATAAGCTGCGGATGCTGCGTGCCATCCGGTTTGCGGCGAGATTCTCGTTCAGCTTGGATAAAGAAACCGCGGACGCGATCAGCGATAGTGCAGCTGAAGTCAAGGTTGTCAGCGGTGAACGAATTGCCGCTGAAGTGACCAAGACTCTTGCAACACAGAGATGCTCGTGGGCTATTGAGCAATGGCATGAGCTGGGATTGCTGAATGCAGTCTTTCCCGAATTGGTGGATACTTGGAGACGCTGGCCCGAGGTCGTCAGCCTTTTGGACGCTCTGAATTCGTCCAGCTGGAGATCTCGACTGGCTTCGGTTATGTACGCCGCCAATTTAGACGACTCGGTCGTTTCCATGCTACGCGAGCGGTGGAAGCTATCGAATGAAGATACGAATTGCCTCGTTGGTATCCTCGCTGCCATCGAGCCATTGACGAACGCGAATGCTCTGCGCTGGTCCGAAGTGCAGCCCTTTGTGGTAACGAGTCATCGTGAGGAGAGTCTCGCCGTGGCCGAGGCGGTGGCGTGTTTAGAGTCGAAGACAGATTCGATCGAGTCGTTGAGGTCACGAATAGCATCAGGGGAAGATCTCTCACCGCAGCCGTGGGTTTCAGGGCAAGATTTAATTGAGCTCGGCTTACGACCTAGTCCTCGATTTAAGGAGCTGCTGAGTAAAGCTTGGCAAATGCAGCTTGATGGCGAGTTGGAGAGTCCGGCTGATGCCCTTGAATGGATCAAGAATGCAGGCCACGAAACTGGCTAAACAAATGCTCCAGTAAAATTGGGCGACCAAGGAACGGGTCCGGTGGGACCCCCGGTTAGCGGTTTTTCTTGTGCTGCTGGACCGAATAGCTTAGGCTCACGTCGTATCGCAATGAAGCGTTCTGTGTTCTTGCGATGCTCCTCTTCTTGAATACGCTCCCAAGTGCGGCAATTTCTTCTCAAAATCTTGGAGACACCCATGCGCGAAAGCCGACTCTGTGCTGCGTTTACATTGGTCGAAGTGCTTGTCGTGATCAGTATTATTTCTATCCTGATGGGCTTGCTCATCCCAGCCGTTCTGACGGCGCGGGAAAGCGCAAGAGCCGCCTCTTGTAGCAATAACTTGAAGAATCTATGGGACGCGACGCTGCAGCATGTTGCGGATAGTCCGCGCGGATTTCTGCCGGCGGCTTCCGACGGGGATGACTGCAAGTTCTGGGTGAAGGATGAGCCGGTCCGTGGTTGGTCAATCTATCGACCGCTGCTGAAATATATCGACCGACCGTTATTCGAGCAGAGTGCGGCGTTGGAGAGTTGGACACAACCGCTTCCTGATGGTGAGTTGGTTTCGGAAAAGCGCCCGAGCATGCTCCGCTGCCCGAGTGCGATCGGGGAGGATCTGTCGACGACGCCAGTTGCAGGTTTGCCGCAAAAACCGGCCACCTATGCCATGTGTGCGGGACCAGGATGGGACCGAATCAAAGGGACCCCCATCTTCGCTAGAGTGAGTGGACCGGGACGATATCCCATTCTTGATGATATTACGGATGGGAAATCTAGTACCGTACTCTTCTCGGAAGTCGCTCCGACGGTGGACTTCTTCGAATCTTGCATTTGCTATTGGCAGTACGCGCCACCCTATCCACCTCCAGACGAGCCAGAGGACATCCTCGGGTTCATCCACCGACGAGATAATCCAAAACAATCGTCGGCCCAATGGATCGACTCGAGCGGCATCCAAGTTACTTACACGACACTATTTCGGCCAAACCAGAAGATGGAATTCGCTGATGGAAGGCCGTTCAATTGGGTCAACGTTGCCTCCCGCGTTTTTAGGCTTTCACCACTTTGCAGGACTGAACAAACATGCTGCAGTCCGGCAAGCTTGAAAGCCGTCCCGGCTTATGTCATCAACGCGCGCTCAGGACACTTTGGCTACGTGCAGGCGGCTACCGCGGACGGTGACGTCCGACGAATCTCGAACGAAGTGGACGTCCAGGTCTGGCGGGCCCTAGGAACTCGCAGCGGTGAAGAACTAGTTGCGCTAGATGAAATAGCGCCCTAGGTGATCGCATCGCCGTGATGGCAATGTCCACCGTCCTAAGACGCCATCTGGCGGAGCCGCGAGCCAGATTGTTATCCCTTCCGCACTAGCGACGTGCCGTGCGACCGCCGTTGAGCACGAACACCTTCGGATCGTCAATGATGAATGGAGTCGTCCAATCGCGACCGTTGTCTCCATTGATGACGTTAAAGAAGTAAGATCGGAATCGTTCACAGCGGTAACCGTACGGGTACTGTGTCGATAGGTAGTCTTCCGCGGTAAGATCTTCGACGCCCGGCTTGGCATAGTAGTGAACGGCTCCATCGCCCGTGATCGACATCCCCAAAGTCCACCAGCCAGTGGTTGTGATCGGAGGCCCCTTGAAGTCGCCGCCGTTGCGGTTCGAACGAATGCGGAAATAGGCATAGTCGTGGTCACGACCGGTTTTGTGTTTGCTCTCGAAGATGATGAAAAGGCCAGGCCAATAGATCTCATTTTCCTCTGAGGTTGAGGTAAACAGGAATCTCTGTTTGGTTTCCGTCTTGGTGGTTTCCAAGGCGACTCGGAAAGCGAAGTGCGGACCGTTGCGGTGTTCCCACTGGTCAATGGGCGGCAGGAACACGCGGGTCGTCACACTTGGCTGCTGGCCAACGGAGATCTTGCCGGCCCGATATTGGACGTTGCCGATAAAGTCCTCTTGGTGCATCTTGAAACTTGGACGGTTCGGAATTCCGGTGTAAAGCGATTGCAATAACAAAGAACCTTCACTGCCAGGCAATCCGCCGGGAGGCGTGGCAACGCGTTTTACAACGTCTGGGTAGCCGCGTTTGATCCCTTCATACCAACGCCCGTTGGCAGATTTGCCGATCGGGGTGTTTTGACGTTCGTTGATGTCTTCCGTGCTCTTCGGCGCATTGGGGATGAACTTCCAATTCGGATCTTCGAAATCATCTCCGACCTGAGTCAATTCAATGCCCGTACCCGGAACGAAACCGCGGCTTTGCGCGTTTGCCGCTGAAAACGGTGTGGCAATGACCAACGCGAGGATTGTAAGCAACGAAATCCGCATGACCTGGGTGTCCTTTCCCTACCAAGCTTCCGATTCACGACTGAACGCGACTTCGAGATCGAGTTTTTGCCGCGTTTGAAATCGAGTTCCATCCGTCCAACGCGGATTGGCACGAGGACTCAAACGCCCTGTAGGGGTTGTATCGGACATTTGGGGCATTGGGTTTCGCGTTTATGCTCTGTATTTTGCCGTGGCTCGCAAACTCGATCTCTCTTGCCTAGTCTGCCGCACGATAGCTAAAACATGTCGTCGAGATTTGAGTCGTTCGAGGCGTCCCCAGAAAGCGTATGCTGCTTCGGGAGGTCGTGAATAAAGGAAATGAAAGCAATCGGTCTGTAAGGAACTTGAAATGATCGACGTAAACGCAGTGCTTGAGCTGCACGAAACTACAGTGGCGAGGTGGCACCAGGAGCCCATTCGTAATGACTACGAGGGCATTATGCAGACGATCTGCAAGCAGCACACATTCAACTATGAGCTCTGGCATCAAGAAGACATCGCTCGCAGCAAGGATGTGACTGACGCGGAGATTGCGACGGTCAAACGCGAAATTGATCGTCTGAACCAAGCTAGAAATGATCACATTGAGAAGATCGATGATTGGATCATGCAGCAGCTGGGGGAGGCGGGAGTCGAACCTGCAGCTGGCGCGAAACTCAATACCGAGACATCGGGTAGCGCCATCGATCGGCTCAGCATCATGTCACTGCGGCTATATCACTATCGAGAGCAACTTGAACGCGACGATGTTGCTGAGGACCACGTTGAGAAAGTCAACGCACGCATCGCGCTATGCGAAGAGCAGAAGAAAGATCTGAGTCAGTCGCTGGTTGAACTCTTGGGTGAAATTCAGGCGGGTACCAAACTTCATAAAACCTACCGCCAAATGAAGATGTACAACGATCCGAGCCTGAATCCCTATCTCTACAAAGCGAACGAGAAATAGCGTTGCGAACGGTCCGCTAAGACTCCATGGCTGAGGCCGTCTTGGCCCAGCCCCATGGCAGAAAAACAATTACGGGCAGCCAAGTCGCCAGCGTTGGAGATAGGTACACGCCGGCCGTTCCAATCGCGGAAAGGCTGAGGACAACGATGCTGAATCCTGCGACGATAAACAGGCAGGTCCCTGCGACCCAAAACATATGTCGATCTGGGCGAGTCAGCAAAACCGGTACGCCTAACAAGATGACGGTCCAATCGATCAGCGGACGCAGGTAGCGGCCATGGATTTGGACACGTAAGTCATTGCCGCTTAGCTTTTCGCCTTGCAGGTGCTCTACGAGTTCTTGGGTGGACGCAAAATCTTTCCAAGAGCTACCGCCTCGCAGCATTTCGAACTCCGTCTTGCTTACCAAGAATGCGTTGCCTGGTGGTACCCAATCCGTATCGTGCGACGTCAACAGGAGTGGACGGCCGTCGCGCGTTGAAGCAGATGGAATCTGGTCAATCGCACGGGGCACGGTGACGGCTTCAAACATGTATCCAAGTGGACGATCTTGAGTTGGGCGTTGATAAGTCGCTTTCGTCGCGACCACTTTGCTACCGAACTGCTCAGCGAGTTGTTCACCCTGAATGGTCAGGTAGGGTGAAACAACCGTGTAGGTAGCAGGTAGCAAGTGCTTTCCATGAAATAGGGCTCCCGCATCCGCTTCGAAAGTAGGCTTCATTTGGCGAGGTAATTCGCCAGTAAGGTCCTGCGGATTTCGGTCGAGCTGATCTTGGTATTGGGGTATAGCCCACTCACGGGCTGCTGCTGCGCCGAGGATCACGACGCCCGATGCGAGCAGCAGTGGCCGGACCACACGCCGTTTGGTAACCCCAGCAGCCATCATCGCGGTGAATTCGTTCGTTTTGTTCAGCCAAGCTACGACGAACAACAGCGCTAGCAGCGCGAGGAGTCCGCTCAGCCGCTCAAAGAATGAAAGCAAAAAGGGACCGTAGTAGGCAGCGACGACGGTCAGCAGACTGCGGTTGGTCTGTTCCGCAAAACGTTGGAATTCATCCAGGTTCGTAAAGAACAGGACAACGATGAGCAAACCCGCGAGCGAGCAAAAGCAGATGCAGAGCACTCGCAGATAAAGAAACAGAAGATATCGATCGATTCGCGTCATCGCTTGGCTAGCAATTCAAATGATCCACCCAAATATGTCAGAACCTCGTGCGGTCGCGGCGGCAGTTTCGCAACCAATGCTAACCGACCGCAAGGTCATTCCTCGTTTCTGTTGATTGGCTGTGGGGTCTTAGAGGGCCGGTTGTTGGCTTGCGGTTTGGTGATCATGGAGACTCTTGTTCCCAAAGAGTTAGTTAGAAGGGTCCCTAGGAATCGCACTAAAAAGCGCACGAAAAAAGGGCGGGAACAACTTTGTAAGTCGTTCCCGCCCTGAGTGCTTTTTGTGGTTTGGAAGCAAATGATAGCTTAGAAGCCGAAGCCGCCTCCGCCGCCTCCGCCACCCAGGCCGCCGCCTAGGCCTCCGCCGCCACCAAGGCCGCCTCCGGCACCACCAGCTCCCTGGCCGCCAGTGACGAAGTTAAAGGTGAAGACTTCACCAATACCGTTGAATGAAGGTGATGGAGAAATTCGGACATAACGGCGATCTGCGGACACAACACCCGTCGTGAATAGGAGTGTACCCTCTGGGATCGTCGTGATGACTGGTTGGTAGCCAACCGCACCACCACCAACAGGGAATCCGAATCGGCGATTCCTGGCGATCGAATTGCGTAGGTTCGCGTAATCCTGAGCACTTGAGGAATCAAGCTCGTCGCCGAACTGCCCGAGGACTGCTCGGCCGGCTGCGAGCTTCTGTTCTTGTACCTTCGCTAGCTCAGCTGAAGCGATGGGAGCTTCACGGTGGCCTTCCTTAACGGCGACTTGGAGTAAGGCGCCTTCTTCGGACAATTCCACTTGCTGAACGATATGCTCCTGCTGCGGAGTGCCAAAGTCGGTAAAGATCTCAACGGTCGCTTTGCCGCCAGAAACTTCACCGTACACCTTGCGAACAAGGATGTCATACTGCCCTGCATATCCCTTTGAGCAAACGTAGTACTCGGAGAAACCATCAACAGAAGCTTTCTCGCTAGCGCTGCTGGTGTCACCCAGCAAAACGCCGCCACTAACCGTTTGAGGGTTCGACAGTGAGCAAACCGTTCCGGCGGGTTCACGAACTCGAATATCGAGATCTGCGTCGCCCGTCCAGGTCACGCGAACCGCGATGTCACGCTTTTGGCACTCTTCTAGTTCCTTGGCGAAAGCTTGTGCTTCAAGTACGCGTCCAGACTGCTGAAGGCTGATGCTAGTGACTCGAGCGAGCATTTGAGCCTTTTGATAAAGACTAGCGTGCTCCTTGGGCCATGCTTTGCATAGTACACCTTTGCAAACCCAGCGGAGAGCATCCAAGTCTTTCGATTCTTGAGCCAAAGGCATCGCCAGTGCAAATACGTCGTATCGATGCGGTTCCGTGAAGGCAACATCTTTTAGAAGGGCCAGAGCTTCTGACTTCAAGCCTTTCTCAGCGAAGTACTTTGCGATCTTAACCGCTTGGACGGAGTCACCACCAAAATCGAGTGCGCTAA
Source organism: Aureliella sp. (assembly GCA_046290675.1). Taxonomy (GTDB): domain Bacteria; phylum Planctomycetota; class Planctomycetia; order Pirellulales; family Pirellulaceae; genus Aureliella. Next base: position 538,390 of record JBKAHA010000003.1, read on the forward strand.
GCATGACTCGCTGAATATCTTCGTTCGGATAGTCGCACGCTTCCATCCCAAGGGCCAGTGCGTGGTACATCCAAGGTTGTGGATATCCACCGCTTAGTAGTCCCTCGATCAGCTGAATGCTCTTCTTGAATTCAGCTTTGGCGGCATTCAAGTCGCCCGCTTCCAGATAGGCTTCCGCAACAGCTGCACGCGATTGGGTGTAGCGACGGATTTGAGCATCAATTTTGAGTCGTTGATCGTCATCCGCTCGGTCGAGCGCATCGACTAGCTTTTGCACGTCGAGTGGCTTGCTGGATGGGATACGAGCTACCGGTGTTGCAGTCGACTTGGAAGCGTCATCGGGCACAGCAAACATTCCGCCGCCCATGCCACCCATGCCGCCGCCCATGCCACCCATGCCACCCATGCCACCCATGCCACCCATGCCACCCATGCCACCCATGCCGCCCATGCCACCGCCCATGCCACCGCCCATGCCGCCGCCCATCATTCCGCCGCCCATTGGCATTGGAGGAACGACCAGGTCGCCAACAGGGTAGACCTTGTTGATTGGGTCATTCTCAGCACTGTCCTTCGAAGTAATTTCAAGGACTTCGTTTCGAATGATGTAGGTCAGCTCGAGTGGTTCAAGCATTAGACGCAATGCACTACGAACAGAAACTGATGGCAACTGCAGCGTGATTGGGGTGTCAGGGTCAACACCGAGCAGATTCAACTCATCATCGTTAATCCAGATTGGAATAGCGAGGTCACCGGCTAAGCCGTCCATGACTTGTCGCAATGAGATCCCTGGATAATCGACTTCTCGTTGCTGTTTCAGCGCCGCGTAGATCGATGTTTCAGACTCGTTACCGCCAGCAAGATTGATGGCTCCGTAACGTTCTTTACGAGCTGCCGTTAGTGCTTGCCAAACCTCTGGTGGTGGGTAGACAACCGGTGGGTCTCCGGAAAACGGCACAGCTGCTTCTTCAACAGCCGTCATCACGTTTACAAAGCCTTGCTCGCGAGCCTCAAATGCTTCCTTGATCAGGGCGTAGTTTGCAGCCAGAGAGCTTTCTTCACGCGTGACATAGTCCAACACGCTGTCTTTGGAAGCCTTGCTGATAACTGGCTGCACGTCTTCATTCGCTTCACGGTATCGCTGTGATTCCATGAGGAAGTTGAATTGTTCCACGAGTCGCTTCAGTGATTCGTCCTGACGATTGGTTTCTGCCAGCAGACGCTCTGCCTGATCCGCACGAGCGCGAAGTGTCTCTGACTGTTGTGCTCGGTCTATGTACTGAGCTTCACGGATGGCCGCACGTTTGACGGCCGAGCCAACTTGATCACGCAACTGAGAACGCAGGGTCGCGTCGATGTCAGTCGTCGTGTCCAGCTCTTCCATCAGCATTTTGAGAGAGTTCTTAACTCCCATTGGGTCTGACCCCATCAGCTCATCGGCACTGCGAAGTTGTTCCCGCACGTCCGCCTCCAAGGCGGCAGCGATGACCCGCTTGCGAGCTTGCTCTTCAGCAAGAAGGTCGCCGGCACCTTCGAGCAAGCCACCGGTTTGGGTGAACTTGCCGGTCGGGATCTCACTTTCGATGGCCTTCTTGGCCGCATTCAGCAGGCTTTCTGCTTCCGCGTTATTCGGGTCACTCTTCAGTGCTTCTTCGGCAATACGAATCGCACTTTCGGCCTCACCAGCCTTTAATGCAAAGCGTCCGCTCTTGACCATGGCAACCGAGGAGTCGGCGAGGACGAAGCTCATCGCTCGCAAGCCTTCAGAGCCAAGCGTTGGGAGCGTGATACCACCATCCTTGCTTGCGATCTCGGTAACTGCAGCCAAGAACCCCATGTCTGGGTTGTGTGATTCTGGAGTTGCCTTTCCTCGTACCGAAATGGCTTTGCCATTGGTAGTTCCGGAAAGAACAAACCGTCCGGCTTCCGCCTTTGCGTTCGACTTACCTACAACAATGCTGTCGCGGTCGATTCGAAGTGGCGGGAACTGCTGTGGGAAATGGCCTTGAAGTGCCTCTGGAACTTGCACTTCGTTGATCCAGACGACCGGCATGGTGCAGCTCAGTCCGAGACTGCGGCCGATCATCTGAGTCGACTCACGGATCTCGTCTCGCGACAACAGGATGCCACCGGTTTGGTTTGCAAACGAAGCCAGGTTTGCGACGTCAACAATTGGGCCGATTGCTAACGAAGACACGGTGATTTGCTTCTCGATCAGGCTGGTAACCAAAGCGCGATGCTCGGTGGAATCCAGCAGCTGAGTGCGATTGACTCCATCACCGATATAGACCACCGTTCGCTGAGTGTCTTCGTTATCCGAAAACTGCTCCGCGGCAACGGAAAAAGCCTTACCTAGGTTCGTGGTGCCAAGCGGAATCCGCTTCTCTAATCTCTCGACAGCGACTTCCCAACGATCACTACCCGCGGCAACGAGACCATCCGAAAGCGGAGTGGTATTCACGTCGCAAGCGAGCAAGGCAACCTTTGAATTCTCCGGCAGCGATCGAATCAGTTCCTCGAGTACTTCGAGCGACTCGATCCGAACTGGACCAGTCTGAGTAGCCGAGGTGTCCATGACGATGGCCACTTCGAGAGACTCTGCCTTTGGGTAACTGCCGGTCGGATCAGCTTGAACAGAGAGGGCGAAATACTGGTCGCCTTCCTCTTCGAAAGTAGCCCAACGTGACTGGGCATCAATTTGCGGTCCGGCGGCAAATGCTGGAGCTACCAAAAGCACCAACATCATCGCGGGCAACGCGAAAATGGTCGAACGAGACTTCGCGAGCGACATGTCTAAAATACTCCCTGTGACCCTGATTAGAGGAGATCTGTAATCAAGACTGGGCAGGACAAGCGTCGCCCAGTCAAATCCGCTGAAACGCGGTGCGCACCGTTGTTCGCCGCGACTTTTCGCGACAAGTCAACCTTGCGCATAAATAGGAAAAGAAGGCTCTCCGGACTGCATTCTATTTGCCTCATTCCGACCCCGCTACCAAAAACTAGTCGAAAATACAGCTCCGGAGAGCACTGTGTATCGATCCTAACACCTGCTTTTCCCTGGATTTCCTTTGATGACACCAACTGTGTGCACTTTTCGTGCCAGAGTCTATCTGCCAGAGAAAGTCACCGCAGAATCACCGCTCAATGTCATTTTCCCCAGGCATTCTAGAGCGATCTCGAGCAAATAATGGCATGTATCCCAGGTTGCCTAAACTTCCATTTTGCCTGCTTGCAGCAATTTGCAACATAACGCTTCGGCTGACATCGTTGCAAAATGCTGCATGTTGTTCACTCTCGTCGCCTCCATTCCTCATTCCTTTGCACCCTCAGCCGATGATTTCACGCAGATCGGATTTTTTACTCAATCGTTAAATCTTATTTAGTCGATACACCCGCAAGACAATTCCGCGCTGAGCCCATTGGGCTGCGCGCATTCGAGCCGAAGAGCTGGAACGAAAATCATGGTGACTCGACGCATCATTCACGCTGTAAAGCAACAAAATCCCAGGGCTCACCGCTTGGATCGAGCTGGTGGTGACCATTTTCGGGTGGTTCGAGGCTGGATTGCTGCGACCTCGATTGCAGTCGTGGCATTGGCTGCAGATCCGCTGTTCGCTCAAACCGCGACGCCTCAGCCCATTCGGGATCAGGGCTTCGCTCGGCCGATTCCAGATACGGATGGTGGCCTGCGTACGGTCCAGGCATACGAACGGATCGGCAAGCAATTCATTCCATCACAACCGACTGGGCGTACCACGCTGCAGAGACCAGGAACGACGCCCTGGTTAGAGCGTTTCATGCGCCCTCGGAGCGGGCAAGCAAACACGCGCCCTCCGGTAAGCTCGCAGAGTCGAGTTTCACCCAACCAGCCGCCACTCCGGAATGTCGGCAGTGCGGATTCGCAGACCCCTCAAGCCGCTGCGACTCGACCGTTGCCACCGACGGGCAGCAGTATTGATTTTTCGAAGGTCGGTCCTTCACGTAATAGTCAGCCGAATGGTTACCCGCCGGCGCAGCGACCGCTTCCAGCCTACGCCCAGACAGGGCCATCGCGCCAATACCAAACGGGTTCCCGCTTCGATGCTCAGCAACTTAGTCAAACTGCGAAGGCGCCTTCGTCAAAGCCTTCAAAGTCCTTAAGTGACGTCTCTCGAACCGATGCCGCATTAACGAGCGGGCGAGACCGAAATGCTTCAAGCCGCCACGGTGGCCGTTCCTCCATCGGAATCGGTTCCCTTCCGGGGTTTGACACGAAGCCGACGGTTGGAAGTATGGCGTCGAGCAGGTCGACCAAGCCTCAGGCAAAGGCTGCCGATGCCGAGTCCTCAAACGTGACCACATCGAGAACACGAAAATCGACAAATGCGTCCGTGGGGAAGCCGGCGGCCGAACCAAATTCTCCACCGAAGGTGGACCGCGTTCCGCTTCCGACAAAGGGCACTAGGCTGGATGCGACGAAAACCGCGAACACCACCGCCAAGGGCCCAACTGTCCCAACTGGGACGCCTCAGGCACAGAAGAGTGTCGCTGTGTCGCCGAAGAGTGAGCCTACTGCGGAGGTCGCTCCAAAACCCAAGGCGCCTACTGTAGCTCGGACGACTCCCGCACAACCACAGGTTGCTGATACTACCACGAACCTCAATAAGCCAGCACGGGTTGGCGGACAAGCGAGTAGTGCGTCCCAGCCTGTTTCCGTACCTACAAAGCTCGTGAATACGCCAACGTCAGAGAGTGCCGCCAGGCGCGAGGCCCATTCGCCTCCACCTGCTTTGTACATGACTACCGAATACGCTCGCCAACGCGCCGCTGAGAAAACGACCTCCGATGGGATCGCTGCCAAGACAGATGCATCTCTAGCTCGTGAGCCAAAGACGACTTTGTCAGAAAAGGCAGCTGCTTCAGAAAAGGCAGCTGCTTCAGAAAAGGCAGCTGCTTCAGAAAAGGCAGCTGCTTCAGAAAAGACAACTGCGTCAGGAAAGGCCGAATACACGGAGGCTGTTGCATCAAGCACGGAAACGCAGTCAACGACATCAGGCCTCAACTTACCATTACCGCAGCTTCCCTCGTCTACGGGCGAATCGGATACGACTGCCAACAATCAACAGGCAGCCGGGGCAGCCATACCGTCACTTCCTTCGCACCCAACGCCGGCTTTGCCAGAGTTGCCTGCAGCAGAATCAACGGCCACAGCGGAAGCAACGACCACAGCAAAATCAACGGCCACAGCGGAAGCATCGGCTCCCACGGTTCCCCAAACGGGCCTGGCTCCGGCTGCTAGGAAAATGCCGCCCGTTCGTACGCGTTCAACTTCGCCTCAAGTTGCCTCGTCGCCAGTTTCAGTGGAACCTTCTCCGGACCCTTCTATGAACCCTTCTCCGAACCCAATAGCGAATCGCATCGAAACTCCGGTTCAGCAAGGAAACCAGCAGGTCTCGGCTAGTCGTGCACTACCATCCGCGGGGATGCTAGACCCAGGAATCAAAGCTCGATTTGAGGACCCCAGTTTTGGCTATTCGCAGACCCCTGGTCCCAACGAGCGTTTGCGAATGCAGTCGCCGCATATCCGAGTCACGCTAAACGGTCCTAGCAGCGTGGCGGTTGGTACCATCGGCGACTACGAAGTCGTTGTTCAAAACCAAGATCAAATCGAGTTGAACGGATTGCTGTTGAGGTTGGAAGTTCCGCAGGGCGTAGGTGTACAGCCTGTTAATCCTGAATCGGGAGAGGTCGAAGTCGAGCGAGCTCCGGATGGCGCGACGCTGATGACTTGGGGCATTGAACGGTTGGGGCAAGGCGACGTCGTGCGTGCTCCAGTAAAGATGGTTGCCAACTCGGCTGCAGACTTTTCGATTGGTCTTGAATGGACGTTGGTTCCCATCACTCGTACGGCAAATGTGCACGTAGTTTCACCGCAACTGCAGCTTGCCATCGATGGTAAGAGTGAGGTGCTCTACGGCGAATCCAATATCTATCGCTTGAGGCTCAAGAACGTCGGCGAAGCGACTGCGAAATCGGTCCAAGTTCGAGTCCAAGCGGAACAGTACGGTGCAAGTGCTACCGAAGTTGGTGACATTGCCCCGGGGGCCGAAGAGCTGCTGGAAGTCGAGCTCGAATTCGAACAGAGTGGGCCGATCAAGCTAAGTGCAACCGCGATTGCAAAGAACAAAGTCAGTACCCTTGCGAATCAGCAAGTCATGGTACGCCAGCCGGTGCTTGTGGCAGAGCTAGTTGCACCAGGAACGGTTTACCATGGAAATGATGTTGCTTATGCCGTCCGAATTCGGAACACCGGCGATGCCGCGTCCAAAGCGGAGATCGCTTATCTGCGACTTCCTCAGGCTTCACGACCTGTCGCGTTGCCCTATGGAGCTAGCCATGAGGGTTCTACCCTGGCGTGGAAGATGGAGCCCTTCGCTGCAGGGGAAGAACGCGTCTACCAGTTTCAAATTGCATTGCCAGGTGAGGGTGACAATAAGGTCACCTTCGAATGTGGGAATCAACTTGGGACTGCCGTTCGAGTCGACGCACATACTCTGGTTCAAGCCATTGCCGACTTGAAGCTGATTGTCAGCGATCCGGTTGCACCCGCGCCGCTAGGCACCGAAGTCGTCTACGAACTGAACCTAACCAATCGCGGGTCCAAAGCCGCCCACAACGTCAGCGTCGTAGCGCAATTCTCGAAGGGCATTGAACCGACGCGAAGCTCGGGACACGGCTACCGAGTCGTGCCAGGGCAAGTGTTTTTTGATCCAATTTCGACGGTCGGACCAGGCGAATCGGTCAAACTCATGGTTTATGCAGTAGCCGAGGCGGAAGGAATGCATCGATTCCGGGCCGAGGTTCGTAGCTCGGATGAAGACATTCGCTTGGTGCAAGAAGAGTCGACCCGCTTTCTCGAGGCATCGACGACTCGCATGGCGGCACCGCCAGCAAGTTCGCCTCTACGTTAGAGCAAATTCGCATTTTCCGAATACCTGCAAAGAGTCTTGCCGGCAACGAATGCCTTGGTCACGCTGTCGGATTCTCTGGTTACACCAAAACGAAAAATGCTCTAGCCGGATCCAATAGCGCAGCAAAAGACCCGAGAGTTCTGCTGGGGGGCGAACTCTCGGGTCGCTGTACTTTTCATCAAATCGAGGCGGCCACGTTCGATGGCCTGTGGTGCCTTAGGTCAGCGAGAGACGCTACTTGATTGGTTCCGCTTCAACCGTGGCTTGGACTGGACCCTTCTTCTCGGCTGCGTCACCATTCTTTTCCTTCTTCAGTTCCTCTAGGAACTCTTCCATGAACTCCTTGTCTTGAGCAGAAGCATTTTCAAGAGCCTTCGTTTCGATCGCGATTGCTTCGTCGATTTGGCCTAGTTCCGCAACGATGTGAGCTACTGTATCCAAAATGCTTGCTTGCATCTCTTTGTCATCGACCTTATCGGCAGCGGCTTTTGCAGCTTCGGAGCAAGCCTTCAACATGGCCTCAGGTTTTTCTAGGCGATCTTGAGCAGCCATTTCATAAATGTTCCAACTCACCATGTTGGTTTCCATTGGGCTGTCCTTGAGAGCGGTCAACAGTTTGTTGAGGTGGTCTCCGGCTTTCTTATTCTTCTTGCTTACAAGGAGAACTTGGAGCTTCAGCATGCTTAGCTGCATGTTTTCGCCACCCTCAAGATTTTCGTCGATCAGCTTAAGGGCATCGTCAAGCTTGTCTTCTTGAAGTAGTGCGAAGATTTGCTGCATTGCCTTTTCAGCCTTCTGCTGCTCAATCATCTTCTCCTTAAACGCTTCGCGATCCCATTCGCCGGCAACGACCTGCGCGAGAGGCTCGTCCATTTCCATCGGGTGACCAATCCACTCGATCTTGGCTCCCTTTCCAACGATAAATGCGGTTGGGATGCCATTCTGGGCCGCCGCCGTCATGTAATCTTCGTACGAGCTTTGGTCAGGGTCCGTTGTCAAGCAGTAGGCGCTGGTGAGCTCTTTGTAGGTTGGAGCTTCTTCGCCTTCCTCGGCTTCGGCGCCGCGGACCGGACGTTTCAGAAATTTTTCAACTGTTTCTAGATCCTCGTCGCTGATGCTGACAATCTGGACACCCTTCGCAGCATACTCCTCTTGAAGTGAGGCCAAATGTGGCATGCTGGCGATGCAGGGGCCACACCAAGTCGCCCAGAACTCGACCACATAAACCTTGCCATCTTCGAATTTGGTGACGGGCTTGAATTTACCTTTGCCGTCTTGAACCCAGTGCTCCACATCGAGGGCAGGAGCGTCAGAGCCGATGGTTAGCAGGTCGGCTGCAGGCAACGTACCTTGCAGCATTGCTGCTACTGCAAGTGCGGATAGGGCGCTGCCAATTCGTTTCACGGCAGCTCTGAATTTGAGGAAAGTTGGCACTACGTGCTCCAATGGCTAGTGTGTTCAAATGGTAAATTCGTACTCGACCTAGACGAGGCGGAACCACGTTTTGGTTTGTCAGCGTCCAGTCCATGGTAGGTTACGAGACTCCAAAGCTTGCCTGGCGTCAAGTCGATGTCATGATCCAACGAGATAGGATTCGTCACTGCCGCCCGTTTGTTCAAGTTTAGAGTGGTGTTGTCCAGGGAAAAGTCTGGCACCCTGGACTGTGAACAAGACCACAGACCGTCCGCGGGATTTGGCAGCGAGAGCTCCACGTGATGATTTCAACGGTTGCCGAACAAAGCTTCCCGATGCGGCAATTCTGCCTGATTTGAAGACTTTTCCTGGAATGTTCAGTCCTGTGCACAGAATTCGCGTTCAATTGGTCGTCGCCGTGGGCTGTTCAACCGGGCTCAGCTAATTAGCCTTCCTGGTTCTTTCGGGGGTGCGGTGGTTGCTTGGCATTGATTTTGAAAACTTGCTTGGCTTGCTCAAGAGGGATTGTCTGAATGTGCCGAATCGCCCCCGGGAGACATTTGCTGTTGGCTGGCGAGTATCGACGCGCTTGTGCGTTTTTGATTGACGTTGTTTTCTCCATCGAATGTGGAACACTGTGGGGACCAAGACAGTGGTACAGTCCATTGTCACTAGGCCCATTTTCACCACAGCGAAGCTGCGAAGGAAACATGGAGTGACGGAAAACACACGGCGCCGCAAAATCGAAGACATGCTCACGAGCGAACCCAATGATGTATTCTTGCGATACTCGTTGGCGATGGAAATGGTCAGTGATGGCGAAGAGGAGCACGCGTTAGAACTATTCAAGACGCTTGCCGAAGAGACTCCTCCGCATGTTCCTGCGTATTTTCGATCAGCCCAGGTCCTGGCTGAATTAGATCGTGTGAGCGAAGCGCGGGAATGGCTTAGGTCTGGGATAGCTACCGCTCGATCACAAGGTGATGCTCATGCTGCTGCTGAAATGAGCGAAATGTTGGCGGATCTGGGGGAGCTAGGAGAGTAGTTGGAGCTACTTGGACGATTCGAATGCCCGGTAGTGCAGCAGTCCGCAATGATGCGGGTGGAGCGAAAGCTGGTTTATGGACCCAGAGCAGACTCGCATTCAAGCCGATTTGCAGGGATTGATCCAGGGAGATGTTCACTGCGATTCGCTCTTCACTCAGATGTATTCGAGTGATGCAAGTGTCTATGAGATTCGGCCGCTGGGAGTGGTACGTCCACGGTCCACACGTGACGTTTCTGAGTTGTTGCAATACTGCCATGAGAATGAGGTACCTGTATTTCCACGTGGCGGAGGGAGTGGATTAGCTGGCCAGTCCTTGGGCCGCGGGTTGGTGATCGATTTTTCGCGCTACATGCGGCGCATCGATCCTCCCAAAGACGGCCGCGTTCGAGTGCAGTGCGGTGTGGTTCAGGCAGATCTGAATCGCGCTATCGGAAAGCACGACCTTCTTTTCGGTCCCGACCCGGCGACGCGAAGTGTCTCGTCGATTGGAAGCATGCTATCGATCGACGCTGCAGGAAGCCACTTTCCGCGCTACGGATCGGCGGGCGAATGCGTCGAATCAATCCAGGCGGTGCTTTCAGATGGGCAAGTAGTTGAACTGGGGCGGCATGAGTGGGCTCAAGAGCACAGCTTGTCGGAGGGTAATGACGATCGAGTGCGAAAGCTCGCCCACGAGACCGGCATGCTCTTGCAGCGCAGTTCAGCCTTGCTGCTGCGCCCTCCGTGGGCCCAAGTCGCTCGTGGATGTGGCTATCGGTTTGAGGAAGTGCTGGATGGCGAACGTGTCAATCTGGCACGGCTCGTCTGCGGCTCGGAGGGGACTCTGGCCGCGATTACCGAGGCAACACTACGTTTGGAGCCCATTCCTAAAGTACGTGGCTTGATACTGCTGTTTTTCAACCGGTTGGAAACAGCTGCGAAGGCGGCCTTGGACTTTGGGAAGGAGCAAGTCGCCGCCTGCGACCTGATGGATCGACGTCTACTTGAAATCGCTCGTGAAACGGAGGAAGTTTACGAGACGATTGTTCCACGCGGCGCCGAAGCCATGCTGTTGGTTGAGCTGCAAGGCGAAGAACCGCTTGCGGTTCGCAAACGGCTGATGGGACTCCTGCAACGTTTGCAGCGACGGGGAAAGGCGGCAGTTTCTTATCGGCTCACGACAGATCGATCCGAAAGGAACTTGTTGTGGCGATTGGCCAGACGAGTGATCCCCCGTCTCTATCGATTGAAGGGGAGTTCGCGTCCCCTGCCCTTCATTGAAGATCTTTCGATTCCGCCAAAACGGTTGCCCGAGTTTTTGGTTGAAGTCCAGAACATCTTGAAGGCCGAACGTGTTACCGCGACGATTTTTGCTCACGCACTACATGGCCAAGTCGATGTGAGGCCGTTTTTGGATCTCGCCAATCCCGATGACCAAGTGCGTTTAGCGACTCTGTCGAATCGTTTGTATGAACGCTTATTCGAGCTTGGCGGGTGTATTTCTGGCGAACACGCGATTGGACTGAGCCGAGCCGGGTTCGCAGAAAAGCAGCTAGGGGCACGCATTGAATTGAGTCGGGAGATTAAGCGTGTCTTTGACCCGGCTGGGATTTTGAATCCCGGGAAGTATCTAAGTCCGACTCCGCCGCGAGTCAACGAGAACCTGCGTTTGGTACCACGTTTTGAAGCACGCGTACACTCGTTTCGAGTACGAGCGGGAGAGGCAGCCCGGGCTGTCGATTTCGGCAGCGATCCAGAGCGTTCAAGACGACAGCGACTTGATGGTCCAGAGCCGCTGGCCGGGCCGCTCGCTGGATCCAGTCCGGCGTCAGCCATGAGTGGCTCTCAATTGAGCACTGGGAATACGGCTCAACAATTGGCAGCAGGAGAGCCGTCCACGGCGATTCGCCTGCCACTTCTGTTGGATTGGGAGACCGAGAATTCGATCGAATTTACCTCTCGTTCCTGCAATGGATGTGGGCGTTGTCGCACCAGTGCAAATGCAGAGCGAATGTGCCCGATGTTTCGCGTGCACAATGGCGAAGAGGCTTCGCCTCGGGCAAAGGCGAATTTGTTACGAGGGCTACTGACAGGTGCCGTTGAAAGCGATCAATTTGAAAGTGATGAGCTAAAGCAGATTAGCGATCTGTGCTTCAACTGTCACCAATGCCGGATCGACTGTCCGGCGAGTGTCGACGTGCCCAAATTGGTACTGGAGGCAAAGGCCCAGCACGTTGCAAGCCACGGCCTACGTTTTTCGGATCGCTTCTTAAATCGAATCGATTGGTTCGCTGCTTTGGGTAGTCGATCCTCCAGGCTCACGAATTGGGCGCTACGCAATTCAACGATGCGTTGGTTTTTTGAGAAGACCTTTGGTATCGCCCAGGGACGCAAGCTGCCACGGGTGACACGTCGCAGTTTCTTGAGTTGGGCAGCTCGAGAAAAACTGAACCGCATTGATAAGTCGCAGGGACGCAAGGTGCTTTTGTTTGTGGATCAATACGCAAACTGGCACAATCCCGTGCTCGGTCGAGCTGTAGTGGAGGTTTTAAGGCACCAGAAGATCGATTGCTATGTGCCTACTAATCAGACCCCGTCTTGGATGGCTATGATTGCGTCTGGTGATGTGGTGCGCGCGAAAAAGCTCGCTAAGGCAAATGTACGCGTGCTCTCGGAGGCCGTTCGGCAGGGCTACGAAATCGTCACCGTCGAGCCATCGTCGGCAATGTGCTTAAAGGAAGAGTACCGCAGTCTCTTCAAGAACGAAGAAACCGAGCTGATCGCCAAGCATACTTGGGATATCAACGGGTACCTATGGAGGTTACACGCTCGCAATGAGCTGGAGTTAGATTTCAAACCAGTGACCATGTCGGTGGTTTACCATGAACCGTGTCATTCACGGGCGTTAGATACCAGCAACCCTGCATATCAACTACTCCGATTGATACCCGGGCTTCAACTAGAAAAAGCGGACGAAGGATGCAGCGGCATGGCTGGAACTTTTGGCCTGAAGCGGAAGCACTTCCGGACCAGCGTTCGGATCGGTCGCGGGTTGATTGGTAAAATGCGGACGACAGCCGCTCAGTTTGGGGTCACGGAATGCACCGCCTGCAAGTTGCAAATGGAACAAGGGACCACGAAGCCGACGGTGCACCCTGTGGCCGTAATGGCATATGCGTATGGTCGAATGCCTCAGCTGGGAGCCTGGTTCTCGTCGCGCAACGAGGGGCCCCTTGTCTCCTAGTCCGCTTCGCCTGAGTTGGCCGCCAGGGCACGCGAGCGTGCAAATTCGTTCGGCTGTAACTCGTCTTAGAATCACTAGCGACCTTCGAACTTGCCCCAACTTTCCTTTCTCTAAACTGCGGTGACGATGAATCCGATTTCTGTGCGTATCCTGCTTTTTGCTGGCTTGGCAGAGCTGTGTGGCAGCCGTACTCTTGAATTATCTGTGCCGGAGGGGTCAACGTTGGGCGACCTGAGAAGTAGACTGAGGTCCGAAACGTTCGGCGGACAAAGTCTGGCTGAAGGGTTGATCGACGTAAGTCGCTTGGCGGTAGAGCAAGAATTTCAAGGCGATGAATTTCGTCTGCAAGAGGATTCGGAAGTCGCCGTCATCCCACCTGTGAGTGGCGGCTAAGTAGGCTCCGGCTCGGCAGCGAGGTGAACGAACCCGAGTTCAACGCTGTTGGGCGCAGTGTACGAGTTTGTGTTTGAGAAATGGGTCAGGCGTAGCACGGGAAGAATGATTCCTGCGAGACAGCGATACGTTACAAGATGTTGACATGATTGAACTTACGCACGAGCCCATAGATTGCCAAAAGCTGCTGGACCGAATCGCCGATCCGAGCTGTGGTGGTCAAGTCATGTTTGTTGGTACCACGCGTCAGTGGACTCGATTGCCAGACGGCCGCGAATGCGAGACAGATCATTTGATCTACGAGGCCTATCAAGAAATGGCCGTTAAGCAACTTGAAGAATTGGCGGCGGAGGCGAAGAGTCGCTGGCCAGTCAAGAAGCTGGCCATTACCCATCGCTTGGGACGCGTGGATCCTCAAGAAGCAAGCGTTGGCGTCGCTGTCGCGACGCCTCATCGTAGTGAAGCCTTTGAGGCCGCGAAGTGGTTGATCGATACGCTCAAGCACGACGTACCGATTTGGAAGCAGGAACACTACGTGCAGAACGGATCGGAGTGGATTCATCCGACGTCAGGAAGCTGCAGGTGCGATCATTCGAAACCCGAACTGGACGCCGCCCGCCCGCCCGCTGCAAACGTCTCGAATCCGAAAACGGGAACGGAGTCTACCCAGCCTGCTTTGCAGCCCGAGCAGATCGATTGATTGGGGCGGCTTGCTTGGAATGCACGGAAACCCTGAGCGAGGTCGTTTCCAAGCCCCCATTATCGTTACGAAGTTGAAGCACCAAACCGGTTGACGCATTAGTTGATATCTATGGTACCTGGGACCCTGACAGATCGCTTTGGACGCAAGCATCGTTCCCTGCGAGTTAGTGTGACGGATGTTTGCAACATCCGTTGTCAGTATTGCATGCCCGCCGATAGTGCCGAGTTTATGCCCCAGGAAACGCAGCTTAGCTTTGAGGCAATTGAACGGTTCGTTCGTTGGGTTGCTGTGGCTGGTGTAAACCGAGTTCGATTGACCGGTGGAGAACCATTGCTTCGTAAAGGGCTTGCTTCGCTCGTACATCGATTGGCAGCGATAAATGAATTGGAAACGCTGGCTCTCACGACCAACGGGATGTTACTTCGAGGTCAAGTCGACGAACTGGCTGAGGCAGGCCTGCAGAAGATTAATATCAGCTTAGACACGTTGAGCGAGGACGTTTTTGAGAGGATCTCGCGCCGGAAGGGGCTCGATCAGGTACTCGATGGAATCGAATCAGCGCTGCAGCATCCCGGCCTTGAAGTCAAGTTGAATGCACTAGTTCTAAGGGATGTCAATCTGGATGGCATCCATCAGTTGGTAGAGTTTGCAGTAGAACGCCAATTAACGCTGCGTTTCATCGAATTCATGCCGCTTGATGCAGAAAGAGCTTGGTCGCAAGGACGTATGGTCAGTGGCGAGGAACTGCGTGAGCACATTCAATCGCAATTCGGCGAGTTGGTGCCTGTGCAGAACCAGGAGCCAACGCGTCCGTCGCGCGATTATCGATTTGTGGACAATCGAGGTGGGTTGCTAGGATTTATCGACTCCGTGTCGAATCCATTTTGTGGCGCGTGCGACCGCATACGTTTGACCGCCGATGGCAAGCTTCGGAATTGCCTCTTCGGAACCGAAGAATGGAATGTCGCAGAGCTGATTTCTGGCGAAGAGTTCGGATCAGTGCAGTCGGCCGAACTCGCCAAGACGCTGCAGGCTTGTATTTCGGCCAAGCACGCCGCCCACGGTATTGCGAATTCTGATTTTGAGCAGCCAGAACGTCCCATGTATCAGATAGGCGGCTAGACGTTTGGTTATCCGTTTCCCGCTTCGGGGAATCGAGTTGCCGACATCCGATCGCAAGTGTCTCCAGAATCGTGAGGCGTATGACTTGAGCGAACAAGGTACTGGTGGGAGTGTTGGAGCTGAGCGGATCTATATGGATCATGCAGCAACATCATGGCCCAAATCCACAGCGGCGGTCGATGCGGCATTCGAATTTCTGCACGATTGCGGTGCCACGGCGGGTCGTGGCAGCTATTCTAGCGCACGGCAAGCCGACCAATGGATTGATCGTGCACGGACGTCGATTGCCAAATTGATTGGCGCTGCTCAGGCATCGGAAATCGCCTTTACCAGTAGCGGGACGCACGCCTTGAACGCGGTGCTTTGTGGGCTGCTTCGGGAGGGTGAGCATGTGCTGACGACAGCGCTCGAGCACAATAGCGTTCTTCGGCCTCTGCATCGGCTCTCGAGCGCTAGAAGCTTTGACTATAGCGTCCTTCCTGCAGGAACGAGTGGGTTAGCCGATCCAGCGATGGTCCCGGCTGCCGTAAAGAGTAACTCACGTTACCTTGTGCTCGGGCACGCTTCAAATGTGACCGGAGCGGTTCACGACTTGAATGAATGGTCGAGGGCTGCCCGCGATCACGGGCTAGAACTGATCTTGGATGCTTCGCAAACAGTTGGGTATCTGCCACTTGATCTCCAGCAATATGAGATCGCTGCATTGGCTTCCGCCGGGCACAAGGGCTTGAGGGCAATGCCTGGGACTGGGTTTGTATGTGTTCGCAAAGATCTCGCTGATGGTTTTTTGCCTCAGATGCTGGGCGGCACGGGGCGGTCCAGCGAGTCTGTTCAACAAATGCCGGGATGGCCACAATCGATCGAGGTCGGGAATCTCAACCTACCTGCAATCGTGTCGATGGCAGTCGCGGGGGAAGAGTTGAATGCGGTCCCCTCGGAGTCACTCTGCGCACGATGGGCCCCGGCTTTTTCAAGATTATTAACTGGGCTTCGCGAAATCGAAGGAATCGACGTGATTGGGCATTCGAGTGGCAACGGCGAAAGCGGGGGAACCGAATTCGACTTCGAAAGGATTCCTGTTGTTAGCGTTGCTGCGGATGGTTGGGACCCACATGACTTGGCTACGGTTCTCGATGCAGAGTTTGGAATTGAGGCGCGGGCGGGCCTTCACTGCGCGGCATTGATTCATGCACATTTAGGTACATCCGAATCTTCGGGCACACTTCGGTTAAGCACCGGAGTGAGTACCACGAACCGCGAGGTCGATCGAGTTTTAGAAGCCTTGCGAACTGTCGTTGGTACCTGATCACTTGTGTAGGGCCAAGGTAAGCCGACATTGGAGAAGCTGATACGGCTCAACGAGATTGTGAGCTTATTGGGTAGCTGGTCATTACGGTGGAATTCTATGCCGCAGAAATGGTATCGAGAGGGTCTCGCATTTACATGTTCGCAATGCGGAAATTGCTGCTCCGGTGAGCCTGGTTTTGTCTGGGTGAACTTAGAAGAAATTGCTGAGCTTGCTGCTTGCATGCAACTGTCAGAAGCCGAGTTTCGTGAAAAATACGTGCGGCGAGTTGAATCCAGGTACAGCTTAATTGAGTACCCGAATGGAGACTGTATCTTTCTCGATCCTGAGTCGCGCGGGTGTATGGTTTATGAGGCACGGCCAATCCAGTGTCGGACATGGCCTTTTTGGTCCTCGAACCTCAAAACGCGACAGGACTGGAAAGAAACCTGCCGTGTGTGTCCCGGTGCAGGAACTGGTAAGCTCTACGGTTTCGAAGAGATTGAGATCGCCCGCAAAGAGAAGCGAGTTTAGGCACCATGATGCAACTTGAGTTAGTGGCATGTATCGACACGGATCGAAAACGAAAAAGTTGTTTGATCGACGGGATTTCAGCATTGCGAGCACCACGTCTACAACTTCTTGTTTTTGCGATGGTTGGTCTCGCGATGATAGGGCTTGGGGTTTCAGAATCACAGGCACAGGACTTGCCAAATGTAGTTCTGATTTTGGCAGACGATCTTGGTTACGGAGATGTCCGCTGTTTGAATTCGGAGTCGAAGATTCCTACTCCAAACCTCGATGGTCTGGCGGCGGCTGGTGCGACTTTCACGGATGCTCACTCGCCGGCAGCGGTGTGTACTCCAACTCGCTACGCATTGTTGACCGGACGTTACTGCTGGAGAAGCCGGCTCAAGCGCGGGGTGCTTGGTGGCTACAGTGAGCCTCTGTTGGAAGACGGACGTCCAACCATGGCAACGATGCTTAAGCACGCTGGCTACAACACCGGAGCCATTGGAAAGTGGCACTTGGGCATGCAGTTGCCAATGCTCGATGCGGAATTGGGTGATAAATCGAAATGGAATGGTGATCCAGGGGTTGATTTCGAAGGGGAAATCACCAACGGGCCATTGCAACATGGTTTTGACACTTATTTCGGTGTCACTGCGTCTCTTGATATGGCGCCGTATGTTTTTGTCCGGGACAGCGGTTTTACCGCAGTGCCTACCATCCAGCAGAAAGCCGTCAAATTTCCGCACTTTGTTCGTTCTGGCCCTCGGTCGGCTGATTTCATTATCGACGAAGTTCTGGATCGACTGACGGAAGAGGCGATGGCATTTGTCGCAGAGCAGTCCAAGAAAGATAGCCCTTACTTTTTGTATATGCCTTTGACTGGACCGCACAAGCCGACTCAGCCTCACGAGAGGTTTAAGGGCAAGACCTCGCTCAGCGAGTACGGCGATTTTGTGCACCAAGTGGATTGGACGGTCGGTGAAGTTCTCAAGGCGGTCGAGGCGACCGGCGAAAGCGAGAACACGCTCGTTATTTTCAGCTCAGACAATGGATCGTACATGTATCGCTACGCGGATCCCGGCAAAGAGGATCATGTTGACAACGTAGCCGTGCAAGGGTTCAAACAATCACGCCATCGAGCGAACGGACCATTGCGAGGAACCAAAGCGGATGTCTACGAAGCTGGACACAGGGTACCGTGTTTTGTGCGGTGGCCAGCACAAATCGAGGCAGGCAAGGATCTCAAGACGGTCGTGTGTCTTACGGACATCTATGCGACCTTGGCCGAGGTGGTTGGGCAGTCTCTGGGCGACTCGGAGGCCGAAGATAGCGTTTCCTTGGTTTCGCTCTTCGATCAAAGCTTTGACGACACTGAGAGTGAGCGAACAGCGAGAGGCGCTCCGGTGATAAATCACTCGGGTTCCGGTATGTTTGCTATTCGGGATGGCCGTTGGAAATTGATCTGTGGAAACGGCTCTGGCGGTCGGGAGCAGCCCAAGGGCAAGCCTTTCACGAGGCCATTTCAACTCTATGATTTAGCGAGTGACCTGGCAGAGTCGAACGATCTCGCTGGGAAATATCCGGAGCGCGTGGAGTCCATGTATGGCGTCTTAGAGAAATTGCGTGAGAGCGGGCGTTCGGCCGGGCGTTGAGATACGATCGAGTGAGCACGTTTGGCTAGAGACCTGTTTGACAGAACGATTCCGTTGGCCAGAACGATTCCGTTGGCCAGAACGATTCCGTTGGCCAGAACGATTCCGTTGGCCAGAACGATTCCGTTGGCCAGAACGATTCCGTTGGGCTGTTCATTTTCAGTGCGATGCCGTCCGCTATGCGGCTTTTCGCTTTTGCTCGGAAATGATCTCGCCCTTTTCGTTGACGTCTTCGAATTTGACCGCAACCTGTTTGCTGACGCCAGACTCTTGCATCGTGACGCCGTAGAGAGTCGTCGAAGCCGTCATCGTTTTCTTCGAGTGCGTCACGATGATGAACTTGGTCCAGTCGAGGAATTCATTAAGGACATTCACAAAGCGTCCAATGTTGGCTTCGTCAAATGGAGCGTCTACTTCATCGAGCACGCAGAACGGGCTAGGACGGTGCTGGAAAATGGCGAGCAGCAGGGCAACGGCAGTTAACGCTTTCTCGCCTCCGCTCAGCAGAGAGTTAGAAAGAGCTGTTTTACCCGGCGGTGTGGCGATAATGTCAATGCCGCACTCGAGTACGTCTTCCCCTTCTTCCAGAACGATATCCGCACTACCGCCGCCGAATGACTTTCGGTAGAGCTTCTGGAAATTCTGTCGAATGACTTCCAGCGTTTCTGTAAACAGTCGGCGTGAATCTTGGTTGATCTTTTGGATGATTCGCTGTAGCGATTCTTTCGCGGCGACCAAGTCCTCATATTGTCCATTGAGGAAGTCGAATCTTTCTTGTAGTTCATCTAGCTCTGCTAACGCAGACATATTGATTTCGCCGACCGAAACGATGTCTTGCCGGAGCTGGGCTGCTTCGGCATCCATTTCGGCCAGTTCGCTTTCGTCCTCAATCAGCTCGGCTTCACGAAGGACGTCCAGCGTGATCTGATAGTCTTCCTCGTAGCGTTTGGCCAAACCGTCGCGGGATTCAATGAAACGCGTGAGTTCAAGCGAAGAGGTTTCTTGTTGCTGCGAAATTTTGTCGAGGGTACGCTGCAGAGCATCGCGATGTTTTGCCGTGGCCTGGCATTCAGCCCTCAATTCAGTGGCCTCTCTAGCTAAAGCGTCTTGCGCTTTCTCTTCCTGCTCGCAATCCAGAAAGGAGTGTGCCAGCTGATCCGAAAGGCCAAGTATCTCTAGTTCCGAGTCTTTTCGCTTATCAGCCAATCTGCGAATATCGGTTTCGATCTCTTCCAAAGCTTGCTGGCGTTCACGGAGAGAAATTGCGGACTGTTCGTGGGTGACACGTTCCGATTCGACGCGTTGCTCAAACCTTGCGAGCTCGATTCGCATCTCAGTTTCGGTCGCAACCGACTGCTGAAGCTGCTGTTCTTGAGCCGTGACTTCTAGAGAAAACTGATCTAGCTTGGTGGCAATTGCTTTCGACTGCCTTTCCAAATCGGCGAAAGCATTGTCGAGCCGCTCAAGTTCCGGCTGCAATTCGGCTTGTTCCTTGCGAGCCTTCTCTGCTTGTGATTCCGTGTCGGTGAGCTGGTCTCGAATTTCTTGCTGACTACGTCGGGCTTCGTCGGCGATGGCCTGCTGCCTGGTAAGGCTCTGAGAGTGCTCGGCAACTTTCGCTTCTAGCTCGTCAATCTCAGGTGCTTGAGCCGATACAAGAGTCGTTTGGGTCTTTAATGCAATCCGGAGCTGTCGCAATTGGTCTTCGAGTTCCGCAATCTCCTGCTCACCGACTTGCATTTCACTGCGTCGCGAGACGAGGCCTGACGCTGACTGCGAGGCACCCAACGTGATGAGCCCATCTGATTCAATAAGCTCACCGCCACGGGTAATGAAACGCAGTCCGGCACCTCGGAAATGTCCCAGCTCCAGCGCGACTTCAAGGCTTTCGACAAGCCAGGTTGTACCCAGTAAATATCGCACAAGTGGTTCGTACAGGTTTTTGCAACGGACAAGCCGATCGGCGCGACCGACCACGCCGTTGACTCCATCAAGCTGGACTTTTTCGCCGAATCGGCGCGTCGGCACACGGTCCAATCGCATCAAGCTCAGCCGGCCTGGCACCTGTAGTGTGCCGTCGCGAAGGTCGCTAATGATCTCATCGTTTTCGGTGATCAAGATGTTTGCAGCGCTACCGAGGGCCGTATCAATCAGTTGCGCTAGATCGACATCGACAGCGATAATGTCCGCCACCAATCCGTGGATTGTTTTTAAGCTTGGTGTATCAGAATGCGAAGCGAGTTCGAACAAATGTCTTGCTCCGCCGTCGACCCCGTCTAGGTGACGTTGGAGCTCACGAAGAATCTCAAGACGCTCTGAGGCGCCGGCAAGTCGGCCTGTAGTCAACGCAACTTGTTCATTGAGTTCTGAGAGTTTCTTTTGCTCACCGGTGAGCTGCTCCTTGGCCTGTGCTAACCGTGATTGAGACGCTTCCAAGTGAGTTTGAAGCTCTGCGAGTCTAGCGTCAGCCTTGTCGACCACGGCAATGGCCTGTTGCTCTGCGAGCTTGCTGTTTTGCAGTTTTTCACCGAGCGATTCCAGTTGTTTCGATAGTGCGGCAAGCAGACGCTCGTGCTCTGACCGCTGCGTCGAATGCTTGGAAATCGTAGTCAAGTTTTCGAGCTGCTGCTGGCGCAAGACCTCTTGTTGTTCGAGAATCGAATTCAGATTGTCACGAGCTTGCTGTGTACGCGTTGCAGACTCATTCGCGCGGTTTTGGGCTGCGGCAAATTCCGTTTGCGCGTTTTCGAGACGCGTTGAGAGTGCGGCTAGTTCAGATTCCAGCAAACTTGTTTTTTCACTTAGAGTCGCCCGCTTCTGAACCAGTCGATCCTGTTCCTGTTCGTTCTCAGTGATTCGTTCCCGCAGAGTGGATTGTTTGTTCTGGTCCACAGCGATGCGTTGCTGCGCATCCTGGAGGCGAGCGTCCACTTCCTGGCATTTCCGCGCCACATCATGCAAGTTGAGTTCCGCATCGCGTGCTGCGGAAGTTGCTTCCTCCAGTTCGACTTGCTTCAGATTAGTATCTGAAGTCAATTGCTGAAGTCGGTGCTCTATATTCTCAACTTTGCTATTCAGCTGAGAGTATTCGGTCCAACCTAGCCGTAATCGCAATTCGCTCAAACGAGAATTCATCTCGCGGTATCGTTGTGCCTTGGTCGCCTGAGATTTGAGGCGATTCAGACGCGTATGGACTTCGTCAACAATGTCCTTGAGCCGAGTCAGGTTCTGCTCGACGCGTTCCAGCCGCCGATTCGCTTCCGCTTTTTTCGCGTTGAAGCGGCTGATTCCAGCTGCTTCTTCAAAGATGATTCGGCGGTCGCGAGGCGAGGCCTGGAGCATTCGGTCGACTTTGCCCTGTTCAATCAGGCTGTATGCATCGACTCCGACGCCCGTTCCACGAAACAGATTCTTAATGTCCTTGAGTCGACAGGCCTGACCATTGATTAGGTACTCCCCTTCCCCGCTCCGATAAACCCGTCGAGTGACATTGACCTCTTCGGTGTCGACTTCCAGCTTTCGCTCTCGATTGTCAAAAACTAGCGTCGCTTCGGCACTATTGCACGGTTTCCGACCTGCCGAACTCGAGCCTTTGAAGATGACATCGATCATGTCCTTGCCACGCAGCGCTTTAGCGCTCTGGGCACCAAGGACCCATTTAATCGCGTCAACTACGTTCGACTTGCCCGATCCGTTGGGACCCACGATGACCGTGATCCCATCTGGGAAGTCGAAACGAGTTTTCTCGGCGAAGCTTTTGAAGCCGGCGAGTTCGAGCGCTGTTAGCATACGGTGCTAGATCGTTGGGCGTATCGAATCAGGACTGGGGATTGGAAGTAACAGCGAGGCTATTTGCCCCAGGTTAAAGGATTCCAGATCGATTTGGATGAATTCTCTTCAGCCGCATCAACAATCTCGGGATCAATATAGGTGCTCTCGATCAATTCGCCTTCGAGTCCTGGTGCGTCCAATTTGGAGTTGCGGTCATAGGTACGACCCGACACGGGGATTGGATTGATTGCGAACGGTTCGATGAAGTAGCCCTGTTCATGGCACTCTCGCAGGAATTTCACCCAATCTCCGAACGTTCCTCCGACCTCGGCGATGGCGTTCAGTACGCTACGAATGTCGGCATCACACTCAATGATCTTGTCTTCCTCTCCTGGGCTGAAGTGGCTGACCTTGAGTTTTCCGCCTGAGCCGGGCGACACCATGGTGCGTTTATTAACGTATTGGAAAGACGGAATGTGGAGTGTTGGGTTCGTGCCAAATAGGACAACTTCAGCCGTTCGGTTTAGGCTGACCGCGACTAGGGGAGGACCCGATGATGGGATTTCAAGGATCGAACCGACGTCCTCGGTGGCTTGACCTCGAACACTCGCTGCATTTGGATCGCGTTTGCGAATCGCTCGAACGGCGCCGTATTTCACTTCAGGATCTGCCGCATGTAACAACTCGTTGAGTGCATCTTCGGCGTCATAGTGTTCGACCAGCGCCAGTGCATTGAAGCACATCGCTCTGAATGCTGGCTCGCGTAAACACAGCGATTTTAGCTTGGGAACGGCTTGCTTTTCGTTTAAGTAGGCCAGTGAATGCGCCGCGTAGAATGCAATTTCTGGGTCGGGGTGGTTTAAGCCTTCCGCCAACATCGGCACGGTAGAGTCCCCGATCGCCTCGAGCTGCCATGCGGCTTCTCGGGCCGTGGTCGGGTCGAGCAGTTGCTTTTGAATCGTTGCGATGCGTTCCTTCCGTTGAGCTTCGGATTCAAGAATTCCAATATGTGTGATGACATTGATGTAGTGGAATGGATCCAGACGGTAACGTGGGGGAATCTTGATTTCAACGTAGCCCGCGTTGTTATAGCCCGAGTCACGCGGGGTCGCGACTCCCGTCATTTTTTGTCCGTCGAAATGGGTGAAACGTTGGTTGATCGCTGGAACGATGGCATTCAAAGTAATCGCATCTGCATATTCAGCATCGACGGAAAGCGCAAGATCACGGCTCTTGAGCAACCTGCCGCCACCAACGATCACTCCTTGCAGTTTGGCTTCCTCGCTGTCGTCGCCTGTGATCTGCGCCTCCGTGACGATGTAGCCTTTGACGCGCGCAAGAGGGAAGCCTTCACGAATGCGACCATCTAGCACGCTCATTTCCGTGAGTGGGGTCTCCATCAGCCAGCCGTGTTCTAGGTCGGTTGCATCGGCATGGGAGCTTTTTGTCACCAGGATATCTAGCTTCGAACCAACCGGACTTGCGGGTGGCACGATCGCCGTAGCGATGCCCAAAGCCGTTGTTGGCGAATCTAGAAACGCGTTTGGTTGTGCTGCCTCTTTTCGGCGCATCATGTCCAGGATTTTTTCACGCTGCGAACTGGCTTGGACGGAACCCCCAGTGTCGCGCAATTGGGTAATCAGGCCAATGTTTTCAATACGACTCTGCGTGAGCATCGCCGGACCGGCAACCTCAACGATCATGCGAGGGCGATCTTCGGAGACCAGCTTCTCACGGAGCGCGTCGCGCCGTTCACCCTCCGCAGTCCGTGTGTTTTTTCGCCCGCCGAACCATGGCGACATGCATCCACAGGAAGTTGTCAGGATGAGGGCAAGCAACGCCAAGAACGATTTGGTCCGTGTAGGAGACGGTATCGGCAGCATGGATTCCATTCCGTGCAAAAGGTGATGTGCCGCAGTTATTCCAAGCCCTAGGGTGCCAGAATCCTTCCTGGTCGCCGCCTCTAGGACGCTGCAGTTGGCCACGAAAGCGCTGGTGTTGACACTACAGAGCCTGTTTTGGAGGCGTCAAGTGTGTTTGACCTAGCGTTAACGCAAGCATCACGGCAAACGTCCTTCGTCGTGAATGTGAGTGACCGCCCTCGTGCGAGGTTCTTCGGCTGTTGTGGTTTGAGCTTCGTGTAGCCGACAATTTCCCGAGGAGCGGATCGCGGCTCTCAGAAGCGTGTTGGTTTAGGCGGTTCGCGTGGAATGGGAGGACGTCATTCGAGGGCGGAAATAAAAACAATTCGCCGCAAGTCTTTGTGTTACCTAGGGCTACGGAAAGTAGACAAGATTTGCGTGGTTGAGTTGGTTGACCGAGCGAGCTTTGTGGGTATCTTTGGGGCCCTGTGGGAGGAAATGGAGGTTCTTCGTTATCCAACGTTTGCTTCGACTGTCGCCAGAAATTCATGTTGCTAACCGGCACCTATCGACGATCGATCGACGATAAATTGCGAATTGCAATGCCGAAGATGTTACGTGAATGCTTGGCGAAAACAGACATTTTCATCGCCCCGGGTAACGACAGTGCCTTGGTGATCTACACTGCCGAGATACTCGAGGAAATTGGGCGTTACCTTGGCAATGTCAGTCCTGCAGCTAAGGATGCAAGGGCATTTAACCGGCTGTTTTATTCGCAGGCACAACCAGCGGAAATAGATAAACAGGGGCGCTTACGTGTCCCAGCGGAACTGGCCTCATTGGCCCGACTCACTGGCGAGGTCGTTATTGTCGGAGTGCGAGATCGATTGGAGCTTTGGAATAGCGAGGCCTGGGAGACTTTCCTGGCTGGAAACCAGCCAAGCTACGACCAACTAGCTGAGCAGGTTTTTGAGACGGCCTTACGAAATCAACAATCAAACCGAGGCCCTGAGTAACCGTCGTTCGCTTGGCATTTGATCGACACCAAACCAAGGCATTTTTGAATTTATAGGTACAGCCGGGATCCTCACTTCGATTTGTAGAGAATCGAAGAGCCACAAGCAGGCAGAGTTTGCTCTGCCTGCGGATCCCGGCCACTCTCGCACGGAAACGCGAGAGCAGCGTTGGATTTAATAACGGACTGGGTCCAACGCCCACCGGTGGCCAAATGCGAGATCAAGGATGTTCTCGCGGCCCAGTGTGGTTTCTAATCTTGGCCGAGTTGATCGATTCGGCACTTCCCGCGACTCGGCATTGCCCTTGCTCACGTTTGCCCTAAGCCCGGTGCTAGCTTCCCTGGGTGTTCTTTTCCCAATGGGAAGACCACCTCTCCATGATTGGTAGTTGATTTATCTGATGAATGAACCGTCAGCCTCTGACTCGATTCATATTCCGGTCTTGCCCAGGGAAGTAATCCAAGAAGGAAGTCCCAAAGAAGGGGAGATATGGGCAGACGGGACAGCAGGCGCGGGTGGGCACACACTTCTAATCAGCCAGGCCGTTGGGGAGTCGGGCAGGGTCATCTCCGTTGACCGCGATCCCGAGGCAGTAAGTCGGCTCGAACGATCTGCGTCATCGAATGTAACAGTAGTCCAAGGATCTTATCATCAGCTCGGCCATATTCTAAAGCAGCTCGACGTTCCGCGGCTCGACGGGGTCCTCCTGGATTTAGGTCTTAGCAGTGACCAGCTTGAAGACCGAGCTCGCGGCTTCAGTTTCAAGGATGACGGTGAGTTGGACATGCGGTTTGATCAGACCGAAGGCGAGCCAGTTTGGGTTTGGCTACAGTATGCCAAAGAGAAGGAGATCGCAGACTCTATCTATCAATATGGCGAGGAGCGTTTCAGCCGCCGAATCGCTAAACGAATCGTTGATTTTCGAAGCAAGCAGAAACTGCGCACGGTCGCCCAATTGCGCGACCTAATTTACGCGGCGGTACCTGGCGGCCGCAGGACAGGAAGTGGACGACGAGCCCACGGACGGATCGACCCAGCAACGAGAACCTTCCAGGCGCTCCGCATCGTTGCCAATCAAGAGCTCGACATTCTCGAGAAGGCGCTGCGGGACATCCCTGATCTACTCGCGCCTGGAGGGCGTTTTGCCGTGATCAGTTTCCACTCGCTCGAAGATCGCTTGGTAAAGCATGCATTCCGCGAAGATTTGCGTCTGGATGTCCAAACCAAGAAGCCGATTCAAGCGACGGAGGCGGAAATTGAACGTAACTCACGGGCGCGGAGTGCGAAGTTCCGCGTGGCGACTCGCTGTTAGTCTCGAGAACGCGTCGGGGCACGCCGCCCCATTGCTATGCGGTGAACCGAAGTTCGCCCGTCGCCTTCGCAATATGGCTTGCTGTGGTACGCAGTCATTCCGTAAAAGCCAAATGATGCCTGGTTCAGAGCGACGGGGAGACCTTGATTCAGGCTTTAGGAGCGTTACCGCTTCGAAGTTCTTTATTCTGCAGTGGGTTTCATTGTGCAGCATATTGATCTCGGATGGCGCGTTCCGTTATGCCCACCATTTGTTTAATCGACGTGGATGTTATGAATCGTTTCCTCCAAACGCGTGCGTATCGAACCCAACCTCGAAGCAATGACCATTCTCGCCAGGGAAAGTGGGGAACTAGTTTGGGGCGGTTGGGACCGATTCGTCATTGGCGGCCGGCGTGTTGCCTATTTGTCTTCGTGGCGATGGTCTCAACGACGTCCTCGGGGCAGATTCCCGATTGGTTGGCCAATGCCGGCGTTCCTGCGGTGCCTGGGCCTGGCGGTGGCGATGCTTTGCTACAACCCCCGCCACCACTCGACCCGGAGACACCGCCTTCTGTTCTTACAGAAACAGAGTCGGGACCTCAGACGATTTGGTACTACCCATGGACTTGGTTTCCAACGGATGGTTGGGAGAATAGCGCTGAGCTTGGGATCAACGGTTCAGACGGGAATGCTGAGTCATTCAGTTTTCAAACTGGGGCACGCTTCAAACGTAAAACTGATGCAAACTTGTTTGATTTTCGGATTTCGCATAACCGCACGAAGGCCGGTGGGATTGAGACGCAAAACAATGCCTTATTTTTTGGAGACTACGAGCGATTTCTTGCTGACTCGCCTTGGACCTTGTTTGTGAAAAATGGCTTAGAGTACGACGAATTCAAGGCCTTCGATATTCGCTACAACATCAACTCCGGTGTCGGCTACAGCTTCTTCAAAACGGACGACTTGACTTTGATTGGCCGTTTCGGTGCTGGTGTGTCGCGAGAATTTGGTGGTCCAAACAATGATTGGACGCCCGAGGCTCTGTTTGGAATGGACTATGAGCATCAAGTCAACAAACGCAATAAGTTGATTGCCAAAATCGACTACTTCCCCAACTGGGCCGACTGGAGTGACTTCCGCTTAGTCTCAGACGTAGGTTGGGAACACTTGATCGACGAAGAAGGTAATTTTTCGGTTCGGCTCGGCGCGAACGACCGCTACGACAGTACGCCTAACGGTCTAAAGCCAAATGACATTAATTATCAGGCTTTGTTCCTGTACAAATTCTAGGCTGTTGAACGACCTGTGAATCGCACCAGTGATACCTTCTGGTCTAAGGTCTCCAAGCGATCCCTGGAATGGAGTGGCCCGTCGAGTAGAAAACGAGAGTGCACTACAATGGAATGCACTCTCGCAGGGGACCAAATTGGCAATACGAACGCTTCGCATTTCGCGTCTTAGGCTTCCGCTGTATCAACTGCCGTGCTCTGGGTGACGTCCTCTGTGTTCTCCTCGCCAGGTTTGTGGAAGTGGATCTTCTCCCCGTCGAAGTCGACTAGGACCGCATCGCCCTCAGTGACCTCGTCGCGGAGTAGTTCCGTCGCGAGCTCGTTCGCGATCTCTCTTTGCACAACACGCTTCAAGGGCCGTGCACCATAGGCCGGATCGTAGCCACGAATTGCAATGTGATCCAATGCCGCCTCGGTGAACGAGATTGCAATTCCCCGATCGGCGAGTTGCTTGCTCAGCAATTCAAGCTGCAACTGCACGATGGAGCGAATCTCTTCCCTTCCGAGCGGATGGAATACGATGGTATCGTCGATCCGATTCAGGAACTCGGGAAGCAGCCTTGCCTGAAGAGCCTCTTTGACCGCGTCGTCGAGTTCCTCTTGGGACGCTCCGTCGGCGGTCAGCTTCTGTATGAGTTGACTTCCGATGTTGCTCGTCATCACGATGACTGTGTTCGTAAAGTCGACCGTTCTTCCCTGGCCATCGGTCAGTCGGCCATCGTCGAGAACTTGGAGCAGTACATTAAACACATCATGGTGTGCCTTTTCGATCTCATCCAGCAGAATGACACTGTATGGGCGTCGGCGGACGGCTTCAGTTAGCTTGCCTCCTTCTTCGTATCCCACGTATCCCGGAGGGGCGCCAATAAGCCGACTGACCGAGTGACGCTCCATGAACTCACTCATATCAATGCGAACCATGGCTTGATCGTCGTCAAACATGATCTCTGCGAGAGCTTTGCAAAGCTCTGTTTTGCCGACGCCAGTTGGGCCAAGAAACAGAAACGAGCCAATCGGACGGTTCGGGTCTTGGAGACCGCTACGGCTACGCCGGACGGCGTTCGAGACCGCTTCGACTGCGTCGTTCTGACCCACGACTCGTGAGTGGAGGCGTTCCTCCATGACAAGAAGCTTTGCACGTTCTGTTTCGAGCATTCGCGTTACCGGAACTCCAGTCCAATGGCTTACGACACCAGCAATCTCGTCGGCCGTAACTTCGGTTCGCAAGAGCCGAGGCTTTTCATCGGGGATTTGATTGTCGCTTTGCTCTTCGCGCTCAATTTGAGACGCAATCGCTTGCTTCTGCTTGTCGAGCTCGAACAATTTTTGGTAGTCCGCTTCGGGTACCTGAGCTCCAGTGGATTGTTTCTCTCGAATACTGGTTTCGAGTTGAGTGTACTCCAATTGCAGACGGTCCATTTTCTGACGCATCGACTGGACATCATTCATGCCCAGTTTTTCTGCTTCCCATTGTTCTCTCAAGCTTGCCAGTTGCTGCTGTAGCTCGGTTACTTCCTTTTCAATGTCGAGTAATTGAACGGCCGTGGACTCATCTGATTCCTCGGTGAGCTGCCGCTGAGCAAGTTCAAGCTGTCGCAGTCGACGTTGGACAACATCGATTTCGGAAGGAACACTTTCACGTTCCATTGCGATCCGGCTTGCCGCTTCATCGACCAGGTCGATTGCCTTATCTGGAAGAAATCTATCGGCGATGTAGCGATCGGAGAGCTTCGCTGCAGCAACGAGGGCCGTGTCACGAATCTTGACGCCGTGATGGGCTTCGTATCGCGGCTTCAAACCACGTAGGATGGTGATCGTGCTTTCCACGGATGGTTCGCCCACGTAGACAGGTTGGAAGCGACGCTCTAGGGCAGCATCTTTTTCAATGTGCTTGCGATATTCATCAAGGGTCGTAGCACCGATACAGCGGAGATCGCCTCGGGCCAACTCAGGTTTGAGCAAGTTGGCCGCATCGCTGGATCCTTCTGCCGAGCCGGCACCGACTACGGTATGGAGTTCATCGATAAAGAGAATGACGTTCCCGTCTGCATCTTTGACTTCACGCAAAACTGCTTTGAGGCGTTCTTCAAACTCGCCACGGAACTTAGTGCCGGCGACGAGCTGCCCAAGATCCAGGGCGATCACGCGTTTGTTCTTGAGACTGATCGGGACATCGCCTTGAACGATGCGCAGCGCTAGTCCTTCTACGATCGCCGTTTTTCCAACACCCGGCTCGCCTATCAAGACGGGGTTGTTTTTCGTTCTCCGCGAAAGTACTTGGATGACCCTACGGATTTCTTCGTCACGTCCGATGACAGGATCGATCTTGTTCTGATTGGCTTTCTCAATCAGATCAATCCCGTACTTCGAGAGCGCGTCAAATTTGCCTTCCGGATGCTGGTCGGTAACCCGGGCACTGCCACGGATTTGTTGCAGTGCGGAAAGTGTGTCTTTTTCGGAGATTCCGCACAGTTCTAGCACACTCTTGGATTTGCCATTCGACTTGAGCATGGCAAGCAGCAGGTGTTCGGTGCTGACGAATTCGTCTTCGAGCGACTTCGCAACGCCCTCTGAGGTGCGCAGAACTTCCTGGAGATCCGGTCCGATTTGCGGCTCGCGTCCTCCGCTGGTCTTGGGAAGACGCTCGACTTCGCTGGTGGTAATCGAACTCAGCTTCTCAACGTCCGCATTCATTTTCCGAAGCAGCGGTACTGCAATGCCTTCGGAGTCCCCTAAGAGGGCTTCGAGAACATGGATTGCGTCTAGATTGGCATTGCCCAAATCGGCAGCTCGGCTCTGTGCATCTGCGAGAGCTTGTTGGCTTTTGGCAGTTAGCTTGTCAAATCGGAATGTCATCGTCAGGTCTCCCTAGCAAAGTCTCCCCTTTTCGATCTGGCTTCCGCCTCGATGGCAGAAATGTGCGTGTTTCGCTGCCATTGTGTCGGGGGTGTTTCTATGAGACCTACAATGAAAATGGGGTGCCAAACTTGGCACCCCATTCTGGATTTTTTGGATTTTTACTACGGTGGCAACAGATTGTGCTACCACCGTAGGGACAACAGTTAGTCTTTCTTGACTTCGAATTCCGCGTCAATCGCGTCGTCGTCAGATCCAGAAGTACTCGCCTCCGGAGCAGGAGCATCGCCTTCGCCAGCTTCCGCGGCTTTCTCGTACAAAACCTTACCAAATGCTTGAGCGGCTTGTTCAAGCTCTTCAGTCGCAGTCTTAATCGTTTCCGTTTCTTCGGTCGCGATCGCCGCATTCAGCTTTTCGATGGCTGCGTTCAGAGGCGCTTTGTCATCGTCGGAAAGCTTATCTGCGTTGTCTGAAATCTGCTTCTCAAGTTGGTAGACCAGGTGTTGTCCCTTATTCCGGGCTTCCGCGAGTTCGAACAACCGGCGATCTTCTTCCGCGTTCTCTTCGGCGTCCTTCTGCATGCGATCGATTTCGTCTTGGGAAAGCCCCGAAGATTGCTCGATACGAACAGAAGCTTCTTTGCCACTGCCCAAGTCACGGGCTGACACATTGAGAATACCGTTTTGGTCGATATCAAATTTGACTTCGATCTGCGGTACACCTCGAGGCGCCGGTGGGATCCCTTCGAGATTGAATTCACCCAATAACCTGTTTTGTGTCGCCATCTTGCGCTCGCCCTGGAATACGCGGACGGTAACGGCTGTTTGGTTGTCGGCTGCAGTTGAAAACGTATTTTTCCGTTCGGCAGGAATCGTCGTGTTGCGTTCGATCAGGGCCGTCATAACACCGCCCTCGGTTTCGATTCCGAGGGTCAATGGCGTGACGTCCAGAAGCAAAACGTCCGTTCGGTCGCCGGCGAGTACGCTACCTTGGATGGCTGCCCCAACAGCTACAACTTCGTCAGGGTTTACACCTTGGTGTGGATCTTTTCCGAAGATCTCCTTGACCACTTCACGAACTCGAGGGACACGAGTCGAACCACCGACCAAAACGACTTCGTCAATTTCGCCTGGCTTAAGGTTCGCGTCTTCAAGGGCTTGGAGAACTGGTTTCTTGCAACGCTCGATGAGCGTATCAACCAATTCCTCAAATTTGGAACGGGTCAGCTTCATCTGCAAGTGCTTGGGGCCGCTTGCATCAGCTGTGATAAACGGAAGATTGATGTCCGTTTCCGGAACGGTACTGAGTTCCTTTTTGGCCTTTTCGCAAGCTTCTTGGAGACGTTGTAGCGACATTGGATCGGAGCGAAGGTCAATTCCATTCTCTTTCTGGAAATCCGCTGCGACATAGTCAACGATCGCTTCGTCAAAATCGTCACCACCAAGGTGCGTATCGCCACTGGTCGAGATGACTTCGAAGACCTTGCTCTGGTTTTCTCCGTCACCGGTCGAAGCAACTTCGAGAACAGAGACGTCGAATGTACCACCGCCCAAGTCGAATACGGCGATCTTGTGGTCACGCTCTTTGTCCAAACCGTAAGCAAGTGCAGCGGCTGTAGGCTCATTAATGATCCGGGCGACTTCGAGCCCAGCGATCTGGCCAGCATCCTTGGTCGCTTGACGTTGGGCGTCGTTAAAGTAGGCAGGCACCGTGATGACGGCTTTGCTAACCCGGTGACCGAGGTAAGACTCGGCCGCTTCTTTCAACTTACGCAGAACCTTAGCGGAGACCTCTTGCGGTGTAAGCTCTTGGTCGCCGACCTTAATCTTGACGTACTCGCTAGCAGCGCCCGTCACTTCATAGGGAACAATCTTCTCTTCGGCTTGAACCTCAGCGTGTCGACGTCCCATGAATCGCTTTGCAGAGTAGATGGTTCGTCGCGGATTGGTGACTGCTTGTCGGCGAGCAGGTTCGCCGACGATCACTTCATCCTTATCCGTGAAAGCAACCACGCTGGGCGTCAGGCGGTTCCCTTCTGCGTTTGGGATTACTTTCGCTTCGGAGCCATCCATGATGGCAACGACCGAATTGGTTGTTCCCAAGTCAATTCCAATAATTTTTTCGCCTTGAGCCACGTCACTATCTCCTTCGAAGTACTTTTCACCGGGCGTCGAAGGTTTTCTTTCCTTCGGACCGATGCTCCAACGGATATTCCAACACGGTTTTGTCGCAGACCAACATGGCGGCGAAAAAGCCGTTTCCTGTTTAACCCAAATCTCGATTCTGGAAATGCATTGAGCTTTTTCGAGTCGAGGTGTGTTGCCTTAATTGCAACGAGAGTCGCAGATATGCAACCACCGTGCCAATCGCAGAAATAAGGCTAAACTGGTGGCTGCGACGGTAGCTTTTCCCGCTAGATCGACTTTGTGACTGCAATGCCGGGCTTCACGACCCGCGTCGGCAGGAAAGCTGAAATAAATTGCTCGACGCAAATTAGACTGCGGTGCCATAATGACAGGCAATCTGCAGTGGTCGACGGTGTAGTCTTTATTTTTCTCTATCCCAACATGCAGGCCAACATGGCAGCCTTGACGCCAAATTCTGAAGCAATGAGCCAAGAGATCGATCAGGAGTTGCTTGAGCTCTTGGCAAAGAAAGTTGCTCTCCAACTGGATTCTCCTAACGAGCCACGGACGCGAATTCAGCAGCTTGACTGGTTAAAAAACGCGGGCTTGGAGGCTCCTCTGTCGAACCACATGGAAATGGTGGCAGACTGGCTTCAGCATTTCCAAAGTCTCGCGTTGGAGTTCGCGGGACGCGACACCACGATCGCTTACTTGGGGCCCCAATACAGTTACAGCTACCTCGCTACGGTTAAGGAATTCGGGCTGGCAGCAGCCCTGACGCCTGTTAAGTCAATTGCCGCGGCTTTCGAGGAAGTGGCTAGAAGACAATCTCGTTTCGCCGTCGTGCCGATTGAGAATTCAACGGACGGACGCATCGTCGATACGCTGGGGATGTTTGCGAAATCTTCCGTCAAGGTATGCGGTGAGGTTCTTTTGCCGATACACCACTGCCTATTGGGAACTTGCTCACGAGATCAGATTGCTGAAGTTCATAGCAAACCACAGGCGTTATCCCAGTGTCGAGATTGGCTTTCCGAGCACCTGCCGGATGCAAAGTTAGTTGAAGTGGGAAGTACGGCAGCAGCAGCCGCTCTAGCTGCGAAGCAGGATGGGGTGGCCGCAATTGCGAGCGAAGAAGCTGGCGTTCACCAGGGGTTGAAGGTGATCGCACGCAATATCGAAGACAATACTCAGAACGTGACGCGATTCGCCGTGATTGGGAACGAGGAGGTTGATCCTACTGGAGCGGATAAGACTTCACTCATGTTCCAGCTGAACCATGAGGCTGGCGCGCTGGCGACGGCGATGGTGATATTCCAGGAGGCCGAGGTCAATCTTACCTGGATTGAATCCTTTCCTTTGCCCCAGGCTCCAAACGAATACCTATTTTTTGTCGAACTGGAGGGGCATGTCGCCGAGCCCAAAGTCGCGTCCGCGATCGCGAATCTGAAGATCAAGTCACGCGAGTTGGACGTACTCGGTTCGTATCCTAGAGCTAGTCGCGGAGGCTAATGGACGGGTGAGCTAATGGTCGGGTGAACTGGTGGTCGTTTCCTTTCCTCCAAGCATTTCGTGTGGAGCTCGACTGGAACTCATCTGGGCCTCTCACACGCTTAGTCTCTGCCCTTGAACCAGAACTCCTTTGTGTATTCTGTCAGCGTTAAGTCATTGAGTAGACGATTGATCTGTCCCTCGAGTTCATCTCGCTTGTCTTCTTCCTGCTTACGCCAGATTTCGATTGCCTCGTCCACGATCTCTCGAATGCTGTTGATGTCCTCTTCCGAGACCCCATCGTCTCGCGATGACTCGAAGATGGTCGCTTTTGTGATCAACGCATGCACTTTGACAGATGGCTCAATTTCTTTATTTCCAATAGCTTTGTCGAGTTCTTTCAAAGCCCTGCTGGAGTCCTTCTTACGGTGCAGTGCGCGAGCAAGTTGGATGGAGGCAAGGTTCGAATAGGCGAGATTCCTTGCGGCTTCACTTGGTTCGGCTGCCTGGTAGTCCGGAAAGTACTGCTTCACCGCCCTCCATTTCGCTTCACGAGATGTGCGAGTGTCATTGCTTAACAGGGCATAGCCATATTGTTCTGCAACTGTTGCCTTACGTGGGACACCTTCAAAGAGGTTGCTCGCCTGAAAGGGTTGCTTGAAACTAAGTGAAAAACCGAGTGCGAAGAATGCTAGGCAGCCCAGCGAACCAAGCAAGATTCTGACAGGCGCTGAGATCTTTGATTGTCTCCTCGAGCCGATGGCCGTCTGCATTGCGGCGGTCGCTTGCATCGTCGTAGCAAGAGAACTGGCAGTGGCATTGGGCAGTGGCACCGTTTGCTCAGGCCAATACTCGGCTAAATCCATCTGACGGTGGCGTTGCAGATAGAGCAACACTTCGTCGGGTGAGGCGGGGCGTGTGTCTTTCGATTTCCTTAGCAACTGCTCGACTAGTTCAACGAGACTTGAAGGTGCATCGTCGCGAAATTGTTGCAGGCTTGGAGCATCCGATTGCGTATGCAACATCGCAAGTGCAAGTGGTGTATCGCCCGAGAATGGAGGACGCCCAGCAAGCATGTGAAACAAGGTAACCCCAAGCGAATAAAGGTCACTCCGGCTGTCGACTTCCTCGCCCTTGATCTGTTCAGGGCTCATGTACATCGGAGTACCCAGGGTGGTACCGGCACGAGTCAGCTTTGGATTTTCGCCAACATGAGTCCTGGCCAAACCGAAATCCGCGACTTTGGCTTGGCCGTCCGGGGTCAGCATTATGTTTTCGGGCTTGATGTCTCGGTGGACGATGCTCGAACTGGCAGCCTTTGCCAACGCCCCAAGTATTTGTAGCAAAATGCTGAGCGTCTCTTTGATCCCCATCGGGGTTTCGCTAATCCGATTCGGATCTGAATGTGACTCATCCGCTTTGGTGGTGGGTTCCAAATATTGCGCAAGGTTGACACCCGCTACATACTCTTGCGCGATGTAGTGTACCGAACCGTCACGACCTACGTCATAGACTTGCACGATGTTCGGGTGGACCAGAGAGGCCGCAGACCTAGCTTCATTCATGAACCGCTGTAGGTTCAATTCATCCTCGGCGAGAGAGGGCTTTAGGATCTTGATTGCCGCAGGGCGTCGCAGGTCTTCGTGAATCGCGTAGTAAACGTGGGACATGCCCCCCTGCCCCAGTGAACGCTCGATCCGATACTGCCCAACGCGTGAACCGATCGTCACTTGGTTCGATGCATTCGCGTTCAGATCTGACATCTTCGATCGTTATTCGTAGGGCTCGGGAACATTTAGTCGATGGAAACGCTGGCTATCCGTTGTTACGCATGGCCGGGAAGCTTGGGGACGCTTCAGCTGAGAGAATTTACCGCAAATCCTGGCTTT
Organism: Aureliella sp.; assembly: GCA_046290675.1. Lineage (GTDB taxonomy): Bacteria > Planctomycetota > Planctomycetia > Pirellulales > Pirellulaceae > Aureliella. The sequence continues at coordinate 574,285 of JBKAHA010000003.1, forward strand.
TATTCCCACGCAAAATGGCTGCTGAAGGTCTTGCCATCCACGAATCTCTTCGACGTTCATTGTAGCCGAAGCTCTCGACTTGTCGCTTGGGCCCGCGGCATCACGCTATTTCAATGCATAGGGAACAGACAGCCTGGATCAAGGGAGCAACAACTGCTCGCGAATGGACGTGCTGTCCTGCTACTCAAGAAGCCAGTTTATTGGGATCTCCGATGCATTGGCTTGCAAATTCTTAATGTTCACTGGACTCATTTGCCTCGACCCGATCCATGACTAAATCGGAAAGGTCTAGGAGTTGTTGAGGCGTTAGTTGTTCCGCACGTGCGTCTGGTCCAAGGTTAAGCGAGTTCATGACTTCATCGACGTCGGATTTTCCAAGGTCGGGTTTTACGGCACTTACCAACGCCGACCTCAAGAATTTGCGGCGATGGATGAAGATCCCTCGTACGAGGTGATGGAAGGAGTCTGGCGAACGCATTCGCTTTCGAAGAACTTTCTGTGGAACGATGTCGAGGATGGCGGACTCGACTTTTGGAGGAGGCCAAAAGACGCTTGGAGCCATGATCCGAACGATATCGGTCTTACATTGCGATTGCATCCATACGCTCAGCGCACTGTAGTCTTTAGTGCTAGGTTTTGCCGTGATACGCAGGGCGAGTTCTTTTTGAATCGTCGCAACCATTCGTGCCGGCCAGGGGTCGATGTCTAGGAGGTTGGAAAGAATCGGTGTGGCCACGTTGTAAGGCAGGTTGGCAACTAGTTTGAGCCTCCCGCCCGCGATTTCCCCTACTTTCTCGCGGATAGTTTCGATAACTTGGGGGTGAAGTTGATTCTTGCTCTTCAACGCGTCTTGTTTGAGCAAAGTTACATTGTCCAGATCTTCGAACTCACGTTCAGCAAGTGGCGCGAGTACCGTGTCGATTTCGATCGTGACGACGTGGCCAGCTTTCTCGGCCATCAAAGTCGTTAGTGATCCCATCCCTGTACCGACTTCAAGTACGACATCACGCGGACCGAGTTCTGCCGTATCCGCGATCATTTTCACAAGATTGAGGTCGATAAGAAAGTTCTGGCCAAACTTTGTTTGTGGTTGGATTCCTGCGGCACGAAATCGAGACTGAAGGTAGGAGATGGTTTGGCGGTTGGTCATTAGCGGTCGTTCTAGAGCTTGGGATGGGGTGCAGGGGATTCGGTCGGCGCTCAGACGCATTAGAGGTGCGTTGGAGGTGCGTTGGAGGTGCGTTTGGAATCACCTTAAGATCGAAACTCAAGTTGTCGTTGGACATACTTCGCAAGCATGTCGGTTTCGAGGTTCACCGCTTGTTCGATCTGTAGGTCGCCAAGCGTCGTGTGCTCGAGTGTGTGAGGGATGAGTGCGACGGAAAAACCGTTGTTATCGACTTCAACTAACGTCAGGCTCACACCGTTGACCGCGATGGAGCCTTTTGGCGCCATCTGGGCCGTTAGTGCTGGGGGGCAATCGAACCACATGTCGCACCATTCGGCATTTTCTTTGCGTTTTCTAAGCGTGCCGAGTCCATCGATATGGCCACTGACCAGGTGACCGCCAATACGATCGCCTAGGGCCATCGCACGCTCCGAGTTGACCGCCATACCTGTTTTGAGCTGCCCGAGCGTCGTCTTGCTCAGAGTCTCCTCGCCAGCTTGGAATTCGAGCTGACCGAGCTGACCTGCTGTCGCAGCCACGACCGTGAGGCAACAGCCGTCGATTGCGATGCTGTCGCCCAGCTGAATATCACTGAAAGATTCTGGTCGGGCGATCCCAAGTCGGATGCCACCAGGCTCTTCGGAAAGCTGAGTGACCTGAGTTTTGGCTTCTACTAGACCGGAAAACATAGGGCGGACACTTCGAAGGAGAGGTTGAAAAGGACTGCGAACGACTTTGAAGGTCACTCATGGTGTCTGGTTGGCGGGAAATTCACAAGCACTGCGGTCGAACCTGAACCGGCGGGGGCTATTTTGATGATGCGCAAGGAGTGGTTTGGAGCAATTCACGCACGACATTGAGTCTATCGGGGAATTTCTGGGCACTCGAGGCAGAGGGACTTGAGTGGGGGCGATTTTTGACCGGCCTGGGATTTGATTGGCCCTGGTGATTCTCGGGCGTTTCGCGACAATGCGCTTCCCAACTCGTGAGAGCTTTCATCTTGGCGAAATGAAGCCGTTCCCGGCCTGATTTCGCCCATCTGGTTCTACGGCAGCCAACATACCCATATCAAGAATTAGAGAGGGATAAATGAGCACAATTCAAGCGGTACACGCTCGGCAGATTCTAGACAGCCGCGGCAACCCAACGGTAGAAGTCGAGGTTGAGCTAATCGATGGCTCGGTTGGCCGCGCTGCGGTTCCAAGTGGTGCTTCAACAGGGGCTCACGAAGCATGGGAGCTGCGCGATGGCGATAAGAGCGTCTTTATGGGCAAGGGCGTAAAGCAGGCAGTCGACAATGTAAACGGCGAGATCGCTGATGCCCTCTACGGTTTAGACGCAGTAAATCAACGGGAAATCGACCAGGTCATGTTGGACTTGGACGGAACACCCAACAAGAAGCGACTGGGAGCAAACGCCGTACTTGGTGCTTCCCTGGCAATTTCCAAAGCCGCGGCCAATTTCACTCAGCTGCCCCTTTATCGGTACCTTGGTGGTGCTTCCGCACACATTCTACCGGCACCGATGATGAACATTGTAAATGGTGGAGAACACGCAGATAACTCCGTCGATGTGCAAGAATTTATGGTCATGCCCCTGGGCTTCGACCGTTTCTCTGACGCCCTCCGCGCAGGTGTCGAAGTCTTCCACCATCTGAAGAAGGTGCTAAGCAGCCGAAAACTGAATACGGCTGTGGGAGACGAAGGGGGATTCGCGCCCGACCTGGGAAGCAACCAAGAAGCTCTCGATCTGATTATGGAAGCCATCGATCAGGCTGGCTACAAGGCTGGTGAGCAGATTTCCATTGCGCTTGACGTCGCTGCAACCGAGTTCTATGACACCGACAAGAAGGTATACAAGATCGACGGAAAGGAACTGTCTGGCGGCGAGATGGTCGATTTCCTCGCTGGTTGGGTCGACAAGTATCCGATTTGCTCGATTGAAGACGGGTGTTCAGAAGACGACTGGGAGAGCTGGAAGCTGCTTACGGATAAAGTTGGTGATCGAGTTCAGCTCGTTGGAGACGACCTCTTTGTGACCAATGTTGAGAGATTGCAGCGTGGTATCGATGAAGGAATTGGTAATAGTATCCTGATCAAGGTAAATCAGATCGGTAGTCTCTCTGAGACGATCGACGCGATTCAGCTTGCCGCACGCAATGGTTACACTTCGATTTCTAGCCACCGAAGCGGTGAGACGGAAGACTCGACCATCGCTGACCTTGCGGTTGGATTGTCCACAGGACAGATCAAGACTGGCTCGGCTTCCCGCTCTGATCGAATGGCGAAGTACAACCAGCTACTACGAATCGAGGAAGAGTTAGGCGACACCGCTGTTTACGGCGGTCCCCTCTTTCCTAAGAAGTAAGCCAGGTCTTCCAGCCCAAATGCCCCGGTACAGCAGGGTGGTGTAGTTGAAGCTTAATTCGCCGGCCGAAGTGGCTCCTTCGGCCGGCTATTTCTTTGCGCTGAACAGCAAGAAGTAGGCGAAGGGCCCAATGGGGCTCCAGGCTTTCTAGCCGGAAAACTCAAAGCCAGCGGATACTGCCGGGATAAGCAGCTTTTGGAGAATGTACTGACTAAGACTTTAGATGCTTGGCTTCGCCCGCTTGGCGACTCGATCAGTCGATTTTAATAGCAGTGGAACGCAGATTTCCTGGATCAAAAGGGAGAGGTCGTCGAGGGATTCTGCTTCGGACTCGAACAGGCCTTTCAGTAGTTCTGTATCTCGGTAGGCGGCTTCCTTAAAACCCTCCTGGATGTTTGCAATCGATCTGTAAACGAGGTCGCCCGGTTCCAGCAGGTTCTCGGGCAGCTTTTCCAGCCGCAGCCCCTCAAGCCAATCGGCGTTCCTAGTTCTTAGCCATACCTTGAGCCGTCCTATTGGGAAGCTGAATTGACTGCCAGCGGATGTTAGCCGCGACATCATTGCTTCTCGATCTGATTCTTCGCTACTCAGCAACCAGGTCGCATAGAGTAGCCGCCAGGAACGCGAATCGTAATCGCTCGTGTCGTAAAGGGACTCGAATATCTGTTTTGTGAAGAGTTTCTTGTCTTTGGCGAGCAAAACGGCCGTTCGCGCGAATTCACCCTTCGAGCCGCCAAGCGTAGATGACGCCTTGAGTGATGCGAGCCGTTCGAGAGCACCGTCAAAATCCTCCCTGATGATGAGATCTCTGAGTAGTGCGATCTGGTTGACCGTCACCTCAGATGGAGCGGCCTCCAAGGCTGGAACGTCCTTCTCGATAGAAGGCTTCGCGAACGCTGCGGGCTCAGCTGGAGTTTCGGAGGCGATCGCGTTCGCTGGCTCATCTGAGTCAGCGAGCATGCTAGCCTGATCAACTACCGTGCGCTGGGTTACTTCTGCAGTTGGCTCAGCAACAGCAGGTTCGGGCTGCGCAATCAGACTGCGAGGATCATTTTGATTTTCGGGCGACTCTTCTGATGACGATAACGCGACCTCGGGCATTTCCGGCGATGTTGTCTCCGGGTCTTCAGCTGAATCGCCCGCCGCCAAATTGACTCCGCTTCCTTGCGGCGAAACCACATTGCTATCCCCGTCGGCAACCGACTCACTAGGCAGACTTGGAGTAAGCAAATCCGGTCCGGTGTCGGTCACTTGTGAAGGCTGAGAAGTCACCTGCGGATCGTTCAGAGATCCGGGTCGTTCATTTTCTTGGACCGACTCGGATGGTATCGCATCAGGTGATTGCGACCCGTTGCCATCATCCCGGATCTGGTTGTCTTGCGCCGTACTGGCGAGCGACTTCGCGATACTAGCTTCGGAGACTTCTTCGCTACCGTTTTTGTTGGAAATTGTCGCTGGCGTCTCGGTTGACGGATCTGCTGAGGCAAGCGATGGACTCTTTGCTACGCCCGGCGGCGAATTGCTCCCAAAGAGAGATTCGAAAAGCAATGGGCTGACTAGCAGCAGCATGCCAGTCGTAATTCCAGGCCACGCGATCTTGGGATTTTCCTTGCACCAATCCCAAACCTTGACGCTCAGCGGCGGCACAGCGCGTAGCGCACGCTCAGGAGCGTGGCGTAGAATCCGAATCAGCTTGCTGTCCCATGTTTCGTCCCAACTGAGGTCGTGCATTGAATCACGCCTCTCTGATTTCCGTGACCGACTGCGGTCCTTGCCAGCGGATTCGCCCCGGGCAGATGATTTCTTCGACTTCCGTAGCTTGCTCGACGGTGAACGTGATTTCAGTTTCAACGTAGATGCAAGATCAGCGTTGTTTTCGGATAGGCTCGTTTCAGGTTTCGATAAGGACTCAGAAAACCCACCTTCATACTCTAGTGCGACGGGTCCGGTGGGCATGTTGGGAGGGGCAGCGAGGCGGGAAGTCACCCTATTGTCGGCGCCGTCTGTACGGGCCACAAATTGAGGCAACTGCCGGTCTACCAAAAAGGATTCCGCTTTTGCCGTTACCAAGCCGGTAAACTCATGAATCTTGGCGAGTTGTTGTTCTTCAAGAACTCCAGAAGACAGGAGGGAGCGGATCGCGTCCTCGAGTGACTCTTCGCCTAGATGTTCGACGTGCAGCAGATCCTTTAGTTGCTGCTTCGCGACATCTGGTTCAATGGTTCCAATTAGGCGACCGAGCGTAACCAACCGAAATCGGTGAGACTGCTTAATCTTGTCAGTGTCGTGCAGCTTCGTCGACATGGGCATCTTTGCGGCTTGTCAGCACGCTTCCTTGCATTTCTCAGAGGAGCCGACGAGCTTGTTTTCGGGCGGTTGGTCGGATTATTTCAAAGATTACGATAATAACTCAACCTAGTCGCCAAGGCTACAAACAGAGGGATATTAGCAAGGCAATTCAAAGTTTCAATTTGCGGGGTCGATTCGAGAGTTACCAACTCCCCCCTTTTCACGTTTCACAAGGAATTTTGGGGGAGGCGACCCAACCAAAGAGGAGCGGGAAGTGCATATCTTCGAACTTTGATTCGCCCGGAGGACGAAAGATTTCTTCTCTTGGCGTTCGTCTTTGCGGCGAGAATTCCGTTACTAAGTTGCTTGCTACACAGGACTGAGCTTCGTCCGTAAGGAAATGGAACGAAAGCAGGCCTGTCGGACAGCGTCCCTAGGGCAAGAGTTTGGTGGGGCAAGGATTTCGGAAAGCAAGGCATGGATTTCAACAAGCAACAGCAAGCTGCAATCGACTCTGATGCCAGGCATATGCTCGTTCTGGCTGGAGCCGGTACAGGAAAGACACGGACCATCATCGGGCGAGCAAAACGCTTGCTTGAAGACGGATGCGAGCCTCGGCGTCTAGCGGTCGTCACATTCACGCGCCGAGCTGCTTTGGAAATTCGCCAGCGGTTGACTGCTAGCGCCCGACCTGACGGCGGTGGCGTGGTCAGTGGTACGTTCCACAATTTGTGTTTGCGAATCATGAGATCCAAACGTAGGTGGTTTGATTTCAGCGACCAAACCATCATGGATCGTGATGATCAACTTCAACTGATGAAACTGGTGCGGGCGGATATTGTCGGCAAAGAAGCATCGCTTCCTCAGTCTTCGCAGCTGCTTTCTTACTACAGCTACGCACGCAATACGAATCAGTCTCCCCAAAAATACCTAGCCAAGTATTCGGAGCTAGAGCCCAAAGAGATCGAACGGGTGCTTGAGATTTTTTCTGCCTATAAGCAGCGGAAGGACACTGCGTCTTATTTGGACTACGACGATATCCTTCATCGCTTTGCAAAAACACTCAGCCGAAATGACGAGATTCGCCGTAAGGTTTGTACTCAGTTTGATCATCTCCTTGTCGACGAAATGCAGGATACCAACCCGCTCCAATGGCTCATTCTGCAGTCGTTTGCCGAACACTGTCATCTCTTCTGCGTCGGAGATGACGCTCAGAGTATCTATGCATTCCGCGGAGCCGATTTCGAAAACGTCCATTCTTTTGAATCTCGCCTTCCAGGTGCGATCACTCTAAAGTTGGAAGAGAACTACCGCAGTACGCAGGAGATTCTCGATCTGTCAAATTGGTTGTTAGATCGATCGAGCCTAGATTACGGTAAGCAGCTTCGAGCATTTCGAGGTAGCGGTGAACGACCGTTACTTCTTGATTTTGCGAGTGATTTTGAAGAGGCTGCGTGGATTGGCGAAGCCATTCAGGATCATCGCCGAGACGGAATGCCGTGGTCGGATCACATGGTGCTTTGCCGCTCGGCTTATGCCGCCCGACCAATCGAAGCCGAATTCATTGAACAGAAAATTCCCTACCGGTTCATTGGCGGCATTGGTTTGCTTCAGATGGCCCACGTACGCGACCTTCTTTCCTTGCTAAGGACTGTGCTCAACTTCCGCGATGAGTTGGCCTGGAGTCGGTTCTTGACACTCTGGCCACGCATTGGTGAAGTTACTGCGGCGAGGCTCATTCGAGTGATCGTTCAGCAGAGTAACTCGGAAGCCTCAATTGAGCAGCTAAAAAACTCGCTCTCGGGTAGGCCAGAGGTGACCGATCCTGTCGCCCGAGTCGCTGCACAAGTCAGTCAACCGGAGGACGCTATTCGTTCGGCCAAAGAGGGGCTCGAATCCGTATTCAAACAGAGATACTCGGATTGGGATAATCGCAAAAAGGACATCGAGCTACTCGAAAGACTTGCTAGAAATCATCGATCACTTCAGGCGTTCGTGGAGGCCTATACGCTCGATCCGATATCTTCCACTGAAGCAACGCCTGAGGATGACTCGGAAGAGGGTGTTGTCACGCTGATTACGATTCACAGTGCGAAAGGAACTGAATGCAGGTGTTGCTTTGTCCCATGCCTGCAGCCGGGAAATTATCCGCACAGCCGTAGCCTGGGGGATGAGGATGCGGTCGAAGAAGAGCGACGCGTCCTTTACGTGGCACTGACTCGAGCCCAAGATCAATTGTTTCTTTCACGGCATCTCAATCAGGGGTACGGGAAAAGGTCCTGGTTCACCGCACACTCCTCGCAATACTTTTTCGAGGATCTGCCTCCAGGACTCGTTGCTTCTAGCCCCATCGAATCAGGGCTCAACACACTTGAAGACGATGTTATCTAAAATGTTTTCACCATTGTTCTGAGTTCAATTTTCTACGCAAATGGATCGCTAGAATTCAGAACCCCGGCGCGGAGTTCAGCTCGACAAACGCAGTTCTTGGTTTAATCTGTTCACTATGTAGTGTGGGTTCTTTATGTTCGTTTCGTTGGACGCTTCGTGGTTGTAGCACTTCAGTTTATGGCTTGCTGTTGTCTGGTAACCGCAGGCGCTGCTGTCTCTGATTTGTTCGTATCAAAGCAGAGTTTCCCAGTCCTCCGTCTCAGGCGTGCGTTCGCATGCGGGGGCGCTAGTTGGACCCGAGTTGCGGTCTGGGCAGCTTGTGGCTGCGTTTTTTTGGTTTATGCCAAAGACGAGCCTTTGTTCTATGCTCTCGCAGTGCTCGCATTGATCGTGTCTGCTCTGAATGCATTTCCACGCATCACCCTTCACGAGCACGGTATTTTCGACGGCCTTCATTTCTTTAACTTGCATTCTCTTCAACTCCACTCAATCAGCGATGCATCGGGAGTTCAACAAGCGAAACGCCTGACACTGAAGGGAACGAGGATTCTGGGGGCGAGTTTCTGGATAGCGTCCGATCAGGCAGAAACGCTTGATCGCTTCTTAGATGGTGCTATCCGTAACCGAGAGCTGCAGCCTGTGGACCGTTGGAGAAAACTGCTTTTCAGCTACGGTTTCCGCCTTGGTTTGGCATTGCTTCTCTGGGCAGGCTGGCAATGGCTAGCGAGCTAACGCAGCTCGTGCGTTTTTTAATGCCGCCCGCGAGTGTCTCTATCACAATCGAACCGCGTTTTTGCGGTAAGTAGATGGCCGCCAAAGTACGAGCAGGTAAACCTTGCGGAGGTAACTTTCGTTGCGTGGCCGGGAAATAGGATCCGCGTTTCTTTTTTGCAGCAGCATGTTTCCGTTTTGCATCACTGGTCGCTGTTGAGTCCTGCGTTCTGACTTCGTCAGGCAAGGAAAAGTCGTCTTGGCAAGTTTTTCAACGACTGGCATGTTCCTTGCTTACTCGCTTATTGGCGTCCCGAGTGGAGAGTGAGCTGCACAGCCATGTTGTTGGTGGTGTGATTCAGTCTTTTTCTTTTCACTCGCCGATCTGGCGAATGGACTGGGCATTAGATTTACTAACGTTTGAGCAATTTGCGATGACTAAAAAGTACAACGCGTTCGACTTAATCAGCAACGGCCTTTCGATTGAATCACTTGAGCCTTTGGTCTTGCTCTCTGCCTCCTGTGGCGGAGATGTGTATCTCTCAGTAGACACACCCACAGGCTGCGATGAGACATTTAGTAGCGACTACGATCTCGTAGATGAAAGTGGCGAAGACTGCGATGCAATTTCTAACCAAACAGATGTGCTGCCCCCAAGTCTCGGTCCAACGCCAGCGAATCCTGGGCGAAATACGAACACGCCAGACGCGTGCTTTGTAGCCGAAAATGTCGATTGCCTAGGTGTCGATGCAAGCCTACCTAGATCTCTATCAGGGACTTCCGGTTTGTTGGCCTATCCGGAAAGTGATGCTGTAGCGGATTTGTTGAGCCCGATCAACAATCCGCCTGAAGTCCAAGTCGGAGATCTCGAGACATTGGTAGATGAAGAACAGTTAAATGGAGCGTACGGTTCCGATATGCCTCTGATGGAAGTTTCTGCGCAGGTTGGTGTACCCGACGTGCCCCAAAACGCGGGACTCGGTGATGCAGTACTGCGATGGAATGACTTCTTCGGCGAGTTGTTGGTACTGAACGAAGCACAACAGAACCCCGGCTATGCCTCTCGAGCGATGGCCATGTTGAATGTCGCGATGTACGATGCAGTGACGATTGCGCAGGGCGATTCAGATGACACCTTCTTTGAGCACCGTGATTTAGGCTGCATCCAGGGAGAGGTAGACGCCGAGTTGGCGGCCGGGCAAGCCGCGTATAGTGTCTTGAGCTCATTGTATTCTGGCGAGCAGGAATTCATCGACGCATTCCATCATGAATTCCTTGCTTGTATGAGTATCGAGATGGGGTATGACAGCAGCGTACAGCTAGGCGACGCGGTTGGAGAGCAAGTGCTGGAGGCTCGAGCAAACGACGGTTCTGGTTACGAAGTCGAATACGAATTCGGTGACCAGCCCGGTGATTTTCGTCCCGATCCATTGAACCCCAACGTCCCGGTATGGGGGCCAAGTTGGGGAGATGTAAAGCCATTCAGCATCTCGTCGACGGACGATTTTTCTCCGCCCACGACGCCGTCGTTGAATAGTGTGGAGTACGCAGCTTCGTTCAACGAGGTAAAAGAGCTAGGCTCGGTGGACAGCACCTCTCGAACTGCGGAGCAAACGGAGATTGGGATATTTTGGGCTTACGACCGCGTTGGAATGGGGACACCCATGGCCCTGTTCGGAAATGTCCTGGAAAGCGTTGCACTCAAACAAGGGAATTCACTAGAAGAAAATGCTGCGTTGTTCGCACAAGCCTCTGTCTCGATGGCGGATGCCGGCATCGTGGCTTGGGACACCAAATTCAGCGAAGAGTTTTGGCGGCCCGTCACTGCGATCCGCGAGGGCGATCTGGACGGGAATGCTTTGACTTATGGTGACCAAGCGTGGACCGCGCTCGGGGCCCCTGACGGCGGTGATGACATTGTCGGTTTTACACCGCAGTTTCCGACCTACATTTCTGGACACGCAACTTTCGGTGGCGCACTCTTCGGTGCGATTCGGGACTTTTATGGAACGGATGATATCGCTTTTGATGTCACGTCCAAGGAGCTAGAGATCCTGATGGATCGTCCGGAGCTGCAACAGAAATATGGCCTTCAGTTGGAGGACGCGACACGCTCATTCGATTCGCTTCGTCAAGCGATGGCAGAAAATGGTCGCAGTCGCGTGTATCTCGGAATCCACTTCGATTTTGATGACATAGTCGGACGCGAAGTCGGAGAAAAGGTAGCTAGCGCGATCACTCCGCGGTTCAGCGTACCCTCGTCTGTTTACGACGCAAGATCCAGCTTGGCATAGACTTCGCGCATTAGCCGGATTCATGGACGCTTGGTCACGTTGTGGGTGCGCTTTGGTTGAAGTGTCACTAGTTTCCCAGTGCACGACTCGCGCCGTCTAGTGGTGGTGCGAGCAATATGAAATTAGCTGCAGGCTCGGCTTTAGAGATCGCTCAGATTCCGAGCCCCGTACATACGGACTTCAAGCTTTTCCTTGCGATTAGGCTGAGTCGCAAAACGTGCCACTCTCTCTTTTCGCTTCTCAAGCGACGGTATGGAGTCGACTGGGGCAAGTCGGCAATTCGCATTGCCGCCAAGACGTCTTAGGTGAGAACTTCTGCTGGCGTTCTGCAGCCCGCGAGCAGCCGCAACGCCATATAAGAACGGCTCGAACAGACACGCAAACTACAGCCTTGCTTCCATCGCGGGAGGACCGTCTAGCTGTGCAAGCAATGGCGGTTGTATTTCTGCTTCCTGCGTAGTCGTCCTTCACGAGTCACTCACGTCTTGGACCGCACTGCTACAAGAGATCCTCCGACTTTTGGCGCACGATTACGAATTCGGTCAGACACGCGAGGTCCACCAGAGCCGGAGCTCGTCTCGTCGACCGCTCAGGGGATCTCTCGCCCCAGATTCGGGACGGAGAATGTGTGGAAAGTCCTTTCCGCTGAGTAAAGCGGGGTGATTGTCCAATGGCTTGAGCTCCCGGGCGAAATTGATGTCCACATAGGACGGTTCAGCGTTTAAGTTGAGGCGGGCTCACTTTGAGCAAAACTGCAAGCCCATTCACCATCCCAATCACCAAGTTGGTTCGTGGAAAGGTTTTCGTTCTATGCCGAAGAGCATCGTGATTTGTTGCGACGGTACTAGTAATGATGTCTCAGGTGATACCTCCAATGTATTTAAGCTGTACCGATGCCTAGCACGCGATGAGTCGCAGTTGACGTATTACATTCCCGGCGTTGGCACTGTTGCTGACCCCACCATGAAGACGAAGTGGGGCAAATGGTGGAGCCGTAAATTGGATATGGGCGTCGGCTACGGTGTACGAGAATTGGTTTGCGAAGCGTATCGTTTCTTGTGCGAAAACTATGAGGAAGGCGATAAGATCTACTTGTTTGGCTTCAGTCGAGGCGCGTACACCGTTCGAGCGACCGCTGGAATGATCAATTTCCTCGGGCTTCTACGGCCGGAACAAGTCAGTTTGGAAAGGCACGCTTGGGCGTTATACGCTAACGATGATGAGATAATGAGTCTGCGTGAGAGCTACAAAGCTGCGCATCGTTTTCGAAAAGCATTCTGCCGCAGAAGTAAGCCACTAATTCACTTCCTCGGAGTCTGGGATACCGTCAGCTCGTTTGGCTGGCTTTGGAATTTAAAAACTCTACGCTATACCGCTTCCAACGGTCTCATCAAGCATGCTAGACACGCCGTTGCAACGGACGAACGTCGAGCGATGTTTCGGCAGAATCTTATTCGCAAGCACGAGCGTACCCAGTCACTACGCGAAGTCTGGATGCCCGGGGGACATGGAGATGTGGGCGGGGGCTGGCCCGACGAAGTTAATGGTTACTCGCGGCTGGCGTTATCGTGGATGGTGGATGAGGCCAGGCCATTCGGGGTGCGATTCGACGAGCAACTACTCAACGTTTATACCAGCCTAGCCAATGAGCAAGGTACGGCTCGGCTACAAATCAACGATGCCCTGAAGGGTTCCTGGTGGTTGATCGAATTGTTGCCACGCCGAGTTTGGGATCCTCGCAAAAAGGCAATGCGTTGGACCTGGCCTAACTTCGGACGCGAACGGCGGATGCCTCCGGACGCGACCGTATTAGACCTTGCGAAGAACACAAAACATGTCGCTATGGATTAACACTCTGTAGTTATCATTGCCTGCACTCAAACCAGCAGTGAACGAGAGCGGTTTTCTGAAACGGTGAAGGCCTCAGTGACAATGGGCTTAGCTTTCCAGTCGCTGGGGCATGATCGATTCAATTGCTTCAACGACTTGAACCCTCTTCTTCGGATCCGACGCGCCCGCGTGAGGCATAGAGAAACGTCCGGAGTCATTGTCGAAGTATTGGCCCGATGCTTCCGTGAATTCGTCGTCCAGTACGCCGCGAGTCAAAATGTTGGCACCAATGGCCAGATCCTTGCCAGCGCGACCGTAGGCTTCTTGGACCATCTTGCTACCAAGAAAAGAGCCGGGGTTGCGGCGCGAGAATGGTGGCTGCGGAGGGGGCGGGAAAACGCAAAACAGCCTCGGTAGAGCACTTTGGATTCTTGATGTTCGACCATGTTGATTCATGAAGGTCAAGCGATCTCAGAGTGCAGCTGGTCGTATTGCGACTTGAGTCCAATATAGTGAAACCAAAAATCACGAGTCGGACGATTGTTGGCTAGGTCGACCAGTAGATCGAGGTGAGCGTGCCAGCCCGCGGAAGCTCCACGTTTGAACTCTTGGCTTTCCAATCTCTCGTGCACTAGGAACAGACGCGTGTCATCGCCTTCGGCGGTCAGCTGAATCGTGACGCGAGTGGTTTCGTTGTTCTCACCGGGCCAGTCGTAGGACAGGGTGTTGGGCGGGTCGAAGGAAACGATTTTGCCCACCATCTTGATTGGAGCGCCACATCCGACTTCCGGTGGCGGCTCGGAATCAGAGATTCTCGAGTGGTCAAAGTCCATGACAAAATCCTCGCCTGGGGCCGCGCCCGTAAAGCCACCACAGAACCAGAGCTTGCGGAGCTCGGGATCAACCAGATACTGCCAAACGCGTTCTTGGTCTGCAGGCAGGATACGTGTGATTTCCAGTCTCGAGGAAGAAGGAAAACGGGCGAAGTCAAATTCAGGCGTGGTCATTTATTTTTCCTTTTTGGCTTCCGTTCGTCTTTCAAGAGTGCTTCGAGTTTGTCCAGTCGCGTGTTCCAGAACTTGGCATACTGCTCGAGCCAACGGTACGCTTCACGGATCGCTTTGGGATTCAGTTGGCAGTACTGTGTCCGTCCTTCTTTGCGACGTACGATCAATCCGGCACGATCCAAGACTTGCACATGCTTGGCCGCTCCGGCCAAAGACATGTCGAGAGGTTCCGCCAATTCCACGATCGAATGCTCTCGCCGCTTCAAGCTCTCAAGCATCCGTCGCCGTGTTGGATCGGAAAGCGCTTGGAATACCAAGTCAAGTTTCTGTGTTTGGTCAACCATTCGGTTGAGCTTAGGGGCTAGGCGGCAGAAAGTCAACTGGTTGGTTGAGTAAATATCCGCCGAGCTTCGACGTCTTCGGATGCAGTGGGGGAAAGGGCTCACTGTCGCAGCGACGGAGTCAGGTCTTCGGCCGTACCCGCGATGGCTGCTGCTCGAAAGTCCACGCCGGGGGCATTGCATGCCAGAGAGGTCATTTGAGGTCAAACGAGTCTAAATGACTTTGGGCGGGCTGATTCGCGCATGAAAAAACCCGGTCGTTCTCGATCGCTCGACAACACCGGGTTCTTTTACAGTACCCCCGCAAGGACTCGAACCTTGGACCCGCTGATTAAGAGTCAGCTGCTCTAACCAACTGAGCTACGGAGGCAACAGATTGGCAGACAGGATGTTATCGAATGCATCGGCCTGAGCAAGCCCAATTACAGGCTCAGCCGGGAACTGCCATTTGGTAGGAATGAAAACGGGTTAGCCTTGAGGGTTAGTGAGGTCTCGTACCCTAATTTGCACTGATCTTTTGCGGCGAGTTTCATCTTGCAAAGGCAATTTGACCCGTTGAACCGCGAATTTGCCTGATGCCTTACACCACGCAAAGGGTCTAGGCTCAATCGAAGGCGGCCTGGGCTCAATCGAAGGCACCAAATGGCGATGGTATGTGCTACTACGGAGTCGCCCCATTGATCTCGGCGATCTGATGAAAGCGCCCAGAAACCGGCGGAACGGGGCATAGTAGAAGTGGGTTTCTTGGCTCTTAATCGGTTGCCCCTCCGGATCCCCAAGAGGCGAAACGACGAACGCGACAAGCGATCTGGCCTTGGATTCCTTGAGTGCCGAAACTTGGCGATTCCTTGGGGGTTCTACGTGTAGGCCAATTTGCTAAGCGAGTAGAATGGCTCTAGATCACGCAAAATGTCAACTTATACCACCTTCCTACCGGACGCGGTTGATGAGAATTTCACTGGTATTCGGCACGTTCTTGGCCGTTCTAACTATAACTTCCGCGGCAGCAACAGCTCAGCGTGGTGGGGGGGATCGCGGTGGTGACCGTGGAGGACGGGGCGGCTTCGGCGGTGGACCTCCTGGGGGTGGTTTTAGTCGAGGCGGATCTCCGTTCGGAGGCGGGGGCTCTCCTTTCGGGGGGCGAGGAGGTGATTCTGGCGGACGCGGTGGTTTTGATCCCTCATCGATGCTCTCCCGGTTCGACCGGAACGGAAATGGGTTGATTGATGGGGATGAAAAAAGCGGGTTTGCCGGCATGATGCTGCAGCGTTTAGCAGACCGTGTGCCAGGTATCGACCTCAGCAAGCCGGTTCCGATTTCCAAAATCAGCGAAGCAATGCAAGGCATGCGTGGTGGAGGTAGCAGCGGCAGTTTCGGGCGAGGCGGCGAGTCTTCCTCTGCAAGCACTGAAGCCGCCCTACTGGTACCCGACTTTAGTCTCGAAACAGAACTCACCCCTCCCGAAGGATTCGCGGCGGTTGGAGAAGCTTTGAATGTGGCGATCGAAGATCGAGACATCAAGGAAGCAGAGGAACGTGTGCGTCGCTATGACAAGAACGGCGATAAGAAGCTTTCGAAAGAAGAATTGGCCGGAGGACGGTGGTCCGACGATCCTATGGCATATGACCGAAACAAGGACGGCTTGCTAACGTCACGAGAATTGGCGGCTCGCTACGCGAATCGTCGCATTTCCGAAGAAGAACGCCGCTCACGCTTTGGCGGTAGTAGCCGAGGTGGGGACTCCTCCCGATCTAGTGGCTGGGGCCGCGGGGGTGGCGAGTCGGGAGGTTGGGGCCGATCTGGTGACTCGAAGCAGGAAGAAAAGAAAGACCGTTTCGGTGATGCGAAAAGTTACAAATTGAATTCGTCCGGGGACATACCATCAGGACTTCCCAGTTTCTTCAATCGGTCTGATCGAAATGGCGATGGGCAACTGATGATGAGCGAATTTAGCAACAAGTGGACAGAGGAGACCCTAGAAGAGTTTCTCAAATGGGATCTCAACAGCGACGGAGTGATTTTGGCTCGCGAGTGTCTTACGGCACTGGAGAACGGCGTTCGAGTCGACTCGTCGAAGACGCCTAGCGGTAGTTCATCCGGGGCTAGTGACCGCGGAAACCGAGAGTCTTCCTCGGGCAACAAAACGGCTAGCGTTGAGTCCAAGGTAAAGGTGACTTCAGCCGACGTGACGGAAGCGATGAAAGACGAAAAGATTGTCGCGTACGTCAAGCGGACATTCTCACGTTATGACAAGGATGAAAACGGTCAGTTGACAGCCAGCGAGCAAGCCAAAATGTTGATCAAGCCGACTGGCGCTGACGTTGATGGGGATGGTGTCGTTTCGTTCGAGGAGTACGTCGCGCTGCGATGGGCCAAGCAGCAAAAGAAATAGCGAAGCGGGACTCCAGGAGAGGAGTTGATGAAACGCACTTGAACGAAACGATTTTCGGCCAAGGAATGTCGGCCGAAGAACGCGCCATTAAGTCCGCCCCGAGCTTCCAGCACGAACCTCCTTGCCAAGGAGCGTTCATTCTATGCGGTGAGTGCACTTAGGTCTGAAGTCCGACTTTGGCTACAGTTCGATCTTTGTGCCCAGCACGTCGAGAAACTGTCTCATCCATGCTGGGTGAGCAGGCCACGCTGGTGCGGTGACCAAGTTGCCATCTGTATGGGCGTTGTCAAAGTTCTCTGCTGCAGAGACATAGTTACCACCCGATTGCTCGATATCGGGAGCGACAGCGGGATAGCAACTGCAGTGACGGCCGCCAACAACACCAGCGGCAGACAAGATTTGTGGGCCATGGCAGATCGCGGCAATCGGCTTATCCGCCTCGGCAAATTCTCGGACGAGCTGCAAGACTTTCGCATCCAATCGTAGGTATTCGGGTGCACGTCCGCCAGGCAGTACCAGCGCGTCATAATCCTCGGAGACGACGTTTTCGAAATCGGCATTCAATCCGAAACGGTGGCCTGGCTTCTCCGAATAAGTCTGGTGTCCTTCGAAATCGTGTATTGCGGTGGCTACGCTTTCTCCAGCTTTCTTCCCGGGGCAAACGGAGTGACAGCGATGTCCAATCATCGTCAACATCTGGTAAGGAACCATGACTTCGTAGTCTTCTACGAAATCGCCGACGATGAATAGAATCTTCTTTTGTGCCATAGTTCATGTCCTTTTCGTGCGAGGACGGTGGGTAGGAGGTTGGAGAGTCAATCGCCGCCGCCGGATGCCTGCGGCGCGAAGCCGATTTCAAGTTCTTCCAAGTTTGCTATCGGCACGGCCGTCGGACAGATTCGAATCAGATAACAGCAGAATCATCGTCGTCTTGGCGCGACGGAGAATCATCGGGGGAGCCGCTATCACGTTTTTGAATGTAGAGCTTGATGGGGACTTCGCCAAACGGCAAGTTATCGCGGAACACGTTGATCAAATACCGCTGGTAACTGGGCGGAAAGCCTTGCGGCATGTTGCACATCATGATGATGGTTGGCGGCGTGGTGGCGATCTGCGAAGCGAAATAGACTTTGGGTCGGCGGTGATGGTGCAATGGCGGCTCGTGCCGTTGCATGGCGGCTTTGATCAACTTGTTGATCTTGGGCGTTGATACACGAGTCTGTGATTGCTTGAAAAGCATTTGAGCGTGGTTGAGCAACGCTTTGACGTTCTTGCCGGATTCGCCTGTGATGAACGCGATTGGGCAGTAAGCCATCGTTGGGAAATGCTCACGCAGGTAGCGAACCCAGCGTTCCGTCGGAACTTGTCCGGCCACTTTGTCCCACTTGTTGACGACGAAGATGCAGGGTTTGTATTGCTGTTCGATGTAGTGAGCCAGCTGTTTGTCGACTTTGCTAATCGTCTCCGTGCAATCAAAGAATAGGACCGCGACATCGGCGCGTCGGATGCTGCGCTGGGCTCGGTGCAAGCCATAAAAGTCAATGTCTGTTCGAATACTCTTATTACGACGCAGACCCGGAGTGTCGATGGCGACGAAGCGATGCCCATCTAGATCAAAATGAACGTCGACGCTGTCGCGCGTGGTCCCAGGAACCTCACTGACGATCATTCGCTGTGCTTTGGCGAGCGTATTCACGAACGTGCTTTTGCCCACGTTGCGGCGACCAACGATCGTCAATTTCATCCGAGGATCTTCTTCTGGATCCTCTGGAGAACCCTCGGGGATTCGAGCCAGAATTTCGTCGAAGAGAACCTGCTTGTTTCGATTCTGAAGGGTCGAGACCGGGATAAGCCAACCACAGCCAAGTTTGTGGAACTCGGCCGTCGCATTGTCCAATCCGTCATGATCGGTTTTGTTGGCGAGGAGGAGAATCGGTTTTTCGACTGGTCGCAATCGCTCCGCGACGTGTTCGTCGAGCGAAGTAAGGCCTTCTTTGGTATCCACGACGAATAGCAGTACATCGGCTTCTTCGATGCCAGCGGAGATCTGCTGTTCAACTTCCTTGGTTAGGTTATCGCTATCCTCGATCCCCATTCCACCCGTGTCGACAAGCTCAAAGAACCGGTCTTCGTGTTCGATGAGCGTCACCAACCGGTCCCGAGTGACTCCGGCCATATCGTCCACAATGGCGAGCCGGCGACCGTCGAGCCAATTGAAAATGCTGCTTTTCCCCACATTGGGGCGACCTACAATTGCGACGCGCGGTACTGCCATGAGGGACAACGGGACAAAGAGCGGTGGTGAGCCAGAGTTGGCGAATACATTCCTGGCGAGAAGTTTATCCTGCCTTGGAGGTTTCTTCGAGTCGCTTTTTCCTTGGTTGGCAACTGAAATCGGTACCCCTGCCCCGCCCCGGGACCGACGGGGCTATTCTGGAACGCAATATTCCGTAAGCTGGCTTGTCTAGAGCCGAGGCTCGGTGGTTGGGAGTTGGGCAATTTCCTTCTCGCTGCAGCGCCCGATCATTGACGTTATCCGTTTCGAAGTTTCCGGTGAACACGAGTGGCTGATCTTACTGCCAGCGATCTTGAACGGGCCCTTGGGCAGGTACTTGAGAGGTATCGCCGTTGTGGCGTGCGTCGTTTCCATCGCAGTGAGCCGAATGCCGAGATATTGGCTAGGGTGGCGGCAGTGGCAGAATCTCAAGTCGCCACAGCCCCCGCACCGAACGTTGCGGTAGGCCCAGATCCAGGCGGGACGCCTGTGGCCACGGCCAGGACCAAGCCATCCGTGAAAATGTCGCGAGCACCTTCAGGGCCGAGCGTGAGTCCAGGTGAATGGCAATTGCCGGTGCTTTCTGATCCAGAAAGAACGCGAGAACTTGCGGAGATCGACCAGGAAGTTCGCGATTGCCGAGCTTGTAAGGACATTGTCTCTTTCCGCCAGCAAACTGTTTTCGGAGCTGGGCCCCTGAACCCGACCGTATGTTTCATGGGCGAAGCGCCTGGCGCGGATGAGGATCGGCAAGGCGTACCGTTCGTAGGTAAGGCTGGCCAGCTCCTGACCAAGATCATTGCAGCGATGAAATTGGAGCGTGAAGAAGTTTATATTCTGAATGCACTCAAGTGTCGGCCACCGCAAAATCGTACACCGGTTCCCGAAGAGATTGAGCACTGCCGCCACTATGTGACAAGGCAGTTAGAAGTGCTACAGCCGAAGTATATTGTGTGTCTTGGCGCAGTCGCAGTTCGCTCTCTCCTCGATTCGACACTTTCGATCGGCCGGTTGCGAGGCCAGTTCCACCACTATCGTGGCGCCCAGGTTGTGGTGACCTACCATCCGTCTTACTTGCTCCGCAACGAGAGCGCGAAGCGGCTGGTCTGGGAAGACATGAAGATGCTGATGGCAGAAATGGGGATCAGCTAAACAGTCGTATGGAGGCAGTGCTTCCAGTTGGATTCTTTCGTTATTTCTGGCTCTCGGGCATGCTTTGGTATAGCGTGTCGACGTGAACATCGACGGATTCCGGCAGGTGCTGCAAGTGGTATCCGCCCTCCAGCAGGCTGACCAGCTTGCCTTCGCAGTACGCATTCGCGACGTCTCGAACTTGCCGAGTCAATTTCGCGAAATCACCGCTTTCAAGGCATAGGCCGCCTACCGGGTCTTCGCGATGGGCATCGAAGCCGGCACTTAGAAGAATGAGCTCGGGTTTCACTTTCGCTGCGATCTGATCTAAACCGCTTTGGAATCGATCGAAGAACTGTTGTTTAAGAATGCCAGCAGTGACAGGACAGTTAAGCGTCCAGCCTAGTCCCCTGCGGGTACCCGTCTCCGTTTGGGATCCAGTTCCTGGGTAGAATGGGCTACGGTGAATCGAGTAGAAACCAACTCGGTCTGATTCGTAAAATGCATCTTGCGTTCCGTTTCCGTGGTGTACGTCCCAGTCCACGATGAGCACTCGGGCTAGTCCCGCTGATAGGGCTGCTTCGGCGGCGACGGCGACGTTGTTGAGTACACAGAACCCCATTGGCCCACTGGGTAAGGCATGGTGTCCCGGTGGGCGTATCGCGCAGAATGCAGTGGAAGATTCGCCGCGGATCACGCGTTGGACGGCATCGGTTGATGCGCCGGCACCATTGAGTGCGGCTCGCCATGTGCCTGGGCAAACGTAGGTGTCGGATTCAACTTGGCCAGCATCGCTCTTACACCAATTTTCTAGTTGCTGGATGTACTCCTGCGAATGGACGCGAGTGAGTTGTTCGGGCTGAGCGAGACCCCAATTCGGGCAGGTACATTTTTCAGTCCACGACGGCTGGCCGTCGGTTCCCTCTCTCAGGGTCGCGTTGACGTTCTCGATACGAGCAATGCATTCGGGATGGCTTCCGGTATCGTGTTGAAGGAAAGAGTCGCTTAGGTAGAGCAGCATGGAAGCACTTTAATGGATTGCGCAACGATGAGAACGAAAGGTCTCAGGAAACTTGACGGTAAAAAGGCCTGGGCCAGTCAATAACCGTGTGTGGTAGATACTGTATTCCTGCCTAGCCCACAAAAATCAAGTAGACTTAAATCGACAAACCGACTCCACGGACGCAATTCCTCTGCCCAAACTTGAATTCGATTGGTATTCGTCAATTCGGATAAAGCATACGGCTAAAGGCGCCAATTTCTCGAGTCGGGCGGACTGCCAATTGATCTCGGATGTTTTTGCCAATGAGTGACCCGGAATTCGATTACCTGGGGCCCTATCGGGTTGAGAAGACTCTCGGCCGTGGCGGCATGGGGACGGTTTATCTTGGGGTTCATGCAAAAACATCGGAAGTCGTCGCAATCAAAGTCATCGCGGCAGGGGTTGCAAACCAGGTACGGTTCCGCAGACGTTTTGAGGCCGAGATTCGGACGCTTCAGAAGCTGAAGCATCCCAATATTGTTTCTCTGCAAGGCGTCGGCGAAGAACGCGGCTTGCTTTTCTACACCATGGAATATGTCGATGGTCAGTCCTTGCATGACCATCTTCGGCATCATACTAGGTTGCCCTGGGAGGATGTCGTTGAAGTTGGTGTGCAGGTGACCGCAGCGTTGAAGCACGCCCATGACTTAGGCATCATTCACCGCGATCTTAAGCCGGCGAATCTAATGTTGAATTCGGACGGCGTGATCAAGCTGACCGATTTCGGGATTGCGAAACTGTTCGGTTCGGCCGATATGACTGCAGCGGGGGCGGTGATCGGCACGGCGGATTACATGCCTCCAGAGCAGGCCGAGGGTAAGGGCGTCACCGCGAAGAGCGATTTGTATGGACTGGGTAGCGTGCTCTACGCGCTGCTCTGCGGCAAGCCTCCGTTCACGGGTAAGAGTGTCCCCGAAGTCCTTTATGCGGTTCGCTACAACCCGGTGCCAAGTATTGATCAGCGAGTTGAGGACGTTCCCCAAGCGCTTTCGGAGTTGATTCACGATCTCCTGGAAAAGAGTCCGAGCAAACGACCCCCGACCACGTTGGTCGTGCGCAATCGGCTTCTTTCGATCCAGAAAGGAATGGAGCGGATTGTTGAATCGGGGGAGCACCCCAAGTCGAAAACGAGCTTGGGGACGGGCGGCACCGTAGCGACACAGCTAACTTCCCTGGACCTCTCGGACGTCGACGACGAAGAGTTGAAGATGACCGATGTTTCGGACCAGAATGAGCATAGCGAAACTCCGCTAAGCGCCGATGAGTCGATTCGGGACGGGAACGACACTCACGAGCAGAAGACAATGCTCGCGCCGCGAGACGGGCTTCCGTTCGAACCCGGAGACCAAACACCAACGGCCTTTGCAGGGAGCGGCGTCTCGGATGAGTTGCCTCTCTCTGGGACTGAAAATCCTCTTTCCGACGAAGACGCGATTGTTACGGGCGACAAGCCAAGCGAGGAGAAGCTCAGCGAGGCGAAAAGTGAGACTTCGGTTGGACCGTTGACGAGCGGAGGGCCGTCTCACTACACACCCGCTTCCGAGTATAGCGAACCTGAATACGAGCGAACTCCTGTCGCCGCTGCCGCGGAGCCCTCGTCGCTACTTCAATACGCGTCCATTGCCGGAATTGTGGCGGTGTTGTTAGGGAGCATTTCCTTTGCGTGGTGGATGCTGCAGCCAAAGGGAGTCGATGAACTGTATGCCGATATTGTGGCAGCCGTGGACTCAGGAGATGACGGGAGGTTTCTGCTTGCTCGAGACCAAGTCGAAGAATTCCTGACGCGTTTCCCGTCGGACGAACGAGCTGTCGAAGTGGAAGGGTTGCGAGATGAAATTGAATTGAGCCGCTGGACTCGGATTCTGCGAAGACGCGCAACACGCAGTGGAACAGAGAAAAGGTTGACAGCCATGGAGCAGGCATTTTTGGACTGCATCGACTCTCGAGAAAAGAACGAGCCCGACACTGAGTCCAAGTTGAATGCTTTCCTCGCTTTGTTCGAGTCGAAGGAGGAACTGTCCTCGAGCGAACGGAATCTCGTCGACTTAGCCCAGTATGCTCGCAACAATTTACAACGAGTTGAGCGAAAAGCGAATCCAGCTCTTGAAGAATTGGAGTCGCTTATTTCGGACGCTGAAGCGAATCGTGAAGGCGAGGGGCTGAAGGATTTCTACAATGAGATCTTGCTACTGTACTCGGATAAGGAATGGGCGGCGGAACAGATCCAGCGAATCCGGAAGAAGCTAGAAACGGAGTTCTAGATTGACCCACTCATTGCTTTGCTGCAGTGGCTCATTGGAAGGAGGCGGCAGCGAGAGACAGCTTTGGCAGTTAGCCAATGGAGTTGACCGTGCGCAGTTCCTTCCAAGCGTCTATTTGCTGTATCGTAGAGGAAGGTATCTTCGCGAGTTGGCTGGCGATGTTGAGGTGCTAGACTTCTGGTCGAATTACGATCCCGACCGATTCTTCGTCGGGCAAGCCCATCGCGAGCAGGTAAAACACCTACAGGCGACGATTCAGCAGCAACGATTCGATATCGTTTACGACCGCACCTTTCATATGACTCTGGTGACCGCACCTGCATGTCGGCGCGCCAGCGTTCCCCGGGTATCGGCGATCGTGAGTCCACCCAGCTTGGATTTTGCTCGAAGTCCAGAACGCTTTCGATTTCTCAAAAAGTGGATTCTAAGCCGGGCTTACCGAGATGAACACGCTTTGGTTGTGACGGTCAGCGACGCGGTGGCCGTTGATGCGGCCGAGTACTATCGGTTGGACCGTCGGCGAATCCAGGTCGTACCCAGTCCAGTGGATACGGAGTTGGTCCGTCGGTTGGCAACGGAAGAAACGGACCAGGGAAGTGGATTTGAGCCCGATTCTCCAATGTTCAATATCTGTGTCGTTGGCAGGTTGTCCGAAGAGAAAGGGCAACGTGATGCGATCCAAGCCTTCGCGAAGTTCGTACAAAGCAATAGCGTCGAGTTTCAAAGTCGCTTCGCAGCGCTGCATATTGTCGGTGACGGACCGATGCGAGGTGAATTGGAGTTGTTTGCGAGCGAGCTCGGTGTAGGAGCCGAGGTCCATTTTCACGGGTTCCTAGAAAATCCGTATCCGATCATGCGAGCCTGCGATCTGTTGCTCCTGCCCAGTCTCTATGAAGGTCTTCCCAATGTCGTGCTTGAAGCAATGGCATTGGAAAAGCCTTTGCTAGTCACACGCTGCAGTGGCACCTTAGAAGGGATTCTGACGCAAGCTGGCCTCGCCCCGCACGAAGCTCACTTGGTGACTGTCGGCGATTTTGATGCGATGGCCCAGGGGATCCGAGTTGTTTTCGAGCAGATGAAGCAAGTTGGACGAGTTCCCGTGGCAGATGCACTCACCTACGTCGAGTTGCACCACGGGATGAAACGCTGGCTTGGTCAAATGGAAGAGATCTTCGCAGGGCAATTGAAAAAGTCCCCTGCTCCGCCGAGGCGAGCGGTATGAGTCCACCGCATCGAACTGGCCTCAATCTGGCGATCGTCTCCGTAGCATCTCTAGTTCAGATCGCGAATCAGTTTCTGTTCTTAAAACTGAATGCGTATTTGTTTGGCGTTACGGATGCAACAGATTCGCTCTTCTACGCACTAACGCTCGCTTCCGCAGTCGCCGCGATGCTGAGCGGTGCGATTTCGTACGTTTTGATTCCGGATTTGGTGGCTAAGTTCGAGCAAGGGGAAGATCGTAGTGGTTGGGGGCTAGCAACATTTGCAGCGTTGGTGACGCTTTCGATTTCAGGCGTTACTTCCGCTATGACGGCTTGGTACGCATTGCCGGTCTGTCGGCTATTGCACGCCGAGGCGTACCCGGGGCAATATGTTCAGGAAGCAGGATTCCTGCAGGTTTTGTGCATACAGATCGTGCTGCTCGGGATGATCAGCTGGGCGCAGGCGGTTCTGCACAGTCGACACCAGTTTTTCTGGGCCGCGTCAGGTGGCGTCGTAGGTACAGCGCTCCAATTGCTGTTGTTGCTTGCGATTGGCGGCCAAGACGTTGGCGCGATTGCCTGGGCCATTGTTTTCGGGTCGGCGATTAGTCTCGCGCTACATCTGATTCCGATCGTCCGGCACTTGCGATTGCCAATTGTTGACGCCGCCAATCTGTGGCGACTTTTTGGGGCCACGTGGCCTTTATTGCTGGGTTCACTGTTTCAACGTGTTGAGCCACTCTTTAGCCAGACCTGGGCATCCACATTGGACGAAGGGACACGGTCGCATTTACATTATTCCACTCGAATTCTGACGGCGCTGCTTACCTTGGGAACCAGTAGTTTGTCGCTGGTAGCATTCCCTCAACTGGCCGGGCGTTTTGCCAATGAAGGGCCTGAAGGATTTGGTGATCATTTCTCGCTTTGCGCGAGAAGAATGGCACTCATTATTGTCCCCATCTTGATTGGAGTCTCGGTGTTCGCCCCTTGGATCGTTGGCGACCTTCTCGCGGATGGCCAGTACTCTGAGGAAGATGCGGCTACTTTGGCTCAATTGGTCGTGTTGATGATGGGACTGTTCTTAGGCGCGAGCATAGCCGAAATCGTTTCGCGAGGCTTTTACGTTCTGGGGGATACAAGGACGCCGACTGTCATTGGAGTCATTTGTTTGGCCCTATGCCTCGTGATTCGCTACTATTTGTTTCGCTGGGGAGGCGTTGAGGGACTCGCAATCGGCATCTCGATCTACTTCGTGGTGACCGCTGCAGTGCTGACGTTCGCACTCCGACGCAGGATTAACGTGCCTATTTTGTCCGGCTTAACGTCTCCACTGATTCAAAGCGTGATTGCAGCTACTGTTGCGTGCCTTGTCTGCTATCTTGTGTACCGCTTCGGATTAGGGACATGGGCTGCAGGTCCAGTCGGCGTGCTGGTGTACTCGATTGGATTGCTGTGTATGAAGAACGAGGATGCGCTGCGTGCCTATCGGGCTGCGGTCCTTCGCGTGGGACTGCTTACCCGGCGTGCGGGATAAGGAGCATTGCCCTTTTTTGCAGGACGACGGGATGAGAGCGGATTTGCAGAAGCGAGCAGGTTTGATCGAGTAGAACATGGGTTGTAGGTGGTATTGGATACGTGACTGAATCTTCCGAGTGCCTCGAAATGAACTGCGAAGGGTTGGGGCCCGAGCAGGTCGCTGCCGAAATCCGGCGGCAGGCAGAGTTGGTGCAAGAGGGACAGACTTGTCGCCTGGTTTCCCTGAACGCAGAGAGCGTTGGCGTTGGCGCGGCTTTTGAAACTGAAGCAGCTTTTGCTGTTGCGGGTAGCGTAGGCGATTATTGCTGCATGCTAAACCAAGGCGCTGATTGGGAGGTTGAAGGAGATGTCGGGCATTGCCTCGGGCACTCGACGCATTCTGGACGTGTCCTTGTACGTGGTACTGCTGGTGATCTTGTTGGGGCATTCTCTTTGGGCGGATTTGTGGCCGTGCTAGGGAGAGCTGGCAACTTTTGCGGTTACGCCCTGGATGGTGGTGAGGTGCTGATTCGAAGTGTCGTAGGCGATGCGGCGGGCGCGTCGATGCGTGGCGGTGTCCTTGTCCTCGCCAATGGAGCTGGCGAGCACTTAGGGCGTGGGATGGAAGGTGGAGTTATCTTTCTGCGTGGCCAGGCCAAATCGGTGGCTGATGAAGTGCGCATGGTGCGGATCAAAGATGCGGATGCATTGCGTTTGAGCCTATTGCTCGCCCGGGCTGGCATTAGTGGTGATGCCAAAGAGTTTCGGCTCTACATGCCGCGAAAGAAGGGGAAGTAGATGTTGAGCAACTCGGCAGATTGGCTTGAGCGGTTGTCGCTTGCGACGGCCTCGCTGGAAGCCATGACCAGAGCTGGGAGTCCGGACGTGTCGCAATCGCTAGGCGTTCACGCGAGTGAGCGAAGATTGGGCTTCGGTCTTCCTTTTTGGGTGAACGGAATGCACGCTGAGGACCTTGGCGAAGCATGGCCTTTGTTTTGCCAGGCGTTGTCCGAGTCCGGTTGTTTGGTTTCGAATCCAATACGCGATCTTGCCGAATTACCGACAAACGCGATTCCAACTCGTTTATCTGTGCGGCATACGGGGACGAGTCTTCATTCACTTGAGGTGGCTACTGCCGATGCGATCGTATTGAGCCAGCAAGACGTAGTGGCAGCCCGGTGGGGGCAACTTGCAGAAGTTTCTCTCGGAGGAATCGGGAACGAGACGCCGAAACGGATGGCTGGGCTAATTCGCAGTTTGCGGATCGCCGCAGGGGGAAATACACCGGTAGGTTTGTCTCTTCCGGTAGGGGGGGATTCAACAGATGTCATCGCGGCCAGCGACGCGGGGTGTGATTTCCTTCTGCTAGAAGAACACCAGCACGCGGAACGCGGCTCGGTTGCCCCGGAAACGATCCTTGGTGTCGCCAATGTGCGGCGGATTCTGAATGCTCAAGGGCAATCTTCGATGCCCATCGTTCTATCAGCCCGTGTGGGCAACGTTGACGAGGCAATAAAGCTGCTTGCTCTCGGTGCGGATTTCGTCAGCATTGAAGCGATGTTGCGTGAGGCGATGCCGCTTGACGATCAGAAAGAGGCCAGAGAATCCGCCGGCAGGTTATCTAGCTTGGTTTCGATCTCATCCGACGACAATTCAGCGGTACAGCGGATGCAACCCGTGGTCGAATGCTTGAGCGGCTTGAAAAGCCAGTTGGAGGCGGCCATGAATCTAACTGGTGCATCAACGCTCCATGAATTTGATGCAAGTAAGATCACGGCATTGGACTCGCAGATCGCTGAGTTGTGTGGCTTGGCAGTATACGGCGCGCCGTCATCGTAGTTCTTGAATCTGGCAGCGATGTCAAATATCGATGCCAAATATCGATGCCAAATATCGATGCCAAAAAGGCGATGCCAAGTGGTCGGATCCAGCGGCATCCCTCAATGCAAAAAAATGAAGCCTACTTGGGCTTCGTTCCTAGTCCGACAAGATTCAGGAGTTTGAGGGCATTTGTCGTAGGGGTAGAACCCGGTCGCATTCGATAGTCGAACCGCATGACTTCTTTGCCGTCGACAGTTTCAAAGAACTCCCGAAAGTGGACAACTTGGCTTGTTGCTTTCACTTCGGGAGCGTCTGCGAGGTCCAGGTCGTGCGTCGAGATGAAGCCAGCGGCGCCGTACTGAAGGAGTTGATCGAGGACGGAGGCAACAGCGATCTGCCGTTCTTGGCTATTCGTGCCTTGAAGGATCTCATCCAGTAGGAAGAGAATCTGCGGCTGGAAATCTCCGCTCTTGGTTGGATGGGAATGCTGTTCGGCTAAATCGACGACTTCTTTGAGGCGTTTCAGCTCGGCCATAAAGAACGAAACGCCGTCTCCCAGACTATCGCGAATGCGAATGCTAGAAGCGAGTTCGTAGCTTGGTGATTCAAAATGGCTTGCACAGACCGGGCCGCCGGCGCGAGCTAACAACAAGTTGAGACCGATGGAACGCATGAAAGTGCTCTTACCTGCCATATTAGAGCCGGTCACGACCATCAGCGGTCTTTCGGTCGTCAATGAAAAATCGTTAACGACCCGATCTTGATCACTCAGCAGCGGGTGCCCTAACTCTGAAGCGTGTAACGCCGTGGTGCCAGTGCTAACGTCTGTGGGAAAGGCCCAATCTGGATACTCGTCAGCGAGAGTACTCATGCTGACAAACGCCTCACATTTTCCGAGTGCATTGAACCAGCCGTCGACTTGAACCCCGAACCGATCTTTCCATTTTTCCAGTCGGTAGAGGATTCGGAAGTCGTAGAGGAGGGTCAGTTGGAGGACGAGATAGACGAAGTAGAAGAAGACATCACGCTGTAGGTTTGCGAGTCGCACGATGGACAAGAGTTTTGCAAATCCGGCCTGAGCGTTCTCCCCACGATGCCCCCCCGCAACCTCGCGAATCTCGCGAAGAAAATCTCGCTCACCTGCCGGCGAATTCTGGGATTCGGTATCGCTAGCGGCGTTGGGCAATTCATCCATCATTCCGAACACGGACGCAAACTGGTAGCAAGCTCGGTGTTCGCCGGTAACGCGTTGAAAAATATCGTGGATCCAGCTCCCCCAAAAAACAGTGACCGCTATGTTGATCAAGAAGCCTGCACCTAAGGCGATGGCTCCGCCGGTGGTCCATGAACGTTGCTCGAGAGTCAGTCCAATCAGAATCGCTGCAACGGCGCCGACGACTAGCGTAGGGCCTATAAAACTCCAAAGTCTTCCGAAGGGGTGTTGCGGCAGCCAATTCGGGGACGTAGCCCACTCCGCCAGACCATAGGGTTCCGTCCGCTCGCTGCTTGTTGAGCGAATCGTCTGAATGAGACGCAAACGCAAGTCGCGGCAAGGTATCAGCGCTTGGACGGCTCGTTGGCGATCTGTGATCTCGGTCCAGGGCGCAGGGGTGGCAAGCCAGTACTGGAGTGTTCGATTGCCAGGAAATGAATTCGCCAAACCGACTAACGCAAGCAGGCTGTTGGGACCCGCAAGATCAAGATCGTCGGCGTACTCTAACTCGGCGAATTCAGGCAACAACGCTTGAGAAGGAATATTGGCCCATTGCCGATCTAGCCGGGCCAGGAGATGCTCGTACAGTCGTACGTTGGATCTTAGGAAGAGTCTCTTGAGACGAATATGCTCATGAGTCGCGATGGCAACCACAAACCCCAACGCCCCGAGCCAGCCGAGGGAGCGGAAAAGCGTGGGATTTAGAGTGGATAAATACCCGATCCCTAGGCCGACAACGGCAAGCACGAAGAGCAGGCTCCGAATGCCAACAAAGAATTTGTGTTTCTGATCCAATTCCGCAAGTGAATCTAGAGCCTTCCCTCGTCGCGATTCGTATTCGCTGCGGGCGCTGGTCTCAGCGTGTGCTGACGTGGATTCGGCTGGGGCTTGGTTGGCGTCAGATAAATGTGAACGCATGCGGGTGGCTTCCGGAATGAGTTAGGAAGCCACTATCGTAGAACTCAAAGCCCACGAGCCAAGTGGACTAGCGATCTGGCGCGATCTGGCTAGAGGCCGATTGTCACCTGGAAGGAATTACGCGACTTCTTCGTCAGGTAACGCTTTATCGTGAGAACGCAGGTCCACGGATTCAGCTTCAGGCGCGTAATCTGGCAATTTGCCCGCGGTTGGTAGCTGCTCTTCCCATTTTTCCGTGTCCGGTTTGGTTTCTGGGAGCTGACCGGATAAGACTTCGAGCTCGTGTCCATCGCGTTCCAAACGCCCCGCATGTCTAGCTGGCAATCGTGCGTGGATTTCGACATGGTCGTCGTGGAATTGCTTTGACACGACCTCCCCGACCTTTGCCAGCCATGCCATCGTTTTACCATCGGCGACATCGAGGCGTACGGAAAGGGTCACGAAACCTTCACTTAGAGCCTTGCTTACACGTGCGGCTAATGTGTCTAGGCCGATTCCGGACCGAGCACTGATGCAAACCGAATGGGGATAGCGATTTTGGACTGCCTGCATTCGCTGTTCCGCTTCAGGAACGTCGACTTTGTTGATGACCAGCAGTGTCTGCTTTTCGTCGATTCCCAATTCCTGCAGCACGCCATAAACGGCGGATATCTGTTCCAGCACACCTGGATTACTCGCGTCGGCAACATGTAGGAGTAGGTCGGCTTCGCGGGCTTCTTCGAGTGTCGCGCGGAAACTAGCTACCAGATTGTGCGGCAGGTCTCGGATAAATCCGACCGTATCGCTCAATAAAACTGGTCCCCAACTTGGAAGCGTCCAACGTCGTGTACGAGTGTCGAGCGTTGCGAACAGCTTGTCGACGGCTTCCACGTCAGCGTCGGTCAACGTGTTCATCAGTGTGCTCTTACCAGCGTTGGTATATCCGACCAGGGAAACCGTCAGGTAGTCACGCCGTCCGGCGACTTCTCGTTCCTTGCGTTTCTCTACCTTGAGCAAGTCCTGTTTCAATTCGTGGATTCGCTTCTCAACCAACCGACGGTCAACTTCCAGTTGCTTTTCACCGGGGCCACGCATTCCAACCCCCATCGTTTGTCGCGATAGGTGGGTCCACATGCGTTTCAAGCGTGGCAGTGAGTATTCAAGCTGAGCTAATTCGACTGCGAGCCGGGCTTCACGTGTCCTAGCGTTCGAAGCAAAGATGTCCAAGATCAGCTCGGTGCGATCAATGACTTTCGTGCAAACGGCTTTTTCTAGATTCCGGGTTTGGCTTGGCGAAAGATTGTTATCGAAGATCACCAGATCGGCTTTGTGCATCTCGACCAGCTGCTTTAGCTCCGAGACCTTACCTTTGCCCAGGAACGTTTTGGGGTCTGGTGTTTCACGACGTTGAACGACGCCACCGAGAACGACAGTCCCTGCCGACTCTGCAAGGCCGGTCATTTCATCAAGCGGATTGTCAGAGAATGCGTCTTGGGGACCAACTAGCCGAGCGAGGACGCACTTTTCCTGAGCAACACTTTGCGATCTTTGGTGTTCTTGCACTGTGAGAATGGTGCTCCCGTTTGAATTTTCGTTTTTAAATGATCGTTGGGGGGATCTCATGCCCTCACCTCCCTCATTATAGCTCGCAACTCCCCCTAGCGAAGGCTGGGCAATCCGCCTTCAGCCCGTTTGATTAGGGGCAAAATGAACAAACACAGAAGCAAACAAAAGCCTACGAGAACGTAGGATTCAGCGTTCCGGCTTGTCCGTTAGGGGGCAATTGGGTCTGACTCTTCGTCCAGGCCATGGCGGCATCGTGGACGGCAGAGTTTGCCTCTACTGATGACTTCGTCCGAAAGAAAACGACGCGTGACAACGTTTGCGCAGACAGCTAGTTTCCGGTTCCGAGCTTGAAGCCCAAGCAGTTCGGGCGGATCAGGCTATATTCTGGCTTTGCTATTCGCGTTGAACTCGAAAAAGCTCATGGATGGCTCTTTCGAAGAGGGGCGTTTCGGTGCGGAGCTTATGCTCAGGCGATCCTTTCGTCAGGATGCACCAAGGGCTAGCTCGCAAATTGCAAGATTACTGAACCATCGATCTACTTGTTTGGTGATGGGGCTGTATTGGAAGAAATGGCTTCGAACGAACTTTCGGAATAAGGTCCGCCGAGCATCAGCGACAAAGGAGAGACCCGCTTCGAATCCGAAGGTTCGGAGTTGTTGTGGTTTTGGCAGAAAGATCTGCTCAGCCCAAAACAACGTCTAACGGACGAGCCGGGACGCAAAGCAGCGGCAAGCTCAATGACAGCCAGCCAATGATTTGCCTGGGCAGACCAAGCGAACGCGAATCATCACTGCTTGGCGGGTGACGCAATCCCATTAAGTAGACGAGCAGCAGCATCAGCGCGAACATCGGGACTTGTGAATAAACCATGTAGCCTACTGCAGCGATGGTGGCGCCGACGGCCACCCAGTAAGACTTCGGACCTAGCAACCCAAAGGTGACATGGCCACCGTCTAGCTGGCCCAGTGGCATCATGTTGATGCCAGTGACGAGGAGCCCAACCCAACCAGCCATTAGTAGAGGGCTCGCCTGCGTGTTGACGATCCGGACATAATTTTCAGCTTGTTCGGGAACGAGCCAAGCGGCTAACCATTGGATGAGCAGCGGTTGGCCAATCGATAGTGCATCAGGACCTGAGTATTGAATTGGTTCACCGTGTAAAATCCCGAAAATGATAATCGGGAATGCCACGATCAGCCCGGCGAGCGGTCCGGCAAGGCCAATGTCGAAAATCTGTCGACGATCTGCAGAGCCACTTTGCATCATGATGACTGCCCCCATCGTGCCAATCGGCGAAATGAAGGGAAAAGGAATGAAGAGTGGTGGTGTGCTTGGAACTCGGTACACAATCGTGAGGATATAGTGCCCCAATTCGTGCGCGACGAGAATCGCCATAAGTGCTAGGGCGAATTGGAGACCGCCTGCCCAATTTGCTAGCAATGCTTGGCGAACGGGCATCAAAGACCATTGTTGTATCGCTGGCCCTGCGAGTCCAAATGGTTCCCATGCAACGATGCCAGCCCAGAACGTAGACAGGATGGTTGCCAGTGCAAGAAGCACCGCAATTCTACGGATCCTACCGCCCGGTTTCGGAGCGATTGCGGGTTGAGGGGCGGTTTCAAGCGGCTTGTCAGACTCGCCTGCGGCAATCAAGAAGTCCTCGGCGCGATAGCGTTCGTTTGGATTCAGGGCCATGCTGGAGTTTCGTCGATGAACACAAGTTTCGATTGGGCACGATGCTTCCGTCCCACCCTGAACCAGTCCCAGGCGAGTTTTGGACAATGGAAGCTTGGCCAATGGAAGCAAAAGGAATATCTCCAGTTTATAAGCTGGCCCAGGTTTTGACAGGCCAAGGTCAACTGGGCACAGCAGTGAGTCAACGCGTACGTTTTCATCTTCAGCAAACTTACAATGCGTGGGCCGATCTTGTCCGTGATATGTGGCCTTTGGTATTAGATCCAGTTGAAAGCTGTCGGGTTTGACCCGACTTGGCCGCCGGGGATTTGGATTCCTTGCTGAGAGAGACTCCGTTGGCTTCGGACGGCTATTCAAGAATTGGTCCTACGCATACTGGCGAACCATGCCCAATATCTCGATCTCACGGCTTCTCATCCTTTTGGTGCTAAGCTGCATCGTTTTTCTCACGCAGCTTGGTGCTGCCCGATTGTGGGACCGTGACGAACCTAGGAATAGTCGGGCCAGCCATGAGATGCTAGCGCGGGGAGACTGGGTTGTTCCGACATTCAACGGTGAGCTCCGCGATCATAAGCCGATTCTTCTCTATTGGGGCCAAATGGTTTGCTATCAACTGCTCGGAGAATCCGAGTTCGCAGCTCGATTGCCCTCAGCACTATCAGCGCTTTTGACCGTTCTTGTCGTCGCCTTGCTTGCGACGCGTCTTTCCGGCGGACCGGCTACTTTGAACCTGTTTCGAATTAATCGGACTGGATTTTGGGCGGCGTCGGCACTTGCGACTTCACTGCTATTCGTGATGGCCGGTCGAGCAGCGACACCCGATGCGTGTCTTATTGTCTTCAGTACACTTGGAATTACTGCATTGGCTTTGGCGTCAACGCAGCCAGACAAACCGTTTGCTGTTGGTAGGGTCGGGAATGCCCGTTGGCTCCCCGCATTGTTTGGGTACACCATGTTTGGTCTTGCTGCATTAGCGAAAGGCCCTGTCGGTATCATCCTGCCCCTTGCCGTAGTCCATTGCTGGTGGATGCTGTGTCGCGCCTCAGAGTGTTCGAGCCTGATTGAACCGGAGGCTAGCCGAGGAAAGAACTGGTCCACAAAGCTATTCGCATGGGCAAATTTCTACGTCCTTTGGGCTTGGCAAGCGTTCAATCCAATGCAGTGTTTGCGGGCGGTTTGGGCGCTGCGAGTGCTGCCTGGCCTAGCTGTAGCTTTGATTGCTGCAGCGCCTTGGTACATCGCCGTGGGGGTGGCCACGGACGGTGCGTTTCTGCGAGGCTTCTTCATCGATCACAATGTCGGGCGCGCGATGGGAGCGATGGAAGGGCATAATGGATCGCTATTGTTCTACCCGCTTGCTTTGCTAGTTGGGACATTCCCTTGGTCGTTGTGGGCATTGGTTGTGCTCATCTGGTGTCGTCGAGCCTATGAGCAGGATTCTCCAAGCCGACAGCTCATCCTGCTCGCTGGTTCTTGGGTGGCCGTCTATGTCGGCGCGTTTTCCTTGGCGAGCACCAAATTGCCCAGCTACATTACGCCTTGTTACGCTGGGGTGGCTCTGGCAATCGGCGGGTTTCTGACCCAGTTTGAATTGCAGTGGTCGATGCCAAGCATCCGGTGGCGAACTGCAGCAAATTCATTGGCAATCTTCGTCGGCGTCGGCCTAACTATCGCATTTGTAGTGCTGAGCCGCATTGAGCAGATGCCGAACCTAGTGTTTGCTGCCGCCGCAGGTGTCGTGTTAGCTGTATGTGGTGTAATCTGCTTAGGGCTTGAGCGATTTTCCAGCGGTTTGCGTTGGACGCCCGCAATCTGGCTCGGGGCAGCCGTCGTCGTCCAGGTTGTGCTCTTTGGATATGGTGCTGCGACGGTGGACAGCTATCGCCAAGAGCTAGACGTGGTTGTTGATCTACAGAAGAAAAATCCGAACGACTGTTGGGTTTCCATTGGCGGCATGGAGCCTAGTTGGGTGCACTATCTGGATCAACAAATGATCGAGGTCAAGGACAGTGCTTTTGATTCTGCCTGTTGGGAGCAAGTGAATACGATATTGGAGCAAAAACCCGAGGCATATTTTCTCGTTGCCGGCAGTGACGCGATCGACTTCGCTCTCGATCAGCTGGCGGAGACGCACGAAGTGACTCTGATTACTTCAGGTAAGCGGTTCTTGAAGTCCGGTGACTTCGCCGTTTTTCGATGCAAGGTTCCAAGCTCAATCAACGCAAGAACGGCTGGCGCGAATCCGGTTGGGCAAGCTCCCATTTCCCGCTAATTCGGGTATGCATGGTTTCATGTGGAGGCGGTCGCCGATATCGATAGCGGCTGGACTTGCAAATCGCCATCGGAGTTTACCGCAGGGCAATCAACAGATTCATCCGCTAGTTCTTGTTGAGTTTTGCAAACATTGCCGCAGTTTTCTCAATGGCCCCCATCGGGATCGTGTGAACCCCCGTGAATTCTAGGTAGTCAACGGTGCATCCAGAATCGACCAGAAGATCCTTCAACCATTTTCCCGTGGTTAACGGGAGTACGGGGTCGAGACTTCCATGCGACTGAAAAATGTCGCAATCGCTAAGCCGGCTCGCATTCTCTTTCCAGTGTTTTTCGCAGATGAGGCACCCCGAAAGTAGGCTCAATGCAGCAGGTGGCTTCTCCAGTCCGCGGACGGCGGTGTCGACGGAGAGCATAGCGCCTTGAGAAAACCCTCCGAGCAAGAGTCTTTGTTCGTCGACTCCGGCCAATTCCATAGCCGCCTGAATTGTCGCGACAAGCTTCTTACGTGCGTCATCGATTCCCGGTGGAACTGAATCACGGATCTGCTCGTAGCGTCCATCCTCAATGGCGGACATCAGTTTCTGGATGCTGAACATCCACCAAGCTCGACCGCCTGGCATTCCTTCATCGTCCAAGGAGAGTGGAGCGGCGGGAAATACCATCATGCTGGCTTCTTCATTTGGTGCCACTTGAAGAATTTCGCTGGCTAGCCCAACTAAGTCGTCCCCGCCTGCACCAAACCCATGGCAGAGAACAGCGAGTGAACGAATGGGCTTGTCACGGTCGACTGGACTCACGATTCCGCATTCCAGGGGGCCTAGTTGCTGACGTTCAAATTGGTAACTGGCCGTCATTCGATCCATCCCACATTGTGTTGATTTTGCTTTCGCCGCGTGCAGCGGCGCTGCTGTCGGTTCTGTTCGACGACCTGGATTATCGGTATGTCAGCAGTACTTACGAGTGGGGATACTCGAAATGCTCTTCGTTGTGCGGTAAGGCATCTAACAACGAATGGATTGCTTATTGAAGAGCGGGCATAATAGGACACCGAGCTAGCGAATTCCGTTATGCTAGAGACGGTCCCAATGAATCGGACCTACGGGTGAAACGATCCGAATCAATAGCACCCCGAATCTATACGAAACCACAGAAGAAAGCTTGATCGAGATGGGTAGGCTCACCGCTCTCAGACTGTTCACGATATGGGCGTTTTTGGTCGCTGCTTGTGGAGTTGATTCCCAGTCAGCTGTAGCTCAGGAAGCTGCGGCCAAAGCAGATGCTTCAGCGGATAAGAGCAGCGAAAAGGGAGCAAAGGCTCCTGAATTTGTGCGAATTTTGCGTGATGGAAAGAAGCCATTGGCGCTGCAGACGGCGGTCGTGAAATACCAAAAGCCTGGCGTCATAGATGGACCGGAGGTAACGCTCATCGGCGCAGTCCACATCGGAGAGGCCGAGTATTACAGCGGGCTAAACCAGCTGTTCCGTGGATACGATGGACTACTCTTTGAAATGGTCATGGATCCTGGCATGGAAGTTCCTGACCCTGAAGAACGTGGTGTGAGTCCCGTGAGTACGATTCAGACGGGAATGAAAGATACGCTTGGACTTACATTTCAGCTCGACGAAATCGACTACAAAGCCAAGAACTTCATTCATGCCGATATGACGCCTACTGAATTCATGGAAACCATGAAGAAGCGTGAAGAAGGCCTCGTCAACATGATGTTACGGTCTATTGGGGCCGGGTTAGCGATGCAAAGTACAGGTCAGTCGAGTGGTGATATCGACCTGCTGGCTGCGATGGTTTCTGGCGATCGCGAAATGGCGATGCGACGCGCATTTGCTGAGCAGATGGAAACCATGGACGGTCAGATGGCTGCACTGACGGGCAAAGATGGCAAGAGCACGCTCATCACGGAGCGCAATGCGAAAGCCTTTGAAGTCATGGATCGTGAGCTGGAAGCGGGCAAGAAGAAGCTTGGGATTTTCTATGGCGCGGGGCACCTGAAAGATATGCACAAAAGACTTGTCGAAGAGTACGGAATGGTCCCAGCCGAAACCACTTGGAAGAGCGCTTGGAATTTGAAGTAGGCATAGAGCGAATGAATCAGCGAGGTCTCTTCGTCTGCTTGCTCCTCGTAAGCATTGGGGGTTCTTCTGCACGGATCTCGGGTGCGGAGCTGGCGGGCAAGGAATCAAAACGCAATGTCTTGTTCATTGCGGTTGATGATCTGACTTGCACGCTTGGTTGCTACGGAGATCGCCTCGCGAAGACGCCAGCAATTGATGCCTTGGCCAGCCGTGGAGTCGTATTTCGGAACGCCTACTGCCAGCTACCGCTTTGTAATCCCAGTCGCGCATCGGTAATGACTGGGCGTCGACCTGATGAGATTAAGGTCTATGACTTAGATCGTCATTTTCGTGAGCAAATGCCGCAGGCCGTGACCTTGCCGCAGCTATTTAAGGAAGCTGGCTGGCGGTCGGCTCGAGTCGGCAAACTCTACCACTACAACGTGCCCGCTGGCATCGGGACCGACGGACTCGATGATCCGCCTTCCTGGGATCAAGTCGTGAATCCAAAGGGACGTGATACCGCTGAGGAACATCTCATTACCAACGCGGAGCCCCACCGGCCAGTGAGTGCGGCGCTCAGTTGGCTAGCAGCAGAAGGCAGTGATGAAGAGCAAACAGATGGGATGATTGCCACCGAGGCTATTCGCCTTCTTGAGTCGTTCGGGGATGAGCCGTTTTTTTTGGGTGTTGGTTTTTTCCGCCCGCATACGCCGTATGTTGCGCCGAAAAAATATTTTGATCTATATCCTCGTGACCTGATGGCAATGCCTTTTGCACCAGAGGGGGATCGAGCAGATATCCCTGCTGCCGCATTTGCACACAACTGTCCCATTCCTAACTATGGGCTTCCGGTCGACTTGTGTCTCGATGCCAAGCAGGCTTACTACGCGAGTGTTTCGTTTGTGGACGCTCAAGTAGCTCGACTAGTGGCGGCCCTAGAGCGACTCAATTTGGCAGACAACACGGTTGTCGTCTTGTGGTCAGATCATGGATACCACTTGGGAGAACACGCCGGGACTTGGCAAAAACGGTGCTTGTTTGAAGAGTCCGCAAAATCTCCATTGATCGTGTTTGATCCAGCCGCCAAGGGAAACGGTAAGGCATGTAAACGCGTCGTGGAATTTGTGGATATCTATCCGACAGTTGCGGAGCTCAGTGGTTTGGAGCCGGATACTGGATTAACTGGACAGTCGCTCGTCCCGCTGCTCGATTCGCCAGCTCGACCTTGGGATTCTGCGGCGATTACCCAGGTCGTTCGTCCTGGCAACGGACGCCCTATCATGGGCCGCAGCGTTCGAACAGAGCGTTGGCGCTATACCGAATGGAACGGAGCGATCGACGGCGTTGAATTGTACGATCATCAAGCAGATCCTGGAGAATTCAAGAATCTGGCGTTGGACGCGACCATGCGGGTGGTCCGAGAGAAGCTTAGCCGGCATTTCGATGGCAAGGCGTCGGCGATGCCGCCTAAATCTTCCATCAATCCGAAGCGACTATGAATAGACCTGGACTTGCTTGGTTGGGGGCGGTCCTGGTGCTCCTGACTCAAAACCTTCACGCTCAGAATGAGCAATTCCCGCAGTCACCGCTAGACGTGGTTCGATTCGGCCCGGCCATCCGTGAAGCCGAAGTAGATTGGCAGCACAATCAGGTGACGAGTTACTCCGGCAAGATTGAACGCTTCGACGCGGAGAAGCTCATTATCTTGACAGCGAACGGAAAACGTACGGTTCCAAGCAAACGCATTGAGCAGATTCTTCCGAGTTGGGGGCCGTCAGCCAGTGAAGCGATGAATGCCTTCGAGGGCAAGCAATATCAACGAGCCTATGATTTGATCTACGCGACGCTCAAGGGCTCAACGGATGAGGAGCTGCCACCTTGGAAGCAGAAGCTCGTCATCCTAGCGGCTGTGCGAGCTAAGTCGGCGTTGGGGGAAACGCGGATCGCGGGGATGCTGTTTGGGCGGCTAGTGACCAGCAGTAGTCTTCCTGACGTGCTGTACGCAGATTTGCCCTTGTGTTGGTCGACTCAGAGTCCCTCGCGTTCGCTCATGGCTGCGTGTAAGGAGTGGGTTGTTTCGGAGCAGGCAGCGCTTCGGCTTCTGGGCGCAAGCTGGATGCTGCTTGGGCCAGATTCGGAGATCGCGAAGCAAACTCTGGATCGTTTGGCTGAGGAGAAGAGTGTCGTTGGAACCCTAGCGACGATGCAATTATGGCGAACGGTTTCACCGCCTGAAACGATGCCCAAGATCGTGGCCTGGATGGAGGCTCGTGACCGACTGGTACCGGCTTTACAGCTTGGGCCTACCGAATTTATGGCAGACCGCCTAATGCGGATTGGTGAAACCGAGCTTGCAATTGGCCAAATGCTCCGCATTGCGACTGAGCCACATGGCCGATACGATCGAGCGCGTGCGGCACTAGTGCGGGCAAGGGATATCCTTACAAGTAAAAATCTTACGAGCGAAGCTGAGAAGCTAGAAGTATGGATCAAAGAACTGGGCCCCGTAGACACTACGCCTTGAATCTTCAGTTCAAGGGTGTCCTGCCAAATCAAGTCCAAGCCGCAGCAGCCGGAGTGAGGGCTCTTGATAAAGTCTGGCTTGGGCGGCGTCGAATGTGCATCTTGGGTATTTCGTTTCTGTTTTTCATGCTTGGGATGCCCAACACCCTTTCGGCGCAGGTTACCGAAGCTGAGCCGCCAGCGTCCACCGGTGGCTTTTGGAATGTAATCCTAAGTGGAGGGGTCTTCGGAACGTTCATTCTGCTGACGCTTGTCGTCCTTTCGATGCTGGCGGTTTACTTGATCGTTGAACAGATCATGGTTCTTCGGAAGGGCGAGGTGATGCCTAAGGGGCTGGCCGACGAAGTCCGGCAGCTTCTTTCTCAAGGGCGAGTCCAAGAGGCGGGCGAGTACTGTCAGAAGCGGCCCAGTCCACTTTCGTTCGTTTTAATCAGTGGGATGGCGGAGTTGGATTTCGGTTGGCAGGCCATGGAAAAGGCGATGGAAGATGCCGTTGCAGAGCAAGCGGCGAAGCTCTACCGCAAAATCGAATACCTATCTGTGATTGGTAACTTAGCTCCGATGTGCGGACTTCTCGGCACCGTGACGGGAATGATTTTTGCGTTTCAACAGGTCGCCGTTTCGCAAGGCACGGCTGGTGCAGCTGACTTGGCTGAAGGGATTTACTCTGCACTTGTGACTACAGTGGCGGGGTTGCTGGTTGCGATTCCGGCCCTGGGGGCTTTTGCCATATTGCGGAACCGAATCGATCAACTGATTGCGGAAACAGCTTACGTAGCGCAGCATGTGTTCTCTCCAGTGCGACGCCGCGCGACGCAAGTTGGTAAGCGACCGGCGGTGCCTCCTTCGAGCGGCTCTGGCCCGCAGAGCCCACCTCGCTCGCGGGGTTAGTCGTTCTTTTGATTTTGCGCGAAGAGTGAGACGCGGTCGTGATCGCGTTGACGAAAAGCCGCGGCGCGTTAACAAGGTAGGATCGAAATGCGGAGTCCACAGTTGCTTGCGGGTGGGACGGCAACCATCAATATGACGCCGATGATTGATGTCGTCTTTCTTTTGATCATTTTTTTCTTGGTATCCAGCCACCTCGCGAAGCAAGAGAATTCCGTTGAACTCAACCTGCCGGAAGCACTTTCCGGAATGGATGACGAGAAAAATCGGGAGGTGATGACGGTCAACGTGCTGGCCAACGGATCTTGGTTGGTGGCTGGGGCGAAGGTCGAACGAGAAGCGTTGCGAGGCTTAATGGAACAACGGATTGGTAGCGAGCAAGAGCCAATACGTTTGAGGATTCGCACCGACCAAAAGGCTGCCTATGAACGTCTGGAGCCGATCCTGTCGGAAGCTTCAAGGTTGGGCATTGGGGATATCGTTTTCTCGGTCTATGAGGATCGCGGAGTATGAAAACGGACTATTCGATTTCCCCTGCCAGCCGAAGTCGGCGGCCGCGAAAGCCGATCGAAATTGCGATGACGCCAATGATCGATGTGATTTTTTTGCTCCTCGTTTTCTTTCTGGCCACTAGTAGTTTCCAAGTCGTCGAGTACTTGATGCCTAGTGGGGTTTCCGAACAAGCTGAAACGACCGGCAATTCTCAACAGCCACCCGCCGAGCCTACTGATGATGCGATTGATCAGGTCGTCGTGAAATTGCAGCGACGCGATGGTCAGACGATCGCTGTGCTCAATGATGTCGTACTGCCTGAGTTACAAGCGCTCGAGACAAGGTTAAAGAATATTGCAGCCACGAAGGCTGACGTTCCGGTCATCATTGACCCGGAAGGTGAAGTACTGGCAGCCGCGGTGATCAGAGCGTACGATTGGGCGCGGGCTTCTGGCTTGAGCCGCGTTTATTTGGCGACAAAAGGGACCTAGCTTTCCTCGCAGATGAACATCTTTGCTTTTCTTTTTTGTTCGGCGGAGCACGCGATTGGATTCTTCTCAACGGATTGTTGAACGCTTTCAGCTCCAGCTTACACCATCTTGGCAAGAGTGGTTCGATCAACCGCCAAAGTCAGGAGCGTTGCCCGGGCTAATGCGTGAGCTCGTTTCGGCAGACGAGCTGACGAGCGCACGACCTCGCCCGATCTGGCCTGGTTTCATGCTGCCAGACACGCTTCCAGTGCTCGGCAATGAATACGGTGACTACGTTTGCGTACGCGTTGGTGAGCAAGATCAGCTTGGCGAATTGATCTACTGGTATCACGGCGGGGGCGATTGGATTCCCGTTGGAACGACAATTGCCGAGGCCATTTTGC
This sequence comes from Aureliella sp., assembly GCA_046290675.1. Taxonomy (GTDB): domain Bacteria; phylum Planctomycetota; class Planctomycetia; order Pirellulales; family Pirellulaceae; genus Aureliella. The sequence goes on from JBKAHA010000003.1 coordinate 616,817, forward strand.
ACGATGCGGTTGATCGATTTAGGGATATTCGGACTCAGATGATTCGTGGGGCAAGTGAGTCGCGAATTGGGCAAGAGGCAAGTAGCCTTCTTTCGCTGGATGATCCGGCGATGCGGGATTGGTTCTGTCGGAATCTCCCGCAACCTCATGAGGGTAGCACTAATGATGAGGGGGTTACTTCGATCATTCATTTGTTGAGCGAAGAGAACTATGAAGCCGCTCTCCGCGAGATGCTGCAGCGGCAATGGGCAAAGGAAGCAGTGGCGTGCGATCTAATGGAACTCTGGTTGCAACGGCCACTCAGGACGATCGCTAGTCGGGATTTCGCCAAAGCTTGTGGCGTTGCCTGGTTTCCGGATTTTGTCCGCCTTTTGTTTGATATCGAATCGGGGAGTAAACAAGCTCGAGAGACTATTTTCCTGGAGTCTTCGAAAAACGGCACGGTGATCGATGAGAAGGCCCAAGACTGGCATTCGGCAAGTGAGTTAGCAAAGCAGATTTTACGTGAAAGAAAAGATCTGGCTTGGGCAACGGTAGTTCAAGGATGGAATCAAGAACGAAGTGGCGAAACCCAAGAAGCGATTGCTACCTATCAGCAAGGAATTGAGGCATCCAGCTTTACAGAGCAATCGGTGCGGCTAAACAGTCATGCCGAGTCTGATGAGTATGGGAAGTTCGCCTTGGCTAGGCTAAAAAGATTGGAGAGCCAATTCGGAATAGGGGAACGAATCGATGGACACGATCAGTACCTGGCCTTGTTGCTCGGGGATCATCGGCGCTCGATCTTGCAAGAAGTGAGTGCATTTTGGATGCAGAAAGCTACCGAAGCCGAAGCACAAGGCAAGAACGAAATTGCCTATGACCACTTTTACTCAAGCGGCTGGGATATGGGGGTTAGCCGGATTTCAGAATACGAAACCATTTTGGCTGGGCTGGCTCGCAATGCCAAGCAAGCGGGCTGGAACGCCAGGGCCGCGGTAGCGGAACTTCACTTAAGTTGCCTGCAAAAGACTTCAACAACAATCTGAGCTGTTGAAGAGGTGACGCCCATGCATCTTTGATGCATGGCATTATTCGCTGCGAAGTCCCTCTAGTACGGATTGCTTACCTGCAGAGCGGACGGCAATGAGTGCGGCAATGAACCCGACAGCCAGGACTCCCAGTAGCATGAGAATTGGCCCTACAAGGCTCAATTGCGGACCGACCTCGACAATGTACGGCACTAATGCGAATAGGGCGCAAGCACAGCCAATTAGCAAGCCACCGATGAGTAAGATGGCGGTTTCCATCGTAAGGATGCTTGCCAGTTGTGACTGACCGAAACCGACTGCCCGCATGACCGCGAACTCTCTCCTCCGTTCGCTGACGCTCCGGACCTGAACCGCAATCAGACCAAAGCTGCCCAGCAAGAGTCCGAGCGCGCCGAGCGACTGGAAGGCACTGATGTAAGTATTTTGAACTCCAAGATAAGCCTTGAGTATCTCTTCGGAGTATTGAACGTCGAGCCCTTCGCTTGCCCAGCCACTTTCTAGAGTCGCGGCAACGACATCAGGTGGGTCCTTTTCACCGCTGTTGACCAAGAAGAAGGAGTAGCCGCTCAATTCAGGAAAGATCTGTTCAAAGTTTCGCTGCGAAATGATCAGCTTGCCTTGGAGCACGCTATTCGAAAGTAGTGCAACGGTGCGGAAATGGAGCGTGCGTTCCTCAATTTCAAGCTTAATGATCGAGTCGACGGCTGCACCCTGCTTGAGGCTCCACATTGCCGTGTTTTGATCGAGGATTACCGGTATTGGAGAATTCTCTTTTCCGGTTGCTAATCCCGTCAACGCGGCCCAGGGGTTGTTTTCATTCTTGACCGCTGCCCAGTCGAACTCAATTGAATCTGGTGCGAAGTCGTGAATCTCTCGCATTCGATTTGGGAGCCCAAGGATCGTCGGCTGTGAAACTTGGAACAAATTGTTGCAACTTGCATCGCCCGCAAAGCGAGCTCGCAACGGAAGGATTGATGCGCCGGACAACTTTTGGGCCTCGTCGCCTAGCTGTTCCTCTCGGACTTCTCCGCTACCAAGATTGCGGTAAATGGGCTGCGAGCTCTGCGCAATAAGATTGAAACCACCGTAGCCTCTTTGGGTCGGCGCTATCTGGAACACACTCATGGATGCGATGAGAAATGAGGCGACTGCCAAGAGTCCCAAGGCGAGCATGCTTCGACTGGGGTTGCGTCCAATGCTGTGCAATGCGACCTGCCAAAGGCTGCTCGTAATCCGTGGATTCGAATTTTCGTTATGCTGAATTCGCGGCTCAATAAGGTGTCTTACTGCAAAGATGCAAGCGAGTAGCGCTAAGATACCACAGCCGAAAAAGGAACCGGCCCGGGCCATGCCGGTTTGTGCGGAGGCCAGAAATGCGAGTCCCAAAGCGGCCAAGCCCGTCAGTACAGAGAAAATGAGGTACAGTTTCGCCAGTCGAGATTCTGCGGGCGTGGGCATGTCGGAGACACCTCGCAAATTTTGTAGAGGCGGAACTTTGCTCGCCTTTCCGAGCCCCCAGAATATGGCTGCAAGGCTGGTCAGGAATCCGACGGCGGAACCAATGGCGATGCTCAACGGCGTCGCGTGATATTGCAGAAATCGGGTACCAATTGCCCCGACCCACCATGATTCAAGGCCAGCGATGAGCATTCTCGCGTAAAGCAACCCCATGCCTACACCCAGGACGGTGCCAAACAGCGCGACGAGCGCAAACTCGGAGGTAAGAAGGCTCCGGACGCGACTCGGGGTAAAGCCTTGGGCCCGAAGAATCCCAAGCTCTGCAACCCGTGTTTGAAGGCCAAGTTTGAACAGTAGATAGACAAGCAGCAATGCTGCTACGATCACAAAGAAACTGAGGGACAGAAAAAGCGCATCGAATGGCGTGGTGCCGGACGCAGCTGCTAGCTGCTGCTCCCGAACCGGAGTGAAAACGAGGCCTTTGAGGTTTCGTGTTTCGAGAAGCGTATTCTCAATTTTCTGACGGAGCTCGGACTCGAAGTTTTCGGGATCGATATCTGGAGTGACCGGAAAGCGGATTGCGGTCGTGTCACCAAATCGGCTGGCAAACATGAGCCTCCAGGATGTGTAACGGTATGGAATGAAGATCTTCGGGGTAAGCCGGTGATTGCGCCAGTAGGCATCATCTACTGGCTTGATGTCTTTCTTGTAACTAAGCGTGAACGGAAGATCCCAGTCCGAGATGGTGTCTTGGTCGGTAATGCCATCAACACTCGGCGTGAGATTGGGGTCATTGAAAGGAGTTGGAGCCGAGTCGTATTTAGCTGACCTGCGTCGCGTATACTCGGCAATCGGTTCGGTAAGGGGAACGATCCCCGCGACCATGACGCGCAGTTTTCTTTCAACCTCAGCGCCGTCTACCGTTTCCGGCTCAAAGAACTTAATCTGGATCCAGTCCCCAGCCGACGCGTCAATTTGATCTGCGAGCCAAGAGTTGATGAAGCAATATGGCGCGTAGAGTTCATCTGCAGGTACAACCGACTTGTCCCAGTAGTCGCGAAGGGCGAGCTCAGATTTGTCGTCGATGCCAGCAACAATTGAGTAAGGGACAGCGCGACTCAATGATTCTGCTTCGACTTCATTGCGTTCGACAAAACGGGGAGCACCGGTAGAAAGGCTTCCTATTGATACGCTACCAATGAAGATACTTCGACTGGATTGCATCCTGTCAACTGCTTGAGTTTTTTCATTCAGATTTTCGTAGTTGGTCGCCCGACGTTGATCGTTCCGATCACTCGGCAATTCATTGACTTTCTCTGTCGAATTGACGAGATAGCTCATGATCCGAGTGGCGTTTTCTTTCCCAAACGCCTCTGAAATCGCGTCGCTGGTCGTATCGTCGATTAGCAGTTGGTCTGAGGAAAGCTGGAAATAGTCGAAGACAATACTTTCCGAATCGGCGGCTTCTTCTCCTCGCTGTTCGTCGGGGAAAACTCGCGTGTGCCGATCGAGCGACAACCCATAGTCTTCTATTCGGGGCACGAAGTTAAGGTTCAATTGAATGCACAATTCTTCGCCCGCCAGTTCGCTTTCGCTATCACTCAGGACCAACGCTGCGTTCACCTGAGATTCGCATTCCAGGATGTCCTGGACGGTGGCAAGAGAAGCGAAGATGTTTCGAGGCGAAGATTGGTTCGGAACGAAGCTAAGGCCGCCGAGGCTCTCGTCCGGCAGGATAGCGACAACTTCCTGACGGGGAATGGAGACGGCTCCATCGTCACGTCTCCCCAGGGCGTTGTCGCTCGGTACTCCGCTGGGGTCTTCGACCAGAATGGCCACCTCGTCACCAACTTCAACGTTCAGTTCGTTAGCTAGTGCCTGATTCAGGGCGATCTGATCCTCGCCCAATGCCGGCAGTTGGGTCTCGAGAAGGCGACTTGTGAAGCGGTCGTCAATTGCAAGCAGCTGTACCCGACTTGCGCGGGTAAATTCTTCTTTACGGCTCTCAATTGAGTTGCTTGGGAAGTAGATTGCCGGGCTGATTCCAACGTCGGCAAACTGCTCGTTCAATTGTTCAATGGATGCTTCGCTGAGAAAGACCCTTGCGTGCAGCAGAGAGTCAATGTTCGCAAGGCGGTTTACGACCAAACTTCGAAGGCTATGACGCACACTGTCGCCAACGACCAAAGCTCCGAGGATTACGGCCGTCGCAGCCGCAACGCCCAAAGCGACTGCGAAGTGGGAACGCGAGTAGAATTTCAGCGAGCGGACCGCAACCGAGAATTGACTTGGAGATGGCATTGGCTTTTTTCCAGAATGCGGGGGCGGCTAACAGGGCCAATCAAAGTTTAAAATTGGGAAGAATTCCTCCCCGTCGCTCAGGCTCCGACCCTCCGTAAATTCCTCGCTAAACTCGGAAACGGAGGGTTGGGTATTGAATTGCCACTCAACCCAGATTCAAACTTTGATTGACCCTGGGGCGGCTAAACGGAATAGCTTGATGGCAAACGATTACGACCGGGAGCTGGAATTATCGGTCATGTTTAATTGGCCTCTCGAAGTTGATGCGACTCTAGGTGCAGTTGCCTCTGTGCTTGGGATGCGACCCATTCGCTGTGTGTGACAACCACCAGCATGGATCCCTCTTTCTTTGGCAACTCAAAAAGCAAGTTGGTCACGGTTTCAGTTGTCTTCGCATCGAGGTTGCCAGTGGGCTCGTCCGCAAGGAGCAACTTGGGGCGGCGAAGCATGGCTCTAGCGACAGCGACACGCTGTCTTTCTCCGCCGCTCAATTGCCCTGGAAGGTGTTGGATTCGCTCGGACAGTCCGACACTCTCGATGAGACTGCGGGCTCGCTCCTGGGTCTCCGAGTCCGGCTTCCCTGCGGCAAGCGCCGGGAGCAGTACGTTGTCGATGACCGACAGTTGGGGTAGCAGGTGGTGGTCCTGAAAAACAAAACCGATATTGTCATTACGGAAATGCGCCAGTTCCTGTTCTGAAAGAGAGAACGGATCAACTCCGTCCAGCTCGACGCTTCCGCTGGTCGGACGATCGAGCGTTCCCAAAATGTAGAGCAACGTCGATTTTCCGCAGCCGCTTGGGCCGACGATAGAAATGTCTTCAGAGGCTTTGACTTCGAGATCGACGTCCTGCAAAACGCTCAGTGTTTCGGCTTCGCTGCGAAATTCTTTCGATAGTCCGCTAACTCTCAAAGTCGTCATAGATGCTCTTTAGTTTAGGGCAATTCAAATCTAAGCCGGGGCGTCCACAAGGTCTCCGGATTCCACCACTTCTGATCCACAACGCCCTTCGGTGCGGCGTTATGAGCGGATGACCTCGAAAAGCAAGCTCCCAACAAGACTCGAAGCCAGGAAGCCACGAGTTCTCGGAGGCATGGACGCTCGGCTTATCGTGTGACTGCGATCAACCTTGGGCCGGTTCCCATTCGAAAGTCAGTGCAATCGAAACTCTTTTTACGGCGGATCGCAAACTCTCCGAGCAAAGACCGGCGGTCCATATTTTATGGCGGCAGCGATCGTTCGGAGAGGGGGTAAGTGTGTGGCAGGAGTAAGAGAGGGGGCTCCGGCCTGAAGTCGTTACATCAGTACGCCGCTAGGCAAATTCAAGGTCTGCAATTTTGAAGAGGGTCTCAACGTGTCGAAATCCAAATCGCTCGTAGAGGCGAATTGCGGAGCTGTTCTGTACTGTCACTTCGAGATTAACAAATCGGCAGCCTGCAGACTGGAATCCAAGCAAAGCTTGATACAACAGTACGGATCCGACTCCGAGTCCGCGGCACTCAGGGTGAACGCCTAAATTTTGGATTGCACCGTCTCGGGGCGAGGTAAGTAGGCCCTGAATGGTGCCGCAGGGTTGCAGGCCGGAGGAGAACTCCGAATTCCTGCAGGCTAGCCATGTTGCTTGTGGCGCGAAGTTCTTGCGATTCGTGATTTCTTTCATCAACTGTCGGCAACCGTCCAGTTCACCCAAGCAAGGAAATACGTGAGCGTCGATCTCCTCTCGGAAGCTCTCCCACTTCACTTCGGCGTGGCGGTTTAGCAGACGTGGGGTCCAGGGCAACAGTCGAATTCCATCGGCGCAGGAGGGCTCTTCGCTAACGGCCAGATCTGCCAGCCGCAGTTCCATCTTGTAGCGTTTGTAATAGGCAACCGTCATGATTCAGGAAAGATCTGCTGACGCAGTTTTGGCGAGCTGCATATGACAAGAATGAAGCAAAGACGCGGTCTAACTCGAGCCGTGGGCGATTGCGCCAGGTGACTGAAACCAGCAGCATCGAGTACCCCGAGAGCTGAAATCTACACGCTCCCAATGGTGCGGTCAAATTTTGCCGCCAATTGGAGCTCGCAGATGGCTATTTCGGCGGATCTGTCCGCTGACGTCGCGCCTCATAAAGTGACAGGGCCGAACTAATCGATAGATTCAGACTATCTGCAGCTCCCACCATGGGTATGCGGAATCGCGTGCTTCCCAGGGATTGAAAGTCTGTCGTCAGGCCCTGTGCCTCATTCCCAAACGCCAAGGTGGCCGTTTGGGTGAAATCACACTCCCAAAGCGAAGTGTCTCCGTCGACCACGGCGTTAAACAGGTTGGTATCGTTCTCTTCGTAGAAGGCGCGAAACTGATCGAGGCTGCAGACGGCCAGCGGAACGGTAAAGACCGTGCCTCTGCTGGCACGAATCAAATTCGGGTTGAATGGCTCGCAAATCGGTTCCACAAGAATGACAGCGGTAGCTCCGGCGGCAGATGCAGAGCGAATGCATGCCCCGACATTCCCCGGCTTTTCGGGTCGTTCCAAAACCAATTGCAGAGGCAAGTCGGCGGCAGGCAGCCGCTCCAACTTCAGTTCCGGGCAAATTGCGATGGCTACCATGTCTGTCGACTTTTGTCCGTAACTCAGTTTTTCCATAAGTTGCGGAGCGAATTCGACGGCACGCGTTTGAGGCGAAACGGTCAGCAAATCTTTCGACTCCGCTGAAAGCTCACCGATTGGCCCCGATAGTATGTGGGTCAGCTCGAATCCGGCTTCCATCGCGAGCTTGATCTCACGTGGGCCATCAATCAAAAACAAGCCAGATTCGCGGCGATTGCCAGATGAATTCCGAAGTCTTACCGCTTCGCGGAAAAGCGGGTTCTGGCGACTAGAAATCATGGCACTGCCACCGCAGCAAAGTGAATCGTGATGAAGCCCAAGAGTTTATGTGGCAATGAAGACGTCGGACACACCACCGGTGTGGTCAGCGTGAAAATGCGTCCGAACAAAACGCGACCGAACAACAGCAACTCGTCCAGATCCATCCAAGGGGCGATCCGTGGTAGATCCGCCCACGAGAAGGCACTGACTATTGAAATGTGCCCTGCTATTTCTGTTCGCGGAACGTCGTGAAGCCGACGTAGCCCAATGCGCCAGAAGCGACGAGAAAGATGATGTCCATCACGAGGCTGGAATAGCGAAGTGGAGCAACTGTCGTTGCACCACTCAGACCACAAATGAGGTCGATCAAAAAGATGAGGAAGACCAAAATGGCAGCAGCCATTCCGACCAAACACAGTATCTTCGGCATTAGCCAACCTTTTTGGGTTGTCGCAGCGGATGAGACAAATGGTTCCATCGAGCGAACGGATCCAGAGGGTAATCCATGTTCAATGAAGGCTGATCGTCAACGGAAAAGACTTGGCCTCTCGGGTTGAAGTCGATCGGTCCCAGGCCTCGACGCCTAATGCTGCACAATTTACCTTTGTGGCGCTATTGTGGTCATTACGGTCACCAAATCGCCTTGGTATGGCCCCGATGTCCGAGCGTCAGTGTGTAAGTATAGTCCAACCATCCGCATTGTCACCTATGTCCCGCAGATAACCTTGAACGCCAATTTCAGCCTCCTATGCAGTATCTGCAGGCTGGAAGAGGCTTCAGTTTTTCAGACGATCCGACAGCCAATTCTTAGGTCGAAAAGATGAAATTCGGAGGAAACAGGTCAGGACTGAGGAACCAATCCGGATGATTAACTCTGGAATGAAGGGATGTGTTTGATGAGCCCGGCTTTAGGTACACCAAGAAATGGTACCCCAAGAAATGGCGCCTCTTTCCTGAGGGCTCAGATGCCTGTGGTAGAAGAGTACGCTTATTTCGACCACGCTGCCGTTGCGCCTCTTCCACGCGCCAGCGCCGATGCGATGCAAGAGTACGCTAGGACGGCGGCTACGCACGGCGATGCGAAATGGCTTGGTTGGCGAGCTGAACTGGAAAACCTACGCGGTGATCTGGCCGACTTAATTCGTTGCCAAACAGAAGAAGTTTGCTTATTAAACAATACGACGCACGGCATCAATCTAGTGGCAGAGGGCATTCGCTGGAATCCCGGCGACAATGTGGTCGTTCCGGATAACGAGTTTCCTTCCAACATGATTCCCTGGCAGAACCTTGCAAGATTGGGGGTCGAGATCCGGCAGGCCCAGACAGGCGAAGATGGCACTATTTCCGCCGATTCGCTTCGTCCTTATCTCGACCGAAGGACGCGGTTGGTTGCGGCGTCATGGGTAGGTTTTGCGACCGGCTTTCGATTAGACCCTTCACTGGTCGCCCAGCTCGCGCATGAATATGGAGCGTTTTTTCTCTTGGACGCAATTCAAGGCCTGGGGGTGTTCGACCTAAGTGTTGATGATAGCGGCGTCGATTTTGTGGTCGCCGATGGGCATAAGTGGATGCTTGGTCCGGAGGGGGCTGGGTTCCTCTATGTGAGAAATGCTGCCTTGACTGATTTACAGCCAGTTGGACTGGGGTGGAACAGTTTAGCTAGCGGCGCGTTTGATCTAGAGCCAGGGGCATTTCTACTGGGCTCGATCAAGTCCGATGCCTCTCGTTATGAGGCTGGGACATACAACATGGGCGGTATGCAAGGGTTCGCTCAGAGCGTCCGATTGTTGCTGCAGTGCGGCGTATGCGACGGTGCCCTTGAAGAAACTGTGTTAGCCAACGCAGATGAACTCGTTCAGCATTTGTCCGGAACTGGTGTAGACGTGCATGCCCCTTGTGAAGGTCATCGAAGTGGTATTGTTGGAGCGTCGTGGCAAGGCTGTGGATCGGGCGCTAAGTCACTGAGCGCCGCGCGGAAATGGCTCTTGGACCGCAAGATTGTGACAAGCGTTCGTGCAGGTCGATTGAGGATTGCAGCCCATGCATACAATAACGTAGACGAAATTCGCGTCCTCGCTAATGAACTCGCTCGATTCTTGGCCAGCTAACTAATTTGTGGACCTTCTGTTCTTGACCAAAGCAGGGCAAATTACAGATTCCATTTGCCAAGTTTATTCGAGCGCGTCCCAGCTCGCCCATTCCGAGCAGGCACTCGCGAAACAGGGGGCGAGGCATTGCCGGGAGTCGGCCTCTTTGGGCCGGAGGTGGAAACGCCTACTTTCAAACGCCGGTTAACCCTGGTGGCCAAAGCTCGGATCGATTTTCCCTGTAGGGTCTCTGCTATACTCATAGCTTTGGTTTCCAAACTCGGATTGGTTCGATGGCGGCAAACAATCGGATAGGCGTTTACACGGGATCCTTTGATCCGGTGACTCTTGGCCACCTCAATGTCATCGAGCGAGCGAGTGGACTCTTCGACAAGCTTGTCATTGGAGTGGGAATCAATGCGGACAAGCAGGCGTTGTTTACTCCCGAAGAGCGAGTCGAGCTGCTTCGTGCCGTTACCGGGCGTTTTGGAAATGTTGAAATTGAGACCTTTTCTGGCTTAGCCGTTGAGTTCGTACGAGAATGCAACTCGCGTGTGATGGTCCGCGGAGTTCGCCCGTTAACGGATATCGCGGGCGAATTTACGATGTTGATGGCCAATCGACAGCTTGATCGCGAAATCGAAACGGTGTTCTTGATGGCTGATGAAGACTACGCACACGTGTCGAGCAGCTTGATCAAGCAAATTGTGCCTCTTTCCAATGATGCAATGTTGGCGCGTTTCGTGCCCAAAGAGATCATTCCAGCCTTGCGTCAGCGTATGTCCGCAAGTTGATTCGATTCGGTTTGCCAACTGCCTTTCTTCTCGCAATCCCTTGCCTCTGGATCTTGTATGAACGAGAACAGTTCGCAAGACGGCCTCGAGTCGCGTTTTCGACTCATATCGCCAGCCTGCTACAACCGCGATCACGACCCTGCATTCGGAGCCGTTTTTGAGTCGGGACTGGGCAGTCTCTTAACGGCTTCTGATGGTTCAGAATGGGTTGATCTGACTTGTGGATATTCGGCGACCAACTTTGGACACTGCAACAAGGATCTTGTAGACGCGCTGACCGAGCAGGCGAGTCGGCTATGCCATTTAACTGGCGATCCGAATGGACCTCGAATCCGATTGGCAGAGCGACTTGCAGAGGGGTGCTTTCCAAACAGGAGTGATTCGAAAGTGCTCTTTAGCACCAGTGGTGCGCGCGCGATCGAAGCGGCGTGGAAGGCGGCTGTGAGTTTCCGCCCGGGCAAAATGGTTTCGCTCGCCCCTTCACTGCACGGACGGACCATTGCGACCAGCAGACTTGGAGCGACGACTTCGACGCAGGTTTCGGAGGATCTGGACCGGTTTTCAATTGTTGTGCCTACGAAGGATTATCCTTACTGCAGCCAGTGCCCACTTGGTGTGAGATACCCGGAGTGTGCGACTCAATGCGTCGATTCATTGCTCGATCATATCGCAGTGAATCACGGACAGATCTCCGCTGTGCTAGTCGAGCCAGCACTGACGGCCCGCGGCTACATTTTTCCGCCCGCCGAGTTCTTTCTGCGTCTTCGGAAGTGCACGCAGGAATGTGGCGTTCTCCTCATTGCAGATGAGATCCAATCAGGAATGGGGCGATGCGGCTCTCTGCTCCTGTCACAAGCTCAGGGATGGACTCCGGATCTAGTGACCTTGGGCAAAAGCTTGGGGGGAGGCATCATGCCGCTGGCTGCCGTGGTTGGGCGGAGTGACGTTCTGGATGCGATACCACCAGGCGCCGAGTCGGAAACGGCTTCAGGCAGTCCGCTCGCCTGCGCGGTAGGCTATGCTGCAATCCGGCTGCTTACCGAAGGAAGACTGGCCGAGAGAGGAGCGAAATTGGGGGACGAACTCCGCCGGCATGCCATCCAGCTAATTGAGGTGAATGAACTTAATATCCGAGTCGACGGGAAGGCTGCCTGTTGCGTTTTTGAGTTTGCTCACCCTACCAACCAGGCTCCTGCTTCGAACTGCGAAGGAGAGCACCCCGCCGAACGTGCTCAACGATTCGCGCGTCTGTGTGTCGAGCACAGATTGAAAGTCCACTTGTCTGGGCCCGGTATGACGCGAGTTGTGTTGCTGCCTGCATTGACCATGACTAACGACGAGCTCGACATGGCCTGTGAACGCCTAAGTGCCGTTGGTAAGCAATTTGCGGAAGTCGTTACTTAAGGAATGTGGCGACCGGTATCCCGTCCCGTCTTGTGGTCTTCAGCAGCTTTGCGACTTGGTGTCGTTCAATGACAGTCCGCTAAGCCGGGCAGAATTGTCGAGTGAACTCGTCTCGATAAGTGGCCTCGTCCGCCGGGAAAATCGAGTCGAAGCCGTCGCTCGAAACCGCTCCTTTTTGAAAACGTTGTTTCTCGTAGATGGGCATTTCCAGCCCCGTCAGTGCTTTGATGCCGGCTTGGACCACCCTGCCCTTTAGTGAATAGAGCGCTTCATGCTGCCAATCTGTTAGCTCGATAAACGGCATACCTTCAGCCACATCAATGACGCTTGGAACGGCATAGGGACTAAAGCCCTTGAAGCCGCATTTACTACCTGGAGCAAAGGTACGTACATGTCCCCTGCTCTGGCCGCCGCTGTAGACGAGAGAATGCTTAATGGCGGACACTCCCCATCCTTCCTGGTAGAGCATCTGGTTGTTCAAGACAGAGCGGATAGTAAGTTCGGGATTTTCTTCAATTGGATAATCCTTCATGTTCTCGTCTCCGCCGTCACCATCGACCAGCCACTGCCAGTTAGGGTATTGGCTTCGAATGGCTTTGCAGAGGGCTAGGCCCATTGTGGCAGCTTGTATGTCCAATGGTTTGTAATCTTCGACCACGGAAACGGCTTCTTTCCAGTCGACTTCGGAGGACTGAACGTCAATGACTTCGTGCAGCATTTCCAGCTCGAGTGCTGACAAGAATTCTCTCGCTTGCAAGCTGTCCGAATGATTACCGTCGACCGTGAGGGTAAAAGCCTTCAGTCTGGCCGGGTTCTGCCCTTGTTTGAGCAGCAGATCGTAAAGAACGAGGAGTATGGAACCGCTGTCGATTCCGCCGGAGAACATGACCCCAATTGGTTCTGTCTGATGGATTGATTCAAGCCAGTTTTGACACGCGGACTGAAGGGATTGCATATAGGCTAAACCCATCGATGCGATATCGGCAGGAAGTCGATTCGGGGTTGGATCGAAAAAACGCTCCAGGGATGGATTTGGATCGGGGCAACCCACTAAATGAAGTTCTAAAACGTGATGCGCCGGAACCATTCTTGTGTAGGACGGATGGAACTGATCTTCGAGCCCGTCGGCCGCTAACGCATCTCGAATTTCTTCGATACGCTCGGCGATGATTAAGCATGGTCCTTCCGCACGCTTCGCTAAGAAGTAACGCATTGGACGACCAATCGAGCGTGCGAGTCGGACATGTTTTCCTTCTCGAGCAACGATCGCAAACTGGCCGTCGATCTCTCCGACTCGCTGTGCGTCTCCTGAAAGCACCCGTGCTTGTGCCTCTTCGTAGCTCATATTGAGCAGAAGGTTTGATTCCGGATCGACAAGATCGATGACACGTTCGATGGTTGAAAGAGTGGTCATTGTGCAGGCCGAGAGTTGGGGAGCGATAGCGGAAGCTTAGAGTGACTCTCGTAGGCTGATTGAACCAACACGACTCAGGAGAACGGGAGACCAGTTAAGGATCGCCGTGACGTGCGAGCTACCAGCACCGCAATGCCGAGACTTACCGAGAGTACCGAACCCGATTATACGGAACCTCGCCAATGCAATCATGCCCCTGAAGGAGGAGGCAACGATATCGGATCTGCTTATGAATTCCCGGTGCTTCGGCACGAATTCCGAGTCTCAAACCAAGTGTTGAGACTCGGGATGTGGAGACTAAAGATGAAGCGGAACAACAAATCGCGTCTCTGACTCTTCAGCCTCTCGGGGAGGGTCAATCCAAAAAGAGCTATCCGAAGCGGTCGGTCGCTCCGCGGAAGCCAAAGTCGACTTCGCGATAGATACCAGGCGGCTAAGCGCCTCACGAACGGTTCCGGCGGAGACTGAATCGAGGTTCATGTTTGCGGCAGTCGCGGAGATCCCTGTCGCTTCCGTCCGAACTAATGCGACCAGGTTGTACACGGGAACATCCCTCGCAGGATTCCCTTCCTCCTGTTCAGTCAGCCTGTTTGATTCTTGGTTTTCAGAACTAACTTGCAGCAAATTCATTTCTTTTCCATTCCTAGCTAGCTGCTATGCCATACCGTCCGTTTCGCTCAGTGTAGACGAGTGGAAAGGACATTGCGGAAATGAATTGCCCAGCACTTTGGCAGGCATCAAAACGAGGGCTTTGAATGGAAAATCGGGGCCGCGTATAGCGTGACTTGGATGCGGATAACTTGTTGAAAAACCCAAAAACAGCCCTGGATGCGCGGTAAGCGGGACGCAGGTTCAGAATTCGAAACGAGGATACTTTCCGCAAACCACTCAATTCAGAGGGCTCTTAGAGCTGGCTGAGTGGAGTTGATTTGCCAATAGCATGAACTTCGAAACCGATCTCCTTCAACGCTTGGCGATTCACAATATTGCGTCCGTCAAACAAGAATGCAGGCTGCGGCATGTTCTGATAGACCTGTCCGTAGTCAAGATCTTTAAATTCGTCCCACTCGGTCATGATCGCGATTGCGTGGGCATCTTTAGCCGCTTCGTAGGCGTTATCGACGACGGTGACATTGTCGATTAGTGACCTACGATATGGAGCCAGCTCGCCGTTTTCATCTTGGAGTACGTAGGCTAGGTCGTCGCGAATCTGCTGTTCTGGGACTTGTGGATCGTAGACCTCGACACGGGCTCGCTCAAGCAATAGATCACGGCAGACGTAGATGGCCGCCGACTCGCGAGTGTCGTTCGTATCCTTCTTGAATGCCCACCCCCACATCGCGATCTTCTTGTCGGAGACGGTATTGAAAAGCGTCTTAACAATCTTTTGGGCAAATCGACGCTTCTGGTAGTCATTCATCTTGATGACTTGGTCCCAGTACTCGGCGGCTTCCTCAAGCCCAAAATGCTCGCAAAGATAGACTAGATTCAAGATGTCTTTCTGGAAGCAGCTGCCCCCGAAACCGATCGACGCTTTTAGGAATTTTGGTCCGATGCGCGAATCCGTTCCGATCGCTCTTGCGACCTCATCGACGTCCGCTCCCGTCGCTTCGCAAAGAGCAGAAATTGAGTTGATAGATGAAACACGCTGTGCCAAAAATGCGTTGGCGGTCAGCTTGGAGAGTTCACTACTCCACAAGTTGGTTGTAAGGATCCGATCCTTGGGGACCCAATGAGCGTAAACGTCGACAAGCGCTTCGATCGCATTTGAGCTTTCACCGCCGATTAGGACGCGGTCTGGAGCAAGTAGATCTTGGACTGCGGTGCCTTCCGCCAAAAACTCTGGATTACTCAAAACATCGAAAGTCGCTTTGTCACCCGCATTGGAAAGAATCCGCTTCACCGCCTCAGCAGTTCTTACTGGAAGGGTTGATTTTTCGACCACGATCTTGTGACCGGACGAAACACGAGCAATCTGCCTTGCACACTTCTCGATAAACTCCAAGTTGGCCGCTCTGCCCGCGCCCATACCGAACGTCTTCGTTGGCGTGTTGACCGAGATGAAGATCATGTCCGCTTCGGCAATGGCTTCGTCGACCTTCGTCGAGAACCGAAGGTTGCGGCCACGGGCTTCCTCAACAACTTCGTCGAGTCCAGGTTCATAGACCGGCAGATTATCTGAGTTCCAAGCATCGATACGCGCTTGGTTGAGGTCAACAACATGGACGGGTATATCTGGGCACTGTTTCGCAATCATCGCCATCGTCGGGCCACCAACGTAGCCAGCACCAATGCAGCAGATTTTCATGTCTTCGTTCCTTGGTCTTGTTCAAATCATTGGGCTGCTTGAGCCCCATTAGTGCTCATGCGGTGCGTTCACGCACGGAAATGTTGGGATGATGTTCGGTTGGACTGATTCGATCGGCTGACGCAAGCTTTGGAGTGAGGCTGACGGAGGTATTGCGGCAATGATCTGAGTAGTCCGCCCAACATCCATGCCGGACGAGGGGCAATTGAGCGCATGCTGCGGGATCTCGAATGATCACTCTATCGGTCTGCTAGCATTCTGTGTGTTGCCAATCTGCCTGAAGCGTCAGTTCCCTTGCTTCCGGCTTTAGGTTCCGAAACGTCTCGGCTGCAAAAATCGACAGAATCCATACAGTTCACGTGTCCCAATTCCATCTGTCCATGATGAGACCGTGTTGAGTTATGGGGCCTGATTCTAAACGAAGATGGCTGTGATCCGGGTCTTTCCTCGTTATGCCGACAAGCCGTCATTTAGATCGCAGCGAACCAGCTCGGTTACCTTCGAGAAAATCGTCATACGTCTTCGCAAGCCCGTCGCGCAGAGATGTCTCAGGTGACCAACCGGTTGAGCGGAGCAAACTTATGTCAGTCAATTTTCTCGGCGTACCATCGGGCTTTGATGGGTCGGTCTCGATTTTACCTTCGTAACCGATGACGTCGGAAATGAGCTCGGCAAGCTGGAGGATGCTTAGGTCCTGACCGGCTCCAACGTTGACCCAGTCAGGAGGATCCGCAAGCTGCAGAAGATGCACAAGGGCGTCAGCCAAATCATCGACGTATAGGAATTCTCGTAGGGGGGTTCCCGTTCCCCAGATCTGGACGCTTGCCGAGCCGGCTTCTTTCGCTTCATGAATCCGACGAAGTAACGCTGGAAGTACATGGCTATGCTCGGGATGGTAATTGTCCCCAGGTCCGTACAAATTAGTCGGCATGGCTGAATGGAAAAGGACGCCGTGCTGGCGACGGTAGTACTCGCAAAGCTTCAAGCCACAGATTTTTGCGAGCGCGTAGGCTTCATTCGTAGGTTCTAATGGGCTCGTGAGCAGAGAGTTTTCTTGGATAGGTTGTGGCGCCATGCGTGGGTAAATGCACGTGCTGCCGAGGAACAGAAATCGCTTGACCCCGTGTTCGAAAGCCGCGTTGATCGTCGCCAGCTGAGCATTGAGGTTCTCCGTCATAAACTCGACGGGGAAAGAGTTGTTGGCATGGATCCCTCCGACGCGAGCCGCCGCGAATATCACCGCATCGGGCTTTTCCGCCGCGAAAAAACGGCGCACTGCTGCCTGGTTTTCTAGGTCGAGTTCGTTTCGTGTCCGCAAAACAAGACGGACATTCGACTCGCTCTCCAGCCGCCTGCAGACGGCTGACCCAACCATTCCGCGGTGCCCCGCCACAAAAATCGATTCAAACACGTTCGCAACACCTTTCCAGATTCAGCAACGGCCAATGGCGGCCGAGCCCCTATGGTAGGCAATTACGCGAGCTAGAGAATCACCAGTTGGCCGGTTAGGAAGGTCAAACAGATTCCATTTAGGGGAATCACCATGCGGTTGGTAGCAGAGAATGCCACTACAAGCCTGCCAAACAGATCGGGCTCTCAAAGCGCGTCTACTGCCATCTGCATTGGTGGCGACCTTTGAATCAGGCCAAGCCAACATCTGTGCTGCAGCAGTATCGGCTGCCTTGGGCCTCTCTGAGGCCGGCGGAGGTCTTTACGTTTCGTTTCAGCTAGATCGGGTCCGCCTGGCAGTCTTCGATTGCGACTGAGACTCCCTGCTCCATAAATCTCACATAGACGTGCAAACGAACTTCTTTGTCTCGACGTGTGATGACTCCCTCGTAGCCCGCGAAGGGGCCGTTTCGGATTCGGACACGTTGACCGGGTTCAAGCCGACTTTCCGGCGAGAGCGGGGCTTCGGAGGAAACCAGACCGTAAATCTGTTTCAGGTCCTGTATGAGCAAGTCGGGCTGCTCAACTGGCATATTGCGGCTGACGCACCCGGTAGATACGGCCTTGTAACGAGCCATCTCATCGCCGCATACGAATACATAGTTCGCAAACAGGGGCTCGTAGCTTTTGCGTAGCCGTCCATTCGGAGAGCGATAACGCCGCTCAATCACCGGGGCGTAGAACGCAATCTCCTCAGCCAGAAGCATCCTCATCAGCTTCTTTTCCTGTCGAGCCATCGTGTACATGGCCCACCAATCGTTACTTTCCGCATAATCCGTATCAAACAGATTATTAGGAAACAGATCCGGTTCACGTTTCAGAATGGGCATTAGAAGGGTACCGAAAACTGGGAGAGGGATTGAAGGCGACCAATTTGACCTAGGTCGGCAAGACGCCGCGGAGAGTCTCATAAAAACTTTCTGCAAATTTCTCCGCATCGCAAAGAGGTGAGCCAGCTACCTGCTCGCGCACACTCGATCGGTGAGCTGGAGATGAATGGATTGAGTCCACCGCTTCGACAGCCTTTTCTTCATACTCACTGATGTTCCGAACGATGAATTCTGAAAGTCCCGCCACCGACAGGTGGGCGAAAGAATGCCGACTACAGAAGCGGTTCCCTGGGAAGGTAATCGTGGGGACGCCCATCCAGAGAGCTTCGCAGGTCGTGAGGCCGCCGGAATACGGGAACGTATCGAGGCATATTCGAACATCTCTGTACTGTTCTAAAGCGGAGTCGCGGTTTGGGACCTGACGGAATTCGACTAAATCAGGGTGTCGAAAATGCTGGAGGAAACGTTGCTGATTGCCAGGGTCCGTCCAGCCCGTGTAGCAGAGCAGGAATCTTTCGCCTGTTCGCTCCGCAATTCGTGACCAGCACTCGGCGACTAGGGGGTTGATTTTTGCGGGATTTGCAAAGGCTCCGAAAGCATAACTAGGCTCCTGGATTGTCTGCGAAAGTTCCGCCGCGCTGGAGTTAGGGGGATCGAAGCATATGTAGTCGTCTGCCAACCGGAGGACTCTTTCTCTACAAAGGTGCTCAAGGTGACTAGGAATGTGATAGCCGTCTGCAAGTATGAAATCCATTTGAGAGAGACCCGTCGTGCCAACATAACCCGCCCACGTAATTTGAGTTGGTGCGGCTCGCGCCGCAAACGTGGCAAGTCGATTGTTTCCGGTGTGACCGGAAAGGTCGAAGAGGCAGTCAATCCGGTCTTCCTTAATTTGCTCGCTTAACTGTTGGTTGCTTAAGCTGCGTACATCCTTCCATTCCAGCGAGCAGTCTCGAATCCGCTCGGAAACTAAGTCGTTACCAATGCGGTCGGAGTAAACAAAAGCCTCAAGATCATTGTCCGGCCAATGCTCAAACAGAGGCACGGTAAAGTAGCCTACGGGATGATTGCCTAAATCGGCAGAAACAAATCCGATCCTTGGCCTTTGGCCATTTAGTAGATGAACGCTCTTGGTCCATTGCTTACCCGAATCTCGAAATACTCTGTCGCATATCGATTGGTGCTTTTCGGCAATCTCCAAATCCGAAAGGGTCGTCGAGTATTGAGAACAAAGCAAGTAACCGCTGGCCGCCTCTTGAGACTCAGGGCGGATGTGAAGAGCTTGCAGCAAGTCTTGCTGTGCATCGTCATTCATCCCCAGCGACATCCTGACGACTCCACGACTAATTAGAGCCTCTGCGTTTTCCGGTTCCCGAGTTAATCCTGCTTCGAGAAACTCGAGGCTTTCCGATAGTCTTCCTAATTGTCGCAGCGCATTTGCTAACCCGAACAATGCAGAAGCGTGCTTGGGGTGCTTGGCGATGACCTTACGATACCAGGACTCTGCGGTTTGATAATCTCCGCAGGTTGCTTGCAAGAAGCCGAACGCTGAATCAATTTCCGCGTTGCCGCTGCCAAGTAAACCGCACTCTTCAAGAACTCGGCTCGCCTCATCGATTTGATGTATTTGGGCCAAGGCCACAGCTAGCTTGCCTATCGCCTCAGTATTATTCGGGGTCACCTGTTTGGCTTGCCGAAAACACTCGATCGCGGCTGCAGTTTCCCCGCGTTTTTTTAAAACAACGCCCTTATTAATCAACAAATGGCCGTTTTGCGGGATCGCCTGCAAAGCTTCCTCAGCGACCACGATGGCTCCCTCTAGGTCACCTTCGTCGACATGGAGATTCATCAGAGTCAACCAAGGAGCATAACTCGAGGGCTTCAGACTGATCGAGCGACTGACCGCTGCCTTTGCCTCGGCTATTCTAGTCATCGACCGGAGGGTCTTGCCCAGGTTGAATAGAGTTCCTGGAGTTTCTCCGCCGATCGCGATTGAGTCTCGGTAGCATTTCTCGGCTTCTTCCAGCCTTCCTTGAAGCTTCCTTACGACGCCAAGATTTGCCAGGAACACTGGGGAGTCCGGAGCTGACTTTAAGGCCAGCTGAATGAAGTTGGCCGCTTCCTGAAGACGGCCCTGGTCTTTTCGAACTAGGCCCAGAAGGTGAAGAGCATCCGGTTGACTGGGAACCTGTTCGAGCACTCGCCGATACAGGTTCTCTGCTTCGTCAAGCTGGCTAGCCTGCTGGAGCTGAATAGCCCTGGTCAGGACTTCAGTAATTGTGGGCACCGTTCATCTCTGCAATGTAGACCGCTCGGAATCTCATGCCCTGCAATTGGGGATCGGACTTGGGCGATCAATGGATTAACAGGGCTGACCTGCTTGCAATGTCTAGCACTTTGTTGACCGAGGCATCATGTACCTTCTTGCGGTCTACCGTTGCGCCATTGCTGTTAATCGTCAGGACTCCACTATCGACCAGTTCGCCAATGTGTGAAGCGAGTTCTTCCCGACTATGCTTGCCGTCAAGCAGGGGAATCAGCATCTTACTGAAGCCGTCCGCATTGAGCATAGAGTGCTTCTGCGTTGTTAGAGGCTCGCTAGCTTGTGCCTGCAGGCGATTGAGGTCGGAAACGCAAGGCATCTCTGACAACTCGGTGACGAACCTATCGGGCAAAGCTCTGAACTCGATATCTCCACGAACGATCATTTGCAGCAAATAATTCAAACAAATGGATTCGACATTCGCGGGTTCATAGGACGATTCGCTTACCTCGGATAGCTGTTCTTGGACCTGGCTGACGATATCTGCTGCGGTCCTGCTTTTCGGGAACGAGGCGGACATGATGCGAAACATTGTCTGCAAAACGATGTTTGGGGTGCGGAGGATGCGCCCGTTTGCACATTTGAAAGCGATGCCCTTGGTCGTGACTTGGGGAGTCTCCGAACCTTCTGGATTCCCGTCGGATTCGGCAAAACTACCGGACAAGAAAAGGCCTTCTAGTGAATTGATGCTTAAATGCCGGTCCACCTTCGCTCCCTTCTTGCACAAGAGCGACTGTCGAAACATTCGGTTGGTTACGAAATCAGTGTACTGGCTCCGATGGTGTAGGTTTTTTGTCAGCTTCGCTAATGTCTCGGCGGCCTTTTTCGGTAGGTTATCCGTAACCATGCTAGAGAGATTTGTTTCGCCTACGAACTGCAGCCCCGTTGAATCTGCAAGCTCCACGAAATCCGCGAAGAACATGGGATGATTCTCATTCTCCAGGTGGTCGTGAAACAGGTACGCATCCGAATGCTTTGATAACATTCCCAATTCTTCTCTTAGGAATGATGCGTACGGAGTCGTTTGGCCCTCCGTGGACTCCACAAGGAATTGCAGCAAGGCACGGGCTTGCTGCACTTTGACTTTGGAGTCTTCGATGTTGCTAACATGCCTCAACATCATCTGGCGGATCATGCCCCTCATGAACCACCCAGGATACGCGTTGTAGCTGACGTAGGCCAAACCGCGCGGAGTCAATCTTTCGGAGCAAACTTCGAAGATTCTCTTCTGAATCTCCGGCGGAACCCAGGAGAATACTCCATGGCATGTGATGTAGTCGAATTTGCCATGCTCGTCCCCGAGCAAGTTCAAATCAAGCGTCTCCAGCTTGATATTCGTCAGCCCCAGCTCGCGAACACGGTCTTGGCCTTCCTTGATCTGTTCTTGCGACAGATCAATTCCCACGAACTCTGCCGAGGGCATTTGCAATGCTAGAGGTATGATGTTCCCTCCGGAAGCGCAGCCAATTTCGAGAACTCGAGATTCTTCGGGCAAGACTGGATCCATCTTGAACAGCGTCGCCATCGTGTAGATGTGATCCGGGTGCGTTACCTGGTAGGGATGGCTCGGATAAGGGACGTCATCGTATGAGTTAGTCATTGCACTAAGATCGACCATCGGAGGTTGGGCAAAATACGAAAAAAAGCCGTACTGCGAGAGACCACAGTACGACTTTTTGATGGAATCAACTAAGTCTTCGAAAGGTTAGCAACGTCGACGGCGTCGAGCAACACCAGCTAACGCGAGGCAGGACATAATACCAAGCGAAGATGGCTCGGGCACCGCAACAAATTGGCCGCCTGGGAAGATGCTGCCGTCAAGCACATCTGCACCGGTAGTTACCGTACCCGGAGTCAGACCTGTATCCTCGAAACCAATTTCTGTAAGGCTGCTAACTGGTCCCAGGACGAACGAGATCTGACCGAGGTCAACCCGGTTCGGAGCAGTGGCTCCAGAGGCAACTCCGACACTCGTGCCGCTGAGAAGACCCCCTGTGAAGGCACCATTTTCATTCGTCGTCCAACCCGCTGCAGGGGTGAAATTCGAAATCGTTGTACCGCCCACGTCAGGAGCAATGTTCATCTGAAACGTAAGCAAACCTGCCAGTGTGTCAGCACCGGTTGCTTGGAGATACAGAGTTTCGGTTACGGTCGTCCCCGCTAACGATGGATCATACTCGTCACCCGGCATTGGACTTCCACCATTGAAGGTAAAGCCAATTTCAAATCCTGCGGACGAAACATTGGCCGCCAAGAGCAGGATGCTCAGTGATAATGCGAACCTCTTAAACATACTGTTTTCCTGATTTAATCCCATCGAATAAGTAATGAATCACACTAGTACCACCCCCGCACCAAGTAGTGCGGGGTGGCTGATTGAAAGGTAAGACTTAGAAGCCTCCAAGGTCTCGACCAAGTGCATTTAGGAATCGAGCCTGGACTTCGATGAAGTCGAGTGCATCGACAACCCCATCGTCGAGCTCATCAAATGCATCTACAGGGAGAAGGTTAAGGAAGGCATTCTGAGCGGCAATGAAGTCGAGGGCGTCGACTGCAGAACTGCCGTCCATAAGCATGCCATTCGCATCTCCGAACAACCTGTAGAAACCGTCTACTGCTTCGTCACCAAATACTAGGTCTCCACCCGTTGGGTCAGAGCCAGCACCAATCAATGGAGTGCCAAGCGTGGTGACCTTCGTAGGATCGATAGTAATCTGGTAATTGCCATCGACTAGGGAACCAACACCGTCTACGTAAGTTGCATTCGGTGTGAAGGTTAGTGTAGCAACGGTTTTGCCGCCTACAACAGCCGTCGAAACAATTACGCCACCGACAGTCCCCTCTGGTGGGTCGGTTGGGGAAGTATCTGCACGTTTCTCAACGGTAAATGCTCCAGCCGCGATATCGACCGCTGAGTCAAATGTGACTTCGACTGTCTTCAGCTTCGAACGCTGAACATCACCGTTGTTGATCACAATGCTCTCGACCTGCGGAGGAAGAACATCATTATCAAGGATTTCGACCTGCTCATTGATTGGCAGAGCGGTTGGTGTGGCTGTATCGCCGAGTGCAACACTCATCATCGATGTTGAAGCACCGGTGATCGTTACATCCACAAATTCCGTGCCTTCGATATCGGAGTCGTCTACAGGACTAACTGCGATTGGAGCAGTCGAAGAGCCTGCGTTGATAACCACGATGTTCGAGAGTCCAGCGTAATCGTCTGGGAATACCGCACTGTCGGCTACCCCAGTGTCGACCGAGTAAATGACGGTCACGTCATCTGGGAGCGTCACTAGATTGCCCATGTTGTCCGTAAGTTGGACAACGAACTGGCCAACAACGAGCCCTTCTTCTTCTGCATCGATGGTGTCGGCAGTCTTAAAGCTGACGAAGATACCGGAACCCGCATCCAGAATGGTGATGGTATCCGTCTGCGACGACACATCTGCAGTTGGCGTCACATTTGGATTCCCCGAGAAGTTGAAGCTGTTGCTATCAGCTGGGTTGCTGAGAAGTCCAAGCTCCAGGGTCTCAGGGCCTTCTGTCGTCGCGTCGAGAACCGCATCGATTTCGAAGTCGACCGATGAGGTCATCGCTGGGATCGTCACGAACAAGCTTCCCGTGGACGTATCGTAGTCGCCGGAAGAAGCGGTCGTTCCGCCAGCCTGGACGAACAACTCGACCGTCGTCGGTTCATCGCTCTGCTGACTCAGTGTCAACGTGTAGATCGCGTTGCTACCAGTCGATGTATCCGCATCTTCGGTAGTAACCGGAGTTGGCGAGAAGATCGAAACCGTTGCCACGTCATCGTCTAGGATCGTTACTTCCGCTGAGTCCGTCTTCGACTGATCGACATCCTTCTCTGCAGAGGTCACGGACGTGATTTGCAGGTCGAGGATTTCGTTGTCCTCGAGCAGCATGTCGTCGAATACTTGAACAGCCAGCGACGTCGTCTTAGAAGAAGCGGTTGTGCTGCCTGGGATCGTCACAGAACCGGGGAGTGCAACACTCAAGTCTCCGTTTGGATCGCCAGCGTTGCCGTCGATCGTGTAGGTGAAGTTGACTACCACATCCTCTTCGACATCGTAATCCAATTCGAAGATGAACAAGCCGTCACCTTGGCCAGCACCTGGCTCAGAAGCTAGGCTATCACCGCCCTTCGCAGAAGAGCTGTAGACACTGACCAGAGCTTCATCGTCGTCCCAGATCGTTCCGGTACCCTTGTCGGTCGTATTGACGCTCTTCGACGTTGAAGTACCTGTTACCTTGACTTCAAACTGCTCAGCACCAAGCTTCATTGAGCCGGTGTTGGTAGCTCCACCTTCGACTCTCGTGTCGCTGATGACAGGGACACTAAATGTCTTCGAGGTGTCGCCCTTACCAAATGGGACGACAATGGCTTCCTTGTCGTAGTCCGTTCCATAAGGCACTGACTTGAAGCCGCTGAGATCAAGACCCTGAGCGGTTAAGTCGTCGAAGCCAATCGTAACGTCCACAGCTTCGTCGATCTGGACACCGCCATCAATCGAGATGGTGAACGGTACGCTTACGGTGCCGGAATCGCCTTCCGTTACGCTGCCGTTATTGATCTTGAACACAGCTGTATCGTCGTTCTGGATCGTTCCAACACCGACTGCTCCAGAGGTGATCTGTGAAGCAAATTTCGATGGGGTTCCCAGTGTAAGCTCGATCGTCTCGTGTGCCTCGACAACGTCATCGCCATTCACAGCAACTGCGAATGTCTTCGACTCACCGGCGGCACCGGAGAAGCTGATCGTGGTACCACTGAAGTTGTAATCGTTCTCGCCGACTCCGCCGCCAGTTCCAACTGCGGTACCCCCGGTCACGGAGACAGGGACGGTAAAGCCGCTGCTGGTGCCGACAGGCGAAGTGACGGTGAACACAAGAGATTTCGTCCCAGAGTCACCTTCAACAACGGTTGGGCTCGAAATCGTGAGGACATTCGAGTCGTTGTCGTTGATATCCATCGACGGTGTGCCGGCGACAGAGACTAGGTCCGTTGTGCTAGGCGTAATGAATGCTGCCGACGGGGTGCCAAGCTTAACACTGAATGACTCGGTGCCTTCGATCGTCAGATCGTCTTCAGCGACAACATCGACGGTAGCCGTGGTTTGACCCTTCAAGATTGTGACAGAGGAATCGATCGAGTCGATATCCGAACCTGTCGCTGATCCCGATACGAAGGTCACTGGAATGGTGATGTCTTCGTCAGCAGGTTTCGAAAGGGTTACCGTGAACACACCATTCGTTCCGCCTTCTGTAGCATCGGTCGTCTTGGTGATGGTCGCAACCGTGGTGTCTTCACCCGCCCCCACATCAGCGAAGATGGTGACGGTATCGCTTCCTGAGGCAGGTACCGAAGGATTGCTGGTCGCTGGGTCCAGAGTCAGAACCACCGTTTCGTCATCCTCAACCACGTTATCATCAAAGGTCTTGACTTCTGCTTGGGCAGTCGAGTCGCCCGCAGAGATCGTTACCTTTCCAGATAGCGTTTCGTAGTCATACGGCTGGTATGGCGAAAGCAGCCCAGGTGCAGCACCTGGAAGTGCGTCACCACCAATGCTGTAGGTGATATCGATCGCAGCTTCGGCGTCGGTCGGCAGTCCAGTGTCATCGTGAACCAAGGTGAACTCAAAGATGCCAGGATTGCTTGGTTCGCGGGCGTCCGCATCGAATGCAGCCACCGTTACGGAAGCACTATCGTTGTCCTGGATGACCGCGGTCGCATCTCCCTTGGTCAAGCTCGTGTTGATCGAGAAGGATGTTGAAGTTGCCTTGACGATGTTGATCTTCAAGTTCTCATCGTTTTCGACGGTCAGGTCATGAGTCGGAACGATGTCGATCGTGGCCGATGTGGTTCCCTTGCTGATCGTAACCGTACCGCTGCTAACAGGCAGGCTGTAATCGCCTGGCTCCGCATCATCACCGGCAGTCGAAACAATCTCGTACTCGACGATGACGTCTTCGCTAGGAATAGCCTGGTCCAATTCGAACTTGAATTGTCCGTTGTTTGGTGCGAGCGAGATGTTATTTGGCTCAGCGATACCTGGTGCATCCGAGCCACCTGGACCGTCGATGTCGTCAACCACCACTACGCTAACGGTCGGGGAGTCGTCATCGGCGATCGTTTCCGTCGCTGAAGCTGGAGACCCCTTAGTACTTAGAGTCGCCGGATTGACCGCGTTTACGTCAGATGGGGTACCAATCGTGATCACGATGTCTTCCGGACCCTCAACGAGTGAGTCAGGAGTCACGTCGACCGTAATAGGTGTCGTCGTCGTCCCGCCGGAAATGAAGACATGGCCCTTCACCTCCGTCGCATCTACTGAATCAACAAACACTCCAATTCCAGTCAGGGTGTAGTCAGCACCGTAGGTTGCTGTTCCAGCCGCACCCGTATTTGGAATGGTGAACGGAACCTTGACGTCGTCACCTGCAGGAGTTGGGTTGGCGATGGACACGGTAAATTGTCCGTTCAAGCCGCCGTCACCAGCTCCGTCTTCGGTCGCAAAGCTCGCGGTCTTTTCGATCCAAACGCTGAAGTCTTCATCCTCGATGTTGGCTGTAGCCTTGGAGCCCACACCTGCTGGCATGCCATTCGCATTGTCGGTGTCGGTGATTTCCATGATCACGGACTCAAGAGCACCAGCTCCGCCCTCAGGATTGAAGTCCTGCTTTGCGGTGATCGTGAGCACGATGGACTGCGGCGACGTTGAATCGGCGAAGTTCACCCAGCCTGTGCTGTAGGAGTCGAAGGTTACACCAGCTGGAATGCTGATTGTGTAGTCCGGTCCGTCCAGTGTTGCTGGCCCTGTAATGATTCCACTCATTGGGAGGCCAGAATCAGGCAGGTCAGCCATTCCGCTCAGTTCAAAGTCGACACGGGTCGCCTTATCACTAGCTCCGATGCCGATCGTAAATGCCGCGGTGTCTGAATTCGGATTCTCTTGAGCAAGATTATCCGAAGCGGTGATGGTCGCCGTTAGGCCGTCGTCGTCTTCGATATTCTCGGATACCGATGAGTTCATGCCATCGATGGAAACGCCCGCTCCGGAGGTCACATTCACAATCTCGAATGTCACCGATTCGGTGCCTTCGTTCAACGTATCGTCAACAATATCCAGGGTGACTGTCGTACTCTGTGAGCCCGCAGGAATGGTTGCGAAACCGGATAGGGCACCGCTGTAGTCGTTCGAATCGAAGTTCGAGCTACCGGTGATCTTCCATTCAATCACAGTAGGCTGCGTGCTTGTCTTGTCGATCGATACCTCGAATACAGGATCAATGTGCTGGGAGGCACCTTGACCGACAGGCAATTCACCACCGTCGATTGGAACTCCCTTGCCATCTTTGCCAATTGCTACAGATGCCTTCGCAGAATCGTCGTCGGCAATGTCGACATACTCATCGGCGGTATCAACTGTAAGGGCCGATGCGATGGCAGGCGAAGATGCACTAAATCCAGTCAGGGCAACGCGAACTGACTCTGTTCCTTCGATGAGGTTATCACCGAGAACCGGTACGAGGAAGGTCGCTGTGCTACCGGAAGTGATGGTGACCGAGCCGGTGCCGCCAGTGAAGTCGGAGCCTTCAGTTGCGGTCGCGCTGCCTCCGTCATCGATCACGTAGTTCACCGTCACGCTCTCGCCGGCTGGTACATTTGCTGGCAGGCTGATGGTGACAACACCGTCAGTTGCCTCTTCAGCACCATCGCTGATGCTGCTGATCGCGATTGCACCACCGTCGTTGTCAAAGATGTTGGCAGTCGCCGACGTGCTTAGTTCTACCGAAAGTGATGGACGATCAGCTACTGTCGGGTTCTCTGAATCAGCAAAACCTGTGTCAGGAAGCGTTCCTGAAGCCGCGAGGACCGCCCAACCGTAGTTGGAAGACGGAGCTCCCTGCCAGTCTTGCAGCGAATCCAGCACAGACGTAGATACGGTGGCACCAAACGCTAAAGGTAGTGAACCGGAAGGAATCGATTCGGCATCCGAATCGTTAGCTTGGACTCCGACTACACCGTCTCCGAAGCCTGAGGAAGCCCAATTGGTTGACTCGGACCAAGGTGCCAATACTTGATGGAGATCCGCAAGACCGGCGGCGAAAGCATTACCCACGACGGTCAGCTCAGCATCAACAATTTCAGCACCAGTCGGGATTCGGCCAGCACCGGCCCCGAAGAGATTCTCAAACCGGATCAAACCTTGACGTGGGTTGATTCCTGGACCAGGTGAGTCGGAAGTGACACGAACCGAATCGGTATCCAAGTTCGAGAACGGTAGGTCAGGATCGATGTAGGTATCTTGGGTTCCACCGTAGGCAGGTAATCCAAGATGAGAATTGCCCTCTTGGAATACCAAGTTAGGACCACCAACTGCACTCAAGAAGATCGTGTTTGCAGCAAAGGCGCTGGTCAACTTGTCCATCGTTGCCGTGACTGTCTCTGTGCCTTCGATGAACCCGTCATCGTTCACATTAACCGTAATGACTCCGGTCGAAGAACCTTCCTTAATGGTGGCTACCGTTGTTGGAGAAACGGTGTAATCCGAACCATTTGCGGTACCGGTCAACGAGTACTCAACATTCAGGTCGCTACCTGCGTTGATTGGTACGCCATTGATGTCTTTAAGCGTCAGCGTAAAGATCAAGGAGCCAGCGGCGTCGCCTTCCGTTCGGTCTGTCGCTGCGATCGTGATGTACGCTTTGTCATCGTCGAGGACATCGATCGAAGGTGCTGTCTTCGAATTGACGACCTCGATGTCAGCACTTCCGTCACCAACGTTGGTGACCTTGTTCAGGACAATGCTGACGGATTCCGGAAGTTCCGGAATTAAGTCGTTGCCAACCGAAACTGGGTCGATGAATACCTTCGCTGAGGTGTCGCCCGCTGGAATGGTCACGGTTCCAACCTTGCCGCCAGCAAAATCGACGCCTGGTACAGCTTCGTTGTCAGAAAGCGTGTACTCGACGACGGTGTCGACGGTGCTTTCACGTGTCAGGTTAACCGTGAAGTAACCCACCTTCGAGCCTTCGACCGCATCATCACCGGCACTAACGGTAACAACTTGGTCAGGCAGGATGCTGAGTGTGTCGGATACCGGCGAGCCATCCGAAACGAATGGATTTCCATAGCCGGTCAAGGTCATCGTCACCAATTCACTTAGATCTTCATCGATCGCGTCATCCACCACCTCAAGCGTGATTTTCACTGAGGTCTCGTTTGGTGGAATAAACACGGTCCCGCTTGGAATTGATAGAACATTTCCGTACTCGTCACGCAGAGTAAAGTCAGCACCGGTCAGATCGGCCATCTGCCCAACTACGCCTGATGTGGAGAGGTCGTAGCTGACCAACACCCCAGCAGCAGTAGCAGCGGTTAGTGAAATTTCGAACTCACCGTTCACGGTACCTTCAGCCGCGTCCATGTTGGCGGTCACAGACGCCTTGGATTCGGTGTCGTTATCTGCGATCGTCACTGTCGCAGGCGTCGCATCGCCGGTGATTCCGCCGGTTGGCGACAGGGCCTTTACACCATTGATCGTGATGATGACATCTTCCGTTCCTTCAACGGTAAGGTCATCAATCACGTTGACAGGCAATGTGATTGATGTGGAGCCCGACGGAATGATGATCTTATCACTTATCTTTCCACCACCGGTGTCGTAGTCGGTGCCGAGATCAGCAGAACCCGAAATGGTGTAGCTAACTTCCACTGCTGAAGCAGGCGAAAGCGTGCCTGTGTAGAAGAACTCAAATTCGCCGTCGGTGGAGGGTTCACTGGCATTCGGCAGGCTGGCCTTGACCTTCACGACCAGGTCAGCATCCGCGTCTACGATGAAGACCGTGTCATCGTCGCGAGTCACATCGACCTCAATGTTCGAGTCACCCTTCGTGATCTTGCTGTTGAGCGTCATGACCACTTCTTCAGTGGGTTCATTCAGCCCGTCCAAAATCGCTGAGACGTCGATGGTGGTGGACATCATGCCCGCAGGAATGGTTACCGTTCCAGTCAGGGTCGGTGCACTGATATCGCCGACGTTCGCAGCACTTCCAGATAGCGTGTACTCGACAAGTGTTTCTTGAGAAGCAATGACTGGTACCAGTGGCAGGTCAGCTGTGCCTGGAGTGGTGGCCTTATGCAGCCAAATCGTGAATTCACCGTTTGAGCCGCCTTCAACTGCCGTGTCGATGCTCGAGTTGAGCGTAACGGCCGCGAGATCTTCGTCCTTAATGGCGATCGTGTCGACATCTTCACCACTCTTGGTGGTGATCTGACCATCGCCGTCCGGTCCAGAAAGATCTCGTAGGGTATCTCCCTTGGATTCTGGAACATCGAGCAGTGATAGCTGGATGAACTCGTCTTCCTCAACGTCGGTCTCGTTAATGACTTCGATATTGATCGGAGCCGAATTGGTATTCGCTGGAATGATCACTCGCCATGGATCGGCTGTTGTACCAGAACCCATGACGCCAGCACCGAATGTGTAATCGACGCCCAGCTGAGCAGAGCCACCGATAACTTCAAACGGAACCGTTGTTGCTTCGTCGGAAAGGGTTGAACCTTCAAAAGCTACGGAGAAGAAACCATCGGTCGAAGGCTCCAGTGCATTCTGAGCACCAGGTTGATTCAAGTTGAAGTTAGAACCAGTTCCGATCAACTTCACTTCGCCAGAATCATTGTCCTCGATATTGACGGTGTCGGTGATATCACCAGGGGCACCGAGAGAGATATCGGTGTCGCCGCTCGTAGAGGTAAGCGTGACGGTCAGTGGCTCGTCATCTTCCAGAAGATCATCGCCAACAATTGCGACGGTGATGTCAACCGTGGTCGTCCCGGCTGGAATCGTGATGCTTGTTGGCATCGGAGTCGCGTGACCTTCGACTTCGAGGTCGAGGGTGTACGTGTCGCCATCAACCAATTCGCCACCGCCAGTGAAGCCGCTATTCGCGGCACCGGAACCGCTGCGGGCGATTCCGATGATCCATGTGCCCGAGGCGTTCGCCGAGGTGCTAATGGAACCACTCGTGGAAGTCGTAGCTAGCGTTCCATTTGGACGCCAGAGTGCCAAACGCGAAGCAAAGCTCGATACCGAGTTCAGTTCGATATCGCTGCCGTTGGCTGCAGTAAAGCTGTAGTAGTCATAGGAATCATCACCGGTACCTTCGATGGTCACCGCAGGCAAGGCAGTGTTCGCTGTATTCCAGTTTTCGCTGTCCAGATCTTGGGCGGTGGCCTTCGAGTCGTTGGGAGCAGCCGGAGCGTTCTGATCACTGTCAATGACCGAATAGGTGAGCCAGTAATCTTGACCGAACGTGAGGTCTGGATCTTCTGACTTATTGAAGCCAACGATCGTATTGGTGCTAGCTACTTTGCTTTGGGTAATCGTGAGGCTGCCGTCGGTGGTGTCTTCTTTACCGTCAGTAGCACCCGCAATGGTTACCGTTGCGGTTTCGTCGTCGAGAATGTCGACGCTGGCAGGCGCGGTATCTACCGAAATGGTATCCGTGGATGCGATCGAAACCGGGGTGAGGATTACATCTTCAGTTAGCTCAACGAGTGCATTCTCGGCGATCGGTGCAACCGTAACGTCAACCGAAAGGGTATCTGCAGGAATCGTTACTTCGAGCTGAGAGCCGACGACGGTTCCACCAACGAAGTTGTAGTCCGTGCCCTCGATTGCCGTTCCCGAGATGTCTAGGGTCACGGTCGTGAGGTGGTCCAACTTCTGAGTCAGCGAAATGGTGAAAGTCGCATCGACAGTCGCGTCGGGATCACCCTCTTCCGCGGTGCCGCTGGATCCAACGGAAACGGTGACACCCGCTGCTTCTTCGTCGTCGACGATGGTCATCGTACGCAGCTCAACCGCTGGATTGTTGACACCGTAGAGAGGAGCTGCCGCGGTCGCACTCAGCAGTTCAAGCGTAATCGTTTCATCGGGATCGAATAGATCGTCATCGACCAGGTCAATGTCGAAGTTGGTGCTGCTCGATCCAGCAGGAATTGTTACTGTGAATGGTCCCGACCCAGAGACTTGAGGCCCAAAGCTAAAGTCTGGCAAAGCTCCGCCAAAGTCTGCGGTGCTGGATGGGTCAATCTCAAAGGTCACGACGACTGCGCTGGACAGGTCGGTACCCGTACGGCTGACGGTGTATTGAGAATTGACAATCGCGTTCTCATTCGGGTTGGTGTCGTTTGCGACGATCGACACGGTTTCACCGCTGACGAGCGTCGAAGCGACGTTCGAGTCGGCTGTGGTCGCGTTACCGGCCACGTCTTTGGCGTCACCCGTGGTGATCTGAAGGTCAACCGTTCCAAAGGAACTGAAGACACCGTCAACGCGAATGGTGAGTGTGGTGGATGGAGTTACTTCCACGACGCTAATGGACGGACCTGAAGCAAAGGTTGCCGTGCTTGAACCGAGGAAGGTAGCGACAACTGAGGCAGGATCGATCGGCTCAGAGCCGGTGAGCGTGAAGTCAATCGGAGTCGACGCTGAAGCAGCAGGAACGCCCAGTGTTACCGTTGGAGCGGTTGTGTCGAGGGTAACTGAGTTATCGGTGCTGGTACTGGCATCGCTGCTGTTGCCAGCTGCGTCGACTGCAGCACTGGCGACTACAGCTGCAGTCACCGTCCCGTCGGTCGTGACGGAGGCCGCGTCCACAGTCACGGTGTAGGTAGTACCACTACCGGACACCATGATTGTTGGTGTGTCTAGTACTGCAGTTCCACCGAGAGTAACGTCCGCGTCGGTGAAGCCAGTAACGGGCTCGGAGAAGACGACGTCAAACTCGATCGGCAAGCTATTTGTTGGATCAGCCTGACCGGCTGCTTGATCGATCGTCACAGTCGGCGCTGTCGTGTCGACAGTGACCGAATTATCGGTGCTGGTACTAGCGTCGCTAATGTTACCAGCGTCGTCCCATGCTCCGCCAAGATTAACGGATGCGGTAACAGTACCATCGGTCACGACTGAAGTCGCGTTGACTTGAACAACGTAAGCAGGCCCCGTACCTGACACGGAGATAACTGGTGTGTCCAGAACTGCGGTGCCACCTAGGGTGATATCGGCTCCATTGAAGTTGTTAACAGGCTCCGAGAACACGACGTCAAATAGGATTGGCAAGCTGTTGGTTGGGTCAGCCTGACCCGCTTGCTGGTTAATCGTTACCGTAGGAGCGGTTGTGTCGAGGGTAACTGAGTTATCGGTGCTGGTACTGGCATCGCTGCTGTTGCCAGCTGCGTCGACTGCAGCACTGGCGACTACAGCTGCAGTCACCGTCCCGTCGGTCGTGACGGAGGCCGCGTCCACAGTCACGGTATAAGTAGTACCACTACCGGACACCATGATTGTTGGCGTGTCTAGTACTGCAGTTCCACCGAGAGTAACGTCCGCGTCGGTGAAGCCAGTAACGGGCTCGGAGAAGACGACGTCAAACTCGATCGGCAAGCTATTTGTTGGATCAGCCTGACCGGCTGCTTGATCGATCGTCACAGTTGGCGCTGTCGTGTCGACAGTGACCGAATTGTCGGTGCTGGTGCTAGCTGCATTGGTATTACCAGCGTCGTCAGATGCTCCACCAAGATTGACAGCTGCGGTAACAGTACCGTCGGTCGTAACTGAAGTTGCGTTGACGCTAACAACGTAAGAAGCTCCGCTGCCTGACACGGAGATAACTGGGGTGTCGAGAACCGCGGTGCCACCGAGAGTGATATCCGCTCCGTTGAAGCCTGTCACAGGCTCAGAGAACACGACATCAAATAGGATTGGCAGGCTGTTGGTTGGGTCAGCCTGACCTGCTTGCTGATTAATCGTTACCGTAGGATCCGTAATATCAATGTCGACTACCAGCGAGCCTTCCGTCCCAACACCCGAGGATGGAACAGCAACGATGGTCTGCTTGCCCTCTGGGATAGCGCTAGTTACGGTGACCGGAAGTGTATCTGCACCGAGTTTCGTGGTGTTTGCAAAACCAAGTAGAGTCCCTGACTTGCTGCCGAGTCGCAGTTGAATCTGCTCGCCGATCGCAGTGGCGTTATCGATCGCAACATCGAATGTAGGCAACTGCTCAGAAGTAATATCGTCCGTACTGCTCACCCCCGTATCACTTCCTGCCTGTAGGTCGACGGACAGGATATCCGCGGCTAGCAGTTGCCGACCTTCCAGGTTCTCGTGCAGGAGTGACCTGGTTCCAGCTTGCTTTCGAGCTTTACTCTTGACCTGCCCGTGGCGAGACGCCAGCGAAGGTTTCACGGCTTTCCAGCCCAAAACGGCTAGGAACGCAGCCCACAAGCTGCTGCAGCGAGACTTGACCCAAGCAAAAGCGCCAACCATGGGCACTCGAAAGGCTCGTTCCCACCAGCTACGACGAGCCTGGTGCCGCTCGACTGCCATTTGGTGAGAAGCGGCGGCCTTTTCGCGGATACGCTGGGCCTTAACGCGGTTTTGTTGGAGGCGGGCTTTGTCGTGGGAGGTGCGTCGAGCGGACATAGATGAAGATCTCACTAGCAAACAAAGATTCAGTAAGGCTTGATATCAAGAATTAGCCAGGAAAAGGGCAGGAATTCCGCCTACCGGTTTCTGGGGGTAGCCTTAGCGTAGTAACCAGCAAATATTTTTCAAGCGTTTGGCGCGACCCAGGAATAGAAAATTCACTAGGCCTTCTTTTTTACCTGGATTAGCGCCTTCGCGGCTTTCGTCGTCGCTGTTTCGGACTCGTTCGACCGGAATCGTGCGCCTTTACGCCAGGTCTAGCTGGACAAGCGTTTGTTTGATCGCCTTTGGTGGACATCTGGCGAACATCCCGGAAATGGCTGGGGATTTGCCAGGTTTGGTCACTTCAGCCTCCTCAGTAGGGGGAGGAAAA
The DNA here is from genome assembly GCA_046290675.1 of Aureliella sp. Classification (GTDB taxonomy): domain Bacteria; phylum Planctomycetota; class Planctomycetia; order Pirellulales; family Pirellulaceae; genus Aureliella. The sequence continues at coordinate 651,956 of JBKAHA010000003.1, forward strand.
TCCTGCATCTTGGGCGGGTGAGACTACTTGAAAGACTGGTTTGAGTTATGCTTCTTTGACACTTTGAAGAGATTGTCAATTAGAAGCCAAAGGTTTCGTCCATGAGCTCCGTAGAGCCCAGTTTATCCTCACAATCGGAACTAGCATGGATGCGCTGGACTGGAATCGCGACAGTCGTTCTCGCAATCCCCGTCATGCTGCTTTCAGCATCGTTATTGTGGGGGGATGCTGAAGCGAGGTTGTTTCCCATTGGTTTTCTCGGGATTGCCGCGGTCGCGGGCCTATTAGCGAAGAGCAAAAACTCGTCTGATGAGCCGCCGCGGGTCACTCGGTTCGGTTTCAGCGCCGGTCTCCTAGCTCTAGGGACACTTCTTTGCGTCTTAGGGACTTGGTATGTGTCGCTCGACTTGCTGGGCATGTCGCTTGCAACTCTTTTGGTGGCATGGGCAATGGGGACAACCGACCTAGCTTGGCCCAGGTTGTTTGCGATTGGGATTTTGGCGGCATTTGTCCTGGACGTGTTCGGGGTCTTGCAGCTTGGGCCATGGATCCGCGAAACAGCGACTTGGTTAACTTCTGGAGCTCTGGATGCACTCGGAATCGTCAACCTGCGGAACGGCAGCCTGCTTGAGCTGGATGGCTTGACTCTGTACGCCGAACAGCTCTGTGGAAATCAACTCGATAGCGTTTACGGTCTGCTGTTACTCACGATGGTGTATTTAATCTTGTCGCATCGCGGGCTGCTAGTTGGTTTAAAGGCGATCGTCGCGGTACCTTTTTGGATCATCCTCCGGGACTTCTTATTGTTGTTGGCGGTTGCGTTGATCCATCATTTTTATGGTCGGGATACAAGCAACGGCTGGGACTTTTGGTTGCTTCGACTTTGTTTTGATTTGTGGATCTTATTGTCGGCGTGGTTACACATTCGACTCATGTCTCGCTTCGCGGAACCGATTCCGCCCTCTGACGCTGAGTTCGGTCCCATCTTTTCCGCTCTGAACAAAGCTGCATGTTGGCCCCAGCCGGATCCTTTCGAGACTATGGAGCCTGAAGATGCAGATGAGGCTCGGCATTTCCGTAAGCTTCAATCGCAACGTGCGGAATATGAAGCTCAGCGCCCGCGGATCGACTGGACTGGGATCGCCTTACTCAGCTGGACGGTTCGTGTTTGTTGCATTGTCGTTGTACTGGGGGGACTGCTGAGCAGCAGCCTGATTTTGTTCGGTAAAGTGCGAGTTTCGTACACGGGGCCCAAGCTAAATTCCTCGGTTCTAACAAGGATCGGCACGCACGAGTTTGAACAAACCGGTGAGTATGGGACGCTCGAGGAACTTGGCGAACCACGGATTGCAGGAGGGCTAGAACGGCTCTGGCGTGGACGATTGTTAAGCGGAAAGGAGTATAAACTTTCCCTGGCTTATCCCGCCAAATCGGTTGACTCCCTGGTAGAGGAAAGGGAATCACTGGGATGGCGCGTCATCGGGAGAGCTACGTTCGACGCGGGTGAACTTGATGGCTCGAACGAACTCGAGGGCGAACGAGTTGAGATGGAAAATGAATTGGGTGGTGCTGCCTACGGCTGGCTTGTGCTCCTCGATGAATCATTTGAAGTTAGCGGCGAAAACTCAGTGGGCTATCAGGAGCGTAAGGCCAGTATTGCTATACCTGGCGACAATTTCGCCGAGGTCTGGGGAGCCGATAGTAGCAACATCAAAACACCGGTTTCTATGTTGGTGTTCGTTGATTCTGGTGCTGAGTTGACGCGGGCCGATTTTTTGTCATTTGAGCAAGTGTTGGTTTCGCTGCAGGACGCATTAATGGGCGACGTAGCCGCACCGAGCGTCAATTAGGCGTAACAAGCCAAGATACTAGTTTTAATTCATAGAGCGACGCAGATGGAAACATACACGCCTCCGTGGAAGACGTTTTTGGCCGAGATCACGAAGCCGCAACGAGTGTTGCAAGGCGTGGTTGAATATGGCGGAGCTTGGTTTTTCACACGCCCGTGGGGTTCGTTCCTCCTGTTCTCTCCCATTCTCTTAGTGTTAATCGGAGCTGGATCGCTGGCAGCCTACGGGATTTGGATGGACCCGGCCGAGCTCACGAAGTCTTATCTGGAGCAGGCAGAGGAGGAAATTGATAGCGTCGACGAGCGTGAGCAGGCCGGAGAGAAAGTCGACGTAACTGCCGCGATTCGAGAAGATAAAGTTAGCGAGCGCGGCGAACTAATCTTAAGGCGGGTGCTGCAGCTTGAAGAGTCCAATAGTCGCGCTAAGTTCTTAGTCGGGCTGCGACTGGCCCAGAGTGGTCGTTCCGGACAAGCGCGTCGGATGATGCGAGATCTTGCGCCCGCGGGTGGAGCGGCTGCATTTGCTCCCGCGCACGCTTGGCTTGCAATTGACCAGATTAACAGGGGGGTGACTGATATCCAGGGGCGTGATCAGCTACTGCACGATCTGGAGGTGGCGCAGAATTGGGACGGCACCGGTGCACCTTTGGTTGCGGCATATGCCAGCTATCTGGAAGATTTGGGACGAGCCAATGAGGCAGAGACCGTGCTCGAGAGAGCTATCTCATCGGGCAAAACAGGGAGCGAAGACTTGGAGCTCAAGCTTGCTGAATTGGCCTACAAATCCGGCAAACGCAAAACGCTCAACGATACTTCTGCGAAAGTCAAAGAACGTATACGACGAAGAATCGAAGATGGTACTGCCTCAGAAGAGGATTATGCGAGTCTCGGAACCGTTTTCTTGCTGGAGAAGGAAATCCTGAGAGCTCGCAAGACGGCCGAAATCGGTTTGCAGAAGTACCCAGAAAGTGGGAGGTTGAAAAGGATTGCCTCTGAGTCTTTTCGTGTCGAATACCTGCAGCAGATCAAGGAATCCAATGGTGAATCAGTCAATCTTGCTTTGCTGGACGCTGCACTCAGGATCGATCCGACAAACCCTGCTGTGAGTCAGGAGGTTGCACGCCTCTTGGCTTTCGATCGACAAACGTCCGAGGAACTGCTCGATCAATTGACCAAACAGATTGCCAATGGTCAGACTACCGCACTGACCCATATTCTTCTCTCTCAGCGTGAAATTCGGCGCGCCCAGTATGAAGTCGCGGCGTCGCATTTGACCGTTGCGTTACAAAAGGCGCAAGGCAATCCAACGATTTTGAACAACCTAGGTTTATGCTTAGCTCTAATGCCTGATCCTGACTTTGAGCAAGCCTCGCTGCGCATCGAGCAGGCTTTGTCCGTAGCTCCAACGAGTGCGGAGTATTGGGATTCGTTGGGCGAGGTACGACGACTTTCAGGCAATTTGCCCGGAGCGGTCGAGGCCTTTGAGCAAGCCATCGGGTTTGACTCAGCTCGCAAGGATTCACGCTCGAAACTCGCCATCGTCTACGACCAGATGGGCTTGAAGGATATGGCCAAAATTCAACGTGACGAAATCGAACGGCTTTCGGAGGCAAAGAGCGAAGGGAAAGCGCCGTAGTTGCGGCTTCACGATCGGGGACGATAGGCGAGCAGCAGAACATGGAAGTCGTAGTGGTACTATGGCTTCTCCTGTGGTCTTGCCAGCAACATGCGAAGTCGGGATTCCGCGAATTGGACGCTTGGTGTGGATCCTATTGCCCCTCGCGCTATTTCGATGCTTTCCTTAGCAGCCCCCAATTGATTCAACGCAATCTGTAGGTGCGCCGCTGCTAGTGCCAATTGAGCCTGAAGCTTTGATGAGCTGTTGGTCGCCTCAACCTTACTTCCGCTCGTCGATTCGTTATGGCGCGTGGCAGCGAGTAATAGATCTAGTAGAGACTGTTGGTTTTGGGAGGCTCCCACACTCGATTGCAAGATAGCGATGTTTGCCAGACGGTAACTCGTTTCCATTTCGGACGCTTCGGTGGCAAAGCGTAGATAGTTGAGGGACGCGTCGGTCGAGCCACGTATCGCGTTGGAGAGTGCGAGGACGAGAAAACGGTGCTTTGAACCACTGACCAGAATCGCCTCGACCAGGTCGGGACTGAAGGCTTCGGAGGCTTCGGCGTGGCTAGCTCCCAAATCCCAGAGAATCGAATTCAGCATGGGTAGATTCGGGTACAACTCAAAAGCTAACTCGAGGCCTGCTGCGGCCTCTGAATTCCACTGGGTGTTCGAGTCTCCAAGTTTGGAGTAGAGAATTCGTCCAATGTACCGAGCGGTTGTAAAACGAAGTTCGAACTGCTCTTCTCGGCTGGCAACTGCGAACTTTTGACTGAGGAGTTCGCGAAGCTGCGACCAGTTGCCCTGGACGCAATGAGCCGCAATTGCATCTTTGAATCGTTCGTTTAATGATCTTTCCTCGTTGATGGTCGATAGAACTTTTGCGGCCATGTTGGACGCCTCAGCAGGAGCACAGAACGAAGCTAAGATCAACTCCAACATGGGATTGGACCAGCTCGGATCGATTTCGCGCCAGAGCGGATCCAGGTTCGATTGCGTTGGTGGTAGCTCTCCCGTCGACTCGGCGCGGTGCCAGGCGACTTCAAACCGAAGCTGAGTGATGTACTTGGCCAATTCGGCCTTTTGTTCGAGGGGCAGTTCGGGTGTAGAGCTTAATTCAACAAGTCTTTCCAATACGGACTGCGCTTGAGCGGGTTGGAACTGACCGTCGAGCTGCTGACCAGCCACCTTGAGGTTCGCGGCGATTTTGTAATCGGAATCCGTGTTGCAGAGCCTCTCCAGCAAGCGGTCTCGCTTCTCGGTAAATTTCGCAATGGCAGAGGCGGTCTCTTCGCCAGGTCCTTCAGGCTTATCGCCGATTGCAGAAGCCAGCTCTTCAAGATTGCCCACATGCGACTCGTAGAATTCAAGACGCTCCCAAGGATCCGTTGTCGCACCCATTCCGTCCAACCGTGAGTAGCAGATGTCCACTGTGCTACCGGAATGGATAAGCGACTGAGCTGGAGTATCCGCCAATTCAATCGTATCGTACTCTGCTTGTGCTTGCTCTAAGAGCTCTGTGTATTGGGGCAACATCTTATTGCGGAGTCCCCATTTGCCATAGGCCGCCGTACCGATGGCGATGAAAGCAATGACGAGCGCGGGTAAGCCACGCTTAAGGTGATCGCGTGCAATACTCTCAATTTTCATACTTATTTGCCCTGGGCCTTAAGTTCGCGTTGGCGCTTGGCTATTTCCGTGTCGCCCAACGCTTCATATGCTTGCGCCAGGCTTTCCCGGACTTGGGGACGTAATTCTTTTGCTCGTAACGCTTGCTCCAGATCGGCGATGGCATCTACGTAGCGTTCGAGCCGTAGAAGAATCGCACCTCGAGTCTCTCTCAAGTATGGATGGTTGGGCAGCTCACGAACAGCCGCATTAGACAGCCGTAGAACGCGATCAGTGGTCACTTTGCCTGAACGCAGTCTCGTTTTCGGTTGGCACGGTGACTTGGGTATTGCATAGGATGTATCCGACGCACGCGATCTGTCTTGCTGTTGGAAATGCGAGCGAGCGATTCCAGCGTTAGATAGATAGTTGATACGTGAAAGCGTGATTCCAGCCTAGTTCGTGTGAATTCGTTGCAATCTCGACTTTGAGGATACAGATGAAAATGGAGTTCCAAGGGAACCGGTTTTGCCGATCGTAGTGGCATACCAATGCATTGATGCTACACATGGATAAACTCCATCGAGATCGTCATTCCGCATCGGTCCTGGTCGCCTTGATATCGGCCTAAGCTATTGGAGTTCCGCTGGCGGGAGGCGTGCAGAAAACAACAAAAAAAGGCGAAGCCCATCGCGGACTTCGCCTTAATTTTTATTACGTAGTTGCTAGCTAGGTTAGCTTCGACGACGTCGCACGACAACTCTACAGCTAAGTGGCAGCAGCATGGACACTCCCGGTTATCAAGTTCGAAGAATCATGGTAATCCCAGCAGCAATGGCTGCTAGGGTGCCGCAGAGATGTGTCCATAGGAATGGCTTTGACCACCAGTCGATTGCAGGATCATCTTCATCTCTGGGGGCCTCTCGAGATTTGCGGCTACGCAGCGGATCCGAAGCAGGCCAGTAGACTGCGCGGTTGAATCCCTTGTGTACGGAATTGCTTCCGGTTGAATAGTTTGAAAATGGCTCGAGCAAACGACTGATCCCGAAGGTCAACCAAAAGACGAGACCAATGCCCGCTAGTAACAAGCCGATGGCCCCAAGTAATTCCAGGGTTGGCGTGGACTGAGCAGCGACACCGCCTCCCAGCCAGATCATGGCGTAACTGGTGCTCATGAGCCAGCTAATTAGCGGTGTGATGATGAGGGCGATTGCAATAACTGCTGGCCGAAAGCCGCTCAGAACTAACAAGAATCCCGCGAGGCTTAGCAACAGGTAGGGGCTTAACCAGCCTCGGCACATTCGTTCGAGCTGAACTGTTCCGCTTTCTGTAGCTAAGCCATTAACGCTAGGGAAGTTGGCAATACCTACAGTGTCGAGTATCGCGCTCGCGGAAAGTGTCGCTTGCGATTCAAAGGTCTCCGACCACTCGTTCTGCGCACCCGTAGGAAATAGAGACAACAAAACCAATGGGAAGACGGCCCCCAGTACGCTGTACCAAGGGAGATTGGGAAGTCGTGCCAAGCCCCAGCCTGTGACGCAAGCGATCGTTGCCAACAAAAACCACCATGGACTAATTTGTATAGCCCCCAACGCAGCACAGATTCCCGCGATGCCCAAACAAACCGCAGCGACTCTGCCTCGAGTCGGGTTTTGGGTCAGGCCGAGATGAAATCGCCTGAACAGGAAGAACAAGCAAGCAATTGGCAGAATTACAAAGAATTTGCGATCTGATTCCACCCAGATTGAACTGCCGTACCTCCACATCGCGAAGCCAAACGCCAGTATGCATACGACGATCGAAGTATCCCATAGCAACTGTGCTTTGCCGTTTACATCACCTGGTTTTGAAACGGAGGCCATTTGATCAACGTCAGTTGGTGAACTCATAATTTCATCTCAGAGAACAATTGTCAGGAGATTGGGGATGGAACCACGTATTGCTGGTATCCGGTCCACTACAGACCAGATTCGATCTCATCGTATGCGGCATTCCAAAGTCGCTCGCGTGCAATTCGAAATCGCTGGTCAATCTCTTGTTTTTCGACGTCGCTTAGCGGTCTGCTCGTCGAAGCAAAAATCTGCATCTGGTAGCAGGCAGTTCCGAAGAGAGCACCTCTTACAGCCGGTGTCAGCCTTCCAAGCAACCTCTCTTGTAGGATCGTCCAGTAAGTGTAGGAGCCGGGAGGGCTAAGTTCTTGACCGCCACGAGTCTTTAGGCTGAATTGGAGGTAGCCAAATTCATCCCGGCGTTCCAAATCGACGCATACAATCGGCCAGTCATTTGCGTCGGACTGAAGTAGAACTTGCCTATTCTTCATTTTCCAACCGGCGCTGCGGTAACAGCGCGTCAATTCGTGCCAGCCTGGAAAGCGTTGGTCGAACGATGTTGAAACTCGACCAAACGGCGCACCGTAATACCAAAGATCGCTGCGCTCGCCCATGTCGTCGTTGTGGCGACCTCGTTCCTGCCGGTCATAAAGCGTTAGCTGCCATCCTGACAACTCACTGGGCATGTCTGATTTTGCCATCTCTACCAACGAATCATCTCGGAAGAAGTCGATCGTGTCCTTCTGAATCGACCAAGACTGGAAGGTGTCATAAGCCTGGATGATGAAGCAGAGTGCGAACATGCCGGTTGCAAAACGGAACGCCATTCCGGTGTTCCAAGAGTGCGAGGGCGTCGCGTCCGACGACCCGTTAGGGGCGTTTGCCGACTTCTCCGCAACGGAGGTGCGTTGAGGCTCTTTTTGTCTGGCTGTCCAAAACACCATGCCGGCCGAAATGAGTTCGTCGGTGCTAAACAGTAATGCAATCGCGAGCCCCATGGTTGTGTAGCCAAGTAGGTCGTGGACTAGTCCATGCGAGAGATCGATATCAAACAACTCATATGCAATTGGGATGACTGTGATCCGAATCGTATTCATCAGCACCGCCCAAAACGGGCTAGTTGCCAAGAGCAAGAACGAGTGGATCAGGTTGCGGCGGAAATAGGCCACTAGCAACGCTGCGACGCAGAGGACGGCAAAGAACGATTGAATGCCACTACAGGCTTCGGCAACGCCGAAGCTACGCCCTGGAACTTCCAGGACAGTACCTGGCTGGAAATGGACGAAACCCAGGGTGTCAAGCACTTTCGATGAGAGCTTGGCACTAACTAGCTGTAGCTGTTGGATCAAGATGGTATCGGCGGTCCGGATCGTATCGTACGGCGGCTGCCAAATCAGCGCGATGGGTAACCCAAGATGGATCAAGCTTCCTATCGTTTCTTTATCTGCACGGTATCCGAACCAGGCGATGAGCGTTGCGGCAAAGCCGAAATATCCCATCCAAGGTGACGCGAAAATGGTCGCACAGAGCGTTCCGAAAATACCACCCGACAGCAATAAGGTACGGAGTAAACGGAACGAGCGGCCTCCCAGTGATCTACCGGGATCAAATACGCCTCCCCATCGCGAGTAGGCCAAGTATGCGACAGCTCCAATAAGTAGGGGGAAGAACTGATAGTGTGCCTGTTCCCATAGATTTTTCAGATAAATGAAGACATATGGAAGCGGGGCTAGCAGGCTAGCGAAGACCATCGGCGGTCCTAGCCTTTGAATCCATTGGTCATTGCTAGTGGAACTGGTCATGATGAACTACTGAGGTCTCGTTCCGCGTCTTGATGCACAAATATCCGGAGAGCCTATTTTGTCGAACGGTGCATCTGTCGGGCCGATAGTGCAAACGGGCAAATCGTGTTCGAGGACGAAACGGGGCATGGGGCCAACTGCGAGATCGTTTCAACTTTCGCGCTGGTCTAGACCAAGAACCTCTCGGACAATTTGCGATTCGGGCATAGGTAGACCCTTGAACCATCCATAGAATCCAATCCAGCCGGGTCTCAGTACGGCGATCCCAGTCCCGAACATGATCTTGAAGTCAGTCCAGAGTCCTGCGTTTTGAACGTACCACACTTCGACGGCGCCTTTGTAAGGCATGATGTCTTCCCGGTAGCACGCTCGCAGGTCCCTGCCCTCTTCTTCCGCTCGAGCGATGATCGCTTCTTCATCGCGAAAGATTAGCGAGCCAATCCCGGTTAGGCCTGGTTTAATCGTAAGCAAGACTTGTTGAACTTCTGTTGGGTACATAGAGAAGCCGCTTTGCATCAACGGTCTCCAACCAACAATCGATAGTTTGCCTGAAATGACATCCCATAACTGCGGTAGCTCATTGAGTTTAGTCTTCCGCAAGAACTTGCCAATCGGCAGCACCCTTGGGTCGTTTTTGAGTGTGATGTCTTTTGAACCGATGCTCAGGCTGTTCTGGACCATCGTGACGAACTTCGTGAGCCGAATCGCTTTTCCACCTAGTCCGACCCGATCCTGCCGGTAGAAAACCTCTCTCTCTCCGGTAAGCTTCAAAATGACGCATATCGCCAGGAACGGAAGCGAGAGGGCAAGGAGAAGCGCTGCCGAAAGGGAGATTTCTAGAAGTCGTTTCAGCATGACTGGCTACATTCTCGCATCGAGATGAGTTCCCGTATCGAAGTGTTCGAACTCGGGAAGCACACGAGATAATTTGGTAGCTAGCTCAGAAACTTCTGGACAGCCCAATTCTAAAGTCTTTTCTATTTCCTCAACGACACTCTCGATTTCTTTTGCGCTGGTCACGGGAGTGTTGCGTAAGACTCCAATATCGCTAGCGGTTGTCCATGTGACTTGTTCTCTCTCATCGAAGAACTGTTCTTCCATTTTTTCGCCGCTGGTTGTGCTTTCGAACAAGTAGCAGGGCCAGGCAGCGCTATCGACGTTGGGCGAGGAATCAAAAAATGTGCGAGCCTCCTCTTCCGTCTCGCAGAGAATGGGCGATTTGTTCGCTGCATCTAGAAAGCGAAGAGCTACGTCAGCGAAACAAGCAAGATGTGATTCGCGTTCCAAGCGAGGTAGAAAGATTTGATTGTTCTCGCCTTGGATTGCGGCAAGCAAGCAAAGTATCCCTGCTTCGCGACTGGTAATGAAATACCGGTAGATGTCTCTTGGGGCGACGATCGGCTGACTCTTCTCTAGTCGCCTCATCCAAGCAAAAGGTAGTGAGCCATCCGAGAAAGCGACGTTTGCGAATCTCGCTGATGTCGAAGGTGTGACGCCTTTTGTCGCTGTCAAGAACAACTCCATAAGTCTCTTCGATGCGCCCATCATGCTGACGGGGTTGGTTGCTTTATCGGTAGACACATTGAAAAAAGCCTTTGCACGAATCTTGTCTGCAAATTCGTAAATTCGTTTAGGCAGCAGGACATTGGTCCGAACTAGCCGAGACAGCGTGAAGGGATCTTTTTCGCTTCGTACGTGTTTCAATGCAGCAAGGTTTAGGATGTAGTCGAAATCAGCGTGTTGTTGCGAGTAGTGTTGAAACTCGATGCCAAGAGCATCCATACAGTAGGCGTGAAAATCGCCGTCAAAATAGCCTGCTGACGACCGGATGTCACGGACAAGCTCTGCTAAGTTGTTTTCAGAAATATCAACGACATGCAGTTTTCTTGGTTCGAATTCCACCAGTTGTTTCACGACGGCTTGGCCGATCGACCCCGCTCCGCCGATCACCAGAAATCGGCTCGAGCCAATGATTTCGGCAAACTCCGTATTGAACGCTTCAAAATCGTGCTCAAATAGGCTCGACTCCCGTCCAAAAATCTTTAGCGTGGTACTTTCGCAGAACATTTGCTTATGGGCGATAAGCTAGATCGAATGAGTGGGCTGTATGTCGATTGCTAGGACCGGCGAACTAGGAAGCAGAATGCAGTTTTCATACTTTGCATCGGTGACTTGAAGGCTTCCCCTTGGACAATTTTCAAACATGGGTAGCTGGTGGAGAGGTTTCCAAAACGGGCGGCATTGCAACTTTTTTCGCGCGAGCAATTCCATAACGGAATCACGCTCCTCGAGGTCGCAACCCACGAATTCTACGCAGTTAAGCCAATAATTGCTTTGGGAATCTTTTGGTTCTTCATGAAGAACGAACTGACTCAGGCCTGAAAGTGATTTTCGATACCGTTCGTGTAGTAATCTCTTCGCTGCAATTAGTTCATCAAGTATCTCGAGTTGAGCCAGTCCAATCGCTGCATTTAGGTTGGGCATGCGGAAGTTCCAGCCAATCTCATCGTGGATTGACTCCCATTTGTGGGGAATCTTCGCAGTCGAAGTCAAATGGCGAGCCCGTTCCGCAAGCTTGTCCTCATCGGTGAGGATGGCGCCACCGCCACCCGTGGTGAGAAGCTTGTTTCCATTGAAGCTAAGTGCTGAACAAACTCCGAAGGTACCAAGGTGCTGACCACAGTGAGTCGAGCCGAGTGCTTCCGCCGCATCCTCAATTAAGGCGATTCCCCACTGTTTCGCGACGGAAAGTAGTCCATGCATGTCGCACGGAGTCCCGAGGCAATGCATGGGACATACTGCTACGATTGGTCTCCCTGTCTCCCGGTTAAAACAAATGCCGTTCTGAATTTCGGCGACCTCATCAAGACGCCGAGAAAGAGCTTCGGGAGACATGCCATTTCGTTGTTTGTCTATATCGATGAAGTGCGGCACTCCACCTGCATGACAGACGGCATTGGCGGTCGCCACGAAACTTAACCCGGGTAAGAGCACCTCCGTACCCTGCTGCACTCCAGCTAGGCTGAAGCAAACTTGTAAGGCTGTTGTCCCATTTACGACGGCGATTGCGTGTTTTACGGAGCATGTCTTGGCAAGTTGATTTTCGAAATCAGTAACGAATGCTCCTGCCGAAGATACCCACTTGGTATCCAAGCATTCTTTGGCGTAACTCCATGCCGATTCCGGCAAAGTCGGTTCATGCAGCAGAGTCAGTTCCGTCTCTGAGCCGCTTTTGCCCAGAGCCGCAAGCACCGCGATGACAAGTCGTTCAATGGCATGTGTGTTGCTCAACGTTGATGTTTCAAAAAGCCGTACGACGCAGCGATGATGCTAGCTCGTTCGTATGCGTTTGACCGGTATTTTACTTCGTGAAGAGACAAGCATTCCCTCGTCGATGTCTCTTGCTACGTACGCTAGTGCGTCTACGAAGCAATCATTGCCAAGCTCAACTCCAGCCGCCACAAAAGCGTTGCTTCCCACAAGACAGCGTTTACCAATTACCGCGTTCCCGCTGATTCTTGCTCCGGGAAGGATACTTGCCTGCTCACCAATGCTTGCGTCGTGACCAATCGAACTGTGAATGTGGATCAACGAATGGCCGCCGACTTGGGCGTTGGTTGAGACGACTGCTTGCGGCCCAACAAAGCACCCTTGCCCGACGTAGGCGGTCGGCGAAACAACTGCGCTGGGGTGCACCACCGTATGGGCTAACCAGCCTCGTTCCTCGGCGGCCTGGACTACCAGATTCTTCCAGGAATGATCTGCGATACCGACGACATAGTGCACAGGGGAACCATGTTGTTCTATTCGCGGCGCGTCAACTTCTTCAAATTTGTTTTGCTCGAAGAATACACGCTCAATGTTATCGAAGTCACTTGAGTTGGCTGCTTGCTGTGCCTCAATGATCTCTTCTGCTGTTCGATCCCCGAAAACAACTAATGTAATACCCATATTGCTTCGTTGTGGTCTCCGTCCGAATGGCTAGATCGTCCCGGAATCGACGAACATGTTTTGACCTGTGATCGACGCGGCCGATTCGCTGAGCAAAAAGCAAACAGTCGCTGCTGTGGATTCAACTGAGGTCGCATGATTAAGGGAATTGCGGGCGTATATCCTTTGTCTTTGTTCTACCGATAACGATGCGGACATGTCGGTTTCCATGAACCCCGGAACAACACAGTTGGATCGAATACCCATTCGCCCCCACTCGCGAGCCAGATTCTTGGAGTACGCTTCGATTGCACCCTTCGACGCGGCGTACATCGAAAGTCCCTTGTATCCGGTGTGCGCGCTAATCGATGATACATGGACTATCGAACCCGCAGTTCTGTGCAGCAGCATCCGCCGGATGGCCCATTTGCTTAGCTCCATCGTGGCAAAGACGTTGACCTGAAACAACTTAATGAGTTCATCTTGGCACAAGTTGGTGGCTAAATCGTCATAGGCAACGGCAGCATTGTTGACCAAGCCTTGAATGTTCGTTTCAGTAGGAAAGGCTTCGTCCAACAACGGTTTCAGTTGATCTACCTGCGTCAAGTCCGCCTCAACGTGCCTGATTCGATCACCGTATTCTGAACACAAGTCCGTGAAGTGCTCGCCCTTGCTACGGCTAAGGGCGACCACTTTGGTTTTACCATCTCTCAACAGCTGTTTGCTAATTTCAAGCCCCAGCCCACGAAGTCCACCTGTCACGATGATGGAACGCTGTTGATCGACTGAGCCGTTTTCACGGGCTTCCTTGGACATAAAATTTATTGTTCCGTTGGTTACGGCAGCATCGGCAAAAACCGCCGTGAATTGACCGGTCTAACGCCGCGTCTTCTTGCCTGTCGGGTTCAACTCCAAACGCTCGACAACTTCAATGATCTGAGGGACTTCGTATCGCGATAGCTTCGCAAGTAATTGTTGCTTGAGTGTAGCGATGTTGACCTGCCCGTTCGCGGAGCCAACGATTTGGGCGCAGACGATGGAGCCCAAGACCGAATTCGGTTTGGAGAACACTCGAGCGTCGACGATCTCGCCCTGCTCCGTCAACACTCGCTCGATCTTGATCGGATCAACCTTGGTTCCACCGACGTTGATCCAATCCCCAATCCGCGAATGGAAACGGAACTCAAGCGGCGAATCGGCAATCACCTCAACGAGGTCTCCCGTTGCGAAGAAATCATCGCCTGCGTTCACATCCAATCCCCTTAACGACTCTGCCAGTAAGTCTCGATGAATGGCAAGCTCACCAACATTGTTATCGCCCGTGTTGAGGATTTTGACTTGATCACGGAGTTGGATCGGAACAATGAAGCTGCTGCCGGAGGAAGCGAATAGTGAGCCGGCTTCCGTCGAGGCATAGACGTTCTTGATCTTGGCATTTGGAAATGTGCTGCGAATTCGGTTGAGTAGTGTCTGATCCGCTCCCTCGCCGCCTAAAGTCACTGTCTGAACATCTGGAGCGATGCCCGACGCCGCCGTCAATAATCTTAGGAAGGACGGCGTGCCACTGATCCGATTTAGCTGGTCGGTGATGATGGTTTCTAATTGATGCCCAGGCGATTCCGGAGGAAGGAATCGCAAGTAATTTCGATTCGCCAATGCCTGCAGAAAAACCTGGAGACCCGCAAACGAAGTTGGTGCATAACCGAATCCCCAGCGATCATTCGCAAACGCAGGGCTCACCTTAACCGTTCGAGTCAAAGACTTTGGCGAGTGCCAAATGAGTTTAGGTCTACCCGTGGTTCCCGATGTCGAGATGCCGATCCTGCAAGCTGAATTCCGTAGTTTTTCGAATGTGAGCTTCGATTCGCGAAGATCCACACTGGTTATTGACGCTTTGAACGCCTGCCCAGTCGGCCATTGCAGTAATACAGCCGCGTCAGCTGGTTTCCCAAATGAATTTGCTTCCTTGCTGCCCTGCCCTTCCCTCGGCATTCCTGACTCGGTATCGATATCGGTGTCACTTAAGATCGCCACCCAGCGGCCCGGCAACTCCTCGTTCAAGCACGCGCTCAGGATCCCCTCATAGAAGCCCGCTAGCGTCGCAGCATTTTCAGTCACATCAGCATCCCCAGGAGAGTAGCCGCGACCAACACTTACTCGCCATACGCGAATTCAGCTGGCTGCAGTGATGCCGGATCGCCGCACATAACCCGAATTACGACTCATCCGAAGGGACATCCTTCCTCGCCAACTTGGTTTCAATATCCCCCACCGTCCGGACAATACCATCAGCAAAGATATCCACCCCAAAATCGGCTTCAATTTTCGCCGTCAGCACTGCGAGTTCCAAGGAATCAAATCCTAAGTCTTCGCGCAGTCTCAGATCTGCACTATATGCTTCATTCGGCTTCCGGCCGGCTTCGGTTGCGGTTTCTTCCATCAAATGCTGTAAACGAGAATCCAATTTAGACTCCGGAAACTAAGTCGCGAATCTTATCAGCATTCGCGATTGAATAGGAATACGAAGCGTTGCGGGCGGCCGTCGCAAGTTCACGTCTCTGATCTGGATCATCCAAGACTTCTTGCACGATATTGGCCAATTCATTGGGAGAATGTAACGGGGCCACATAGCCTGCCTTTGTCTCGTGAATCAATCCTGCCAATTCGCTAGTTGCTGAAGTAATTGCGATGACCGGTGTCCCAGCTGCGAGATAGCTGTAGGTCTTACTTGGGATGGAAACTTCGGAGGCTTCTTCTTGAAGGCTGACGATGGCAACGTCACCACACGCTATGGAATGCGGAAATATTTCGGGGGGTTGAAACGGAAAACTACTTATGTTGCCCGTCTCTAGCGCTGCAGATCTCACTGATTCTGCCTTCTCACCCTCTCCAATGATGACGAAGTGCAGCGAAGGGTTATCAGCCAAAAGAGCTGCACATTCCAGGATTGATTCGAGATCGTGCGTTCTTCCTAGGTTGCCGGAATAGAGGATAACCTTTTTATTTGAAAGTCCGTGCTCGCTCAGGAATCGATTCCTCAACTTCTCTACGGGTTGGATTCTGTTGGTATTTGCCCAGTTAGGAATCACAACTGGGGCCGATGATGGAGATTGCTTTTTCAGCCCGGCGCTCAAAGATTCACTTAACGTGATTGTGTAGCACGAATTGTGTATTGAGGCGGCATTCAACTTCCTCCAGCATCTGGCAAGTAGCCCATCTCGTGAGAGGATTCCGTACTGCACGAGTGCATCTGGATAGAGGTCAAAGATCACATTGCAGTAGCCAACTCCTCTTATTTTCTTGATCAGCAGTCCCGTCCAAGAATTGAAAGGGGGATTGGAGTAGGTCACTAGCCTGAATTGCCCCCGACGCAATAGGAGGTTAATCAGCGTGGCTAGCCAGAACCTGAGCCAGGTCGTGACACGTTGCCAATTGCTTGTTTTCGAGTAAGCGCAGTAGCGCCTCCTTACAACCTGTTCAGCGAGCGACGCTGACGATTCCAAGATGCTTCCGTACAGTAGCTCTACGTCATGACCGGAATCAACAAGTGAGTTAGCCACATCGATTGTGGTTGCCCCAACGGTCTGGTTAACGATGATCGTGGTCTTGGAATTCGACGCGTTGGTTGCCAAGGTTGTCTACTCAAGTTGAGGTACGGCAATCCGATACGAATGCGATTTTTTTGGGGGGACGATTGGCTGATGCTGCTACGGGAGGCTTCGTATCTCTTGTGGGAGTGGCTTAACCCTCCTCGCTGGGTGCCCGGCATATAGAGAATTTGGCTGTGTGGAATGGGTGACGACAGACCTGGCAGCGATCACATTGTTTCTCGCAATGCTGACTCCGGGACCGACGAAACAGTCAGCGGCAATCCATACTGAGTCACTGACCACAATGCTTTTTCGCAGCAGCTGGAAGCTTTCCTTCAGGTAGGCATGATCACCAGCGCACAAATGCGAATGCTGAGAAATGACAACCTTGTTTCCGATCTCAATGCTTCCCAAATTGTAAAGTCTAACTCCCCATGCGATATCCACGTCGCTTCCAATCTTAAGAAGCCATGGAAAGAAAATCTCAACGCTTGGGAAGATTCGCACGCCATTGCCGATGCTGGCTCCGAAGCTGCGCAGTATCCAGTTACGCCAACTGTATAGGTGCCTTGGTGAATACTTGAATGCGATTGAGGCCGATTGCCAGGCAAGCCTCAGAAGATCTTCTTTTCGGGAATAGAAACGTGACACGGAATCGATTACAGCGAAGGCTTATCAGGCTAGGCCTTATCCGATTTGCTTGGCGCCTGAATGGTCCCCAATACTCAGCTTGTTCGTAAGGTCCTCCCAACGCTTCATTTGGACATCGCGCGAAAAGTGCAATTGATATACCTCAAAACAATTCTTCTTGAGCTGATCCAATTCGCTTTGGTTGTGTGCTAGAGCGATCAACGCTGCTTGTACTTCGTCGACATTTGATTCGTTCAAAACCCATCCTATATCGAACTCCGTAATCCATCGCCCAATAGCCGATTGGTTACTTCCTGCAAACAAGACCGGCCGTCCAGCAGCCAGAGCGCCAAAGAACTTGCTGGGGACTACTGTTCCCGTCCAATTGGGATGAAGGGAAACCATGTGGATGTCGGCGGCAGAAAGGCGTTTCTCTAGCTCACTTTCGGGGGCAAAACCGGCGAATTGAATGTTGGGTAGATTCCCGGCATCGTTCTTTATCTGATCTACTTTCGGCCCACGGCCAGAAAAACAAAACGACACGTTGGAGCCGGATCGGTTCAGCCTGTTTGCAAGTGCAACGAATGGCTCATACAAGTGAGCCCGCCCAAGATTTCCACTGTACAAAAGCCCGATCTGGGCATCGCCAAACAGGTCCCGACGTACGAGATTGTCTGCTAGCGGTAGCGAATCCGGTTCGACCAGGGACCAGGGCGTGACCGTTTCGCGTATGGCCTTGCAGTTATTGGACTCTTCGATCAGCCTCTGTCGCATGCAGGAACCGAGATCGACGATTGCATCGCACCTCCTGTAAGCGAATCCAAGCACCCAACGGAGGAAGCGAACAAAAATTGATTTGTCTCTAACCAATCCATCGGCGACCGCAGCCGCCGGGTAGAGATCGTGGCACCAATGCACGATTTTTGCCCTTGGCCGAAAGATCCTCCATGGAATCGCGACGAGAACACCAAGGATCGGATCGGAGCCGACGATGACTGTTTCGCACCGACTTCTCGGAAGCGTCATTGCTTTCCAAGTCCAACCAATGAGCATAAAGAGTGCGTTTCCAAGTCGGCCTGAGTTCGATGCTTGTCGCCAACGGGGTCTATTGACCCTCCGTATTCGAATCCCCTTCCATTCTTCTTCCTTATCGAACTGGAGTTCAGGATCATGACAGGCCCTGTTGGAAGGAAGAGCGGTCACTGAACGAGTCTCGTTCTCTGCCAGTCTTGCCCCCAAATCCGTGAAGAGTCTCGCGCTGATCACGTCGTCGGGATGAAAATATTGGTACAAGAGAATTGCACCATCTTTATGTAGGGCAGGACTCAAGATACCACTTGTTTCAAGTGCAGTGAATCCTCGGTACAGTCTCGTGTCCGGGACGTAAAGGGATTCGTTTCGGACTCGGGCAATGCGGGCAGCATCTATACCAAGTCCGCTTTGTTCTCGGACTTTAGGCCGGCCGATCTCTCGAACATCTTCGACCTCACATGGTTGATGTACTGCGCCCTGATCTGGCTTGCAATCAGACCCCGTCTACCCTCCAGCATGCCGAGTCTGAAAACAAAGTGATATAGGAACCACAGTAGTGGCTCACCGGGAACTCGAATAGCAATGTTCTTAATCCAACGTCGGCGTTGTTGGACATCTCCGAAGAGACTGGGCTTGAGTTCCGATTTGCCGAGCATTCCGCCAAGCATTCGCAATCGAACGTCGGCTTCCCAAGATGAATATTTGTTGTGGCGGTCGATGTAGGCGGTGAGTCCCTTGTAGTCGTCATGTCTGAGTGGCGATTTCAGCTTTCCAACCGAGCCATCCACAATCAGCCTTTCATGGACTTCCATATCCAAACCACCATCGTCAACATCTGGGATCTCCTCAAATCGGGCTTTGCCTTTTTTGAAAAGTAGCACCGCTGAATGAGAAAAGCCTCCGAAACGAAACTGCTTTCGCATGAAGTGAAAGCCCTTCGTGATCACGTACGCATCATGCTTCGGTGACGCAAGTTCTGTTTCGATCTCTTGACGCAGCGTTGGCGTCATCTCCTCGTCGGCGTCCATCAGCAGGATCCAAGGAGTTTCAACATTCAGGGAATCCAATGCCCACTGCCGCTTCTTCGGATAGCTTCCTGAATATTGAAATTGAACTACTTCCGCACCGCTCTTGGCCGCAATTTCAGCAGTACGGTCATCGCTTGCTGAATCAAGAATTATGCATTCTGCAGACTGCCCCACTGATGCAAGGCATTTTCCAATGTTAGCAGCCTCATTCTTGGTTGCGATAAGACAGCTTATCTTTTTGGGTGTCAACGTTACGTTCTTTGGGGCTGTAGGCTTAATTTGAGACGTATCAAGAGTTTATGAATTTCTCTAATGCTGTGACCATTGCGTCCAAGCCGTATCGTTGCGAGATTTGGTCGAGGCGGATCAGCAGATCAGAGGTGTCAACCTTCATCAAATGCATACAACGACTTTCAAATTTTTCGACCGTTAACTCATCCACAATCGTCTCCGGGACGTCCTTGAGAATCTCCTTGAATGATGTGTTTCCGAAGCATATGGGAATGCATCCGCAGCTTATGGCTTCTACAACAGCTAGGCCAAATCCTTCATATTCCGAGAAACTGAGGATGAACCTACTTCTTCGGTAAATATCTACCATTTCATCGTCTGATAGATTTCGAAGTACAGAGATTGACTGACTTCGGGTTGAATAGTTGTCAGTGATCAGGCAGCCCCTTATCCGGCTATCTCCCATCTTGAAACTCTCGACAAGTTCTTCAAACATAAATAGATTCTTGTGAGGGACGTTTCTACCCACGCAAAGGAAGTCATAATCTTTGGTCAGCAAAGGCGGATGACGACTGACACCATGGATAATCAGTTGATGTTCCACTCTATGAGCTTCCAGCCTGCGACTGTCGTTAATACTAACGGCGACCATTTTTAACTTCCTAAAAAAACTCCTACACAGAAATCTGAAGTAGAGCTTCTTAAGCCTGGAATCTTCGTTGTTATGAAACAAAAACCCATGCGAAACGAAGATAAGTTCGAAACCTAGTACACATCGCGCCAGAACGAAGAATAGTGAGATACTGCTAAACTGTGGGTCGTTAAGAATTATCTTCCCAGGCCTTTCTTTAAGGAGCTCCGTCCCCAATGCGAAAGCGTTTAGGAAGTACAAAGGCGGGGTTCCCCAAACTTTGAAATCAGTCTTCGAATGACCAAAAGATATGCACCTAGAATCAGAGATTTTGCTGGAGATGCTCCTCACATATCTGCTGATGCCACCGTTGACGCTAGCGTCCGCCGTAACTATCCAAATCAAAGAAAGATTTCCCCAACGTCGCGTCTGAGTGAATATGCGACTCGAATTTCACTCTCGGTCATATAGCCAAAAGCAATAAGCATTATAAGTCTGAAGTGGTCTGGAATATCAAACTCGTTCTTGATTCTCTTTTCATTCGTATTTGGTACCGCGAGATTCAATGCACAGCTACCACACTTGTGGGCATGGCATGCGTAAATTAGACCGGCCGAGAATAACGCCCCGTCCACATAGACTTGATTGCGTTGTTGAGGTCCTCTCCAGGACCTAAGATCAGAGCAGACTATGAAGAGCTGCCTTACGTCTTGCGAAAAGCCACCAGCACATCCCTGAATCTCGAGCGCACGTTGCACATCGTCGTAGTTCTCTAGGTACTTCACCCGGACTCCTTGCCGATTGCACTGGCTGGGGGCAGATTGAGCGGTCGCTACTATGCTTTTGACTGTCTCATAAGGAACCAGCTGATTTCCATACTGGCGGCAAGAAAATCTTGATGTCAGAAAATTTACTCCCTGAGTGACATCGAGATCGGGAAACGTGACTTTTTTGGTCCCCCCTCTCGCTTCTAGTCCTTCTCTGGATATCAGTTCGTGGTCTATCAATGTAGTGTCATAGCACTGCGAATTCTCGAATCGCTGCTCGTACTCTTGGAGAGCTCCCAGTGCCATCTCACGTGCCAAAACACTTTCTTCTCCGGCAACGAGCTTCTCGTTTATTTCGCTTACCACATTCTTGCCGAAACATTCTCTCGGGCTTGGGAGCGACAGACCTTTCTCAATCTTGTGAATCTCCATTACGGATTCGTAGTCAGCGTCATGAGATCTAACCAATCCTCCAATGCTGAACTTTGAATACAGCACCATATCGTTGAGAAAGCAAAGCAAGGTCTGGCTGCCCTTAATCGCGTAGTTGAGGAGTTTACCTATCATCAACTACTCTCTTTCTGATCTTTTGTGCCGGATTACCCCGGTAGATCGAATACGCGTCAGCGTCTGTGAATAACACACTGCGAGCTGAGAGTACTGAACACTCTGCCAACGTTACGCCAGGCCCGATAAAACACTCCGCTGCCACCCACACTCCGTCACAGATATCTATTGGTCTCAGCACCAACGCCAGGCTCGTCGATGATACGGAATGCGACGCCGTACATATGTGCGAGCCTTGCGAGATGGTTACGTTGCTGCCAATGTTCACCGGGGCCTTATTGTAGACCTGAACATTCGGTCCGATCGTAGATCTGAGTCCTACCGTTAGATTCCATGGCGCGAAAATTCTAGCGGAATGGTATATGTTGCAATGCTTTGGAACCTTGGCGCCGAATAGTCTGAGTATTCTGTTGCGTTGGTGTGCTAGGGGAACACCCGGCATCGCGCGGAAAATCGTCTTGTTGATGACAGTCCAACAGATTCTGAGAGTGTACTTGGGTTTCTCTTCGTGATAATCGGAAGCATCTACAATACAACCCGCATGCGGCTTCCTACTCCTCTTTCCTGATTCTATTGACTCAGACATTGTAAACTCGATGAGCTGACGCTTTTAGTCAGTCGCAAAGTGCAGCCGCTAAACGCTCTGAACTCTTTTTGCGTAGGTCGCTCCATTTTCTATTTACTTCCGACCAAGCGATTCTCTTCTCAAGTCCATCGATCGTCTGGTCTTCCTTAATGAGCCGATCTTGAAGCCCGAGCTGCGAAAGTAAGGATACGAAGCGGCTGCTTCCACGACTCTCGTTCAGCACTGAGAAGAACGGTTTATTAAAGATAATGCTGAACACTGTTCCGTGGTATGAATCCGTAACCACAAAGTCTGCTGACGCGAATCTCCCCAGCCAGTTTTCTACGCTCGGTATCCCAATGTCGTCGATGCATCGAAAAGGAATTTTCAGCTCCGACGAAAGTGATTTAACCAAATTCGACTTGTAATGGCTTCTGTCCAGAATGTAGCTGAATCCGGAGCCACCAACGTCGCATGTCGCATACCTAAGGAAGTCGTCCTTGCTGAGTAAGAGACATGGGTCAACATCATGGTTGCACTCAAAACTAAGGTTGTCTCGTATAAGCTGTACTGCATCGCTTTCACGGACGGAAACGTAATCGAATTTCTGCAATAGCTTCTTGCAGGCTTCTGTCTCATTAGAGTCATATGTCCAAACTGGCTTACTCAAAGAGGCGGCGTAAGCAACTCGCCTGAGGAGTTTTTGCCCTTCTGTAAAGTCAAGGTAGTAGCTCAATAAGCGTGGGGCTGCTGCTCGATTCCATACTTGGTCGCTTCCTACAATTATTGCCTCAATTCCGATGGATTGAACCGCATTCCTGAGACCTTGCTTCGTGTAAATTGGGTCTGTCATCGCTTCGAAAACGGATTGTTTGAACGATTCGACGGCTATGATTTTGTTGCGACGAAGCAGGTCGATGCGGGCAAGTATAGGGATCAACTTCCACTTAAGCGTCACAAGTCGTTCTTCCATCCAATTCGACCGGTGCCTCCGGTGGTCCAGTACTGTGACATGATGTCCAAGTCCTGTTAGGACCCTCTTTAGCGCGAACGCTTGCAGAATTCCGCCATAGTTCCACGTAAATGGTAGAGTGAGTAGACCTATTCTCAATGTTCAGACCTTAGACTCGGACCGGGAGATGCGCAATCAGTCAAATATCAGGCACTCAGGCGGGGGCAGACTGTTGTCTAGGCAAAAAAAATAAGCTTGCATCATCTGTATTCCGACCGCATGTCGTGAAAATTTAGATTTGATGTAGTCGCTACCCCGGTCACCCATTTTTCCGAGTTCTTCTTCCGAACTTTGCATGGCCTCTTTAAGTGCAACGGCCAATCCATCAGGGGTAGGCTTGACGTACCAACCGCATCCTTTGGTAGGGAGATCGCTCCAAGGAGTTCCTGTCGTCGTCAGGACAGGAGTGCCCACTGCTAGCGATTCTGCAACTACTTGCCCGAAGTTTTCGCTATGAGTTGGCAGAATCATCAATTGCGCATCGATCAGTTCTTGCCAACGTTTGCTGTCGTAAATTGGTGGAAGAAACGTCCAGCTGTTGCTAAGTCCCGCATCAGCGACTGCAGACTTTAGCTCATCTAAGTGTCCATCTTCGTCGGGGCCGATAATCCGGAATTTCCAGCCTTCGGGGTTGACTCGTTGCCAAGCAGACACGAGTTCCAGTAAGCCCTTCTTAGGGTGAATACGACCCAGGAATACGGCTGTCTTCTCACGTTTTGAACGAGAAGATCGATCCAGCCCTTCCGGAACTTCAATCAAATTTGGTAGGACAATTATCGGGAGTTTAAGTCCGAGTCTACGAAGCTGCTTTGCTTCTTGCATCGACGTCGCGTGCAACGCTGAGGCACACGTCAGGTCTTTTCTTTGATAGGCCCACCACGCTGCTCTCTTCTTCCAGATTCTGTGTCGAATCGCCCACGGTTCAAGCATTCCTCTTGGACTCACCACTCGCTTTTTTCCAGTGCGTTTCGCAGCAGCGGCAACGCTTCGGTTGTGTCTAGTCCATATCCCATGATCATGTATTAAGTCACCCATAATTATCGGCCCGGTTTTGGCTTCGGCCAGCTCCGGTGCTAATAACTTTGCCGTATCATCTTCCGTCCAAAGCGAGATTTTTACATTTTCGTCAGCAAATTCCACAAGGGCCCTTACTAACGCTGGAACTGATCTAGCCGGACCTCCGGACGAAGGCTTGATAGATCGAATTGTATGAATGATTTTCACAGATAACACTTGCCATTCTCGTGCTCCAAGGAGCGCCGTTAACGTCAACGACTTGCTTCCCTAACCATTTCGGAAAGCGACGCTAGTTGTTAAGCGATCCGAGACCGACGCATCAAAAGCCCTGCCGATTGCCAACCAAAAGAATACACAGAGTATGTTTCCCGCCGAAAGGATCCAGCCCTCAGCTATAGAGTGAACTAAGAAGAAAACGACCACGGAATAGGACACATCTCCGGCAAACCGTCTATTGTCTGTAAATCGACTCCTCGTTTTCGAAAGAAGGGCCCAACCAAATAAAAAGAAACTCGCTATTCCTACAGTACCCGTTGAAGATGCAATAAATAGATAACCAGAGCCGGGCTCAAGATTGGTATTTGTTAATTGCTTGCGTTTGGCCATTGATGTATCGAGGCAGAATCCCAAGCCAAAGACTGGATTCGCTTGAAACTCTGCCAGCCGACTCTGCCATAGATAACTCCTTGTGTGAAAACCTCGATCCTTGTCGGCGATTTGCTTGGAGGCAAGCGTCTGAAGCATCGGAACGCCTTTGACACTAGATGCAACAGAATCCAATTCCAACGCGAATGCAAGACTCGCTCCCAGCACGATTGAGATGGCTAATCCGCTGGAGAGCTTCGTTTTCATCAAACCGCTCCATGCTAAGGCAGCAACTGAAATCGCAAGGCCCGCAAACGCGGCTCGCGAACCCGCTATCATGCACGGAATAATGCAGCCCAAGCAGAGAACGTTCCAAGCCCAGTGTCTTTGAGTTACGTAATTGTGGAAGGCAAAGAGTGCTGCCAACGCCGCGATTGGTCCCAAAAGCATCGAGTGGCTCATGACTCCCGTAAAGTGGCCCCGTCCTAGGTTTGGAAGTCCAAACAGATACCAACCCAGCGACATCAGCGACACTGCCCAGCAAGCATATTGAAGAGATTTCCAGGCAACCTGTTTGAAAATGATGGAAGCTCTGCACCGTGCAACGGGCCCAAAGGCCACCAAAACTGCACTCCATGCAAGCCACGCATTCAGTGAGTAAGCTGTATGGCTACTCGCAACGACGCTGGGGAGAGTTCCAAGGATGATTAATGTGCTAGCCCCCCATAACCCTCGAATGTTGACGGCAATGTAGACGGCGGAGGTAGCTAGGATCGCGTAGCTTAGCGGGGACACCACAGTTTGGATTGCAGGGTAAGCAATGCCGGCGACGCTAAGCCTCAGTGTAAGCAGAACTATCGACAGTGATGCGAGACTACTAGCGAGAAGTGATTGTCTAAAGTAATCACTTAGGCTTAGCGTTCCATGGGGAGCGTCATTGTTGCTACGGAGAAGCATCGACTTAGATTGTTTGTAGTCGGAGGAGAATTCCATAAAAGTAACTTTTAGTTCTTAATTTGATCCGACTCATTCACTTTCCAAGGGGGCTGTGCAGCTGGCGATTGTCGGATGAGTGCGTTCAAGTATGTTGCTCCTGAGCTAACAGAAATCGCCTCCTTGGCCCAATTGCAAATTCTCTGGCGTCTGGCGGGCGTAACCCGGCCAGCGTGGATTGCTCTACTTAGCAGCCTGACCAGTTCCTGTTCATCTCCACTACAGAATACGCCTCCTCGATCGGGCGACTTCAGCAAGCACGATCCTCCGCACTTCCTACTTGCGATCACTGGTGTTCCACAGCTCAAGGATTCGTTGATGACGGCTCCCCAACCGTCAAATCTACTTGGAAGCACTAGGCAGTCGGCTTGCCCCATTAACCGAACAACCCGGTCGTTGGGTAAAGACTCAATTTGATCAAACCTATGGTGCAAACCTGACAGATTGATGTCATTGCGAATGTCTATGGATTCGGGCCCAGCCCCCACAATTGTGCAATGCCACTTTTCATGCCTTAGATTGGATAGTGCGGAGATGAGTAAACGCACGTTTTTTCTGGCAACAAGCTTTCCTACATAAAGGAAACTAAAGACATCATTTTTCCTAGTGTTTGATGTTACTATCTCAGGGACGTAATACGCGAACTCGTGGATTTTTCCGCGGGGAAATCCGACTCGCTCGTAAAATTCTACGCCTAGCTCTCCCATTGCGAGAACAGCGGTAATTCGTTCCCGCCATAAGCTAGCGATTACGCGATACCTGAGCTCTCTCATAATCCGCCTCATCGAGCCTCTGCTATCCGCAGCCTCAGCATAAACGATTACGCGGCACGAGGTCCTTCTGAGTAATCTGAGGATTTTCTTGACTCCAGGCGAGGCGCAGAATCCTGAGCAAATATGTACTGCAGCCTTTTGAACTGAATCCCCTAGGATGCACGCTCGTTCGTGGTGGGTTGGGGCGACTACCAAATTTGCATTCCCGTAATCAGGCAGGCCCCATCCCTCTGAGAGCCTGCGATGAGAAATATTTGTATCGCATACAACTGTTACCTGCTCATGATATAGATCGGCAAAGGCCTTTATGAGTGGTGCTTGGTGGATTGAAGGAGCATTATGCCAGC
This sequence comes from Aureliella sp., assembly GCA_046290675.1. Classification (GTDB taxonomy): domain Bacteria; phylum Planctomycetota; class Planctomycetia; order Pirellulales; family Pirellulaceae; genus Aureliella. The sequence continues at coordinate 678,362 of JBKAHA010000003.1, forward strand.
AAACCACCGGGCTCAAAATTGTTGGCGATTTAGCCATGCTTGGGACGTATCGTTTTCCAGCGAGTTGCTTTTTTCTCTTGGCTGATCCCTTCAGCGTCACAAATAGATTCGGTCCAGTGGGCGAGATGATTGTCTAGAGTGTGGAAACGCAAGAAGCCCATTCTTTTTTCCACTGCGTTGCGGTTCAATGTATCTAGCGTTGAGGTTTCCGACTCAATAAACGACCTGAGGCACCAACGAAAATGCTCGCGGTCAAGCACATTGCAAGTCTTGCCAAGACTAAACTCGTTTGCGGCCCAGCCCATCCAACCCCAATCTGAACAGAGGGTCTGCTTCTGATACTGAGCAGCCTTTATCAGAATGCTGGCCGAACCAATATGCCTTGGGTAGGGTAGGCACACTAGATTGGACGCCGCAAACAGGAGGTTAAACTCTCGGTCGCTGATAAACTTGTTCCGCCAGACGATCTTTTTGTTTCGGACAAGATTGGAGTATTTTCCACAAAGTAGTCGTTCAACTAAAGGTGAGGTTTTTCCAAATAGAACCAGTTGGCAATCGTTAGAGTCGATAGAGTCAAACGCCTCTATCAGATGATTGCAGCCTTTCCTTTCGGATATCTGGCCCGGACAGGTGATCGTAAAGAGTGAATGGGGTATGCCTAGTTCGTTGCAAGCCAAATCACGCTCTATTTCAAATGGCTCCGCCATGGCCTCCGGCATGACTTCAACCTGTTTAAAACTGCAGGACCTCCAGTTTTCCATCTGCTTAACTGCGATAGGGTCTAGGTGGTGAAGAAGAGTCCATTGAGACCTCCCGACTAGGTGAGCTGAAAGCGACGCTTTCCAAGCCTTGAGTTTATTGGGTGATAGATATGCGAATGCACCACGCATTAGCAAACCTTCAGTCGGGGTTCTTGCTATTTCCGAACGGGATGGAAAAGCCGTTGCCCCCCAGGTCTGAGCCAAACCGTCAGCGTAAGGAACGTAGATGCGATCCGTCACGTGGCTGCGAACGTGATCGGCCAATACGCTAAACTTGAGTCTTGCGTCCGGCGGGGAGTCTAATGGCACACCAACGAACTCAATCTGTCCAATCAGGTTCTCGAAAGCAAACTTGCCTTCGTCTCGGCTCAGTAGGTCAGATGGCCCGAGGACACGAACATGAATTCCCAGGCTTAGCAGCTCTCGGGCCAAGATCGCGGCGTAGGCTGCACGATGTCCTTCGGGGTCTAATTCAAATATGGTTGCAGTAGTCATACTTTATCGGTGAGTACCAGCTGCAACCGCCATAAAAACTAGGTGCATCACTCTGAGGCAATTCGCTGTGCGCGGGAGCCAAAAATGTCGTCAGTCCCCTAAGCCGGTTAATTCCTGAAGGCTGACTGTAGCAGTTCCCTTTTTCCCGACCACGATTGCTGCGGCTTCGTTAGCAAAAAAGACTGAATCTGAAAGCGAAAGTCCTGCACCGATCGCGACCGCAACTGCGCCTATAAAAGTGTCTCCGGCTCCGGTAACATCGTAAACTTTCTTCGCTCGCGCTGGCATTTGGTAGGCCCGCTTTTCAGGCTCAAAAACCGAGACTCCTTCTGAACCACGTGTTACAACAAATGTCTCTAATGAAAGGCCATCTCTTAATCTGTGAATGACTTCTTCCAAAGTGCTTTGTGAAGACGACGGGTGCTCCCCTATAAAGAAGTAGGTTTCTTGAAGATTGGGGGTCAGCAAAAAAGCACCGGCATACTTTCGAAAGTCGTTGCCCTTCGGATCGATAACGACTCTCTTACCCAGGCTGCCCGCCTTCTCAATAATTTCACCGCAGACACGGGAAGTAAGGACGCCTTTCGCATAATCGGATAGCACCAAAATGTCGTAGTCCGGAAGTAGCGCAGTGGCTTTCTCAATTAACCAACTTGTGTCTACCTCAGAAAGATCGTTTCGCGTTTCGCGGTCGAGACGAAGCACTTGTTGGCCATTTGCTACGATGCGAGTTTTGACCGTAGTCTGTCTCGAGTCAGATCTGAGCAAATTATGCTTAATGCGAGCTTCAGCAAGCATCGCTTCGGCGTGATCGGCATACGAATCCGCACCAACAACCCCACAGATAGCTACACTACCGCCGAGTGCAACACAATTCGAAGCGGAGTTCGCGGCGCCCCCAAGCCGACATTCTGTTTCTTCGTAGTCGACAATGAGACTCGGCGATTCTGGTGAAACACGATTTGAAGTTCCTCTTTGGTACTCGTCTATCATGATATCGCCGACCACCAGAACTGATGGATTACGTTGGCGGATAGTTTGAATGCAATCTCGAATCATCTGCAGATAACTTTCTTAATGTCACTCCAAGACTCGCATTCGAAATCTGCGCTAATGCTCAAATTGTGGCCCAAAAAAATTGTCCGACAACCGACATTCTTGCCCGCTACGATGTCGGAAGGCTTATCACCAACCATGAAACTCTTACTGAAGTCTACATCGAATTCCTTTGCAGCTTCCAAGAGCATGCCGCTCGAAGGCTTTCTTCTAGTCGACACGTCCCACGGGGCGGCTGTGCAGTAGTAGGCCTTGTCCAAAAAAATACCTGCTTTTAGCAGCAATGACTCAAATTCTCTGTGAAAACTCCACATTTGCCTCTCAGAAAAGTAGCCTCTTCCCACCCCTGACTGATTGCTAACCACGATAAGCTTGAACCCACGTTGTCGCGCCAATTGAAGTGTTTCAACTGCGCCTTTTAAGAACACAATTCTGCCGGGGTCAGTCGGATATCCTTCGTCTACTATTATCGTACCATCGCGATCGAGAAAGAAAGCTTTCGAAACCATCAGTTTTGCATCCCGCTCCGTTCAGAAATTGAGGTAGTCGACTTTCCGGGCAATAGGTCGATAAACTCTACGCGGCCACCGTATTCTTCAACAATCACCTTCTCCGGCATGGGCTTCCCGTCTGGGGGGCGATAGTCGGTACCCTTACAGATTACGTCTGGCTGCAATTGGGAAATGGCGTTCATGGGGGTGTCCTCATCGAAGATCAGTACGTGATCCACAGATTCGGCGTTGGCAATCCATTGAGCTCTTGTACGCTCATTATTGAAAGGTCGCCCCTTTCCTTTAAGGCGTCGAACCGAGTTGTCGGAATTGACACCAACTATTAAGAAATCGGCAAATGTGCTTGCACTTTGCAACGAATGAACATGGCCTTCATGCAAGATGTCGAAACAGCCATTGGTCCACGCGACTTTGAGTCCAGCACGCTTGGCCTTCGATCTGAATTCCACAAGGTCAGCTATGCAATTCGCTACTCCGGATCTCAATCGACACGGTTCTGGACCGAAGCAATCGTCTATCATTTCGCAAAGTAGGTGGATTGCGAGGATATGACATTCCTGTATTGCGGGTGTAGCTGTCGAAGGGGCTACAATTGAAATATCTGCAAGTTCTGCCAACTTTCCGCCGCGCGATCCTACCAGTCCAATAGTTTCAATCCCAAGTTGTTTCGCCGTTTGAATTGCTTTGATTACGTTTTGGGAGTTGCCACTTGTCGAAAGCGCGAAGACTACGTCATTTTGGGTGCAGAGTCCCTCTACTTGCCGAGAAAAACTGTCCGAGTAGCCATAGTCGTTTGCAATTGCCGTCAACGTCGGTGTATTGCTTGGCAACGCAATCGCAGGAAGGGACGCTCTCTCAATTAAAAACCGACCGACGAGCTCAGCAACCAAGTGTTGCGAGTCCGAAGCGCTTCCGCCGTTTCCAAAAGTAACCACCTTGCCACCCTTGAGTAAGCACTTCGTTATTGCCCGGCCAGCGCTTCTAATTGCGGGAGCAGTACTCTCGGCACATGCTCGTACAATTTCAGACCTTTTTAATATTTCTCGTTCGAGGTCAATCATCTTGCCATTGCTCGCTGTTTACTGTTCTGGCTAGTATTTCAGACGCTGATTGCGTCACTGTTTCAGGAGTTACAAGGCAAATGCAATGGGCCACCAATGATTTGCAACCGTTTCGGCATGGACTTAGGTGCGTCGGTGGTTGATGACATATTGACTCAGGAAGGGCCGGACCGAACCTCTTTGGCGAGTTTGCATGGTAGTCGTTTCCACCCTTGGGATGGCAAGAAATCGAGACTACCGGGGTCCCAACAGCTTCGGAAATGTGGAGCGGTCCCGAGTCATTACAAAGTGTTAAGCGACATCGCGAAATGATGGCTGCCGAAGTTTGTAAGTCTGTGATGCCGCAGCAGTTCGTAACTCTCGCGGTGGTATCATTTTCCAGCTGCTGTGCGGCACACTTATCTGCTTTACTTCCAATCAGGATAAAGTCGAGATCAAAATGCGAGTTGAGCTCTTCGATTGAAGCAACGAAATTTTTGATCGGCCATCTGCGTCTGCCCGAATTGGCGCCCAAAGCAACCGCCACTTTTGTTCTGTCACTCCGGGCTAGTATGTTGTCAGCATTCTCCAGAGCTTTGCTTTGAATTTTTAGCTTTGTTCTAGAAAACGTTTTGGGGGCGGCAAAAAAACTTGACGCTCGCAGTATCGCGTCGGATTCGCGCAGGATTCTTTCTGTGGGAAAATCTACCAAATTCGTGAAGTATCTATCCTTTACAAAATCGAGATGCTTGGAAGGTATGTTACGTGATGAGAAACCAATGCGAACTGCTGCCCCGCTTAGAAGTGCGAGAAGTGAAGCATGTTTCTCATCAACGTCGCGTCTTGCTACAACGATTACATCCAGATCGAGCTGACGCACGAGACGCCTGTTCGCATGGATCTGACCGCAAAGACCGACAAATTTGCCAAACAATCGAGTTTTTTGAACTTGCCTTGCAAAAAGCGGTACCACAAGGTCGATTCCCTCGACGGTATCCTCCGCAAATTCAGATAGTTGTTTTTGGACGACCAAAATTATTGTCGCACTTGGCTTGGCCTGCCGAATCTCGCGGATGAGCGGCGTTGTCAAAACCAAATCTCCAATCGCTTCCGCACACAAAATCCCGATTCGCAGCTCTTGGGGTTTTCTGTTGGACTTTGTAGCCAACATCCAAAGCTGGCCGTAGCCTATCAATCCCAAGACGACGTCACTAACGACAATGAGGACTCGTTTGGGCAACCTGCGGAATATCTGCTTCGACATTTCTCTACACATACCGACGCAACAAATTCACGTAGCGATCAAGAGTGCTCGATCGAAGCTCAAGCAGTCTGGCGCTTTCGGAACTTGATTCGTCCAGCAGGACGCTGAAATCATCCCGAAGGGTTGAAAAACTTAGAGTTTTTGTGTAACGCGTCTTCAATCCGATCTGATCGACCATCGCCAAGCGAGTGTCGTTGCCGATGGCTATGGACGGAATTCCCATGCTAGCTAATCCAATACTTGCGTGCATCCGATTGCAGATTGCGGCTCGGAATTTTTCAGGTAGTCCGAGATACTCTTGTAAATTCTTCGGGAACAGTAGTCGATCGCTTTTACATCCGAAGCGCCTAGCTGCAATTGCTTCTTCCTGGTTGTGTGCTAGCCAGTACAGGTCAAACTTCTCCGAAAGTTCGGCGGCAAATTTGGCGAATTCCGCGGCGTATTCGCTGGCATCTATGCCTTGTCCCCAATCGAAGTGGCCTCCGCCCTCCATGTAGTTAATTAAGATTTTGCTCGTCTGATTCCATTTGGGTGCTACGCTGCAGCCTGAAAGGAAGGCAGTGCATGCAAGCAATTCGGCCGTGCCACCGCAGTCCGATACGATTCTATGGGCGATTTTATCCCTGACAGTTGTAACATTGCTAATCCCATTTATTCTCGAAATGAATTGCATTTCAGGCTCTTGCAGCCCGTGTTGCCTTTCCCACGGTAGGCATGATCCCGCCGCGAGATTCATTATTGTCATATACTCGCCTAGCCGGGGAAGTGTTCGGTTCCAGATTATTTCCGCCCATTCTGTCTTGTGGCAATTTGGGTGGTAGACCGGGGCGCCGCATTGAACAATGCAATCGACTGAATCAAGTCGCGATCCATGCAGATTCAGCGTAGTTACCAATGTATTTCCAAGACTGACTCTTAGTCTCTTTGGTAGTGAGCCAAGGAGCCTCATAGGATGCCAACCTTCAAATACCTCAGTCGGATAGTGCTTGTTGACGAGAGTTTGTGATACTTGATCTCTTCCGGTAAGAGCAATGAACACCTCGATGATTCCCTGTCTTATTAGGTCGTCACCGATGTTGGTGTTGGTTGTGGTTATTAGTCCTAAATGCATCGTTTATCAGCTTGTACTATTGGAAGCACGGTACGGGAAATAAAGACCATCTAAACGTTGACCCATTCTTTATTCTCAATGCCCCGCCTTCGAACTGTCATCCCAAATCGGGCTCGGGGGTGCGTAAAGCAACTTGCGGGTTCAATTTCTGGTAACCAAGGATGGGAGTCGAAGTCCCGAACAAAAATAGCATTCGTGGCGATCGCGTTTGTGCCTACTAAGTGATACCCCTTAATTTTGGCTAAATTTACGAAGGCCATTAGTGACGCTCCTGCATAGTCAGAACCATATTCGGTGAACTCTGCTACAAAATCGTCACGGTAGGGGACGGTGACCGACAACTCGTCGCCCCAAAGATGATTGAATTCGAGTATCACAACTCTTGGACTGATACAGCTCAGTTCTTTCCAGATCCAATAGTCAACTCCATCCAAATCGAGAGAAAAGAGATCGATTTCTCCTTCGATACCCTGTTCCGAGATCAACTCATTTACATTGCTGGTTGTAATCCAGGCTTGGTTGATGCTCGGTTGCCAAAACTTGGTCGATTGGCAACTCGAGAAAAACTGTTTTGCAGTGGCTACGTTGTTAGGGTTGCCGTCGAAGAGTGCTCCCGTCCACTGGTGATACCTCAGAAGGTTTGCTGTATTGCACTCTACGCCGTTTCCAGCACACATCTCTACGCAAACTTTGTTGGTGGTTCCAATCAAGCTGAAAACATACAGTAGCAAGCCATCTTCTTCGTGCTGTGAATGTTGCGAGAATCCTGTGTCGCTTAACGGGATTGCCCTTCCACCCGTCTCTAAAATGCTTCTGTATTGATTTCGAAGTACAAGTTGCTCTACCTGGCAGCGTGCGTCCCCGATTCTTACTGCTGGGCTCGATGTAATTCTACTGAGTCTGTTGAACACTCTTTTGACAAATGACATGTCGTTATCTTCTTGCTGTCAGAGTCGAGGGGCTTGGAGAAAAGATTGCTCTAATTTGCAAAACGCCAATCTCCCTTGTACGAGGAAATATAAATGAGGCAACTAACCCATATGCAACCTGTGTTGCTGCCGCAGCAATCGCAGCTCCCACTTCAGCGAAGACGGGGATCAGGATTAAGTTTAAGGTCAGGTTCGTTATGATTCCTACAAGTTGGCAGGCAAACGTAAAGCGAGTGTCGCCGGTTATTACAAAGTGTTGGCCACGTGCTATCCCCACGAAAAAGAACACTAGGCCAAAAACGTGAATTCGAAAAACGGGTACTGAATTAGCGAATGAGCTTCCATAGAGGTAGAGTATCGCTTGGGGAACCAAGACGCTTGCAATTACCGCAAGTCCTAACGCTGCGAGCACATTGAAACACAGGAAATCTAGAAATCGAGACTTGTACTCTTGTGCATTTGATTCGTGTGATTTGATCAGACTTGGAAAGAAAGAAGATGCCAGGGCAGTTGGTATGAAGAAAAAGAAGGCAGTAAATCTTGCCGCAACAGAGTAAATCCCGGCGGAAGTGCTGCCCGCCAGATACTCAAGAAGCAGCACGTCTACGCCCAAATAAGCTGACGCCGCAATATGGCTGATAAATAATGGCCAGCTTTCTCTGAATAGTTGGACGAATCTTGTTGGACTTATGTCACTTGCCGCAATTGGTCCAATGAGGTTTACTGCCTGAACGCTAACTATGAGGTTTCGCAGTACCTCTCCGCCCAAGATTATGGCCGCGAAAAATACAGCTGATGCATCGAGCCTTACTCCTATAAATCTTGCGAGTGCCATAGCAACCGTGGCCCATGCTCCTGCAATTACCAGTCGCGACGCAAGGAGACGCGCCTTCAAAATGTCGGAAAAAACCTCAAAAATTGAAAGTGGTAGTAACAGGAGCACGACGAGTTTGATCAAGAACTCGGTTTGGTTTGGGGTAGTAAACCAAAGTAAGGCACTAACAAATGCGAACAATAGAATGGACAGCAGGCATCGAACGAAGAGTACAGTCGAAACGAGTGAGCTTTGGCTGTCCGGGTCCTTTACAAGATCGCGCACGAACAGGTGGGTGAATCCAAGTGATGTGAATGGCTTGAGAATTGCTACTGTTGCGGAGGCTGCAGAGAGAATACCAACGACGGCCGGTCCCAGGTAACGTGCGACCAAAGAGGTCACGAAGAGGACGTTGAGAATGTTTAAGCCACGCCCCAAACATATCCAAATAAAATTCCTTGCTATCGCCGACCGTAGCAGGTGTGTCGCTTTGGAATTCGCTGCGTGAAGCCATTGCCGAAAAAACGTTAGTGGTGGGGAGCTCGGCATAGGGGGCCAGCTACGCTTGGAATACGCCAGGTGTCGGCGGCAGTAGGCGACGGGTGTCGACTACTAGGGCTGGCCAGGGGGCCAATTCCTTAAATTCATCGTGAGCAGTGACAACGATCGCAACATCGAATTGGCTAATCTCCTTAGCTGTCCACTCGATCGACTCCATCCCCGCCCAGAGGTTGGTTTTTCTCCCTGCACGAATCTTGGGGATAAACGGATCGTAGTAGTTCACGCATGCGCCCGCATTCGCAAGTAGATTCATCACCGCGTAACTCGGCGATTCCCTGTCGTCATCGACGTTTTTTTTGTACGCAAGACCTACGACGAGAACACGTGCGTTCGCTACCGCTTTACCAACTGAATTCAGGGCTTCCCAAGTCTTGCGGAAGACGTATTCGGGCATCGATGCATTTACCTCTCCTGCAAGTTCGATAAACCGTGTCGACTTACCTACTTCCCGAGCCTTCCAGGCGAGATAGAAAGGGTCAATAGGAATGCAATGTCCACCCAGACCTGGTCCTGGATAGAAGGGCATGTAGCCGAACGGTTTCGTTTTCGCTGCCTCGATCACCTCCCACAGGTCTATGTCCATTTCCTCGTAAATCACCTTAAGTTCATTTACGAGGGCGATATTTACGCTGCGAAAAATATTCTCCAGTAGTTTTGTGGCTTCTGCGGTGCGACAACTCGAAACGGGTACGACCGTGTCAACAGCCTGTTCATAGAGCTCCTTGGCTTTAGCTAAGCATGTATCGGTTAGTCCACCGACGACTTTTGGAATCTTTGCAACTTGACTGTCAGGATTCCCTGGGTCCTCGCGCTCCGGCGAATATGCTAGGTGAAAGTCTCTCCCGGCGAGCATGCCAGACCCTCCTTCCAATACTGACCGAAGTTCTTCTTCGGTCGTGCCGGGATACGTCGTGGACTCGAGTACTATGAGTGTTCCGGGGTGGAAGTAAGGGGCTATTCGTCGACCAGTCCCGAGAACGTAGGATAGATCTGGATTGCGATGCTTACCTAGGGGAGTTGGAACGCAGATAAGGATGCTGTTGCATTCGGCTGCGCGTTGGAAATCCCCGGTTGCAGAGAGCTTCTCTTCTTGGACCAGTTTTGAGAGAGAACTGCCATCAATGTGGTGTATGTACGATTCTCTGGCATTAATGGAGTTGACCTTTTGCTGGTCAATGTCAAATCCGAGCACTTCGCATCCGGCCTCTGCAAAGCGAATGCAGAGAGGTAAGCCAACGTAGCCCAGGCCAATTATTCCCACTTTTTGCGTCATGATATTCTGTGTCCACACACGCTACCTGGCTGCCTCTGAAAGCGCGTACTTCGTTCCTGTGGGTGGCTACCGATGCCAACCATGGAACGAAAGTTCAGGTAACTTAAACGAGTGTACGTCGGCCCAACAAACGGGCAACGTTTACGACGAATTTTGAACCGCCGTTCCAGCTGGAGGGGCCGGTTATTACTGCCGGCCGAAGGCAGGCTGGCAAAGCGGATTTTCGAACGCAAGAAGCGTTTTTAGCGTTCGAGTACTAGCCAAGCCATTGGGAGTGTCACCCAATCTTAACGCTGTGAGGAGGAGGTGAGTACTCACGACCTACGTCTGTTCAATCTGGTCCTGGCGGAACAATTCGAGTCGCAAGAATTTCGACGACTTCCGCAAAGAGAGCTTACGCTCAAAAATTGGATTCTCGACCCTGAGATACAACTGTGAGCGCAGACAGGTAAAGCCGCAACAAAATCAGTAGTTGTCAGGAGAGTTTGTGCTTTTGAACTTCAAGCGGGGAGCACCAAGTGGTGCCTAGCTCGACTGTTCATCTTGAGTCGCAGTTGTGGACACATTGGTGCTAGGCTTCGTATTGGTCGATAGATCATCATCGTAGCCGCTGCTGTAACCATAACGATAGTTCCCATAGCCGTAACGGTAGCCGTAGCCGGAACGGTAGTTGCTACCGTACTTATAGGCGTATCGATAATCGTTGTAGTCGTAGTTGTAGCCGTATCCTGCCTCCGAGGAGACGCCGTTGACAACCACGCCAAGGCATTTGGCTCCTACGCTTTCAAGTATGCTCGTTGCTCGCATTGCCAAAGGCTTGACGTTTCTTCGAAGTCGCATTGTTAAGACGACACCGTCGACCAACCCGGCTACAGCACCCGGATCACTAACGGCTAGCAGCGGAGGGGTGTCAATTACGATCATGTCAAACTTCTCGCGGAGAAGCTCGACCAAATCAGCAAACCGCTGACTCGACAAAAGCTCCGCCGGATTGTTTGGGCGTTTTCCTCCAGGCATGATCGATAGATTTGCAACGGGCCCGTCGTAGATGGCCTCGTCTAACTCAGCTTTGCCCGCGATGACCGTTGCCATGCCATTTTTGGCATCGATACCAAAAATCTTGGCGATCCGCGGACGTCGGAAGTCAGCATCGATCAGCAAGACTCGACGTCCTGATTGAGCCATGGAGACGGCCAAGTTCGAAGAAAGGGTCGATTTCCCGTCGCCCGGCACGGGGCTAGTGACTTGGATGACCTTGAGGTTCTGTCCATTCTGGCTGAAGTACAATCCAGTGCGAACGGAACGATAGGCTTCGCTGACGCGTCCCTTGCTGTGGTGGATTGACGTAACGGATGGATCCACATCTTGAATCGTCTTTTTGACTTTGGAAATGTCCATTACAGGAACGTGCCCGAGAACAGCAACTCCAAGATCGTTAGCAATCTCCTCTGGGTTTCTGTAGCTCCGGTCGGCCAAGTCCATTAGCACGGCCAAGCCGGAAAGCAAAACAAAGCCGACAGCGGCACCGCCGAGCAGATATGGCGCCAAGCTTGGGCCATAGAAACCACCTATGGTCGGCAAGTTCAAAGCCTTTAATGTTCGTTGGCCGCTGTTCGGGGCAAACTCAATCTGCTGGAGCTTTTCCGTGTAACTAGTTAGGAGCGTTTTAATCGTCTCGATTTCGCTATCGATGAGCTTGTTTCTTCCTAGGATCAACTGCAATTGGTTTGACTGCTTCTGTTTTGCCAAGGCCAATGGCTTTAAGAAGTTCTCTTGCTGGGAAAGGGAAGCTAGCTCCTCCTCTAAAGCGAGAATTCGAGTCTGCAGCCTTTGTTCCATTGTTTGAAACAAAGCGGCGTCTTCTTCGGACGCCTCTGCAAGCAACTTTTCCTCTTCCTCAGCAAAAAGTCGTTCTTTTTCGTTCTGCTCTTCGATTTTAGATTTCAGAACTGCGATTCGATTTTTGATGAGTTCTACGGAAGGGTGTCCGTCGCCGTAATTGTTCAGAAGCTCTTGCTGACGAATTTCAAGCGGGACCAATTGTTCCCGTTCCATTCTCTCCGCGATCGTGTCCACTCGTTTGTCAAAGTCAGGACCCTCAAGAAGCTTGCTTGGGCGTTTGCTCCCAAAAAGAAATGCTGAAGCATTGTTTCCATCGTATTCAGTAACAAGCATCATTAGCACAACGTCCGCCGGTCGACCCGCTGCAATAGCATCCTTTGCCTGCTTAACGGTCCCCGCGATCTTCTGTTTTCGAACAACAATATTCGACAATTCCGCGTTAATTCGGAAGTACTCTTCTGCGTAAGGATCCCGGACTCCGTCCGACGTCCAGACCACGTTGGCGGATTCTTGAGTCTGTTTTTGAAAATCGAGCGACTGCTGATTCAAATTCTTGTGTTCCTTCTGAAGTTTCTCCTGAGCATCCGTAACAAGGTTGTAAATCTCGTTACCAACGGTTTGATACTCTTCAGAGAGGTACTCGCTGTAGCCATCAACAATCGCATTGACAACGATCGCCGCTAAGTCGGCGTCTTCGCTCAAGTAGCTAATCGAGATCAGTTTGGTTGCATCGTCTTTGTCGGCAGGTTCGACGAGTAAGTCGTCAGAGCTCATCAATCTGGCAACGATCTCTTCGGCAGACTCTCCAGCGAAAAGCGGTTGGTCTGTCAGACGGCCCCTATTGACCGCTACACGCAGCACCTTTTGACTACGAATCACCATAGATTCGTCGGCACGCGTTCCGGGACCCATTTCTTCTGCATTAAAAACTTGTTGACTGGTCACTCCCGGTAACGACGTTGCAACTTGCACTAACGCCGTCGCCTGGTATATCGCGGGCTGCTTCGAGAAATAGAGGTATCCGAGACCTGCCCCAATAATGGACCCCAAGATTGGAAGCCACTTCCAACGCCACAGAATTTGAACAATGTCAAAGCTATTGTGTGCTTCGCCGGGCTCGGTCACACGCATGTTGCCGACGGCAGGAGTCTGGAGGGCTGGGGAATCAGCTACGGACATCGCGGTTAGTCACTCTAGAGGGGACGGACGTACAATTCCTGAAAGTATAGATTCACTCTGCAGCTTGTCACGAGTCGTGAGGCTTCTGAACCGAACGTTCATCAAAGCCACGTTAAGCTGTGAGGGTTATGAGGGCAGAGAAGCCGCAGAAGTACAGTAGCGTGTATTGTCACGGTAATTCGATGACAGTGAATAGCCTTGGTGGGGGGGCGCCAGTCTCGGTCGGCCCGTTAGATCTGAAGCTGCCTACTTTAACATAACGCTAATGCTGCACGCAGCAGGCCTAGGTGTACGGCCGACGATAGGTGAGGAAACCCTCTTGGTGCCTGATAGCCCCGCTCTCCCGCAAGCAGGAGAGTCAGATGTCTGACGTTTGAGTCTCGCCTCCGAGCGCTCACAACTTGCCGAAAGCAAAGAGAAAAACGCGAAGTCGCCACGACCCAAAGGCGCAAGGCAAGTCGGCGGCGAAATTGAGCCGCTTTGCGATCCACGGGCGTAAGCTTTGGCTTCGGGCTTCGCCATCAGGGTTGAAGGCGGGGAAAAAAGGCTGAGCCTGCTAGGCCCCGGTAACCTCACTCTCTCGCAAGCGGAAACGCCAGCCCGAGACGCGGCGTCTGTGACTGACCACGCGAGCCATTCAGGGTGGGCAGCTCGAACACTACGGAGGCAGCGTTGGGCAAACGGCGAGGCCCGTGGAGCCCTGCTGCAGGGACCTCTATTCGAGCCCAAGCTGGGCGGCGAAGTCTTGGTAGGTTTTGTTGCTGGGATCCCGGCTCAGGGCGCGCTCAATCTCGGTGCGAGTCTTTTGGTCGTCGCCGGTTTCGTCGTACAGTTTTGCAAGTTCAAAGCAGATATTCGCGTTCAAGGGATCAAGTCGGCTGGCGGCGACGAGGGCTGCGATTTGAGCGTTGGGCGCAGATTCTCGTTGGGCTAGCCAGGCGACCAGCAGATTTTGCTTGGAGGTTTCAGCAGCGGATGCCACTTGCTCGAGATCGAGAGACCGAAGTAGGGCTGCGGCATGCTCGTCCTGCTCGTTCCGCAACAAATTCTGTGCTACAGAAATACGAAAGAACGGCGATTCCGGAGAAATGTAGGCCAAGTCTTCAGGACTAAACAACTCTGTTGTGGCCGCGTAAAAAACTCGATCTGCCGACGGTTTGAGTTGCAATGAGGCTTTCCAGAACTCGCGTCCAATGGCAGGCTCTGATGACCAGAAGAAATGCGTCCCGCAGTCGCGGAGATGCTTCGGCATATGTCCTGAGACTAATTGCAAGCGAGCCGCGTTGACAATTCTCTGCTCCGGTGTCAATAGATCCACATCGCCTCGAAGCAGCCCCCAGGAAATCCGCCAATCCTGTGGGCAGCTTGCAATCAGCCCGAACATAGTTTGCCCCGTTTCGGCAAGGGTCGGCGCTAATCTCGGGTCTTGGGCAACAAAATCGACTAGCCCAGGAAACGCGGCAGCGGAATTCGTGGGTTCTCTCTGGAGAGATGCCAATGCGGCTGTGAAGACTTCTGGTTTGCTCAGGATTTTTCGCCGCTTCTCATCGATGCCATCGGGCCAGGGCAAATCTTGCACGACGTCCCGAAACGACAGTTGTTTTTGACGAGCCTGCTCAAACGCTAAGTTTACCGTTAGCGAGTTCTGATCACGGGTTGCAAGTTGTTCGCGCTTGGCGAGGGCTTCCGCTTTGGCAAAATCCAGCAGTGAGGGTACGCCAAGCCAGCAGGCGACTCCAACGGCGATGATCGGCAGTACAGAGCTGATCGGGCCCATTCTCGCGGCTTCCCGCGTGACCCTGGCAGGCTCGGTTGCATAATCCCCTTCATGGTCGTCAGCGAAATTTTCGTCATCGTCCAAGTCTTTCCCACCTACTGTCGCTTTCATCGCCAACATTGCCTTTTGTTTGGCGTCCAATTTTCGCGTTGTCCGTTGAGATTCGCGCTCTCGGGATGCAGAAGCCTCTTCCTCAAGCTGTTTCTCGCCGCACAGGGCTCCAACGAGCAAAGCAAGTGGAAGGAAGATGGCAGGCAGGATCAAGCTGAAGTCGGTTACGCTTTGGCTGCCGATGGCGACGACCGGTATCAGGGCCGCCATCCGGAGCAATGAGTGGCGGTATCGACGCGCAAACAATAGGTATTTTAAAAGCCAGCCGATGCAGAGTACCAAGGCCATAAAACCCGGGAGACCGAGCGTGGTGAACGACTCAACATAAATGTTTTCGGCATGGTAAAACCAAATATCGGGTCGGATTGCAGGGACCGTGAGCACGGCCAAGTGGAAGGTCCCAAGTCCACTGCCGAGCAGCCAGTATTGAGATTCACCTAGGATACTGCTCCATAATTCGAATCTCACGTTCGACAATTGGTGCAATTCTTCGGACAGAGTCCCCAACCGCGTCTCGAAACGGTCGTCCAGTTCAAGCGTCGTGAGCAACAGGATGGCTGAGAAGCCAATGACGGTCAGGCCCACCGCAATGCGCGCACCACTCGCTTTGGTCCCAAGGAGCCTAGCTAAAGCAACCAGCAGTGCAAAGCCACACGCCATAATCCCGCCGCGACTGGCCGCAGCCAAGACCGCGGCCAGCAGCAGCGTGATCGTCAACAGGAGCAAGATGGACGCTAGGTCGAGGTCGGTGAGAATGTCCTCGACGCGTCGCCGGAGTTTCGCTAGCAAGTTCACCGCCGGATAGCGGACGTGGTACTTTTTCTCCAGCGAGGTGCCGCCTCGACGCCCGTACCAATGCACGAGCAAAGCCAGGCAAGATCCTAAGGCTATCGAGTAGTATTGCGCGACGGAATTCCGATTGATGAAGGTGGCAAATGAGTATTTTCCGTTGAACTCGGGCAGCAGTGTCCAGTCATTCCACGCAACCGTTTGTAAGAGTCCTACCACGGCGTTGGCGATGCCGACGACCGTTAGTGTGATCAGCAGACCGATTTTCCAGCGATGCGACTGGAATAGATACCCGCCCGCGATCAGCAGTGCGAGTGCAGAGCTGAGCACGGCTCCTGAGGCGAGCGTATGAGCGGGATAGATACTAATTGACTTGGGGCTTAGATAGGCCGCCTCTCGTAGCTTTTCGGCAGAGAGTTCAGTTCGAATAGCCGGATCATCACCGTCGTTTGCATTCTGCAAATCCGCCAGCATGGAAGCCGAGTCGTACACTCGAGAAGCGAAAACGGCATTGGGCGAGAGTGACTTGTAGAGCGAGTCGGGTAGCGGGACCGTCTGCAGCCAGCTAAGCAGCAGGCAAAACATGAGGCAAAAGTGCGGAACGGTCGGCCGAACGATCCGGCGGTGTTCCGCAGCTACAAAAGCGATCAGCCCCACGAGGCTGGCTGCGACGACACATACGACTTGGGCGTTCCATCCAGCCGAACCGTAGTACCAAGGTCCAAAGGCAACGATGGCAAGTGCGAAGAGCCGAGCCAGAGTCCGTAAGATATTGAGTGATCGTGTACCGGTGTTAACCGGCCGAGTGCTCTGTCTAGGCTCGTTACGGTGCGCGTGACGACGGTTGCCTTCACGCAGCGATTGTTTTCTGCGAGCGGATCGACGGCCATGAGAATCTTGTGAGCTGGAGGCCATCTTGTCTCAGGCAGTTTGGGAATCGGAGCCGGGAGGCTTGGAGTTGCCGCGTGAGCTTTTCACGACTTCCACGCACGTAGTTGGATTAGTTTAACCGAAGTGCCTTGTTGCCAGCTAGGTATTTCGTTGGAAGCGGAAGGCCCGAATGGGGCCTGTTGGCAGGAGCGCGGACTCACAGAGTCCGAATACCGTTATTGAGACGCAGAGAGGCGGAGAACGCGTGACCAAAGAAGTATTCTGTAGTTGGCCTCTGTTGGGGCTGGGGCGGCTAAGTGCGCGGCTCATCGCGCGTGGTAGTTGAACCAGTCTAAAGTGCGGAGGTCGAGGCCAGTCTCTTGAAGCGTCGAACGAACTGAATGAATCGCAAAAAATCCGCAAGGACTTAGTTGTTTCCTTGGAGGTTCTGTGGACTCTGGGCCGAATTTTGGATCGGCCGTCGCAGGAGGTCTTCATTCAAGGGAGATTCGAAACGCGGAGAGCCTGAAATCGCGGAGGAGAGACCAGCGGCACGGGAAGATCTTCAGCTTTGCGGCCCTGTGTCATGGCGTCTTTGCGTTTGCCTGGCAGGCTACAGGACTGAGCGAGATGCTCCAGCGTTGCGTAGGGTTGGTGGGCGTCGACGGTAGCAATGGATTGGCGGGAGATATTGGAAACGCGGAGAGGTGGAGATCGCGGAGTGTAACGAGAATCGGCTGGTTTTGGGCCATATCAGTTTGGTCCGTTAGCGCACCAATGCGGCACAAGGGTAGGAAAACGCAAAGTCGCCGAGACGCAAGGACGCAAAGGGGTGAAACAACTTGGTGGGGGCGAAGTATGAAGGCGATTCGGAAACGCGGAGAGGTGGAGGTCGTGGTGTGTAACGAGCATAGGCTGGATTGGGGCTATATCTGTTTGGTCCATCAGCGCACAAATGCGGCACAAGGGTAGGAAAACGCAAAGTCGCCGAGGCTTAAGGACGCAAAGGGGTGAAACAACTTGGTGGGGGCGGAGTATGAAGGCGGTTTGGAAACGCGAGAGGTGGAGATCGCGGAGTGTACCGAGCATAGGCTGGTTTGGGGCCATATCTGTTTGGTCCGTTAGCGCACAAATGCGGCACCAGGGTAGGAAAACGCAAAGTCGCCGAGACGCGAGGACGCAAAGGGGAGCAGGATTCTTCTTACTAATCTCTTTGTCTATCGCAATCCTCTGTGTTCTTTGTGCCCTCTGTGGCTGGACGAAAGGTCCTGTTTCAGCGAGCGAACGGACATTCGTGAACGATTGTCAAAGTGGGCGATTGGGAGGGAAACGCAAGGTCGCAGAGGATAAGGACACAAATTGAAATTGGTGGGTTGCACCCACCCTACGGTGGATGTTCGCATAGTGCGTAGCTTTAGCGTTTTTGACTTGTTTTTGAAAAATTCTTGCTGGGTTTGAACTCGTTCACGGTTAGCGCGGCAATTCTGTGTGGATTGCTGCAATCGATAGCCTAGGAACAAGTGATTCGGCTCGGATAAACGAGAGAATTGCTCAACTCGGTACAGCTTAACGTTCGATCTAACTGGCACGGCCTCTAGGTTAGGGGCATGCAATAGGAAAGCTGAGCCACTTCTTCGTGGTGCCGCTGACCTAACGAATAAGAAACGCATCCGCCCTAACGGATTGCGTCCCGAAACGCTGGGTTACTACTTGGCTCGTTGGGGCGCCCACCATTGCGGCGGAAACTGTCAGTTACGGCGATAGCACCACCGGGGGGTAGTGATGTTTCGAGCATCAGAAGATTCCACCTGCAAAAGCAGTTTGGAGAGCAGGCGATCGGGATCGTCTCGATGGCAGCGAGTCAAGAAGCGGATCTTGGGAGCGCTCGCCGTGGCTATGCTCTCCGCCGGCTCGAGCGGCTGCATGACGATGCATAACGGCTGGGAAGCGTTGACCAACAACGGTGGTTGGAACGATACCGTCGTTGTACTTCGCAATCGCTCCTTCTCCGCTAAGGCTTGGCACCGACGGAAGCATAACTTCTGCCGAGAGCGTTACATCAATGACTTTTCCGCAGGCTTCCGCGCCGGTTACGAAGATGTTGCATCCGGCGGCGGCGAGTGCACGCCGGCTTTTCCACCTCAGGAATATTGGGGGTGGGATTTCCAATCTGCGGAAGGGCAAGCCCGCACTTCTGCTTGGTTTGCGGGTTACCCTCACGGCGCTCGGGCCGCGGATGAGGACGGGTTAGGAGCTTGGCAGCAGTTACCGATGTCCAGCAACTATCAGGCTCAGTATCAAAAGTCGGGGATGTTCACGCACCAAGGCGCACTGTATCCGATTCCTGATCCAGACTCGCAAATCTCCGGGGCGGTGCACGGCATGCCTGATGGCACGGTGATCATGGATAACGGTATTCCGTTAGATAGTTCGAATGTTGCACCTGCGACCCCAGTGCCGATGGCCGATCCGATGATGGCTCCTGTCCCACTCGCCCCTTCCACTACCAACTAGCGGTTGCGGGAAGGAATGAACGGTCAAAGGTCGTTTGAAGGTTGCGGTCAGCTGATCCCGGCATCTGCCGTCCAGAGCGTCAGTAAGGTTTTGCGGAACCACGCTCCCCGAACAACAATTCGTCTAACCATGAATTTATGGATGAAGAACATGGTTTCTACATTGTTAGCTAAATCAAGAATCCGGGCAGCTGCAAGCCAGTGTCGCGTCCTTGTGCTCTTGACGCTTGGAATGGTGTCAACCGGTTGTACCGCTCTCACTCAGCCGATTAATGGCATCCCGGCCAGTCGCCTGCCCCGGCAGTTTTTCCAGGGCGAGAAAGACAGTCTGATCCCAATTGATATCAGTTTGCTTGCTCAGGAGGAACCCCGGCAGTACACGCTAGGTCCTGGCGACGTGCTTGGAATTACTGTTGACCAAGTTTTCCCGTTCTACGAGCCCGGCCAAGTTCCAGAGCTGCCGCCGGTGAACTTCCCGACGGATCCAAACAGCACACTTCCCCCATCGACTGGCTTTCCGATCACGGTTTTGGAAGATGGCACGATTTCGCTGCCGCTTCTTAAACCACTGCAGGTCGAGGGACTTACCACAGACCAAACTCGAGATCTGATACGTAAGGAATACATCGACGCCCAGATTCTGAAAGAAACCGAGGCTCGAAAGGTGAGTCCCGTCGTTACGATCATCCGGAAGCGGCAGATCAACGTTGTGGTGATCCGACAGGATCAATTGCAGCCGGGTAACCAAGTGAACGGTGCAGTAGCCCTTGGTCAAACTGGTCGTTTGGGAACCGATTACCGAGCCAGCGGAGAGATCGTGAAACTCGATGCGTTTAAAAACGATATCTTGAACGCTCTGATGCAGACCGGAGGGCTGCCTGGTGTCACAGCCAAAAATGAGGTCAAGGTTCTTCGAAGCAGCCGAGCCGACAAAGAAGCTCGGATGCGGTTCATGCAAGAGTATGCGGCGATCGTGAACAATCATTATGATCCATGCAGTTGTCCTCCACCTATGCCGGAGGATCCGACGGTTCTGCGAATTCCGTTGCGACTACCTGCTGGTGTCTTACCAACCATTAATCCGCAAGACGTGATTCTTGAAGAGGGCGATATCGTCTTGATCGAGACCCGTGATACCGAGTTTTTCTTCACGGGCGGATTACTTCGCGGCGGGCAATGGCCAATTCCTCGAGACTATGATCTGGATGCACTGGGTGCGATGGCGATCGCTGGATTTGGCGTCAATAACCAGTCGGGGCGGACAGGGCTCACCGGCATTGCTGGTAGCGCTCAAGTCGTTCCTCCAGGGCGCCTTTATGTCCTCCGTGAGACACCCTGCAACGGACAGATTGCTATCGAAGTGGACCTCACCAGAGCGGTGAACGAGCCGGGACAAAGGCCGATCATTCAACCAGGTGATACGCTGATTCTACAGTACAAGCCATGCGAGGAAGCCATCAACTTCGGTATCGGAGCCTTCTTCACCTACGGCATTCGAGAGCTGTTCAACTAAGGTTTCCGATAAAAAACTGAACCGACTCGCAGCCCTCGGCACCCACGTGCCGAGGGCTGCTCGCGTTCGTGCGGTACATTAGCAGGGCTCTGTTTACCCCGCTTCTGCTCTGGCAAGGCTTTTCGAGTCATGGCCGCAGTTGGCCTCACAGAGGCCAACTGCAGAAGAACCCTCTCGGTGCCTGATAGCCCCACTCTCCCACAAGCGGGAGAGTTAGTTCGGAAATGGCCGGGGTGCAGAAGGCATTGCAGGGGACAATTTCCTGCGTTTCTGTGAAAAGACTGCTGCAGGGATCCATCGAGCTACGTGGTCGTGGGAGGCAGTCATCGGAACGGATTGGCCACAGAGGATACGAAGGTCACAGAAAAAACCGAAGGCCGTTCCTGGACTTTGCGGCCTTGGGTCTTGGCGGCTTTGCGTTTTTCTTTCCGGCTTGCACAGGTCTTTGCTGTAGCCAGGCTCTTCGAGCCAGGTTCGAGAGGTCAAGCCTCACAGAGGCCAGCTACAGGAGTGGAAGAATCCACACAGTGCGTGATAGCCGAATGGTCGGACCTCACAGCGGCTGGCTACAGGGATGGAAGAACCCTCTCGGTGCCTGATAGCCCCACTCTCCCGCAAGCGGGAGAGTTAGTTCGGAAATGGCCGGGGTGCAGAAGGCATTGCAGGGGACAGTTTCCTGCGTTTCTGTGAAAAGACGGCTGCAGGATCCATCGAGCTACGTGGTCGTGGGAGGCAGTCATCGGAACCGATTGGCCACAGAGGACACGAAGGTCACAGAAAAAACCGAAGGCCGTTCCCGGACTTTTCGGCCTCGCGCCTTGGCGGCTTTGCGTTTTTTTCCTGGCTTGCACATGTCTTCGCTGTAGCAAGGCCCGAATGACAGGCCTCACAGAGGCCGGCTCAGGATTGGAAGAACCCTCTCGGTGCCTGAGGGCCCCACTCTCCCGCAAGCGGGAAAGTCAGTTAAAAAATGCCGGGGTCCAGCCTGCATTCGCAGAGGCCTTCAAAAGGAAGCGGCTTGCGCACTCGGGTAAGGGGGTGGAATCGCTCTTTATTGAGCGGCAATGCGACGGTGCGTTAACTTTCCCGAAATTGTTAAGACGAATAACCCAAATCAACGTCAATGCCGTGCAAATCTGCACATTCCGGTTACCATGGGGACTCTTCGCAGGCGGAATTCTTTCTCAAGGTGGAAGATCCTAGCCTGCGAATCAAGCTGGCAGCTATGCCCCGCTCCCTGGACTTACCGGATTCGCTCAAGCATGCTCCCCCTCGCTCTGATCTTGATTGCTGGTTTCTTAATTTCCTTGGTACTGACGCCCATTGTCCGCACGACTGCTATTCGTCTCGGAATCGTGGATCAACCTGATGCGCGACGGAAACTGCACGGGCGTATCGTGGCGCGGTCCGGAGGAACAGCAGTCTTAGGTTCCGTCTTGCTGTTGAGCGGTGCAGCGCTTTTTCGTTTTGACTTGCTGGATTTGAATGCTGCGCAGATCACGCCTTTTCTCGGTCTGCTGTCGGCCATGGTGCTAATCTGGTTGATCGGATTGGCTGACGACATTTGGACGTTGCGCGGTCGCCAAAAACTTCTTGGGCAACTTCTCGTTGCATTGATGCTTGCCGCTTGCGGGTTTCAAATCTCGAATACATCATTTTTCGGCATTCCGATCCACCTTGGTGTCTTGTCCATTCCCGTGTCCGTGGTTTGGCTTCTTGCGACAACGAACGCACTGAATTTGATTGATGGCTCGGACGGTCTTTGCTCGACTCTCGGAGCCATCATCTGTGGATCGCTTGGTCTACTTGCTTGGGTAAATGGCCACTTCGCAGAGTCTGCGATTGCGTTTGCAATGTGCGGCGCATTACTTGGGTTCTTGGTTTTCAATTTTCCACCAGCTTCAATCTTCCTGGGTGACTCCGGAAGTCTATTGGTTGGTATGGTTACCGGAGCGCTCGCGATTCGTTGTGCTCTGCATGGTGCGACCACGGTTGCATTCCTTGCGCCGCTTGCGATTCTCACGCTGCCGCTCTTGGATTCGTCGATGGCCATCGTGCGGCGGAAGCTTACGGGACGCTCGATTTACACGACCGACCGCGCCCACCTGCACCATGCCTTAAAGGGCAAGGGGCTAAGCGATAAAGGTTTGTTACTCGCGGTGACCGTTCTAGCTCTGATCACGGCAATGGGGGCTTTGGCTGGACAGATGCTTGATCAGGAATGGCTAGCGCTTGTCGGTATTTCAGTCGTCATTGGTTTGCTCGTTTTGACCAAAGCATTTTGTTACTCCGAACTCGCACTCGTTGTTCGTCGTGGCTCGCACTTTGCTTTGAGCTTCATGGAGAGAGTAGATACCGCCGGAAAAGTGGCTCGCCAGAAGGCGGTTCGTTTGCAGGGGACCCGCCAGTGGGAAACTGTTTGGGACACGTTAGTTGAATTCGCTGAACGTGAGCAGCTAGCCAAGTTGCATTTGGATCTCAACGTGCCATGGCTTGAAGAGGGCTACCACGGAACTTGGCAGAAGAGTCGGCTACCTGATCGAACGGATCGTTGGTGCTCTGTATTGCCGCTAATGAGTGGCGAGCAGGTCGCTGGCCGAGTCGAAGTCATCGGTGACGCGACGCTAGGGGAAAGCCTAGAAAGCATCGTTCGACTAGCTGGTCTCGTCGAAGACCTGACTCCCCAGGTGCACGCTATTCTAGCCTCGGGTGCCGAGCCAGTACCTGCGACGGATGTTGTGCCCGAGCTTTCAGCAGCGTCGGAATCGAATGCACCTGTGGCTGTTGGCTAGTGTCCTGAGCGATGGCTTTTCTAATTTGGAGCGGAGTCTGTGTGGTCATCGTTGGCGTTCAGGCTTCAGCCTGCGTCTTTCTCCGAGTTGGATAAGTGCAAAGACAGCCTAAAGGCTGAACTCCAACGGATTTGCATGTGACGCCCCTCCCTTTGGCTGGCGTGAGTTTAAGAGCTAACGCTTTGCGGCTGATTTCGAGATTTGAGCTCTGCCTGCCCTTGGCTATCGTGTCAGAAAAATGGCAGGGAAAACTTCGCCGACTACAATGACAATCTGTGATTCTATTCGCTCTTGAATAGAAAGCTTTGTGCTCGCACTAATAATTTGAAGGTAAGCCGTCATGCAAACTCGATTGCCCCGGCTGAACGGAGTGTTTCGCTACTTTGCGATCTGTTTCTTGAGTGTGCTACCTGTGTCGACCGCACAGGCGGCAATATTCATCGACGGCTATACAGCGGCGACGAATGACCGCTTCACGAATGACGCGGCGTTCATCATGGCTGGTTTCGATGTCAGCGGTGTTGGGCAGAACGGGATTGGGCGATGGGCGACCGCCATCAGCCGCAATGTTGTTGTTTCGGCGGTGCACTTTCCACCATCCGGCACGGTGTCGTTCTACGAAGGGAACGATTCGTCGACGACTCCAGTAAAGCGCCAGATTGCTTCAACGGACCGAGTCGCTGGCACGGACATTTGGTTAGGCGTACTAGATTCACCGCTTCCCAATTCTATTAACCACTACTCGTTTGCCGACGAAGTTCTTTCGACTTCGCCCGGCAACGTTATTGATGCTGGGAGCTTGCAGGGGCTTAATGCGAATCTTTTTGGTTTGTCGCCAGAGCCTCCGGCCGACCGGACCGGGCAGCCAGATCAAGCCGTCGGTCGCAATCTAATTTCCGGGTACGCAGAAGATGTCAACGTAACGGGCATCCAGTTCCCAGTGGACTCGCTTCTGTTTGATTTTGATTCCCCGGGAGTTGATTTTGAAGCCCGGTTTCGAACTGGTGATTCTGGCGGACCGACATTCATAGACGTCGGCGGAGAGTTGGTCTTGCTGGGTACGAATGCGTTTGCGAGTACCGAGATCAGCGGTATTAGCTACATTGGAAACCACGCAGAGTTTGTGAATGAGTTCATCGCGGCAAATGCAGTCCCAGAACCTTCTGCACTCGGATTAGCTGGGCTTGGGGCCTCGGGCCTTTGGGGACGTCGACGCAGGAGATCTTGAGGCTCCTCTACACATAGCGGCTCGTTCATCTTTAGCCCCACGCCGCTGTTTTGGAAGGAATCGCATGCCAGTCGCGTTCATCACGGGCATCACGGGGCAAGATGGAAGCTATCTCTGTGAGCTACTCCTCGGTAAAGGGTACGAAGTCCATGGGACGGTTCGGCGTTCTAGCTCGATAGCGAGGACACGTATCGACCATCTGACAGAAGATCCTTCCATCTATGGTCGTACTCTCTATTTGCACTATGCCGACCTTAACGACTCGACGGCGATTCGGCGGCTGATTCAACGGACTCGACCTGATGAGTTGTACCACTTGGCAGGGCAGTCCCATGTCGGTGCGAGTTTCGAAATCCCGGAGTCAACAAGCCAGTTTGCGGCGATGGGCACGCTTGGGATACTCGAAGTGCTCAGGGACTGCGACAAAGTACCGCGCTTGCTCCACGCGAGCAGTAGCGAAGTTTTTGGGCGGCCTGAGGTCGCTCCGCAAACCGAAAATACGGCGTTTCGTCCGGTAACGCCCTATGGCGTTGCCAAGACATTTGCAACCAATATGGTTCGAGTCTATCGAGAATCATTCGGAGTGTTTGCTTGCAACGCAATCTGTTTCAATCATGAGTCGCCGCGTCGAGGCGAGTCGTTTGTGACTCGCAAAATCACTCGTGCCGCAGCGCAGATCAAGCTTGGGCAGGCATCGGAAGTCTTGCTTGGGAATTTAGATGGCCAGCGAGATTGGGGGTACGCGCCGGACTTCGTGAACGCGTTTCATTTGGCGCTCCAAGCCCAAGAAGCAGGCGATTTTGTTCTTGGTTCTGGGGTGCAACGGACGGTTCGCGACTGGTTGGAAGTTGCCTTCGGGCATGTTGATCTTCAGTGGCAAGATTTTGTTCGGCAAGATTCCCGATATATGCGGCAAGCAGAACCTTCGCATTTGGTGGCAGACCCGATCACGGCGAAGAAGCGGTTCGGTTGGCATGCCGAAACCGAATTCGAAGAGATGGTTTGCAGCATGGTGGATGCTGATCTAGATGCATTGGGACCTTGAGGATTTGGTGGGTTGCACCCACCCTACGGCAATCGATTGCTGGGGAAGTTGGATGGATTTGAGCTGATCTGCCTGGGGCGTGGATTCGTGTGCTGTTGTTGGGGGACACGCAAATACGCAGGGACTCAATGGATGGAACGCGTTCGGTTGTGGTCTTGCAGTAGGTCTGTCGATATTCCACTGCGTTTTTTGTGCGGTTTGTGACTGACGGCTTGGATATCTGTGCGGCATGAGATGTTGAAACGCGGAGTTGCGGAGATCGCGGAGGGAGGTGAGATGGCATTGGGTCGCTGGCTCCAGTGAGTTGTGTGTGCCTGAAAGTGTCTTGCCTGGTGTTGAAGGAAAACGCAAAGGCGCGAAGACGCAGGGACGCGAAGATGCGAAGGCAGTTAGCAGGTAGCAATGGATGGATTGGGTTTCGCACGAGGCTTTGCCGCAAGCTGCTGGTTCTCAGTATTCTTTGTGCTTTCTGTGAGTTCTGTGGCTGACGGGTTGAATACCTGAACGGCAGGAGGTCATGAAACGCAGAGCGAGGGGGAACTCGGAAGCGGGGAATTAATGAACGAAGGGAGATCTGGAAGTCGATCTTGACATTATTGACGTGGCGTCAATAATGAAGCTATGGAAGTTTTGACACGCAAGCAAAGAGAAATTCAAGAACGCGAGCAGCAGATCTTGTCGCTCGCTAGGCCCATTTTGGTGGCTGAGGGGTACCAGGCCCTCAATATGGAGCGTCTGGCCGCCCAGATGGAATATGCTAAGGGAACGCTTTACAACCATTTCCCCAATAAGGAAGAAATCGTCGCCGCCTTGGCGATTGAGTCGATGGAACTGCGTCGCCGCATGTTTGAGGCAGCTGCGACGGAAGTTCAAGGTTCGCGTTTGAGGATGACTGCGATTGGTTGTGCGTGCGATATGTACGCATCGGTATGCTCGGAGCATTTCGCAGTGGAGCAGATGCTCAGGAATGCAACGATATGGGAGAAATCCTCGGAAAAGAGGCAGGGGATTATCAGGCAATGCGAATTGCGCTGTATGTCTGTCGTGGCGGGAGTCGTCCGCGATGCACTTGCTAGCGGTGACTTGGAGTTGCCAGTCGAACTAGGGCCCGAGGAGTTCGTCTTCGGTTTTTGGGCGCTCACATACGGGAGTCATGCCTTGATCTCGTCGAGCCCCTCTTTGCCCGATATCGGGGTCAGCGACCCAGTCCGAAGTATGCGATACCACGCGTGGACCTTGATGAATGGGTATAGTTGGAAGCCTTTGATTAACTTTGCGGAAACGGAAGCCATCATGAACGAATTAGCCCACGGGGAGTTGTCGAATGTCGCAAAGAGCTGAAGTCACCGCGGGGTCGGCCCCTTTTTTTGAGCTCGTTTTGACGCTGCGTCATTTTGTGACGCGGAGGCCATTTGTCGTAGTTGGCGTCCTTGCGCTACTTGCGATGGGAGGCGGTTTTTGGGCGACGCAAGGGGGTGGTCTGATTCCAGGCCCCGCCAAGCAAGATGGTGCCGCGAGTGAAGTGGCTGACTCTGCACGCAGACTCAAAGTTAGAGTGATTGAGCTTGGCCAATTGCGGTCGCCTGCGGCGGAAAAGAGTTTCGCCGGAATCGTTGTCCCCAAGCGAAGTAGTGACCTTTCGGCGCGGGCGATTGGCCGTGTCGACGAAGTCCTCTTCGATATTGGTGACTCGATCGAAAAGGGAGAGCTGTTGGTCCAGTTAGACGACCAGCAGCTGCAAGCTGAGTTGGCTGTTGCTCAGTCGAGTCTTTCCGCTGCGAGAGATTTGCTCGGTGAGCTCGAAGCTGGACCGCGACAGCAGGATATTGACCAGGCGGAGGCAAGGGTTCGAGAGACTGATGCCAATCGGAAGTTGGCCGAACGTCGCCGGAACCGGACTCGGAACCTAAGGGAATCGCGGGCAGTGTCTCAGCAAGAGTTGGACGAAAGCGAATTTCAGTTTGATGCCGCGGATGCAACTTACCAAGCTGCGGTCGAGCAGTTGGATCTTTTGCGAGAAGGCACGCGTGCCGAGCGCAAGGCGGCCCAACGCAATCAAGTCTTGAGTCTTGAAGCGCAGGTGCAGCAGATTCAGGTTCGGATCCGAGATCAGAAGGTATTTGCACCGTACTCCGGTGCCATCCAGCAGCGGCTCGTCGATGAAGGCGATGTTGTATCGCCGGGGCAAGCATTGCTGGAAGTCGTAGAGACAGGGGCGCTCGAAATTCACGTCGGTATTCCCAGTGAAGATTTGGGTGGTGTGAGTTTGAAGGACCGGCAGCCCGGCATAACCGCGGCAACCTATGACGAATCCAAGATTCAGCTGATCAAGCGTGAGGCAGATGGCAGCGAGATTTCGATTGCTGCAACGCTCGATCGGATTTCCCCAACGGTCGATCCGACGACACGGACTCGCCGAGTTGTATTCCAAGTTTTGCCCCAGGCTGAAGGGCTTATCGAATTAGGGGACCCAATCGAAGTCTCTGTTCCAGTTGTCGAAGGTCTGACCGCGGGCAACACAACTTGGCTTCCATCCCGAGCGTTGGTTGCGGGGCCACGCGGTTTGTGGGTGTTGTATGCGGCCGTCCCCAACAACGCCATTGGCTCGGATACTCAAGCGGGGTTCGTTATTCAGCAGCGCCCTGTGGAACTGCTGAGCGTTCGAGGTGATCTGTCCGAAGTGCGCGGTATTTTGAATGCCGAAGACTTGATCGTCGTCGAAGGAGTGCACCGAATTGTTCCAGATCAACTCGTCGAGATTCTTGACGGTGGATCTGAAAGGTAGCCGCGACTCCGCCTGCGAGGTGCCATTGCTGACGCATCCAGTGATCGCATTGGCTCACCGTAGCAGCAGGCATTTAGCCGTTAGTTGGGTTGTGGATGGCTGGCAGGGCTGGGTGTATCCGTGTTGGGCAAGAGAATTGCACTGAATAAATCATGACGCAAAGCAAGAATGACAAGAAGCTGTCGGCTGGTGATCCTCCCGCAGGAGAAGCCCCTGGGCCGGGGCGGGCCATCGGGAAACTGGCGGAGCAATTCTATTCTGATCGAAGGCTCATTGTGCTGACCATCTTGTTGGCCGTGGCCGCTGGTGCGAGTTCTTTGATGATATTGCCGCGGATGGAAGATCCGCTTTTGACTCAACGTGCCGCGAACGTAGTGACTCTGTTTCCTGGTGCCAATGCTGAAAAAGTTGAGGCATTGGTGACGGAGAAGATAGAAGATGCTGTGCTGGATGTGCCTGAGATCAAGCGAATGCGGTCGCAGAGTCGCGCTGGCTCATCATTTATCGCTATCGAACTCCGCGATGATGTTTACGACACCGCGCCGGTATGGTCCCGATTGCGAGGGAAGATAGAAGACTCGATCGCAGAGCTGCCGGACGGAGCTGGGCGTCCCTTCTTTGATGAGCTCGATATCGCTGCGTACGCTTGGATTGGGGCGGTCGTGTGGGAGCGAGACGATGAGGCTGCGTCAGGCGTCCTGCGCCGGCTAGCTCGCGACCTCAAGGACCGCATGTTCGCTCTAGATGGGACCAAGTCGGTCGACCTCTATGGTGATCCCGCAGAGGAAATCACCGTCGAGATTGATCCCCTCAAGGCCTCGGCTGCCGGCGTCACGCCAGCGTCAGTGGCTCTCCAGCTGGCCAATAACGATGTGAAATCTTCGGCTGGAACGCTTCGCAGTGAGACATCGGACCTTGTCGTACAGATCGGGAACGAGTTTGAGAGCTTAGAGGACATTCGTAATGCGACCTTGCAGACGAATCGACCAGGGCAAACTCTATCACTCTTGGATGTTGCGGAGGTCAAACGTTCGCATCCCAATCCTCCCGCATCTCGTGTCATTGTGGACGGTAAGCCGGGTGTGGTGGTGAGCGTCATGCTTCGACCAGAGTACCGAATTGACCAATGGGCTGCAGAGGCCAATGACGTCGTCGCAAGGTTTCAGGATTCTCTGCCGCCTGGATTACAGCTCGACGTGATCATGGAGCAGGAAGGTTATGTCACGGAACGCATGGAGTCGCTAAGCCGCAACCTGCTGCTCGGTGTTGCCGCCGTCGCGGTCATGACTTTCATTTTTATGGGGTGGCGAAGCGCTGTTCTTGTTACCACGACACTGCCAGTCGCTTCGCTAATGGTCGTCGCGGGAATGCGATTTATGGGAATCCCGATCCACCAGATGTCCGTCACAGGATTGATCATCGCACTCGGGCTGATGATCGACAACGCGATCATTGCTACCGACGAAATTCAGTTGTCTTTGAAACGGGGGCTTTCTCCAAAGGCAGCCGTCGGCGATATGGTTCAGAGGTTGTTTGCCCCGCTGCTAGCCTCGACGGTAACCACTGCATTGGCGTTTGCTCCGATCGCTTTGATGGAAGGTCCCGCCGGTGAGTTTGTGGGGGCGATCGCTATCACCGTGATGTTGGCCATCTTTAGCTCCTTTGCTCTGGCAATGACGGTGTTGCCCGCAACCGCAGCGATTCTGCAGGGACCCATTTATTCGGAGGGGCACAGCCGGGGATTTCTTGGGAACCTAGCGGTTCGTGGGATTCAGATTCCCGTTGTCACCAGTGTTTACCGCAAATCATTAACCTGGATGCTCCGCTACCCGATTGTCGGTATCGCCGCAGGGTGTCTGTTGCCAGTTGCAGGTTTTGTGGCGGCGTCGCAGTTAAGCGAGCAATTCTTTCCGCCGGCTGACCGCGACCAGTTTTATGTCGAGCTTGAGTTAGAGCCACAAGCAAGCATTTTCGAGACAGAACGAGTCGCTAGGCAAGTCGAAGAGGAACTTCGGAAGGAGTCTCGTGTTCGAGGAGTCAGCTGGTTTATGGGAGAGAGCGCCCCGCCCTTCTACTACAACGTGATCAAACGTCGAAGTAATTCTCCGAACTACGCGCAGGCCATCGTAACGCTCGACAACAACCGCGATGCGCTGGAGCTAATTCGCGAGATGCAACTTGAGCTAGACGCAGCTTTCCCAGCCGCACGCTTGTTAGTACGTCAACTTGAGCAGGGGCCACCGTTTGATGCTCCCGTGGAAATACGTTTGCTTGGTACCGACGTGGAGCGGCTAGCGACGCTTGGGGAAGAGTTGCGAGCGATGGCAACGTCGATTCCAGATGTACTTCATTCGCGGACTGTGCTTAGTGAAACACGGCCTGTGGCTTCGGTGGAGATGGATTCCGCACTGACTAGCTGGACTGGTCTAAGCGAGCAGGACGTGGCTCAGCAGTTGTTTGCCCGGTTAGAAGGCCTGACTGCAGGCTCCATTATTGAACAAGTTGAACAAGTTCCTGTGCGTGTTCGCATAGCCGATGAGAGCCGGCGTAACTTTGAGGACGTAGGCCAGGCTGCGATTCTGGTCAGCCGAAATTCTGGCGTCGGTGACGCGGCTGGGCAGAGTAACCTCGCGTTGACTCGTTTTGCTCCTCTTAGCAGTTTTGCCGATATCAACTACGAGCCGCAGCGTGCCGTAATCACGCGGTACAACGGCCAACGCAGCAACGAAGTGCAGAGTTTTATTACGGCAGGAACATTGCCCTCGAGCGTGCTAGGCGAGTTCATTGCCAGGCTCGATCAAACTGATTTTCGAGATCGTTTGCCTCCAGGTTACCGTATTGAAATCGGGGGCGAAGCTTCTGAACGAGACGCGGCAGTGAGTCGTCTCATGGCAAACGTGAGTGTGCTCGCGGTCGGTATGGTTGGGGCACTCGTATTGGCTCTGGCGTCGTTTCGTTTGGCATCGCTAATTGGTCTCGTGGCAACGCTGTCGATCGGGCTTGGCATGGGAGCGTTATGGATCTTTGGCTACCCATTCGGTTTCATGGCGATCGTCGGAACGATGGGACTCATAGGGATCGCGATCAACGATTCGATTGTCGTTGTCGCGGCGTTGAAGGCGAATCCCGATGTCATGAAAGGGGACATACCGGAGACCGTCGAAACGGTCGTTGAAGTGACGAGGCACGTCCTAGCAACGACCGGCACGACCGTAGTCGGTTTTCTCCCACTTGTACTCAGTGGTGGTGGATTCTGGCCCCCACTCGCCGTCGCCATAGGAACCGGAGTCGTCGGGGCGACTCTCATTTCGGTTACGCTGGTGCCGGCGACTTTTCGGCTCATGGGACGAAGTCGTCATGTGTCCGTTTGATCTGCAACCGAAAAGCTGTTCCATGTGAAGTGAGAGAATCGGGGTAGAATCTGACCTTCATTTTGGGAGATGAAGATCATGAAGAAGTCTCGATTTACCAATGAGCAGATCGCATTTGCTTTGAAGCAAGCTGAGTCTGGCGTAGCGGTCGAGGAGGTTTGCCGGAAGCTTGGCGTGAGTCAGCCGACGTTCTACCGCTGGAAGAAGAAGTTTGACGGAGTTGGCCTGGAGGAAGTCAGGCGTTTGAAATCACTTGAAGATGAGAACAAGCGTCTGAAGGCGTTGGTTGCGGATCTCAGTCTAGACAAGCAGATACTGCAGGATGTTCTGTCAAAAAAGCTCTGAAGCCTGCTCGTCTACGAACGGCAGTGAAAGGGGCAACGGAAGCTTACAGGGTTAGTGAGCGCCGGGCGTGTGCGTTGCTGCAGATCGCCAGATCGACCTGCCGTTACAAATCAACGAAAGATGAGCAGGCTCCGCTTCGGATGAGGCTTAGGGAACTCGCGGCAACACGAGTGCGTTACGGTTATAGGCGTCTACACATTTTGCTTCGGCGAGAAGGTTGGGCCGTCAACGCAAAGCGAGTCTACCGCATTTACCGAGAGGAACAGCTGAGCTTGCGAACCAAGACACCAAAGCGGCGAGTAAGTTGCCAAAATCGTGTTCAGCGGTCCGAAGCTAGTTGCGTTAACGATTGCTGGGCGATGGATTTCATGACTGACGAGCTGTTTGA
Source organism: Aureliella sp. (assembly GCA_046290675.1). Lineage (GTDB taxonomy): Bacteria > Planctomycetota > Planctomycetia > Pirellulales > Pirellulaceae > Aureliella. The sequence continues at coordinate 710,726 of JBKAHA010000003.1, forward strand.
CGGCCGCCGAATTCGCCTGCTGACGATAGTCGATCTCTTTAGCCGTGAGAGCTTGGCGATAGAGGTCGGCCAGCGTCTTCGAGGAAGAGATGTCGCTGACGTACTCACACGGATTTCAGCTCTACGACCGTTGCCTAAAACGATCCGAGTCGACAATGGCCCAGAGTTCACTTCGAAGCAACTCGATCATTGGGCCTATGACAACGGAGTCACACTGGACTTCAGTCGTCCAGGAAAACCCACAGATAACGCGTTTATCGAATCCTTCAATGGAAGCGTAAGAATAGAGTGCCTCAATGAAAACTGGTTCTTGTCCTTAGAGGATGCCAAGGAGAAGATTGAAGCTTGGCGAGTTGACTACAACGAACACCGTCCACACAGCGCTCTGGGTAACCTGGCCCCCAGAGAGTTCGCTAAATCTGGCCAGGCTAGCCTGGCCAGATAACACTCCGAATTTTCTCACTCATGTTGGATCAGAAAATGGGAGCGGCTCACGTTGCCGCCTAATATGGGCCGCTTGGTTCAGTAATTGGGGGCAGCTGGTTTTCTAAAAAAGCTGAGGAAATTTTCTTGGCGTATGAACCTAGCCCGTGAGGTCTTCGTATAACGCCATTCAAGCTAGTTCCGGTGGTGTGATCTGACTCACAAAGTAGCTAAGCTCAAAGCTATCTTTGGCTTGCGATTCGTTGATCGACCGAGCCGTTTTCTGCTATTATGGATGCTTGATCCGAGTGTCACTGGTGGCCGCCGCCAAGACCCTTTTCCACTCAATTAGTCCTCTTGGGCAGCCGGCTCACGCGATGAGCTATTCCCAGGATTCGGACGAACGAACTAAGGTCCAAGAGAGTCTGCCGTGAGTATGAAGACAGAGCAAGCGAATTCGGTGGGAGCGGAAACGCTACCGCCGCGACTGGATGATACAAGCTTGAGTGACGAGCAGCTGCTTGCGCAATTCATCGAGACAAAAGATCGCGGTAGCTTCGAGTGCTTAATGAGGCGATATCAACACGAAATCTTCAATTACCTAAGACGCTATGTCGGTGAGGAAGGTGCAGCGGAAGATGCGTTTCAGCTGACGTTCGTTCGAGTCTACGAGAAAGCGCAGTACTTTGACACATCGCGTCGCTTCCGGCCGTGGTTGTACAGCGTTGCAACGAACCAAGCGATCGATCTAAAGCGACGCAACAAGCGTCGGGTGCATCAGAGCCTAGATGTTAGTTCGACCGAAAGCGAATCCAGGTCTTCTTCCCACGCGGCGGCAATTCCAGATCATCGTCAACCTGATGAAGATCCGCTATTGACCAGCGAATTTCGGGAGAGAATGCGTTCGGCGGTTGAAGAGGTTGGCGAGCCAGGTCGCAGCGCACTCGAACTCGTTTATCTACAAGGACTCCCCTACAAAGAAGCAGCGGAAATTCTAGATGTGCCGGTTGGGACGGTCAAAAGTCGGGTCCATTCGGCAATTCGCAAACTTACTGCAATCTGGCAGCGTAGTCCCTATTAGTCATCGTGAATGATTGAATAGGTCGGGGCGGCTCAGGTTGTTTTTACCTCGAGCGATAACTCCGATCTTATTCGCCTCTCGGAATCCCGCCCTGGCGTTTGCAGCCACGGCGGAAGCCCTGCCCTCCTTCGTTTTCTTGAGACAGTCGAGTCAGAATGTCTTTTTCCGATGAAGAGCTCATTGCTTTCTTGCTTGGTGACGCTGATCCAAACTTGGAGCAACGTTTGCAACTGAGTTTGAATGCTGATCCGGATCTACGAGATCGGTTGGCTGATCTTCGACAGGTGTTGGGTCACATGGATTCACTTAGCGGTGTCTATGAGCCGCCGAGTGGGCTCATCGAGTCGACTTGGGATCGAATTAATGAGCGAGAGTCGCAGTTGGTAGGCCAAGATCCCTTGATGAACGACCGAGGGAAGGAAAACGCATCGATTGAACTCGCTTCAAGGCAGGTTTTGTCGCCGGCGAACGGGAACGAGAAATCTCGAGGCTCAACCAAACAGAAACGAGTCGATTCGTTAGTGCTGACAGCTTGCGTCGCGGTGATGTGTTGTTTGCTGCTGCCGGCAGTTGTGACGGCTCGCTTTTCTGCTCGAACAGCTGGTTGTTCCAAAAAGATGCAGGGGCTGGGGTACGGATTGCTCAATCAGGCGATCGGTAGTGATGATGGGCGATTCTTCCGGGTCCCCACCAGCGGGCGCGAAGCCTTTGCAGGCGTTTATGCCATCAGGTTGGCGAGTAGCGGTGAAGTGACGTCGTATTCGAATCTCCTCTGCCCAAGCCTCGTCGGATGCGACCAAGCGGTAAGGCCAGTTGGCCTAAAAGAAATCCCCTCAATCGAAACGCTCAATGCACTGCCTGCAGTAGACGTATTGGCATGGCAGCAGTCGATCGGGGGACATTATGCATATTCGCTTGGTGTTCTTGAGAATGGACAATTGGTAGCACCCAAGTGTGAGGGACGAACCCACTTTGCCATCCTCGCAGACGCGCCGATTTTTACGGAGAGAGGCGAGGAATTCATAGCGCACGGGGGAAGGGGAATCAACATTCTCTACGAAGATGGCCGCGTCGAATTTGTGCGTTTGCGATCTGATCGGTCCATGGTGACTCTATTGGACTATCCATTCAGAAATATGAGCGGTGACCATGCAGTTGGGCTCGCAGTGGATGACATGTCGCTAGCGCCCAGCCACTATTCCCCTCTGGGCGTTAATGGGCAGCAGTAGCTCCTGGCTCTTTGAGTCTGACTCGATCTGCTCGAATTACGCTGAACTGTCGAAGCGGGAAGGGCCAGGTCGGGGCTAGTTCGGAAATTTCTTACGTTTGACGAATTCTATCGGCGTAGTGGTTTGCACTTTCTTTTTCGCCGACAATAGCGCCCCGCGGTCTCAATGTTGGATTGCGATGTAGTGGTCTTGAAGTACGCCATTTCAACCTGGTGTGAGCATGCGAAGATTGTTTGTTGGCTTCGTCTTTGTCTTGGTAGTAGCGAGTAGCATTGCAATCTGGTTTGCACCGCAGCTGATGTGGAGCTGGTTGCTGTTGGGTCCAGTCGTTGCAATTGGTCTCTATGACTACTTCCAGACAAAACACTCTATCCCACGCAACTTTCCAGCGATTGGCCGAATGCGGTACCTCATGGAGTTCGTGCGTCCCGAAATCTATCAGTACTTTATCGAAAGTGATACCGAAGGAGTTCCATTCGATCGAGACCAAAGGTCCATCGTCTATCAGCGCTCGAAAGTCGTGCGTGATACCGTGCCCTTTGGAACAAAGGAGGACGTTTACCGGACTGGTTACGAATGGGTGAACCATTCGATGACACCACTGGATCACCATCCAGAAGAGAAGCGTGTTGAGATCGGAGGTGATCGTCCCCTGCCCTACTCGGCAAGTCTGCTCAATATCTCCGCGATGAGTTTTGGCTCACTGAGTGAAAATGCAGTCTTGGCGCTCAGCGAGGGCGCGAAGCTCGGTGAATTCGCGCACAATACCGGCGAGGGAGGGATCAGCCCCTATCATGAACGCGGTGGCGGCGATCTCATCTGGCAGATCGGCACAGGGTACTTTGGTTGCCGCGACGATGAGGGACAATTTTGTGAGGATCTGTTCGCGAAGAATGCGGCCAAGTCTGGCGTTCGAATGATTGAATTGAAGCTGTCTCAGGGTGCCAAACCTGGTCATGGCGGCATACTGCCCGCGAGTAAGGTGACACCCGAGATTGCCAAAATACGAAACGTCCCGGTTGGGCGTGATGTATTGTCTCCTCCAGGGCACAGGGCGTTTTCCAATCCAATCGAGTTACTGGAGTTCGTGAATCGCTTACGAGATCTCAGCGGCGGTAAACCGGTTGGTATCAAGTTGTGTGTTGGCAAGCGGCGGGAGTTTCTAGCGCTGTGTAAGGCTATGTTAGCCACGGAACTCTTGCCCGACTACATTGCCGTTGATGGCGGCGAGGGTGGGACTGGAGCGGCACCACTCGAATTCTCAAACCACTTGGGGGCGCCGCTTTATGAAGGGCTCATTTTTGTTCACAACGCTCTCGTCGGCTGTGCGCTGCGAGACCGAATCAAAATCATCGCAAGCGGCAAGGTCTCTAGTGGGTTCACCATGCTGAAACTCCTCTCGCTTGGTGCTGATAGTTGCTACGCCGCTCGCAGTATGATGATGGCACTTGGGTGTATCCAGGCGTTAAAGTGTAATAGCAATCACTGTCCAGTTGGAGTTGCGACCCAAGATCGCAGCTTAATGGCGGGTTTAGCCGTTTCCGACAAGAAAGTGCGCGTGATGAACTTTCATCGCGAAACCGTGAAGAGCTTCTGTGAGATACTCGGGGCGCTTGGCCTGGAAGATCCAAACGATCTTCGCCCCTGGCATGTGATGCACCGAATTTCACCCACCGAGACACGTCACTACGGAGAACTGTACCAATTTCTGGAGGAAGGAGCTCTGTTGCAGGCGGTCGTCCCAGATGATTTTCGCCGAGCGTGGGAGGCGGCGCATGCCGAGTCCTTTAAGCATGTCGACAGAAGCTGAGCACCGAGTTTCCGCAACGAAACGCAATTGAAGTATCTTGAGAGCAGGGGTTCGATCGGAAAAGCTCTAACCGTCTTGGGATGCGGTCTACGAGCCAAGATCCACGCTCCAAATCCGAATCGTCACTAGGTAGCGTAGAAGCAAGAGCCAGTTTGAGGCATTGTGGTGTGATTTACAGTACCGTGTTCGTTCGCTGAACGACGAACCAGGGCCAAGCTATTCTTGCGAAGCCACGAATAGGCATTGGAAGTAGATGCAAATGAGTGAAGCGACCGACTTTGATCCGTACAAGATCGAGAAACCTGATCCTATCTTGTTTCGCTATTATGTCTTCTGCTCCTTGTTGAGTGGTCCACTGACTCCGCTTGTTCTGGCGCCGATGTACTTTCGTTACATCACGCTGAGATACCAATTCGATGATGAAGGCGTATCGATGCGATGGGGGATCCTATTCAAGCGAGAGGTCTATTTGACTTATCGACGGATTCAGGACATCCACCTCACGAAGAATCTACTGCAGCGATGGATGGGACTAGCAAAAATCAGCTTGCAAACTGCCTCCGGCAATAGCCAAGCTGAAATGGCAATCGAAGGAATTTTGGAAGCTGAGGAGCTACGAGACTTTCTTTACAGTCGAATGCGAGGAGCGAAGTCTGATTCAGGTGCTGTCGCGGATCGGGCGAGTGGACCGGACTCAAATGAGGTTGCAGATCGCAGGGCTCGTGCAACGAAAGCCCTGGAGGGAATCGAGTCAGCGCTCAGCAAACTGGTTGAGCAGCAAGAGCAGACTGGGAGCGAATCATGATCGTTCCAGAGCAAGCAGTCCTGCGAGCCAGCAAGTGGTGCTATCAAGGTGTTTGGGGATTCATTACTGGATGGCTACTCGTCCCCGAGGAACCGCCTGAACTTCGAAGCGGCGATGACGCGGACGTAAAGAGTTTTCGCCCCGCGACCGGCTTTCTGCGGTACTTGAAGTTCTTCTTTTGGATCGGATTGGTTGCGTTTGACGGCGTCCTTTTCATTGGATGGATTGTGCTACTCGTAGCCGTGCCATGGCTAGGGATTCTACTAGCGATCCCGATTTGGGCAATCATGATCTTACCGGACGTTGTGGCTTACATCGCCATCCACCTTCGATATGACACGACGTGGTACGTGCTAAGTGATCGGAGTATGAGGATTCGTCGAGGTATCTGGATTATTCATGAAACTACCATTACGTATGACAATATTCAGAACGTTTCGATACGCCAGGGGCCGCTCCAGAACTACTTTGGTATTTCCGATGTACTAGTAGAAACAGCTGGAGGCGGTGCGACGACCGGAAAGGGCGAGGGCGCTTCGGTGCTCGGGCACTCGGGGTTGCTTGAGGGGGTTGATAACGCGGAGGAGATTCGTTCGCTGATCCTCGCGAAATGGAACGAGTCAAAATCGGCGGGGCTTGGCGACGAATCGTTGGACCTAACAGCCGTCGGCGAAGACGCGACCATGGATGAACGTCAGGTCCAGTTGCTAGAGTCGATTGAGCAACTCGCTGCGCAACTCGCAACGAGTCCACGCTGAAGTGCCTAGGTGCAACCGCATTCAACAAGGAGCAAACGGCGACTGAACAACTAGCTACAAGCTTTTCCAAGTGAAAGCAGCTGGTCGAATGTATAGATTCCCGAGTCGTGTCCGTCGGAATACGCAATGTTATAGGCGTAGTTCCCGACCGGCCTCATGCTCTTGATCCCCAGTGGCTGCGCTTCTTGTAGAGAGAGGACAGGCAGGCCCAGTGATGGCCCAGGTTGTGGTGATGAACCCGACCCGTGCTTTTCGCGGCAAGTGGCACATGGGCATGCAGATCTTAATTCCGCGGCCGTATAGCTGCGTTTGCTTCCGTCGCTCCAAGTCACTATCAAGCCCGCTTCCCCCTCTCGTTCCAATGCAATCGGAGTGGGAAGTGCAGTGTTTTGAATTGAGTCGGACATGGCGGGGAACGATCTTGCGGATGCGGTAGTGGGCAACAAGGACAAGGTGGGCGGCTCCCTATCTTGGCGAGTCATGACCCAAGGGACGCCCATTCGGAGGTGGTGGCGCGAATCGACCAGAAGGATTCACGATGCACGCCTGGTATCGAATTGTAGTGGGTGTGCCAATGCTCCGCAGCTCGGATTGATGCATTCCTGCTCACCTACCGGGCTCTTGGCCGCCCACACCTCGTCTATATCCCGATGATTCGGGCAACTTGTCTAAGCGGCTTGGGCTGGGGGACCAGCCGAAGAAGATCGGCGGCGATAGCCGTTATCAAGTCCTTCCTCACTAGCGAGATCTTGAAGAAGGTACAAGAGTTCAGACGCCGTTGGACGGTCGGTGGGGGCCACCGATGTCATGGCCTTCCCGAACGGCGAATGCAGAATTGAGGGGCCAAACCAGTCGGCGAACACGTACGCAAGCTGGTAGATGTCTTGGGCAGAAGAAACTTCAAATTCTGATGCACGACATTCCGGGGGAACCCATTCTGGCGAGCCACAATCGGGCGAGACCCGATGGCAGTCGTGAATTATTGCTGCCCGACCTACCATTCGAGGTAAATGTGTGGCCCTGCTGCAATAGGTTGCAATTGGAAGACTGTTGGCGAGTCCAGCCAGTATTGGAAGTCCGTTTGAGCCGATGAGAATGTTTTGCGTCTCAAGCCGAGTATGAGCAAATCCAAGTTGATGGAGCTGGGAAAGACCTTCCAGCAAGTGTTGTGACATGGATATCAACGTGTTCAAGGAGGCCGGTTGAGGCAAATTGCGAAACCACTCATCGGACTCCGGAGATGTGCGTACCGGGAAGAGAACGTAGGGAGTGGAGGCATCGAGGGAAGTGTCAATGCAGCGCTCCGCGAAGCGGCCTGGTAAGGTTGATGTAAGGTAGGCGAGCCGCGCTAACGGGTCTGCGGAATTAGTTGAGCTCGAGTAACTGGCACCAAGATTTGAATCGCCCGAACCCTGCTGTCGAGAGACCACCGCAATTGCAGGGGCCGCTGAATCGATGTGTTCGCATGTCCAAAAGTTGAGTCTTTCGCCACAGTGTAGCGGTGACCGTATGGTCCACCCAGCGCCTATCTGCGTGCCGATCAAAGACGACAAATTCGTTGCCGCAGGCGATGGGATCGGGCGATAAACTGGCGGCAACATAGACCTCGGTGCGGATCGAAAATATTTGGGACGCAGGTTATGGAGACAACTCTCGTGACGGTGAACCAATTCCGGTAGCGATGTGTCTCTTCGCAACTGGTCTAAACGAATGGGGCGGGGGCACAACTCTCTTGCGACCGCTCCCATATTTCTTGGGGCGCTTTCGCGCGGATTGGATGATTCCCGATTGGATGAGACACGTATCTATTTATCGGTTGCTCAAGAACGGGACCTTAATTCTCGGATGAAGTGAACATGGGATAGTGGATCGTTTGCCATCAAACACGGACGCCGGGCAAAATTTGCGAATCAGCGAACTCATCGGGTGTGCTGACCGAAAATTGGAGTGGAATAGCTAGTAATGAACGCGCAGTCAGATTCGGGTGGCTACAAGGGCTTGCTTGAGCGGAAGTCGTCGGGGATCAGCGAGTTGAGGCTTGGTGAAGAAGTTTCGCCCATCACTATTGTCGGTAACGAAGCTATTGTTGATGGCTTCGACGAAGGCTGCATCGAACAGGCGGTCAACTCTAGGCTCGCGCCGGGCGTGACTGACGTTGTCCTCAATCCCGATGCACATCTTGGATACGGGGCACCCGTCGGGTGTGTCATTTCGTCGCCGACCCATATCTATCCCGGGCCGGTTGGGGTCGATATTAAATGTTCGATGAGTCTGCTCCAAACGAACGTGGATCAGTCTGCCGTCGCAGACCGTCGAGTCCGCCGGGAATTGATCAAAGCGATTTGCCAGCGTATTCCTACTGGTCCAGGAAAGGGAAGTCGCGATGTGCCAAAGAGCCGCAATGTGGACGAACGCCTCGGGCGCGAGCTGGCGGTTCACGGTGCTTCAAAAAACGTGCTTCGAAAGTTGGGGATACCAAGAGACTGGGCGGAACGCTGTGAGGACGCGAATCACTTGGGCTATGACGATACGTTCCATTCGCTCGAACACCGCTTAGAGGTACTGCATCGCAACGAGAAATTGGCTCGCCGTTTCCCGGTTCAGTCGCAGCAACTGGGGTCTTATGGTGGTGGGAATCACTTTGGGGAATGCGAGCTAGTTTCTCTTTCTCAGGATCCCGAGCTACGCGAAATTGGTGCGTCTTTCGGATTGAAGCACAACAAGATTGCTTTCCTTTCTCACTGCGGATCTCGTGGTTTTGGGCACAGTTTGGCCAGCCATCAATTCAAAACATTGAAGGACAAATTTAAGAAGGCTGGGCGAGCCTTTCCTGGCGGTGATTCTGATCTAGTGTATGCGGAAGTGGGCACACAGGAGGCCAACGACTATCTATGCGATATGGCTCTGGGAGCCAATTTTGCCACGGTGAATCACCTGCTGATCAACCAACTTGTACTGGAAGCCTTTCAACAAGTATTGCCTGGAACCCAGGGCAATCTCGTTTACTTTATCAGCCACAACATTGCCCGTTGGGAGAATCATGGCGGTAGTGAGGGGCAATGGATCCATCGCAAAGGTGCTACGCGGGCGATGCCAGCAGGGCATCCCGAGTTAAGCCGGACACCTTTCGAAAAGACAGGGCATCCGATTCTCTTACCTGGGAATCCCCGGGATGGATCTGTTGTGATGGTGGCCCAATCCGGGGCCAAAAAGAGTGCTTTCAGCGTTAATCACGGTGCTGGGCGGGCCATGTCACGCCGTGCTGCGAAACGGAAACTCAATCAGTCGAAAGTCGATCAAGACTTTGAACAGTACGACATCCTTAGCAATTGTCGCCGCTATCCTTTGGATGAGGCGCCCGCCGCGTACAAAGACTTTGAGCAAGTTCTGGCAAGTGTTGTGGACGCGAAACTGGCTAGCGAAGTGGCTCGGTTGAAGGCAACGTTCGTCATCAAGGATGGTTCGGATCCGGATGACTGATGTTCAAAACGGTCTGCACGAGTCGCGAGTCTCTTTTGCCCAGCTGATCTGCCTGAGCGTGCACTTCCTCGATATGCCCTGGGCCGGTCGTCTTTCCCAGCATCTTGACGATCGGGTCTCTAGCTGGTGGGTGGGGCTGACTTTACGAGATTTGCGTCGTCTCTTGATGGTTCTCGTTGTAGCGATGAAGTTATGCCGCCTGGTTAGCCGAGTAATTCTCTGGGGATGCCCTGCCCTGCCCCGCACTGTGCTAGCAATGCAATGACGATGAGTGATTCGGCCACGGTCACTTGGAGTCGGAGCCTAAGGTGTGGATCTGCGAAAGGGGCTAGCAAAAACGAGACCTCGGACGCGCTTTCGAGGTCAGACACGCAACGCTTGCCAGTGAACCACCCATGCCATTGCGCCGAACTTCGATTTCCAGACGTAATTCCGACTCACGCAAATCGAAAAAGCGGAAGACTCAGAAAGCTGCACGGCTAGCAAAACGGGCGACGTTTGCTCTGCTCCTTGGCGCGTTGGGCAGCTATGCGCTGGCAGAACCAACGGAACCCACTCCATCGCCGACGAACGTCGGCGCCGTTCGAATCGCAAAAGGTGCTGGGGTCCATGCAGCGATCCACCACCGTCTAAAGCTGAGCCAAGCGAATGTCGCAGTATTCCGCGCGTCGGGAGCGATTGAACGCGAAGAGGCTCTTCACCACGAGTGTCTTGAAGATCGATTCGGTCTACAAGCGAAGAAGAAAAAACAAGAGCCGGAAAGATCCGGCTCCGCCCCTGTCGGACACTCTCCCAAGTCCGATTCAGATGCTGTGCTGGCAGATGTCCCCGAGGACTCGTCTGAATCGACAGAAGTTGAGGGCCTCAGTACAAGCACGTCCATGCACTTGTCCGATATTGGAGAGTCTGCGAATGTCGCTCCAAAAGCGGGAGCATCTGGAGCAAAGGTCAAGGCAGTTGAATCGAATGATACCGTAGAACGAGTGCAACGTTCGGAAACGACTGGAGGCGGCAATTCTCTCAAGGTAGATCGCATTGCCAACGTGGTGCCACAAAAGGTGCAGGAGAAGCTCGCTTCCGAATTGGCTGCGAAGCAGGCGAAAGATGGTTTCGAAGCCACCAACGACGTGACGGAAACGTCGCCTTCGACGTTAGGTCAATCGGAATCGGAATCGGAATCGGAACCAGCCGATACCGATGAACAACTGGCTCAGCAGGTAATTGAAGTTGATGCTGATGCTAGTGAAAACAGTGAGCCGGAGCGAATTCAGTACGGTGCTTCGGCGAAGCCGCCTCAAATGCTCTTGTCCGGCTCTCGTCGTCGGCTAGGTGACCGCATCAAACGGATTGTTCGTGGCGATGAAGCAAACAAGTCGGACACGAAGCGTAAGACCGATGGGGCACCGAAGTCTGATCCTGGCGGCCAGACCATGCAGGTGCGCGATAGTCTTGCCAAAGATGTGCGTCCTGAGATGGATCGAATCGCGCGATCCATTCCGCCCACCGCTCTCCGTGATCCGGTCGTACCCGATTCGGTTCAACAACAAGATCCGTCAACGCAGGGCGGGATCCCAGGTGACAATCCCGTCTTGATGCTGCTCGCACCCGAAACGGGGAATTCAAATTCATCACGAAACAGAGATTCGCGCCCGCCCAGCTACGAAATGGATGCGTCTGATGAGCGCCTCTCTCTTGAGCCCCTCTCTCTTGAGCCGTCGAACAACCCATCCGACACACGCGTCTTTGACGTTTCTCAGAATGTGAAAGAGGACTTGTCGAGTACAGGTACTTCGCAACTCGAAGAGCCACTGGATTCACTCGAGAATTGGGTAAATGCCGGTACCGATGAAGCTGATGGCAAGGAATGTCCAGGCGCACCAGATGGGAGCTCCGAGCTCGAGCACCAACCGGACGATATTGAAGTGGAGCAGGATGCACATCCTTATGATGCACCTGCGGCAAAGTCGATTGATGATACTTCGATGTCTGCAGCTCCCGCGATCGATTTCACGCAGCGTGAGATACGAATTCACAACCAGATCAATCGAACATTGAGCTACTTCTTGGAGCATCCCGAAACGGTTGTTCGACGCGGACCATGGGCCCTCATGCATGCGACGTTGCCCTTTGGCGTTGAAACAGAGATCATTGCTGGCAACCGAAAAGTGAATGCCATTGGCTGGATGTGCTACAACGGGGTATGCGCCCGTCAACGTATGTTCCAAGCAACTCGCAGCGGATTCCGTACCAATGTTGGGCCCGGAGTGCAGGGGCATGAAGGACAGTTCTTAGCCATTCTCGCTCAGTCTCGAGTGAGTTCGGATTATCCGATCAAAATAGGCAAACGCGAATATACGATTGCTGATCTGGCCCGCTACGAAATGGCGACTTGCCGTGAGCGTTCCGAACTCACCTTCAAATTGATTGGCCTCTCGTACTACCTCGAGCCCGACCAAAGATGGCGCGATAATCGTGGGCACTACTGGACGCTCGAAAAGATGGTTGCGGATGAAATGTCACAGCCGGTCAATGGTGTCGCATGTGGTGGGACGCACCGACTGATGGGATTGAGTTTCGCCATCATCGAGCGGCAGCGAGCAGGCCTACCAATCAAGGGAACTTGGGCTCGGGCAGAGGCGTATTTGAACGACTATGTAAACTACACCATGACACTGCAAAATCCGGATGGCAGCTTCAGCACGAACTGGTTCGAAGGCCGAGGTAACAAGCAGGATACGGAACGTAAGGTGCAAACTACTGGGCACATGCTGGAGTGGTTGATTTACACGTTGCCGGATGAGTACCTTCGGTCACCGCGAATCCAAGTCTCGATCGAGTACTTGTTAAATTCGGTTGGGGCCCAACCTAGCTACGATTGGCCAATCGGCCCGCGAGGCCACGCCCTACGGGCGTTGGCACTGTACAACCAAAGAGTTTTTGGTGCCGAGCAGGGAGCTTTGAAGCAATATATTGCTTCGCATCCGAATGGCCCCGATCTTCGCTAGGGGACCAGCGGGATCTTCTAAGCGCGAGTTCTGCTGGACAGTAGACTGGCCACTCCGGCTCATCGTTAAAGTATCGGATAGACTCGCCGAAATTGAGTGATCGTTCCTTGCCGAGCTGCAGGTTGTTCTGCATACTTGCAATGCCTTCCTTTTTCGCAAGATTCTTGGCTGGCGGGACGTTCGATCCTGCGGGTTTGAGGACTCGCGAATCCGCATCTGCGGACGTCAGAGTCGCGTTTCTTGATTCTTTGCTTTGCGAACGGAAGGCAGCGCGAAGTAACCGTAAGCCATGTCATACCATGGTGCGGTCGTCGCGGGCGCTTGGTATCGTGATTTTGAGCTCAGGATAGTCTTGATGGTTGCACAGCGGTTCACGAAGCACTTTGAAATCATGCTCGAGACCGCTGGCGCTATGGCTTTGCAGACCGGTACGGATTCGATCCTTGTACTCTTGGAAGGCTCTGCTGATTGGTCGAAGGTACGGAGCACTATCCCGAAGTCGATCGAGCAAGTCATTGTCGCGGCGGATAAAGACGAAGACCTGGAAGGGGCGGAGGCAGAGGGCCTGCTGGCTCTGCCACTCAACAAAGAAAAGTCCCCTCTACTGGAACGATTGCAGCACGCTCTTCTCGAGGCAGTCGCTGACGGTTTTCTCAAGAGCAACGAAGACGTCGTTGCACTGTATTCTGGATTTGAGAGCCAGAAAATTGATTCGATCAGCCACATTCGACTGGACGACCGGCTGCGGCGTTTGACGAGCCGAGATCTGCAGCGACTTGAGAGCAGTGTTCCGCTGAAAAGCCTAAAAACGGTCATCGATCTGGCATCTCAGATTGGTCGAGAGGGACGAGAGGGAAAGAAGGTCGGCACGATCTTTGTGCTTGGCGATACTCGAAAAGTTCTATCGCATTGCAAAGACAGCGGCTTTGATCCGTTGAAGGGATACAAGCGAGAGAATCGCAGCTTATTTGATGCCCGGGTTCGTGAGGACATTAAAGAAATCGCACAGATGGATGGAGCCTTCGTCGTCTCTCCCGATGGGACCATTGAACGCAGTCGGCAGATTATCGAAGTCGCACACGCCGAATTATCGTTGTCTAAAGGGCTCGGTGCACGTCACTGGGCGGGAGCGGCCATTTCTCAGATTACGAAGGCCATCGGCATCGTGGTTAGCCAGTCTACGGGAACGGTACGGCTGTTTCAGAATGGTGACACCGTATTGCGGATCGAGCCAATGGATCAAGCTGTCGCATGGCAAGAGTTCAATTACGAGCCCCCGAAGGTCGACGACGAGCAGTAGCGTTGCTCTCCAAATCTCTTGACAGCGCTATCTTGCTTTTTCGAGCTAGAGCTCAGCGAGGATTTGCCTGTTCAGTCCACTTGGCGTTCCGATTGGCAAAACTTCAATCTCGCCGAACAAGTGCTGCTTGTTCGGATTTGACATAGCCGGCTTCTTAGCGACGAAGGTGAGAGTCGTGTCTGCAGCGAAGTAACATTCACCGTGCTCACCGCTTTCTGCATCGACTCCGGTTGGAATATCAATGGCAATTCGCTCACCGGACATCTCGTTTGCCGCCGCGATCCACTCTCGATAAGGGCTCCTTGGTTCACCGTGAGCAGCGGTGCCCAGCATCGCGTCGACCACAATGCACGTTCCACCGTCGGGGTTTTCGGAATGGAGACGCAGCCAGGTAACTGGTTCTGCTGGGCCGTCAGGTCCCGGTGGTTTACCCGCATCAAACACTCCGAGATTCAACCGTGGTTCTGGAAAAATGGCGATGCTCTTCTTCAGGATTTCGAGGTTCGCGCGATTGTCAGGAGTCAGTTTGTGCTCTGGTCCATGCAAGGCCACCGAGCATCGCCAACCCAGCGAATCAAGATGACGGGCGATGGCTAACCCATCACCGCCATTGTTTCCACTGCCGCAAAGAATAACGGCGAGGCCCGGTGTGGCGTGGCGACGTGCAATCCGACGCACGCAGCCTAAGGCGGCATTCTCCATTAGCACCAACGAGTTCATCCCGTACTTTTCAATGGCGATACGGTCCACATTACGCACCTGAAAGGTGGTCAACGTTTGTTCGCTGAGTTCACGCCAAGTTCCGTCGGGCTCTGGTCCCATGAATCCCTCTTCGCTTTTCTTTCAGAGGTAAAAGTGAAGACAGCTACAGCCCAAACGATGGTGCCGTGTTTGCTATTCGCAAGCTACAATTCTATGTAATGACCGCCGGATATTTGTGGGCGGGCAACCGAGAAATTGAGCAGCAGACAAGAAAGTCCAGAAGCATGCCGCTTTACGAGTATTCCTGCAAGAAGTGCAAGAAGGACGTTGAGATATTGGTACGGGCCTCCACCGAAAAGCCGACGTGCCCAGAATGCGGTTCTAAGCAGCTTGCAAAACTGCTTTCCGTTGCGGCGGCTCCGAACATGCAGTCTGGATTACCCACGGCATCGGCGGAAACTTGTGGAAAACCCCAGTGCCAGTCCGGATGCATGTTCGATCGATAACCTCGGTGAACCCCGCAGAAACTGGTTTTGATGGGAACGTCCCCCTGAGTTAGCGGCTAACCAAGTTGCAATTGCGCCCACAAGCTTGGGTTATCCATCACCGGAAGATCAGGCTGCAGAGCCAAGGACTGCCAACCGAGTTCTCGATCGGCGACGGCAAAGTAAAAGCCGACTGTCGGAAAATCGCTGAGCTCGAGTCCGTTTAGAGCGTCAAAGTGGAGTGCAGCCACCAGCCGGTAACGTCCATCTGCGACTCTGGCACGAATCGCCATTTGGTCATCGGGCGGCGGCGGCGGGGTTTCCCGAGCTCGATTAATGGGGGCCCAACCAACAAAGGGCAAATCGGCCTTTGGGCCACGCCCCATCGGGGCGAAGCCGTAACGGTGGCAGAACTTGGTGGCTCGATGGATTTCTTTGGAGTTGCGAGTGTCGATCCAGACGTGAAGGCCATCGCTATCTTCGAGACGAGACTCACGACACCACGGTAGCTGACTCTTTCCCTGCACATCGGCTTGGAAGAATATCGCATTGGGTCCAACGGCGAGGCGGACTTGCGCGAATTTTTCTGCACCGGCAAGTTCCGCGCTGAGGCACGGCAGAATCGCCTCGTCTGGTAAAGCTTCCGGCCGATCGGTGAATGGCCGATCAAATTTGTGTGCCTTCAGCTTGACTCGTACGAGCAAACTTGGATCAATTAGAGGTGTTTCTTCTTGCGTCATCGTTGGTGTCAGAGATCTATTTTTTGCCTTGAGCCCGTTTCTCGCGGAAGAAATGCGTCAGCAGCGCTCCGCAATCCTCGGCCATGACTCCTGCGGTAACCTGGCTGCGATGGTTCAACCGCGGGTCATCCAAGAGTCGATAGAGTGAGTCGACCGCGCCTGCTTTCGGATCAGAGGCACCGTAGACCACCCGAGCGACGCGAGACTGCAGGATTGCACCCGCACACATCGGACATGGCTCTAGTGTCACGTAAAGTGTGCAGTTTTCCAACCGCCAATCCGAGATCGAAGCAGCAGCCTGAGTGATGGCGATCATCTCTGCGTGGGCCGTGGGATCGTGTAGTGACTCACGCTGATTCCATCCCGAGCCTACGACTCGGGAGCCCTGGGTGATGATCGCGCCCACCGGAACTTCGTCGGACTCCATTGCGTGGACGGCCAAACCGAGTGCTTGCTTCATGTAAAGCTGGTCGAGCTCAAACAGCTCCTCGGCTGTCGATTCTACAATCTCCTGACGCTGGGGACGGCGAACCGAGTCACCAGAATCCATTTTGGAAGGTCGGTCGATCATGGATTGTTATCTGGTGAAACGATTGTTTTGCTGATTGGAAGAACGATTCGAAAATACAATCGATCTGTCGCGACACATGGCTAATGGCCTGGCGCGGCGACCATCATTTCCGAGGGGGCTCGTTGATGGATTGCGCCGCCGTACTGGCACCTTTGGGGCTGCGAGCGTCAACGCTATTGCCATTCTTCTTCGCATCACGCTTTGCCAGTTTGTCAGCTACGCGCGTTGAACGCCATTTGAAGTCTCGAACCAGGACTTTCGACTGGTAGCTGCAGAAACCGAGTGGTTGGCTAGAGAAGACTTCGATACGAGTCGAAAATTCGTGCCCTTCGCGATCTTGACGGAAGTACTCCTCATCGTTGATCCAAGCACGAATGAATTCTTGATCGACTCGGATCTTGAACGTGTACCATTTATTGTTTTCAAAGTCGGTGTGGGTCGTGGTTGCATTTTCGGAGGCATCAAATCCGTCGACATTGGAAAGACCCACAAGCCCTCCTCCCCAGCCACCAGCAATGAATGAACAGAAACCGTCTTTGCCGACTGGGAACGTTAGGCCGCACAAAAAGTCATTGCCTTCAACCCGTTTCGCCTGAAGCGAGATTTCAAAATTGTCTTTGGGGAAGCTCTTCCCCTTTTTGTAGGTGATTCCATTCAACGGATCGCCGGCTTCTACGACCAGCAGTTCACCGTCGCGCGACACTTTCCCAGGTAATCCGAAATCGGTGATTTCCCAGTTCTCCAGCCCCTCTTTGGGTAACAGTTGAATCCAGCCTCCTGTGCCCTCTCTCTTGTCGGACTTCTTATCCGCGGATTTCTCTTTTTCCGCTTGTCTTTGCTTGAGAGCCTCTGCAACTTGCTTGGCCTTCAATTCGCCCAGCGAAGTGGGCACTGGTTCTTGCGCATGAATGTTACGGCTAGCGACCGCAAAAGTCAGTGCAAGGCAGAAGAGTGTAATAGAAGTCAACAACGTCTTTATGTGACATGTGTGGATTGTCATTGGCATGGTGGGACTTTCATGAAAGGGAGGAAGTCGATTCCGTATTCCGAATCATCCGGCTTTAGGATTCAGCTCAACCTACAAGAAGAGACGCAGAACGAATGAGTCCCTAGAGAGATTCTCATCAGGTGGACGCCAAACGGTGCTCATCTGAGTCGCTAGGAATTGCACGTTCACCACAAACGCAAGGGCCAGTGCTTTCCAAGCAATGCAGTCGTCGGGATTTTCGGAAAACGGATCTGTGGCCGTCTTCATGGCTAATCCAAGTTGTATGTTTCATCAGCCAGAAACACAAACGGGGCCGGAAAAAGTACTGGATTTCATGGTTTTTGAGCCATTCACGTCCTGCAAATAGCCGTCTTGGTCGCGTTTAGGGGCACTTTCTCCCCCCAGGGAGACGCAATTTGACGGCATCGGGAAATTGTCCTGCTAGGAACCCCTCCAGGATGTCGATCTTGAATCTACGTCCCGTAACCGGCGGGCATGACACACACTGTGGGCAGGCTCTACCAACAGGTGGATTTGCAAAAGCCGACTTCAAACAATATGCCAGGCACAATGAAAGCTAGTTCAGTATCGCAACGCATTTCATGGATGGGTGTGGGCGAATCTCGCAGTTTCACATACGCTAAACGCATGATTCGAATCGCTACTATGTGTCTGTGCGTCTATTGGGTGGGCATCTGTGTTGCCACACACCTGCCGTCCAAAGCACTTCCCGGACTGAAGGTCTCTGACAAACTCTGCCATGCGATCGCGTTTGCAGGTCTGGCCTTCCTGATGGCTTGGGCTATTCCGGCAGCCCGAGAGACTTCATCGCGTGTGAGACACGCTTTGCTAGTGCTTGGGTTGGTCATTGCTTACGGAATCATCGACGAAAACACTCAGCGATTCATACCTGGGCGGCACTGTGACATCTGGGATATGGCCGCCGATACTGTCGGTACCATCATCGGTTTAAGTTGCTATGTCGGTTTGCGATACGTGCTGCTGCGGCAAAGCTGGGGCAAACGGCTGATCGATCGAATGTCCTTCTCTGTGCCTGTCATTAAACAGAACTAAACAAACAAGAGCTAGGTAGTGGTACCGCAGTAGTGGCACCGCAATAGCCAGTTCTTTTGAGGCTACTTGCCGCTGAGTCCCGCAATTTCGAAGCTCCACGCTTCGATCAAGCCCGCCTGGTTCGCATTTCGTTCGACTTGCTCAATCGCCGTCAGGCAACGCTGCCAACACCGCAAGTTGGATTCATTCCCCTTCTCCTGTCCGAGCGTCAAGCGGCGGAAGTGTTCTGCGGCCATTTCAAAGATCGAACGCATTCGATCCCGCTTTGCTCTGTTATCTTTCCCGGCGGCGTCCACGACCGAGCCGAATTCCTTGGCAAGTTCCGAAACGGGAAGTGGCGTTTGCTGAAGCCGCTGCACCAGCTGTTCACCAAAAGAGTGGAGGTCCTCGTCGACCAACCGTTTGGCGCGATCCAATGTGCCTTCGGATCGGGCTGCCAGCTGAGGAATCTTGTTCAGCGGAATGGCTGGCTCGTTATCTTCGTTCTGGTTGGACTCTGCCTCGCGAGTCAAAAGTTGAGTGACTTGGTCCGTTGTCAGGGCTTGGAAGAGAATGGATTGGCAACGAGAACGAATCGTTGGCAGCTGTCGTTGAAGGCTGGAACCGATCAGGATTAGCAGCGAATTGACCGGTGGTTCTTCGAGCGTTTTCAGAAGACAGTTGGCCCCTTCCACGTTCAAGTGATCTGCGTCGTCTAGGATCGCGATTTTTCGACGCCCAGAATATGGCCTCAGGCTGATATCGTGGCAAAGCCCCTCACGCATGCGTTTTTCGCGTTCACCAATCAGCAACTCAATCGGTATGTAGGCCTTGTCAGCAGGTTTGCCGACTTCAAGAAGATCTGGGTGCGTTGACGCATCGACCTGGGCGCAGTCCTCACAGTGGTCACAAAATTCAAGGCTTTGGCTGTCGGTTGATCGGCAAAGCAGACTTTTTGCTAGCAGCCTCGCAAATTGCCGCTTGCCGATGCCCGATGGGCCTACGAACAGAAAGCTAGTCGCCAGTCGGCGGTTTCTTAGCGCAGTCCCAAACCACTCCTGCTGAAGTTGGTGTCCCAATAGGTCAGCCCACTGCATGGCAAAGTCTCTGGTATCTGGGGGCAAGCGTTTGCAAACGATTTCGGGCCGATACCGCCAATCGATATCTCGGACAGATCCGATCGCGGTAATAGCTGGCGTGGGGAAGGTATCTGCCGGACAGCATCCGTTAAAATCGCACAAGTGAGCGACTTAGGGCCGTTAGACGGCTGAACTGGATTATCTAGCTCCAGCGAGGCTCGTCTACCTTGGGAATCAAATAACTGTCACAATCGAGGATTCTCGCGAGAGCGGATTACGGTCTGTTATTGGCTGGTGGGAAAACGGCCTCTTTCTGAGGGATGCAGTGGATCGCAAGTGATGGAATGGAAACGGTTAAAGCAGCAAAGCATCGACTTCGCAGGCTATCTCGCGCTGCGAATCGTGATCTGCGTCATTAGCTCAATCACTTTGGAGACTTGCGATCGTATCTGTCGTGTCCTAGCGTGGATTCTCTCTGATTGGACGAAGTTACGTCGGGATGTTACGGACGAAAACCTGCAGCGAGTCTATGGTGACCTGACTCTTGCGCACCGGACGCTTTTGCGGCGACAGATGTGGCATCACTTGCTGCTGATGGTGTGCGAAGTTGCTCATGCCCCGCGAAAGATTCACCGCACCAACTACTTCGACTATTTCTACATGCCCCAGAAATCGGTCGTGCTCCACTACATGATGCGTCACGGGCCGACGGTGCTTGTCACAGGGCATTTCGGGAATTTTGAGGTAGCCGGACATACGATCGGTGTTCTCGGTACCCCCACGACCACCATTGCCCGGCCGCTCGACAATCCGTTCGTTGATGACTACCTCAGTGAGTTTCGCGAGATGGGGGGGCAAAAGATACTGCCGAAGGAAGGTAGCTCGGTGGCGGTACAGGATCTATTAGCTGCCGGTGGAACATTGGCCCTGTTGGCGGACCAGCATGCCGGAGGGAAAGGTGTTTGGGTGGATTTCTTTGGCCATCCAACTTCGTGTCACAAAGCCCTCGCACTATTTGTGCTGTCTTCCAAGGCCCCGATGGTCGTGAACTACAACCGTCGGCTGGGCCGACCGCTTCGGTACGAGATGAATCTTACGGGGGTCGCCGATCCAGAGCTGATGGACTCGGAGAATCCGCCGGAATACTTACAGTCGGTTACCGCGTTGACGGAGTGGTACAACGAAAAATTGGAGGAGGCGATACGTTTAGCCCCCGAGCAATACTGGTGGCTTCACCGACGCTGGCGAGAGGTGCCCCCCAACATTGAACGCCGTCTGGCAAAGAGGCGGCAAAAACATCTGGCCACGGATCTAAGCAATCAGCTGATTGATGAGCCAGAAAATCGGAATGTTGAAAGCGAAATTGGCGATGGCCGGTCGGATTCGACTGCCCACTCGTCCAGCGATGGCGAGACAGCAGCTGCTTAGATCAGAACCGACAAACCTTAGGACGAGGACAACACGGTTCGGTTTTCTTGGTTCTTCTTCGGCTCTGTTTGGCGTTTGCGTACATCTTCCCAACAGCCTCCCTTTCGTGACCTAAGCTTCAGGTTGGAGGCACCTTATGCGACTTTTACAATCGACTCCCCAGTTTCAAGCAGAATCGGTCCGGCGGTATCGTCAGTCTCCGTGGATCATGGTCGCATTCCCGGCGGTACTTACCCTAGTGGCCGGTGGCCTGACTTGGGCATTGGTGGTGAGGGAATTGCCACAAGCGTTTTGGGTGTCTGTCGTAGCGTTGGCCGTGACAGCCGTCATGAGTGTATTCAAGAGTGTGCTGCCTGCGTTTCGGGGAGGCAACTGGCTTGTTGAGCTTCATCGAGACAGGGTTTTCATCAATCTTCAAGACTACCGAAGTGCCGCGTCTTCTTTAGCCGGACGCGGCAACATTCTTGAGTTGCTGTATTCCGACATTGAATCGATCGGACAATTGGATCATCGATTTTCGGTTCCTGATTCCGATGGCTTACATACCCAGCTTGTCGAGAAGTATTTAGAAATTCGTCTCCGTTCCAAGGAAGACGCGCGGTCGATAGAAGTGAGTCTCGATGATCTCGCGGCCGAATCTAAAGTGACCGCACCAGCTTTGCGGCCAATGTCGTGCTCGATCGACGGTAAAAATCTGAGAGTGCTTTGGAAGAACCGCTTTATTTCAATCCAGCCAGGCCTGAAAAAAGTGCTTGGAGAACTTTCGCAGCGTCTTCCGACCCACGATGATCAATGCTACTCGGTGGCAGATCCAGGGGCACTCAGTCCGCAAGATTTTGAAAGCTACGTTCGGAGCCTATCTGACAATGGGCATAAGCTTGCTGCCATCAAGCTCATGCGTGAAAAGGAGCCTCAGCTATCGCTTCACGCCGCGCGAGAGCTTGTTGGTTAGCCAATGCCCAATGCGCTCAACGATTCCCAATGCGCTCAACGATTGTTCTGCTAGATCGAGTTGCCCTTCCAACGCGTGAATGCTTCGAGTGCAAAGAACTCTGGAAGCCCGATCTGGTTGTAGAGCTCGGCGGTGCCCTTGTTGCGGTCTTCGGCCCGCTGCCAGAATTCTCGCGGGTCAGAACCAGGGAATAGGGCTTCGTCCTTCTGGCTCTCATGCATGAAGATGGCACGTCGTTTCAAATCGATGTCACCGGGGCTGAGTGGAACGGCGATCTCGATCTCGTGCAATGCGTACTCTTGCCAGGCGCCTCGATAAAAGAGGACTTCGGGAATCGGCTGATCGGCCGCCTTCATTTCTTGGAGAACATGCAAAATGGCTTCCGCGCAGACGCGGTGGGTTCCATGCGGGTCAGCCAAATCTCCAGCGACGTAGATTTGATCAGGCTGAACGCGTTCCAGCAGTTCGCGAATGATCTGGGTGTCGTCAGGCCCCATTGGCCGCTTGGCGATGGTGCCGGTTCGATAGAAGGGGAGGTCCAAGAAATGGAGGTCTTCCTCTTTGCAGCCAACTTGCAATGCACCGGCACGAGCTTCGCTCCAGCGGATCAGTGCTTTGATCTTCAGTATCGTCTCGTGGTCAGGTTTGCCGGGAACCTTGTTGGCGATTCCGTCGCGAACCTCATCTTCGACGGCATTCGATTTTTGCTCGTCGATGTCGAACAAACGGTTGTACTCAGTCACTAAGTCAGCGACGCGGTAGGCGTCGTGGTCGAATACCGCGATATTGCCGCTAGTCATGTAGGCGATGTGGACGTGGTGACCATCTTCGACCAACCGAATTAGGGTGCCACCCATGCTGATGACGTCGTCATCCGGGTGAGGGCTGAAGCAAAGACAGGTCTTCTTTTCACGGCTCGCCGGATGATACTCAATCGTATCTTGCATCAATCGGAATACGCGGTGAGCCAGCTTCTGAGCCGGGCCATGGTGCCTCAATAGTTGATGGAGGTCATGACGCCGAAAATCCTCGTCATCCAATTTGAGAAGCGCCTTGCCGGATCTTTCGCACAGCCACAGTACGGCTCGCTTGATCAGGTTCTCGGTCCACTCCACATTCTCGATCAGCCATGGCATCGAGACGCCTGTCAGGCTGCCGGCCGCGGGCAGATCTAGCAAGACTCGTGCGTTGGCGTGCTCTTGCACGAAAGAAGCTGGGACACGATCGGTGATCGCGCCTTCCAGCATTTCGCGAACCATCGGAGCTTTGTGCTCACCCAGCGCGAGGACTTGGACTTGCCTTGCAGCCAGGATCTGGGCGAGTCCGACTGTCAAAGCTTGGAGCGGTACGTTGGATTCGCCAAAGAAGTCATTCGCGCAGGCCTGTCGGGTGATCGGATCCAATGTGCAGAGTCGAGTGCGACTCTTCCGCATCGAAAACGGCTCGTTGAAACTGACGTGCCCATTGCGACCGATACCCAGCAATACCAAATCAAATCCGCCGGCAGCTTGGATCGCATCGTCGTAGCTCCGGCAGTGGGCTTCGACCTGCTCGAGGTCGACTTGGCCATCCAAGCAGTGCACGTTCTCCGGCTTCAAATTGACGGAGTCGCAAAAGTGTTCGGCGAGCCAACGACGGTGGCTTTGCTGCTCGGTAGGTGCGATTCCGTAGAACTCACCCAGGCAGAATACGACCACGTTAGCGAAACTCAGGCCTTGCTCCCTGTGGAGCCTGATGAGTTCTCTGTAGGTGCCCGCAGGTGTACTACCTGTGGGTAGACCCAGGACGGTAGTCTGACCGACATCGCTCCTCTCGCGGATCAGCCGCGCGATGGTCTGAGCGGCATGTTTTGCTAGGTCGTTGCCAGTCTGAAACGCGAATGCTGGCAGGTGGGTACCGGTGATCGGTTGGGCCAAAGTTTGACTCTGCTTCGAGAGAGGACGAAGGTTTGAAGAAGGACGTTGCTTCGATGCTTTCTTAGCTTGATCCGAGTCTGCAACAGACACAGTCTACCCCCAGCTAAATGTGGTTGATTTCCATTCGAGACCGAACCCCTCATTCTAAACAGCGGTTCCGGAGCGTGGTACGCGAATTTTGATTATTCACAAAGGCGTCCTGGATCTCGCAATCGGGCGGAGGTAAGAATCCAACAACCGGCCCTGGACGTGAGACCGCCAAATCAAATCGGGATTGGACGACGGAAACGCCCACTTTTGCGACGATAACTTGGCCTCTATGATTGGAGCTTAGAGATGTAGTTGAGTGCTCGCACTGCGGTTTGTGACGCTCAGTTGGTAACCCCGGTCCGCAGCAAGCTGCTTCGCTCGACGAAGGTTCGAGAGGATCCTAATGAGTCAGAATTCGCCCCAAAAATGGTTTCAGCTGGAAGAGCACTTTTTCAAGGGGGTCGATCAGGATCTCATGAAAAAGCTGCGAGGTGATCTCGAAAAAGCGGAGACAGCTGAGCACATTATGCAGGTTGCCGGTATCCAGAACGCAGACCTAGCTCGAGAGATCGCGGATCTCAACGTCACGGTGGAAACGCTTGCCGCGTTCCGGTTAGCGCCCCTTGTCGTCGTTGCGTGGGCTGATGACCGGGTGGAAAACAACGAGCGTTATCACATTACGAAGGCAGCGGAGAAGTCTGGTATCGATTCCGGTGAGCCTGCCATGGAGTTGCTCGAGAGTTGGACAAAGCGTCGGCCACCGAGTGAGTTGATGGAAGCATGGTGTCACTATGCAGCAGCGCTGACGGGCTCTCTGGCCGAGGCCCATCGAGCCGGGTTGAAATCGGAGATAGTCGCGCTAGTGAAGTCGGTGGCCGAAGCGAACGGTGGCCTACTTGGCTTTGCAAGTATCAGTGCCTCAGAAGCTGCCGTTTTGAAGCAAGTTGAGGAAGCCCTTTCTTAGGCCTTGCCAATCATCCTTAGGCCTGACCAATCATCCCCCCCCCTTGGGCAGCAAACGGAGCTCCTTTGCGACCGCAGTCCAATTTGGACCTAGTTCCACAGAAGCTTGGGCCTTGTTTGCGAGCTCGGAACTGGGCAATACCATCATCGACTCCGGCAAAGCCATCAGGACCGGCAAGCTTTGGCGGACCGGATTCATTGGAATGGGGCGTTTATTGGAAGGCGGTATGACTTGCGCATGTTTGGCCAACCTTGATTGATGTGACGCCGCAAGTTCGGCCGTACATCTGCTGTGTTCTTCAGTTCGGTTTATCGTCTTGGTCCGCCGTTACGGTTTCTCTGACTAACGTAACCCGATTGCGATCGCAGCCATCTTTCGCGCGCCCTTCCATAATGGGTTTACAAAACGTGGCGCTGTCTTTCCGCGTGCTACCCTTCCCCAACCGGGCTTAGGAACCGGTATGTGAGTACGAACCGTCGCGTTCTTGAACGCCATTCGTATTTGATCCAAGAGTTGCCCAAACGCTTGATTGGAAGACGACTTCAAACGAGTGTCTTGGTGACGTATTGATGCTTAGCCCTTGGATTGAGGGCGAGGATAAGGACGCTTCGGGATGCAAGCGAGCAAGGAAAGAAATTCTGATTGGCTGCCAGCTCAGTTGAGTGCCTCGTCTACAGGCCGCCACTCAGGGCGTATTCACCTGATCTCGTTTCCTGCTGCGCGGTTGGAAGAGCCCGACCGCAGGAAGATTCGAAACATCGGGAGCATTCACTCTCGAGTAACACGATTAGCGATGCTTTTCGTGATCGCGCTGTTCTGTGCATCAGGTTGTTCGCGTCTTCGCCTTCCTGCGATTGACCCCAACGGCTCCCGTATCTTTCTTCCGCTTCCGCAAACGACAAACCTGGCAATTCCGCCCCTGCGTAGCACGGATGGGCAGCCAGGAATCATTCCGACTCCAGCCTATACGCAACCGGCGACGCCACCACCTTGCTTGGACGCAAGCAACGGTGGGGTATGCAATCTTTTTGGCGATAAGCACCGGTTGGTTAGCAAGCTACAGCGACACTTCGATAGGCCGGGCAAGCTTGGCGAGATTCAGCTGACGCCGATGCGAGTCGTCGCGCCTGTCGGTGGAGAAGTGGTGCTCTTGGCGGGGATTTGCGGCGAACAAGGCCGGCTAGTCAAACGACAACCGCTCGAGTGGATGTTATCTCCGGACAGCGTGGGCACCTTTATCCAAGTTGGGGATGACAAGCCTGGGAAGCTGTCGAGCTTTTTCCTCCACGATCCCAAGATCGAAAAGTTGGACGTTGACTTTGCACGTGGACGAACGAGTGCCAAACGAACGATCATCACGCGGGGCACCCCCAATTGCAACGATGACATCGAGCTGCGTGAAGGTCAAACTTGGCTCAGTGTATCTTCGCCGAGCGAGGGGGTCAGTCGCATTACGGCGCTTGCACCGCACAGTGAGATTTGGGATCACCGGCGTCTTACCGCAACCATCTATTGGGTCGATGCACAGTGGGAATTTCCGCGACCCGCGATTGAACGTGTTGGCCAGCCTATCGAATTGCTGACGCGTGTCACGAAGGCCGAGAACTTGGTTCCAGCCGAAGGATGGATTGTTCAGTATACAATCGTGGATCCATCGATTGCCGCCTTCAGCTCCGACACGCCTGCGGTCCCTGGTGCAGAGGCCAATGTCGCCGCCATTCGTGTGAACGCCGATGGCCAGGCCCCGGTGCGGATCGTTGCTCTCCCTGATGCCCGAGGCACAACGCCGGTCATCATCGAGGTGATCCGTCCGGAAGATCCCAACGACAATCTACCGCGGCTTACTTTGGCACGCGGACAGACAACGGTTACCTTCTCCGCGCCGGGATTGAATCTCGAGGCGTTCGGGCCGACCGAAAGCGGCGTTGGTGAACAGCTTACCTACACGGCCGTTGTTGGGAATCCAGGAGATCTTCCGGCTGGAAATGTCGTCGTTCAAATGCAGAAGCCGGTGGGCACTAAGCTGGTTGCTGCGGTACCACAGCCATCAACGGAAACGAACCAATACTTAGAGTGGGATCAGGGCGTTCTCGATGCGAACCAACAACTGAATCTCGCGGTTACGTTAGAGCCTTTGCAGACGGGAACCTTCTCCGTACTGTGGCGGGCGAACGGTGTTGGATTCCCAACGCGTGAACGAAGAAGTACGACCCAAGTGGTTCAGCCGTCCGTCGAAGTACGTTTCGCCCCAGCAGGTGGAGTCGCCGAAGCTGAGGTCGGAGAGTTGGTCGACTATGAAATTGAAATCACGAACTCCGGACGACAATCGCTGACGGGATTGGTTCTGAAGCTGGAGTCCGCCGAAGGATTGCTTGAACGCTTCACCGAAGACAATTTGGTGGAGCAAGAGATCCCGATGCTCCAACCTAATGAGACGCGTAGGATTCCAGTTGCCTTTCGCGTGCAGCAGACCGGGCAACTTGGGGTGCAATTGAGAGTGCTTTCCGGCGAAACCGTGTTGGCTGAACGCGTGGCCAGCATCCAAGGCGTTGAGCCCGCTCCGAAGGTGCCAAGTGTCCGAGTCACGATTGACACTCCTAGCCGCGTCATTGTTGGTACGACTCAGCGTGCGGTATTCAATGTACGCAACACGGGCGAAACATCGCTGACTGGGCTGGAGGTTGAGATTGCCTATGATCCGTCGCTTGCGCCGCGTCAGGTCAACAAAGCGAATGAAAATCGGGTCCGGTTAGATCCGAACCGACGGGTTCTTACCTGGTCTCCACCCGATTTGATGGCTCGTTCGCCAGGGGGAGGAGATCCTACGTTGCAGCTGACCGTCGACTTTGCCTCGGTTGCCGAAGCCACGAATGGGCAGCTAGCGTGTCGAGTCACGTCGGCCGAACGCGTTCAGGATGAAGACACCGTCGCCTTTGAAGCGATTGCTCGCTCGAATTCAGTCTTGCCACCGGGACGCCCAACTCTGCCGCCTGAAACGAACGGTAGTTCCGTATTGCCTTCGCGGCCCAACGACGTTTTGCCAGACGAAAACGATGGCACCATGACCAACCAACTACGTGTGTCGTTGGATGACTTTGGCGATCCGACGATCGTTGGACGCGAGCTGCGATACAGCTTGGTGGTCACCAACGACCGCGCCGTAGAAGACCGCAATGTTCGCGTGTTGTTGCGAATTCCAGAGGGCGTCGAGTTGATCGACGTTTCGTTGGATGGAAATACGGTCGGGCGACAGTATCTCGAAGACGGTTCGGTTGCACTGGACAACATTCAGTTCATTCGTCCCCGTGAGCAGGTCGTCTTCTTTCTCGTCATTCGGCCCACGGTGCCGGAACGTATTACCATTCGCGCCCAAACCTACTCGGACGGTCAGGAAGAGCCATTCAACACGTCCGAAGATACCACCGTCAATGTAAGGTAGCTCAGCTGTTTCTGCCGTGTGTGCCCGGATGCGGAACGCGAACCGTTATCGACTTAGGCGTCTCGCTGTTCGCCGCGCTGGACTGGATGGGGGAGCACGGTGTTGACTCCCGAGTGGGAAAAAAGAAAGCCGGTGGACGCGATTGAGCGAACACCGGCTTTGTCCATCGATTGTCTTGAATTCAACTCCGCTGAGTTGCGTGCTGAGTAAGCTCTCGCATTACGAAGAGTATTCTGCAGAGAAAAACGACTTGCTGTCTTCCACGTCTGGCTTGATGGTCCGTTTTCCTTCTTTCCAGTTTGCTGGGCAGACTTCGCCGTTCTTCTCGAAGTACTGAAGAGCTTGGACCATACGAAGTGCTTCATCGACGCTACGACCCAGTGGCAAGTCGTTGACGACCTGGTGGCGTACGACACCTTCTTTGTCAATCAAGAAGAGACCACGCAGTGCGACTGTGTCACCGGTCAGGACGTCATAATCTTTCGCAATTTGCTTGCTCAGGTCAGCGACTAACGGGTACTGGATATCGCCTAATCCACCTTGGTCACGTGGGGTGTTTCGCCATGCGAGGTGCGAGAAATGGCTGTCCACACTGACACCGACGATTTGAACGTCCAATTCGGAGAACTCGCTAGCTCGGTCTGAGAAAGCAATGATTTCGGTTGGGCAAACAAAGGTGAAGTCGAGTGGATAGAAGAACAAGAGCACGTACTTGCCCTTGTAGTCGCTCAAGGAAAGTTCCTTGAACTGTCCGTCTTCCATGACAGCTTGGGCCTTGAAATCAGGTGCTGGTTGGGTAACAAGAACGCTCATTCGATTTCTCCACGTACAAAAAGACGGTTGATTATCAGATTGGAGCAACCCCGCACGAAGACTGCGAAACAGTCGATTGGCTACAATTCTGCGTGCAGGCTCGAGCAGGCGGGGCTGGCCCCTGGTTTTCGGTCACTGAAGCTCCCTTAGACTACTGCTCACGAGCCCATTTGGCGACCCTCAATGATGCATTGGTCGAATGCTTCCGGTGCATCGATGTTTGCGGGAATACAAGGCACCGATCGTGATGCGTGTGTAGGGAATTGGAACCCAGAGACGGTCTCGCGGTAGGACCGCCAATTGGTTGCCAGGGCAAATCAGAGTTCGAAGTTGGGCGATCGCCCCTCCGGCTCGAGAACGGCAACGTCGCCAATTGAAACGTTGATTTGCACTGCAATTGAGTGCGGAACGCCGGGTTCGTTTCCGTCAGGAGCTGCTAAGGTGAGTGATACTGAGACAACGGTTGCTGAGCTAAAGAGCTGCGTCCAGCAATTTGTGGATGAAAGGAATTGGGCAAAATTCCACGACGCGAAGAACCTCAGCATGTCGCTTGCGATTGAAGCTGGCGAGCTGATGGAGCACTTTCAATGGCTTCGAAACGATCAAGTTGCTGTGGGAATCGGCTACGAGGTCTCGGAAGTCCGCGATGAGCTCGCCGATGTCGTTAGCTATGCAATCGCACTGGCAAACGCCCTGGACATCGATCTGGCCTCCGCAATTCAAGATAAGATGGTCAAGAACCGTCGAAAGTACCCGGCCGACGACCCACAGGTTCGCGAGCTGGGGCGTCCGCCTTCGACGAACTAGATTCCGAACGTTAGCGATCTAGTCATTGGTAGGCGGCCATCGGCCGGGCGGGGGCCAATCAAAGCCTCTTAGCCAGCTTCGATTCTTAGGTCTCTATTTCGAAGATGCCTTCGATTTCAACGGCGATTCCGCTGGGCAGCGAGTTGGTACCGAGTGCGCTTCGGGCGGCAATGCCGAGGTCCTCGCCGAAGACATCGGCAAACAGCTGACTGCAACCGTTGATCACTTGGGGCTGATCTCGAAACTCATCCGTGCCGCGGACTAAGCCCAGTAGCTTGACGACCCGTTTCACGCGATCGAGTGAACCCAGCGTTTTTTGCAGAGTGGCTAGCATCGCCAATCCGGTTTGTTGGGCGGCGGCGTATCCCTCCTCAACAGACAGGTCTTCTCCCAGCCTACCTGTAATGAGTGTCCCATCGGGTTTGAGAGGACCATGGCCACTCAAGTAGATAAGGCTTTCAACGATGACAGCCGGCTTATAAAGCCCAACCGGTTTGGGAGCTGGCGGCAGAGGCAGGTTAAGACTGGCAAGTTTTTCGTCAAACGACATTCGGATTGAACCTAACAGAGGTTGGCTGATAAGGAGCTGGCGGACGGTGCGGGAAAAAGGAGCAAATCCGGCCCGCGTCTTGTTACATGTTGGTTGGCCCGTAGGGGTTGTCTTGGCTTGGCCCAGCGGCATCGTTTCCATACGGGTTTGGAGGCATTGGGCTGGCCATTGGAATTCCGCCCTGCAGCAGTGGCCGCAGTCGGTTTTTGCATTCGTGAACCTTGATCAAGTAGATAATGGTTAGCACGATGGCGGCGATCCCAGCGAACGCGTTGACGCAAGGGATAACGCAGCACACGGAACTGATTGCCCAATAAAGTCCAAGTTGTTCGCCGCAGTCATCCGTCTGCGACTGGTATCCTGCAAAGCAAGTTTGGTACGCCTGTGAGAGCTTCTTGGGGTAGATGAAGAGCCAAACGAGGCTGAACAAAGGAATCAGCAAGAGAAATGCTTGGCCCGGTCCGACTTCGCTGCGGTGGGGTTCCGGCAGCCCATCTGCGGCTTTGTACAGGAACCAGCAAACGACAAGCTGAACCGCGAGCGAACCGAGGCAAATAGCGCCGTAGAAAACGAAGATGAATACCAGCTCGGCGGCACTTGGGTCGTTCTGCATCGAAAAGTATCTCCAGAAAGCTGGTTAGGTAATCTGCGGAACGATCGGCCTCACATTGCATCTCAGCTGCTTGTGGCTAGACACACTCCATGCGGCGAACTCACGTCCCGGACTTGTGGGCATTGCACGCGACTGGACGAGCAACATAACGGACTCGGCGAGTGGATTCTACTGCCTCTAGTGCCGCTTCAGGGCGCTGTCGAAAGAATGAGTCGAGGATTGCTGATGCACAAGCTTGTAAAAAAACAGCGACATGTTCCTTGCGGTTGCACTTAGGCAATTGCCCCTTGTAAGGGCAGCATTTCTGTGGATGCTGTATCCAAAACAATCTAGCTGAATTCGGGCAATTGGGCTTCCCGGAAGCGTAGGGAGCTAGTCTGACGCGTTTCGCGGCACTCAGTCCGAACGAGTGGGGCCTTTTACACTCAGCTAAGTGTGTGCGACCATCCTCTGACACAGTGAATCGTTATGACAAAGAGCCTATTTGACCTACAGGGAGAAACAGCCGTTGTGATTGGCGGAACGGGTGGCCTCGGCGGAGCCATGGCAGATGCCCTGGCCGCTGCGGGAGCCGCTGTGGCCGTTGTCGGTCGTAGTGCCGAACGCGGTGCGATTCGGGTCAAGGCTATTGAAGAAGCCGGTGGTAAGGCGGTATTCCAGTTGGCAGACGCTTTAAGTAAGGAATCGGTAACCGCAGCTCGCGATGCGATTCATGAGCAGCTAGGTACAACGTCGATCCTGATCAATGCGGCGGGGGGCAATCATCCTGACGCCACGTTGCCGCCCGGTTCCGATTTCTGCAAACTGCCCTTGGATGCATGGCGGCAGGTATTCGACCTCAATCTAGTTGGTGGAATTCTTCTGCCGTGCCAGGTCTTTGGCGAGTCGATGGTCGCAGCTGGCAAAGGCAGCATCGTGAACATTGCTTCCATGTCTGGCATGATTCCACTATCCCGTGTTGTCGCCTATTCGGCGGCGAAATCGGCAGTGATCAATTTGACTCAGTTTTTGGCGAGAGAATGGGCAACCACTGGGGTGCGCGTGAACGCCATCAGCCCCGGCTTCTTCCCTGCGGAGCAGAATCGCGCATTGCTGTACAACGAAGATGGGAGCTTGTCGGAGCGTGGAGGTCAAATCATTGGCCACACACCGATGGCTCGATTCGGGACGCCCGATGAACTTGGCGGTGCGACGGTATGGCTGGCTGCCCACGGGGCGTCCTCGTTTGTGACTGGACAGAACATCGTCGTGGACGGAGGCTTTTCGTCGGTCACAATTTAGAACGCGAGCGTACTCCAAGATCAACATCGTTTTTGAATTCCTGGAACGAGATTGGCTTCCCCGCCGAAGATGCAGCCACGTTCATCAACCTCTCTAAGCAATCCTCTTTAACCCTTGAAACTCTGAAGCAAAAAACATGGCACAGTTGAACATTAAGCAAGATGCCTCATTGGATTTTCTTTCCCTTGGATCGCTCGTCCACCGACTTGACCCCGGTACGATTCCGTTTCGCAAGTCGAAGTCATTCGAGGTGCACGTCTCGGGCGGCGAGTACAATGTCGCCGCCAACTTGAGCGACTGCTTTGGTCTCAACACGGGTATCGCGACGGCCATGGTCGATTATGGCGTTGGTGAAATTGTTCAACGGTCGGTTCGCGAGATGGGCGTCACGCCCTACTACAAATGGTTCGAGCACGACGGAGTTCGTGGTCCGAACATTGCGACGGTTTACAGTGATCGAGGGTTGGGCGTACGAGCCCCCGTCGTCTTTTACAACCGAGCGAATGAAGCTGGTGCCATGTTGAAGCCGGGCGACTTCGACTGGGATGCGATTTTTGCTGGCGGCGTAAAGTGGTTCCACTCGGGTGGCATTTTTGCCGCCCTTTCTCCGACGACGTCGGAGCTGATCGTCGAAGGAATGCAGGCCGCCCAAGCCGCAGGCACGGTGACTTCGTTCGACCTGAACTATCGAGCGAAGCTTTGGAAGACGATTGGCAGTGAGGAAAAAGGCCAAGAGATGTGTCGCAAGATCGCATCCCACTGCGATGTTCTTGTCGGCAATGAAGAAGATCTTCAGAAGGGACTTGGAATCCAAGGGCAAGACGTTGAGAAGAAGTCGAAGCTCGACCCGGAATCATTCTTCGAAATGATCGAAGGCGTGACAGACAAGTTCCCGAATGTCAAACTGGTTGCAACAACACTTCGCGAAGTCAAATCGACAAATCGCCACGAGTGGGCTGCTGTAATCTGGTATGACGGGAAACGCTATGTTAGTCCGACCATGAACTTAGACGTTGTCTGCCGTATCGGCGGTGGTGACGGATTTGCCGCAGGCTTGTTCTATGGCATGCTCGACGGTCGCGAGCCAGAGCAAGCCCTGCGTCTCGGTTGGGCCCACGGTGCTTTGCTCACGACCTTTACCGGTGATGTGACGATGGCCAAGCTGCCCGAAGTAGAAGCCGTTGCATCAGGTGGTTCCGCCCGGGTTCAGCGTTAGGAAAATCCGTACCTGCCTGGCTATGTGAGTACCGGCGACGCACGCGAGATGACGCAACCGCATCAGGTGATAGGCCTGGTGCGGTTGTTTTTTTGTTCGAGTGGTGCGAGCCTCCGACAAACTTCGTGAGCCACCGAATCTGATCTGTCGGAGCGGGTTAGTTGAGTCGCTGCTATGCAAGACAAATCAATGCCGCAAAAACATGCGGGGCAACCAAACGAGACGCGTAAATCGGTCTTGGCGATAGCAGCGCATCCGGACGACATTGAATTTGTGATGGCTGGCACGTTGATGCAGCTAGTCGCGCGCGGCTGGCAGGCACACTACTTCAACATCGCCAATGGTTGTTGCGGATCGATGACGATGGAGCCCGCTGAATGTGCTCGTACGCGGCTCGGCGAAGCGCAGGATGCTGCCGCTGCTTTGCCAGCCACCTTCTATGCACCGCTCTGTAATGACATGGAGATCTTCTACACGACGCCATTGTTGGCGGGGGTTGCCAGTGTGATTCGGCGGGCTGCCCCATCCATTATCCTCACGCATTCTCTGGAAGATTACATGGAAGACCATCAGAATGCAGCTCGATTAGCTGTATCGGGGGCGTTCGTGCGAGGAGTGCCTAATTACAAGTGCGAACCCGTCGGGGAGTGCTACTTTGAAGATGTGGCTATTTATCACGCGCAGCCGCATGGAAATCGCGGTCCAATGGGGGGCGTAATTCGGCCAGGTTTGTGTGTGGACGTGACAGATTATGCAATGCGCAAGAAGCAGCTACTCGAGAAGCACCGCAGTCAAGCTTCCTGGTTAGACGAATCTCAGGGGATGGACTCCTATGTGGCGACCATGGAAGAATTGAACGCAGAAGTCGGTACGATGAGCGGAACTTTTTCTCTGGCCGAGGGCTGGAGGCAACATCTTCACATTGGCTACTCGCGACCGGGATTCGATCCTTTGGCGGAAGCCTTGTCAGAATCCTGTGTCCGTTTGGATCAATCGCGAAATTAGATCTGATGCGGGCGGCTCCAGAGCCAACAGGATTGTTCTCAATTGGAATTGTTTTTTTCGGGTGCCAGTTTGACGAAGTTAATTCTGTCAATTGAAACCACTTGTGACGAGACAGCTGCGGCGCTAATTGACCGAAATCGGCGAGTTGTTGCTGCGGCAGTAGCAAGTCAGGAGGCGATTCACGATCGATTTCAAGGCGTTGTGCCAGAGCTGGCGGCGCGATCGCATTTGGAGCGGATCGTCCCGATCGTCGATCAGGTGGTGCAAGAGGCTGGTGTGAATCCAGTCGAAGATCTGCTGGCTGTGGCTGTGGCGACGGAGCCAGGGTTGCCTGGATCGCTGTTAGTTGGACTTGCAGCGGCGAAGGGATTGTGTGTGGCCTGGTCGAAGCCACTCATTTCAATTAACCACATCCAGGCACATATTTATGCCTGCCAGATGGGCCACGCGACCTCCATCTTTCCCTGCGTTGGTTTCGTGGTCAGCGGTGGGCACACGAATCTTTATCGCTGTGAGTCGGCGGACCGGTGGAAGTACCTTGGCGGAACGATCGATGACGCGGTTGGAGAAGCTTTCGACAAAGTTGCCGTCATGCTGGGCTTGCCCTACCCCGGCGGGCCACACTTGAGTCGATTAGCGGAGCGAGGGGATCCCAACGCGATTGAATTGCCGCGACCAATGTTGAAAGACCTTTCTACGCTAAATATGAGTTTCTCAGGTTTGAAGACGGCGGTGCGATATAAGCTTGTTGGAGTCGGGAAGCAGGATTTTCGAGAACTCGACATTCCGGACGACCGCCGAGCAGATGTGGCTGCCAGTTTTCAAGCGGCGGCCATCGATTGCGTCGTCAGCAAAGCCAAACTCGCCCTTCAGAAATCGCAGCTCGACCGATTGTGCGTGGGAGGTGGTGTGGCAGCCAATCGTGTTCTGCGTAAGCGGCTTGAGTCGGCATGTTCAGACACCGGAGCCGAGCTGATTATTGCACCGCCGGAGCTTTGCACCGACAATGCCGCGATGGGGGCTATTGCCTGGGAGAAGGCGGAGCGAGACGACTTCGCACCACTGAACGTGGATATCCAACCCGGGTTGCTCCGTGGCGAATAACCAAATCCGCTGCCTTTGATTTTGCGTGCTTGGGAACAAGAGTGAATTTCTCGATTGCGTTATTCCCTGTTTCTGTTCACCCCGTAAGAAGCGAAACACGATGGTCTGTTCGAATGAGCAATCAAAGCGTTCGTCCACTTTGCTTGTAACTTTGGATTCCAGCTTTCTGCGAATGCCGCTACCCGATTGGCGATCTGCAGTCTTGCCATTCTTGTTCGCACGATTCACACGGTTATGGAGTGTGGTGTTGCTTGCAACATCAGTCAGTCCGGCGTTGGGGCAGGATGCTGGTTTGGGAACCCATGAGGTGTTACTCGAAACGCCCGGAGGCGATCTTGCGTTTACGATTGCGTTGAGCACGGAAGGTGGCGATGTTCGTGCCGAAGTGGTGAATGGTCCCGAGCGTATTCCCGTCACCGTGCGCAAAGACAAATCGTCGTTCGCTCTGGATTTCCCACATTTCGCGTCTGAAATTGTGTTTGAGATGGATGTGGGAAAGTTGATGCGCAGAACGCAGCGAGACGAATTGATATCAGGAATGTGGACGAAGCGGCGCGGCCCGGACCAAGATGCGAAGGTGCCATGCCAGCTGCGCAAAGTGGTTACGAGAAGATGGGAATCGCCGGAGCCTTTTCTCGGGCGATGGTCGGTATCGTTCGCGGACTCAGATGATCTTGCGGTTGGAGTCTTCGAGCGATTCAGAGGCAAGGAAGTGCTGGGAACGTTTTTGACGACCACCGGGGACTATCGGTATCTGCATGGTGGGGTCCTCAACGGCAGGCTTAGGCTGACGTGCTTCGATGGAGCACATGCATTCTTGTTTCATTCAGGAATCGCTGCGGATGGCGTGCTGAGTGGCGAGTTCTACTCAGGGAATTGGTATCGGGATACTTGGACTGCCACACGGGATGAGAATGCGAGGCTGCCAGATGCGTTTCAGCAGACCAGCCTGGCAGGCAGTGAGAATCTCGCCGGCTTAGAGTTCCCTGATGCTGAGGGGCGACCTCATGAGTTGTCGGAACTGGCTAAGCAGGGAACGGTCACGCTAGTCGAAGTCTTTGGGACTTGGTGCCCCAATTGCCATGACGAAGCCGCCTATTTGAAGGAACTAAGGGGCAAGTATGGCGGCAAAGGCCTGCAAGTCGTTGGGCTGGCCTTTGAGCTGAGTGGCGATTTTGAAAAAGACGCCTTGCAGGTGCAACGTTATCGAGATCGGTTTGGAATCGATTATCCAATTCTGATTGCGGGGACTTCAGACAAGGCGCTAGCCTCGAAACAGTTTCCGATCGTCGATCGTATTCGCAGCTACCCCACGACGCTCTTCGTAGATCGGAACGGCAAGATACGAGCTGTGTACACAGGCTTTTCGGGCCCCGCGACCGGCAAAGCTCATGTCCGGCTTCGGGGCGCTTTCGAAGCGCTGATCGATAAGCTCATGCAGGAGTGAGCCAGGCGCAACACTCATTTGCGCCATGACCGCCCAGTCGTCTGCTGTCGTCCTTTTCGAGGCATCCCATTCGATGGCTCAGATCCCCATCCATGGCTTGATGACCACAAACGTGAGGATGGTCACGACAAATAGGGCCAGGATATTGAGCACAACGCCCGCTCTGATCATCTGGGGAAGTTCGATTTCTCCCGAACCGAAAACGATCGCGTTTGGTGGCGTCGCTACGGGCAGCATAAAGGCGCAGCTTGCCGCCACTGTCGCAGGGATGATCAGCAAGTAGGGGTGAATTCCGATCCCAGGTGCGACGGCAGCGAGAACGGGTACCAAAGAAGTCGTGGTGGCCACGTTCGACGTTAGTTCC
Organism: Aureliella sp.; assembly: GCA_046290675.1. Lineage (GTDB taxonomy): Bacteria > Planctomycetota > Planctomycetia > Pirellulales > Pirellulaceae > Aureliella. The sequence goes on from JBKAHA010000003.1 coordinate 748,164, forward strand.
GTCATAAACACAATGGCGGCCGTCACTAGCAACACGGTCAGAAAGATTGGTAAGTCTCCGATGCGGCCGGCGTAGCTTCCCAGGAATTCTGCGACGCCGTTATTGGCAATCGCGGTGGCTAAACTGAGTCCGCCACCAAACATAATCAAGATACCCCACGGCATTTTGTTGACCGTCTTCCAGTCCATTGCAAACTCGCGTTCTTGTATGGAAGTGGGGATGAGGAACAGGGAGATGGCGGCCGTCATGGCGATACCAGTGTCCGAGATGCCGCTCAGTGGCGTGTAAATTTCTCCTTGCCATGCGAACTCAATTCGTGCGATGAGGGGTCGGAAAAGCCACCCAACAACGGCACCGATGAAGACCAGAAAGGTAATCCATTCCCCGCGATTGACGCTCCCAAGACGTTTCAGCTCGGTACGGATGAGCTCTTTGCCGCCCTGGAGCTCAATGCCGCGGATCGGGAAGAGGACCTTGGTCAAGAGCAGGTAAATGATGGGTAGAAAAACCACAGTCAGCGAAAGGCCAATGGGAAGCCAAGAGCTAAAGTCGAAGCGATAGCGATAGGGGGCAGCAATGTTGCGTTCAAGGAAACCAATCAAAAAGGCATTGGTGGGGGTGCCGATGATCGTCATGATTCCGCCAACCGATGCCGCATAAGCGATACCAAGTAACAAGCAGGTTCCGAACTGAGTGGTCGTCCTCCCGTCGGTGTCTTCCTCTGGTGTCTTGCCTTGGACCAGAGCAATGGTGCTCAACGCGATCGGTAACATCATTGCTGTGGTGGCTGTGTTCGAAACAAACGCGCTCAGAACGGCTGTTACCACCATGAATCCGGCAATCATTCTCGACGCGCTGGTTCCAATCAAGCTCAGTGTGAGCAATGCGATTCTCTTTCCCAGTCCCCACCTCTCCATCGACAACGCGAGGATGAAACCGCCGAAGTAAAGGAAGATCAAGTAGTTCGCGTAAGGCGCCGAAGCGGCGCGGATGTCGGCGGCGCCCAACAAGGGGAAGAGAACAAGTGGGAGTAAGGCAGTTGCGCTGATTTCGATCGCTTCGGTCAGCCACCATAGTCCCATCCAGACCATCACAGCTAAAGTTGCCCGGCCTTCCCACGAAAATTCGCTTGTTTCGATGGGACTCTCAGCCTCGCCGACTCGCTCGTAAGTCATGAGGTCGTTAGCCATGCTGTCGTCTGGGGCTTCCGTTGCGGCAGCTTCTTTGGGAGAGGACGTTTGTGCAACGCTTGTTGCCTCAGGAGGCTGGGCTGGTATGTAATCGGCAGGCAACCAAATCATACATGCAGTCGCCAAGGCTGGTCCTAGGAACAGGCCTAGCCACTGAATAGCTTTCTTCGATCGCGATGAGGATTGCATTGAGCCGCCTTGTCGTCGGTATTCGTGGCTAACTTCGACCTGCAGGACTGATTTTCACACGGTCAGAATATTGGATAGTTTGCAGAAACGGAGAGTATAGAGTCGCGAAGCGAGGCATGCGAAGAGCGAGGTGGCGGAAGATGGTCGGAATGGCTAGGAGCGAGCCCATCCGTAGCCTATGATCATGCCGATTCAAAACCCGGCGAGTGGACCTGGAACGGAATCAATTCTGAAGTGCACTGTTTGATCGCTTTGATTGCCCAAGGGAGGGGAGGACGTTGCAACGAGTAGAAGAGCTACCGGAGTCGCCCGAGCGTAGGAGCACCGGGCACAAGGGCACCTTTGGACGCGTCTTGGCGGTCGGAGGTAGTCGAGGGATGGGGGGTGCTATTTCGCTGTGTGCTCAGGCCGCGCTTCACGGTGGAGCTGGATTGGTCACAGTGGCGACGCCAGAGCCCGTCGCCGACGTTGTTGCTTCCATGCACCCCTCGTACATGACCCTCGCGTTATCCGCGGAAAGCGGCTGTGTGGCTGCCACGGCTCACCAAGCTGCACTTGAACTGGCCAGCGAACAAAATGCAGTCGCGTTGGGACCGGGGATGGGGCAAGCCGAATCGGCCAAGCTCTTCGTGAGGACTTTCATTCGGTCGCTCGAGATACCCCACGTCATCGATGCAGACGGATTGAATGCCCTGGCAGGCACTGACGCTCTAGCCACGCCGGGGATTTCGGCTCGTATCCTGACACCGCACCCAGGAGAGTTCGCCCGCCTATTGGGTAGGAGTACGGGCGACGTCGAGAGGAATCGAGAGTCACTAGCGACTGAGTTTGCTCGAAAATTTGGCGTCGTCCTGGTGCTGAAGGGGGCGGACACGATCGTCACCGATGGCGAGCGGATCACGACCTTCGAGTTCCGCAATTCGGCGCTGGCAACGGGAGGATCCGGGGACGTGTTAACTGGGCTCGTCGCAGCCTTGCTTGCCCAAGGTATGGAGGCTTTCTCGGCAGCTCAGCTCGGCGTGCACCTACATGGACTTGCAGGGAAAGCGGCCGGGGATCGTTTCTCGGCACCATTTACGACTTCCCTCGAGATCTTGGGGTGCCTGAGCGACGCTTGGCTGCAACACAATCGTAGCCATTCCGGTTCCCCTGGTAGTATTGGATTCATTACGAAGTAAGCGGAGTGGAGCAGTCGCAAAATGATTTGTTGCCTAACAAAGATCGCAAGCATCTATTTTTCCTGGATCTTCGCGTGCACAGTGATTACGGGGGCGACGGCATTTGCGGAAGACTGGATTCCCGCGAAGTCCAATGGAACCATCCGAGTCGCCACCTTTAACGTGTCGTTGAACCGACCGGAAGATGGTAAGCTCGCCAAGGACCTACAAGCTGGTGACGCTCAGGCAATGGCGGTGGCAGCAGTCATTCGTGCGGTTCAGCCCGATGTTCTTTTGCTGAACGAGTTAGATTATGACTCGACCGGCGATAACGCTTCGCTGTTCGCGTCACGCTATTTGGCAGCAACGGCCCGAGATAGCTTGGGCGGTGCAGCTTGGAGCTTGCCGTTCGTTTACTCTGCCCCAGTCAATACAGGTGTGCCGAGTGGACTGGATTTGAACCAGAACGGAAGTTCAACGGATCCGGACGATGCTTGGGGGTACGGGAAGTTTCCTGGGCAGTATGGAATGGCGGTGCTTAGTCGATTTCCGATTGACGACAACAACGTCAGGCGGTTTCAGAATATGCGATGGTCATCGATGCCAAACGCCCTGGCTCCGATGCTGAGTGATGGGAGTCCCTACTACCCTGCTGACGTTTGGAAAAGTCTGCGGCTTTCGTCAAAAAGTTTCTGGGATGTTCCAGTTCGCGTTCGGATTGCTGGCAAAGAGGTAACTCTTCATGCATTGACAAGCCATCCAACTCCGCCGGCCTTTGACGGGCCCGAAGACCGCAACGGTTGTCGCAACCATGATGAGATTCGGTTGGTCATCGACTACCTCGAGAACCGAGAATACTTGGTTGACGATGATGGAAAGCGAGGCGGTTTGGCCAAGGATCAGTCCTTCGTAGTCCTGGGCGATCTGAATAGTGACCCGAACGACGGCGGCAGTCAAACTGATGCCATTCGGGACTTGCTTGCTCATCAGCGAGTGGCACGGGCCCCTGCACCCAGCAGTATGGGAGCCGCGCGAGCTTCCAAGCTACAGGGCGGTGCCAATGCGAAACATCGTGGACCTGCAAATGAGGATACAGGTGATTTCAGTGATCGCGCGGTGGGCAATTTGCGAATTGACTATGCGCTCCCCAGTGCTGATTGGAAGGTCGTTCAGAGCGGTGTTTTTTGGCCCGACTTGACTGAAGTTTCCGAAACGGACCGGCGAGCTATACAAAAGTGCCTTGAAGCTTCTGACCACCACCTTGTTTGGATCGATCTGCAGCTGGCTTCGGAATCCAATCTCTAGGGGACGGGGGAGCTGACCGCGTGGCACTATTGCGGTTCCCCTACGCCCACTGACCAATGGTCGTTGCCTTTCCTACAATGGACGCTGCTTTGACGCGACCGATACTGCGCAACGAGTATTGTCCGTCCAGTAAGCAAAACCGACATACTGATTGGGCTCACCAGGGATTCGATGTGCACACGCACTGTCCACGATGACCAAGCTCAACTGAGTTTGCGGTTCGCCTAAGAAAACATTTAAGACACCAAGTAAAGCAAGACTTGATGCGAAGGAGAACATCGTGATTCAACCTGCCGGTCACCAGGATGGCTTAACGCTGGCAAGCAGTTCGACCAAAGATGCTCGCGATCATGCAGTTTGCCGTTCGCTGCCATGGTCTCAGAAGGTAGTTCGATTTGCACTTCCGTTTGCTTTGTCCTCACTTTGCTTGACTTTTGCGCTCTGCTCAGGATTACCCATGCTCACATCAGAAGACGCAACCGCTCAAGAAGCCGATGCGACTACGGCGTCCATCGAACAGGTGACTTCGATCGAAGGGATCACCGAATTTCGATTGGCCAACGGGACTCAGGTTCTCCTGTTTCCCGATGACAGCAAGTCGATGGTAACCGTGAATATGACGGTATTCGTAGGATCACGCCATGAAGGTTACGGCGAAGCAGGAATGGCTCACTTGTTGGAGCACATGTTGTTCAAAGGGACCGCGGCCCACGAGGATATTCCGCAATTACTCGATAACCGCGGTGCCAGCTTTAATGGCACGACTTGGCTGGATCGGACCAACTATTTCGAAACGCTTCCGGCGGACACCGATGAGAAGTCCAGAGATAACCTCGAGTTTGCGATTCGGTTGGAAGCAGATCGACTGATGAATAGCTATATCCGCCGCGAGGACTTAGCTTCGGAAATGACCGTGGTTCGCAATGAATTTGAACGCGGTGAAAATAGCCCCGCGAGAATTCTCTCTCAGCGGGTGCAATCGACCATGTACGATTGGCACAACTACGGGCGATCCACGATTGGGAATCGATCTGACATCGAACGTGTTCCGGTAGATCGTCTCAAAAATTTTTACCGGAAGTTTTATCGGCCTGACAACATTATGGTGGTCGTGGCTGGAAAGTTCGAGCCAAGTGTTGCTCTTGATCTTTTGCAGAAGTACTTCGGGATTTTGGAAGCTCCCAAAGTGCCGCTAGATCGGACCTATACAACTGAGCCAGCACAGGATGGCGAACGTACGGTTGTGTTGCGGCGTGTGGGGAATCTGCAGTTGGTGACTGCTGCCTATCACGCTCCCAGCGGTGCGAGCCGAGAGTACGCAGCGGTAGAGATGTTGGCCTACATTTTCGGTACTGAGCCAAGTGGGCGTCTCTACCAATCTCTGGTCAAGCCGGAGTTGGCAAGTGGCGTCACTACACGTTCAATGGCGCTATATGATCCAGGGAGCATTATGTTTGGGGCGCGAGTTCCAACGACGAAGTCAATCGAATCGGCGCGGCAGACGTTGATTGACGTCGTTGAGAATGTGGCGGACGAACCGATTACCGAAGAGGAACTCGCACGTGCGAAGCGTCAGTTTGACAAAGATCGAGAGCTGCGTGCGGCGGATACTCGGGAGATTGCCATCGAATTGAGTGAGTGGGCCGCGCAGGGCGATTGGAGGCTCTATTTCTTATTTCGAGACTATGTTGAGTCGATTACCGCCGAGGAATGCACACAAGCGGCAGTCAATTTTCTGACTCGGAACAACCGGACGGTTGGCTTGTTCATCCCGACAGATGAGAGCCAACGAGTCGAGATTCCGACCAAGCCGAATCTGGATGAACTGCTCGCTGGTTATGTTGGCCGTGGCGAAGTTTCTCAGGGCGAAGCTTTCGACCCGTCGCCGATGGCGGTCGAAGCCAGAACGACGCGAGGTGAACTGAAATGCGGGTTGAAAACCGCATTCCTTCCCAAGAAGACGCGTGGAAATACGGTCAATATGCGGATCAGTCTTCGCTACGGGAATGAAGAATCATTACTCCCCTACAGAGCTGACATCAATTTTCTTCCCGCCATGCTCATGCGAGGAACCAAGCGGTTAGATTACCAACAGCTGCAAGATCGTTTGGATGAGCTTCGGTCGCAGGTTTCATTTTCAGGAACCGAAGGGCTGCTCTCAGCCAATATTGAAACGAAGCGAGAGTATCTCAACGATCTGCTACCGCTGGTCGCGGAGATTATGAAGGAGCCAAGGTTCGACTCCGAAGAGCTCGAAGTCTTGAAGCGACAAGCCATTGCTGGAACTGAGGCAAGTATGACTGAGCCGAATGCACTGGCCGCCATCGCCGTTCAGCGGGCATTGGCGCCATACGCGAAGGGGGATATCCGGTACGTCGAAACACTTGAAGAACGCATCGAATCGATGCGGGCGGTCGATGCCGAAAAACTCCGAGAATTGCACTCGCAGCAGATTGGTGCAACTCATGGTGAGATTACTGCAGTTGGCGACTTCGACGTGGTGGCGTTTGCTCGCCAGTGTGATGATGTTTTTGGCGGCTGGGAATCATCGGTTCCACACGCTCGGATACCCCGCGAAGCTCAGACCCAGGTCGAGGGGATCATCGATACGATCGAGACACCAGACAAAGCCAACTCGGTTTATTACGGTTCACTGCAAATCGAAATGCGGGATGACCATCCCGACTACCCTGCTCTGCTTGTGGGTAACTACATCATGGGCGGCGGTGCAATGACGTCGCGGCTCGGCAACCGAGTCCGACAGAAGGAAGGGCTTTCATATACCGTTGGTTCTGGCGTCAATGCCCATCCAGTAGACGAGCGTACCAGTTTGACGGTCTTCGCGATCGCTAATCCGGAGACGAAAGATCGCTTGATTGAAGTCATCAATGAGGAAGTTCAGCTACTCCTCCAGGATGGGGTGAAGGAAGAGGAACTGGCCGCTGCCAAGCAAGGAATTCTACAGAGCAGCCAGCTCGAACGAACACAGGATGGCAATATCGCTGGCATCCTTGTAGGCACGATCTTCGCCAACCGCGATATGAGTTACCATGCACAATTTGAAAAGCAGGTTGCGGATTTGACTGTAGAGCAAGTCAATGCGGCGCTGAAGAAGTATGTGGATATGGATCGTCTGGTCATTTACCTAGCAGGTGATTTTGCCCAGTACGCGGGTGAAGCAAGCGAATAAGCCAGCGTCGATTCTTCTGCAGCGAGAAGTCGATCCATCTGCCAGCGAAGATGCATCGAAATAGGCTCAACTCAATCCTCTTAATTTGGAGTTTGTCATGATCAAGCAACTTCGCACTAATCTCAGCACATGTTTCTTAATTGCTGCTGCCATGCTTGCTAGCAGCGATTTGTTGCAGGCATCGGACTGGGTGCAGCTCTCGAAAGGCGATTCCCTCGAGGGATGGAAGAAAGTCGGCGGTGGGGCGACTTACGTAATCAAAGACGGCGTCATCACGGGGACGACTGGAGAGGGCAAGAACACGTTTCTCACATCCGGTCCCTACGCTGATTTTGTGCTTGAGTATGAAGTCAAATGCGACAAAGCGTTGAATTCTGGCGTGCAGATACGCAGCCATGTGTATCCAAAAGAAACACCCCAAGAATCAAAGCCCAGCCGCATGAGAGAAAAAGGTGAGGTCTATGGATACCAGTGTGAGATTACGGCGAAGACGAATGGTGAAAATGGTTGCGCAGGTAACTTCTGGGACGAAGGCCGCCGGACACGCTGGTTGGATACGAGCGTAAACTCGAAGGAGAAGCAGGCTGTCTATAAGCCTGAGGAATGGAATCTGTTTCGAGTGATTGCGCAAGGCAACCGCATTCGAAGTTTCGTCAACGGTGTCGCTGTGGCTGACTTCGAAGATGATCGTGATGCGTCGGGTTTCATTGGGCTGCAAGTCCACTCGATTAAGAAAGGCACTGGGCCTTACTCGGTTTCATGGCGCAACGTTCGTATTCGAGAACTAAAGCCGAACGAGAAAGTCGACTGAATTTCAGCCGGCCGCGGGCCGAAGTGAGTTTCGGCCTATGGCAGTTGGTTCCGCAAGACTACACTCGGTCCTCAAGGCCTAAACTCGGTCTCCCAAGCGTTTGGCCAGCTGTAGTAGAGTCGTACTGGCGTCGCCTTCTTCTAGCTTTGCTTGGATGATCTGGACGCAGGATTGGTCCGACCAGGCTTCTTTTAATGCGGCCGAGAATTCGGCTTCGGTGTGGACGAGGTAACCTCTTCCTCCGCCATAGATATCGGGAAGCTTGTGGTAGTTCCACGGGTTGATCTCGTTGTATTCCCATTCGCCATCATGTAGGTAGCGTTCGGTTCCGTAGCCATGGTTGTCGAGCACGATCAGGATAGGGGCCTTGCCGAGGCGCACGATGGTGGAGAGCTCCTGACCGGTCATTTGGAAGGCACCGTCGCCACAAATCGTAATGACTCTCTGGTCCGGTTTCGCCAAACACGCTCCAACTGTGGCCGGAGTCGCAAAGCCCATGGAAGTGTAGTAGGCGGGGCTGATGAAGTCCGCTCGCTCATGAACCTTCAATTCCGTTGAGGCAAACAAGGAGTCGCCAATATCGGCGACCACAATGTTGTCCTTGCTCAAATAGCCGTTGATCATCTTCATCATCCGGCTAACGCGAAGTGGGGCTTCCGGCTCGACCTCAAACGGCTCACTCTCCGCGTGAAACGAATCCGGTACGCTTCGCACTCCAGGTTTGGGCGTGCTCGCAATCAGTCCATCCAGGAAGCCGTCGAGCGGAATGTCATGGTAGAAGTGGTGCGAAACTTGGAGCTGCTCGCTCGTTACATAGATACAATTCTTCAGGTTTAGGTTGGCAGTGTAGATACCCAGGTTGATGTCGCTCATGAATGTGCCCAGGAGAAGGACGCAGTCACTGTCTTCGACAAACTCGGTGACTTCGGCACGCCCCATTGCTCCCTCGTAAAGACCGACGTACAGCGGGTGAGTTTCGCGCACAACACTTTTGCCAAGCATGGTTGCTGCGATCGGTATCTGAGCTTGCTCTGCTAGCTCAAGCACCTTGTCCTGAAGTCCGAAGCGGTGGATCTCCACACCAGCGATAATGATGGGTTTCTTCGCCGTTTCGAGCCGCGTTTTGGCTTCACGAATTGCCTCTGCAAGCGCGTCTTCATCGACGTTGGTCGTTGGACGTTGGAAGCCCTGCGCCGCGGGCGGTACGACACCAACCATGTCACGCGGGATTTCGATGTAAACAGGGCGTTTGTATCGATCGCAGGCATCGAGGACTCGTTCGATTTCGGCAAACGCGGTGAGCGGGTCTTTGAGTTCCGTGCTGGCGATGCAGAGTTTCTCGAAAACCTCGAGTTGTGTGCGGAATTCGCGGACCTTGTGGTGGAGGAGTGGATTGTTGTGCCGTTCGTTCAGTCCAGGAGACCCGCTAATGACGACGACGGGCGATTTTTCCGCGAACGCACCAGCGACACTGTTGCATACGCTCAGGCCGCCCACGCAATAAGTGATACAGAGGGCTCCCATTCCGTTGAGCCGTGCATACGCGTCTGCTGCGAAGCCGGCACAGTCCTCTCGCGTGGCCCCAACAACGTTAATAGGGCTGGATTCCAACATGCTGTAGAAAGACAGGACGTAATCACCTGGAATTCCGAACAGATCGTTGATTCCATAGTCCTGAAGGCGGTTGATCAGGTACTGTCCGATGGAAAGTTCGCCCGTGCGTCGTTGAGCCGAGGACATTGTATTCTCCGGTGGAAAGTTAGTTCGTGACGGGGGCTGTCCGGATTGTCTAGCAAGGAGGCAAATCCAGCAATCCGGGTAGGCGGAAGGTTTGCGCCGAACATGCCAAGTTGTATTCAAGCAACCTGTGGGCCTTTCTGGGCCGACCGTGACCTTGGGGATTCCACTTGTGCTGCCTGCTGGCTAATCAGTGATGACCGTCAGCGGGCTGCGAGATTAACCGCTCGTCCAACGCTGCAGGTTTCGTTCTGAGGATGGGGAAACCGCGAGTGAGGCTGGCGAGTTGGGCAGCACCGATGTGGCGTGTTTGCTAGCGTCAAACCTATCCATGCTGAGTGGAATGGTTTGGGGGAATTGTGGGCTAGAGTCCTCGTTAGGTGGAATTGCGGGAAAAGCCTCGCCAGGAAGCAAAGAATTTTGTAAGTCCCATAGCATTGATACGTCTACTCTATGTCGGTGGCGAAGATTGCAACGGAAAGTGGGGTATCGCACGTCTGCTTTTTCGTTGTGGAGCCGCTTTCCTTCGTGGAACAATCAAGAACAAATGCCGAAGAGCCAAAGGTCGAGTTGAGGTGATCACAATGCACAATTTGAGGCCAGCGGATGAAAGAAGACTCCGCGATATCCGAGGACTTGATGGGCTAGGTTCGGTGCCATGTGAGAGGGAAGGGAGTCAGAACGGCCGAGAGACGCGGCCAGCCACTTGTTTATTTGAAAACCAACGATTGAGGCGGTCGGGAGCCAAGAGAAGATTTCGTTTGATGAGCAGCGTCCTGGCTCTAGCGTTTGCACTCAACGCGGGTGGCTACAGCCTATTGGCCGGAACACCAGTGAAAGTTGGGGCCGTAGTGGATGCGAAGCAACGCGTATCTATGGATCAGATCGACCATTCCGTTTTGGACATGCTGCTAAAGCGTTATGTCGATAACGATGGGATGGTTCACTATCGTGAGTGGAGTCAGCGAGATTCGGACTTACGCGCATTAGATGGCTATCTGTCTGAATTGTCTCGGGCAGAGTTGGATGTAAAAGCGAATCGCCAAGCTGTCTTGGCTTACTGGATCAACGCTTACAACGCAGTGACGTTGAAGGGGATCCTTCGGGAATATCCGACTACAAGTATCCGTAATCACACCGCGAAGTTGTTGGGCTACAACATTTGGAAGGACCTCAAGTTGCAGGTCGACGACCGCGAGGTCTCGCTCGACGAAATTGAGCATCAAGTATTGCGGAAGTTGGGTGAGCCTCGGATTCACTTCGCGATCGTCTGCGCGTCAATTAGTTGTCCCAAGCTCAGAAACGAGGCTTATCTCCCGACGAAGCTGGAGGAGCAGTTGGCGAACAATGCTCGAGATTTCTTCGGAGATTCGGGCAAATTCCAATTCGATGTAAAAGCTCAGAGGCTTGGGCTGTCCAAAATCTTGAGTTGGTTCGCAGAGGACTTCGGTAGTACGAGGCGGGAGCAGCTGGAAGCCATCTCTAGCTATGTTCCTGAGCAGGCACGCGATCTGCTTCGAAGCGAGGCAACCCGGATCAGCTACTTGGAATATGACTGGGGGCTGAACGAGGCCAAATGAGATGTTAAGTTGGCAAAGACGGAGATCTGCAAGCTCCATTGCGCCCAATTCAGCGGAGTATTTGGTATCGGGTTTCACAATGTTGAGACCTACTTTGGTCGATGAATAAGTTGTGAATGGATTCCACTATTTCATTTTCAGACAGGATGTCTATCGTGGTCACTCAAAAGGTTTCAGGTATCACCAAGTTTGCATGCGTGATGACGAGCTTGGCGGCATTTCTTTTGTTGAGTGCATGTGGTTTAGGGTGTCGCTCGAACGATTATTGTTCGGACGGTTCTTGTGGCCCGGCGGGTGTCGCGCCGGGGCCCGGTTCCTACTCCGCGCCCGCCTATCTGGGTAGCACACCCAAAATGATGCCGTCTTCTGGTGGTCAGGGCTTCCAGACCGGTCAACCTGTGACGTCAGGTGGGACTTTCCAAGGCTCTGGGACACGTTAAGTCCCCTGCGCATGCATTGCTCCTGCCTAACTGCATGATCGGACATGCCGCGGAAGACATGTTGCGAGATCGGCATGGATTGATGGGTAGGAGAGTACAATGACTCGTGAACTGATTGCGAACCGACTAAGCAAGAGCGAAAACGGCGGCGATTCAGCAAGCGAGGAATTCGAAAGAGCAATGCCGCAGGAAAATGTGTTGAAGCCAGATGAAGTCTTCGAGAGTGATCTAGGGGAGGAGTCTCCGCAGCAGACCACGTTCTTAGCTCGAACCGTAGTGATTATTCCGGCACGCAACGAGCAGGATTCTATTGCTTCAGTTCTGGGGGATTTGCCTACAGTTGGACTTGTGATTGTCGTCGACAATGGTTCCTCGGATGCGACCGCGAGCATCGCAGAGGCCAATGGGGCGACTGTCGTCAAAGAGCCCAAGCCTGGTTACGGCCAGGCTTGCTGGACTGGAATGCAGTATCTTGAGTCGCGAGTTGCGAATCTCCCATTTTCTCCTGTCTATGTCGCTTTCCTTGATGCTGATTACAGCGACCATCCCGATCTGCTGCCGTCCCTGGTTGAACCGATTCACCGTGGCGATTGCGATTTTGTACTTGGCTCACGTTTGCTAGGGGAGCGTGAAGCGGGGGCGATGCCGGCTCAGAGTGTTTACGGCAACAAACTGGCGGTATTTTTGATTCGTGTCTTTTGGATGCACCGTTTCACTGACCTGGGGCCATTCCGAGCGATCCACCGGGATTGTCTCAACGAATTGAAAATGGTTGACCGTAATTTCGGTTGGACGGTTGAGATGCAAATCAAGGCTGTTGAAGCGCGGCTTCGAATTCGTGAAATCCCTGTTCCATACCGAAAGCGAATTGGGACGAGCAAAATAAGCGGCACGATTTCTGGCACACTCAAAGCAGGCTATAAGATCTTGTTCACGATCGCCAAATATCGATGGTTGGCCGGCCGTTCGTGAGGGAGTCATGAACAAGTTTGGTTGGCGTTGGATTCTCGCGGTCGCCTTTGCGGTGCAGGTTGGTTTGTACGCCTGGCTATTCGAGCTGAGCAATGCGTTCGAATATGGTGAGTCCACTGCGGGCCGTCCCGTCGTGCTTGTGGTCGTGCTCTTGACGATCTGTTTCGCCCTTCATCTGGTCGCCCTTCTCGCGGCTCTGAGGCTGACCAGTAGTCGACCACTGTGGTGGTTTCTATTTGCTGGCGCGTGTGTCTATCGCCTGATACTGCTTCCTTCTGAGCCAATTCAAGAGGTGGATATCTACCGCTATTGCTGGGATGGCTACGTGCTTCGACGGGGAGTCAGTCCGTTTCGCTACAGTCCGTCACGTGTCCTGAGCGCCAGTGAGGACGAAATTGGCCTGACCGATGAGCTGCGGATGTTGATTCAACAACGCGATGGTGATCGTGAGTTGAGGGTGCTCATCGCGCGAGTGCACTTTGGTGAGCTGACGACGATTTACCCTCCAGTCAGCCAGGTCGTTTTTTCGGTCGCTGACCTTCTTACTCCAGGGCAGTCTACGCTGGCACTTCGGCTGCTGATGATGAAGGCAGTTATCGTTGTTTTTGATTTGCTGACACTCGCGATGCTGGCGAAGCTGTTGTCTCTGCTACAGAGACATGTTGCTTGGACCATCGTTTATGGTTGGAGTCCGTTGGTTTTGAAGGAGTTCGCGAATAGCGGGCACCTAGATTCCATTGCGGTCGCCTTTTGTGTCGCTGCTGCGTGGTCTGTCGCACGGCTGATTGTTACGCCGGAACTGGAGTCTGGCTCAGCAACGCGACGATGGGGTTTGGTTCATGCTCGTGGCTGGGCTGCATCGGCCGGACTTCTTGCTTTGGCCGTCGGGGCCAAGCTGTTTCCCGTTGTTCTCGCCCCACTCATGGTAGCAGCGGTTTGGCGGAGCTGTGGTTTTCGACGTGCGGCGGGATGGTGTCTTGTGTTCGGGCTCGTCGCACTGGCAGTGATGTTCCCCATGTTCCTGGCGATGCAGAAAGATGCAATCGACGCACGTCCGCCGCTGGAAGTTTCGTCTTCGCGTTCATCTCACGCGACCGAATTGAATGAGAATATGCCTCCGCTACCATCGATGACGAATCAGGAAGAAATGGTTGGCCCAGTCGGTCCGTTCGAGCTTGTGGGACTAGGTGAGGGGGCACTCGGTGTACCAGAACTTCCAAACGAAGTACCGCTCCCGACTGACGATGGACTCATCGAGTTCCTATCCCGTTGGGAGATGAATGATCTGCTCTTCATGCTTGTCGAGGAGAATGTTCGGCCGGGCTATCTGGCCAAATCGAAGCCTTGGTTTGTGGTCGTTCCCGGTTCCGTACGTGACGCCACAATGGAGACCTTAGAAAAATGGACAGGGATCGAAGGCTATCGGCTTCCATTTCTTGCGACTCGAGCTCTAACTAGCGCTTTGTTTTTTGCGATTGCGGTCGTATTGGCTGGGGCGTTGGCAAGGTCGCGTGTGGGTGCCTCGTCGGGGAAAGATGGGGGCTCGACGCAAGGACTGGCGGAACAGTTCTTGGAGTATGCTTGTTGGACGCTCGCTTGGTTCTGGCTTCTCGCACCGACACAGAACCCATGGTATTGGACTTGGGTGCTGCCCTTTGTCCCGTTTGCGCGGAATCGAGTGTGGTTATTGGTAGGCGGTCTGGCGATGGTCTACTATTTGCGATTCTATTTCCGTTATGAACTCTTCGACGTCGATGTATTCGGAACCGGCTATGTGGGGAGCGACTTTTTTGATTTTGTCGTGGTCGTCGTCGAGTTTGGGCCTTGGTTGTTGTTGCTCTTTGCAACTTGCTGCTGGAATTGGTTTCGTCGCGCTTGATGAGGCGAATCAAAAGTGTGATGTCACCGCTCTAACCATGCGATGGCTTCACTTATCAGGGGCGGCAGCGATATAATCGATTTTTCGACAGCGCCGACTTATGGTGTTTCCCGCTTTTTCGGCGAGTCGGATGAACTCGGGTTTACGTCGACGTGGAGATGGTCGACGTCGATTACGGCTGCGGGCGGCCGCGTTTGATCGCCGAAATCGGCGATTTGTTTTGTTGGACGATTCGAAACTCACTGGCGGACGAAATGACGATCTCGGAAACTCTCGCTGGAGCAACTTCGCCGGAAGTGCTGGATCCTGAGGATTGGGTCGACGCCTACGGAGACGACTTCTTTAGGTATGCGAGATCTCGTCTCCGTGATGCCGCGGCAGCGGAAGAGGTTGTGCAAGAAGCATTCATGGCCGGAATTCGGCATTTGAATTCATTCGCGGGGTCAGGAAGTCAACGGGCCTGGCTGATGACGATTCTTCGGCGAAAAGTCATCGATTACGTCCGCTCGAGGAACCGCATCCTGGAGCAGTCCTGGGCAGGGGAGACGGACCCGACGGCTCTGCTTTTCGATGAGAACGGCCGTTGGAAGCCTGGAGCACTGCCGAAGGTTGAGCCGGGAGCTAGGCTCGAAAGCAGCGAACTTTGGGATGTGGTCAAGGGGTGCCTTGAGGGGCTGCCGACCGGGCAAGCTGATGTATTTGTGCTGAGCGTGATTGATGAGATGGAAACCGAAGAAATCTGTAAGGAACTGGACATAACTCCGTCCAACTTGTGGGTGAGGCTACACCGAGCCAGATTGGGGTTGGCTAAATGCGTGGGGACGAAGTGGTTTTCGCAGAGCGGCGTGACAGGTAGTTAGGGATATTCCATGCGACAGACAAGCAACATTGAGGCTTCCGAACTGATTTCACGTTCGCTTTCCGGATCTCTGACCGATACCGAACGTGACGAGCTGGATCGCTATATGGAAGAGAACGATTCTGAGCAAACGGCGGCGGCCCAATCGTTTGCAGAGCTGTCGGCAGCAATTGCGAAATCGGCGGTGATTGCTAGAGATCTGAATCATGAGGAGGGACTGAGTGAAATTGCGAAGGAACGCCTGAAGAAGTCGGTTCGGAAGGCGAAGATGGACTCAATGGTGTCGCGCACTGCGGGTTCACAAGTGGCGGACCCGCGGACTGTCTATTTTACTAGTGGTGATCATGAAGAAGGGCCGCCAGAAGAGTCTAGGCAGGCCGTCTCGCGATTCACTTTGCTGCAGAAGATTGGCGAGGGCGGACTTGGCACCGTTTGGTTGGCCCGCGACGAGCGGTTGCACCGCAATGTTGCCCTGAAGGAGATGAACCCCAAAGCTGCAGGTTCAAAGCGACTGTGGAGGCGGTTTCAGCGTGAGGCGGAAATCACCGGCCACCTGGAGCATCCAAATGTGGTTCCGTTACACATGAGTGGGGTGAATCCCGAAACGGGATTGCCCTTCTATGTGATGCGTTTCTTAGGCAAACAGACTTTAGCTGAAGCGATTCAGGAGTATCACGCCAAGGTTGCAGCGAATGCGGAAGAGCCGCTTGACTTGCATCGTTTGTTGAATGTCTTCCTGAAAGTTTGCCAAGCCTTGGCCTATGCCCACTCACGCGGCGTCATTCACCGCGACCTGAAGCCAGAGAATGTGATCTTGGACAACTTTGGCCAAGTCATAGTCTTGGACTGGGGGTTGGCGAAGATGGCCAGTGACGGCGAATTGGCTTTAAGGCTTTCGCTCAGTGGAGATCTGAGTGACAGCAACCTTGGTGCTACGCTCGACGGTGATATCGTTGGTACGCCACTCTACATGGGGCCAGAGCAAGCTGCCGGTGATCTCAATGCTATTGATGAACGTACGGACGTCTATGGTTTGGGAGCAATTCTTTTTGCCATCCTGACTGGGAATGCGCCGCATGAAAATAGCAATCTTTCGCGGGACGGCACGCTTCAAGTCCAAGGCTTCTTGGATAGTATCGTCAATTCGGAAGCAAAGAGCCCACGAGAGATCAACCCGGATGTGCCAAAAGATCTCGAGGCGATCTGCATGCGGGCAATGGCAAAGAAGAAGTATGCACGTCATGCGTCGGCCACGGATTTGGCTAGCGACGTGGAATTGTGGATTGCCGGTTCTCGTCAGAAAGAGACCGAGTACAACGCGATGCGCATGGCCGGGCGGGATTTGAAGTCGCGATTATGCGTGCAGATGCGTGAGCTAATGGCGCTGACGCTGTTTATGGTCGAGTTACCGCCGATCCAAGGTTTGATTCAAAGTGTGGACCAGGATAAGGACGAGTTCGCAGTTTGGCGGGATCGACTGTCCCAGATCCTGCTGGCTTTGATCCGTGTCAAGCCAAGTATGTCTGGCAATAGCTATTGCCGCATTGATGGTGAGCGAGCCAAGGAATTGGTTCGCGTTGAGCGTAGCCCCATGGACAAAACGAACGTCCGTAACGTACCCCAAAGTCGTTTGCGGGATTCCGTTGCGAACAAGTTTCAGCTTGCCGTTATGGAGCAGTTCCCAGGGGAATGCGCAATGGATTTTGATTGCACTGCAGCGGGAACTGTGCGGCTGGTCTGCGGTGTTCCCGTGTTTGATGACAACTCGGAAGAGCCATTCGGGATGGTTGTGGCAGAAGCTGAGGTCGGCAATCTTGTGCGTCCAGAGCTAGAGTTGTCCAAGTCGGACTTCGAGGCTCTGTTGTTAGACGATTCGGGGAGTGTGCTGTTTTCGACTGCATCGGCCGTTGATTCGAAGCGGCTTGCTGCCAAAGAGGGCCTGAGCAATTGGGAAGAAGTTCGGTCCGTGATGGATGTTGAACAGGAGTACCTCGATCCGAACCGCGAAATCTATGCAACGCGCCTACCCTTGCCGAAGCGGCAGAATTCTATCAACATCGTCTTCAAAAATATCGGATGAGGCTTCGTTGGCCGCTGATTGATCTACCAATCTATAGCTTGTTTGGCAGTTTGGATTTCCCGACGCCCTGACGCCTCCCGACGATACTCTAATTTCGTAGCGTCATTGCGCGATGATGCATCTAGGTAACGCCCGGTTAGTCTGAAAGGTTGGTTGCCCGTGCCAGCGAACTTAACGCCCCAATATCACCGCGCCGAAGCCGCTTACCGACAAGCTACGACGCCCCAGGAGGAGTTGGATTGTCTTCAGGTGATGCTACGCGAGCTGCCAAAGCACAAAGGGACGGACAAGCTCCAGGCGGACCTCAAAGCGAAGATAGCTAAGGTCAAAGTTGACGCTGCAAAGCCAGCTCCCAAAACGGGTGTTAAGAGTGCAGCCAAGATTCCTTCCCAAGGAGCTGGGCGAATTCTATTGATCGGCGCCCCCAATTCCGGAAAGAGTCAACTGTTGCAGAAACTCACCCGGGCCCAGCCCGAGGTGGCAGAGTATCCGTTCACGACTCAATCGCCGTTGCCGGGGATGATGTTGTTCGAGGATTGCCCATTTCAACTCATCGATATGCCTCCGGTGACAGCCGACTTTATGGACCCATCGACCATATCGTTGGTCCGCGGCGCAGACATGGTGTTTCTCATTGTCGATCTGGGGAGCGATAATCTAATCGAAGATACGCAGGCTGTTCTGGATCGGTTTCAAGGGACGAAGACAAGGCTTGGTCGCGAAACGGCTCTGGATCCTGAGGACATTGGTGTCAGTTACACTCGCACTCTCATGCTTTTAAACAAATGCGATGCACCTGATGCGAGCGACCGAGCACAGCTACTTGATGAATTCCTAGAGTTGCCATTTGAACGCAAGTATGTCAGTGCTGAGTCCGACCATGGGCTCGACGATGTGAAGCAAGCTGTATTTGAGGCACTCGAAATTGTGCGAGTCTATACCAAACATCCCAAGGAAAAGGAGCCGGACCGAACCAAGCCCTTTGCGGTCAGGCGTGGCGACACGCTTGTCGAAGTCGCTCAGCATGTGCATAAGGAAATGGCGGAACAGTTGCGAGGGGCTCGAGTCTGGGGGCCAAAAGTGCATGATGGTACGGTCGTCAAACCGGACTATGAACCCGTCGACGGCGACGTCGTCGAGCTACATGCTGGCGGCTAGTTTGGACTTGCTCCCTTTAGCGCGTAAGTAGTGCGCGTAAGTAGTGCGCGTAAGTAGTGCGCGTAAGTAGTGCGCGTAAGTAGTGCGCGTAAGTAGTGCGCGTAAGAAGTGCGCGTAAGAAGTGCGCGTAAGAAGTTGCCGACTCCCATGCACAAGAACAATCGCGAACATGCTCCGATTGTTACCTACCCAGCATACAACGCCCACGCAGTGTGAAATCAAGAGAAGAGTTGGAAAATGAACAACGCCGATATTGCGCGAGTCTTTGAAGAAATGGCGGATTTGTTGGAGTTGCGCGGGGAGAATGCGTTCCGCGTCCGTGCCTATCGCAACGGTGCGAAGACGATCCAGGAGCTGAGCGAAAGCGTGGCAGAGATCGTTCAGAACGATAGCAAGGATCTCAAGTCCTATGCCGGTATTGGAGCAACACTGGCCGAAAAGTGCGTCGTGTTGGTGGAAACTGGTGGTCTTCCGCAGCTGGAAAAACTGAAAGCCGAAACTCCCGATGTCCTCATCAAGATGACTCGTATTCCTGGGCTTGGCGCGAAAAAGGCGATGAAGCTCCAGGAAGAGCTCGAATTGACTTCACTTGAAGACCTACGCAAAGCCTGCGAAGAGGAACGCGTCCGTTCTTTGAAAGGTTTTGCGGCCAAAACAGAGGAACTTATTCTCAAAGGCCTCGAAATTGCCGAAGCCGCTTCGCAACGAATTCGCATCGATCAAGCAGAGAAACTGGTTAACCGCTTGCGGCTGCATCTCGAAGAATGTGATTCGATCGAAAAAATAGAATTCGCGGGGAGCTATCGTCGTGGCAAAGAGTCGGTCGGTGATATCGATATTCTCGTGGTGAGTGAAGATCACGAAAGCGTCATGGATCGACTCGGTGATTTCACTGGATTGGTCAGTGTAATTGTGCGTGGTGAGACGAAGATGTCGATTCGCGTCGATGAACAATTTCAAGTTGATCTACGCGTCGTTCCGAAAGCATCGTTTGGCGCAGCTCTCCAGTATTTCACCGGCTCGAAAGAGCACAACGTTGCGGTTCGAAGCCGTGCGCGAAAACTTGGACTGACTGTCAACGAGTATGGCGTCGCAAAGCTTGATGACCCCACAACTTATATAGCCGGGCAGTCTGAAGAAGATGTGTACAAGTCATTGGGGTTGAGTTGGGTTTCACCTGAGCTGCGAGAAGGACGCCGGGAGTTGACTTGGGCTGAGGATGAGGCATTTCCGGATTTAGTGACGGAAGCTGATATTGTCGCCGATCTTCACATGCATACAACGGCCAGCGATGGTAGCAACTCGATTGAGCAGATGGCGGACGCAGCCCGAGCACTTGGCAGGACACATATCGCGATCACAGATCATTCAAAGCGAGTCAGTATGGCCAATGGTTTGGATGAAAAGCGATTGCTCGACCAATGGCAGAGCATTGATGAGTTTAACGCGATCCAGGCTGACGGATTTCGTGTGTTGAAAGGAGTCGAATGCGACATTCTTGAAGACGGCCCCCTGGATATCGCGGATGAAGTCCTTGCGGAAGCGGATTGGGTCATTGCGAGTGTCCACTACGGACAGAAGCAGCCACGTGAGCAGATTACGTCACGAATTGTTGGTGCTTTAGAAAACCCACATGTTGACACGATTGCGCATCCGACCGGAAGACTCATTGGTTCACGACCGCCCTATGAGGTTGACTTGCAGGCTGTCTTTGACGCTGCCATTGCCCACGGTAAGAGTCTGGAATTGAACGCTAGTCCCAGGCGATTGGATCTATCCGAGATGCATCTGATGCAAGCTGCCGAGATGGGGATTCCCATCACGATCAATACGGATGCCCACGCAAAGGAAGGTATGAGTGTCATGCGTTTTGGAATTACGCAGGCACGTCGCGCAGGGCTAACAAAAGAACAGGTACTGAACACCTGGGATCTAGAACGATTGCTTGAATGGTTGCGGTCCCATTCGTGAAGCGGCTTCCGGAGTATGTGGTAGAAGACTTCTTGCCCAGAAAAAAACGGCTTGAGCAACACTGGTTGCCCAAGCCGTTTGTACGGTCTCAGTTTCTCTAGCCGTTTCAGGGTTCAACTACACGACTTTGTAGTTGGACAATTCTTCGATTTCGCGTTTGACATCCGAGCCGTCTGGGGTCTCGTCGGAGTCACGGTCGAACCAGCTCTCTTCGAACTTCACAAAGCCAGCTTCGCCACGGGCCCCGCGGTCCATCGCAACGTTGGTAGACAACGCGATTACAGCGTCTGCCATGGCGACCTCTGGGTAGCAACGAGGTTTGTTCTCTGGATCCGGGTTGCGAATGCAGTATGCCCAGTGTTCGATTTCTTCCGTATAGCCGCGGCTTACATCGTCTTGGGTTGCAGCCTTGGAAACACTGGCAGCCGCGTAATTGCCCGAAGCTTGCGTATCGAGTTGGTAAGCACCCTTGTCTTCCTTTACGCTCACTTTCGCTGAGGTGTTGGAATCCTTGTAGAGCATGATTTCCTTTTCTCGTTCGAGAATCAGAGTGCCCTTCGTACCCATGACGACTTCGCCGTAGCCGCCGTAGCCGTTGCCATTGATGGTCGAGTAGCTGACGACGACCTTCTTGTTCGGATCCTGCTCGTAATCGGCGATGCCCTTTGCCTTTGGCGGGTAGTCCTGAGCCTTGTTGTAGTATCCTACGTCAAATTTTGGATCGTACTCGGGGCCAGGGAACTCGAACATGCAGTACACATGATCTTCCGCGTCACGGTCCATTGGGAAGATGTGACGTCCGCCGACGGCGTGTACTGTTAACGGGTGAGCCTTCTTGCCGTCTTGACGCAACGCGGAGCAGAAAATCGTCGCGGCGTCCAGTTGGTGGCTGCCGAGTTCGGCCATTAGGCCGCCACCAGTACGCTCCCAGAGTCGCCATCGGCAGAGCTCTTCCATGGCGGAACGCATTTTCCCATCGCCAAGACGCATGTCTTCATAGCCATGCTCAGATGCGATGACTTCCTTGTCGGAATCCCACCACTCCCATTGCTTGACCTTTTTGCGGAGGTTCAGAATGTCCTTCGGATCACGTGCTTTTTCGAGCTGATTCTTAAAGCTCGCAAGCTGGTCTGCGATTTTGTCGACGCCGTTTTCGCCACCGGGCAGAGGCATTTGCCAGCTGTCACGTCCGGGCAAGTTACCGCGGTGCCACTGGGCGCGAATGTGGTGCAATTGTCCTAGAAGACCAAAACGCAGCAGGTGTACTGCATTGTCGTAGAGAACGCTGTAATGGCGTTGGTGACCGGTGGCCAAGTGGATGGGGTTACCACCTTGGTCCGTATATTCTCGGGCGGCTCTTGCCATCGCTTTGCACTGAGCCACATTGTGGGCCATCAGCTTTTCGGTGAGCACGTGCTTGCCCTTCTTCATCGCCTGAATTGCGATTGGGGCGTGCAGGAACAGAGGCAAGGCAATGATCACCGCTTCAATGTCCGGATCATCTAGCATCGCTTGGATGCCACCGTTGTCCTGGTTGTAGATTTTGACATTTCGTACAGCTTCTGATTCGTTTGCATAGCCGTATTGCTTGATCAGACCTGGGCGTGCTGCCAGTGCGGCCGGACTTGCCCAGTCGCCGTGAAATGCGCGGTAGACGCTACTTGGACGAATGTCGGCGATCGCTTTCACCTGTACATATTCCGGGGAACAACCGCCAATTAGCACGTTGCCTTCGTCACCGGTTCCGATGACACCAACTCGTACTGGATCGTTGACTTTGCCGTAGCCGAAGTACATGGAGCCCAAACCGGCCCCAGAGACAGCACCCGCGGCGGCGACACCCTTGATGAAGTCACGGCGTGTGACGCCAACTGCTTCGTGAAAATTATCCTTACCGGTTTGCTTATCTTCTGGACTAAGAGCAAGCATTTTGTTTCCTCAAAGTAGCTTCGGCTAACTTAAACTTGTTGAACCAGCTGTTGGGCTGATGTTGTGGGTGATTCAATTCTGCGTGGGCACCAAAGCCGTTAGGCCGTGGCCGCTTCCGTCTTTTCCTTGTTCTGCCACCACGACCATGGCAAGAAGTCGAGGCCTGCGTAGCGGCCAGCATCGCACGTTGCTAGTGTGATGCAGGCGATTGCCTCTACCGCCTGAAAATAGGTTGGGTCCGTGCCGGGAAACCCAGGCATCTGCGAAAGAACAACGCTGATCAAAAACAAGGCTGCCGCCCAGGCTGCAAGCGGAGTCAAAAGGCCAATCATGAGCAGGATGCCAACGGCCATATCGAAGATCGGTATGACTTTGTCAGCGACACCTGAGTTGACCAGTCCCTGGCCAGGACGCTTGATCGTAAAGTAACCTGCTCGTGACTGCTGTGCATCGGTCGCAATGTCGTTTAGACGCTGCTCATATTGCTGCCAGATTGCATCGACCGCTAAGACGGCTTCCTGGACGTCACCCTTTCGGTCATTTTCGATCTTTTCCTTTTGACCTCGAAGGCTTGATACTTCCGTCCAAGTGGACGAGTCATCCATCGATTCGAGGCGTTCTGTGCTTTCCCAATACTTGAAGATCTCTTCCTGGTTTTCGGCGTAAACATCGTTCAGCTTGCCGACCCAACGTTTCTCGTCGCCGCTGACACCAAAATAGATCGGACGGAGCTCTTCTAATTCCTTCTTCTGCTCATCAGTGAAACCAAAATGCGTGACGACTTGATTGGTGGCACGTTCCAGGAGCCCATTCATTTTCGGCTGGTCGAGACGCAATCGGCCTTCATGGTCCCAAATCAGATTTTGGAACTTATCCGCTAAAGGTCCTTTTGCTGCCTGCAGAAAACCGCTCGAGCTAAACCCGTTGCCCCGAACCTTGGTGGCACCTTCCATGTAGAAATGCCAACCAATTGTGACGCGTAGCGCCACTAGAGCGAGAATGCCAAAAGTACTAATCCGTGCGTAGTTTTGCATTGGGTGTCGAATTCTAAAGCTGGGGGAAACTTCGGCAGACTCGGTTCCGCGGGCTCTCCAACTCAACGGCCTGTGGTAATTGATAAGCCGTCGATGCCTAGATTGTTTGGCGGGAAGGAGTCGTGGGGGTAGGCAGTATCCAGACTGTTTGTCAGGTTTCCCAGAGGCCAAGGCCCCCAGTAGAACCGCAACGAGAGCCACCTATTCACTTGCAGAGCTAATAGGGTGGAAACTCTACCTAACACTCAATTATTGACAAGATTTTCCCGCAAGCCAAGAGATTACTGCCCCATATCGGGAAAGACCGAGTGTTGCCAATCGCGGCATGCGTCCCAAATTGCTTCGGCAGAATGCGGCGTTCGATAAGTGTAAAAAAAGAAAAACCCATCCTGGTTTTCGACTCGGTAGCGACTAAACCGAGGAAACAGTGCTTCCAGCTGCCGCAGGACAATCTAAGCCAGCCTCGAAAACAACTGCGTCTCCGACACTTGGACTCTCCAAACGGCAATCGGCCTAGCTCTTCTCTGTTCGCGACCCCGTCAACGACCAGGATGGGTTGAGGCGTATAGCGAGAGCAGCACGTCCCATGCCAAACTTGGTTGATCCTGAAGTAGATTCAATGTGACCGCCCGGTATACCCCATCTGAAAATGCGTTAACCTCATGATCGCCTCTTGACCAGTATCGATGCAGTCAGGAGACAATGCGGATCCATGGGGCTCACAGATGTTCGACCGGTTCGCACGTGGTGGCGAGTTCCTGGCGGTCAGTTGCGGTAAAGCGCGATTGTTGCTGCCAAACCAACAAGTACACCGCTCCTATCCGAGGGCGTTTTGGGGAATTGATTCAGAATGGCGAAGAAAGCGAAGGCAAAAAAGGCGAGCAAATCGTCCTCCGTGGGGGGGCGAGTCAAAAAATCCGCGTTGAAGAAAGCGAAATCAACCAAGGCCCCAGCGAAGAAAAAAACGGCCGCGCGTCCCGAACGAAAGGCTGGTCAGAAACTTTATTGGCTTGTGAAAAGCGAGCCGCACGTTTTCAGCATTGATGACCTTGCAAACGCGCCCGAAAAGACCACCTTTTGGGATGGAGTCCGTAACTACCAAGCTCGCAACACGATGCGCGACGACATGAAAGTCGGCGATCTCGTTCTTTATTATCACAGCAATGCCGAGCCTCCGGGGATCGCAGGTGTTTGCAAAATCGTTCGTGAAGGCTATCCCGATCACACCGCATTCGACCCGAAGGACAAACACTTTGACCCCAAGTCGAAGAAGAGTGAGCCGACTTGGTACATGGTGGACGTGCAGCTTATCGAAAAATTCGGTCGTGAGATCTCGTTGCCAGAACTGAAGGCGATGGCCGAATTGGAGGGCATGGTCTTGCTGCAAAAGGGCTCGCGTTTGAGCGTTCAACCTGTTTCGAAGGAGCACTTCGAGACCATTCGCCGTGTCGGCAAGAAACGGTAGTCGACGCTGTAAACATCGCTAATCGATCCGGTCTGGATCAGCGAGTTTGCAATCTCGCTTTGGCGATACCGACGTGCGAATGGTGATTCTGTTATCCTGCCTGGGTTGTACGTAAGCGAACAAGCTCGAAGCCTGCTACTTTCAATTGTTGCGAAGGTGAAAACCAGCTCGAGGCATGAGGAGGCGGAAGTGTCTGAGTATCTGTTGGCGATGTTAGCATTGTTGCCGATCGGAGTCGTGGCTCTGTTTCTAGTTGGTCTACGATGGCCGGCCAGTAGAGCCATGCCAATCACTTTCGTTACCTGCGCTTGTTTGGCTCTCTTCGTCTGGCAAATTCCCTTTGTACAAGTTAGCGCCGCAACGCTAAAAGGCATCGTGGTTGCCATCGAGTTGTTGTACATCGTGTTCGGCGCACTACTCTTGCTCAATGCACTGCGTGAGAGCGGTGCGCTCGATACGATTCGCCATTCCTTTCGAGGTGTTTCTAAGGATCGTCGCGTCCAGGTCATTATTGTCGCTTGGTTATTCGGCACCTTCATCGAAGGGGCAGCTGGATTCGGCACACCCGCGGCTGTCGCCGTACCGCTACTCGTTGGTCTCGGATTCCCTGCATTGGCTGCAGTTACGTCGGGGATGGTGATTCAGAGTACGCCCGTGTCTTTCGGCGCGGTAGGGACCCCGATTCTGATCGGTGTGAAGTCGGGGTTGGCTGGAGGCGGTACGATCGAAGAGTTTGCTGTAGCGCAGGGCTATTCGGCCGATATCTTAAATCAAATCGGTTTCCGAATTGCAGTCTTGCATGCCAGTGTTGGTGTGCTGGTGCCGCTATTTTTGGTTTGTGTTTTGACGCGATTCTTTGGTCCCAACAAATCGTTGCGAGAGGGCCTAGTAATTTGGCCTTTTGCGCTCTTTGCAGCCTTGGCGATGTTAGGCCCTTCGGTATGTGTCGCTGCATTTTTTGGTCCGGAGTTTCCATCGTTAATAGGCGGACTCATTGGTTTGGCGATCGTAGTGCCAGCGGCGCGATGCGGTTTTTTGATGCCCCAAGGCGAGCCGTGGGATTTTGCTCCGCGCGAGCAGTGGGATTCTGAATGGACTCCAAGTCTGGTGGAAGAAGTCGATTCGGTTAGTGCCGGGCCAACAACCGATGACGAAGGCAATCGACCCGCTGCGATAGGTCCCATCGTTGCATGGCTTCCCTACTTGTCGGTCGCCATCTTGCTGGTTCTCACTCGGCAGACTGATATCTTGGGCTGGTCGCCCAAAACTTTTGTCACGGAGACACTCCGTTTCTCGACAGGTGAGCTTTTAGGGACTTCAATCAAAGAAGTTGTATCACCTTTGTATTTACCTGGGACGGTTTTTATCGTCGCTTCGATATTCGCTTTTGCATTTCATCGAATGAGTTTCGCTTCGTATGGACGGGCTGCGAAGGTCTCGTTTATGACGGTACTCAAGGCATCGGTTGCGTTGATCTTTACGGTCCCGATGGTGCAGGTCTTCTTAAATAGTGATGGTGGAGCGGCAGGCTATGAGAAGATGCCCATCGTGTTGGCGAGCGGGGTGCGTCTATTGGTCGGCGAGGCTTGGCCGCTGGTGTCGACGTTTGTGGGGGGAATCGGTGCAGCTGTGGCTGGGAGCAATACGGTTAGCAACATGATGTTTTCGCTGTTCCAATTTAACGTCGGTCAACAAATCGGCGTAGATCCTATATGGATTGTTGCACTTCAAGCCGTTGGCGGTGCCGCCGGGAATACCATCTGTGTCCACAACGTTGTGACCGCATCGGCTGTAGTAGGTCTAGCCGGCAAGGAAGGAACGATCATACGCAAGACGTTGCTGGTCTTTAGCTACTATGCGCTGCTCGCTGGTGCGATAGGGTACGGAGTGGTTTGGCAAGCCTCCAAAGGCTGGTTGAATCTTGGGAGCTGTATCGCCCTGCTGATGACAGTGGCTGTAGTGCTTCTATTGAGTTGGGCCACTTATTCGCGTCGAGCCACCCCAGATGCTTGATGAGCAAGTTCGAGTCTGGGTTGAGTTCGTCGGTGACATGCCAAGTTCATCGTTCGCCGCGATCTCGGCTTGAGCTCTTTTGGGACGCACGTCACCATGGCGTCGCTCTGCAGCTATCTGCAAATCTAAATGGCTGCAGTTCACACGAATTGAATCAAATCAACGCTAGGGTTAGAGGCATAAAAAGGACACTAAATGAGCAATCCAGTGATCGAGCCGGGAAAAACGAAGGTGGGTTGGATTGGAACCGGAGTTATGGGGGCCAGCATGTGCGAGCACCTAATGAACGCGGGATTCTCAATGACGGTGTTCACGCGCACACGGTCGA
This sequence comes from Aureliella sp., assembly GCA_046290675.1. GTDB lineage: Bacteria > Planctomycetota > Planctomycetia > Pirellulales > Pirellulaceae > Aureliella. The sequence continues at coordinate 775,451 of JBKAHA010000003.1, forward strand.
AAGCGGAAGGGCTCGTTGCGAAGGGAGCGACTTGGGCGGACACACCCCGGGCAGTCGCTGAAGCATCGGACGTTGTGTTCGGAATCGTTGGTTTTCCCAAAGACGTGCGCGAGGTTTATTTGTGTCCCGAAAATGGTGTTCTTGTGGGAAGCAAGAAAGGGAACGTCATTGTCGATATGACGACTAGTGAACCTTCGTTGGCGGGCGAGATGAGCGAGTTGGCTAGCAAGCAAGGCGTTCATATGTTGGACGCACCGGTTTCGGGGGGGGATAAAGGCGCTCGTGAAGGCATCCTGTCGATCATGATTGGCGGGGACGCGGGGATTGTGAAGTCTCTCGGGCCTTGTTGGGAGGCGATGGGCAAAACGATTGTTCACCAGGGGCCCGCAGGCGCCGGCCAGCATACCAAAATGGTCAATCAGACCTTGATCTCAACCATGATGATCGGCGTCTGCGAGGCGTTGGTTTACGGGTACAAAGCGGGATTAGATTTGGAGACGGTGCTTCAATCCGTTGGTTCGGGAGCGGCCGGTAGTTGGTCTCTCACTAACTTGGCCCCCAGGATTATCGAAAACAATTTCGATCCTGGCTTCTACGTCGAGCACTTCGTTAAGGATATGGGGATCGCGCTGGCAGAGAGTCGGCGCATGGGGCTGTCGATGCCCGGGCTCGCTCTAGCCGAGCAACTGTACAAGTCGGTTGAAGCAAAGGGTTGGGCCAAGAATGGTACCCACGCTCTGACGCTTGCCGTTGCCGAAATGTGCGGCTTCGATTGGGAAAAGAGAAGCAGCTAGCCGAATGGCTAGCTGCTTGAAGTGAGCCGAAAGGATTAGGCTCCTGACTTTACCTGCTGAGCGAAATAGACAACGCTCTATCGCTTGTGAAGATCGTAGGTCGCATCTCGAAACGGTTGCTGCCACTCGGCTGGTTTGACTGCCATGTCGGAATCGTCTTCGTAGACATCGATCAGCCTGGCTAGCTCTTTTTTCATTGCTGCAATCTGATCCGCATAAGCCGGATTCGAGTACTGGTTTTGTAGCTCATCCGGATCTTCTTGCAGGTCGTAAAATTCCCACTCGTCAAACTGGTACAAGTGCATGAGCTTATACCGCTCGCCACGTACGCCGTTGTGACGCGGAACCATGTGGACGCTGGGATATTCGTAGTAGTGGTAGTAAAGAGTCTTTCGCCAATCCTCAGGCGTTTGGCCTTTCAAGAGGGGGACGAGTGATCGGCCCTGCATGTCGGAAGGGATTTCTGTCTGAGCCATTTCGAGAAATGTTTCGGCGTAGTCTAAGTTTTGGATCATGTCCTTGTTCACGGAACCTGCTTCGGTAACACCTGGCCATTTGGCAATGAACGGCATCTTCAGCGATTCTTCGTACATCCAGCGCTTGTCGTACCATCCGTGGTCGCCGAGATAGAAACCTTGGTCGGACGAGTAAATGACGACTGTATTGTCAGCCAAACCGGCTTCTTCTAGATAAGCCATCAATTGGCCGACGCTATCGTCGACGGTTTTGACGCATCGCAAGTAGTTTTTCATGTAACGCTGGTATTTCCAGCGGACGAGGTCAGCCCCTTTGAGATTCGCCTTGCGGAAAGCTTCGTTCTTCGGGCCGTACGCAGCGTGCCAAGCTGCCAATTGCGTTTCATTCATCTTCTGCATGTTGCGGAATGCAGATTTGTCCGTGCCCTTTTCCTTTTGTGGATCGAACCCTTCGGGAGGATCCATAAAAAGATCGAACACAATGTGCATGTGACGATCGATTTCCATTTCTTGATTGCGGGCAGCGAACGTGTTGTCGCCGTAGGAGTCGAAGAGCGTCTCTGGTTCCGGTATTTCCACGTCATCGTACAAATTTAAGTACCGTGGTGGCGGCATCCAACAGCGGTGCGGTGCCTTGTGTTGGCACATTAGCATGAAGGGCTTCTCCTGGTCGCGTCCCTCTTTTAACCAATCCAGTGCCAAGTCAGTCACGATATCGGTGCAATATCCTTCGCGCTGTTTCATCCCGTCGGGAGATTTGAGCCGCGGATTGTAGTAGTCACCTTGTCCGGGCAGGACCTCCCAGGCATCGAAACCTTGCGGATCGCTTCCCAAGTGCCACTTGCCGAACATAGCGGTTTCATAGCCGGACTTCTGCAAGATTTTGGGAAAGGTTTGTTGGTTCGGGTTAAACCGGTTCCCGTTATTCATGAACCCATTTTTATGGCTGTGCTTTCCGGTCTGAATCACAGCACGACTAGGTCCGCAAATGCTATTCGTGCAGAAACTGTTCTGAAATAGCATGCCCTGCCGAGCTAGCTTGTCGATGTTGGGAGTTGGGTTCAGTGATTTGTAAAGGCCTTCGTAAGCTCCGATAGCGTGCGGAGCATGGTCATCGCTAAAGATAAAGACAATGTTGGGGCGGTCTGCGGCGTGGCAGCGTAGTCCCATGACGGTGGCCAGACAGGCCACTGCAGTCAATTTGAGAATGGTGCGCATCGTTGTGGATATGGGGTTAGAGAAAACTTGTTTGGGGGACACAGTTTCAAATGTTCGATGAAGGGTTACTTGGAACCTTGGGAGCTCTGTTTCTTTTCTTCTTTCTTGAGTTTGTTTAGGTATTGGTACATGTTAAACCGCTCTGGGAAGGCAACTTCATGTTCTTTAGCCCAGGCTGTCCACTTCCCAACCAATTCGTCTCGTTTCTGCGGGTTGGATGTAGCCAAGTTGTTCATCTCAGTCCGGTCTGAGCCGATGTTGAAGAGTTCCCACGGCTTCTGGTACTCGCGGACCAGTTTCCAGTCGCCATCTCGCATGGCCGCATTGCCTTCGTGTTCCCAGAAGATGGGCTCTTGATGAATCGGTCCCTTTTCGCCTCGGAGAGCAGGAGCGAGTGATTGTCCAACATGCATGGGAATGCTGGCAGGATACTCGGCGCCGGCAAGATCCACGCAAGTCGCCATGAAATCCGGTAGGTAGCCAAATTCGCGAACGAAAGTGCCTTGTCGATCTTTTGGAATGCCGCCGGGCCAATGAGCAATTAGGGGAGTGCAGGCACCGCCTTCATGGACGAAGTGTTTGAACAAACGGAAGGGTGTGTTGGAGGCGTTGGCCCATGCTTGCCCCTGCCTGATTCCACCGACACCCGAAGGTGGGTTTTCGACCCACTCCGGTTCGAATTTGCCGAGCATCCCACCTTCCTGGCAAGCACCATTGTCAGAGAGAAAGAAGATCAACGTGTTCTCAAGTTCATTCAAGTCTCCCAAGTGCCTTTGAAGCTTCCCAATATTCTGGTCAATGGAATCGATGCACCCCGCGTAGGCTGCTTGGATCGAATCCATTTCATCTCGTTTCTCTTCCGACAATGAATCCCATGCAGGGCCGTCATGGGGAGCAGGTGCGATCTCGCCTTCGAAAAGACCAATCTCAAGCTGCTTGGCTTGGCGACGCTTCATCATCGCATCCCAACCGTCCGAGTATTTTCCCTTGTACTTGTTGAATTCATCCAGTTTCGTGTTCAATGGCCAATGCGGTGCGTTATAGGCGAGGTACAAGAAGAAGGGCTCGTTGCCAGACTTACAAGTGTCTGAGATGTAATCGCAAGCGATGTCGGTGAAGGTGTCTGTGGCATAGAAATCGTCTTCTGCGACGATGGGCTGGTTGCCATTTTGCAGGCCACGTGTGCCATCGGGCTGGAAGTAGTTGAAGGCGCCCGAAAGCGAGCCGAAGAACCGCTCGAATCCCCGCTGCATGGGCCAGTCGCTTTGCAAGTGGTAACCAAGGTGCCACTTGCCCACCATCATGGTCTTGTAGCCAGCACCGCCGAGGACTGATGCAAGCGTGGCGCATTGATCATTCAAATGTCCTTGATATGCTCCTTCAAATCCAAGCGGCCGTTCCGGTGGTTCGGTCATGTGTCCGATACCAACTTGATGTGGATGCAGCCCCGTCATGAGGCTCGCTCGCGTGGGGCAGCAGCGTCCGGAGTTGTAAAACTGCGTGAACCGCAGTCCATTTGCAGCCAGCTGATCTAAATTGGGTGTTTCAATTTCGCTGCCGTAGCAACCGATATCAGAGAAGCCCATGTCATCGACGAGCACAATGATGATATTCGGGCGAGGAGATGACTGCTGGTCGCCAAGGGGCTGCACAACCGGATTGGCCCCCCAAGTCGATGTGTTGGTGCCGAGACAGACTGCCAGCACCAAACCGATCAATGCCTGGTTCGCCTGCGTATGGACGAGCTTTGAGGGCAAGGGATTTGCCTGGAAACAGATTTTTTTCATCGGAATCATTCGTGGCGACTCGACGGAGAGGAATAGGAACGTCGCACTTTGCGCACCTGAGTGGCTCACCGCAAAGTTTTCTGCTGGCGCAAAAACGCCGCGATCATAATAGGTAATGATCGCGGCGTATTCTATCAGCTTCAGTTTCGCTTTGCCGGTCTTCCGTGACGATCGACAACTACGATGTTTGGCTTCGACTTCTATTCTGGGACGAATCGGAAGATCTGTTCCTTGGCATTGGCCTTCGTGTAATAGATCTCGCCGTCGGGACCCTCGCCGAAGGCGAGGACTGGAACTCCACCAGCAATCAATTGTTCGTTGGCAGTGGCTTGGCCTTTGCCTTCGTCATAGGTTAGAGCCCAAATCGCACCGGTCACGTAGTCCGCATAGATGTATTTGCCCTGCAGAGCCGGAATGCGAGAACTGTGGTAGACGCGACCACCAGTAATGGACTTACCGGTCGTGTGGTCATATTCCCAGACGGGAGAAATGGGATCGCTGATTTCAGACGGTTGTGGTTTATTGCCGAATGGATAGGATCCTTCGCGACGGCTCCAACCATAGTTACCGCCTTTTTCGACGACGTTCACTTCTTCCCACAGTTCCTGCCCAACATCGCCGCACCAAAGTCGTCCAGAAGCTTTGTCGAAAGCGATACGCCATGGATTACGGAAACCGAATGCGAAGATCTCTGGTCGTGCACCCGCAACGTCAACGAAAGGGTTATCCGATGGGATTCCGTATTTGCCATTCACATCGGTGGCATTGACATCGATCCGTAGTATTTTGCCAAGCGGGCTCGTGAGATTTTGCCCGTTGATTTTGGGGTCATTTCGTAAACCACCGTCACCCGTGCCGATGTACAGATATCCATCTGGGCCGAATTCGATCGAGCCACCGTTGTGGTTTTGGTAAGGCTGCGCCTCCTCCATTAGGACAGTTTCAGAATCGCGATTGATCGCTCCGTTCTTGTACTCGAAGCGGGAGACAACAGAACGGTGGTCTTCGCTGTGAGAGTAGTAAACGTACAGGTATCCGTTTTTCTGGAATTCGGGATGAAGAGCCAACCCGAGTAGACCTTCCTCATTAGCGCCGCCGCTGTTCCACTGCGTGACCGTGTCGGAGATGTCGAGCAGCAATTTTGAGTCGGCCACTTCGCGGTCGTTCGCAAACTCAAATATGAGTCCTGATTGCGCTGCTGCAAATAGCTTCGAACCATCGCCCTTCGCGTAGGTGATCTCCATGATTCGAAGTGGACGAATGTTGCCGCCTTCATCAATCGGCTCCCAGCCGTCCCACTTTAGATTTGGAAACGCTAGTTCGCCCTTCATGGGTAGCTTGCTACTGATCGGTTGCGGGCCATTTCCGTTTTCCTCTAAACGGCGAATCTTGATGTTTCGGAACGACACCAAATTTCCATGGTCTTGCAGGCAAATGTGTCCTTCCCCTGCTTCACCAAAGCCTTTCCACTTGGCGAATTTGGACGCCGCGACGCGATTCTTCCAATCCTTGTTGCCCATCGTAAAGCGGTAGTACAGATTCCCATTCATCGAGACTTCGCAAGTTTTCGGATGAATGCGAATGAACAGCTGGTTCCATTCGCCAGCGGGGCGAGTTGCATCGAGTGGTTCGGCACCTTCGACCGAACGGAGCCAGCGAGGTGGGGTGGGCTTGTGGAGTTCATATAGCCATCCCGCGAGCTGCTTATCGTGTCCGCCCACGTTGTCTTGGATCTGGATTTCTGGGCCGCTGTGATACGGTTTCGGATTGTCCTCGGTGACATGGAACATGATTCCGCTGTTGCCACCCTCTGAGATTTTGTACTCGATCGACAGCTCGAAATACTTGTATTTCTCTTTCGTAATGATGTCGCCGGCTTTCTTGCCAGAGCGAACAAGGACGCCATCTTCGATGATCCATCCATCGGAGACGGCTTCCTTCTGGTAGTTCCGCCATTTGGACGTCGACTTGCCATCAAAGAGAAGTTCCCAGCCGCTTAGTTCTTCAGGCATTGTAAGCGAGTTGGGATTGGGTTCGCCGAATGCGTTTTGGTTGGCAAGAACTGCCAGTGCCAAAACGAAGAGGAGTTGTTTGGTGCGTTTCATGAATGCAAACCTATTCAAGGTCTCCGGTATAAATCCGATGTTGATCTGGTGAACTGATGTCCAAAATCCCAATCGCGCGCGTAATTCACAGCGGTACCATCCGGTGACGAATACTCGCAGGCTGGGTTAATTTAGTGTCCCCCCATGATACAGTAAAGCGCTGGAATCTTCCGCTAATCCACCTTACCGGGACTAGGATGGCAGATTCACACCCGAGTCATCTCATCGCCGATACCGCCGGTTGATATCGTTGATCCTCCCTACCCAATCGCAGAGTCGCTTCCATGTACTTTTCACGGCGTTCGATCGACGGGCGGTTTGTAGACCGCATAGCTAGAAGTGCGACTGTTGGACTTTCACTGCTGATCGGGACCTTAGTTCAAGCGCAGATGCTCGTTGCGGCTGAGCCAGATCCGCAGCAATCCGGGGCAGTTGGGGCTGGCGACGATGTAAAGCGGACACCAGTTGAGTCAGCGATGACGGAGGCGGATTGGGTTCGTTCGATACTGCCCGAGTCTGCGGTGATCTACGCGGAAATTCCGGCGGTGTCCGTCCTTGCTCAGAAAGTCCTGGAGCATCCTTTGAGAAGAAAGCTGGAGGCCGTTCCTGCGTTTCAGGATTTCAGGAACTCTCCCCAATATTCCCAGTTTCGGGGCGGTCTTGCGATATTCCAAGCCGGAATGGGGATGCGTTGGCCGACTGTGGTTCAGCGGCTCACTAAGAATGGGACCTATTTCTGTCTCGACGCCGAAACGGAAGGAATTGTTCTGATGCTAGGGGCGGACGGACCCGAGGTCACCCAGAAACTGCTCAAGGTCTCCTTCTCGTTGGCACGGCAAGGCAAACCGGCGGGGACCGATGGGGACCCGATCAAGGAAGCGGAGTACGCCGGCTTTCGAGTATTCGCATTCAATGATGACGTGTTCCTTGCCGATCTGGGTGATTGGATTCTCGTGACCAACAAAAAGGACCTAGGGCGAAGAATACTGGATCGCATGAAGGCTGCAGGGGCAAACGCTCCACCAGAAGCGTCGCTTTTCACGAATAGTCGATTCTCCGAGGCGTTGGCCAGTCGAAATGCGAATGGAGAACTCGCGGTGAAATCCGATGCGTGGATGTTTCTGGACGCAAAGCAATTGCGGGATGCCGGCGTCGCTGAGGAACTGTACGGCGGACGCAGTGAAAATATCTTGGCGGAGATGCTCTTCGGGGGCATCGTTGGAAATCTCGAACACACTCCGTACCTGAGTGCGTCAGCTGAGTTGACTCCAGATCGATTGGGCGTACAAGTCGATTCGCCGAACCGCGGCGATGCTATTCGTCGCCGTGAGTCATTTTTTGGGGAACAAGCTGGTGGAGAAGCGCCGGATGCCGCGCCGATGCGGAACGGCTTGCTGAGCATCGATGCTTACCGCGACCTTGCGGGCATGTGGCTGTATGCAGACGACCTGTTGCAAGAGCGAGCTTTGGAGGAATTAGCCCAAGCGGACTCTCAATTGTCGACCTTCTTTTCAGGCAAAGACTTTGGCGAGGATATCCTCGGGGCTTTAGGGCCGGAGGTGCAAATCGTAGCAGCGAATCAAGCCTTCCATGATGACGCGCCGATACCAGCGATCAAACTACCCGCGTTCGCGCTCCGATTTGATCTGCTGAATGCGGATGAGACGATTCCAGATTTTCGCCGAGTCTTCCACAGTCTTATTGGATTTCTCAACGTGGTCGGTGCGATGGAAGGGCAGCCTCAATTAGATTTCGCTTGGGATCGAGAGGAAGGAATCGAAATCCTGAGTGCAAGCTACGTTGCGAATTTGCAGCCTGACGAGTTGGAGGCCGCGCCGATTCAATTCAATTTCTCGCCCACGGTTGTGTTCGAAGGCGAGCAGTTCATCGTTTCTAGTTCTCGGGCACTTGCGGAGCAGATCGTGACACCTGCGGAGGAGGTCGTAAATGCGCCGGCAATTGACGGAACGACTGCCAAGGTTGGGAACACCGCTGGTTCGCGACAACCCCGATCCCAGCAAGTTGAATCGGGCTCGGCGTCTGTGACGAATACATTGGTGAAGCTCGACGGGCAGCAACTCCATCGAATCCTGAAGGCAAATCAGGAGCAGTTGGTAAGTCAAAACATGCTGGAAGACGGCAATAGCCGTGAGGAAGCAGAACTGGAAATCGGCCTGCTCTTGGATATCGCCAGTTGGTTTGCTTCTGCAGAATTGTCGCTCGAATGTACGCCTGAGAGCTCGAACTTGAGTTTGGAGCTGAATCGTCAGAAATAGTCGGAGTGGTCTTGAGTCTGCGAGGTCGGCGAGAGGTTCACCGAATTGGCCTGCAACCACCGACGACCGCTCGGGTTTTCAGCTTCGTTCGATTAAATGCAAGGTTTCGGATTGATGAATCAGCTAGATGATTTGGATCCCGCATGGGCCTGGGCGAAGTACGAGGTCGTCGGGGATGCTACTTGGGCGCAGACGCAAGTGTCGCACTTGGTACGTCGCGCAGCGTTTGGAGCTAGTCCAAACGACCAGGCTACATTGCTAGCGCTCGGGCCGAGCCAAGCCGCGAAACAACTCTTGGAAGGCTTGAACCAAGGTTCGCTCGCGGATTTTGAGCGTTCGGCGGACCAATTGGCCAAGAGTGTTTTGGCGGGTGGGAATTCTGATTCGCTCTCGGCGGCTTGGGTCTATCGTCTGTTGCACACCCCGCATCCGCTCCAGGAGAATGCGACCTTGTTTTGGCACGGTCACTTTGCGACGGGTGCTGAAAAGGTCCAAGATGCCAGGATGATGTGGCAGCAGAACCGATTGCTGCGGGCGAATGCCATGGGTGACCTAGAAAACTTGGTGCAAGGGATTGCTCAGGACCCGGCGATGCTGGTTTATCTCGACTCGGTGACAAATCGCAAGTCGCATCCGAACGAAAACTTCGCTCGCGAACTGATGGAGTTGTTCTGTCTTGGCGAAGGACACTACAGCGAGAAAGACGTTCAAGAGCTGTCGCGGTGTTTCACGGGGTGGGAAATCAAAAACCGCGTTTTTCGTAAGAACCGTTATCAACAAGATCGCGGTAGTAAATCTGTCTTGGGCAAGACAGGAAACTTCGATGGAGAAGATGCCGTTCGTATTGTGCTGGAACACCCGCAGATGCCGTATTTTGTTTGCGAGAAATTGGTTCGCTACTTCGTGTTTGATGAGCCGCGATGCCCCGCAAAATTACTGGAACCATTGGCTGCGACACTTCTTGACTCTGGCTTGTCGCTGAAGCCCGTATTGCAGCAAATTCTCAGCAGTAATCTGTTCTACTCGCCGCATGCCTTTGGTCGAAAGATTCGGGGGCCCGTCGACTTCGCTGTTGGCCTGTTCCGAACTCTAGAGGCGTCGACCAACACGCAGGTATTGGCTCGCGGTTTACGCGATGTGGGACAAGGCTTGCTGTACCCGCCGAATGTAAAGGGCTGGGACGGCGGTCGAGCTTGGATCAATTCCTCGACGTTGATTGGCCGATCCAATTTGATTCAACGGGCGTTGCGCGACGAGGAGACTCGTTTTGGAGGTGGAACCTTGGCAGATTGGCTCGACAAGCGTGGTATCAAGGACACCGATTTCGTTTCTTGGTTGTCTGAACGCTTGCTTGCCGTGCCCCTGCAGCAGGAAGTCCTGCAGCGGCTGGAGGCGGTGTGTGCGGATCGGTCGGAGGGATCTGGCCGAGAAGAGCGTTTGCGTGCTACGGTGCATGCCCTGGTTTCGATTCCCGAGTATCAGTTAGGTTGATTGACGTGCTTTCGAACTTGAAGAATACCAGTGTGTTGCGACGTAAGTTCCTCGGTTCTATTGCAGGGGGATCGGCTGTTGTCGGCGTGGATGCGTTGGCGCCCCAATGGTTTGCCAAGGCCGCCCATGCGATGGCTCCGGGCCAAGAGAGAGTGTTGGTGGTCATCCAGCTCTCTGGTGGGAACGACGGCTTGAATACGGTGGTGCCGCTCAACAATGATGACTACTACAAAGCTCGCCCAACGCTCGCCATCCCAGCGAACGAGGCGATCCAGCTGAAAGACGACCTGGGGCTACATCCTTCGCTCTCTGGTGCTGCAGAGCTGTTCGAGGATGGAGCCTTGTCGATCGTGCAGGGAGTCGGGTACGACAATCCGAATCGTTCGCATTTTGAGTCGATGGATATCTGGCATAGCTGCGGACGCAATGAAGAGCTGCGGAGTGAAGGTTGGCTAGGGCGTGCGTTGGCGGAGATCGAGTCCGGCAGTTCGGAAAAGGCCGATGTACCCGCATTGCACTTGGGGGACAAGAAGCAGCCGCTGGCACTTCGGTCCTCGATGATTCAAGTCCCGTCGATCCGGTCGATTGACGAATTTAAGCTCACGGGCAACAAGGCAGAGCGTCTACAGCAGCTGATCTCGGATGTTGCCGAATCACCAGCCGCTGAGGCGAACGATTTGCTTGGCTTTATCCGGTCGAGCTCGGCGACGGCGATGATGTCGAGTGAACGAGTCGGATCGGCAACATCTGCGGGCAAAACGCTCGACGGCTTTCCTGACTCGGCTCTTGGAAAGCAGCTATCTGTCGTTTCGCAACTGATCGAAGCGGATCTGCCGACGCGGATTTACTATTTGGAACTGGATGGCTTCGACACGCATTCACAGCAAGCTGGTGCCCATGCGAGCCTGTTGCGTGATTGGTCCGAAGCACTCTCTGCGTTTATACGGCGGCTTGGGGAGACGGGAGATCGCGATCGCGTGGCCGTGCTGACATTCAGTGAGTTTGGTCGGCGAGTACAGGAGAATGCGAGCAAAGGCACCGATCACGGTGCGGCCGCCCCAGTCATGATTGCGGGCGGTGGCATCAAGCATCAAATCATCGGAGCGCAACCGAGCCTCTCCAATTTGCAAGACGGCGATCTGCGGTTCTCGATCGATTTTCGGAGGGTCTACGCGACACTTCTACAAGATTGGTTGCAGGTCGATTCGGGCGAGGTCTTGCCGACTCAAGAATCCGTATGGGAGCCGTTGAAAATCTACCGTGCGTAGAAGTGATTCTCTACGATTCGAGATGTGATCTGCTCTTATACAGCCCAACATGATTGATCCCCGAATTCCATTTGAAGGCACGAGTTGAAGAGCAGCGAGCACACCGTCGAACAACAACGCGAATTGGGTCCGAAGTCATCGAAATCGCTCAAGTCGCGGCGCCGACGAATATTTGTGGTTTTGGCCTTGTTCATGGGCAGCGTTTTTTCGCTCGTCGCGGCTGAGGTGGCGATGCGAGTCTATGTGGCTTCACGTGGATGGACGGCAAATTGCTACGCAACGGGTGATGTGTTTTTCGTGCCACATGACACAGCGGGATACACATTGCGTCCAGGACTGCGTCTCAAGTCCACCACTTACGACGTGCGTGTGAATTCGCTGGGGCTGCGAGGAGAGCAATGGGATCCCAACTCCGACACTCGACCAATTCTTGTCTTAGGCGGGTCAAGTGTTTTTGGGTACCTCGTGCCAGAGAGGGAAGATTCCTGCTACTTGGCGCAAGCAGAGCTTAAATCGGCGGGGATAAAGCGGGCTGTGCTCAATTGCGGAGTACCCGGGTTCAATATGACTCAATGTCGTGAGCGGTTCGTTTCCGATCTAGCGGAGTTCCGGCCAGAGATCGTCGTTCTCTATTTGGGTTGGAATGACATCCGTTTTTTGATTGAGTCGGATGGATCCGAAATGGAGCGATGTCCTCCGGCACCGAGTTGGTCTGCCCGATTTCTGGCGAATAGTACGTTCTACGGCTTCTTGCGTTACCGAATTTTCCCGCCGCAGAATGCGGTTTTTGCCCCACCTGCAGAGCAGGCCTCCGAGGCGACAGAGGCAGGGAAAGATCTCTTTCTCAAGGAGCTCACATCATTGATTCAAGCGGTCCGAAATGGCGGGGCAACTCCCCTGCTCTGCACTCAAGTCATGGCCGGCAGCGATGGAAGCCGCGAATTGGACTCGTTTCTTGGCTCCACACCCGAGCAGATTGCCGCCAATCGCTCGGTTACGCAGTGGATGACGCAAGCGATTCGTGATCTTGCCGCAGACCAAGGCGTCACGCTGGTTGATTGTGCTGCTGAGGTTCCCGCCAACAAAGAGACTCTTGGGGACGCGATTCATTTGACCAAAGAAGGACATCTTCAGGTCGCGAAGCTATGGAGCGAAGCAATTCGGGATACACTTGAAGGGAAAACGACGGGCCCCTGAAGTGAATGGCTTCCTATCTTCGAGGCTGGAGCTGTCCTTAGGTGTCCCAAGAATCGTTTGCCTCCCAGACTTTCCCCCCCCTCCTCCGTTTTTTTGCCCACCGTTTTTTGCATTCCTGGTGCTGTGACTGAACCGCTGGTTCAACTCCGAGATTCCACTCGTACGACGTCAATTCTTCCCTCCAAGGTGACGCATGATACGCAACTGTTTAATCTGCTTATGTCTGTTTGTTGTTTCAGCATTTTGCCGCGATTCGGATGCTGCGGAGAGGAATGTGCTCTTCATCATCACCGATGATGAAAGTCCGACATTGGGTTGTTACGGAGACTCTGCTGCTGCGACACCTGCGATTGATGCGATCGCCAGGGACGGTTTGATTTTTCGAAATGCATTTGCCACAACCGCCTCATGCAGCGCTAGCCGAAGCGTGGTGATGAGCGGTTTGCATAATCACCGCAACGGACAGTTCGGACACCAACATCACTACCACAAATTTGCATCCTTCCATGACGTAGTTTCGCTTTCACTGCCTCGCGTGATGCAGCGGGCCGGATATCGGACCGGGCATATAGGTAAATACCACGTTGCACCGGAGACGGTTTATCAGTTTGAAACGTACTTGAAGGGGAATGGCCGAAACGCCGTGCAGATGGCGGAAGCAAGTCGGGATTTTCTTACTGATCGAGAAGATGAGAGGCCATTCTTTCTCTACTTCGCTACTTCGGATCCGCATCGGGGCGGCGGCAAGGACAAGACGTCCAAGCTGGAACTCAAAGCAGATTTGTTCGGTAATAAACCCAATCGCGGCACGCACGAGGGCGTCGAGGAAGTGTTCTTCGATCCCGCCGATGTTGTGATTCCACCTTTCTTGCCGGATACACCTGAAGCTCGGGAGGAGCTGGCTCAGTACTATCAGTCCTGCTCGCGGATTGATTCTGGTGTCGCAAGGCTGGTTGAGATTCTGAAGGAAGCCGGTGTCTATGACAAAACACTGATTGTTTTTACTAGCGATCATGGAATGGCCTTTGCCGGTGGCAAGACAACTGTCTACGAAGGCGGTTTGAGAGTACCGATGGTGGTACGCGATCCTTATCAACCCAAACGCGGCGTCGAATCCGATGCATTGGTCAGTCACATCGATATCACGCCAACACTTCTGGATTTCGCCGGCGGATTGGATCACAACAAGAATGGTCCGAGAAAGCCCCTCAGTGCAAAGAAGTTTTGGGCCGAACGCGGCGAAGCCCTGAAAGAGAACCGCAACGGCGGTAAGCCATTCGAAAGCTACCATGGCCGATCTTGGCTGCATTGCCTTTCTCATCCTCACGAGAAGCATCACGAGACGATCTTCGCTTCGCATACGTTTCATGAGATCCAGATGTATTACCCGATGCGCGTGATACGAGATGATGAGTACAAACTCATCTGGAACATTGCGTATCCGTTGCCCTATCCGTTCGCATCGGATCTTTGGGCCGCTAGCAGTTGGCAGGCTCAGTTAGCCAAGGGCAAAGACGCACCCTACGGCAAGATGACGGTGGATCAATACGTTCATCGCCCTGAGTTCGAACTCTTTGACATGACGAAAGATCCGCACGAGACGACGAATCTGGCCACGATGGACGAATACGCGGATGTGCTTGAGAGCTACAAAAAGCGTTTGAAAAAAATGCAACGAGAAATGCAAGATCCGTGGATCATGAAGTGGGATTACGAGTAGCGTAAGGCCAGGTCATGCTTTGCCAAATCCGAACACGTTCGAAAAAAGTATTGAGTTCCCCCATGAGACAATTCAAGCCATTTCTTACTTGCGCTGCACTACTGATGGCTCCGCTGGCGATCCCGGTGTTGAAGGCCAATGCGGAGCGTCCAAACGTCATCGTGATCATGAGTGACGATCAAGGAGGCGGAGACTACGGTTTTCTCGGGAATGAAGTCATCCGTACGCCTCATTTAGATGCGATGTACGGCCGCAGCGCGTTGCTGAGCAATTTCTACGTTAGTCCCGTCTGCGCACCGACTCGCGCTTGCCTCATGACGGGACGCTACAACTATCGCACGCGATGCATCGACACGTTCGTCGGCCGAGCCATGATGGACCCTGACGAGTTGACCATCGCAGAATTGTTGAGCGAAGCGGGCTACCAGACGGGGATCTACGGCAAATGGCATCTGGGCGACAACTACCCGATGCGGCCAATGGACCAGGGGTTCCAGGAGAGTCTCGTTCACCGTGGTGGTGGCATTGGCCAGCCATCGGATCCGATCGGTGCGGAAGGAAAATATACTGATCCAACACTGATCAAGAATGGTGTTGAGACGCCCATGAAGGGGTACTGCACCGACATTTATTTTGATGCGGCAATGGACTTCATCGCACGTTCTGTGACCGAAAAGAAGAGCTTCTTCACTTACATCGCCACGAACGCACCGCACGGTCCCTTTCATGACGTTCCCCAGGAGCTTTATGAAGAGTATCGGGACGTTGATTTCAGTCCGATCCTCGTCCGCAAACTTGGGAAAGATCTTCTCGCGTCCGAGTCGGATAAGCTAGCTCGAATCGCGGCGATGATCACCAATATCGATGATAATGTTGGACGCCTTTTCAAAAAGCTAGACGAGCTGGGGGTTCGCGAAAACACCATCGTGATGTACCTCAACGATAACGGTCCCAACTCAATGCGTTACGTTGGCAACATGCGAGGAATGAAGTCTCATGTCGACAACGGAGGAATCCGCTCGCCACTGCTCTTCCATTGGCCTGCTCGTGTTTCTGCAACGACTCAATGTGAGCAGTTGAGCGCGCATATCGACTTGCTGCCGACCATTATGGCGGCTTGTGAAGTTCAGTTGCCGATGGATCGCAAAATCGACGGCAGGAGTTTCCTTCCGCTACTGACCGGTGAACGAAATGAACTTCCGCAACGGCAGCTGGCAGTGCAAACGCATCGTGGAAACGTACCGCAAAAATTTCATCATTTTGCGTTCCATGAAGGACCATGGAAATTGGTTCACCCCAGTGGGTTTGGGAAGGAGAAATTCGACGGCGAACCGAAACTCGAACTTTACAACTTAGAAGACGATCCCAAGCAGCAAGTGAACCTCTCGCAAAAGCACCCCGACGTGTTTGCTCGGCTCAAGAAGAGCTATGAGCGATGGTTCGCGGATGTCAGTTCAACGCGGCCAGACAACTATGCGCCGCCAAGGATCGTCATCGGTACCAATCATGAACCCGAAAGCGTGTTAACACGCCAGGATTGGCGGCATGAAACGGGCCAAGTCTGGGGAAGAAAATCGAATGGATTCTGGCTCTTGGAAGCTCCCGAATCGGGGGTCTACGATGTCGAGCTGATTTTTGCTGGCGGACATCCCGCCGGGAAGGCGACCATTAAGGCAGGTCGTATTGAACAAACAACGGAAGTTTCGGCCGACGATTTGCGTGGCCATATCTCGCAGATTGTGATTCCAGCTGGCAAACTACGTTTTTCCGTGACCGTCAATTTCGATGGCAAGTCGCAAGGACCACATCAGGTCGTCCTGAGTAAAAGGTAAGCTACTCGAAGCGACCGTGAATCCTATGTAAGTTTGTGAGTTTCGGTTTCGAGGTAAATTTTTCCTCTGGTTGATGTGATTCGTTTTGACCACCATCCTTGGCATTTCCGCGTACTACCACGACTCGGCGGCGGCGCTGATTCGCGACGGTGAAGTCGTTGCGGCTGCGAGCGAGGAAAGGTTTACGCGCAAGAAGCACGACGATGGGTTCCCAACCCACGCAGTGCAGGCGTGCTTGGACATCGCCGGCATCAAGATTGGTGATGTCGACCATGTTGGCTTTTACGAGAAGCCGTGGTTAAAGTTTGATCGGCTCTTGGAGACCTATCTCGCTTACGCTCCTCGAGGTTATCGCAGCTTTGCCAAAGCCATCCCGGTTTGGCTGCAATCCAAGTTGTTTCAGGCTCGTGCAATTCGAAGAGAACTGGGGCCCGAGTTTCGTAGGCGCCGGTTGGTCTTTTGCGAGCATCATGAGTCGCACGCCGCGAGTGCTTTCTTCCCGAGCCCGTTCGAAGAGGCGGCGATACTGACAATCGACGGCGTCGGCGAATGGGCCACGACGACTTGGGGAGTCGGACGCGGCAACCGAATCGATCTTCGTGCGGAAATTCACTTTCCACATTCGCTAGGCCTGCTTTATTCTGCGTTCACTTATTTCTGCGGCTTTCGGGTCAACTCGGGCGAATACAAGTTGATGGGACTGGCTCCCTATGGAGAGCCAAAATATGCGGATGTGATTCGTGAGCGACTTGTCGACGTGTTCGATGACGGCAGCTTCCGATTGAACATGGACTATTTCACTTACGCACACACGCTCCGCATGACGGGTGCCAAGCTCGAGAATCTGTTGGGAGTCCAGAGACGCGAACCTGAATCGCCAGTACGCGAAGTGGATATGGATCTGGCTGCCAGCATTCAACTTGTGACCGAAGAGATCGTGTTGAAGCTAGCGAGTTTCGTTCACGCCGAAACGGGAGCTAAATCGCTATGCATGGCCGGTGGTGTCGCATTGAACTGCGTAGCCAATGGCAGGCTAAGCCGTGAAGGCCCCTTCGAAAGAATCTGGGTACAACCTGCTGCCGGAGATGCCGGAGGCGCGCTGGGGACGGCTTGGTTCATCTGGCACCAGTTGCTCGGGCGAGAGCGAGTTGTGAAGCAGCCCGATGGACAGAATGGTTCTTTACTCGGCACACAAGTAGAGTCCGATGAAATGGCTGAACTTGAACAGCAAGGTGCTGTATTTCATCGTTTCGGCGATGAGCCATTAATGGCACGCGTTGTCGAGTTGTTGCAGTCGGGCAATGTGGTTGGATGGGTCCAGGGGCCGATGGAGTACGGCCCACGCGCATTAGGGAGCCGAAGCATTCTGGGCGATCCGCGAAGCCCCGAGATGCAGACGACGATGAACGTCAAAATTAAATTTCGCGAGTCCTTCCGGCCTTTCGCACCTGCCGTCTTGGAAGAGCACGCGAGCGAATGTTTCGAGATGCCTGCCGGCGAAACTAGTCCGTACATGTTGTTTTGTCACGATGTTCGCGAAGGACGCAGGTTACCCATTGATGAGACCGTGCCGAGAGGGATCGAGAGAGTCCGGCAATTGCGGAGTGATTTGCCCGCGATTACTCACCTAGATTATTCCGCTCGCGTACAAACGGTTGGCCAAGACCGTCACCCAAGGTTTCATCAGTTGCTCAAGGCATTTCATCAAGCCACGGGATGCCCGGCGCTGATCAATACAAGCTTCAACGTGCGTGGTGAGCCAATTGTGCAGTCAGCTGCGGACGCATATCGTTGTTTCTTAGCCACCCATATGGATGCGTTGGTGATTGAAGACTGCTTATTCCTGCGTGATGAACAACCCGAATCGGCCACAGTCGCGAGCGCCGAGTATTTGTCGGACTTGGCTCCGGACTAGGTGGCCCAACATTTCAGCTCTTTGACTCTGATTTTAATAGAATACAGGACAACATTTTGCCGCTGATTGATCTCAACTCGAAACCATCTCCGACGATGCAGCGTTGGTTTGGTCTTTCTCTCGCGGCATTCTTAGGGTTGCTTGCGTGGCTATTGCCATTGTCTGCCAATGGGCAGATCACACTCGGCTGCATCGCCGCTGTGGTCGCCGTAGCTTACTACGCGGTGAGGTCCTTGCAGATTCCGACGATTCGAGGCTGGCAGTATCTGACATTTCCAATCGCGTTCGTAGTCAGTCACCTGCTTTTGTTGCTGACCTACTACTGCGTCTTCTTGCCCATTGGGCTACTTCTGCGGGCGACGGGATACGATCCATTGCATCTGAAAGCGAAGTCTTCCGACGATTCTACGTGGATTCCCAAAAGTCCAAAGTCAGATGCGGCGAGCTATTTCAAACAGTATTAGTGCGATGGATGATCGGCGTTGCAGGCTTTGTTGAAGCCGGAACGGCGGTCGCAGGGTGAAACTTCGGCGTGATGATGTCTTCGGACTCGTCTCAGCCATTGGTGCCTGTCTTGGCGTTGCCGCGCTCCCTTGTTGCCGGCCTACATTCGGCTGTCGGTTAGGTGGTTCGGCGTCCTCTCTTTTTTGTGCGCTCTGTGTCTTTTGTGGCAATCGATACTCAGGGTTCCCGGCTTTGTTGAAGCCGGAACATCGGTCGCAGGTTGGAACTTCGGCGGGATGAAGTCTAAGTTCTTGTCGCAACCATTGGTGCCGTTATGGCAGCGAGGTGCTCCCTTCTTGTCGGCACCGAAACGCGACAATCTGCCTGATCGAAATGAACGGCTACGGATCGGAAGAACTGCTAGGCTGACTCTGTCCACGGATGAGGGCAGTGACTCAAGCCATGGCCCTAACTCAAGTCGAGAGTGACGTGCATGAATGCAGCGGAATTGAATGCGATGCCAGGGAAGAAACCGAGTCGGGACAAGTCCGTACCGCCTGGCCCCACAAGCCCTAAGTTTTTCAACACGATGAAAGTGCTTCGCAATCCGCGCGCGGCCTTCGAGACTTGGGTTGCCGAATATGGTGACCCTTTCTTCGTTCACGCACTGAACGGACCAATCGTGGTCACCGGGCGGCCGGAACTGATCAAGGAAGTTTTCGCACAAGATACCTCCAAGTTCGAAGTCTTTGGCGAACGAGCTATTCGGCCGATGCTTGGTCCAGGTTCGATGTTGATGCTCGATGGGGAAAAGCATCGCCGCGAGCGGAAGCTTGTGATGCCTATGTTTCACGGTAGCCGAATGAAAGCCTATGGGGACATCATTCGAATTGCGACTCTCGATGCCATGGAAGCCGTCGCGGACCGATCATCGTTTGAGATGATTTCTGTTGCGACAGATGTTTCGCTCAAAGTGATCGCGCAAGCGATACTTGGCGGTGATCAGTCTGGGACGACTGACCGGCTTACGCGGTTGGCTCGGGAGACAATTGATAAGTCGCTTCCCATTTTGTTCTTCTCGCCGCGAACCCAAATCTCGTTTATGGGGCTCAGTCCCTGGGATCGATTTACCAAAGCCCGTCGAACGCTGCGAGAAGCTTTCGACGATGAATTGGAGAGGCGACAGAAGGATCCGCAACCAAGAGAAGACATCCTGACGATGCTGCTCGATGCCCGTTACGAAGACGGCGAAGCGATGTCGAAGGAGCATCTCTACGATGAACTTGGCACCTTCCTTATGGCCGGCCATGAAACGACGGCAATCAGCTTGTCATGGGCAATCTATTTTCTGCTCACAAATCCGGAGCCATTAGAGCAACTCAAGCAAGAGCTGGCTGGTGGCGATACGAGTGATCCAGCAACTCTAGCTACGCTTCCGTATTTGAAAGCAGTCGTCTCGGAGACGCTTCGCTTGAACCCGATCGTGACGGAAGTGCTGCGTGTCCTGCGATCGCCCATGGAGCTGGGGGGATACGAAATCCCCGCGGGGTTCGCAGTCGCTCCGGCAGCGGCGCTCACGCACTACCGTGAAGACCTTTATCCTGAGCCCGAGCGGTTTCGGCCTGAGCGATTTTTGGATCGACAGTATTCGTCTTCGGAGTACCTGCCGTTTGGTGGTGGAACGAGGCGATGTGCGGGTGCCGCCTTTGCTCTCTACGAACTGGCGATCGCGCTCGGAACGATCGTGACTCACTTCGAACTTGAGCTTCTCGAAAAGACCCCCGTCGTACCGAAACGTCGTAACGTCGTGATGGGGCCGTCCACGGGCGTCCTAGTTCGAGTAACGGAGAAGAATCAATAACGCCGTCGGACCGTCTGCTGTATTGGGGATCGGCTTGGATGACCGCAGGGCCAACCAAAGGTTTCCACCGTTGTGATTGGCTCTACCCGGGCTAGCGCATGATGTCCCCCCGAAATTCTTCGCTGAACTAGGAATGCGAAGTGAAATGGAATCTTACAATTTCAAACTCCCAATAGCCTTAGTTAGACGACGAGTTGCAAGCGGGGCGCTCGAAATTGGATTACGATGTGGGACGCATTCAGGTCCCGCATGCGAACAGACCGGACGCCTCGGCTAGAGCGTTAGAACACAGCGAAGAATGAGTCCACTGTCCGATTCTGGGCCTAGCCGCGCTAGCATCCCCTCCACTTTCCAAACGATGGTCCACCCATGTCGAACGCAAATCGTCGAGAAGTAATGAAGTCGTTCGGTGCTGCTGCAGCAGTTGCCGGCTTGGCCAGCGACACCAGCGCCAGTCCCGCCTACCCAGCGTCGGGAACGGAATGCCCTTGGGGCAAAACGCACGATCGCGTCTGGCTTGGCGGCGAGTACTGGGCCAACCCGATGGAAGACTGGCGAATTGTGGACGGCGGAGCGGAAGTCCAAAGCGGCGGCGGTGGGCGAAACATCCATCTAATTACTCACCAAATTACGGATCCAAGCCAAGGCTTCGAAACGTCGGTACTAGTCCGTTGCGTGGCAAAATCGAACGTCGACGGCGGGGCGGGGTTTCGCATCGGTGTTAAAAGCGAGATCAACGAACATCGTTCGAACGTCTTCGCGAGAAGCGGCGTCCAGGCGGGGTTGCGCGAAGGTGTTTTGTTCGTCGGACGTTCTGAAGTGAAATGCAATGCCGATCTCGAAGCGGGCGTAATGCTGAAACTGAAGGCGGAGGCAACGGGGCAAGGCGGCGCAAAGGCCATCAAGCTTACCCTTACGGTTGGCGACACTTCGGTAACGACTCTGGTTGCTAACGATCAATTGATGGGCAATCTAGCTGTAGTCAGTAATTTCGATTTCAAATTAGGCAAGCAGCAAGGCGCACGTTATCGGTTCGAGAACTGGACCGCTGCTGGAGATGCCTTCTTGGTGGATGAGAGCCGTCGGTTTGGGCCGATCTTGTGGTCGATGTATTCGCTGAGTGATTCCCGATCTGACGAAGGCTTTGTCATGAAGCTAAGTGCGTTGACGGGACCGTTGGGAGAAGCGGATAACCAATCCGTCGAGCTGTTCATTGAGTCCGAAAACGAGTGGGCAAGTCTCGGGACCGCGGCGCTAGACACGGATGCCTGGACCGCGACTTTCCGCATTCCGAACTGGGATGCCACCAAACAAGTTCCTTTCCGCCTGGTCTATCAGGAGAAACATACGGATTCATCGACGACGGCATCTGAGTGGACGGGGACGATTCGTGCGAATCCAAGTGGCCGTCCGCTGCGAATGGCCGCTCTGACCTGCCAAAACGATTATGGCTTTCCATACGAACCGGTCGCCAACAACGTCGCAGCGCTCGAACCGGATCTGATCTACTTCTCCGGCGACCAACTCTACGAAGGCCATGGTGGTTTCGGATTAATTCGCGAGCCCGCCGTACCAGCGATCTTGAATTACTTGCGCAAGTACTACCAGTTTGGTTGGGCGTTCCGTGAGCCAATGCGACATGCTCCGACGCTTTGTATTCCCGATGACCACGATGTCTTTCAAGGCAACATCTGGGGTGAAGGTGGCGCGAAGATGAAAAACCTAGACCAGGGTACTTCGTCCAAGGGAGGCTATCGCGAACCTGCGCGGATGGTCAACGCGGTTCATAAAACGAATTGTGCTCATCACCCCGATTTCTACGACGCGACGCCCGTGAAACAGGGCATCAGTGTCTATTACGGCGACATGGTTTATGGCAACGTGAGCTTTGCCATCCTCGGCGATCGCCAATTCAAGAGTGGTCCAGAACGAGTCGAAACTGGGAGCGGGCGCGCGGACCATGTGAAAGACATGGACGTCGATACTTCGAAGCTCGACAAGCCCGGGCTAGTGCTGCTGGGAGAACGACAAGAGCAGTTCTTGAAGGCTTGGTGCGATGATTGGCGGGGACACAGCATGAAGGTGCTGCTGAGCCAGACCGTTTTTGCTGGAGCGGCGACCCATCACGGTGGAAAAGACGGGTACTTGAAAGCCGATTTGGATTGCGGCGGCTGGCCACAGACTGCTCGCAACCGCGCGGTGGAGATCATCCGCAAGGGGCAGCCATTGCACATCAATGGAGACCAGCACTTGGCTTCATTGGTCCAATACGGTGTGGACGAGCAACGCGACAGTTGCTGGTCATTCTGCACTCCCGCAATCTCGGCAGGCTACCCAAGGTGGTGGAGGGCAGATGAAGTTGGAATGCCCCACGAACATCGACCGAAGCACGGCCTCGAACATACTGGCGAGTATCTAGATGGGCTCGGCAACAAGGCGTATGTCTACGCAGTCGGGAATCCTGTCGTTGGCCGAGATCGCAATCGATACAAAAAGGCGCATGAGAAGGCGAGCGGTTTTGGCTTTGTCACCATCGATACGGATGCCAAGACCTACTACCTGGAAGCCTTCCGATTCTTGGTCGATGCGACGAATCCTGGACCTGAGGATCAATTCCCCGGCTGGCCTTTGCTGATCCATCAGGAAGAAAATGGTGGCAAAAATCGGATCAGCTAGGATAGCTCCTTCGCTGGAGCCTCTTGGGTAGTCGGCTAAGGCTGAACTCCGGCAAAGCGCTACAATGAAGTAATGGAGTTCAGGCTTAGCCTGCCGGTATCCTCTTGATTTGGGGGGCAGAGCGGGCAGCCTAAATAAGCTGGACTCCAGCGAAGATCGCCGCAGCCGACGAGCAATCGCCGCGAATGTTGGAATTCAAGCTTAAGCTTGTTGCATCAACATTTGCAGCCTAAAGGCTGAACTTCAACAAGGCTGAACTTCAACAAGGCTGAACTTCAACAAGGCTGAACTTCAACAAGGCTGAACTTCAACAAAGAGGCGGACCAGTCCAGCGTCTACTGTGGGGGAGGGGCTGCAAGTCTGTTCTTGCAATCGCCCAGCGATCGTCAAATAGCGATTGAGTATTCATTGGACTCGTTGCAAAATCTCTCGCCCTGTAGGGGCATGTTGATGCATGGCTCGACTCCGTCTCGAGTGGGGCCACGAAGTGATACGAGACGATCTGGACTGATAAAACACCATCAAGGAAGAGAACGAACTAGTGGGAAACCCGTTTACGCAGAGCTGGATACAGGCTTTGACCGGGGCAGCTTCTAGCCCTTACGCTCGGCGTGTTAAGCCGAGTATTGATCTAGTAAATCGACTTGTTCGAAATCCGGACGTCGACGACCGTAAGCCAGCGGCCCGGGAGCTCTGGGATTATGCGTCAGAAAATCTGTTACTCGAGACTCTACAACTCTTGCCTGCAAGGCAGACGCGATGGGAGTTCAAGCCAGATGACGATTTTGTGTTTCAGCAGGAGGCGAAGCCCGCGCGCACTGAATTCGAGCAATGGCAGGCGGCACTTGGCATCGGCGAGCAAGCATTCCAATTGACCGCAGATGCGAATGCGGTCGAATGGGCAACGATGATTCGAGAGCAGGCGGTCCGAAAGCAACAAGCATTTTCACAGCCTGCGATGACAACGGCGACCACATTGCACCTACCCTGCACAGCACTTTGGAGCGGGAGCAAATGGGAGGTTCGTTTCGATTCGCCAGACTGGTTTACCTTGGAATACGAAGACTCCGTGACCGTAGACCGCTTGCCGGGTGACGAAATTGTGGACCATGGCGAAATGGTGTTTGGTGAAGCTGCGGCCAGGCTCTGCCGTGACGCGTCACGATGCAAGCCGACCGATGACCTGCAGTGGCGGCAGCGTGTCGATTCACTGACGGACCTACATGATCGCATCGAGCAGAGCGATCTGTCATCTCGCGCGAAGCAAGTGTGGAATGCGGTGTGGCCGGTCGTATATCGCGAAGAGAGTGTTCTTGCTGGCAAGGCGGACTTGGATGTGGTTCGTGGGGAGATGGCGAGTGCCATCAAGGCGGCTCCCGAGTTCACGTTATGGACATTCGTCTTCGCAAAGCTGGTTTATCAGCTGAGTGCGGGCTATGGGCTCGGCTTCTGTGCTGATTTTGGATTAGATTAGTGGCAGCATCGCCCTCCTTTGGTTTTTGCGCCACACTTCGCCGCAGCCCCGCTTCTGCTCTCCTACGAGGAAACCATGATTCAAAACCCATACGTTTTGGAGCGTCGGGTACTTTCCGCTCTTTGTTCCAAATGTCGACCATTTGCGCTGATCGCACTTCTGATCTTTGCCTCACGCATGGAATCCAGCCCGATGGTCCATGCGACGGAACCGGCTGCCAACAGTGCTGATAGCGCTCGCCAACCCAACGTGATCTTCATTTTGGCGGACGATTTGGGCTATCGTGAGCTGGGTTCCTTTGGGCAGGAACTGATCAAAACACCAAATCTAGATCAGTTGGCAAAGCAAGGGATGCGGCTGACGCAGCACTACTGCGGCAACGCCGTTTGCGCACCGTCGCGCTGCGTCTTGCTGACCGGCAAGCATCCTGGTCATGCATTTGTTCGTGATAATAAGTCGACTCCCCCCGAGGGGCAGTGGCCAATACCAGATTCCGAAGTCACCATCGCCGAAGCGTTTCAGCAAGCAGGCTATGTGACCGGCGCGTTTGGGAAGTGGGGCCTAGGAGGTCCGGATTCGACTGGCGAACCGCTTCGGCAAGGTGTTGATCGCTTCTTCGGGTACAACTGCCAAGCTCATGCGCACAGCTACTACCCGTCTTATCTTTGGGACAACGATCAGCGTATTGGTCTGGACAATGATCCAGAGATTCCCGGCCATGCAGGCCTAGAAGGTGCGGATCCAAGCAATCCCGAGTCATACGATCAATTCAAGGGAACCGACTACGCGCCGGACCGAATTAATGCACAAGCGTTGGAGTTTGTTCGGGCCAACAAAGACAAGCCGTTCTTTCTCTACTACCCGTCTGTGATTCCTCACGTCGCTCTCCACGTACCAGATGATGATCTTGAGCCTTACCTAGATCTCGGTTGGAAGGACCCTCCGTTCACACGTGGCAAGGGATATGGGTATACGCCCCACTACACGCCTCGCGCTGCTTATGCGGCCATGATCAGTCGGCTGGATATGTACATTGGGAAGCTGCTGAGCCTGCTGGACGAATTAGGGCTCGCCGACAACACGATCGTCGTTTTCAGCAGCGACAACGGCACGACGCACCTTGGCCAAGAAGTGGACTACGAGTTCTTCAAGAGCGTTGGCGAACTGCGTGGTTTGAAGGGATCGCTCTACGAAGGCGGTGTCCGCGTACCAACGATCGTGCGCTGGCCTGGCAAGATCGAAGCGGGATCAGAAAGTGACCGAATCAGCGGATTTGAGGACTGGATGCCGACTCTGTTGGACATGACTGGCAACGTGGATGCGTTTCCAGCTGGCATCGACGGAATCAGTATGGCCAAGACGCTGACCGGCGGTGAGCAAGAGGAACGGCCATACCTCTATCGTGAATTTGCCGGTTACGGTGGGCAGCAGACCATTCGTGTTGGCGACTGGAAAGCAGTTCGACAGAATATGCGTAAGGGCAACACGGAAATCGAGCTGTACAACATTCGCGAGGATATCAGCGAATCGAATGATCTCGCCAGTCATCGTCCCGATGTGGTGGATCGACTAGCCGCGATGATGACGAGCGTTCGAACCCCATCGGAGGATTTTCCGTTGATCCCTTTTGATTCTCCGGTCGGGACCCAAACACCGAAGTTGAAGAGTGCATTCATCAACGGCGAAGGGCCTGGCTGGAAGAAGCTCGGCAAGAATGACTTTGTTAATGTGAATTGCAAGGAAGATACTTGGCGATGGGACAAAGGCGTCGCCTACTGCACGGGTGATCCTGTCGGCGTGATTCGTACCCGGAAGCAAGTGAAGAATTTTGAGTTGGTTTGCGAGTGGAAGCACAAAAAGAAAGGCGGTAACTCGGGTGTTTTCGTCTGGGCGAGCCAAGAATCGATCGACAAGTTGGCTGCTGGCAAAGGTAGCTTGCCAGATGGTATCGAAGTCCAGGTGTTGGATCTGGGATACGCCGAGGTCTATTTGCAAGGCGGTAATGGGAATCGCAAGGCGGATTGGTTTACCTCGCACGGAGATGTCTTTCCGACCGGACCCGCCAAGATGAAGCCTTTTCCACCACTGTCTCCAAATGGCAATCGAAGTTTCCCAAGCAAGAACTTGACCAAGGGAATGGGCGAGTGGAACCACTACTACGTGCGCGCTATCAATGGCGAAGTGCGTTTGTGGGTCAACGGTGAAGAGGTGTCTGGCGGCACCGATTGTGATCCGGCCAGCGGTTATCTTTGCCTTGAGTCCGAGGGGGCCCCGGTCGAGTTCCGCAACTTGAAGATTCGTGAGTTGCCTTAGCGGTCGCCGGAAACAGACTGGATTGAGGGACTGGCGATTACGATGCGTTGCTCTCTGTCTAGAATAAGATCGATGTTCTTCTCCGAGCGGATCGGGACAACCTATGGCTGAAGAGAGGTTGGAAATCGAGTCTAAGCAGAGCGAAGCCGACGAAAATCGTATCCAGACGCATTGGTCGGACGAGATCTTAGGGCGGCAATTTTGTGCCGCTTGCGGTGCGCCGAGGACCGGAGATTACTGCGCGGATTGCGGTCAAAAGTTCGTTTTGAAGCGACTCAGTTTATGGGAACTCTTGGGCGAGTTGTTCTCTCGAGTCACCGATCTTGAGCGTGGGCTCCTGTTCACGATCATCGCTATGTTCAAGCGACCTGGCGAAGTTTGCCGCGACTATGTTTCTGGCAAGCAGAAGCCCTATATCAATCCGCTGACCTATTTCTTTATTGGGGCCGCCGTACAGATTTTGATGTACTGGTCTATTCAAGGTCAGCTGCGTGATCAGCTCACGGAACAGTTTGTTGGTCAATTACCGCCCGGAGTAGAAAACGGGGGGGAGCTCGAGCAGCTACTCGGGCAGCCGCCGGTGGATGTGCTGGTAGAAAGTTACACGTCTGCCGTTCTACAGGGATACACTTACGTGTCGCTGTTCAGTTTCGTATTGCCGTTTGCATTTTGGCTGTGCCTATTCCACTCGGCGATGGGAACCCGGTTCAGAGTTGGTGAAACGATGGTGTACGCTTTGTTCACCTTCGGTCAGATCTTGATCTTGACCGCGGTTTTTGGTTTTTTCACCTTCCGCCTCGGGCCGAATGTACATATGGCAATGGCGATCGCGGTTTACACGTTGGTGTCGCAAGCCGCACACACGAAGTTCTTTGCATCGTCCTGGCCAGCTCGATTGCTTACGTTTGTTGCTACGGCGTTGTCCGTGTTTTCACTTATGCTTGGGATCGGAGGCATGCTCTTGCTAACCATTGCATTTCGCGTTTTCTGGGCGATGCAGGCAGCAGGCTAGCCGTTGATTTAGAGCTTCTTATCAGTTGGGGTCCAGCCGTTAGGCTGTCTGCCCTATCGTGCCCTTTTATCCTTTCCGCTGCCGTCGATTTCGTGCTTCGCAATACTGAGTTGGAGTTCAGCCTTTAGGCTGTCTTACTTCTTTACATTCACGGATTTCGCTACGGAATTGGACAAGCTAAAGCAGATTCGCATTTTCCGAATACTTGCAAAGAGTCTTGCCGGCAACGAATTCCTTGGTCACGCTGTCGGATTCTCTGTTTACACCAAAACGAAAAATGCTCTAAAGCTCGAACTCCAGCGATGCATTCATTTGACGCGTCAGGAATCGCCAAGTTGCTGGCGAAGGCGACGTAAGATTCGCGACCGGTATTTGCGGATTGTCGCAGCGCCCAGTCCGAGCTCCTTGGCGACTTGCGCGACAGGCACATTGTCGATTGTAGACCGCCAGAACGCTTGGTAGGTCTTCTCTTCAAACTCGTTTTGAACTTGGGCAAGCGCCCGATGCACCAAGTGGCTCCACTGCGTCCGCTCCGTTTCGTCGGATGGGTCAATTTGCTCGGCGATTTCACGAGTTGCGTGCAACGCCGTGCTTCCGCCACGAGCTGGTGGATTGCGTTTCCCGGCCCGAGCGGAATCAATGATCTTATTTCGAGTGATGGTCCATAGCCATGCTCGGAAGCTGCCATTCTCTCGAGTCGGTTGATATTGGTCGAGCGAGCGCACGACGGAAAAGAAAACATCTTGGATGAGGTCGTCAATCTGATTCTCAACGACGCCTGCCCTTCGGCACCAGAATGCGACAAGCGGTCGGTACAAGTTGACGAGCGATTGCCAGGCCTTCGATTCGTTGGCCGATACCCGTTCGAGCAGGCTCAAGTTCGTTGATGTGGAGCTGTCAGTCGTCAAGGAATGCTCCCGAAAGTGGCCGTGTTTGGGCGGCGGCGTGCGATGAAATGTAGGAACCAAGAGCTTCTGGAAAAGTGCTGTCACGCCCAAATCGTTAAGGAGAATACGGGACGGGGTGAGTTCTTTACTGTCCGTCTATTGTGATCTAATCCATGCTACCATGGATTTCGGCTGTCCAACGCGGCGTAGGAACTCCTTATGTTCGCACGCTTCGCACATCGAAAGGCGAGCTATGCTGGCAACATCCTGTCCACCCGATGATGAGATTCGAGCTTACCTGAACGGTCGACTCGAAGAAAGCGATTCTGATGTATTGGAACGTCACCTCGAGGAATGCCGATTGTGCGATGAGGTCGTCGAACGTCTGGATTCGGAACTCGGGCAAGCGGCGGACAGCGTCGTTCGGTTACTGCGTCACGCGCCGCCGGAAGATGAGCAGGCTGCGGGCTACGGGAACACTCGATTCGACTCCGCTGCCAACAACGCCTTCGCCTCACCGATTCGCCCCGACTGCATCGCTGGATACCGGCTCGGTGAATTAGTTGGTCGTGGTGGTATGGGGGCGGTCTACCACGCGCACCATCAGGCGCTGGACAGGTCGGTGGCGATCAAAGTCCTGCCTGCTCTTGCCGGACGCCGGGAAGAATTCGTGGAACGATTCTTGCGAGAGATGAAAGCGGCGGGGCGATTGGAGCATCCTTCGATCGTAAGGACAACCGACGCCGGCGAACACGACGGCTTTCACTACTTAGTGATGGATTTGATCGACGGATTGGACTTATCCAAAGTTGGGAAGGCTTGCGGGCGTCTGCGAATTGCGGATGCGTGCGAGGTCGTCCGTCAAGCGGCATTGGGGCTGTCGCATGCCCACGAGCAAGGTATTGTGCATCGCGACATCAAGCCATCGAACCTGATGCTGGATGCGGAGGGACGGACCCGAATCTTGGATTTCGGATTAGCTCAGGTTGGGTTTTGGGATTCCGGAGCTGCCGACATCACCAGCGTCGGCCAGTTGATGGGGACCCTAGACTACATGGCTCCCGAGCAGGCCGAGCAAAGTGGTTCGGTTGATTATCGAGCCGATCTTTACTCGCTCGGAGCCACCTTGTTTCGATTGCTGACCGGCCGAGCGCCCTTGGCAGCATCTCCGAACATGACGCCGCTGGAAAAACTGCGATTGCTTTCGACTTTCGAAGCGCCCAAATTGGACTCGCTTCGCGATGATGTTTCTCGCGAATTATGCGAACTGATTGCTTCGTTGCTTAACCGTGATCCTTCGAAGCGACCCGCGAGTGCGGTCCACGTTGCGGAAGCCTTGAGACCGTTTTGTGATGGCGAAGCTCTCCGCGAGTTGTTGACAGAAGCCCGCCGCGTTCCAGCTGAATCCTCAGATCAACTAGCCGCCCTACTGCCCCTCGGGATCGCAGGGCCGACAAGCGGAGACGCAGCGCAGACGGCAACAAATGCATCCGGTTCGAACGACGCTGCCTCAGGAATCCGCGACCGTGTCTTCTCGGCGGCAGGATGGCTCGCCTTTGCGGCGCTGGCGTGCTGTGGCGTGATGTTGATTCTGGAAACGCAAAAAGGGCAACTCATCATCGAATCGCCCGAAGCAGGTGTTCACGTCGATGTCGTCGATGATGAGTCCAACCAGACAGCGTTTTCCATTGATATGGATTCGGAAACGGAGACGACTCGACTGCGAAGTGGCAAGTACCGGATCGTCATTGACGCACCCTCGGATCAATTCCGCATCAGCAATGAAACGTTTGAGATCTTAAACGGACAAACCGTCATTGCGCGAGTCTCCGAAAAGGCGACGCCAACATCGTCCGCTGCAAATTCCAATGAAGCGAACTCCGAGGCGGGCAGCGAGAGTGTCTTGGAGGCTGGCGGCCAAATTGGCCTTCCCACGTATGAAGGCGCCGACCTCGCGGAGTGGATGAGGCGACTTCGATTGGAACGATCGCCGGAAGAGATCTCGAAAGCCCTCGCGGCGATCAGTTCCATGGCCGGTCTCGAATATCGATCGGTGCTCCGATTGGAGCTGGAGAAGTTTGCAAGTACCAATCGCTTGACGTCGGCCAAGCTTCAATCTGAGTTCCTCCTCGCGGTTCACCGCGTGTGTGGCAACGAGACACTGAATTGCCTTACGAACATACTGGCTGCTTCGAACGCTGACTCGGCCAAAGCATTGTGGTTGTCGCACTTTAATTCGCGCGTTCATTCCGGTCTGGCGATTCCAGCGCCAGACTACCTCGCGTCATTCAAACACTGGGCGCGAGCGACACTAAGCGACGAGAAATCGAGTGAGTTTCTTGTGCAGCAAACGGCCAACACTTTGGTAGCGATCTGTGATGCCTCGGGTAACGAATCGGTTGAGGCTGTCGGAGGCTGGGTTGGCAAGGAGTTAGTTCAGACGCTGGCAACTGCGAAGCGCTTAACCAATGATAATTTTTGGTTGCAACGACTCGAAAGGTATCCCGGCGAGCAGTGGCATCCCGATTTTCGCGAGGAAGTACAGACGCGTGCGTTCGAGGCGTTGGGAATTCGCTCTGGACGTGAAGGCGACAAATCCGATTTGGTTGCTCCGCTGGTTGTCCTGCGTAATACGCTTGGCGAACGAGCACCGCTTTCTGCATCGCATCGCTCCATACTTGAGATTTGGTTGAAAGCAGAGCTGAATAACTTGACCGAAGCCCCGGCGTCTCTGACTGAAATCATCGATCCCAACGTACCCGGCTCGCCAAAATCGCAATTTGAGGTAGCGAATTCACCATATGACAGACCTGCCCGGGCCACGCGGCGTTCCGAATATGTGACCAACTACTGTCATGAATTGCTTCTGACTGTGGAAGCAAGTCAGCTGGCTGAATCTTTGTCGACACCGCTCGAATCGCTTTTCGAACATTTAGGGCAACTGCCGATCGGTAGCTGGGTGTACTCGCCTTATCCAATTAAAACGCCGGAAACGGTTCGCCGACATGAGCGGAATCGGTCAACGCTCAGACAGCTCTACACGCGAGTGGCTTATCTGTTGCGTAGAGATTCTGAGGCAGTAAATTCACGCTTCGAGCAAATGTTGAATGTGGATGTAGACAGGCAAGTTAGCTTGGATTTGCAACGACTTTTTTACACTGGCGTTAATGCTGCAAACGAGTTTCGAAGTGCTTTCAATCAGCTTTGGGAGCAGCTGCATTCGCGTCATCGGTCAGAAGCGGTGCCCGAGTTGGTACGTTTCCTGAGCGAAGGATCGGACGGTTTGCGACGGCGTAAGAACGAGCGTGATACCTACCTGATCTATGCCGCTCAATGTCTTTACCGGATGGCTCCCGGTGAATTCTGGAGTCACTATGTCGAAGCGCTTGACGGGACGGATGAAGCAACCAAGTTGGAACTGATGGAAGTGCAGTTCTCGAGGCTCGAGGAGTTTGGGTGCTCAGCGCGTGCCGAGATCCAGCCGCTGTTGAATTGGGTGAAGCGACTGCATGACACTTCAGCAGAGAAAACCGGCGATATGGACCATATCAAGGAGGTCCGATCTAGATCGATCAAGTTGCTTGTTGATTTGTTGCGTGATCGTTCGTCGGTAGTGAAGAAGTTTGAGCCTAAGGAATACCAGGCGGAGGCTGGTCTCGTTGCGGATGAATGCCAACAAGCCATCG
Organism: Aureliella sp.; assembly: GCA_046290675.1. Taxonomy (GTDB): domain Bacteria; phylum Planctomycetota; class Planctomycetia; order Pirellulales; family Pirellulaceae; genus Aureliella. Next base: position 807,883 of record JBKAHA010000003.1, read on the forward strand.
TCGATACGCTGAAGGGAATTCAGACCCTTCACGACCGGGATTTTTGGTTGTTGCAAGCGGCCACGTATCCGATCGCGGGTTCCAACCAAGTTGAGATGGATTTCGTACTAGGGCGTTCGTTCCGAGACGAGCAAAGCCGTCGCGCGATTGAGGTTCTTAAACTGACTCCCGACCATGGTGGCTTCGACGAATCCTTGTTCTGCCAAGCGATAATGATTCTGCGGGCTAACCTGGGTTGTGGTGACTCTTTAGGTAGCGGCGAGCCGATCGTCGAGAATGCTGTTGGGAAAGTCATCGAGCGGTGTAGTCGTGATCTGGAACTGGCTAGGAATAGCTTTGTCTGTCCGGATGAACTGTATGGATGGGAAGAGCCCGCGGTTGGTCCGTTTCGATTTGAAGACCGCAACGCAAGAGATGATTCGGAGAAGCAGGTTTGCACCGTCAATGCGCTGACTTGTGTCCTGAATATGGCTCACGATTTGGAGTTTGTGCCGGAAGCTCTTGAAGTACTCTGGAATGAAATCGATGCCGCGGATGACTTTGGTTGGGAATTCACCAGCGGTAGTCGACTGCGAGCACGAAGTTGGATGGATAAACTCAAGTTACGGGAGGAGGACCGGTGGCAGGTCATGCGTTGTTCTTGGTATCTGCAGGCGGGCCTAATTCTGAAAAAGGACTTAAGCTATTTGCTCAACAAAGCCCAGCGGTCAGCTCAGCGTCGGATGCGATTCATTCGTTCTGGTGATACCCTTGCGATCTATATTCCACGCGTCCTCCCGCAAGGCGAATTGGATCCGCCGATCATCCAGGCTGGTACCAAGCCGCCGGTGATGGGGTACCCAGTTCGTGTAGCTGAGGATGGTTCGGTTGCCATTCCGTTCATCGGATCGGTGCCTGTTGTCGGAAAAGAACTTAAGGATGCTCGCGAAACGATTTCAAAGGCGCTAAGTGACGGAAAGATCATCAACCGAGCGGCGCTCAGTGTGATTAGCGTCGAGTTTTTGATGCGAGATGGAGAGGCGCTTGAGTTAAGGAATGTGGTTGGGACAACACCCAAACCGCAGTAACATTTTCGTGTGACGCGTGGTTCGAATATAGGCCGCGAACAGAGCCCACCGTTGGAGTCCAGCCTTTCCATCGTTGGAGTCCAGCCTTTAGGCTGTCTGCTAACTTTGAAAGCCGCGGACTCGAATAAGGAATAGGACAGGCTAAAGCCTGAACTCCAGCGCCCAGTGATCGTTTTGCTACGCAGTGAAGCCGCTAGAAGCCCTCCCGGTCGCTGGGGCTCCCACCTTCCCTTTCCTCGCGGACTCGGTGGGAGGGTTACAGGTTGATGTGAAGCCGGCGCGGAATGGCTGGCGTTTGTTGCCGGCCGACGATGGCAGCTTGAGCAGCCAGGGGGACTGACTCTCCCTTTGGGAGAGTCGAGCTGTAAGCTCGGAGAGGGAAACGCTTGACTGCCTTGTTCCGGCTCCCAAAACAAGAGCCGGAAGGCCACACTTAACAAACGCCACCGTTGGAGTCCAGCCTTTCCTTCGTTGGAGTCCAGCCTTTAGGCTGTCTGTGTCGTTGAAAGCCGCGGACTCGAATAGGGAATAGGACAGGCTAAAACCTGAACTCCAGCGTCCGATTGTTGCCGGCCTACTTTTATGACGTGATCGCCGCTTGGGCTTGTTCGGCGGAAATGCCGGGAACCAGCTCGACGTGGCCGAGGCGGCTGGGCAAGATGAATCGCAGCTTGCCGTTTTCGACCTTCTTGTCGTGCTGCATGACTTCCCACATGGCGATGGGATCGGCATCTGGGTAATCGGTGGGCAGATCCAATGCGGTAAGCAATTTGGCTTGCCGCTCGACGAAATCGGCGTCGACGCGGCCAAGCTGATGAGCCAACTTGGCAGCCATGTGCATGCCGATGGAAACGGCTTCACCGTGAAGATAGGTTCCGTAGCCCGCAACACTTTCGATCGCGTGAGCGAAGGTATGGCCGTAGTTCAAGATCGCACGGAGACCCGTGGTCTCGCGTTCGTCTTCCTTCACCACGTGCGCCTTGGCCTTGCAGGACTCTGAGACAATGTGAGCGATGGCACTCGGCTCTTTGTCCTTGATCGCGTCTGCATTCTGCTCCAAATAGGAAAACAACTCAGGCAGCAGAATCGCGCCGTACTTGGCGACTTCGGCCAGGCCGGAGATGAATTCTCGTTGCGGTAGCGAGTTCAGCGACTCGGAATCGATGATGACCAGGCGCGGTTGCCAGAAGGCACCGACAATGTTTTTCGCACCCGGCAAGTTGATTCCGGTTTTGCCTCCCACGCTGGAGTCCACCTGGCTGAGCAAGGTCGTGGGAATCTGGACGAGATCGAGTCCGCGGGCGAATGTGGCGGCCATGAAACCGGCCAAGTCGCCGACGACGCCACCGCCCAAGGCAACGACGACCGACTTGCGATCGGTATGTTCCGTCAGCATTTGATTCCAAAGCTGCTCTGCCTGCTCAACGCTCTTGCTGGATTCTCCGCTAGGGATGGGGAGCTCGGTCAGGCGGCAGTCCAACGCTTGGATTCCGTCACGGAATGAACTTGCCAAATTCTCGACCGCTGCATCGAACATGAGAACGAGATGAGTCGTCTTGGGTAGCACTTGGGCGATGGATTGGCCAGCCTGCGGAAGCAAGCGCGCGCCGATGTGAATTGGATAGCTGCGTTCGGCGAGCTCGACAGTAACGGTTTCCATGGGGATGCTAATTCTCAAGTTTGCCATTGCCAAATTTGGGCAGAAAGTTCAAATGCCGCGACCGATAACCGACCGAGGGCATCCTTTCCACGTGAAAGCTCCATTCTAGGTTGCTTTCATCAGAACCATAGCGGCCTAATTTCCTTTAAGCACACTGAATTGCGGGCATGTTGAGGGAGCATGTTGGAGATCAAAAGCAAAGTCGATTCTGGCAATAAGCCGACCGCCTCCACCGAGCACGAATTCTTGCTGCGTGTCGGGGTCCTGCTGCATCGTTTTGGAACGCCGGCCTACCGCATCGAACGGGTCATGACGCAGATTTCCGAGAGCCTCGGAATTCAAGGGGCGTTTCTCTATACACCCACAGCTCTCATCTTCTCATTGGTCGATGAATATGGCGAATCGACCTATGTCCGCAGAGTGGACTCGGGTGCCATCGACGTCGATAAACTCATTCGCTTTGACGAAGTCTTAGAGCAAGTCGAAGACGGCCGAATGGATCTTGAGGAAGCTGGCAGGGAATTGGATAAGATCTCCACGGCGGCTGCTCCATTCCCAAGCTGGCTCGTGACTCTGGTATGCGGGATTTCCTGTGCCGCTGTCGCCGTCTTCTTTCGGGGGACGGCAATCGAAGTACTCGCAGCCGGTCTGATCGGACTGTGTGTTTCGTTGCTTGAAATGTTGCCGCAAAGACTCAAATGGGATACAGGGCTGCTTGAGCCGGTTGCCGGATTTTTTGCAGCGGCAGCTTCGCTTGGGGTTGCCGCGTTCTGTCCGCTGGATGACCGGCTGGTGACGTTGGCTTCCCTTATCGTCATCGTGCCGGGACTGACGATTACCGTTGCCCTGACGGAGATCGCCGTAGGGCACCTTTCGGCCGGAGTCGCTCGACTCGCGGGAGCTTGTACGTCGCTGCTGACATTGACGATTGGAGTCGCCCTCGGATGGCGTTTGCTGGGGACCTTTAGAAATATTCCTGAGCAGCCCATGTTTCAGCTGGATGCAGCCTGGCAATGGTTGGCGATTGCAATCGCGCCCATCTGCTTTGCCATTGTCTTCCGAGCTCGCTGGCCGCAATGGCCGGTCATTGTGGCGGTTTCTGTTGCTGGGTTTGCGGCAAGTATGTTTGTGGGCAACCAATTTGGGTTGGAATTCGGTGCGTTCACCGGCGCTTTAGTCGTAGGCGGTGGCAGCAATCTATACGCACGTCTGCGTGACCGTCCTGCGCTGGTTCCCTTGACACCTGGAATCATCGTGTTGGTGCCAGGGTCGCTGGGGTACCGTTCACTAACTTCCTTTCTCGAGCATCAAACCCTGGCTGGAGTCGATTTCGCCTTTACGATGGTCATCGTGGCGGCAGCACTGGTCGGTGGCATTCTGGTTGCGAATGTCGTCGTTCCACCAAAGCGAATTCTCTAGACGCAGTGATGCAACTACGTCTTCCAGTGCAACACTAGCGCCTTCCGGGCAAGTGCGGCGATCTCCTGCGTTGAAAGCGGGGGATGCCGGAACGACGCGGCATTTCGTGTTTTCGCCGCGAGTCATTTTGCGGCCGCTCTGTTCCGAGCCTACGAGTTATGTCGGGAGTTGAACAGGGGATGTAGGCCGACAACGAACGGCCAGGAATAGTTCGCCTCAGTTGCACACACCGCGGCCGTGATGTTCCGGCAACGCGATGCTGTTGCTGGCCAACGATGGAAGAAAACACTTTGTGGCATTGCGGCAGTCGTAAGTGTACGATTTAAGCTCAACCGGTAACGCGTTCAGCAGGTTCCGCTCGTGAAGCTGCGAATGTGTCCTGCGTCGACCGTCTCCCTCCGCCAACTCGCTACCCCCACCCTCCGAACCGAGTCTGAAAAATGCAGTTCCTCTCCCGCCGACGATTCCAACTGGTATGTATGCTCTGGAGCATGATCCTCGCCCAGGCTTCTGCCTATGCTGCCGAACGCCCGAACATCGTGTTCATTTTTACGGATGATCACTGCCAGCAAGCATTGAGCGCCTACGATGACTCGCGGATCATCACGCCCAACATGGATCGCATCGCGCGCGAGGGAATGCGATTCGATCGTTGCTACGTCACGAACGGTATCTGTGGTCCGAGCCGAGCGGTCATTCAGACCGGCAAGTACAGCCACCTGAACGGCTTCATCCGCAACGGCAACAAGTTTGATGGCACGCAGCAGACCTTTCCCAAGCTGCTGAAAGCGTCGGGCTATCAAACGGCCGTCGTTGGGAAATGGCACCTCGGCGAGCATATGGCTCCTCAAGGCTACGACTATTCCGAAGTGCTGATTGGCCAAGGTCCCTACTACAACCCGCCGATGCTCAAGAACGGTAAGCGGACCCAACACACGGGATATACGACGGACATTATCACGGATCTGGCTCTGGATTGGTTGAAGGAATCACGCGACGACTCGAAGCCATTCATGTTGATGTATCAGCATAAAGCGCCGCACCGCAATTGGATGCCTGGTCCGAAGTATTTGAATTGGTTGGACGACGTTACCATTGCCGAGCCTGAAACGCTCTTCGATGACTACTCGGGCCGTACCTCAGCGGCATCATTGCAAACGATGACGATTCGCGAGCATATGAATGATCGCGATTTGAAGCTGGCCGATGTTCGTGGGCTGAATGACGAGCAGCGGGCGGTCTGGGATAAAGCATACGGTCCAAAGAATGAAGCCTATCTCAAAGCACGCGATTCCATGACGGAAGAGGAAATCATCAAGTGGAAATACCAGCGATACGTCAAGGATTACTTGCGTTGCGTGAAGAGCGTTGATGACGGGATCGGTCGCGTATTGGGTTACCTTGACGAAGCTGGACTGGCGGACAACACGGTTGTGATCTACGCCTCGGACCAAGGTTGGTATCTCGGAGAGCATGGTTGGTTTGACAAGCGTTGGATGTACGAAGAATCGTTGAAGACTCCGTTGCTGGTCAAATGGCCTGGGAAGATTCAGCCTGGAGGTACCAGTGACGCCATCGTTTCCAACTTGGATTTTGCCGAGACCTTCTTGGACATCGCTGGTGTTCGGGTACCCAGTGATATGCAGGGGCGCAGTCTAGTTCCCCTATTCGACGGAGAAACACCTGCCGATTGGCGAAAGTCGTTTTACTACCACTACTACGAGAACCCTGGAGCCCACAATGTCGCGCGGCACTACGGGGTCACGGATGGACGTTACAAGTTGATGCACTTATACGCACTGGGCGGTCAGAAACGCAACGACTGGGAGATGTTTGATTTGGCGGGCGACCCCAACGAATTGCAAAGCGTCTTTGGCGATCCCAAGTACGCTGCCGAGCAGAAGCGTCTTGAAGACGAACTGAAACGCCTGCGAGGTATGTACGAAGTTCCTGAAGACACCAACCTGGGCCGTCCCCAAAAGCCAAAACAGACGCCCAAGAAGAAAGCGGCGTGATTCGCCGTTGGTCACGGTACCACCTTTATTCATGCGCACCGGCCTTGGTAAGCAACGCTGCAGTCTCATCATGCTCATAATGGCGAGCCCAGCATAGTGGTTTGGCGAAGTCGGCGCCGTTGGGATCCGCACCGGCTTCGGTCGCCTTGCATTGACGCCTCAAATAGAGACCAGATGTCATTGCCAACACCCCAGCTCCAGGGTGCGTGCTCATCGGTAAGTAGCGGTTCGGGCTGGTGCATTGGGAGAGGTTGCTAAGTATTTGCAGCAGGTATTCAGATGGTAGCTCGGCTGTCCCAGTGGAATTACCCCCGGATTGGTCGGAGTGGATTGGGAAGAGCCGGCGCGATGCAGCGCAGCGAATTATGCTGGAATTGCTGGTGCGAAAAAGGGTACAATTTAGCCGCCGAACCGTGAGCTTGCATTGAAGTTCACTTGGTTCGTGGTGATCCAATGGTCAGTTGAGCCAAGCAGTCCCTCCCCGGACTGTCGTCCGACCCTCCCAGAAATCCTCGCTGTGCTCGGATAGGGAGGGTGAGTTTGGCGGGTGCTAACGACGGTCGGCAATGGCCGCGTGCTATCGATTTTCAGTGGAATCCACAGGCTTCTCCGCGAAGTAGCGACCACAGATTGCTCTGCCCCTACATTGTCCAGCCCGCTAACTACCCCAAACCACACTAAGCCCACGCAATACACGCTTACTCTCCGTTCAGCTTCCCCAATTCCCAATTCCTCCCCTCCCCCGTTCACCACATCTGGCAGCATGGCGATCGTTGCAATCGCCTTGTTGCGGATCCTGCCACCGAACTCGTGAAAGAAACCAATGGCATTGTTTCAAAAACATGTTGTTGATACTCGATTGCCGTGCGTTCTTGCATTTGCGTTGTTGCTTTTCGGTGACGTCTCGAACGGTAAGCGATTGGTTGCCGATGAACGCTCGGATTTCTTCGAACGTAAGATTCGGCCGGTGCTCGTCGAGAAATGCTATGAGTGCCACTCGGCGGCCGGCGACGCAGAAGGCGGACTTGTATTGGATTCACCTAGCGGAATGCTTGATGGGGGAGATAGCGGTGATGCTGTTGTACCGAACGATGCGGCGAAGAGTCTGCTTATGTCCGCGATTCGCTACCAAGACTTGGAAATGCCACCCGACGAAAAGCTCTCCGAGGCGGTTATCCAGGACTTTGAAACTTGGATTGCCGAAGGCGCTTTTGATCCTAGAACCGAGCCAGAGATTGCCTCCGAAACTGTCGAAGAGGCGGCGATCGATTTTGCGGCTGCACGCAAGAAGTGGCCTTACAAGCACCCAAGATTAAGGAGTCCGAAAGCGACTAAGTGGGATGGCTGGGCGCAAACGCGGGCTGATCGCTTCATCGCCGCGGAATGGGAATCGCGTGGGTTAGAGCCGTCGTCGCCGGCATCTGCAGTGTCTCTGGTGCGACGCTTGAGTTATGACTTGCTCGGTCTGCCGCCGTCGCGGGATACGGTTCTGCCGACGGACGAAACCCTTGGTCAGGATCGAGTCGAAGAAGTTGTTGACGCGTTGATGTCGTCACCCGAATTCGGAGTTCATTGGGCACGACTGTGGCTCGACGTGATGCGATTCGCGGACGATCAAGCGCATATCGTCGGGAACAACACGGCACTTTGTTACCCGAACGCGTACTTGTATCGCGATTGGGTTGTGGATGCATTCAATTCCGACATGCCCTACGACGAGTTTTTGCGACTGCAGTTGGCGGCCGATCTATTGACCCCGGATGACGCATCGGATGATGTAGCACTTGGCTTTGTTGGACTGGGGCCAAAGTACTATCGTCGGAATTCGCCTGAAGTCCAAGCAGACGAGTGGGAAGATCGCATTGATGTTTTGTCTCGCGGTATCTTGGGACTGACGGTTGCTTGTGCGAGATGCCACGATCACAAGTTTGATCCGATTAGCACGCAGGACTACTACGCGTTGGCAGGTGTGTTTTCCAGCATCGAGATGTTCAACCGTCCGCTGAACGAATCGGCCGAGCCTGGCAAAAACGGAAACACGAAAAAGCCCGAAGACGCATTGCATATCATTCGTGACAAGAAGCCTCGGGATCTCAAAGTCATGGTTCGTGGCAACGTGAATCGACTAGGGCCGACCGTGCCGCGTGGCTATCTGACGGTGCTTTCCTCTGGCAATAAGGAAAGCACAGAAGAACCAGTTCGAACAGAACTGCATGATGGGGCTGGCCGTTTGGAATTAGCAAATCTATTGGCGGATAGGCAAAACCCACTCACGGCTCGCGTTTTCGTGAATCGAGTTTGGGGACGTTTAGTTGGTCAGCCGATCGTGACGACGCCAAGCAATTTCGGTGCGCTTGGCGCCGAGCCATCGCATCCAGAATTGCTAGACGATCTGACCGTTCGATTTATGAACAACGGCTGGTCGCTGAAGTGGCTGTGCCGAGAAATTGTGACGTCTCGGTTTTATCAACAGCAATCCGCGACGGAAGCAAGCGACGCAGATCCGGAGAATCGTTGGCTGGCCAGGATGAATGCGAAGCGGTTGCACGTCGAGCAATGGCGCGACGGTTTGCTTGCGGCTGCAGACAAGTGGCAACCGAGTCTGGACGACGAGCACCTGGACCCATCGGAACCGAAGCCAGGTCGCCGTACGCTGTACTCTGACGTGAGCCGGCTGAAATTGAATCCCATGCTGGCGTTATTTGATTTCCCGGATCCGAATGCTCACAGTGCCGGTCGTAGTCAGACGATTAGTGCGTCACAGAAGCTGTTTTTGCAGAATAGCCCCTTCATGAACTACCTAGCAGAATCCATCGCGGGGCAACTCGATGGCTATCCAGCTCGTTCGGCGGTTCACGAACTGTATCATCGGATTCTGTCGCGGCCGGCGACGGAGGCTGAATTAGCCTTGGGCCTGGCGTTCCTAGAAGCCGGGCATCCGATGCAAGAGTATGTTCATGCGATCATGATGACGAACGAGGTGTTCGTATTGGATTAGAAGCGGAGCGGTAGTTGTGTGAATAGTAGCCCGGCTGCCCCAGCCGAAACGTTCGGGGTTACGGCTCAGCGAGGGGATGGAGCGATCCTCCCACAGCTTACAGCTTGACCCTCCTTGGAAAGGAGGGTTAGGCTAGGTCTGATGAACAAATGGAATGAAATAGTCGCCCGGCTGTCTCAGTCGGAACTCAACCAAATTACGGCTCGGTGAGCCGTGCTACTTTTAGTGAGCGGCAAATAGTTATGGTTTTTCAATCGCGGCGAGAGATGTTGGCCAAGGCTGGCGCTGGGTTCGGAATGCTTCCGCTAGCGAGTCTCTTGGCGGATGAGACGGGCAATCCGCAGCCGCCTTTTCGTGCAGGGAGTGGACTTCATTTTGCTGCCAAGGCCAAGCGAGTGGTTTTTCTGTTTATGAACGGGGGGCCATCGCATGTCGATACATTTGACCCGAAGCCGGCGCTAGCGAAACACGAAGGCGAATCGCCCACGGAACAGCCGGAAGAGCGGATTACCAACACGAGCGGCTTTATGCCATCACCATTTCAGTTCGCTCCACGGGGTGAAAGTGGCGTGGTAATGAGCGAGTTGTTGCCTCGGCTGTCCGAACACGCGGATGATATGTGTGTCATTCGTTCGATGCATACGGACACGGCTAATCACGAGCCTGGATTGTTGATGATGCATTCGGGCAATCAACAGCCGACAAGGCCCTGCTTAGGATCGTGGGCTTCGTACGGGCTTGGTACAGAGAACGAGAACTTGCCTGCATTCGTTTCCCTGTGTCCAGGTCTGCCTGTTGTTGGGCCGCAGTTGTGGTCGGCCGGTTTCTTGCCAGCGAATCACCAAGCGTTGTCGGTCAACACTCGTGACACCAAGCTCGATTCGCTAGTCGCAAACTTGAACCATCCTTCGCTTTCGCGAACTCAGCAACGAGAGCAATTGGACCTGGTCCAGCATCTGAATCGAATGCACGCTGATCAGCGGGGGCAGAATTCAGAGCTCGAGGCCCACATCAAAAGCATGGAGCTGGCGTTTGCGATGCAGGCGGAAGCGTCGGAAGCCTTTGATGTATCAGGGGAGCCGAAGTACGTCCGCGAGCGGTATGGAGACAGCTACTATGCGAATAGTTGCCTGCTCGCGCGAAGGCTGTTGGAGCGAGGCGTTCGTTTTGTGCAGGTCTACTATGTCGACAGGGGCAAGCAGCCATGGGATACGCACAAGGACAACAATGGTGGGCATCGCAGGCTGTGTCGTGACAGTGACCGAGCCACCGCGGCGCTGCTGAGCGATCTGAAGGAACGTGGCATGCTCGAGGATACGCTCGTGATCTGGGGTGGCGAGTTTGGTAGGACGCCCTATTCCCAAAAAGATAAGAAAAATTCGAAGAGCAAGCCCGGACGCGATCATCATGCAACCGGATTCTCCATGTTTCTTGCAGGCGGTGGCGTGCGAGGCGGCATGATGTTCGGTAATACGGACGAACTGGGGATGGTAGCAGTCGAAAATCGAGTTCATGTGCACGATCTGCACGCGACGATTCTGCACTTGATGGGGGTCGACCACGAAAGGTTGACTTACCGTTATAGCGGCCGCGATTTTCGTCTAACGGACGTCCACGGGAAAGTTGTTCGAGGCATTTTGACTTGATCTCGGCGTTCAACAACGAACGCTGAGGGCAACGAGGATGGCGGTTCACCTGAGAGTCCGAATTGGGCAGCTACACACTTGCAGCTTGCGCTGAATTGCCAGGCTCCTAGGCCAGTCTGAAGGATCTTGCGATACGATTCGGCGTTCTAGCGGTTTGCGATGCTGATTCTCGCTCGCTGCTGCGGGTGGTTCGCCTGTGGTAGAATGCCGGGCCAATTGAGCTAGTTGGCTGCGGCGGCCTGACAACCAACCTTATTACCCGATGAATCAGGGTTCAACATATGGCGGAGCAAACCGCTACCGAATTATTGCCTCCCGAGCTGCTGGCTCGATTGGAACGAATGGAGTTGGTCAGTCGTAAAGTCTTTCGCGGCCGGATGAAAGGCGAGCGACGCAGTAAGCGAAAAGGCCAGAGCGTCGAGTTCGCCGACTTTCGGAATTATGTTCCAGGCGACGATCTCCGGTTTGTCGATTGGAATCTGTACGCTCGCCTCGACAAGCTGTTTCTCAAGATCTTTCTCGAAGAGGAAGATCTCCACGTCTATTTCCTCGTGGATGGTAGTCCCTCGATGGGATTTGGTGAGCCCACGAAATTCTTCGCCGCAAAGCAGCTGGCGGCTTCACTTGCTTTCGTTGGTATGTGCCGAGGTGATCGCGTGCGCATCGAAATGTTGGGGGCAGAGAACAAGTCCAGTCCGATCATGCGTGGGCGTTCTCAAATGCACCGCATGCTCGAGTTCATGGATTCGGCGCAACCGGATGAAGTTTTTGATCTGACGGATTCCATCAAAAGGTTTTGCCTGCGTAATTCAGGACGAGGCATCGTCGTTTTGCTCACGGATCTGATGGACAAATCGGGTTACGAATCGGCACTACGTCTATTGGTCGGAAGGCAAATGGATGTGTTTGTTCTGCATATGTTGAGTCCCGAAGAACTAGACCCGGATCTGAAGGGTGATTTGAAGCTAGTCGATTGCGAGGATAGCGATGAGGCAGAGATCTCAGTGAGCAATGCTGTGATCAAGCGCTACAAGGCAACGTTGGCGGCATTTGTGGATCAGGCCCGGAAATTCTGCGCCCAGCGCGACATGACTTACCTGTTGGCCCGAAGTGACCAAGGGGCGGATGTCATGGTTGGCCAGTATCTTCGTGAGCGAGGGTTGGTGCGATGAGTTGGATCAACATGCTCAGTCCCTGGCAGTGGTTACTGATGGCGGCGGTTCCTCCGCTCATCATCATGCTCTACTTTCTGAAGCTGCGCCGGATGCCTGTCGAGGTGCCGAGTACCTACCTTTGGCGGCGGACGATCGAAGATCTGCATGTGAATTCAATCTGGCAGAAGCTTCGCAAGAACCTGCTGTTGCTGTTGCAATTACTTGCTGTTTTGGCTTTGATCTTGGCGTGCTTGCGACCGGGCTATCGCGGTGAGGAAACACTCGGAGCGAGGTCGATCTTTATGATCGATAACTCGTCCAGCATGCAGGCCACTGATGTCGATGATAGTCGTCTTGAGCAAGCGAAGAAGCGGGCGCTGGAGATGATCGAGGCTTTGGGGCGCAACGACGTTGCGATGGTCATTGCATTCTCCGACCGAGCCGACGTTCGGCAGGGATTTACGGGAGATAAGAAGAAGTTGCGGGAAGCGATCAGTACGATTGCGGCAACGAACCGTACTACGGACTTGAATGAAGCTTTGAGAGCGGCTTCTGGATTGGCGAATCCAGGTCGAACCAGCCAAGTAGAAGACTTGAACGATATTCAAGTGGCCGAGGCGATGCCTGCGACGTTGTACATCTTGAGTGATGGTGGATTCGGTCCGCCCCAAATGGATCTCGGAAATCTTGCCGCGGAGTACATCCGGATCGGCGAGGCATTGTCCGACAACGTAGGTATCGTGGCCTTCACGGCCGAACGTAACTCAGAGAAAGATGAGCAGATCGAGGCTTTTGCCCTCGTGCAGAACTTTGGTGCAACCAGTGTTCAGTTTAATGCTTCGCTTTCTTTGGGAGGAGAATTGATCGATGCGAGTGATGTGGAAATCGATGCGGATTCGACGACCGGTGTTAGTTTTGCAATCCAAAATCTGAATGAAGGCCAGCTGAAGCTCGAGTTGGACTATGAGGACTCTCTGGCAATCGACAACACTGCCTTTGCTGGACTCGACCCACCACGACAGCTCGAAGTGGTCTTGGTTACTCTTGGGAACAGTGCGTTGGAAGCCGCATTGGCAACCGAGCAAGCCCAAGCTCTAGCTTCGATTCGCATGATTGATCCGGCCAGCCTCGAATCGCCTGACGTGCAGCAGCTTGCCGCTGGTGGAACGATCGACCTGTTTATTTACGACAATTGCGCTCCAGAGGAATTACCCGAAGCCAATACCTTGTTCATCGGCACGCTTCCTCCTGGTGAAGAGTGGAAGGCGACAGAGACGACGGGGCCGCTTTTCGTCATCGATGTCAATCGATCGCATCCAATGCTTCAATATGTTGATATGGAGTCGGTTCGGATTGTCGAAGGCATGGGATTAGAGCTGCCTGAAGGTGGTACGGAGCTGGTGCGATGCGACTCGGGTGTTTTGGTCGGGGTCGCGCCCCGAGGTGCCTACCAGGATGCGGTGATCGGGATGCCGTTTGCGACTCAAACGGACGATGGGATAATTCCAAACACGAACTGGCCCATCAAGCGGAGCTTTCCTGTTTTTGTGCTCAACTCACTTGAATATCTCGGTGGGGCGGTTTCGTCGGCTGGTTCGAAAACCGTTTTGCCGGGACAGCCAGCTGTTTTGAATTTGGCATCTCGCTACGACAAAGTCGAAATTACTTCGCCAGGAGGAACGAAGACCGTGCTCGAACGCAGCGGCGGTCCTCAGCTTATTTTTACCCAGACGGATGAACTCGGTTTTTATCAAGCCAAGGGCGTAGGGTCGGACAGGCTGCTTCAGTTATTCACAGTGAATCTGTTTAACGAGCGAGAAAGTCGAATTGAGCCGGCCGAAGAAGTCAAAATTGGCGCTCAGAATGTCGCTGCGAACACAGAGCAGAAAGATCTTGTTCGGATTGAGTATTGGCGTTGGATCTTGGTAGCGGGTCTCATCGTGTTGTGTGTCGAGTGGTATCTCTACAATAAACGAGTCGCTGTATGATTGGGTGCAAAGCGACGACACACGCGATGTCGTCCGAAGCTTAGCCGGTCCGCATTTATTCTGGGCCTAGTCGGCAAGGAATCGCGTCGTTTGGTCCAGCATTCGCTGCTACGGTGGACCGATTCCGATGGCGGCTAGCGACTGCAGGTTTGACAGCTTGCGTTACCTACTCCACAATCTCCACTCTGCTGGGGTGTGCGGCGAGGATCCTCCAACGCCTCCGATGCCCAGAATAGCCTAGCAGTCTTATTCGCCTTCAGAATAGAGTGTGGAAAGCACTCACGAGCATGTTCGCTCCAAACGAAATAGACAGATCAAGACATTATTGGCAGGCCATCTCCAGTTGGATTTTGGGCCGCATAGGAAGTGATAGGAGACCGAAATGGCACTCGAATTTACAGATGACAATTTCCAAGGCGAAGTACTCGATTCAAGCACCGATGTGCTGGTCGACTTCTGGGCTCCTTGGTGTGGTCCCTGCCGCCAAATTGCGCCGCTGGTAGACCAATTGGCTGAGCAGTATGAAGGTAAGGTTAAAGTAGGTAAGGTCAACATTGACGACAATCCTGCCGTGACGCAGCAGTATGGCATCCAGAGCATCCCTACCTTGTTGCTCTTCCGCGGTGGCGACGTCGCCGAGCGATTTGTTGGCATGCCTCCAAAGGATAAGCTGGAAGCAGCTATGGGCGGCGCCTAATCTAGCGATGGAATCAGGGCCGCAACTGAAACTGCTCCTTTTGATTGTGCGTCTATAAAAGAACTTGAAGCTCGGCTCATTTGGGTCGAGCTTTTTCTATTTGAAGCCGAATCGGGGGATCCAGCTCCCTTGGAACCTTGTCCGGAGAATGTGGGTGATTTCACTAGATCTAAGCCTATTCTGCTGTGTCAGGGAAGAATTGGTTGACGAGCGTGCGGAAACTCGTCGGAATCTGGTGGTTTCGTTGCCTTGAGCTGCCGAATCTAATAGACTGAAGACGTCGTCCGATTGGGGAGTGAGGCCCCTCAATCCACCGCCAAATGCATTCCAAGTCCAATTTCGAAGCGTTTCTCTTCTCCCGCCACGTTCGAAATTGGTCTCAGAAAATGGCGGTCCTGGTAACGACGACGTGCTTTTCTAACGGAACAGTCTTGAGGAGGAACACAGCATGCGTGTTTCATTTGATTGCGGGGTTTGCATCCGTGGGCGTTGGGCATCGATGGCGTTCTCTGCCATGAAATTTGCCTTGATCATAATTCTGAGTATCGGCACTGCATCATCGGTCGTTCATGCCCAAGCAGGTGCGGGATTCGGTGGAGGTCTCGGCGGCAACTTAGGCGGCGGTCTCGGGGGCAACCTTGGAGGCGGAAATAACCTGGGTGGCTTAGGCGGCGGAGCGGATAACGGCGGATTTGGTGGTGGAGCCGCGATGGCGGACTTCGATACGCTGATGAACCTAATTCAACAAACCGTTGATCCGGACGGTTGGTTGGCGAACGGTGGTACAAGCACCATGCTCCCCTACCCTTCTGGAGTCTACATTGATCCCAAGGGGCATATGAAGCGAGTGAAACCTGCAGAACAAATTGCAGGTGATCTTTTGGATTCAAGCGGCGCTGAACTTCAACATCCATGGCGCAGTAAGAGTGGGCTGCGCACCGTCTCGTTGCGTCGGCTAGATCGAGCATTGCAAAATTCGATGCGAACCGGGCTTCGCCCGTCAGCGGAGTTGTTGAAGCTGGCAGGGCTTTCCAAGATCAGCTACGTCAAGATCGACCCGGCCAACGAAGACATTCTCATCGCTGGTCCTGCCGGAGATTCGGTTCATGGTTTTGAACTTCAGGACTTGGCGATTGTTGCGGCGCTGATCGGCAACCAGACTCAGCCACTTGGATGCTCTATTGATCCAACTGATGCAGGAATTCGAAATGCCCATGCCCTGCTGAGCGATCCTTCGACAGTGAAGAAACTTGCTCGCAGTCCGCAATTAGTTACCGGGCAAATGGCGGATCGAATTGGTGCTCATCGTGTCAGTATTTTTGGTATGCCTGCAAACACGGGGACGGCTGTCGCACTGGTTGATGCGGACGAGCATATGAAGAAGCTCGGATTTGGTACTGTTCGCACTACGGTTGAAGTGGACTCATACTTTGATCACCTGGATCGGCAGGGAGGAAAGGTCCCAAGCCAAAGTCTGATTCGTTGGTGGTTTGCTTTCGCGGATGAACCCATTCGCGTCAGCGCCACTGGGGACATCTTTCAATTGCCTGAGCAGTGTGTTGCCGTATTGAGCGAACAACAGTGGGTTTCACAGCAAGGGCGTGCACCAACGGGTTCTGTGGACCCTGCCGCAGATGCGTTTGCTCAAGGAATGACGAAACGATTGGCGGAGTTGCGGAAGACGCATGGTTCCTATGCAAGGTTGACCGCCGTATTCGAGTTGTCGCTTGCATTGCAGCTTGCTACTGAAAGCACTGGGCTCCCCGATCTACGAGCATGGCTTCCTGCCCTTTGTGCAATTGGTAAGTCGGCCCCGAGTGCGGAGACGCCAACTCCCAAGACGGTGGAAGGGCTGACGACCTGGCACAAGATGAAGAATGGGACGATTGTTGCCGTGGTCAGTGGTGGAGTGAAAATCGACACTCTTGAGCTGGCCAAGCAAGATCGCTGGCAAGAATCTAAATTCTTGGCGAGTTCCATGATGCCGGCCGTGCCGGAGGATCGCAGCGCAGCTCAGGCTGCTTGGTGGTGGGACGAGACTTCAAGGTAGCCGGGCTGCGGGCGCTGTGAGAGCCACTTACTTGCGGAATTCGCTTAGGGCAGACATCGTGTCTGCCCAATTTCCTTGGAAGCGAATAGCCCGGTCATCGATGTAAACCATTGCTGGCGGCTTGTGCTCGCAAACCTCGTCCACTTCGATGTTATGTTTCGCAAGCCATTTGTGTATCGCACTTCGTCCTTCTTCCGATGCACAGCGGGCGGAGTGCACTACGACTCGATAGTCTTTTCTTAAGCGGGCCACAGCACGGTCGCTTCCATGTATGGGGGGATCTGGAATGGAGTCGATTCCGGTCCATCCGCTCCGGTAGGAATTGAGCACTCCGTCAAAGTCCAGGCAGATCGTTCTACGGACCGTCCTCAATCCCGCATTCTTGCAGGTTTCTAGACTTGCCCCGACGGTCTGCAGAATCCGATCGATGGCTTCGTGCCCTTCTAACCAAGCCGCTTGGTCTTCCCAAGGTTCTTCAGAGTAGACACGCGAGAAGTGATCGTGCGTATGATGTCGTCCGGGAATGCGTAACCAGTCTCCATAGTTATGCCAGCTCGGTTTGCTTGGGAAGATCTCAGGGATACGATCGAGACCGCGTAGGGCGTAGTCCTTGACCAAGTTGGTCCCAAACTGGCTGACTGAACGTGTGCACATTGGTTGCTCAAATACCAACAGCAGGTGGAAGCCACCCCTGCCGTTTGAATCAATCAGTAACGGGGCGAATCCAAGGTCGACGAGTTGGCTCCACCAGTGTTTCGCGGCGACAAAGTTGCCTTCACGGGTGACAGAAAGCTCATCGTCATCGTGGAGGTCGATATCAATTGCGAGCCAGCGCGACGAAAGGTCTGATGACGCGCTATGTAGCCCAAGAACACCGCTGACAAGTTGTGTTTTGAAGTGCTTCTCTAGCGAAGCCTCATTGAGAAAAACTTTACCGCGTTCATCGCGAAACGGAGCGGTGATCGCCTGATTGGTTGTCTTGTCCCGGTATTTCTTCGCGACGTATCGTCCCCAAACGTCCGTGCGATTGACCAGCTTGCCCATTGTCCAAGCGGCTAGCTCGGGGGCTCTCTGACGCCATTCATCCGCTATGCGTGAAAAGTAATCCATGATCCACTCAGTTCGATATTCAGCCCGCAGGACACGCTGGTCAGAATGTTGACCAAATGTTGGCATTGAGCGTGGCAAGTACAGTACGATGAATAGGTACTCAATGCGTTGCCTACGAAGGTGCGGTGCAGATAGGTCATGCCTTCATTCTATTTAACTGTGCCGCACGTGAGTCTCATCTTGATGGATGTTTAGCTGGGCAGAGACGACTCCGGGATGTCGTCGCTCCAGCTGGCACGATTGTCGGGGAAAACATGCTTGATCTATACAAAGCTCTGGGCCTGCCTGCCTTCACGGACGATCCGATTCTGATCGAGCAGGCTGTCGAGCGGTTAGCCATCAAAGCGGAAACTTTGAAAGGCGATGAATCGAAGAGAGCCCAAAAACTTCTCCTGATTGCTAAGCGTCAGCTTCTCAATCACAACGTACGCAAGGAATATGACAAGCAGTTGCGGGCAGAGATAAAGGCGAAGGAAGCCCCTGTTGTAGCCGCGACTGCGGTGGCCATGGGGCCGTCGACTGTTGACTGGGATTGGAGTCAATTGGATGGGATGTTGCCCGGTGGTGACCCACAAGCCGAGTTTGATTTAAGTGCTTACCTGCAGGGGGCGTCGGGAGATTCGACGGTTGATGTGCAGCAAGCCGAGGAGGAGTTCGCGCAATTGTTATCGCTAGTTGGTGGTGAACCAGCGAAAGCGGTCAACGACGTCCCATCCAGTCCAGTCGACGATGTGGTGATCGCAAGACCGATTCCCACGCCGCGGTCACAGCCGATTTCGAGTGGGGCAAATCAGGCTGCTTCTAGGAACGAATTCGCCGCGGATGCCGCCATGGTGAAGCCTGCGGTCGGCGGATCCAGCACGCGATCAATTGCCCGCAATATTCGCCGAAAGAAAGACCGTTCGCTATTATTGGCTGCTGGTGGAATGCTACTGAGTGCAGCAATTGTGCTCGGCGCCGTCATGTTCATCCTCAATCGTTCCGATCGTGATGCGGATGGCGGTCCAGCTGCTGGGGCTGCCCGGCAACCAGGTGCCGTAGCCGTTGATGGGACAAAATCTAATGGAGGTGGTTTAGGCGGTGGAGGTGGCGTCGGGCGAGGTAGTGGGATTGGCAGCGGTCTTGGTGATCGGCTAGCTAAGTTGGAGGCTACCCCGCTCGAACCGACAGACGAGCCAATGACCCAAGCCGGCGGCTCTCCCATGCCCGTTCAAAACGCCGCCGATGAAGCGATGAATCCATCGGTTGGCGGTAGTGATGCTACTACTGGTAATGGGATGATGGCAGCGCCTGCTAAAGATCCAATGGCGGATTCAGGTTCAGAAAATGGGATGTCCCCAGCAGCACCCTCCGTGGCCGTTAAGCTGACACGCGAGGAAAAAGAGGCTTGGCGCAGCGACATGATTCGTTTGCGAAGCGAATTTGGATTGCAGCGATATGAATCCGGTACAAACCAATTAGCCAGATTGCAAGATCGAGCGGTCACTGAGGAGCAAGAAGAGCAGTTCATTCGTTTGAGTACCGTGGCGAACTACGCAGAAGAATTCTTGGATGTTTTCAAAGAGGCGGTATCTGGTCTCAATGCAGGATCCGTGATTCGAGTGCGGTCGAACGAGCTTGCTTTTGTCGAGGCTGGCGAAAATCAGATCGCACTGCGGATAGCCGGTGCGACTCGCCGCTATCTGTTTACAGAATTGCCCGTTGGGATTTTGGAGGCAATTGTCGATCTGAAGATGGATCGAGAAAGCGGAATGGCGAAAGCCCGAAGAGCAGCTTTCTTGGCGCTGCATCCCAAAACCAACGAGCTCGTGTTGCCCCGTGCGAGGAAGATGATGATGGAGGCGGAAGAGCAAGGAGCGGTCTTGGAGGGAACGTCGCGGATCTTCGACGACGATTATGTTTTACCGTGAACACAGCTGAGCGGCCGTAGGAAAAGCATTTTTAGGATGGTGTAGCCGCTTGCGCGAATCGTCGGGTACGCAGAAGCAAGTCTCTCAGCAAGCCTCGCAATCGTTAAATTCGCTAACGGCTGACCTGCAGGGCGAAGAGTGTTTTGCCGAAGTGTGAAATACGATCCAACCCTGAATCTTCTGGTTCAATCCTATCCCATTCTTTCGACAGACGCCTAAATGCGATCGTCTCGGGTTGGCATTTTGTGTTTCGCAAATGGACCCCGCTACGTCACGCGTTTACGCACATTCCCCCTTCTCCTCATGTATGATTCGCGTAACTGCGTATTGAACTGGGCCAAATCCATGCAAACGGTCGAGCAAAACAAACGTGCTGCAGTGCGAAATGAGGTTCGGACAACGGCTACGATCTTTTGTGACTGCGGAGCTGGGTGGCAGATCTTGCGTGGCTGGACTGACGACATCTCGAGCTCGGGAATGAAGGTCCGTACGGAGCGCGAGATTCGACGACTGTCCGTCTATGTCCGCATGGCTATGCCGGGTGTTACCGACAAGTTGTTTTCAGCCAAGGTCGTCCGTGAGCAATATGGATCGGACATGCGAGCCCTCTTTACCTACGGTCTGCAGTTTACCGGCGTGTGCGACGACGAGTTCGCAAAGAAAGTCTTTGCGAAGCAAGGGTAATTGCAGACGACTCCGTGTCGGTGGGTGTGGCCGGCAAAGAATGCGAAGCGATCTTCTTAATCGCATCGCTCATTATTTAGCCTCTGGACTAGGCATCGTTGAGACGGACATAGATCTTTCCGTCTTCCACTTTGGTTTCGTGCGTTACCGTTGGCTCTGTAGCGGGCATGGTAACGGCTTCCCCGGTGCGAACGTCGAATTGTGCACCGTGGCGGGAGCATGCGATACAGTGACCCTCGAGCTCGCCATCGCCTAAGGTGCCTCCGTCATGGGTGCAGACATCATCAATACAGTGGTAGCTGTCTGCGAGTTTCACGATGACGACGAATCGCTCTTCGACTTCGTAACATTGGATGTGAGTATCTACGAACTCGGTTTCGTTAGCAGCAAATACGAAATCACTCATGGGTTCAGTAGAGCCGAAGGCAATTGAGTCATAGTGGATTAGCAGTGATTGATGGCTTGTTGGTTAGACAACGGCATCAAATCAGGAGCACGAATTGAAGTTTAGCTGTACTCGCGGACCTGACGAGCGATTGCAAGTCCCAAGGCTTCGCGAACGCTTTCGATCGTGATGCGGTCGAAAATTTGTTGGAAGAATCCGGTCACAATCATTCGTACCGCTTCTTTGCGGGTGAAGCCGCGGCTCTGAGCATAGAAAATGAGCTCTTCGTCCACCTTTCCGGACGTGCTGCCATGAGTGCAGCGAACGTCGTCCGCCAAAATCTCAAGGCCCGGAATCGAGTCGGCACGTGCTTGGTCGCTCAGGAGCAAGTTGTCGTTGCGCTGGTATCCATCGGTTTTCTGGGCGCCAGGATCGACCGCAATCATTCCACGCCACACGGTCCGAGACTGGTCCTGTAACGCAGACTTGTACAAGAAGTCGCTTCGGCAGTGAGCCGCTTGGTGATGCTGTACTGTGTTGTACGTCATCTGCTGTTTCTCTTGGGTGAACATCACGCCATTGACCTGGCTGTGAGCACCTTCGCCGATGAGTGAAACGCTTTGGGCTACCTGCGCGAAACGGCTGCCTAGTGCAGAAATAGTCCATTGGATCGAGGCGTCGCGATCGACCTGTGCCTTCTGGTGAGCGAAGTGCCAAACACCGCGACCCCAGTCCTGTAGATTGACGTATCGAAGATTGCCTCCCGGACGCACGATAATTTCAACGCCGCCACAGTGGAATCCGCCGGAATTCGGTGTGTCGCTGTTCGATTCGTACAGGAAGGTCGCCGAGGCCCCTTCTTCGATGATGATCAATGTGTGTCCAGTATCGGTACCGCCGTCGGTCATGCCTGCAGCAACGTGAAATGGCTTTTCAATGCTGACACCACGCGGAACGTAAAGCAATTGACCGCCACTCCAAGTGGCAGCGTGCAACATGGCGAAACGATCTTCCTCGACGGCGACGACACTGTGCAAATACTTTTGCACCAATTCTTGATTGTTACCAGCTAGGTTAGAGAGATCGCCGAAGAGCACACCCTTGGCGGCGATTTCCTCGCATATTTCCGACGAAATGGTTTGCCCGTTCAGCGTCGTCGCGGAGCCGGCGAAGTCGACGCCTTCGTTGAGCCATGTCGGAATGTTGGCTTCTTCAAGACTAGACGCCACGGTCGCACCGGCGTCAGCACTCATCCCGTACTTCTGCAGCTTGAAGCCGCGGAGATCACTTCGCATCCAATCTTCTTGTTTGCGGTCTGGCCAATTTGATTCAGTAAAAGCGCTCCAAGCCTTTTTACGTGAATCGAGGAGCCATTCAGGCTCGTTGCAGGTGTCAATAAATTGCTGAAATCCCGCGTCGTCAAAGCCCTTCATTGGGGCACTGTCTTGGGTAGTAGCTGTCATGATTTCATCTGTTCAAGCGATAGATTGATTTGTGCGCTTAGGAGCCATGCTCGGGTGGGCCACCCGAGGACTGGCATCTTGGTAGAGTAGAAGCGGCAGCAGCGCTTCTACTTTGTGAGTGCTAGCAGGCAAGGCGTACCGGAAAGGTAATGCTCTCCGATTGTCTTCGAGCCTTTGCAGGGCTATCCAACTGAGCCTTCCATTTGCAACTGAATGAGTCGATTCATTTCGACCGCGTATTCCATCGGCAGCTCCTTCACGAGCGGTTCGATGAAACCATTGACGATCATGGTGCTCGCCTCTGCTTCACTCATTCCACGGCTCATCAAGTAGAACAACTGTTCTTCGCCGATTCGCGACACGCTCGCTTCGTGTCCGATGCTCACGTCTTGATCGAGAATCTCGATGTAAGGGTACGTGTCCGAGCGGCTCTCTGGGTCCAGCAAGAGCGCGTCGCAAACGACGTTACACTTGCTGTGTTTCGCATCCTTTTCAACACGGACTAGACCGCGGTAACTGCTTCGGCCGCCGTTCTTGCTGATTGACTTGCTGATAATTTGGCCGGTCGTATTCGGCGCCGCGTGAACCAGTTTTGCTCCAGCATCTTGGTGCTGGCCCTTACTGGAGAATGCGATCGAAAGGATTTCGCCGCGGGCGCCTGGTTCCATCATGTAGACCGCAGGATACTTCATCGTCAACTTGCTTCCCAGGTTGCCGTCGACCCACTCCATCGTCGCGTCTGCGTAGGCCATCGCACGCTTCGTCACCAAATTGTAGATGTTGTTCGCCCAGTTTTGGATCGTCGTGTAGCGGCACCGACTGCCACGTTTGCAGACGATTTCAACTACGGCGGAGTGAAGGCTTTCGCTGCTATACATCGGAGCTGTACAGCCCTCGACGTAGTGGATCGAAGCTCCCTCGTCCACGATGATCAATGTCCGTTCAAACTGCCCCATGTTTTCCGCGTTGATGCGGAAGTAGGCCTGCAACGGGAACTCAATTTTCACTCCTGGCGGTACGTAAATGAACGAGCCGCCCGACCACACCGCTGAGTTGAGAGCAGCGAATTTGTTATCACTTGGTGGAATGATTGTTCCGAAATATTCGCGGAATAATTCTGGATGCTCTTTTAGTGCAGTATCCGTGTCCAGGAAAATGACGCCCTGCTCTGCAAGATCTTCTTTGAGCGATCCGTAGACCACTTCGCTTTCAAATTGAGCTTTCACACCAGCCAGGAATTTCTTCTCAGCTTCAGGGATCCCCAATTTGTCAAAGGTATCCTTGATCTCTTGGGGAACATCGTCCCAGGAACGCTCGCTTCCACCCGATGGTTTCAAGTAGTAGTAGATATCCTGGAAGTCGACGGCAACATCACCTCCCCAGGTTGGCATTGGCTTGGAGTTGAAGACTTCGAGTGACTTCAATCGGAAGTCACGCATCCAGTCAGGTTCTCCCTTCATCTCGGAGATCTGTCCGACGATCTCACGGTCCAATCCTTTGCGGGCTTTGAAAACGGCTTCGCTTTGCGTGCGGAAATTGTATTTTTGAATCTCGCCGATTTCGTCTTCCGTTGCCGAGCTGATATCGGTTGCCATATATCTGTACCTAAATAATGAGTTCAGTCGTGCTGTCGGTGCGAAGGCGTCAGGGGGGACTATTCCGTATTTCCGTATAACGCCTTGTTGTGCTGGGGCGGCGTCCCGAATTAGACGCCAGCCAGCTCATTGGATTCGTCGCTAAGCATCTCCTGGTTTGCCTTTTCGGCATCGGGGTATTCCGAGCGAATTCGCTCGTATCCCTTGGAGTGCAGTTCTTGAGCCAACTCGACACCACCTGTCTCGACGATGCGACCGCCCAACATGACGTGGGTGAATTCAGGTGGGTTGTGCTCAAGCAGCTTGTCGTGGTGAGTGATGATGAGCAGACCCATCTTCTCTCGTCCGATCTCCGCGATACTTGCACTGGCCAAACGCACGGCGTCAGCATCCAGACCGCTGTCCGTTTCGTCTAGGATTGCGAACTTCGGCTGGAGCATGGCCAGCTGAAGGATTTCGGCTCGCTTCATTTCGCCCCCGGAAAAACCATCGTTGACGTAGCGGCGAGCAAACTCGGTATCCATCTGAAGCTGGGACATCTTGTCCTTTAGTTCTTTGCGGAACTCGCGCATTGGAATCAGCTCTTCGCCTTCCTTGCGGTCTGGCTGCCGAACATTCGTCGTGGCATGGCGAAGGAAGTCCGCCATCTTCACGCCTGGCACGCTTACAGGGCGTTGGAATGCCATGAAGATCCCCGCTCGTGCACGTCCATCTGCTTCCATCTCCAGAAGATCTTCCCCGTCTAGGGAAATTGAGCCTTCGGTGACCTCGTAACCAGGGTGTCCCGCGATGACTAAACCAAGGGTGCTTTTTCCTGAGCCATTTGGCCCCATCAACGCGTGCGTTTCACCGTGAGTCATCTCGAGGTTCACGCCTCGGAGAATAGGCTTGCCCTCGACGGAGACGTGTAGATTCTCAATTTTCAGTGTGTGTGACATGAATTTCTCTATGGGCTTCGTAGCTAAATGCTGTCTTTTGGGTTTGAATTCGGGAATTTTAAATCGAGGATTTCTGAAATCAGCTTGCTGATGCACTCTAGTGGGCCGTCGATTCCTTACTCAACGCCTCGACCGAAGTCTCCGGTTCGGCGTTTTTCTCCTGGGATGCACCAATCGCTTCCTGTTGGCCGATCCCAACCGGCCGAAATTGACAATGGTCGTGGCCATCAAGCTGGCAACAGTCAAGTTGAACCGAATGTCCAAGAGCTTCGCTCAGCATCTCTTGCTCCATTTCGCAGAGTTGGCGACCTTCATCGGTCTCCGAAATCTCTGGGTAGGGGCAAGAATGGACTTCGAGAACGGGCAGTTCACCCTCCATATTCATTGATGCAGCCACTTTTCGTCGACCTAGAGCCTCGGCGGTCGCCGTCAGCTTCTCGTCTACCGTCGCAGTCTCCGGTACGTTTTCCTTCAGTCCCTCACCCATCCGCTTGGCAACACGTCGCAAAACCCGCGATCGCTGCTGGGGGTTTGGCAACTCCATTACTTCCTGCCACAGGGCAGACGCTAGATCCGCGTAGCTGGCAGCGGCACAGCGTGTCCCAAGTTGCGTCAGGTGGTACCGAAACTGGGGTCTCCCTCGTCCGACACTCTCTTTGCGGCGTTCGATGAGAGACAACTGAATCAAACGATCTAGTCGCTGGCGAACCGCCGTTGGCGTTACGTCCAGCTGCTCCGTCAACTGTTGCACTGTCATGCCGCCGCGACCGTCCGAGCCAGAATCGGTCCTGCTCGGTACGCCCACTCTTAGCACCTCAAGGACCGATTGGTCGATCGGCCTGATGTGGTCAAATTGAGGGGTCTGCATAGTGCGGCTCGTCAATCAGTGCTCGCTTGGAACTTTCAACACGATATGGGGCGTGAATAATTTTGACAAGATCCGTTGCGAAAAATGCGGGGGTCGCATCTTCATCGCCTTTTTCGTAGCGATCGATAGTCCTCGAGGTTGGGACTGGATCTCTTGTCGAACGACTCGGATCGCGTCGTCGATGAGGTAGCAATTGAACTAGCGGTTCGGAACAAAAGTGCTCGGTAGATCCAACAAAGCGACTATACTAACGTGTTAACTGGTGGGGGAAATTAAGACGACTGCGCCCAGGTACTTCTTTTGGGGTGTTGGTCTGGCCGGGATCGTCTCTAAGTGGGGCCGTGATGCGGTGAGCCTCGTTTGACCCTACTTGCTTATCGACTTCTCAACGAAATTTTTCGGATCCGTCTCGGGAGGAGACATTCATGCGTTTGCCTTGTTGCTTAGGTCAAGTGCTTGGTCTTGCTTTGTTCTTTGCGCTGGTACATCCCCTGGATGCGCAACTGTCAGAGAGCTTCGTGATCCAAACGGGAATGGAAACGGCTTGGAAGTCTCAGGTGCAGATGCCATTCACCGGCGATGGTGTTGTCGGCACACATTTGTGGGTCGATCCAAGTTCGGCTCAGGAGTACGCGGTTGTTCAGTTGAGCGATCGGACGATTCGCATTCCCGCAAGCTTGCCAAGTCGAGATGGATCGCCCATCGGAATCGAGGAAGCCAAAAAACGCGCTAAGGCATACGCTGCACGACTTTTGGGTGACGCAAAATCAGTGGAAGTGTCCGTTGTGAGCGTGCCTGACATTCGTCTTATCATTACGACCAGTGACGGATTGGTTCAATCCATTGACGCCGAGACAGGTGAACTTGTTTGGTCATCTGCTTGTGGTCCTGTTCATTCTCCCGCCTTCGCCTCGGCCTTGTCGCCTGAAGGTATCGTTGTGGTCCATGGACAGAAGCTGTTTCTATTGGACTACAAAACCGGTAAGCATCGCTTTCAACAAGAATTGAAATACGGTGCCACCTCGGGTTTGGTCGTCTGTGGTGACTTGGCATTTGTAGTGGATATCACGGGGCGAGTTCGAGCATATGGACTGTCCAAGTTGGTGGGTACGCCCTACACGTACATCGTGACGGGGACGGCGGTTGGAGAGCCAGTCAGTTTGGCGGACAGCCCATTTGGTGCGCTCGCCACAGATCGCGGTTACCTGTATGTCTTCACCGGCGGAAAAGAGCCTAGCGAGTGGATCCGCTACGAGTCGAACTCTGCAATTACCGGTAGTTTGACTTCGGCGAATGGCGCTTTTTACGTAGCCAACGCACGCGGTACTCTGAGCAAGATTACTTTAGACGAACGCATGGGGCATATTCAGTGGGAATACCGGACCGGTGACGTGACGACTAGTCCTGCATTGATTGCCGGTCGTCAAGTTTATGTCGCATCGGAAGCCGGTGGCTTGAGCTCTGTTGATGATAATAGCGGGCTAGCGAAATGGACTTCGGAAACGGTTCGCGTTGATCAACCGGTGGCAGTCGCAGGCAGCAACGTCTTCTGCACGACTGCAAGCGGCGCTCTTGTTTCTTTGGATCGGGAAACCGGTAGTGTTGTCGCGCTTTCTCGCCGAATTGTGTTTGCGAAGCCAATTCCCAATCAGCTCAATGACCGTGTTTACATCGTGACCGCTGGTGGGCAGATCCAATGCTTGCGACCAATTGGTGCGAAGCTACCGACGATGATGAAACCTGTTCCGTTGTTGCTCCCCGAGGGGGAAGCGACGGGCGATGTCGCAGCCTCGGATGCCGGTGCTGGGACTGAGACGAACACCTTCGACGGCGGAATGGAAGGAGATCCATTTGGTGAAGGGGCTGTTGATCCATTCGGTGAGGCTGCAGGAGGCGAAGATCCGTTTGGTGGTGACGCCGGCGGGATGGAAGATCCGTTCGGAGGATCAGGAAGTGACGAAGATCCGTTTGGTTCTTCCGGATTCTAAAATCGTGTTTGTGGCATGCCGAGTTGTTGGGGCTAGAGCAGCTCACTAGCCCCGGTGATGGCTTCTTCGAAGTCGACGTCATCAACGCCTAAAATCTTCTTGGCTTTCAAAATCGATTCCATTCGCCCAGGGCTGATCTCCGACTCGACGCTTGCTACAGCGAATACGGCCTGCAGCAAAAGGATTTTTTCTTCAGGAGAGCGACGAGCAACGCATGTCGCGAGATAGCTGCTCGTCGAAAGCTGCTGAAGCCGAACTTGGGAGCACGCATGCCCGAGTTCTTCTCGTGAAATGGTTACGTTGGTGATCTTGCGAAAGACACGTCGCGCGATGCTGATTTCAGCTTCGGTGACATGCCCATCTTCAACCATGATCAGCGCGATCATGTTGCACAGATCCGCTGCAAAAGGAATATTCTCGGGATCGTATTCAGGGGGTTGGTCGGGGTTGCTGCCGTACTGTTGATCCAGAACCACGGGTTCAAATGAACTGCGACACTCGTCGCACTGAACGTATTCATTCAATCCGCCGATTGGCAGAACGGGTATAAAATACAGTGTGAGAAATGGGCGAGAGACTCGCAAACGGTACTGCTGGCTACCTGCACATTCCGGGCATTGAAAAACGCCGCGGCCACGCGTGCTGGGCCAATTCATCGTTCCAATCAAAATCATGGAGCTAGTACTCTTTCGATGCTCGTGCAGACCCGTCCAAGACACTGTGAATTCGCCGGGGGTGCGTGTCCCTATGATAAACTCCCGGCGAGCTTGTTGATAAGCTCCCAGTGTCTGGATTGAAATCCATGTTTATTTTCGCTGGCGTCACCTGCCGGTAATTCCGAACCGGAGATACTCCGACGCTTAGAAAAATGATTGCGGATTGCATGCGGCTGGTGCTCGCGTTCGCTCCTGAACTTCTCGGACAAGCTCAACGGCGTGAAGGATTCAATGCATATTCCCAGCCGTGTCATGGCAGACTTGTTGGTTCCAAACAGAGCCAGCGTGGTCGTACGAGCTAGCGGCGGTCTTTCAGACTCAGCTGTTTTCAAATGTGACGGGCCCGGGGAGCAGCTTTGTTTGCGCCGGTGGAGTTCTGGCCGAAGCCGGTACCAGTACATCCTTTGGATTCAATCTCAAATTGCCAAGGCTCTTTCCGCTGGGATCGATCCACTTCCAGCTCACTTCGTGTGCTCGAACGGAGATCCTTTGCTGGTGGATGGCGAAGATGTGTGGGAACTCACCCAGTGGAAGCCTGGTGCGGCAGACTACTTGGCCTCACCGAGCCGCCGTCGTTTGAAGGCTGCCGCCCAGCTCTTGGCTCGACTCCACCTGGTTTTCAAACCGGATCAACGGATTCAGAAAAGTCCCGCGATCGAACAACGGTTGTCTATTTTGGATGACGCCATCCGCTGGGCCAACGGGATCGTGTCGGCGCAGGTTGTGTCGAGTTCAGGATCTGCAATAGATCCGACGGGTCAAACCCAGCAGCTTATTGAGCAGAATCTTTTTCGGACTCAGCGTCTGGTTCGTGGTCATGGAACGCAGATGCTTGCGCGGCTGGAGCGGCTTGCCGCAGAGCCAATTCCTTGTCACTTCGTGTTGCGTGATGTGTGGAGTGCTCACCTGCTTTTCTCCGGCGATGAAGTTACCGGATTGATCGATTTTGGGGCAGCTCGAATCGATGAACCTGCGACGGACCTCGCACGGATGCTTGGCTCGCTTGAACCGGCAGATGTTAGCAACTGGCAATTCGGATTCGAGATGTATCGGGAATTGAATCCGGACGTGCGGCTGCAACGAGTGCTGCTACTCGATCAAGTCTCCTGCTTGCTTTCTGCGAACCAGTGGCGAATCTGGGTCACTGAGCAACGACGCGAGTTTCGAGTCAGTGTGGAGTGGCAAGTAGAACGTTGGAAGTTGTTCTTAGATCGTTTCGAGCATTTCGATTGGCGGTCGTTCTTCCAAAGCGAATCTGATTACGAAGCAATTTAATGCACCGAATCGGCTTTTGATCTGCGGCAACATAGCACGAGGTCGACGTTTCCAGGTACCTTGCGATTCGCATAGTGCTACAATCTGCCCCGCTGCGATGACTAGGGATCAGGGAATGTAATGAAGGTGACGTTGGTGGAAAAAACGAAGACATTCCAGGTAGCCGTACTCGGTGGCGATGGTATTGGCCCCGAGGTGGCGAACGAATCGGTGAGACTGCTACGCGAGATGCAGCCCGCATTGGCTGGGGTTGAATTTGACTTTACCGAGTATTCGGTCGGCGTCGGTGAATATCAGCGCAGTGGAAATGCGCTTCCGACGGATGCCTTTGAGGCGTGCGAGCGGTCCGATGCTGTTCTGCTGGGCGCGATGGGCTTGCCAAACGTTCGTTATCCAGATGGAAAAGAAATTGCACCGCAGCTCGATCTCCGCGAACGTCTGGGGCTGTACGGTGGGATTCGGCCGATTCGGCTGTACAACGCCGACGATACGCCGCTCAAAGGTTACGAAGCAGGTGAGATCGACTTCGTCCTGTTGAGGGAAAGTACGGAAGGATTGTTTGCAGGACGAGGCGCGAGTTTCGAGCCCGGTGCCGATCGCGCGACCAACGAAATGGTGATTACCCGCGAAGGCGCCGAGCGTGTTTCGCGGCTTGCATTTCAGCTCGCTGAGAAGAGGAACAAGAAGGTTTCTTTGATCGACAAAGCGAACGTGCTTTCGTCGATGGTGTTTTTCCGCGAGATCTTCGACGAAGTTGCCAAGGAGTTTCCCGATTGCGAGGCAGATCACGTTTACGTTGATGCGACTGCCTTGTTCTTGGTGCGAGATCCGAAACGCTTTGACGTAATGGTGACCGAGAATATGTTTGGCGACATTCTCAGCGATCTCGCCGCCGGTCTGGTTGGCGGAATGGGGATGGCGCCCTCGGGCGATGTGGGAGCCAGTGCGGCGGTATTCCAACCCTCTCACGGTTCGGCGCCGGATATCGCTGGTCAGGGAATTGCGAACCCGATCGCGATGATTCTTTCGGCGGCAATGATGCTCGAGTGGTTCGAGCACCCGGAAACGGCTCGCGCCGCGCGGGTCATTCACGATTCCGTTGCCAAGTTGTTTGAGGATCGCTCGCTTCGAACGCCGGACATGGGGGGGGATCTGAGCACGTCTGATTTGACGACTGAATTGATCGAAGTCGTAAAGAGCCAGCTTTAACGGTTTAACTCCATCAGAAAAATGCAGTCTGGCTCACATGTTCCAGCCTCCAAGCACCGTCACGAAGTCGTGCTAGGATGCCCCTCGTCCACAGAGCTCGATTACTCCCA
Source organism: Aureliella sp. (assembly GCA_046290675.1). Taxonomy (GTDB): domain Bacteria; phylum Planctomycetota; class Planctomycetia; order Pirellulales; family Pirellulaceae; genus Aureliella. The sequence goes on from JBKAHA010000003.1 coordinate 838,828, forward strand.
CTTTCCCCCTCGGAGGTCCCATCGTGCCGATTCGTTTCTTGTTGATTTTGGGAGCGTTCCTCGTTTCCGTTCTTATGTGGGTCGACCGCGCGTGTATCTCCGCAGCAAAGGGAGACATCGCCAGGGATTTGGTGTTCGATGACAAGCAGATGGGCTGGGTCATGGCTGCGTTCTCACTCGGATACGCGTTGTTCCAAGTTCCGAGTGGCAAGTTAGCTGACCGATTTGGTCCACGTGCGGTCATGTCGATCGTGGTTCTACTCTGGTCCACCTTTACGGCATTAACCGGAGTGGTGCGTGGGTTGTTTCCCATGATCGCACTGCGTTTTCTTTTTGGAGTCGGGGAGGCCGGCGGTTATCCAACGTTGGCACGCTCGTTTTATTCTTGGTTGCCAGTTGGTGAACGCGGGATTACCAACTCCATTAGCTTTTCGGGCGGGCGGCTTGGGGCGGCTCTCGCAATGCCAGGTATGGTCTGGTTGATCTCAGCGATGGGCGGCTGGCAGCAGACGTTCTGGCTTTTCGGTGGACTCGGTGTTGTCTTCGCAACCGTATGGTTTTTGCTTTTTCGAAATACGCCCGAAGAGCATTTTGCCGTTTCCGAATCCGAACGCGATCACATTGTCGCGTCGCGAGTTCCCAAGCAAGTGGACGCCAGTTCCGAGCCCGAAACGCCAGTCACCGTTGGGCAAATGATGCAGTCGCCCAACTTGCGGATGCTGATGGTGCAGTATGTGGCTCACAATTTTACCTTCTTCTTCACCGTCACTTGGTTTTTCCCTTATCTCAAGGAGAGCTTCCAACTGACGGACGAGCAGACGGCCTGGTACACCGCGGCGCCACTGTTGTGCGGGGTACTGGGTAATTGGCTCGCCGGAGCAACGGTCGACGCACTTTATCGAAAAGGTAAATGGGAAATGTCGCGACGAGTTCCAGCTGTGGTCGGATTTGTGTTTGCGGCAACTGGAATGTCGCTGTGCATCAATATGAGCACTCCAGCGGCAGCTGTTGCAGCGATGTGCGTCGCAATTTTTGGCAGCGACATGATCCTGAGTCCTTCCTGGTCAACCTGCGTTGATATTGGTGGCAAAAGCGCTGGATCCGTTTCCGGAGCGATGAACATGGTGGGGAACCTAGGCGCCTTTGTTACTTCTCTTGCATTCCCCTACTTGTATGACTGGACTGGGACGCACAAGCCATTCTTTTACCTTGCTGCCGCGCTGAACATTGTGGCGATCTTTATGTGGTTCCGGATCCGTCCTGATCGTTCGATCCACGCGGAAACAGCCGGCCCTGCCTCGGCCTAGCCTGTGGGCGAGACGCGGTGCCGTAGCCGATTTTTTCGTGCCAACAAAGAGTTCTTCTTGAGTGTCCTATGACAAACTTACGGTGTGCCGCAATCGGGGCAGGATACTTTAGCCATTTTCATTACGATGCTTGGCGTCGCATGGATGGGGTCGATGTCGTCGCATGTTGCGACCGAGATTTGGACAAAGCAAAGGCTGTTGCCAAGCAATATGGAATCCCTCAAGTTTTTGGGGATTACCAGGAGATGCTCGATCGCTGTGAAGTCGATTTTGTCGATGTGATCACGCGACCGGATACGCATCTACCGATTGTGGAAGAGTTGGCGAAGCGACGCACCGATGTTATTTGTCAGAAGCCCCTAGCTCCAACGGTAGAAGAGTCGCGGCGGATTGTCGATTTGGCGACCGAAGCCGGAATTCGATTCATGGTCCACGAGAATTTCCGCTTTCAACCCTGGTATCGCCAGGCGAAACGCGTCTTTGAAAGCGGACGCATTGGTGATGCATTGCATACCCTTTCCTTTCGCAATCGCGCTGGTGATGGCCATGGTCCTGATGCTTATTTGGCGAGACAGCCCTACTTCCAAACAATGCCGAGATTCTTGGTTTTTGAGGCGGGCATCCATACCGTCGACACCTTTCGTTACCTTGCTGGCGAGGTTCAACGCGTGTGGTGCGACCTGAGGAAGTTGAATTCGGTTATCGCGGGAGAGGACGCTGGTATAGCTGTCTTTGAGTTTTCGGATGGTGTTCGAGCTCTTTACGATGCTAATCGATTCAATGAGTCAACGGCTGAGAATCCTCGCTATACCTTTGGGGAACTCTTGATGGAAGCGAACGGAGGCACGCTACGACTTTATGCAGATGGACGCCTAACCATTCAAGAGTTAGGTGGCAATGAAATCGAGCACGCCTACCTGCCGTCTTCAGTCGGTTTTGCTGGGGACTGCGTTTATGCCACTCAAAAACACTTTATTGAGCGTCTGCGTGACGGTGGCGAATTCGAAACGAGCGGTGAAAACTATCTCAAGAGTATCGCTGTGACGGAAGCGATGTACCGGTCATCAGAAAGCGGAAGCTGGGAAGTGCCTCCTAAGCTTTAGCGCGGTTGGCCAAGCAGTTGTTGCTGGCAGCGGAAGAAAGAGAGCAATATGCGAGTCGTGGATCTGAGCCTTCCTGTCACGAATGAGATGGCTGGCGTACAAATTCGAGTTGCGAAGCGGCTGGAGGTTGATGGTTGGAACGCATCGACACTGGAGTTGTACTCGCACTGCGGAACACACATGGATGCTCCCTGCCACTTCTTGCCGGGCGGGGCAGCGATCGATAGGCAAGACCTAGACGTGTGTGTGGGCGAGGCCGAGGTCTTGGACTTCGCCCCGACGTCGCCATCTCAATTGTTGGGTCTGGAGGATATTGAACGCTACGAAGACCGGGTGCGACCAGGCGGGAGGTTGTTGTTTCGGACTGATTGGTACAAGCAGTTCGGGCAAGAGAACTACCGATCTGGATTGCCAAGGATCGGGTTTGAACTAGCAGAGTGGCTGGTGAAGCGAGAAGTCGCGTTGGTTGGCGTTGAAGGACCGTCGGTGGCTGATGTCAATAACATGCAAGAGCTCACCAAAGTTCATCAGACCCTCTTCCTAGGAGGCGTGCTCATTGTGGAAGGGTTGGCCAATTTGGACCAATTGTCGAGGGATCGGGTTGAGTTCATTGCCCTGCCGATGTTGATGCCCGGTATTGATGGAAGTCCTACCAGAGCAATTGCGATTGAGCGCTAGCGAAGGTTATTGCAGGTTGTGCTCGCAATCTGTGAGCGCACTATCCATGTGTCGCTCCGCGCGTCTCTGCAAATCTAGACTTAGCGGGAGGGAGTGTCGAGGAATTTCCAAGTACGCCCCTTCGAATGATCTCTAGCAAGTCCGCTAACCAAAGTGTGACCATCAATAAAGAATCGAAGCTGCCGAGACGGAGCCTTGGTGATTCCTATCCTCCGGGAGGAACGTGTTTTCCACCGTTGCGAGTCTACGATTGGATGTGGTGGTTCCAGCCAGATTTCCGAGTGTCGCCAGAGTTCGACTCCGTCGAGTGCGCGGTCCACGCGAAGGGACTCGCAAAGTCGTCCTGGCCCCTGGCTTATTGATCGCAGATCTTGAACAGAATACGTTTCCGGAGGAGGGGATCCGAAACGTTGACGCCACATCGTGTCGACGCTCGACATGGGCTCCGCGGCTCGAATCAGCACGGCGGCGCCCCGCCCCTCTTCCTCCGTGACGACGTTCATGCAATGTCGGCTGTGGATGGGGTAGACGTAGAGGTGTCCACGCGGCAGAAACATCGACCGATTACCTGTTTTCATGCCGCGATGACTGTGGCTCGCTGCGTCGTTTGAGGAGAGATAGGCCTCGACCTCGACGATGATGGACCGCAAGTATTCTTGGCCGAACTTTCTCGTGAGCGTTTTCCCAAGTAGGCTCCGCGCGACTTCGACCGTGGACCCTTCGTAGTCCCGTGATGTTAACGGAGTGAGCGACATTGGTCATTGTTCGGTGGCAAACTAGCTCAGGTGCTCGCGGACTTTGTCTTCTGTTGGAGCATCGATCACTCCGCGTTCGGTAATCAGTGCCGTGATGAGCTCCGCAGGAGTCACATCGAAGGCTGGGTTGAAGACGTCGACCGAAGTCGGAGCGATCTCATTGCCGTACGGTTTGATTACCTCGAGGGGGTCGCGTTGTTCGATCGGGATATCCTCGCCGTCAATGAGCTTCAGATCAAAGGTACTGCTGGGTGCGGCAACGTAGAAAGGGATGCAATGGTATTTTGCATTGACGGCCAACGAGTAGGTCCCAATCTTATTGGCTGCGTCTCCGCGAGCGGTAATTCGATCCGCTCCGACGATGATGGCGTCCACGTTTTGAGTCTTCATCACATGCGCTGCCATGTTGTCGCAGATTACGGTAACTGGGATATCGCGTTGTTCTAATTCCCAAGCCGTTAGTCGTGATCCTTGCCAAAGTGGTCGGGTTTCGTCTGCAAAGACTCTGATCTTCTTACCATTGTCTTGGCAAGTGAACATGACGCTCAGTGCGGTGCCATATTCCGCAGTTGCTAGTCCACCGGCATTGCAGTGCGTCATGAGCGTGGCGTCATCTGGCACTAGCTTCGCACCGTTCACGCCAATGGCATGGCACATGTCGCGATCTTCGGCGTGAATCAGCTTGGCCTCTGCAAGTAGATTTTCTGCAAGCTGATCTTCTGGCGAAGACTCGATGACGGGGCGCAGGCGATCAAGTGCCCAGAAAAGATTGACCGCCGTGGGCCGGCTAGTTGCCAGGTAGTCTGCGGCTGCTAGGGCCGCTGATCGTGAAGGTCCGTCTGCTTGGGACAAAATGACACCGTAGGCGGCGGCGATTCCGATCGCGGGCGCACCTCTGACGCGAAGCATCTTGATTGCTTCCCAGGCGGTTTCGACGTCGCGGCAGTCCACGAGGCTAAGGCTGGCGGGAAGTTTCGTCTGATCAATCAACCGCAGAAAACCGTCGGCAGCTCCGACCCATTCGATTGCCGGTGTTGAAGTTTTGGTCGTTTCGGTGCTCATCTGAATGCTAGCTTGATTGACATGATGGGGGGGTATCTCGGCGACTTGGATCCCTGGACAGAGCTCAACACCGCGCTGGGTTGGCCCTGATTCTGCGTCGGAAGACATGTCGAAGGGCACGTGAGCAGGCGCCGGTTGCAATCAAGTAGAAAAGAGCGATGTCTGATCCGCAAGCCGTGTGAGTTGTTCCCGGCGAGTTGGTTGCCGGCGGCAAGTTCGGCTCGCCCTGATTGCCAGACTTTCCAGGTCAGCTGGGACAGACGCGAGGAAACGATGCAGGAATAGGGTATTTGCCGCAGATTTGCGCATCGGAGTCGGTTTTTGCTTATCTCAGCTTGGCGATTAGGGCGACTTTAACGGTAGGGAAAAGTAATTGGGCAAAGTCTGGGATTATGCGTCGGAGCTGAATGTGAGAAGCCACAGCACGGACCACGGCAAATTGGGTGCGAGTTGGTCCAGCAGGGCGGCCGCTGCCGCGACGATGGGGCTCCTGTTGCTCTGTGCATCGACTGAAGTCTGCGCTCAAGGCATCATCTTTACGGCAGCTGGGCCGGTCAATCGCTCCATGGGTGGGGCATCGACTGCAGCTCCGATTGATGCCACCGGCGCTTTGTATTGGAACCCGGCTTCGATCAGCGGAATGGCCCAATCCGAGACGTCCGTATCGCTGGATCTTCTTTTCCCCGTCCACAGCATTGAATCTACGTTAGGTGGCTTCACGGGCAGCACCGATGCGGACGCGGGTGCATTCCCCGTCCCCAATGTAGGCGTGGTTCAGCACACCAAAATAGACGGGGTGACCTTTGGAGCGGGCGTCACAACGCTGGGGGGCTTTGGTACCAATGTGCCAGCGGATCCAACCAACCCGATTCTCACAGCACCACCGGGAGGGCTCGGGCAGATTTCGTCCTCCGGGCTTTTCCTGCAGATCGTTCCCGTTTTGTCCGTAGCGCTGACGGAGCAGTTTTCGGTCGCCGCTGGACCGACCATCACAACTGGTCGTATTTCACTTGAACCGTTCGTGTTTGATTCCGCTAACGCAGATGGAACTTATTCGACGGGTAATGCTTCGCGTTACCACTGGGGAAGCGGCTTCCAAGTCGGAGCGTTTTACATCTTGGACGAACAATGGCGATTGGGGGCTTCCTTCAAGAGCCCCGTGTGGATGGAGAAGTTTGAGTTCAATGGGCTGGACGAAAATGGTCTACCAAGAAAACTGACGACAGATTTAGATCTGCCGCTCATCCTATCACTGGGGACTTCGTACCAGGCCAACGAGCAGACCTTGCTTGCTCTCGACGCAAGATTGATTGACTATGGTGGGGCCGAAGGATTTGGAGACGATCCTGTCTACGACGCTACCGGTGCACTGCAGGGTTTAGGGTACAGTTCCGTTTTCGCTTTAGCGGCTGGGATCCAGCACCACGTCGGAGAGTTGCTGACTGTGCGTGGCGGTTATACCTACAATCAAAATCCGATCAGCAACGCCGAATCGTTTTTCAACATGGGCTCGCCGGTGATTTACGAGCACATGTTTAGCGGTGGAGCGTCACTCAATTTCTCAGAATCGTTTTCCGCCAACCTGGCTTATTCCTACTACCTCGAAAACGATCGGACCGGTCCAATCGTGCTTCCCGGGATCGGAGCCGTGCCGGGATCGAGTCTAACCAATGAGCTTAGTGCTCATATCTTTAGTTTCGGTTTTACGATGCGGAAGTAAGCCGCCTAGCTGTTAGCTCAGCGGGGAGTACTCGTAGCCAAAGGTTTCCGCCACCGGCGCGTTGGTGACTCTACCGCCCATGATGTTGGCGGCCGTCCGTACTGGAGCAAGCTCTGCAACCGCCTTACCGATGCCGTGCGATGCCAAGGCGAGCACCCATGGCAATGTCACGTTGCAAAGCGCAAATGTACTCGTCCGTCCTACCGCTCCGGGCATGTTGGTGACGCAATAGTGCAAGACTTCGTCCACCATGTACGTCGGCTCCTGGTGGGTTGTCGGACGACTTGTCTCGACGCAGCCACCTTGGTCGATTGCAACATCAATGATGACTGAGCCGGGCTTCATCAATCTTAGGTCTTCTTTTGTCACCAAATGCGGTGCTTTGGCTCCTGGAATCAGAACGGCGCCAATGACTAAGTCCGCAAGTTTGAGTTCTTCGCGGATCGTATGGCGATCGCTGAAAAGAACATTGACGTTGGCTGGCATGACATCATCCAGGTAACGCAGTCGGTCCATGTTCACGTCCAGGATGGCAACGTCCGCTTGGAAACCGGCAGCGATCTTAGCTGCGTTCGCGCCGACCACACCTCCTCCGATGACCGTGATGTGCGCCGGAGCGACGCCCGGAACTCCGCCCAGGAGAATGCCGCGTCCTTGCTGTGGGCGTTCCAGGTATTTGGCTCCCTCTTGGATACTCATGCGACCCGCGACTTCACTCATTGGTGTCAGCAGCGAAAGCCTGCCTTGCTGGTCTTCCAGAGTTTCGTAGGCAAGGCAATTGGCTTGGCTATCAACCATCGCCTGGGTCAGCTCCTTGCTGGCGGCGAAGTGGAAGTAAGTGAATAGTGTTTGACCTGGTCGTATGTGCTCGAATTCGACCGGCTGAGGCTCTTTGACTTTGACGATCAAGTCGGCAGCTGCGTAAACATCGGCCAAGCTTGAGACCATTTCTGCACCGGCCTGAAGGTAGGCATGGTCGGCTAAGCCGGAACCTAGTCCAGCACCTGCCTCGATCACGACCTTGTGACCACGTCTGGTAAGTTCCTCGACGCCGACAGGCAGCATTGCGATTCGGTATTCGTCCTGTTTGACTTCTGCTGGTACACCGATGATCAAGGTCTTGCTCCCGTCGTATGAGAAATCCAGCGCTGAATAGATGGAGTCCAGCTTGCTGGGATTTCGCGAACAGTTATTGGCTAAAAAAGGCGGTACAAATTGGGTGCTTTGGTGAATCCACTTTGGCGCCATTTCGGGTGTGACATGAAAGCGGAGAGCTGGGACCCTTATGGAGTCCAAGCCGTAGTTCAACGCTTCGTAATTTGTCCACGCAAAAAAGGCGATGCTCTGGAGAAGATTCTTCGCGAGCAGTTTACTTCAGATCGTGGGGCCTTCACTCAGCGATTTACTTCGCGTGATGTTGGGTGACCGGCCTTGACGCAATAGTTTTTTGGGAGCGAGGAGAAGGAATGCGGCGACGTCGACTTTATCAGGCTGACAGAGCTGCTTGGCACGTTCCATGGAAATCTATGCGTTATGATGGGAGCCCCCCAATCTTCTCACCGACCTCTCCCGGCGACAACTCCTATGACGGTAAATCCCGAGAACAATTTGAGTGGCCAAGCTGTTCCCGAAGCGGCCGAAGTGCCAAGCGATGTAATGGATGTGAGGGAACCTCCAACTCGATTTGCCGAGATGCTCAAATACCTCGGGCCAGGCCTAATCATTTCGGCCGCGATTGTGGGGTCTGGTGAATTGATCGTGACCACGGTCTTGGGAGCCAAGGTTGGATTCACGCTGCTTTGGTTCATCATCCTGGGTTGTCTGGTCAAAGTGTTCGTCCAGATCGAACTTGGGCGATATACATTGACCCACGGGCGTACCACGATCGAGGCGATGAGTGACGTCCCGGGCCCCAAATTGGTCGTTGGCTGGATGGTTTATGCGTGGTTACTGATGTATGTGGCTACGTTTTTTCAGTTGAGCGGAATTGTCTCCACGATCGCTCAGGTTTTTCGCTTGAGTGGCTCGACACTTCCAGACTGGATCCTGGCAGCATTGGTGACCGGCAGCTGCGCGGTATTGCTGGCCGGCGGACGCTATTGGTTGATTGAGAAAGTGTCCACGGTGATGGTGGCGCTGTTTACTCTTTTGACGGTCGCAGCGGTCGGTGCGCTGGCTTGGACGGAGTACGCCGTCGGCTGGTCGGATATCGTTGAAGGCCTTCAGTTCTCTCTGCCGCGAGACGATGAAGGACGAGTTAGTTTCACCGTGGCGTTTGCTGCTTTCGGAATTATTGGCGTCGGTGCCTCCGAGTTGATTTATTACCCCTATTGGTGTCTCGAAAAGGGATACGCCAAGTTCGCAGGGGCCAGAGATGATTCCGCTGAGTGGGCAGCAAGAGCGCAGGGGTGGATGCGTGTATTGCGATTGGATGCATGGACTTCGCTCTGTATCTATACGCTGGCAACCGTCGCTTTCTATCTACTCGGGGCCGCAGTCCTGGGGCAATCGGGGAACGAGATCGATGATGCCAATTTGGTTGTCGAATTGTCGTCGATGTATCGTGAAAGCTTCGGAAGTTTGGGGCTGACCACCTTCATTATTGGAGCATTTGTCGTTTTGTATTCGACGGTGTTTATATCAACCGCGTCGAACGCAAGATTGTTTGCCGATTGGTTGCGAGTGATGGGGTGGTGGAACGCTAGTGGTGCAGACTCGCGCGCAAACTTGATTCGGATCAGCAGCGTTTTGCTACCTGTGCTCTACTTCGTCATTTACGTTTTGCTCGAGAGTCCATTGATGTTGGTTTTCATCGGCGCGTTGGCTCAGAGCATTATGCTGCCACTCTTGTGCGGTGCGTCTCTATACTTTCACCACTTTAAGACTCATAACGCACTGCGGCCCACCGTTTTCTGGACACTATTTCTCTGGGTTGCATCTTTTCTGATGGCTGCCACGGGCTGCTATCAACTTTTTGTGAAACTATTCCCTTCTTTTGCTTAGATCGATGTCATCCTACGCAACCCTTCGCAGGTAGTAGAGCGCCTCGCTGAGTGGACTGGAAGCGAAGAAATGCGAGGCAGCCAGCGGGCGAGCTCACCGATCGTTTGCCAACATTTTGGGGGTGCCTCCACGTATTGGACTAACTGTCATTTCAACATGTCGGGAAAGCTTATTTCCTTGTGATTGGTGCTTCCGGTAAATGTTGCTGCGTGATGTCCGCCCTAGCAGCCGCCTAGTGCCGAGGGAACGGCCCCCATTGGCGAAGCCCGTTCACGCGACTGCCTTCGTAGTCGTTGAATTCGGAACGAAATCGAGGGGACGTCTTTGGTTTGAGGCGTTTGAATGGGGGCCGCATTCTTCACCGTAATCCCTATGCTGCTATACTTTTAGAGGCACTTACTGCGGTGGTGCATTCGACTGGGCGGCGATCTTCAATACGCCGACGTCGAGTGAGCGACCGATTCGAGGGCTGTGAGCGAATGATCGGGGAAGTGCCGGGAATTTGCTTAGCGACAGCAATCGACTTCCGAAAAAGGACGTGCTGAGAATCCTACATTCGACGGGGGCACCAATGAGTTCTAATCAACACCTAGACCATATCCTTGGTGATTGGCCTTTCGAGCCAGATGGACTGGGCGTGCGTCTTCTCAAGGGTGATGACGGACGGGACGTAATCCAACTCCGTGTCGATCTTGGAATCCTTCAGTTGGAAACGACTGGCCGACCGGACGGAACACGGCCCGAGGGATTCGATACTCTTTTGGATCTCTTGATTCGAAAAGAAGCCGAAGATCCTGATCTCGAGTTGGATGAAGACACTTGCGTCGAAATCGATCGCGAATTCGTCCAGTACTATCACCGGCGTGTCGGCTGGCTGCGGCTGCAACGGTTTGATTTGGCCGTTCGCGACGCCGATCACACGCTCGCGTTAATGGATTTTTGCCGCGAGCATTCTCCCTGCGAGGAATGGTCCTTGCAGCATGAACAGCACCGAGCATTTGTGCTCTTCCATCGCAGCCAAGCGGCCGCGCTTGCGGCAGTGGAACGTCAGCAACCGGAGTTGGCTATTGATTCGATCAACACCGGTTTGGAGCAGATGGAAGAAAATTTCACTGAGATGGGATGGGAAGATCAGTTCGAATCAGACGAGCTAGTCGAGCGTTTGGTCCATCTTCGTGAGTCGCTACGCAGCGACTTCACCATCGAAAAGAGCCTCAAAGAGCAACTGGCTGAGGCGGTCGAACTCGAGCAGTACGAACTTGCGGCACGACTTCGGGATGAGATGGCAAAGCAGGGCAACGCTGCGAAATGATATTGAAGCCTGCTGCTTGCATTCATGCTTGACTATTCGAACGCGGCGAGCGAGCATAATGACGGTTTGACTTGTCTTCTTTCGGTGTTGCAGGACAAGTTCGTTCCCAACACGTTCTGCAACTAGGCGTGATTGGCGGCCAGTCTGATTCTCCCGTTTTCCGGTACATCTTGGATCGGATTGCTTCCGCTATGTCATCCCGGCCGACACGCAACACCCCGCCAATCTGTGATTGAGTTCTCAAGGATTCGTTTGATTCGAATCGACTGAGATGGCTTCTTTCAAAAGCTCAGCCCATGCACCGTAAGTTCCTCCGCTCCAAAATTCATCGAGCTACCGTGACCCAAGCGGATCTCGACTACGAGGGTTCACTGACGCTTCCCCCTGCTCTCCTCCGCGCGTCCGACATCTTGCCGCACGAGGCAGTTCAGGTTTGGAATGTCACCAGAGGAACTCGTCTTGAGACTTACGCCATTGAGGGGGAAGAAGGCAGCAAGGATATCTGTGCAAACGGCGCGGCGGCTCACTTGATTCGGCCAGGGGACATCGTCATCATTGCGGCATTCACTTTCGTTTCGGAAGACGATCTTGAGAAACCCGTTCAGCCGAAAGTCGTCTTCGTTGACAGCGAGAATAAGATGCAGCAGATCGGCCACGAGATTCCTGGTCCCCGACGAAGGGGCGTTCCAACGAACACTGCCGACAGTTGCTGTTAGATCTGGATGGTGAGTTCGTACAATCCGAAGCGGTGCGCTAGCTGGAAGCCTGCCTTGCGGTAGAGTCTCATCGCCGGTTCGTTACATTCCGTGGTCGCCACTGTGAGTCCCTGCAAATCCGCTTTGGACGCAAAGCGAACCGCGCTCTGTAGCATTTGAGTTGCAAGGCCTTGGCGACGGGCTTCTGGGGCGACTCCGAGAAATGCGATTTCAGCAATCTCACGATCGTGCCTACTTAGCAACATCAATGCTTGAAGTCGGGACTCTCTGTGAATCCGAAACAGGGAATGATCGCGGCCTACCTCTGGTTCATCCCCGATCGAGCCTGCTAGCCGTGCCGTTGGATCGTGCGCGAAGACGGTCTCGATAAACTCAGTGTCGTTAGTTGTGTGCTGGCTGTCCTGAGTGAGTGCAAATTCCCTGTCTAGCAATGCCGTCGGTATCTGCGCCGAGGTCGAACACCAGAACTGGTGAATGCGAGACTTGAGAACAAAACCCGCTTTCTTTAGCAGTATCTCATTTATCGCGGTGGGGCTTCCGAAAAAACTGCAGCGTGGAGTTGCGATCACCGTTGTCGTCGAGAGAGCTCTGCAACGCTCTGTTAGAAGACGCATAACTTCGTCCCAGGCCTTGTTTCCGCCGGAAGGTGCATCTAATTTCCGCGTGTCGAGGGAAAGAGCTTTTGGGCCGGCCCAAACTGCTTTTTTCATAAAAAGGATCCTAGCAGGGGATTCGGCAGAGATCGTCGCTAGAGGTTCGGTCTGAAGTACGAGTCCAGCTCGGTTGTTGATACCCTCATCGTCATACTCGGCAGAAAAAATGTGAATACGACCTTGGGAACGAAGTGATCTTAGCTGGCGTCCAAAACGATTAGCGAATGGTTGATCGATTTCAGAGAGGATCCAGTCGAGCGCAGCGTCATCAGATAGCAAAAGAGGCGGCCTTTGTGATTCCAAAGCTGGGGATTTGAAGGTCGGGTTAGCTTCGCGAAAGACGCGCTAGCAAACAAGGTATGCAGCAGGTGAGCTAACCGCGTCGTCGCTTCTGGCCGGTAAGCCTGTGATTTGGCAATCCAATTCAAGTCGCGACTAGGAGTGTTTATTGTTCCGTTAAGGAACGGGATGGAAAGAACGGCACAGCTCAAATTTTGAGAACAACTAGTGCCGAATCCGAGGTGCGTGGGGCCTGTCGCCAGTTGTGGGCAATATTTCATGTTGTAACCCAAGGCACATGGCCAGCGATCCACAGCCACAGGGCTAATCACAGTTTCAAGCTAGGGCATGAGCTGCGGCGCGCAAGCGGCCGAGTGCGTCATGAAACACGTTGCAAAAGGTCACCGTTGGGCCAGCGGCTCAATGGCGAAACAGCCTAGAGTCAAACTCTGATTAGCCCTGTCCACAGCCATATCCGAGTTGCAACGGATCGAGGAAGGCCGGACAATAATCGTCAGATGCTGCTGCGGAGTCCTTCGTCGGTTTTGTTTTTGGCCGACTTATATTTCAATCCGGCATTGCAGACGGATGACGAGATCGAGGGAAATGATGACTACGTTCAAACGATTGCTCACTGTTCATGCGACGCGTGGCGGCTATGTTTCCAAGTTGGAAATTGCTCTGCGGTGTCTGGGTTCCCCTGCCCGATACGCGGTTTTTGTATTTTCAACCGTCATTTTTCTGACGGGCACCGCGTCGGCTCAAAGTTTTCTCGAACGCCTCGAGCAAGCGGTCAAAAATCAGCTTGAGGAACCTGCGAAGCCAGCCCAGAACGAAGTTCCATCTGAGGAGTTGCCGGCCCCCAAGGCCACCGCGCCGGGCGGAACCAATACTGTCGGGCGATCTCCCCCGCCTCAACCAACACCACCACAAAATCCGACGTTGGTTCCGTCACCAACATCGCGCAGCCCGAAGGGTGGGCGTATCTACTTGGGTCTAGAAGGCGAAGATCCGATCGGCGCTGGTATTGGCGTGCGTGTGTCAGGACTGACTAAGAACTCCCCTGCATGGAAGGCCGGTTTCGTCGTGGGAGACAGGATTCTGGCGATCAACGGTTTTGCCATCGCTAGGCTCAATGACATGGTGGAGCAACTTGGCAAAACGCGGCCTGGTGACACCGTGCGTTTTCTTGTTTCCCGGGCGGGACGCAACATCAAACTCGCCGCGGTATTGATGGCAGCTGAACTGGCAGAACAAACGGTCGCTGGAGTGCCGGACACAGAACAGGATGGTACGCCCTTCGTTGGGGTGACCGTCAACGATCTGACATCGTCCTTCAGGAAACAGTTCGGGATCTCTGTCTTTACTGGCGCGGCGGTCAGTGGAGTTGCAAAGGGTTCGCCGGCGGAGTCTGCGGGTATCCGTGCGGGAGACGCGATTATCGAATTCAACAGCGCTCCAATCGAGTCCGCTCGCGATCTTCGGGAGCAGGTTAGCCAACTGAAGCCAGGCCAAAAGGTCGAGGTCATCTACTACCGTGGTGGTTTCGGGAAGCAAGCCGATTTCGTCGTTGGGAATCTTTTGGGAACCTTGCCAGCGGGCCGAGACTCGGTCGCGTCGAGTAGGCCAACCGTTCCTAAGGTTCAAACGCAACCTCAAGGCTATGTTTCGCCTCCATCCAGCGTGATTCCGGCAGGCCCGGAAGACACGCCGGTACCAGGCCCGATCAGATCGAACCTACCCAGCATCCTTGAGCCGAGTGAGTTGGCAAGTCCTCGCCGTGCAGATAAAGCTGCGGTACCGAAACCGGGGCCACTCTCTTTGGCGCCAAGTGTAGCTGGGAGCGGAAAAACGGCAGCTCCCGCCGACTCTGATATGGAGAAGAGAGTTTTCGAGCTGGAAAGTGAAAACAAGCGTTTGGCGAATGAGCTCAGGGCAACACAAGATGAGCTTTCGAAGACGCGCCAAAAGCTGGATCAGATTCTCGAGCTGCTAAAGCAACGCTGAAGTCATTTGCGGATGCCATTGAGCCTTGGCGTGTGCTGGAGAACTTGTTCTTGGAGTAACTCGGCATTTGATCGGTGGGAGTCGCCTTCGGGTTGTTGTGTTTCGTGTTAAACTGCGTCTAGACATGACAGATGGAACGGCCAGCAAGCACCTCTAGATTAGACTCTGCCCGCTGTCATCCTGGATCTTGCAAGTAGGGGAACGCGTTGAAGGCTTTGGGAAGGATTCTGCAAGGCTTGAACAAACTGGCAGCGTTGATGTCAGTCTGCCTGCGACGCTGTAGACAAAGTGCCAAGACTTCCCCTGTTTGCGCCATCGGCGGCGCCTTGGAAATAGCAGCACTTAGCTCTCTTTCTCTCTTGATGACTCTGGCATTCTGCGGGGGAACCGCGCTGGCACAGCAACCGTCGGAAGATGGAAACGCGGAGTCCCAAACGACGAAGGTGTCGGACGGAGAGGGCGTGGCCGAAACTCCGGCGACTGGCATGCACGCTAAGATCAACCTACGAGAGCAGATGGAGCGACTCTCTGATCCAAGCTACAGAGTGCGACAGCTGGCATTTTGGTACTTGGAGGAAGACTCTGCCAATGCACTGCCGCTTTTCCGGGACTACCTAGAGCAGCTCGACATTGATGCGGCCACGCGGTCGATCGATATTATCGCGGATATGGCGCTAACAGAGAATGCTCGAATTCGAGACGAAGCCACTTCGATCTTGGAGGCAGTTGCCGGAAAGCCGACTTATGTTGGAAGACTCGCCGCCAACACTTTGGAGGCATTGAGCGACCTTCAGGAAGAGCACGCAATCGAAGTCTTGCTGCACAATGGCGCAACACTCGGGCCTCGAAAATTTAGCCTCAATGGGCAGATTGAAACGGTCACGGAAAACGCGCTTCGCATCACCCCAAGTTTCGTCGGTGACCAGGAAGCAATCAGTTGGATCTCTTCAATCAAGTCAGTCGAGACGGTCTCGCTCGAGGGCCCACAGATCGATCGAACCTACATCGAGGCCGTGAGCCGAATGCGGGGAGTGCAGAACATTAAGCTACACAAGGCGAACGTCACTGCAGAAGATCTGTTGTTGCTGACGCGTTTTCGTAGCCTTCAGCATCTTGGGCTTCTTTATTTGCCGATCGACGATGAGGCCATCTCGGTTCTCGAGGTGCTTCCAGTGAGTAGTACAATGAAAGTCTACGGAACGAAAATGTCAATTGCTTCGCTGGAGCGACTAAGTGATTCGATGCCGGATATCAAGTTCTACTGCGGCCGCGGTGGATTCTTGGGAGTGAGTCCACAATTTAATAGTGGTACTGTGATCGGGAATGTGACTCCCAACTCGGCAGCCCAACGGGCGGGTATGAAAATCAATGATGAAATTTTGTTGGTTGCTGGAGAGCCCGTGAAAACATTCGCCGACCTACGAGCGGAGCTCGGTAAACACGAAGCCGGCCAGGTCATTAAGGTTGCGCTTCGGCGGCAAGGCCAGCCCATGACTTTGGATGTGAAGCTCCAATTTGAGCCCTAGTCTTAAGGCCTAGTCTTGAGCGCTAATATTGAGGCTATCCGCTGGCTCTTTTTTTTTCGAAACCACTCCGACATTCATTCCGGTAGCGCATGAGTAATTCGGAATCCAGTCGCCTCGTCTCTTCGAAGGGCTGTCCCGTTCGTGATGCCGAGTGGTATCAAAAATTCCGCCGCAGGATCGTAAGCTGGTATCGCAAGCACGCTCGCGATCTACCGTGGAGGGCAACGATTGATCCATACAAGATATGGGTTAGCGAGATCATGTTGCAGCAGACTCAAGTTGCAACGGTGCTGGGGTATTATTCCCGCTTCTTGGAGGCTTTCCCGACGGTACGAGATCTGGCAGACGCCGATGAGCAAAGCGTTTTGAAGCTCTGGGAGGGACTCGGGTATTACCGGCGTGCCCGCCAGTTGCACGCCGCGGCCAAGGTCGTTCGGGACGAGCATGGTGGGCACTTTCCAACAGAATTCGAGGCGATCCGAAAGCTACCCGGCATCGGAAGGTATACCGCGGGCGCGATCGCTTCCTTTGCGTTTAACGAACGAGCTCCAATTTTGGAAGCGAATACGATTCGCCTCTTTAGTCGCCTAGTAGCGCTCAGAAGCGACCCCAAAACCAAGTCTGCCCAAGAAGATCTGTGGCAATTTGCTGAAGACATACTTCCAAATCGCTCGGCACGCCGTGATGCGAGGGTATTTGCGGAATTGAACCAAGCCGTGATGGAGTTAGGCAGCCGAGTTTGCAAGCCTGATACTCCGGAGTGTTCGGAGTGCCCGTTAGAGTCACTTTGCCCGACTCATTCTCAGGGGCTCCAGGCCGAAATACCCCTTCGGAAACAAAAGGCGAAGCCCATTGAGCTGAATCATTTTCTCTGGATCGTCCGCCGTAGGGACGAATTCCTTTTCCGGCAGAATCCGGAAGGAGAATGGTGGCAAGGGCTCTGGGATTTTCCACGCGAGAGGACTGACTTACGGTTGCCTGCGAAGTCGTCCAGGAAGCTCCGACTGACTAAGAAACAGCTAGCCGCTGCAGAGACGGCGTTCGAAGTTCTAACGGGTCTGCGGGGCGAGGTCACGGGAGTCAATTCGGAGTTCAAACACGGCGTCACGAAATACCGCATTCGAGTCCTGTGTCTGGAGGCGACTTTGTCAGAGGCCGTCGATTCAGATCTGTTACAGCTCCCCAAGGGTTGGGCATGGGTGTCATTAGAGAAGGCCGCGAGCACACTGCCCTTGACGTCGACAGCACAAAATCTTGTCAAACGCCTCGGAGATTACTCACCTCGCGGTGAGTTACCGTTGGACTTCCAGTAAATCGGTTAGTGCTGCGGGTAAAAGTGGCGGAAAATTGGGGCCGAATGTCGTTTTGTATGTCCCTTCTGGTCATACTAGGGGCGAAGCCGCGGTCGTGCCTTGACCTCGGGATCTGTTCATCAGCTAACTTTCTCGCCTTCTGAATCGGTTTCGCCCACCGTGGAAGTCATTTGCCCCAAGGAAACTCCTTCGACGGCTGTAAATCGGCACGTTTCGGAGGCCCAGCCGGCCGTCGCCAGCACTTACTGTGTGACTAAGTTCACTGCGCTCTCGGATTCGGACTTCGCCGACTGGCATGCGATTCGTAGCAGTCATGTACGCTACCGAAGTCCTTTCTTCTCTGTTGACTTTATCGCCGCGGTAGAACGGGCGGTTCCGGGTGTCGAAGTTGCACTGCTTCGACGAGGGGGGAAAATTGTTGCATTGCTCCCCTTCCGGCGAGTTGGGAAGAATCGGGCGCGACCAGTTGGAGCTGGAATCAACGATGCGCACGGGTTGCTGGCAGACGAGTCCTACTTAGATGGGATGGAGGACTTCTTAAAGCAGGCCGGCTTGAGAGATTTCCTTTTTCACGCTTCGCCAACCGATGCTCCAGGGGTGGAGCGTTTTGCCGTTGGAACAACTAGAGCCTTCTTGGCGGATTTGACTGTCGACCCAAAAGGCTACGAGCATTTTTTGCGCGGCCGAAATAGGACGATTGATAAACAGGGGCAAAAGTCCAGGAAATTAGGGCGAGAGATCGGAGCGTTACGTTTCGATTTTGATTGCCGTGATCCGGCGATACTGCGCCGCCTAATTGAGTTGAAGCGTCAGCAATACCAGCGTACACATACGTTCGACATTTTGGGCGTGGATTGGATACAGCGGATGCTGTATTCGCAGTTCAGCGAACGGTCTGAGCAGGTCAAAGGATTGTTGAGTGTGCTGTATGCGGGCAATACCCCTGTCGCGATGCACTACGGCATGCTGGACGGGGATCTGCTCCACTATTGGTTCCCTGTATTCGATCCAGAATATAGCTTCGGCTCACCCGGCACCCAGTTGTTCTTGGACGTTGCTCGCGAAGCTGCTGAACGCGGAGTAACGGCTATCGATATGGGCTACGGCGAGCAAGCGTACAAGCACAAGTTGACGAATGTTATTAGCGAGATGTCGTACGGACTTGTGGACGAAAATGCTTTGCGAAGATGGCGATACCGTTGTGGATTGGCGATGGCTGCGGCGGTCAAGGAATGGCGTCTTCGCGAGACACTGAAGCCCGTTGCAAGAAGATTGATGCCTACATTCGGCGTTGGGCAATATCGCAGCTGATGTGGTCGTAGCGATGTGCTTGAGCTAGCAAACGGTGGTATTCCGCCGATTTTTCTGCCTAGTCCGCAAAGTTTACTAGCTTGTGGAATCTTTGTTGCCGATTAAGTCCAAAAGGACTGAAGTTGGGGAAGCGATGGTGCTCGATCCAACGGCAAAACAAAACCGCGCATTGCGAATCTTCATCTGTTGCAGCTGGAGGTTCACGCCCGGGAAAGGGATTCCCACAATGGTTCGAAAAAGCATTGGCTTAGCCCTAATGGCAGGATTCGCGTTCTCGGCGGGCTGCTCGCTTTGCCCTGAAGGTTATTTGGATGACTACGCAACGGTTGGCGGGAAATGGCCGAGAGCGAATCCCACTCACGGCCGAGTAGGGTCCGTATTGAGCGATGCTGGCGTGATGCCCGCGGGACCGGCACCAGGCTACGACGGAGTCGTTGGGCAGGAATATTATTATGAAGACTCGTATTACAGCGATACGCCGTATTCAGCTGTCGAGCCGCTCAATGCGCCGGAAGTGCCAGGTACGATTCTCGAAGCCCCGATTGGTCAGTAGCGTTTCGGCTTTTTGGGTGGGGCTATAGAAACGGCACCCGCATCTGGCAATGGTGCGATTCTGAGGTGAAGATTTGCTGCAAAGCTTAGGCGGCTTTCGGTTGAGCCGCAAACTTGCAGGGCGGATTAAGGTTTCGCGGGCTGCGTGTCTTGTACGTCTGCCTGATACTCTAAGCGACGTTGTGCTCTAATGTTGCCGCCTCAATCTGGAGCAGTGGCGGTCTTTCTCGAGATACCGTTCTTCCTGCCGAAACTTGATCTCGATCTTGAATCATTGGCTGCGCTGAAATGGTTGAACTGAGCCAACTGCAATACAAGCCGCAGAGCCCTGAAAGGTATCTGCCAGATATCGGTGTCATTGGGTGTGGAGGAATCTCTCACCATCACTTGATGGCTTACCGCGACGCGGGATTTAAAGTCACCCACTTATGTGACATCAATCGCGATGCCGCGGAGCGCAGGCAGAGGGAGTTCTTTCCAGACGCAAATGTGTGCGAAGACTATCATCGGGTCCTTTCTGATCCGGAGGTTGAGGTGGTTGATATCACGACGCATCCACCCGAGCGACCAGCGATTATCGAAGCGGCATTGTTGGCAGGGAAGCACGTGCTTAGTCAAAAGCCGTTCGTGCTTGACCTGGTTATTGGGCGTCGATTGGTCGAGATTGCCAAACAGCAGGGATGCTACTTGGCTGTGAATCAGAATGCCCGCTGGGCACCGCACTTCAGTTATGCTCGCCAAGTGGTCAGGCAGGAAGCCATCGGTAAAGTGTTCGCGGCGCACATGAGCTGTCATTGGGATCACACTTGGGTCGAAGGAACCGAGTTTGAGCAAGTGCGGCACCTGATCTTGTACGACTATGCGATTCATTGGTTTGATATGCTGCGTTGCCTGCTTGGCGATGCGAAACGCGTCTTTGCATCCAACGCCAGGGTGCCTGGACAAACACTTGCCCCGGATTTGCTTGGGCAAGCGGTCGTCGAGTTCGACAATGGCCAGGCAACATTGGCCTTTGATGGCGGCGTGCCGCAAGGTCCGCATGAACGCACGTTTTTGTCGGGAACGGCGGGTACCTTGCACAGTTATGGTACGGGCAATCAGGATCAGACCGTTTACGTTACCCGCGAGGACGGATGCTATTCGCCAAAGTTAGAAGGCAAGTGGTTTCCGACTGGCTTTCATGGCACGATGGGGGAGTTGCTGTGTGCGATCGAACAGAAGCGACCTTGCTTGATTGCGGCTGAAGACAATTTGGATAGCCTAGCCCTCTGCTTCGCGGCCTTGGAGAGTGCCGATCGAGGCGAAGCGCTGATACCTGGCCAAGTGAATTCAGTTCAGATTTAGTTACCGGGATTGTGTTGACAGGAATAATTGACGCTGACGACGCGTCCCTTGATGGAGATTTGAGAACGTTATGAGCGACCATCCCTTCGCGGAGCGATTGGCAGATGCATGTATCAAGAAGTCTTCGGCTGTTTGTGTAGGATTGGATCCACGCTGGGGTAGCTTGCCCGATGTGATTCGCAGTGAAATCGATTCAAGTGACCTGCAAGCCGTCGCGGGTGCAACACAATGCTATTGTCAAGAAGTGATTGACGCGGTGGCCGATTCAGCGCCCATTGTGAAGCCACAGGCGGCGTTCTTCGAGGAACTCGGCCCTCATGGCTTGGCCGCCCTGGCGGGTGTTATCGAGCATGCAAGAAAAGCGGGGCTTCTCGTGTTGTTGGATGCCAAACGCGGCGATATCGGATCCACCGCGGAAGGATACGCTCGCGCTTACCTCGGATCGAGCTCTCCATGGAAGGCTGACGCACTCACGGTGAATCCTTATCTCGGAGACGATACCCTCCAGCCATTCATGTCGCGGGCTGAGCAGGTGAATGCAGGGATCTTCGTGTTGGTGAAAACATCCAACCCCGGCAGCGGATTCTTGCAAGATTTAGCCGTCGAGGACTCTACTATCGCCGAGCGAGTTGCGAAATGTGTGGAACAGACGTCCGCAGCAAATCCAACGGTGTCCGGCTTCGGCCATGTCGGGGCTGTTGTGGGAGCGACGTACCCTGAGGAACTTGCGAAAATGCGAGAGCTTATGCCCCATGCTTGGATCTTGATCCCAGGGTTCGGAGCACAGGGCGGCACGGCGGAAGACGTCGCGCACGGATTTACCAAGGACGCTGGCGGGAAGCCAAGCGGCGCTATTGTTAATAGCTCACGCGGCATCATCTTCGCCTACAACAGGCCAGAGTACGAGGGTTTGAAGTGGCAAGAAGCGGTTGCGGCAGCGTCGTCCGATATGCGGGCGCAGCTCAATGCTGCCCTCTAAGCCCAGGAGCGAGCCTGTGGCGGAGAAAGATAGTCGCTCCAAATGGGGTAATTCTGCTTTTTCGGACTCTCGCCGAGGCTCACTTGATGGGAATTCGTTGCTACGGGCGTCGAGCACGAATATCATATTCCGGTTGTCTATCGCCCATCCCTAGGAAGCCCAAGCGACTACGCGGAGCAGAACCAAGGCGAAAGGCTCTTCTGCCAGTTGAAAATAAGGCTCGACTGCCGGTTGACCGGCTTCGGAATTTGCCGTGAGTACTTTCAGGCTTTTGCCTACCGACTTACCCAATCCAATCCCAACCTACCTGACTATTTCACGAGGTTTTTCATGTCTTCAGAACTACAGCGTCGACAATTCGTGCAGCTTGGAGCTGCTGGTACTGCGGCACTTTCTTGCAGTGGTATTGCACTAGCACAAGAGGAAAAGAAAGCGAAAAAAGGCAAAGGCAAAAAGAAAATGCCTTTCCGAATTTCGCTAGCCGAGTGGTCTTTGCACAAGGCAATCAAGGGTGGCAAGCTCGACAATCTGGACTTTGCTAAGACGGCAAAGGAGGAGTTCAAAATCAATGCTGTCGAGTATGTGAATCAATTCTTCATGGATAAGGCTGAGGATAAAGACTACCTCGGTGAACTCAAGAAGCGGCATGATGATCTTGGTGTGAAGTGCCTATTGATCATGATCGATCGAGAGGGCAAGCTTGGTGCCGCTGACGACGCTGAGCGAACGAAGGCGGTTGAGAATCACTACAAGTGGGTTCAGGCTGCTCAGTTCCTCGGTTGCCATTCGATCCGCGTTAATGCGAGTTCAACAAATGATTTCGAAGAGTCTCAAAAGCTGGCTGCAGATGGTCTGCGTCGTTTGAGTGAGTATGCGAAGGACTACAAGATCAACGTCATTGTTGAGAATCATGGTGGTTTGAGCTCAAACGGAAAGTGGCTCTCGGAAACCTTGTCCTCCGTCGGGATGAAGAACTGCGGCAGTCTGCCTGACTTCGGGAATTTCAGGGTCAGCAAAGACGAGATGTACGATCGTTACCAGGGTGTCGAAGAACTAATGCCAATGGCGAAGGCGGTTAGCGCTAAGAGTCATGACTTCGATGATAAGGGCAACGAGATTCATACGGACTACACCAAGATGCTCAAGATCGTAACCGATGCGGGTTACAACGGCTTTGTTGGCATTGAGTACGAAGGCAGCAAGCTTGACGAGTATGCTGGCATCAAGGCGACGAAGAAGTTGCTGATGAAAGTCCGCCGTCAGATGGCGAAAGAGAACGCGTAAGGCGATTTGTTGGGGCTGAGCCTCAAAACCGTTCATTGTCAGTCAAAAAAAGGCTGTGGTTGAATGACCGCAGCCTTTTTCTATGGAACTAATCGTATCTGTTCGAGGAGAAACTGCCTTACAAGTCTTGGCTAGCTGTGTCTGAGTTCGCGCGTGAAAAACTCGGGTAGATCCGCGTCCTGGAATTTGAATCCATCTTCGAGCAATCGTTCAGGGATAGCTCGGCAGCTTGTGAGTAGGAGTGCGTCGGCCATTTCGCCCAAGGCCGTTCGCAGCGCGAATTCCGGGACAGGCAAGAAAGTCGGTCGGTTTAATGTCGCTCCCAAAGCACGCGTAAATTCAGCATTGGTTGCTGGCGAGGGCGCCGTGAGGTTATATGGACCGTAGCAATGCTGCGTATGCAAAAACCACTCGAGTGCTCGGACTGCATCTCGAAGTGAGATCCAGGACCAATACTGCCGACCGGAGCCAAGTCTGCCTCCGACTCCCCAACCGAACAGCGGAAGCATTTTTGCGAGTGCCCCGCCCCCTTTTGAAAGGACGATGCCGAAACGTGGGTGGATGACTCTGAGCCCGCGATCACGCAACGGCTGGCACGCCGATTCCCACCCTTCGACCACAGTTGCCAAAAAGTCGGTTCCTGGATCATCGGATTCGATGCATTCTGTAACACCCCGATCCCCATAGAGGCCAATAGCGGAGGCCGAGATGATGGTCGGCGGTGGGCTATCAAGACTAATGAGCTGTGATGCAATGATCTCCGTTGCTTCTACACGTGAGCTACGGATCAGGTCTTTTTCGGCCTCTGTCCAGCGGGCGTCACCGATTGATTTGCCAGCCAGGTGAATCAGTGCGTCGACACGCTCAAGTTGCTTTGGCGTCGCAAATCCCGACTTCGGATCCCACTCAATATGAGAAACGGAGTTGTTCGCGGCTCGCGATGTAGATCCGACTCGGACAACGGGTATCACTTCGTGTCCGTTCGATTCGAGTTGGCGTCGCAGCGCACTACCGATCAGTCCCGTTGATCCACTGATGGCGATCTTCATTGGATGTTTCTTTGTGGTGGTAAGCGGCCGCCGACCAAATGGGCGGCCTTTTATCGACCTTCAAATGGATCGGTCTTAAGTCGCTGGTCCCGGCGAAGCGATTCGAAGTTCTAAAGTACGCATGTAGAGTGCGCATAAAAAATCGCCAACACAGACCTGTTGGCGATAGTTTATCTTTTGCTGCAGCTGGCGTGCTACGAACAGCAGAAGCATTCGAAAGACTACATGCAAGTCCTAGGAAGCCATTTCCAGTTCAGCCGAGATTCGCGGTGGGTTCTCGACGGCCATTCCTTGCAACTTTTCCAAGGCACGTTTTTCCAGCTGCCGAACACGTTCTTTGGAAATACCTAAGCGATCAGCAAGGCTCTGCAACGTTTGGACACGTCGGTGCCCTCCAAGGGAAAACCTGGCCCGGATGATTAATTTCTCTCGCTTATCAAGCAGATCGAGCATGCCACGCAGATGAGTGCGTAGAGTGTGCCATCGATATTCGCTCATCGAGGAGGTTGATTCTTCTGCGACAACATCGAGTCCCGCTTCGCTGATGCTGTTCGTCACCTTCAGGCGCTCGTCTTGTCGCTCCATCACAAATCGATACGAGTTCCGACGGACAACTTGCGTTGCGTAGGTGCTAAATCGGAAACCGAGCTGGTAGTCGAATTTGTCGACCGATCGAATTAAAGCCATGATCCCATCGCTGAGCAAGTCATCAAAGCCGCACTGCGGATTCACGAACTTTTTGACGATTGAAATGACAAGCCGCACATTCGCTTTGACGATTAAGTCACGATGCCAGTTCGCCGCACGAAGCAGTCCTCGGACTCGTTCCATGTCCCATTGTGAGATCCTCTCGTCCTTGCATCTTTCCAATAAGCGCAAAGCACGATACCGGAGGTAGTTCACTCTTTGGAACAGCTGGCGTTCTTGCTCAGGTACGAGCAACTTGGTCTCAGTCAGGCCGGCAAGGTGTGCGGGAAGACTTACTTTCTTGCTCTGGCGTCGAGGCGATTCAACCTCGCATAGCGAAAGGAACTCGTCTCCGAGAATCTCAGAGTCCGCAGTGCTGCTGGTGAAGTCATTGCTGTGAATGTAGTTCTGAGCTTCCTCAAGTGCCTCTCGGTACTCGCTGCGGCTAACCCATTCGTCGCAGATCTCAGTGCTGAGCTGGCAATATTTCAGAAAACTGGCTTCCAGGGCCTTTCTTCTGAATGTTCGGGTAGGCCGTTTTAGCGTATTCGCTGCGGCTTTGTCGGAAGCTGTTGGTCGACTTGAGGCTTTCGAGCGTGGCTTGCGAGAAAGCGAGGCGGGAGCAGACATGTGACTTCCTTATGGGACTGAAGCGTTCAAAACGGTCAAACCGTTCAATCGTTCTACCGGTTTATCGGACCCGTTGCAACGGTTTAGTGGATGGAAATCCAATAAAATGCCGAGTTTTCAAAATGTATGCGAAGTTTCACTTCTGGCGGTGTCCAGGGCGGTATACTTTTGATAACGTTCTAAACGTCCAATTCGTTCGTGTGTTTCGCGTAAAGCGTTCAAATCGTCGATTTCGAGGTCGCGGTGGAAGAACATCTCACAACACGCCAGGTAGCAGAGGCACTTAGCGTCTCCGAATCTTCGGTGAAACGCTGGTGTAACAATGGGGTCATTCCCACTGTGCGAACCGTTGGCGGGCACCGTCGAATCCCTCTGTCGACGTTCCTTAAATTCTTGGAAGACACCGATCGGACCGTCACTGCACCAATCGCGGGGATCATTGAGAGGACCGTTTCTGAGCCTGTAACGGCATTCTCGGGCGATCCCAGATCGCTATTTCACGACGCGCTCAGCAGCGGTGAAGAGTCCAAGTGTCGGGAATTATTGACTGCGGCCTACGCCTCGAAAGAGAGTATTGCTTGGCTCGCGGATGAGTTCATAGCCTCCACGATGAAAGCATTTGGCGACGAGTGGAGTTGCGGGGATCTTGAGGTTTATCAGGAACGTCGCGGATGCGAAATCTGCTCGCGTTTGCTTTACGAATTCCGCCGGCTCATTCCGGAGCCACCGGAAAACGGTCCACTTGCAATCGGCGGGGCACCCGAGGGGGATCTCTATTCGCTGCCTTCGCAGATTGTGGAATTAGTGCTTCGAGAGTGCGGTTGGAGGGCAATGAATCTCGGCTCGAACCTGCCGATCCCAACGCTCGCCGCGGCGGTAGCGGAGCACAAGCCTCGGCTTTTATGGCTGTCTGTATCGCATCTTGACGATCGAGAGCGTTTCGTACGTCAATATCAGGAGATGTGTCGCGACTTGCCTGCGGAAACGATGGTCGTCATTGGCGGCCGCGCCTTAGATGATGAGATTCGGCCGAATCTGGAGTACACGGGCCACTGCGACAACATGCAGCAATTGTCCTCGTTCGCCAAAGCTCTTCACGGCAAACGGCACTCGATCGAGAGCTCGGAAAACTAATGGTTTGGCACTGGCTGCATATCTTGCGTTCAACGCGGCCGCCCGAATTGATTCGCATCAGCCTGTGCTCTGTCGCTAGCACAACCACGGTGCCATTCGTCGAATTCTGAAGAGGATCGCCTTCCTCTTCTAGTGTGCACTCAAATGCACTCTGCAACGCAGGATCGTTGATTCAGCGGCTGGCTTACAAAGAGCCCCCGCGTTTCTCAGGCGGATCGGTAGTCGAGCCAATACACTGCTTGGATGGCTTACGACCCAGGGCCCGAACGCGGGCTAGTCACTGGGGTTTCAAGTAATCGGGAGAGCCGTACCAGCGTCACCGATTCCGTACCAACGAGCTACAAAACAACACACAGAAAAGATGAAAGGTATTGAGATGCATCGTAGGGCAGTACTTGGGTCGGCAGTTGCGGGGATTTCTAGCATTTCGTTGGCGAGAGCGGCGGAGACGGTAGCATGGCCTTCTTGGCGTGGCCCAACCCGAGACGGCATGTGTGCTGGGCAGAATTGGTCTAAGAACCTCGATGGTCTCAAGCTGGAATGGTCTGTTGATCTCGCAGACAGCTACAGTGGGCCAATTGTTGCTGGAGGGAAGGTTTTCACGACGGAGACGGTCGGCAAGAGGGATGAAACGCTCATTGCGTTTGACGTCGAATCTGGCAACGAGGTATGGAAGCAGGCGTGGGCCGGTGCGATGACGGTTCCTTTCTTCGCGAAGGCGAACGGCGATTGGATTCGCTCAACGCCTGCGACGGATGGAGAGTATGTCATTGTTGGAGGCATGAAGGATGTTGTTGCCGCATTTGATGCTGAGAGCGGACAGGAGCAGTGGCGAATTGACTTCGTCAAAGACCACGGGGCCGCACTGCCTCCTTTTGGACTCGTATGCTCGCCAGCGATCGTTGGGGACTCGGTTTATATGCAAGCAGGCGGGGCTGTTCGGTGCATCGATCGCAAGACCGGAGAGCTGAAGTGGGAGTGCCTGCCAGACGACGGAGGGATGTCAGGAGGCGCTTTTTCTTCGCCGACGATTGCAACCATCCATGGTAAGGAACAGCTTGTCGTGCAAACGCGAACGACTCTTGGTGGCGTGGACATGAAAACCGGAGCGGTATTGTGGCAGCGGGATATTGCTGCCTTCAGAGGAATGAACATCCTCACGCCGACCGTTTGGAAGGACTGCGTATTTACCAGCAGCTACGGCGGAAAAGCTCAGTTGATCGAGTTCAATACCTCTTCGACGCCGTGGAGTACTTCTGTCAAATGGGAAAATAAGGCGGAGGCGTATATGTCGTCTCCACTCGTGGTCGGTGACTATCTCTATATGCACCTCAAGAACAATCGATGCTGCTGTCTGGATCTCAATACGGGAGAAGAGAAGTGGCGAACGACTCCGTTCGGAAAGTACTGGAGTATGCTTAGCGATGGATCAACGATCATTGCATTAGATGAACGCGGCGAGTTAATCCTGGTTGAGGCCACGCCGGATGCCTATGTAGAGCTTGCAAGGAAGCAAATTACGGATCAGCAGGCTTGGGCCCACATAGCCGTTCACGATGGTCGGATCTTTGTGCGTCGGCAACGTGGATTGGACGTCTATTCCTGGGCCTAGGGAGAACCGCGGTGATCGGACCAGATCTTGTTGGCATTCGAATGGCTAAGTGGGCATGAGCGAAACAGGTGCGACGCTTTCACTGCAGGAAGCACAGAAAAAGGTGGACGATTGGATTCGATCCATTGGTGTCCGGTATTTTTCGGAACTGACCAACCTGGCGCAGCTAGTAGAGGAAGTTGGCGAGCTAGCTCGTATCATCTCTCGCACCTACGGTGAGCAAAGCTTCAAGCCGGGCGAAACGCCATCCGACCTTAGTGACGAATTGGCAGATGTGCTCTTCGTGCTGATCTGTTTGGCCAACCAGACTGGGGTCGATCTCAATCAAGCGCTTTTGAACAACCTTGAGAAGAAGACCAAGCGGGACGCTACGCGTCACATCGAAAACGAAAAACTAAAGTAACGCCGCTGAACGCGGTACGAAGCGTAAAGAAAGCACTGCAATGAGTCTAACCATCATGCGTCGTATTAAGTTTTGTGCGGGGCATCGCTTGTATGAGCACGGGGGAAAGTGTGAGCACTTTCATGGTCACAATTACGTTGCCGACATATTTGTGACTAGCAGCGAGGTAGACAGTGTTGGACGAGTCCTCGACTTCGCAGATCTGAAAGCCCGTACCAAGGGGTGGATTGACGAGAACTGGGACCACAGTTTCTTGGTTTTTGAAGAAGACACCAACGCAATCGAAGCATTGGAGGCGGTGAAGCCTTCAAAATTCTTCAAGCTGCCATACAATCCGACAGCCGAGAATATGGCTCGCTATCTACTCGAGGTCATGTGCCCGAAGGTGCTCGAAGGGAGTGGCGCGACTGCAACTGCGGTTCGTATTTGGGAAACCGAAGAGTCATACGCTGAGGCAAGCGTCTAAAAGATCCGTCTGCTATTCGGCTCGCTAGGCACTTTCGGCCAGGAAACTCGCAAAAGGATCTGCCCGTATGTGGTGCGTCCGAGATGCGAGTTGCAGGAGCCCATCTGTAGAGCCGTTGGCAGCCAAGACCAATCGAACTTGGCAGCTGTTCCTTTGACGGAACCTCGCCGTTGGTTCTTTGCACAAGAGGCTTGGACCCGATGGCTTTGCGCTGTTGACTCTGAGCTGTTGGTATCGCAGTACCACGATTTCTGAGATAGCTTCCAGTGTGTCTCTGTCCCGCTGGAACTCGCCGGCTTTCACCCGGGAGGGCGTTGCAAACCTTGAGAGTGCAAGCCGCGCGAGATATAGTAGACGTTCCTCTCTTGGCTGCTGCCTGGCAGCTTTCTTTCCTTGGCTCGAGCTCTGAGTTCGCAAGACCCCGCCCTGCTTGTGACGAGCTTTGGTGGCCGTGAATTCTTGTTTATCTGCACGGAAATCAATTTCATGATGCGCGCCTTGTTGTTCCCACTTAGTCCAAACTTGAAGTGGTTGTTTGTGGCGAGCCTTTGCTGCTGCCACGTTCACGTCCTAGCTCAGGAGCCGATCAAGGAAACGCCCAAAACGGCTGCTTCCAAAGAGGCTTCGGAAACGTCGTCTGCAAAAGCGGTCGTAGCTGGAGACGCAAAAACGTCGAAGACAAAGCCAAGCGGCGATGTGGCTGAATCGGGTGCAGCGGAAAAGTCCGTTGTCGCCACCGATCCGGCAGACATGACAGTCGCTGCGGCAGCGACACCTGCCATGGTTGAAGGTGAAGGCACGGCAGAATCTCGATTGGACGCAATCGAGAATCGGCTCGAGAAATTGACGGAAGTGATGAGCACTCTGGTCGAACAGAAGACCAAGGACGCTGCCAAGCCAACGAAGGCGAAGGAAGATAAGAAACCGGACAGCGGCGGAAGTCAGCAGAGAAGTTCGAAAGAAAAGAAAGCTCCGGCGCCGACAAAGTTCACGATGAAGTCAGAGTGGCTCAAGTCGATGAATTGGCGATCGCTCGGACCCGCGAACATGTCCGGGCGAGTTACGGATATCGAGGTCAACGCATCGGATACTTCGACATGGTGGATCGCAACTGGAGGCGGTGGTCTGCTGAAGACGGTCAATCACGGCACCACGGTCGAGCACCAATTTGATCATGAAGAGACCGTTTCGATTGGTGCCATTGCGAGCGACCCTAACAACGCGGAAACCCTTTGGGTTGGGACTGGAGAGATCAATCCTCGTAATTCGGTCTCGTATGGCAATGGCGTGTACAAGTCGACGGATGGGGGCAAGACATTCGAGCATATGGGGCTCGAAGAGACGTACCAGATTGCTCGGATATTGGTGCATCCAAAGAACCCTGATGTCGTTTACGTCGGTGCGGCTGGGCGTCTGTACGGCACCAACGAAGCACGTGGCGTGTATAAGACGATGGATGGTGGAAAGACCTGGGATAAGGTGCTTTACCTGGATGAACGCACTGGCGTCATCGACATGATTATGCATCCTGAAGACCCAGATACTCTGATTGTTGGTATGTGGGACCGACTTCGGGATGAATTCGACAGCTGGCCCGGCAGCGTGCCTAAGCCAGATGGAATCGACGGCTACGACCCGATTCGAAAGTGGGGGCCAAAAGCCGGATTGTACAAGACGACGGACGGAGGCAAGAACTGGGCGAAGCTAAGTAAAGGGCTTCCGAGCGGCATGACTGGGCGAATCGGACTGGAT
Organism: Aureliella sp.; assembly: GCA_046290675.1. GTDB lineage: Bacteria > Planctomycetota > Planctomycetia > Pirellulales > Pirellulaceae > Aureliella. The sequence continues at coordinate 869,465 of JBKAHA010000003.1, forward strand.
TGGCAGCTGAATTCTCCTCATACGATCTATGCCATCATTGACTGCGAAAATATCGGAAAGGGTCCCACTCCATTCTCCTGCTACTTGGGGCTCGTGGGGAACGATGAGGGTGCAGCGGCCACGATTACTCAGGTGATGCCAGGCAGCCCTGCCGCAGAAGCCGGAATTGAAGTGGGTGATCAGCTCCAGGCGGCCGACGGGGAGAAACTATATAAGTTTGATGAATTGCTGGCCGTTCTTAGGGAGAAAGAGCCCGGTGAACGCATTCGGATCACGCTGACGCGAGGCAAAAAGGAAATGGAGTTCGCGCCAAAGTTAGCGGTCCGGCCAGGTGCTCGCGGTTCCGCAGCTCAACCTTACTACGGCATCGTGGGCGAAGACCAAGGTGGGCGAATTGCATTGACTCAGGTAACGGCGAAGGGACCTGCCGACAAAGCGGGTTTGGAAGTTGGTGACATCGTTCTTAGCTTCAATGAGACAGAACCAAAGAACTATGCCGATTGGATCGAGGCGACAACGGAGCTTGCTATCGGCGATAAGGTCGAGCTGAAAATTGAGCGGGAAGGGAAAGAAAAAAGCGTTGTGGTCGAGCTTGGCAAGAAGCCAGGGACGGGTCCGACGAGCAGTGCATTTATGGGGATTCAGGGCCAAGACCAATCCGGTGGAGGTGCTCTGCTCAGCTCAGTCACAACGGACGGTCCTGCAGATAAGGCAGGTGTCAAGACGAATGACATCGTGGTGAAGGTTGGTGAGAAGTCGATCAAGACTTACCAAGACTTGATTACTGAAATTCGGGCTCGGAAGGCAAAAGAAGAGATGCCTGTCGAGGTTCGACGCGGAGAGAAAACCGTGAAGGTCACTGTGGTTTTGGGAGACCGGAACGCGGGCAGCTCGGATCGCCCCTACACCTATTCATACTTTGGCCAGCTACCTAACGCTCAAGACCAGCAGGGGTCGGAAGGGCATGAGTTTGGCGGAGTGTACAAATCGACGGATGCTGGCGAAACCTGGACCAGAGTCAATTCGATCAACATTCGCCCTATGTACTTTAGTGTGGTTCGCGTTGATCCGAATGACGATCAACGGGTCTATCTACTGGGGGTTTCTCAGTACCAGTCCGACAATGGCGGCCAAACGTTTACAAGTGATTTTGGTCGAGGAGTCCACTCGGATTCGCATGATCTTTGGATTGATCCAGCAGACGGACGTCACATGGTGATTGGTAGTGATGGTGGCTACTACGTGACTCACGATCGCGGAAACAATTGGGATCATATCAACACGGCCGCCCTCGGGCAGTTCTATCATGTGACGATTGCACCGACGAAACCTTATAGCGTTTACGGTGGCCTCCAAGATAACGGTTCCTGGGGTGGTCCTGGAGTTGGTCTGTCTGGCAGTGTCATCAATGAAGATTGGATTTCTGTCGGCGGTGGAGATGGCTTTGTTTGCCGAGTTGACCCTGAAGATCCAGACGTGATCTACAGCGAGAGTCAAAACGGATCCATTCGTCGGCGGAATTTGCGCACGGGAGCTGGGGCTTCGATCCGGCCTCGGCCTGCTCGCGGACAGGAATTCCGTTTCAACTGGAATACGCCATTCATTCTTTCGCACCACAATTCGAAGGTGTTTTACAGCGCTGGAAACTATGTCTTTCGATCGCTGGATCGAGGCGATAACCTGAAGACGATCTCACCTGAGCTCACTCGCACAAAGCGTGGTTCTGGTACAGCGCTTTCTGAGTCACCGCTCGACCCGGATGTTCTTTACGCTGGCACCGATGATGGAGCCCTATGGGTAACCACCGACGGCGGCACCAATTGGAAGGATATCTCCGCCAACCTTGGTGTGGATCCGATGTGGATCAGTACGATCGAAGCATCCAAATTTGATAAGGGGACGGTCTACGTCTGTATGGATGGGCACCGCTCAGACAACGATGACCCACATATCTTCGTTTCGAAGGACTTTGGTGCGACCTTTAGCAATCTGAGCACCGGCCTACCTCGTGGTTCATCTCGATGCCTACGGGAAGACCTCGTCAACAAGAATGTTCTTTATCTTGGAACCGAGTACGCGTTTTGGGTCTCGGTCGATGGAGGCCAGACTTGGGCTCAGTTCAACCAAGAGCTGCCTTCAGTGGCAATCCATGAAGTAGCTCAAATCGAGGGGGTCGACGAAATCGTCTTGGCGACGCACGGTCGAAGTCTTTGGGCCTGCGATGTCAGTGCGATTCGCGGCATGAGCCTGAAAGACGTTCAAGAAAAAGTTGTATTGATGGATCCAGCCGACGTCATACGCTGGCGGCGTGCTTCACGTCGCGGAGGTACGAATCGTCGCTTCTCTAGCGAGAACCCAAGCTCTTCTTCGAGCATCTGGTATAGCTTGCCTAAGGATGTAGGCAGCGCGACGGTCAAAATCACGGATGTAACGGGTGCGACCCTGGCTGAGCTAAAGGGTGACACAGGAGCGGGGCTTCATTCGGTGCGATGGAATCTGGCTCAGTCTGCTGGGCGCGGCCGGATTCGTTCGGTCCCAACAGGTCGTTATCGCGTGAGCCTGATCGTTGATGACAAGGAGGCTGGCTCAAAGCTACTTGAGGTTAAGGCTGATCCGACGCTGGCACCTGACGCGATATCTGAATCCGAGTTCGAGGCGATCGAAGAGTTGCTGAATGCTGGCGAGGAGGAAGACGAAGTAGGTACCCCTGGAGACGTCGACTAGATCTGCGGCGAGGACTGGATTGTCTTTGGGGCTCGGTCATTCCGAATCAACGCGGTCGTGTGCTTGTCACAGAGCTGAGGATGCATTGCATCCCAGCCTGATTCGGTAAACGCGCGATGCGAGAATCCGTTTGGACTCCCAGATCTGCTGAACACCAATGAATGTGTCGAAATACTCACGCGAATCGGAGTTTTGTTTGACTCTACCTCGATGATTGATAGAAAAGAGGAGTGAATCAGGCAGCAACGTAATCCGTTTCGGTGAGGGAGGTCCGATGAAACGAGATCGAAGGTGGCTTCTTTCGGCACTTGGGACCTCCGCTTTTGGTGTTTCTGCCTCTCTGGCTCAACGTACGCTGCGTCGACACGAGGTTGTCGACGATCGAGTTATTTCTCCCGTTCATGCACTCATTCCCGTAGTTGGTGATGGGAAATGGATTTCCACAGATCCACCCGTTGAAGAAACCGGTTTTTGGGAGCCACGATCTTTTGATCTCTCTGTTGAGATTCAAATGCGAGGCCTTGGAAGTGCGCGAGATGTTTCTGCCGCAACGGCCGCTCCAGTACAGTTTCCTGAGCAGCAGATCGTGGGGTTCCAGCTCGAACGGATGGGATGCCAAGCGGGAGTGCAGCAGCTAGCCCCCACTGCAGCGAGACTTGTCCTGCACGCAGATTCGATTCGGCAAGGACAGATTGTTCGGGCGCAATCCAAGTACCGACTTCAGATCAGTAAGTCTTTTTTCGGTTATCAACCCGAGATGTTCCCGGAGAGACAGATTCTGCCGAGATCCGCTCGCGCGTTTCTCGGTGACAGCCCCGGTATCAAGGCTTCAAGTATCGAAGTTCGAAAAGTAGCAAAGTCGGTTCGCGGCGATGTCAAGCATCCTTGGGTAACTGCCGCGCGGTTTCGAGACTGGGTATGGGAAAACATCGAAGGCCGATATCAAGATTACACGGATGTCGAGACGGCGCTTCGCCAACGCGTTGGGGACTGTGAAGAGCGTGCAGCCGTCTTTGTTGCGATGTGCCGCTCATGTGACATTCCAGCTAGGCTCGTATGGGTGCCTAATCACAACTGGGCAGAGATCATGTTGATCGATGAAGCTGGTGAAGAGCACTGGATACCAGTTCATACGGCTGCATACAGCTGGTTTGGTTGGACAGGAGTTCATGAACTGGTGCTACAGAAGGGAGATCGAATTCCGATCCCTGGCAAGTCGCCGGTTAGGCTGATTCATGATCATGTTCGTTGCAGTGGAAAACGCCCTGAAGTCCGCTTCAACGCGGAGCTGACTCCGGTAGCAGAATCGAAAGAAGATCCTGGCCCTGGGGCACGTCGTAAGCATGAGAATGGGCAATGGAAGCTCGTCGGCAATCACAAAGCTCAGCGTTGGATGCGCGAGTAAAACGGCAGTGATTAGGTCAAGCCAGCGACGAAATCATGGGACGCCCCAAGTCATTCGTCCGCTTTCCTCCGTTGGAGAACTTAGCTGGACTGCACGACAACCATGACGGCATTCTTCCTCGAGAAGCGTACCGTCATTCTGGTTGTCACGTTTCGCACCCGAAAGCGTCCTCGTCCTTAGCCGACTTTGCTGGCAAACGCTTCAACTGCCTTCAAGACCTCGGATGGCTCGGCCCGCTGTGTGTAATCTGCAGTCGCAAAAGAGTACGAGACTTTACCGGAGGAATCGACGACAAACGTCGCTGCAAGTGGCAGATCGAACTGCCCTGCTCCGTTGTGCTTTTCGATATCGATTCCGAAATTCTGGTAGATCGGTCTTAGTTCATCCGGCAAGGTAAAGACCAATCCGAGCTCGCGCGCATAGGCCGAGTCTCTATCCGTGAGAACTTGAAAATCAAGTTCGTTCTTCTGACGTGTCGAGAGCGACTCGTCGGGGAGTTCGGGGGTGATGGCAACTAGAGTCGCACCAGCTTCGTTAATCTGAGGCAGCAATTGCTGGTAGGCACGCAATTCCAAGTTACAGTAGGGGCACCAACCGCCGCGATAAAAGGTCACGATGACGGGACCCTTTTTGAGCAACTCGCGGAGACTTACTTCATAGCCTTCTTGGTTGGGTAAGGTAAACATCTGAAAGTCGTTACCAACCGTAGGAGCCTGCTCCGCGATTCCAGAATCATGAAGTTCCTGTGTTGTCTTGACGACAACCTCGACGACATCGTCAGATCGTTTCTCGATGACGGCCGTTTTTTGTTGTACGAGTTGCTCGTGTAACGACATTTCCGTTCTCCGATATGCGTTCTGGATCGATCTATCAATGCAAACGGGTAGCTGTGTTTCCGAAGCTGGAATCAACACAGCTATCCCGATGAGCTCGCGGGAAATTCGCCCGAAAAAAGCCAGAGCTCGTTTCCGCCAACTGACAATAAGACGCTTGGTGCTGGCCAAGCCTTACACGCTTCGCGAGAAGATTTTCTCACTGAGAATGCCCATCCAACTTGGTCCACTTTCGGTGGCCACACCAGCATCGGCGGGTAATGCTAGAGCCACATTATTCGTCGCGCTTGGTCAATCGTGACGATAGACTGACGAGAAGAAGAGGTCCGTTGACCTGCAGATGCGGAAGAAATTCCGCTCGTCGGCTCGGCGGCGATCAGCTAGCAAGAAGCGGAAACGATTCACGCGGCAGCTTATGCATGCAGTCGCTTATTGATGCAGACGCTTATTGATGCAGACGCTGATTGATGCAGACGCTTATGAATCCAGTCGCTTAGCGTGAGCCTGCGAAGTTGAGCTTGCCTTGGGTGCACTGTTTACAGTCGAAGCCACCGCGTCCACTGCAGTTCTTGCATGCTTCGCGAACGACCTTATTCCCATAGATCGGTTGTCCTGTAACTTGGTTCACTCCGACTTGCGTTCTCGTCTTGCGAGAGACAATGCCGTTGGAGCAATTTAAGCATGTGACCGTTCCGGTGCCGGAGCAGTTTAAACACCAAGGGTCACGGATGTAGAGTCCGCCCGAAGCTGTTGACGAATTGGCTACTTGGCTGAACGTATCGGAAGTGCCTTCGTCGCGCTCTGCCCAAATGAAAACGGGCACAACGGCAGATCGTGTGCGTGGTTCTAAGTCTTGATCGCGCACGGTAGAAAGGTCGACCTCATCGATCTGCGCCGTTGGTACATACATGTCGATCCAGCGCCGGACACTCTCGATCTCAAAAAACTTGCCCCGCCCAGCCGTTTGAGTGAAATCGAATGCGATTCCACAGACAGCGCCCAGCCCGTCCATCATGGCACCGCCACGGCTACCGCCTTCAATTCGAATATCGACTTCGATGTGTGCCTTGCGGCCGGTTCCACGGCGGGCATCATCAACGCGCGTAACTTCGGTCACTTGCCCTACCTTTGTTTGTAGTCCTTCATTGAGTAGATCCGGACCACGACGATAGCCCAGGAGCGAAACCGTATCGCCCATCAGTGGAGCCTCGTCCGAGATCACGGCAGGCTTGACGCGTAGTCCTGGCGCGAGCAACGCAATAACCTCGGACGCGGGTTCACCTGGCCGTCTCGTGACCGAGTAGTAATGCGTAAATCGCTGCCGCGTCATTTCGCCTCTTCGGTTCAAACCGTAATTCACCGAGGTCGTCGTGAGTGTTCCAAAACGTTCGGAGTACATCCGAGCTACGTCGACCGTTCGATAACCGCCGGCGGCCTGCGGTTCACAGACCGTGACAAGAAATTTCCCACCGGTGATCGCCAAGCGGTCAAACACCGAGCGAGATGTAATGACCAAGTCGGGCGTCAGTACGACTCCGCTGCCAATCCCAACCAATTCCATTCCTGCATACGGCGCGTCCAATCCGACTACCTTCTTTGCCGCGTGAGCCGCGTTGGGAAGGTCGAAATCAAGGGAGTACAACCAACCTGTCGGCAATTTGACTTGGTGCCCTTGCTGCGACGACGTCGCGATGGAGGTCAGCAATTTTGTGCGCTGCGAGTCACCCAGTCGAAGTCGTCCACCGTCGCTTACGTATTCGGTCAGCTGCTGTGCGTTGTGGCGAACGACTGGCGACACGTGCCCCGCAGTATCAATCGCTTTTGCGAAGTAGTTGGCAGCAGCATCGCCCTTAAAGGCTTTGAGATAGACGATAGCGAGATTGTTGTATGCGGAGCTGAGCGTCATTTCATGGCGTGACGGATCAATCTCGCGTTGGGTTTCAATCCGCTCGATGGTCTGGTTGAGGATCAAGCGTGCACTAGCCGAATCGTTTTTTCCAGCGGCCAATCCAACAGCAGCCCAAAGGCCCGCGTAAGGTGAGAATGACTTGCCATTGGACCAAGGGTTTTGCGAGGGAAGACCAAAGAGGATCTTGAACGTGTCCGACTTGCTATCGGGGAGATTCTCGAATTCGACTAAGTGATCACGTAGATTCGCAAAAGTGCTTTGGTCGTCGCGGTTAAGCCACGCAACTTTGGCGGCTTGCTCGACTTCGGGGGCAAGGCGACTCCAAGGAATGTGTACTCGCTTTCCGCTGGTATCGACTTGGAAGAAGCCACCGGCCTGATTAGCGGACACAAGAATCGCTTCTGTCGGTGAAACCTTGCCGTTGGAGAGTTTCCATTGCCGTGGTGCTGGAAATAGCGGTTCGGCATCTTGTTGGCTGTAGCAAACCGAATTGGGCAGCAAAACAGACAGAAGACATGCTGGTAGCAGCCAGTGTACGCGATTCGTAGGAAGCATCTTGTCGAGAGCTTTACTGAGGGAGGACAGGCGAGAACTTTGGGGAAAGCATGGATTGCCAATGGATGCCAACACACGAACGCAAATGGTAGGCCAACTGGTTCAGCGGGCTTCGTTGCACTTTCATGCTAAGCCAACTCCAGGACTGGCTGCAACGAGAATCCCACTCCAATTTTGGCAATATTCGCCATACTGATGTTCGAGCACGTTGTAAAAACTCAGTAAAATTTAGCAGCAATTCGTCTAATGCAATCTGTTGCACGTAACGGCAAGCTCACAAAGGGTGTTCGCTCTTGGGACAAGAGATTGAAGCTTCCGATTTCTCGGAATCCAGCTATACCGCGTTCCAGCAGCACCTGAATGCTGAGATGGAGCTTCTACGAAGCTGGTTCGCTGGAAACAAGTTTAGTGATGATCGGCTTCAATGCGGGCTGGAACTTGAAGGCTGGTTGGTTGATCAATCCGGGGCGGCTGCACCTGACAATACGCTTTTTTTGCAGACTCTTGAGCGTGATTGCGTTGTACCGGAGTTGGCGAAGTTCAATTTTGAGGTCAACGTTCAGCCACAATACCTAGCTGGCAACGGGCTGCGTGATATGAGGCTTGAGCTTGGGGCAACGTGGAGTCGGTGTGCCAAAGTCGCCGAGCGGCTCGGTCACCACATCTTATCAATCGGTATATTGCCGACAGTCACGGATGAGATGTTGTGTATCGAAAATATGTCTCCGCTCCAGCGATATGCGGCGCTGAATAAGCAAGTATTGAAAATGCGAGGCGGCACACCGCTGCTGCTCAGCATCGAAGGTAAGGATCGACTCAAGAGCACTCATAGCAGCTTGATGCTTGAGGCTGCGGCAACGTCGATCCAGATCCATCTGAAGATTCCGCAGCGTTTGGCGGTTCGCTACTATAACGCGTCCATGATTGCATCGTCGTTCACTTGTGCGGTGGCCGCCAATTCTCCTTTGCTTTTCGGGAAACGTCTTTGGGACGATACGCGAATCACCCTGTTTGAACAGGCGGTTGATACTGGCGCGAAACTGCCAAGAGTTAGTTTTGGAGCCGGATACGCTCGGGAATCGATGCTCGAGTTGTTTGAACAGAACCTGGAACGCAGGGTATTGCTGCCTGCCGAACGGGACGAGCCACCCTCGGTGATGCCTTATGTTCGGATGCACAATGGGACCATATGGACGTGGAACCGAGCGTTGATTGGATTTGAACCAGATGGGCAACCACATTTGCGAATTGAGCATCGCCCCATGTCGGCGAGTCCAACGGTCGACGATCTTTTTGCCGACGTTGCGTTGTATCTAGGGCTCACGCAGTACCTTGCCAATTTGCAGGAGGCTCCGGAGCTGAAGCTGCCATTTTCCGAGGCGAAGAACAATTTTTACGCAGCTGCGAGATTGAGCCTCGACGCGAAAATAAAGTGGATTGACGGAAATCGCTGGGACATCGTTGAGCTGCTGCGGACTAGTCTTTTAGATCAGGCCATGGTTTGGCTTGAAACGACGGGAGCAAGCCATAACGAGATCAGAAAAGCGCATGAGCTATTGCTGGAACGTTTGGAAGCTCGTCAAAACGGAGCAAAATGGCAAGCTCGTAAATTTCGCGAGCTAGAACGGGACTCTCTCGCATTGCAGCAGGAATACGAAACGAATCAGGCAAGTGGAACGCCCGTTCATGCGTGGGATTAGGGGCGACCAAGTGCTGGTGGCGAGCTGCATTTAAGTGGTGAGCGCCTACCGGCCCATTTGCTTGTCGTTAAACGCATGACTGGAATAGCAATCGAAAACGCAGGATAGACAGGAACAGATTTGGACGCGTTCGATATCATTGAGAAACTCCCGCAAGGTCTGCTCGAAGTCGAGACCTGTGAGCTGACGCGCGTTTGTCCACGTCCAACGCTCATCGAGTTGTACCCAGCCGGCGGGGCGTGCCGCAATGCGGCCATGTTTGTGTCCATTACTCAGCACGGTAATGAGGACGCGGGGCTGTTGGCAATTCAACAGTTTTTTCGGCTTTGTTCACCGGAGCAACTCACGCGGCCATTTAAAATTTTCGTGGCCAACGTGGAAGCGACTCGGCATGGTGTTCGTTACACCGATTCCCAAGTTGATTTCAATCGTTCTTGGCCAGGTACAGATCAGAGGTCAAATGCGATTCAGCAAATGCTCGCTGAAATCTACAAACGGGTGGCGTCAGAGCCGCTGCATGCCAGTATTGACATTCACAATAACACGGGACGCAATCCACACTATGGGTGCATCTGTTCGTTGAACGCACTGCATCTGAATTTGGCGAGCCTGTTCAGCGATCGACTAATTTACTTCACTCGTCCGAGAGGAGTGCAAACGCAAGCATTCATGGATCTGTGTCCATCGGTGACGCTTGAATGTGGTCGGATTGGTGAATTGGAAGGGGCGCACTTCGCGGCCCGGATGCTCGACAAGTGTATGCGGACGGAGGAATTCGCATCCATTCAGGAGGGCAGAAAACTGGACGTCATGCGGACCTGTGCCCGAATTCAGGTTCGAGAAGGATGCACCGTTGGATTCGAGTCAGGGGCCGACATTGTCCTTCGTGAGGACATTGATCTGCTCAATTTTCGCAAAATTCCAGCCGGCGAACCCATTGGCAGGCTAGCAAAGCAACTAGATCGTTGCATTGCGGTACTGGATTCCGATGGAAACGACGTCACGAGCCATTTTGTCAACGATTCTATGGGTGAACTGAGGTTTGAGCGGTCAGTGACACCGTCCATGTTGACAAAGGATCTTAGAGTTATGCGTCAGGATTGTCTGGGGTACCTTATGGATCAGGTGAATGGAGCCGATTTTCCCTAGGTGGATTATTGGCACTTTATAGCCCAGGGCTAATCAAAGTTTGATTCTAGGTTGGCAGGTGCGTACTATCGATCGGCTC
>JBKAHA010000004.1:0-820156 GCA_046290675.1 Aureliella sp.
ACGCGAAGTCGCGAAGGCGCAGAGACGCAAAGGATTGCCGATTTTGGATATCGATTTCGTTTGCGACTTTGCGTCCCTGCGTCTTTGCGTTGAAGAATTCTGCGGCAAGTTTGCGGCGAGTACCCATGAGATAAGCTGTTGCTTAGTTCCCGGCTTAGCTGTGGCCGAGGCGATTTTGAAACGCGAAGTCGCGAAGGCGCAGAGACGCAAAGGATTGCCGATTTTGGATATCGATTTCGTTTGCGACTTTGCGTCCCTGCGTCTTTGCGTTGAAGAATTCTGCGGCAAGTTGGCGGCGGGGACCCATGAGATAAGCTGTTGCTTAGTTCCCGGCTTAGCTGTGGCCGAGGCGATTTTGAAACGCGAAGGCGAACGCGAAGGCGAACGCGCAAAGGACAGCTAGTTTGTGGGCGAAGTTGAGACTATTGAGCGCGAAGTCCCGCTACGCCCGTAATCTGTTAGCTTGTTGGGTTCGTAGGGCTTGTGGAATTGATTAACAGCCGCTGGTCGTCAGTGATTTGAACTGGGAGGCGGGGAGATGAACAAAACGAAATCAGTCGTCTAATCGTGTCGGCGGCGATCGAAGTTCATCGAACGCTTGGCGGTCCCGGACTGTTAAAGTCTGTGTACGAAGAAGCTTTGGCGTACGAATTGGAGGGACAGGGCTGCCAAGTACGAAGGCAAGTTCCGACACCGATCCGCTACAAATCCTGGCGACGCCTTTGAAGATTGATCTTTTGGTCGACGACCTCGTTATCGTTGAATGCAAAGCGGTACATCAATACAGCAAAATATTCGAGTCTCAGACTTTGACTTACCTGCGTTTGAAGAGTCTCAAGCTGGGATTGGTCATTAACTTTGGCGAGAACATGGTCAAGGATGGGATTCATCGTGTCGTGAACGGTTTGTAGCGAAACACGGAATTACCTGCGCGGATCTTTAGCTGGTTTCGGCATGTGAGTGAATCATGCGCGAAGCTGTCATATTGTGTGAGACCGTTTCACGTTGGCTGGGCGCGTTGAAGCGTGAACGACTGTTTAAAGCTGGGCGTGTGTGGACACAGCAACCAAGTCGTTCTAGCGACGCCAACGCACTTGTAGTTGGACTGGACGCGAAGTGGTTCTTAAGGAACCACGGAATGCGATGATAGACGCGAGAAGGACCATTAGCTTTGAGGAGAATAGCCAATGAGTATGAAGCGATTAACGCTTTTGCTGGTAGGGCTTAGTCTCTTATGGCTGGCAACGTTCAGTTTGTTTTTCTATCTGCCGCCGAAATTTGAATCTCAAGCGTGGAATGCGGACCTTCTGCAGCGCAGTGTCCCACTCGGCGATTATCAGGACGGAGGTTTTTTCAGCGAGCCTTCGCGTTTAGCCGTTGATTTGGAATCTGGTCGATTGGTCCGCGAGCCAAAGGCATATTATGTGGTTGGTGAATCAGCCGGACCCTTGAACTATGAACAGTATCGGCTTGGGCCGAATGAAGTCAGGCACCCTGGAGAGTGGAAGCGTTACAAGCATTGGAGGAAGCCAGTCGAGATCGGTGAGAAGCCTCTCATTTTTCGGTTTCCCTGTACACCACGCTCCGCTGGAATTCGATATGCAGTCGGATTGACTTGGGACGGAAAACAAAACGAATTCCACTGGTTGGATCTGGACGCAAGCATTCCGGTGGTGCGTTCAGCTCTGGTAGGCGGTTATCAAGCCAGGATTACTCTGGGATTCTCAGATCCTGGTCGGGTTGTCATCGCAATGACCGATTATCAGGACGGTCCTTGGCAAAGCCGGCTCTATGCAATCGACCACGAGAAGCTCGAGCAATTAGCGGAGTGGAATCATTCGACTCAGATAACTCACTGGAATCCAAGCTATGTCGTGGACCGTGGTCAGGCGTACGTTGCGTGTCAGGAAGATACAAGTGGAGAATTAGTGTTGCGTTTTGCTGAGGATGGGAGAGTGGCAAAACGAATTAGAGTTGTCTCAGAAGACTTGATGAGACCAAGCAGTCAATTGACGGCTCTCGAGAACGGTTTAGTGTCGTTCGTCGATCCGAGCGGTGGACTCGCGTTTTTTGATTGTTTTCGCGAGGCTGTAGCAGACCAAAGCCGTCTTGGGGCAGGTGAGCTCCCAAGTCTAGTTTATGACGTTGGGCTCTCGAAGGCGTTTCGAGCTGTGAGTTCGCCCAACAAAAAGGCAATTCTAGTGAGATACGAGGACGGTCAGTTAACGCCAGTCTCAACTGTAAATAGCTACCCGCTTATTTTGCCTCCAGACGAGTATTTGATTCTAAGTGATCAATGGGGGGCAAGTGTGGAGGTTTACTCTGCAACGGATGGTTCAATGAATCGCCGTTTTCTGCCGCATGTGTTGCCCGTTTGCGGAAGCCTAGTGTTGGTTCTGGGTTGGGTGATCATGGCGTATTGCTGGACTCTTGTTTTCTTGAGTCCGTTTCGTGGAGGACCGCCTGCGTGGCCTCCAAAGTGGGTTTTTCTCGCAGGCTTGTCGGCGATTCCGATCGTCGTTTATTCGTTGGGAGAGGCCTACTCAAGCGTCTGGGTGGATGATGGAACGCTTGGGGAAAGCATCATGATTGGCGTGGCCGTGGGCGCCATCTCCTTGGCACTAGTGCATCTGTTTTTCGGGAGTTTTCGATTCAGCACGCGAACAATTGTTTTCGCGACGGTTGTAACCACTGCCGTGTTGGTGCTAACCAGATCGTACGAATTCGACGGAGGCGGGTTCGCTTGGATTGGACTTGCGATCGCACCATTTTTCGTTGTCATGGTATGCATCTGGCTCGCGAGGATAGTCTTCGTGCAAGGGCTTGCCCAACGCAACGTTCAACACTTGGCTAATCCAGACGCTGAAGACGAGTCTGATAGAAACGAAATTGCGAGCCGTCTGTCGTTGTGGGATTTGTTGCTGATAACTGGCAGTATTGCAATGCTTGTTGCCATACTCACGCCATGGCTCGGTGATGTAAGATTGCAGGTTCCACTGGGTAGTTTTTGGATTTGCGGTGGTGTTTTCACGGCAGCCGCGATCGCCGTTTTGCTCGCAGGCCGAAAGCCGGCCTGTAACCGTGCTGCTCGCTACACGTTGATTAGCATTGTCACAATAAGTTGTTGCGTCGTCATTGCATCTTGCTACGCGAGCTTCTTTGTGCCGAACTTGAAATCGACGGTCCAATTCACCGTGCTGTATAGCCTTGCTTTTTCGACTGGCTCGCTTACCTTTGCATGGGGACATTTGTGGTTTTCCGTCCCAAGGCGTGCCATAAAGTCCGCAACCCCGGCCATTGCCTCGGAGTCTTGAGCCAGCCACGTTTGTCGACGCTACAAGTTTGCTTTTTCGCAGTACTCTTTGACGGATTGCATGTCGCCTTCGATGCCCTTGCGGACCATGCCGAGAATGGCGGGCGTGAGAAGTTTAGCAAGCAAGTTGTTCGGTGTCGCATCCATACATAGTGAAAGTGAGCAACTCTCTTGCCCGCTAGTGACTTCGAAGAGAGTGTCCCATGTGGTTCCGCCTTCATGCGAGACGATTCGGATCGAATGTGGTGGAGTGAATTCGGTCACTTCGAGCGTTGCCTGTGCCTCGCGCCCATTCATCGTTCGAGTCTCACGGAACTTGGTGCCCTGCCCTACCCTCTGCTCGTTGAGAAACTCGATCTGCTGAATGGCAGGCACGGCTTGACGGTAGTTTTCGATTTCGGAAATCGTCTTGAATACGAAGTTCCCTTCAGCGCGTATCTTGTTTTGGCTTGCAACTCGATAGGTTTTGGGGGCGACGAGGACGGTTCCCAAAAGACCACCAGCGAAGCAGCCGGCGATTCCGGCGGGCCACATCCATAGGGGATGCGGAATGGATAAGAGTGTTAACATCGTAGCCGCAGACATGCATACCCATGCAATCAAGCCTGGCAACAAGATCCTGGAGCCGGCTAGACGTCTGGCTATCGATGTAGCGACGAGGCAGCCGATTATCCAAGACGCGAGAACGATCAAGAACGCCGCCAGGGGAAGCTTAGAGATCCACTCGCCCATTGCCTCCGCGTTCGTTATATCCATATCGGCCGGAATCGGGTGAAGCCAATTGCTAAGTGACTGTACAAGTGCTACCGCAAGGCCGCCTGCAATGGTTCCAGCCAGGGTGGCGAAAATGTTTCGAATCATGGACTGGTTCCTCTAGCTTTCAAGTCACGTTGGACCAAGCTAGCAGTTTTCCGAGTCAATCAATAGGAGTGCTGCCCAGAAGTGACTCCGGTCTCGTTGTGCATGCCCAGGGCAAAACCCGGGGTGGGATCTGCTAGACTGCTTTGCATGAACTGCTTTGCATGAACTGAGCATCCGCCGAGCTACTCGCCCCATGGGGCTTCAACTGAGGTCGAGAATACAGGATGCTTCGACAGCACTAGCCAAGTTGGGATTAGGTAACCGAATGAATCTAAAGAATATGTCAGGCAGCGCATTAGGCCTGCTCGGTTTGGTCTTTGTGGTTTTGCATGGAATCGCGTGCGGCGGCGAGCCCGCCAAGGTTTTCATCTTGGCCGGGCAGTCAAACATGCAAGGTCATGCCCAAATTCGGACCATGGTGGCGATGGGCAAGGATGCGGAAACTGAGTCGCTGTACCGCGAACTGGTGAATCCTAATGGCGAGCCGAAAGAGGCAGAAAGCGTTTGGATCTCGTCTGTTGGTAGCTCATCCGAAGTGAAGGTTGGCAGACTGACGGTTGGATTTGGAGCGGAAGCTCGAGGACCCAAGATTGGACCGGAGTACAGTTTTGGATTCGAAATGCAGAAACTGTATCCCAATTCTCCGATCGTTTTGATCAAAACAGCATGGGGCGGGAAGAGCTTGCATACCGATTTCCGACCGCCAAGTGCGCGGCCTTATGAGTTCTCGGCGGGGCAGAAGGAACGGTTTGAAAAGCAAGGCAAAGATCTCGAGGAACAGCGCGCGAGTAAGCAACAAGCGACTGGAGTTTACTATCGTGCGATGATGGAGCATGTGCATGACAGTCTTGGAAAGCTTGCAAGGATCTGTCCCGAGTACGACGACGATGAGGGTTATGAACTCGCGGGCTTCGTTTGGTTTCAAGGTTGGAACGATATGGTCGACAGTGGAACGTATCCAGACCGGGGGCAACCAGGGAGCTACGATAGCTACACCGATCTACTGCGCTTGTTTGTCGCGGATGTCCGAAAAGAACTCTCGACGCCCGACCTGCCTTTTGTTGTGGGCGTCATGGGTGTTGGTGGCTCGATGCGCTGGATGCCGCCGCGAATTCAGAAAATCCACGGGGCATTTCGAGATGCGATGGCGGCGGCCGCGGAGGACGACGACTTCGTTGTGGCGGTTCATACGGCTGATTTTTGGGATGAGTCGTATGCGGCCCTCAAACCGAAAGATGAAGAGATCAATCGCGAACTGAAAGAACTGGAAAAGGCAGGTGAGCTGGCTCGAAAAGACCGGGCTAGCGAACAGGAGCGACGCCGCCGGGAGACTTTTTCGGAAGAAGAGTATGAACTGCTTACCGAGAGTGTTTCCAACGCGGAGTATCACTACTTAGGATCCGCCAAAATCATGACGCAGATTGGCAAAGCATTTGCCAAGGCGCTCAACGACTTACAGAAAAGGAACTGATGCATTCGAATTCGGATCGGATTTGTTATGCAATCAGTTCGCGTATGACCTCGCCACCAAACTGGCTTAGTTGCTTGAATCTCCCCGCGTGATAGTAGGTCAGTTTGTTGTCATCTAGTCCTAGGAGGTGGAGAAGGGTTACGTGCACATCGCGAATGTGGTGTGCGGTTTCGACGGCTTTATCTCCAATCTCGTCTGTTGCACCGATCGTGTGGCCCGCTTTGGTCCCTCCTCCGGCGAACCACATGGCCATTGCACCGGCATTGTGATCCCGACCGTATGACTTACCGCCTCCGCGGAGACCATTGTCCGGCGTACGTCCGAACTCGCCACAGAAGACGATCAAAGTATCGTCGAGCATACCAAGCCGCTTGAGGTCCTTAATCAACGCGGCGATAGGCTGGTCGACAGCGCGTATCAGTGATCCATGAGCACGTTCGATGTAGTCGTGACTGTCCCAATTGCCGGAATAGATCTGAACAAAACGCACTCCCTTCTGAATGAGACGCCGAGCGAGCAAGCACTTGCGTCCGAATGCTGCAGTCTTGGGAGAGTCGACTCCGTAGAGATCAAGGGTTTCTTGTGTTTCGCCGTCAAGATCCAGTACTTGTGGAACTTCGGTTTGCATCCGATAGGCTAGTTCGTAAGAGTTCAAACGGGCTTCCAGATCGGAACGTCCCGGCCGTGAGCTGAGGTGGCTGCGATTTAGTTTTTCGAGCAGATCTAGGTTTGCGCGCTGTTGCTTGGATGTAACGCCTTGAGGTGGCGAGAGGTTCAGGATCGGGCTGCCCTGTGGACGCAGTGGTGTTCCTTGGTAATCAGCAGGCAAGAAACCGTTCGACCAATTGGCAGCCCCGCCTTGGGGGTAGCTTGACCTGGGAAGAACGACGAAGCCTGGCAAATTCTTGTTTTCGGATCCGAGGCCATAGGTGACCCAAGCTCCCACGGCTGGGTCGCCTCCAAAGCGGTTTCCAGTATTAATGTGGTAGCAAGCCGTTGGATGATTCACGGACTCGACAAAGGCGCCCCGGTAGAAACACATGTCATCGGCGCAATCCTTAAGGAATCGCCATTGGTCACACATATCCGCACCGCACTCGCCGGCTTTGATAAAGTCGAATGGGCTTTTGACAAAGTAGCGCTTGCCGGAGGACATGGCACTCTGCTCTTCACCCGACCGAGTAAACTCCTGCAAGTGCCGTTTTCCCAGCTCCGTCTTGGGGTCAAATGTATCGATGTGAGAGGGACCGCCTTCCATCATGAGGAAAATGCAATTCTTGGCCTTCGGCGTGTGGTGCGGCCCCCTGGAATTGGCCGCACTATCTTCGTCCGCGTGCAACTGCGCGGTTAAGGCGATACTGCCCAGACTGGCCCCTAAACCGTACATGCCGCCATACAAGCCGGTTTTCAAAAGTTCGCGTCGGTTGGTCGATAGGGGCATATGCTGTGCAGTTCCTAATTCTCTGTTCGATTCGTCGTGGCTTCGAGTGGTTCGGAATCTGTTTGAGACCCGAAGTGCGGTAAATGAAGATCGACGCTGTGTGTGTCTAGAGCCAAGTTTCCGTTTTTTCCGCATCAATCTAAGTAGCTGAACTCGTTGGAATTCAGCAGCACTAGACAAAGCTGAGCCAGTCCTCGCGTTCGCGCATCGACTTGGTGTGGTTGCAAGTCGGGCTGGTAGCTTTCGTAGGTGGGGAGTTTCTCGACAAAGTCGTAGGGCTCGCCTGTTTTTTCTGCCATGACGGTTCGTTTGATCTCCGTCGCGAATACTGGAGCCGTATACCTCTTGTCGGCCTCTGCTTCGGTCGAAGTTCGCCAATGATCAATACACTGCTCTAATTCCGCATCGGTCGGTCTGCGATGGAACGAGCGCAAAAATGCGTGGTTCACGATATCCGAGTCGGCGACAAAGGATGAAGATTCGCCATTTGGCGTATCTACTTCTTGGGCGGCGGAAGACAGGAGTTCCATCGCCATCGCCAACGCTCGCTCGTGAACTTCAGTGGCATTGAATAATGTCAGAGCTTGTGGAGCAACAATTGATGTTTCACGAAGTTCACATGATTTGTCCGGGCCAGGTTGGTTGAAGGTTTCCAAAAACGGGTCGCGCAGTCCACGAATCTTCTCTGCGTAGAGTGTCCGTCGGTTTCGCTGCTCGGGCGTGGGATCTGGCTCATAGACGGATGCAGTCCCGCCCATGATCTGTCTTGGCTGTATTGCGACTTCCATGTTGATATCGGGACGACATGGTATGCCTCCGGCTTGCAGGTTTAATTCCCCACTCGCCGCGAGCATGGCGTCGCGGATCGATTCAGCATTTAGACGGCGAGGTTCAAAGTGCGAGTAGAGTTGGTTCAAAGGATCCTTCTCTTCCAAGTCGCTCGCGTTGGGATGGAAGCTGCTTCGCCGGTAGGTATCCGAAGTGAGGATCAGCCGATTTAGTTTTTTCACGGACCAATCGTTTTGCATAAACCAATTGGCCAAGTAGTCCAGGAGCTCCGGATGCGTTGGCAATTTTCCGGTCCCACCAAAGTTGTTCGGGTTACCCGCCAAGCCCTTGCCAAAGTGCCATGCCCAAACGCGGTTGACCATCACTCTGGCCGCAAGTGGGTTTTTCGGATGGATGATCCAGTCTGCCAGAGCCAGACGTCTTTTGCCACGGCCATTAGGAAAACTTAGCTCCGGCATTTCGCCGAGCGTTTCTGCAGCACTGAGCGCACCCGGTGAGACGGTGTCGCCACGGGAATAAACATCTCCCCCCGACAGGATTGTGTCTTCTTCGACGTAGCCTTTCGCCCACGAGTTTTTGGGCTTGAGCAGACGCGCGCCGACATTTTTGCGTTCGACTGTGGCGCCGGTATAGACCGAAAATGCGATCGGCCTGGTTTTGTCCAATTCCCAACGATGACGGGCAATATTCTTGTTCATGCGGGCGAGCGAATTCTCGTCACCTGGGTCGAGTCCGTTTTCACCTACCTTGGCATCACCCGATTCGGTTTGCTTCTGAGTCTCGATCTTCAGCTTAAGCCCAGTCGCTTGGCTTTGGTAAGCGTCGATCTTTGCCTGCGTCCAGCTTTGTGCAGCATCAAACCCGTCTTGATTTTCGTCGGGCAAAAACGGTGCGTTGACTTCGGCAAATTGGGTCGTCGAGAATACCGCCATCATTCGGTAGTAGTCACGCGTTGGCACGGGGTCAAATTTGTGATCATGACATTTGGCGCATTGCATCGCGTGACCGAGAAAGGTTTGGCCGACGGAATCGGTCACATCGTCGAGCCATTGGACACGCGTGACGCGAAAAACGCTCATCGATGTCTGTTCCCACGGCCCCATGCGGAGGAATCCCGTCGCAATTCTGAGTTCCGAATTCGCCGCGTCGATTTCATCGCCGGCTAACTGTTCGCGGACGAATTGGTTGTACGGTTTATCCGAATTGAAAGCGCGAACGACATAATCCCGATATCGCCATGCGTTCGGCCGAGCGTAATCATTGGCGAAGCCGGCGGAGTCGGCGTAGCGTACGACATCCAACCAATGTTGAGCGAACTGCTCCCCGTAGTGCTCGGTTGCAAGTAGATGATCGACGAAGTTCTCGATCGATAGCTTGGGCGTAGCTGCGTAGGTCGAAGCGAACTCGTTGACGGCGTCCGTGTCGATCGCGATGGGCGGGAGGCCGGTTAGGCCAAAAGTCAGACGCCGCGCAAGCGTTCTAGCGTCAGTTGACGCCGCGAGAACTAGACCTGCTTCTTCGAGACGTCGGTCAATAAACCAGTCAATAGGATGTTGGTCATCAGGTGGCGAATCGAATTTGACCGGGCGATAAGCCCAGAGTTTTTCCTCTTCGTAGCGGCGGTTGGTCCAGCCCTCATCTAGCCCGCCGGAGGTCACAACCTGCACGCCTTCCGCGTAGGCATCTTGGATTTCTGCAATGCGCTGGTCGCTTGGCCAAGGCGCCCCTGCATTGATCCAGTCACGAAGCCACCAAGTTTCTTCCTCCGTCAGGCTCTCCGATTCCTTTGGGGGCATTTCGTACCCCGCCTCTTCACGGGTTGTCACTAAATACAGATAACTGTCGTTGCCGTGACCTAGCTTGATGACGTCTGATTCAAATGAGTCGCCACCCTTCAATAAGCTCTCGCGGGTTCGAAGATCGAATCCACCTTGTATGTCTTCCTCGTTGCCACCGTGGCAAGCTAAGCATTTTTCCGCAAAGAGGCTTTTGAGTTTGAGTGCAAAGAGCTTTTCGCCGGCAGTGGGCTCCGAAGCGATGCATGCTGGGGGTAAAATTACGCAACAGCCAACAAAGATGACGTGAAGAGTCAACCTTTGGAGTCGTATGCTTCGCACGGCGTCAGTCTTTCTTGCAGGCACAGAGGGCGAGCGTAGGCGGGTCCTCTATTGTATCAGATCTCCGCACTCTACCGAAAACCTGGATTGCGGTAGATAAGGCACAACGATTCGCTTGGGAATTATGGAGTAGCATCCATTTGATCGATCGCATTGCTATTGCCGGTTACCGATCACTACGTGCGATCGTACTGAGACTCGAATCGCTAACGGTTGTTTCCGGTCCGAACGGCAGCGGGAAATCGAATATCTATCGAGCACTCCAACTTTTGGCGAAAACGGCAGACGGGGATTTAGTTTCTTCACTTGCGACCGAGGGTGGATTGGAATCTGTTCTCTGGGCTGGGCCCGAGACGATCACCAATGAAATGAAGGCGGGGCACGTCCCGGTTCAAGGCACGATACGAAAGAAGCCGGTCAGCCTCAAACTTGGAATGTTGGCCGAGCCATTCAGCTATTGCGTTGACTTGGGGCTACCGGTACCAGCGGGGTCCATGTTCGATCGTGATCCTGAGGTTAAGCGAGAATGTTTGTGGGCAGGCCAGGGAATGGAGACGAGGCAATTGTGTGCGGATCGACGTGGCAGTGGCCTCCGTTGTCGTTCTGGCAAAGGGAAGTGGCAGGAGGTCGAGATGAGCTTCTCCCGTCAATCTAGCATGCTCGCAGAGTACTCAGATCCGTTCGCTGCACCGGAGTTGATCGTCATGCGTGATGTGCTTCGTTCGTGGCGGTTCTACGATTCGTTTCGCACTGATCGATACGCTCCTGCGCGCGGCGTGTCGGTGGGGACATTCACACCAATCATGTCGAGTGATGGACACGATCTTGCCGCCGCCATTCAAACGATTCGCGAGATCGGTGATGCAAGGGCACTAGATACTGCTGTTGACGACGCATTCCCTGGTTCGCGGGTAGCCATTCAAGCAGTTGAAGGCGGCCTTCAGTTGCATCTTGATCAGCCCGGAATGTTGAGGCCCTTGGCTGCTGCGGAATTATCAGACGGAACTCTACGATTCCTCTTGTTGATTGCTGCCTTGCTCACACCACGAGAGCCAGCGCTGATGATCCTGAACGAACCCGAAAACAGCTTACATCCAGATTTGTTACCGGCTCTGTCGCGGCTCATTGTGGCGGCCTCCGAAAGAACTCAAGTGATTGTAGTGACGCATTCGCAGCAGCTGAGACAGAACTTAGAAGTCGAAGGCCTAGCTGCGTCGATTCGGCTCTACAAAGAACTCGGGGAAACTCTGATCGAAGATGGGAATATGCTCGACCAACTGGGGTGGAAGTGGCCGCCCCGCTAATTTCTGGCTCTGGGGGCGCGTACCCGATCAGCCAAATGAGGTCCGACTCTCCATTTGCAATTGATAATCGGTTAACATGCCTCGCGTTCAAGATCGGCGGGGCGAAGCGGCGGAACTTCGGGCTCTGGCTGGATCGACGCGAGATTCGAGAATTCGGAAATGCAACGAGATAAGCGAAATGTTGCACTCATCATTGAGACGTCCATCGTTTATGGACGCGATCTCCTCGAGGGGATCGTGCGTTTCATGCGCATGCGAGGGAACTGGTCTGTTTTTCTCGAGCAACGTGATTTGTCCCGTCAACCGCCTAGTTGGTTGAATGAATGGAACGGAGACGGCATTATCTCGCGCGTGACAACGCCCAAGCTCACGGAAGCTGTTGAACGGACCGGTGTTCCGCTGGTCGAACTGACAGATCGGCGCGGGAAGTCAGTACTTCCGCAGATCCGTGCGAATGATCATCGAATTGGAGAATTGGCAGCCGAACATCTCATTGAACGTGGTTTTCGGCGTTTTGGATACTGCGGTTTTCGAGGCGAGGCTTGGTCGAAACGGCGTGAGGAAGCTTTTTTGAAGGCGGCGAACCCGGCTAGCCAAGAATCTTGCACCGTCTACGAGTCGCGGTGGTTTGGTCCTGGCACTCGGTCATGGGATGAAGAACAAGCCTCCATTCGAGCTTGGCTTGCGTCGATACAGCCTCCATTCGCTGTGATGGCGTGTAACGATGTACGTGGCAAACATGTCATCGACGCCTGTGAGAGTCTCGGGCTGGCGGTCCCTGAACAAGTCGCCGTGATTGGCGTTGATAACGATGATCAGCTTTGCCGGATCTGCTCGACGCCTCTTTCAAGCGTCCTTCCCAACGCCGCTCTGGTTGGGTTTCGTGCCGCGGAGTTGCTTGAGACACTCATGTCTGGAGGAACTCCCAAGCAGCAAATTCAGACAGTTGATCCATTAGGGGTTCAGACTCGCCAGTCTACCGATGTTGTCGCCATCGAAGATCGCGATATCGCCTCGGCACTTCACTACATTCGTCGGAATGCGTGCAATGGGATAACGGTCGACGAGGTAGTGCGAGCCAATGTCGTCAGCCGGAGTACCCTCGAGCGACAAATGCGCAAGTACTTAGGTCGTTCACCTCAGGAAGAGATTCGGCATGTCCAAATCAAACGAGCCCGGGAGTTGCTAGTGACCACCGATTTGCCAATCGAGAAGATCGCGCATCTATGCGGTTTCGACCACCCCGAATATATGCACGTCGTGTTTAAGCGGATCACAGGAATCACCGCTGGAGCCTTTCGAAGGCAGGCGAACCCCTGAGGCAAGCAGGCGAACCCCTGAGGCAAGCAGGCGAACCCCTGAGGCAAGCAGGCGATGCATGCGGGGGCAGACACCGGCGGCTTGGACGCAACGAGATCAGCCCTGGACTGAGTATCGCGTCTTGCTAACGGTACGCGACTACGACGCATCGTTGTGCTTGAGCTAAACCGGAGATGTCGAAGTTCAGATCAAGTCGCTCTGAACAGCATTAGGTCGGCGGAAAGCGTGACCGCGAGATGTGAGTCTGTTTCAAATTTTGAATCAAGTGATTTTTGCAATCGCTTTTGCTGGGATTCACGAACCGCCCGATAGGTCATAGCCATTGCGTCACGGGTGGTTTCCAAGTCCAGTTCGACGACGGATTTCCATTGCTCCCGCGCAACGACCTCGAATCCGTCGGCGGAAAAGCCGTTGACGATCTTCTCCCAACGGGATCTTGCTTGGCCTTCTTGTTGCGCGAGCTGGCGCAATTCAATAAGGTCGTCGGGGCCTGGGACGGCCACTAGGCAATGACCACCATGCCTCAATATGCGTTTGGACTCTTGAATCGGCCGCCGTCCAAACAAGGATAGAACCAGGTCGATTGAGTCGTTGAGGATTGGAAGTCGTCGATCGGCATTGGCGAACAACCAGGTCGCTTCGGGCCAGCCACGCGCAGCGATCCGGACGGCGCGCTTGGAGAGGTCGATCCCACAGAAATCCCAATCGTAGGTTACAGTCTTCGGAATGTCTCGAGAAAAGAGTGCTCGTCCAAAGGTGCCTTCACCGCATCCGAGGTCGACTGCAGTCAACAATTGCAGAGCGTTAGAAGCGTTTGGCAGCGGAAGCTCGTCAATCCAGTCCCGCAGCTTTGTCTCTAGTCCGGCCATGTGCCCCTTAGAGAGCCAGCGTTGCCGCGCTAGCACGGCTGAGTCGCTGTCGCCAGGATTCAATGACTTGCGATCTTGTGGCTGTACAAGACTCCAGTAGCCGTACTTGGAACGGTCGAAGTGGTGTCCACTGTCGCAGGACAATTGATCGCTCGACGCAGACAACGCGTTCTGGCAGCCACGAACAGGACACTGCAAGGGAAACATCAACGCGATACCAATGATAAGAGCAAGTTCGAGAATGTTTGCAGTCAAAGATTTCGACCGAGGATGCCCAGCACTTCGCGAAGGCCGAGGAGCTTTGTTGAAAGCCTAGTGTGAATGAATCAGAATTCCAGCATACGTGGTAATGATGGCGGCTGTTTTTCGGTTAGCTATGAGAGGGAGTTGTTGTTTCAGAGTCTGATCGACGGCCACAAAGCGATGCGCAAGGTCGATGACTGACCGAAAGAGGTGTCAGGCGTGTATGCACGGAAACTAGTTGCCCTCTATTTCGTCGGGCAAGCGTTGGCGATTTTACTTTGGTGGATTGTGATTTTTTTATCGAATTCCATCGCGGCGACTTTTCAGCCAACGGACTGGCCACTAGAGGTTCTTTTTGCATTCGCCATTCCAGACCTACTGATGCTTGGTGGCGGCAGCGCGGTTGCCGCTTACTCAGTCTATCTCGGTATGGAATCGGCAAAGGCCATCGTATGGGGATTAGCCCTCTTAGTTTGGTATCCCACACTCTACTGCATAGCCACCAGTGTTTGGACTCAGGAGGCGTGGTTGGCTTCGGCGCTCATGACGATCATGAGCGGACTTACTTTGTCGATGGCAACCATTGTCGGATTACCAGGCCAGCAGTTGGCCGCATTTCGCGAAGTGAATTACCATCCGCGGAAAGCGGTGTTTGCGACAGCCATGCAGACGGTTTTATTCTGGGGCACCTTCTTGTGGATCATCCCCTTGGCGATTCGGGAAACGGAGTGCAACTTGACCGTCCCCGCGCTGAAACACGCAGGGCAAAGTTACTTCGCGATTTCGTTGTTCGCTATGGCTTCCATAATCGGGTTGTGGAGTGGCTGGAGCATGTCGCGGTACGGGAACGGAACACCGCTTCCTACGGCAACAGCCAGCCGCTTGGTGATCGCTGGGCCCTACCGCTACGTTCGTAACCCAATGGCAATTGCGGGGATCGTACAAGGCATCGCTGTTGGATGGTATTTGGGCAGCTTTGCAGTTATTGGTTACGCGCTCTGTGGCATTCCTGCCTGGCACATGCTTGTGCGACCGTCGGAAGAGTCTGATCTTCACACGCGATTCGGCTGCGCCTATGCAAACTACCGGAGCACAGTCCCACTCTGGATTCCATGTGGCTTATTTATTGCCAACCGAACGACTAGCAATTCGTAGCCAACCACTTCAGCTAGCGTCGGTCAGCGATTTGCTTGAAATTACGCGTTTGAGGAAATCGAACACCTGAGAAGTCGGCGCATCTTTGGGGGCTCCCAACTCGCGATTGATGGACGCATGCGTCTTTTCTTGGGCGGCATAGACCGAGACGTCTGCCCCTGACTCGGAGAGCCGCTTTGCGAAACGGTTGGACTGAAGCGTCGAGTCCTTGCGGTCAGCCACATGCATGATCAGAAAAGACGGTCGATGCTCGGCTTCCTGCACGTAGTTGACGGGAGATAAAGCTTGCAGCGTACTTCGTGAGCTACCAAAAACGGACGTATACAATCGTTTGCGGGCAGTCGCTAGCGACTCGATCAGCGCCGGTACATCGTAGGCAGCGGTGTCGATAGAAATGCAGCCGGCGACATTCCTCAGCTGCAAATTTTCTCTCGCCAGGTAGGTAGCATCCGTCGATACAAGGGCGACCAAGTGAGCCCCGGCGGAATGTCCCGCCAGGATGATTTTGGACGCATCCCCATGGATTTGAGTGGCGTTGTCTTTGGACCAGCGAACGGCAGAAGCAATGTCCTGTGCCATCTCTTCCACACTGGCTTCTGGTGCGAGACGGTAGTTGGTGGATACGAGTGTGTATCCATTTTTGGTGAAAGCGGTCTTTTTTAGCCCGACGGACTTCTTGTCTCCGAGCCTCCAGCCGCCCCCGTGGACCCACAGTACAATCGGCGCTGATTCTATGTTTGCGTCAAAGTAAGCATCGAGCTTCTGCGCGTCATGTTCGCCGAACGGTTGGTCCCTGAGCACTTCAATACTTTTTGACTCGGGCCTTGGATCGGCATTCGGGTTTGCAGCGTTGCCATTGCCCTCCGCGTGTTCTGCGCTGGGTAGCGGGAAAGTCTTTTCCTTGAATGTCGATTGGCGAAGGCGATCGACCAATGCCTCAGCAACTTCAGTTGGAAACCCGCCAAGAATGTAGACGTTTGCATTATCCACAACGACTTTGTGTGAAGCAGGGTGTGCAAACACAGCGTCTGTTCCGAATGGGTTTGCTGCACGGTGTAATTTGTAGGCTTTGGCAAATTCCTGGGCGTCGTTACCCGAGTCCCATTGACTCACCGATGCCAGGCCAAGCTTGCCATCGGCTCGTTCATAGACTTCATACTTGTCACCGTCCCATCCCGCTGAGGCCCGATTTCCTCCTCGGACTTTTTTCAGCATGATTGAAGTCTGTAGCTCGCCAAGGCAATTCCCTCCAAGTCGTTTCCAATCCGTTCCAATGAGATCAGTGAGGTCAGGGATGCTGACTACGACCGGGGCGTCATACTGCTTCGGATCAAGGTACTTGCTTGGATGCATGATCTGTTCCGTGCTCAGCGGTGGGTGTCGGTAGCTACTATGTACCGCCGGCCAGCCGTTCTCGCCGGCAACGGACAACGCGAAAAGCATCCCTTGGATATAGGGGAATACAAGTGAGTCGCGAAAGATAGGTGGTGCTTCTCGGTAAGTCGCGCCGCCGGCTAACGGCATCATCCAGCTCATCATATTGAATGTGGCACGCATCGCTTCGGGGTCCATATCGGAGATGTCTCCGCCCTGAGCCTCCGCAAACATCAGCAAAGTCGCGTCGCCTTCGACCAGAGCGGAGAACGCAATCAGCATGTCGTCGTCGTCTTCAATTCCATCCTGCATCGCATTGAGGTCGTAAAGTTGATCCTGCAAGGCGTGTGTCAGCTCGTGGGCTAACGTGGTTTTCTGCTCGTCTTTGTCAAAAGCCGAACGAGCTCCTAGCAGTTTTCCAAGCCAGTTGGGTTCTTCCTTCGGACCATCTTCGACGATCAAGACCATTCGCTTGTTGTCGGGGTCGTAGAAGCCGGCAACTTCCTCAGTGAGAAGCTTGGTCACTAGCTCTTCCGACTTTAACTCTGGCTTCATCAACCCGAAAACGTAGTAGCTACTGTCCATTAGCTTAAGGTCTTCGGCGGTGTATTCCTTCTCCATTTGCTCAAGCATTTCCTTGCCGAGCTCTTCTCGCGAAAACATCTTCGGTTCGACGTTTTCTGTGAAAGCTTGTCCCCTAATTTCACTGACCACACCCAGGTACGCTTTGGTGTATTTCCTCAATGCGTTGAGATAATCGCCTTGGTCTGCTAGACGATCCCCATCGAATTTCAGTTGGTTTATCTGTGAGTCGCTGAGTTTCGCGGGCTCTTCACCCTGTCCAACGCGCAACGCGGCGGTGAGCAAGAACAGGATGGCTAGGCACAGAGATATGGACCAGGATGGAACCGGGGATGAGCTGCAATCTACTTCGGAAAGCATGTTATGCCTTGTCGGAAAACCGAAAAAATTAAACTGAGTGAATTGATTTGTCATCTTATTCGCAAGGTGGATCAGTCAAGATGAACTGAGCCAGGTCAATATTTGCGTTGCCTCAAAAACACAGAATAGAAAAGACTGGCGGCGGTCCTAAAGCCCTGCTGCCTTGCAACCTGTGTTCTTAAAGGGTGTTGAGTCGGGCTCCAAAGATGATCTCAGGCCGGTTACCATCTTAACGTCTTTCTCGGACTCAACTTTGCGTGAGCACGCGGCCTGTCGCCGAGTGGACCTCCACAGTCTCATTCGTATCGACCCGTTGTGTCGAAAACGAGGTGCCAGATGGAGCGTTTCCATCGCATCGGAGCGTAGGATCAGCTGGTCCATTTCAAAAGTATGAGCAACATTCTGACAGGGATTCGAACATGACGTCTCTCCCGGATTACGAAAAGCTTGCTTCTTTCTATCTCGGCAAGAAATTCGACCTGCAAAACAAACAGTTGGGCGATGAGAAAGTTCTCTATGATGCTAAGGATCTTACGACGCACGCCATGTGTGTTGGGATGACGGGGTCCGGAAAAACGGGACTTTGCTTGTCCTTATTAGAAGAGGCTGCGATCGACGGGATTCCTGCGATCTGCATTGATCCAAAAGGCGACCTCGGGAACCTGATGTTGGCTTTTCCGGAGCTTGCCCCCACTGATTTTCAGCCCTGGGTCGATCCATCCGACGCTGAGAGAAAAGGGATGTCGGTAGAAGCGTACGCGGCAAGTACGGCTGAGAAATGGCGTGCGGGGCTCAAGTCTTGGGACCAGGATGGCAGCCGCGTTCATCGTTTTAAGGACTCCGTCGACGTCGCGATTTATACACCTGGCAGTAATGCCGGTATACCGATGACCGTGCTGAAGAGCTTCGATGCTCCTTCGAAGACGGTGATTGCAGATACTGACGTGTTTCGAGAACGAATTTCGGGCGCCGCGTCGGGCTTGCTGACTTTGATGGGAATTGAAGCCGATCCGCTCAGCAGCAAAGAGCATATTTTGCTCTCGAACATCTTTGAGACACATTGGCGAAAGGGACAAAATCTAGACCTCCCCGCACTGATTCGAGCAATCCAAAATCCGCCAATCGATAAAGTTGGTGTCTTTGATTTGGAAAGCTTCTATCCGGCATCAGAACGGTTGAAGCTCTCGATGACTCTCAACAACCTACTTGCCAGTCCGTCGTTCTCTGGCTGGCTCGAAGGCCAGCCGCTGGACATTCGGAGCTTGATGTACACCGCAGAAGGCAAACCGAGGCTGTCGATCATTTCCATTGCGCACTTGAGCGATCAGGAACGGATGTTCTTTGTCACCATCATGTTGAATGAGTTGCTCTCCTGGATGCGGACCCAACCAGGTACGAGTTCGTTGAGGGCTCTTTTCTATATGGATGAAGTTTTCGGATATTTCCCTCCTACGGCGAAGCCTCCTAGCAAGCCGCCGATGTTGGTTCTGTTGAAGCAAGCCCGCGCCTTCGGATTAGGAATCGCGCTTGCAACGCAGAACCCAGTCGATCTCGATTACAAAGGCCTTTCCAATATTGGTACTTGGTTCCTTGGGCGATTGCAGACGCAACGAGATAAAGACCGAGTCTTGGAGGGGCTCGAGGGAGCCGCGGCGCAGAGCGGAAGTAATTTTGATCGTGGAGCCATGGAACAGACTTTGGCTGCGTTGGGTAGCCGGGTCTTTCTGATGAACAATGTTCACGACGATGGCCCCACCATTTTTCAGACTCGTTGGGCGATGTCGTATTTGCGGGGCCCCTTAAGTCGCGTTCAGATTCAGGAGTTGATGGATCCACGCCGTGATGAATTGACGCCCGACGACAACGTAGCTTCGCCAGGGCCATCGGCGGATGAACCGGAAGGAAATGAACGTCCGATTGTCCCGAATGGTATCGAAGAACAATTCTGGGTGCCGAATCAAAGGCCTAGGGCCAAGACAAAATTGAGCTATCGTCCAGCTTTGCTGGCAGAGGTATCTTGTCACTACGTTCGAGCAGCAGCAGATTTAGACGACTGGTTCGACCGAACGCTGCTGTATCAACTCGGAAGACGACTTGACGATGATGTCTGGGAAGCGTCTAAGTTGATCGATGGCGAACAGCTCGACTTGTCGGCAGATCCCGAGGAAGAATTTGGATTTGCCGAGTTACCGGCCGAAATGTTGAATGCCAAAGAATACAAACGCTGGGAAAAGGAGCTGAGGGATTATTTGTATCGCCATATGCCAATGACGCTGTACGAATGCAAAGAGCTGGACCGCTTCAGTTCGCCTGGACAAGATGAGCTCGAGGCCAGGCTGGCGTGGAAGCAAGAGGTCCGAGAGCTGCGGGACGAAGAGAAAGAGGAACTCCAAGCCAAGTATGCTAAGAAAGTAAAATCCCTCGAAGACAAGATTCGTACGGCGCAACAGAGAGTCGAAAGAGAGGAAGCTCAGTACGACCAGCAGAAATGGTCTTCCGTCCTGAGTATCGGTCAAACCGTTTTGGGTGCCCTCCTGGGTAACAAAGTTTCTCGAAAAACTGCGACTGCGGGAAGAAGCGTTGGGCGAGCTGCGCAACAGCGCACCGATGTGGTGCATGCAAAGCAGACTCTTGCGGAATTGGAACGAGATCGGCGTGACTTGATTGACGAATGTGAACGAGAAGTTGACGAGCTAAAGGATCGCTTCAGTATCGACTCCATTACACTTACACCCGTTGAATTTCCCTGCCGCAAGGGTGACTTGCAAGTAAAATCGCTGAGCCTAGTTTGGTTGCCCTGGGAAATTGATAAGGACGGTGTTGCGTATCCGCTTTTCCCTGATGCGAAGGTGAAGTCGTGATCAGTCGGTCTTGATCTGGGACATGTCAATTGGCTGGCTGAGAGCTTTGCCGAGTGCACTCTTGCCACGTCTGGCTCCAAACTGGGGCCATCCGCTCACATCTCGGAGCTCCGGCATGATGTCGACAAGCTGATTGCAGAGCATCTCTGCAAGCCGCCGGATTCGGGGATTGCATTTTGACTCGCGAATAGCGACCGCTGTTTTCATGGACTTCACGAGTTTGGCTCGATCTTGAACGGGACTAGAGAGGCTATCTCGTTCAATGAGAAGATCGGTAAGCGGTACATCGAGAGCGTCTCGAATTCGATGGAGTTCGCTCAAACTGAGGTCAGCAGTTGAAATTTCCAGCTGCTTGTAGGACCGAATGTCCATACCCAATCGGCGAGCCATGCTGCGGACACTGACGCCCTGCTGCTCGCGAACTTGTCTAACACGGTGAAACTCTGGCTGTTGCCGATTCTGAACGTCAGCGACACGGTTCTGCTGAGAGGTTTCAGCAGGTTCAGGACCGTTGACGCCATCATCTGACGGGATCAACACTTGGGGATTATGAGGAGGTGGGGCTTCCTGTCGCTGCGGCGGTGAGTAGCTGACATCCTCAAGCGAGTTGGACGCAGGCTCTTGCAATGACTCGGAGCACCCGACCACGCGAACGTCAGCAAAATTGCTGCCACTCGCCATCGGGATAGATGACATAGATTGCATTCTCCAACGGCGAAATCAACTCTCCTCACCGCTGAAGAGTGGACCACATACGCCTTACATGGTCCTTCAAGTCGAAGCGTTAGACTCAGCCACTTTCTATTAGTTCCGTAGATTCCGAAGAATTCAAAGGAAGCTGCCGAGCCCAATTCGTGTTCCGACTCATCTAGTTGCAAAGCATCTTAGGCCCTGCCATGTACTCAGAAAAGTGTCGGTTTCGTGAATTCGCCATGAATGAGGGGTCGACCCAATTTGCATTCAGATACGCAGTAGTTGAGTCCGAAAAATTCGAGCTGCGGATTCTCCCTTGAATCGGCGCTATTGGTAAATCCCGAATGGTTCGCGCGTTCACAACGACGCAAATCATGACGGGCTGACCGCAACCGACCTGTAGCCCTCCAAGAATGCGAATTAGAATGCGAAGGTTTTGAATTCGCGAGAAAGAATATCTGTGATTGGTGAGGAACCGGAAAAATCGAACGACGCTGCGGTTTTGAATGAGCCCGCGGCGGATTGCTTTCGGCAGATTGTCGAAGAAGCAAATAGCGGGGTCTTGATCCTGAATAGATCGAATCGAGTTGTCTATTTGAATCGCTCTGCAGAACGGCTTACGGGTTTTACCTCCGATGAGATTTTGGGCAAAAACTATTTGCAATTGTTGGTACCAGGCGAGGAAGCCGAAGCTGAATCAGCATTGCTCGCACGGTTGCTTGATCGATCGCTAAACGATTCGGGGCCAAACCAATTCACACTGGAGGGGGAACGACTCTGCAAAGGTGGCAAAGCGCGATGGGTCGAAGTCGTCTATTCCAGGTTAGACGGAGTGGACCCACAGGTCGCGGTCGTGCTTCGCGATCTTGACGCGCGAAAAAAACGCGAGCAGCAACTGATTCTCCAAGCCGCCACAGATGAGTTGACACAGCTGGCAAATCGTCGTGAATTCCAACGAAAATTGGAAATGTTGGTTGCTTCAGAGAAGGTTGGGAACGCGCTAGCCATCATCGACTTGGATCAGTTCAAACAGATCAATGACCGAGAGGGGCATGCCGCTGGCGATGATGCGATGATTCGCGTGGCAGCTAAGCTGCGAGAGTTTTCGGACGGGGCTATCTGCGTTGGCCGCCTGGGAGGCGATGAGTTCGGTGCGCTTCTGAATCGGACCAGCCTGCAAGAGGCGACAGAGCGTTTTGAAAAGTTATGCAGAGCCATTGCTTCGGACACGACTGGCAACAAAAAGCCATTAACCGTTAGCATCGGCGTCGCTGTGGCAAGTCAATCTGCAAGTTCGGCAAGAGAGCTTCTCACGAAAGCGGACTCAATGCTTTACCTGGCCAAGTCGCTGGGGCGGAACCAAGTTCAGGTGACTGAGCTCTAGCCAAGTTGGGCGCCGATTCATTCAGCCATTCATCTTGGCGCCCGCCTAGCATTTCCACATGTGCTTTCATTAGAGAACGCGTGGCCAGAGTCGCGACTTTGCGAAGGTCTGATTCGAAGTTATTCCGCATGGTGCCCCGGAGTATCTTTACGGCGAAACGAAAAAAGCCAGAGATGCGTGGCACCTCCGGCTTCAATTCATTTGATAGATGGCATTCTCAACCTAGCAAAGTCCTAATCCTCGATATTGGGACTAGGACACTTGTAGCGTGGGAGAGTGCCTACCAGCGGCGGCCGCCGCCTCCACCGCCGCCACCGCGACGATCTTCGCGTGGGCGAGCTTCATTAACTGTCACGCAGCGGCCATCGATTTCGCGAAGGTTAACTTGCTCGATCGCCTCTTTCGCTTGAGCCGCGTCACTCATTTCGACAAACGCAAATCCTCGCGATCGACCGGTGTCACGGTCCTGGATGATGTTCACAGAAGTAACTTCACCGTACTCGCCGAAAGCTTGTTCCAGGTCGGCCGCGGTCGCATTGAAGCTGAGATTTCCCACGTAGATGTTCATAACTGAACCCCAAAAAATGTTGGCAGCGCAGGGGCTGCATAACTGGGGAGTCCGACAAAGAAAGCAAATCCAATGCTTTTGAATTCAGAAGGTGGCGAGACCACCGTTCTAGCCAATGGCACTAGAACAATCGAAAGGCTCAATTCAGCAAGCTACCAGAAGGAACTCGGACCAAATAGAAATCCAACTCAATCGCAACTAATCTTCAACAGGTCAACGAGTCCTGATCGTAACTCCCATCACTTACGTCATCGACTTGTGACGCACCTGAACTATACCTCATTTGCGGCACGTGGTCGAGCTTGATTGTTAGGAACCCTGGAATTTGGCCTTGGGCGGGGAGGGTGGGAAATTGTTAGGAATTTCTCACGCAAAACTGGCTATTCGGCACTCTTGTTGCTTTCGGGCACCTGGGAGGCCTAACGACTCGCTGCTAGCTTTGCCCTGCGTCTCCGTCGGGCGTCTCGGCAGGGACGTGGTCAAGCTGGGAAGCGTTGTCGAGTCGGGGGTGCCCTGCACGGAGGTCATCGGCAGTGATGCCTGAACCGTCGTTCATTGAGTCCATGTGTTTCAGTAGTTCGAACAACGCGTGAATCGCCGCGTCGACATCGCCAGTATGCCCGGCCTCCGAAATGGTGTGCATATTCCGAATTGGAATCCCGATCGATGCTGCTGCGCTATCGATGGCAGCCAAAACCGCAGCCATCGCGTCGGTCCCCGTATCGCGCCCGGCCAGCTCATGTTGCAGGGGGATTTCTTTCTTATTGGAAACCTCGGTAATCATCGAATTCAATTCGGCGCTACAAACGGCACCGTGCGTGAGCGTGTAACCGTTCCCCATGGAAAGCGGTTCGTATCGACGATCAGCAATTCCAGGGGCTGCGTCAAAGTCGTGGGCAACGTCGACCGCGATGCAAACGTCCGGACGGAATTGCTCAGCCAGGACCCGACTGCCGAAGCGGCCGATTTCTTCGTGCGTGGCCATGGCACCGAGGTACCGCACATTCTTTAGCCCACCCTTTTCCGCGAGCAGGCGTCCGATCTCCATCGCTACGAAGCATCCCAGTCCGTTGTCTAGGTATGCGCCGTAGTACGTATCAGGCGAGAAGCCGCGCTGAATGGGGCGGTCGAACAGGATTGGATCGCCAGGGCGAATTCCAAGTGCTTCGACTTGGGCTTTTTTGTTCTTTCCGTGTATGTGCAGTTCCAAATAGATTTGGTCTGCTTTGAGACCTCGGTCTCCGCTGCGTACTTTCGCGTCTGCGAAGTGGATTGCCCCGATTGCTTCGATCGTGCCCCCAGAAAGAACTCGCCACGAGTGTGGTTTGTCAGGGTCTTCGGTAAAGAGCTTGACCTGATGCCCTACGAGAACAGTTGGAAGCATTGAATCTGTGTTGACCCAAATCTTCCCGTCGTCGCCGATGCTGCGGACCTGCATGCGGATCTTATCGGCGTGGCCAATGACCATGACAGTGAAGGCATCCTCTTGCGTTGGAGCGGTGTCGAGTACGATTCCAGCGTTCCCACGAAATCCGTGGATTGTCCAATCATCGAGGCAGAATTTTTGCATCTCCGGCTCGAGAACCCCACGTGTCATTGCCGCTTCGAGGCCAATCGGACTCGGCGCGTCCAGAATTCGGCGCATGAGGTCAAATCGAGAGTCGGACATGGGTTCCGCCCAGGGCTGATTAGAATCAGTCACGGTCATTTTTTCCTGTTGAAAGCAGTTAGGTAATTTGTGAGTGCGAAGGCACTTCGTAGCGTTCGTCGTTCAGATTGAACGCCGTTCAGATTAACGCGCTAGGCAGTTCTACTCCCCGAGCCGTCTTGATAAGTCGGCGAGTAAGCCCGAGCGTTCAGATTCGGACGGCAGGGATTCAAGCTGGTCAGCCAACTGCAAAATGAACGCCGCGTAGTCGTTGTGCCAATCATGGGCCAGGACTTTCGGGTCCTCGATCCGCTGAGCGACGCGTCCCTTGGATTCTGCGTTCCCGGCAACCAGCTCGAATCTTTCATCGAATTGAGGTAGCAGAATCGACTCGCGATTAATTCCTTTCGTAGCCAATAGATCTGCCAGGACTCCGCGGGCATCGTCGTCACCATGGTTCAAGAACAACCCGCCGGCGATAGGACTGCGTTCAACAATCCATTGGATTAGTTCACTTTGGTCGGCGTGTGCTGAGTAGTTGCCGATTCGACGGATTGCGGCGCGGACTTGGCAGTGGCGGCCGTGGATCCTAACTTGTTTTGCTCCGCTGGAGATGATGTGCCCGAGAGTTCCTGGCGACTGATAGCCTACAAACAAGACTGTGCATTCCTTGCGCCAGATGTTGTTTTTGAGGTGATGTTTAATTCTGCCTGCGTTGCACATCCCGCTGGCAGAAATGATGATCGCGCCTTTTCGATGTTGGTTGACCGCCTTGCTTTCGTCTACCGACTCAACGATGTGAAATTGCTCGTGACGAAAGAGTTCAGATTCATCCAGTTCAATATCCTGCATGGTGCCCGAATGCTTGATAAAGACTTGGGTTGCTTTTCTCGCGAGGGGGGAATCGAGGAATACAGTCGCATCGGGCAGCAAGCCCTCAGCAAGGAGTACACCGATGTCGTGCAGTAGCTCCTGACTACGCTCGACGGCGAACGAAGGGATCACGATGTTGCCACCCCGTTCCAACCCGAGCAGGAGCTCTTCTTTGAGAGCTTTGCGTCGTTCTTCAAGGGTATAGTCATCGCGTTCGCGATCGCCGTAGGTGCTTTCGCAAACAATGTAGTCGTATCCTTCGGGCGCATCCGGTTCTGGGTGAAATGCTTTCTCCTCGGGACCCAAATCACCGGAAAAGAGGATCCTCATCGTATTCTTGGTCTGCGAGTCATAGAATTTGACTTCGACGGAAGCCGAACCAAGCAAATGACCGGCGTTGAACATGCGGCATTCAATTCCCTCCCACGGGCTGTGCCACGTTTCGTACTCGATCGGTTCCATCTGATCGAGCGTCTGCTTTGCATCTTCGATGGAGTAGGAAGGCTCAATTAATGGAAGACCACGGCGTTTGAGATCACGATTTTTCCGCTCAGCGTTTGATTCCTGGATGAACGCCGAATCTAGGAGCATAAATTGAAGCAGATCCACCGTCGGAGTTGTTCCGTAGATCTTTCCGCGAAATCCCTCTTTGACCAATTTGGGTAACAGGCCAGAGTGGTCGATATGTGCGTGCGTTAGGAGCAGGAAGTCCGCTTTCGCTGGGTCAAACGGAAATGGTCCTTCGTTGAGTTCCCGGGTTGCGGCGCTTCCTTGAAAAAGCCCGCAGTCAATCAAGAAGTTCGCGTGTTCTGTCTCAAGATACGAGCAGGATCCGGTGACCGTTCCTGCAGCTCCGCAGAATGTGATGTAGGACATGGTAAACCTTGGGCGTTCCGCAATCGGTTATGGGCCAAGCGTTGAGTATCGAAGCTGTGGTTGCCAATCCGAAGCGGCTAAAGGGAATGGGCTGTTTTAGACAGATGACCCAGCGAATTCAAATCTGAATGTAGGACTTCGTGATGTACGCAAAACTACTTCGCGAGGGAAGCTCGGATAATCTCGTGGTCGTTGCGGACAATCACGTGCCTGTTCGCGAACGCGGGATGGCACCAGTTTACGATGCTGTTTGCAAAGCGTCGTGGCCCCCAGCCTGATTCGGTGTCGGGTTCAATGAGTTGAGTTCGATCGATCAATTCAGGTCCATCGGGTGTGAACCTGGTTAACAGCAATTCCCCCACGTCGTTGAAGAGAAAGTACCGATCTAGATGTTTGATGAAAAACGCGGAACCCCACCGGCCTTGCCGAGTGAGTTCCTTGTTTTCCCAGACTCGCGCAGAATCTTCTAAGGTCAGGCCACGCATCTCGCCGTAGCTACAAGTTCCGTAGAAATGCTCTCCCTCGATAATCGGGGTTGTGATGACACAGTGCAGGCCCTTTGTTTTGTCCGGCATCTCCCCGCTGCCCTGGACGTGCCACAACTTTTTTGCAGTGGGGTGCTGAGAGTCTAACTCGACCAACATTGATCCGCTGTAAAAGGACGAAACTAGCAGCTTATTGCCAGAGCGGACCGGCGTTCCGACTGACATCGCCGATTTGGTACGCATGGGAATCTCCCACAGTACTTTCCCGGTCTCGGGTGCAAGGCCTCGGAGAAAACTCGGATCCCAATAGATGAGCTGCGTCGCACCTCCAGCCTCGGTGAGTAGAAATTGCGAATACCCCAGCTCATAAGTCGCAGGACAGGCCGCCCAGCGTTCTTGGCCCGTGAGTTTGTCGTAGGCGCGGACTTGCTCTTGGTTCGGACCGCCCGGCGCAAAAATGACCAAGTCGCCAAAAACGATTGGCGAAGTCGATGTACCCCAGATTGGAGGAGTCAGCTTGTATTGCGTTCTTGAGTCGATGGACCAAATCTCGTTGCCGGTCTCCAAATCGAGGCAACGAAGATGGCCGACTGAACCCGTCGTGTAGACACGCTTGCCATCGATGGTTGGTGTCGCCCTTGGGCCTGTCCGGTAGGAAGCCATGACTTCGCGATAATGAGTTTCGACTTCGTCGGTCCAGATCGTGTTTCCCGTAGACTCATCCAAGCACAGGACCCGTTCGATCACCTCTGCTTTGCTTCCGCCCGGCTTTGGGACGAAATCCATGGTGACGATCTTTCCTCCAGCGACGACTGGTCCTGAATAGCCCGAGCCAATTTCTTTCCGCCAGACGATCTTGAGTCCCGTTTCGGGGAACTTCTCAAGGATTCCGTCTTCGTTCCAAACCGCTTTCCGGTCTTGCCCACGCCATTGCGTCCAGTCCTCTGCCTGAGCACCTGCTGCACCGAGCCAGATCACCGCAAGTAGAGCACAGGAGTATCGTGAGGAAAGATGGAGCCGCCGTGCTTGAACACCGGATTCGCTTCGGATTTCTGGTGGGTAGCAACGTTTAGGGATGGAACGATTCATGATGCGGCTTCCGGCTGATCGATGGGTTTCCAGGATTCTTTTCAGACGTTCAACTTAGAACAGTTTTCCGATTCTCGGAACCGGGGACCAAGGTTTCGGACCTTTCTAGACTGGTGCTAGCCGACCGACTTCAAGCGATCGCCGAAATAGTATGAAGAGTGACATTTGGCCACGCGACTATGTAGAGACCCACGATGGGCTAGGTTGCGCGGTCGTTAGCACGGTAGTCATACCTGGGCGGTACGTAGTGACTCCACGTTACTTCCGGAAACCAGGAAGCAACGCCCGGCAAACTGGCTGGAGGAAGCTGGCGGTAGGGGACTGTCCACAAGAGCTTCAATCTCTGGTGGATGATTCGGAATCGGAGGTTGCTGCACTGGGCTGTGCTCTACCGGTTCTTGATCCGAGCAGCATACGAAAGCATTATTCTGCACGAGCGACAGTAAGCCAGCTCTTGGGCCATTTTGAACCCGCCGACACCCATTGGGCGAAGGCTCAAAAGGTGCTGCGGCTTCTCGTCCAGGCGGGTGTGCCGGCCACGCAACTGGGGATCACGGGATCAATTCTGATCGGTGCCCATCACGCAGCATCAGACCTGGATTTTGTGGCTTATTCTCGCCCGGCATTTCGTCAGATTCAGTCCATCGTTGAAATGGGTGGCGAGTTAGGCCACATGAGTCGAACCGATTGGCTTAACTCGTTTCAGCGCAGGGCGGCATCAATTTCATTCGAAGATTATGTTTGGCACGAGTCTCGAAAACGAAACAAAGTGATAGTCGACGGTACGAAGGTGGACTTTGGGTTGCAGTCGGTTCCAGAGTCGTGGACTCCTCCCAAGCATGCCAAGAAACTTCGGCGTGTACGTTTCAACGCTCGCGTGCTGGGTTCCGAGGACGCATTCGATACGCCAGCCCGCTGGATTGTCGATTGGGAAACCGCTCGCGAAGTGATCTGCTGGACGGCAACGTATGTGGGGCAAGCTTTTGAAGGAGAACGTGTGGAGGTTGCAGGCTGGTTGGAAGAGACCGACCGCGGGCTTCAGGTCGTTGTGGGGACATCGCGAGAAGCGGCTGGCGAGTTCATCCGTGTGCTAAAGGAATAGGCGTACGGGGTGATGGGGCTCGTCTATTGAAACAACGTCCGCGATTACTTCGATGACGTCTTTTTCTTTCGAGTCTTCTTACTCTTCGCCTTGGCGCTGCTCTGGGAAAGGGCTTTTGCGTCCGCTTCTTCGACACTCAAGCCTTTGTAGCGGCCGAGTCGTGTTAGAGCGATGCGTTCTGTTTCAAGTGGATCATCGCCCTGCTCTTTCAGCCATTTTTGCAGTTGGGCATAGAGATCCTCACGGATATCCGTTAG
Organism: Aureliella sp.; assembly: GCA_046290675.1. Lineage (GTDB taxonomy): Bacteria > Planctomycetota > Planctomycetia > Pirellulales > Pirellulaceae > Aureliella. The sequence continues at coordinate 29,036 of JBKAHA010000004.1, forward strand.
GCCCTGGTCGGAAGCTAAGTTGTTCATCTGCATCGGATCACGTTCGCAGTCGTAGAGCTCGAACTCAGAGCGATGTTGGTAGCGATGGACCAACTCCTGAGCATTTTTGTCCCCAGCTTTGGCCGCCTTGACCATCGAGCGAAATTCAGGGCTTGTGGTGCACGCATTTTGAAATGTGGTGCTGTGGTGAGGATTCCAAATAAATCGGTAACGGTCGTTGCGAATGCTGCGAATCGCGAAGTAGTCTGATCCATCGTTGATGCCGCGAGTCGTCATCAGGCCATAGGAGAAATCTTTGTGAGCAGTGGTTTTTCCCTGGAGAAGACTCAACATGCTTTTCCCGTCAAGGTTGGCGTCGATTGTAGCGCCGGCCGCCTCCAGGAATGTTGGTAGCACATCCGTGTATTCGACGATGGCGTTTGACTTGGAGCCCGGCAGAATCTTGCCTGGCCAACGTACTAGCATGGCTGACTGAAGTCCGTGGTCGTAACAAGTCCACTTCGCAAATGGCATCGAATTGCCCTGCTCCGAAACCACGATCACCAAGGTGTCGTTCTCGAGTTCGTGCTTTTCGAGAAGCGCGAGCAGATCACCGACTTGTTGGTCGTAGTAGCTGATTTCTGCCAGGTAACGGCTGAAACCATCACGCACTGTTGGTGTATCGGCAATGTAGGGAGGAAGCTCGATTTCGTCGGGTGGGTATCGAGAGGCGTCGCCCTTGTCCCAGGGGGTGTGGGGTTCGTTGGAGCACGCGAATAAACAAAAAGGAGTAGTCGCTTCTTTGCACTCCTTAAGAAGCGTGTCGACGGCTTCAAGATCTGGATTCTTGTTCTTGGCGGAGTATTCGAAATCAAAAACTGTCTTGGGTCCGATGTGTGTTTTGCCCGACAAGGCGACTCGGTAACCCAACGGTTTTAGATACTGAACGACGCTCTTGGTGCCCGGCTTCACAAAAGTGTGATTCGGATAAGCACCCGACTTTACGGGGTAGAGGCCCGTGTAAATATTGTGCCGTGTAGGCGAGCACATCGGGGCAGTTTGAAAGCACTTCAGAAACTGCATTCCCTCCGTCGCAAATCGGTCGATGTTTGGAGTTTTGGCTTGTCCACCGTAGCAACCCAGGTCACGGAAAGTCAGGTCGTCTGCAATGATGAAAAGGAAGTTGGGCTTGTTCGATTTGGCCGGTTCGTCCGCTGCGGTGAAAAGTGGATTCTGCAGCACGAAGACTGAAAATAGAACCAATGAGAGGGAAAACGGTTTCATGGTCGCTCTCTTCGAGGTTGCTTGTGAGGGAACAGATTGGAGATGCAATTGCTGTGGTTCGGCCAGTATAACTGTGGGGGGTGAGGAGTGCGGCTAGCGCGACTTGAATTAGAAAGCTGGCGGCGCATTCAGTGAGTCGATATAGGGAGTCAGGCGAGATGGATCGAAGAGAGTTTTCGAAAGCTGCCTGCGTGGCAGCGACTGTGGCTGGTGTGCACGGCGACGCCCAGGCGAGCAATCAGTCCGAGGAGAATCAAGGAGTTAAGCCGGAGGAGTTCGAGCTCCGATACATGCTTGCTTCCTGCTTATTTGGGTACCAGTACATTCGGGAGATCCTTCCAGCCGTCGCTGCCACAGGAGCGACGGCCATCGATATTTGGCCCAAGGTGCATGGCAATCAGCGAGAGCAGCTAGACGATCTCGGTGAAGCAAAATTCAAAGAGATGCTCGAGACGCAAAATGTGAAACTCGGTTGCATCACGCAGTACAAGCTCGGACCGTTCGGGTTGAGCGAAGAATTACGACTTGCTGAGAGGCTAGGATGCAAAACGATCGTGACCGGAGCAAAGGGCCCCAAAGGCCTTAAGGGGGCAGAGCTAAAGGCGGCAGTGGAGAATTTCGCCGAGGCGATGAAGCCGCATGTCGAGCTGGCAGCGGAATGTGGTGTCACGATTGCAATTGAAAACCATGCGAACAGCTTGATAGAATCGCACGAGTCGATGGCGTGGCTCATTGATTCAAGCCATGAAAATCTAGGGATCGCTCTCGCTCCCTATCATCTCAAGCAGGATGCGAAGTCGCTGGCCGAGCTGGTACAGCGACTGGCACCTCGCATTGCGGTTTTCTATGCCTGGCAGCACGGCAAGGGATGTATGACCAAATTGCCGAAGAAGCAGGAGTTGCTTCAGTTGCCGGGGCGCGGTGATCTCGACTTTGGGCCCATTCTCGAAGCCTTACGCGATACGAACTATTCAGGGTGGACTGAGATCTTCATGCATCCGGTTCCGCGTGGTATTCCCATGTTGGAGACCGCTGGGTTGATTACGGAAGAAATCAACCGGTCCCGTGCTTATCTCGAGGGGCTTCTGACCACGCCCTAGCGCGCTGAAGCAATTGGCACTGAAGCAATTGAACCTTGAACGCCGGACGAAAGGCATGCCGCCGACGTCAGCAACCGACTACTCAGCTTGGGTTGAAACGATTCGGTGGAAGTGCAGTTTGACTTCGCGATCGACAACGCGTCGGACGCCTTCGACCAAACAGGCCGGTTCGTTTTCCGTTTGGCCTTGGTCCACAATCTCTTCGATGCGTGTTCCTGGTTTGACGGAAAAGGTGCGTTGGTTGATCGTCTGATTTCCCGCATCCAATTCCGGGATGATGAAGTGGCAAGTAGCGCCGTAAGTGAGCATGCGGCCAGCAAAGGCGTCATGGTAAGGGCGAAATCCCGGAAATCCGGGCAAGAGACCATGGTGCAAATTAATGATGCGTCCGCCGGCGAATTTCCAGCAAGTGTCTGGCGGTAGGACACGCATATAACGAGCGAGGATAACGTAGTCTACAGAGTATTCGTCAAGCAGTTGGACGAGGTTGTCGTCGTCAGCCTGCCCGTCTTTCGTGCCGATATTGTGCCAAGGGACTCCGAATTCCTCTGCGAGGGCGGCACACTTCTTGCGGTTGCCAATCATCACGGCGACTTCCGCATCAATCACTCCGTCTCGAACTGCTTCGAGTACCGCACGCGGAGTGGGTTCTTGGTAGGTCGCGCAGATCGCAAGTTTGGCTTTTTGATTATTTAGGGCAGGTAGATCCGGCGACCAGACTCGTACAGAGAGGTCTTTGGCGTTTCCGATCTGGAGCATTTTATCGTGGATACTTTGCCACCGAGCGTCCTCAATATGGAGCCGGCACATCATGGCGAAGACACCGGCTTCATCATGATCGTACATCTGAATTTCGGCGATACTCGCACCCTGAGCCGTCACTTCATGGATGATGGGGTCCGCAAGCCCGACATTGTCTGGGCCTACAGCAGTGACAACGATTTCCATTCGAGTGCCTCGTCCGCAAAAAAGTAGGACAATTGTTGGTCTAGTCAATGAAGTCCCTGAACCAAGTTTGATTCTGGGGGCTCAACAGTTTAACTCGGCGGGTTAAAATGCGTCACCGTGGTAGTAGGTCGCCCGCGGTTTCAACCCGGGTAGTGCTGATTCAAAAGGGCCGGCACTTTGGCATCCTGTTTTTACGAGGTTGGTGGCGATGGCCGCAATATATGACGCAGTCACAGAGAAGATGCGGAAAGAAGATCTTCCTGAGGGAGAATGCCTTTGCGATTACTGCCCTGCGAAATGCTGCCGCTATTTCGCCTTGCCCATCGATACTCCCGACACGGTCAAAGATTTTGACTATTTGCGGTGGTACTTACTGCACGACCGCGCATCTCTGTTTGTCGAAGATGAGAGCTGGTATCTACTTGTTCATACAGTCTGCAAGCACCTGCAGCCCGATAACCGTTGCGGCATCTATGAGACTCGACCAGAGATCTGCCGCGAATACTCGACCGACAACTGTGAATACGAAGACGATACAACATACGATAAGTATTTTGAGACGCCCGAACAAATTACTGAGTATCTAGAAGCCACCTTGTTGCAGGGCACGCAGGAAAGCATTCGATCGGCGCCACCTCCATTGTTGCCTGTTCTGCCCGTCTAGCCTTCGTGACAATTTCCTGACGCGAAACCTGCGTACCGCTGACAAAGAATTGAAAATACCTTGTCTGATAAGACTCCTAAGAAGCAATTGATCAAGCCACGAACACTGAAGGGGTTCCGGGACTATTTGCCTGCGTCCATGATTCCCCGTGAGTCTCTAATGGATACCGCAAAACAGGTGTATCGGCGGTATGGGTTTAGCCCGATTGATACTCCCGTGCTGGAATATTTGGAGATCCTGACCGGTAAAGGCAGCGAGGAGACGGACCGCCAACTCTATCACTTCGAGGACCATGGAGGGCGAGCCGTCGGGATGCGGTTCGATTTGACCGTACCTCTTGCGAGATTTGCGGCGCAGCACATCAACGAACTCGGGACTCCTTTTAAGCGCTATCACATCGCACCGGTCTGGCGTGGGGAAAGCCCTCAAGCGGGACGCTACCGTGAGTTCATGCAATGTGATTTTGATACCATCGGCACTGAATCAGTCGTTGCGGATATCGAAACGGCGTTGGTCATTCATGACCTGCTCAAAGCGATTGGCATCGATGGATTCAAGCTACGGATCAACAACAGACAAGTCTTGACGGGGCTGTTGGAAAAGCTTGGGCTTTCCGATCGCAGCGTGCCGGTACTGCGATCACTCGACAAACTAGACAAAATTGGTGCCGATTCCGTTGCCGCTGAGATGCAGAGTGCAGCCGAAATTTCGGAGCAGCAAGCGCGCGAAGTATTGCAGTTGGCCGAAGTAAGTGGCGAGGCCGACGTGGTTCTTAGCCAGGTTACCGAACTGGTTCGCGGAAACGAAATCGGAGAATCTGGTGTCGAACGGCTGAAGCAAACTGTCGACGCACTTTTGGCAACAGGAGTCGATGGGGAGCGATTTGTGGTCGATGTTTCCATCGCTCGAGGGCTCGATTACTACACCGGTATCATCTTCGAAACGATTCTTGACGACCTACCCGGGATCGGAAGCGTATGTTCAGGTGGACGCTACGACAATTTGGCTGGGCTGTATACCAAGCAACACCTGCCAGGTGTCGGGGCATCACTTGGTCTCGATCGCTTGTTGACGGCCATGGAAACCTTGGGCGTGGTCGACGCCACCAGCACACCTGCCCCTGTTTTGGTAACCTTTTTTGACAAGGGCTGTCGAAATCAGTACCTCGCCCTGGCTGCCGAGTTACGCCGAGCTGGGATTGGTACGGAGGTTTATCCTGACCCCAAGAAACTAGGGCAACAGCTGAAGTACGCCGATTCGAAGGGATTTTCAGTCGCATTGATCGCAGGAAGCCGCGAATTCGAATCCGGCACGTGCCAGGTGAAGGACTTGGGCAAGAAAGAGAGTATTGAGATCGCTTGGACCGGAGACATCGGTCCACTAGCCGAAGCGATTCATAAGATTACGTCTCAAAGCTAGGAGACAAGTTGTGAGTCTCTTTGAGTCTTCGGACGCCACGACGAAGCAGTCGAAAGTAGCCAGCCATTATCGCTGAGGTTCTGCGGCGAACTAACTTTGGCGTCGGCGAGCTTTGGTTGGGCGTTCCCGCATCATTTGCGGGCGACGAATCTTGAGCTGAGGGATCTCAGCCTGTGGCTTGCGCTTTTCGCCTTCCTCTTCGTCCAGGGCAGCCAGTCTGTACTCGTCGTCTTCGGGCTCATCGGTCAGCTCGGCTGAACCGCCGTCATCGTCGCGGTCGTTATGCAACCCAAAGGAGGCGTCTGGAGCTTGGGCTGCGAGGCTATCTTCTGCTGGCTTCGGGAGCATCGTAAAGATTCGCCCGAGGGGACTCGCGAGCAATGCTGGTAGGAAGATCAAGTCTCCCACTAGAGCGGCTCCTAATAAGGCAAGCATCAAGGTCCCGAATCGCTGTGTTGGCGTGAATGTACTCAGTGCAAACACGCTGAGACCAAGACCAGCAATGATGGTGGTCTGAGTCATGGCCGGAGCGACGTGCTTGTAAGCGACGAAAATGGCGTCACGACGATCGAGTCCACGTTTCAGGCCTTCACGGAACCATGTTAGGAAGTGGATCGTATCGTCGACGGCTACACCCATCGCGACGCTAGCTGTCATCATGGTTCCGATGTCAACCAAAATCATCTTCCCGAGGATGACCTCGGACCATCCGATAAAGCCAAAAATGATGACGACCGGGAAGACATTCGGAATCATCGAAACGGCACCAGATCCAAAACCTCGCACGAAGTTCTTCGGGACAAAGAATTGAGAGAACTTGCGAGCTGGAGAAAGCAAGCAGGTCATCACGATGGCGATCAGAACAAACGCCCAAGCGACGCTTTCAATCAGGCTGATCAAAAGCGTTCGCTGCGCCTTGTAGACGACAGGCACGACCCCAGTGTAAACCACGTCCATCTCACCGGGTAATCGCCCCAGTTCAACTGGCTGGTTCTCGGGGAGCCTGTCTTCCATTGGTACGTACGATGCTTCCGCTACCATAGGGCGGGCATCGACAATGTTGGGCTGGATCTTGCGAATCGCGTCCCAGTCATAATCTGGGTGGTCACCCATGACAATGATGCAAGAGGATCTTTCCAAATCTTGCGTAGTTAACTCTTTGTGGTCCGGGTGAAACCATTCAGGAGCCTGTGTGGTTGGGCTTATCATGACCCTACTTAGAGCGCGTGCAAACTCGACGTCAGTGTCGAACTCGGTAGCGCTCTCGTCCGGCTCCGGGCGTTTTTTGACTTGCCTCGGATGAAATCCCAGAACCAGTACACTGACGGCTTTCTTGGATGACACGTCGAAGGAGTCCTGGGCCACGATCTGCCTGCAGACTTCTTTTCTGCAACGATAGGCGGCTACGACAGGTTCCACTGCCGCTCGCAGGGAGGCGACAAAGGCGCCGTAGTCGACATCGTTCAAAGCACCCAGCCGCAGGCTAATTCTCCACAGCTCGGTTCCAACTCCAGGGCCGTCCTCTTCGATCGCCATGTAGTCCGTGGCGATAATCTGGTCTTGTTTATCGTGATACATCCGGTTGTAGCCGGACCGTGGTCCGCTGAAGCCCGGGTAGGGATCCGGTATCTCCTTCATCAAGGTTACCGGAGACATTCCGCGTCCTACGACATTCTCGCCGGCGTATCCGAATCGCTGTTGGAGGACTTCTTGGATTCTGGCGACAGCCTCGGCTCGTTCGAGCAGGCTCAGTTGGGTTCGAAGCGAGCGCCGCTCTTCCTCCGTCGCATCTTCTGGGGCTTCGATGGGCTTTTGTAATTCCTGTGGAAATCGCACGACGACTTCCATTGGAACGAGACGCCCAAAGTTGTCTTCAAGCCAAGCGTAATCCTTAATGATCTGCGCTTTGGAGTCGAACAGCTTCAGTAACTGCACGCTCGTTTCGATTCGGAATAGGCCCATTCCCAAGGCGACGAATGCGACGATGCAAACGGCATTCACATACCAGTGTCTGCGAAGGATGAAGGCACCGATGGCTTCCCAAAACTTTAAGATGCCTTGGGCTGATTTCTGCCCTGCATCCTTGATGGCTTTCGCCTTCGGCGGAAAGATCGAGAGTGCACTTGGTAGATACACGTACAGCAACACCAGCGTTGCCATGACGCCCATTGCCGAGAAGATGCCAAATTTGCGGATCGGCAGAATGTTGCTAGAGCACAGTGACAAGAGACCGATGGCTGTCGTTAATGCGGCCAGGGAGCACGGCATGACGGCATGGGAAATGGCTCGACCAGGTGCCGTTGCTTGGCCGTGTTCTACCGCCGCATCCCGGTAGTAATTGACGATGTGGATCGCCCCGGCCATGCCGAGAACATAAACCAGGGAAGGCATCGTAAGCAGAATTGCATCGATAGACGCGTTACTCCACCAGACCATGCCCAGGCTGGCCATGGCGCTGACACCACCTACGAAGAAGACCATCATCATCAGGCGGGTCGAGCGCAGCAGAATCCAAGACAAAACCAGGCCTAGGACAAGTGAATAGCCAATCAACCGCACCAAAGTAATGGTGCCCTCTTCGTCGATGGCAACGTTGTCGACCGGAGGTCCGCCTAAGTGAATGACCGGACCTTGGATGGCAGGTGTGCTAGCGAGCAAATTAAATGGTGGCGGCGCCATGGAGGGGATCGCTGGAGCCGCGATGCCACATTCCTCTGCGATTTGGAACACTCGGCCTTGGGTTTGTCCAAGCATTCCGCGAGCAATGACTTTGCCGAGATTGCCTCGGGCTGCTTCTGTGAGAGTGAGCACAACGCAGGTTTGCCGGTTTGGCTCATCGACTGCGACAGCGTCAAAGAAGGTGTACCAGACTTTCGATTGTTCTACTGGATCGACCTGCTTGAGAGCCTCCAGCTCCCCGCCGTAATCGGAATCTAGTTCGCTTTGCAGAACCAGCTGCCAAATCGATTGCCAGTCTTCAGGGAGCTCCGCCTTCTTCTCGTCACTCAGCAATGCTGCGACAGATTCCGCGGTCCAATCAAAGTCTGCGGGAACTGGCGGGCCAAACATGGCACCGGTCAATCGAGCGATCGCGTCTCGTTCGCCTGCACGGGGTTCCGTCGAATTGTGAAGGGCCCCGTTTTCCTTCGTTAGTTCGGCGACGAGGGCCGGACCCGTTTCTACGCTCTTGAAGAGCGGAGCGGTTAGAAGTCGTGGGTTCTTCCAGAAAGGGTTCGGCGCGCCGTCTGTGCCTGGATCACCAAACCCCGCATAGAATTGGCCGTCAAGTTCGAAGCTACCTGTGGCTCGCATCATGGCACGCCACGCGGCACTGACCATGTTTGCATTGCCCTCCCAACGGTAGAGTCGCCCGTTGGGAGTGATGTAGTAGTAGCGGCCATTCCCGTCGACTAACCACTTCTCGTTCTTCCCACCCCAATTGAAATTGAAGTCAGATGGTGCGAACAAAGAAAGCTCGGCACCTAGCTCGCGTGCTTGGTAGTAATCCGATTTAACATCAGCATCGATTCCAGGCTCACGTTCCGCCTCAAGTTTGCTGACAAACATGCGGAGGCGCTGATCATTCTCGGTGCAGCCGTCCCAGGTAGCAACAATGAACTGCTCGCTCACAAAGTTCTTGGCGAACCAAGCAAGCTCTTCGGTTTCGCGAAAATCGGAAGGAAGCCAGTCCTTCACGTTATTTTCTGTCTTCTGCAGGGCCATTCGGGCGCCACGGAAGGCAAAAGGAACGAAAAAGAACACGAGCATCAATAGAACGAGTGCGTTAGGCACACCTAACGCAGATTTCTTCGAGTAGAAATCTTCTTTGACACTCATGAGCAGCAATCTGGACCGAGTTAAGTCTTTCGAGGCAAATCGATTCCGGGAAGAGGCCGTTCTGACCTGAAGGTTACGATGCCGGAACGCCCTAGGCTATCTATGAAAAGCTAGCAGGGCTAGTTCATCGACAGACGGTACCCCGCCTAATCATTCGACTACTTCCTGCAATGACGATCAGTAAAGATTTGCGGATCTCTGTCAATCGAAGTGAAAATCCGATCGAAGTAAAAATCGAACACAGCTCGCGTGTGCGTACTTCCCCGCGCCAACCTTGTCGGCGTCATTTCCATCCGCCGTTTTCAAAGGATCGCGCGAACCGAATTGGGGGAATCGGGCGAACCGAATAGGGAATCCGAGGGGAATCCTGAATGCCAATGCGAGCAAATAGCGCTAATCAAGTACTTTGGCTGCCGCGATGAGTTTGATGAACTCTTCGTTTGATTTGAATCTTGTGAGCTGTTTCGTCAGTTGTTCCATCGCTTCGACTGGGTGCATCTGATTCAGCGTTCGCCTCATCATCGTTACCGCATGAAGTGTTTCTTCATTCAGAAGCAGTTCTTCACGTCTGGTTCCCGATTGAGCAATATCAATGGCAGGCCAAACTCGTCGATCCGCCAGACGCCGATCTAGCACCAGTTCCATGTTTCCGGTGCCCTTAAACTCCTGAAAGATCAGGTCGTCCATTCGGCTACCGGTATCAACCAAAGCCGTACCGACGATGGTTAGCGAACCGCCTTCAGCAAAAGCACGGGCCGTCGCAAACAGCTTCTTCGGCACGTCCATAGCCTTGATGTTCACGCCACCACTCATGGTTGGACCGGAATTTCCAACCCACTTATTGAAGGCGCGGGCAAGACGAGTAATTGAGTCCATCAGCAGGAACACGTCCTTGCCCATTTCGGCAAGACGCTTGCAGCGATCGATAACAAGCTGGCTCAAGCGAACGTGACTGTCGACGTCCATATCAAGACTACTGGCGATCACTTCACCGTTCTGAACGTTGCGCCGCATGTCGGTGACTTCTTCTGGCCGTTCATCAATTAGCAAAACGATCAGATGTACATCCGGATGATTCTCCGCGATTCCCTGACTAATGTGCTGCAGCATGATCGTCTTACCGCTGCGTGGCGGAGCAACAATCAACGCACGTTGGCCTTTGCCGAGAGGTGCAAGAAGGTCGATGACGCGGTTGGTGACAGGCTGGGCGCCCAATTCAAGATTCAACCACTTGTCCGGGTTGACTGGAGTCAGAGCTTTATCATCGTCAAAGTTCCGGACATTGCAGTACTCTTCAGGCTTCATGCCGTCCACGTCGAGGATCTCGCGAACGCGCGGACCTTGTTGTCGTCGAGCTTGTTGCATCATCGCTTTGATGCAGACGCCCTGTCGCAGCGAGAACTTCTCGATCATCGTACCAGGGACGAATGGATCAGATCGTTCACGCGAGTAGTTGCTATCCGAGCTGCGGAGGAAACCGTATCCATTGGGGTGCATCTCGAGGATGCCGGTAAATTCCAACAATGGAATCTCACCGTTTTCGTCCACCTGTGGCTCTGGGTACGGTTCGTTGTTGTGCGATTTAGGTCCTGAGTTGCGTCGCCGACGGCCGCGGCGTCCACCGCCACCTCCGCCACCTCCGCCGCCACCAGAGCGACCTTGCGAATTGGAGTAATTTCCACCAGAACCACCACTAGAAGAACGTGGTCGATACCGCTTTTTCTTTGGCATGCAGTAAGATCCAAAAACTAGATGTGCCGAATGAGCTCGTCGCATGTTGGGACGGCAGCCGGCAGCGGGTCAAAAGAAAAACTGATTGGCACGTGATTCCTAAGCCAATCAAGAACTGGTTACGTTCTAAACGAACGCAGATTCTCCGAATTGAAACTTGCGGGCACAGCGCAAATCGCTGTGAATTCTAGTTCGCTTCCCACAGGTCAGTGGACCCGCGTTGTCATTGCCCTCTTGGCTACTTGGAAGAGAACCAAATTGGTGTGGGAGATGTCAGCCAGACTGTGGCAACGCAGCTTCTGCTAGCGAGCCAAATCCAACGACTCTCGATTCTGATCTACAGCACGATTGGCTTCGTCGCACGTTTCATTGATACCAATCACCGATCGATATCAAAGGTGTGTAAATCCCTGGGCAGCGACAATAGCAAGCGGGTGGCATAGACCCATGTACGTTAGGAAACTTCGCCAGGCCGTCTAAACACTGGCATCGAAGACGAGGCAGCTTGCCTCAATGCTTTGCTTTGAAAGCGGGCTCCTCCAGGAGTAGCAGAACTCACCAACCGGTGATTCAAAGATCTGACAACTGCGTATCCAGAAGTAGCTGTGTCAAGATTTCACAGCCGGAGCAGCCTCTTCGCGACGAAATGGGCGTCGAAGATTCCTCACTTGTTCGCCACAGAATATTATCGGCAGCAGCAGGAGTGTCAAGTGAAAGGTTCATTGATAGCAACTAAAACTTGATTTTTTCAGAAAAACCAGAAATCACTCTTCAAGCGGCAAACATTGCCTATCCGAAGCAATTAGCAGGGAATGCGCACGGATACTGCGCTCGTAGGACGACTGATTGCAACCAATGGATGCCAAAATGATGCCAATAAAAGTACTCGCAATGGCTCGTGAGTCGCTGGCGTTCCTAGTGGTCGTGGCTTGCACGGCAACCAGTTCCGCTGCTGAGGAAGGGATTCACTGGGCTCCGAGCCTCGACATTGCGAAGCAAGCATCCGCGCAGTACCGGGTGCCTGTCATGATCCACTTCTATGGTGACAATTGTTTGCCGTGCAGAACGTTGGATCAGCGCGTCATGAATCAGAAGCAGGCTATCGAAACGCTCAACAAGTATTTCATTTGCGTCCAAATCAACGCGACAGCAAGCCAAGAGAATATGGAAGTCGCTGCCAGCTACAACGTTCACAGTTGGCCGACCGACGTCTTTCTTAGCCCAGATGGAGCTACGCTATTCCAAGGCGTCTGCCCTCAGGAGCTCAAAAACTACATCGGTGTGCTTCAGAATGTTGCCATCATGAACCGTGATCGCAATCTCATGGTTGCCGCCAACAATGCAAGCCAACAGAAGACGCAATCCAACCTTCAGCAAAATTATGCCGGAACGCAAACGCCACCGGCGTTTTCACCAAACTCCAATCCGCAGGCGTCCGGCGCGAACTTGCCGGCAATGGCTGGTTCTCCTGCAGCGTCTGCGTCGCAGCCTGTAGGAGCAGGTCTCGTGGGCGCTGCTGGGGCACAGGGAGTTGCCGCGAACTCATACGTTCCAGGCCAGGTTGGACCGGCAGTCCAAACAGCAATGGCAGCTCCACAGAACGCTGCATCCACCCCCAACCCGAATTCGCAAGGTCCGCGACGCAGCTTGCTTCCACCTCCTGACCAGATGGGAGCTTACACTTCTGACGAACAGCCAATGGCTGGACGTGCGAAGAACAACTATGCCGCCGCACCGGCCGCTTCAGTGCAAAGCGGCCCACTGACTATGAATCAGCAACCGACGCCGATAACGACTGGAATGCAGCAGCCAATAGTGCACAGTACGATGGCGATGCGAACTTCGGAAATCCAGCAGGGGTTGCAGCAACAAACGAATGCACTGCCACCTCGCAACACTGTTGGGCAAGTGGTGACCCCTGCGTCCAACCAAGCCGGAACGCCGATGATTCCACCGGACGTTGTATCCAGTATGCCGACGATGACATCGAATCGAGCAAGCATGCCAGCCGTGACGCCAACGATCCGTCCGGCGTCGACACCAGTTCGCAATACGAACGGTACGGTCACGGTTGAGAATCCTTTCTACCGGGAAACCGATGCTTATGGCTCTCCGAAGCAAGGTGCCGTCGCCCAGGATACAACTTGGGAGAAGACGCCGCCGGCAGCCGAAGTGGCTCCAGCTCCGGTTGCCACGAGCCGACCACAAGCTGATGCGATGCAAGCTGCCCCGGCGGATGTTCTGCCGATGACACGAGAGACCCTGGCGTCGACACCGTCGACTCCGGCGGTGGCTCCTCGAACGATCGAGTTCGACCTACCGCCTACCCCATCCGAGACGCAGCCATTAACTCTAGAGCTAAGTCCTGGTGGCCAGATCGCTGAGGAGGTTACTGAGCAAGTTCCAAGTGAGCCGGAAGTCACCTTCCACGCACGTTCCACGACGGCATCAGTGGATCAAGGTCCAGCTTCGACTCCGAAGTTAGAGGCCAAGCTGGCAAGCACGGACAATGTCGTTCCGAATCCAGAAGTCGTTTTGCCATCGGCTCCGATGGGGCCCGGGCTGATTGAGGAGGTCACGCCTGCACTGGAAGGTTATTGCCCGATTGCTTTGGTAACCAACAATCCTCCTCAGTGGAAGGATGGTAAAGAGGAGTTTGCGGTTCGCCATCGAGGTCGCGTCTATTGGATGAGCAGCGCTGAAGCTAAAAAGGCCTTCTTGGCAGGAGCGGACAAGGCGACACCACTCGCATCCGGGTACGATCCGCTCATTCTTCTCGAAGAAGGACGCTTGGTGGAAGGCGATATCCGGTTCGGGCTTTTCGAAGAGGTCAGCGGTACCTACATGCTTTTTGCCTCTGCGGAAGCAAAGCAGCGTTTTTGGGATGACTTTGATCGTTACTCCCGAGCCTTGGACACACTCATCAAGCGAGCTCGTCACCAGGAGCAAGCAAAGGCAGCACAATAGGGCTGATCCCGTTCGTAAGCCTTTTTGACGCTCCGCTTCTGTGCTGTAGCGTAACGGCGCTGCTTTCGAGAGCAGCTATCCGATTCGAGAGCAGCTATCCGATTCGAGGTCGAATGCCCTTGATATTCATTTCAGGCAAGCTCTGTTGTAGTGCCTTCAGAATCTGCTGCTGCGAGAAGGCCAGCTCCTGCATTGCGGCGCTGTTCTGTGCGTAGACGACCAGGTTACCGCGGACGATATTGGCTGGCCGAGTAAGCTGTGCGAGGTTGCTTCCAGCAGCTCGAGCCCACTCATCCGCTAGCCGTTGATTACTTTGTGTTTCGCCGTAACCTCGTTGAGCAAGCAAGCGTTTGACCACGGAGCCGATCGGTTTGGGAGTAAGTCGGCTGGGACGCTGGCGAATGCTGGCGAGATCCCACTCTTCGTCCGTCTGCGGCCCGTCCGGATTCGAATTCTTGCTGCTGCCAGTCATACTTTCGATTCCGTTCCGCGGAGATGCGATCCAGTACAGTCCCCGGTGCGGGGCTGTACTGATGGTTTGGTTTAGGGATCGGCATGGAAATGCCGCAACTGCATCAATGATTGTAGGAGGGGTTGCCGGCGAGTCGAGCCTCGACGACAAGGCCTTCGAGGCGTAACGGACTTGGGATTCAGGGCGAGTCGTCTTCGCGGTCGATTTGGGTTGCCAATCTCTCGGCTAACCAAACAGGCTGACCGGCAGGTAGTCCGGGGCGATTCTTGCCTGTTGCCGAAAGGTGGGCATCTCTGAGTAGCAACATCTTTTTTCGGGCCGACTGAATAGCATCGTCTTGTGGGTACGCTGCAATGACGGAAGGGGGGGCTCCAAGTCCTTCCAGGATGGATTCTGCGACGATGGCATGAGCAACCATGCCAAAATGAACACCGTCGCCTGAGTAGTTGAAATCGGGATCTTCTCCGCGAAACAGACGTTTTTCCGACCTAAGCGGCTCGCGGATATCGATAACCTTCAATGCCTGGTACTCGTTTTTCAAGCACCATTGGGCCTGTTTTTCAAGGACGCTGTCGTAGTCCGCGGCGGGAGCGAAGTAGGCATAGCGTCCCGTATCGGTCGGTCCGAGTTTGCCACGCTTTTTGACAGGGCCGGGTTCGAACATAGGTGGTGTGATGACGATCAGCATTGCCCCGCTCTTTTGCACCTTTTGAGCGAGCTTCAGCATTCCGTCGCGGTATTCGGCTAAGTTCTCTTCCGAGTGTGGTTGGTATATTCCATCGTTCATCCCATAACATGCGAACACGACGTTGGGCTGCAGCATGCTGAGTAACTTGTCGATTCGTTCGTGCACACAGGGGCGTTTGAATGGATGGTCGACTTCTGATAAACCGGATGCGGTTTCGCTTGAAACGCCCAAATTGAGAAGCTCCGGCCTTTTGTCCAGCTTCTCTAGCCAGGCGTCAAGGATCGCAACGTATCCTCCGGAGTAGGTGTTCGAATCGCCGAGGAATACCCAGCGTGGTTGACTTACGAGTTGCCGCCACAGCTCGGAAGACTCTTCCGTGAATGGGCTTGCCGCCTGGGCTTCTGCCCGGGGCGACGGGAAGGTAATCACATCAAGCGTGCTCAGAACGAGCAGGCACATCGCGTAACGTCGGTATCCAATGTACGGATTCAACGCGAGACGAAGTGGCCGAGAGATGAAGGAGAGCATTTTTGCAAGCACCGGCGAAGGCAATGGATCAAAAGGTCTAATTTACCCCACCGATCCGACGCTATGGTCCGAGGGCGGTCGAATAATCATCGCTCAAGCCTCGGATGACACCCTTTTGATCCAGGATTTATTCAGGGGCACTCAGAGTTTAAATCTAGGCGGAGTAGCCATTCACGATCTAACTCTCTGTTTCCGAGCTTAGCGAGGAATTTACGGAGGTTCGGAGCCTGAGCGACGGGGAGGATATCTTCCCAATTTGAAACTATGGTTGGCCCTGAGGATTTATTGTCGAATCGAGCAGAGACGGCGGCTTTCGGGATCAGCCCATGCGGCCCCAGAGCTAGATCTTCAGAACTCCAGTGGAATCACCAAAGCTGTCGGCTCGGATGCCTGCTTGTTGCATCAGCCATAGGTATAGATCGCACAATGGTGTCTGACGGGCGTATTCGATGTGCCGTCCCGTTCGAATTCGGCCGCCTCCGTTGCCTGCCAGCAAAATTGGTAGATCGTCGTGGTTGTGACGATCTCCATCGCTGATACCGCTTCCATAAAGTACCAAGCTATTGTCCAGCAGCGAGCGTTCGCCTTCTCGTATGTTGGACAGAGTATCTAAGAAGTAAGCGAGCTTCTGTACATAGTAGTGGTTGATCTTGGAAATCTTCGCTTGCTTCTCCTGCGACTTGCCGTGGTGGGATAGCTCGTGGTGGCCTTCCGGAGCGCCGAGTTGAGGATGCGAACGATTCGAACCTTCGTTGGCGAACATGAACGACAGCACCCGCGTGCTATCGGTCTGCATCGCCAGGGTCATCATGTCCATCATCAGCCTGGCGTGCTCATCAATTTCCTTCGGTACTCCCGCCGGACGTTGGTAGTTGCTTGCGTCCAACTTCTCGGATGTGACGAGGCGTTTTTCGATGTCGCGGACGGCATAAATGTACTCATCTAGCTTTCTGCGGTCGGCGGTACCGAGGGCACCGTGCAGACGCTTCGCATCCTCGAGCGCAAAGTCCAAGATGCTCTTCCTGCGGTTCTTTCGCAGCCCCTTGGCCTGTTTCTGTTCGGTTTCTTCGCCCGACGCAAACAGTCGGTCAAAGACGGATGCAGGGTCCATCTCTTTAGCTAGGGGGCTCGTGGAGTTGCGCCACGCCAGGTTGGAACTGTAAGCGCAGCTATATCCGCTGTCGCAACTGCCTGACTGCGAACTGCCCTCCAGTCCCAGCTCGAGCGAAGAGAATCGCGTTTGGTCGCCGACCGCACCGGCGATCACTTGGTCCACGGAGATTCCGTTGTGGATATCCGCGCCGTTGGTTTTTTTGGGGTGTGCTCCGGTGAGAAAAGCCGCTGCGCTTCGAGCATGATCTCCACCGCCGTCGCCGTGAGCCCTGGCACCGTCCAATGTCAGATTGGTTAGTACATTGAACTGATCTTTCAAGTGAGCGATCGGTTCCATGATCGGCTGAATCTGAAAGTCGCTGCCAACCTTTTGCGGCTTCCAGTCCGGCATATGCATTCCATTTGGGACATATAGAAAGGCGATTCTGAGGGGAGCTTCCTTTGCTGTGGCCGCGTGAGCCATCGACGAGCTACTCATTGAATCCAGCAGTGGCAAACTGATGGCAGTGCCGAGTCCACGCAGTGCAGTTCGACGGCTAATCTTGCTGAAGTGGGTTCGTCGTTGGTTTGGATTCATGACGATTCTCTTAGGCGGAAAGTTAATCAGGTGGCGGCGCGTCAAGGGATTTCGATGCCGGCTTGAAGAACACCGGTTTTCGTATGAGTTAGTTGCTCACGTCCCGTTCGCCCTTCTTCTGGAACGGCTCGCTTCGCACGATTTCGACAAGCAGAGTGCTGAAGCGATAATTGTCTTGTTTCAGTTTGTCGGTAATTTTATCGACCGCGCATTTGTCGTAGTACTCAAGGCCACGCCCGAGTGCGTATGTCAGCATTTTCTCAGTGAGGCATTCCACAAAGTCGTCTCGGTGTCGCTCCGTGAGCAGTTTTTGTAACTCGGTTGCGCCGCGAACTTTGGTTCCGTCGGGCATTTCTCCGGTTGCGTCGATTTGGTGGACTCCGTCTTTGGTGCGATAGGCACCTACGGCGTCGAAATTTTCGAGTGAGAATCCTAACGGATCCATCAACTTATGGCAGTTCGCGCAGGCTGGATTTGCTCGATGTTGTTCGAGCCGCTCACGCAATGTGCCGGTCAATTGGCCTTTTTCCTCTTCCAATTCTGGGACGCCGGCGGGTGCGGGTGGAGGTGGTTTGTCCAATAGGTTTTCAAGGATCCATTTGCCGCGTTTGACTGGGCTTGTCCTGGTCGGATTGCTGGTAACGGCCAACACGCTGGCGTGGGTGAGAAGCCCTGCACGCTGCGTGCCTTTGAGCGAGACGGGGCGGAAGGAATCGCCCGTCACGCCGCGAATTCCGTAGTATCGTGCGAGACGTTCGTTGACGTACGTGAAGTCAGCATCGAGCAAACGCAGGACACTCATGTTCTTCCTCATGACCTCGAGAAAGAAACGTTTGGTTTCAAGGATTGCATCGTTCCGAACTGCTTCGTTCCAGTTCGGAAATTCGGCAGGGTCTGGTTTGAAATCACGCAACTTCCGGAGCGTGAGCCATTGCCCTGCGAAGTTATGGACAAACTGAGTTGCACGCGGGTCATCAATCATCCGCTTGATCTGCCACTCAAGTGTGTTTCCCTCTCTCAGTTTTTTGCTACTGGCCAGTTTCAGTAGCTCTGAGTCCGGTGTCGATGACCAGAGGAAATAAGAGAGTCTCGTTGCTAATTCAAACTCGTCGAGATCCCGATACTTCTGGAACGACAATCCTGCCGCGGGTGGCTCGACTCGGAAGAGGAACTTAGGGGAAATCAATATCGCTTGGAGTGCAACTTGAATGCTCTCTTCGAACGAGTCGCCTTCCTCTTGCACGCTCATAGCCAATTCGACCAGGCGGTCGAGGTCCGCCCTGGAGGCGGGACGTCGAAATGCACGGCTTGCCCAAGATTGAATCACTCGACGAGTCACGGACTCTCGGTCCGCATCGTTACTAGGCGTCTTGAAGATGATCCGCTTGTGAGATTCCGGCAGCTTCGAAGCAGCTAGCTTTCCCGTGCTCTTTTTCTTCCCCATCAACGAAACGTGATGAACGACAAGGTTGCGATCTAGCTTCGGTGGACCGGGGCTATAGAAGTCGTTCGCGAACTTGATGCCGATCTTGCGATTACCCGCTCGAAGAGGCAATCTGAATTGATAGTCGGCTGGTTCGCCAGCATCATTCGGTACGGCGTGTTTACCCTTCAACCGGCCGTCGACGTAGACCTCCATCACGCAAGGTTCGCGTCCGGCTTGGTCGCCGCCAGCAGTTACTGTCAAGAGGAAGGGACCCGACCACGGGATCTGTTCCTCCAGGATGGCAATGTCCTTTTCATTCGA
The DNA here is from genome assembly GCA_046290675.1 of Aureliella sp. Lineage (GTDB taxonomy): Bacteria > Planctomycetota > Planctomycetia > Pirellulales > Pirellulaceae > Aureliella. Next base: position 48,090 of record JBKAHA010000004.1, read on the forward strand.
GCTAACCAACGTAAGTTCTTTGTTGCCGCGATTCGACTTCCCCGACAATTGCAGTTGGCCACCGGACAGGCTGCGCTCAAATGGTCGTTCCCTAGGTGGTGTTTTAATCAGGGTTTGTGTGATCCGCTCGGCTTCGAGAAAGTACTTTTCCATTAGCAATGGCGGCAGTGTGAGAACGTCGCCGATATTGTCAAAGCCATATCCCACATCGTCGCCAGCAAATGCCGACTCAGGCCGATAGTCTCGCCATGCGAACAGATCCCGGATCGTGTTTCGATACTCGGTAGCATTAAGGCGTCGCAAAGTTACTTGGCCCGGATTCGGCTCCAAACCGCACTCGTAGTCCTCAATGGTCGACATGATCCAATCGACCAAGTATTTGCGATCTGAATCCGAAAGAGACGAGTCGTCTGGTGGTGGCATCTCTTCGATCTTGATCTTCTGGGCTGCGTGCTCCCAGACGTCGCGGCCTTTGAGAAAATCAATCGGTTTATCGAAATGGTCTAGAGTTAGCCCAGCGTCAGGTTCGGCACCGGAATGACAACCCAGGCAATGCTCCTCGAGTAGCGGGAGCACTCGGCCACGCAACTCAGCAAGCTTTTGTTTCTCGTCCGCTGCAGAGGCAATATTCGCGAATGTGAGACCGAATGTCCAAATAGTTAGCAGCATGCGGAGCATCTTTGGACAAAGCGGGATCGTGAAAAGTTGGTTGAGCAACTTAGGCGAATTCATGTCGACTTGAGGTTTGGTGCGTAAAGTCATTGAGAATAACGAGTTAGGCGCAGAGGGCTGACTTTATTATACGTCATGCCAATAGAGCAGCTTAGACTCAATTTCTGTACTCGCAGGAATTCTGTTTCGTCGTTAACGATCGACGAGATTTTGTTCTGTCAGGCTTGACTGCCCGAATGACCTATAATTAATGTTGATTGTACGGGGGTAATCGCTTCGAGTATCGGAGGTTGCCTATGAAAAGCGGCGATGACAATTCGCTGGATCGGTTCTTTACCGGGATCAGCGAGTATGTATTCCACACCCAGCTTGGAGTTGTGGATACTCAGCTAGTTGGCTACGTCAGCGAATTGCTGATTCGGTTTACCCGTCTAGACTCACTTTCTCGCGTTCGTCAATCGAATGGCAAGCCGACGACTGAAGTCGTGTCGATGGTTGTCGAGGCGGAGAAAAGAGTCGGCGAAGCCCGACGTGAGGTTCATCGCCACATTGGCGATTACACCCTCTTCTGGTCAGGGCTCTACCCTGAGTCCTTGCGAAAAATCCAAAGCAAGGACAGCAAAGATCAGTTTGTCAGCTATTGTGCCCAAGGAAAACGCGCTTACGAGATCGCAAGCCAGATTGCTTCTCGAAAGCAGGCGGTGCCGAACTCTCTTTTGAATCGCCTTTCTGAGCACTTTGAAATGTGTGCATATGGTCTGCGAGAGATTCGTCGTGAATGGGAGCGACGTGATGACGAAGGCGAAAGAGATATACCCATCTTGCTATAGAGTGCGTGCAATGCACCGAGACAAAAGCAAGGCCTTCTCGGTTGCATTCCCTGGATCACATTGAGTTTGGACACCTGGGGAACGGGAGGCCGTGTTTCTTGGTTTAGTCCAAATCCACGTTGATCCGCTTCACGCGGAGTTCTTCGTCATTCGCCGCTTGCAGGTCTTCTCTGGGCGGCGCTGCATCGTGAAGCTACGGGGGAAACTCTGCACCCCGGGATAACTACGATCCCACAATTCCCGGCTCGAACTCGGGACGGGAGAGTTACGAACACTGATAACGACTGGCGTGTTTGAAATTGGGATTAGCACAGCGAGATCTTGGCACCTCGTGTGAGCGACACCTCGTCGAACGGCGTGATTCTGTTATTGTGAGAGAACTCTAGAGTTTTCTGGGGATGGTGATCGGGCGACTTCAGTGGTGCATTCAGGTTGTTCAAAGCATGACGTTTCACGCAACGACGATACTCTCGGTTCGGCATGGTGACCAAGTTGCCATTGGCGGAGATGGTCAGGTCACGCTTGATACGACCATTATCAAGACGGACGCCGCGAAAATCAGAAAGCTCTCTGGTGGTAATGTCATCGTGGGTTTCGCGGGAGCTGTCGCAGATGCGTTTGCTCTAATGGAGCGATTTGAAAAGAAGTTGAAAGACTACCCCGCCAATCTCCCGCGAGCCGCCACGGAATTGGCCAAAGAGTGGCGCAGCGATCGTGCCTTAAGAAAGCTGGAAGCTTTGTTGATTGCCATTGACCAAAAGAACAGTCTCCTCGTCAGTGGAACTGGAGACGTGATTCAGCCAAGTGACGGTATCCTGGGCATCGGCTCAGGCGGGAACTACGCAGTCGCCGCCGCAAGAGCGATGGTTCGCACCAGCACGCTGGGCGCCGAGGCAATTGTGCGCGAAGGATTAACGATCGCCGGCGAGTTGGATATCTACTCCGGTGGTAGTTTGATCGTGGAAAGTCTGCCGGCGGAACCCGCAGACTGAGTTGGTCCTTGTTCGTGACTGGTTCGACTTCAGCAGTTTTGCATTTCGACGGATCCCCGGGGGTCGACGGCTACTATCTCCCTCTAACAAATTTTACGGAAAGTGTTTTTCGAGGATGGAAGACAGCACTTCAGTGGTCTTAGGAACGGACCTGTCGCCCAAACGAATTGTAGAAGAACTTGATCGCTACATCGTTGGGCAACACGATGCGAAACGTGCCATCGCGATCGCAGTACGCAATCGCTGGCGCCGAAGCAGGCTGCCAGAGGATCTCCAGGCGGACATCGCGCCGAAGAACATTTTGATGGCCGGGCCGACTGGAGTTGGGAAAACGGAGATCGCGCGGCGGTTGGCCAAATTCACCAATGCGCCGTTTGCAAAGGTTGAGGCAACCAAATACACGGAAGTTGGCTATTACGGTCGCGATGTGGAAAGCATGGTACGGGATCTCGTTGAGAATGCGATCTCGATGATTCGTGAGCAAGAGCAAGAGGCAGTACAAGAAGAAGCTTCGAGGCGTGCTGAGGAGCGACTTCTGGACCTCTTGTTACCAGCCGCCAAGTCATTCGAAGATGAATTCATCGATTCCGAGTCAGATAGCGAAGAACAGTCTCGTAAGAAACGGACTCGCGAGAAGATGAAGGATATGCTCCGCGACGGCTTGCTGGAAGAGAAGCCTGTCGAGTTCTCCATCGAGCAAAAGGCAATGCCCGTCATGATGGGCGGAGTCGGGATGGAGAATATGGATGTTGATTTACAAGGAATGTTTGATCGCTTCTTGCCCAAGAGCAGCAAGAAGAGGTCAATGTCGGTAGCTGCAGCACGAAAAGTCCTGACGCAGCAAGAGGCGGATAAGCTGGTCGACGATGACAAGATTGCGTCCAAGGCGATCGAAGCTTGCGAAACGAACGGTATCATTTTTGTTGATGAAATCGACAAGGTCATTGCGACCGAGGGCAAGTCAGCAGATGTGTCTCGCCAGGGTGTTCAGCGTGATTTACTTCCGATTGTGGAAGGCACTTCCGTCCAGACAAAACATGGTTACATCAAAACGGACCACATCTTGTTCATCGCTGCAGGGGCATTCCACCATGGCAAGCCAAGCGAGTTGATGCCCGAATTGCAAGGCCGATTTCCTATCCGAGTTGAGCTGTCGGAACTCACGAAAGATGACTTTGTTCGTATTTTGACCGAACCCAAGAATTCGCTCACTCGCCAATATAGCGCGCTGCTCGAAACGGAATCGGTTGAGCTCGAGTTCACCGATGATGCGATAGAACAGATCGCAGAGTACGGATTTAAGACCAACCAAACGACGCAGAATATTGGCGCTCGTCGCTTATATACGATTCTGGAGAAGCTGCTCGAAGAACTGAATTTTGAGGCCGCCGACATGGGCAGCGGAAAAGTCGTCGTCAACGCTGCCTACGTATCGGAGCGTTTGGAATCGATCTGCCAGGACGACGACTTAAGCCAATTCATCTTGTGAGCCCCGCGATCCGATCACGGATCCATTTTGCAATGCAATGCGTTCTACCAACGCAATACTTGCTAACGGTAGCGAAGATCCCAAAAGGTCTCATCATTCAGACTGTTCGAAGTTGATCGTGAGCCCACAATTGATCTGTCCGCAACCGTTGGCGACTCTACCTCGGCAGATTGGGACCCGCTGTTTGATCCGCTTTCCAGTCGTTGTGACATTTCCTGATGATACTTTTGTGCCTCCGCGAGTTCACTTCGCGTGAAGCGAGCCTCGTTTCCAAGCCAGCGTGACTCGCGTCGATTTAGCTTTGCAAGCTGATCCCAGGAGAGACCATTCTCTAATTTCCAGGCGACCGCCTGTGCGATCGGTTGCTTTAGCCGGCCGGATGCCAGGTCATTACAGAGTTGCTCGGTGGCCGGGTTGGGAGACACCTCCAGGAGTGGCACGATCGCGTATTTCATTCGCGGATTGGGATCCTGTTTCCCATGTTCCAGGCAGACGGTGCTGACACTGATGCGTCGCTTCTTGTCCGGCTTGATTCGAAAGAACCCACCGTTGAACTGACCATTGCCTTGGCCAAACGCAGGCTGCCCTGCTCCCTGGCCGAAGCCAAACCCCTGCCCTGCCCCCTGGCCACCTCCAATGCCGCCTTGACCAAAGCCGCCACCTAAATTTTGGCCAAAACCTCCGGCGCCGCCTTGTCCAAAGGCTCCGCCGCCCTGTCCAAAAGCCCCGGCACCGCCGCCCCCAGCGCCGAATCCGATTCCGCCGCCGGCGCCTTGACCAAACTGGCCTAGGACGTGGCGTGCACCAAACGCGTTTGGCAAATTCAGATCGAGCGTACGATCGGTCATGTTATGAATGATCACGTTCGCTTTGTGCGCCCCAATCGGAATGAACTGGGCTTGGACTAAGTCATTGCTTATCGCCTCGAATAGACCGAGAGCTTCTTGTGTTGGCGGTCCCGGCTTTGTTTCCTGTATATCCAGCACACGACCTTCGTTACTAAGCAAAGACGTGCTAATTGCGCACCAGGAAATGGCGGCAAGTGCAAGGGCTGTGTTCTGTTTCATTGTTCTCTCCTACAACATCGTTCATCGTCTTACCGTCTTTGCGCCACATCTGGGTGGCTCGGTCGCTCTCGCGAAGTCCGAGTCGGGTAGCCAGCAAGCAGTCTCATTGTTGTGCAGTTCAAGCAAACCATCTCCGCCTTGTGGCAAAGGTCTGGCGAGGTTGACTACAACTTGCAAAACGAAACGCGGGTGGCCAAGAACGCAAAGGTTACGAATGCTGTGCCGAGAAGAGAGAAGCACATCACAGTTGTCAGCGCTTGAATTGCACATTGTGTGCCAAAAGAAAACTCAGGCTGACTCAAGCCCTTGCGGATTACTCCAAGCGCTTCTCCGGTCCAGATAACCGGGGAAAGAGAGCCAATTGCTTGTGATCCGTATCTAGCTGCAGAGAAGTCGAATTACATGGTGTCGTTTTGCGTGAGCGTGGCGGAATGCAACAGGTTGCGGCAGAACGCGACGGTTGGCGGCCCAAGCAAGGCTTGGTTGGATCGAAGTCAATATCCCAACGATTGGCTTGCGTGGCATTGCCTAGAAAAAAAGAACTCAATTCTTGGAATCACAGTGGAGTTGCTGCCGCCCTGAGACGCTCCGTGAATTCGCGAGCCGGCAGTGTTAAGCCTTGATCCAGATTGATAACAGGTGTGCTAGGCGAAATCTCGGCGATCATCTCGGGGATTCGTCGGTGGCAGCTCAGGATCAGTGTTTGAGTTTCTCGCCCCCAATTGGTGACCGTCGTGAGGCACTGCCTAGTACGCTCGTCATCAAAGTTGACAAAGCAATCATCCATAATGACGGGAAGCGGCTCATGCTCGCGTCCGTAGCATTCGATAAAGGCGAATCGAATTGCCAGGTACAATTGTTCCCGAGTGCCTGTACTTAATCTGTCGGGCGGGGTCTCCACACCTCGCGCGTCGCGAACGGTGAAGTTTGACTTCTCGTCTTTGTTGTGTTCGATATCGACGTATTTGCCTGACGTAAGTAGCGACAAATATTGCTTGGCCGCTACTAAAATCGCGGGCTCATTTTCGGAGGCGAAGAGTTTAATGGAACGATCTAGCAACTGTTGCGCCAGCTTGGTCTGTATCCATTGTTCGGATAACTCTTGCAGCTGCGAGCGTTTCTGCTGGAGCTGTTGTCTTGCTTGCTGTGCCTGGCCATTGCAGGCGATTTGTTCCAGCCGTTCTCGCAATTGCCCGATGGATTCGTCAATGGCCTGAAGACGCTCTTCTTCGTTTTTCACCTCGGTGTTCGATTGCAATTCACTTTCACGCAAGCTGGCTTCATCTATGTCGCCGAACGATTCATGATCGTCGCGATCCTCATGCTTGCAGTTACCTGTTCCGATTCCATGGATCCCGTTTAGCTCCGCCCGCAATGACGCAAGTTCCAACCGTTTCTCATCGGCTAGAGCGAGTCTCTTCATCAGATCCTGAAGATCAGACCCGGCATCGTTGCCTAAGCCGGCAACCAGATTTGCCAGTCGCTTTTCCAAACCGGCGAGCTCGATTTCATTCTCTTGGATACGACGTTGTAAATGTGTGACCTGCGTCTGTTGCCGGATTCTGGAGTCGCGATCCTCACGTAATTGATTCAACTCGGCAAGCCACTGGACTGCCAGGCGTTCTGGTGAGCCCTCCGGTTGGGATTTTTGACCAGTCGTCGGCGTACTCTCCATTTCAGCAAGCTTGGTTTGTAGATCGCAGGCCTGTTCTTCGAATTGCGAAATCCGCCGCCGGCTTTCTGCCATCTTGCGTTCGATGGACTGCAATGTTGCGTGCTCACTTTGAAGAGCCGCCAAAGAGGAAAGGCGTTTCTCGACGCTTGTGATCGAGCAAACGTTCGAAATTGGCGAGACTTCTAACCACTGTTGGAACTCGGATTCAAGCACCTGGGAACGCTCGTGGACGGATTTCAGTTTCTCGCTAAGCAAGTTGGCTTGTTGGAGGACTTTTTCGCGTTGTCGCCTATTGCGTTCTTCGTCTCGTTTTCGTTCTAGCCAAGTCTGGAGTGTGGAACGGAGCTCTGTCAAAGGAGTCGTTTCGCGGATAATCTCGGGCCATTGATCCACGATCTGTTCACGCTGTGCTTTTAGGCTCTGTTTGCTGACATGCAACTCTCGTCTCGATTCAGCGATTCGACGTGCGATCTTTTTCCATGCATGGAATTGTTTCGTCCATTCCAAAGTGGAATCGTAGTCGGCTGGTCTGACGGGCGTTCTGGTCCAAAGTTCTTCCCACTCGCCGATAAGGCCTTTTCGTTTTTGCTCGATTTCGTTCCGTTCCAATTCGATCTTGGCACGCTGTTCTTGATATTCTTGAAGCGTTTTCTGACGTACCATTGACGCTGCGAGAGAATCCGCAGAGTCCAGCAGACTTTGATGTAATTCATCGGTGGTAAGAAGGATGCCCTGCAGCTCATCCAACCGTTCCGATTGTTGTTCGGGCGTAATACTTGCTGCCATCAGCGGCTGCGAAAGTTCATCTTGCCAGTGTTGAACCAAGGCATCGCGACGTTGAATGGCATCTTCTAAACGAAGGCGGATTTCTGCCGCTTTGGAATCGTTGCTTTGATCCGTCCCGGCGTTTAGCCCATCCAACTGAATCTGCAGTTGCTCAATAGCTCGGCCTAGTTCTTGATCATGTGCATCCAGCGAATGGACTCGTTCGACAAGCGAATGAACCTTCTCAATCGAGGGAATCTGCCAATGTCGTGCAAGCGTATCGTCGAACCGCGTTCGGATTAAGTTTGGTTGGGCGACTCGCTCGCGCAACTCAACGAACTCCGGATTCTCGACCTGTCGTTGCAGCTCTGCCGTGCGCTGCTCAATCTGCTGTTCGGCACGCTCTAGGCTGGTCAGGTGCTCAGCGAGTTGGGTTATGCCTGGTGGGTAGTCGAGTGTGGTCTGCTCACCGTCACTAAGTCCATTTTCATGCAGCGCTTTCAGCTTAGAGCTGTATTCGATCTTGGACTTTTCCAAATTTAAGTACTCAATGCTAATCGAACTTAGTTCATCCTTTTCTTCGTCAGACGGGCGGAATTGAAGCAAGTCATCCGTGGCGGTAGCAGCACCGAGTGCAGCGGTATGCTTGTGCAATGCGGCTTTGGCCGACTCAAATTCTTCAGCAAGACCCGATAGCTGGGTCCGATGTTGGTGTATTTCCTTCGCCTCGTGGCCGAGATGTTCGATCTTGGATTCAAATGGTAGCAAGTTGCGGTTGAAGCCCGCAGCTCCAAGTGCCTCCTCAATTTTGATTAACTCCCTTCGATCGTTCTCCAGTGCTTGTGCTAGCTTCTCGCGATGATCGGCTTGTTCTTTCCACTGGGAAACAAAATTGCGATCGACACCGGCTGGGATTTCGATTTCTTCGAGGAATGATCGAATCGCAATGATCTTTTGAAGAACCGGAAGCGATTTGAGCTGTCGCTGGCACTGTGCACGCGTCTTGCGAGCCAATTCTAACTTCGATACGACGGCCCCACGCTCTTCCTCGCGACTAGCGATCTGACGCTGAATGTCTTCAATGACGGAGGCTGGGATTTCCAGCGATTTCAATTTCTGATTGGCCTCTTCGATCTCCCGAAGGAGCACGTTAATTGAACTCGTGCTTCCCCGTGACTTGTAGAGTGCCTGAAGGTTCTCGGACAGATCATTGCGAAGCCCTTCCAACGCCTGGATGCCACCGAAAGTGCCGCCAGCGAGTGCCTCCGTTAGTTTTGCGTCTTTGAGTGTTTGTTGGCCAAGACGCAGTTCTTCCTGGGAGAATCCAAACATCTGCTCATAGCAGTCCAGGTCGACATCGCCCAGCAAGTGGCTCAAGCGGGTTTCGTTTAACTCCAAACTACCGTGTGTTCCGTTGACTTGGTCAGGCCTTCCCTTTCGGCGTGTGAAAACTAGCTGAGAACCGTCGGTCATCGTTGCTGCGACGGAAGCTGTGATCGTACGCCCTGTTAGGTATGGAGTTCTCGAGCGAAAACCAAAAACAGCTTGTCGGATCGCATTTAACGCGGTCGTCTTTCCCGCTTCGTTCGGTCCGTAAATGACTGCGAGTGGCGCCCCCGAGAAATCGAGATCTCGCCGTGGGAAGCTTCCAAAGTTCTCAATACTGATGCGTTGGAATTTCATGATGCTTCTCCCAGGAGTCCGGCAATGAGCTGGTTTTCTGCATCACGCAGGTAGCGGTCAAAGCACTCTTCAGATTCGATATCACTTCCCATGCTGTTTTGCCCGAGCTCGTGACGCACTTTTTTGAGCAGCTCTTCCAACTCCTCACGCAGATGGGATCTAAGTTCGGGTTGGATACGCGCCGACTCGGTGACTCGCGTCAAATATTGCACTGGCAATTCAATATTTTCGAGCTTCCGCGTATTCGCTGGCGAAGATCGGACCTTAAGTGCCTCAAGCCAAAAGTCACCCTGCTGTTCAAGTTGTTCCATAACCAGCCGCATCAGGTTGTCACGAACTGAGGGGCGGGTCAGCTCCGAATGCAATGTGGAGTCACCAACCAGATTGACTCGCACGCCCATCGGCCTTCCATCTGCAATAGCGGCCAGTTGGCTGCCTTCGGCGTGGAGGATGTCTTCCAATTCGTGCAGCTCACCGACCTGAGAAATATCGAGATCTATTTCATGCCAGCGAAACCGATCGGTGGCCACAAACTCAACATTGGTTAGCTTGTTGTCTTGAACGGTGACCAGATTGCATCCTTTCGCTCCAGATTCACGAATGTGGCAACCTTGTGTGTTTCCGGAGTAGCCGATGAAGCACTTTGAGCTCAATGAACTTTCAGAACGAATGTGAACGTGTCCGAGGCCCCAGTAGTCGTAGCCAGCATTCTCAAGAGTCCCAATGCTGGTGGGTGCGTAAGTATCATGTTGTGCGGAGCCAGAGAGTGAGGTGTGGAGCAAGCCAATATTGAAACATCCGCTCACTGGCGACGGGTACTTCGATGCCAAGTCATTTGTCTCGGTGCGGCTTCCAAAACTCTGACCATGGATAGCAAAGTTGGCGGATTCTACGAGATGAGTTTCCGGATGCGCTGTCGCAAACTCGGTCACTCCCTCGGGCCATTGAATGGAATGAGCCGATGCATTGGCGGCGTCGTGATTTCCGCGGATTAGAAACACTGGAATGTTTTGACGCAGCAGTTTTTTGAACTGGCTGCTCACCCAGAGGCCCGCTGAGGCGTCGCGAACTGGGCCGTCAAAAAGGTCACCCGCAATTAAGAATGCATCAACCGATCTGGAGATTGCCAGGTCGATCGTCCTGGCAAAGCTCTGACGGCTAGATTCATGCAACTTCGCGCTTAAGTCGCCGCCCCGGCGCCGCAGGTTATCGAGCGGGCGATCGAGGTGCACGTCGGCAACATGGATAAAGCTGTGTTTCATCTTCAAAACTACCCACGGCTCGCAGATCGCCTGCCATTCAATACGGCCATTGATCGTTGGTCCGGTTCGAAATTGACTTCCGGTTCAATCGTCGCTCAGCTTGCGGTGGCACCCGCAGGCAAATCCTGTTGCGACGTATTCATTGATTCCAATGGCACCAATTCATCAGTTGCAAACATCAGTAGAAAGGTGCTGATCCGCTCGGTAGGGATCTTGTACAAATAGGCCACCGCATCACGATAGGCCTCAAGTTGCGGACGATGTACTTCGGTGCGTTCGTCTAGCCATAGTAAGTTCATTGCCGGGTCGAAGCGGTCTGTCTTGAAGTCGATGATCTCTGCCGAATAGGGCCGGCCTTCTCGATACGTGACGACTAGACGGTCAATGCTACCGACAATGATGTCGTCATTGAGTTTGAGGCTCAATTCGCGTTCGTTGTCCACTTCGATATGTTGGTTCACATCTGAGTCGCCTTCCGGCCAAACAAGGGAGTACCGCTGCTGTGAAAGAACATGGCGCGTGTTCTCAAGCTCCAGCAAATCTTCGAAATCGGAAATAGCCTGTTTCACGGAAACGCGTTGCAACTCTTCAGCCGAGAGTGTCGTCTGCGCGAGGGTCTGAAGGTCCTTTCGGTTGATTTTAAAGTCTTCGATCCATTCGATCTGTTCAAAGAACTTGTGAATTAGCTTGCCGTAAGCAGTTCCAACGTTCTCGCTGACGGTAAATAGATTGGAGATTGGCTGCGGTTCTTTGATCAATGCGGAATGCGACGGCGCGGAGATGCGTAACCCTCGAGAGGCAACGCGATCTGACTCATGATCGAAGCGAATGATTCTGTCAGGCGCACTTTCGGCTGCAGTATCAGCCGTAGTGTTCTGCTGATCCGCAGAGGTATCGACCGGATCCAGTGAATGGATCGCCGAAGCAACCATATCTCCGATACCGAGATACCAATCTGGTTGGCCGAACTCGGCAAGGACTGCATCGGGCTGTTTGGAAGCTTCTTTGTCGCAGAGCGTCGATTGAATGACTGCACCGAAAGTCTGCGTCGTGCGGTGTTTCTTCGGAACCGTAGTGATGTAGAGTGCCTGCCGAGCTCTCGTCATCGCCACGTAAAGTAGGCACAGCGATTCGATTACTTTGCGGCCCTTGAGCTGTAGGAATGCGTCTTGCCATGACTGGGGCAACAGCTGTTGCAAAGCCGAATTCATGTATCGCACAACACCGTCTGGAGGAGCGACTGGATCTTTACCACGCATGACCAGCAAGGTGTTGCCGTCTTGGAGTTCTGACGATAAATCCGGCAAGAACACAGCGTCGAACTCAAGACCTTTGCTCTTATGCACGGTCATGACTTTGACCTGAGCTTCGGATGGCAACGCGACCCGCTGCTGCTCGACTAGCTGCTCGAAGTCTCTTAATCGGAGTGACGACGATAGTTGGAATTGACTCGCAAGTGTGATGAATTGCTCAAGCCGGAATTGGTCCCACCAAGATAGCTGGACTGCCAGAGGTGTGGCCAGCTCGCCTAGCAATTCACCAAGTCCCCGTCGACTGGCTTGTTCACGCACCCAGTGCGATACCTTTTTCGCGTCGCTGTGGTCGACGGGTAAGATGTCGGCCAGAGGAGAGTTCGCGACGTGGAAATGGCTGTTTGTATCACCGGGATGATCCGCCAGGTGCAACAGCGAAAGCAGGAGTTCAACGGCAGCACAATCCGTAAGTGGGTTCCCGCCATCCTGGCTCGCAGGGACGCCGGCGGCTCGCAGCAGACCCATCATGATTCCTACATCGCGGTTCGTTCGCAGCAGCACACCAACCGAAGCGGAAGACGATTGGGCGACATTCTTGATTGTGCCGACGCAGGCCTTTAATTGTTCTGCCCGGTACTCGTCGGCGCTCAGACCTTCTGGGTCCGGCCCGTTCACCACGCGAACATATCCGTTCAACGTCTCGCGGGCAGTCTGGTGTTCTGGGAATTGGTCCGACCAACGATGTGCAATTGGATCGCAGTCGGCGAAGTTGGAGTGCTTTTCCAGGTGTTGGAAAACCTGATTCACTGTTTCCATGATCGTCGAGCTCGAGCGATAGCTCTTACTAAGCTCGTGCTGGTGAATTCCGGGCATGCTGGTGGTGACCGTATCGAAGATCTCGGCCACACCCCCCCGCCAACCATAGATGGCTTGCTTGGTATCCCCGACGCAAAATATGGACCGGCTTTGGGTTTCGTCGTCGCAGTCGTTTGCCAGTGGTTGGGCAATTGGCTCTAGGATTCGCCATTGTTCTACGGCTGTGTCTTGAAATTCATCCAACAGGAGATGTTCGATTGAACAGTCCAGTCTGAAGTCAAGCAGACGTCGAACGAGAAGCCCGGCAACTTCGCGACGCTTCGAAGAGCCTTTGGTTCTGTCGCCTTTGCTTTTGCTGATGGGATTGAGCCACTCGGCCAAGTAGTAAGTCACATCTGAGAAAGAAAGCTTGCGTTGGCTCTGGACAAGTGCATTGTGCTGCTCGGCGTATGCCTTGATGACTTGGTAGCTAGCCCGGGTTTGACCTCGGCGGATTGGTAGTAATTCTGCTGCGGCACGCTCGGCCAAAACTTCGAGAGCTGCTACCAGCGAATTTGGGAGCTCACGATTGAAGTAAGTTGGTTCCTGGTTTTGGATCGCAGAATAAATCTTGTGGCTAATTAATTTCTCCCAATCACCGGTGCTCGCCCAGAGGTGCAGATTGACCATCTGTTTGTCGGCTGATTTGTGAGCGAGACGCGTCTGCTCAAGCGTCTGCACGGCGGAATCAACGGCTTTCTCTGATGGGCTCGCCGGGATGGGAATCTGGTCCCAAGCTTCTTCACCGGTGACCCGGTAAGCGGATAAACCAGCTTGAACGGTGTAGCGAATTTCTTCTGCGACACGTCGGCTCGATTCGCCTTTGGCGAGCATGCGGACGAGATCGACGAGCGTTTTTCTCTCTTGGCTCTCTAACAGTTGTCCAATGGCTTGCATTTGGAATCGCGGTTCATCTGCCGGATCCATAGCTTGCCAGGCATTAGGAAGCTGCAATTCCATGCCGAACGATCGTGCCACCTGGGCGAAAAAGCTGTCGAGCGTACCGATACGCAGCCGATGGATCGACCGTGTGACACGTCGCAGAGTTGCTAAACAGTTTTCGAGCGAAGTATCAACGTCCTCCAGATGGCTTGCGAGCTCACTTCGAGCCGTTTCCGATAGACAGGCGTCGGCGAGACGCTCTAAGACACGGCTCAGGATTTCTCCGGCTGCTTTGCGTGTGAACGTAGTCGCCAATATCGTATCTGCAGGCTGCCCGGCCAGCAGAATTGCGAGCAATCGATTGCTGAGTTGAAACGTTTTCCCTGTTCCTGCAGAAGCGCGAATCAACAGTGGTTCCAACTTGGGTGAAACTACCACAGGGGCGACGGCAAGTTGTTCTGCTTTCTCAATCTGCGCAGGCTCGGCGGCGACCAGCTGATCTTCCGCAAATCGGCTTTCTATTACTGGGCTTCGCGAAGATTCAACCTCTTGGACCTGTGTCTGGCAGATGCGGCTGAAATCGTCGAACAAGACGTCTCGCGGTAGGCCGTCGCCGAAATCACCGCTGGCAACTTGCGTCGCAATTTCGGCCGCAAGAGAATCCGCTTCCGCTAGTTGTTCATGGGTAAACTCGGCAAGCGTAAAGCCACCGTCGCTGGCCGACTTGGGCAACGTGATGTATCCCAGTGTGGGTTCGCTATCGACGCCCAGACGTCGCGCAATCGAGCGGTACAGCGGAAGCTGGAGATCTTGCCAGCCTTTGGATTCTGTCCAATGCACTGTAACGGGATTTTTAGCGGTTTCGCTTGTTTTGTAATCCCAAATGGCCCATCGGCCCGTATGGGGCTGGTGATCGATCCGGTCGATTCGGCCAACCAGATTCAACTCATCGCTGGTGCCGATTTTGAGATGGTCTTTCGCATCCGTTCCAACTTCGACGTGGACAATCTTCCAGCCTTCGGCTGCCCGCGCGGCTTGCTTCGCGGCAAAAGCCTTTAAACGTAGCTCGGCTTGCTCGATTTGAATCAATACCGCTGCGGCGGGACTGTCCCCGTATCGCTCGGCGGCGAACCTATGCAGCTTTTCGAGCAAGAATGCTTCAACGATCTCTGGACTATCACACTCCCCTATATTGCCTTTGAGTTCCGCCAGTGCGTCGTGTACCAAGACGCCGAACTGCGAGGCGCCGAGTTCGGCAACGGAGTCATCTTTACTGCGCAGGCGGCGAATGTGTTTCAAATAAAAACGATACGGACACGCCAAATACTCTCTGAACGCGGTGACCGTTATATAGCGAGGTCGGTTCGCTTGAATAAAGTCAGGGTCAATGGCTGGTCGTTGAAGCGGCTGGAGAGTGCTTACGGCTGGCTTGTTCCAACGGCTGCGAACCTCCGCGAGCGAGTCGTTTGCTGTTTCGGAAACCAAGTGCATTACGCGGGACGGGAGCTGCTCTAGCGGGCATGCCATGAGAACGCGGCTGGGCGTCAGCGGATCGCCGGACTCGTCGGTGCGTCCAACGATGAAGCGGACATCGCTCTTTGAGGTCAGCAACAGTTGGGTTGCGTAGACATCCCGAGCGAGTCGGCGCAGGTTGTCCATGATGCCAAGTCGTTTGCGGAAGGCATTGGGCAAAAAACTATCGGAGTTACTGCTTTCCGGCACTACACCGTCGTGCAATCCGGTGACAACAAGGGCGGGGGCGTCATCCCAAGCTAATTCAAGCCAACCCAGCAACTCTACCGAATCCGCGTCGGGCACTTCAGGGACCAGTTGCCCGCTCAAAGAATCAACCAACCACGTGATCATTTCTGACGCAGCCATTCGCGGTTGGATTTCTTTCGGTACATCTCGCAATTCGAGAAGTGCTTCCGCGCTGCGTCTTGCTGCCGAAAATAATTCCGATTCTGCAGGCTCGTCGAGCGAACAGACTTGGCGTCCATAGACTGTGGAAAGCACTGTTAGCAACGGTTGGACAAAATCCACCAGCGGCAGTTGTTGCCGGCTGATCGGATGGAGCCACTTCGTGATCACCTTTGTTACGGCGGCGTACGACTCGGCACCGATCGCCTTCGTATGGACGAATTTGTCGATACGCTTAGGCAGTGCTTCTTGGTAATACTCGTCCAGATCTTGGAGCCAGCTCGCGGGGATCGTCGTATGCTGTCGCGAAAGAAATTCGTCGACAACGGGGTGACGTACTAGGGCAGCAAACGACTCATACGTCTTGGTTCGAAGATATTCACCGATCATCCGTATCAAGGAAATCGGCTCGGACTGAGACAAAGGATGCCCTGGACCGTACCGCGTAGCTACGTCGGAGAGCGAGAGGCGGCGGCGAATCTCAGGAATCAGCTTCGGTTCGGGAACTCCAACTGTGATTTCCTTTTGGTGGTACTGACCTTGGAAATCTGCCAGGCAACTGGCTGTTAAATTGGCTTGATCTCGTGGGGTGCCGCCGACATATAAGTTCTCCGCAGGGATATCGAGCGTGCGTGTCTGCCAACGCTCGGCAACTAGGCAGCCCCATGCATCGAAATACTCAGATTCCGATTGGGGGGCGGCGACCCAGATCAAAACTTCGCCGCCGATCGCAGCCAGCATCGCCTTCTGGATACGACTTAAGTCAACGCAACCGATGCTAATGATCTGCCGTGAAGATTGGCACTGTGCATCGTTTAGCGCACGGATCCTTGCTGTTTGCAGATCGCAAAGATGCATTTCTTGAAGAATCTCAAGATAGCTCGATTGAATTCTCGCCAGCACTGCCCAACGGCTATGTTCAGGATGTGGAAATCCGTCGCCGTCTGCCATTTCGTTGCTGAGATAGTCGGCGACTTGTGAAAAATCCAGTTGTTCGCTGGACAACTCACGGTGCAAGCCGGAGACCACTTTGGCCAGATCGAGCCACTGGTTGGTGCTCTGCTTGGCAGGCACATTGGGGATGAACTTGAGCAACTCATCCTTCGGGACTCGGTATAGAGCCTTGAGCCACGCAAATTGCTGAACGGCAGGTGATGCTACTGCGAATTCGGGATGATAAAGTTCTTCTGGTAGGTTACCGACGGTCACGATTTTTGGCGGATAATGCACCCGGCCTTCGGATTCGGCTTTCAACGCCAATAGCTCGGCTAATCGCCGGCAAGCCAAGCTGCTGGGCATGACGACGAGAAGATTCCGCATGTCCCAGGTGGCTGCACCTGTCACCGCATCGGATGCCACTGCGAAATCATCATAGAGTTTGTCGACCGCGACTCTGAGGACCGGCTTGTCCCAGCCAAGGAAGCAACGATTTGACTTGGAATTGCCTGAGCTGGGCCGAATTTGAGTCGACGCACCTTCCTCGATCGATTCCGAGTGAAAGTCGGCAAAGTCTTCCATTTCTGTTTCCTACAGATCGAATCCATGGCATCCATCGTTCCTAAGGCTCATTTTACGGCGGAACGGTTCTGGCGGAACGGCTGAACACATCCAGGCTGCCAGTCTTTCCCAATTTCAATAGGTCTGCTCGGCTAGCTCTTTGATTACTGCTGTCCGGCCAATTGAAACTAATAAATGAGGGTAGCCGTCTGTGGTGACACCTTTGGTCACGCGATACTCCATTCGCGGGGATTTTGCCAAAATGTGGAAGAACTTGTTGGTTTGGCTGCTTCCGTCCGATGTCACTCCGATAACAACCTGCCAAGACTTCAACCTGCCAAGACTTCCGCGTTTACGGCCGTTCGAGTTGGTTTGGGTTGCTTGGGTGGTATGGGGCGTTCGTTTGGGTCGGCCAGACTTTGCTGAATAAGGAATCTCTGCTTTTTCCTAAACGTTACAACCGATCCGAACGATGTAGCTGTGATAGGCGGTTATTCCGCCGTGTTGGGCCAGGATCGGTCCGCGAAAAGAGTGCGTGCGTTGGAGTCGTTTGCAATCGAATGAGTTTTCGATGGCAAAAGGAATTTTGCGGCAGCACAATTTTCGAATTCAGTTGATTTTGAAGATGGTTTCGCAAGTCCTGGGGTCAAAGACCAGGGCCCGGAGCGAGGGGCGCAAAACGGAGCGCAACATGTTCGGCTCATTGAGTGCAAATCTATACCGACCGTTGCGAATGACATCGAGTCGACATCGCCCGTGGCAAATCGCTGCGGCAGCGGCGACGGGAGTCGGCTGCGGTGCGTTGCTGACGGAGTCGCCGATCGGAGCTCTCGGGCTGGCGTGCCTATTCTTCTTACCCGTGCATCTTCCGGTTGCCATCGCAGCAACACTCCTGACCGCCGGACTACTATGGAGTTTTGAACCTGCGCTTGGCCAGATTGGCGGGTGGGCCTTGGATCAGCCGAGTGTACTCGGCTCGCTTCGGCAATTGCATGGTCTGCCGTTAGTGCCGTGGCTGCGTCTAAACAATACCGTCGTATTTGGCGGTCTCATGTTCGCGGTCTTGCAGTTCATCCCAATGTTCATTCTGACTCGGAGCGTGGTGTGCGTCCTCGCCGATGCGTTTCAGGATACCGCAGAGTGGCTTCGTGTTGACGGAGCACATGAGCACGAATTGTCAGCAAATGTTGGCTACTCATACGACGAGTTGGAGGCGGCGAACGAAATTCCCACGTTCAGCGATGCGGAGTCGAACTCGGAGCTCAATTACGTCCCCGCTTTCGAAGGGGAGGCCCCATCTCCGGTTTCTGGCGAAACCGAAGATGAATCTGACTTGCCAATCCAGTTCATTCCTATTGACGACGAATCGGTCTTGGAGGCAGAGACCGAGGAAGAGTTTCGTTTGAATGATTTGCCGTTAAAGGACGCGGAAGACCCGACTGAGATTTCTGCCCTACTTGAGGGAGAAGAACATGATGAGCTGGACGGTGCTCAGTCCACTGCTGTGCAGGGATCCAGTTTTGAGGATGACATCGAGGAATGGGTCACCGAGGTCGTTGACGACGAGTCCGTAAACTTGCGTTCCACGACGGATACGTCGGTGGAAGCAACACTGACTTCGAAAGAGCAATCCAGCGATGATACCGACCAACTCGAAGAGGCTGCGGCAAAGGTTGAGGCGTCGTTGAACCGCGAACCATCGGAACTGGGGGCTGAAGGTGTAGCGAAGCGAGCGTCCGAGTTGGCTGAGTTGGTGGATGAGATGCTAGAGGTCATTCGTGGCGAAGAAGTTGCGGAGAACGAGCCGACCCAAATCGGAAGCGAGGAAGTGGTTTCGACGGACACCGCAGAAGGCGAACCTGAACCTTCCTTCGGTCTCAAAGGTGATTCCAAGCGAGAGGTTTTGGGTCCAGGGCTACCACTTAATTCCGACCTAGCGGCATCGAAACAACTTGCTGCGGACTCGAGCCATATGGGGCCACATGCTCCGCACTTAAATGATGCGGAAGCGGCGCCGCCGCGGGCAGCAACGCTTTCTGCCGCTTCGGATTCGGCCACGACGAAAAGCCCAGAACTCGACAAGCGGGCAGTCACTTTCGAGGAGGTGGCGCAGCATGAAGAAGCTCTTCGGTATTTGTTGCATCATTTGAAAGAGATCAAGAACCTTTCCGGCAAAGTAGAGGACTGACGAGTCCCAACGTCGGGCTTCCAATTTGAATGGGGGGCAGCGTTGAGCTCGGGCACTTCGAATCCAAACACACCGGCGTGAGTCGGCTAGTCGGACAGTAACAAGGATGAGGTTTAGCAAGGATGCTAATCAGCAAACGTCGATTCAAATGGGGCATTCTTGTCTTCTTGATTGCGGGGGTCACATGTTTTGTGCGCCCTGTCCGCACATGGATGGATCAAGCGCTAGTCAAGCAGATTGATCCCGATCTGCGCGTCAGCCAAGTCACGTTCCACCGTCAAGCTTCCGTGCTCGAGGTTCGCGACGTTGAGTGGTCCAAGGAGTCTGCAGAGCGTCGCTTTGGCATGCGGGCAGACCGCGCGTGGTTTGCGATCGATCCCGAACCCACGATTGATCGCCAAATTTCGATGCCCAAGGGCGAGATCGAAAACGCACTATTATTTTTCAACGAGTACGCACCGGCACAACCAACCATGGTTGATGTATGGTCTCAAGAGGTTGCCGCGCATGCCGGCTATATCGATTGGGACGCGGTTCGAAATCAGTTTGCGACCTTGTTATCACCGACACAGACACACGCTGGTATTCGTCAGCAAGTTGACGATTGGATTCGAAAGTCAAACGAAATCAAAACTCAGGTCGAACGAATTAGCGGTGAGGAAACTTGGGACAGCAACCCACTTCGCTTGGGCGATGTCTTGCGAGCGCGAATTCAGCGCCTCCAGGAATTGTCGATCGAGCATGAACAGCTAGTCCGCAGTTTTGAGGCTTTGCCAGAAGAAATAGATGCCAAATGTGTTCGACTCGAGGAACAGCTTGCGACCCGATCTCGCGAACTTGCGAATCAAATGACAAGCGACCAGAGGATCGCTGAGAGCAAAAAACGAATTGCGGAAGCGCTGATGCTTCAAGTCGCTGAGTCCAACTGGATTCAAATAGCGGACTGTGGGCAAATCGCGCAGCTCGTTGCTGGGAATCTACCGCTTGCCAAACCCAGTGAATTTGATCGCAACGTTCCGTTAACGGACGAGGAACAGCGATTTGTTTCTCTGGGAGCTTTGAAGGCGAAAGGGACTTTCGCACATCGCAATCGCAAGACCCCATTCCAGATGACCGCTAGCCTCGATATCGGTGAGTTCGAAGCCGAAAATGCGCGCGGCAACTGGAATTATGCCTTCTACGAGGGTGGGCGATTAATCGGTGTGGAAGCGAACGTAGATACACGTGAGCAGGTCGATTCGATCGAATTGAGCGTATTGAGCTCGGATGAGCCGCTAGCGTCCCCAAGTGATGCTGCGGTTCCAAACTCCATTGCACATGACAGTTGGAAATCACGCGAAGATTACATCGTTCGAATTGAGATCGCGCAGGAAGCGGGTTTACTCGCCGGTACGATCGAATTTACTGGCGAAGCATTGGGGGGATTGCCAACGCAGTCACAAGCAATCCTTCGCCGAGCGCTAGAAAAACCAGATCAAGGTTCCTTGAGTTTTCGCGTGACCGTGAGCGGGACTTGGCAAGCCCCGCGATTCCGATTGGAGGAGAGCCTTCCAAGTTGGTTCGTCGAAGCGATCGAGCTGGAAGTTAACAACTATCTCGTTTCTGCCAATGCGGAAGCGGACGTTCAGCTGAGAGACGACTTCCGGCAAGAGATCGAGCGACTGCAAGAACTGGTCGAGCTATCTACAGACACGGCAGAAGCGATCTTGACCACCAATGCGAGCCGGCTCGCCTCCGTGCAAGCCTCGCTTCAGAGAAGGCTCGACCAACTGGTTGGCGTCGACTACTCTGCCAGCCGGCTTCAAAGCGTCCAGTCCTCCGACGCTGGCGAGAGCCTTCTGATCGAACGTTAGATCCTTGGGCTCGAATCCTTCTTAATGCCAGCATTAGCTTGCAGTCTCCGCATGAGTCATTAGCAGTCGCATCCAGAGGGCTGGCCAAATCCGGCTGTACCCGGGCTCGCCGCTTCCGCTAGAAACCGAATGAAGATGGATCCGATTTGCGGATTCTATATTGGGTTTTCGAATCGGGGATACAGAGTTGCGGCAGGTGCAAGCCAGCAGAAACTCCCGCACTTGTTGCGCAAAGAGCGATGTCAGGCTGGGCAGCGTTTCCGTTTGCTGTGTCGCCCAGGGGCGTCATGGCACACTTGGAATGCCTTTGCCGAGTGGCCTGATTCGCTCTCGGCTCAACGCGTTTTTGGCGGTGGTCGCGTTTGTTGCACTATCGGGTGGAACCGCACAGGGACAAGGCGCTGGCTGGAATATTGGTAAGCGTCCCGCGCAAGTCACCGATATGACGCGGTTGCCTGAAACGCCCCGAGCTAGGGTAGCCCAGGTTCCCAGCACGTTCCCTAATCAACTACCAGCCACGGCTCCAGTACAGTCAACGCCAGGCTTAAGTACACCTGCCTTTGTTCCGCTGGGAAACGGAGCTGGTGGCCCTGGGGTGGGTGGGCAAATCGCTCCCGTCCAGCCAGGTTTCGGAACGCAGCCGCTCTCACCTAACCCTGCTGCCAGCACGGGGGTATTCCCGTTCAGTTCGCCATACCAAACACAACCTAGCTATCCGCAGACACTCGCGCCCGGAGCTACCGGTGTCTACCCGCCTGGTTTTTTGAATCCAGCGACGTTGCCGTCAGTGGGTGCAAACGGTCCTAACGAACGCATTGCACCGATCGACGTGTACTTGTCGGAGCGACGGACCGGGCGTGTTATTTTTGGTGGTACGGTGAATAGCGACTTGGGAACTGCTGGAAAGCTGATCATTGAAGAGCACAACTTTGACTGGCGGCAGCTGACACCTGGTCGCAACTTCTTGCAAACGGGCGGGCAGCACCTGCGTATTGAGGCGATGCCAGGCAATGAAGTTCAACGCTACATGGCTAGCTGGACTCAGCCCAACCTGCGTGGCTACTTGCCATATAGTCTTTCACTTGGTGGCTTCTACTACACGCGCGCGTTTCGCGATTGGCATGAACAACGGGGAGGTGGGCGAGTTGCTCTGGGGTACAAAGATAACCGCAGTTTCTCGATCAGTTCTGAGCTGAGAATGGAAGACGTTAAGCTTTTCCGACCGCGTGTCGATGGATTTGCCCCGCTCGAAGCCGCTTTGGGGAGCAACGACATCTACCGGGTTCGATTCCGCGTCGCTCGAGATACTCGCGACAGCCCTTTCATCAGCTCGGATGGAGGCCTGTTGGAATTCGTTTTCGATCAAGTATTTGGCGAATACGATTATCCCCGAGGGCAAGTAACATGGCTTCGACATTGGCCGATCGGGGTCGGCCTCGACCCGAATAGCGGGCGCCGTACTCTTTCGCATTCGTTGCGACTGGGTATCACCGGATCACAGACACCGATCTTCGAAAACTTTTATGCGGGTGGGTTTAGCACTTTGCGGGGGTTCGATTTCCGTGCTGCTAGCCCTCGTGTTAACGATGTTGAAGTCGGAGGTGAGCTGTCCGTGCTTGGTTCGCTTGAATACGCGATTCCGATTACCGCGGACGACATGCTTCGAGGCGTGGCCTTTATGGACTACGGAGTGATCGAAGAGGACATTGAGTTCAATAGCGACAACGTCCGGCTGTCGTTAGGTCTGGGGCTTCGAGTATCCGTGCCCTTTGTTAGCCCCGCGCCCTTTGCATTCGATTTCGCCTATCCAGTGCTGATGGCGGACACCGACGAGCGGCGAATATTCAGCTTCTATGTCGGTGCGACTCGTTAGAGCAGTCCTGCGGTTTGCATGGCGGAGCTATTTACCGTCGAGCGGCTGCGGCTAGTAGGCATTCTCTTGTTTAAAGACAACAAAGGCGGTCTTCAGGAGAATCTTGAAGTCCAGCCAGATGGACCATTGTTGAATGTAACGATGGTCAAACTCGATGCGTTTCTGCATTTTGTCGAGCGTCTCGGTCTCACCGCGGAAGCCTTCGACCTGAGCGAGCCCCGTGATGCCTGGACGTACCTTATGGCGAAGCATGTAGCCGCGAATGAGCTTTCGATAGTGCTCATTGTGCGCGCTTGCGTGCGGCCGGGGTCCAACTAAGGACATCGTCCCGTCTAGGACATTCAATAGTTGTGGCAATTCGTCCAGTGAAGTCTTGCGCAGAATGGCGCCGATGCGCGTGATACGTTGATCGCCCTTGGTGGCTTGCTTGACCTTGTCGCCATTGTCACAAGTCGTCATCGATCGAAACTTCCAGACCATGATCTCACGTCCATCGAGACCGTAACGCTTCTGGCGGAAGAAGATTGGTCCAGGCGACGAAAACTTGACGGCGAGAGCACAAGCAACCATCACTGGAGAAAGTAAGAAGAGTGCGGCGGTGGCGATGGCCACGTCAAAGGAGCGTTTCAGCCAACCATCAACGCCGTAAACCGGCGATTCGAAGACGCTCACGGCAGGTAACCCGCCAATGGAACTCCAACGCGAATGTAGCATTTCGAACACAAAGAAGTCAGGCACGATGTAGGCACTGGCGGTTGTGTCGGCGAGTTGATCGAGTAACCAGCGGATGCGTTTTTCGGCTCGCATTGGAAGAGTGATGAAGACGGTGTCGATCTTCCCTTCCCTTGCCATTTCGACGAGGGAATCAAGCTTCCCCAAATACTCCGAGTCCTTTTCAGCGGCGGCTTGCCAACGATCTTTACGGCGATCATCAAAGAACCCAACAACATCGAGCCCCAAGGACGGACAACGGTTCGCATTCTGAGCAAGCTGAATACCGAGTGGGTTCATACCAGCAATAGCACATTGCTTCGAAGTCCATCCGGCTGCATTCGCCCAGGAAGCGGCGATGTGCGAAAGCATTCTCACGAAACCAAGCGAAGCACCTGAGACGAAGATCCAGCCCAGAATACTGCTCCGAGCGAAAGCGATTCCTTCACGAGTGAAGAATGCAAGGGCTGCAAGTAACAGTACGGTGAACATCCAGCTTGCAATCACAAGCGCTAAATCCCAATTTGCCGAACGCGTCTTACCCGGACGGTACAAATTGCAGGCTTCGCTAACCAGGAAGTATGCGAGTACCGCAACCAGGATCGTGATGGGGGTCCGATCGCTCGTATATTGGCCTGCTAACCACTGACTCAAATACAGGCTGCCGCCGATAGTCAAGGCATCGACGACACGTTGGAAGAAAGTCAGAAAGGAATGCGTTTGCTGAATTCGGATCTTGGACATGCGTCTCAGTTCGCTTTTCTGAGCGTTTGGCTAATGGTGTTGCCGCCTGACGTCGGATCATCTGGACGTTGCAATGCCGAGGGGAAGCCAATGGTAGCTGGCTGTTGCCTGGTAATTGGCTGTCGCCTACTCGGCATCTGCGGCGCGGGCACTTCGAAATCGATTTGCTGGTGACAAATAGATTTCGATAGTCCAGCCTAGCTTACGAATTTAGGTCAAGACTCTGCCCAAGACCGAAGGCGATCATTAGGACACCTTCGTCCACGGCGATAACGGCTACCGCTGGCCCCGAGGTGTACCATGCGTCAAAGTCGTTACAATCGGAATGCGTTAGTTACGGCGACCTGGGGAGACTCATCGAGAGGTGCCTAGGGTAGATGTCAAAAACGGCTGCGAAAGCGGCTTCTCCGAGATTCGAGTCAACCATGGTCAAAATTCCGAACCGCCTAGAGGACCTCTACCCTGCTTCCGCCATTGAACGCATTCTGGATGTGGTCAACCAGCAGGAGATCCCAGAGAAGGTAAAAAATGCCATTAGTCGAGTGAGTTCTGGCGAAGTGAATCCACTCGACCAGGTTCAACAGGCTTGGCAGCAAGCTCGAAGCTGGATGGATTCACTGGCCGGGGATACGCCGGCTGGTGAAATGGCGATTGTCAATGCTTCCGGAATGTTGCTTCACGACGGTTTGGCCAGTGTTCCTGGTACGCAAGCGATAACGCAATTGGTTGCCCGTGATTCGGCAAGTTTCATTTCGCAACCAGTTTCGCTGCTCAAAACAGAGCAGAATCTGGCAAATCTATTCGGAAAGGACCGTTCCTGCCTTTCAGCTACGGTAGACGCAGGACTTCGTTCATTGATCCGTGGCAAAACGGTGTTCATTGCCAAGGCAGATTTGGTGCGTATCGCCATGGTGGGCAGCGTCGCGGCATTTCTCAATCACTGCAATGTCATTGAAGTCGGTTTGGCCAATGGTACCACTGGAAATGACTGGGCCGAGGCTCTGAAGTCTGTTACTGATGGCGCGAGTGGAAACTTCTGCTGCATTCATGTGAGTCCGAATGCGGTGTTAAGGAATGGTGCAGATTCCGAATCCCATTCCATGATGATCAAGGCCGCCGGAGAGCGAGGAGTCACTTGCTACGGCTTATTGGCTGATGCTGTCGTGAACGAAACACTTGCCGAAACGCATGGGTTTCCAAAACTTCGCGACTGGAATGATTCTGGGCTCGACGCGGTTGTTGCTCCATTGAATGTGTTGATGGGAGCAACTACCGGCGCAATCGTTTTGGGCAATGTGGAGGAGGCGGCCAAGGCGAAATCCGCGTTGCGTGAAATCGGAAGTGAACTTGCAGCTCCATTTCGTGCTGCGGCGGTGATCGCCCTGCAGCTGGGTGCGGCCGCGGAATCGCTGGATGCTGGAGCACTGCAGGGGTTAGTTGCCAATCCCGAAGCACTACAGGAACGCGCTCGGCGCATCGCTGTTCAACTCGATCAAAACGGTTTCATTACTTCCGCAAAAGTCGTTGAGCGAAGATGCCCTCTAGGCCCCGCTCCTTGGGACCAATATGCGTTCTCGAGTTGCGCGGTTGAGCTTGAGTCTGAAGACGATTTGAAACAGAGGTTTGTAGATGGCTGGGACACGGAAGCGGGCCGGGTCAGTGTCTTGGCAGCCTTTGAAGGGGAAAAGGCATTCTTGGATCTTCGATTTGTAGACCCCAAGGATGACTATCGGATCGTTGAGGTGTTTGGGAGAGAGTAACGGGGATTGATGGCCCCGCCAAAAGAACGCCGTGGTCCTTCCTAATCCTCTTTGTCGATCTGAGGCGATGGTCCACCCGCCAAGGGTTGGAAACAACCTTGCGGAGCCGAACTGGGTAAAGAGCCTCAGTCGAATCGGATGAGAAGAGCTATTGGCTCAAATTTCCCACAACTAGATTCACAAGAAGGGCGATTTAGTGAGAGCAAGCCATCGTGTTCGGCGTCGCCGGCACCGATTGGTTCAAACGATGTGCCCCACAGAATTGGGACGATGCAGGCAGCAAAAACCGTTTCGCCACACTAACCACCCCTGGCAAGTTGAGGACTTGCCAGGAGAGTGACCGGCGTTTGGTGCTACGAGAGCAGATAGGGCGATTCGTGGCCTACTTCTTGCGGTGGCGAATCTTTGCACGCATCCGCCGTTTCTTACGTCCCAACTTTCGGCGGCCTTTACCGCTTTTCTTAACTCCCACGAACTCTTGCCTCCAAGGAAAGCTGAATGGATGATCGGTGTGTCAGGCACCCTAATGCCTGAAGAGTCACGGATTCTAGCACTGAATCGGCCATCCGCGAAGCGAACTTTCCCGGATTCTGAGCATTTGCAACAGATCGGTCCGTAGGGGCTCGTTTCCACTGAATTTGGCCGCGGAGCACATCAATCGCCTTGGAGCGATTAGCTCGAATTGGCCCTGATTGAGTCGTCAACGCAATACCGTCGCGGACATCCCTGACTGGGACGTGTCACGAGAGAAAGAACCGCGGCTCGCCGTCCGATAAGGTGGGTTTGACCGTGGCGGGTTCAGTCCCGAGATAGCACTCGGTTCGGCTACCGGGCGTAGTCTGGCAGGTTCGCTCGTCCCTGGAACGGATGCAAATGCGAGTCTGCGATTTTGCAGTGGGCTACCGCCCGGATAGCCGGCGGTCACCGGGGCAGTCAAATATGTCGGAAAAGCGCTCTGTGTGCTAAGCGAAGTAGGATCCGAATGCAGGTAAGACTGACGGGCCAAGATTGGGATCCGCAGACGTGGAGAAGGTTGAGCCGCATAGAGGTTGGCATTCGCCGGTGGGATGGTTGAGTGACTGACCGGTCTGTTGCCTGGAATCTCTGTCGTTACGACCTGCTGGCGGGTCTCCGTCCGCTGGACGGGTTGCGGAACGTAGATGGTTTGTTTCTTGGGAACCCATTTCTGGGTACTGACAGGTACCGAGTAATTCTGCACACGTGGCTGATATTGAGTTACCGTTCTGTATTCGTAAGCCTGCACGGGCGTTCGAAACGGATTCCAAAGCCCGCGTGTGACTGGGTAAAGCACCTGGGACGACACCGGGACATAGGTCAGCTGGGGAACCGCTACGTAACGAGTCGACACCTCCGGTTCGTATACTGTTTGCGTTTGAGGTTTTGATTCCCAACGCACGACGGGAACCTGGACCGACTGGATCTGCTGCTGAAAAAGCCGGCCTGTCACCGGATCCCGTACAACCCTCGATGGCAGCTCTCGTTGCGGTTCCGCCGGCGGACCGGTTTGTCCGATTGCCGTTTGGCACGACTGGAACAGCAATAAGCTGGTAATCAAATAAGCTCGATTCAAAGCCATCGGTCCGCAGCAATGAGATCCTTCGTCGTGATCGCCCGAAGATCATTCTGGCCTTCGAGCATGAGAAGTGCGTTGGCCCGACTTGCTATCACGCCAAATTGGACTTCACCTATGAACGCACTGGCTAATTATCGGTCGAATATTCGTCAAAATCCACAAATTCAGAAGTCCGTGGCCAAGGACATATTGCCACAGGAAATTGCGATTGCCAGGTGCGGGAGGGAACTTGCCGAATTAGTCTGGAATAGCAGAATGGAAGCATCAAAGGGACCGGCCTTCGAGCGTTCTCGCCGTCGCTCCAGACAGGCGTGACCTGATGAGTACAATTCCTAGCTCAGGTCTAGGGCGGACCCAAAAAAGGACGAGATGTTTAGGGATTTTAAGAAGAGCCAAGTGGAATGAGTGAGCGTCAAAGCGTAAAGCATGAAAAGAGCTTTACCGTGGATGAAGCAAACGCAATGCTTCCTCTCGTTCGGTCCATTGTCTCTGATATTCAAGAAGTCTTTCAGCGCGTAACCATGCGTCGGACGGATCTCCATCGGCTCCTAAGGAGCAAGAGTCGGAGTTCTTCACGCGAAATGTACGACGACGAAATGGCAGAGAGTCGAGCCGATCTCCAGGAGGAATTTGAGATTGTATGGAAGTATCGCGAGGAACTTGAGTCGCTTGGGCTCGTACTGCGGCAGCCCGAAGAAGGAGTCGTGGAGTTTCCATTTGAACTAGGGGGCCGCTCCTGCTTCTTATGCTGGGAGCCAGGGCAAGAGAAGATTGCCTCTTGGCGGGAAGCAGACTCGCATCATTCGACTCGGCATCCTCTCTAAGTCGTTGAAGATCATCCTGGACCACTCTGGTCGATGAAACTTACATTAACGCACTGCGTTTTCAACTTAGCATGCGGCAATCGTGTGGCTCCCCCTAGAAGCTTCGGTCGGCACCTTTCGAGCTTTTCGCGGCTGATGAGTTGTTGAAGTGACTCGTGCCCTCTAAGCTTCAAACGGTGCTCTGGATGTGGCATTGGGTGACGCCAAAGGGCAGACGCATATCGACTTTATTTTCCAGGCGTGATCCATGGGAAGCTTAGGTAAGACAGGTATCGAATTTCCACCGTTGGTTTTTGGGGCCACCACCCTAGGTAACCTCTTTCAAGCCGTTTCTGATGCCGACAAATCAGCTCTGGTTCAGGCTTGGTTCGATTCTACAGCCGGTCAGCAGTCTGGTTCCCCGAATGCACGTTCACCCGTTGTCATTGATTCGGCGGGAAAATACGGCGCGGGAATGTCGCTGGAAGTCATCGGGCGTGAACTGTCAATGATGGGGATTTCGCAGGAAGATGTTTTAATCAGTAACAAGCTCGGTTGGCGGCGAATACCGATGCAGGGCGATGTTCCATCGTTCGAACCAGAAGTGTGGTTTGATCTTGAATACGACGCCGTCCAAGACATCAGTCGGGAAGGGATCTTGAGGTGTTGGGAGGAAGGTAACCAGTTGCTTGGCGGCTATCACGCCCAACTAGTCTCCGTGCACGATCCCGATGAATATTTGGCGGCAGCCGTAGACCGATCCGATCGAGACTCACGAATTCGAGATCTCGTCGAAGCTTATGAAGCACTGAACGAATTGAAGTCGGCTGGTGTCGTGGCAGCTATTGGCATTGGCTCGAAGACTTGGCAAACCATCGAAGAATTGATGGGGCACTGCGATTTTGACTGGGTTATGTTGGCCAATTCATTCACGCTCCTATCCCATCCGGTTGAGCTATTGGATTTTTTGGCACGTCTGAACAGGCAACGCATTGGCGTAGTCAATTCAGCGTTGTTCCATGGTGGGTTTCTGTTGGGCGGCCAATTTTTTGACTACCGATCCATCAAGGAATCGGACGCTTCGGATCTGCGGCGGCTTGACTACCGCAAACGCCTATTTGAGCTCTGCCGGGTCCACGGTGTTTCCCCTTTTGAGGCCGGTTTACAGTTCGGTAAGGCTCATCCTGCGGTGGATGCAGTTGCACTAAGCACAAGCAAAGCCGCGCGGGTTCGAGAGCAGGTTACGGCGTTGGAAGCAGCTCCTAACCGTGAGTTTTGGCGAGAGATGAAGCAGCATGGTCTCATTTCGGACGCGATTGACTTCCTTTAGACCGATTTTCGAAATCGGACTTCCTTTAGACCGATTTTCGAAATCGGGTATCGCATGCCTACAAGTCCTAGGTCTCTCCCGTCCAAGTTTTTGATTCGGTTCGTTCGACTTCGGAAACTTTAGAAGTGGCAATCATATCGCTGCCGAAAACCCGAAAGGAATTGACCACTGACGAAAAAAATCCCTGTAGCTATTCAGCCACAGGGATTGGCGTATTCGAGTAGAAGTGATCCCTTGCCGGGATACCAGGCACTCTTCTAGCGGCACGATCGGTACGTGCCGTAGTACGATGCGCTTGGTGCGTATCCGTAGCTAACCACTCGGCTCGAGCTTGAGGCTGAGCAAGTTGAGGCAGAAGTAGCAACTCGATAGCTGCGTGGCGGGGTGTATTGGTAGCTGCGAACACTTGTGGAGTAATAGGTCGAGCCGACGTGTTGGGACGGAACCGAATAAGTGACTGTTGGACGGGCGACGTCCGTACCAACTACGGAGGTCGAACTGGTACGGATAGGCGTCGCATAAGACACCGTAGATGCGCTAGCGGTGAAGCTTCGATTGCCACAACCGTTGGGGCCACAGGTACTATTCGAAGAGTACTTGCTGGTTACCATACCAAACGTTTGCGCGGAAGCATCCTTGGCAATCATGGTGAAAAAAACGAAGGCTAGAGTCGCCGCAATTCCATTTCGAAGATGAGTCTTCACGATGAGTCCTTGCAGTAAAAGTAGTGAGAGTCCTAATTGAACTCTGGAAAAGAGAGCATTTAGGGGCCAAGAAGAGCACTCAGGTCGAAATCGAATTCATGGAAATCAAGTCCTTGTACCGACGTCGAAGGCTCCAATGAAACTGCCACTCGTTCTTCAGGAGTTTCGGTTTAGCAGTTTTGCCAGCTCGACCGGTCGTCATTGTCTGGCGCAGGAACAATGGTGTCTGTTGGTCCGCTTACAGAGTCCGCAGGTCACCTAGATTCTCAGGTGGCTGGGTGCGGCGCGAGTAGGTTCGAGAG
Organism: Aureliella sp.; assembly: GCA_046290675.1. Taxonomy (GTDB): domain Bacteria; phylum Planctomycetota; class Planctomycetia; order Pirellulales; family Pirellulaceae; genus Aureliella. Next base: position 78,794 of record JBKAHA010000004.1, read on the forward strand.
GAATTCACCAAGATTCTGTCGACGTCGAGTTGGCAAACAGCTGGAAGTGCCACTGACGGGGAGTGACAAGCGCGCCGGGAAGGGAGATTGGCGAGGCGATTGGTCTCCGATCGTGGCCCGGGACTCGTGAAAAGATTGGGGCCGAGTCTCCCGTTGATCGATGAAGAAGGGACGTCGAGGCAAGAGGCATCTTCAGTTTCTTGCTCGACTGACTCTTGTGGGTATCTGCCGGGTCAGATGACGCTTAGGCTTCAACGACCCTAGTGCCGGCGATGTAGTCGTGGATGCAGCGGCGTTGTTCGCCAAAGATCAACGCGCAGTCGATGATCGTAAAGAACGGGATGAAGCCGAGCAAGTTTCGCAACCAGTTGCGCAGTAGAACTCCTTGAATGAAGCCAGGGGTTCTACCTTGGATCGTCACGATGCGGATAAAGCAAACGAATTTTCCAATCGATTGTCCACGAGTGGCAATTAGATTCCATTGGAGGAGGCAGCTCACGGTGACTGGGAAATAAAAGATCATGAGAGTTACCCATGAGAATGATTCTGATTCCAGCTCGTATTCGGAGATCACGCCGAACTTAGCTGCGGCGAGCGTGGCAAAGAGCCCAATCAGGCAAGCTACAACGGCAACGAAGAAGTCCAAAATGAACGCAATAAACCGACGGAGAATCGAAGCGTCGGCGTAACCTTGGAAGTCCATTTCCTGAACGGGGACGTATGATTGCTCGCGTACCATCCGATACATTTCTTCGTCGGACGGAGTTTCGGCCGGTTCAAACGGCTTGTTGCTCTCTTGTAGCACTTCCAGCTCTGCTTCGCGTACGTTGGACTCGGAGGCAGCTGGGACGATCGACTCAGTGCCACAGTGAGGACACCCAAAACTCTGGTTCTCGTTTTCGATCGGTGCCAAGATAGCTTGCCAGCAGGTTTTACATCGATATTCGATAGCGGTAGCGTTGCTGGTTTTCATGTCGTCATCCGTTTTTCTATGCAAACTTCTATTCCGTGCGTCCCCACCAACAAACAGGCTTTGGCTGTTTTCCGGGCTTTCTATGCCTGGAATTCTTACTTGGGACGAGAGACGATTCGTCCGCAAGCTTACGTTGCGTCTCTCGCGCGAATTGACTCAGTTCTAGGCTGACGACAACTTCGTGCTGAGCGTGTACGGAATCTTCGGGAAGTAGCGGAAAAACAGCCGAATTCGGTGGGAAGGAGAGTTGTAGCGATGGCCTAAAGGCTGCCGGGCTGCGGATGGTCGGTATCCCGGAGCTGAAGCCGTACTCGCTGAACTGTTCTGTTCGTCGCACGCAGCACGGTAATGACGACGTGATCAAGATCGACTTGGGTGCCCTCTTCTGGGATTCGCGCGAGTCGGTGAATGACTAGCCCACCGATTGTGTCGTAGTCATCGGATTCGGGAAGCTCAATACCGAGTAGCTTGTTGAGGCTATCAATTTGGACTTTGCCCTCTGCGTCGACTTCATGCGATTCCTCGTTGTAGACAATTTCGCTCTCTTCATCGAGATCCAGTTCGTCTGCGATTTCTCCAACGATCTGCTCCAACGCATCTTCGATGGTGACGACGCCAACAAACTGTTGGTACTCATCTACCACGATTGCCATATGGTTGCGGTTGTGGAGAAACACACGAAGCAATTGATCGACCGGCTTATTTCCGGGAATGAACCAGGGCTTGCGAAGTAGTTTTCGCAAAGGCTCAGCTGTAGGTCGGAAGTCATCATCGGCCATTTGAATCAGAAGGTCTTTGACAAACAGCACTCCAACAATGTTGTCCAACACGCCTTCGTAGACGGGGATTCGTGTTCGTCCACAGTCTGCGACGGTCTTTAGGATATCGATCCAGTCGGTCGTTACTTCGAGCGAATCAACGAGACTGCGCGGAGTCATGATTTCTTCGACATCGCTTTCATCGAGATCCATCACTCCTTGAATCATTTCAGGAATACCTGCGGAGAACATGCCGTCTCTCTGGCCGGCGGTAACCATGGTGCGAATTTCGTCTTCGAGAATTTCTTCCTCGAGATCTTCGCTCTCCGGTTTGTCGCTGAGACGCTGGCCAAGCCACGAAAAAACATTGCCCAATCCAGCGATGGGGAAGGCAACAATCGAGAGCAGTTTCCAAAATGGCCATGAATGGTAGAGAAACAAGGACGAACTGTAGTAGACCACGATTCTGGGTAGCCATAGGCCGCCTAAGATCAAAAGAAATAGCCAGCCGATGGTCCATGCCAGGACACGTCCTGTGTGGGTGCCGGCAACCAGTCTTCCTTCGACCGCTTGGATTTCGCCCAGGACCGTAAACCAAGTTCCGGCTGCGATTGAACCGATTACGATTGCCAGAACCAAAAGGTATTGCGCCGCCACAGCTGCTTGCTCGTGGTGATCTAGGATCTGACCAAAACGAAGAATGTTTCTCTTCAGGCGGCAGTAAGCCTCGAGACGCCGACCGTTAAAGTGGGTTAGAACGTGCGCACCGAGACCACCAATGAGTGCAAGGCACCAGGAACCGATCATGATCGTTCCGAGCCAGCTAATGTTCATCGAGATGGGTTACCTGGTTGCGAAGTCGTGAATCAACATGGTGTGGTCTAAATCATGCTGTCTAAATCAGTAAGAAATCTGATGCCACTTTTTAAGGTATTCCTCCGATCCCTGGATCCCAAGATCGGTCAGCAGCCGCATTTCTGCATTCCGCATCTTTAGCCGATCTTCCTCGTCGATATCGTCGAACCCGACAAGATGCAGTAATCCATGGGCAATGTACAAAAGCAGCTCGTCGGAGGTGGGCCATCCCGCTTGGGCCGCCAGACGCACGGCTGTATCGTAACTAGCTATGACCTCTCCATTTACACTATGGTCGTCGGCATCAAAAACAAAGCTAATGACGTCCGTCGGCCAATCGTGATTTAGGTGTTCTCGATTGATTCGATGAATGGTCGAATCGTCAACAATTGCGATGCTGGCCGTTAGTGTACGGAGCTCTGCGTGTGCGCAGATCCATGCAGCGGCTTGCAGTATACGCTCGCTGTCATCTTGGAGCTCAGAAGATTCCTCGAGATGGTACTCGATTTCCAAGTCAATTTTCGGTGATGCCATTGGCGGATTTAAGCGCTAGCTTGTCCCGAGTATTTGACGCGGCCGTGGTAGATGGCCGTTAGCGATTTAACCAGGCTAGTTTTCAGTTGATCGAGTTGTTGGAGTGTGAGTCCGCATTGATCGAACTGACCGTCGAGTAGTTTTTTCATCGCGATGTCGTCAACCAAATTCTGAATTCGCGACGGCGTTGGCTCTACCAGAGTTCGACTGGCGCTTTCAACGGAATCCGCGAGCATAAGGACGGCGGCTTCTAGGGTCTGTGGTTTTGGACCTGGATAGCGGAATGAAGTTTCCGAAACTTCTTCTTTATTGGGATCGTCCTGGCTACGCTTTTCAGCCTGACGGAAGAAGTACTCGACCAACGTGGTGCCGTGATGCTGTTCGATGAAATCGATTATGGGCTTTGGCAGACGGTGTTGTCGAGCAAGGTCGGCACCATCTTTTACGTGCGCGATGATCACCAGCGTGCTCATGGCTGGCTGCAATTGGTCGTGACGATTTCCTCCCTGCTCTTGGTTTTCGATGAAGTAGTTGGGCTTAAACATCTTTCCGATGTCATGGAAATAAGCACCAACCCTGGTTAGCAAACCATGTCCGCCGATAGCATCTGCGGCGGCTTCCGCAATTGCAGCCACGTTGATCGAATGGTTATAAGTACCTGGGGCTCGTTGTGCTAGTTGACGAAGTAGTTGATGGCTTGCATCACCAAGCTCTAACAAGCTGAGATCCGTTTGGACTCCAAAAGCTCGCTCGACGAAGGGTAGGATCCCCGTCATCGTGGCCGCTGCTAGCAGAGTCAATCCACCGCATCGCAGGCTGTCTTGGAGAAAGGACGGGAAGAGAGGTCCCCAACCGGTCGTCGAAATCGCGGCTGCCTCATTTGCTAAATCTGCTGCTAAGTGGAGTTTTCCTTGAACGATTGCGACTCCAAGATTGGTCGCTGCGACAACACCGGCTGCAGCTAGGCCAACATAGATCAGCTTTGTTCGGGTGCGAATTCGGCCAACTAGCAATGAAGCAGTGCAGACACCGCTGCAGACCGTGACAAAGTTGCCAATGTCGGATCCAAGCCCGAGCGAGACTACTAGTGTTAAGCACGTGGTAACTAGTAACGCGACTTGACGACCAAACGCAATGGTCAGTGTAAAAACACAGAGCAAAAGCGGGACTAGCTCCGCTCGCAGCGGGTCGATGGAAAGGTAGCTGGCCAAGCCACCGGTGACGACCACGGTTGCGAGCAGCCGGAAGAGCTGAGGAGTTTCCACCAACAATTCTGGCTGATACTGGTATTGGATGAACCAGCCACAGAGCAGGTACACGGCGACTAACATCCCAGCGAAGGCGAGAGTTCTTCCAATCGTTTCGCCCCAAGAGAGTTGGGCAAGCCAAGCATTGTGTTCCGCTCGGAGAATTGGGAGTTCCGTTTCGCGCGAAAGGGGTTTGCCCGCCTCTGCAAGACGACTTGATGGCGAGTACGTCGCAATCGCATCCTCAACCGCATCCTCCGCCTTGCGACGGGATTCTTCGCTGCGACCTTCGTCGTAAGTCAATGTGCGATCTGGTAGCTGATCTGCAATGAAGCGTCCCACAATCTTGGCTGTAGTCGCTGACGCTGGAGTTTCAAAAGTCTGCTGAAAGCTCTCAGATACTTTTTCAGGAAGCGTTGCTACCAATTCGTCTCGTCGAATCTTGGCTACGTCAACGAAAGCTCCATCGATCAAAAGCGATCCTTGGTCGCCTTGATCACTCTCATGTTCCAGTGTGGTGATGACGCCAGTCTCCGCGATGGGGTCAAGCACGTTCCGAATGGCGACATCGAGTTTTCCACCATCCAGATTACCGTGTTCGGTGACCAGAGTTCGAATACTGGTAACCGCTTCTTGGTCCGAAATCTCGAGAGAATCTGGGACTGACCGCATTAATAGGTTGAGTGCTGCGGCTTGCTCGGCTGTCAGCTTTTCTTCGTTGCCTTCTTCGGCGGTAGCTTCTTTTGCGGAAAGGATCGTAAATTGCTTCCGAAGATCTCGAACGATTTGCCGGATCGGCTCCGGATCGTTCTCGTAAATACAGAGAGCCTGGCGGCGGGCTTGTTCCCGATCCGCTTCTGTCTTTGCACCATCAACGACTTCGAACTGTAACCGTGAAATAAGGTCACGCTCGGGGATTTCGTTCTCGTGAAACGGGAACGGTGGCTGCCATCCACGGAGAAAACCGAAGATTAGAGCTGCCGAACAGATTGCCATGAAGAAATGGAGCAAGCTTCTGCCAGTCAGCAGGCTCTGCATCCACCGTCGCAGAGAACTGGGCTCCAATTTGAGTGAGGCAACACGTTCGCTTCGTGTGCGTTTGGAACTAGATGATGCCATTCGGCTTCGTCGAGTGGCGATTAACCACCGTCCTCTTTTCCATTTCGCATCGAGTCCCTTTCGGGTTGCAGGTCCGCCCGCGAACGACCGAGTGAATGGGACTCGTAACGTGCTACTATCTTCTGCACCAATGGGTGTCGCACGATATCTTCTGCTTCTAATGTCACGAAGCTAATACCGCGTATGCCATGCAGACGTTGCCAAGCATCTCTTAACCCGCTCGTGACGCCACCAGGGAGATCGACCTGAGTGATATCCCCCGAGACCACGATCTTGGAGGCCTCACCCATTCGGGTCAGGAACATTTTCATCTGTGCCGAAGTAGTGTTTTGAGCTTCGTCCAGAATGATAAACGCCTCATTGAGTGTTCGCCCACGCATATAGGCCAAGGGGATCACTTCAATAACGTCGTGCTCCATTAGATACTTTACTTGGTCGTAGTCCAACATCTCATTGAGAGCATCCAGCAATGGCCTCAAATAAGGGTTGAGCTTTGCTTGCAAGTCGCCTGGCAGGAATCCGAGGCTTTCACCGGCTTCGACGGCGGGCCTAACTAGCACTATTTTACGTATTTTACGCGATTTGAGGGCTTCTACCGCCAAAGCTACCGCCAGGTAGGTTTTTCCGCAGCCAGCGGGCCCCCTGCAGAGGGTTAAGTCACTGTCTCGGACGGCATTCAGATATCGAGTCTGCCCGGGACTTCGCGGCTTAATCTTGCGTTGCTGATGGTTCAAATTGACAGCCGCTTCACCGGATCGACGCCGCTGGCCTTCGCTGCGGCTCGCATCCGAGTCCCCGTCCACGCTGTCGATGGGATCAGCCAGTGCACCACCCAAGGCTCCTTCGACCTCTTGTCTTGTCAGGCCGCCGGACTGCTGGGCGCGGTCATGCAGATTTTCCATGAGGCTTGTCGCATGTCGCACCGCCTCTTGCTCGCCGATGATTTTGAGCTTGCCGTCACGGTGGGTAATCGCGACGCCGAAGTGGTCCCGGATCATTTTCAAATACTGATCCTGGGGACCGAACAGGCTCAATACTGCTGCCGGATCAGTGAGGTTGATATTGGCTTCCGACATGAGTTCTTCCGTGCAACGAAAGGTTCTTGGTTACTGGCCGGGACCTTGGATCAAATCCGTCATGACAACCACGTATCCAACGACGAATGAGGGCAGCAATGAATCTGTCACGTCCCAAAGGCCGCCGAGCCCAGGAAGCAGCCGACCGCTATCTTTGACTTTCATCTCACGCTTGAAAACGGATTCGACTAAGTCACCGACAACGCCCGATACCGTTAATGCAATTCCTAGGATGCTTACCCCAAGCCAGCCGACTTGAAGGGTTGGGAACAGCCAGTTTCCGCACAGACAAAAGTATATCCATCCCGCTATGGTGGCGACGATCGCGCCGCCACAGAGACCTTCGACCGTTTTGCCTGGGCTAATATGCGGGCATAACTTCGTTCGTCCAAGCGCTCTACCTGCAAAGTAGGCTCCCGCATCCGCAAATTTCGTGATCAGGATGATGCCGACCAATAGGTACAGGCCCCAAACTGGCGTACCAACCATGCGAAGGGCAACGGCGAATGCGAAACAACCGCCGAAATAGTTGGACACCCAGCTAGCCGTAATTGCTCGCGTTAGGAAATTAGAATTTGCAGAATAACTTGGGAAATACCAAACGACACATAGGAATTGGGCGATCAACATCGCCGCCAACGGCCAGCCGAGTTTTCCGAGGAGGCAATCTGCGGGATACTCTTCGCCAGTGAGGGCGAGCCAGCACATTGGGATTAATGAAGCCAGGATAATGCCACCAACACCCAAGAGTGCGGGTAGCCGGACTGAACGTAATCCGCTTCGATCGCTTTGGTGCATCATCTGGACGCACTCAACGGCGCTTCCAAAGATGAGGTAAATGCCCACGAAGGACATCCATAAACCGTCGCACCCTGGGATCGGGAATTGCGAATCCAACGCGACGAACACAAGCGACGCTGAAATGATCAAGAATGCAGATAAGAGGCGGTAGCGTAGCACAGCGAAATGGTTCGTGGTCCGGGGCGTTTTCGTTAACGGCTGATTGGCGTGCGTGAGCTGCTGTGGGGTTCTGTTAGCAAGTCTTCAGGCAGAGAGAGAAGTGAGATTCAAATAATGTGTTGCAAGCTCGAAATGCGCAAGGTGTTATGAGCCAGCTCCAGGACTGAGTCCTCCATAACGGCGGTCTCTTGCGGCATAGGCGCGAATGGCTTCTGCTAAGTTCTCCCGGCCAAAATCTGGCCAGTGAGTCTGCGTCACCCAAATTTCAGCATAACTGATTTGCCACAATAGGAAGTTGCTAATTCGCATTTCTCCACTGGTTCTCACCAACAAGTCAGGATCGGGTAGACCGGCTGTGTAGAGCTTTGAAGCCAGCAAACTTTCGCTAACTTCTTCGACCGGGATGCGTGATTCTTTCGCGTCCGTAAGAATGGCTTTGACCGCGTCGATGATCTCAGACCTTGAACCGTAATTGATTGCCAAACAAAGCGTCATCCCGGTATTGTTCTCGCAGGCATCGAGTGTCTGCTGAATCTCGTGGAGCACCTCCGGGGGCAAGCCTTCTTCGCGGCCGATTACCCGCACTCGCAGGTTGTTTTCGACTAGCGTCGCCCGTTCATCGATCAAATAACGCTTGAGGAGTTCCATCAGGAAATCGAGCTCGGCCTCCGGACGTTTCCAATTTTCACTGCTGAAGCAGTAGAGTGTTAACACTTGGATGCCGAATTCCTTGCAGGCTTCCATGACCGTTCGCACGGTCTCTACGCCTCGGAGGTGACCCTCGATCCGCTCGAGGCCTCGCTGCTGGGCCCAACGGCCGTTGCCATCCATAATCATGGCAATGTGGCGGGGACGAAGTTCCTGAGGAACATCATCAAGAAGCTGCTCGCCAGACTCCGAATCTGCCAGTTTGTTCGCTGGGGCTGAATTGGAATCACTCATCTCGGCAATCAGAAATTTGGGCCAAGGGAATTATGCGGAATGCATCGGCCGCCGTTGCGACTCAATTTTTCAGTTCGAGCCGCAAGGTTCCAAAGCTGTCAGTGCCTCACGGTCAGTAAAAATTGTTTGCGCGCGGTCCGGGCCAACGGATACAACGTGAACTGGCACTCCGACCAATTCGGATATGCGGGCCAAGTAGTCATGAGCTTTGGCCGGAAGGTCGTCCATCTCGCGAGCTCCTGTTACATCTTGACGCCAGCCCGCATGTGTTTCGAAGATCGGCTTGGCTCGGCGCAAGGCGTCTGCATCGCAAGGAAATGCTTCAACTCGTTGGCCGTCAATTTCGTAGGCGACGCAGACTTGGATTTCATCCAACTCGGCTAGAACATCCATCATCATTAAGGCCAGGCTGCTGATACCGCTCAGCCGAGCCGTGTAACGAACTGCAACAGCATCGAACCAACCGCAGCGGCGTGGGCGTCCGGTTGTCGTGCCAAATTCATTGCCAAGCTGCCGGATTTTCTCGCCCGTTTCGCAGTGCAATTCTGTTGGGAATGGGCCGCCGCCGACGCGTGTCGAATAAGCTTTGGCGACTCCGATCACGCGCTGGATCCACTTTGGTGGGATACCTGAGCCGGCGCTAATTCCAACTCCCGACGAGTTGCTGCTTGTTACGAAGGGGTAGGTTCCGTGGTCGATGTCAAGCAATGACCCTTGAGCTCCCTCCATGAGCATTCGTTCACCCTCGTCCAAGCGGTCAAGCAACTGATTCGTAGTATCGCCAATCATGTCTCCCAACTGCTCACCCCAGCCCTTCGCATTCGATGCGATTTGGTCGGCATCGAGTCGGTCAGCTAGCTCGGCTCCGTTTTCCATTCCGGACAGAATGGTCTTCTTGGCTGCAACAATGTGGTGAATCCTTTCGCTCAAATCGGTGCTGAGCAGATCGGTCATTCGAAAAGCAAAGTTGCGTCCGACTTTATCCCGGTAGCAGGGCCCTATGCCTCGAAGCGTCGTCCCGATGTTCTCACCTTGGACGGCCAACGCGTTCATGGCGCGGTCCTCTAGCAAGTGCCATGGCATCACCAAGTGGGCTCGTTCCGAGATCGTCAAATTGTTGCGTGGATTGACTCCTCTGCTCTCCAATCCGGTTACTTCCTTCAACAGAGTTTCCGGTTCGATGACGACACCCGGAGTGATGAAGTTTTGGACTTCAGCGCGAAGTATTCCGCTGGGAACGTGGTGAAGCTTGTATGTCTCTTCGCCGCTCACGACGGTGTGCCCCGCATTCGCCCCACCTTGGTAGCGGACAACGCAGTCATGATCAGTTGCCAGGAGATCGACCAATTTTCCTTTGGCTTCGTCTCCCCATTGAAGGCCAATCACGCAAGATGCGGGCACTCTGATTCTCCCTAAGAAGTTGGCGGCGGGTCGGCGGTCGTCTACAAGCGGGAAATGACGGTGGATTCAATCCCGGCGAGAAACGCAATCGTTTCTTGCTAAAGCCTCCAGAACTCACGTAAGTGATTGAAGGCTTAAGCCATCCCGTTGAGGGCGGTATCAACCCACCTGGCCGGAAATCGCAAACGGAGAAGTATCAGGGGCATTCAGAAACCCGTCAAGTAACTCCCGGATGGAGCGCAGGGCGAATCAGATTTTGTCGTTAGACGATCGCCCCCGGCGGCCCGGAGTGACGGGCTCCCCCCTTGAATTCCACTCGTAACTCGAGAAGCGGGAGTTGGGATGCTCTCGAACAATCGTCACAAAATGAAAATCTGATTTGCCCGGCAGGTGGAGCGAGGGAATCAGGTGTGCCAACTGTCTAGGCCGGCGGGCGAGTAAAACGGCTGAGCCGCCAATTTGGCCGATTCTTGGAGCCGAGTGTCGTACAGCAACGTTCCCCCGCACGCCATACAATCAAGCGATACATGAATGAGAAGTGTGGGGGGAGGGGAAATATCCTAACGGTGCTCGTATGAATTCGCAGTGTCCAGATTGGGCGCATTGGCGATCACCGGACGCAGGAACGTCAAAAAAACTGGATTCTGGCCGGCTGAATGAACCAATTGAGCAGAATCACTGGTGTTTCCGGTAGAAGCAGCCATCAACCAACGTGTAAACTGAAGTAGGTTGACGGTCCTGGGGCGAGATTGCCTCCATCTGGACTCCTTGGCGGACCCCTTCAATTAGCGAACGAATCTTTCGATCATGGCGCTGTTAATCCTTCGCGTTTGCTTCATTTGTGTCGCAGCCGGAATTGCGACTTTGCTCTTGCGCATTGGTTGGGGAGGACCGCCCTACACCGCCTACCTCGTCATCTTCGGCACCGTTCTATTGTCGCTCGGTGTGATCGCCGTCGACATTTTTACGCCCCGCAAGCAGATCGAGGTCATCTCCGCGATTTATTTTGGCTTGCTCGTCGGAATCCTGCTTTCCTACATCCTTTGGATCGCGCTCTCTCCACTACTTTCACAGATGGGAGGGAATTTGCAGAGTCCATACGCTGCACCGATACAGCTCTTGGTCGCAGCCGTGCTGTGTTATGGCTGTACAAGTTTGCTCTTGCAAACGAAAGATGATTTTCGGTTTGTCATCCCTTACGTCGAATTCTCCCGAGACCTCAAGGGGATCCGTCCGATCATCTTAGATACCAGTGCCATCATCGATGGACGCTTGGCTGAGCTGACAGAAACCAACGTTGTTGAAAGCCAGTTAGTGATGCCTGGGTTCGTCCTGGCGGAGCTTCAAGCCATTGCCGATAGCAGCGACCGGCTGCGGCGGGCACGCGGAAGGCGTGGGCTGGATATCTTGAACAAACTGCGTTCGCAGGATCATATCGATTTTCAAATTTACGATCGTGATTTGCCGGAGTTTGCAGGTCAGCCCGTTGATATGAAGCTGGTTCTGCTCGCAAAGCAGCTGGAAGGAAAACTAATTACAGGCGACTTCAATCTGAACAAGGTGGCGAAGGTCCACAATGTCTCCGTTATCAACTTGAATGAAGTTGCCGCTTCGCTTCGACCTCAATTCCTGCCTGGCGAATCGTTCGAAGTCCGCGTTGTCAAGGCAGGTGAAGGTGCAGAGCAAGGGGTTGGTTATCTCGATGACGGTACGATGGTTGTTATCGAAGGAGCTCGACACCGAATTAATGCGACGCTTCGAGTTGTCGTGACGACGACTCTTCAGACACAGGCGGGGCGCATGCTTTTTGCTAAAGTCGACGACGCGGCTCAACAGGTCTAGCTCAGGCAAGCTTTGGTTTGGTTTTGGTCCGTCGGTCTACATTTCAGAGATGATTCCGATTGCGATGATCCCGGCAAAGGCGATGACGACGAGAAGCGTCAGGATCACGTTAACCATACCCAAGTAGTAACCGACCTGGACGAGTCCCAAATTGGTTGGATCGGCTCGACCCGCTTGGATGTCTTTCAATCCTCTTCCGCCGGAGATCCAAGCCACCAAGCCCGGAATCCATCCGATCGGCGCACAGATCAGCAGGCTCGCCCAAGCGAGGATTCCCATCGTCAGTACAAGACCGCTGGGGTCTGATTTAGGATAGCGATTGGCGGCCGGAACATAGGGCTGGCCAGCAGTTTGATTATACGGGTTGGCTTGCGTCTGGTATGGGTTGGAGCTGCTATGCTCCCCACTGGGGGCAGCTTCCAACGTGCTTTGTGCCGCCTGTTGCGTCATTGGTTGCTCGGGGCGAAAAATTTCTGCGGATTGCCAGGGGCCGTCGACGCCTTGCCGTATCTGGTAACCCTGCCCCACTCGGCCCTCGGAGTACCAGCGATTTAGATTCGCTCGGTCTACAGGGCCATATTCAGTGCCATCGCCGGTCTGCATCCAGAAATGTTCTAGCCCTGATTCTGCAGGTGGCCCCGCGGAAGAAAAAGTTCCAGCCGTAGTCTCCGCGAGAGCGGGGTCGACCTCATCGGCACCCGACTGATGTACGGGAGCCACAATGGGCACCGTGTAAATTTGGCCGCATGCTGGGCACCGCGCTTTTTTGCCTGCGTGTTCATCGGCAACGGCGAGCTTCTTGCCACAACCAGAGCAACGTGTCTCAATCGCCATTCCTGTTAATCCTCAAATGAACGTACAGTGTGAACCTGCAACATGCGTGACCGATTGTCGTGCTCGAAATTACGCAGTCGCTTCTTCTTTTTGTCGGCCATGAAGGTGGATGAAGCTTTTTCCAAGTCGACCGCCATAATTGCCGGCTGAAATCTTATGCAACCCAGGCGCCGCCATCGCGGCATCGATCGCGGCGTAAGTCGCATTCGCAACGGCTTCGAGGCTTCCTCCGTTGATCACGATTTCCATAATCGATCCTACGCCGTCCGGAACACGAGACTCGACGGAGCTCGAATTCTTTAGGGTTGGACAAAACTCGGCGAATGTGCTGGCAATCAAAAAACTGTAGCGACTTCCTGCCTTCGACGCGCTGGCCGCGACTCCACCTGGGAACGTCAGCACGCTATCGACACACTGGTCGACGGCATCGGCGGCGAGTTCCGCAGCGGTAATTGCGTTGTCTTCTGTGTCGGACATAAACCAAAGGTTGCCGCCCATGACCCCGTTTTGGAATCCAAATCGGCGGGTCAAATAGAACTCGCCACCCATCGTCGGGATCACCCAGCCTTTGGTGCCGTGACGCTCATCTCGAAACTGGTGTCCGTCACCGAAGAACGCGACTTTCCTGCCCAATTTGAAATAGGAATCCGTATCGAGACGATTGAAGCACCTGGCGGTTGGACAAGTCATTACGTTTTGTCCAATGCGGGCCAATAGTACCTTCTCCAAGTGCTTCTCTCGATCTTTTCGGAATCGCGGCACATGAACCTGGACGACTGCCCCTATTCGGCCGTCGGGAGTTTCCTGGCCTGGCGACTTCCCATCCAAAATCTGGCTAACACCTGCCTCGCTATCGCACATGATTGTGCTGCTGGCATGCCCAGTGGCGGCATTGCAGCAGTGATCCAACCATTTGCGGTCTCGAGCGGTAATAAGGAATTCGGCGTATATGCTTCGAAAACCCTCGGCATAGGTGTCTTCGACAACGGATGCGTAATCTTGCGACATCTGCTCAAAATCCTGGGTAGGGAACCGAAATAGTGGGGAGCCACCGAGAAGCGACTAATGCAGGGAAGCGATCGAGAAGTGCGGCAGATGCCAAAGTGCGATCAATGCTCGTTGGACCAGCACGAGAAGGCAAGACGCTCTGCGGGACTCGCATCTAAGCTTCGGATCGCCCGCGACCATCGTAAACCGCGTCCTGGGTCACAACCTTGTCCATGTAAATGTCGTGGTCTTCACATGGGATTTCTTCGAACATCTGGCATTCAAATGCAAGCGCGACAAGTGGTGTGTCGGCACGGGCGTGCTCAAGCAGCTTGTCGTAGTAACCTTTGCCGTGGCCAGTGCGGCCTCCCGTCCGATCGAAAGCGACGCCCGGCACCATGATCAAATCCAAGTCTTCCGCTTGCAGCCTCTTGGACTCAACTGTTCGCAGTTCGTCCTTTGGCTCCAAAATTTTGTACATCCCTAGCTCGAGTTCATCCATCGACTCGAGATGGAATAGTTCCAGCTCTCCATCAACACAATAAGGGATCACGATCCTTTTGTCGCTTTGGATTGCTTGGGGCAGAGCTTGGCGGGTCCGCACTTCATCGCGAACGTCGACATAGAACATGACTGTCTTGGCGGCCGCGTACTCCGGTAGATCCATGAAGCGATTGACGATCGCCCCGCTGATGGAGTCTTTGTCCACTTGAGCTTTTCGATTGGCGTGAGCCGCCGTTCGAATTTCTTGCTTTCGTTCCGCTGTGTTGGTCACTTGCAACTCTCTAGCGTTAGACGCATTCATTTGGTGTTAACGAGGTGATTCAGATGGGGCAGACGCATCGTACGCAGGAAATTGGGGGAGTATGCGAGAGAGCCGCTCGCGGGGCCTGCGGTCAGCGTCTGAGAAGACAGAGTTTACCAACGCGGCATAAGGTGGTCAGCCGGGGGAGTCCCACATTCAGGGCCAATCAGAGTTTCATGCTAGGGCATGAGCCGCGACGCGTGATCGAACCGGTGCGTCATGAAACCCGTTGCCTTAGGGGCGGCGTTGGGGCGGCATTGGGGCGGCGGCTCCATGGTGAAACCGCCTAGATTCAAGCTTTGATTTGCCCTGGTCCCACATTGCGGGATGGCGATTGATAATGCCGACTAGTCAAAGACAAGACCCGCTGTTCCGGTTCAGCTTCTAGAGACCCAGCTGAGTCCCTTTTTCGTTCGTCGCCAGGCTTTCTAGCGACTGCCGATCGGCGAAGGTGCGGAGGTGGAGGAAGTTCCTACGCGTGTTCCCACCGCAGGTCGAACGACTCGAGATGATGGTTCACTCTCAAATCCGGCGGGGGTGACCTCGTTGGTTCGGTTTGGGCTGTCGGTGGTGTTCCGATTGCCCCGAGGAGCCCATACCGTTTTGAGACCACCGGGACCCGATACGAAGAATGTTTTTTCACCGATGACCTGACGCCCATCACGGAAGGTATAGCGTACGAAGACAATCACTCGGTCCGCGCCAGGGTCGGGTCCATTCCAAGGCATCGTCAGGTGGATTCCTTGACGAGTCCCGTGCTTGATCATTTTGGCTCGAACTTCCTCCGCAGAATAGTCGCGGCGTCCAATGCGAGCTTCTCGGCCTTCGCGTGATGGATCCAACACAACGACAGATAAATCCGCCGTGATCGTGACCACTTGCCCGGATGCGTTCTTGGGCTGAAGGACCAGATAGAGTCCGTCATCGTCTGTTTCGTCATCAAAGTTGGCCGCTCGCGAGAGCGTTGGATGGAACGCAAGTTCTACAATCCGTTGATCTCGGATTTCTTCTACAGCAGGCGAAATGGTCGCAAAACCGGGTTCGAGTTCTAATCCGTTTGGGTCCTTCGATCCGCTGCTGTGGGGGCCCGCAACGTTTGAGCTATCGAGCGTTTTTTTTTGTGAAGCCAACTGGGCGGGAACTTCGATGCGACTGAGATTTAACTCCATCGCGTTCGTCGGCTGGCTGATATTCTCGACTCGGGTAGCACTGGTCGGCAGTGGTGGTGGCGAAGGCTCTCCAAGTTCAATCTTGGGTGGTAGTAGGCCTTCGGAGTCGAAGCCATTCGAGCCAGGCGTGTTCGAGTCGAAACCGTCGTCGGGCGCTTCTTCATTTCGAAGCGCATCGAACGGGCTGGTTCGATTAGAATCTCCCGAACGACTTCCACTAGGTGGCGGTGTTGACTCGTTTCGTTCCAGAATGGAATTCGCCGGCGGAATTTCCTCGGCCGGCACCGCCTCAGTTGGCGACGGTGTCGGCACCACGGTCGGCTCCTTCGGCGTCATAAACTCAAGAGGCGCGAAACTCTTGCCTGACGACGAACTATCGGGAGCATTACTGTTGCCGTTGAGCTGAGCGTTTTGAGCTCGCAAGGTTGCGAGCTCACGCTCCAATATTCGGTATTCGTTATCGTATTCGTAGAGCTGATCTTCTAAGTCCCGAATTTCGGCGGCCATGTTTTCAACGTACAGATCACTATAGGCACGATGACGGCAACCGAATCCAGCCCCTGCTAAAACGATTGTCAGAAGACCCAGTAGGTATAGTGGGCGGTTCGATTGACGCACGGCAGGCGAAGCCAAAGCACGCAACAACACAGCCAAAGTCGGCCGTTGCGGCGGGGGCGAGTTTCGGGTTTGGGGATGGTGACTCAATCCAGGGCTCCACCCAGGGATTTCGCGAAAAATGGCACGTATCGAGAATTTGGGCTCAAGTCGTCGCCTTCTATCCTGAGAGGGATTACTGAATCGCTGCCTGAGGCGTCAAGTCAGAAAGGCTTGGGGCGGAAGCTTTGCTGTCATAGAATCTGGCCATGAGTGAGCTTAGCCCTAATCAGATCCTCTACGAAGACAACCATCTGCTCGTCGTTGATAAGCCTGCTGGCGTTGCGACGATGGGTGAGGAAATGGGCGAGCCCACGGTAGCGCGAATGGCGGCGAACTATCTCAAACGCAAGTATTCGAAGCCCGGGAACGTGTTTGTCGGCATCGTCAGCCGGCTTGATAAATTTGTTAGCGGCGTTCTGGTTTTGGCACGAACCAGCAAGGCCGCTGGGCGTTTGTCGGATCAGATACGACGTCAGTCGGTGAAAAAACGTTATGTGGCTTGGTTGTCTGACGTCCCCGATCAGACTGTTGGCGGAAACGAATGGCAAACTCTGAGGCATTTCGTTTGCAAGAATGATTCTGCGAAGCGAGTGGAATGCTTTGACACCAATGCCGCCGTTTCCATCCCCGACGACGCGAAGGAAGCCTTGCTTCGTTACCGAGTCCTTGCGGCAAGCCAGCTAGGATCGCTTGTCGAAATTGAGCTCCTCACGGGACGAAAACACCAGA
Organism: Aureliella sp.; assembly: GCA_046290675.1. GTDB lineage: Bacteria > Planctomycetota > Planctomycetia > Pirellulales > Pirellulaceae > Aureliella. The sequence goes on from JBKAHA010000004.1 coordinate 95,682, forward strand.
TTCGAACCCAGTTTGCCCATCTGGGGTGCCCAGTTGTCGGCGATCAGAAATACGACTGGGTCGCTCGTCAGGGGCAGCAGTTTCAACGCTATGCAATTGCCCTGCATGCTTCACGTTTTGAGCTCGAACATCCGACTCGAAAAGAGCCGATGTGCTTTCGATCGATGGCGGGAGCGGATTGGAAGGGGCTGCCATCAGATTGGCGGGATCGAATCAATGTCTAGAGGAGCCGGTGAGTCAAAAGGGCTTTATGGCGTAACCCGGATCGTTTCTGGTGGCCAGACGGGCGTAGACCGAGCCGCGCTAGATTTTGCGATCGCATCGCAGATAGAACACGGGGGATGGTGCCCCAAGGGGAGGCTCGCAGAGGATGGAACGATCCCGCAATTCTACGCACTGACGGAAACGGAATCGCGCGAATACCGGGTTCGAACCGAACGCAACGTTGTCGATTCAGACGGAACCTTGTTGCTGTATCGCAATCGGTTGAGCGGCGGCACCTTACTGACGCATCGCTATGCAAAGCAGCACCAGCGTCCGGTGTGTCGAGTACGCTTGGAACGGCCCGGCAATTGGCTTGCGGTCATCGAATGGCTCAAAGAGCATGAAATTCGGATTCTGAATGTGGCTGGACCGCGCGAGTCGTCGAACCCGGGGGTCGCAGCCGATGCTCTGAGAGCTCTGGAAGCCTTGCAGACGGCCTGTCCAATTTTGGATTGAGCAGCTCCCCCCACTCACAACCAGGTGCAGCTATTGGCCGAATCGCAACGTGGGGTCACTCCCAGGCGACACGATTGTCCGTAGAGTGGATTCGCTGTTCGAGATAGCTCGTCAGTGGCTCCACGTGTTCCGGCTCGGTCCAAACGGCTTCCAGGTCTTCGATGATGTGGTGTTCGGAGACCTTGGCACCATTCTCGTACTCGCGAATCGCAGGATGTAGGAAGGTGCTAGAGGCAGCCTTTGCAACATTGTCCTTGCGGATTCGATTGACCTTGAACGGGTCGACGTCATGAGCGGTTGTACCGAACTCAAGCGTCAACACGAAGCAGCGTTTGTCTTGGTCAACAAAGTGCTTCTGAAGGTAAGCGATCGGCATGCCCTCGTAGTAAGCAATTTGGCCATCATCTTGGATGACGATGACGTCGCCCAAAAATGATTGTTGTTGCCACAGTGCGGACGAGCCGTTAATTCGCGAAAGCAGACGCTCGGCCAAAATTTTCGATTCGAAGGGATGGACTGTCGAGGGCCATGGTTGCTCGTGAAATTTCGCATTCAGCAATTTTGAGAAGGCTTGGACATTGTAGCGGAAGCCATGGATAAAGCCGGAAGTCGTTTTCTTGTAGTCCCGCATTTGCATCAGCGTGCCAACGAAGAACATCCCTGGTTGATTTGTGGATTCCCACTCGCAGGTTAAGTTTGGGAATTTGTCGAAAATGGTCAGCTCGGGCCTCGCCGATTCATCAAAGATAGCCGGGTCGAAGCGGAAACCGGTGCAACAGATAACACGATCGTAGGGAAGCTCTTCAACTTCACCCTCCGCGTGCTGATAAGCGAACTTGGCAACGAATGTTCCGTCGTCTAGTTTTCGAATACCAACGGTTTCGGCATCGAGGATCGCATTCTGGGATTTGAGCTGGTAGGTGTCGAGGATGTTGTTGTTGACGGCACGCAGGTCACCTACGTAGTGCGTCTTCCACGCGAAGTCGATTGGGCATGGGCTGACCATGTGGATGACGGCCGCCCGCGATACGAGGTGGTCAGCTGTCTCAAAAGCCGAATTGCCTTTGCCTACAATCAAAACGCGTTGGTTTGTGAAGTCATCTGCGTTGACGCTGACATCTTCGTATTGTTCGGCTAGTTCAATGCCGGGGACATCTGGGATGTAGGGTTTGCTCACGCCCGTGGCAATGACAAGACGGCGGCAAGTGAAGACCTGCCCATCAGATGCCTTCAGTTCATAGCCATTGGATGTTCGGGAGATCGTTTCAATCCGTGTGTTGGCTCGGATCTTGAGATTGAACTTGTCCGCGAAATCGTGGAGGTAGTCGACGATCGCTTGAGCGGGCGGAAAATACTCCGTCGAGTAGTCTTTGAAGAGATGGGAGTGGTCATCGGTGAGCAGTGAATTCCAATCGTGCCTCAGGTTCAACTCGGGATCGTCGGTACCGTTATAGACCTTATTGATCGAAATCAACTTGCGGTGGCGCGGATGTACGTCAAAGAAGGTCCCCGCTTTGCTTCCTCCTTCGAGAATCTGGTAATCGATCCCGTCTCGTTCGAAGTAGTAAGCCAATTGCAGGCCCGATGGGCCGGCGCCAAGGATCAGATATTCATAGTCGTTTTTCATGATGCTCCCTCACCTCGCGTCGCGGCAACGTATCTAATGCAGGCACATTCGATCATTGCTTCGACGTTGAACACGGCCGCTAAATCTTAGCCCAAGTCGCGGTACTCGACTTGTTTCGGCAATCGGTCAACCGAACGTTTGTTGGAAACACGTAATCGGACTCGATCTAGCACAAGTCGAATCAACCAACTCGGTTTAGCCGGTTTCCCATTGTGGAAATTGCCTCCCATGACCGTGACCGGACAGCAGGACGCTCTTGCATCGATTGCCTGCGGTGAGATGCTAGCATCAGCGGGGCTTCGACTCTTCAGGTTGGCAAAAAACTGCCGCGCCCGTTCTTCAAATGGCCTCCGCTGTGCAGCCTCCGATTCCGGTAGCATGGCCGACAACTCGGGTGATTTATCTACCAGTGATCGCAGTTGTGCCCACGCACCAATTCGAAAGAGGGTTCGCGCGGCTCGCTGGCGCACAAAATAGTCGTTCTTCAATCCAAGCTCGACAATCTCGTTGGCACCCGTGGTGCCGGTAACTAGAGACCGGAGGAACAAGGCCACGTCACAGGTGGCTCGATCTTGGGTCGACGTTGCGGCCAAGCTTAAGGCGGGGCCAACGGCGAGATGCCTCAGCTCTTTGAGACGCCCGCGATATTTGAGCAGCCACGTGTTTCTTCGTCCCCGCTCATGATCTGCAGCAACCTGCGCGACGAGCCGAAGTGCTCTGATATCGCGGCGGAAGAGGCGATAGGATCTGCTACCCAGCCGGTAAACTTGACCCTCGTACAAACGCTGCCGGTGAAGCCGGGCTGCTGTCAGAAAGTACATCGATCCACCTCCAGCTTTACAATGAATGGAGCTCAAGCGTCCAGCCGATTGGGCGAAGGACTGGGCAACGATTCACTCGCCCCGAACTATTGTAAGAGAAAGCTGTCGAGCAGGTTGGCAAATCGCGGTCGGCGACGAGAGAAAGCCGAAGTGGGACGATGCTCAAATGGCGAAAGCCCAAGGCTGAAAGTAAGAGCGTGGATTTACCAGTCGACCGATTTTGTTTCTCCGGCCTCAATCAGGGCTTCATAGCTTGAATCGCAAAATCGATCGGTCATCCCGGCGATGTAATGGCCTGCGGCAACTTCGATGCCGACGCCTTGCGCGTAATCTAGGAAGCGATCCGGCATCATCTCAGGGTATTGGCATAGATGCTCGAATAGGCGTTCGACGCGGGTCGCAGCTTCTCGACGGACGAGCATGAGTTGCGGATGGCGGTAAACATTCTCGAAGAGAAACGAAGCCAATTCTGCTTTTTCGTTCTCGATTTCGTCGGAAAGCTGGAGAGTGGTTTCAAGCTCTTGAACCGCGGCACAGTCCAATCCCATCAGCGGGTCCAACTGCGTTCGAGCGTGGTTGATGAGATCGTTGACTTGGACGTTGATCAGACTGTGGACGAGTGATTTGCGGCGGCCCGTTTCCGAAGTCGGCCTTGGCCGAGATTCGCATAGACGCGTTGCTCGCTTCACCAAGGCGAGTCCCTGCAGTTGACTAAATTGCAGCAGACCGAGGGTCAGGGCATCGTCAACGTCGTGGGCGTTGTAGGTCATGCTATCGGATAAATCAACAATCTGAACCTCTAGCAGAGGCGTCCAGCCATCGTGGGTGATGCGGTAGTCTTGGCCGTGTAACAACTCGGACGAAAGATTAAGGCCCGCGTAAGCCGTGTAGCGTGTTTCCAGTTGTTCGGCCAGAACGCGCGCGAACGCGTTGTGCGAGAATCCGCCAAACGCAGACATGCAGTCGTTGAGAGCATCTTCGCCGCTATGCCCGTAAGGCGGGTGACCTATGTCGTGAAAAAGCGCGAGTGCTTCGGTCAGGTCTTCGTTGAGAGCGAGGGCTCTCGAGACCGTTCTAGCGACGGTGGCGACTTCGTGGGTGTGAGTTAGTCTCGTCCGGTGGTAGTCTCCCATGTCACCGGTGAATACCTGCATTTTACCACTCAAACGCCGAAAGGCTGCAGAGTGCAAAATGCGATCACGATCACGCTGAAAAGGACTGCGGTAATCGTGGAGTTCTTCTGGGTAACGCCGTCCCTCTGAGTTGGAGGAAAACATGGCGTATGAAGCCAGTAGTTTGGATTCACGAGTCGCCCAGACACTCGACTGAGATTCGGCAGCGGAATTGCCGACAGGACCATCGACAAACAGTCCAGCCCCGCGCTCGGCTGCGATTTGCGAAGTCGATTTCTCGCGACTAGGATTCTCAAAGAGTGAGCGTCCCGTGGGTTGGCTTTTCGGCAAACTTCGATTTGGTTGCATGGTTTCCATGACGGAAGGATAGGTCTTTGCCGTCAAAAGTCCAATTCACCTTGCAGCGGGAGTCCGCACTAGGTGAGCGGCTTAGTCAGCCATTCCAAACCAAACTGGCTTGCGTTCGTTCGCTAGCATGCTCGGTTGTCCAAAGTTGAATGCGCCAACCGCGTCTCATGCTGCCAATGCCAGCAACAGCGGCAACGCTAGCGTTTGTTGCTTTGGGAATCGACAGTTAGTCGTACCGCCTTTGGCTGATCAGCACCATCGGATAGCTAGAAGTGAAGCTTTAGCGATTTAAACGATCTTGCGGGCGACCAGCAACCTGTTGTGATTGGCCGTAGCCCAGGTAGGTCATTAGGTCGCGGATTTCGGCTGCTGATAGTTCATCGATAAGACCAGCTGGCATGAGTGATTGTTTGCTCGCCAGAATCTGGTCAATGTCTTGCACTTCGATCTTGTGTTCTTCCAGGTTGGAATCGCGGACTGTAATGGTTCCGTCGTTGTTCTCAGAGACAACTCCGTTGTAGACCAGACCGCCAGAGGTCAGAACCTTCTTGGTTTGGTACTGGTCGCTGATGACATGCGACGGATACAGGATCGATTCGATGACTTCCTTACGTGTAAATCGACTGGCTACGGTCGTTAGGTCGGGACCAACTGCAGTTCCAATTCCGCTGGAGCGGTGGCACTTACTGCACTCGGCACGCTCATAGACCGCGAGACCGTTTTCGATGTCTCCACGCCGTCCATCGCTGGACGCGAAGTACTCCATGAGGGTTTCCATATTCCAAGGGCTGCTCGTCTCTGGCACTGGCAGGACTGGGTCGGGCTGATTTGGGAATTTCTCTCCGTACCACTTCTGCCACGCTGCCATCGGTTCGTCTTTGTTGGTTACGAATTCCTCGCCGGTCCAGTAGTTCAATAGCTTTGTTGCAGATACCGGGTTGCTGCCGTCTGCAGCCATTTGCAGGCCGTGGAGGATGACCTCGCGAATTGCTTGGGCATCATGCGTGGCGGCGGGAATCTTGCGCAGCGTGTTGAGGACTTCGGGAACCGCGAAGGATTCTAGTACCGGAAGACTGCGGACCAAGTAGTCCCAATTCTCGTCCGACGGATGCATCGCCAGCCCAAGGGCTACGGCTTGCCTCCGCTCCGGGCTGCGGATCCAAATCTCTCGCAAGTAAGCCTGCGCGTTAGCGGTGCCGTGTTGAGCGAGCATGGCCACGATCCCGGTTCGCAATCGCTTGTACTCTTCGCCCTCGAAACCAGGCCGATCAATCTCTTGGTCGAGCTCCTTCAAAGTCGTGAGGTCTGCAGGAGTCAACTTCTCCGGATACTGATAGAGCGAGATGAGAGCCGCATTGGGCCACTCCACGCCACGTGCAACGAAATTCCGAGCCTCTTCTAAACTCAGGTTAGTGGCTAAATCGCGAGTTGCATTCATGACATAGAGGGGCACGCTGCTACCGGATTCGGTTTGGCTGCAGTCCTCAAAGAAACGGAGCACTGAAAAACGCTCATCGGCCGTCCAAGCATGCTCAAGGAAACGGAGGTGCATGGCTGTGTGCATCCGCTCAGCGATGTCCGCATCGGATTCCAAGAATTCGATCGCAGGGCCGATCATTCGTTCATCATTGAAATAAGCAAGAATTCGAACGAGCTCCCGGTTGAGCAGGTTCTCGCCGACTGGGTATTCGGCAAAGAGGTTATCCGCAAGTTCACTCACCTCCGATCTTTGCAGGCCAGTTCGAACGAGCGCGAGCTGAGTGGCGCGTAGCAGATCAACAAAGTTTCGATCGCTAATGAATCCTTGCAGCAATTCGTTCGCCATTTCGGCTACGGCTAGGCCGTGTTCCTTCGTCGGTTCCGCTATCACCAAGGCAACCGCCGCTTGCAATTGGACCCGTTGGTCTTCGTGGGATAGGAGATCATCACGCCAACGTGTTGAAGGAATCCTCTCAAGTAGCCGTCTAGCCGTTGTCGAGATGCTTCGATCCATACTGGCCAGACTCGGGATCAAGCTCTTTACAGCAGGCGTCGTCTGGGAACGCAAGAGTGCTTCGAGTGCCGATCTTTGGACTTCCGGTGCTGGATCGTTTAATAGCGTCTGTAGCTTGGCGCCCGCGCTAACCGAGTTCGGCTGCTGCCCCAGGAGCTTCGCGGCCCGCGCTCGCACAGCCTCATTTGGAGTATCACAGAGGGCAATTAGCAGCTCAGGCGTAGGCGTTGGGCCAAAGAGCTGCATCAGGTCGAGTGCTCTCAATCGGAATCGCGATGAGTTGTCATCGCTGAATGCAACTCCTGCAACCGTGTCACCCCAGCTTGTGCCCATTTCTCGCTTGAGCGTCGCAATCGCCTGTCGTGCCCAAGCAGCGTTCAACTGAGGCTGGCGTACGGCTTTGGCAATTCCGGTCCCTAGGTTTTTGACGCTGTCTGGAACCTGTCCGTTGTATCGAATCTGGTAGATACCCCCCTTGGTTCCACGGCCCCCAGTGCAAAAGTACAACCAGCCGTCAGGACCGACTGCGATGTCGGTCACGTTCAAAGGCTGGCCTTCGATAAAGACTTCAGACTGGGGTTGCCCTTGGTCGTCAAACCGCACGCAAATGATCTGGCCTTTCGTCCAGTCTGCCAGGAACAGCGATTTTTGGTATCGAATTGGGAACATAATGTGATCGTAGGCGCAAGCACCTGTTGGCGAACCACGTCCCGTTTCCAACAACGGTGGCACACGGTCCAAATAGTAGTTCGGCCACTTGGACCATCCACTGCGCCAACCGTATTCGCCGCCCTCGATGACCTCGTAGAGTGCGGTCGGACGATACCATACGGCCCCTTCGTCGGACTCCATATCACTGTCGTGAATGAAGAGACTTCCGTTGGGGTGAAAGGTCAAGTCAAAGGCATTGCGGATTCCGCCGGCAATCAATTCGACATTGTCGCCCGAAACTTCAAATCGAATCACGGTTCCGCCGGGGGCCTTAATTCCCCTCGCGTGTCCACCTGGATCTTCGTATTTGGGTTTTAGAAGATCTCCTTCGTAGATATTTCGGTATGGACTCGTTTTAGCCAGCTCACCGTCAAACTGAACGTGATTGCCCAGCACGCAATAGATCATTCCGTCGGGGCCGAGCGTCAGTCCATGAGCGCCATGCTCTCCCGATTGGCCGCGGAAGCCGATCAATTTCTTCGCTTCTTCCAGCTCACCATTGCGGTCTTTGTCAATTAGCCGGTAGACGCCTGGTCCTTCGGGGCCGTTACCCGTGACATACACGTCGCCATTTAGGGCCATAATTCCCTGGATACCATCCACGAGATCGCAGTACTCGCGGACCTTGTCCACGGTTCCATCCTTGTCGCTGTCGTAGATGAGAAGCAGTGGACCGCCTTCGCGAGCAGCAATAATATGGCCGAACTCATTGAAGGTAAGATTGACCAGCGACCCGGTGTCTTCGTCGCTTAAGATTTCATCAACGGTGAAATTGCTGGCGATGCGGAAACGTTGATTCTCAGAAAGCCGCTGTGGGGTGGCTTCTTCGCTACGGTCCCATGGGGCGGTCTGACCTAACAAACCGTAGGACTGGGCTAGTTTCCAGTTTGCATCGTTGAACCCGGCCAACTGCCAACTTGGATTTTGATCAATGCTGGAACGCCAGCTGGCATCTGTCGAGTAGCTAAGCCAGTCTTTCCCCGTCGGCTTGATAAAGACTCTAGCAGCCAACGCGGCTGGCCCTGGCGCGCGGTTGCGAACTCGGATCGCAATCACATTCTTGCCGCGGCCGAGAAATCGTGTGACCTCGTATTGTTCTAGCTGAGTAATTGAATTGCCTTCGCCAACCTTTTGACCGTTGACAAAGAGCTCGTATTCGTCGTCTGCAGTCAGCGTGATCGTGGCTTGCTCAATCGACCCCAGCAGAATGGATTTGCGAAAGAAACAGTCTCCCTGCGTCGCTTGCCCTCTCGGGTGTTCTGGACTCCAGATCCACTGTGCCTCCTGAGCGAAAGCGGCTGGGGACGTTGAGAGCAGCGTCATGCCGATACTGACGATCAGCATGCGCACAAAGTCTTGACGCAATCTTCGAAACAGGAATGCCGATCCACGACTTTGGTGCAGAGTCTGAAACACGGAACGTATCCTTACGCGGTGTGTTTGTTAGTGCTGACGCACTGAGGGAGATGCAATTCACCTCCGCCCAGGACGCAATTCTTCAAGCTATTCTTGGTCTCTAGCTCAAAAAGGGGCGAGACGTCAAGACGGTTCATCGCGTGGAGGCTGACGTTCCGACGGATTGAGGAGATGGTTGGCAAGATCGTGAAGATCGCGCGAAGGAAATGGAGACGCAAAGTCTGTTCGTCACACGCCGTGATCCAATGGTCGGCGAAAGCAACGTATTCGAAGCAAATCCTTCTGTGTCAGATCGGTCTGAACTGGGCAGGTTTTCGTAGAATCCCTATACTCCCAGCTCATCGTTATTGGCTCCAAGATCGACCCACCTTCGCCTTTTCTTCGGCGAATGACACGGTCGCGGCTGGGGCTCGAGTCAAGCTCGCAGTGGTTGCTGTCGTCGGTTCAGTCTTTGACTTCAACTGTTTTGACATCATCTGTGTAATAGGTTCCCAATGGAATACGAACGGCCCATCGTGTCACTTCCAGATTCGCAGCCGCCCTTCTTCTATGGCGTTGATATCGGTGGCACGAATATCAAGATTGGCCTGTTGGATGATCGCGGGCAAACGCTAGCTTTTCGAAGGATTTCGACCAACGAAGCGGAAGGCCCTGAGCAGGCGGTGGATCGTTCTGCACGGACATGTAAAGAGCTTGCAATTGAAGTAGGGATCGAAGATTCCGCGGTCCCGCGTGCCGGCTTGGGGGCTCCAGGCCCAATGTGTTTACATCGTGGGTTACTGCTCAACCCGGTTAACTTACCGAACTGGCACAATTTCAAAATTCAAGAGGCCTTTTCAAAGGCCTTGGATCGACCGGTCAGCTTCGTCAATGATGCGAACGCAGCGGCGTTTGGAGAATTCTGGGTCGGTACCGGCGAACAGTATGAGAGTCTGCTGCTATTTACGCTTGGGACCGGCGTCGGTGGCGGCATCATCACGGACGGAACTCTGATTAACGGGCTGAACAGTTTCGGCAGCGAAACTGGGCACATTATTGTGGATAGCCGTCCGGATGCGCGGCTGTGCGTTTGGGGGGGAGGCCGGGGACATCTGGAGGCGTATGCAAGTGCGAGTGCGGTTGCTGCGCGGACGTCGGAACGCATCCTGGAGGGCGCAAAAACGTCTTTGTCGTCGCTTGTTGAAGGTGGCAAGGCACTGACAGCCAAGCATGTTTACGAAGCGGCACTGGAGGGCGACGGTTTGGCTCTCGAGATCATCGACGAAACCGCCTTCTATCTGGGCGTAGGCGTCACGGGAGCCGTGCATACGATTGATCCCGGTATTGTCGTCTTGGGCGGCGCGATGGACTTCGGAGGCAAAGATTGTTCGATCGGCCAACGATTTCTGCAGGGAATCGTCAACGAATTCCGCCGGAGGACATTCCCAAATGTTGCGGAAGGCACGAAAATCGAATTTGCATCTTTGGGCGGTGCCGCTGGCCACATTGGCGCCGCCGGCATCGCCAGAGTCGACCACCATAGCCCTTAAGCTTCCGAGCATCGAGTGGAGAGGCCGGGGATCTGTTTCCACCAGGCCCGGATCTTTCAAATTACGCTATGTGTTCTTGGCAGGAAGCCACCATCAAACAGCCAAAGCTGCGCGAGCCCTTGGGGTCAGGAGGATTCTGGGGCAACAGGATTCTGGGGCAACAGGATTCTGCGTCCCGCAGTAGCAAACTGGAGAGTAGAAACTGAGTACGACGACTGACAATATCCCGATTTCGCACATTCGGAACTTCTGCATTATTGCTCATATCGATCATGGCAAGAGCACGCTTGCCGATCGATTGCTAGAGCAAACGGGGACGGTCGCGACAAGAGAAATGCGTGCTCAGTTACTCGACGAGATGGACCTCGAAAGGGCTCGTGGCATTACGATCAAAGCGAAAGCGGTCACGATCCATACGGAGTACAAGGGCGAACTTTACGAGCTGAACTTGATCGACACGCCAGGGCACGTTGATTTTCAATACGAGGTATCTCGTAGCTTATCGTGCTGCGAAGGAGCTTTGTTGCTCGTTGATGCGTTCCAGGGGGTCGAAGCCCAAACGGTTGCCAACGCTTACGCGGCTCTCGAACACGATCTTGCGATCATTCCCGTGATTAACAAAATCGACCTGACCTATGCGCGGGTGGATGAGGTCGTCGAGGAGATGGAAGGTTCGCTGGGTGTCGATGGCAACGACGTTGTCAAATGCAGCGCGAAAATGGGAATCGGCATCGATGGATTAATTGAAGCGATCATCGAACGAGTGCCACCCCCGAAGGCGGATCCTGACGGTCCGTTGCAGGCAATGGTGTTTGATTCCCACTACGATGACTTTCGTGGGGCAATTACCTACGCGCGTCTGATGTCTGGTACCGTCGAAAAGGGGCAACGGATTCGGTTGGCACGAGCGGATGCGACGTACGATTGCATTGAGATCGGACAATTTGTTCCCAAACGAAAGCCGACGGCGAAACTGATTGCAGGCCAGGTGGGGTATCTGATCTGCAATATTAAGTCGTTGCAAGATGTTCACATTGGCGACACCGTTGTCTCGAATAAATCGGATGCCGCGGAGGCTTTGGAGGGCTATCAAGAGCCGAAGCGGATGGTCTATTGCGGACTATTCCCGAGCGACGGCCAGGATTTCAAGGAGTTGCGTGAAGCGCTTGAGAAGTTGAGTATCAACGACCCAAGCTTTGAATTTGCCGCTGAAACTAGCGAGGCCTTGGGGTTCGGTTTCCGGTGTGGCTTTCTCGGTCTGCTGCATATGGAGATCATCCAGCAGCGACTTGAGGACGAATGCGACGTCGACTTGGTCCAGACCGCTCCGAACGTGACCTACCACATCCTGAATACGAAGGGTGAAGAGCTTGAAATCCACAAGCCTCAGGATGTCCCTGAGCCTCACGAGATTGAGGAGTTTAAGCAACCGATCGTGCGTGTGAATTTTGTGGTACCAACTGAGCAGATCGGCCAGGTGATGAAGTTGTGCCAGGATCGACGTGGAATCCAACGAGGGACCGAATACCTGACTGAGTCTCGAGCGATGATCACCTACGACTTGCCGCTTGCGGAAGTGATCTACGATCTGCACGATAAGCTTAAAAGTGCCACGCGTGGATACGGGACCATGGATTACGAGCTGATCGGATACGAACACGCCGATTTGGTTCGAATGGACATCCTGGTTAATGGAAAGCGGGTCGATGCATTGAGCGTGATCTGTGATCGTCGTGATGCCGACCGACGCGGCCGAGCCGTCGTCAAAAAGTTAAAAGAGGAGATCGATCGGCATATGTTCGAAGTCGCAGTACAGGCTGCGATTGGGTCCCGCATCATAGCCCGCGAGACGAAGCCAGCCTTACGGAAGAATGTGACTGCGAAGTGCTACGGTGGTGACATCACGCGGAAGCGAAAACTATGGGCAAAGCAGCGTGAAGGCAAAAAACGGATGAAATCGGTAGGTTCAGTCGATATTCCTCAGAAGGCGTTCATGGCTGTGCTTGATACCGGTGGCGGTGACAAGTGATCATCGAGCGGAATTGCCATTGGGCAGCAATTGGAGCTCAAACTCTCAAAGATCTTTTTTCAAAAGATGTTGGAGAGTGATTTGGAGAGTGCTGGCCAGATTGCGGCCGCAGCAGCAAAGTCGCTCTTCATCCAGCGGACGGATTGGCCTTTCAGCGCTCGTGATTCTTGCGGGTGCTTCGGTCGAACGGGGAACTGTCCGCTCGGCCCCATTGCCAGTCGCCCTTCTGTATCTTCGGCAATCAAGTAATTCGCCAGCGCAACTGCTGCCTGTGGATGCGGTGCGCCTCGAATCACCGAGATCGTGTTTGGGATACGAATCGCGCCCAATTGCCCTTCGCCTTGATCAGGGAACACAATGTCGACGGGCAAGCCAGAGTCGATTTCGATTAAAGCGTCGTCGGTATCGGTTAGGCCAAAAGCGACTTGGCCCGAAGACACGAGTTGGGCGACTTGCTTGTTTCCAGCCACGACAACCGCATTCTTCTTTACGTCTTCGAAGAACTGGTTCGCTTTCTCTTCGCCGAGGATGACTCGCAGTAGAGCGAAATGAGTCGCGGTTGTACCAAACTGTGGTTCGGCTACCGCGCAACGCTTTTGCCACTTTGGATTCGCTAAGTCCATCACGGAGTTCGGGCGTTCGCTATCCGGAGGGAGGATCTCTCGATTGACCAGGAGAATTCTCGCTCTCGCCGCAATGCCTAACCAAGTGGAGTCGCTGCTGCGCATGTCACTGGGCCAATCGCCGGGAACCTGCCAAGCAATAGGCTGCAGCAGGCCCGCCTCTTGCAACCGCAAGGTGTGCATGATCTCGTTGTTCCAGAAGACATCGCATCTTGGTCGGCTGGCTTCCGATTCAATGCGAGTGACTAGCCCGACTGTTTTGGTAGATTCGACATCGAAAACGGGAGCGATGTCCACACCCTCATTGCGTCGGGTGAATCCGGCTAAGATTGGCTCGGCATATTCACGGTCGGCTGCTGAATAGACAACAACGCTGTCTTCCAGCCGTATGCGGCAACCGGAGAGGCTAGAGACGACGAAGACGAGTGCAAAGCAAAGCGTGATAAAATTCGAGCGAAGTTGCATTATTGGTCTGCCTTGACGGGCTCGTAAGGGTGGTCGCGACGATAAGTGATTTCGATATCAAGAATTTCGTCGGGTACGGTATCTTTGTCTTTTTTCTTATCCTCAGGATCAATCTTCGTTAAGGCTGAAACGATTTCGATGCCTTTCGTCACGCGTGCAAACGCGGTGTACTGTCCGTCGAGATCCGGGTTGGAAATGAGTGAAAAGAAGAAGGACGAGTACGCCGAGTCGGGTGAGCCTGATAAAGCCATTCCTAGCGTTCCGCGAAAGAACTTTCGTGCATCGGGACGATTCATTTCGCCTTTGATCGTGTAAGGTGGATCCATGACATCATCACCACCGCCTTGGACCAGGAAGTGTTTCTGTCCAAAGTTGAATTGACTGTTGGAATACACACCCATGTCGACAAGGTAAATGAAGTTTGCAACGGCGCCCGGAGCTTGATTCTCAAGCAACTCGATCTCGATGTCGCCCCGAGTTGTATGGATGATTGCCGTTGGTAATGGCTCACCAGCTGCATCCTTAGCTCGGGCGGCCTGCTCATCAGCCCAACGTTGTCGAAGTAATGGGAGGCTTTCCTGTAGTTTGGTCATCCGCTCCTTGTAGTCGTCTAGTTGCGAGAGGAACTCAATCGTTGATTCGGCGGCATCAAAGTCACACATCGAGATGGCTGTCATACCGTAGTGCGCACGAAGTTCAGGCAAATCTCCCAAGTGTTCTTCTAGCACACTAAATACTGGTAAAAGTCCCTCAAACCGATCCCCCTCAATTTCTCGACTTACCGTCTGCGAAAGCCAGAGTGCGTAGTCTTTTCTATTTTCCGGGTCCTCGGCGTACTCTTTGGCTCCTTCCAGGAGCATTTTGGAGAAAAGCGGCCTGGCTTCACTATAAACTTTGCCAAATTCAACCTTCCACTTTCGCTCGTCCGCACGGTTTCCGATGTGGAACCGAATCGCCAGCTCACTCATCTGCTGTGATTTCTCGCGAAACGCTTCCACTGCCTTCTTGAATGGTTCTCCGACTGGCTGGATCTCCAATATCTCCTGCTCCAAATCGGGTTCCCCAGACAGCGATGGGGGCAACATTGGGGACTGCCCAAATAGTGACGAAGCCTCGAGTCCAATAAGAAAACAACAAACCGCGAGCCTAAGCAGAGTTATTCTCCAGCTCGAGAGTGAAGTTGGGTTCAGTCGGAAACAGTCAATGATCGTGTGTGACATTTAGAAACCTATCGGGCAGCTTCCCAAAATCGGGAGCCGCCAGTGCTCGATCGCCAGAATCAAAAAAGATCGACAGCCCGGATGGACTTCGACGGTGAGTCTCCGGCGAATTTGAATCTCTCGTAATTGGAAGTTTGTCGCTACGGTCGTCTGATTTTACGCTGGAGGCCACTTTCCAGTTCGTCCGGTTGGTTTGGTCCGCAGGAGAAACCAGACTGCGTTGAAGCCGATTGCAGAATGGGGAATCCAAGTCGGAAACCACCAAGTTTAGCTAAGTTGCAGCGAGTCGCGTAAAGTTGGGTCGACGGATGCAATCAAACTCCTATTCTAAGTCGAAGCGTCCAAGTCTAGAACGACATGCGGGATAGCATCAGGGCTAATCAGAGTTTGAAGTTAGGCAGTCGCCCCCTCCGGCCCAGGGCCCACGCGTAGCGGGGAGTGGCCGACTCCACCCCCCCCTCGCGAAACTCGGAAAGCGGGAGTTGGGATAGGCTCGAGCATACGTCGCAAATTGAAACTTTGATTTGCCCTGGCATTCGGAAATGTTGGGAATGCCGCCAACAAGTCCACCTGCGCGCGGGTGCGGATAAGTCCGATTTGCAGGTCAATGTTGTTTACAAGAGTGTGGACTCTGCTTAGCGCGATTTTTATTTTTTCATTCTTCCAATTTAGAAGAACTCGATGCCGCGAACAAATCGAACGAAACGCCCCCGCCGGCAAAAACGTGGAGAGGGCCAAGATCGTTTCGGCAAAGAAAAATTCGTGCCGACCAAGCTCAGGATTGTCTCCGGGGAGCACCGCGGCCGTAAAGTAGCCTACAACGGCGATCCTGCAACGCGTCCGATGAAGGAGCGAACTCGAGAAGCTGTATTCAGCCTGCTTGGGGGGAAATTTGACGGAGAGCTTTGCATTGATCTCTTCGGCGGCACGGGCATTCTGGCCATGGAGACTTACAGCCGGGGTGCCGCGTCGGCTCTTGTGCTCGAACTTTCGCGCGCAGCCGTGACCACGATTGTCGAAAATCTGGAGTCGCTAGGGATCGGCGAATATGTCCGCGTCCTCAATGTCGACACGCTGCGTTGGCTGCGCGATGCGGAAGCGAACATGCTGGATTTTACCGAGCTGGAATACCCCGCTTGGATTGTCTTCGCCTGCCCTCCCTATCGCCTGTGGACCGCTGAATCCGAAAGAATCGTTGAAGGGCTGCGAGGACTGATGGCTTTAGCACCCACTGGATCACAGCTGGTGTGTGAAACGGACCAGACGTTTTCGATCGCAGAAGCCATACCAGAATGGGACTGGGATGTTCGTCATTATGACCCGGCTTATATCAGCGTCGTTACAAAAAGTTGACTGGCGGTCAGTGATTGAGTCGCTCTAAGTGGGGGCCAGATTCGAGCGGATTTTTTTGGCGTGTGCAACGGCTTGGTCAGCAGAGTCGGAGAGCACGTTAAGGTGCCCCATTTTTCGCCCAGGCCGTGGTGAAGGTTTTCCGTAAAGATGGAGGTGAGCATCCGCCGTCTGTAGAGCTTCTGTCCAACGCGGCTCACCGTCAGCCCAAATATCGCCCAGTAGGTTCGCCATAGCACCCGGGCGCCGCAAAGTCGGTTGAGGGAGTGGAAGGTTGCAAATCGCGCGGACTTGCAAATCGAATTGGCTTATGTCGAATGCTTCCATGGTGATATGCCCAGAGTTGTGTGGACGCGGCGCGATCTCGTTGATGAGCAACTGCCCGTCTTGCGTCACAAAAAACTCGACACAAAACAAGCCAACAACGTCGAAGGCGTCCGCAATACCCCGGCCGATCTCAATGGCGGATGATTCGAGTTCCAGCAGTTCCGGGCTGGCCGGGCAGCGAGTTACGTCCAAGATGTGGTTACTGTGTTCGTTTTCGAACAAAGGGTACGAGACCATCTCGCCCTTGCCGCTGCGAGCTGTAATTAATGAGACTTCTCGATCAAACGGGATCCATTTTTCCGCGATGACGTTATCCGATTGGAGAGCAGCCCATGCGGCCTCTAATTCATCTTCGGAGCGGACGATGGCTTGCCCCTTCCCGTCGTAACCGCTGGTCGCCGTCTTCAGTACCAATGGCCAGTCAAGTGTCTCTGAGGCTTTGATCACCTCATCAGCAGAGGTCACAGCGGCAAAGGGCGTCGTCGGAAAGCCAGCGTCGGCAAGCGATTGTTTCTCGAGGATTCGGTTCTGGCAAATGCGCAAAAAATGAGCCCCGGGTCGGGCTGCCGTGCTCTCTGCGACGATATCAACGCTCGCGGCATCAATATTTTCGAATTCGAGGGAGACGGCATCGCATAGGTTTGCCAATGCTCGCAAGTTCGAGTCGCTGTCCTCGTTTGACGAAAAGAAGCGGTCCGCAGACTGAGCGGCAGGGCAATCTGGACGTGATTCGAAAACAGCGACGTGGTAGCCCATTCGCTGGGCAGCGTGAGTGAACATTCTTCCCAATTGCCCACCGCCGAGCATTCCGAGCCAAGCGCCCGGCAGAATGACATTGGAGTCGGCTGAATTATCGCGGCTCACTCTGTTGCTACTCCGGGAACAGTGTTTTCAGGGCAAGAATCTCAGGCAAGTACATTGTCTTGCATGATCGTTTCTGTCTGCTTCTCAATCCAAGATCGCAGTCGCTCGCGAACATCAGGCAGCTGGGTCGCCAAGATTCGTGCTGCCAATAGGCCGGCATTCTTCGCACCGGCCGTTCCGATCGCTAGTGTCGCTACTGGAATCCCGCCTGGCATCTGGACGATTGATAGAAGCGAATCAAGGCCGTTGAGAGCTCGGCTCTGAACCGGAACGCCGAGTACTGGCAAGATCGTTGACGACGCCACCATGCCAGGAAGGTGTGCCGCGCCGCCGGCCCCCGCGATGATGCATTTAAGCCCCCGGTTTTCCGCCGACTCGGCATACTCAACCATCCATTGCGGTGTGCGATGCGCCGAGACAACCTTAGCTTCGAAGGAAATCTCCAAAGCATCGAGAATCTCGGTGGCCTGATTCATGGTTTCCCAGTCGGAACGACTGCCCATGATGACACCAACGATTGGGGGAGCATCCGGCATGATTGAATCTCGTTGAGCAAAAGGTCAATGGGTAGCCGAGTCAGCGTCCGCCGTCTCTTCAGCCTCGCTGCTATCTTCGGCAGCACCTTCTGCCTGAGGTCGTTGAAGTGGGAACAGGATCACATCCCGGATGCTGCGAGAGTTGGTGAGTAGCATGACGAGACGATCGATCCCAATACCGAGTCCACCGGCAGGAGGCATTCCGTTGCGGAGTGCCAAGATGAAATCATGATCCATTTTGGCCATCGAATCTTCGTCGGCTTGGCCCTCAAGCTGGGTTCGGAACAGCTCTTCTTGAAGTTGCGGGTCATTTAGTTCGGTGTAGGCATTGGCTAACTCCATGCCGTGGATGAAGAGCTCAAAACGCTCGGCGACTGCAGGGTTGGACTTCTTCCGCTTTGTTAAGGGGCAGATGCTAGCCGGATAGTCGATGACAAACACGGGTCCATCGAGGCTGTCTTCGACCTTCTCTTCGAAGACTTCGCTCTTGACTACATCGGGGTGTTTGCCATCAGGATCAATGCCGATTTTCTGTGCGTAGGCGGAGATCGCAGATGCGTCGCTTGGATCTAAGCCGGTCGCCTCCGCAAACAGATCGTCATACGTACGACGCGCAAAAGGTGGAGTGAAGTCGATAGGCTTGCCATTCCACTCGACTTCATAGCCTTGGCCAGTTGCCTTCAAGGCATCTAGGATGACTTGTTCGGTGAGGTCCATCATGACCTCGTAGTTTCCGAATGCCTCGTAGGCCTCCATCATCGTGAATTCGGGGTTGTGGCGTGGGCTGATGCCTTCGTTGCGATAAACTCGCCCCAGTTCATAAACTCGTTCCATCCCGCCTACGAGCAGACGCTTGAGGTGTAATTCAAGAGCGATTCGCATTACTAATGGTATGTTCAACGCGTTGTGATGTGTGTTGAACGGACGCGCCGCGGCCCCGCCTGCGATCGTGTGCAATGTTGGGCCTTCGATTTCGCAGTAACCGCGGTTTGCGAGAGTCTGGCGAATCGACTGGACGATCTTGGTCCTGGCAACGAAGGTGTCCATGACTCCCTCGTTGTAGGTTAGATCCAAGTAACGCTGACGCTGGCGGAGTTCAGTGTCTTGGAGACCCGCATGCTTCTCTGGCGGTGGCTCCAGGGTTTTTGACATGAAATGCAATTTGGCGGCGAATAGCGTCACTTCACCCGTGTTGGTTCGACCTAGTCTGCCTTCGGCGGCGATCCAATCGCCTAGATCGAAGTGCTTAGTGAGTTCAAAATCGGATTCGCCAACCTGAGCCTTGCCAATCATGATTTGGATGTCACCGGTCCAATCACGGAGCGTGATGAACTTGATCTTCCCTTGGCCACGAAGCAAAACGATGCGTCCCGCTAGACGCAATTCGGGACCGATTTCTTCGCCGCCTGCATGTTCAGACTTCCAGCCGCGGTAGTCGACTTTATCTTCGCCCTCGAGTTCAGGTAGGTCGATTTCGGTTCCGTCTTCAAGTCGAAACTTGATTTCGTCTTTTCGTTTGCGAGCGTCCGCATTCCACGTGCGATCTGCGAAGCGTTGTCCCCAAGGGTCAACGCCCATCTCTTCGATTTTGGATAACTTTGCGAGTCGCGATTCGTGATGTTCGGACATGGTCTAGCTTGGTGAATGCGGATTAAAGCCAGTTGCAATAACTGTCAAAGGCGGTCAAACGAATAGTGGCATGCTGGAAACAAGTTGGTCGTCACGCTGACGGATTGTCTTCAGAACCCGTCTAGATGGAACGGGCTGCGCGCCCGACTGAAGCACGATTTTAGCCGTCTTTTCGAAACCGGCGAGGCCTAGAGCAATTTCGCGCAAATCCGTTCGTCCCTGACGTCCGGCAAGTTCCATCGCTAAGCGTTGACATCAGAGCTCAAGGCCGCTCAATTGCCGCAGGGAGAGCTTGTTTTCATGGACTACCGTTCATCGACGATTCGCGTAAGATGCGAGCTGTTCAGGGCATCCCCTGACGGCGCCGAAAATGGCCAATTTCGATTCCCCACAAGAAAGCAAGCTTCGCAATGGGTGCACCCACGCGACCAACCAATCTGCCAGATCCGAGTATTCAACCCACCTCCGGATGGCACTGCACACACTTGTTTTATCGGTTCGATCGCGCTGCGTTGAAGTTGCTGAGTGGTGAAGAGCGGAGTCGCGGCGTCGAACAGCTTCACGCTTTGTTGGACCCGTCTGGTACAGACAGTCCGACGCGAATGCAAAGTTTTCTCATCAGCGGGCATAAGGCCGATTTTGGGCTCGTGCTCATGGATCCAGACCCACTCAAAATCGATGCGGTTCACCAGCGGCTGTTAAATAGCGAGCTCGGCACTGCATTGGAGGCAACCTATTCGTTCATCTCATTAACGGAAATTTCCGAATATGTGCCTTCTCCTGCGGAATATGGTGAGCGGCTAAAACGCGGAGGAGAAGATCCAAATTCGCCCGCTTTTGAGGCCAAGGTAGCAGCCTATGAGAAGCGTTTACCGATGATGAACGCACAGCGTTTGACACCAGAGCTCCCTGATTGGCCGGCGATGTGCTTTTATCCAATGAACAAGAGCCGCGTCGTGGGGGCGAATTGGTTCACGACACCGTTTTCGTCAAGAAACGCGATGATGGCCGAACATGCTCAAAGTGGGATGGCATTTGCCGGCAAAGTGACTCAAGTTGTCTCGGTATCCGTCGGCATGGACGACTGGGAGTGGGGGGTCACGTTGTGGGCGCGTTGCCCAGACTACTTGAAAGATATCGTTTACAAGATGCGTTTCGATGAGGCGAGTGCCAAGTACGGTGAATTTGGCCCATTCTACGTTGGCTACCAGGCGGACGCGGGCAAGATCGCAGCCCATTGTGGACTTGCTTAGCCCGACCCGCTTCAAGTCGTTGGCCCGACCCGCTTCAAGTCGTTAGGCCGACAGCGGGGAACGAATCGGTCTTCGGATTTTCAAGCGGCAAGGCGTTCTCGCGAACTTGATCGGGGGGCGGCAGACTGGCCTGCCGACCCTGCAAGCGTGTTCGCGATGAATTCGGCGGCTCTCTCACTGGCTCCGGTTTGACCGTAGCGTCGATTCAAATCGAGCAGGGCCATCTTTTGTTGCACCCGCTCATCACGGTCACCGATCAGTCGGGACATGGCGGCGATCGAGCGTTCGACGGTGTCCGTCTTGTTGTTTCCAACTGCCAGAAACTCGGGCATGATTGTCTTGTCCGCGATCATGTTCGGCAACGTCATGCTCTGAAGGTCTGTGAGATATCGACCGATTGCGTAGGTCGGGCGACTAACCTGGTAAACGACGACAGCTGGCGTGCCTCGGGCCATCATTTCTAGGCTTACGGAGCCGGATTTCATCAGCGAGCAGTCTGCCATTTCTATGACTTCGCTGGTTCTTCCAACGTGGAATTCGAGATCCAAATTGCGATCGCTCGAAGTCAGCTTTTCAACACATTGCACTCGGTGGGAATCTCGTAAGCAGGCCACATGAAATCGCGTTCTGGGGAAGCGATTCGCGAGTTCACGTAGAATTTGCAATTGCATTGGCCAAATCGTTTTGACCTCTCGAGTTCTCGAACCCGGGAGTACTGCCACGTTGCATTCCGCTCCTTCTCCGAACTCCATCAGGAACTCTTGGTCTAGGTGGCGATTCGCGACTTCGTCGAAAAACGGATGCCCGACATATTCGGCGTCGACGTTGCGTTCCGCATACCATTGTTTCTCGAACGGTAAGTTACAAAGAACGTGATCAACGTAGTCGCGAACTTTCTTGATCCGCCATGCTCCCCATGCCCAAAGCTGAGGGGGCAGATAGTAAAAGACGGGAATGCCCCGCTCCTTAGCTCGTTTTGCAATATGCCAGTTGAAACCCGGGAAATCGACGAGCACGACGGCTTCAGGTGGCTGGTGATCGAAGACATCCGACGCGCGGTCGGCCACTCGGAAGAACTCACGCAACTTTGGGACAACTTCGACGAATCCTACAACCGCAAGCTGTGTTAATTCGTAATCCAGATAGCCCCCTACGTCCTGGATGTTGTTTCCGCCGAAGCCACGGTAAACGTAAGCGTCCGATTGACGCCGAAGTGCCTTGATCAGGTTACTGGCGTGTAAGTCGCCACTTGGCTCGCCGGCGGAGAAAAAAATCGACGGCCGAGCCGAATTGAACGCGTAAGTCGTGGCCATGACGCGGGAGGCTTTCGAGGGACAAATTAGGAGATAGTGGATCAGAGGCTGGACCAGACGCCCAGTGCGATGCTCGATCGAGGGGCGGGCTCACAGCGTGAGATTGGCTACGAAACGAGCTCGCTGTGGAAGGAATTACAGGAAATTGGGCTGGTGAGTCCAGATACCCTTCGTAATTTGTTCCGTAATGCGAATTCTTGACTCCGCCCTCGAAGCGTTTTGCGAGCTTTTGACCGGCATGGGCCGCAGAATGTGATTGAAGGCTAACGCGGCGTTGGTCAGATTCGGCAAAATGGTTGCTTGAAAGAGCTTGAGCGAACAAGATGGATGCTCTGCATTGTTTGTGGAGCAGCTGCCTCCGGGCGTTAGCCGGGCAGTGTGCACTCCCCTCCGGTTGGGGGCTATTCAGGAAAGGACTTAACTCAGTGAAGCATTGGATGAATCGCGTTCGACAGTGGCGCCGTCCATCTGGTCGGAAACGTCCCGGTTGGGGGGTTGGCCAGTCCGAGATTCATTCATCATTGCTACTGACCCTGTTTCTTCTTTCCATGCTGACACTTTGCGTTAGTTACATGGAACCGGGTTATCAGGAGCTGCGGACTGCAGCGCTGACGCTTCCGCTCGTCTGGTTGGCCAGTCTCATCTTTCGGCTCGCAGCACAACAGCTAGCGATCGGCGACTTTGCACACGAAGCCGACACGACCGTTTGCCCGACTGGGAATATTCAGACTGACTACGAGTATTTGCCACCGCGTGCGGCCTTTGCCTATGGCATATCCGGTCAGCTGGCGTCGATTGCATTGATGTCGATCGGGCTGGTTGTCAACGCGGCGATCCAGCCTGAATCGGCTGGGGCGATCACGATCTACGAGCTGCTCGATTTCAAAGGAGGTTGGGATAGTCAAGCCTGGGCGACTCAGATCTTTTGGGTCAACCTCTTGCTGGTCGTGATGAATCTGCTTCCGACGGTACCGTTTGATACGCGTGCAATGGCATTTGCGACTTTCTCTTTGCGTTCACGAAGTTCCCAAGAGCCCTCTGTCTATCGAAAGCTTGGGCAGCTCGACTCCCATTTGGCCGCAATTCTGGTTGGTGTTGGAGTAACAGCTGTTGTATTTGGAATCGCTCTTGAGATTGAGACTCTCGGCTGGACTTCGGCTGCCGTACTGGCGTGCTACTTGGTCATCGCTAGCCAGTGGGAATATGTGCGAGCTGAGGAGCTGGAAGATCAGTACGTTCCAATTCTCAAGCCGACTCAGCATTCGACGATGCATTCTGGACACGGACTTCCGCCGGCATCCCATTTGGGAATGAGCTTTTCAGACCCGAGTGACCAGAACGGTGGTTTTCTTTCTGGCGATGAAGGTGAGATTGGCAACAAGGAAGGCGGTGCGGGGCATCATGATGAACGTGGATTCGCAACGGACGACTTGTTGCCGGGGCTCGGGTTCACTTTCGATACTGAGGAATTTCGTGGTCCCCAGTCTGGCGAGGATGTGCCTGCTGGTGATTTCGAGAGCGAGCACGAATTAGTGGACGCAGACGAAACCTCAGAGGAGTACCCGCCGTTAGATGTGGATGAGATTCTCCGGAAAGTCCATCGCGATGGAGTTCGTTCATTGACAGAGGATGAGCACCGGTCCCTACTCCATGCGAGTGAGCAGCTTAAGGAACGCCGCGGCCTGGCTTAAATCAATGCTCTCCGTCTTCGGTGCCGCGGCCTCCGGTGAAAACCTGGCGGAGCCGGAGGCACGATCTAAGATCTCCCGAAGCCAGGTTCTTTAGTCGGAACTGTCTCATATCTCCTCGATCGAGCCGCGAGGACAAGGATTTCGGCATGCGAGAATGGATTGCGTCGATATAATCCTGCTGATGTTGCGATGCCCTTGCTGGGCAAGCTAGCCCGGCTCCTTGGCGTCTTCAGTCGGATTCGAAATCAATTTAGCCTGTTCCATCGTTATGCCAGCTCGATCTCTACCCATTGTCGACCTAGATCAGCCACAGTCGATCAAGGCCGTTGCACCGCAAGGGGAAGTACGCGGGACGTATTCCTTCGTGAGTCTCGGATGTCCTAAGAACTTGGTGGACAGCGAGCGGATGCTAGGACTGTTGCATGAAGACGGCTACCAGCTGGTCGAGAAGCCCGAAAATTCGGATTTCGTGGTCATCAACACCTGTGGATTCATCGATAACGCGCGAAAAGAGTCGATGGAAGCGATCGATCAGATGCTGGAGCTGAAAGCGAAGGGAGATATCAAAGGGGTGATCGTCTCTGGTTGCTTGGCCGAGCGCGAGCGAGAAGAGTTGTTGGCGGCACGCCCTGAAATCGATTCACTGGTGGGTGTTTTTGGACGTGACGACATCACCAAGATGGCCAGCCGTTTGGTCGACGGGCTCGAAGAGCAGCGGACTGTTTTTCGCCCAGCACCGATTCGAGCTTTGGACGACACAAATCGCTTGCGAATCACACCACGTCATTTCGCCTATCTAAAGATTTCCGAGGGGTGCGACCGGCTGTGTACGTTTTGTGCGATTCCCAAAATGCGCGGCAAGCACGCGAGCAAGCCGATCGACGAAGTACTCAAGGAAGCGCGGGAGCTTGCCGAATCTGGGGTGCGAGAGCTGATCGTCGTTGCTCAGGACACGACCTATTACGGTCGCGATATCTACGGAGAGAGCCGACTCACGGAGTTGCTGCAGCAGCTCGAAACGGTTGATGGGTTGGATTGGATTCGGCTGATGTATTTCTATCCCATGTACATCGATGATCAATTAATTGATGCAATCGCAGAATCCGATCGAATTCTGCCGTACATCGATATGCCACTGCAGCATCATAATGGAGAGATGCTGAAACGGATGGCTCGGCGAGTTACGCCTGAAGGAACGCACGAGATCGTCGGCAAGCTACGGGATCGAATTGACGATCTCGTTTTGCGAACGACGTTCATCACGGGGTTCCCTGGTGAAACAGATGCACATTACCAAGACCTTGTCGAATTCGTTGAGGAGGCAGCCTTTGAACGTTTAGGTGTATTCACCTACTCGCTAGAGCCCGATACACCCGCTGCTAGGCTTCCTAACCATGTCCCGGAGGAAGTGAAGCAGGAGCGGCGAGATCACTTAATGGCAGTGCAGCAGAAGATTGCATTCGATTGGTGTAAGCAGCAGAAGGGATCTGCGCTGGAAGTCATCTTGGACAAGCCCATAGAGCAAGAGAACAACGTCTGGTTGGCACGCAGCTTTGCAGATGCACCCGATGTGGATGCGTCCGTGTTCGTAACCGGTCAGCCCCAGGTTGCTTTGAAAGCCGGTGACATCGTCCCAGTTGAGATTGTTGGCTCAAAGGACTACGACTTGATCGGCGCCGTAGTCGGACGGCCTCGATAGGGTCGAGGCAGTGAGGCACTGGCGGTCGAGGCTCTCTGTTGAAGCTTGCCTACCTACAGCTCGGCGTGGGGATGGTTGTCCACAATCTTGATGAAATTGCGGAGTTGTAGATGCAGGTAGATCAGTCGTTTGCTCCCAGGAAGTCTCAAGTGTTTAATGTGCCGAATACGCT
This sequence comes from Aureliella sp., assembly GCA_046290675.1. Classification (GTDB taxonomy): domain Bacteria; phylum Planctomycetota; class Planctomycetia; order Pirellulales; family Pirellulaceae; genus Aureliella. Next base: position 121,151 of record JBKAHA010000004.1, read on the forward strand.
TTCGTTGATTCGGCTGATTTTGGCGTTCGCAGTTGGACTGCTCATCGAGTTGGAGTTGTTCATCCCGGCTCTGTTCGTGTTCGTCTTTGCCGCGTCGACGGATTTCGTGGATGGCTGGTGGGCACGCAAATTCGATCAGGTTACCAAGCTTGGTCGAATTTTGGATCCATTCGTTGACAAGGTGATCATCACGGCCGCCTTTGTCGCGCTTGCCGGGGCGGCAGGAAGTCGAGTCATGCCGTGGATGGTAACGGTGATCATATGCCGTGAATTCTTAGTTACCAGTCTAAGAGCGATGGTTGAAGGCGCTGGCGGAGATTTTTCCGCTCGATGGCTTGGCAAATGGAAGATGGTATTCCAGTGTGCTGCCGTTGTATCCAGTCTCTGGCTTTTAAGTGATCCCTCCGTGGTCTGGCTTCAATGGTCCACGATCATTCTGATGTGGCTTGCCGTTGCAATTACACTTGCATCGGGGGCAGATTACGTCATCCAGGCGGTCAAAATAAACCGAGAGCATCCGATCGCCAGCTAGTTGTTCCTAATGCAACTCCATTGCCAACTGAATTCGATACTGCATTTTGAGCCTGACTCTTAGCCCTTTGCCATCCAGACGGACTCAGTAACTGATGGACGCGAAAAACTCACCCGAGATAACACCGGAAATGCTCGAAGCAAATCCCCTGTTGGCGATCTGCTTGATGCTGTTTACGGGGGTATTTTTGTCGGCGGTGTTAGGTGTTTTCCTTAGTTGGGGCTACATCTTTTTCTGTTATTGGAAACGCAAAACCATTTTGGCGGTTGAGTCGTGGCGGCCACGCCCTTGGGGATTTATCGAGGTCCTCATTGCAATTGGCATCATGTTGGTAACGCAGGTGTTGGGAGTCGCCATCGCCATTCCAGTGATGGGGATCGATCGCGAGGCTTTATCCCGCGGGGATGGCATGCCGCTCTCGCTGGCGGCTGTGGTCAGCGCCTGTTACTTCCTCACGGTCTGTATCGTGAGTGGCTGGATCATCCTGCGATACCAAACTGGGATTACCGAGCTCGGTTGGTCGTTGAGAGGCTTTCCGAAGAAGGTGCTTATCGGCATCGTTGCAGGGCTCGTTTTTTTACCATTTATGTTCGCCTTGAATGCGATCGTGGCGATTACCTCCGAAGTCCCCTATGAGCACCCGGTACTGGAGGCAATGAAGTCAGACGGGACGTTGGTTAGTTTCGCACTTGCGTGTTTCTCAGCCGCGATTGTCGCGCCAGTCGCAGAAGAATTCCTGTTTCGGGTTCTATTGCAGGGCTGGTTGCAGTCGATACCGTTCGTGACTCCGATTGAAGCGTTGGTAGGCAGACTAACTGGGGCGAATCCGAACACAACAGGGGCGGCTGCCGTTGCTGTCGACGCCGGAACCGCTGCAGGCAAACCAAGTCACGTTAGCGGAGGTACCTTTGTTGCCGGAGAGAGGCATCACGGGGCGAGTACCTCCGAATTCAGTGGGGATCCTGACGTCACGACAGCGTTTAAGCCAACATTGCCTGAACTCGAACCTGCATCGATGGACTCCGCGACTGGATCCAGTTCTTCAGTGATCAGCAATTCTGTCGTGGCTCCCATTTGGCCGTCTGTCGTCGCCGGAACGCTCTTCGGTCTCGCTCACTGGGGATACGGGCTTAGCTTCATCCCCCTTATTGGGCTTGGGATCGTGCTGGGGCTTCTTTATCGGGCGACGCAATCCATATGGCCCTGTATCGTCTTGCACTTCATGCTAAATGCTAGCAGTATGGCCGCACTGGGGCTTAGTGTTTATATGGAAAAGGTAGCCGGAGGAGGCTAGGTCGCAGGAACCGGGCGCAGAAGATTTCTGTTGCCTTGGGTGGCGAAAATCGCTATCCAAAAAACAATGAATTCGGTCAGCTTGCGGGCTCGCTCGAATGAAAGCATTTTGCCGGGCGAAAGAAGCCTTGGCGGCGGACAAAGCTTCAAGACAAGGATGTCTGATGGCGCAGTACACTCTCAAATACCTAGCCGAGCTTGTGGGCGGCACGACGGTCGGTGATGCAGACACGAAAGTCGACAATGCGCTCCCGCTTCAAGACGCGATCCCGACTGCGTTAACGCTGGTTGATTCTGAGCAAAGCGCTCAGAAGCTCACTGCGTCCGCTGCAGGCGCCGTGCTTACCAAGTCGAAGCTGTTGATAGATATGCCACAGATCGTGGTAGACGATATCCACACTGCCTTCACGCAAATTGTCGAAAGCTGTTTTCGCCCGACTGTTTCCGCGAGAGCACCAGGGATTCACCCGACTGCTGTCGTGCATGCTTCCGCGGACGTTGGAGACAATGTCGCCATCGGCCCTCGAGTCACCGTAGACGCGGGAGTCACCATTGGAGCCGGAGCGATTATCGAGCCAGGCGTCCACATCCATGCGGACTGCGTGGTTGGCACGCAAAGCTATATCGGTAGCAATACCGTGCTGTATGCGGGAACACGAATTGGTGCTCGCGCCAAGATTCATGCTGGAGTCGTCATAGGAGCAGACGGTTTTGGCTACAAACAGGTCGAAGGCAACCACGTCAGGACTTCCCAACTAGGTTGGGTCGAGATTGAATCCGATGTTGAGATTGGTGCGAACTCAACGATTGACCGTGGAACTTACGGTGCGACCAGAATCGGTGAGGGGACCAAGATCGATAATCTGGTGCAGATCGGGCACAACTGTCACATCGGTCGGCACAACATGATCTGTGCACAAGTTGGAATTGCTGGCTCCTCGTCGACAGGCGACTATGTGGTTCTTGCCGGGCAAGTCGGAATTGCGGACCACATCCGAATTGCAAATCGGGTCAAGATAGCTGCTAAGAGTGGGATTCTTGCTGATGTTCAAGAGGGGCAGGTCCTTATGGGAAGCCCGGCAATGCCGCATCGGCAGAAGTTGCAAGAATTTGTTTTGACTTCAAGGTTGCCTGAACTCAACAAGCAAGTCAAATCCATGAACAAGGTGATTGCTGCCCTACAGGCTCAAGTCGAATCACTCGTCGACCAATCGGAGAGTGCAGTTCCACCAAATCAGACTCGGGCAGCTTAGCATTGAAATCTTCACCGGAACCTGTAGGCATCATTGCCGGCTGGGGGAGTTTCCCGGTCGAAGTTGCCGAGCAATTGCGTTCCCGTGGAATCGACGTCTATGTGGCTGGGCTACGCGGCCATGCATCACCAGATTTGCAGCACATAGCGACTGGATTCGAGTGGAAGGGCGTTCTCAAAATTGGTGCCCAAATGCGATTCTTACAGCGTAACGGTGTGAGTCGCGTTGTACTGGCAGGGAAGATCTTCAAAGATCGTATTCTGTACCATGGCTTGGGCTGGATTCAACACTTGCCAGATCTGACGACTTATCGAATCCTAGGCGGTAGCTTTGTCACCAAAAGTCGAGATGGCCGTGATGACACCGTTCTCAGCGCTGTAGTGAGCGCTTTTGAGAGGAAGAGTATGAAGATCCTGTCAGTGACCGAAGTCGCTCCCAGCCTGTTAATACAAGAAGGTGTCGCCTGCGGCGGAAAGCCAGGGCGTTCTGGTCAGCTCGACGCAGACTTCGGTTGGCATATCGCTCGCCAGATGGGAGGACTCGATATCGGGCAGAGTGTTACGGTGAAGGATCAGGTCGTGCTTGGCGTCGAAGCCATCGAAGGCACAGACGCGCTCATTCACCGAACTGGCGCGCTTTGTCCGCGCGGTGGGTTCACACTGGTTAAAATCGCTAAACCGAACCAAGACATGAGGTTTGACGTTCCGACAATCGGATGTCGAACCGTCGAGCAGATGGCCAAGGCCGGCGGCAAGACCATCGTGGTCGAAGCGGGAAAAACCATCTTCGTCGATCGCGAGGAGACTTTGAGGACCGCCGCAAAATACCAGGTGCGAATTATTGCGTTGTCCGCAGAGAAAGTGTCGTCCGTAACCGACACCCGGGAAACGTCTGAAATAGCAGCATAGAAAATCGGGCTGCTTATCTAAAACCGGGCTGCTTATCTAAAACCGGGCTGCTTATCTAAAACCGGGCTGCTTATCTTATTGGCGGTCCCTGTGAGTTTACGGAGCGGCTCCTTCCTGGATGCATGCACAGATCGGTGTCCCCTCCTTCCGAAAAATCTCATAGGGCGTTTTTGCTTTTCTGCTTTTCTGCTTTCTGGTCTGCCTCCCCAGTGGAAAACGCTAGCCTGTCTTCGGCTAAGCCAAGATCGTTAGATTGACGTAACGACCGATGAGTTCTCTCCAAACCAGCGGACGCAAATGCTTGTCTCTGGGCTCGAGCGACCTACTATTCTGAAGCCAAACTTTTGCGAATCTTCCAACGCCGGTTGCGTCGTTACAATCGTTACAACCGGTTCGAGGTAGCTTTAGACGAGTAGAAAAGCTTCGCATTCACTGAAGTTCGGCAAACCGTTGATTGACGGCCCCTAAGGTTATGGCATCAAACATAGAGTGCCTCCCTTCAGACTTGAGAAAATGTTTCCTGAGTTGGGTCGGCTCGCACTTTACCGGACCGGAGAATCGGAATGTCTGTTATCAGCAATCTGAGAACGTTAGCTTGTGTCCTCTTCCTGAGCACGGCGACGCTTCCAAAATCTGCGGAAGCAGGTCCGTTGATCGATTGGCTATTTGGTCGAAGCAATCCAGCTTCGGCTTACCCCGTCGGGCAGCCAGTTCCGATTGGAAATGGTTACTCGGCTGGATACGGAGCTTATCCGCAGCCGAACGCGTTGCAGCCAGCTCCCGGCTATGCGACCAATTATGGCAATTACTATGGCGCGCGTCTTCCGGTTATAGGGCAAGCTGGAGTGGGATATCCTCCGCCGCAGACGAATGGAGTTGCGGCCGCGGTCATGCCCCCAGTTGCTTCCTACGTGCCGAACTATCGGACGAATTCCTATCGCGCTCCCGTTACGTACTATCGACCTGTCCTGACGACTGATCCCAACACGGGTGCACAGGTCGTCACGATGGCTCCATGCACTTCATATGAGCAACTTGCAGGACGCGTACCTGTCTCTGGAAGAACGGCACTGTTCGGTTCGACGGTCGCGCCCCCCGCGGCTCCAGCAGCGCAGACGCTACCTACTTATACCCTGCCAAGCGGTGGCATCCCACTGGCTGGAGTGCCAGCGAATTCGCCCTATTCGGCGGCCTACAACGGCTACAGTTCGTATCAGACCGTTGCGCCTTCGGCACGCTACCCCACGTCCAATGTCCACTCGAGCTACTATGGCCAGTCATTCAACGGTGCTTCGGGCGGCTCTACTGGAAACTATGTCCCTCCGGTAACGTCAGGGGTTCCTGGTCTAGTTGCTCCTCAGTCGCCAGTCATTCGCGAACCGGCTCCGACTTACGGACAGCCGACAACTCCACCTGGACAAGCTAATCCGTTCCCTCGGACGGAAACGCCAGCAGGTAATGTGATGCCGGATGCTAGTGGTGATATCCCTCCTTCGTTGCCGGCAACGGGAGATTTTGGTGGAGGTTCAGCAAGTCGAGCACCATCGGGACGTGTCCAGGGAGTTGTACAGACGCCAGCACGAAGCAACGTTCGCCCGTCGTATCCTTCCGTAACGGTCCCATCGCTACGTAGCGATTCTCAGCAGGTGTCGGCTGCGAAGCCAGATAGCGAAGTTGATTTTGGAGAGAGCACTCAGCCTGAAATGTCGCCGATTCCAGTACCCGAAGGCTTTGATACGAAATCGCGTTGGACACCAGGATTGCTCCGAGAAGACGATCTGACCGCCGGCGTACGGCCCGCCAATGCGCTTCAGCATTACGCGGGACAGTCGAAGAAGATTCATTGGGCCAGCTTTGATCAGCCCGTTTCGACGAATCAAGACTCACAGGGAAGCAGCGGAAAATCAAGCCGCCTGCGTCCATTCGCTCCGTTGCCATCGGAGCTGCAGTCGCCATCGACTGCTCCCAGACTTGATAGCAGACGAACGAAGCAAACGGTCCCGCATACGGGATGGAAGTCGTCTCGCTAGTGTGCTAGCCGCTAATGCTTGTCATCTCGCAGTAGTGCTAGGCTGAGCACTCAACGACAACCTTGTTGCGGGCCAATCCACGAAGGCGACCAGGCCTGCGAGTATCGCGATGCTGTAAACGAATTGGTCCGCAACAAGACCAATCGCAGCACAGTTCAATAGTCCCAGGACGAAACCGACTTTTCGCGTGCTTGGAACGACCAGTAGCCACAGCGTGAGTATGTCTAGCGTGACCCATCCGTGAGTCAACGCGTTCACGAGTAACGGACGATTCGCCAACGTGTCTGTACCGATTAGGTTTGACCGGCCTGCGGAGGCAAGCCACCAAACTGCTTCGCCTCTCCACCAGATCAAACTGGCCAGCTTCGATACCAGACCAGCGGCAATGACAATCCAAGTGTGGGCCTGCATTAGCCGAATTGCTGCGTTTATCCTCCATGAGATCGAGTCTTTGGTTTGTCCTACGGCAAGGTAGCCACAATACGCGACTAGTAATGGTTCGGTGAGTCCCGCCAGCCAAACAAGCCGGTGTGCTGTTGCTATGGCAAATAAGCACAGCAGCAAGGGGCTTATCCAGGTTCCAATGCCCAGAGCGACAAGCATGCCTAGGACGAGACCGCATCCGAGCCATAGTTGAAATGCAATCGAGGATTCGGTCAGCCAAAGTGGCGACCAATACTGCCAAGCTGAAATCTGTTCGTAGTCTAGTGCCCGACTCGATTGTTCGCTATTCAGGACACCGCCGCTTGAAAACCATTGTGTTGCTTCGGACCACAAACTGAGGATCCAGACCATACAGGCAACGGCGATCGCTATTCGGCAACCAAGAAGGCGACTTCGGTTAGCCGGCCGAAACCAAAATTGGTTCCACGAATTCAAGATGGTTGGTTGCATAATTGAAATGGAAAATCGGTTCTAACCAACGATCAGCTGCAATCGTGATCGGTGCACGGACAATCGCCGCCGCTACGGAGCGACGCTAAGTGATGCTTTGGAGCTCCGGTAGCGTTCTTGGCTTGGGACAAAGCCGAGCAAACTCTCCTTTCGGCGAATAGCTGTTGCCAAATACAGGACTTGTCCGCTCGTTTCGAGCAGGCCTCCCCTGCCCTGGGCAAGCGCACTTCCTTCGTCGAAGTTAGGAGTGAATGGTTGAACGTATCGGATGGCTTGAATCTCGTTCGATCCCTCAAGCTCTTCCCAGCTCATGGCGAACCGGTAGGCGAAATCAGCTAGTATCTCGCTTTCGATATCGTCTTCGATGATCAACCGCAGGCGACGCGCCAAGTTGGGCCACCGCGAATACTGTTGGCGAACGCTTAGTGGCAACGGTTTCCATTGGTCTGACTCGTCCATCAATAGCTCGACCTGCAGTGGTAAATCGAAAGCTTCTGCGTGCGTCAATTCAAGAGGCTGCGTGCCATACTGCTGACCAGTAGTGACCAGGTACGGAGCTGCGAACGACATCAACTCTTGCTGAAGCCGACTTTGGAATAGGTTGGCCGATAACGCCAAGTAGAGACCACAGAATTGGATGATGACCGCTGCTGAGAAGAGAACGCGGATCCATGTGGCTGGAGTGGGCGAGTTCTCGGATGTTGATTTACCAGGAGTAGGCGACGGCGTACCGCTCGCTTTCTGCTCAGTCTCCACTGTGCTGTCTGGGTTCACGCCGCACCCGGCCGGCTCAGCATGGTTGCTCCCACCAGTAGCCTCAGGTGTGGGCGCCTTCGACCAAGAACGATTGTTCGACCGAGAACGATTGCTTCGATTCTTGCCCATAACCAACTAGCGATTAATCGGGTCGAGAGACTGTATTGCGGCGAATACGGCAACAAAGCTCATTATCGTAATTGCGTTTTGGACGAATTGGAGGCAGCGGTCGTGATTCAATTCGCATTTGCTCGATAACGTTGTCATTCGAAAACGCCCTCAGTGTCCTGCCGCACGCTTTATCAGGCTTGTTGCGAGGGGCCAACCGGATGTTAGCAGTGGTCGAAGCACGTCCGGCGCGGAGATGCAGCTAAGGTGCCCTTCGCACGAAAAAAGGGAGGCCCGAACCGGACCTCCCCTTCTCAATCGACGTGAGCCAAGCTCTCGTATTTGTTTGCCTAGGCGACATGTCACCCAGGTGGTGTCTTCTAGTTAGCTCCGGTTGAAACGTATTTCACGTCGCCGTCTGGAAGCTGTGATGCAACGCGGGTCACAAACTCTTGATCCGCTGCACATAGTCGACGCATTGGAACCGTGGTGGTCTTCCCGTTTGCCTTTAGGAGGCGAACGCTATCTTGGAAGATAACGACGAGGCGAGCTTCGACTTGGAAGTTGCCCGTGTTGTCATTCCAGACACGGTTCTGCGTCGTATCGAAGAGACTGTCGAAAGCATCATTCGATGTCTCTTTGGCACCTGCATCGGTTGGTTCACCGAAAAGATAGTCAAGAGCGTCCGAACTTTCTTGAGCTGCGTCCGATTTGGTCTGCGTTGGTTGCCCAATTGCATCGGCACCTTCCTCTGCTGGAGGAGAGAAGAGGTCATCGATTGCATCGCCATCGGATGTTGGGTTCCCGAATAAATCATCAGCTGCATCGTCAGCTGGTGTACCAAATAGGTCATCCGCTGATGGCTCATCAGCCGGAGCACCGAAGAGGTCATCCGCAGGAGCAGCTTCATCAGCAGGAGCACCGAACAAATCATCTGCCGGGGCAGGTTCGTCAGCTGGGGCTCCGAATAGATCGTCTGCTGGAGCCGCGTCGTTGGCAGGCATTGCAGCCTCACCTTCGGCCGGCGTGCCAAAAAGGTCGTCTACATCGGTTGTTGCTGGTTCCGTAGGCGTGCCAAAAAGATCGTCTGCCGGAGCTGGATCAGTTGGGGCTGGATCACCAAACAGCTCGTCCGCAGGGGCAGGATCAACTGGAGCGGGATCAGTCGGTGTGCTGAAAAGATCGTCTGCAGGTTCGGTTGCGGCGCCTTCGCCTTCGGGTTGGGTACCGCCGAACAAGTCGTCTGCAGGTGCGGGATCTGCCGGAGCTGGATCCGATGGTGTACCAAACAAATCATCGGCGGGTGCAGCGTCCGCAGGAGCAGGATCCGTCGGATTGCCAAACAGATCGTCGGCAGGTGCTGGATCCGCAGGCGCCGGATCTGCCGGATCACCGAAGAGGTCGTCTGCCGGAGCTGGTGTTTCGTCAGGTGTGTCCGGCATTGCTGGTTCACCCTCGGCCGGCGCGTCGAAAATGTCTTGCGCTGGCTCAGCCGGAGTTTCTGGAGCGGGCTCTGTAACTTCAGGCTCGTCAAAGGGACTGTCGGTCGTTGCAGCTGCTTCATCGGCTGGGGCCTCAGGCTCCGCAGGTGTCTCAACCGCAGCTTCTTCGGCAGTCGGCTCCGCAGGTTCTTCGGCTACAGGTTCGTCAGCAACAGGCTCTTCTGCTGGCGTGTCGGCAGCTTCCGCTTCGGGTTCGGCATCTGGTGTTTCTTCTGGTTCTTCAACGATCGCCGGCTCGGCAGGCATGACATCGTCTGCGGGAACGAGCGGCATCATTTCGCCGATGGGCGCCTCATCGCAGGCGACAACCGGTGCTGGCTCGCATTCTGGAGCAACTTCGCAAACCGGCGCTGGTTCGCAAACCGGTGCAGGTTCACAGCATTCGATCGCAGGTGGAGGAGCACAGCAATCGTCGACGATCGGTTCACATGTCGGAGCTTCGCAGCATTCCTGTTCCGCCTGGCAACCTCTCTTCTTAAAGAAGCCACGCAGCCCTTTTCCAGCTAGTGCCGGGTTGATGGTAAGAATGACCGCTAGTGCGGACGCGATGGAGCAGCGAGTGAAGTAACGAAAGCGTTTCGACATAGGTCCGATTCTCGTGTAGCTATGCAAATTGAGAAAGTTGAGCAATTGACCAAAATATGCTAGTCAGTTACTTCGGGAGGAGCAAGTTTAAGCTAGCAATGAATCATTGCTGGAAATTAGAGGAAATCCAGCTACTACGTCGAGTTTTCGCAAGATTACAACAATAGCGGTTATCACGGTCGTATTGCTCCTGAGTCATACCGGTTCAACGGGCCGCCATCCTATGTTCATCCGTTGTCAGCCTTCACAAGTCGCAGCCAAACCGTTCACGGAGGGTAACACTGGGCATTTCCCTAGAAATGAGCCCTTTCGGAAGTCTGTTCGCGTGGGACGACTGGGCTTCCAATACCGGTTTCTCTTAGAGTTAATTGGTTTGCCGCGACCCTAAGGGTGGCTCAATTCACCGATTTTCCAGGGGTGGCAGTTGTTCTGCGCTGACTCAATCGGCGGTTCGACGTTCTAATGCGTCCAAGGCTGGGATGCAGGTTCGCGCCACGCGTGAATGCCCCTGCGAATGATCCCAAGCCAGTGATTTGCAAATTATGGAGTCTTTCGTTTTGCCCCTGAAGCACTGGTACCGCTCGACTACACGCTTCTTTCAGGCGGTCGCACGTCGGCTGTTGGGGGGGTGGAGCCTGGAGCGAAAGGGGCTTCTGTTTCTTTGCGTAGCACTCACCATTCCCATCGGATTGTCCTTTTGGTTCGTCCTTCAGGTACTCGCGGATCGCCTTGTCATGCAAACGACCCGGCTTTCGGCACGCAACTACGCATTGAACGCAATCGCATGGGAACATGTCGTCAATTTGGAAGGAGGGACAGACGTTCCAAATGAACAAGGCGTGCGGAGGTTCGATCGTTCGACTAGCAAGTTGATGCGTGAGCAATTCGTCGATAACCCCGCATACTCACGACCCGAGTACTTCATGCTCGACGACAAAGAGCAGTATCAAGGGTTCAGGAAGTCTCAAGTGATCAAAGAAGAGCGAGGTGAAGCTACCCTCGTCGAATTGGAGGAAAAGTATCGCGAGCAGCTTGTCAAATTATCCGAGGCGCAAAAACGCGTCCTCGACGCGGCCTTTCAGGGGACCGAGCCGGAGAATGAAGTAGCATTGAATCCATCGCAGATCCAGCAGATTCTGAATGAGGACGAGGACTATCGGAACATCAACCGGTCGTTGGATCTCTTTTACCGCGACGATGGCCCTTACTTTCCGACTGGCGAAGAGCTTGAACGCCTAGTTGGAAATGGCGTCATTCGAGATACGCCAGCTGGCGGCTGGTATGTCTACTACCAGGCAATTCGCTTTACCGCCGATTGCATGCGATGTCACAAACGCTACGCCGTTTCGGACTCCGATCCGATTCCTTTTCGAGCTGTTCGTGTCCTGATCCCTTATCGCCAGACGGAGGTGGCATCCAACGCAACTTTGGCCGCCATGATTGCTGTTGCAATGGTCACCGTGGCGCTGACGCTGCTGATTGTTCATTGGGTCTTCCGACGACTTGTTTTGAACCCATTAAAGCACCTGCAGTCCGTGAGTGACGAAATCGGACGAGGGAACCTGAGATTGCGAGCCAACATCGACACGGGGGACGAGTTCAATGAGCTTGGTGACGCATTTAATCGTATGTTGCGGAACATTTCAGAGGATCAACAGACTTTGGAGCAGCTCAATCAAGAGTTAGATGTCAAAGTCGACCAGTTGGCGCAAGCAAACTTCAATCTCTACGAGGCCAATCGACTCAAGAGCGATTTCTTGGCGAATATGAGCCACGAGCTGCGGACTCCTCTGAACAGCATCATTGGCTTTAGCGATGTGATTCGTGGGATCGATTCACTAACAGAACGCCAGCGAAAGTATGCCGACAACATCCAGGAGAGCGGAAAAGTACTTCTCGAGATGATCAATGAGATCCTTGACCTTGCCAAAATCGAAGCTGGCAAGATGCAGGTTTCAGCGTCTTCCTTTCCCTTGGTTGAGCTCATTCAGGGCCAATGCAATGCTCTCAAGCCCCTGGTCGACGAGAAAAACGTCGACTTGAGAATTGACGTGATGGATCATGAACTCGAGGTATTCCAAGATCGCTCCAAGCTCCTGCAGATATTGACGAACCTCCTTTCGAACGCGATCAAGTTTACGCCCGACGGTGGCATGATCACCATCCGCGCGGGAGCGATGGAGTTTGACGATACCGTCGAAATCGGATTGTTCTCGGCTCCAGCGAAAGAGATGTTTTTCATGGAAGTCGTAGATACCGGAGTTGGGATTCCAGAAGACGACTTTGAGATCATCTTTGAGAAGTTTCGACAGAGCAACGAAGTGCTGAAAAATGACGGGCTAACTCGCCAGTACGCCGGCACTGGCTTAGGGCTGTCGATCGTGAAGGAGTTGTGCAAGCTGCTCGGCGGCGAAATCAAACTGACCAGCCAGTTGGGAACTGGAAGCACGTTTCGCGTAGAGTTGCCGATCTACTTTGAGCCTAGCGAAGTTGAGGCGGCCAGCAAAGGGGAAACGGTATAGTCGGTTCCATGCGTCTATGACGATCTCACTATGAACGAAGCGACGAATCAATTCGATCCAATACTTGGTATCGATATCGGCGGGGCAAATATCAAGTTTGTCGATACAGCTGGCCGCTGTTTGACACGAGTTTTCCCAATGTGGAATGAGTCCGAGCAGCTAACTGAGATGCTGGCGCAAATGGCTAGCGAATTCGGTTGGGAAGGAGGTCGTGTCGGGATCACCATGACGGGCGAACTTGCGGATTGTTTTGAGACGCGTTCGCAGGGCGTCTGCCACATTGTGCAGCAGGCGGAAGCAGCGTTTGGGGAAGCAAAGCCGTTGTACTATGGCGTCGATGGTACTTGGACAGAAGGGGCGTCCGTCTCCGAAGAGTTGTCAGCAGAGTGGTTAGTCCTCGCTGCGAGCAATTGGCACGCATTGGCGAATTGGGCGGGGCAGTCGCTGCTGCGGAAGGAAGCGTTTCTCTTGGTGGATATCGGATCCACGACCGTCGACGTCATTCCGATTGTGAACGGTCGGGTAGCGAGTGAGTCACGCACTGACAAAGACCGTTTGTTGGCTGGCGAGTTGGTGTACACGGGAATGGAGCGAACGCCGATCCCGACCATCATGCATGCCGTTCAGGTTAACGAACAGAAAATCCCATTGATGGCTGAGCGTTTTGCGGATAGCCACGATGCTTATCTCTGGCTCGGGCTGGTTGCAGAAGAGCCAAGTTCTTGCGATACAGCAGACCGTCGTCCACGAACCCGGAAGCATGCTGCTGGTCGCCTCGCTCATCTTATCGGTGAAGACCGGGAGACGGTTGACGCTAGCGCGTTGCACGCGATCGCGAATCAGGTGATCGAAGCACAAGTCGACAAAATCGCTGAAGCGGTCCACAAAGTGGCCCAAGCGAACGGGATTGTCGGTGATCGCTTGCGCGTCTTATTCAGCGGGCATGCCGCACCACTAGAATCGCTCTTAAAGCAGAGGCTCCCAATCTGCGAAGCTTTATTTCTGCGAGAAATCCTGGGTGCCGACTTATCACGTTGCGCGCCGGCGTACGCAATCGCGCAATTGTTAAATGCTGATCCGTCGATCGCGGGCCCTCATCATGTAGCGAAATCATGAGTAGGGGGCGTGACGTATGCTGAGGCGGCGGGTTATTAAGATTGGCGGCAGCCTACTAAGTTGCCCGGACATCGGTGAGCGTTTTGCGAATTGGCTTCAAGGCCAGCACGAAGCCCAGAATTTCTTAATCGTGGGTGGCGGAGATGCGGTTGAGTCGATGCGTCATCTAGATGCCGTGCATCACTTTGCACAAGCAGAGGTTCATTGGTGGTGTGTTTCCTTGCTTTCTACAACGGCGAAGGTGGCAGCCCGGCTGCTGGATGTCGGTATCATCGACTCTCCCGACGCCCTGGAGCGTTGTCTTGCCCATACGCCAACTTCGGAGTCTCTGGTTGTCGATGTAAATACCTTCTACACGCCTGGTTCTGCAGGCCTGCGAAGTCCCTTGCGTGGTGTTTCCGGGCGTCTGGATGAGCTACCCGAATCCTGGAAAACAACGACTGATTCGATTTCCGCGTACTTTACGGTTCAAACGCAGATTTCGGAGTTGGTGCTTTTGAAGTCGATTTCTGCCGCCGATGACGATATGGATAGCTGGTCACGTGAGGGTGTTGTGGATGAGTTCTTCCCCGATGTTGCACGCCAAATCGCATCAGTACGATTGGTGAATTTGAGAGAATTCCCCCGTCAAAGTTAGGTGTTGTAAGTCCCTCGTCGCAATGGGCTTACGATTTGACTTTGGTGTTCGGCGCTGCCGGCTCGCGCCTGAAAACGTACTGGAAGTAGCCTTTTGGGGAGATGGACCAAGACCAAGCAAAACGCCTGGCTGCCGCCGTCCTACACGATCAAAGGAGTTTGGATATGAGCACCGATTTGAATTGCGATCCAATTCTGACGACTGAAATGGAAACGAAAAGCGAGAAGAGCTCTGGCACTGTTGTCAAGCTTGCAAATGCGTTGGATTCCTCCGCAGCAACGGATCCTCTTTGGCATCGAATCGATGCCTTCGATTTGGACCTTCCGCTTGTCGGACTTTCATTCTCGGAAAGACTTGCCAAAGAAAATGCCTGGTCGCTGAGTTTCGCCAGGCGAGCGATCGTCGAGTACAAGCGGTTTCTCTATCTTGCCATGCGATCGGGGCACGTGGCTTGCCCGTCCGAGGCTGTCGATCAAGTCTGGCACATGCACTTGACTTACACACGAAGCTATTGGACCGATTTGTGTGGCGAAGTCCTCCAGAGGCCGCTGCACCATGGTCCAACGCAGGGCGGTTCGGAAGAACGTGAGAAGTACTACCAGTTATACCAGCGAACGAAATCATCCTACGAACGGTTCTTTGGAAAGCCAGCGCCGGATGATTTGTGGCCTGCTCCTGAACTGCGATTCGGTCGCGATCTTCATTTTGTTCGAGTGAATACCGCTGAGAACTGGATTTTGCCTAAACTCGGCTGGCGGCGATTTGCCGTCGGGGCAGGAGCGGCAGGCATTTTGATTCCGGTCGCCCAGTTTTCATTCAATCCATTGGAATGGAGCGGTAGCAGTTTTCTCCTGCTATTTATCTGTCTAGGAATCCTCGCAGCCATCGCAGCGATCATCGGACGCGTGACGGCTTTAAGCTCTCGAATTCAGGCGGGTCCGCCTGCTACGGGAGAAGGCAGTGATGATGAGGCTGAAGTGAAGCCTGTCGAGGCCGCTTGGCTTTCGGGTGGCAGAGCAAGTGCGGTCATGTGCGCCATGGTCGAGCTGACTCAACAAGGGGCTATCGAGTTGGAAGCTGGCGGTAAAGCAAAGAGTGGTCCGAACGCAAATAGTGTGGCTCCAAAAGAACGACTCCACCAGCTAGTGTTGTCGAGCGTAACCAATAGCGTCGCTGGACGAAGTATGCGTGGGATCTATCGCGATGCGAACGTGGGGATCATTGCATTGCAGCAGAAGATGGAGGAGTCTGGTTTGGCGGTATCTGCCCGCCAGCGTGCGACAGCGGTTGTTGCTGCATTGTTACCGATGGGAGCGGTTGCCGTTTTGGGCGCTGCCAAGATCATCATCGGAATCGGGCGTGATCGGCCGGTCGGTTTTTTGGTATTGGCGGAAATCGTGCTGGTCATCGGTCTTGTGATTGCCATCGCATCCATTCCGCGACTCACTTCCGCTGGGATTCGTCTGCTGGCCAAGCTTAGGCAGGCGGCAAAGTCGGACCCAGAATCGCTTCACCGCTCCAAGGCCGAAACTGGTATGACGTCGACTGAGGGTGCTTTGATCTGGGGGGCCGCCCTTTTGGGCCCGGCAGCCTTGCTGGGGACGCCGTACGAAGAATTGGGGAACCTTAGCCGACCTGAAAACTCAGCCGCTGCGGCTGGCGGTTGCGGAGCGACTGGCTGTGGTGGAGATTCGGGATGCGGCGGCGATGGTGGAGGTTGCGGCGGCGGCGGAGGCTGCGGCGGATGCGGAGGCTGTGGCGGGTAGTACCCATGCGATTACCACTTACGGCATGGGGCAAGATCCTCCTCGCGGACCGTAGACGGCAAGCTTCGCATTATCTGAAACACGAAATCTGACCCGAAGATTGGATTTGTCTTCGTTGTTGGAGGTCTGCGCCATCGGCAGTCTGCAGTGTTCAATGCGCCAAAAATCGCTTGGTCCATGTCATGAGCGGAGTTTCGAGCCTTTTTGCCGATCTCGCCGCGGGTTATCATCGCCTGCCACGGTACTCGGGCTGATGATTTATATGAGTCAGTTGAACTCAGCTTAGGATTTTGGGCTTCGGGTACGAATTTGCCTTTTTTGCTGGCTACCAGCGTGCGGCAAGTCTTGTAAACGACTCCTTGCGGAAAAGCACTTCTATGTCTGATTCAGTGTTTCGGGGATGCATCCCCGCTTTGATGACTCCTTGTGATCAAGATGGCAATCCGATGTTCGAGGCATTGGTTGCTAAGGGCAAGGAACTCATCGACGTAGGAATGCGAGCCGTGGTCTATTGCGGTTCCATGGGGGACTGGCCATTGTTGACCGATGAGCAGCGCCAGACAGGAGTTCAGCAGCTCGTCGAAGCGGGAGTACCCGTCGTTGTTGGAACCGGCGCTCAGAATCCGAAGGCAGCGGCCGAACACGCGGCGCATGCAGCGAAAGTTGGGGCAGCAGGTTTGATGGTGATTCCCAGGGTTCTTTCCCGAGGGACTTCATTTCAAGCCCAGCACCATCACTTTTCCGGCATCCTCTCAGCGGCACCTGAAATCCCGGCCGTGATTTACAACAGTCCATACTACGGATTTGAAACCAAGGCGGACCTCTTCTTCCGGCTACGTGAGCAGCATGCGAACCTGGTTGGCTTCAAGGAATTTGGCGGCGCCGAATCGTTGACCTATGCTGCAGAGCATATCACGAGCGGTGACCCTTCCCTGACATTGATGGTTGGTGTCGATACGCAAGTGTTTCATGGATTCGTACGCTGTGGAGCGGCAGGTGCGATCACCGGTGTTGGCAACGCGTTGCCTCGCGAAGTCCTCAAGCTCGTTGAGTTGTGCGAGGCTGCGGCAGGTGGGGATATGCAGGCACGGCGTCATGCCGCCGAGTTAGATGCAGCTCTGGCCGTTCTTTCGAAGTACGACGAAGGTCCCGATTTAGTACTGTATTACAAACTATTGATGGAGCTGGAAGGCAGCCCTGAGTACCAGCACCACTTCAATTCGAGTGACCAGCTTTCTAGCAGCCAGCGTGCATTCTTGACTGGTCAATGGCAGATGTTCCGCCAGTGGTGGGACGGATGGGATGGCAAGTAGCGCTGCTAGGCGAAGGATTGCTTACACAGGATTTCTCCGAAATGCATGTTGCCAATTGGTTGGATGGGGTACTCGCTGATGGAAATGGGAAAGCTCCACATCATTGACTCGCACACTGGAGGCGAGCCGACTCGAGTACTCTTGGAACCTCCTTTCTCGCTTCAAGGTGAATCGTTAGAGGAAAAGTGCAAAGACTTTCGCACGCGGTTGGATCACTATCGACGGGCGATTGCTTGCGAGCCACGCAGTAGTGAGGTCGCTGTCGGCGCGTTGGTGTTGCCGCCGGAGAGCAAGCAAAGTGTTGCCAGCGTCATCTTTTTCAATAACGTCTCGACGCTTGGCATGTGTGGTCATGGCACGATTGGTTTGGCGGTGACGTTGCATCACCTTGGTCGCATCAGCCTTGGTTCGTATTCGCTAGATACACCTGTCGGGTCGATTCAGTTCGAAATGCTCTCAGGTAACGAAGTGCGAATACAGAATGTTGCGAGCTTTCGGTATCGAAAACAAGTTGCGGTGACGCTTGCCAGCGGCGATCAAGTGCACGGTGATATCGCTTGGGGGGGCAACTGGTTTTTCATCTGTTCGGACCACGGAGTACCTGTCCTGCCTGAGTGTATTCAAGAGCTGAACGCGACTGCAGTTGAGATCCGCTGCGCTCTAGAAAAAGAGGGGATAGCAGGCGCTAATGGAGCTTTGATTGACCATGTCGAACTGGTAGGCAGGTCGGGGGATTTGGAGGTTGCTGATTCGCGAAACTTTGTTTTGTGTCCCGGTGGGGCCTACGATCGTTCGCCGTGTGGGACCGGTACGAGCGCCAAAATCGCTTGCCTCGCCGCGGATGGTCTACTCAATGAAGGCGAATGGTATCGCCAGCAAAGCGTGGTGGGGAGTGTTTTCAGCGGTATGTACACTCGAGTGGGGGAACCTGTTTCTATGGCGGACAGCCAGTACGATGCAGTGCTTCCGACGCTCAAGGGCAGTGCTTTTGTAACCGCAGAGACGAATTTGGTTTTGGATCCATCCGATCCATTCTGTTACGGATTTCCCAGCTAAAGAGTAACAGCGGGAGTCGTCTCGTGTAAAACCGCGTTAGCACGGCATCACCGGAACCCAAACACTGTGGACCATAGGGCTCTCGTTTTGGGCCTGACGAATTTAAATTCGAAGAGCTGTGGCAATTGAGCTTGCCTTTGTAATACGAAGATTGGGAATTGGATGACCGGAAAGATCATCATCGTTGGCGGCGGGATCATTGGCGTTAGTAGCGCTTGGTATCTACGACGTTCCGGCTGGGATGTTACCGTCATCGATCGATCTTCGATTGGGGCGGCATGCTCAGGGGGGAATTGTGGCTTGGTTTGTCCAAGCCACGTCTTACCTTTGACAGAGCCGGGGGCATTCAAGGAAGCCGCGAAAGCGCTCGTAAGCCCCGGAAGTCCGTTCCGAATAAGCCCGCGGTTGGATCCAAGCTTGTGGAGTTGGCTTTGGAATTTCGCGAAACGCTGCAACCAGAGTGAGATGGTTCAGAATGCTCACGCGATCCAAGCACTATTGACATCGGGAATGCTTGAATACCAAAAGCTGGTGGGCGACGACGGTGTCGACTGTGAGTGGCAGGAAAGGGGGCTGATGTTTGCCTACCAGTCCGAGCGAGCGTTGGATGGGTACGAAAAGACGAACACATTGTTGGCAGAGCGTTTTAATGAGCCGGCGCGACGGCTGACGGCGACTGAAGCCATTGAGTTGGAGCCCGCGTTAAAAACGGAGATCGCGGGGGCATGGTACTACGAGCATGACGCGCACCTCCGTCCGGACAAATTGATCTCGTCCATGCGATCGAGCCTTGAGGAAGACGGCGTCGAGTTTATCGAGAATTGCGAACTGAAGGCGATCGTCGGAGATGGCAGTCAGGCCACACGCATTAGCACGACGCATAGTCCACTGGATGCGGATACATTTCTGTTTGCGAGTGGTGCCTGGACTCCCCTGCTTCATGATCATCTTGGGTGCACGGTGCCAATTCAGCCTGGCAAAGGTTATTCGATCACGATGCCACGTCCCGCTGCCTGCCCTAAAATTCCGATGATTTTTCCCGAGCATCGAGTCGCGGTGACCCCAATGGTTTCGGGGTACCGATTGGGATCCATTATGGAGTTTGCGGGCTACGATACGTCCATCAAACCAGAGCGATTGCAGCTCTTACGCGATGGAGCCGAGCCATATCTTCACGAACCACTCTGTGAGCCTGAATTGTCGACTTGGTACGGGTGGAGACCGATGACATACGACAGTGTTCCTGTGATTGACCGCAGTCCCAAGTGGAACAACTGTTGGGTCGCAACGGGACACAATATGCTCGGACTGAGCATGGCCCCCTCGACTGGCAGGCTCGTAGACGAACTTATTTCAGAGCGCGATCCCCACCTGGATCCTGAGCCATATCGATTGTCTCGATTCGGTATCAAGTAAACGAGCTCCCTCGACCGAACGGACTGCTTCGTCATGTCTCGCAGGCGGGTCATGACTTCGTCGGAGATGATCCGACTGAGCACCGCAGATTGGGAACAAGGGTGATTTCTGTTGCGTTGGCCCTGCGATCTGCTCGTATCCTTTGGTTTGGGACTCGGTGCAATTCGCTTCAGGGCCAAAGTGCGACTCAGGCGGTCTATGGAATCAAGGCGTGAATGCGTTAAACTACTCGCCAAATTCGTTTCATTTTGGCGAACCTTGATCGGAGCCCATATGTCGCAAGCGGAAGTTTCGTCCCAACAAAAGGTCCTAGGCCATCCGACTGGCCTTTTCACTCTCTTCTTCGCTGAGATGTGGGAACGGTTCTCGTATTACGGAATGCGAGCTCTCTTGGTCTTATACATGATCAAGGGATTCTTGGGATACGGCGACAGTCAAGCCTACGCGGTCTACGGCGCTTACACGGCTCTCGTTTATATGACGCCGTTCATCGGCGGTATGCTGGCGGACAAGCTGCTTGGGCAACGAATTGCGGTGATCATCGGCGGTGTGTTGATGGCTGCTGGGCACTTAGTAATGACGGTCGAGTCGGAGTGGCCGTTTTTCTTCGCGCTCGCATTGCTGATTACGGGCAATGGCTTTTTCAAGCCGAATATCTCGACGACCGTCGGCGCTCTTTATGCCGCCGGGGATAAGAAGCGAGACGACGGCTTC
Source organism: Aureliella sp. (assembly GCA_046290675.1). Taxonomy (GTDB): domain Bacteria; phylum Planctomycetota; class Planctomycetia; order Pirellulales; family Pirellulaceae; genus Aureliella. Next base: position 141,552 of record JBKAHA010000004.1, read on the forward strand.
AACATCTTCTACACCGGCATCAACCTCGGTGCAGCCATGAGCCCGTTGTTGTGTGGGTTTGTCGGAGAGACCTACGGTTGGCACTACGGGTTTGGATTGGCCACGTTCGGGATGCTTGTTGGTCTTGCTGTTTTTGTCATGCCCAACCTGCTTTCTTCCGCACTGATTTTCTTGGCGGCTGCGGCGTCGGCAGTCGGACTGCTCGTATTTCGACCAGACAACATCTATGCAATCTTGATCAACATCTTTGTCGCGGTCTGTTTATTGATTTCAGCCACGATTGCTTGTCGAGCGATTTCGAAGGGGGGCCTACCGAATTGGGCTGGAGCCCGGCCGGAAGGGGCTGACGGACGCCACGACATGAAGGTCTATCTGGGAATCGCGATTGCGATCCCGGTCTTCGCACTTTTGGTTTCTGGATTCTCACCATTTACCTCGCCACCAGTCGATGAGAACGGTGACGTGATTCCTGTGCCGACGCAGGAAGAGCGTCTCGCAGAGCGAGTGGCTTTGTTGGAAAGATTCGAAGTTGACCCTGCCGTTATCGACGTCGTTAAAGCCGAAGGCATCGAGGGCGAGCTACAATTGCGTGGTGTCCCTTATCAGATGATTTCAGAGGAGACGATCGGGAATGTAACGGGTGGTATGCCCGAGTTCGTGGGGAACATTGCCAATATCTTTCTCTCTGAAGTCAGTAAACCAGCTGGCTTGGTACTAACCATTCTTGGTTTGCTCGCGTTCGGATATCTGATCAAAGAAACCTTCCGCCTGGATAAGATTCCGAGAGAACGGATGATCGCGGCGCTTGTTCTGATCTTCTTCCAGATGCTGTTCTTCGCGTTTTTTGAGCAGGCGGGAAGCAGTATGAATGTCTTTACGGACCGAAACATCGACCGAGTCAGCGAAACGGAATCGATCAGTGAGGACATGGTTGGCGAGACGATTCGTCTGGAACCTACGCAGGCTCAACTTGGATTTACACGTGGTGGTGAGGTCTTCACCCTGAGCGACCTCGATGAGCTTCGGAACGTGATCAAAGAGTATGAAGACGTTGAAAAAATTGACATCAGTTGGCCCGTCACCAACGAAAACGTCGGAATGGGGGTCGCTGCTCGGCTTGATGAATTGCCGACAACAATTTTCCAGTCCTTCAATGCCATCTTCATTTTGATCTTTGCATTGGTGTTTAACTGGGTTTGGAGCAAACTGCGACAGGCCGGGTTGGAGCCAAGTGCACCGTTGAAGTTTGGGCTTGGATTGGTCCAACTCGGACTCGGGTTTTTCGCACTCTGGGTGGGTGCTCAGACGGCATCGGGACAAGGCATGGTGGCAGTCTCGTGGCTGGCGATATGCTACTTGCTGCATACGACCGGGGAATTGTGCTTATCGCCTGTTGGTTTGTCGACCATGACGAAACTAAGTCCAAAGCATTTGGTCAGCACATTGATGGGCGGCTGGTTCCTCGCAACCGCATTTAGCCAGTATCTTGCGGGGGTTATTTCCCAATTTACATCAGTGGAAGGCACTCAAACGGCCGGGTTCCCGCCACCGAGTGAAACCGTCAATGTCTACGGCGATGTGTTCTTTAAAGTCGGAACCGTGGCTGTGATTTCCGGTCTGGTCTGCGCGATTATTTCGCCGTTGCTTGCGAAATGGATGCACCAGGACAAGGTTGGTGAAGCGGAAAGCTAGCCTAGATCGGTGATGTAGCAACCGGGAGCTGTCGAAAGACGGCTCCCGTATTGAGTGTGATCGCGGATCGTTGGATCGACGAATAAGGAAAGTTTTTGTTCGCAAGGAGGCGAAATATGAGGGCCTTGGGGGCTTGCCGATCGAGTGCGGCGTTTTGGGAATGCACTCTTCCTCTTCTCATGGCGGCTGGCCTGGTACTTTCGACACCAGCGTTGATTGGTCCAGCCTATTCGCAGCAACGCTTGCCGCAAAGTGAAGTGAGCGCGAGCGGTATGTCCGCTGGCAGTCCTGTGGAATCGCAACCGCTTGCGAACCCGGCCGAAGAGCCTTCTGCGGCGGCCTCCTATCTTCTTCCGGAGGAACGCGTCGCGGTTGGTGTCTATGGGAAGTGTAATCGTTCGGTGGTGCACATCTCGACCAAGTCCGTTGCGATGGACTCGTTTCTTCAGGTCCGAACACGGGAAGGCGGCGGCAGTGGTTCGATGATCGACAAACAGGGCATCATCCTAACCAATCAGCACGTCATCGATGGTGCCCGGGAGATTACCGTCAGTCTTTTCAATGGGCTCGCCTACCCTGCCACGCTCGTGGGGCAGGATGCGGATACCGATATCGCCGTGTTGAAAATTGAAGCTCCAGCGGAACAACTTGTGCCTGTTGAGCTAGGCGATTCGACGGCGTTGCTGGTCGGTCAACGGATCTACGCAATTGGGAATCCATTCGGGCTTGAACGCACCATGTCGGCTGGGATGATCTCGAGCCTAAATCGCCAGATCCCATCTCGAGAACGAAGGACGATGTTTTCATTGATCCAGATTGATGCGTCGATCAACCAAGGGAACTCTGGGGGCCCGCTTTTCAATACCAGGGGTCAGATGATTGGCATGAACACCGCCATCATGAGTAGTGACGGCGATAGTGCCGGAGTCGGTTTTGCCATCCCGTCGAGCACCATTGGTCGGATTGTTCCCCAGCTGATTCAGCATGGTCGAGTTCTCAGGCCGACGACTGGAATTCGTCGAGTCTACGAGAATGATCAAGGGCTATTGATCGTGCTGGTCGTGCCAGGGAGTCCCGCTGATCAGGCGGGTTTGCGTGGATTCCGCTTGGTGACTCGAACGTTTCGGCAGGGCCAGTATGAGTATTCGCAGCCTACCCTCGATACTTCGAAAGCCGATCTGATCATTGGCGTTGATGGGCGGAAGATTTCGACGGCGGACGAGCTGATGAACTATATCGAGGGCAAAAGACCCGGGGAACAGATACGTCTCGAGGTTGTGCGAGACGGCCGACAAATCGCCGTTCCGCTCATCCTGGGCGAATCCTCGTAGCGGACCGATGGTATCCGGCCGTTCGTAGGTTGCCGTCGTGGGGTCGTTTGCAGTCGGACCTTGGTTCGGTACCATCCCAAGTGGAGTACTAATTCCAAGATGGGGCCTTAGTTGGCCAGCTTCTTGTATCGAAACTTGCGGACTTCATCCTCGCCGATGCCGAGGCGTTCTTTGCGTTGCTGCTCGTACGTCTCGAAGTTGCCTTCGCACCAATGCACGTGTCCGTCACCTTCAAACGCCAAGATGTGTGTTGCCAAACGGTCCAAGAACCAGCGGTCGTGGGAGATGACTACAACGCACCCAGCATAATTCTGAATGGCTTCTTCCAAGGCACGCAGCGTGTCGACGTCCAAATCGTTCGTCGGTTCGTCGAGTAGCAGCACGTTCGAACCTCGCTTGAGGAGCTTGGCCAAGTGAACTCGGTTTCGTTCACCACCGGAAAGCGTACCAACCTTCTTTTCTTGATCCGGTCCTTTAAAGTTGAAGCGAGATACGTAGCCGCGCGAGTTGATTTTCCGCTTGCCCATCTCAATCACGTCGTGACCGCCGCTGATTTCCTCGTAGACCGTCGCATCAGCGCTCAAGGCGTCTCGGTTTTGGTCGACGTAGCCAAGCTCGACTGTATCGCCAACCCGAAGCGAACCCGAATCGGGACCTTCTTCGCCAACGAACATTTTGAAAAGCGTCGTTTTGCCGGCGCCGTTAGGGCCGATGACTCCAACAATTCCGCCGGCTGGCAGCGAGAAGGACAGGTCATCAATGAGTAGGCGGTCGTCGAATCCCTTCGAGATATTCTTGGCTTCGATCACCAGCTCTCCCAACTGCCGGCCATTGGGAATTTGAATTTCTAACTCATCGGGGCGCTCTTCAAATTCCTGTGCGGCCATTTTCTCGTAAGCCGCGATACGGGCTTTGCTCTTGGCTTGGCGAGCCTTGGGACTTGAACGGATCCATTCGAGCTCACGTGCTAGAGTCTTCTGGCGGCTAACTTGTTGGCGTGCTTCTCTGGCCAGTCGTTCTTGTTTCTGCTCAAGCCACGCCGAATAATTCCCTTCAAAGGGGTGCCCTTCGCCACGGTCCAATTCCAGGATCCACTTCGCTACGTTATCCAGGAAATAGCGATCGTGAGTGACCGCGACGACGGTCCCCGGATAGTGATCCAGATGTTGCTCCAGCCAGTGGATGGATTCCGCGTCTAGGTGGTTGGTGGGCTCGTCGAGCAACAAGAGATCTGGTTGCTCAATCAGCAGCTGGCACAACGCGACTCTTCGTCGTTCTCCCCCGGAAAGTTTGGTGACGTCAGCATCCCCCGGGGGCAGATTCATCACCGTCATAGCGACTTCGACTTGGCGGTCGAGTTCCCACAAATTGTTGGAATCGATTTCATTCTGCAGACGCTCCATTTCGTCGTAGAGCTTCTGTAGTTTGGCTTCGTCGGTGACTTCTCCCAATTGCATTGAGATCTCGTTGTAGCGGTCTAGCACAGCGCGTCGTTTCGCGACGGCTTCTTCGACGTTTCCTTGAACGTCTTTCTCTGGATTGAGTTGAGGCTCCTGAGGCAAGTAGCCGGCCGTGAAACCGGAAGTTAAGCGGGCTTCGCCATCGAAATCCTTGTCGACGCCAGCCATGATTCGCAGCAAGGTACTCTTCCCTGCTCCGTTCATCCCGAGCACTCCAATCTTGGCACCGGGATAAAAGGATAGCCAAACGTCCTTAAGAACTTCACGAGGGCCATGCTTCTTCGTCAGCGATTCCATTTGGAAGATGTACTGGCGTCCCATAGTTTTGTCCTAGCGTGGCGAAAGTCAGGTTATCGGTCATTATGTTCTCGGCCGCGGGCCGTTTGGCGTGCCCTTTCGGTCACTGCAGCTTTCCATGCATGGTGAAAATTTACCCAGGCCGCCAGTGCTCACAAGGCCCGTCACCAACATCGTTGTGCAAGATCATCACGATTGGCGCGATGGAGGTACGCATTTGAGTTGTTGTGCGAAACCTCGCTACAATGCGTGCCTTGGTTGATAGGGCAAGATCGAATCAAAGTCAGTTAGTTCGGTGCTACGGAAGTCAAGAATCATGTATATCGTCAGTGAGTTATTAGTCGACGACGGACGTGAGCCGGAGGCGAACCAAGGGACCAAGCATCGCAGAGCTTTCAAAGGCTTGCCGGTATGGAGCACGCTCTGCATGCTGTTGACGATGCTGTGGACTTTGGCCTCATCCACGGAGATCGCGTTGGCAGATCCACAGGAATCGGAGGGTGTTCCAGGTACAACACGGTCCGCCGAGGAGACTTGGATCTCGGACGTCTGCTGGCTCGACGATCAACGAGTTGCTGGGACCCAGTCTCAAGGCCTGTTGCTTCGTCCTGGTGCAGTCGTGACCGCTGGCGTCGAGTCCTTATCGGAGTTAACGCGGATTGGCAGCGCTAACACTTCGCTGTGGGCTATCACTCCGGGCGCGGGGGCGGGGACGCCACCTGTCCCCGGATGCTACGTAAGCGATTACAAAGGAGAGATTCAATTTTTCCCTATAAACGCGAATGGGGCTGCGTCGTCGGCAAAATTGGAATCCAACCTGCGGTGGACTCGGGCGCTTGCGGTAGGGCCTGCACAGAAAATGCTTTTGGCAGGTAGTGAAGATGGCAAACTAGTATGCTTCGATTTAGAAGATGCCAAGGCCGACGACGGTAAGAATGTCGTCCAGGAAAACAAGATTGTCGCGGCGCACTCTGGAGCGATTTTCGATATTGTGTTTGGTCCTCACGGGGAACGGGTGGCAACATGCGGGGCAGACGGCAAGATTGCAATCTTTAGTTGGCCTGATTTGGAAAGTGTCGGCGAACTCAGAGACGGCAACGAAACGATATGGTCCATCGCTTTCGTTGGTGAGGATAAAATGGTCAGCGGAGGATCTGGCAGAAGAGTTCGGTTATGGGATCTAGGGGAACAAGAATTGGTTTGTTCCATCGCCACCGCCCATGACTGGGTCAGTTCCCTAAGTGTCCTACCGGATACTCAGTTGGTGCTCGCGACATGCGTCAATGGCGACTTGATCGTCTGCGATGTGAATAGCAAAACTCCGCTCGAGCGAAAGAGAATCGCTCAAAGTGCGATATGGTCGGCAGCACTGAGCCCCGATGTGTCAAAGCTTCTAGTAGGGACTAGGAAGCATGGGTTTCAAATCGTTGAGCTTCAGGATTGGTCCGAAGCGTTAGAGATTGCTGCAGACGCCGTTGAGTCTCGCAAGCCACCGAAACCCCTGCAGTCGGGCACATCGGGGCTTTAGCCCTGGCTACCCTGTCCAACTGGATTCAGGCATATTCCCGAACCGTTCTAGGAAAAATTACCGTTTGGGTCGATGCTTCGAGGGGAAGGATTCAGACTCCCCCAAATTGGTTGTTCGTGAGCCTCATGGGTTGTTAGGTACATTTCCCGATCGTTTTCGCTCAAAATCATGGTAAGAGTCGACAACGGCCCGGGAGTTTGCATTTGCCAGAGTTTTTGAGATCTGCGGGCTGAGGTTAAAATGGATTTGCCTCGATTGGGTGTTAGCTCCCGGTTTCGCAGCAATCGCTTCTTTTAGCGAGCTGGATCAGTCTAGCGAGCTGGATCAGGAACGCTTGCAGGCCAAGTGGACTCGACAAAGAAAAAGCTCGGCCCTTTTTGGGGCCCCCTTGCGCCTTTGCATAATAGGATGAGATCGATGCTGGATCCGACCCCCACAGATGAACTGAATGGTACGGGGACGGAACGTCCGCTTGTGCCCGTTCGTTTGGTGGATGGGAATCACATGGAAGAGGGCCGAACCCAGGAACGCGAAGATGTAGGCGGTACCCTGGCTCCGCTAGCTAAGCATGAATTGTCCGCCGATGGCCTGGCCGAATCTCAGGCAGGGGGAAACGATCGGGTTTTGGAGGAATCAGCAACGACAACCGGATCGGAGGAGTTGCTCGAAGAGGATGACTTCGAAGAAGCTTCACCTTGGTTCGACAACGATTCTCAAGCCTTTGTCGTTAGTCTGCTATTCCACGTCGTATTGCTTCTCGCTTTGGGAGTCGTACCGCTCGTCACGGTTGGAACGGCTGATATTCTGGCTTTCAAACCGGCCACGGTAGCTGAAGTCGAGGAAGAGTTTACTCTGGTCGAGCAAGTTTCATACTCGGATTCGATGGAATCGGAGATCGGTGCCAATAGTGAGAATGGGCTCGCCGAAGCATTAGCAACTGCTCCTGTGCTTGCCGATCTGTCCGACATCCCCTCGCCTTCTTTTGAAGAACCCGCGATCAACCCGACGGTTGAGATCAACAACCGGATCCAAGAAGCTGTTGGTTTGGTTCGAAGTGAAGTGGTCGTCAAAGGTATGACTGGGGTCGGCGCGACGGGTACGGATGGAGCTGTTGATCGGATCACTTATGAAATCCTCCGGTCAATGGAAGAGCGACCAACGTTGGTGGTTTGGTTCTTTGATCAATCCGGAAGTTTGCAGAAACGCCGGCAAGAAATTCGCGATCGGTTTGATCGGATTTACGAAGAGCTTGGAATTGTCCAACGCTCGCGAGAGGCTGCCGGCAGACTCAATGCCGATGATGAGCCGCTATTAACGAGCGTGTTCGCCTTTGGTGAGCAAGTCAATCTACTGACGACTCGTCCGACCGCAGACATCGACGAGATACGGGAGGCGATTGACTCCGTCGAGATGGATAGTAGCGGCGTTGAGCGTGTGTTCTCGGCGTTGTACAAGGGCGTCGACAAGTTCAAGCGATTTCGCAGTTCAACATCGACCAGTGGACCTGATCGCAACGTCTTGTTTATCGCGGTTACTGACGAGCGTGGGGATGACGCGGTTGGCCTTGAAGCGACGATCAAGGAATGCCGAAAATTTGCTATTCCGGTTTATGTGCTTGGGGTGCCAGCACCATTTGGACGCGAATTTACTTATGTGAAGTATGTCGATCCGGATCCTCAGTTCGATCAATCCCCACAGTGGGCGCAAGTGGATCAGGGACCCGAGTCGATCATGCCCGAACGCATCCGGCTTGGTTATCGGGATCGTGACTATCAAGAACCTGTCATTGATTCCGGCTTTGGTCCTTATGCCTTGTCTCGGTTGGCGTACGAAACGGGCGGCATCTATTTCACGATCCATCCAAATCGAAATCTGAATCGGCGAGTTCGCGGCGGAGAGATTGAAGCGTTTGCTTCTCGGCTGGAGTATTTCTTCGACCCGGAGGTGATGGTCAAGTATCGACCGGATTATGTTTCTTCTGCTGAGTACATGCGTCGGGTCAATGCCAGCCCACTGAGACAGGTTTTGGTTCGCGCGGCAAGTATGCCCAGAACCGAGGTCTTGTTGAATCCGACTCTCAATTTTGTGAAGCGAGATGAAGCTTCGTTTGCGACTGCGCTTTCGACAGCACAGAGGGAAGCGGCCAGAATTCAGCCACCGTTGACGCAACTGGTTGAGATACTGAAGAACGTCGAGAAACATCGAACTCAAGAAGTCTCGCCAAGATGGCTTGCAGGATTTGATCTCGCCCTAGGCACCGTCCTGGTCCACAAAGTGCGAGCTGAGGCTTACAACGCGATGCTCGCCAAAGCTAAGCGTGGTATCCGCTTTGAGAACAGTAAGAACAACACTTGGCGTTTAGTTCCGGACGGTGAGATCTCGGTAGGAAGTAAACTTGAGAAGGAAGCGAGGCTCGGAGAGAAGCTTCTCGCAGCCGTGGCTGAAGATCATCAGGGGACTCCCTGGGGCTTATTAGCTTCGCGGGAGTTGCAAAGGCCCGCAGGATGGAAGTGGGTCGAGGACTTTACCGATCTCAATCCGCCACCTCAACGCAACCCAGGGAACAACAATAACAATCCACCCCGCCCAGGTCGCGACGATCAAGCTAGAATGCTGAAGAAGCCACCGCCGAAGCGGCCAATTCCCAAGCTCTAGGCCACTTCGTCCACGCATGTCTTTGATTGCAGGTCATGGATTGCATGTCTTTAACTACGCGGCGTCTCAGTCTTTTTAGCGTGGACTTCAGAGTCAGGCGGAGTCTGCACTGGTTTCGGTGACCGTGAATTGTCCGGCCAATTTGACTCCAGCGACGACTGCTGCTAGTCCAAGGAAGAGGTGTAGACAGCCGAGTAGCAGAGAGGCAGCCCAGCTTTTTTGGTTCCAGTGGTCGACGAGATCGAGCGCAAAAGAGCTGAAAGTGGTGAGTCCCCCTAGCAATCCGACACGCGTACCCACGATCCACCATGTCGATGTGATTCCTTGATGGTGTGACCAGTGAAACAAGAAGCCAATGGCAAAGCATCCCGCAATGTTGGCCGTCAACGTCGCATATGGTAGCCAACCGGGGCTGATCGACGAAAAAATCACCGTTAATGAGTGCCGGAGCAGAGCGCCGACCATGCCGCCAAGGGCGATCGCAATCCATTCCATTGGTTCGATTCAACTCCTGTTCGCTGCATCCATTTTCAATTTGCGTTGTTGAACAACCTGGCTTGCTTTATTCTTAGAAAATCTTGGGCGCAACCGCTACGGCTGGTTTTTTCAGCAGTTTTGCCCCAAGCGCGCGAGCCAAACACCCGATTTGGCTCTCCTGGCAGATGGAGCTACGTTGAAAGTGCTCGCTCGGCCGATCTCGCGATTACGATTTTGGTATTGATGGTTGGAAACGGGATAGTTCCCACGGAGACGATTGAATGGCTTCTGCCGAATTGAAGAAATCCACGAAGGTCATGAATGGCGCTGATATTTTGGTGCAATCGCTCGTGGATCACGATATCGACGTCATCTTCGCCTATCCCGGCGGTTGCAGCATGCCAATGCACCAATCGTTGACTCGATATTCCGACAAGATCCGAACGATTCTGCCTAGGCACGAACAAGGCGGGGCGTTTGCGTCTCAGGGAATGGCGCGAAGTACCGGAAAACCCGCGGTCGCCATGGCCACTAGCGGACCAGGCGCGACCAACCTTGTCACTGCAATTGCAGATGCAAAACTCGATAGCATTCCGCTCATTTGCATCACTGGCCAAGTCCCAACGCCAGTCATGGGCAGCGATGCGTTCCAAGAAACGCCGATTGTCGAAGTTTGCCGCTCTATAACAAAGCAACACTACCTGGTGACGCGAGTCGAAGATGTTGCTCGAGTCATGAAAGAGGCGTTCCACGTCGCAACGACGGGGCGCCCCGGACCTGTATTGGTCGATATGCCAAAGGATGTGCAGCTTGATTCCTGTGAGGTCGATTGGGATGTGCCCATGGACTTGCCCGGGTATCGCTTGAAAACACCTCAAGCACATCCTGAGCAGATCAAGCAGATAGCTGCAGCCATTAAGCACTCCAAACGTCCGGTTTTTTACTGCGGTGGCGGACTGATCGCTGCCGAGGGAGCCCCCGCCCTACGTGAGCTAGTGAAGAAGACGGGGATTCCAACGACGATGACCGTGATGGGGCTAGGGCTCTATCCGAACGAAGAAGAACTTTCTTTGGACATGCTGGGAATGCATGGCTCTGCGTATGCGAATTACGCGGTGCGTGACTGCGATCTTTTGGTTGCCTTAGGGGTTCGCTTTGATGACCGAGTGACTGGAAAGCTGGCCGAGTTCGCGAAGAATGCGAAGATCATTCACGTGGATATCGATGCTTCTGAGCTGAACAAGAACAAGTCGGCTCACATTCCGGTCTGCAGTGACGTTCGCTACGCCATCGAAGAACTCAACAAGATTGTAGAAGCCCCCGAAGACATCTCAGAATGGGTCGAGAATTGCAAGAGTTTGAAGGCGAAGCATCCCTTCAGCTATGACAAATCTTTTGAGGGGATCCTCCAGCAGCATGCAATTGCGGAGTTGTCCGCCCTGACGAAGGATCGAGAAACTTACATCACCGTGGGTGTTGGACAGCACCAAATGTGGGCGGCTCAGTTTTTTCAGTTTCGTGAACCACGACGTTGGATGAGCTCGTCCGGCCTTGGGACAATGGGCTTTGGACTACCTTGCGCGATGGGAGTTCAAGCAGCCAATCCAGACGCTTTGGTCGTTGACATCGATGGAGATGGAAGCTTCCAAATGAATATCCAAGAGTTAGCCACGTTGCACTGCGAGAAGCTTCCAGTGAAGGTCCTTTTGCTGAACAATCAGCACCTTGGCATGGTGGTTCAGTGGGAGGATCGTTTCGAAAACAGCAATCGCGCCCACACTTACTTGGGGCCCATCGAGCACGAAGAAGCAAGTGGCAAGGGAATTACAGATAGTCACGCTTATGTAAACGAGCGTTACCCGGACTTCGTGCAGATTGCAAAGGGGTACGGATGTGGTGGTGCTGAGGTAAGCAGGCGAAGCGAGTTTCGTGATGCACTCCAAGAAATGATCGACTATCCAGGTCCATTCGTTCTCAACGTCCACGTGCCTTATCAAGAGCACGTTCTACCGATGATTCCAAGCGGGCACACAGCGAACGACATGATCCTCGAGTAGGCCAAGCCGAACGATTGGCTAGCATTACTCCTGAGACACGCCAGTGGAAAGCTGGACGTGATTGCGATGCGAAGCATCGCACCTTGAGTGAACCGATACGAGCTCACGCCCAAGCCTTTAGGCTTGGGCGTTCTTGTTTTATGGATTCTCGTTTCATGCGTTCTCGTTCAATCTATCCGCTAACAAGTTTTTTCGATGGGTGGAACGACCCACGCTAAGGCTTGTAGATCGAAAAGTCGAAATCGGTCTACCGGATCTGTGTTCGGACTTTCGTTTCTACGCCTGGACCTGCAACCGGAGCTTGATGCGAGTCTTTGATGGCTCGTTGCGAAAAATATTCTGGAAATTGAACGAAGTCACCCATCTCGAAATCGGGTTATCAGCTGCTCCAACTCAATATGTTGGTGCCGCGCGTTCTCGACGAACTATATGTGCCGCCAAGCTTGCAATGGAGACTTGCTATCGAGTCAGTATCCTGCGTCGCAGAGTTGGGTTTCCGTATTGGCGGTGGTAATTCGTTTTGTTACTATCCACCGACCTTCGGCGAAGCGACGTCGAATTCGGTGAGGAGAAAGCGACCTGCGGTTGTCGGGATTGACGGTTCAGGACGACTTTCGATGAACATCTGGAAATAGTAACGAGCCAAGTCGCATTCATTGTGACTGCAGAGCCTCGTCGGGAAGCGAGTGCGGAGGGAACCCCATATGGCCACGGCTGAGCGAAGTAAATCCTGTGTCCACATTCGATGGATGATTCGCAGGGATATGCCTTCGGTTCTCGCGATCGAAGATGCCAGCTTCGAGTTCCCATGGTCGGAGGAAGAATTCATCCGGTGCTTGCGACAACGCAACTGCATTGGGATGGTCGCGGAAAGCGAAGACGAGGTTGTTGGGTTCATGATCTATGAACTCCACAAGAATCGACTCCATCTTTTGAACTTCGCAGTTGCTCCTCAATGTCGTCGAGAGTCTGTTGGCACATCGATGATCGAGAAGCTTGTTGGCAAACTTTCGATGGAACGACGCAGTCGAATCATGCTGGAAGTGCGCGAAACGAATCTTGACGCTCAGCTGTTTTTCAAATCACTGGACTTCCGCGCTATTTCGGTGCTTCGTGATTTCTATGAAGACACGACCGAAGACGCCTACCTGATGCAGTATCGCTACCGAGCGTCTGCTGAGGAAATGTTAGAAGACGCGAGCAGTAGACGCATGGCTGGCTAGCTGGCGTTCGGCAATACCAGGGCAAATCAGAGTTTCAAATTTGGTCGACTTTTGCTCCGCAAATGCACTAGAGTTCTTTCGCGGAACAAAAGAAGACCATTAGCTACTTTGAAACTTTGATTTGCCCTGTCGGCAATACGCTTTGGCTTGCAACCACTTGACATGAGTCGATTGCAGACCGGATAAAATGCTAGCCATATTGAACCGCACCCGCCCAAAGAGTGCTCGGGCCTTTTCTTTTGTATCGCTTCAAGAGTCCGAGGGCCGGCAATGGCGGACCAGCATGACGGCAAAGGTTCTCGCATCCATTCGCGTGAGGTGCTCTTCCGCTCCTCACGTTTTTATGTCGAAAGGCGTGTGCAGCAGTTGCCGTCTGGCGAATTGCATCAGCGAGACGTAATTCAACATCCCGGGGCAGTAGTCATTCTGCCCATATTCGATGATGGTCGAATCTGCTTTATCCAGAACTACCGAATTGCTATCGATCAGGTGCTTCTAGAGTTGCCTGCTGGAACACGCGAGACCGATGAGCCAGCGATCGAAACTGCGCGACGAGAATTGGTCGAAGAAACAGGGTACGAATGCGACAGCATCCAGCCTTTAGCCGAATTCAACATGTCGCCTGGTATTCTGAATGAGAGAATGTACGCATTTGTTGCGAAAGGCTTGCGAGCTGGTCAGCAGCAACTGGAAGTTGGTGAGCAGATTGAAACCGTCCTGATGAAACCCGCTGAAGTGGACGTGCTCTTGGCAAGAAATGGAATCCAAGACTCGAAGACGCTGACGACTCTGCTCCTCTACCGACATCAGGCTCGCGAAATCGCCTGACAAGTTCTGCGGAGTGTGCTTTGCGGTCCACACTCGCAGACGACTTCGCACGCGGCACAGACTCGGCATCACTCTTCGCGCAGGGAGTGAGCTAGACGGGACGAATGCTCGGTTTTCCGCTAAACTCAGACGTTTTACACATTTGAGGGGAAGTGAGTGAATTCGGTTTGGCAGTTCTCGACCGCGCATTCAATCAAGTTTGGCTTAGGAGCTCGCGATCAGCTTCCAAATGTCTTTGATAGGTTGAAGCTGCGTCGGCCAGTCATCATCACAGACAGCACACTGTCCAATTTACCAATGGTCCGTTCCCTGGTGGACTCGATTCCAGCGGCGATTCTTTTCGATGGCGGCGAGGCAGAACCGACTGTAGCGACCGCACTGGAGGCGGTTCGAGCAGCAGAAGGCGGCAAGGCAGAGGCGGTCATCGGAATCGGCGGTGGTAGCAACTTAGATGTCGCCAAGATCGTTTCGATTGTGCTCGCTCATGGTGGGCAGCCTCAAGACTACTTTGGCTTCGATCGCGTTCCTGCCGCGTGCGTGCCATTGATTGCGATGCCGACGACGGCGGGGACTGGCAGCGAAGTCTCCCACTCGGCCGTTTTGACGGATACGGACGCGCAGGTAAAGGTGAGTACGCTTTCTCCTTGGCTTCGACCGACCGTTGCAATCATTGATCCCGAGCTAACGATGACTTGCCCACGCAACGTCACGGCCGAGAGTGGGATTGATGCGTTGGTCCATGCTATCGAGGCGTACACCAACAAGTCGTTTCGGGAAATGGTGGGAGTGGACCCGCAAGCTAGAGCTTACGAAGGGAGCTACCCTTTGACTAAGTTACTGGCTGGCGAAGCCATTCGACTGGTAGCGAAATCGTTAGTTATCGCATGCAATGAGCCGAACAATGTCGTTGCTCGTGAGGATATGGCTCAGGCAGCGATGCTGGCTGGGATGGCATTTTCGAACAGTGGCGTTGGGATTGTGCACGCCTTGGAGTATCCCGTCGGGGCGCTAACGCACTGCGGTCACGGCGAGGGGAACGGGTTGCTTCTGCCGCATGTCATGCGGTTCAATCGAGACTATTGCAGGCAAGAGTTTGCCGAAATCGCTGAACTTATGTCTGGGCAATCCGATGACCCGAACATAGAAGCGCGTGCGGATCTAGCGATTAGTTTGGTGGAGCAATTGCAGGCGGCCGTCGGCATTCGAACTCGTCTGTCGCAGCTAGGCATGAACGCGTCTGACATTGGTCCAGTCGCTTCGAAGGCGTTCGAAATCAAACGGCTCATGGATATTAATCGTCGACCGCCGAGCCTGGCTGACCTAGAGCTGATCCTGAAAGCGGCACTGTGATGGGGATTGAGATTTGACCACTGAAGTTTGTGAAGCTGTCAACTGCGATCAAGGTTGGCACCAAGTCGATTCGAATCGAAAGAAGTTTGTACGAATTTGGAAGCCCGCCGAAAATGTGAGTCCGTGGGGAGCTGTATGCATACTACATGGCTTGGGGGAACACTCGGGACGCTACCAAAATCTTGCAGTCGAGTTCGTTCGAGCTGGTTTGCGTGTCTATGCGTTTGATCAGCAAGGGCACGGGCACAGCCCCGAAAAGCAGGCCTGTATCGAATCCTATGATTCAGTCATGGATGATGTCGCAGCCGTTCTGGCATGGGTCCAGGATCATGCGCGACTACCGACGTGTTTATTCGGTCACAGTATGGGGGGGAATTTCGTTCTCAATTATGCTTTGCGACGAACGCCGCATCCTTTGTGCGTTATTAGTTCAAGTCCGATGATCCGCGCGGTTGAAGAGCCTGCAGCGCCAGTTGAAACATTGTTACGCGCGTTGAAGGTCTTTTTCCCTAACTTTCGGATGGGGTCGAATGTACGCCCGGAGCGATTGATGAGCGATCCGGAAGAGCAGGCTGGGTTGGCCAACGATGAGTTGTTTCATTCGAAACTTTCACTTCGCCTGGGAGCGAGTTTGCTTGATACCGGTCGCTGGCTGATCGGCAATGCACCGCGTTTGGAGGTCCCGACCCTACTGACGCATGGGACCATCGATCATAAGACTTCCCCTGAGGCCTCGATTGAGTTTGCCGCTTCCGCAGGATCCATTTGCAAACTTGAGATTCTAGATGGGCACTATCACGATCCGTTTCGCGACCTGGAACGCTTGAAAGTCATCGATCTCTTCGTGAGCTACATTCGGCAGAGGGTCGAGGAAGCATCATGATTATCGAGGGACTGCTTTCGACAGCGAATGAGGATGGCAGTGTCCACGTTGCGGCGATGGGGCCAGTCGTCAACGAATCACTAACGGAATGGACGCTTAGGCCGTTTCAGACTTCGCGAACGTTCGAAAATTTACGCCGAAATACTGATTGTGTCTTCCATGTGATTGACGACGTACACTTATTGGTGCGCGTCGTGCTTGGGAGGCGAATTGCGCCTGCATTTTGTGCCGAGGCCGATGTGAGTTGGCGACAAGTGGATGGCGGCTTCGTCATGACCGATGCATGTCAGTGGTACAAGCTCCGGGTGACAAGGTGGAATGTTGAGTCGCAAAGAAGCGAGGCCCGGGCAATGGTCACAAGCCTTGGTCAGCATCGTCCTTTTTGGGGATGGAATCGAGCTAAGCACGCCATCATCGAATTCACGGTGTTGATGACCAGATTACATCTTTTGGAGGCGAGTTTCATCGACTCCGAACGCGAGCGATTGAGTTCAGCTGTGGATAAGACGGCAGGTCCACAGGAGCTCGAAGCTTGGAATCTGCTCATCAGCTTTTGGGATTCACATCAGTCGCAGGTGGCGGGGCAGCGATGAGCGAACGGACACTTCGGGTTCGGACAGGGAGTCGATTGCATTTCGGATTGATGGAGCTGCACCCAAGTTCGCCACATTGTTACGCTGGGCTCGGAGCCATGGTGGAAATGCCAGGGCTGGAGATGGAGTTGAATGCTAGTAACGCCGCCGTTGATCCGACATCGATCCCCATAGTTGAATGTTCGTCCGCTTTAGAAGAGCGGGTCCATTCGGTCTTGGCGAGAGTGCAGCGTCTCGGGGCCGTGACGCACCTTCCCGATTCAATCCGATTCGTCTCCGAATTACCACTGCACTGCGGATTAGGGGCTGGGACGCAGACAGCCTGTGCACTGGCTTTAGCACTGACGGAATTTGATCGTTTTTTTGAGGAGAGCCGGTCCCTACCCGAGGCTGGATCGAACGAAAAGCGAGTAGGTGAATCCCTCGAGAGATCAGAGGGGTCTTGTCATCGAGTTAGCGTCGCCGAGCTAGCAAAGCTGGCGGGACGGGGGCGTCGCAGTGCGATTGGGCTACAGGGCGTGATGTCAGGCGGCCTAGTTCTTGATCACGGATATCAAGCCTCTCGTGAGACCGTTCGTGATCGAGACCCTGCTGGCCGGAGCGATACTGCTGGAGACCGAGGCACGCCATCTGATGAAGAAGCACTGGCGGTCCGTTCGATCCAGGTTCAGTATGCGCTGCCGAAAAATGCATTTCATGCGGTTCTTGTATTCTCCCCGCCAGAAAAATCGTACTCCGGAACAATGGAGGCCTCGATCATTGATCAGCTAGGAAAGATCGCGAATCCGAACCAGCCAACGATGCGGCGGCTTGCAGCCAACGCATTTTCCGCCTTTGAGGAGAACGACGTGGCTCGGTTCGGGGGGGTCTTAGATGAATACATGGAGCTCGCTGCCACCTTATTTGCTGCTGGTCAGGGTGGCATGTATGTTAGCGAGACCGTCGAGGGAATCGTAAGGGCTGTCAAGAGTGTTGGGATCCACGGCGTCGGGCAAAGTAGTTGGGGACCGACGGTGTTTGGCTTTTCCGGGGATGCGGAGCAGGCAGAGCACTCCGCGAACCAGTTGCGGCGGTTGTTTCCGGATGGGTTCGCAGTCTTGACTACCAAGGTTGCTACTAGCGGTCTTCAGATGCAATGGAGATAGTCGCTCGATTGGGAAGAGTTCTATTTGAATGCAACGGCAGTGAGCGAGGATGTGATGTTCTCTCGAAGGAGATTTCTAGGCGAATCTGCGGGCTACAGTGCCAGGCTTGCTGGTGCAGGCCTAAGCGGAATTGCCTTAAGTGAATTGCTGCAAGCCGATGACTCTCCGCGCCAAGGTAGCTTCCCAGACGCGGTGAATCATCATCCGGCTCGAGCAAAGCGGGTACTGCAGATCTTCTGCCCCGGCGCGGCTTCTCATATGGATTTGTGGGAGCACAAATCCAAGCTCGAAAAAATGGACGGCAAGCCGTTGCCCGGCGAAGAAGGGCTGGTTTCATTCCAAGGCAAGAACGGCAACTTGATGAAGAGCCCGTGGGATTTTGTGCCCTGTGGCGAAAGCGGTAAACGCATCACATCGATGCTTCCTCATATGGCGAAGCATGTCGACGACATCGCTTTTTGCCACGGAATGTTCAGCAAGAGCAACACTCACGGCCCGGGTTGCCTGTTTATGAATACCGGGCATGTGACGGAAGGTTTTCCGAGCGCGGGCGCTTGGGCGAGCTTTGCATTGGGAACGGAGAATGCAAGCCTACCGGCTTATGTTGCGATGCCAGACATACGAGGTGAACCGCCGAATGGGAAAGCCAATTGGTCCAATGGCTTTTTACCCGCAAAGCATCAGGCGATCATGATGTCGGCGCAGAGCCCAATTCGCAATTTGGCTCGTCCAGATGGCATCTCACCTCGTGAGGATGCTGCCACGGTCGAGTTCTTGCAGATGATGAACCGTGACTACGCGGAGCGGCACGCTGCGGACTCTGATTTGGCGGCTCGAGTGGCAGCTTACGAATTAGCCGGACGCATGCAAATGAGCGCTCCGGAAGTTTCGGATCTTGGCCGTGAGAGCAAACAAACACATTCGTTTTATGGAACTGATGATCCAAATGCCCTCAAATCGGCATACGCCAAGAATTGTTTGCTAGCTCGAAGGCTGCTTGAGCGTGGTGTTCGTTATGTGAGCCTTTACTGCGCGTCTCGAGCTTCGGGTGTAGATGGATTGCTGAATTGGGATGCGCACAAGACCTTAAAGTCGGATTACGAACGGCACCTTCCCATTTTTGACCAGCCGACTGCCGCGTTGCTATCGGATATGAAGCGCACTGGCTTGTTGAATGATACGCTGGTTTTGTGGACGACCGAGTTTGGGCGTATGCCAACGCACCAAGCGGGAACCAGCGGACGCGACCACAATCCTGATGGATTTACATGCTGGATGATGGGAGCCGGAGTTCGCAAGGCGACCAGCTACGGTGCGACCGACGAGTTCGGTAGACGTGCGGCCGAGAACCCGACGACTGTATGGGATTTCTATGCAACGGTGCTGCATATCTTGGGTTTAGATCACAAACGACTTACGTGGTACCACAATGGACTCGACCGGCGGATAACAGATGTGCATGGCAACGTCATTGATTCGATTTTGGCGTAAGAGGCTCGAATCCTACTCGCTCAGGAGACCAACTGAGTTGATGCTATCGATTGAAGCTTAGCAATTCTCAGAGCCAATTCCATAGGGAATGGACCGATGCTATCTCGCAGCGCGGATTTGCAACGCAGCGCGGATTCATCTCTGAATTCCGGAACAGCCCACCGGGTTTCAAGAAAGAGAATAAGTCCTACAAGTGTCACTAGGCGCGAAGTAATGAAACGCTAGTATCACGTAGCGCTAGAAGCTTTAACGGTCGTTCCAACCTTGGCGCAGCGGCTTGGAAATATTCTTGGCTGCATTCTTAGCCGTTCCACAATGTCATCGCGTGCTGTTGGGGCAACGAATCTATTGGCGGACGCACGATTCTTGCCCTTTCGTTGTCCGCGGAACCTAGATCCGAGGCCGTGAAACGACGGTCATCAAACTGCAACTATTGGCCGATACGTTTCCTACGTAGCTGAGCGGCAATTTGCTTGATCAATTTGCCGACGATTGCCAACCACGCTAGTGTCACGTATCGCCCCCCGGGCCTCGGACACTCGGACTCGGTGGCTCTCAGCCGACCAACTCAAGACTAGGATTGCCCGCTTGTTGGTTTTAGCGTGGCACTAGCAAATCGGCCCACGCTGCCACTCCGATGCCTGTGGCTCGGCATCGGAGTGGTGGTTTTTTGCGGGCATTTATTGCAGGCGTCGTGCGGCAGGAGGCGAAGCATGGACACAGAGATCAATGTGCTAGCGATGATGAAAGGTGAGGAGCGATACGTGTTCTTGTTTGACGACAAGAATCGCGTTGAGACTCTTCGCACTCTGGGTCGCTATGCCGCTGATCCTGAGCTGAGCTTTACATGGTACGACGCGGCAGTGATGAGCAAGAAAATCCGCGATCTTGTTGCGGAGCTTGAAGAAGACAATCAAAGCTTTGATAGCTCTGATACTTACAAGCCTCAACGTCCAACTGGAAGCAAGAGGCGATTCTCGTTCTCGCCTGAAGAGGACATCATCTAGCGAGCTTGGTCTCTGACTGCATCTTTTCCCTGGCAGCGGAAACGCTTGGACAATCCGTTAGGGCAGTCCAATGAACATGCATAGTGCTGTGGCACAGTTTCTGCGTTACTTAAGCGTTGAGCGAAACGCCTCGGAGCTTACGGTAAAATCCTATCGTGAGGATCTGGTAGACCTTGCCGATTATCTCGTCGACGAACTCGGGCAGCACGTGAAGCCCGCTGACGTCGGTCCCAGGGATCTCCGAGGCTACGCGGCAGCTCTACACGAAGCCGGTTATGCCAAGTCTAGCATTGCTCGGAAGCTAGCATCTCTCAGGAGCTTTTATCGATTCGCGCAAAGGCAGCAGCTTTGCGAATCTAACCCGGCGAAGCCGCTTCGAAATCCTCGAGGTTCCCGAAAGCTACCTCACTTTCTGACCGGCGATGAAATCGGAAAACTGCTTAGTGCTCCTCAGCGGAAATCGGTTTTGGGACTCCGTGATCGCGCCATATTAGAGACGATGTATTCAGCAGGATTGCGCGTCAGCGAGGTGGTGGGGTTGAACGATGGTGACCTTGATTTCGAAGATACGATTGCCAGAGTCCGCGGGAAAGGACGCAAGGAACGACTCGCCCCACTCGGACGATACGCCGTCGATGCGCTTCGGGATTATCTCGCGAAGAGGCAGTTGTCTCCAAAGGAACCCGCGGGTAGGGCGGCGCCCGTGTTCGTCAACCGATTCGGAGGGCGACTCACGACTCGCAGCGTAGGTCGAATGCTAGAGAAGTACATTCAAGCGACCGGGCTCGATCACCGGACTTCTCCGCACACACTGCGACATAGCTTTGCGACGCATCTATTGGACTGCGGTGCCGATATACGAAGCGTCCAGGAGTTACTTGGCCACAAGAGCTTGGTCACGACCCAGATCTATACGCATCTTTCAACAGCGAACCTACGAGATATTTACCTCAAAGCACACCCTCGTGCTAACTAGCTTCGGAGTCGTCGCCTAGGGGATCCGAAACGCTTACCGGAAAACGCTGTCGGAGCAGCACACGCTCAAAAAAAGATGCGGGCCGCAAGTTGGGGTGGTCTGATGGTAATTCGTGTTTTTTGCCGCGGCGAGTGGCAAGTAGAAGGTTCCCGTCTTCGCGCACTTCCAAAACGATCCAGTATTTCTCCACGATGTAGCTATAGCTGTCGCCTTTCTGGCTCGCCGACACATCCTGGGCTCGGTGCCCAGGACGGCCGCTGTGCTTCTCCTTGGCGAAGACGACCTTGTCTCCCACTCTTGGATTGCGAATCGGCATGCGTTTGATCGTCTCCGCCGGTGAAGAATTGGCTTCAGCAGAAGATGAGAAGACTTTTCCGCCGGCAAGCCATCGATTCGAGGCCTAAACGAAAATGCTGTCTGCATCCACGGTCCAGGATCTTAACAATTCTGTGCCATGCAGCAAGCATGTAAATCACGATGGAAGGTAACTTAAGCCGCCGTTAACCTTGCCATATACGGTAGCAAGGGGCGATCGTTGGCAACGGTTTGGCCTGAACGCGCATTTCCACTTCGGCGTTTTTGAAAAAAATCTTTTCGGCTGCGTAAGAATTCCTGTCCCCAACAGAGAATATTGTAGGCGGATCAGTGGATCGGTCTTGGGACGAAGGGTCTTCTAGTTTACTGAGTTAGGTGCTCGCTGCATGAGTTCGCTGCCGCAAACCAGAGAGAGCTTGCTGATCAAGCTTCGGCAGCAGAACGGCGAAGCTTGGCAAGAATTCCTCTCGGTTTACGAAGATGCCATTTTCCAGTTTGCCAAGCGACGTGGGCTGCAAGAGGCGGACGCCAGAGACGTGACGCAAGACGTTCTTGCTGCGGTCGACAAACGAATCGGCGATTGGGATTTTGACCCCGAGAAAGGTCGGTTTCGCGGCTGGCTCTTTCGAGTTGCGAAGAACATTGCCGTCGACAAAGTCGTTTCGCAATCGCGTGGTGTTGCAGCAAGCGGGGACACTGTCGTCGCCAAGTTGCTCAGCGACCAGCCTGACGTGGAGCTTCAGGAGACAACCATTTTCTGGGTTGAGCATCGCCGAAAGTTAATGCATTGGGCGGCTCGCCAAATCAAGCCAGAAGTGAAAGAGTCGTCTTGGCAAGCATTTTGGAAAACCGCCATCGAGGGCGAAAAAGCAGACAAAGTGGCCGGTGAGTTGGGAATACCGGTGGGCAGCGTTTACGCGGCTAAGTTTCGAATCGTAGCTAAGCTGCGTTCGGTATTGGCCGACATTGACGCAAGTGAAGTTTGGGGTGAGGAGCTGCCCAGGCAGTGAATCCACGAATAGGAAGTAGCCAAATGGCGATTCAACAGTGTTTTGATCACGCAACGCTTGAACGGTTTCTGGGCGAGCAACTTTCTGCTGCAGAAGAAGCCGCGGTGACGGAGCACATCGAAACCTGCGAGATTTGTCGAGATTCCTTGGCAGCCATCGCTGGCAACGAGGCTGTATGGAATGACATTCACGAGAACCTCGAAGATCTTCAATTTGAGAAGACGGAAGATCATATCTATGAGGACTTTCCGCAAGACAATCGAAAGGACTTGGAACGCGTGAAGAGTCTACTTGCACCGACGGATGACCCCAAGATGCTTGGCCGCCTCGGGCAGTACGAGGTCGTTGGGATCATTGGGCGTGGCAGTGCCGGCATCGTCGTCAAGGCGCTTGATGTTCGCCTCAACCGTTATGTGGCCATTAAGATTCTTGCGCCCGTTTACAGTGAGAACGGGTCTGCGAGACGTCGATTCGAACGGGAAGGCAGATCGATTGCTTCGATTCGGGATAACCATGTCATTCCCGTCTATATCGTCGATGAATTCCAAGGGCATCCTTACATCGTCATGCAGTACGTTCCCGGCGGATCGTTGCAACAGCGAATTGACAAAGGCGGCCCGCTCGATACCCGCGAGGCCGCGTTGGTGGGAATGCAAATCGCACGAGGTTTAGCAGCGGCACACCGCCGCGGTGTCGTCCATCGAGATGTCAAGCCAGCCAACGTGTTATTGGACAGTGGCGTCGAGCGTGCCATGGTCACCGACTTCGGGCTCGCTCGTGTCGTCGATGAGGCCACCATGACGCACAGCAGTGCGATCTCGGGTACGCCTCAATATATGTCGCCAGAGCAGGCGCAGGGGACTCACGTTGATCAACGCTCCGACCTGTTTAGCTTAGGCAGCCTGCTCTATGCGGCATGCACGGGACACTCGCCGTTTCGTAGCGAAACCGTGTTTGGGGTGATTAAGCGAGTGTGTGAGTCGCAGCCGCGTCCCATCCGCGAGGTGAATCCCTCCATTGAGCTTTGGCTTGAGACTCTCATTTCGAAACTGCATTCGAAGAACCGTGAAGATCGGTTCAGTTCGGCTACTGAAGTTGCTGACATTCTGGCCAAGGAGCTCGCTCACCTCCAGTCACCAACGCTGGTGCCTGAGCCAAATCGAGATTGGATGCCGCGGGCGAGAGAAATGGTAGGCATGGATCGGCGACGCGCAGCCATTGCTGGCACATTGACCGTCGCATGTGTTGGCGTCGTCCTTGCGGTTTGGCAGCCGTGGGATGCCAGTAATGATCAACTTGGTGAAGCAAGGACCGTGCGATCTAGTAGTCCGCTGATGGAGAGCGCGGATGCGGATCTGCGTGGAGACATAATTGGGTTTGGCGGCAGCCGATCTAATGGTTCATCGGGAAAGGCGAACAAGTCACTGGGCATGGGTTACTGGTTTGATCAGATCGAAGACAACCTTATCCCACTGCGGGT
The DNA here is from genome assembly GCA_046290675.1 of Aureliella sp. Classification (GTDB taxonomy): domain Bacteria; phylum Planctomycetota; class Planctomycetia; order Pirellulales; family Pirellulaceae; genus Aureliella. The sequence continues at coordinate 165,350 of JBKAHA010000004.1, forward strand.
CAATGCGAATCATGCGATCGAGGTAGCCCGTGACAAAGCAAAAGAGCACGATTGGGAGGGAGCGATTGAGATCTACGACTCCGTTCTGGCCAAAGATGAAAAAAATCCCGAAGCACTCTACGACAAGGGACTCGCTTTGGCTGGGAAATCCGATACCAAGCAAGCTGTCGTGTTTATTACGAGAGCCATTGATAACGGATTTCGAGACTATCAAGTGATTCTTCAGGACCCTCAATTGAAAAGCCTGCGGTTAGAGCCCAAGTTCTTGAGCCTTGTAAAGACACTTGAGGCACGCGAGAAAGCTCGCGAGTTGGCGAACAAGGCGAAAAATCTTGCTCTTTCTGAGAAGTTTGAAAAAGCAATTGCGAAAGCAAAGGAATCGCTAGAGTTAGATGACGCGAATGAGAAGGCCAAGTTCTTTTTGGCTTACACCTATCACGTCACGGATAAGCTCGACGAAGCGAAGCCTCTGTATGAAGCGCTGCTGAAGTCGGATGAATTCAAGGCGGTAACGGAATACAACCTAGCCTGTATTCATGCCGCAAACAATGAATTGGATGAGGCAGTGAATATGTTGCAAACTGCGATCGACGATGGCTTTCACGATGTTTACCTGCTTCGCAACGATGAAGACCTAACGAATTTGAGGTCGGCTAGCGAATACAAAGCAATTTTTGCAGAGATCGAAGAGACGCTAGCAAGCGAAGTTGGTGTCATCAAGTCTTCTGAAGAGGAATGTAATTCAAATAGCTGTGGCGTGACGGTGACTCTGTCTTCGTCTTGCTGCGAAGAAAATGCGTGTGACGTTGAAAATGAGATCGAGACGTCGGTCGAGGAGCCGTACTGGGATTAGTGGTCGGCCGTCGGTTTTACACTGCGTTGAGCTAGAAGCCCCCCCCTCCCCCTTCGAGTCGTGAGGGGTGTTGGGGAGTCAAGTTAGCTAAGAACGTTTTCGTTTGCTCGTGGTAGGCTCGTGCTGCTGCGAAGATTGTCGTGGAATCTCTCCCTGATTGTGGGCATGGGTATGCAAGCCTCCTGAGATTCCGGCTCTGTCGTCCCTCCAGTCGGCATTCTGGGGGACCCCGAAACCAAACTGCGTGGAAGGTACGCGCGGACGCCATTGCTAGACGCGATCTGAAATGCCCCGATCGATTGTCCAAGAGAGTTGGAGAGTTTTCAAAAGTTGTTCGGAAGCCTGCCAATATATTGCTTAGATATCTGAATTAAGGACAGGAGCATTTGGCCTAAGGTGGAAAACTTCGTGAGAGAACTCGACGAGAGTTTGTTTCCGAAATAAGAAGTGGGGAATGTGATATGAAGACTCAGCTTGCTTTGACCTCAGTGATGCTGATTCCTTGTTTGTTGTTCGCGTTGGTGTCCCAAGCCGAGTCTTTGGGGTTGGTAGACGACGATGACAACCTCGTTTCTGCGCCTTCCGATCAGGAGAGTGCCAGTGGTGGGGAACCAGTAAGTGGAAGCGTTGATCCGTTCGGAGGCATGGGGGCTGCTCAGTTATGGCAGCGTTCTTCCTTGGCCCGTATCGAGCCAAATCAACCTACCGACTCGTTAGACCGCTGCTGTGGAGTTTTTCAACATTCGGAGTTGGGACGAGTCGAAATCGAAAAGGATGACGAAGATAATCTGATCTTCCGACGCGATGACGAGATTATCGTATTTCAACTAGCTGATCTAGATTTGCAGCTGGGCGTTGGATCCGCCTTCGTTTCTTCTGACGACAGGAAGTACCAGATCCACTTCCGAGGAAGTACGATGCCGGAATCTGGAGAGTGGGTATTTAGTGAGCTTCGGCTAGGCGTTCCTTTGTTCGAGAAGATGCTGACTTTCGAGCGCAAACGCCCTGCACCAAAAATCAGTGACGACGCAGAGCAGCAGCCTCAAACGGTATCCATTTCGATCCCCTACTAGCAATTGGAACCATTGGAACCGTAACAGTTCCATTGCATTGCGTTCTGCCCGAGCATAGCAATTCAATCCTGCCGAGCATTGCTGGGTAGGTCGAACTGTTCTGAACGCCTTGCCAGAACGAATTCGCAAGGCGATACGGCTAGCCCCTTTGTTCTGAGTCAGCAAAGGGCTGTTCTTCTTGAGTAGGCGCCGTTGCTAGCAATGCCGGCATGGAATCGTCGGTAATCTTGCTCATGAACTTGAACCGACGTTGGCAAGAATTTGGGAATTGTTCTAGAATCGGCAACGGATGGATGTACCGCCCTGCGCGTTTGGGAACGATCCAGCAGTGAATTCGTCACTGACGTTTCCCAAATGATTGCCGAAGTGCGTTCTTGCTAATCATGATTCAAAGTGACTAGCAAAGCCCAGGTATTTGGCAAGCAGCCGCACATTGAGCGGTTTTCAGCTCTGAATCGGAGGTCGTCGAGCAGCAGTGAAGCTGCGAGATTTCATTCGATAAGCTGCAAGATCGCAGAGTAAACCAAGGAAGGTTAGCTATGGCGAAGGAATCGTTTCGCTTTATCCATGCAAGTGACTTTCACCTCGAACGTCCGATGCAGGATATCTTTGATTTGCCTGAGCATCTTCGGCAGTCTTTAGTCGATGCTCCATGGAAGGCCGCTGAAGCGGTGTTTGAGGCTGCTGTCCTTGAAAACGTCGACTTCGTTGTCCTTGCCGGTGACTTGCTGAACTTAACGGCATCCGGTGCACAAGGGGCTGCTTTTCTTCTCGAGCAATTTGAGATGTTGCGGCAACGCGGCATCGAAGTTTATTGGGCAGGCGGTGATGTTGATGACCCTGACCGTTGGCCGGAAGCGGTTGCGTTGCCTAACAACGTGCATGTTTTTTCTCGGAATCAAGTGGAATCGTTCGTGTTCCGCCGCAATCAGGTTCCGCTGGCTACGATCCTTGGTCGCAGTAGCGATGGTAGCGAAAATGTCCGGGCTGCGGAGTTCGCTCACGAGCCGGATGAGAACTACGTGGTGGCCGTAGCATACGGTGCTGCGGATAGCGAAACGCTACGCTCTGAGCGTGTTGATTATTGGGCACTCGGGGGGCGGCACCAGGCAGACATCCTTCAGACGGAAGAACCGATCATTCGTTACTGTGGTGCACCGCAGGCGAGAGAGCTCAAGGAAGAAGGAGCTCACGGGTTTGTGCTCGTGGATGTTGATGCTCAGCGGTGTATCCAGGTGCATTCAATGGACGCGGACCTTTTTCGGTATTCGGAGCAAGACATCGATGCGGACGATATGGCGCTTGGCCGCGACGTCCGTCAGCTGTTCTCAAAACGCATTGCCAGACTTCAAAGCGAAGCTGGAGGGCGACACTTGTTGGTGAAGTGGCGATTGCAGATGGATTTGGAAAACGCCGCCATGGTTGGTCCGAGTGCTTTGGAGGAGCTATTGAGTTGGCTGCGACGGGAGTTCGGTCACGGCACGCCAGCTTGCTGGTCCACGGATATGGAGGTGCTTCCGCCCAAGGAGTTGCCATCCAAGTGGAAAGACGAGGACACCATTCTCGGTGACTTCCTGCGTATCTCCAGCGAAGAACGCAAGAAAGGAAAGCCGCTGAACCTGAAGCCAATTGTGGATGCCGAGACACCCGGCAGCAGCTTGTGGCATGAGATGCTTACTTCGAGTGGGGCGCAATCGCAGGATGCGACACTTGAGCGAAGCACCTTGCTGGGAGTTGATCTCTTACGTGGACACCAAGTCGACTTGGTTGCCTCTACTCGCCGATTCGGAGGAGCCGAGAAATGAAAATAAAAGACATCCAAATCGACGGTTTTGGCGTTTGGTCGGGCATGACGGTTCATTCCATGCCGGACACGATGACGGTTTTTTACGGGCCGAATGAGGCCGGCAAAACAACACTGATGAACTTCTTGCGGACGATGTTCTACGGCTTTACCGCAGATCGTCGTGTCCGATATCTCCCCCCCGTGCATGGTGGAAAACCAGGCGGCGCGATTCGTGTGACTGGTCCAGGTGGAGGTTACGAAATCTGCCGACGGCCACAACTCGATCAGAGCGGCTCGAATGGTAGCCTAACCGTGACGGGTAATGATGGGGTCACGCAAGGCGCGCACCGCTTGACCATGTTGCTCGGGCAAGTGGACGAGTCGATTTTCACGAACGTCTTTGCTATCGGTCTCCGTGAGTTGCAAGAGCTTAGCACGCTGGACGATACGGCCGCTGCGGACGAGTTGTACAAGTTGTCGAGCGGCTTGGATCGGGTTTCGCTCGTGGATGTGACGCGGCAGCTGAAAGCTGGTCGTCAAGAAATCGTTGGACCCACGCCTGAAAGTGGGCAGGTTCAGTCGCTCATGCACCGGCGTGAGAAACTTCGTGACGAAGTGGAGACGCTCTCGAGTCATGGTAAACGGTGGAGTGAGTTGGCTTCGCTGCGGAATACGCAGAACGCGGAGCTCGAGGAACTCAAAGAGCGAATCTCACAATGGGATCTCGAGGCAAAGACTTACGAAGTCGCCATTCAGGTTCGGCCTACCTGGAAGCAACGCGTCGCTCTTCTGAATCAAATTGAAGAGCTCAGTGCACGAGTCGATTTGCCCGAGTCCTCAGCCGAGAAGTTAGCCGAGTTAAACGAGAAACGCGAAGAGCGTGACCAGCAATTGGCTGAACTGCGTGGTCAACGCAAGGTAGTGCGTGACCAGGCACGGGCGTTGCCGCTACGTCGGGGGATTTTGGAGCTGTCTAGCAAGATTGAGGCGGCGACCGAGCAAGCCCCTTGGATCAGCGCGCTTCAGAAGAATATCCAGCGAGTCGAAGGTCAAATTGAACAGGCGAAGAAGCAACTCGTCGAAGATGCAAAGCGTCTAGGAGTCAATGAAGATGACCAACGTGCGCTGCTTGATGATCGAGAGATGCACGCGATGCCCGATCTGTCGCGTCAAGCGATCAATACGTTGGCTGAACCCGCCAGCGAAGTTCGCATGTGGACGAGCCGACTCAAGCAGTCGAAAGATCGCGTCGAAAATGACAAACGCGATATGGAGAAGCTTGAACATGAGCTTCAGCAATCGCTCACCTTGCGAGGTGGCGAAGATATTGAGAAAGCGATGGAGCGAAATGCTGAGTACGTCACACTTCTGCGCAAACGTATGCAGGTGCAGGAAACGCTGACTCAGCAGATTTCTCGCCGAGAACAGCTCGAAGAGGAAGCTATCGACCTGCAGTGTGATGAAGCGTTGCCGGTCGATCGGTCGATCTTGCTCGGTGTACTCTTCATCGCAGGAGCGTTCTGTTTCTTATGGGGCTTAGGGAATCTCACCGAGTTGATCAATCTTAACGGAGAGGCGACCGGCGGAGGCTTGCCTTGGATTCTGTCCGGGATGGTCATGCTGCTGTTCTTCATGTTCCAGACGACGAATCAAGATCGGAGCGTTGTTTCGCACCTAGAGGATACGGAAGACCAGATTGGCGCAATCCGAAAGGAAATTCGCAAGACGGAAGCCGAACGAGATGACCTCGAACGTCGGCTCCCTTCTTACACTGGTTCAGTCGAGTCTCGATTGAAAGAAGCTCAGTCCGAAATCGATGCTCTGGAGGAACTGCTTCCACTACAACACAATTTGGAGGCGGCCAAAGAGCGATACGCCGAGTCTCGAAAGCGGGCTTCAACCGCTAGCGGCTCGTTGAAATCTGCAAAAGCGCAATGGCAGCAAATGCTGCGGCAGCTCGGGTTGGCGGAATCGTTGTCGCCGAAGAGTATTCGAGTTATGGCCGAAGGCTATGATTCCCTCATTCAGACGCGGCGGCGCGTGGACACGCTTGAAGAGGAACTCGATGCACGCATGCTCGAGCTCGGGACGCTGACTCAGCGAGTTGATTCGCTGAGCCGTCAGGCGTTCGCTGCGGACCGCGCAGAAGAGGCTCTGGCGAGCAACGAGAAACGCCGACGGCCAAGTCTAGAGTCCGCCGAGGTGGAAGGGTATGAAGTCGAATACGAGGATGACGATACAAGCGTCCACCGCAGGATCGAGAATGAGGCTCATCCGGATCATTCTGCTTCGCGACTGATTTCCGGCGGATCAAAAAATCGTATGGTGGGCGAGAGCTTCGAGCCGGTTCGAGCGGACGTCGAAGTGGGAAACCACGCACTGGATCAACTCAATCGCTTGTCTGAATTGCTCGCGTCGCAGGAGGAGTATATCCAGCAGCGCCGGAGATTAAAGGAAGACGACCAGCAGCTGGCAAAACAGTGTGCTGCAGTCCAGAAGAGCATTGACAAGATCGATCGTGCCCATAGTGCCGTGCTTGCTGAGCATGGTTTTGAGACGGAAGAAGAGCTGGTTGAGGCTCTTGAGGTCAAGCATGAGCATGAGAAACTCGTTGAGCAAGCTGATGAGCTGGCCGAGCGGGTTCAAGCGGTTATAGCTGGGGCGGTTCCGCAGGAAACGATTGAGCGACTCATGGCCAATTCCGATGGCAATGATCTTGAGCAGCGGTGGACGACCATCGGCCAGAGAACTCAGCAGGCTCAGGAGCGAGTTGAACAGTTGCAGTTGCGCCAGGGTGAGCTCAATCAAGAGATGAAGTCGTTGGCCGCGAATACCCGGCTTGCCGAGGCGAAGCTCGAATTGGCGTGTGTTGAAAACCAATTGAAGGCTTGTGCTGAGCACTGGAGGACTTTGGCTGCGACAACGGGTTTGCTCGAGAGGGTCTGCGATGTTTACGAAGCAGAGCGACAACCCGAGACACTTCGTGAAGCGTCTGCGTTTCTGACGCAGCTGACCGAAGGTAAGTATGTTCGAATCTGGACACCCCTCGGGAAGAACCAACTGCGTATCGATAACGCCCACGGACAAGCGTTGCCGCTGGAGGTCCTGTCGCGAGGCACACGAGAAGCCGTATTTATCTCATTGCGTCTTAGTTTGGCTGCAGCCTACGCAAGACGTGGGGTGACGATTCCGCTGGTACTAGATGACGTGCTTGTCAATTTCGATTCAGTACGAGCCGAATCGGCCGCGAAGGTCTTGCGTGACTTCGCGTCGTTGGGGCATCAAGTGGTTATGTTCACATGCCATGAGCATATCATGCGTATCTTCCATGACATCGGGGTGCAGGTTCGCGTCCTGCCGCAGCAAGGCGAGGCTGGCGAAGCAGAAGTCTATTATCCTGAAATGCGTGCTGAGCCCGAGCCAGTGTACGTCCCGGAGCCAATGATCGAGCCAGAGCCGATTGTGGAGCCGGTCACTATCGCTCCCGAGCCCGAACCGATTGTGATGGAACCAGTGGTTGTTGAGCCAGAGCCAGAACCTCTCCCCGTCGTAGAGCTGAAGCCGCCTCCAAAGAAGCAGGTCCGAAGGATGGTCGTCGTCGAGCAAGAGCCTGAGATCGACTGGCTTTGGTACGAGCGAACTCCAGATTCTGTCGATTGGGGGTGGGTTGAGGCAGCTGAACGAGTCGATGAGAAATCGCTTCCGGCAGATCTCTGGTGGAGCCGTGCTGCCGCAGCCGGGCCACTTGAGGGAGTCCTGCGAGAGAAGGCTGGTTAGCCCTAGAGGCGAAGATCAGCGTTTGCACGCTCAGCAATCAGAAGTTCATTCGGAAAAACGGGAGTCCATTGGGCTCCCGGTTTTTGTTTGGCTTGACCGGATCGAGGCAAACAGGGCTGAAGCGATTGGCAACCAGTTCCCAATGTGCAGGGTATCGAAGGCACCCGTGGTTCGAATCGACAACCGGCGTAAAATGGTGTTTCACGACTTTCGTCGTTCTTGAGGCTGCTGATTCGCAAGAAGTTCGATGTCAGCCTGCTATTTTTCATGAAAAGGAAGATCCCGGTGTTTGCGGGATTCGAGTGAGACTCTATGTCGCTTAACCGATGCAGCCGATCGTCGATAGTTCTTTTAGCATTGACGCTCGCATTCTCGCCTTACTTGGGCATTTCCTGTTCCGCACAGAGTTCGAATGATTTTACAGCGCAAGTCTTCGGAACTTCCGCCGAGCCATTTGGGGTCGTCTTAGCGGAAATACCCATTGCCGAGGCGCAGGCTCGGTCGAAGTTTCGTGACGCGGTGCCTAGAGTACTTGTGAATGATACCGAAGGAAGAATCTTCTATCCCGCGGTGCAAGTTGTTTCCAAAGAGATCGTGATTGAAGAGCCGGAAACAGAGGGGCGGCGAATTGGGCGGCCGGGTGGATTGCTGGACCGGGTGAGGAAAGCGGTGCGAGGCACCCCCAAAACAGAGTCAGTACCCACGATGCTTCGCGTTTCTGCGCTAGTCCGCGGAGATGCACCAATCACTCTCAATCTCGCAGGAGACATTAATCAAAGTTTGCGTGTCATCCTCGAACCGTCTGGAACCCGCCAACGAGACTTGCTGCGGCAATGGTGGAGCGACTATGCCGCGGGGGCTATAGAGGATGTGGCAGAAAGAGATTTTCCCGCCCTCATTCACCAGTATCTGACTTCGACGCTCAGTAGAAGACTTGGGCTACCAAACGTTGAGTTGGTGTCAAATTCGGACGACAGCAACGACGAGGACAATGAGTCAAAGCAGTTGGAAACACTCTCGCTGCTGGCTGCGATCGAACCCCTCCGCGAAGAGATTCTGGTGGATGTACTGAACAATCCGCTCGGAGCCAGCAATGGGAATTTGGCTTTGCCGCCCGAACCGGCATGGCAGGAAGGACCCAAACTTCCGGTCGATCCCAATGTCGCCGTCGAAGAATTGGCACGGCATGTACCGCCTGAATGCTTCTATCTTCGGTTTGGTTCTTTCTCCAATTACGTCTGGTTTCAAGATATCGCCGAACGGTATGGCGGAGATATGGCGCAAGCTGTTTTGCTGCGAGGTTTCAACTATGAAGCGAGTGCGCGGATGGAGCGAATGCTTGCCGCCAAGATGACTCAAATTGCGAAAATGTTTGGCGACCAATTGATTGGCGATATGGCGGTGATTGGTTCCGATCTTTACATGAAAGAAGGCGCTAGCCTGGGAGTCGTCTTTTTTGCAAAGAACCCAGGCTTACTTGCGGCGGCGATTGAATCCGATCGTAAGGCGATTGCTCGGCAGAACGAAGATGCCAGGATTGAAACGATCAACGTTGCTGGCAGTGAGGTGTTGCTTCTGGGGACACCTGACAACCGAATTCGCTCCTTTTACGTCGCACAGGGCCCGTACGTGTGCGTGACCACCAGCGAGACCATTGCACGGCGATTTATTGAAGTTTCTCAAGGAGCAGCTTCGCTTGCCGATACCGAGAACTTCAAACTTGCTCGAAGCTGGATGCCAGATGCAAACGACTACAGCGTCTTTGCCTACTTCTCACCGGAATTCTTCTATCGATTGGTAAGTCCGCATTATCAAATTGAACTTCGGCGTCGCCTCGAAGCAATCGCCCATTTAGAGATTGCCGAACTCGCTTCACAGTCGGCGCTAGCTGAGGGAATGAATCACGAGGATGTGCGGGCGCTAGTGAGATCTGGACTGTTACCCACGTGGTTCAATCAACGGGCCGATGGTGCGGAAGCGATTCGCGGCGAGGGCCGATGGATCGATTCGATGCGCGGTGCCAGAGGTAGTTTCCTTCCGATAGCGGATGTGGTCGTTGACCAGGTTTCCGAGAAAGAAGCTTTGGCATACGCAGAAACGGCAAAGTTTTATCAAGATGAGTGGAAGCAGATGGATCCGATGATCTTCGGGCTCCGACGTTTTCAGTCGGCTGATAATCGGAATCGGGAGCAGATTGCTTTTGAGGGTTACATCGCGCCGTTTGAACCTGAGAAATATGGATGGCTAACTCGGATGCTTGCATCGCCGAGCAATGTCAATGTATCGTTGCCGACAGATGATGCCGCGACGTTGCAAGTTCATATGCAAGGCAACGATGGGATCGGACCTAAGTCTGGTGATTACATCTTATTCGCGGGGGTGAAAGACATGGTTCCGCCGCGTCCCGAGGAAACAGAGGGCCTCTTCAAGACCCTCCAAGCCCTTCGTGCCGCTCCCGCGTATTTAGGGGCATGGCCGAAGCCGGGAATTATGGAGCAATTGCCGCTGGGATTGGGGCGAGCCTTGGCGACGCCTGATTTTGCAGGTTACTCGCGGATGCTCGGAGGGCTTTGGCGTTGGCAGAACGATCAATTTAGTCTTTTATCTTTCGACCGATCCATTCTGGACAGCGCGGTTCCGCAGCTTGGCGTGACCGAAGCGTCTGATCTTGCCCAGGCGAGACTACAGGTTGCTCCTTTGCAAGGCTCGCTGCTTTCGAATTGGGTCAATTCCGTTTGGTATGAACGCGGCTGGCGCGCATCGCACGGCAATGCCAAGTTAATGGATGTCATGCACCAGCAACTGAAGGTTCCAGGGAATCAATGCCTGGAAACCGCAGAGCGTCTCTTGGATGTCAAGCTGCAGTGTCCATTGGGTGGCCAGTTTGAGTTCGTATCGGTGCCCGTCGGGAAAGGAGGTTGGTGGGAAAGTTCTGCTTGGCAATACGCAGGAAAAGATGAACAGGGCCGCCCTACACCGCCGGCAACATATGAAGCTCCTTGGATTGATTGGTTTAGAGGTGGTCGAGTGCATTTGACGCAAGGTAGCAACAGTGTCGCGGTCATCGGGCAAGTCGATCTTGAGCTGAAGCCCCTATCGATCAAAGTTGAAGAAGAGCAGGTGCCTTCGATGTTGCCGAAGCTCGATTTCGACTTGTTTAGTTTGCCGTCTCAATTATTCGGTGGACAGGCCGAGCAACCCAAAGCCTCCGAGCCGACACGTCTTCAGTTTTGATCCGACGATGGCAACGTGATCTCGACGGCAGTGTCGCAAGCTCGCAATTTTCTTGGGGTGAATTCGATTATTTCCCGCAACTTGCTCGAGCTGAAAATCACAAAGTCCGCGAGACGGATGCTGTAACATGTCGCCAATAAGGGTTCCGTTGAGGGACCGATCCGGTTCGTGGGCAGTCGCGATGCCGCTGCGTGTTTGGCGTTCGACTAGGAATTGCACATCGCAGCGGCCAGGGGGACCGCCCCTGAGATGACGATAATGCGCAAGCGTTTTGATGGAACCAAAAAAAGAGATCCAGGTAGCAGCCAATGGCCTGAAGGGAGACTAGACTGGAGATCGTCAGAGACTCGATGTACTCCAGGGCGTTTGCACCTTGCCGAATTCAAAACAGCTCGCTTCAGGGCTAAGTCGCAAAGAACCAACGCAGCAATGCCTAAGCGGCTCTCGGTTTCGGCGACACCATGGCTTTTCACTTGTTGAACTTGTGGTCGTCATTTCGATCGTTGCCATCCTGGTTGCGATTACGCTCCCTGCAATTCAGACGGCCAGAGAATCTGCACGCCGAGTTCAATGCATGAACAATTTGCGGCAGTTGGGGCTTGCTGTGCACAATTATCTCGCTGCTCATCGCCGCATTCCGCCGGCCTTCTGTGTTTCAAGGTGGCAGGTGCACAGGGAAGATGGTGAGTCTTGGTCGGCGCACGCTCGGCTATTGCCATTCTTGGAGCAATCTGCTGCCGCGTCCAAAGTTCGTTTGGATGTCGACTGGCATTTCCAAGTTGATAGTGGTGTCACATACACGAAATTCCCGAACTTTTTGTGTCCCTCTGAGCCGAACAGTCAGATCCGGTACAAGTCAAATGCACCCTATGTCGCCCCCACTTCATACGGGTTTAATGCTGGGACTTGGCATATCTTTAATCCACAGACGCGTCGCGCGGGTGACGGAGCCTTTGTCGTGAATAGTCGGCTCAGCGACGCTGATTTCAAACGTGGGTTATCCAACACGCTCGGTGTATTGGAGACCAAGACTTATCAGCCCTATCTCAGAAATACCGGCGTTATCGGTATGACGACACCGGAGCGGATTGATGCATTCCAAAGCCATGCCGGGAACTTCAAGACGACCGGGCACACGGTATGGACGGATGGTCGCGTTCACCATGCGGGTGTGACTACTACTTTTACTCCAAACCGCGTGGTGCCATACGTCTATGACAATGAGTTCTACGATATCGACTATACGACTCAGCAAGAGGGGAATTCTAGGTCGATACCTACGACTGCGGCTGTCACGTCGCGCAGTCACCACAGTGGTGTCGTCAACGTTTTGCTAATGGGCGGCGCCGTGCAGACTTTCTCCGATAGCATCGATTTAGACGCATATCGCAAGATGGGGCGAAGATAAAGTCCGTGGAAGGGACGCATGAATCGGTATGCGAAGGCTGTTCCGTGCATCACGCGGCCTGAAGTGGCTGAAGTAAGCCGTTGCCGCCACCGATGCAACTGCAAGCGATAGTTCGAATTCAAGGATTGACTTTCCGTGGCGAAGAATTGGAATTGGTGGTCTCGGAAATTGCATCGTTGGGGCGCGCTCATCACAGCGATTCCCATGGTCCTGGTCATTGGCACTGGCTTGCTCCTACAGGTAAAAAAACAGGTGCCTTGGGTCCAACCTGCGACTCAGAAAGGTGCGGAGAAAAACGTCGTACCCTCTCAAAGTTGGGAGAATCTCCTCGAAGTGGCCCGAGGCGTAGAGCAAGCGGAGATCGAAGATTGGGAGGATGTTGATCGGCTTGATGTGCGACCTGGCAAAGGCATCGTCAAAGTTCAGGCGAAGAACCACTGGGAGTTGCAGATCGATCTTACTTCCGGCGAGCTGCTATCTGCTACTTATCGGCGGTCGGACTTAATAGAGAGCCTTCACGACGGTAGCTTCTTTGCAGATTGGGCGAAGCTTTGGATCTTCTTGCCGAATGGCCTCATCTTGCTCGGCCTATGGCTAACAGGGCTCTGGCTTTGGTACCTGCCCCTTTCGCGACGGCGTGGGAAGACTCAAATAGCTTCAAGAATGTCGAAAACGGAATGAAAGCCTAGTATCGGGGGAGCCGTCGACGTTATTTTTCAGCCGGTTCACCGATGGCAATCAGCTTGGATTCAGTCCGAAAGTAGAGCACGCCTTCGCTAATTGCTGGCGACGCGAGAAGACTTTCCCCCAGATCATTTTCGGCCACTTTCTCAAACTCGTTGCCCGCTTTGAGCACGATGACCCGGCCTTCTTCGCTCGGGACATACACGTGCCCATCACCAGCGACGAGTGCTGCGACAAAACTACGAGCGTCGGAGCTGCCGATTCGTTTTCGGAACTTTCGTTTTCCGTTTCGAGCGTCAAAGCACTCCAATATCCCCGCTGAATTGCAGGTGTACAGATAATTGTCGTACACGACCGGTGTGGTCATGTATGGGCCCGAGTTAGGGACGCTCCACGCGACGTTCTTGGACGCTCGCTGTTTGTCATCGAGAGTCAGATCGCCGGTTGCTGTCGGGAGAATCGCATAGATCGGTTTGATTGGACGATACCCGCTCGCCACGTAGATGAGACCTCTCGCTCCGAACGGCGTTGGAACTGCAATTTCGGAGTTGTTTCCGATGCGCCACAGCTCACTGCCATTTTCAGGTGAATAGGCGATGGCATGTTTCGTTGCATTACAAACAAGTTGCGGACCCTCGCTAGTCTCAATCACGGTCGGAGTCGCCCACGAAGGGATCTCGTTTCTCTCACGTCGCCAAATTTGGTCGCCCGTTTCGATATCGAGTGCGGTAACAAAGGAGCCCTCTTGGATATCGCATTGAATGATCACTTTTCCATCAAAGATGATTGGAGATGCGGCGAATCCCCACTGGTAGCTCGCGTCAAAAAACCATCCGCTGTCGAGCAGCCCGAATTGCTTCTGCCAAAGCAAAGTGCCGTCCACTGAATAACAGAAAAGGCCTTCGCTTCCAAAGAAAGCGACGACATGTTGACCGTCACATGCCGGCGTGGGATTCGCATGCGTACTCTTTAAATGCCTTTTGACTTGAGGTCGAGCGGTAATTGCCGAACGCCGCCAGAGTTCGTCGCCGGTTTTTTTGTCAAAGCAGAGCAATACGAACTCATGCTCGGAATCATCGTCTACGGAGTCGACGTCGCCATAGAGTCCCGTTTTGAGGCCGGCAGTGTCACCACTGCTTATCGCACTCGTAAGATAGATTCGATCCCCCACGACGATCGGACTGGAATGGGCGAGGCCTGGAACATCGATCCTCCAGCGAATTCCGACACCTCTCTCGAGATCCCACTCCTTCAACAACGAAAAACCATCGGCGACTCCTCGAGCCTGCGGGCCGCGGAATTGCCCCCAGTCGGCTGAAGAGACCGCTAAGTCCTCAGCGAGCGATTCGGCTCGGAGTTCCGCATCTAGAATCATCGTGGATACCGGAAACCACGATTGATCCTTGCCACCTTCAACTGCGTCTAACGTGAGACTCGAAACCAATCCCGATTCAATTTCAAAACGAAGCGTGCGCCCGCCGAGCTGAAAAACATGTCGCTCTGTCGGCGAAAGAACGATGGATGATCCATCAAAGTTGGCCGTTAGCTTCTCGTCAGCAAGTGAGACCGTGAGACGCGAGTCTTCAGACGGTTTTGGGGGACTTGATTTAGAATCGGAATCAATTTGCTTTTGCTGGTACTCACCCACATAGAGGTCGAGTTCAATTGGCTTGGGATCCCACGCTGGCTTTGCCGCATTCGAAGCTTCCGGTGTTGCGGGTGCCTCCACGCCATCAAATAAGGAACGTAATTCTTCGCTTGCAGAGTTCGGAAGGAATCGCATTGCTTGTGCGAGCAACTCTGGCTTAGCGGAATCGCTGTTCAGAATGCGTTTCGTAGCTTCCGTATCGTCAGCCAGCATCGCAAGGCGAAGGGCGGGAAGGATATCTTCACATCCGGCTTCGACTAGCAATACTGCGATATCCTTGTTTTGTTTCATGGCCGCCCAAGCCATTGGTGTCGCATTGTAGAAACGATCTTTGTTGTTTGGGTTCGCGCCGGCTTTGAGAAGCATCTTTACGGCTTCTTCATGACCTCGTCCGCAGGCATACATTAAGGCGGTGGCGTTGTATTGTGTCGGTGCATTTGGATCGACACCCGCGTCCAGTAACGAGCGAATCTCTGCCGTATCGCCCCGTTGAGCTGCGTCCCACAATTCCGATGGTTCCTGGGCGTCAGCTGTAGAGCCAAGCGATGCTGCGATCGCGAGTGTCACAAAAAGGCAGTTGCGGCTCAGAACTGGGGGCACATTTAATCGGATAGACATGTAAGGGACCTTGTCCATTTGACGACAAACGACGTGGAGTAACCTAGAAGCTGATTAAGGCAGCACGCAATTGCACTTAGTTAGGCAGTCAGTGGTAGCGGGCTGCTAAGAAATTGCTGGTAGAGCAAACTGACATGATTTTGATCCAGAGGATTCGGGATCAGGTGAAATCTCATGCGTGCTCGACGTATGACTCCCTTTTCCATGAAGTGGCTAAAGAGCTCAACGCGTTGTTCCGGCTCGGAGGGAGACGAAAGTAGCTGGCTGTGCCGTTGGTCGCCCTGGTCGATCAACCACACGGCTGAAATTTCGCTTCCTGGGCATATGATCGCGGCTGGGGCATCGCCTTCGTACGTGTTGTCTCCAGGAACTAATTCTGAAGCTTTGAGAGTTTCCCAGTATGAACCATCTGGCGATTCGCAGGAAACGACCAATACCGGCTCGGAGTCCAGGTCATCAGTTTGGACGCTCAGCCAAAGCTCGAGGTCGGCATGGGTTTGAACTTCGTCAGGACTCGGCAAAATGCGATGGTTCAGATGAAACGCAAAATTATCATTCTCCGTTTGATCGAACTGCGAAATGAGGTCCTCTTGCCGTACGTATACTTCTTCCACGGCAAAGCTATGAGCGGGGATTGGCTTGACGCGAAACACACTCCAAGGCGAACTATCTGCGAAGCTGATTGTCGTGCCTTGTTGTGGATCTTGGGGGACAGATTCGATAGCCGTTTCCGAATGTGCGAACCGAAAGTTATTGACGTTTGGTGACCAGGTTCTATTCAAGGTAAATTCCTTCTTCGACCAGCAAGCAAATTCAGGTTTCGGTGGCGACGATCAACAATTATGACGGAGGACACCCGGCAGTTACTGTTTTCTGAGGTAAGCTCTGGAGCCGCAAGTTATTGTGCGGTATTAATGCCCGGGAACCCGCTCTATCATTATGGCGTTGGTGCAGCGAATCGGTAACGGCAAGGAGGTTTGTCGCCGCTTTTCTGAGGCGTTTTTTGCCTCGATTTCGACGGCCATAGGTACAGGCGATGGATGATATGAAAAAGCAGCAGGAGAGGCTTCGTCATAGCGAGCTCTTGCAAATGAAACGCTGGAATACGCCGACCATTTACAACGGTTGGGAGCAAATCACATCGCAAGATGCGGCTGCGCCAGTTACCAATGTTGAAGAGACGGTCGACTTTATGCCCCAGATGGGGCCGATGGTCGGCTATGCAGTTACCTTGGTCATCGAGCCTAGTAATCGCTCCCACAAATTACGAGCAGATGCTTGGCAAGAGTACCGAAAATTCGTTGCTCAGTGCGACGGGCCGAAGATCGTTGTGGTGCAGGATCTGGATAAGCCCAAAGTCATTGGCTCGTTCTGGGGTGAAGTCAACGCCAACGTTCATCGCGCGTCTGGGTGCGTGGGAGCCATCGTCGACGGTGCCATTCGCGATGTCGACGAAATGACCAACGCGGGCTTCAAAGCGATAGCGCGACGTCTATGCGTTGGGCACGCTCACAGTATCCCTGTTCGGTGGGGCGAACCCGTGGAGGTCTTTGGGACTCGTGTCGAACCTGGCCAATTGCTTCATGCCGATAAGCACGGCTTTATTGCAATTCCCAAAGAGGATGAATCGGGTTTGCTGCAAGCCTCGATTCAAATGGACATCAATGAGTGCGATACCGTGATTGCTGCCGCAAGATCTGGTGCAGGTAGCCAGCCAGGGCAACTGGTCGAAGCGATTAATGCAGCAGGGGAACAGTTTGGGCGCCGTGCGAAGCAGCAGTTCGGCAAATCCGGCGAGCATTAGCCGGCACCTAGGCCATGCTTTCAGGGAAAATCAAAGTTTCGAATCCCGGATTTTGTTCGAGCGTATCTCAACTCAACCTTTCCGAGCGGGCAACGCGCAGCGGGGCGCCGAGGAATTATGCGGGAGTCGGCCACTCCCCGATACACGTAGACCCATGGCTGAAGGGGTAAACGCCTCACTTCAATCTCTGATTAGCCCTTGGGATGCTCTTGAGTGAGTAGGCGACTTGCTTCGATGCCCGGTACACTGTTGGATAGAGCGAAAACTAGTCGGCGTTGACTGAGCGGCGTCGGGCAGACTTTGGGAAATACGTGATAAGGCTTCGGTATGGAACGTCGGCGCAAGATTGAATCACCACAAGAAGTGTTGGCACTGTGTCGCGAAAAGGATGTTCGCGTGGTCGACCTGCGGTTTACCGATCTGCTCGGTCGTCAAAACCATTTCTCCGTTCCGGTACAGAAGTTGACCGAGTCGGCGTTCGAAGATGGCTTTGGTTTTGATGGTTCGAGCATTCGATGTTGGCAGTCGGTTAACGAGAGTGACCTGCTGCTAATTCCGTTGCCCTCGACTGTTTGGCTCGATCCTTTCAGCGGGGATGTCGCTTCCATTGGGATGACCTGTGTTGTCCAAGATCCTGTCACAAGAGAGGAGTACGATCTCGATCCCCGCAATATTGCGTCTCGAGCAGAGAACTACCTGGCGAGTACCGGGATTGCTGACCGGGCTTCGTTTGGGCCAGAAGCCGAGTTCTTTCTCTTCGATCATGCTCGATTCGACCAGACTTCAAATTCATCACTATACGAAGTGGATAGTTCGGAAGCAGCTTGGAATCGGGGAGCTCTCAATTCGGCTGGAGATGAAACAAGTGCGGGGCGACGCAACCTCGGCAACAAAATTTCTTTTCAAGAGGGATACTCGCCGTGTCCGCCAGTTGATCAAACATTTGGAATCCGAAACAAGATGATGCTGGCCCTAATCGAAGCGGGCATCGAAGTAGAGTGTCACCACCACGAAGTTGCTTCAGCTGGCCAAGCCGAGATCAATTTCAAGTACGGTGGGTTGCTTGAGACGGCTGACACATTGATGCGATTCAAATATATCGTCAAGAATGTGGCAGCCGCGAATGGCAAGACTGCCACGTTCATGCCCAAACCCGTTTATGGAGATAACGGAAATGGAATGCACGTCCATTTCTCGTTGTGGAAGGCGAACGAGCCGCTATTCGCAGGCAACGGCTACGCAGGGCTTAGCGATATTGGGCTGCACGCAATTGGTGGTATTCTGCGGCACGCACCCGCACTGCTTGCACTGACAAACCCGACGACCAATAGCTACAAACGGTTGGTCCCTGGGTTCGAGGCGCCAGTCAATCTGGCTTACTCGCAGCGGAATCGATCTGCCGCATGCCGAATTCCGATGGCATCGCCAAGTCCGAAGTCTCGACGTGTTGAATTCCGTTGCCCTGATCCAAGCTGTAATCCCTATCTTGCCTTTTCCGCGATCCTGATGGCCATCATCGATGGAATTCAGAACAAGATTCATCCAGGTGAGCCGATGGAAAAGGATCTCTACGATCTACCACCTGAGCTGTTAGATCAAATTCCGCAGACGCCGTCGACTCTCGAGGCGTCGCTCCAGGCGTTGGAAGCAGACCATGACTTTTTGCTCCGCGGGGATGTTTTCAGCGAAACCCTGCTCCGGCAATGGATCACTCACAAACGCCACGAAGAAGTAAGCCAAGTCGAATCCCGACCACACCCGTACGAATTCTGTCTCTACTACGACGCTTGAGCGGGAGCCCAAATGTGATCAGCCCATAAGGCTGTACACTTCCCAGTTATGAGAAAAACCCAGGCTTGAGCCGGAAGGTTTCAACGAGATCATAAGGCAGCTGCCACGTTCTATTTTCGAGAGGCTGGAGTGATATTCAGTTCCACTTCGTCATCACCCCGTCGGACTTTGATGACCACTTCTTGACCGATCTTGAGAGCTTCGATGGCGTAGGTGTAGTCGTAGATGTTCTCGATCCTCTTGCCCGCCAATTCAACAATGATATCTCCGCCTTTCATCCCGCCTTCCGCGGCTGGAGCCCCTTTTGTTACGCCGCTCAGCAGGACCCCTTGAATGCCGTCTTGCGCGTAATCGGGGACAGTGCCGAGATACGCCGTTAAGTTGGCTCTCATCTCGGGTTCAGCGACCTGTTCGACGTACTCGGGGGCCGTATCAGCACGAACCAGGTCGCGTGTGACCAGGGCCATGAGTCTGGCGACCTTAGCGGCACCCTCATAATTCAACAGCTCGGGAACGTCTCTCGGCGTGTGGTATTCCGAGTGGGATCCCGTAAAGGCCGACAGAATTGGCACGCCGGCGATGAAGAAGGTACTGGCATCGGTAGGAAGGTGGCAATCGTTCTGCAAGGTGAGCGGAAGACGCACGACCGCATTTCTACGTTCAATGACGCCGGTCCACGCTGGAGACGATCCGATTCCTTGCAGCACCAGATTCTCACGCAGGCGGCCAACCATATCGAGATTCAACGCGGAAGAAATGGCCGGGTATAGCTTGCCATCTTGCATCGCGACTGCTGTTGATGCCTCTCCATGTGGATTGGCCGCGTGTGGATTGGCCGCGTGTGGATTGGCCGCGTGTGGATTGGCCGCGTGTGGATTGGCCGCGGCTTGAGGCATACGTTCTGGAAAGAGATCGTAAAAATCGTCCGCGAATGCGGCAGAGCCTCGCAGGCCGAGCTCTTCCCCGCTCCAGGCTGCAACCAAAATGTCGCGTTTCGCATCTAATTTGCCAGCACGAGTCTGGTCCGCCAGGTATTGAGCGATTTCAAGGACGCAGCCGACTCCAGAGGCGTTATCGTCTGCGCCTCGGTGCACGCCGCCAATCTCGTCTTCCTTTGCAAGCGAGCCGCTGCCCTGCCCTTGCCCGAGGTGGTCAATGTGGGCACCGATGAGGACCATTTCTTCGGTCGGTTGTTCGGCGGCAGGCAGGATCGCGAGGACATTGCGTCCCTTGCTCGTCACAGGTGCAATCTCGATTGAGGCCGCAACTCGGACCCCTTCTAGTGCAAAGCCCATTGCAGGCTCACCGGAATCGTACTGCTTCTGAATCGTTTCCAGGTCGTCGCCTGCCTTCTTCATCCATTCAGCCGCTACTGAATCCGCGACGCTGATGACGGACAAGCTCGATGCCCCTAGCGTTCCGTCCATCGACAATGGCATCAAGCGATTACGAAGTGGGCTAGTTGGCCCGCTGACGAAGATGAGTCCTTTTGCACCTCGGTCTCTGGCAACCATGGCTTTGTATCGAGCCCCGCTGTATCGCGCCAAATGCTGCCGTCGCTCGGGGCTAATGTCTTGTGGCATCTGTCGGAACACGAGTACCCATTTGTCAGCCACGTCGAGATGAACATAGCTGTCGTATTCTTCGTGTCCGCCTTCTGATGGGGCGACGATCCCGTAGCCGGCGCAAACGACTTCGGTGGGTTCAACATCCCCTTCCTTGGAAAAGAACACGGGACGCCAGTCTTTGTCGGCCTGATAGGAGGTGCCATCGAAGACGAGCTGATTGTTGTTTCCAAGTTCCACATCGGACACAAATTCAAAATCGTGGAAGAAAGTCCCGTTCTGCCCAGCCGGTTTGAGACCAAGACTTTCGAGGTAGGCCGCTACATACGCCGTCGCCTTTTTCTCGCCTTCAGTTCCAGTCAGTCTGCCACCGAGTTCGGGGCGGCACAGATAGTCGACATGGCGTCCAACGTCACTGGCACTAAACTCGGGTGCTGTATCCGCTGCACTTGCAACTGCCTCTTCAATGGCTGACGAGTTCGAGCCGTCACCCAGCCCCAGAAGCTGTCGCGCGGCTTCATCATTCCATCGGGCTTCAAATAGTTGCGATTGGGAATTTCCTCCGTTGCTAGTCCACACCAAAGACGACCCGTCGGGCGTAAAGACTGGCAGTCCGTCGAATCCCTCGCGATAAGTCACGCGGGCAGGCGGCAGTTTGCCGGCTGCATCGACGAGGTAAAGCTCAAAGTTGCTGAATCCGTGGCGGTTCGTTGCGAAGATGAGGTAGTCTCCGCTCGGGTGGTAGTAGGGGGCCCAACTCATATGACCTAGGTCGGTCAGTGCTCGTTGTTGAGAACCGTCGATGTTCATGGTCATGATTTCGGCGGTTGCCCCATTCTCCGCAAAACGCCGCCAGCAAATCTTCTTTCCGTCAGGAGAGAAGAATGGTCCGCCGTCATAACCGACGACATCGGTCAGCCGACGGACTTGGCTGCCGTCGCGATTCATGATGTAGATATCCATCGCCGACGCAGGATCAAGTTCAAAGAGCTCCTTCTCCTTTTCACTCAACTCATCGGTATACGCTCGGCGGTTCGATGCAAAACAGACCAGTTTGCCATCGGGCGAATAGGAACCCTCGGCGTCGTAGCCTTCTTCTGTTGTCAGGCGTTTGTATTCGCCAGAGGTCGAATCAAATTCCACCAGATCGTAGTTCGGGTCGTAATCCCAACTGTATCGACGTTCCTTTCCGGATTCGCGAAATGCGATTTCGTCTTTTTGTTTTTGTACTGCTTCCGGATCGTACTGAGTACTCGCAAAAACGACATCTTTGCCATTCGGAGAAATCCAGGCGCAAGTGGTTTTTCCAATCCCGGGTGAAACGCGGCGTACATCGCCTGTGTCGCGATCCATGAGGTAGATTTGGAAGAATGGATTGCCCGGCTCTCTCTCGCTTTGAAAGACCATCTGCGAACCGTCCGCTGAAAAATAGCCTTCCCCGGCTCTTCGGCCTTCAAAAGTCAATTGCCGGATGTCTGTGAGGAGTTCGGCTTGTAGTTTTGCTGCTGCGGTCGGATCTTCGATCGCAATGTCCGACTCTTGCGCTTCAAGACCTTTTGCAATGACCATGAGGTGAGACGCGGCGGCGAGCAACAAGGCAAAACCACGGATGTGCTCACGAACGGAAGGGAAATGGAATAAGTGCGACATCGAAGCTTTCTCAGGCAGGTTCAAGTAAGGCATGGATGATTCGATTGAAGACGCAGAAAAACGAGACGCGGAGAGATCGGCGGGATTTGGTTGTAAAGGAGATTATAGGCGATGAACCAATTCGGCTAGCGAGTATTTCAAAGCCAAACCATGTGGGCATTTAAGGCCCGGCTTTTGAGGTCGGGGATGGCAGAGCGCAGGTTCGAATTGAGTCCAATACGGTACGCAACGTTGGTGGCTATGATTCAAGCGCTCGGCCCACTTCGAATATTTCTTGGGTATCCAAAAACTGGTCGTTCGTCTGGAACAGCCGCTGAATACAAGCTTTGTGGATCTTCATTTTAAGACCACCCACCCCGAGAGCTCCATAGTCAATGCGCGAGCCGCGTTCGACGGCTTTGTCCGTCGCCTGAATCCCGCCAAGTCCTGCGGGCGGAACGGCATTAAGGTCGATAGCAACTTTGCAGTTCTCGAGCGATTCAAGTGTTCCCGCGTCTAGCAACTCAATGCCGGCAGCGCCGCAACCGAAAATCGCATTCGCTTGTTTCGAATGTTCGACCAGCTCTTCAGGTTTTGCGGAGCTTAGGGTAACGATCCGATCGGAGGAATCGGGAGTTTGATTTTCGGAACTGATTCGAGCAACGACCTGAGAAGCGAGCGTCTCCGCCTTGGACTTGTCACGCGATGCGAGCCGGACTCGACCACCTGCATTGAGGATAAGCTCAGCGACTCTCGTGCCAACAGGGCCTGTTGCACCAAGGATCAAGGCGTCTGTATCTGACAACTTTACATGCTTTGCGGCGCAAAGCACCGCAGCTGACGACGTGGTATTTGACCCATTTCCGTCAAGCATGGTCGAAATCTGAATCGGGCCAAAGAATTCAGATCGAATCCTCTTGCCGATTTGGACCCCTAGTTGAACGTCCGAGCCACCAACAAAAAGTGCTGTATTCTTCAGATCGTTCGGCCCGCGGGTAAACATGCCACCGTGCACTATTGGCGTCACGTTATCGGGACGGATTCCCGCGTATTGGAGGAGGCGATCTACACCCGCGTCGATGGCGACGACTGCATCAAAGCTACTGCTAATTGCGTCAGAATCGAGCTGGAACAAGATTTTAGGTTTCGCCAACAGGAAGGCTCCGCGAGAGTGACTTGGCAAAAGTTGATTATGGTCCCTAGCTGACGCGCAGATCTCCAAGTCCGTTCAGTCCCTGCTGAATGACGTCACGCCGTTGCAGGACGCAGGGTAGGCGGGAAACAAAAACGGCCGCAACATTTCCATGTAACGGCCGTCTCAATCTGGATCTTCGTATTCGCAGGCTGAACTTAATCGGATTGCGTGCTAGGAGTCAAAACCCTTGAATGGGTGTGCGGCTGAGTCCTTCTTCTCAACCATCTCAGCAGCCGTTGGCTTGCCCTGCATCGCGTTCGCGATCGCGTCCTTGGTTGCTTCGTAGTTGTATTCGTAGATCTTGGCGTTGTCTTCCGCTGCGGGATGGATGAATACGCCGCAAACGATAACAAGGTCTTCTGCTTGATCCGCTGGAATGACGCCGGCCGCGACTTGGTCTGCAACCGCTTTGGCGACGGCCGCTTGTGCGGGCCCGAACATCTGGACCGCTTGCTTCATGCCCTTGATAGTCACTTTGGTGATCATCACGGTAGAAGGCTTAACCGCGACATTGGGTTCGAGAACGGCGAGAAGATTGGTGTGGCCGGCAGATTGTGTCGACAACGCATTTGCAAATGCGGCGCCCACGGGACCATCCTTGCTTCCAATCATCAGGTCAATGTGTGCAATCTCATTGCCTTCACCGATCAGGGATTCACCTACCATCAACGACATGTTCGCGGTCCTCAGCTTTAGGAAACGTTATCGTGCTCTTAACGGGAGCATCAAGTTGGGAGAGCAAGCCTAGCGGCCTTATGGCATCGCCTGCAGGTCGAGGCATGCTTCCGCGGCTCATCTCCAGCCGCGGTATCGTTTGATTCGAGCGAGAGAGGGTACCAAACGGGTACCTGAATGCAAGGAGTGCCTCTTGGGGCGACGACAGCAATATCGGAATGACGGTCTGGTTGTAGCGGCCCTCTTCGTCCTCGGTCTTCTGTCCTTCATCGTTAGTCGTCGGGAGGTGGGGAACAATTCACTGTTGAGCGACGCCCCAACCCGGATCTGCGCGCTGGGGACAGACTTAACAGAGTTGACCTCATATTG
This sequence comes from Aureliella sp., assembly GCA_046290675.1. Taxonomy (GTDB): domain Bacteria; phylum Planctomycetota; class Planctomycetia; order Pirellulales; family Pirellulaceae; genus Aureliella. The sequence goes on from JBKAHA010000004.1 coordinate 189,459, forward strand.
CTGGAATATCTGCCAGAGCCTCGCTGCCGGGAGAAGGAAAGTCGCAGATAGGCTCTGATGGGGGGTGTGTTGTTTGTGGTCGGATCTTGGTGCTTTTTGAGGAACAGTTATGTGGGCTAGCCGACGGTTACCAGTGGATTTCCGCGATTCGAGCATGCCTACGGGAATCAAAATTGCTTGGAATGGCTGGGCGAATCGACTACTATACGAAGAGTCTCGTCGAATTCTTTTCTATCGCTGCGCCGAGCTGGACGTCCTGGGCGGACGAAGTTGGTCAGAGTGCGGCCTTGGTAAGGATGCTCCGCAATCGAATTGAGGCATTGATTGCGTGGTCGGATTGTCTGATTTGACGAGTGACATCGGAACAGGGTTTGTGAGAGAGTATTGAGGAATACCATGAAACGCACAGTCCATTTCTTGCTGGCGATGATCGCCTTATCCATTAACGTCGCAGCAAGCGCAGGCGAGCCGGTTGAGTCGAAGGATTCCGCAGAGGCGACTGCATCCAAGACAACCAAGAAAGCTCGGAAAGCAGAAGCCGAGAGCTTCGAGCTATTCCGTGCGATGAAGGAAGGGGTCATCGAAGTCGATTTCTTCCCGAAAGACGCTACGCAGGCAACGGTCGTATTCAAGAACACAACCGACAAGCCAATCGACCTAGATCTTCCAGCGGCTTTTGGCGCTATCCATGAACGTAAGGCACTCGGCCAAGGCTACGGCGGCGGCATGGGTGGCATGGGCGGCGGTGGCATGGGTGGCATGGGCGGCGGTGGCATGGGCGGCGGCGGCATGGGCGGCGGCCAAGGCATGGGCGGTGGCATGGGCGGCTTCGGCGGCGGCATGGGCGGCGGCATGGGCGGCATGGGCGGCATGGGCGGCATGGGCGGCATGGGCGGCATGGGCGGCGGCATGGGTGGTATGTTCCGCGTTGAGCCGGACAAGACCCGCAAGCTGAAAGTGCCTTGTGTTTGCCTTGAGCATGGCAAGAAAGATCCAAATCCACGCATGAAGTACCGCTTGGTACCGATTACCGAAGTCAATTCAGATCCTAAGGTGGCACAGCTGTGCTCTTTGCTCGGTAATAAGCAGATCCCACAAAATACGGCACAGGCTGCCGCATGGCACATGGCGAACGGCTTGTCTTGGGAGCAGCTTGCCCACAAGAATCGAGTCGAATCCAAGTACACTGGCAACGTGCGTTTCTTCAATCCCGTTGAACTTCGCAGTGCGTTCCAAATCGCGAATGTGATTGATCGCCGATATCAGCAGTATCAAGAAGCTAGCTCAGAAGTCAGCTACGGAGATTCTGTTGGTGACCAAGAGGCGAGTGAAACCGCTGAGGAAGCAGCTTCCACCAACTGATGGATGAACGAATATCCCGGCATCTAGCCGGAGCCAAAAACGCATAGGGGCGGGATGAAATCATCCCGCCTCTTTTGATTTGTGCGTTAGGCATGACACGAAGCAGGAAGTAAACCTGTCGGGTGCAAGTCCCAATGGAGGCCCGATGACTGGAACTCCTCGCCGAACAGCAAGGTTGTCTGGGGTGACCCAGAATCCGAAGGAAGGTGCCGGCAAACTCCTGGGCCGGGGAACACGGATCGCATACGAGTGGGCGCAACACATTTACCGCCGTGGAGACGAGTGAGATTCTTCGGCAAGAGCATCGGTGTGTCTCGCGGAGTTCTACATCGAACCCACTGTATGAATCTTCAAAACGCGGCATATCAAAGGAGTCAATCGCCTATACAATTGCCCACTGGTGTCTCCACTCCGTCGTTTGAGAACTTCCGGGCCTTTCCATGTGCGTGCGGTTTATTGTGCGATTGATCCCGATTCTCGTCTTCATTGTCGGGGTCGGCTCTTTACCACACGATCTTCACGGCCAGACTCTCGGTAGCCAGCGGGAGGCGTTCGAGTCTGCATTACCGATTTACCAGGCCACCGTTCGTCTCGAATCCAAACGCTTAAAAGCTGTTGGATCTGAAACGATGAGTGGCGTAATGCGACAGTGGATCGAGGGGTTTCAAAAGGTCCATTCGGGGATCGCCTTTGAGGTCGATTCGAAAGGCTCGAACAATGCGTTCCCGGCCCTAATCCGTGGGCAAGCCGATTGGGGGCTGATGAGCCGTTCGCCGCGACGTTCTGAGGTCGCTGAATTCAAGGAACGCTTTGGCTACGAGCCGCTCGTCATTCCAACCGCGATCGATCTTATGGCGGTCTACGTTCATCGCAGCAATCCAATCAACCAAATATCGCTGCCAGAGCTCGATGCGATCTTTTCAGGGACTCGTCGATTGGGGGCCCGCCGACGCGCAAGTTTCTGGGGAGACTTCACTACGGAGGCGAGTTATCAGCGTCAGCCGATCGAGTGCTATGGAAGGAATTCGGTATCTGGCACGTTTGAGTTTTTTCAGGAAAACGTACTTGCCCGTGGTGATTTCGGTCCCTGGGTCAATCAGCTAAGTAGTTCTGCGCGTGTCGTCGAGTCGGTCTCTGAGCGGCCAAACTCAATTGGTTATAGTGCGATCGTCTTTCAGTCCGATTCTGTAAAACCTCTGGCGATTGCCGCAGAACGGGGGGGCAAAGCGGTCGAGCCTAACTCAGAGAATGCGTACAACGGCAGTTATCCGCTGGCTAGGTTCCTCTACCTACTGCTAAACCGCGATCCCGTTCAGGGGCTGAGCGAGACGCAGACGGAGTTCCTCCGATTCGTTTTTAGCCGACAGGGACAGGAGGTGGTCAAGAAGATCGGGTTCGTTCCCCTGCCGGCAGAAATCGCGGAGCAAATGCTTACGGCTGCCCTTTCAAGTCCATGAGGCGTCCAACATTTTGAGGAATGCTAACGAAGAGTCGATGACGTCTAACCATGCGACTTCGCAAGACGCAGAAAATACGCATTTGCTCACTTCAAATGCGACTCGACTGCGCATTCGATTGACCGACTCGGCAATGACGTTGCTGATTGCAGTGGGGGGAATCAGTACGATCTTGCTGCTGCTCTTGGTTGTTGTCGTCCTGCTTTCAACCTCGCTACCGCTTTTGAGTCCGACGCGGATGCGAATTGCGGCGTCGGCGTCCGTGCCCAACTACATTTGTTTCGGTACGGATGATCGCGAACTCATGTTATGGGGACTGGACTCGTCCGGCGTCATTCATGTTTGGGAGATTGGAGCTGAGGTTGAACTTGAGTTGCGGCCAATTCCGACACGCCAAAACCAGATTCAGGATTCTGTTGCGGAAGAAGTGACGGCACATTTTTGGGATCCATCAAACCGATTTCTTGCCGTTGGCCTCGGTGACGGGACAATCCAATTTGCAGAGATCCGATTCACCGAGTCAGCTGTGGAAACTCGGGAAGCCGGCAATGCGTCAGTCATATTCTCTGGGCGGGATAACGAACTTCGGAAAGTCCAGCTAGATCCGATCGAATGGTCAGGTCCAATTTCTGTCGGAGATGGGCCAGTACAGTCAATTGACTGGGTTAAGCAGTCTGGGGCTCGTGCACTCTTAGGGCAACGTCCAGATCGCGTCGCTGTTGTCGTAGGAGGGGAAGCTCAAGGATCCGTCGAAGTCATCGATATCCAGCTACGTTCATTGTTGGTTCAAGAGCCGAAGGTAGTGAAAAGGTCAAAGCTGCCAGTGCGGTGGCGGGATTCGAATTGTCCCAAAGAAATGATGCTCACCGAACAGGGTGATCAAGCAGTGATTGTTTGGGAGAACGGCATTGTTGACCGTTTTCAACATTCGAAGAATCGTTGGGATCTGGCGGAGTCTCATGTCGTGACTTCATCAGCACGGACTTCGCAGGTGGTGACTGCAGCTTGTAGGGAAGCGAATCGGCGAGGTATCGCCCTTGGGTTATCCAACGGCCAATTTATCAATTGGACGATTGCGGCATTCAACGAAGAAACGAGTCTCAGTCCGAATCGGGTTGCGGATGGTGGTGTTTCCAGTCGTGAACTTGGGGCCACAGACGGTACGCGGCTAGGGTGGGATGATCCCCAGTACTCTCTCGTCATGAACCACTGTGTGAACGTGAGTCAGGATCCGATCGTTGCTTTGGTACAACAGTCTGGCAGTCTTTACTTTGCGTTGGGTTCCAATGGAAGTGTTGCTGCAGTTAATCCTCTGGCAGATCGGGAGCTGGCAAGGGTTCAGCTGATGGGCTTTGGCGGAGATCCCAAAGCGGAGAGGCCCGAGGGAACCAGATTATCGTACCGCGTAGCGAATATGCAAGTCTCGCGAACTGCCGATCAACTCCTGGTTCATTGTCCCCGTGGACTGTTCGGAGTTGAGTTTGAGCTGGGAGGATACGAGGCAACGCCGAAGACGATTCTTGGCAAGGCTTGGTACCAAGGCTATGCGGAGCCGAGTTACGTGTGGCAATCGGCGAGTTCGCGAGCCGGTAGCGAGCCTAAATTGAGTCTCATTCCCTTGTTTTTTGGCTCCGTGAAAGCAACGCTATTTGCTCTGCTCTTCAGTGGTCCGATTGGGGTTCTTGGTGCGGTTTATGCGAGCGAATATCTGAGTGAGCGCACGCGCCAGCGATTGCAGGCGTTGTTTCAAATTATGGCTAGTTTGCCGGGAGTGGTGATTGGTTTCGTGGTTGCAACCGCGGTGGGGCCGTGGGTTGAGCTTTGGTTAGCTGAAATGCTGTTTGCCTGCTTTTTATTTCCACTCGGGTTCTATTTGGTTGGGCGTTGGTGGAGTGCGATTGCACTTAAGAAGAGCGAGCAAGTCGCCGAAATATGGCGGTTGGTTACCGCGATTGCATTAGCGGTGTTTTGGATGGCGATGAGCTGTTGGTGCGCCGGATTCGTCGAGCAGCGTTATCTTGGTGGCAGCATAGTGCATTGGCTTCAATCGGGCGAAGGCGATCCTTTTGGTGGCCTTTTTCTTTTCTGCTTGGCAGGTTTTGCGACTCTATTCGTGCTCGTAAAGATCGCTTGGCCGGGGCTTACCGGACGGCGGCTAAGTATTGCTGCATTGAAACCGCTTCGAAAGCTGCGAGTATTCAATGACTTGGTTGCCATTCCGGCGGCAATCTTGCTTGTTGTTGGTTTTGCTTATTGCAGTGCATGGGGGCTTGCAGCATCAGGCATGGATCTTCGGGCAAGCATCTTTCCCAGCTATCAGGACCGCAACGGTCTATTGGTGGGAGTCGCACTTAGCTTTTGTACCATCCCTGTTGTGTTTCTCCTGGCAGTAGATGCATTGCGAGCTGTGCCTGATTCCCAACGAAGTGCGGCGCTCTCATGTGGGGCTACAAAATGGCAGAGCGTCATGACGGTCGTATTGCCGGCCGCATCCAGCGGGATTTTGGCCGCAATTCTGACCGGCGTTGGTCGCGTGGCTGGTGAAACGATGGTTGTACTGATGGTGATCGGAAATACTCCGTTAATGGAGTGGAATCCTTTTAGTGGTCTGCAAGCCATCACGACGACACTAGCCACCGAATTGCCCAAAGCAGTGACAGGCAGTACGCACTATCGAATTCTATTCCTAGCGGCCTTGCTATTGTTTTTGTTCACGCTCGCAATCAATACCGTCGCAGAGGTTATTCGTGTGCGAAGCCGCAGTCGATTAAAGCAGTTATAGGGCATTCACTTTTGGGGGCCATCGTGGTGGGGAAACTACCATCACCAGCGAGAAAACGTTCAAAACTGACGAGGCTATGGGCTCGGCGCTCTGCGGATGAGTCCAGAGTTTGGTTGGCCGCAAGTATGCTGCTGGTTGCCGTTGGGATGTCAACTGGTGTCTTGGGCGTGGTTGTATACAACGGGTTGCCTGGTTTCTGGCCACGAAATATCGAGCCCCATGTTCAAAGCCGTGACGCGGATGATTCGATTCGGTTTGAGTTTGCGGAGGATGGTCGCTCTAGGTCGTTGGTGGCGACCGTAGGCGCGAGGGATATCGAATTTGAAAGGCAGCTCTCGCAGCAGATCCCTGCAGAAGGCATGATTGCTGGCGAAATGCACGGCGGCCTTCGCAGGGTAGGCATCGCGTACTCGCTTGTTGAGCCAGTTAAGTGGGAAGACTCGGTGTATTGGAAAGTTGCCGAGTACCTCGAGTTGTTTAGAGAGTTCGGTGCAACGAAGGGAAATGTAGGCGATGGCGTCGATCTGTCTGGGATTTCGGATTGGATTGGTCGGGGCAGGAGCGACTTGGCCCAAAAATGGATGGGGTCTTTCGAACTTCCAGAGCGCAGTGGGAGCACTGTTGTTTCCATAGCAGGAGTTTGGCTTCCAGCTAGCGGCACCCAAGCTGGCCAGTCGTCGGATTGGACTCAAGCGGTGGCGGTCCGCTGGTTTGGTCCACAAGCCATCGAGCACCGGATTGAGGAAGCCATTCAGGATGAGTTTGAGCGAAGTCGCGAGCTCGAAGGGCTTGCAAGCAAGCTCAAATCACAAGAAGACCAACTCTTAACGGTGTACGGTCGCGTTACGGGGCAGCAACTGGCAACGATTGGGGAGGTCTTGAGTGAGCTTGAATTCATTTTCGCTTCGGTCGACGACTGTTTGCGAGCCGAGAGGTTATTGAGTGAAGTTCGGGCTGAAATACAGGAGCTCGATCAGCGGACGCAGCCAGATTTCGTTTCATTCCTGACTCTTTCGCCGGACTGGACGGAGCTGCTAGCCGAAGCGCGAGTGGAAGCTAGGCAAAAGATTGAGACGCTTGTGGGTGATCGTCCGGGGGAAACAAATATCAGGAACGGCTTGGACGACGGGGCCCAGCTCCTCGAAGTCGAGTTTGGCAGGTATTTCGATCTACAGCGAAAGCGAGCCGACTTGGAGCGCCGCGATGCGCAGGCCGTCCTAGCGTATTCTGGTTCGTTAACAATGACCGTCGCGGACGAAGGATTGGCAAAGAGAAAACCAGCGTCGCCAGACAGCCTCGAACGTGATAGCGGATCCGAATCCGTATTCGAGCAAGTTTTTGCAGCGACGGAATGGACGTTCCGTTTGGACCGGGGAAACCAAGGACTCACGATTCAGAAGGTCCCATCTGTTGACAAATCATCGGATGACTTGTTGTGGGTTGGCACGAGTGATGTCATCAAAGAAGTGCCGCTACGGGAACTTCGTCGTGCCTATTTCCCTGCGTCGCTAGGGGCCTGGCAAAGCTGCCGGATATTTTTCGCACGTTGGGGCGATTTTTTATTCGCACGGCAGGTGAACCGACCCGGCGGTGGGATGTTCGAAGCCATTGGTGGCACCATCATCTTGACCTTGTTGATGACGATTGCCGTGGTCCCATTGGGCGTCGTTGCTGCTATCTATCTGCACGAATATACATTCGGAGGACCCTTCGTCTCATTGATCCGGATATCCATTCACAATCTGGCTGGCGTGCCATCAATCGTTTACGGCGTTTTCGGGGTCGCGTTCTTTTGCTACTTGATGGGCGCCTACATCGACGGTGGCCCCAGCAACGCAGGGCTTGCGGCTCTCCCACCGCTTCAGTGGTACGTCCTTTCGTTTGCGACCGCACTTGCCGGGGTGTTTGCTTTGTTTACCTCCGTTCGATTTGTTTCTTCACCGAGTAGCTCGAATCGAAAGTGGGCTCGACTTGCGATGTTGCTATGGATTTTAGGGGGAACCGGAGGCCTCGCTTTACTGTTGCTCAATCCGTTCTTCGAAGGATTCTTTACTGAGCAGCTTCCCAGCCCGACGTTCGGAAAAGGAGGTATCGTCTGGGCTGCACTGACTTTGGCGTTGCTGACGCTCCCGACTGTGATCGTCGCTACGGAAGAATCCCTTGCCGCTATTCCAAATTCGTTTCGTATCGCCTCGGCAGCATGCGGTGCGACTCGATGGCAGACGATTCAGTATGTCGCGTTACCAAACGCCAAGTATGGAATTTTGACCGGCATGATCCTTTCCATGTCTCGGGCTGTTGGGCAAGTCGCCCCGCTCATGCTTGTCGGGGCTCTGCCCGTCGCCCCGGAACTCGCTATTGATGACCAGCCTCCGTTTCTCCATGGCTCACGCGGCTTCATGCATGTTGGCTACCAGGTCTACAACTTTGGGTTACAAAGCAGCTCGTCATTCGAGCTCAGGCCCCACGTGTACGCCGCAATTCTAATACTGGTACTTTGCGTTACGTGCTTGAATCTCCTGGCTTCGACGCTGCGGAAACGCGGTCTGGCATTTGCTCCATACTCCCGAGATTTCTAACCTTGGGATCCTGGTCGGCAAACTGGCTATCCGCTGTGTCCAATTCCTGGTCACTCGGACGCGCTGGCTAGCTGTTAATTTTTAGTGAAGCTTCGGGCGGGACGGGAGAGAAGCCTCCGAATTTGGGGCAACACGGCGATAGCGGGCGAGATGGGCGTTGTCGGATGCGAATTCGTCGTTTAATTTCTCGCTTTCCTTGGCCACGGTTGATTCTCGATGGAGATCCTCAACGAACGATGACGGTCAAATTAGGCGACGTTTTATTGGTGAATTGGATTATGAAACGGGTTCTCTGCACTGTTGCCCTATGCGTTTTTGCGTCCGTGATTAGCGGTTGCGGCAAGAAAGCGACGAACAAAGTAAGCATTAAGAACAAGGGGTCTGATACCCTCGTTCAGGTCGCCCAGGCTTGGGCTGAAGCCTACGGCGAGACAAATCAGGATGTGTCCGTGCAGGTATCGGGAGGCGGATCCGGGACGGGCATCACGGCTCTGATCAATGGAACCGTCGACATCGCGAACGCTAGCCGAGCGATCAAAGACAAAGAACGCGAAGAGATCAAAGAGAAGCTCGGCAAAGAAGTCAACGAGTACATCGTTGGTTTCGACGGGATCGCGGTCTACACCCACAAAGACAATCCTCTGACAACCATCTCTTTGGAAGAATTGAATGGCATTTACGCCGAAGGCGGAGCAATAGGGGATTGGAAGGACGTCGGGGCTGGCGAATTGACCGGCGAAATTCAACGTGCCAGCCGCCAGAATAACTCAGGTACTTACGCGTTTTTCCGAGACGTTGTCTGCGGAAAAGGTGGCGAGTTCAAGCAGGGCGCAAATTCGCTGAGTGGCTCTAAGGAAGTCGTGGAATTTGTGACGACGACACCGCTGGCGATTGGCTATAGCGGTATGGGTTACAAGAACGATGAAGTCAATTGGCTTGCCGTGTCGAAAGAGGCGGGTGCGGAGGCTTTTGAGCCAACGCCCGAAAACGTGCTGAGTAAGGATTACCCGATTGCCCGGCCTCTTTATCTCTATACGGTGGGTGAGGAGTCCGAAGAGGTGAAAGCCTATATTGAGTGGATTATGGGGGCTGCCGGCCAAGAGGTCGTAGCGAGTCAGAAATTCGTTCCGCTACAATAGCGTCTCTTCAAGACTGGCAATCAAATGCTGCGGGACTTCTGGTGCCCGCGGCGAGCCTTTTTTAACCTAAAGAGTTGGGGCTCGGATGAGTTCTCAAGCTTCTAAAGACTCCTCGAGTTCTCCGGCAAGGGATGGTTTCTCAATCATCCGGTCCATCGGACGCATGTTGGATATTTGCGAGCCGGCCATTCAAATGGCAATTCGAGCTTGCGGCTGGAGTTCGATTGTCCTGGTGGCGGCTATCTTCTTCTTCATTTTTCTTGAAGCAGGAGACATGGTCGTCAAGTTGGATTGGGGCGAGTTCTTTTTCAGCACCCGTTGGATTCCAAGCCCCGCCGAGGGCAATGATCCGGTCTATGGAGCCGGAGCCCTCCTGGTAGGGACTCTTGCGGTAACGGTCGGATCCATGCTGATTGCTGTTCCGCTAGGACTTGGGGCTGCGGTCTACATTTCCGAGTTTGCTTCGCCCCGCGTTAAAGAGACGCTGAAGGTGATCATCGAGCAACTGGCAGCAATCCCGTCTGTTGTGTGGGGCTTCATCGGCATCGCGGTCATGGGACCACTGCTAATTCAGGTCACGGGCTACCCCGTCGGAATCAATTTGTTCAACGGTAGCCTCGTAGTCGGATTGATGGCCGTACCCTTGATCGTGTCGATTTCTGAGGATGCCCTGCGAAGCGTGCCTGACTCTTATCGCGAAGCTGCGATGGCACTTGGAGCGAGTAAATGGGAGATGGTTTACAAAGTGCTGTTCCCGTCCGCTCGCAACGGATTGTTGGCTGCCTGCATGTTGGGTGTTGGGCGTGCTGTTGGCGAGACGATGGCGGTGCTCATGGCGACTGGAAATGCAAACAAAATACCAGGAAGCCTGTTTGATTCCGTTCAAACGATGACTGCGACGATTGCCCAAGAGATGGGAGATGCTGTTCAGGGAGGAGAGCACTACCAAGTTCTCTTTGTCATCGGCATCGTCCTGCTGGTGATTACCTGTGCGATCAATGTCGTTTCGGACATCGTGATCAAGGGGTTGCGGAAAGAGAAGAATGCCTGACGAGTCGAAGAACAATTTGTTCACTGCGACGGCTCGGTCCCGCAAACGGGCTCGCATCGAGACCATTGCGAAATGGGTCACGTGTTTGATGGCACTCTCGCTCGTGATTCCCGTGTTGGGCATTCTGGGATTCATTTTTCGCGAGGCCTGGCCGGTTCTGTCGTTTGACTATTTGTGGACCAATCCGGAAGACGGTAGCCGAGCAGGCGGAATCTGGGCGCCGCTAATTGGGACGTTCTATTTGGTCTTGGTGTCTCTGTTGATCGTGGCTCCCGTTGGAATTTTGGCTGGGATCTACCTCAACGAATACGCGGGAGACAACTGGTTCACTCGAATCGTTAACATGGCGGTGACGAGTCTGGCTGGTGTCCCAAGCATTGTGCATGCGTTATTCGGCGTTGGTGCGTTCGTCCTGTTCTTCAATATGGGAGAGAGCTTACTGGCGGCCTCATGTACAGTGGCTGTGATGACGGTGCCGGTGATTATCACAGCGACCAGAGAGGCTCTCGCAGCTGTGCCGATGGCTTTTCGCGAGGCGTGTTGGAACATGGGGGCCACCAAGTGGCAGACGATCCGCACCATTGTGTTACCAAACTCGGTTAGCGGGATACTGACAGGGGTCATTCTTGAGATTGCTCGTGCGGCGGGAGAAACGGCCCCGATTCTCTTCACGGGCGCCGTTTTCTGGGTGGATGTGGCCGACTCTGGTTTCGATAAGTTTGTGCCCTATTACCTCGGCGACAAGTTCATGGCATTGTCGATGCATTTGCATGTGATTTCTACACAGATCACGGACATGCCAAGAGAGATGCAATTCGGTACTGCTGCCGTAGTGATCGGACTGATCCTGCTCGTCAATAGCGTCTCAATGGTACTACGCGTTTACCTGAGGTCGCAGAAGAAATGGTAAGCGAGAAGCTGGCAATTGAATTCTCAGACGTGACCGTGCGGTATGGAGATAAGGTCGCTTTAGACCGTCTGTCGATCCGGGTCCCAGAACGCAGCATTCTAGGTGTCGTCGGTCCTGCGAACTCAGGCAAGACAACGATGCTGAAATGCGTCAATCGCACGCTTGAGTTCGCGGAGGGCGCCTCAATCGAAGGCGTCGTCAGTGTGGGAGGAAAAGACGTCTCGCAGATCAAGAATGTCTACGAGCTTCGACGTAAAGTCGGCATGGTGTTTCCTCTGCCTGTTGGGCTTCCGCTTTCGATTTACGAGAACGTTGCCTACGCGCCTCGGCGAGCTGGAATGAATAACCGGGCGGAGTTGGACCAGCTGATTGAAAAATGTCTGAGGCAGGCGATGCTTTGGGATGAAGTGAAGGATCGGCTCAACTCGCTGGGTACCAAGCTGTCAGGCGGGCAGCAGCAACGTTTGACGTTAGCAAGAGCGCTGTCGCACCAGCCGGACGTCCTGTGCCTGGATGAGTTTTCAATCGCAATCGATCCTGTAACGACGATGAAAATTGAGGACGTTCTCCAGGAACTGCGGAATGAAATGACGATCGTGCTTGTCACCAACTTGGTCCAGCAAGCCAAACGATTGGCTGATCAGACTCTGTTTTTGAATGATTCAGAGATGGTTGAGTTCGGTGCGACGGAAAAGATGTTTAACAGTCCTGACAATCCACTTACCGGAGACTATTTGAACGGTGAGTTCGGATAAGACTATGAGCGAAGTAGCTTCTACGACCAGCGACGATGGCGTTAGTATTCGGGCTCGTGATCTGAGTTTGTGGTACGGCGATTTTCAGGCGTTGCATTCTGTTTCAGTTGATATCAAACCTGGTGTGATCACCGGCTTGATTGGCCCCTCAGGTTGTGGCAAAACGACGCTGTTGCGCAGCTTTAATCGTATCAACGAGCGTTACGGAAACGTGACGACAAAGGGTGAGATCACCGTCTTTGGCAAGAATATCTACGACGAAGACGTGTCTCTGAGCGAGCTTCGTAAGTCAGTCGGTATGGTCTTCCAGCGTCCCAATCCGCTGCCTATCTCGGTCTACGAGAATATTCTGTTCGGTTCGCGTATCCATTCGGATAGTAGGCTTTCCAAAGCAGATTGTGATGAGCTCGTTGAATCGGCTCTGACTGAAGTTCAGCTTTGGGATGATGTTAAAGACAACTTGAAACGCCGCGCGACTAATCTGACGCTTGAGCAGCAGCAGAAATTGTGCATCGCGAGGCTTTTGCCCTTGAAGCCGCGAATCATCCTGATGGATGAGCCTTGTTCAGCGCTCGATGCGGACGGCATCGCTCGAGTGGAGGAACTGATTGGCGAGCTGCGTCATAAATACACCGTGCTGATCGTGACGCACAATATGGCCCAGGCGAAGCGTGCCACGGAAGAATGCATCTACATGCTGCTAGGTAAGATCGTGGAGCACTCTCCGACTCAGCAGCTTTTCGAGAGGCCGCAAAATGAAGAAACACTGATGTACGTAGAAGGCCGTTACGGCTGATCCACGTGTATCGCGACAGGCCATCGCGCAACAAGCTATCACTCATGTGATTGGCTCGAGCGGTTTCGCTGTTCTGCGGTAATACCGTTTCGCGATTACCTGATTTCATTGGCTTACCGTACAATCTGAGCCTCGAGTCAAAAACCGAGATCGGGGACAACGTGGCGAAGAATGAGTCAAATCGACTAGAGGAAGTCGCGGCGGGGCGTCGAGTGGATGCCGTAATCCACGATTCTCTTCTGAGTCGGGAAGCGGCTATCGATATTCAGCAATTCAGCTTGTGGTACGGCAAGAAGCAAGCTCTGCATGAAGTTACGATGCCGATTCCAGCTGGACAGATTACAGCACTTGTTGGGCCAAGTGGCTGTGGTAAGACGACGATGCTACGCAGCGTCAATCGGATGACCGACCTAGTGGATGGTCTGACTGTACGGGGCGACATTCTGTTTCGTGGCGAGTCGATCTTTACGCCTTCTGTCGACGTAATCGAATTGCGCAAGCAAATGGGAATGGTCTTTCAGGAACCAAACCCGTTTCCGATGAGTGTTTTTGAGAATGTCGTTTACCCGCTTCGAATTGCGGGAATCAACGACCGCCGGCGGCTGAATCGTGTCGCAACGAATGTGCTGAAGCAAGCGGGGCTCTGGGAGGAAGTCCGGGAGCGGCTGAGTGAAAATGGGCTTCGTTTATCTGGTGGGCAACAACAGCGTTTGTGCATTGCTCGGGCAATTGCGATGAAGCCCACTCTTCTTCTGTTTGACGAACCCTGTTCTGCGCTGGATCCATTGGCAACGAGGCGAATCGAAGACCTTATTTCCAAGTTGCGTGGGGACTATACGGTATTGATCGTAACTCACAACATGCAGCAAGCCGCTAGAATCAGCGACAACATTGCATTCTTCTACCTTGGTCGCTTGATCGAATATGGAGAGACGAGCCAGATGTTTACAAAGCCTTATCTCCCTGAGACTGAGGCCTACGTCATGGGACGCTTCGGGTAGCCGGTAGGAGATGTCGTGCGATTTTGCCGGGGGTCACGGAGGCTGAGGGACGCGACCGGATGAAAGTAGCGCCGTTGGAACGTGTGGAGTGGGGTAGTAACTGAGGTAGAGTCGATGATTGAACGAGTCCTTGAGCCAGAGCTGATGGATGATCCAGAGGAATCAGAGGCATACGATGATATGGATCATGGTGGTGTCAACGCGCAGTTTGTGACAGACTTGCTCGAGTTTGGGGACTTGCCAGATCATGTTCTGGATGTCGGGACTGGGACAGCACGCATTCCAATTGAATTGTGTAGCCGTGTCTCGCAAACTGCAGTATTGGCATGTGATGCCGCGGTCAGCATGCTTGAGCATGCGAAAATCGTGATTGCTGCAGAAGGCTATGAGGGGCGGATCGAGCTGCGACTCCAGGATGCCAAAGCACTTGAATTTGATGACGAGACTTTTCCGTGTGTCATTTCAAATAGCCTTGTCCATCACATTGCGGAACCGTTCGCAGTACTCTCCGAAATGGTTCGAGTTGCCGAGCCTGATGCCACGGTTTTTGTGCGTGATCTTGCGAGACCTGATCGTCATGAAACAGTGGAGAATCTTGTGGAGTCTTATAGCGGTGAGGAAAGTGAATATTGCCAACAACTATTCCGCCAATCATTGATTGCGGCTCTGACGCTGGAAGAAGTGCGTGAGATGGTGGCTCGGTTGGGCTTTTCCAAAGATACCGTTACGATGACGAGTGATCGACACTGGACATGGCAGGCGCGGAAAAGTGTCTGATGCGCGGTTTGTGGCATTTTGGCGGGTAAGGCAGCCAGCTTCCAGCGTTGGATTTCACGAAGAAGAAATCAATTGGAAGTGGATGAGGAAGTGGTAGGGTAGATTTCGATGCAGCAGTATCTTGACTTAATGAAGAAGGTGATCGCCGAGGGCGTTGATAAGGCAGATCGCACAGGGACTGGAACTCGGAGTCTGTTCGGCCACCAGATGCGGTTTGATCTTTCTGCCGGCTTTCCGATGCTGACCACAAAGAAGCTCCATCTACGGAGCATTTTGGTCGAGTTGCTTTGGTTTCTCCGCGGGGAGACGAACGTTGATTTTTTGCATCAGCACCGCGTTTCGATTTGGGATGAGTGGGCCGACGAGAATGGCGAACTGGGGCCGGTTTATGGCAAGCAATGGAGGAGTTGGGGGACTGCGGCAGGCGATGAGATCGACCAGATTACGCAGGTGCAGGAACAGATTCGGAACAATCCTGATTCAAGGCGACTCATCGTCAGCGCTTGGAATGTGGCCGACGTTGAAAAGATGGCTTTGCCGCCCTGTCATCTGCTATTTCAATTCTACGTCGCCAATGGCCGACTGAGCTGTCAACTGTATCAGCGTAGCGCGGACTTGTTTTTGGGGGTTCCGTTCAATATTGCATCGTATGCGTTACTTACCATGATGATGGCCCGAGCGACCGGGCTCGAAGCCGGTGATTTCGTTCATACCTTTGGTGACGTGCACCTGTATCGAAATCATCTTGAGCAGGCTGAGCTGCAATTGGAACGCACCCCACGTTCGCTCCCTACACTGAAGATGAAAAACGCTCGATCGTCGATTCTGGACTATGAGTACGGGGATTTCGAATTGCTTGATTATCAGCCTCACCCTCATATCGCTGCTCCTGTAGCGGTTTAAATTCAGGAGCTGGCGCAGTATCCCTGTAGGAATGGAGGTCACGACGTGGTGTTTGACTGGAACCTCGTAGTAGCCATGGCAAATAACCAAGCCATCGGTGTTCGAGGCGACCTACCTTGGCGGCTTAGCAGCGATCTACGTCGATTCAAAGAAATCACGATGGGGCACGCGTTGGTAATGGGACGCAAGACGTATGATTCCATTGGTCGGCCACTGCCGGGACGGCAAACAATCGTCCTCACGCGGCAGACCAACTACCGTCCTGGGGGCGTTGATGTCGTCGACTCTCTGGAGGCTGTTGAAGGTCGTGTTGATTCTGGCCGGCAGGTTATGGTTGTCGGCGGAGCGCAGATCTATGAAGCCGCTTTGCCGCGTTGTGCGACGTTGCATGTGACTCGAGTCCAAACGGACGTCGATGCCGATACGTTTTTCCCCGAGTTCGATTGGGCGGCGTTTGAATTGACCGAGAGTCAGCAAGTGGACGCTG
The DNA here is from genome assembly GCA_046290675.1 of Aureliella sp. Lineage (GTDB taxonomy): Bacteria > Planctomycetota > Planctomycetia > Pirellulales > Pirellulaceae > Aureliella. The sequence continues at coordinate 205,458 of JBKAHA010000004.1, forward strand.
GTCCCAAGGATGATTGGGCGAGCGAGTACCAGATTTGGCGCCGAGTTGAATAATGGATTGGGGCCAAGTTCAACGCCGAGCCCAAGGAGCTTTGTTCGCAGGTCGGCTAGCCCCTTCACCCACGGGGGCATTGCACCTGGGAAATGCACGTAGTTTCTTGCTCGCATGGCTATCAATGCGGTCGCAGGGAGGTCGTGTTTATCTCCGCATTGAGGATACCGATTCCCCGCGTGTCAAAGATTGGGCGTATCAGCAGACGATCGACGATCTCCAATGGCTTGGGCTCGATTGGGACAGGTGGAGTGCATCGGAAGATAACGAATCTGGCGAGAGTCCACTTCGGCAGACCCTTCGAGTTCAGAGGTATTTGGATGTTTTCCAACGATTGGTACAAGCGGATCTTGTGTATGTATGCCAATGCACTCGGAAGGATGTCGCTGAGGCGGCAAGTGCACCACACGATGCGGGGTGGCCGTCATTGGAGGGCGATGTCTATCCTGGAACTTGTCGGGATCGCTTGCTAGAGCCGGACTCGCTGAACGGTCCATATTGCTGGCGGATGAAGTTGGCAGATGAAGTCACGGAGTGGATGGACCTTTTTGCCGGTAGGCAATCTGCCAATCCAGCCAAACAACTTGGCGATTTCGTGATCGCGAAATCGGTGGTTGGGAATGATGGTCAACGGGTGTTTGTTCCTTCATACCAGTTAGCGGTGGTGATCGATGATTTGGACCAAGGTGTTTCTGAGGTCGTTCGTGGAGACGACTTGATTTTCAGTACCTATCGACAACTAGCTATCTGGAGGTTCCTCGGCCAGCGCGAGCCGAAGTATTTTCACGTGCCCCTCATGATCGGGAAGGATGGCAGGCGGCTGGCAAAAAGGCACGGTGACACCCGTATTGCTACACTTCGCGCTCTGGGGATCACTCCGGAATCCGTAGTTGGATATCTCTTGAATACGTGCGGCTTGCTGCCGAGGCGTCGAGCGATCACTCCGTCCGCTTGCGTGTCGAGTTTTGATTGGTCTAAGGTTTCGAAAGAGCCGACGGTATTTGACTTGGAAGAGGTGCTGCCGAGTCTCAGGCAGCTCTCGCTCAATTCGTAGAGATTCGGGGCAGCTGCAAGCTTATACGCTTAGTCCCGAATCATCGATGGTGAATGGCAGAATCCGTTGGTCGGCGTAGCTTCCTCGGTGCTTTGCAATATACAACCCTCGTTGCATTGCCCCGTCAATCAACTGTCGGCCAAGAAGGATGACCGTATTCGCGCCGGCGGCAAGATCACCATCGGAAAGTGGTTCCGTCATGAGTTGCTCGAGCATTGCGTGTTTCGTTGTAACCAAGACCATTGCGGCACTCTCGTCGTGATCGTATGAATGTGCTGCTACTTCCGGCTCACTCACGCGGAAGTTCTCGCGGAACACCTCGCGGGCAAGCCAAGAGTGTTCCTTGCGTAGCATGCGGTGGTAGATCAGCTCAAGCAGGTCGAGCTGAAGTGAGTCGCTCGACGAATCTTGAGGTTCAATTCCGTCGATCACGAACCGGCGTGTCCCATGAACGAGGTGCGAGTAAACGTATCGGAAAAGCATAGGCATGCGTCGGTTGAGTTCCGACTGCCACGAATGCCACTGGTCTACATCCATCTGGCTTCGCAAAACGCGGCGTCCCCCGTAACCGAGAAATGGCAGTACGTCTTCAGGCGGCTCGGGACCGAAGACGTTGTATTTCGCCTCCCGAGAAGGATCCGCCAACGACAACTCCGACTGAAACATGCGTTGGCTGTATCCGTCGTGGTTTTGGGAATCACCGCGGCTGGATAGATCAATGATTGCACCGTTGATGCCAACTGGATGAAGCCCGGCTTGCGTGTTGTGAAGGAAGTGCATCGCGAGTTGAGTTTTGCCGACCCCCGTCGCACCGATGATCATGGTCAGCGTTCCGGGGATGAGGCCTCCGCCCAGTGCGTCATCCAGTCCGGCTATGTTTGTCGCTAGTCTGTTTGCCATGATTCGTTCCAATGATCGCGTCCGTTTCAGCGATACGACGCGAAGTCGGTCAATAAAAAAAGAGCAGGACATGATTGCATGCCCTGCTCTGTTTGGGAACTGCTTGTTCTTTTCTGATACTAGCCAGCTTGGGCCAGGTTGAGTTCTTGGACAGCCTCGACATAGTCGCGAGCAATGTTCAGAACTTCCTTGTTGTAATAGTCTAGCTTGAAGACTTCTTTCTTCGGCATAGCCGATTCGAGAGCTTGTTCTTCTTGCTCGCGTTGGGCATCTAGTTCAGCGCGACGCTTCAGGAAGTCGTCGCGGTTCAGGGAAACAAAGTCTTCGTCCTTCTGAGCATTAAACATTTCGATACGAGCTAGTAGCCGATCGAATCCTTCTGAGTCCTCGATGCGTCGTTCGCTTTCGTCGCGTAGCTTAGCCAGGATCGTGCTGTTGACCATTTTGTAATCGATGTGGCGAGTGCCGCTGACTTGGTCGTTTGGCAATGCGTAGTCCAAATCACCTTCTGCATTGTCAATGCTTGCAGTGATAGCGGGTAGAATTACATCAGAGAGGACACCCTCTTTCTGCGTGCTCTTTCCGCCTGGCAGATAGAACTGTTGAATGGTGAGCTTGAGTGCACCGATGTTGCCCAGTCCGCGGAAAATCTCATTTCCGAGATCGTAGAGGCTTTGGACCGTTCCCTTACCGTGGGTAGCCGGATCGCCAACGATGATGCCTCGGCGATAGTCTTGAATCGCACCAGCCAGGATTTCGCTGGCACTAGCACTTTCTTTACTAGTGAGGACGACGAGAGGGCCCTTCCAAGCGACACCGGCGTTCGTATCGTCGTAGGCTTCTACACGCCCGTCTAGTCGCTTCACTTGAACAACAGGCCCTTGATCGATGAACAGCCCGGTCAAATTGATCGCCTCGGTCAAGCTACCGCCACCGTTTCGGCTCAGATCCAATACGACGGCATCGACTGCCTCTTGCCGAAAATCGCCAAGGATTCGGCTGACATCGCGTGTTGTAGAGCGACCTTCTTTGTTCGCACGGGCGGCTTCCATGTCCATATAAAAGCTCGGCAAATCGATGTAGCCTACACGGAAAGGGCTGCCGTCGGATTTCTTCCCGTAGTCGACGACTTCGCTGCGGGCGGCGCTGTCTTCTAAGCTGATTTTGGCTCGGACAATATCGATACTCTGCTGTTCGCCGCCGGAGACCGGCAAAACACCTAGCCGAACGACGGTACCGGCCTTGCCGCGAATCTGGGACACCACATCATCAAGCTTCATGTCGATGACATCGACCATCTCGCCATTGGTGCCTTGCCCAACAGAGATGATCTTGTCACCTGGCTTCAAGCGGCCGTCTTTGTCAGCAGCACCTCCAGGAACAATGCTTGTTAGTTTGGTGTAGCCGTCTTCGCTCGTGAGTTGAGCGCCAATGCCATCGAGTCCGAGACTCATCATGATTCGGAAATTGGCCAGTGTGTCTGGCGACATGTACGAAGTATGAGGATCAAAACTGGTAGTGATGGACGACACGTAAAGCTCGAGGAGCTCATCGGCATCGAATTGGTGCCAACGACGCTTAATGTTTCGATAGCGTCGCTTTAACTTTTCGCGCGGATCTTCGTTTGGATCGCCGTTAAGGACTGTCTCCGCCTCAGTGCGCTCTTTGCCGTTCTCCGCATCCTTTTCAGCGCGAATCTTTTCGCTCTCAAGGACAAGAAGGCTGTACTTGATTTGCTTTCGCATGCGGTCGTTTGCTTCCGCTTCATCTGCTGGGTAATCGATGACATCGGGGTCGCGAGCTAGTTTTTCGTCGAGAGTGAAATCATGCTCGGCATCGATCTCTTTATTCGCGGTGTCGATTCGTTCGTCGACCCGTTGGAGAAACCTTTTGAAGACAGTGAAGCCAAAGGTCATGCTGCCGGCTTTTGCGAATTCATCGAGCTTCGCTTTGTCGCTGGTGAATTCTTCCACGTCGGACTTCAAGAAGTACAGCTTCAATGGATCCAGCGAACTGAGAAAGCGGTCGAATGCTCGTGTGGAAATCTCATCGTCGAGTGGGTGCTTGGAGAAATGATTCTCATCCATGAGTTTTGCAACCGCGCGAATGATTTGTCGGTCCATTGCGCGGGGCCCATCCATATCCTCGACGGCCGGGTTCTTCGACTTATCGATCCCTTGTCCGAGGCAGGCGGTCGCGGTTGTCATTACGGCGACAAACGACATCCCGAGAGTGAATTGCCCCAGTTTGGAGCTGGCGGCTGAAATATAAGTCATCATGGGAATCCTCCCGGTTTTTCTTGAAGCAGCATGCCACGCATAGAAGCCAACTTGGTAGGCTGGCCGGTTCGCGGGCTTTACCGTGACTTTTCTATAAGGGCTCTATAGGAAATGATACCTATTCGGGCAACGGGAATGTTGCCGCGTGTCCGACCTTGTTGGACAGGAACGTTGCCCATTCTTTCAAACCCGGTAGTAAATACATGGTTTCGTAGGCAGCAGACCACGTTGTGTCGAACTTGACTCGGTCCGGCCTACGAGGCCAACCAGAGACTCGAGAATCGGAACACTTGGGTGCCAATGCCTAGGGCTGGTGAGCCAATGCAGCCGACTTAGCGAGCGTTGCTAGCGTTCGAGCAAGTTCTTCGTCTGTACCCAATACGTCGGTCAGCACCCATTTGTTCCTCGGGTCTCGAGCGCTTCTTTCTGCAATCTGCCTGCGCAATTGATCCATCAGTAAACCGTCGAACAGGAGGTGTGGTTGCACGACTTTCAATCGCTGAGGAGCCGACTCAAGACGGTCGAGGCCCTCATCGACAGACGGACTTTGAGCATGGATGAAGGCGGTTTCGCTCCACGCTACCGGTGTCAAAACACGGCGATTGGCAGTGAATTCACGCATTTTTGCGGTCGCGGATTCGGAGTTGCTACCGCGTCCGATCATCAATAAAGCGGTCGAATCACAGAACAAACCGGGGTCCGATCGGACACAGGACAGGCATTCGGGGCTTGGCCCAGACTTTTGCGGCGGATCCGAATCCCCTGAGAAGTTCAATGCTTCTCCTGCGGCGGCAGGACGACAGCTGGGAGTGCAGGCCGCTTGCTGGAACCGAAGCTGTGAGAGCCGAAGCAGCGGTTCCGCTGACTCGAAAGCACCCGTCTGCAGAAGAGGGGTGATTTGGGGTCCAGCACAGGCTTCCTTCACCGCGTTCGGGATATCCTCGATTGCATGACCGGCAGTGAAGAGGAGCACCGGAACCGTAACTAGCCGTTTGACACCCTTCGCAGCGAGATTGGCGATTCCGGCAGGAATATCGGGTTCCGCCAACTCCAAAAATGCCAGCTCCGTGGGCCAAGGAGCCATGAATCCTTTGAATTGTTGGTAAACCGTCCTGAATTGATCCTGACCTGAGGACTTACGAGTTCCATGGCCGACGAGTAGAAATCCGATATCCGCCGTTGATGCATCGATCGGGTCCGATAACGGATGGATATTGTCCACTAATTGAAGCTCCCAATTGACGGTTTTCGAGTGCGGAGATACACTCGCTCGCAAAATTCTAGGCAAGCCGCCAAGCTTCGAAGCGACTTGCCTTCGTTTCCTGCTGCCTGACATTTTGGTTCCGCCTTCTGCGTCGATTTACATCTGAATCGGACTGGAACCAGCGTAGTGAGTGGCAGACGCAACGCTAATCGGAATTGCAGACATATTTGCCCTCTCCCTGCATTGACGCAGCAAGCTGATTGGAGCTGACGGACCGGGCGATGGTTCCCTAGCCTGCATCGCGAGCATCGCCGGGGTGTAGCGTACCCATTATTGCCTCGCTCGATGTGAGTGTGGCTTCACACAATTTGTTGACACCTTTGTCACTGTTTTCCAACCTCGGAGGCTTCGTAGTCCCAATGTCCAACAAGATGATTTATTACTTCGGCAAGACGAGAACTGACGGCACCGGCGTCAGTAAAACGATCCTTGGCGGAAAGGGCGCGAATCTCGCCGAAATGACATCGATTGGTCTTCCGGTCCCTCCTGGATTTACCATCACGACCGAAGTTTGTGATGGTTATTACAAGTCTGGCAAGAGTTTGCCTGCTGGCTTGATGGAAGAAGTCAAAGCCAACGTCGCAACGCTCGAGTCGGAGCTTGGAAAGTCTTTTGGAGACGACAAGAATCCGCTGCTCGTTTCCGTCCGTTCGGGCGCGGCAGTTTCGATGCCTGGGATGATGAATACGATTCTAAACCTCGGCCTGAACGATGTTTCTACTGCCGGATTGGCGGAAGCGACCAGCAACGAGCGGTTCGCCTATGATGCTTATCGTCGATTGATCAACATGTTTGGCGACGTCGTTATGGGCGTTGAGCACGAGCACTTTGAGCACGCATTTGATGCGATCAAAGCGAAATACGGCGTGAAGGAAGACACGGATGTATCAGCCGAAGGCTTGAAAGAACTTTGTGATTCCTACAAAGCTGTTTACAAGGAACACACCGGCGAAGACTTCCCACAGGAGCCACTGGTTCAGCTCGAAAAGGCAATCGAGGCTGTATTCAAGAGCTGGATGACCAACAAAGCAGTCAAGTACCGTGAAATCGAAGGGATCCGCGGTCTACTTGGTACCGCCGTGAATTGCCAATCGATGGTGTACGGCAACATGGGCGATGATTCGGGAACAGGCGTTGCATTCACGCGAAATCCGAACACCGGCGAAAACAAATTCTTTGGTGAGTTCTTGATCAACGCACAGGGGGAAGACGTCGTGGCTGGGATCCGAACTCCACTGCCAACCGAAGAAATGAGTGCTTGGAATGACGAAGTCTACCAACAGCTCATGACGATCAAGGACACGCTGGAACAGCATTACAAAGAAATGCAGGACATCGAGTTCACCATTGAGAAGGGTACCCTTTTCATGCTGCAGACTCGAACCGGTAAGCGAACCGGTATGGCTGCAGTTCGAATCGCCTGCGAAATGGTTCGCGAGTCGTTGATTGACGAAAAGGAAGCCGTCAAACGCGTTCCTGCTGGGGATTTGACTCAGCTGCTTCTTCCTAGTTTTGATACCGCAGCTTGGGCAGGCACGGAGAAAATTGCTAAGGGACTCCCCGCTTCTCCTGGTGCTGCTTGTGGCAAGCTGGCCTTTACCGCCGAAGACGCGAAAGCTCGTGCTGAAGCTGGCGAAGCCGTCATCTTGATTCGAAAAGAAACCAGCCCCGAAGACGTCGATGGAATGCACGCTGCGGCTGGGATTCTGACCAGTACCGGTGGTATGACCAGTCACGCAGCTGTAGTTGCCCGTGGGTGGGGACGTTGTTGTGTTGCTGGTGCGGGCGACGTTGTCATTAATGCCGAAGCCAAGACTGCTGACATTTCCGGCAAGACCTACGGCGAGAACGACGTATTGAGCATTAATGGGACGACGGGTGAAGTCGTTGCCGGTGAAGTTGCGACGCAACCGGCGAGCTTGTCAGGTGACTTTGGGCAGCTGATGGAATGGGCCGATAAGTATCGAACTTTGAAGGTCCGTACCAATGCGGATTCACCAGAAGACAGTGCTCGAGCCCGTGAATTCGGCGCCCAAGGAATCGGACTTTGCCGTACGGAGCACATGTTCTTCGGTGGAGATCGGACCCTAGCGATTCGAGAAATGATTCTCTCCAAGGATGAAGCATCGCGGCGAGCAGCGCTAGCGAAACTGCTGCCATTCCAACGTGAGGATTTCGCTGGCATCTTCACCGCGATGGACGGTTTGCCTGTAACGATTCGTTTGCTAGATCCACCTTTGCACGAGTTTGTTCCTCACGACGAAAAGGGCCAACAAGAATTAGCCAAGGAAGTCGGAGTTGACGCAGAAGAGATCAAGGCCCGCGTTGAGTCTCTTCACGAATTCAATCCAATGCTGGGTCACCGTGGTTGCCGATTGAGCATTACCTACCCCGAAATTCTCGAGATGCAAGTTACGGCAATCGTCGAAGCTGCGATTGAGTGCCAAGGAAAGGGCGTCAATGCGATGCCTGAAATCATGATTCCTTTGGTGGGTACTAAAGCCGAGCTTCAGCTGCTTCGTGAGAAGGCAGAGCAAACCATTGAAGCGGTCAAGAAAGACAAGAGTTTTTCCGGTGAGTTGGACATCTTGATCGGGACGATGATCGAAGTTCCTCGTGCCGCTCTGACTGCTGATGAAGTTGCCGAGTCGGCTGACTTCTTTAGCTTTGGCACCAATGACTTGACACAGATGACGTTCGGTTTCAGCCGAGACGACATCAACTCCTTCCTTCCCGATTATCTGGGGCAAGAGATCCTGCTTGTGGATCCGTTCCAATCGCTGGATACCAGCGGAGTTGGCCAATTGGTTGACACGGCGGTCAAGAAGGGACGTAGCGTCAAGGGCGACATTAAGCTGGGTATCTGCGGTGAGCACGGTGGAGACCCTGCATCGATTGACTTCTGCAACTCGGTAGGACTTGATTACGTAAGTTGCTCGCCATTCCGCGTTCCTATCGCACGATTGGCTGCAGCCCAAGCCGCACTCAACAAGGCCTAGGCCGAATGGACGCTGGCTCCAGCGCCGGTGCTCACGGTTGTGGATGAACACAAATGGTCAGATCGTTCGTTTGGCGGTCTGGCCATTTTCGTTTGGCGGCCGCATCAACGTAGGGTGATTTCAGCCAACCGGTCGTGAGCATGGTTAGGGCGTCGATTCACTCGAGTTCCCGAGTCGCACGGTAGCGCGAAGAGAGGGGCATTCAGCGGCATGAAGATGGATCACCGCGAAGCGAATTCACGGCTCACCGAATCAAGATGCGATTTCGGTAGCACCGTTGCGCGGACTTCGGTAGCACCGGTGCGCGGATTTCGGCATCACCGATCCGGAGGAGATTCGGTGACGAATTACTCGTCTTCTTGGCTTCGAATCATGGCTCGAAGTTCCGCCCGAGCCTCATCTTCGGGTAGCAGCTCAATGCGTGCGTAGTCGGACACGGTACTAGGGTCGTTCTTGAGCTTTTCGAGCTGCTCCACGAGCGCCTCGGTCGACAGCTCGTCACTCGTAGTTGGGTAGACAACCGAGTTGATCCAGAACTCAAGCGTTTGAATCTTCTCGCCGTCTGACTGCGGCTCAAGAATGCTCTTCGCCAATTCAGAAAGATCATCTGCGAGCTCGTTTGCACTGACTGGATCGACCTGGACTTCCGGTGAAAAGGAGTTGGCCGATTTCTCGAGGTAGAAACGCTCAAAGCGGAACTGGTCCGATCGCGGGATCTGCTCAAGATAGCGGAACCGCATTTTCTCGTTGACCAGTTTTTTGACAATCTCGAGTCGCTCCTCCGTCTCTTTGCCTCGCAGATCGAATGCGTAGGTTTGGGGCTGGCTCTCAAGCAATTTTGCGTAGGACCGCAGAAGTTCTAGTTTTGCTGATCCGTCTTCCTGGGAATAAACCCAATCGGCAACACGACGGGTGCTGTCAGGGGTCGCCGCGGAACTAAAATCCGATGCGTAATTGATTAAGACATCACGCTGTTCTTCTTCTAATTGATCGATCCACTTCTGACGCTCACCATTTTTCCCGATGCCGGGTACTTCTGTTTTTCCAAGACCTTGGGCAGGAAATGCGATAGGAAGATTCGGGATTTCGCTCAGTTTCTCGACCCAATTTTTTGAGTCTTCGAACGTGGAGTCGCCTAGCTTTTCGAAAGCATCGTAATCGGCAACGCAATGTAAATTGTCGAGTAATCGATTGGCGATTCTGGTCTTGGCAAAGTGCCCGAACCCCCACCCTGCAATAAGTGCTGATCCAATGATGATTGCGAACAGGGCTAGGAAACTACGGCGGAGACGGTTGAACCAATGGTCCTGCTCTTTTTCAAGCTGGACCGTAACAAACTCGAGCGTGGATTGAGTGAGTTCTTGGTTGGGCGGTTCGTCAGGGAGTTCCAGTAGCAGATCCCACGTGTTTCGCAGATCGTCCACTCTTTGTTGCAACGATTCGTCCGACTCCAACTGAGTCTCGATCTGCTGTGCCTCATCCGATGAGAGCTCCCCGTCCAGGAACGCTACCAATTGCTCGTCGTCATAATTTTCCATTAGCGGTTCCCTCCTTTCAGGTTCGAGTCGCCGACCGAGCCTGAGCCCAAGTCCGATTCCGTGGCGGCCCCCGACTCTGCGTTCGCGGGCGCATTGCCGGCCTGGATGTAGGGTTGCAGCAAAGATTTGAGATTGACTCTGGCTCGACTGAGCAGCGACTTGACGGCCTGAACTGTTAGTCCCATTGTGTCTGCGATTTCTTGGTAGCTGAGCCCCTCGAATTTGCAAAGCAAAAGCGCCATTCGTTGGCGTTCATTGAGTGCTTCGACGGCTACCCTGACCATTTCTGCCCGTTCCGCTTTGTCCAACTTCCGGACCGGCATGGCTCCCGTAGATGCCATCGCCATTTGATCCAAGCTGAGCATTGGCGAGCTCTGGCTGGCATTGTCGCTCAATTGGTACTCGCGTTTTCGTTTTCGGTCGCGAATGGCGTTGCTGGCAACATTGTGGGTGATGTGGAAAACCCAGGTAGAGAATTTGGCTTGCGGAGAGTAACGTTTTCTCGCTCTCCAGACACGCAAGAATACTTCTTGGACCAGGTCTTCCGCCGTGGCGTCGCTACCGACCATGTGTTTCAGGACACGCAGCAATCGCGGCTGGTAGCTATCCACGAGTGAGGCAAAGGCCATTGCGTTGTCCTCGTCCCGGACCCGGATCATGAGAGCGACGTCTGGATCGCTCTGAGCGGAAGCAATTCCCTTTTCCTTGTGGTCGACCAAACCAAGCCCTTTGGTTGCGAATCATTTCAGCCAACTCCCAAACCCGGAGTTGCCGGTGCACTCTCAAATTAGATGGGAACGAAAGTCAAGCGTAGCTCGTCGAAGGCTAAGCTTAGGCGATGACCTCCTATCCACATTCTATCTATTCTTTGTCGAAGGTTATAGACTCGCCGATGGTGATGAAACACTCCCACAAGGATGTGATCGTGTCCTGAACGGAGTTGCATCCAGCTACGCCGAGCTGCAACCGGTCTAGTAACGATCTGCGGCCTTGTTTTCCGGTTGATTTCGAGTTGGTCTCACTAAAGTTGCTCCAGTCGAATTGAACCCAGGTTGCTATACTACGTTTCGTGCTCTTCGAACAAAACTCAGGGAAATCTGATCGTCCGAGCAGGCGGCGACGGATTCGCTTCAAAACCCAAAATTCGCCCAAATAGTTTTTGCTGATAACGACTCGGATGAAAGCATTTGCAACGGTAGTACGAGGATCTGCCTCAGAAAAAAAGTATGAGCTAGACGCTTCCCAACCGACAAGAATCGGGCGCGGTAATGGCTGCCAAATTTGCTTGAGCGATCCACTCAGCTCTAGAACACATGTCATCATCAGTTATGAGGACGGCACTTGGAAAGCGTCCGATGAAGGCAGTCGAAACGGCACGCTGGTCAACGACAAGAAGATTACTCAGACCGTCCTTCACTCGGGAGATCGCGTTCAAATCGGTTCAACGGAGTTGTTGTTCGAGCTGCCCGAGGAAGAGGAAGCCCCGACAACGCACCAAGAGCTGTTGATGGAAGCTCCCATTTCCGTCGAAGCAAGCGGCGTGAATTCACTCAGCCAGTTATTCACGCAGCGTCGAAGCCAGGACATGCTGGATTTGTACCAGTTGAGCATTGGCCTAATGCGGTGCAATAATCCAGATGAGGTCGCGGCAAGTGGATTGGAGATGCTTCGTATCCGAACTGGAGCGACGGCAGTCGGCTTTCTTTGGATTGATGATCAAGGTGAGCTGAAACCACAGAAAATTACTCCGCCAGAATTTGAGCACCGAATTCGGTTGAGTAAGAAGCTCACCGAGCGGGTCAGCCAGGCGAGCTCGGCAGTCTGGATCAAAGACAAGATCTCGGCTGATGATATTCATTTTGCAGATGCTATCTGCGTCCCGCTCGTAAACGATGCTGCCGTCATTGGCGCGATTCATCTTTACCTCGAAGAGGGCAAATTCGACCAGGCTCATTTTGACTTTGCTATCTCTGCAGGCAACATGCTGGCCGTCGCACTTGAATCGAGTCGCAGTCATGCCAGCCTATCTGAAGAGCACAAACGGTTGGTTCAGCGCACCGGGGACTTCAACGATTTGATCGGTGATTGCCCAGCGATGATGAAATTGAAGGATCGTATTGAGCGCGTTGCCAAAGCCAGCGGATGCGCCTTGGTACGTGGTGAAAGTGGAGTTGGCAAGGAGTTGGTTTCACGGGCAATTCATCGTTTCAGCCCTCGCAAGGATCGCCCATTGCTATGCGTCAACTGTGCTGCCATTCCTGAAGAGCTTATGGAAAGCCAGTTGTTCGGGCACAAACGAGGCGCTTTCACTGGCGCAGAGAAAGACCACCAAGGGCTGTTTCAACAGGCGCACACCGGCACTCTGTTCTTAGATGAAGTCGGAGAGCTCAATTTAGAAGGCCAAGCCAAGCTGTTGCGGATTCTTGAAGGTCATCCTTTTATGCCGGTCGGAGACACGAAAGAAATCTCCGTCGATGTGCGAGTTATTGCAGCCACGAATCGGGACTTGCGAGAATACGTCCGAGACAAGAAATTCCGAGAAGATTTGTATTATCGGCTCAGCGTGTTTGAGTTATTAGTGCCACCGCTGCGCGAGCGGGGGAAAGACATAGAAGATCTGATTTTACATTTCCTCAACCACTTCCGCGCCCAGCACGGGAGAACTGAACTTCGGATTTCTTCGGCGGCGATGAAACTAATGCTGGGATACAACTGGCCCGGCAACGTTCGCCAGTTGCGAAATGTGATCGACAGTGCCGTCGTTTTGGCGAATGGTGACGAGATCGAGCCCAGCGACCTTTCCTTACGAGACGTAGGAAGCCAGCAGCTGGATAGCCTTCGCATTGATGTTTGGGAGGAACGGTTGATTCGCGAGTCGCTAAAGCGAACTGGCAATAATATTATCGAATCCACGAAACTGCTCGGTGTTTCCCGGGCTACCCTGTATCGCAAGCTGGAGCAGTTTGGGATCGAACGCTGAGCAACGAGAATCCCCTTCGAACCGGGCGATAGGATCATTGGCGACTCAAGCTAAGTTGCTACAGAGGCTGTGAATTCTTGTGGTCGTTGGAGAGGTTGCGAGAAAGCATGTTGATGCCAATCACTGTTGGCGGGACGTCTTGCCAGACGGACACTTGGCGCGCCGGGTCACGGTCTTGGATCACAATTCACAGTTGGAGAGAATCGATTTGACGACGGCAAGGATATTGGACGGTAAGGCGACCTCTGCAGCAATTCGAGACGAGATTGCAGCTGAAACGAAGGCTTGGATCGACGAAGGCAATCCAACGCCGACGTTGGCGGCGGTGTTAGTTGGAGAAGACCCCGCGAGCCAAGTCTACGTTCGGAATAAGGAGCGTGCGTGCGCTAAAGTCGGAATGGCAAGCCGCCTGATTCGCAGGCCGGAATCGACCTCGACTGCTGCGCTCTTGGATTTGTTGGGTGAACTGAATGAAGATACAGCCGTCAATGGAATTCTCGTTCAATTGCCGCTACCGCCGGCGATTGATTCGCAAGCAGTCCTGGACGCAGTGATGCCGCTGAAGGACGTTGATGCCTTTGCACCAGAAAACGTAGGCCTGTTGGTTCAAGGCCGACCACGATTTCTTCCGTGCACTCCACATGGCGTCCTGCAGATCTTGGCCAGGCACGAAATCAAACTGGCCGGGAAACACGTGGTCATCGTAGGACGCAGCGATATTGTCGGGAAGCCGATGGCAAACATGTTGGTCCAGCGCGATATGGGCTGGGGTGCGGACTACGCGAATGCGACGGTCACTGTTTGCCATTCGCGCAGTCGAGACCTCGCCGACGTTGTCCGGACGGCGGATGTCATTATCGCTGCGGTGGGACAGCCGCGACTGATCCGACGCGAGATGGTCCGCGAAGGAGCTGTCGTCATTGACGTGGGGATTAACCGCGTCGATGAAAAGCTCGTCGGTGACGTGGACTACGCAAACCTGCTGGATGTCGCCAGCGCGATTACTCCAGTGCCGGGGGGCATAGGCCCGCTCACGATTGCCATGCTGCTCCAAAACACGCTGAAGGCTTGTCAGCTTCAGAATCAAGTCGGCTGACTAGTAGACAACGCTAGAATGCGGAGGCATTTCGTGGTGGAGGAAGCCTAGGTGTTGTCAGCCATGGCATCAATCTTCTCCGCCGCGACCTTGCGGAGCTTCTCAAGGCGAGCTGATGCTGGTTCGGGGACCGTCTTTCGTGTCCGCGGCAAAAACGATTCTGCGGAGACCAAGGTGACGATCTTTCCGGCCTGGACAGTCTCTCCCTTTTGATTCACGAGACTGCGGTCCCAGATAACCTCTCCGCTGCGGCGACCCTTGGGAGAAATCGACGCCACACTGGTAATAACATGAATGGTGTCACCAACGAAGATGGGTTTCAGAAATTGCCAGTCGTCAATACGGACGAAGGCTAACGTGCGCATTCGCGGGTGATTACTGCTTAAGCCCGCCATGAACGACATCCCAAGCAAGCCATGGGCTATTGGTTTGCCGTAAGGTGTTTCGGCTGCAAACTCGTGATCGACGTGTAAAGGATCGAAATCCCCTGTCATCCCGGCAAAGGAAACAATGTCGGACTCGGTCACAGTGCGTGCCGGACTCTTCCAGCTTGAACCGACATCGATATCTTCGAGGTAGAGAGCTTCCGACATCTTTGCTCCGAGTTTGGAATTGGGCTCGAACTACGAGAATTCGGCAAGCCCCGCCGCCTGTCCGTGGGCCGACCAGGGTGGCGACCGCTAAACCATATCCCCCTCCTTGCAATCGCTCAACCAACCCAGCTTAACAATTCCACTGAAACTCAGTGGTGTCAGCGAAAAACCAATCCAAATGCGAGAGTTTCACCACAATACGCTGCCTGAATTTCCAGATTAGCCAAGCGTTCTCCTGCGCGGACGACCGAAACACGCTGGGCACTTTGGGCTGGGCACGATGAAAACGACGGGTTTCAGGGAAATGATGGGCACTTTCGGTATTGGGGATTTGACGCTCTAGTGCGCCCCCACACACATGATGTCTCCGCGTTCGCGGTGAGTTGAACTCGCGAATAGCTGATCTAGAGCCCAAGTGATTTAATGCTTACGATAAGTATCAAATAGGTATAGATTGCCTAACCCGCGTCCGCGTTCGAGCCAAAGGGGGGCTGCTCCGGGAGCTCACAATTCGCAGGAACCGGCTTTTTCGGTTCTAGCACGTGGGAATCGGATTCTCGCGAATCTGTTGGCATCATCGAACATAGAAATTGCGCGAGCCGGACTGGGCTCGTGGCCGTGGAGCGGATCGGAATTAGACCCGAAGCGACCAAGGCGAATTCAAATAGCAATGGAGTACGACCGCAATGGCGGAGCAAAAGTTGAGTGCTGTCGAAGTGATCAAGGCGGAGAGCCGGCTACTGCGTGGATCGATTCTGGAGGATCTCGCAGATGACGGTGCCGACCAATTCGCAAAGCCAAATACTCAACTATTGAAGTTTCACGGGACTTACCAGCAGGACAATCGCGATGAGCGAGGTAAGAGGGACGGTAAGTCAACCAAGAACTATAGCATGATGACGCGGACTCGAATCCCGGGTGGACGTCTTACTGCAGATCAGTTGCTGGCTCACCTGGACATCTGTGACGAACTTGGCAATTCGACGATGAAAATCACGACGCGCCAGACTCTGCAGTTGCATGGGATTCCCAAGAGGGACCTCCGAGAGACGATGCAACGCATTCATCGCGTCCAGCTTAGTACTCTGGCTGCGTGCGGCGATGTCAACCGCAACGTTATGTGCTGCCCAGCACCAATCAAGAATGAGGTCTACGACGCACTTAGGAAGTTGTCCGATGACCTCAAAGACCATTTGGCGCCTTCGACACAAGCTTACTGCGAGTTGTGGTTGCGCGACGATGAAACTGGTGAGGAGACGCTGTTGCCGGGTGGGCAAGCCGAAGACGAACCTATCTACGGGCCGACCTATCTTCCCCGGAAATTCAAGATTGCCATTGCGCTTCCCGAAGACAACTGTGTGGATATCTACACGAATGATCTTGGTTTTCTAGCTGTTGTACGCGATGGGAAGGTTGTCGGTTACAACGTGTTGGTAGGGGGTGGTCTGGGGACAACTCCCAGTGCGAAGAAGACCTTTCCGGCGCTTGCGAAGAGGATGGCTTTTGTGAAGCCGGAGCAAGCATGTGCGGTCGCTGAAGCGATCGTCAAGACTCAGCGCGATCATGGAAATCGGGAGGATCGCAAGACGGCTCGAATGAAGTACTTGATCGCGGAAAAGGGATTGGATTGGTTCAAGGCACGCGTTGAGGAGCATTTCGGAGCGGCACTCGAGCCTTGTACGGAGGACGAGGTCCACGGATTCAACGACCATATGGGTTGGGAAGAACAGGGAGATGGTAGGTGGTTTTACGGGCTCAACGTTGAGAACGGTCGGCTTATCGATGGGCCGGATCGTCAGTGGAAGAAGATGCTTCGCGAAGTCTGCTCGGAAGTGAAGCCTGGAATCAGCCTGACTGCACACCAGAGTATCCTTTTCACCGACATTGAAGAGGAAGACAAAGGCAAGCTCGAGGAGATTATCCAACGGAATGGGATTCCCCTCAGTTCCGAAATCTCAACGGTACGTCGCTGGTCGATGGCTTGCGTTGCGCTGCCAACCTGCGGTCTCGCTGTAACCGAAAGCGAGCGAGTGCTACCGGATTTAATGGACGATTTAGAAGTTCGCTTGTCAAAGCTCGGTCTCGATAGCGAAGCGTTCACTGTCCGAATGACAGGATGCCCGAACGGATGTGCGCGGCCCTACAACGCCGACGTGGGGCTGGTTGGAAAGACTAAGGGCAAGTACACCGTGTTCCTTGGTGGACAACTTCTTGGCAAGAGACTCGGGGCGATCTATCGCGATTTGGTGCCTTTTGAAGAGATTGCCGACACGCTGACCCCGCTATTCATGGCTTTCAAACAGCATCGCTCCGAGGGCGAAACCTTCGGTGACTTCTGTAATCGAAACGGGAATGAACAGCTTGAATCGTGGGCGACTGAATACTCGGCGGCTGTTTAATAGAGCCAGGCACCCCTGGTTTGCGTACAACAATGACTGCAGAGCTTGTGCCCCACGTAGACGTAGAGAGGGCTTGTTGTCGGTGCCGCGATAGCGGAACGGGACTGGGTGATATTATGCAAAACACGCTGGTGGTCTTCGGAAGAAACGCCGACTACCAGCCCATGACCATGTTGCTCTCTATCACTTTGCGCGCTTTCTCGAGGTCAGACCCGGTTTCGTGCATGTAGAGCCGGATAGCGTGAACCTTGTCCCCAGAGGACTTCGAAAGGCAGTCTCGCGCTACGCCGCAAATATCCATGTTGCTCGTCAGGCCGAGGACCCCTTTGGAGATAACCCAAGTGTCTCGGGGACGCTTGGTCATGCGAATGACGTTATCAGTCGGGTAAGCCTCTTTTACAACCGCTTGGGCGGCAGGTTCATCGTCGGCCCATGTGATGATAATGTGCGAGTCTGTTTCAATTTCGAACAATGGCATATCGTTACCTATTTCCTAAACTCGCGGCAAATATCGTGATTCTTGGGGCAATTCCGTGGGACAGCCATGGCCTAAAGCGAATGAACTTGGGAGATCATTGAATTCAGCAACAGGCTGGGTAAGTCTCAGAATCGCAAGACACACTTTTTCCGGCCAAATGTATCCGGTTCTTTAAGTGCGATTCAACGCGAAAATGTCGATGCACTACCGAGAGAGGCTAGCACCTCGTCTAGCGCTCATTTCATCAACCACTGGTAGCTAGTCACAATCCGAGAGCTTACAAACTAGCATAGACAGCATCTCGTTTGTGGAGCATCGCAGGTTAGGAGCAATCTCTCAAATCAAGGAATTTTTTCAGGGATCGATGCAGTGATTCTTGCCCATCCTGATTGGACAGTCGGTTGAATCCTCCTTGATCTGTAAGGCTTGGTCCTGAATCAGGCATTTCAAGTATTTGAGCTTCGCGTTTTAGCCAAACATTTGGACGGTTTCGCCGCAGCGGGTTGTTTGCGACTGGTTCTGGCCAGGCTGATCGATGGGCTGCAAGCGTGAGCGGACATCCTCCGTCTGAGCACTAAGTATTTTGAGAACGGACGTCATTCATTGAAACATCGACTCGCAACTTGGACCGCAATTCTGGCCTGCGTGGGTATTGTGATTTGGC
Source organism: Aureliella sp. (assembly GCA_046290675.1). Lineage (GTDB taxonomy): Bacteria > Planctomycetota > Planctomycetia > Pirellulales > Pirellulaceae > Aureliella. The sequence continues at coordinate 223,753 of JBKAHA010000004.1, forward strand.
CTTTCGTCTCTGGTGCATCTTTGTTCAGTCCGGTTCATTGGCACCTTGCGGCCGCTGCAAACTCGCTCGAGTTTAACGATGGTCGATTCGATGAACATATGGCAAAGGCTCGGCTGGCAAATGGGAATCTCGAATCTATCTATGATTACTGGCTGCTCAGAGTCCGGTCATGCTTTTTCAGCGTGGATGGAGAACTCGAACTTCCTGACGTGATTCGCGGGGCGAAGGAAAGTGGAATTTCACCATGGCTCGTGAATACGCTTGCGTCCAGCGCAGCCAGTCGGCTTCAAGCTCAGTCCAAGTACATGTTGGCAGCATCGGTTATTGAGGTGGTGACCAAGGAGAGTCGCACGTCGCCGGTGGTTCGGAATGAGCTTGCTTATATGCGTGCACTCGCTGGGGATGAACTCGACGTCGCACTAGAAGACATCGAGCTTGCGCTCGAGCAAGAACCCGACAACGATGCCTACCGAGATACGCGTGCCTGGGTTTTATTCCAAATGGGACGCCCGCTCGAGGCGCTGGAAGATGCCGATTTTGCTGTTTCGCATGCGATGTCTCGCCGAGATCCAACTACCACCGCCTTCAATGCCCTTGTGAAGGCGACGAATGAAGTTCTTTTTGGCGAGGATTCGGAAAACGGAGATTCAGGGGACTCCTTAGCTGAAAAAGATGAATCAGATTACGTGGTTGGCGCGGAAGACCAAGATGCCGAGTCAAAACAAGTGCTTGCCCAAAGTGAGGTCTCGCTGCAGATATGGAATGAAGCCGTGCTAAGGTACCATCGGCTGAGAATACTGGAGTCTTTGGGACGCGAAGAGGAGGCCGAAGTCGATCGGGCATGGATTCGATCGATGGATCTTCCGGTTGATGACCGGCTTCGATAGGACCGTTCGCCTATTCGAGCCCTAAATGCAATTCTCTCGCAGTAGATTGAGTTTGCTGCGAGGCGATGTCGGGACAGTGTGAAAGGTGGGGATGATGGAACCGAAGCAGATGATTTTGAAGCCCTCGATTGTTATGGTGCCGCTTGTGTTCAGCCTTTGCGTTTCGGCCTTTGGGCAGGAGTCCGAGAAAACAATTGGAGAGAAGGCTACGGACTCGATTGTCGAACGCTACCGTTCTGCGGCAATCGAACGCTGGGACGCTGACATTTCAAAACTTGAAAAGCTAGATCAAACCGAAAACTACCCACGCGATGCGATCTTGTTTATTGGCAGCTCGAGCATTCGCCGATGGGAGACGATCAAAGAGGATATGTCTCCATACATTCCAATCCGTCGTGGTTACGGTGGTGCTCGTTTTTCAGACATGGCGATCTTCGTAGATCGATTGGTGACACCGCATGATCCGAGAGCGATTGTGATTTTTGTGGCGAATGATATTTCAGGTAGCGAGCGAGATAAAAAGCCAGGTGAGGTCCTAGCCCTCTACGGGTACATCGTAGGACGCATTCAAAAGGCTAAGCCAGGGGTCCCAGTTTTTTGCATCGCCGTTACGCCAACGAGTTCGAGATTCGATGTTTGGCCGCAAATCAAGAAGGTCAATCAGTTGATATCGAAGTTTTCGGATGAGCGCGATGGCTTGCACTTCATCGCTACCGACGAAGCGTTTCTAAATAAGGATGGAAAGCCACGAGACGAGTATTTTGTCAAAGACCTATTGCACCTAAATGAGGATGGCTATGACCTGTGGGCCAAGCTGATCAAGGATAAGCTCGACGAAACGCTGGTTGATTCGGCCCAGCAATAGGTTTATGCAATAGGTATTAGGGAACAAATTGGTTGCAACGTCCATTGTTCTTGGGCCTTGCGTTGGCCGAGATCTGCTGTTTACGTCTCTCCTGCTGCCCTACGCTGCCGGTCTCTAAGTGCGATTCCGATGCCGTTGTTTGGAGCAAGCTGCACGGCGATTAGATCCGCTTTATGGCGATCAGCAGTTCTTAGGAACTCGTAGAAGCCGGCCGCGTATTCAGGTAATGAGCAAAAAGTGAGCCCCAAGGCGGCATTCTTTGGAAGCGGCAGATCGACGCCGACGACAGCTAGTGAAGCAGGTCCTGGACTGGAGCAGATTTGATCTAGTTCTTTCAATGTCTCGAAAAGTACCACTCGTGCTTTCGGCTGATAGTGCGGGTGCATTAGCCCTGGCGAAACAGGTGTCGACGACAATGCTGCGGAATCATTTTGGGATTGAGGACCGTGGACCGAGAGATCCATTGCATTCTTAGCGTCCGCATGTAACTCGCGAATGTCTTCAAGCGTGACTCTTCCAGGTCGCAGTATGACCGGTGTCGTACCGGTGCAATCGACAACGGTCGATTCGAGTCCGAGAGTGGCGTCTTCTGAACAAAGGATGGCATCGATGCGCCCATCAAGATCTTCTCGCACCGATTGCCAAGTGGTACAACTCGGTTTGCCCGAGAGATTGGCCGAGGGAGCTGCGATAGGTACACCAGCTGAACGAAGGACTTCACGAGCGACAAAATTCGAGGGAATACGGATTCCGACTGTGTTTAGGCCTCCCGAAACTTCGGAGCAAATATCCTTTCGTTTCGGCACCACGACTGTGAGTGGACCCGGAGAAAATCGGCTTAGCAAGGATGCTGCGATAGGCGGCAATTCATCGCAGGCTAGATTGCATTCCGCGATCGAAGCAACATGGACGATGAGCGGGTTGTTTGATGGACGCCCTTTCGCTTGAAAGATGCGGTTGATAACCGAGGAGTCTCTGGCGTCACCGCCAAGGCCATAGACGGTTTCGGTTGGGAAAGCGACTAGATCTCCAGCGGCAAGCCTTTTGCCGGCTTCTGTTGCACTATGTAAATATTCCGTCATGCAGATGCAGTGAATTCACACTGGCCGTGGAAGGTTCTGATCGGTTCCGTTAGCTCGACCTGGCCGGACGCCCGCAGAAGCGGATTCGATTTCAGCAATATTGGATTGTTGCGGCAAATACGCATGTAGTCGGCAAGCAGCTAGTCGATAACGTAGAGTAATGATAGCGAGTTGCTAATTCTCGTTGCCCTCTTTTGGTGTTGCGCTGATTCGGCAAAGCGACTTCCGACTCCAGCAAGGTGTTTGGCTGTCCGTTGTCCCTCAGGTGCCCCTCAGGTGCGTTAGACAGTTCCCTCAATCTGAGTAGCAGTATGAGCCAGAAAAGCAACGTTACCGTCATTGGGCTTGTTGGCGGAATCGCGTCGGGTAAGTCGACCGTCGCGAGTGTGTTAAGTGAGCTCGGCGCAACGGTAATTGATGCAGATCAGCTGGGGCACGAAGTGTTGGAGCAACCACTCATCGTCCGGCGCTTGACGCAAGAATTTGGTGAGGGAATTCTCGTCGAATCCGACAAACCACGAATCGACCGCGATAGCTTAGGACGTCTGGTTTTTGGGGAAGATCCTTCTTCCCAGGCTGCCCTCCAAAAACTCGAAGATATCGTACACCCGGTCATTCATGCCGAAGCGATTCGCCGCTTAAGGGCCATCAAAGAAAGTGACCATCCACCCAAAGCAGTTGTTATCGACGCGCCGTTACTAATAGAAGCGGGTTGGGCGCCGATGTGCGATATTATCATTTTCGTTGAAACACCAGATGAAGTTCGCGCGCAGAGATCCATCCTTCGTGGTTGGTCCGTTGAGCATTTCCGCAGACGCGAGGCAACGCAATTGTCGCTCGACGAAAAACGCCAGGCTGCGACCCACCAGGTCAACTCGATCGACCGAGACATGCTGCGACGTGAACTAGCCGCACTCTGGGAACAATTCTGAGATTCCTTTCTACCCCGGCCACGCAGCTGAGTGCGGGAGGTTTCTTGATATCGCCCGGCGTATGTAGCGGGGCCTGCGGCCGAATTGACTGGTGGCCAAATGCGGCCCGGCCCGGAATCTCTGGATGCCAGATTTGCCGTTTTGGCGACGCTCGGTCCACTAATTCAGGTTCCTTGAATCCGAAAGTTTCGGCAAATCCGTTACAGACGGACGTTTCCCGAATGCCGAACTAGACAACGTAGTGGTCTCGTCGCGGCAAAACAGTGGCGGTGAATATGATGGAGATGGGTGGAGCGTTTTCTGTATCCAGCGGCGGGCTTGCCGAATGATATGGACGCGAGCTGCGCTCGTACGCTCGACGCGAGACTCAGAGGTTCCCGTATGGAAACCACAGGGCCAATCAAAGTTTAAAGTTGGGAAGAATTCCTCCCCGTCGCTCAGGCTCCGACCCTCCGCAAATTCCTCGCGAAACTCGGAAACAGAGGGTTAGGTATTGAATTGCTACTCAACCCAAGTTCAAACTTTGATTGCCCCTGATGGAAACCAGTCGTTTCTTGAATAATCTCGCGAGCTGTGATTCCGCTACTCGTTTAGTTTGACCCATTTCCTTCGTCTCGAAATGACATGTACGGCTGGCAAATGCAACGGCAGAATTCGATCGCGGAGGGGATCAGAAGAATTCGTTGCCTTCTCTGGAGGAATAGCGTTCCTGTAACCGTTTTCGTCTCTTTGGCGGTCTTCGGACTGCAGGCGATCCACTCCATTCTGCTTGCAAGGCTGCTTGGTCCCACTGGGCGCGGAGAATACGGGACAGCAATGTTCTTCGCCCAGACGATGACTTATATCGGATTGCTCGGAACTCACTATTCGATCGCGCGTCATGCGGCTGATGAGTCCTCTGCAAATTCGCACAGCTTTCGTTTGATTCAGCGAGCCGCATTTCGAGTGGGTCTAGTTACAGGCGGCATTTCAACGCTGGTTGCGGTGATGCTTAGCTTGGTAGCATTGCCAGAAGATAAAAGCTATCTGCTACCGTTCTGCATCATCTGTTCTCTGTTGCTGCCGGCTGAGCACCTTCGGCTGACCGCGCAATCAGTTGACCATGGGCGAGGAAAGTTTAACCGTTACAACTTGTCGCGATTGTTTGCAGCGACCATTTTTCCATGTCTCGTGATGTTCTTTTTCGTTGCCCAATGGAAGAGTCTTCAGGTCATTGCGTGGAGCACCGTCGCGGTTTCACTAGTTTCCTACTTGTTTTATTGGTTGATTAGCGATGCCAAGGGCGTCTTCGGTGACAGTGATCCTCCGGCTCGCCGGTTAATTCAGGAGGGGCTGCCCGACGGCGGGCTCGTGCTGGCCAATGACGCGTATGACCGGTTTGCGGTTTACATTGTCATTTGGACGACAAGTCTTTTGGATCAGGGCCTCTTCCTGACGGCGTTACCAATCTCGACCTTGCTGCTCGTTGCCCCAAATGCGTTTGAACTTTTTGCCTTTCGTGCAGCTGTTTCGAAAGAAGCTCCTCGAAATTTGCAGGGTTTCGTTGCCAAGTCTTTGCTCATCATTGCTGTCCAAGCGGTCGTTCTCGGGGCACTCCAATTGTTTCTTGAGCCAATCGTTTTGCTGCTTTACGGAGAACCATTCCGAGATGCTATTCCCGTGACGAGACTCTTGATCATTGCAATGGCTTTCGCCGGGCTAACAATCGTTGGTGAGGGGTATCTGCGCGGACGCAAGCGTGTCCGAGCGGGGATTGTCACCAGGGTCGTCGCCACCATCGTCATGTTTGGTCTTGCTTTTGCAATCCAAGTGGGCAGCCCAATCGAGAACATTGCAATGGCCGTTGCGGGTGGCCATGCATTCAACGCGATCACGGTTGGGATATTGGTGTTCCAGGAAGTTCGTCACGCATCGTCTGGAAAAGAGGTGACGCAATGACTGAACTAGGACACTCAGAACGCAGAGCACTGGCCGATGCTCTGCAGTCAGGCACACTCAGCCAGTCAGACGCACAGAGTGAATTGGAGATGAAGGGAGCGTATGGGGTAGAGAAATTGCCACAGAGCGTGGCTTTCTTTACCGGTTACGTCCCACCTTATGCGCTACCGGTAATGACGGAGATTGCTGCGCGTGTCGAGCGTATGTCGGTTTTCGTTTCGACTCCGATGGAAGGTAATCGGTCGTGGGATGTCGAGCATGGGGGACTTGATGTTGTCGTCCAACGGACAATGACTTTTCTGACTCGTTGGAAGCATCGAGCGGGCTTTAGTGATCGTTCCGAGACGCACGTGCCCTGGGATACTTTGTTTCAGCTGACTAGGATGCGCCCCGACGTAGTCGTTTCTGAGGAATTGGGATTCAGGTCTTTCTTCTGTTCCATTTACACGACGTTGACCCGGACCCCGCTGGTTTTGGTTTGCAACCTATCGGAGCATACCGAGCAGGGGCGTGGAATGTTGCGGGGTTTGCTCCGGAAGTGGTTGTCCTGGGCGGCTGTCGCAACGACCGCGAACGGCACGAGTGGCTTGCGGTATCTCAATGAGGCTGGGTTTCGCTCTGACTCGTTGGCTCTATTCTCCTACGCGGCCAAACCAGGCGTTTTTGAAACCTTGGAGCTGGCACGTCGCCCGGAGCAAATTCACCGTCTTATATGTGTATCAGAGCTCTCTGAACGAAAGGGAATTGGTCCATTCTTGCGGTGCCTCGCCGTTTGGTGTCAAAAAAATCCCGACCAACAAGTCAAAATGGACATCGTTGGAGAGGGACCTATACGAGATGAGTTAGAAGCGATCGAGATGCCGGTGAGTGCATCGGTATCCTTCGTGGGGCAGAAGAGCTACCGAGAGCTTGCTAGTTTGATGCAGGCTTCTGGGGTGCTCGTGTTTCCAACGTTGGCAGATGAATGGGGGCTTGTGGTCAATGAAGCTCTTGCCGCGGGGTTGCCTGTCTTGGGCAGCAAGTACTCGCAGGCAGTGAGCGACCTCGTGGAAGACGGCTACAATGGATGGAGTTTCGATCCGCTTGATGAAAGCGACACTTTCGACAGCCTCAATCATATGCTGACCTCCTCCGATCAGACTATTGAAAGCATGAGACAGGTCTGCCGCGACTCGGTCGCGGAGCGTAGTCCCACGTGGGCAGCCGAGCAGTTGGTTACTGTGATCAAGAGCGTGACAACGGATCACGGCAACCAGAAGGAGAAAACACATTAATATGCCTAGAGTGTCGATCGGCATCCCCGTCTACAACGGCGAAAACTTCGTTCGCTATGCCATTGAGTCTGTTTTGCATCAGACGTTCGATGACTGGGAACTCGTGATCTCCGACAATGCTTCCGTGGATGGAACGGAGCAAGTTTGCCGGCGCTACGCCGAAGAGGATAGCAGAATCAAGTACTTTCGCAGCGAAGTGAATCGTGGTGCTGCCTGGAATTTCAACGAGGTCTTCCACCGCTCCGGCGGCGAATACTTCCGCTGGTTGTCGCACGATGACTACCTTATGCCGACGCTGATTGAGAAGTCCGTCGCGGTTTTGGATGAGTCGCCGGAATTCATTAGCTGTGCTTCGGCAACCGGGGCAATTGATGAGCAAGGGTTTCGGATTTTGGATGACGAGGAGGGGGAATCGGACCTCGCATGCCAGGGGCTGACCGAGGAAAGCGAACGGCTGCGGTTGGAATTTTCTCAAAGCTCGATCGCAAGCGATCGATATCTTGGGATTCTGCTCCATTCAAGGCGGTGCAATGAGGTTTATGGATTGATTCGTCGCGAAGTGATGGCGAAGACTCAGCTCCATCCGCCCTATTGTGGAGGCGAAAAAGTTCTTTTGGCTGAGATTGCATTGCGTGGGATGATCTTTGAAATTCCCGAGATGCTTTTCTACGTTCGTTGGCACACTGAACGTTTTACTGCCAATAGCTCTACGAAAGAGCAAGATGCCCATATGGCGACTGAGAATCGTCCGGTTTTTTCCCTGCCACACCAATATCGTGCAACACTTGGCTATATGGGATTGTTGCAGCGGGTTCCGCTCTCGCTTGCTGACCGTGGAAGGTGCTTGGTAAATCTGGCTCGCTTCGGAATGCAGTTTTCCAAATGGGGAAGCATTCTGCGGAACACGCTCGTAGGTAAGGCGACTTGGGCAGAGATCGATGGCATGACCAAGTCAGGCCCAGTGATTCACGAAACCATCGCTTTACCTGAATGCAAGAAGCTTTCCACGGCTGGCTCTTAGTGCATGTCACGTCTTGTGTGCGGCGAGCCATCTGAACTACTTACTTTCATCTTGCAGTCTTCGACGCCGGTTTTTGAGTGCTGTCGATGAGCAATGAAACAGATTGATCGCCAATGTCAAAACGAGTATTGCTAACAGGATACGCTGGTTACGTCGGGCAGGTTCTGCTACCCATGCTGAAGGCAGAGGGGCATACGGTCGTCGGAATTGATACCGATCTGTATCGCGATGCCGATTGTGCGCCGTTTGAACAGCCTGATGAATCCATTTTTTGCGATATGCGAGACATCCGATCCGACATGTTGCAAGGATGCGATGCTGTGATTCACCTTGCAGCGCTTTCGAATGATCCGATTGGCAACCTGGATCGCTCGCTGACCATTGATATTAACTACGAGGCATCGTTGCGGCTTGCCAGGCTGGCGAAAGGGGCCGGGGTTGATCGTTTTTTGTTCTCTTCATCGTGCAGTATGTACGGTGCGGCAGGGGACGCTCTCCTCGATGAGTCGGCGGAATTCAACCCAATTACACCCTATGGCGAATCGAAGGTTCTTGCTGACCGTGCAATCAGCGAACTGGCTACTGACGATTTCAGCCCTGCCTTTTTGCGAAATGCAACTGCATATGGCTTCAGCCCACGTCTAAGGCTCGATCTCGTCGTGAATGATTTTGCGGCTGCCGCATACCTGGACAAGCGAATCTTCATCAAGAGTGATGGTACGCCTTGGCGTCCGTTGGTTCATGTAGCTGACATCGCACGCGCATTTGTTGCCATTATGGGGGCCCAAAAAAAGTTGATTCATAACGAGGCGTTCAATGTCGGATCGACGGATGAGAATTATCGAGTCTCCGAAGTTGCTGATATCGTCCAACGCTTAGTAGAAGGTTGTCAAGTCGAATATGATCCGGCGGGAGGCCCTGATAAACGTTGCTACCGAGTGCGATGCGATAAGTTGGTCCATCGGTTGCCCAGCTTCCAATGTGAATGGACGGTCGAGAAAGGGGTATCGGAACTGCTGCGGGCCTACGAGCAATACGGCCTTACGCGAGACGCAGTGACAGGCAAGCGATATTTTCGGCTTGCCGGCTTGGAACGAAGACGACAGGAGGGGGTTATCGACGATCAGCTCCGCCCGATCGCTACGGGTTGAGTAGCCAGTCCATAGCTGCCCGTTGACTGGAATAGATCTGCAATGTCAACGAGGAAGGTTGCCCGTTCAGTTCTCGTATTGGTTGAATTTCTAATAATGATCTTTGACGTTTTGGAGATTCCCGGCGTCTATTTGGTCAAGCCGGAGAGAATTGTCGACGAACGTGGGCACTTCGCACGAGCTTACTGCGAACGGGAGTTCTCAGATGCTGGACTCGAATCACGATTCATTCAATCGAGCATGGGCTTTACCCGAGAGGCGGGCACGGTTCGCGGGCTACACTACCAACGCGTTCCGCACTGGGAAACCAAGTTTGTGCGGTGTATACGTGGAAAGGCATTCGTGGTCATTGTCGATTTAAGGCCCGCAGAAGAAACCTATTGCCGCTGGCTTGGTGTTGAGCTGTCCGCCGACAATGGACACGGCATTTATGTACCTGAAGGATTTGCGCAAGGATACCAAACGCTCGAAGACGATACGGAAATCTTCTACCAAATGAATCGAGCGTTCGTCCCCGACTCTGCTGCGGGTTATTCGTATCGCGACCCCGCGTTTGCAATTGAGTGGCCGCTTGAGCCCAAAAACGTATCTCCCAAAGATCATAGTTGGAGTCCCTTCGCGTGAGTCAAGCTGATTCGGAGAATGGACAAGGCGTTTCCGTGGGCTCTCAGATGCACCGCATGTTGGTGGAGATGTTCCCGTGGTGTCGCAGTCTGACCGGCGAAGGTTTGCGAAAGACGTTAGCGCGTATTCAAAGTGAAGTTCCAATTGAGCTTACCGAAGTGCCATCAGGTACGCGCGTGTTCGATTGGACGATTCCGCCGGAGTGGAAAGTTCGCTCAGCCTTTATTGAGGCTCAGGATGGTGAACGGCTCGTTGATTTCGCCAATTCGAATTTGCATCTACTCAATTACTCTGATCAGATTGATCGGGAAGTGGGCTGGAGCGAGCTCGGCGAACACTTGTATTCTCTGCCTGACTTCCCCGATGCGATACCATATCGCACAAGCTATTATCAGCGTGATTGGGGGTTCTGTGTTTCGCAAAACCAACGAAACGCGTTGGCGACGGCTGCCCAGAAACAAGATCTTCGGGCTCGGATCGAAACAGATCATTTGCAGCACGGCAGCCTGACCTACGGTGAGCTGCTGCTGCCCGGCAAAACAGAAGACGAAATACTCGTCTCTCAGCATGTCTGCCATCCGTCGCTAGCTAATGACAATCTGTCGGCAGTGGTGATTGCATGTGAGCTGGCGAAGTGGCTCGCTTCGGAACCAAGGAAGTTAACTTACCGATTCGTATTTGCACCGGGAACAATTGGTGCCATTACTTGGGCCGCCCAGCATCCCTGGGCGATTGCCCGCAACAAAGGTGGCTTGGTTCTGGCCTTGCTCGGTGATGAAGCAAAATTGACTTACAAGAAGAGTCGGCGAGGCGGATCATGTGTCGACAACGCGGCTCAATATGTGTTGCGTTCTAGGAAGCACATAGAATTAGACTACTACCCGCAAGGATATGATGAACGTCAATACAACTCGGTTGGGATCGGCTTGGATGTTGGACGCCTAAGTCGTTCTGTGGAAGGTGGTTATCCTCAGTATCACACTTCAGGTGATAACCCGACGATTGTGATGCCGGAGCAACTCGAAGACTCACTCGAGGCGCTGAAGGCGATCTGTTTGACCATGGAGGGCGATGTCACCTATCGAGCCAGCGACGGCCGCGGTGAGCCTCAGCTTGGTAAACGGGGGCTTTACCCCCACCCTCAGGCTTCGAGTCGTGCAGGGTTGCAAGAAGCTCTCGGATGGAATCTTGGGCTTGCGGATGGAGAGACCAGCGTCGTCGAAATTGCGAATCGGTCGGGCCTAGATCGGTTGACCCTCCTCGAGGCAGCGGAGATTCTTGAAGCTGAAAATTTGATCGTCGGTCCGGCGAATGCGACCGATAGCTCTGCTGCGATGACCGATCATTTGGGCGAATACACGCGTGACGGGGTGATTGAAAACGCCGCGGGCAGTCCCTCCCTTAAGGCCTGGGAACGCAATCGAAGGGCGCATCAGGTTATTCCTGGGGGGGCTCACACGTATGCGAAAGGCGATGACCAGTTCCCGGTTTGTGCACCCAAGTTTTTTTCACGCGGCGAGGGCTGCTACGTCTGGGATACAGATGGCAATAAGTTCATCGAATACGGAAGCGGATTGCGTGCCGTCGCATTGGGACATGCCTACCCGCCAGTGGTGCAGGCAGCTCAAAGGCAACTGACCCAGGGAGCCAATTTCACGCGGCCAGCCGAAATCGAACTGGACGCGGCCGAAGAGTTGCTCTCTTTGCTGCCAGCAGCGGACATGGTGAAGTTCGCGAAGAATGGGAGCGATGCCACTACGGCGGCCATTCGCTTGGCAAGAGCCAAAACGAAACGCAAGCGGGTGCTTGTTTGTCGCGATCAGCCGTTCTTTTCGGTCGACGACTGGTTCATTGGCACTACCGCGATGAATGCGGGCATTCCAAAGGAAATCCAAGAAGAAGTCATCGGATTCCCCTATGGGAACTTAGAAGAGCTTGAAAGGACGTTACGCGAGAACGAAGGCCAAGTAGCATGCCTGATTATGGAGGCAGCGAATTATCGAGAGCCACCCGTTGGATATCTTCACGCCGTCCAGTCGCTTTGCCGAAAATTTGGTGTTGTTTTCGTTCTTGATGAAATGATCACCGGATTCCGCTGGAACGCGGGAGGGGCACAGGCCGAATACGCTCTTGATCCTGACCTCTCCACGTTCGGGAAAGCGTTGGGAAATGGGCTGTCAGTTGCAGCGCTTGCAGGTAAGCGAGAGCTGATGGCCCTAGGCGGAATTGACCACGAACAGGAGAGAGTCTTTCTCCTTTCTTACACCCACGGCGCCGAGACGCACTCGCTGGCGGCGGCTCGCGCCACGATCCGGACTTATTTGGAACAGCCCGTCATTGAAACCATGCATCGGCAAGGAGGGCTGTTGCGGACCGGCCTAGCGGAAGTCACCAATGATCTCGGCATCGCTGACCACTTCTACGTCCTTGGCCGGGGCTCCAACATGATTTTCGTGACGGAAAATGCATCTGGGGAACGCTGTCAAGGAATGCGAACGCTCCTATTGCAGGAGTTGATTAAGCGCTCGATCTTTGCCCCATCGTTGGTGGTTAGCTACGCACATTCGGACCAGGCGATCGCGGATACGATCGAAGCGTTCGGCGACGCACTGAAAGTCTATAAGCAAGCTCTGACGCAGGGATGGGAGGGTCTACTCGATGGCCGGCCTTCAAAACCTGTCTTTCGCAAGTGGAACTAGCCGACGATCGTCGCGAATATAGGGCTTCCAATGGCCATTCTAGAGCATTGCCGCAGTAGTGATCTCCGGGCCCTCGATTCATCGGTGGCAACGAACCAACGTGGCTTCGTGCTGATCTGGATCGTAGGGAGTGCGAGGCGGTCGTTTTTGCAGCCTCAGAAACGCTACATTCGTTATCGCAGACCTGCGTCTTGTGTATTCGCGGGGCGTCAGTGATGCCGCGGTTTCTACCGTTATCTGCCGTAAGTACAACTAATTATGGAGCATTGGATTGAATTCTCGCTGCGAGCGGCGAATTGAGATCCAGTGTTTCTAAGTGCAGTGACGGACACATCTCGACACCGTCACGTGTAAAAGGTCTGAAAGAGAGTTTCGATCCATGCAATCGGTTGCATCAGTGAATCAAGCGAAGGAAATGGACGACCAAGGAAGGGCAGGCGAAGCGAAACGTACGTGCAGATTCTGCTCCTGCGAATTGAGTACGACGTTCATCGATCTCGGCATGTCACCGCCGTGTGAAAATGTTCGTCGACCGCAGGAGATGGATTCCGTTGAGCACTTCTACCCCCTGCACGTATTCGTCTGCGAGAGGTGCTGGCTAGTACAACTACGCGAATATATCGCGCCTGAGGATATCTTTCGCGAGTATGCGTATTTCTCGTCGATGTCGGATTCTTGGCTAAAGCACGCGAAAGATTATTCACACAAGATGATCGAGCGTTTCCAATTAGGGAGCGACCATCAAGTTGTCGAGATCGCGAGTAACGACGGCTACCTTCTGAAAAACTTTGTTGAGAAGCATATTCCAGCTTTGGGAATTGAGCCAGCACTCAATGTCGCAGAGGTGGGGCGAGAGAACGGTGTTCCATCGATCAACGAATTTTTCGGCTGCGAGGTCGCTGAAAAGCTTGCTGCCCAAGGTACCAAAGCTGATTTGTTGTTAGGGAACAATGTGTTAGCCCACGTGCCGGACCTGAACGATTTCGTTGGTGGGCTCAAGATCTTGCTCAACTCCGACGGCGTCGTCACCATGGAGTTTCCACACTTGTGGGAGCTGATGGAAAATCGACAGTTCGATACGATCTACCATGAGCATTACAGCTATTTGTCGGCATTGACGGTTCAAAAGGTCTTTGCCCACCATGGATTGCGGTTATTTGACGTAGAGCAATTGGCCTCTCACGGCGGCTCGCTGCGAGTTTTTGCGACCCATCAAGACAGCCAACAACATCCTTCGACCGGAGCTGTCGAAAGGCTGATTGACTTTGAATTGGAGAAAGGATTGGGCAATTTAGAAGCCTACCAGTCCTTCAAAGATCAGGTTGAAAGCCTGAAGCTGGATGTCCTGCAATTCTTGATTGATGCCAAACGACAAGGTAAGCGAGTGGCAGGGTATGGCGCTCCCGGCAAAGGAGTCACCTTGCTGAATTACATGGGGATTCGGAATGACCTGATCGAATTTACGGTCGATCGCAACGAGTACAAACAGGGGACTTTCGTTCCAGGGACTGGGATTCCAGTGTTCGCACCCACCGCGATCTTTGAACAAAAACCTGACTACGTCTTCATTCTGCCATGGAATCTTAGAAAAGAGATCGTGGAACAAATGAAATCGATCAAAGAATGGGGCGGCCGGTTTGTTGTGCCGATTCCGAGCCTCGAGATCGTTTGATTTTCGGGCGGGGATCGACAGAACGCTTTGGCGAGAATGACAGAAGGAATTGAAAATGAAAGTAGTGTTGTTTTGCGGTGGCTTGGGCATGCGACTGCGCGAGCACTCTGACGCAATTCCCAAACCGATGGTGAACGTCGGGAATCGGCCGATTCTTTGGCACCTGATGAAGTATTACGCTCACTTTGGCCACAAGGACTTCATTCTTTGTCTTGGTTGGCAGGCTGAGTATGTGAAAGAGTACTTCTTGAATTACAGCGAATGCGTCTCGAATGATTTTACGATGCACGGTGACCGAGTTGAGCTACATAGTCGAGATACCCACGACTGGAGCATTACATTCGTCGATACGGGACAGGATGCTGTCGTAGGAGAACGGCTTCAACGAGTCCGCAAGCATCTGTCAGGAGAGGAAAGATTTTTGGCCAACTATGCGGATGGCTTAAGCGATGTGCATTTGCCTGACATCATCGAGCGGCATGAATCGTCGAAGGCTGTTGCTACGTGTTTGTGCGTGAAGCCAACGCAGTCGTTCCACTTGATCGATTCAGGCGATGATGGATTTGCGGAGGCCATTACGCCAGTATCGCAGACGAGAGAATGGATGAACGGTGGGTTCTTCGTTCTGAACCAAGAGATTTTCGACTACATGAAGCCGGGAGAGGATTTGGCTTGTGAGCCGTTCAATCGCTTAATTGAGCAACGTAAGCTAGCTTGTCATAGGTACGATGGATTCTGGGGGTGCATGGATACGTATAAGGAGAAGCAGACACTGGACGAGATGTTTGCGAAAGGCGATACCCCTTGGGCTCTCTGGCAGCATGCGTCCGACGTAGCCAATGCCAGTCACCCTGCTCTCCCCCGATAAACTGAGGAGCCTAGGTCGGTGCGTATCGCTGCATTTCTATTTTGTCTGACGGCGAGCTCGCGAGCGTAAACAACCTTTTCCAAGTAAGACCCACACTTCATATTGCGGCCAACTTGATCATGCGTCGATTGAGCCTACCTGATCTGAAATCGATCCTCTGCATTGGTGCTCACGCCGATGATATTGAAATTGGTTGTGGAGGAACGCTGCTTCGCTTGTTGGCAGAACGAAGCGGCATCCAGGTTCATTGGCTGGTCGTCACTGGCGACTCGGAACGGGCTAGCGAGGCTAGGACCAGCGCGGAAGCCTATGTGCCGGAACACTCTGAATTGAATTTTGAATGCTGGGCACAGCGCGACGGTTTTTTGCCTTACGACGGCTCCGAGGTGAAGGAGAGATTCCGCGAGTTGCAAACACGGGTTGCTCCTGATCTCGTATTCACACATCGATTGGAAGATCGGCATCAAGATCACCGATTTCTATCTGAGATGGCTTGGAATAGCTTCCGAGATCACCTCATCATGGAATATGAAATTCCAAAATACGAAGGGGATTTGGGCAACCCCCACACTTTCGTTGAGCTGAGTGCTGGCCAAGCGAAAAAGAAGATCTCACTGTTGTTGAACCATTTCGCATCACAGCGGAGCAAGGGGTGGTTCAACGAACAGAATTTCGAAGCTCTGATGCGCATTCGTGGACTCGAAGCGAAGTCTGCATCTGGGTTTGCGGAAGCCTTTACCACCAGAAAACTGGTTTTCTAATCTTCGCATTTGCCCAACTTGGAGCGACTGGCCGGCCCTACTTTGCGAATGACAGCGGCGAAAGAGAGTCGTTTTTCCCGATTCTGGTTGCGCAAATACTGCACTTTGCAGTTACGTCATGAACCGCATCTTCGTTAAATCCGTACTTACTTGACTAAGGTGGGTGAGAGTTGTTGGTTTCAGATAGTGCCTTTCAGGCTTTAAATCGCGACATCTGTGCGGTGCATTGAGCGGCATGTTTGGCAGCATCGGCTTGCCGTTCATTGGTTCGTTCCCACGCCAGACTTGCAACTGCAATTCGCCAACCCATAATTGCAATAGAATCGGATGGGTAGCGTTTGGCTAAATGCCCGTTTGGCTAAATGCCGTTTCGCCTGCCTCCATGATCTGCATTTTTGTCTTTCCTGGCAAACACGGAGTACCGTTTTGCTGGGCCTCATTTAGGGAATTTTCTATGTCTCGTGATCGTATTCGGCTCTTAGCACTTCTTTTGGCACCGGTCTTGGTGCCGTTGTCTATTCAGTCGCGTCTGATGGCCCAAACGGCGGCACCGCCTGAAAAGGTTGTTGAAAAAGTAAGCGAAGAGGAAGCTGAAGAGGTTGAGGAAGCTGAAGCGGCAGAGGCCGAAGCAGCTGGAAAGAGTAAGGAAGAAGCTAAAGAATCGGACGAGAAAGGAGAGCCTGCTAAGAACTCGGCAAGCGAATCGAAAGAAGAGAGCGCGAAAAAAGAAGAGTTAAAGAAGAAGCCTAAGGTCGATCCGCGAACGAAGAGGCTCGCGGAGATGGAAGCGGAGATGAAGGAGCTCAAGGCTGAGGCTGCACTGCAAAAAGCGCGGCAAGATGCTGAGCTGAATTCCATCAAGCTTGAACTAGAGAAGATTTCCGCTGAAGCAAGTCTGGAATCAGCACGCAGGAAAAAAGCCACCTCATCATTCAGTCTTGAGACCGATATATTGGTTGCAGAAAATGCGCTCCTAAAGCAGAAGTTCACAAAACTGAAGCAGGAGAACGACATCGCGAGCCTTGAAAATACCGCAAAAGTTACAGAGATCACTCGTGGCCTAGCCATTGTTGACAATCGCGAGAAGGCGAAAGCGAGGGTGCTGACTGAATTGGACTATAAGGCTCGGCCGTACCAAGGCGGCGAGCTCTTTATCAGCGACCGCCGTATACCAATGAACGGTGCAATTACATCACGAACGGCTGACTACGTTACTGAGCAAATCCATTTCTTTAATAACCAGTCGGACGCGCCGATCTTTATTGTGATCGATGATTCACCTGGTGGCTCCGTCATGGCAGGTTACCGGATCCTGAAGGCTATGGAAGCTAGCGATGCTCCTGTCCATGTTGTTGTTAAGTCCTACGCTGCGAGTATGGCGGCCATCATCACAACTCTGGCTGAGAATTCCTATGCTTATCCCAATGCAATTTTGTTGCACCACCAAATGTCTTCATTCCTTTCGGGGAATATGACTGAGCAAGCAGAGCAGCTCGAAGTCAATCAAGAATGGGCACGGCGTCTTCTGGATCCGCTCTGCGAAAAGCTAGAGACGACGCCTGAGAAATTCGTAAAGGATATGTACGAGAATAGTTCTACAGGGGATTGGGAGGAATTTGCTGATCGTGCATGTGAACTGAAGTGGGTTGGAAACGTCGTCGAACGGATTCGCGAACAGTCTGTGATGAAGAAGCCTTCCGTGAACACCTCAGGCGGATCAATCATCATTCTAGGTTCAACTCTGGCACCGCTTCGGTTTGATGGTACTGAAGAAGTTGACGAGCGGGGGGCTCGATTCAAACGCCTCCCTCGGTTGCATCCGTTCGACTGCTACTTTGTTCACAATCCCGACGGTTATTACCGCTATGAGTGATATTCGAAATAGCGTGTAGAATGAACCAAAGAAAACCTTGGAGCATCTTATTGTTCCAAGGTTTTTTGTTTTTCGCGCTAATCTGCGTTGAACACTGCGAAATTTGATGATGCTTTGCTGATTGTAAAGTTCAACGGAAGTCAGATGTTCAGGTAGGGGGCGGGAAGAATCCCGCCCCTTGCCCGAGTGGAGTTAACCAAGGAAACTCGTTCCGTTCAAGTTGACCTCGGAGCCGCGCAATGCTCTTGGCTTGCCCAAAGCACTCGTACGCCGCTCACTTGAACGCTCTTACGAATCGGTTCTGACCGTCCCTAACCTGGAGCGGCGAGCGGTTCGGAAGATTCTTCAGTATCGCCGCCGCTGCCGCCTTCCATCTTGGCGTCGTCGGAACCTGGCGCAGGGCCGTAGCTATCTGGCCGCTCGGCAGCTGTGCTGCCCCCACAGCCAGAAAGGCATACTGAGCAAAGAGCCAATACAAACGATAGACCGAGGATACGAACGCAAGCTCGGCCATCTTTCCAATTCAATCGGTTCAACATGTGATTCCCCTTGGTTATTGATCGATGGCTGCAACGCGGCCATCTTTCATGCTAGATAGGTAGAGGAAAACGCTGCGGTCCATGCTCGAAGTGAGTCCATGTACGGAACCGTCTGCCGCGGCGAAGTTGACGATATTACCTGCATGTAGACTGTTAAACTTCTTCCAGTCGTATGGGTCTTGACCACCGAGTCTCCAGGCCGTTGGCAAAGGACCGTTATTGAATGTAAATGACCACCTTCGATCTGTGGCATTCACGTCGTTGCCCCACAATCCAGTGACCTCACCGAAGAGTAACGTGTTGGAAGTCCCATCATTGATTTCGCCGAACTTCGTTTTCGAGCGGTTATGGAAGATTCCAATCCAGTTTTCCCAGGAGCTCGCCGTCTTGCCCATGCCACCAGCGACACCTAGGTAATTGGTGCGTCCCAGAGACGACGTAGCGGACGCAGAGAAACCACGCATGCTAATCGTGCCGGTGTTTCCTGGAGGTCCATAGGTGTGGAGCCGAGACGTATTTGCGCTCCGGTTCGCATACGCGTTGTCTGTCGGGCACAGCAAAAAGCTTAACCGAAATTGGGCTGCGTCCCACAGCGTGTCCATGTCTGTCGGGTCACCGTCATCATCGAACCACCAAGGATCGAATCGAGATTGATTAGCAGAACTGACACCTGCCATACGACGGTCTGGCTCTAGCTCACGCGAAATCGGGTAAACGTTATAGATCGCAGACTGTTCGATATATGGAAATAGATAGGGCAGAACTCCAATCCACTGACGCCCGTTGGGGATGTCTTCGGGAGCGTCGGAGATGGACCGGCGAAAGTTCGAACCGAGGTAGCCCGGTGGAAAACGCTTGTAAGCGCTTTCAAAGTTATGCGATGCCAACGCAATCTGTTTCAGATTGTTGGTGCACTGCATTCGGCGGGCAGCTTCGCGAGCTGCCTGCACGGCGGGGAGAAGTAACGAAACCAGAATGCCAATAATGGCAATCACAACAAGCAACTCAACGAGTGTAAAACCTCGTAGTCGCGAACTAGAAGTCACCGCGCTGCAACGTGTGCGCGCAGGATCGTACAACGATCTGAACATAGGATCTCTCACGAAAAAAAGAAAAAAGAAAGCGACAGCGCGATCTCAATTCCGTGCCGAGAGGATTGGACGGAAGAAGGCTGTCGTGGAGGGTTTTCCCCGTGAGAGAGAGAGACACCTGGAAAACCTGCAAGAGAGGATAGCAGTATGGCAATCCAATTTCAAGCGAAATCACTTGGAGTTGCTTTCTCGAGTGCTTCGCAGGAGAGGAAATTTGACGAAACCTTCGTTGTACTGTGTAAGGAATCGTGCCCTAGAACGTGGAGCTAATGTGGAGTTGTTTTCCGTTTCTGCGCCCTGGACCCTCGACTTAAAAAAGTTTGTTATCGAGTTTTTTTTATCCAATTCTAGGTGACGATTTGCGAATGAACATCTTCGCAAAGAGTGCTATCGAAAAGCGAAGCCCCAGAAAACTGTAGCTGAGTTGCTTTGGGGTGTAAGACGATTCTGGGTTGCGTGCATCTGTGTGTTCTGTGAACGTGTGGTTAATCCAGAAATATTTTCTTCTACTTTTGCTTGACATGGACAAGTGACCCCAGTAAAGTACAGTCGTACTTACGTGATTGTCGGGCGTACTTATGCCAATTTTGCAAGGTTTCGAGCAGTGCGGAAACGATATCAGCAGGTACCAGATGGTGGCGTTGTTTGAACGAACAATGCAGTGGACTTAGTTGAGCACATGCGAATAAACATAAATTAGACGCAGAAAAGCTGTAACGAATCGAAGCTGAGTGCGTATTACCGATTGGTACCGATGTACGGCGTAGCTAATGCCAAGTCGTAGCGATTCGTAGTTTGAAGTTCGCCGTGAAGATCTGGTCGATTTAAAGAAACGTCACTTAAAGGAGACGCGAGTAAGAAGAAGCACTGTCGACCAACTTCGGTAAGAAGGGCCCTACAAGTTGCAGCGCCGCTCCGCGGGGAAAGATCCCAAGATGTCTCACCATCTTGGAGGAATTCCAGAGAGAGCCGCGGGGTGGGCGAAGACATTCCTTGTCATAAATGACCTCGCTGACAAGGGATGCTTTCGCTGAGCGCTGTAACTTGCAGTGCCGTTTCCAAATGGTAGCAGACAGTTGCGATGATGCAATTAGATTCTTGAGTTGCGTCAAGTGGCGGTGAAGGCGTGGCGGTGAAGGCGATTCGCAGACCGCTACTAATTTTTGATCCTGGCCTACCGATGTGTAGGGCGTGGCCAATGAATCCGCTTGGTCGCCACACAATTATTGTGAGCTTAAACCAAATTCTCTGCAAACCTCTTTGTCAGGCACTCAAGGGCTTTGCCGCCGTGTTCGCTTTGCACCACGACGTTCACTCTTAGCTCACTCGTATTCACCATTTCGACGTTGATGCCTTCATCAGCGAGCACAGCGAACATGCCAATGGCCACGCTGGTGTGGCTGCGGAGGCCAATGCCACTAACGGAAAGTTTGGCAATGTCGTCGCTGAATTGGACGCGTTTAACACTGAACTCTTCGCGAAGTTGGTCAGCAACCGTTTTCGCTTGTTCGAATTGGTTTCTAGGAATGGTAAAACTCAATCCTGTCTCACCTTGGTATCCGTCGTAGCTCTGAACAATCATGTCGACGAAGATACCGGCGTCGGCGACAGCCTCGAAGACGCTCGCCGCAAAACCAGGTGAATCTGGGACGCCCAACAGTGATATTCGTGCCTGATCGTCGCTGAGTGCGATATCGCTGAGGCTCAGCTGTTCCATATCCGCTTTCTGGAGGTCAGCGACCAGCCGTTCTATATCAGCCTCGTCGGTTTTGCGATTTGGCAACTCAGTCCATTTCACCGCATCGCTTGGTGTTTGGTGCAGATCAAAGGTCTGGTGGACGACACGCAAGGCGGGAAGCGCCTCATCGCGGGAGACCAGCACAGAGATCTTAATTTCACTGGTGGTGATCATCTGGATGTTGATGTCGGAATCCGCGATCGCTCGGAACATCTTCTGGGCGACGCCCGTTTGTTCGGCCATCCCCAATCCGACGACTGATACCTTGGACACTTTGTCATCGTAAGTGAATCCAGTGGCCCCTACCTCATTGACGGCTTGATTGATGACGAAGATGGCGTCGGAGAGCTCTTCTTTAGGTACCGTGAACGAAATGTCAGCACGATCTTCCTGGCCGACATTTTGCACGATCATATCAACGGTAATCTTGTTGTTCGCCATCAGTCGGAAGATCTGCGAACTGGTGCCGGGTTGGTCGGGGACGCCTTGAATCGTGATTCGTGCTTCTTCACGGGTCATGGCTGCGCCGCAGACGGGCGCCGATTTGGACTCGCTCCCGGTCACAATCAATGAGCCCAGGACATCACTAAAGCTCGAACGAACATGAATTGGCACATTGTACTTTTTGGCAAATTCAATCGATCGATTGTGCATGACTCCAGCACCCAGGCTGGCAAACTCGAGCATCTCGTCGTAGCTAATTTGGCTTAACTGTCTCGCTTCAGGCAGGTGACGGGGGTCGGTGGTATAAACGCCGTCAACGTCGGTGTGGATTTCGCATGCATCTGCGTGGAGCACCGCTGCTAAAGCGACGGCAGTTGTGTCTGAACCACCGCGGCCGAGAGTGGTAATGTTGAAATCCTCGTCAATTCCCTGGAAACCGGCAGCGATCACAATATTGCCTTCATCCAGCAGGCGATTGATTCGTTCTGCAGATATCGATCGAATGCGTGCCTTGGTGAAGGAGCTATCAGTTTGGATGCCCATCTGAGCGCCAGTGAGGCTGACTGCCTTGAATCCGAGTGAATGAACCGCCATTGCCATCAGAGCAACGCTGACTTGTTCACCAGTCGAAAGGAGCATGTCCATTTCACGGGCGGAAGGTGAGTCGGTGATTTGTCCAGCCAAATCAACCAAGTGGTCTGTGTTGTGACCCATCGCGCTGACGACCACTACAACGCGATTACCTTCCTGCTGGGCGCGAATTGCTTTTCGGGCGGCGGCCGAAATTTTCTCAGTATCCGCGACGCTGGTACCACCAAACTTTTGAACGACAAGAGGCATGACGTAGATGTCCGCGATGGAAGAAATAGCGACCTAAAAGCATAGCGGTACGGACTAGGTATCCGCCGAGATCCAAGATTGTCGTCGAAATCTAGCTGGTATCAATTGCAATGAACCCAACGACGGTGGCTTCGTCGAGGGATTTTTCGGATGAACACAGCATGCATTCATGCGAGGTCGTCTAGGTCGAAAGGCTGCCCTTAATGAACTGCTCCATCATTTCCCAGCCATTGGCGAAATGAATTGACGAAGCGTTGGCCGTGTCTTCGTCGTAGACTTTCGCAGCACAGGGGGTGATGTCGCTGCCTGCAACGGCCATGGGAACCATTCCATGGGTATGCTTCTTGGTGCTGCAAGGCGTCGGGTGGTCGGGAAGTACCAGCAGTCGGTAGTCGCCCATCGATTTCAGCTTCTCATGGACTGGAGCTACTACGTGCTGGTCAATCGACTCAAGAGCCTTAATCTTTTCATCATGTCGGCCTTCGTGAGACGCCTCGTCGGTGGCCTCGACATGCACACAAACGACGTCGTACTTGTCGAGTGCCTCCACCGCGGCAGCTCCTTTGCCGGCGTAGTTCGTATCTAGGTAGCCTGTCGCGCCTTCGACTTCGATTCGGTCCCAACCGATTAAGGCGGCTAGTCCGCGTAGTAGGTCGACAGCCGTGATCATCGCTCCGCGCAAGTCGAAGCGTTCTTCAAAAGACGGAAGAATGGGGCTTCTTCCTTGTCCCCAAAGCCATACGTTCGAAGCGGGCTTTTTGCCTGCAGCGATACGGTTCTGATTCACTTCGTGGTCTTCAAAGAGTGGTACCGAACGCTGCATTAGATCCGTCAAAAGATCGCTTCCCGGGCCCCGCGGATAGTCGTCGGTGACAGATAGATCGGTTAGGTCGTGGGGCGCACGCGTTCGGGTGTCGTCGGTAAAAGGTGGTTTCTCATCGGCAGATCCACGATAGATAAGCAAGTTGCGGTAGCTAACACCGGTTACAAATTCCAACCGTGAGTCGTCGACGATTTCGGCCAAGGACGTGAGCAATGCCGCTGCTTCTTCGGTTCCGATATGGTCAGCAGTGAAGTCAACCATGATTTGATCAACAATGGTGACTAGATTGCATCGGACCGCCCAATCATGCTCGGCCAATTGAATCCCTTGTGCAGCCGCTTCAATTGGGGCCCGACCCGTAAAATATTGGTTAGGATCGTAACCGAACAGCGTCATGTTCGCGACTTCGCTTCCAGCCGGAAAATGCGCGGGTGTGTTGTCGGTGGCGGCTACGATTCCTTCGTTGGCGACGGCGTCCATGGCCGGGATATTCGCAGCCTGCAGTGGAGTTTTGCCATCAAGTTCCTTTAGCCCAAAATCTGAACAACCGTCTGGGATAATGATCGCGTATTTCACAAGTCTACCTGTAGGTTCGATCGAAATTCGATTGGATTGTGGATGTAGCCACTCGGCCGACGAAGCATGGCCGCGGAGCTGAGCGGGTGAGCTTGGTTATGTCCCGCAAATACCGTCATTGTCGGCGTTCTTCCATGACACGCATGCGAACGCTGTCGCCGCAAATTATCGGGAGCCCCATGATTCTCTCAACCGCACGTTTGGCAGCCCCCTCCGAAGCTTCGTGGGTCATGATCACCAGCTGCACCGTCTGGGCATGATCGCGGGGGTCGGGTTCGTGCTGAATGATTGACGAGATGGACAGGCTTTCTTCACCCAGAATCGAGGTGACTTTCGCCATTACGCCAGGTTGATCATCAACGAGGAACCGCATGTAGTACCGGCCCGGCAGGTCATCGACTGGGCGAATCGAGACCTTGGACTCTCGATTGCTCCAAAGTTCCAAAGTCTTGAAGGTGATCGGCTCGCGTCCAACGGCGGTATCGATCATGTCTGCTACGACGGCCGATGCTGTTGGCATCTGCCCTGCACCTTGGCCGTGGAAGAAGACATCGCCAACAGCGTCCCCCACAACGTTGATCGCATTGTAGTTGGCTCTAACTTCTGCTAGCGGCTGACCGATACGAATCAACGTGGGGGCAACGCTGAGCTCAAGGCCTTCATCGACGAGTCGCGCATGGGCAATCAACTTGATTCGATATCCGAGTTCCTTAGCAAAGGCGAGGTCCTTTGGGTCGAGTGTGTCGATCCCAGTCACGGGGATTTCGCTCCAACGAACACGAGCTCCAAAAGCCAAGTGGGCTAAGATCGCAAGTTTTTGTACGGAGTCGGTGCCGTCAACATCCATCGTCGGATCGGCCTCTGCGAATCCAAGACGTTGGGCATCTGCAAGAGCCTCGCGATAAGTTCGACCTCGCTCGTCCATCTGGGAAACGATGTAGTTGCAGGTGCCATTCAAGATGCCCTGCAGCGAGACGACCTGGTTCGCAGAAAAGCACTGTCCCACATTGGTAATGATCGGAACGCCTCCAGCGACGGCGGCTTCGAATGCGATGCAACGTCCGAGCTCGCGGGCTTTGTCGAATAACTCGCCGCCGTGTTCGGCCAGGAGAGCCTTGTTTGCCGTGACGACGTCTTTGCCCGATTCGAGAAGGCGATGCATGATCGATTTGGCCGGCTCAATACCACCAACCAATTGAGCAACAACCTTGATCTCCGGATCTTCGAGAACCTCGTTCAGATCCGTCGTTAGGATGCCCTTGGGCAGTTCGCAATCTCGAGGTTTGCCAATATCCCGAACGACGGCCTTTTCTAACCAAAGGGTACGTCCAGCGTGTCGCGCAGTTCGGTCGCCATGGTCTAGTAACAGTCTTGCAACTCCAGCACCAACGGTTCCAAGTCCGACAATCGCTACCTTCGTTTTTTCCATTTTTGTGCAACCTTGCTACTTTGCATTCAACGCCAGCTTGCAATCTCGAAAACGCCTGGCATGATGTTCCGCCAGAATCTAACTATCGTCTTCCGAGTCCCGAATATTCTGCAATTCAAACAATCTGCAAATTGACAATTGGGCTTCCTGGTCCGCGTCTAAGAAATCGTTGCAGAGCGATTCGAGCTGTCTGATGCTCTCCAGGCTTGTTTTCCTACGAAAAGGTACAGACGCAACGAATAACCGCTGCAAGGCCGCGGTAAACGATAGGGCAGACATCGTATGCGATCAGAGCTCACTTTGACGAGCCGGATTCGCGCAGTGTGTGCAACATTCAGCGAAAACGAATCGACAAAGTTGCCATGCTGAATTGCAGATGTGGCAAGAGACATACCGGACAATGGAGGAGGCGCGGCCGGCATCTGCTTGAGAATAGGAGCGGGAGGCGATGGCGAGCGCTCTAAATCAAGGCGGGCGACCCGTGTTCGGGGCGTCTGGGCCGGCCGGAGGTGCTTGCTTCAATGGAGCGGAACGCAATCGGATTGCCGGGGCTGCCACCTTCGGTGACGGTGGAGGAGCGGTGGGATTAGCCGTTCAGTCGCGAGCTTGACGAGAAGTCGCAGTCCTCTAGGTGGCAGCCGCTATTTTTCCAATGCGTTGTTCTGGATGTCCCTGGTAACGCGGTAAATGTCAGATTGGCGGTTGGATAGTTCTTTCAGCTCACTGAGGATTTCAGCGTCACTCGCCTGTCCGACGACGTCGTCCGGATCTTGGAGCATCTTGGACATGCCATTGGTCCGTTTGTTGATTCGCTTCTGAAGAGTCAGTATGAGCCTGAGTTCGGCAAGTTGGTCAACGAGTGGTTGATCGCCTTGTTGGCCGCTTTGGCCTGGCCCTTGCTGTTGTTGTCGCTGCTGTTTCTTCGCTTCGTTTTCCTTCTGGACCTGAACTAAAGCGCCCACCATTTCTTCTAGGGCCGCCACGATTTCTTCCTCGAGCGAGACGGTAAATGGGTCAACTTTTCCGTCGGAAAGTCGTGTCGCAACTTTAGCGATGTCAGAATTCATTTGCTGAACGGCTTCAGGAAAAGCTGCGCTAGAACCTTCTTCTCGAAGCAAGAGCAGCGCTCGTTCGCCTTCAGCGAGAATCTTATTCTCTTCCTTCGCGAGTTTACTGGCTCGGATTTCTACTTGTCGATTGCCGCTTTCTCCGCCACCGATCTCAAGCAGTCGGTTGGTTTCATCGACGACACTGTTTTGTAGGTCGAGCATGCGTCGCAATCGATCTTCCAGAGAGGCTAAGGATCGTTCGATTTCTTCCTCGCGAAGCTGTCGAAGTATTTGCTCCAGTTCTTCGACAACAGCTCGTAGTTCTTCTTCTGCCTGCTCCTGCTTTTCAACTGCATTCTCTCGCTTTGCATTTTCCAAAGCTTCCTGCGCCTCACGCATGCGTTGTTTGGCATCTTGGTAGCGCTCTGCAGCTTTTTCGCTTGGCGACTTTGGCTTTTGACGCCCCGGGGAGGGCTGCTGTTCAGGTGAGCCGTTCTGTCGGCCTTGCTGAGGATTCTGAGGATCGCCCCCCTGCCCCTCCGAAGGTTGAGCTTGCTTGGCCGGCTCGCCTTGCTGCCCTTGTTCGGTCTTGGGTTCGCCGGAAGAATCGGAAGGCACCTGGGAGCTACCTTTGGACTCCTTTGACTCCGAATCATCTTTTCCTTCTGATGACTCCTCTGTGGACTGGGACTCGTCACCTTGGTTCTCTGAGCTATCGTTCTCCGATTTCCCGGCGGCCTTATTTTCCTCGTCGTCCTTGTCGTCGGACTTCCGCGCGGACTGGTTTTTCTCAGCGTTATTTTGTGGTGAACCGTCGGCATCTTGATTTTTGGCGTCGGAGCTCTCCTCTGCCCCGAGGGCTGAGTTGGAACCGTCATCAGACTCCTGAGCTTTTTGCTCTTCATCAGATTGCGGTGAAATCGATTCAGCTATTTCGCTGGCTTTCTCCAAGAGCTGCTTTTGGGCGTCGGCGGCCTGCTTCAGATCTTGTCCGCCTTCAGTTCGGCCACGCAATGATCCTTGCATTCGTAGGAGCCTGTTTGTTTCTTCGATCCAACGACGAACTTGCTCTCGTTCATTGCGGATACGCTTCTCCCGATCTTCGCTTTGGAGGAGTTTCAGCAAAGATTCAAGGCTGCTCAGACTGATCTTCTGGCGATCAATCGCGTCGGAAAGCTGATCACTGCCGAGATTGGAGGCTGCATCAGCGAGCAGGTTGGAAAGCTTCTGCTGTTTCCCGAGTTTTGCCGCCTGCTGAAGCAGGGCCGCCCGGGTTGGGTTATCTGCCGCTTCGATTTCTGAGAGTCTCAGGAGAAGCCGCTCCAAATTTTGAAAACGTTCTGCGACATCCTTCTGGCGGTTCGTGAGTTCCGGATTATTCGCCTCGGTAGCTTGTTGTTGCCCTTGGCCAAACAACGGAGCTGGGAACAGCCAGGCCCCAGCAAGTCCGGCAGCGACCATGATCATTGGCACAAAGACCGTTCTCAGGGAACTCTCTACGTGCAGGCAGCGTGGTCGTGTATTGTGAAAACGGCTCATTGCCATACTCTCTGGATTGGTGCTGAGGCTACTTCAGCAAGTCGAGAATCCGATTCTTCTGTGTTTTCTCTGTTTCTTCGAGCAACTCCTGCTGGTCTTCGAGCAGCCCTCGAACGAGATCGACGATTTCATTAAATGTTTCTATCTCGAGCATGTTCTGCTTGATTTCCTCTAGCTTCCCTAGAACCACTTGCAGTTGTCCTTTAGCGGTCGCGGCGGCCTGAGGATTTTCCATCGTCTGGGCGGTGTTTCGCACTTCGTACAACCGGCTCAGGAGATCCGTATATTCGTTGTTGAGCAGCTCCGATAATGGCTGGTGCACTTTTGTCTGCAAACGTTCTTGGCGGTCGTAGCTGTCAATCCGATTGTTCTCTAGCTGCATTTTCAGATCAAGGATTTTGGCGGCAACGCCCGCAAGTTCCTGTTCGGATTTGTCACCCTGCAAAACGCCTTGCTGCGAACGCAGCGTTCGCATGCGTTGTGCTCGCTCCACCTCCTCGTCATCTTGAGCCCGGGTGGGACTAAGCTTGGCGACCAATTTTTGCGTTGTCGTAGTTTGACGGTGAAGGGACATCAAAGATGTTGTTTGTTGAACGATCGGTTGGGTGAGAAGCTGAAGTGTATCTTCGAGTTGATTCAGTTCGTTGATGATCTGCTCAAATCGCTGCCGCAGTTCTAGTTCTTGTCGGTCTAGGAGAACCAATAGTTCATCTTCGGTGACGATGCTCAATTGTTTAGCTTGTCCTTGCCCTTCGTGAGACTCGTCGCCCAGGTCGAAATAGTCTGCTGCCGTGACTACGATGCCCAGGGTGTCGCCGGCTTGAAGTTTTAAACGTCCCGCCTCTGCTAGGCTTGCCAAATCGACTTCAGCCGTGAAATCTGTGTCGTCAGGTATTTCGATTGGTTGGCGAATCATCGTGGCGGCATCGTTAACGTTGGTAGTCGCCAGTTCGACCTCCATGCGCGCAAGTCCGTGGTCGTCCGTTACTGTGCCCGTGATAGGGAGCAGTGCGTTCGCCGTAACTGCATTGCCAATTCCCACCAACTTCGATTCTAATTCTGGAACAAGATCTTTCTGAATGGCCAAAATGTATGTTGCGACTTCGTCCGGTGGCACACCGCCTTCACCGATAGGACGCAATTCGAGGACGGCGGCTTCTCGTAAAGCTCCTACCCCCAATTCGATTGCATTCCCGTTGCATTGGATTCGACGAACTGTTTCCGAGCCCGTCTCGTCTGGAGAGCTCGTGGAAATTTGGTAATCGAGAGTCTCAAGGGGGGTGTTGGCGGAACCAAGGACAGTAACGTCGGTTCCTTCCGGGATCTTCAATCCAGTTCGGAATGGAACCGTTTCGGTTCTAGCTCTGGTCAGAGAGGCCATCAGGTAACGTGGGTACGTGAGCTTCAGGCTTAAGTCCGTAAGCAGTGTCGGTGTGACGGCATTGATTTTCAAATCCGCAAGACGAGCATCGAGCCCCAGCACGCTCAATTCGAGATCACTGCTGAGGCCATCGAGCGGTGGACCGTCAAGAATGAACGGTTGCCAGCCGTACTCGACGGTACCGATTCGGCGCATGTTCGAACGACCGCTGTAGCCCGAGCTGTCGGAGTAGAACACGGTACAAACTTCAGGTACCTGCTTGCCGTCCGAATTGGCGGCTACCTGAAGGACGACGTCGGCTCCCGTCGGAAGCTGAATCATTCCGTCTTGGAAAGGAAGTAGTTGCCGGTCGGTGGCTACTTGTCCCGTGAACGCCGGGAGTTGGATGTAAACGCCGTCGGCCCTCAGTTCAGCGACTCGGGGCCATGGCTCATCAGATCGCAGCAAAAAACGACTGGTCCAATGCGAAAACCAATCTGGCATCAGCAACGCAAAAACGACTGTCGCAAGTACGGACAATCCGGATGCCCAGCCAGCTACGTTTAGTGGTGTCCAGTCGAACAGCTTCTTTGCGTCAATGGAATCCGCTCTTCCCGAAAGAGAAGAGACCATCCGCCCCAAGAGCTGCTTGTGAACAGCCGGATTCGAGACAGAATTAAACTCTTCGTTGAGCTGGTGGTGGTCATGCAGCTCTACTGCTGTCACCAATTCGTTTTCCAATTCAGGGTGATGCTTTTCAATCAACAACGCGATCGAGCGATCTTGGATGCGGGCGAACCAGCGTGGGATGAGCCAACCAAGTAGTCCCCACAGCAGCGTCACCCCAAGGGCGATCAAGATGGACTGGCGTATCCATCGTGGCGTCTCGCTTCCGCCGAAGGTGACAGGCAGGTAATCAACCAGCCCGCCCAACCAGAAGACGACCAGAACCAGACTGATGAAGGAGAATAGAGATTGCAGCATTACGTACCGGCGCAGAATTGCTCGAACTTCAGCGAGTTTCGCTGAAATCGCCTTTGGCAACGCGATGTCGGTATGTCCTATCTGGCTCATTGAAATGTCGATTCCCTATCGTCGCGACTTTCGGCAGTGGATCCTAGAACCACCTAACAAGGTCACGTTACGCGAGGCGGTGAAGGCGTCGAGTCAACCATTCCATCGTAAGGCAGCAAGCAATCCAAATCATTAGCCAGCCGTGCCAGCGTAGCTGAAATTCTTGGTCATTCGTCCCGGGGAGATACGCGACTTGATCTTGGGGTAGCAGTAAGCTGGGAAGGTCTGTTGCGGCTTCGGACGAATCTTCATTAGTGGGTCCTAGTGTTGTAACGGAGTCGACTCCGATCCAGTATTTACCGCCGGATTCGACAGCTAGCTGTCGCAGCAAGACGTCGTCGCGCTCCGCACGCTGCATTTCCAATGCCGGCACCTTCGCCGTTACTGTCGTGCTCAGAATCTCGTCCGATGCTAGGCCGCCTAACTGCAATTGGGCGGTGTACTCTCCAGCTCGCAGAATTGGAAACTGCCCTGTGTAGACACCTGGTTGAGATCCATCGGCGAGCGGTCGTAGGACGATTGGTGTGTTCATGCCCTGAGGGTCAATTAGTCTGGCAACGACCTCCGATTGAACGAGTGGTTCAAATCGCTCGTCTTTGAGGACCGCTCGCAGCTGAATCTGGTCTCCGAGAAGTGCCTTTTCACGATCGACGAGTAAAACACCGCGGTCCGAGTCGAGAAGAAGTCGGCCTTGAGACGCCCAACGCGCGAGCTTCGTGTACAGACGGTCAAAGTACTCGTCTCCCATTCCACGGATTCGCCACAGTTCACTGCCTCCGATGAAGACACTTCGGCCAGCACCGTAGTATTGGCTCGCCAGGTAAATCGGAGGCTGCCCGTCGCTGGCTGCGGAAGGGTCTGAGAAGGTCAGTAGTGCTTTGGCAGCAGGTTTGAGCTCAAAAGCGGAATAATAGCTGTAGATACCTTCGAAGTCCCCCCACAGATTTAAGCTGGACGTGACTTCATCCGTAACCCAAAGAAATTCAGCCACTTGGCCGTCTGGGGTCACGTTGAGCGGCCAAGCTGTCTCACCTTCAATCCGTCCAGTCGCCGTCAACGCACTGCCTCGACGGTTTAGTACGACCGGCGAAAGGGAGATGAGAGAATCCGCTTTTGCTCGATTTGCCGAACGCGCGAGCCACTTTGGCATTTCGACGCTACCCGCGATCATGACGAAACCCCCAGCTTGTTCGGCGACCCAGCGCTCGAGTGCTTGGACGCCGGACTCGGGGATATCGGTCCAGTCGGCGTCGAAAGCGAACACACAGTCGTATTCGGAGAGCTCCCGAAGGCTGGTCGGGAATTCATCGAGCAACAATTGGGCTTCTTGCGAAGACTGAGGCGATCCCGACTGGAGAAAGACATGAGATTCGACATCTCTGTCGCGGTAGAAGAGATTTCGAACAAATTGATACTCGCGTGAGGGGCCACCGGCCAGCACCAAAATGCGATTCTTGCGTTCGATGACATCGACACTAGCTGATTTGACGTTGTCCTCTGTTCGCAACTCACCTGAGACGGGAACGACTCTTGCCGCGTATTTCCAAGTTCCGATTGCCTTGGGAGATAACTGGAAATCAATTTGAGCCACGCTGCCATCTTCTGGCAGATCGATTTCCTGTTCATCTTCGATTTGGAGCTGTGACTCGTCCTGACCCTCCGAGCCAGAAAGAATCTGTACCGATACCGTTTTGCCGGCGAATCCACTGCCCGCGATAAGGGCTTTTACGCTAAAGCGATCGCCGGGATAAAGCCGTTTGGGAACATCCACTTCGACCAGCTCGAGGTTCTTCTGCTGGGCTGCGGATCCGATTCCGACGGTGAAGATTGGGATTCGCTCGGCTTGTGCTAGAGGCAGCACGTCTCTCGCTGAAAGGCCCGCGTTACCTCGTCCGTCTGTTAGCAGTACGATACCAGCCAAAGGGTAGCTAGCTTCTCTTTGCAGAACGGATTTCAATGCGTCGCCCAGGCGACTTTGGCTGCCACGCGGCGCCAGCTCGTTTGCCCAGTTGATTTCTTTGGTTGCGTCCTCCTCCGCTTCGGCAGGTGCGGTTTCGCCGACATCCCCAAGCTGACCGGTACGAATTTCGGTCAAAGTAAACTCGGTTGCAGGCACAATGGCGTAGCCGCCAAATGCGAGTGCCAGCAGCATTAAAGCTACGCCGAAAGCGAGAAGCCAGCTGCCTCCATACCAGTCTTTGTATCCAAGGATTTGAGCGAATAACGCGACGATCCAAAACGCAGCGCCAACCGCGAGGGTACTTAGAACGGCGACGGACCAAGACCGTAGGTTCGACAACTCGATAAGCCCTGGCGATTCAGCCTCGGAAGCATCGGAATTGTTCGAGCCAGCCTCAGTTCCCAGCTTGGGCGCGGAGTAGACCAAGCTTGGCCGTGCTTGCTCGTCAAAACGATAGACATTCACCTCGTGTTTCTGACGTATTGTCTCCCAAACTTGATTCGCCGCAAAGAAACGCTCCGTTTCCGCCGAACGTGATATCTCACTTTCGATGCCAGATTCGAATGGCGTTCCGGGAAGAGACATACTCATCGAGCTGTCGATCAGCACGGCGATGCGCGAGTCTCGTACGATGCGTTGTTCGGAGCTTTTCTCCAATTGGAGAAAGAATAGGAGCAAGCCCAAGAAGACGCCTAGCCGGCAGGCGGTCAGTGCCCAACCGGTAGGTCGCATGCTCTCGACGGTATCTTTTCGGTACCAGTAAAAAATGTATGCCACGATCGCAACGCAGGTGACAATCAGGCCCGCCCAGTGCCACCATTCCGTCAACTGCTTGAGGCGAAGCCACTCGTAGATGACCCGGGTCTGCCCGAGACAAGGTTGCCCCAGACAAGTTAGCGCTTGCAAGCTTCCGCTCATGCGCGCGCTCCCAAGCTAGGAGCGTGATAACTTGTCGAGTAAGCCAGGG
The DNA here is from genome assembly GCA_046290675.1 of Aureliella sp. GTDB lineage: Bacteria > Planctomycetota > Planctomycetia > Pirellulales > Pirellulaceae > Aureliella. The sequence goes on from JBKAHA010000004.1 coordinate 256,829, forward strand.
CTTGTTCGCCAAGCAAAATGAGTGCGAGCAGAACGACCAGGAATGTACTGCGAGTAGAATCCTGTGAAGATGCGCCAAGGTTGCTGACTGCAGTAGCAGTGCGATATTCGAAGTCGATGCCCTTCAATTCACTTCGCAAATCAGATTCGCTGACGGTCTGCAGGTCGCCTTCCGCGGCTGCCACATTGCGGGCATAGGTTTTGACAATTCGTTCGCCCTGTGCATTGGACATCCAAGTCTCGAAGATGCCCGGGCGAAGCAAGTTGCCGATCAGATCGCGGTCTTCACCTTGTAAATCAATTCGGATGCCCATCTTCGCAACGTTGCCATCGTTGCTAATTTCAACCGGACGTTTGAGTCGGACTCGGACGCCCCCACCGCGGGCTGGCAAGAGAATGTCTCCTTCCGGCAAGACCGGTTCACCCGCTTGCGACATTTCGATGCGGGTACCGACTAGACCTGAAGTCGGCGACCGACGAAAGCTCCCGAGGTAGCCCAAAGATCGTAGGGTCACGACCACGAAAGTTGGGTCTTGGGCAAACGTGCTCCAATCGGGAGTTAGGCCGGTCAGCCAAGTCAGAACGCGACCTTCACCGAATGTCTTTTCAAGCAGGAGAGGTCGTTGGTCAGGTCCGCGTGCAATCGTTTGTAGTGGTTGTTCTTCGTTCAGCTTTAGATTGAGGAGTTGTCGGATCTGGATCAATGAAAATGGAGAGGCTTGCAGACCTAGTAGGGGCTCCATGATGGGGTGGGGTTCGGCTGAAAATTGTGGAACGTCTCCTGAAGACGCAAGGTTTTCTTGAATCTCAACGACTTCTCCAGGGAAAAGGCCTTGGCCACCTCGGAAAAGCGATTCATTGATGAATTTGAAGTTCGAATTCCGGCCACACACAAACATGACCCCGCCACCCGCCTTGCAGAAGTCCTCGACTTTGGCGACGGCTTGCGGGTCAAGACGGGGGACATCAAGGAGAATGATGGACTCGTAGTCGGATAAGGCTTCAGGTGCGACATCACGCAAGAATGCGGCGTCTTGCTGATCGATGTTCAGGCCCGTTGTCAGGCTAGGACTCGGTCGTATGACGTTCTCGAAGAAGAAGGCGTTCGACTGATCGACTTCGCCATCGATGACTAAAACCTGCTGGGAATCCTTGATCTCAATGCGGCACCAGCGAGCATTATCTTCGGAAAGCGAGTCGTCATCGAGCTTGGCTTGGACAATGTGACTACCTGGAATTCCAAAGATAACCTGTGTTTGACGGGTGACCGTTTCACCGGGGGCGATCTGCTCAATAACGACGGAAGGTAGGTCCAGAGAGTCACCTGAGAAATCTTGATCTACTCTCGGCTCGCCTCCGCGCTGCGGATAGGTAACAGCTTGCAACCGCACGATCACGTTCTTGGCCGGCTGGTTAGTTCGATTGCGGATTTGAAATCGAACCAACAGGGGGACTCCGGCGGCCCAAACTTCTTGCTCTGGAGTCAATGAAACTAAGCTAAGGTTGTCAGAAGCGTCCGAGGAACAGTCCACCAGATGGACTTCGGCGTTGTTCTGTGAAATTGGAAGGAGTTGATTTCGAATCTCGTCGGCTTCGGCGAACTCATTTCGTCGAAAATCCGATAGAAGATAAACCTCGGAGGTTTGATTATTGGCCTCGGAGATCGACGCGCTTATCAACTGCAAAGCGGGTGTCGCCGTGAGTGCGAGAGGCGTGGGGGTCGATGCATTAGTCCGGTCAAGCAGTTGCTTCGAAGAGGAGTTGACGCTTACTCCAAGGAGATCCGCAGCTGTGTCTAGGCGACTTTGATCTTCCGATTCAGCCAGAGCCAACGTCGCTCGACTCCAACGCACGAGCGTCAACTGATGTTGACCCTGTCTTTTGCCAATGGATTGGATAAGGCCGTTAAGTGCTTGAAGTGCGTTGTTATAAGCAGTGCCGTCGTCGAGCGATTCGCCCATCGAGTAACTGTCGTCGAGCAGTACATAATGATGTGTCGTACTACCCCCGAACCAATTTAGCCATTCCGATGCACTGACCCATTTGGCCAACATCATGACCATCAACAACATGGCTAGCATTCGGCTTGCAAGCAGAAGCCATTGTTTGAACGTGACCCAACGCTTGTTCTTGCGATGGCTTTCGAGCAAAAAATCCATCGCAGCCCATTCCACGCGGCGATGGCGCAACATGTTGATCAGGTGTATCAGAATCGGTACACCGATCAGCAGGAAACCCCATGTCAACGGTTGGAATAGAAACTGCATTGCCTAAGCCCGATTCTCCTGGGAATTCATCCTGCACTTTGCCTACAGTGTGTGTTCTAAACGGTGTCAGGAGCGAACGGCTGCCGTGCGTTCGCTTAGAATCTTTGCCAACACTGCATCCGGTGCATCGCTGGTTCGAACAAAAATGTAGTCGCTTCGTGATCCCGCGCAAGATCGACGAACACGTTCTAGGAAGCGGTTCAACGACTCGAGGTAACCTTCCCTTAGAGCTCGAGGATTGCAGGCGAGCTGTTTAGGGATCTCAAGTCCTTCGAACTTGGTGGGGTCTGCAAATGGGAAATCGACTTCATCATCATCGAGGATATGTAATACCATCACGTCGTGTCCCGCTTTGCGAAGCGTGTTGATCCCACGGAGGGTGCTTTCTTCAGAACCAAGCAAGTCACTGATTAGGACCATCAGCCCCCGTCTCGGAAAAGCCTGCACAATATCGCGGAACACCGAGTCAAGGTCCGTCGCATTGTCGGGACTGGCTTCTTCGAAAGAAGCTAGCAGGTCACGCAGGTGATTTTGGCTGGTGCGCAACGGAACACGCGACCGAATTTGGGTGTCAAACATGACGCTGCCGACGGCGTCCTGCTGTTTCAGCACTAGCAATGCAAGGCAAGCCGCAAGCGTGCACGCATATTCGAATTTAGTTCCGTGCCGGCGACCGTATCTCATACTGGCAGAACTGTCGATCAACAAACTGCAGCGAAGATTGGTGTCTTCTTCATACTGCTTGATGACCAAGCGATCCTGTCTCGCCCAGACCTTCCAATCCACATGACGGACGTCGTCACCGGGAACGTACTGGCGATGCTGCACGAACTCCACGGATTGGCCGAAATAGGGACTGCGGTGGGAACCGGAAAGAAACCCCTCGACAATCTGCCGAGCTTTCAACTCCAGACGCTGTACCCGTTTGACTGCCTCAGGAGGCAAAAATCTTTTGGAAGCGGGCATCGCGAGTCAATTCATCTTCGGCGGTCGGTGTTTCCTCAATTAATCGATCGATGACATCATCGGTCGAAATCCCATCGCTCTCTGCTGCGAAAGTAACAACCATTCGGTGGCGAAGGACGGGACGCGCGAGTGCTTGAATGTCTTCGACGGTCACATGGGTTCTACCATTCAGTAGGGCGCGAGCTTTGCCGCCAAGCACTAAATTTTGGACGGCTCTAGGACCGGCACCCCATCCGATTTGATCCTGAACAAATTCGGGGATGCCATCGCTGCCGACCCGCGTCTGTCGAACGATCGTCAGTGCATACCGAATCACGTGATCGGATACGGGCACGCTTCGGACTAAGTCCTGGAGCCCACGGATCTCTTCCCCTGTCAGGACGGAGTCAATTTGGGAGTCGAGTTTCGCAGTTGTTCGACGGGCGACCTCAAATTCGTCGTCAAACGACGGATAGTCGACCAACACTTTGAACATGAAACGATCTTGTTGTGCCTCGGGAAGCGGATACGTCCCTTCCTGCTCAATTGGGTTCTGCGTTGCCAACACAAAGAATGGATCGCTGAGCTGGTGTCGAACGCGGCCAACAGTCACTTGCCGCTCCTGCATGGCTTCTAGGAGAGCTGCTTGAGTCTTAGGTGGCGTACGGTTGATTTCGTCGGCCAGAATGACGTTGGCGAACAATGGTCCTTCCATGAATCGCCGCTCTAAGGCCCCTCCGGGCTTTTCCTCGATGACCTCGGTACCGGTGATGTCCGCTGGCATTAAGTCCGGCGTGAACTGAATCCGACTGAATGAGAGATTCAGTGTCTGTGCCAAGCTGCTGATCAAAAGCGTCTTCGCTAGGCCAGGCACTCCTTCGAGCATGCAATGTCCGCGGCTAAAGATGCTGATGAGCAGCTCATCAACAACTTCTTGTTGGCCAACAATGACTTTTCCAAGTTGCTGGAGCACTGCCTCACGTGCAGCTTGCAGCTTATCGATTGAGCCGGAATCAATCTCCGGACCTGCTTCATTCTCACCCATTCAGTAATCCTGACTGAAGTCTATAAAGTCGTAACAGTGAGTGTTTTGGGGTTAGCAATGACAGAAATGCAAAGGAGCAACAAAATTGCGAATGGCACAGGACTCGTACTTGCGCAATCCATTGATCCTACGACCGGCAATGAACCGGCGTTCAGACGCAAACGACCGGCGAACAGCCGAAGTCCAGACTAAAACGAACGGCAAACAGCCGAAGTTCAGTCGCAAAGTTGATCGAGAGGAAGCTTCCCAGGGCGGAAAAACCCTCCTAGTTCCACCAGTTCACCATTGTTAGTCTGAGGGACTTTGCTGCGAAATACTAGACCGCCTCGAAAATTTTAGGGGCTACGGATCCGTGAGTTAGTCGGTCAGCTCATCGGATCGGGAGGCCAAGCGGGGATGCTCCAGTCATGGAATGTTCTTCTGGGTCGTGCAGAGACCTCAAGTGCTGCCCAGGGATGCGGATTTACCGGGACTGAATCCAAGCTGAAGTGCGGTACTTCTCTTGGGCAAGCGTCCTGCTTTCGATCCGAGCCTTGTTGACATAATCCAGTTCCTTCGGTGTCGACGGGGCGGTTGCTTGCCAGCTTTCCTTCAGAGCTGCCGCAAGCTCGTTCCGGTCTATTGCTAAGTTGGTCAAGAAGTCGGCGTGAGATCTCTTTTGTCGATAGCCTGGTTCCCGGGGTGGGTGGTTGAGAAACTGGCTGACAAGATCCAGATTCATGTTCAGAAGCAAGGTGCCGTGATACAGCAAGTAGTCGCGGGAAATACGCAGAGCGTTACCGCTGGTTTTTCGGTTTCCAATGACAAGGTCGCAGATGCCATCGATCGAGACGGAGCCATTGAGTTGCGATGTTGCGTTGAGAACACGGCTCATTACGAATTCGTGAGCTTGGTCAACGCCACGCAAAGATGGGCGTTTCTTAAGCGAGAGGCACACTGCATAGAACATGCAGCCTTTCGCCGCCAAAATTGTTGCCCCGCCGCTGATGCGACGAAAGATCTCCACGCCAGCCTGATCACAAGCTGTGACATTGGCTTCCTCTGAATACTTGCTACCGCGCCCCAAGACAACGAAGGTTTCTCGGGCGTCCCAGAGGCGGAGCGTCTCGGGGGAAGCTTCGTTTTCGGGGGAAGCTTCGCTTTGATCCGCCAGTGAGAGTAACGTTTCTTCAAACGCCAAGTTGGATGCGACTGTGGGGAGGGTTTCGTCAACGAAAATCAAAAGACTGGGCCCTTGGGAATGTGACCGTCCATCAGTAATGCGGCATTCGGATTGGGGTCAGTGGATTCCTGGTTCGGCGCAGATCAGACCACCCGCAGCGCGGTAACCGTTTTTCGAATGCACTGGTAAACCTTAACACAAGATTGGCTTAGCCCAATAGCGTAGCCTTTGAGGGGATGCCGCTTTCTATTTCAGGTCGTTGTCTTCGTTTTCGATGACAAGATGTGTGCGCTTATGCCTTTGCAGACTCAGTTGGACTCTCGAAGACTTTTGAGACCATGCAAGGCCTAAGGGCCACTCGGTCATGGAAGATCGATTTTGCACTGCTGCTTAGCCAGGGCTGTCATCTTTAGGTAGAGATCGTCATTGGCGGCGTCAGACGCGTAGGAAACGCATTGCACATTTTGATCCTTTGCGTCAAGCGTCGAGTCGAATTGGAATCAGTATGGCGAGCCCACGCTGTCCATTTGCTCTCGCTTCTAGGCACTCGAAACTGGCAGCGCCATGACCGATGAACGACAGATTGAATTCGACGTGGAAGCGATTCTGCTGACTGCTATCTGCGTATTCCTTTGGCTGTGTTTGCTAACGTTTGATCCTGCCGACAGCGTAGGGCCCCTTCCAGGACCATTAGCACAGTTCTTGCCCGTCGACACGTTTGTCTATCCAGCCAACGAGGATATCCAGAACGCTTGTGGATGGTTTGGAGCCTTGGTTGCACAGCTACTGATCCATGGCCTAGGAATCGGCTCCGTTCTAGTCGTGCTCGGGCTGACGGTGCTTGCCGCGTGGATGTTTCGAGTTCAGCAAAACTACGTGCGCGTGTCGCGACAAATCGGCTGGATCTTGATCATTATTGCGACCACTACATTCGTAGCGCTCGTTGAGCTTCCTACACCGCTGGCACCCATGATCGGCTCGGGGGGGTATCTCGGTGCGATGACTTCAACATGGTTGCATGAGCATTTCGCTTTCCTAGGTAGTCTCATTCTGACGACGGCCATCCTGTTTGCCGGACTTCTGCTAAGCACTGACTATATCGTCATGCGCGGGCTCGGCTGGATGTTGTGGGGGAGCGTCTCTGTTGCGACAACAGCGGCAGAAGCAACGAAGGGGAAGGTTGCATTGCCAACCGGGCGACTGCGCAATGGTCGAAGACGCATAAGCGATGTGGAAGAAGGTGTTCAACTCGAAGGAGTTGAACGCGAAGGCGCTAGTGCGGATGGCGAGGGTGATGTTCCCATTCGGATTCGAGGCAAGAATCGCAACGAGTCCGAAATGGACGCGGCCTCAGAGAATGTACGTCCGGCGGTTGGGTTGCTTGGTGGCCTGCGCTCTGCAATCGGGGCATTGGCTTCTAAGTCTCTAACGCGCCCAGCGGAAGAATTGGACGAAACGGAGGAGTACGAAGAGGGCTACGAAGAAGGCGACGAAACGGTCGACTCCAGAGTCTCTGCCGAGGAGGAGTACTACGACGACGCTGTAGACGATCCTGCTGAGCATCGCGAGATTGAGACGGAGGACGAGACGCTGCAGGTGCGCTCGGATCCTTCGCATGCGGAAGAAGAACCGGCAGATGAACCGTTGCTTGTCAAAACCCCCGCGAGCAAGCGTAGCAAGAAAGCGGCCGCACCAGAGTCGGACGACCCTCTTGCACACCTGGACGACACGAAACTGCCAGCCGGTTCAGAGGAATATGTTCTGCCTGGGCACGATCTGCTCCTTGAGAGTGATGACGTCGATTTTGAAACGCAGACGGTTGAGGTTCGACGCAAAGCGAAGATCCTCGAGAAAACATTCAAAGACTTTGGGTTCAACGTCCGCGTCGTAGAAATCGAAACCGGTCCGGTGATTGCCCAATACGAGGTCGAATTAGAGGCAGGATTGCGGCTGTCCAAGATCACTGGTTTGGCCGACGACCTGGCAATTGCTCTAAGAGTGCCTAGCGTTCGAATCGTGGCGCCGATCCCAGGAAAGAACACGGTTGGAATTGAAGTTCCCAATGAAACGCGGCAGGTCGTGCGCCTACGCGAAGTCATCGAGGAATTGGGGGCGAAGCTGAAGAAATTCAAGATCCCGCTTTTCCTCGGGAAAGACGTATCCGGGAATCCATTGAGTGCGGACCTGGCCACGTTGCCTCACTTGCTGATTGCAGGTCGAACGGGTACCGGTAAGTCGGTTTGTTTAAATTCGATCATTGCTTCCATTCTGATGACCAAGCGTCCGGATGAAGTGCGGATGCTAATGATCGACCCCAAGATGGTCGAGCTCAGCGGTTACGGGCGACTGCCGCACTTGATGCATCCAGTGGTTACCGACATGAAGAAGGCGGAGGCAATCCTCGCTTGGGCTGTCGATAAGATGGAAGAACGCTATTCACTGCTCGCTCGAGCTGGAGTGCGTCACATCAGTAGCTACAACGAGCTGGGCCGCGAGGAACTTCTAGATCGTTTACGCCCGGAAACCTCCGAAGAAGCCGACCATATTCCCGACCACTTGCCGTTCATTGTTATCGTCGCGGACGAGATGGCAGACTTGATGATGACGGCTGGCAAGGAAGTCGAACAACACATTATCCGGCTCGCGCAAAAGAGTCGTGCTGTTGGGATTCACTTGATTCTAGCTACGCAGAAACCGACTGTTGACGTTATCACTGGGTTGATCAAGAGTAATTTGCCCGCCCGGATTTCGTTCCAAGTTGCTAGCCGTACGGACAGCCGCGTTGTCCTGGACGAAATGGGAGCCGACAAACTACTCGGTAATGGGGACATGCTATTCCTGTGGCCAGGTACGAGTATGCTACTTCGCGGCCAAGGCACCTACATGAGTGACGAGGAGATCAACGCCGTCGTCGATCATTGTAGCACGGGCGAACAAAACTTCGTCAATGAATTGGTGAACCTGAAGGTCAAGGATGAGGATGGCGAAGAGGTCACACCAGGCGCGCTTAAAAAACGTGATGAGATTTATTCAGCGGCCGTGGATGTGGTCGTTCGCGAAGGCCGCGGAAGCTGCTCTCTGCTGCAGCGGGCGCTCGGAATTGGTTATGGGCGTGCAGCTCGGTTGATCGACTACATGGCCGAAGATGGCATTGTTGGTCAGTACAACGGATCCCAAGCCCGAGACGTGCTGTTGTCCGTTGCGGATTGGGAGGCCATGCACAACGGCGGCGATGGTGAGGATTCGACGGGATCAAGTTCCGCGAGTACGCCTGCCGCAAGTCCACCGAAAAATCGGAATAAGGTTCGCATGGAAGAGCCAGAGCTAGAGGCAGCGCCCATCGCCGCTGGCTCCCCGGCCGTCGAGGAAGAGACGATGCCGTGGGAAGCAGAATCGGAAGCTGAGACTGAGGACGAATACGAAGTCGCTGATGAATCCGAGGCTGAAGAAGAGGACGGCGAATATGAAGTCGAGTACGAGGAAGAAGTCGAGTACGAGGATGCTGAAGACTAGTCTTCTACACCCAGCTTGATGAGACGGTCTAGAATTCGACTAGCTGCGGCTTTCTAACGGTGGAGCTTCGGCCGCGGATCGTCTGATTCAAGAAAATGGCCAGGCGACTCAACTTGGGGGCGCGAGAATCTGTTTCGAGGCCAGCGGAGTCGTTGTGATCAGGGAATGACGCTGAAGTCTCGACTGGATAGAATAAGCGTTCTCAGTGAGAAGGCTTTTGCGGCCCAATCTGGCACCATGAAAGCTCGCTGCTAGAGTCCGCTTATTCTGCCGATAGCTCCTTCGGTTTATCCACCTCGCTTATGGGTTCTCACGGTCCGCATGCTCTCCTTTGCTTGCTGTACGCGAATCTTTTCATTGCTGCTGGCTGCGTGGCTCGGATTCATCGTCGCGTTGTGTGTGGAAGCCTCCGATGCTCGCGCGGACCAAACAACACCCGCCTCAGCGGATTCAACTGCTGAACCAATGGGTGAGACGTCTGGAACTGCCACGTCATCGCGTCCGAACGGGGCGACTGAGGAATCTGCATTCAACTTCGAAGAAGAGACCGGAGCGGGCACGCCAAGCGACGCCATTCTGCCAGCGTCCCAGGAATCAAAAGCGGAGTTAAAAGACGCGGCTTCTTCTGTACCTGTAGCAGCGGGCGAGGACGGCACTGAGGCCGTTAAATCCAATTCCGCTGTGGATGCAGGAGTTGGCATGGATGACAATGCATCGGACGAAAGCAATCTCGAGGCCAATGAGCCTGGAGCAGATGCATCGAATGTGGGAGAGCAGCCGGCTGGAACTGGCCAAGCCGCAGAGGCTTTGGGCGCCGGACGGAGCGATGAGAGTAAATCCGAAATTGCGGATGCCGAGGATTCGGATGCCGAATTCGGGCCAAAGCTAGAAAGTGAAAGTCCGAGTCTGTGGCTGAATGTCCAGACGCTGACGTTGGTAGGCGTTGTTTTGGCGATCTTGGGAATTGCTTCAATTGTCGCCAGTTATCTTACTCGGAAATCGGCTGAGTCGGTGAACCCGGCCTTGGTCCGTCGTTTCCGCCAGCGGCTGAACGCGTGGTGGTTCATGTGCGCGATACTAGCGTTTGGATTGCTTTTGAATTCGATCGGGACGGTCGTTCTTTTTGGGCTCGTATCCTTCTGGGCACTGCGCGAGTTCATCACGATGGCGCCGACCAGACGTGGGGATCACCGCGCTTTGTTCTGGGCCCTAATTGTCTTCACTCCGTTGCAGTATCTGCTTATTGGCCTGGAGCAGGCGGGATTCACCTGGTGGCGCAGTGGAGAGCGAGTCGATTTTTATGGGCTCTACAGCATTGTGATTCCGGTTTACGCTTCTCTTTACATTCCAGCTCGGATCGCCATTTCTGGAGACCATAAGAGGTTCTTAGAGCGTTCGGCCCAAATCACCTTTGGACTTTTGATCTGTGTTTACTCGCTTAGCTATGCACCAGCACTCGTCAATTTGCAACTGACTGATAGCCAAGGAAATGCATGGTCAGGCAGTCCTGCGGGCCTACTTTTCTACTTCGTACTAATGTCACAACTATCCGACATTTTGCAGTGGACTTGGGGGCATTGGGTTGGGAAAAAATTCATTGCCGAAGAAATCAGTTCCGGGAGAACTTGGGAGGGATTCGCGGGCGGAACTCTAAGCACAGGCTTGGTCGGTGCAGCCTTATACTGGGTGACCCCGTTTACTTTCTATGAATCCGCGCTCATGTCGATGGCAATCAGCGTGATGGGCATGTACGGCGGAATGGCTATGAGTGCCATCAAACGCGACCGGGGAGTTAACGACTACGGGTCACTCGTCCTGGGGCACGCGGGGGTACTCGATCGCATCGATACGATTTGTTTCGCGGCACCCGTTTTCTACCACCTCACACGGTTCTTTTTCTCATAACGCACATTCTCGATGCAGTTGCTAACGCGATCAGCGATCAGCGATTAGCGATTAGCGATTAGCGTTCAGAGATCATGATCGCGTGGAGCGACAATGGCACCTGATGGATGGTGCGCCCTCACATTTCCAACTTGCGAATCCCTCGATGGCGTTAGGTTGACGCGGTAGCCTGCCAGGTGACGATTCTATGCACCAACGAAAGAGCCCAGTCAAATGGACTGGGCTCCAGGGTTTCTCGACGTCCGAATGGCTATAGGTCAGCCTTCCAGACAGTTTTCAATCGGCGTTGAGCCGTACGATTTTACTTAGCTGTCCGATTTCTTAACCGGAGCGAACTTCGCCTTCTTAAATGCCTTCTCACTGAAGACCTTCGCGATTTGCTTGTCTTCATCAAGCTTCTCGGTGCTTGACTTGCAACCGCCGCAGCAGAAACCGACTTCAACGCCTTTCACTTTGACTTTCAGAGCTGGATCTAATGGACGGCCTGATACTGGGCAAGCTTCTTGCTTGTACTGTTTCGTGGCAACAAGTTGATGGTTTGCCGCAGCGGCGATCTTCTCTTTGCCCTTGTCGTCCATCTTGCTGAACTTAGACAGACAGCCATCGCAGCAGAAGTAGACCTGGCCTTCTTTCCATTTAGCGGACTTTGATTCGTTGGCGTCTTTCTTGCTTGCGATGAGGCATTTGACCCCTTCAAGCGAAACCTTAGGAGCGGCGATGCTCAGAGCTGAGATTGAAAGCAACAAGCCACAGGCTACGAATACGGACTTCTTCTTCATAGGATCAATTCTCCGGGGACTGGTTTTCGTAAGAGGTAATGATGATAAATTATGGTTCGGCTGGCGAGAGAGTGTCGCTCACATTGTGAGCTACTTCCCACACGAATCGCATCAATTTTGATGGCGTTTGGCGTTAGTCTGCACGTTTGAGCACGGATTGAGTTGTCGGTTCCACCGGTCCGCCACGGACACAAGTCCACGGAACGGGAGATTCAAGGCAGCATTAGCCGGGCTTTTTGTCAAAATTGATGGCTATTGAGATTGCGGAGTTTGGGAAATGGCGAAAGCAACAGCGAGGCACATTTTGGTGGATTCGGAGGCGAAATGCAACGAATTGAAGGCGGAAATTGAAGGTGGCGCAGACTTCGCGGAAGTTGCAAAGGCCAATTCAAGCTGTCCTTCTGGAGCGAGCGGCGGGGATTTGGGTGAGTTCGGACCGGGACAAATGGTTCGCGAGTTCGATGAGGTTGTCTTCAGTGGCGAGCTCAACACAGTACATGGTCCAGTGCAGACCCAATTTGGTTACCACTTGCTCGAAATCACGAGCCGAAGCGAGTAGTCATTCGGCGTAGCATCGATGCAGCAAAACGAGCAGCTAGAGACGAAAATCGGAACGCCTCGATGCGTGTTCGATTTTGATCCTCGTTTGGCGAATACGTCTCGTTCGGCTCCGTAGATTGAGGGCGGGAACTCGGTTGCGTTTTTGCCCGAAAACGTACGGAACTTCAAAGTTCAAATCACGGGATTAGAGGGAATTTAAATGGTTCGGACTGCGAGCACCATGCTTCCACTCGGGACGGAAGCTCCCGATTTTTCTTTGCCCGATTTCAATGGGACGACTGTTTCACGCGATGATTTTCGTGGAAAGCAAGGCTTACTTGTTATCTTCATGTGCAATCATTGCCCCTACGTAAAGCATGTCGCTGCTGAGGTGGCGAAGCTTGCGAAGGAGTATCAAGACAAGGGCGTTGGCGTTGTTGGGATCAGTAGCAATGATGTTGAAAAATACCCGGATGACTCCCCTGAAATGATGAAAGTTGAGGCGGAGAATCAGGGTTACACTTTCCCCTATTTGGTCGATGATTCGCAAGCCGTAGCAAAGGCGTACAAGGCAGCTTGTACTCCGGATTTCTACGTGTTCGATGCAGAATTAAAGCTTGCTTATCGCGGTCAGATGGATGATTCACGTCCCAAGCAGGGGTCTGTCCCGGACGGAAAAGACCTTCGTGCAGCATTGGACGCTTTGTTGGCGGGAGAAGCGATTCCCGAACCCCAAAAGCCCAGCATTGGCTGCAACATTAAGTGGAAAGAAGGTGCCGAGCCTGAATATTTCAACGCCGCGGGCATCAGCTAGTTTCTGCCAACGCGTTGGTTTCTTGCTTAGGTCGTCATGATAACGAGCCACCGGTAACTGAAGGGTTACGGTGGCTTTTCTTTTGTGCGGGTGGAGAATCAACCGTGAGAACTCCCAAGTGGATCGCTAACGCCATATACTATCCAACACTCGGTTACAATGTGTTGCTCGGGCGGGTTCTGAAAGTTCGACGGTGGTGGGATCCAGTAACGGATTGTGTGGTGTTGGGAGCTCGTCCATTGCCGGGGGATCCCAGTGTTTTTAAGGCCATGGGAATCACAGGTGTAGTGAATACGTGTGAAGAAATGTCAGGGCCGCTGCAGCAGTACCAAGAACTGGGGATCGAGCAACTTTGGATTCCAACGACGGATTTCACTCATCCATCGGCAACTGACGTCGAAGCTGGCGCGGACTTCATCGAGAGACACCGTAGCCAGGCGGGCAAAGTCTACGTCCACTGCAAGGCAGGCAGGGCACGAAGTGCAACGGTCGTGCTATGGTGGCTTGTAAGGTATTGCGACATGACGCCGGAGCAAGCACAGCAGGCGATCCTCCAGGCAAGGCCTCACGCCAATCCGCGAGTGTATTTGAGGCCTGTTATTCAGGAGCTGTACGAAGCCATTGAGAAGCGAGGCGAGGCAGCCGGAAATGCTGACGGAGCTTGAAAAGCAGATCGTCCTAGCGGTATCGGCTTTGGGAGAGGGGGAAGTCGTCACCTACGGCGAAATTGCGCGGAGAGCTGGACGGCCAAATGCGCCGCGAGCAGTAGGTCGAGTTCTTTCCAAAGGGCTGTACGATCTTCCCTGGTGGCGTGTGGTAAGAGCCGACGGGACCCTGTTGAAGAGTCATCTTGGCCGGCAAACCCAAATGCTTAAGGAAGAAGGGGTGGAGGTACGGAACGGGCGAGTCATCAAGGCCGCTGTAGGATGCTTTTCAAAGCCAAGTTGAACTAGACTTGTGTAAAACGCCAGGCTTCACCCGTATAACGCCAGGCTTCACCCAAGACGGTTTGGCGATCAAGCTGGCCGTTGGAACCAGAAGCAACCACAAGCATAGGTTTGGTCTAAAACGAAAGCTTCGCTCGGGTTTTCAACGAGCCCCTGTGAGTGATCGTCCGGCAGGACAGCAAGCTGCTGCAAGTCTAGCTCGGGGAGAAGGTCTCGGATCATCTGCGGTGCGTAGATGCGATGCGCGTTGAATTGTATCCGAGGTTCGCCAACCGGCACCACGATTAATAGCGAACCGCCCGGTGCGACGACTCGTTGGAGTTCGGCTAGGGCTTTCTTATCACCGGCTGCATCGAGAGGATCTCCGTAGCGTCCTAAACCGATGTGTTCAATCGTGTGCATGCAAGATATTGACTCTACGGACTGTGTTGGGAACGTGAGGTGGCACAAGTCAGCGGCGCCACACTTGAGGCGGGAAAGATGAATGTCCGCCGGACGATAGTCGTAAAACTCGACCGGTAAGAACGCTGACGTCAGGGTGGCAAAATAGGTGTAGGAGCTGATGTCGATGTGCTTCGACGGCTGTAGCTGTGCGACCACGCGGGCGGCCCAGGCGGTGTGGTAAACGTAGTGAGCGTCAAAGGGGAGGTGCCCGGTATCGTCGTCTAGTCGAGCCCATCGATCCCCCCAGTCTGCGCGAAGTTCGGGGCGTTCTCGCTCGTTCAGAGTCTGAAACTCTTTGTACGTGGAAGCGAAAGTCACTTTTCGAGCGGCGCGGCGAAGCATTTTCATGGTGCATCCGTGCAAACAGGAGAAGGCGGAGAATCCAACGCAGGACCGCCACCGAAAGGAATCGATAGTTCGCAGGGGATCCGTGCGGAACCTAATTATTCGAATTTATCCAAACTGCCACAATAGGAGTTCGCTAGATGGAACGTCCGCAGTAAGGCCATGCCGTTTTTCGGAGCAGTGTCCGGTAGTGTGTCAAACCGTTCATGGGCATCGCGTTCATGGGCATCGCGTTCATGGGCATCGCGGTCATCGGCATCGTCTTGGGAACGTGGATACCTGGGGCTGTCGTTCGGTTGGAAGACGTGCATAATCCAGCCTCGCATAAATCAGGATTGAGTGGCCAGGAGCAGGTGTTTCCAGGAGATTGCCCGTTGCGCGGAAAAATGATCAGCATTGATGGAATCGACGGCTGCGGTAAGTCGACTCAAATCGAACGGTTACAAAGCTGGATCGAACGGGCTCATGGTACCGTGCAGGTTGTGCGCGACCCAGGCGGTACTCAACTTGGCGAGTCGCTACGAGAAATCCTGCTGCATAAAAAGGAGATCGCGCTCGACGTCCGGGCAGAGATGTTGATGTACATGGCCAGCCGTGCACAGCTCGTTCACGAACGAGTGCGACCTTGGTTAGAGGAGGGAATTCACGTCGTCTCTGATCGCTATCTTCTGGCGAACGTGGTTTACCAAGGATATGGTGGCGGCCTAAACCCATCCGAGATTTGGTCCGTTGGCGCGATTGCAACCGGGGGACTCAAGCCCGACCTGACAATTCTGCTTGACTTGCCCGCCGAGATCGCAGCTAAGAGAGTCGGCAAAGAGATGGACCGATTGGAAAGTCGTGGACTCGAATACATGTCGCGAGTCCGTGAAGGGTTTGTTCACGAGGCGAGTTCCTACGCTGGATCGCTGGTGAAACTCGATGCAACGAATAGCATCGAGTGGATTCACGAACAGATCCGGGAGCACGCCCAGAAGCTTTGGGAGTAGGCGTTTCGACTTGTCCGTGCACGCGCACCGAGCAACTTTCGTCAAATCTGCCGGCTCCGAGTTTACGGTTGGACGCCCGAGGAGAGGCGTGTTATCTACCTATCCTTCTCGGTTTGCACGCAAACGAACCTGTCCCTCGGGAAGGTTGGTTGTAATGCGGCCGGGTCGACGGTCGGGGCACAAAAAAACCGGTCGCAGAAAGGCCTGCGAGGGTGCAGGTCCGATCTAGAGCGAACGGTTTGAATTACTATTGATGAGACTTGCGACTGGCGGCAGCTACGCACTGGCGGTTTCTTCTCGCCAATCAAATGCTCGATGAGGGTTACTTCGGAGAAACCGTAGCCATCATCCGCTTACCCATCTGCTGCGGGTTGGATTCCAGTTTGCCGTATTGGAGCAATTCCTCTAAGACCCCCTCCATTACCTTTCGGCCTTCTTCGATGTGTGCCATTTCCCGACCGCGGAAGATGACAGACACCTGCACTTTGTCTTTGTGCTTCAAGAAACCCACTGCCTGCTTGACCTTAAAGTCGATGTCGTGATCGCCGGTCTTTGGGCGAAGTCGAATCTCTTTGAGCTTGCCGTGATTCGCAGATGAAGAGCTCTGCTTCTTTTTGCTCTTGTCGTACTTGTATTTGCCGTAATCCATAATTCGGCAAACGGTCGGCTTCGAATTCGGCGCTACTTCGACTAAGTCGAGCCCAGACTCTTGTGCACGGGCTAATGCGTCGTCGAGTGATAAGATGCCAAGCTGCTCCCCACTGTCAGAGATCACTCGGACTTGTCGTTCGCGGATGTTGTTATTGATCCTGGTCTGATCTTGATTCCTCTCAGGTCTACTTCGGTCTCTTACTGCCACTTTGTTGGGTAATCCCCCTTTCGATGAAATACGGACGGTGTGTTCGACATTGAAAGCTCCGTTCAATTGTTGTTGGGAATTGGAGGCAATCGCTCGTGATTGCAATCGTCACACCTGGCTAAAGTTTAGCCTACAACGGCGGTTGCAACGCCATCATCGGCTAGAGTATCCCACAATCGGCAAGAAAAAGTCAATATATTGCTGCTGGAGTGCTCGAAGCCGCCAATTGTGAAGGCAGAGCGTCCAAAAAGCCAATGTAGAGTCACTTGCCAGTTGCGCTAATCACCAGGCTTGAATGTGTCGGCTGGAGGCCTGAAATCGGAGTTCTTGGGCGGTGTTTAGGTCGGCGGTGAGAGGTTACAGCCCAATAGATCGTTCTCTCCGCGAGTAATTTCAATCGTGCTGTGCCCGATCGAAAACTCCTGGTGGAGCGACGCGTGCAGGTTGCGCAAGAATGGATCTTGGCTCAATGCGTCGAGGTCAGGACAGCGAATTCGCGCTGACAGGGCGACTTCTGTTGTGCTCAGAGACCAAATATGAAGATCTTGTATCTCGACGATTTCCGGTGTGCTCATCAATAGACTTTTGACGTCTTCGAATTCGAGATTGTTCGGCGCAGCCTGCATCAACATGCTGGTGGACTCTTTGAGCAATCGCCAGGTTCCGAAAGATAGCAATATGCAGATGGCAAGACTGAGACCAGGGTCGAGCCATATCCAGCCCGTTAGCCAGATGAGTGAGGCTCCTACTACCACCGCTACGGAAACGGCGGCATCGGCCATCATGTGTAGGTAGGCTCCTTGCACATTCAAGTCATCTCGCTTCCCCGAAAGGAGGCTGGCAGTCCAGAAGTTGAGTAATGCTGCGAACAGAGCGACGACGATGACCGGAAGTTCTTCGACGTTGACTGGCTGAATCAAGCGACGAATTGACTCGATGCTTACGCCGACGATGGCAAGGACGATAAGAATGGCATTGATATTGGCCGCCAGGATAGTGAAGGAACGAAATCCGTAAGTCCAACGGTACGTTGCTTTGCGGCTACGAAGCCAGTTGGCGACCCAAGCGAGGACCAACCCAGCCACGTCGCTCAGATTGTGACCGGCGTCGGCCAATAGCGCGACGGATCCAGAGTACAGACCGCCGGCAAATTCACCAACCACGAGCAGCGTATTGAGTACAACAGCGATCGCGAAGGAGCGATTCAGTTTGTCTGGCACTGGGCCATGACAGCACTCATCATGTTCGTGGCTGTGAAATAGGTGCAAAGCTTCTCTCGTCAATCAATTGATACTTGGGAAGGCTCAAGAAAGCTGACTGCAGCCGGGTGAAACGCTCGAGTATGGTGAATCAAGTCTTTCTTTCGACAAGATTCCCTAGCTTGAATGAGTGTAGCATCCCTGCAAAACAGATTAGCGAAACCCCCGCGTAGCAATAGGCCGTTTCCAAGCCAAAGGCCTTGGCTAACCATCCCCACCCGACGGAGCCGATGGCCATGGCTAGCGCAAACGCCATCATATACGCGGCCATTCCACGAGCCCGATACTCACGCGGTAGATAAACTTGGGCCGTCGCATTAAACGTCGTCATCGTTGCCATCCAGCAGCAGCCGATAACGAATAGAGACGGCAGGATGACAATAGCACTATCAGTGAACCCGAGCAGGATACAGAGCAACCCAAAAATATATTGGGAAGCCAACACGATTCGTTCGCTGGAAAACCGAAGGCGAATCCGTGGCAGAGCGAGCGTTCCGGTGACAGCCCCAGAACCGATGATGCCTAGGCAGAAACCGAATCCAAGTTCGCTAAATCCCAGTTTGTTCTTAGCGACCAGCGAAAGCAAACTCCACAGAATCGTGGCGTTGAGTGCGAATCCGAAGAGCCGCAGAAGTGTGTGTCGCACTTCTTGAGTCTGATAAACGGTCCTCAGACCGCCAAGCATTTCAGCCCAGAAGTCCTTTTTGCGGGGTTCAACTTTAGCCAAGCGGATATCGGAGTCGGAAACGGTTTCGGCGGAGGCACCTTGGGACGTCATCTCAGGACGCCAAAAGAGAAGCGCGACCATGACGGCTAAGAAAGAACACGCGTTGAAGAGGAAAGTGCTCCATATTCCAAGCTGCCAAATCAGATAGCCGGCGAGTGCTGGTCCTAAAGAGCGAGCTAAATTAAATGACATGCTGCCGACCGAAACCGCGGACGGAATCAACGCGGGGGGAACCAATTCGGGAGTCAGCGATTGCCAAGCGGGTTGATTCAGAATCATCCCGACACCCATAGCGGCTGTTAGTATCAATAACGGCCAGGGCGTTAATTGGCCGGTTGCGGCCAAAACGGCCATGCATACTGCGATAGCGAGGAGGATTGACTGGGTACCGAGAAGCCAACGACGTTTGTCAAAACGATCGGCCCAAACGCCTGCCGGCAACGCTAAGCAGAAGACGGGAATGGTCATCGCCGTACGCACAGCAGAAACCATTTCGGGGCTTGGATCTAGCAAAGCCATTTGCCATTGGGCACCGGTTTCATGCATCCAAGTCCCCATATTGGAAACAAGCCCGGCAATCCAAAATGAGCGATAGGTCGGGATTTTGAGCGGATCAAAGGCGCGTCCAGCGTCCAGCTTGTCTGCATTGCTGATTGAATTCATACCCCCATTGTCGATAAGATCACGCACTTGGCTACGAGAGCACTGGGATTCGATTGGTCACGACGGCAAAGGCAGCTGCGCTTCGAGTCGGACCACCGTTGCAACACTGCAACCAATATCGCCCTGGTGATTGCCGGAGGCTCCAACGATCAGCTTCATGCCCCATGCACTTTCAAACTGCGACAAGTCTAGTCGACTTATGAGTGAATCCGATCCCAATTCGCAGTGGAAGCATCACGGGACAGCCGGTACGGATGGCACTGGTATGGAACCGACCTTTGTCCCGGCGACTGGGACCCGGACATCTTGGCTTTTACCCTGGTACGACACACTTGTGGCGATAATGGCTCGCGAATCCGTTTTGAAATCGCGGATGGCGACGATGGTCCTAGCCAAGAATCCAGCAGAGGTCTTGGATGTTGGATGTGGTACCGCCACTCTTATGCTGATGCTTCAGGCACAGGCGGCGGGCCGGGGGCAAATACTGAAATCAGTCGGCGTGGATCCTGATCCAAAGATCCTGGAACGGGCGAATCAAAAGGCGGGGTTGACGCGGCACAAGGTGGAGTTGGTCCAGGCCAATTCGGTGCAGCTTCCCTTTCCCGATGATACATATGACGCCGTCTGCACTTCGCTTGTCATGCACCACTTACTCGCTGTTGAGAAGCAAGCAGCCATCCACGAAATGCGTCGCGTATGCAGGCCGGGAGGCATCTTGGTACTTTCGGATTTTTGCCGGCCCCAAAACTGGCTGGCACGTTTCCTGTTCGTCATTGTCCGTTGCTTTGATGGATTTGATCGAACGAAAAGCAATCTGCAAGGGGCGCTGCCCGACATGATTGCTCGAGCCGGATGGAGAGATATTTCCGAAGCGTTTCATTTAGCGACCGCACTGGGGACCATTCGTTGCTACATCGCAGTGAACGAAGCGTAGAAACGCCCGCGAGACGAAGCGTAGAAACGCCCGCGACAGCCGAATGCTGACTCGGTGACTATTCGAGCAACAGATGGACCCCGTCTTGTTCAACGTCGTACCACGCGGAGCAAGTACTGATTGAATTCTCTGACGACATATGCCGTTGGTACTCAAGGGCCGTTGAAGCAATCATGGATTCGCACTGCGTTCAACCGGCAGGCAACTCCCCTGCCCTTTCCTGTTGCGTTGAAGACAGTTGCGTTGGAGACAGTTGGTTGGAGACAGTTGGTTGGAGACAGTTGGTTGGAGACAGTTGGTTGGAATTAGCGCCGAATGGAAAAGCGTTTCGCGAGTGTCATGGCAACGACTCTGCTGATTGCAAGCATTCCTTTGAGAGCAAGCGTTCGTGCGGACTGACCGCAATGCTTGCCAAATTCTCTCTTGATGTGTCCCCCTGATTCTGTCAAAGACCGCGAAGGAGTGTCGGAAAGTCCGGCCTTGGTGTTTGGCTATTGCAAAAGAGTCACTGGGAATGCGGCAAGAAAAGACGGTGAAGCGAAATAGACTCGTCCGCTGTTTCGTTGGATTCGCGATCTGCCTCGGAATGGCGCCGGTCGGAGCACAGACTCCGTGGGAAACGGCTCCGGCCAAGCCTGCTGATTTGCCACCCGCGACCGTCAACAAATACAGCCCGCCAGTGAACAAGCTGCCTTTGCCACCACCGCCGACTCAGACCAGCCAACTCAGCACGCCTGGCTACGTATCGCTTCCTCAGGCCAGGTCTCAATCGGTGAACAAACCGGTGCAGGCACTCGCCAGTGACGAGCAATCGCTAATCCCCCCAAACATACCGTTTACTGGCCAACAGAATTCGCCAAAGGACATTCCCGGTGGAGGGATCAATCTTCCGCTACCGAACCTCCCGCCTCCCAGCACGGGTGCACCATCGGCGATGAATACGATTCCAGCTGCGCCGGCGGGCGCGAGCAACACTGCACTCCTCGATGGAACCAAACGACCGCAGGACAAGCCGGCCGGTTATTCGTCGCAGGCGCCGAATATGGTGGGCGATCTGGGGATCGATTCGAACGCCGTCGAAATTCGTAAGCTGGAAGCCGGGACTTTAGTCGCCGTGGTCGGAGAAGATCATATCCTAGCTGGCGACCTCGCTGCCTACGTTGAACCCATTATCGAGGATAACCGGTCGAAGCTTCGTCCAGGGCAAGAGGCGATTCTTCGAGAGCAAATTATTCGCCAAGTCCTGAAAAGTTACATCGAAGTCAAAGCGATGTATCAAGAGTTTTTTCGCGATGCTGGCGGAGGAGCTACTCCCGACAAACTGATCGAAATGAAAAAGCAAGTGACGACACGGGCAGCAAAGATCTTCTTCGAGAAGCAAGTGCCAGTGATGATGAAAAACTACGAGGCGAAAAACTGGCAAGAATTAGAAGCAAAGCTACGCGGTAAATCGATGTCGTTGCGTTCGATGCAGTCGACCTTTGTCGAGCAAGTATTAAGCAACGAACTGGAACGAAAGTACATTCCGGATGATTTTGAAATCAGCCGAGCGGAGTTGTTGGATTACTACAACGCGAATCGAGAAAAGTGGGACGAACCCGCGAAGGCCCGTTGGCAGCAACTGACGATACGCAAAGATCGTCACGAAAACGACATGCAGCAAGTCGAGATTCTGATTAAGGAACTCGGCAACAAGATCTTTCTTGGCGGGCAGTCATTTGAGTCGGTCGCGAAGCAGTATTCCGAAGGCTGGGCTGCAGCCAAAGGCGGGGCCCACGATTGGACAAACCGCGGAAGCCTCAAGTCGAAGGCGTTGGATGAAACAATTTTCACCATTGAACTCGGACGGCTCAGCAAAGTTGTGACCGATGATATCGGGATGCATATTGTGAAAGTCATCGAGCGGACCGAACAACGCAGGAAGCCATTTACCGAGGCTCAGACGGAGATTCGTAAAGAGCTGTCGTCGCAGAAACGAAAAGAAGAGATCGCCAAATTTAGAAAGAAAGTACTAAGCCGAACGGCAGTCTGGTCACTTTGGCCGAAAGACTTAGCCGAGAAGGTGCCTCACGCACGGCTGCTTACAGAAGCGATCGAAGCCCAGAGCGGGCAGGTAAAGTTTTGAAACTAGTTGGCCCAGTTGTCTGCGTTCATGGATTTGGAACGCAAGAACGTATTACAAGGAAGTCGAATCATGCTGGTTCA
The DNA here is from genome assembly GCA_046290675.1 of Aureliella sp. GTDB lineage: Bacteria > Planctomycetota > Planctomycetia > Pirellulales > Pirellulaceae > Aureliella. Next base: position 279,170 of record JBKAHA010000004.1, read on the forward strand.
TTTTGGGATACGGCTGCGATACGTAGCCTTTGTTGCAGTTGTTGGAATCCTTGCGGGCTGCGGTGGAGATGCTCCGCCTGCCAGCGACGGTGGGGACTCAGCAAGTGGAGACTCGAGCGAGCCTTCTGCTGCGATGCAACCGGCTGAGCAGACGGAAAGTACCGTGACAGTTGTGGAAAACGGAGTCGGAACGGAACCTGCCCAAGCGGCGGCCGTGTTCCTCGATAGTTTGCGTAGCGGTAACGTGCAGGCGATCAATGGGATCCTGACTGAGCTAGCACAGCAAGAAGTTGCGAAATCAAGTTGGGGCATGGAGCCAGTTGGGACTCCGGAAGGTCGATTTGAGATCGGACGTGTTGGTTATCCGTATGAGGACAAGAGCGTTGCCTTGGTCGAATGCACCTGGGTTGAACCGCCTGTGCCAAACGAAGCGCCAATCTCCATGGATATCGTTTGCGAAGTTCACAAGGAAACCGCCGGGTGGCGGATCTCTGGAATCGCTGTGACGGTTCCAGGCACCGAAGACACTTTGGTCTTGGATTTTGAAGATGCGGCGGCTCTCGACGCAACAGTTGGGGCTGCGACACAGCAAACAGCCCAAACGGTTGCCCCCAATGGCCAGCCGGCTGCGAACGGTGTAGCCCCCGGTATGCCTCCGCAAGGCGTCAACGCCTATCCGGCTTCTGGTTCAACTAACGTTCCAGCGCAGATGCCTAGTTATCAGCAGCCGCCAGCCAATACTTCGGCTACAGGAGCTGGCTATCCACCTGCGGGTTACAACGGCAATAACGCAGGGCAACAGCCAGGCCATGGAGCTGGACAAGCTTATCCGGGCGGTCAGCAATTGCCGCCTCAAAGTGGGCAGTACGGTGCTCCTGCCAGTCAAGGCAATACAGGGGCGGGTGCATCGGGCACGAATGGCCTGGGTTATCCCGCTTTGCCAGGACGCTAGGATCGGTCTGATCAAAAAGCGGGTCGCATAGTCGATTCAATCATTACAGATTGAATGAAGAAACGGTGAATGCGGACGGGGTTTCGACCGCGATCGTAGGAAGGGTCACGACGGCGGAATTATAGTTTCGAAGACGCGGGGTAAGTTGCTAACTCAAGCGCGACAGCAGCTTGCCCCGCGATCTTCGGAATCCGCTAGATCCTTTTTGCTACGGAAAATTGGGTTCGCGTTTCTCTTTTGCGGCCTTGAGTCCCTCAGTCGCCGCTTCGGTCGTGAGCGACGTTGCCGTCGCTGCCGCTCCACTGGCTAGCCAGGTCGAGAGCTCTTCCCCGACCATCTCGTTGAGCACTTTCTTAGTCAATTGCATTGCCTCCGGTGCGCACTCCGCCAATTGGCCGACCCATGTGCTAGCTCGCACCCACACTTGGTTGCTATCGACGACATGGTGTACTAAGCCGAGATTTTTGGCTTCTTGGGAATCGAGTTCGGCGTTTCCGATCAGGATCCGCGAAGCGGTTGAGGCCCCTGCCCTGAATGTTAACAGCGGGATCGATAAGCCAGCAACGATGCCCAATCGAGTCGCTGGGATCCGGAAGGTCGCCCGGTGGCTTGCAACGACTAAATCGCAGGCGAGCATTAATGAGAGTCCCATTCCGATCGCGGCGCCGTCAACTGCGGCGATGATTGGCTTTGGGCATTGCAGCATTTCTTCAAGCAGTTTTTTCGCGAGCTGCGCATCTTGAAACCAAGTCTCCATAGCGCTTTCGCTCTGGGAAGTCTCTTCGAGTTCTTTCAAGTCGAGACCTGCACAGAAGTGCGCACCCTTACCCGAAAGTACGATGCCGCGGACACTTTTCTGTTGACGCAGATCGTCGATGGCCTCCGATAGATCCTCGAGCATCTTGCGATTAAGTGCGTTACAATTGGATGGACGATCGAGCATGATCGTACCGCATGATTCGTGAACATTGACGGTGATCAATTTGGGAACCTTTCGTGGTTGCGCCGGTCGGCGGTTAAGACGCCTCCTAATCTACGCCCTCCTGCAAAGAATTCGTAGAAGGGTGCAGCGGAATAACGCTAGACACTCGTAGGAAATAGAGTGTTTCTTAGGGGGCTATGGGATCATTCAGCTTGTTGATGCCCTGACAATGAGCCTGCGATTGTGGGCTGCTGGGTTGTGGTTTGGATGAGCTGCGAACTGGTTGAAATGGAGACAAGAGTGGCGATTCAGATTCGGTGCCAACACTGTAAGACGCCCCAAGCAATTGACGCCAGCATGGTTGGGAAGAATCTCGACTGCTCTAACTGTGGGACATTGATTCGAATTCCAAGTTCTCTGGTGGAGGAATCCGATCAGACTGCCTCGAACGACGATGAAGAGCCTGCGACGAGCGGGACGGAAGCGGATTTGGAACCTGGGAATTCAGGCATCATTAGAGCCGCGTTAGTCGCAGCTGATTTTCCTTCCGCGGATGAAGTTGCGAATTCGGTTCCAGAGGTTGCCAAAAATTCATCGGCCGATTCGCCTTTACAGGGATCTCAGGATCCGGGCGCGTCGCCGACGGTTTCGTCGACTAGTTCGAGTGAAAACGAAGTTGTCTCCAACGTAGCAACGCAGCAGGAACAAGCGATTCCCGTCAAAGCCGTAGTCGTTGGCAAGTCGGCGACATCGGAAATGGAGATGCCGCAGAAGGATGTGCCACTTGCGGTTGAACCGACCCAACCATTACCGAACAAGTTTCGGGACAAGGTGATTGTGACTGATGTGGTTGAAGTCTTCGATGACGAAACCCACACCGAAAAGGCTGCAGATCCTACGGCTCGAGTCGTCGGAGCTTCCAACATGCAGTCGGCCTTTCCTGCCATCACGACGGAAGAGTTGCTCGCGGCAATTGAGCGTGACATTGAGAGAGTTCCCACTTCACTGGCCTATCGTGTCAGCGCCTTCTTTGTGGCCGTTTTGATGGTCTTGCTGCCGCTTTTCTACATCGTGGCCATCGTTGGTGTGATATTGCTGGTTGGCTGGCATGCAACGCAGAATCTTGGCGTCGTCAGTATGGGACGCTCTGCCAGATCCTCTGGCGCCGCATTTGTGTTTCTTTATGCAGGCCCCCTCGTAATCGGTTTGCTGTCAGTTGTTTTCATGATCAAACCGCTGTTTGCACGCTCAGCAAAGTCGGCGAAGCCAAGGTCGCTGACGCGTGAGCAAGAACCGCGATTGTTTGCCTTCGTGGACAAGCTCTGTGAAGCTGTACACGCACCGAAACCGAGACGCATCGATGTGGATTGCCAAGTCAATGCATCGGCCTCGTTTCGTAATGGGCTATTAAGCATGTTCCTCGGAAACGATTTGGTGCTGACAATCGGAATGCCATTGGTCGCCGGAATGAGGACACGTCAGTTGGCCGGTGTCTTGGCGCACGAATTTGGGCATTTTAGCCAGGGCTTTGGCATGAGAATCAGCTACGTGGTTCGCGTCATTAGCTATTGGTTTGCCAGGGTCGTTTATGAACGAGACCGTTGGGATGAGTGGCTGGCAACTACGGCCAGCTCGATTGATCTGCGTCTTGGAATTGTCTTGCATCTAGCGCGGCTACAGATTTGGCTTACACGCAGACTGTTGTGGCTTCTCATGATGCTTGGCAATTTGTGCTCTTGCCTGTTGCTTCGTCAAATGGAGTTTGATGCAGATCTACACGAGATTCGATTTTCTGGGTCAGACAGTTTTCGCAAGTCGACGATGCAGTTGCGACGTCTGGGGATGGCATTTCAGGAAGCGGTTGGTGACCAGCAGGGGTTCTTCATGGACGGAAAGCTCGGAAACAATATGCCGATGCTGACGACGTTGAATCGAGATGCCCAAACGGATTCTGAAGTCCGAGAGATGTTCGCTGGAGTGATGGAGGAGAAAACGGAATTATTAGCCACTCACCCTGTCGACCGAGAACGAGTCGCTCAGGCGAAGCAGGAGAACGAACCGGGAGTTTTCAAGCTCGAGTTGCCGGCTTCGGCCCTGTTTTCTAAGTACGAGCCGATCTGCGAAGCCGTAACGGTTGATTTCTTCAAGGAGATTTTCGAAGACGAGCTCAAACCGCACATGCTAGTCCCGTCCGCCCAACTAGTGACTCATAAGACCGCTTCGAAGGAGGCGAGTCAAACACTGAGCCGCATGTTCGGCGTCTACTTTCGAATTCCTCGGTCGATGGACTTTAAATTAGGGGACGAAACCAACCCGTCCGTGACGGATCTGGTCGAAAGCTTGAAGCGGGCACGTAAGGAGATGCAGGCTTCTTTGGACATCTATTCGTCGACGAGCAAGCAATTTGATGCAGCGGATTCTAAGTGGTTAATGTGCCATCAAGCGATGGCATTGCAGGATTTGAGTGTGCCACTAAAGCAAGCTGATTTCAAGGTGCCAGTAACGTCTCGTATGGAGACGAAACGCGCGGCTGAGAGATTTCGAATCGAGTTGTCTCAAACATCCGAGCACTTAAAACCACATGAAGCGGCCTTCGAACGGCGGGTCACCAGTGCTCTGAGGCTGGCGGCGACTCAAGCGATGCAGAATCGACTTGGTAGACGTTCGGATGCGATCCTTCGGCAAGCTGATTGGGCGCGTCATGCACTGGATGTGATTCAAGCGGCTTATTCCGACGTCGTTCATTTTCGCAATGAGTACTCCGCGTTCAGCCTAATGCTACAAGTTGTAGCGGGAAACGAAGTTAGCCAAGATGTCATAACCCAGATTACCACGCTGGCCGAGAAGCTAAGCGTTCGTCTGCATCAATATGCAGACCGGTTTCGTGATTCCATGTTTCCCTTTGATCACGCGGAAGGTGACATCACACTGACGAAGTATTTGGTGCCAAAGGTTCCTGCTGCGCAGGAACTCGGGGAGGTCATGGAAGCAGGTTCTCTGTTCTTGCAGCAATACCACCACCTATATTTTCGATGCATTGGCGAGCTTTGCGTATTGTGCCAGGAAGTCGAATCCGGTTTAGGCTGGCCCAAGCAGCCTGTGCCACCCGAGCCCGATGAAGAGAAGGCGGCAAGGACTTAGGGAATCGAAAATCGCGGAGTTGTGAAATTGCTGTTGCAAGCAAGGTGTATCACTCGACGGGGCCGAGAAGCTAAGGCCTCGGATTGGCATTACGGTGCTTTGCATCGAGGTTAAGGTGCTTTGTTTAAGGTGCTTTGTTTAAGGTGCTTTGTTTAAGGTGCTTTGTGATAGGCTTCCTTTTCGAATGGGTTGTCCCAATAGATATGTTTGCCCCGGGACCAAACCCAAAGCGAAGCGAGCAAATAAGCGGGGCCCATAAAGGGCCCCCAGCGTTCGAATTGAGCAACATGTACACGTTCGTGTTCGCCGATGCGTACGAGTCCTTCTGATGTTTGCCCGAGGATCACATGGCCCAAAGTGATGCCAGCAGTCCGCTTCCCAAGCGGTAATCGACGGACCATCCACCGCGTCCCGCCTCCATAGAATTCAAATGCACCGTCTCGAAAGCGGGCGCGTCCACCTAGGATGCAGCCGGCTGCTCCGAAGAGCAGGCCGAGGAGTGAATAAGGAGATGCCCATAGAATCGCAAGCATTTTTCTAAATGTCTTTATGGGTTTCCATCCTTTCGCGTTTGAACGTCACCTTGCACCGAAAAATGACGCGGCGAGAAAGCACCTTAGATCGAACTGAGCATCGCGGCGACAGTACTCGCCTGTTTGTTTTACGCACGCGGATCAAATGGTCTAGTCGGCAAAACCATTAGAACCTGAATTGGTTACGCGGGCATTGACCCTCATGCCACGCTATACCGCGCCCTTTCAAAAATGCTCTGACAGGCGCGAGCGATACTTTCGCCGTGAAAGTCCATGAACTAACCAACATCCGATGGTTACGGGGATTCATCAATGCGAGATAAAAAATGACATCGATGCTCGAATTGAATGCCTGCGCAGCGACACTGAGGCTGCCCGTGAGTGGGGAAATCGATTTGGAACTGCAAGCTGTTTCGTGGTGCAGCCCAAATGGTTTGACCGATCTGGATGCGCGGCTGTTGTACACCGCAAGCTTCGTTTGCGACGGTCTGGAGCGTTATGCTTTTGAACACCTATCCTGGAGCCATGATCAACCAAAACTGACGACCATTTTGGTAGAACGTGTTTCGGAAACGCAGGCAGAATTCAAACTGGGGCCAGCAAAGGAGTTCGAGCCGGAATCCATTTTCGGCTTCGTGCCCGCCAGCGCCTTTGACCAATCTTCCGATGTCTATCTCTTGAGCGATGCCAATCCCTCGCTGCATCCGGGACCACGCGTCGTTTACGTCAATTCAGCCTTTGAACGCATGACTGGCTATGACAGTAGCGAAATCATCGGACGAACGCCTCGCATTCTACAAGGTGAAGAGACCTGTTCCGAATCTCTTTCACGCATACGCGATGGATTAGCCAAGTGGTTACCCGTAAACGTCGAAGTCACCAACTACAAAAAAGACGGCAGCAAGTTCCGCGTTCAGCTCGATATTGTGCCGATTGCTGATAGCCTTGGTTGGTATGTGTACTGGTTCTCTAAGCAGATCGACATTAGCGAAGAACGTCAGGCGAAGCTTGAGCGAGAGTCGATTGCGCGGCAAGTTGGGATGGTCGAAACAGCAACCGGTGTGCTGCACAACGTTGGGAATGTACTCAACAGTATCAATACCTCTTCCAGGATCATCCAGGAGAAGCTCAATTCGAATCAAGTTCTTCGTTCGCTGAAGCGGAGTAATCAGCTGCTGGAGGAGAAGCATGAAGAGATTCTCCAACCTACTAAGTTGGCCGAGAATTTCGGAAGCTTTCTTGACGTAATGACGAGACACGCGGAGACGGACTTCGAGTCCATCGACGCGGAGTTGAAGTCGATCGAAAGCAATCTGGATCATTTGAAGAGCGTCATTGCGAACCAGCAACGCGATGCGAAAGAAGGCGTCCAGTATGTAGATCGCACACTTGTTGCTGAGGTGATCGACCAAACGCTCAACGTTTGCAAAGGGCATCTAGCCCCCGGAATCGAAATCGATACCCACGTCGCGTCTCCGAGGGACAGTCTGGTAGTTGCCAAGCATTCTGTCGTGCAAATTTTGTCGAACTTGATTAAGAATGCATCTGAAGCGGTAGCTGAAGCTGGAACTGAGGATCCGAGGATCGAGTTCTGCGTGTATTCGACTGATCAGAACTTTACTTTCGAAATAGCCGATAACGGACCGGGCTTCGAGCCCGAAAAAGCGAGCCAACTGTTCTCGCATGGATTCAGCACGAAGGGGCGTGGGAGCGGTTTTGGGCTGTCTGCATGTGCAGAATTAGCTGAGCGAATGGGTGGAGCACTAACAGGCGAATCGCATGGTCCTGGCACGGGGGCCACCTTCCGACTGGTGATCTGACGCTGAGGTGTATGTTTCCCACACATGATTTCAATGGGTACTGTACGACGGTTTTTCGTCCGATGTGGCTCAATGCGGAAGGCGTACAACGGTTACCTGCGCATCATTCAAAGAAGTAGGCCTACCGATACTGATCGCGACTCGATAAACAGTACATTGCAAACACTCCCATGTACGACTCTTGAGTGCACGCCGTTTTTGCTCGAGCGGGTGATCGTCACCACCAAGGGACATCGCGTTTGTCACTCCATGATCTCGCCTTCACGCATCGCTTGTCCCTACATGGGTTTTGCCACTTCAAACGCGACGAATAGGGTGATGAGCAGAAGGGACCGCATACGCGTCAGTCACCGGGTCTTGAGACGCGAGGGTGTAGCTTGTCGCGGTTGGCATCGGTCAGAAGCTCTAGTTCTTTGTTCTCATTGACCACCCAAGAAAGATGCTTCTTGCCACCGTCGCGTGGACGAAAGACTAAGTAACCCACCGGGAAATCAATGTGCAAATCAACATCCGAAATGTGATCCACAAGTGTCGTTGATATGTTCTCATAGAGATTCTCCCGAAGAAGTTTGTCTTCAACGTCCCTCAACCGATATTCGATTCTTCTAATCGGCGACAAACCGGTTTCTGTGTCCTTGTCAAAATAGACTTCTAGTTGGTGTACTTCGTTCCTTCTTTCCGATTTTCGTTCGAAACCTAAGAATCGATAGCCAGCACCAGCGTCGAAATAAAGAGTCCTTTTGCGCGGTCCTTCATCTACCGCAATTGCTGTCCGTCCAGCCCATAGTGCATCAGCGGCGATGACCTTAGACTTCTTGTCGACTAAATCTGAATACACATCATTTTTCGTTGATCTGTAATTCAACAGCATCGCTTGGATTCCCGGGTCGTACAGATCAAGAGAGTCTTTGCCGGGCGTGACAGATCCCTGGGCGAACTGTTCCATACGGGTTGTCGCAACCCCTCCGACTAGTGCCATATTGTGGAGAAGAAGCTTTTGCTCGGCTTCTTTCTTGCGATGCACCACAGTGGTCTCGAAAAATCTAATTCGTCTGTCATTCTTGCGCAGCAGCAACTCATTTCCGGATGCGTTTGCTGAGAAATCCTTCAAGGCAGTCGTAGGGACTCCGAATGGATCTGATCCTGGCGCAGGTGGATTTTCGAAGTTAGTCGCGCCAACGAAAACCTGAAGATCCCAGGAAATCCTAAGATCAGCTTCGTTCGCAGGACATCGCCGCATTTCTTCCAACAACCGTTCAGAGTCTTGCGCTAACGCGGATTGAGCGTAGCAGAAGATGCAGGCAATAAAGCAAAAGACAGCAGGAGAATGCATCGAAAACCATCCTGATTAGTGCGCTGATTGCGAACTTCGCCAATACGAGCGTCGCCGTAGGTGATATTGATGTGAAATTATTCAAGGCTCGACGAATTCGAGTTTATCGCGATGTTCTGTCTTTTTCAGACATTGAAGAGTGGATTGCATCTCGGATCTGTTGATGGGTCACCTGACCCGTTATGACGATTGGATTTTCACTGTCTTCAGGATTGAAAATAGCGATTGCCGGTATCGCCACTACGTCAAGTTGTTCCATCAAATTCTCAGTTTCCTGCGAAGGGTTCGTCCAGTCTGCTTGGAGTGCTGTTACATCATTGTCGCGGATGAATCTCCCCATGCTTTGTTCGATCATTTGTGCATTTGCGCGGCTTTGGGCCGACCAAGCCGCCGAGAGCGAAACAATGACCGGCTTTCCACCGTTCAGAGTTTCTTTCAACGCTGTTGGGGGCGAATATGCTTCGAAGCGAGCCGGACGATTGATATAGACCGTCCTCAGAATGAGCGATGCTATCGATGCGGCGAAGACGAACATCAGGAGCGAGCGCAGTCTAAATTTCATTTCACCATCCAGCGTAACTGTTAGACGGAACGTCGGCGATAAACGAGTCGCCGTAATCGAAGCTGTTGGTCAAGTCAGGCTCGGCGATCAATTGGATACGCCGACATCGGACTCGAAAACCTGTCTGTATTGCAGGACTCATCTCCAGCGATTGCCCAAGCCATAACTCACAACTCAATCCAGCAAGCAATGAACCGGACGCAAGTTGATTGTAAATGTGTATAGATCATTTACCTAAGATTCGAATACGGTCGGGAGTCACTCTCGAAACTAGAAGCGGAGTATGCAAACGCATTCTTCTCTGACACAGACGATGGCAACGAGACCGAAATCGGGCAACGACGAGTGATTGTCCATCTCAAACGTCCCTCTTCGCGCAATGACTACGAGCCAAGTTTGCCGCCGTTCGACATCAGCAGCTGGGCAACCTTCTGTTTCCTCGAATACTTAGTCATATCCAGTGGAGTGATTCCATCTTCAGTCCTTGCGTTTACGTTAGCACCAAATTCAAGCAATATTGTAGCGGCGTTCAATCGATCATGACGGGCCGCGCAATGCAATGGAGTGGTGCCTGAGCCGTAACGATGATCGCGAGTATTCGGATCTGCGCCGTGGTCCAGCATGAATCGAAGAGTGTCATTCTTCCCGTCTTTGGCTTCGTGATTGATGAAGGCGTAACCGTCACGCCAACGAACGTCGATCGAAGCACCGTGTTGGATCAATAGTTCGGCGAGTTCGATATGTTTGTGCCGCAAAGCCCATTGCAAAGGCTTGGCTTTTCGCTTGTCCTCTGGGTCGACGGATGCGCCTGCCTCGAGAAGAACGCGAGCAACATGGATATGGTTCCGCTGGGCAGCGATGTGTAGCGTGGACCACCCTTCTTTCTCGTAGGTAGTTTCTGGGGCGACGCCAATGTCGATCAAATGCTGAACAATCTCAACATGCCCACAGGAAGCAGCGAGAATTATGGCTGGGGTGTCGTCTGTCGTACTCGGGTGCAGCAAAACGGCGGTAGCTAGCTCTGGACGTTTATCGAGAATCGCAAACGCACGTTTGGCATCGCCATTCAGTATCGCGTCGGCAAGTTGGGTAGCTGAATCGTTCAACATGAATTCGGTACAAAAGATCTATTCAACCGGTCGAGACGCGCGGTAGTCCATTTCAATACGGCGCGGCTTCACGATGTGGGTGCATATTGTCGTTATTTGGAGTTCGTGTGAGTCGGAACGCTATTTCCGGTACCGTTCTCAAGGTGGCCGCCCGGCGCTTCAACAGTTGCATTGTGCAGTTGCGTGTATCGTCAGGATTCCTTTACCAGAATTCCAGAACCGATTGCCCTGGGTAGCATTCACCTCGAAGAGGTCCGATTGAGTCAAAAAGAATTGCCACTCTAAAGAACGTGTCTGCCCCCATCGGCTGCTCGGATGAACACGATACGGAAACGAGATCTTCGTCCGAAAGCAATGGGAAAGAGTAGTTTAGCATTTCGCCTTCGTACTCAAGCAGGTGCGATTCGGCATCTGTTTCTTGAACTGGGGTAGAATTCTTCGAGTGGTTGGGGATCAAAAGGAATGGCCACCTTGATGCGCATTTAGATCCTGAAAAGTACGAGGACGCAGAACGATTGTTTATCTGTAGTCATCAGATGTTTTATCTTGGTTGTTTGCATCGCTCAGACCACGTCGACGCGCACTTCTTGCTTCCCCCAGCGGCATGGGAATTCCGCTTCACTCCCCAACTTACTAGACCAACCGATGTACAATCACCGGTTCGACCCTGTAATCCGCTGGGAGTTTCGCTGTGAGCCTTGCTTGTTCTATGATTCTCGTTGTGATCCTCATCGCGTTTGATGGATCAATGGCCTTCGCCCAGTCGTCAAGAACTTCCGGGCCGAACATCCTCTTCATTCTTGCCGATGACGTTGGGCAAGAAGTTTTGGAGTGCTATGGCGGGCAGTCTTATGCGACGCCAAACCTGAACGAACTTGCTCGGACCGGCATGAAGTTCAACAATGCGTTTAGCATGCCGGTCTGTCACCCAACTCGTATTACTCTGATGACGGGGAAATACCCTTTTCGTCATGGACAGGTGCGGTGGGGGGATTTCCCCGAGTCAGAACAGTCGACCACTTGGTCCAATCTGCTGGCTGCAAATGGTTATGCCACGCACATTGCTGGAAAGTGGCAATTGTGTTTGCTGGGAGAGATGCCAGACCATCCGCGCCGCATGGGGTTTGAGCACTGGGATCTATTCGGCTGGCACGAGGGCCCTCGCTTCTATGAACCCATGATCTATCGCGATGGTGCGGTTCGAGAAGATACCTTGGGCCACTACGGCCCTGATCTTTACGTGCGTAGCTTGATTGATTTCATGAAAGCAAACCGTGAGCGGCCCTTTCTTGCTTACTATTCGATGGCCGTCTGCCATGAAGTGACGGATGATCTGCCGAAGCCGGTGCCGCACGGGCCTTTCGACCGGTACGACAGCTATGCAGAGATGGTTGCGGAGATGGATCGAAACGTGGGACGTCTCCTTTCTGCGTTAGAAGCACTTGGACTTCGCGAAGATACGGTTGTTATCTTCACTGCTGATAACGGGACACCGCAGGAATTGATTGTCAGAGCCGAGGGAATGAAGTTGATCAAGGAGCCGATCGTATCCAAGCAGGATGGACGTCTAGTCCCCGGCGGAAAGAAGAAGCTGACGGACGACGGCACCAATGTTCCGTTGATCGTCAACTGGCCTGGGAAGATCCGGCCTGGTCAAGTCGTCGAAGACCTGGTGGATATGAGTGATTATCTGCCCACATTTGCGGAGTTGGCCAAGTGTGATCTTCCGTCTGCCCGAAAGATCGACGGGCATAGCTTCGCAAGCAGGCTGCTTGGAACCGGCAAAACGACACGCCGCTGGGCTTATGCTGAAGAAGCGGTGTTGCCAAAGCCTGGCGGCACCGAGCCTGACGGTACCAGTAGCGGGCTGCGATGGGTACGGACCGCACGCTGGAAACTCTACAACGATGGGCGTCTATTCGATCTAGTCGAGGACAATCAGGAACTCCATCCCTGGAAGCTCGCCGACCCTCACAGCGATGATGCCGCGTCTGCTCGGAATCAGCTGGAGATCGCTTTCGACGAACTGGAGTGAATGTAATACGTATCACACCAACGTCGTAGTGGTTACCGCTTTTGAGATAGTCTCCGCGACGGAGCGTTCTATTGAGAGTTACAAGAGCTGTTTGCCGATTCTTTGCGTGGTTCACCTTCGGTCTTGCGGTTTGCACAATAAGCTGGGAGCCGGCTTGGGCGCAGTCTGGAGTTGCGTATTCCGAGGCGCCGATGACTCGGCTGATCACGATAGAGGCCAATGAACAGTCTCTCCGCCAGCTGCTCGAAAGCGTATCCAAGCAGGCTAAGTTGGAATTGCTGATCACGGATCGAGCACTCGCAACCGTCGGTAAAGCGATCGATAAGCCAACGAAAGTTGCGTTTTCCAACGAAGCATTGATGGACGTCATTTCGGAGCTGAGATTCGAGTTCCCGGCGAGCGTTGAATTGAGATGGACCAGCAAGAGCATTGTTTTGAGTATCTTAGGTGAACCGACCGATGCCACGGCGATGGGAGCTATTCCCGACTGGCTGGAAGGGGCTGCTTATGCAATTGAAGACGACCGAGTCTCTCGAGTTTATGTGGGCGACCAAGGCGACGAGTTCCTTGCACGGCTTCGAGATCTATCCGGGCTCCGGGAGGTTTATATCGAAGGGAATTCTAAGCTGTCGCTGGCAGGATTAAGGCACCTATTGGATTGCAAATCACTGACCAAGTTGACACTGCACAATATCGGGAAACCGGCGAATACGAAAGCAAAAGTGAGTTCCGATAGTGTCTTGAAGATCCTGTCCGAACACCAAACGCTCGAGATACTTAGTGCGGACGATTGTGGCATTAGTAACGAAGGGTTGCGATTTCTCAACTTGATGCCAAACCTGCAATGGATTTCACTTAGGCAGAATCAAATCACGGATGATGGGCTAAAGTCACTAGGCCGTGTCTCGAATCTGAAATATCTGGATCTGGGTTCGTATGTCAGACATGTCGCTTACGGAAAAAACGAGATTAGTGATGAGGGACTCAAGCACCTGAGTGGTGTGGCTGAATCCCTGGAGTATTTGGGAACAGAAGGCAACAACGTCAGCCTGGTACAGCTATGTACGTTTCCCCAACTGCGTTCTTTGAATTTGAGATCCGTTTTCTCAGAACCTGAGCTTGGAAACCAAGAATTGAGGCTTTTATCGAAGCTATCTTGGCTTGAGCACCTCGATCTCTCTTCAACGGAGCTCGATGCCGATGGGCTTCAGTTTTTGACTCTGTGTAAGAACTTAAAGCGTCTGAGTCTCCGTTCGGGGGCCGTGGGAGATCAAGGGATTGAAGTACTTGAGGCGCTCGATTTGCAGTCACTTAGCCTGAACCGCGTCAATCTCACAGATAGAGGTGTTGAGAGCATTTCGCGGATGGAAAATCTGCGAGACCTTGCCCTTCACTACTGCACTCGGAATACAACAATCGAAGGACTTGCGGAGCTCAAAAAATTGCCACGGCTGCGACGCCTAGTCTTTACTTCACTCGCCGCTCCCGGCAGTCGCAGGCCGTTTGCTGAGCTGAAGCAGGTTCGGAGCATGATGTTTGAGGCGGCGAATCTGACGGCTTGGACTCAGCAGGATCTCGACTGCCTCGGGCAAGAATTACCGCGGACTTCGATCACGGTTGGAACTGGCGCCGCAATTTATTCGCCGCAGGGACGGCAGCGATTTCCGGCGAGTGGCTTCAAGATTCCATATTGATGAATTAGGAAGAGCGTACGAGGAAGAAGGCGGTCGGACTGGATTCGGATCTTCGAGAAAACCCCGCTGTCACAGAACGCTAGAACAGGGAAGGCAAGGACCGAGTCGATTTTGACGCGGCCACTGCTTAAACCAATACGCTTTGCAAGAACGTCTTGCAAGAAATGTTGTCCTTGTTCCAATCGCTAAACTGAAAAGAAAATCGCTGGGTTCTAACTGCAGAGTTACTGCGAAAATGCGTCTCGGAGGACCCTTCGTACCAACTGCACTCTTGGGTCACTGGGCCAACTCTCGGCGATAGCATCAAACTCCGCTTTGGCTTTAATTGCGGCCCCGGCTTGCTCACTCTTGAGAAGCGCTATGGCTAGATACGCTTCGGTTAGCGGACGTACATCGTCGCCACCGTAGGCTACTTTCTGTACCCGCTGCGATTCACGGAGAGACTTGATTGCCTCGCTGTATTTTCCGAGTCGACATTGGGCGATACCTACATTGCGGTACGAAACGTAACTTGGCCCAACTTGGCAAGCTTTCGCCGAGAAACGCTCGATGTCCTCCAGTTCGGATTTGCTGAGATCCTGCTCGATAACGCGAAACTCAAAGCGGTGCATGTCTTCCGTCGCATCGCGGCGCAGGTACGGTGGGGCGAAGACGGGACGCGCATGGCGAATCGTTGCGGTTCCCATACCTGCGGTGACGAGGGTTTGGCCATCTTTCGAGAATGTTGCTTCGATGACAGGCCTGCTAGGTCTTTCTTCGAAGGCAAACAAATTGACGCCCAGCTCAATGTCCCACACCATCGCAGTTCCGTCGTCACTCGCGCTGACCAAACATTTTCCGTCGGGGGTAAAAGTTAAGCCTGCGATTTGCGATGCATGGCCATCAAATTCGACTCTGACAGAAGCGTTCGGCCAGTCCCAAAGGAGGAGGGAGCCGTCGGCACAACTTGTGGCGATTAAGTTCGAATCCGTGGGAGAAAAAACGGCCCGCCACACAGGTTGGCTATGACCTGCAAGTGTTTTGAGTAGCTGGAACGTTTTCGCATCCCAAACCTTGGCGGTCTGGTCGTCGCATGCGGTCACTAAGAAGCGTCCGTCGCCGGAGAATCTCGCGGAGGCTAATCCCTCTTGGTGCCCAACCAGTTCGCCCTTGGTCTCGAAGCTGATCGCGTCCAGCACTCGCGCCGTTGGGCTTGAGCCAGCGACCGCTATGGATTCTTGATCTGGAGAGACGCTGATGTCCCAAATCGCATCTTCTGCGATGTCGATCGTTCGCGAAGGCTCAAGCAATGCATCCTCCTTGTGTGGGTTGTTCCATACTCGTAGCGTTTTGCCTTCTCCGGCAGTGATGAGGCGGCCGTCGTCAAGCCAAACCAAGCACAAGGCGGCACCGTCCTGTCGCAGTCTTTTCTTGACCTTCCCGGTTTCGGTGTCCAGCAGTGTGATGACACCATCATCTCCGGCGAGAGCAACCGTAGCCTTGTTCGGAGAGAAGTCAGCTTGCCACTGTGCGATATTAGGGATCTCGGTTGTCCTGGCGCTGGCACCTGGTTTGTCGAGTGACCAGCGACGCAGTGTCAGATCATCCGATGCGGTAATCAGTCTCCGGCTATCTGGAAAGAATCGAATCTCGTTGATGGGGCCTGAATGCCCTTTGCACACTTTGATAATCTTGCCCTCAAGATCCCAAATAATGGCCGTCTGATCCCTGGCCGCAGTGGCAATCAACTTGCCGTCAGGAGAGAAGTCGACGCCAAGTGTTCGTGCCGAATGGCCCGCAAAGCGATTTATTAAGGCGCCGGTTTGGGTCGAGTACAAGTTGGCAACTTTGTCTTCGCCAACGCAGACGACTTGGGAAGCGTCCGGTGAAAGCGACAGCTCATGAACCCCACCCGGGTTTGCCTTGATTTCGTGCCGCGTTTCAAAACCCTTTTTCGATTCCGTGCCGATGGCATATTTCCAGATTTTCAACATGCCATCCATGCTGCAACTAAGAAGCATGTCGCCGGGCTTATTGAATTCGAGCGAGGTCACTTCGTTGGTGTGGGCATCGACTTCATCAAGGATATCACCAGATTCAACTTCGATCGCCATGAGTTGGGCAGCTTGGTTCTTTTCAAAAGCCGAATGGCGGATCATCCCAGCTCGCGAACTGTCATTGCCAGAGAAGCCAAAAATCATGACTGGCTGACTCGGATGATAGACGACCGAGGAGACGTCCTGCTCGAATGGTCCGTAAGTCTTCAACCGAGCTAGCGTTGCCGTGTCAAATCGACTGACCCGATTCGACCGGTCTGCTACGGCAAACGTAGATCCATCAGGTGAGAAACGCACGCAGGTGACAATGTCATCAGTCAACAGTCGGCCCAGCTGGTTGTTGGTCGCTCCGTCCCATAGGTAGACCGCATCATCAGAGCCTCCGCTCAGTATCAATTTGCCGTCCGGCGAAATATCGGTGGTCAACACCATAAAGGCATGACCATGAAGAATGTCTGAGGGATCGCAAGTGAACAATTCGTTTGCTAGGTAGCGGCTAGGCCAGCTCGCATTCTCTTGATCAATGGCTCTCAGTGTCTGCCAAGCCGATTGCGTATTCCCTGCATTCCAATCGTTCCAAGTCGATTTGAGACGCAGTGCCCAGAGTTGCGTGTTCGTCAGTCGTTGAGCCTTCAAGGCATAGAGAAGCGCGTTGCTTGTTCCGATGATGCCTCCAATCAAGAGGGTCATGATGGCAAGCACGGAGGCTACCAGGCCTCGATTACGTTGGACGAACTTGCGAACGGTATAAAACGCACTTCTTGGGCGAGCCAGAATTGGTTCTTTATTGAGATAGCGTTCGATGTCTTCCGCGAATTCATTGGCGGTCGCGTAACGTTCTCGGCGGTCCTTTTCAAGCGCTTTGAGTACGATCGAATCCAGATCGCCTTTGATTTGCTCGGAGTACTTCTCCAATGTCAGCGTTGTGTTCTCTTGCGTCCAAGTGTCGGAATTCTTTGCGCTGCGAAGGGCCTGACTCGGTGGGCAAGCATCTTTTTCCTTGATGATTTGCAAAGCCCCCATCATCGAATGAGCTGTACCATCGACTTGAAGCGGAGTCTTGCCGGTCAGGAGTTTGTATAAGACGACACCAAGCGAATAAATATCGCTACGCGTATCAATGTCTTGCTCATCTGAGTCCGCTTGTTCCGGACTCATATAGGCGATGGTGCCGACGACTTTTCCATACTCGGTATAGACCGTTGTGTCGGTGAGCGTGTTGCGACTGTCCATCGCCTTTGCTAACCCGAAGTCAATTACCTTTGGCGTTGGATTATTATCGTTCTCGCCGACCAGGATATTGGAGTGCTTCAGATCTCGGTGGATGATCGCTTTTTGGTGAGCGTGCTGAACGGCCTTGCAAACAGGAATCATTAGCCGAAGACGGTCGTCGAGAGCCAGCTTGCGTTTATTGCAGTATTGGTCAAACGGCACACCCTTGACCAATTCCATAACAAAATAAGGATTGCCATCCTCGGTTGTGTCCGCGTCGAGAATCTTGGCGATGTTGGGGTGATCCATCATCGCAATGGCCTGACGTTCCGCTTCAAATCGCCCCAAAGCGTCTTTGCCTGCGTTACTTCCCATCAGCTTCAGCGCAACGGTTCGCCTAACGGGTTCCTCTTGGGCGGCACGCCAGACTTGCCCCATGCCGCCTTTCCCGACTAGGTTTAGCAGGCGGTATCGACCGATCGTCTGCTGCGGAAGACGAGACTGATCACCTGTCGACGATGCCGCATCGAAGGACAAGCCTGAATCGGCTCTGGTCCTATCTTCGGAGAGTTCATTCCTCGTTGGTTCGTCAGGCTGGATGGGCATCCTGACATTGTATCCACGCAGGACTGCACCCGAAACGGACACGAGCGCGTTGCGTCGCGATTCATGGGGATTCCTGTTGTTCCCATTGGTATCGTAGGGGATGTATGGCGTACTCCATTTGTTGGATGGATTACGCACGAATTGCCTTGGCAAACTAAAGTCCGAATAGGAGCATCGATTCGTACTCAAATTCTCCGGTTTTACGGAGGCGGTCGAGCAGGTAACGCTCAAATGCGGACGAGCAGGAAAGTAGATTCTCGAGATTGCTCTGGAAATTGACGGGCAATATAGGACCCCAGCCGATCTGGCGGCCTTTGTCGAGGACTCTCTCATGCAATGCAATGCGTTGTTCGAGTAGGTCCTGCATCGATTCTCTAGAACCCTCGATCGCAGCAATCAGTAGTTGTGATTCCAAATAGAACAAATGCATGAAATAAGCGTCTAACAGTGGAATCAATCTTCGCTGATGGAGATCTTTTGCAGCATGCCAGTCGCTCTCTAGCCGCGAATTGATTCTCCGCAGCTCGGGAAGGAGGGCCGGTAGGCTGTTCTTGCGTTTTGCCAGTAAGTAGCGGGCGAACAGGAGCTGGTGGTTGGCAACGCTGAGCTCGCAAGGGGAAACGCTCTGGGTCTTGATGGCCGACTCGTACACCGAGACTTCTTGCTTCGACAGAGAGACAAATTCGTTTAGGTGTTGGAGAACCTGATCCTGTTTTTTGGTGTAGGCCGCCATGTGGAAGAGCCCAAAGTGCAGCCCACTCCGCACATGCGTCAAACTGATCGCCGGTACAACGTTCAATTTTCTCAGAGGCTGAAGGCGTTCCAATCGCTGTTTTTCGATATCAATGAACTTCTGGAGAGAGTCGGCAGCTGGCCCGCTCTCCCCGTTAAGTCTTGTCAGTTCATATTCGATTGCCGCCAGCTGTGCCTCATTGAAGTCGCGTTCCCCCTGAGCCACGTTTCCAAGTCCTTCAAGGCGTTTCAGCTCTTCAATCTGGCGTGCCAGGTCCTCGATCCATTCCGATAAAGCCGCCGCGTACCTTTGTTTGGCTGCGACCGACTGCCAAGCAAATACTGGACTAGGCGTCGTCAATAACAACGCAAACGCTAGCCCGAAGCAGGTGACGGCTGTAAGAAATCTTCGCTCGTGACAATGTGAAATCATTTGATCGGATCAGAAAAGGTGAGCGTCGGTACTTGAGATCCAGTGTACCTTCGTCTTGCGACACCGCATCCAATTTGACTCTGGTTCGGGAATTGGGCTGCGGGTAAGAGCGGGATTGGAATTTGTGCAAAACGGCTCGCAAAATGTCGGTACCGAAACTTGAGCGAAAATGGGAAACATCTTGACCTTTAGGTCTGAAATTCACTACGTAGCCGGTGCGAGTCTACTGCACGCTCTTAGCTAGCTTTTTGCAGAGACGATTCTGCGTCTCCTGATGCCGGTTTGGTCGTCAGGGGTGGCTTTTTTTCCCGAATTGCCCGAGTTCAAGCATGCTTCACCCAAGGAATCATGGCGTTACCACAGCAATAGCTGTGCTCGCTTACTGCTTCCTGTGTAGCAGCGCTGAAATGGGCAATGCCCAGCAGGCTCCTTTTCCGTCGACAAATTTGAACAACTCGCCCGGAACGGGCACTCTTTCCTCGCCTCAAATGGTGCCAATAAACCCAGGGGCATCCGGAGGCGTTCCAAGCACGACGCCGCCGGTTAGCTCTCCTGCGTTTGACGCCTACAGCCGACCAGCAGCCCCACCTCCGCTTCTAGGCGGGATCTTGGGGGCAAACCCTAGTGCCATTGGTGGGTCGCCCGCGATTCAGCCACCTTATGGTCTGCAGGCAGGCCCGAGTACTGTCCTGCCACCGGCCTACAATTCAGGGCAGTTTGGCACCGCCCCCAGTTTGGGCACCACGCTGCCCGCTCCATCGCTACCGCCAGCGTCTCCAAGTGTCGGCGGTCCTGCGTACTCTGGGCCTTATCCGCTTGTACCTGGTGCTGGTCAGAGTGCCACGATCAACTCATTTCCCAATATTCCACCGAGTTACAATCAGCCTGGTGCCTACCCATACAACGCGCCTAGTGCCCTGTTTCCTGGGGCTGGTCCGGCCCCAGGATCTGGACCGATCTTCGGTGGTTTCTTCAACAATATGTACAACTCGGTCTTTGGCGTGCCCGGCACCTATGGACAGCCGCCCAACGGAGCGGTTTACGGTGCGTCGCCGTATAACAACTCGCTTTGGAACACTTGGAATCCTCAGGGGACGATCGTCAGCGGTAGCGTCACACCACCAGGGTTCATTCGTTTGTTCCAGGGGCCCCGTTTTCGCCATGCGTACATATTCGGTAACGATGATCAGGATGGTCTGGCGATCAACGACTCTGACCTAGCATTGGCCTTCGCCATTCCTAACTTTTTATTCTCGACACAACCGTTGTACTTGATGCCGTCATTCTCACTTCACCAGTGGGATGGCCCGCATCCAGCAGCGACCGCAGATTTGCCGCCGCTGGCTTATTCGGCGTTTCTGGATTCGGGGTGGCAATCAGATCCCGCCAGAATTCTCGGGGCTGAATTGGGACTTCGCGTCGGCATGTTCTCGGATTTCGATACCGCTATCACCGATAGTCTTCGGATCATGGGACGCGGGATCGGAAGGGTTCGGTTGACTCCAAGGGCCACCCTCAAAGCCGGGGTTATTTATCTGGACCGGAATCGAGTCAAATTGCTGCCTGCGGGGGGGATCTTATGGCAGCCACAAGTGAACACGCGGTTGGATATCTTCTTTCCCGAACCGAAACTATCAAGCTATTTGACAACAATTGGAAACGTTGACACTTGGTGGTACGCCGGTGGGTACTACGGCGGCGGAGCTTGGACCATTCAACGCGCCGACAGTTCAAAGGACTCCATCGACATCAACGATTTGAGGATTGTGTTCGGGCTCGAGTTTGGACGCAATGAAGCCATGCGAGAGGGACGCCGCAATGGCTTTATCGAAGTCGGTTACGTCTTCGACCGAGAGTTACATTACGACAACTCGCCTCTCGACAACATGGATTTGCAAGATACCGTTATGATTCGGGCCGGTATCGGCTACTGACTTAGTCCACTGTTTCCAGGTGCTTTACCGCAGCCGGTTGCATGCTAAGAGTTTGAATTACTGGCTGACAACGAATCCAATTTACAACGTCTCTCAAAACCAAGTGCCGGACACACTCACTGCATATCAGATCCTTTTGCTATTCATTGCGGCGATGGGGATCGGCATTTCGAAATGCGGTTTCGCCGGCGTCAGCATGATTCACGTGCTGGTCTTCGCCTTTGTTTTTGGAGCCAAGGATTCGACCGGTGTCCTCCTGCCAATGCTGGTCATTGGGGATCTGTTGGCGATCTGGTTTTTTGGGAAAAAAGTCGAGTGGAAGCAGGTGCGACGGTTGCTACCACCAGCCATGTTGGGCGTCATCATCGGTACCGTGCTGATGGACCGGATGGACGAACGCACCTTCAAACCCACGGTCGGCGTCATTATTTTCCTGCTGACGACGGTCCAAGTTGCACGGATATGGCGTCCCAAGTTATTCGATCAGATCCCGCACCAATTGTGGTTTGCCTGGACGTTGGGATTACTTGCGGGGACGACCACGATGATGGCCAACGCGGCTGGTCCTGTCGTGGCGTTGTACCTTCTGGCGGTTGCGCTGCCGAAGCTCGAGCTGGTTGCGACAAGTGCTTGGTTCTTTCTGACGATCAATCTTTTCAAGCTGCCGTTCAGCTATTGGCTGGGACTCATTGGCGGCGGGTCGTTGACCATTGACTTCATGTTTGCACCCGGAATACTGATCGGCATGCTAGCCGGCCGGTGGATGGTCAATAAGATTCCGCAGAAACAGTTCGATAGTCTTTTGTTGGCTTTTACGGCGCTTGCGGCGCTGCGGTTAATTGGTCTGATTTAATTCGCCGATGGCGTCCGATCGTTTTGTTCGTCTGCCGCAATGGATGGTTTTGTTGCAGGTTAAATCATGACGCACTATGACGTCGCCATCATTGGATCCGGATTTTCTGCGTCCATCTTGGCCGCCGCACTTGGTCGTGCGGGGCGGCGCGTCATCATGTTTGATCGCAAACTACACCCACGATTCGCCATCGGTGAGTCTTCGACGCCGCTCGCAGATCTATTGCTTGAGCGGATGGCCGGCGAGTTTGGGTTGCCTGAGCTGCGTTCGCTGAGTCGATGGGGCATTTGGAAACGCGAATTGCCTCAAGTTCGTTGTGGTAAGAAACGCGGGTTTAGCTACTTTCAACACCAGCGCGGTTGTGGCTTCGAGGATTCAATTCGTCATGACCGAAGTCTGTTGGTCGCGGCGAGTGTCAACGACGAAGTCAGTGATACCCACTGGCTGCGAAGTGATACCGATGCGTGGCTCTTTCAGCTTGCTTGCGAGCACGGAGTTGATTTTTGCAAGGTCGATGGCATCGAGGATGTGAAGGAGCAAGATCACGGCTGGGAGTGCAAGATTCGAGTGGGGGACTCATCACGAATCTTCGAAATGGATTTCATGGTCGATGCGTCTGGATCGGCAGCGGTCCTACCAACGATGTTGCGGTTGAATCCCATTACGGATCAGATGCGAACCAACAACCGCGTTGTTTATGGGCATTTTGATCGAGTGCAGCCGATGTCGAGCATTCTGGCTGGACAGCCTTACCTGAAGACAAATCAGGATCCTTTTGATTGCGATGATGCAGCGCAACATCACCTCATTGATGAGGGCTGGTTTTGGATGTTGCGGTTCGACCATGGCATCACTTCTGTTGGTGCTGTACTGGATCGCGATATGGATTGCTCATGTCGCGGCTTGACGGCCGAGAAGACGTGGGAGCGACTGCTCGAGGACTATCCAACCTTGTCAGCACTGATGTCGAACGCGAATCTGGTGGCGCCGCTGGGTGGGCAAGGTGCTCAGCTAGCGGAGATCGACCGTGTTTCGCGGTGCTACCCGAAAGCAGGTGGGAAGAGTTGGTTCTTGTTACCATCGACGGCCGGAATCGTGGATCCATTGCACAGCACGGGCATTGCTCATGCTCTTATTGGAGTGCAGCGGATTGCCAAAATGTTGCTAGGCGAAGGCCGCTCTTGTTCAGCCAGCGAAATATCTGCGGGCACTTCGTATTCTCGCAGTACCGTAGCCGAAGTGCTTTGGATTGATCGCATTGTGGCATGCGCCTATCAGGCGAAGCGTTTGTCATTCGATTGGTTTTATGCGGCTTGTTGTTTGTACTTCTTGCCGGCGATTGAAACAGAGCGTCTGCTGCATGAAGAGAACCAAATTCGGGATGGGTTCCTCTGCGAGTGCGATGCGTTTTATCAGGAGCTCGTAATGTGGTTTGAAACGAAAACGATCGAATTGAAATCGAGCAAGACGGATGCAGATATAGAGGCGGCGGTGGAGGAGTTTCGAAAGAGGATTGAAACTCGCAACGTGGCAGGTTTGCTAGAGCCCGGCACCAACAATCGTATCGCGAGGTCGGTCGCTCCAAAGTCGTGATGGCTAGCACGCCGCTGTCCTGGTGAGGCCCCGGTCTTGGAATGCAAGCCGGGCGGGCAGTGCTCCCGCTCCGGCAGAAGATCAGGCCCAATAGACATCAACGTTGCACTGCTCGTTCGCTCGCAAGACAATGGTCGCGTTGTCACCGTTGATTGATAGTTTATTCAGGACTTCTCCTTGGTAGTCGACTCGAGACGCGCTTTGGATCCTTCGCATCAAGCTTAGGTTTGTGCTTGTGGATTTACCTGCACATTCGCTCGCAAAAAGCCGCAAGCCCACATTCCGTCCCTCGTCGTCGATAAGTGGAGCTTCTAGCTCGAGCCGAACATTGCGTTTGTCGGCACTGAAAAACCAGCCTTGGCTTTCTGAAGCGACCTGCTCGCCGTAGAGAGAGACGGCGTAGCGTTGATCCAGGAAGTCCTCTGCGGCCAGCATTGCGTAGGGTAAATCGACGCCGACACCAAATCGGTGCTCAAAAGAGGTCGGGCAGTCTTTGCCTCCAACCAGGATGGTCTCGAGAAATCGTTCTTCAGTGCGGCGATGGAAACAGAGTCCACCGGTCAGGAATTGCGTTCGGTAATCGGTTTCGTCGATCTCGATCAAATGAGGGGAGACAATTTGATTGCCCGACCAGGGAGCTCTTCGACCAGCGAAGTGCGTGTAGAGGATGGCAGCTTCTGTTGGCCAAGCCACTCTCAGCACATAGGCTGACTTCCACGCATTGGTGTTCTCAAGAGCAGTCAAGTTGTCGAGTCGCACCGCAATTTCCATGACGCGGCTGCCACGCCAGATTTCGTAGTCGATCTCGAAGTCAGCGATCGTTTTGCCATTTGACTCCAATTTGCCGGTTGCTCGGACGAGACCGCACATGTTGGAGCTGGTCAGCATCTGCACCTTGGACGCTTTCATTTCGCTGTAGGTAAATTCACCTTTGTCGTCACGATCCCGCCGAGCGAGCATGACGCTTAATCGGTTGCCGCGGCGTCCGGGAACATGCAGGCTGCGTAGATGGCCACGCGTGTTATCAATTTGGGCCTCAAGGAATTCGTTGTGGACGACTCCGCCAACCTCGGCAAGGTGATGCTGTCGAGTTTTATGGCTCACTTCTTTGGCAAACGGGGCTGCAAGGAATCCAAGTCCCGATACGTCGATTCCCGTGTAACGATGCGATCCCACGAGACCCGTTGCATAGTTCCAGTCCGACTCGACAAACGAGCGTTCAGAGGCGGACTGAGTTCGAAAACGCTGTGGGAAACTTCGAGGGTTCAGGACAAGCTTGGCTTTTGGCAATTCTGACGTCTTCGAAGTTCTTGTCGCGGCCGTCGGAGATAGTAGCGAGGCTAGACGGTTGCAGATCGAATCGGTCTGACTCTGAAGTTTCGTTTCGATTTCTTTGGACAGAGCATCCAGATCGGCGTCGGCATCAAGTAAGGAATAAGATTGCTGCCGGATCGCGTGCAGGTCAGGGAACGCTACGGAGTAGTCCGCAATGCCTCGCGGTGAATCTGTTGGGTGGGAAGGGCTCCCCGGTTCGAATTCCGATTTACCATCTGTCGGACTGGAGTCGCTTTGCTCAGCTTGCGGTGAGTGGCTTGCATTTTTGGGCGGTGGTGTTTCAAGCTGCCACGCGATGTTGGCTAAATTCTGCAGTGAACGCAGACGAACCGCAATTTCATGGAATCGACGTGTGGCCAGGATGGTACGTTGGGGAGAGACGCTCTTAGCGAGCCAGTTATATTTGAAAGCCGACGCCACCAATTTCTCTTGGTGGTACGGTTCGTCCGTTTCACTGAAATAGTTCTGGCAATGGACAAATCGCCCCAACGCTGGAGTCCGGGAAGAGATCGTCACCAGGAAATCAAAGAACTCATGGCGACGGTCCGGCCAATGGGCAAACATGATGGTAGGGACATGCTGGTGGTCTAATGCTTCACCAATGCTCCATCCCAACGAAAGAAACGAGGCTGGATCATTCGCATCCAGGCTTTCCATGGCTAGCGCTGGAATGAAAGTTCCGTCCCCCGATTCCCAGGAAATCTTTGGCTGCGTGCCGGTTGGGTAATGTCCGTCGGCCCAGCTGATCAGCAGCACCCCGTCGAAGCCGTTTCTTCTCAGCTCGGTCGGGTGATCGGTTAGCTGACCAAACGAGTAACGTGCGAAAACGTTTGGGGGTTCGAGATCCAACTCTTGGTAAGCTTCGCGTCCGGCCCGTAGATCCTGGATCAACGACTCGCGATCCAAAAGTGGATGGGGATTTTCTAGGTCGAGTCCACCGGCGATCGAGTCGGCTCCTGAAACGATTCGGGCTCGGAGATGATCGAAAGAAGCAGGCGATTTCACCTTGAGGGCCCGAAGGAGGGAAGCAGGGGCGAGGTAAGTCGTTGCAGGCTGATTCGAATCGGGCTCAAGCTGTTTTGCCAAGCTCTTTCCGAGAGTCGAATCGGCGAGCAGCGTTACGTCGAGCAGCTGAACATCGAGGGAATAGTAGTGATCACGTTCTTGCCCGAGCGTATCGAAACAGGCCTGCAGTTGTTGCTCGGCCTCGTCTCCATTGCCCTGAACGGCAAACTCTGCAGCGGACTGAACCTGCTCGGCGAACAAAATTTGGTCCAGATTCGAAGTGTAACGGAGCTGCCGAGTCATTAACTGGATTTGAAGATAGGCATAGGCCAAAGCAGCAAAGTCAGGTCGAAGCTGCTCGACAGGCTCACTGTTTTCGTTGGTTTCTAACCACCCCTTCTCCTGAAGCAACTGCACCAGCTCGACCTGAAATTCTCGCCAATTCGATTTGGGCTCTAATAAATGAGCTTCCTCTGCGTTTTCCCAGTCGGTGGCCAACTCCGGTTTCGCGATCTCGGGAACGAGGATTAGAGATTTGCCAAGTTCCGCGGGAATGCTGCTCGCAGACTGCCACGCCGGCAAAAGGGGTGTTTTCGCGAGGATCAGGGGGTGCCATAAGGCCGACCAGCCCGCAAGCAGCGGTTCTGCTTCCTCGGCTGGCAAGTGGCGTGGGTACTCATCAAGCTCGTAACCAGGCAAAAGCAAAAGGCATTGGCGGAGGTGGTCCATGGGGTTCAACTCGGTTGGCTTCTTGGCTCGGGCTTGATGGAGTAAGAATTGCAGTTGGTTATTTCGGGTGGTTTGCGATCTGGGGTGCAGGCTCGAGGAGTGTTAAAGGGGCGGTGCCGACCTCGAAGGGGCCGAATCGCCGGATGTTAATATTGGAATATTGGCAAAAACTGGGCGTCTAGTGAGTAGAAATTTGACATTAGGGGGATGACCTCGATACAGTTTAATATGCGGAGTTTTCTCTGCGATGTGGCGTATCATCCATCCGATTTCGCGTGTGAAGCGCGATCCGTAGTTTGGTTCGGCAGAAGGCGGAGTGTCAATTGGCACTCCGCCGAAAATGGGGCGACCGTGGGCTGTCCAGCAGTTCTCCTTTGGCGGCTTGCTCCGAGACTTTTCCTTAATATCTAGTCTTCATTCGTATCGCGTCGCTGAAATTGGTGCAGTGAGACGCAGAAACTGAATGGTGGCATCACTAAGTGGGGCAGCTTTGCTATGGCGAGCGCATCTTCCGTTTGGGGCATCGAAATTGGCCAATCAGCTCTCAAAGCGCTGAAATGCCGGTTGGATGGTGATCAAGTCGTTGCTGAGGCATTCGACTATATCGAATATCCCAAGATCTTGAGCCAGCCTGAGTCGAATGCAGAGGAGCTCATCAAGGAAGCCCTTGATACTTTCGTTAGTCGAAACGATTTGAAGAAGGCTCGAGTCGCTCTGAGCGTCGCTGGTTCGAGCGGGTTAGCCAAGTTCTTCAAGCCACCACCGGTCGAGTTAAAGAAGCTTCCGGATATCGTCAAATATGAGGCCCGCCAACAGATTCCATTCGAGCTGGATGATGTCGTTTGGGACTACCAACTCATGGGCGGCAGCGAGATCTCCGATGGATTCGCGCTCGAGAGCGAAGTCGGTTTGTTCGCCATGAAACGGGACGCGGTATTTCGCGTTTTGAAGCCTCTCGAGGAAGCCGATATCGAAGTCGATATCCTGCAGCTGGCGCCGCTAAGTATCTATAATACAGTGACTTACGACAAATCGCTCGTGGACGAGGATTTGGAGTACGACGCGGATCATCCTCCGAAATCGACCATTGTTTTGGCGATGGGCACCGATTCGACAGACTTGATCGTCACTAACGGTTATCGGGTCTGGCAGCGAAGTATGCCACTGGGCGGGAACCACTTCACTCGACAGCTGACGAAGGACTTGAAGCTCACGTTCGCGAAGGCCGAACATCTGAAACGCAACGCAATGGAGGCCG
Source organism: Aureliella sp. (assembly GCA_046290675.1). Taxonomy (GTDB): domain Bacteria; phylum Planctomycetota; class Planctomycetia; order Pirellulales; family Pirellulaceae; genus Aureliella. The sequence continues at coordinate 306,997 of JBKAHA010000004.1, forward strand.
ACGATCCGAAGCTGGTCTTCCAAGCGATGCGGCCCGTCTTCAATGATCTCGTGACTGAAGTCCAGCGTTCGATGGGCTTCTTCAATTCGCTCAACAAGCAAGCCGAGATCGGTTCGATCTTGATGATGGGCAACTCGGTCAAGCTTCCGGGGTTGTCGCAGTACTTGAGCAAGAATCTCGCGATGGATGTAGAGGTTGTCGAGGGATTCGACAAGCTCCAGGGCGACGATGTCATCTCGGCCCCGGCGTTTAAGGACCATGTAGCTTCGTTTGTTCCTGTTTACGGTCTGTGTTTGCAGTCACTCGGCCAGGGTCCGACGGCAACGAACTTGGTGCCCAAGGAAGTGGTAACGGACCGTTTGATCCGCTCCAAAAAGCCATGGGCAGTTGCCGCGGCAGCATTGCTTATGCTCGGATTCACCGGATCCTTGGTAGCGGCCGCCTCACGCTACGGTGAAGTCCACGAGAGTCGTTGGGATGCTGCGACAAGTGCTGCGAAATCAACCAAAGATGTTAGTGACGGAGCAATCCAGTCTGACGCCGCCAAGATCGCCTCGGTTGAACTACTGAGGAAGATTGGTGATGAGATTAGCGGAAGTGGTGACCGCCGATTGCTATGGATGGAATTGGTGCATTCGCTCTTTGAGTCTCTGAAGCGTCCCGCGGAATTTGATGTCGCTAATCTGCCCAATCCAGAGGAAGTCCCTCACAAAGAGTGGCCTGTTATTTTTCTGACCAAGATGGATTGCAAGCAGTTCGATGACATTTACGAGTATTTGGACGAGCGAATTGCCGCGATGTACTCGGAGGACAAGTTGACGTGGCAAATCCGTTTGGGACTGCTCGAGAAGCCGGAAACGGAAGAAGGCGTCGAAGGGGAAGCACCAGCGGCGGAAATGACGGATGAAGAAGCCGTTGTTGTCACGCCAGAGGAATTGTTCGGTCCTGCCGATGAAGAAGCCGATGCAGAAACCGCCAATCGCGCGTGGGTCATCCAGTTAGATGGTTATCACTACCACAATGGACGAGAGTACGCCGCGACAGGCGATGAGTTGGAAGAGTTTGTAATCAAGAAGCTCGTCTACGAGCTCGAGCATGGATCGGTAGAGCTACCGATTGGCGGGGGGAAGACCGAGACTTTTACATACAAAGAACTTGGCTTGGTCGTGCCCTTTGTCCTACGCGGCGAATTTGACGAGAACTACAAAGCTCCTAACCCAGAGTACATCAAGAAGTACGGGGCCCCTGCAGCCGGTGATGGTTACGGCGGCGGCGGATACGGCGGAGGAGGTAAAGGCCCAATGGGTTCCGGTGGAGGAGCCGGTATGGGCATGGGAGCTGGAATGGGCGCCGGTATGGGAGCTGGCATGGGTGCCGGAGCTGGATATGGTGGCGGAGATATGTATGGAGGAGGACCTTCCAAAGACGAAGACGAGGAAGATATTCCGAAGTCATTCGACGCGCCTCGATATTCCTTTATCCTCCAAGTGATCTGGAAAGAAACGCCGCTTACGAAACGGTTGGAAGCAAAACGGAAGGCAGCGGAAGAAGCAGCGGCGGAGGCCGAGCTGGCGGGCGATAGCGAAGACCTCGCTGGTATTTAGAACTGTAGATTGGTGACTTGCTCACCGAAGCTTAATCGGCATTATGCCAATGGGTGTCAGGCTTCAGAAGCCGATACCCCTGACCGGGACCAGTCGTTCTCTACGAGTAGAAATAAAAGGTGTAGCCATGGATCAGTTGAAGCCAATCCTAGAACAGTGCAAGAAGCACCTGTTTTGGATTATCACGGGAATCTCTGTGGTTCTCGGCTCTGTTGGTTTCTTTCTGGCGAGCTCGAATTTGCAGAGCCTATTTGACTCACGTAAGTCAACGATTGATGGCCACTACGGAGACATCGATAAAGTTCGGTTGGCGATGCCGACTCACCCAAACGCCAAGTCCGACGAGAAGATGGACGAGCGGATAGCCGAACTGGCAATGGATGTCCGCAAGGCCTGGGAAGAGCAATACAAGTATCAAGCAGACCTCCTTCAGTGGCCCGACATCATTAAGAGAGATACTCCCGAGCTGATTCGGAAGCTCGAGCAATACCGCCCGATTGAGCTGAAGACAACGTTTCCTAATGAGCCCCGCGATATCGCCAAAGGTCAAAAGCAGGCCTACGCCAGGTATTTCGATTCCGACATGCCTCGTATCGCTAAGATTATCGGCGTGAATTGGAAAGGCGAAGCGTCGTCCAAGCCTGCCGGTGGAGGAATGTACGGAGGCGGCGGCTACGGAGCTGGAGGAGGTGATGAGGATGACATGTATGGTGGTGGCGATATGTATGGTGGCGGTGGCTACGGGGGAGGTGGCTACGGTGGCGGAGACATGTATGGCGGTGGCGCAGCCAAGAAGTCCGATGGCCCTGTCGATCTAGTTACATGGCCCGCGTCGAGTCAGAACGAAATGCTGACGCAGATTCGCATGTGGAAAGGTGATACTCCGAATATCTATGAGATCCTATACACCCAGGAAAACATGTGGATCCTGGAGGGCTTGTTAAACATCATCAAGACCACGAATGGCAATGCGAGTGCCAACTTCCAATGTTCGATCAAGGAAATTGAGTTTATCCGCATAGGATCTGCTGCGATTGGTCAAGCGGGTCAAATTGATGGTGTCGCTTCTGCTGCCTCGAGTATGTATGGAGGCGGTGGCTACGGTGGCGGTGGCTATGGGCCAGGCGGCGAAGGCGGTGAAGGCTACGACGACATGTATTCACAGGACATGGGGGGCGGCAGCGATGGATACGCTGACGAAGGGCCTTCCAACGATCCTGCAGATCGTCGTTATGTCGATGCAAATTTCGCTCCTGTTGAAGGAGAGACCTTGCGGACGAGCATGCAAAGCGGTGCCGCGGAAGACGCCTACTTTGCCGTTGCCAAACGTGTGCCTGTTCGCATGAGAGTGAAGATTGACCACAGAGAGATTCCACGGTTCTTGGCAAATTGCGGAAGCAACTATCTGACGTTGGAAGTTCGCCAAGTTCGCGTCGGTGACACCGTTGCTGCGGCCGGACGTGGTGGTGCAGCTGGCGGCATGTATGGTGCTGGAGGCTCTGGTGGTCCTGCCGGTATGGGAATGGGAGCCGATTTTGGAGGTGACTACGGAGGAGGCATGTACGGCGGTGGCGGAGCGGCAGCGGCGAAAGCAGCCTTGGATGGTTTCGATCTGGACGTTGAGATCTATGGTGTCGTTTACCTGTACAACCCAGTTAATATTGAACAGCTCGGCTTGGACGAGATTACTGGCGATACGGAACTGAAGGATACCGTCGGGACAGAGGCTCCTAATGTTCAGCCTGATACACCGGGGCAAGCTCAGCCATCAGCGGATGGAAACGAAGCTGGGCCGGCTTCGACTCCAGATTCTGGTGACGGAAATTCCGAGGGCGCCGAAGCTTCGGCACCCGCTGACGGGGGCGATGACGGCAGTGGAGGAGATGACGCTGGTGGTGATGCCGGAAACGGAACCTAATTTCGTTGGCGCTGACCTCGGGTGCACTGACTTCGGTTGCAGTTAGCGGCCTAATTTTCTACCCGCGAAAGCGCCCCATATTGGATCATGGCTAGCGTTGATTCGGTAGCCACTGTTGCACTGAAGCGATGAATACAACGGATCGTTTGTCCGAAAAAGGATAAGAAGATGTTTGGCAAAAAGAAGAACAAAGACGAAGCTGATGCGGCGGCACCGGAAGCAGCTGCGAAGCCAGGCAAAGCGGCGAAGAAGGGCTCCAAGAAAACGATCTCGAAGGGGGGCCCAGGATTCTTTGCTAGCCACATCGAGAAATTCATCGCTGCCCTGGTGATTGCTGGTGTCGGTTACATCCTTTACAGCGGATTCACGCAGCCTGGTTACAAGAAGGCAGATGGAGCGGATGCGCTTACGACACAGTCCAAGCAGCTAGCGGACCAAATTCGCGACGAAAATCGATGGGATGCGATCTACGAAGAACGGAAGGAAATGATCGACGCGGAAACGCAGTACGTCGAAAAAGTCAACTTGGTACGAACTCCGATTGACCCGACTCCTTATGCTCTTGCACTCATGGAGCCACCACAGCAGTCGACTGTGCCCCGTGGCGATCCAGAATTGCAGGCCCCCGAGAGTTTGCTGGCCGTCAATGTGTTTGGGGCTCTTGCTTGGGAAGCTCCTAAAGATCTCTTGGATCCCTACGAGGAACTCGAGAACGCAGAGAAGTACAAGAAGAAGGGATCAAGTCGTCGTGGGCGAGGCCGAAATAACGACAACGGTGCCGGAGGCATGGGACCAGGAGGAGGAATGGGACCAGGCGGCGGTATGGGCCCAGGAGGTATGGGACCCGGTGGTATGGGACCTGGAATGGGAGGAGAAGGTGGTTACGGAGGCGGAATGTATGATGATGGCAATAGCGAAGATGCCGGACCGCCAGCCCGAAAGATGAACGCCAGCTACGACCTTGGAGCACCTGTTGGAGAAAATGTTTCCTCGGGTGGCGGCATGTACGGCGGTGATGGAGGCATGGGACCAGGTGGCGGAATGGGACCAGGTGGCGGAATGGGACCAGGCGGCGGAATGGGAATGGGCCCTGGAATGGGCGGCGGAATGGGCATGGGACCCGGAATGGGCGGCGGTATGGGGCCTGGAATGGGCGGCGGTATGGGCGGTGCAGGCTCAGGAGGTCGTGATGGTCTGGGCGGTCGTAAGGACGAAGGACCAAAAACGAAGGTTGGATCAACGCCAATCATGTTCAATTCGATATTGGCCGTCATGCCACACAAGAAAATCGTAGAAGAGTATCGCTCCAAACTTGAGAACACCGGTGTTTTCATTGCCGAACGGGATATGCCGGTTTACCGATCCTTTGAATTGCAGCGAGTTGAAGTGACTGGCGCGCCGGATCGCCAGATTGACGAAGCGGAATGGAAAACGGTCTCGAGCGGAGCACGATTTGTTTTCCAACGAAGACAGCAGAAGTGGGCGACTCGGCCAGGTTCACTAGTTGGAAAACCGATGCCAGAAGCCGTGGAGAGCAACTCTGTCTCGCCGGGCATCACGATGCCAATCCCACCTGTGTTGATACGCGATTATCGGCAGTTCAGCCGACACCCTTTGGTCGGCTGGAGCTGGGATTACAAACCGCTGAGGGCTGAAAAGGAAGAGAAGCCGGACGACGAAGAAGATGACGGCGCCGATGACGAGTTCGATGAGAACGCGCTTCCTGGAGAAGACACCGGATCCAGCACTGGAGGAGGCATGTATGGAGGCGGCGGTTACGGTGGCGACGGCTACGGTGGTGACGGAATGTACGGCGGGATGGGACCCGGCGGGATGGGACCTGGAGGAATGGGACCTGGCGGTGGCATGGGCATGGGCCCTGGTATGGGAATGGGCGATGATGAAGAGGGCGGCTACGGCGGCTACGGCGGTGGTATGTATGGGGATTCGGGCGGGATGTATGGAGGTGGGTCTAGTGCTGGCTCCTACGATTCTCCCCAGCCCGAATACAAAATGGTTCGTTGCTACGACATGCTGAACGCCAAGGATATCGGCAAGGCCTACCGTTATCGACTGCGAGTCGTAATGCGTGATCCGAACTATCCCGATGAAGAGAGTATGGATCCGAACCCAAGCAACATGGAAGACTCCGTCTGGGCACGTGTATCTAAGATCATGGAGGCGGACAAGATTCGTATGGAGAAGAACGAGAATGCTCGCAGAACCATGCTGAAGACTCCTTGGAGCGAGCCTAGTCCTGCCGTTCTTGTCCAAGCTCCGTATGAGGTTTTCGCTGGAGAGGTGAACTTTGCCGGACCAAAGGCTTACGTTGACGAAGCCAAGCGGCGTGTGTACGAACTTGCTGACCGCGAAGCGACGGCATCGGTCGTTGCGACCAGCTGGGATCGTCGTTCAGGAGCAGCGATCGCCCACGAGATGGAAGTACGTCGTGGTGCTGTTCTGAATTCAGGCAAGAAAGTGGACTTAGAGTTCATCGTTCCTCACACGCGGGTCATCAAAAAGATGGAGGATCAAGTGTTTCGCAGCAACGCAACGGTCGCGGATATTCGCGGTGGCGTTGCTTTGGACGGAAGTAGCCGAGACGATCCACAGAATACGGGCGGTGAAGTCATGATCTTGCACGGAGACGGGCGAATCCAGATTACCAACGACTTTGATGATCGATTCGTCTATCGTTTGTACACCTTTGCCGACGAGAAAGAGGCGGTAGAGAAAGCCGGTTCGGCCGACGACGGTGCAGGCGGCGGCGGCTACGGAGATGGCATGTACGGCGACAACTAAGTTGGTCAGAGATGATCAAAGAGGGCGAGCCCGAGAATAGGCTCGCCTTTTTTTTGCATGCGACCATGCGTCATGGTTTCCGCGACAGTCTTTGCTGTTACCGCTATCCAAGGATTGCGTGACAAAGTTGGGATGGCCTGAGTCTGCACTTGAGCTCACCAACAGGCATGGGAGGAGCGTTTTCCGATCATGCGCAGGACTCAGCTTGAGCAGCTGTTCTTGGTCCTGGGTTGCACAAGGAACGGTCGAAAAGGGGCACCAGGGTCTTGCTGAGACAACGTCAGCTGTTAGGGCTGTGCCGAAGAATTACCCTATTTGGCAACCGGTCGACTTGGACGCGGAGGATAGCGGAGATCAATGAAGGAACCCGCAGTCTGCGTTGAGCCCGAAGAAAGCGTCGCATCTTGGCGAATTTGAGCAAGCTGCGATCGAAGCGATTTGACTTTTTGGGCCGCTTCGACTTCACCTGAGACTTCTTGTCCGGGGACGTGGCCCCAAAGGATCCGATGATCGTCTTTCGAGATGATCCCGTAACTCCAGTGCCCTGAAGTGACTAAGCCCTGATCATTAGCGATGGTGACCTGTGCAATGCCAAGCTGCTGTGACAGGGGCGCTAAGAAGTTGCAAAGGACTAATGCGTCGGTAATCCTGGTGTCGCGAAAAACAATCTCTTCGTCGGTGGTTCCTTCGACTCTCAGCACGAGGTATCGACTGATGTCGCTCTCTGAACCTGGAAGTACAAAGCCCTCGCGGTCGACGACACGAAAACCGATGATAGGTCTTTTATTGTCCGCTGATGGCTGGCCAAAGACCATTACAGAAGCAACTGGTTCGCGATACTCCAAGTCGACAGCAACTGCGCCGCCGTTCGATTTACGAACGCTAAGGACGTCGCGAACCCAGATATGGTTCTCGAATGCTTGAGAGATTCGCACTGTCGCTTTGGGGTCCAACAATGACACTCGGTCGAGTCGAGCACTTGAAAAAACCTCTGCTACGAGGTCGTTCTCAACCCAGGCCGGCGGCTCTGTGACTTGAAGCTGTTTTTGATCTAGCGCGTATAAGGCTTGATCTAAGTGTTCAGCGCCGTAGTGATACCAACCGAGATAACCCAGAACCAGTAAGGGAACAACGGCAAACATCAACGCGGCTCCGGGAATGTGCTTGAGCACACCCGATACGCGTTGAGCAAAGCTCGGCTGTTCCTCAGAAGATTCCATTCTCTCGGCTAACCATCAAAACCAGGAAGGACCTCAGTCTACACCGCGACGAACATGGTGGTTTCCAGCGCTGGGGATTTAGAAGGCTCGATTCACCGAGCCCGAATAAACACTGCGCTCAAATAAACACCGAGCCCGAATCAACACTGGGCTCTAGCACGCCACTTGGCTTGTTACCAAATCTTCAATTGCGGCTGCAACTGGATTCCCGTTTGTACTTCGACCGCTTTGGCAATTCGACTAGTCAAAGCTAGCACATCATCGCTTTTTGCATCTTCATTGATCGTTAGGTATCCCGGGTACTTGGTCAGCATCAGTGCTGAACCTTCGGAGGCTCCCTTCATACCCGCTGACTCAAGAAGCTGAGCAATATTGGTTCCGCTTGGCTCGATAAAAGCTTGAGCGACGCGGTCTCCAACTGGTGGCTGAGTGGCCTTTTTGACAATCCATGCGTTCTGCAGCCGCCGTGTGACCTCTTCAACAGGTTGAACTTCCAGCTCAAGTTTGATGCCTGTGATAATCGCGCCTTCGAGGTTACTTCGACGGTAACCGAATCGCAGATCGTCGCGCGTCAGGGTTTTGGCTTCTCCCGACGCCATGATTGCATGCACTTTCTGCACACGGCTGCCGATATCATCGTTTTTGACGCCGGAGTTCGAGACGACGGCCGCGCCGACGGTGCCAGGGATTCCAGCCAAGGCCTCAAGTCCACCGAGTCCATGTTCTGCGCAGACGCTAAGCAGATCTCCGAGTGCGGCAGCACTGCCCGATGTAACGCTGGTTCCGGCGCAGTGAATTTTGGCGAAGTCTCCGGATAGTTTGAGGACCAATGCATCCACTGTGCCTTCTCGAATCAGCAGATTCGAACCGCCCCCGAGGGTTCTCACTGAAAGCTTTGATGCCGAAGCATCGGCGAGAAGCATAGATAGATCGTCTTTGGTGCTGACTTCGGCAAAGTAGCGTGCAGTGCCACCGATCCTTAGCCATGAATACGCAGCAAGTGACACATTCTCTTCAACTCGGCAACTTAGCGAATCTGAAAACACACCTTCATCCCATCTCAAACGCGTTGTCGAAAAGCAGGGGTCGTTGAATGAACGACACCTCACGCCGCCCATGCAAAGACCTTTTAGAGATCCGGCCGTGCAGCCAATTTTTAGTCTATCTGAAGCCGTGAGCCTGAGTCGACAGTTTACGCGACCCTGCACGTTGTGGGCAGGATGGGTGGAACAGCGGGGGTTCCAAAAAAATGGCCGATCGAAATTCGATCGGCCCTATTGCGAATTGGAATCGTCTAGGTGTCACGGTGAACACGGCTGGAGATGCTTAACGCACAACCTTCTGTTGGGCGCCGCCAGCTCTCGCGAGCAATTCTCGCATGCGTTTCGGGCTTTGCATTCCGGTCAGGCTGTAGCGCTTCCAGTTACCGGTCTTCTTGGAATAGACGATCACTTGCGGCAACGTTTGACCTCGCATCAATTTTTCCGCTAACTCAGGCCGTTCATCTTTGTCTACATAGGTGACGACGGTCTTATCGAGTGTGCCGGCCTCTTGCATCGGCTCCATAGTTTCTTTCTTCATGATCTGGCATGAAGCACACCACCTGGCTCCTACAAGAATCACTAGTGGCTTTTTCTCTCTCTCCGCCTTGGCAAATGCGTCTTCGTACTTAAGCGGCTTCGAATCAGTTCCAACCACGCAGCAAAGCATTGCTAGTGCCAATTGAACCATATCCATTCCATCCTTCTAGAAAATACTGTTCGGGGGGCGTGCTCACAGGAGATCCTGATGCTGTGTTGCAACGATCCATTTCGTCGCCTGACCAGCTTCTTCGATTTCCGTCCTTTTAAGTTGGCACGCCCGTTGTCAGAGCCCTTGGGTGACAAGTAGTTCTTCGTGGAGTGATTGGGCAACCTGGCAAAAGTCTAGCTTTTGCGGTCCTTCTGACGACAACGAGTGAGGGCGAGTATAGGTTAGCTGTGCTCGCTGACAACCACTCGGCGCGTCTCTTTCGCTATCGGCTTTGCTAGCGTTAGGTGGTGAGTTTGTGTTGCCTATTTTGCCGGCGGGTCTTCCCTGGTAGCCTGTTTTGCGTATTTTCTAGAATTGTGTTGGATGAAGGCACTTTAACGATGGCTAGTGATTTTTCCGATTCTGACTACCAAGACCGGTAGCGACGCTGCAGATTCCGAAGATAACGCCTCACAAACTGGTACAACCTTAGACAATTGTGAAGTGTTCGATGGGGGGACTGGTCTTCAGCTAGCTGAGGTGGCATGAACTGCGTAGTTCGTAATAGACCCTCGAGCAAGACTCCGGCCTGCTCGTGAGCTTGCCCTCGAGTGACGACAGCGGAGAGGTGGCGAACATTGGCCTTAGCCTTAGAGTTACCCGGCTTTAGAAACGACTGGCTGGAAATTCAGGCAAAGATGTCGCCGACTGCATGCCGGTACTGAGCTAACGATCTCTCCAATTGGCTCTGATGTAGCATCCGATCCACGAATTTGTTATCCCGCATCCATCTCTGAGCGAAATGGTCGTGACGGGCGTGTGTTAGGAAGGCAATGAAGCTAAGACTTGGACTGATTGGTCAATCGACCGACTGGCAGCAGCGGCATCTACCCGCATTGCGAATGCTAGGTGATCGGTTTGAAGTGCGCGCTGTCTACAATGCCGTTTCCAGTCTTGCCGAGAAGGCGGCAACCGAATTTGATGCTCGCGCCTACTGCGGTTTCCGAGAGATGATCGCTGATCCTGAGGTCGATGCTATTCTCTTCCTCGAAAGTGCTTGGTACGGAACAGCACCTGTCCAAGCTGCTTGTGAATTTGGCAAGGCCATCTATTGCGGAACGGAAGTACACATCCCCACTTCGCAGGCGAACGCTCTACGCCGAATTGTCGACCAATCGGGAATCGCGTTTATGGCCGAGTTTCCTCGGCGGCTTGCTCCTGCCACGTTAAGGCTCAAAGAGCTGATTGCGACGCAGCTAGGACAACCACGGTTACTGTTTTGTCATGGTCGTGTCTCGCCATCTGCAGGAATCCAAGACTCGGAAGCCGAGCGAATCATTCGCCGTGAGCTAGTTGAGTTGCTCGATTGGTCTACATTCATTGCGGCGAAGCCGATGGACCATATTCAAGGCACGGAACACAGAAACACCCACGATCAGAGCAACGTTGATTACATGTCGATGAGCGTGGGATTTCGAGGTGAGGAAGAGCAATCGGATGCCGCTTTAGCTCAGATCAGCTGCGGGGGCTACATCCCCAGTACCTGGGAGGAAGCCTCGAACTTTCGTCCGCCGGCTGATATCCAGGTGCGTTGCGAACATGGGCTAGCCTTCCTCGATTTGCCAAATACGTTGATTTGGTTCGACGAAGCCGGTCGGCACCAAGAGTCTTTGGAGGCGGAGCTACCTGTTGGAGCCCAACTTCTGACTCAATTTCATCGAGCCGTCACCAGCTTAGTCCGGAAAATGGCGGATCTGCACGACGTCTGCCGCGGTCTCACAGCGCTCGAGGTCGCTCAGGACAGCATTCGCCGAGGCTGTCGATTGGAACTCAAGTACGATTCGAACGGCTAGCAGCCGTTTTTGAACGGCGGATCGTTATTCGATTCCAGAAATGGCCCCGACCGGCGATTTGGCCCCGATGGGATTGTGCCGAATTCCATTGAAACGCGTGTTGGTCCCTGGATTAGGGCACTTCTGCTGCATTAACGGACTTGGATCCGAATTTGGACGTGCCACGGAATTCGGCGAAATCTGCACATTCTTGTACGAACGCGGAAACTAACTTCCACTAACTAGATAGCGACGGACACGGATACCGACTTCGTTGCGGTCTGGCAGACTGGTTGCCGGCCAATTCTTGATCCAGCCAATGCGAGTCATCTGCGATTGGCTGGACTTCGACGATCCTTCGACGATCCTTCGACGATCTTTTGGGTGAATACGCAATGCGACTGACATTGAGAACACTGCTGGCCTATCGCGATGGCGTATTGGGCGCCGAAGATGCAGAAGAGATGCATCGCAGGATTCATCAGAGCGAGGACGCCTCCAATCTTCTTCGGAGGGTTGAGCGAGTGACGACAAGCGTGGGACGCACGTCAACCACACTGGTCGGCAAAGGCCTGGGGGGAGATCCCAATTCGATTGCGGAGTATTTGGATGATGTACTGCCAAAAGAGAAAGTACCGGAGCTCGAGCGAATTTGCTTGGAGAGCGACGAGTACTTAAATGAGCTAGCGTCCTGTCACACCTTGCTGTCATCAGCGATGCACACGCGTGTCCCACTTCCGCCAGAACTACGTGAATTGGCCAAGTCGGTGGGCGATCCTGAGCAAGCATCGAAGTTGCGTGAACAGATTAAGGATCGTCGGCAAAGCAAGTCGTCACCAAAAATGATTCGCCGCATTGATACAGCGGAGCCCGTCGCGGGCCCGCATGGGTTGGATTCGAAAGATCGTGGCGACCGCATCGAAAAGGTGGATGTTACGAAGGAAGAGTCGAACGAAGGTGTTGACGTCGTGGCGCCAATGCTTCGATCTGGTGGCGAGTCAATTAAGGAGCAAGGTCTTAGCTTGGAGGGTGCGTCGCTCACTCATGAAGTTCCAGAGTACCTACTTGGAAACCGCGGAGGCGGTTGGCGAATTCCCCTAGGGATCATTGGGCTGGTCCTTCTCCTCGTTGGTGCCTTGTCATTAGCTATAGGCCCACTAGACCGCGTGAAAGAGTTGTTTGCGGGGAACAAAACTGCTCCGGAATTCGATGAGGCTGCTGTGATCGCGGCGACCGGTGGCGCTGCAACAGAAGAAGCCACGTCCGGTGTTGCGATAGAAAATAGGAACGTAGAGTCTAGCGATCAACCTGGTGCCACGCCGCGGGCAAATGAGGGAGAGGGGACTGCTGATGATGCTGTGTCTGGGGAAAGCGTGATTCCGTCGTCCGAAAGCGAAGCCACCTCTGCCGTAGGCAATGAGTCTGGCGGCGTTGATGTGCCGGACTCTAATTTGGTGCCGGACTTGAATCGAGTTAATGAGCTCGACGTTAACGTCGATCCAACAGGTAGCGCCAACGAGCCCGCCAAACAAGAGTTCGTGTGGGAGCAAGTTGCCGGTTGGAACGATTCAATGTTGCTGACGAAAAATGCAACAGGAAGATTGAGACGGACTGTACCAGGTGAGGCACTAGAGCCAGGGAGTGATCTCTTCGTAGCACCCCATTCCTTGATTCAACTGAAAACAGCCGATCAGAATGAGATTAAGGTTTTGGGACCGGCCGTCGGCGGCTACGCGGGCACTGGCGAGCCGCTTCAGCTTCGTTTCGGCAGAATGCTGGTTACGGCGGGACCTAGCCAGATTGCTGAATTAGATACTCCGCAAGGAAGATTCCGTATCCAATTCTCTGGGCCGTCTAGCACGGCCGCGGTTCAATTTGAACACCGCTTCGAAAAATATGGATCTGTTTTGGATCCGAAGGTATTTCAGCCTGCACTCGTCGTCGTCTGCGATGCACCGACCGAAATCATTGCTGTAGACCAGGAACGCATTGAATTTGATTTGGCGGCCGGAGAGGGGCTTGCCGTTATCGCAGCCGAGAAACCAAAGACTTTCAAATTGCAGAGCATACCGGCTTGGTACCAATTGCCGCTTAGCCGACCCATTGATCAAGAAGCTGCGGCGGAGCTTTCCGTTGACTTAGTGCCAGACCAAACAGGTGAGATAGCTGCAAAGTTGAACCGTTTGGCAAACCACTGGCGTCCCGAAGAAGCCGCTTTGGCAGTTAGCGTCTCGATGCTGGTTGGGGATTGGGACGCTTTCGTACGGGGCGGCTTTCTCGAGAACTCACGCGCGAGTATCCATATTCAGCCAACGCTGGCTCTTGCCCGACAGTTGCTCGCGATTCGCCCTAATGAGGCTGACAAACTACGCAAGTCTTTGAAAAATCAATTCGGTAATGGGCCAACCTTGTACCGCTTGATCTTGGGCTCCGAGCAAGCTGAGTTGGAAGGCGATGGGTTCACGAGGCTGATCGATTCGTTAGACGCTGATAATCTTGCTGAGCGGCATTTGGGCTTTGCCGAACTCAACCGTTTGACAGGACGCAAGCTGGGGTTCAAACCCTCGCAGCCAAACCGAGCGAGTCTGCTGGCGTGGCGGCGAGAAGCAGCGATGTCTAAGCTCGAGTTAGTCAAATTACCCGACTTGGTTCGCGAAAGGATGAACCCGAGGTAATGCAGTGGCAACCATCGTGACCGTCGTCAATTGTTGCCATTCGCTTAGAAGCTGCTTTGTGAAAGTTGGTTCCACCAATTGCGCAGACGCCAGAGTGGAGTTCGGTAGCCTACGAAGATCTTGGCGGTGCCGGTCGAACCGAAAACGAGACCGTTTTGATCTTCCAAGTCGATGATGGCCTGGGTAACGGTCGAAGTAAGCGTTTGGCCATCTTTGTAGACGTTGCTTGCGCCTTCCTCCGATGAGCTCTGTTGCTTTGCCAACTGGATAGGTGCTGAATCCGACTCAAGCACAATGGGTTGAGGCACTTCGCTTATCTGTTGAGTGTTCTGGGATATGGATTGAACCGTTCCGCTTAGTCTCTTGCTATAAGAATTCATCAGAACGGTCGCGGATTGATCTTCTAGCACCAGTCCCGCGAACCTAGGTTCAATGACGCAATGCACCTGTATGTCTTGACCATTTGCCAGGTAACAAATGGCGTCGCCGCGTCTGATATGAGCATTTAGGTTGCTCGTCTGGAGCGTTGAGCCGAAAGCTTGGTTTAATTGGTCGTCGTAGGTTTCCGCGATGCGTTTCTTGTCTGTGATTCCGAAAATAACTCCATCCTTTTCAGCACGTATCGTCAGGCTCGAGAGCCTATTCGACAAAGATGTACGCTGCTCTTTCAATTTCGCCAAGCGATTGACAAGTGTCGTCGTCGGCAGCTCGTCTTTTTCTGTTTGCGCCGTGACACGCGACTGTCTCTGAAGGAGTTGAGTTTGGGCGGTGGCAATTTCGGAGTCGACTTCATTGAGTTCCTTCTCAAGGTCAGTGTTGAGCAGGCGTGCGATCGGATCCCCCAATCGGACCTGGTCTCCCGCTTTCACAAAGATCTCTGCGAGAATCCCGTCTTCGAAGCTCTCGATGGTCGTTCGATCGGTCAATTCCGTCGAGCAGTCAGCTAGCACGTGATAGGGAATCGGCAGGAACACCACGCAAAGTAGAGCTGCAATCGCTACCGCAAAAACCAAAAGCCCTTTTCTTGGATTCATCTTTTGCAAGTTTCCAGGTGTCTTCAAAAAGTACTTTCTCATGGATTGGACCGGCGCCGCAAATACGGTAATCAGGGCCAACGTCGTGATGACCAGGGCGACGTTTTGCAAGCCGAACGGCGCAAACCTCTCGATTAGCACGCAAGCAATTGTGAGGATAAGGAACAAACGAAACAGGAATGCGGCCAATCCGTAGATGAGATAAATCCGTTTGTTGTGACGGCTCGTCCATAAATCGGCTTCGCTTTCGATACCCAGACCCTTACTAAGGAACTGACGCCGGATCTCTGCGTTTGCTTTCTGCGATAGGTTTGGGATTTCCAGCCAATCGGCCAGCACGAAATATCCGTCGTAGCGAAGCAAAGGGTTTCCATTGGTTAGGATCGCACTGATCGAACACACGAGCATCATGTTCATGCAGAAGGTATTCCAATCACCGGGCAGGCTGAACCACCAGCCGAGGCTAGCCAAGGAGAAAAGGAACGTCTCGACGTAGACTCCTCCCATGCCGATCGCCATCCGTTGCCATTTGTTGGGCAGGAGCCAAGAATCACTCGCGTTGCAATACAATGTGGGCATGAAAAAGAAAATCATCACGCCGATTTCTTGGCAGCGGCCGCCAAACCTGCGGTTTACGTAAGCATGGCCAAGCTCGTGAAAGAGCTTTGCAATGACCACAGTAAGACCAAGAGAAACCCAGTTCTCCGGCTCAACGAATGACCACAGTTCTGGGAGCCTTGCGAAGAATTCCTGGTAGTGTACGAGGATCCATATCAGGGAAAACGCAAGCAGGAAGCAATTTGCGACTACCGTGGGCAGGGAGAAAAACCAGCCGATAAGAGGGTAAGTTAAGTCGAGAAATCGATCCGGGTTCCAGCCCTTCCATTTGATCGCTGTGACGCTCTTCAGTTTTTGAGCTAATTGTTTACGACGTTTTTCAGCGCCGGATTCCAATAGGCTTGCGCCAACCGCAGGATTTGTCGGGACGACGACCGACTTCTGGATAAAGCTGCGGAGCACACTAGCAAGTTCCGCGAAATTGATCCGTTCCGGTGTGAACCGGCGATTGAAGCGATCCTTGACGGCCTGGAAGCTCGTTCGGCCATCGAGCCATTGAAGGATCGCATATTCTTGTTCGTTGAAGTGGTGGAATTCCTGTTGGTGTGGATCCTTGGCAACCCAGTACGTTTCAGATTGGAATGTGACTTCTGAAGTGCGCATGCCCGGACGAACCGCCAGCGGTATCGGGGAATCGGCACTTGAGTCTTCGAAGTAACGCATTGGAAAGCAGGATTACCAGTTCAGGACGGTTCGCTCGAGTCTTGATGCGTCTGGCTTGGCGGGACGCGCGCTTCCAGCCATACCGGGAAGAAAAGTCCAACTGCCCTCGCGAAATTGGTTCTTAATCTCCAGGTAGGCGACATATCGATCATCGGTTTCAACGGACGGGGAGACTCGCACTACCTTTGAGATCAAGTTTTGCATTGTTCCATTGGTATCCGCGACCTGGATCTCCAATGCCGTTCCAATTGCTTTGCCCGGTGGAAGGTCCATGACACGAAACAGAACGACGCCTTGCAATACGTCCATCCGATGGATCTCAAGTAGCCCGTCACCACGTTGGACGAAACTGCCCTCTGACTTGAGTTGTTTCGCAACAACTCCTGCGAAAGGGGCGATTGCGCTTGAGGATTGAATATCGAACCGCAAGACGTCCGCTTGCAACTGCTTCGCTTGCGAATCGAATTTGGCTTGCTCGCGATCCTTCAGTGCTCCTTCGCGGTCCGCAATGGCTTGTTCCAGGTCCGCTTCGACGCGGGCCCTTTCCAGCTCTGGTACGATCGAGAATTTTCTGTCCTTGGACGACGAGAGCGCGCTGCTATTCTCGATCTCGTCATATTTGTGCATTTGGAATCGTGCGACTCGCTCCCGCGAGATCGCATTCTTTTCTGAAGATCGATTTTCGGATTGGATCCGCAGGGCTTCCGACTCGGCGATGGCGGCCTGAAGCTCGAGGGTCAGACGTTCTGTTCCGAGTTGCACTAAGAGGTCGTTTTCTCGAAACGAATCTCCGACCTTATACGAGTTATCGACGACGAAACCATCTTGCCGAGCGGCGATGGTAACACGGTCTAAGGTTTCGAATGTCATCACCGCCGGCTGGGGATCTTGTCCAGCTAACGAACCCACGTTGGATAGGAGGAAGGCAAGCGCGACAAGCGATCTAGTGTAGCTTGCTCGAAGGTCCCAGGAGGTTTTGTCTGATTCCTGATCGCGTTGTAAGTGGAGTTTAGGCATTCTCAAAAGCTCGGGCATAGTCTGTTTGGTTCAAAAGGATGTGGGCAGATTGCGTGTGTCGTTGGGTACAACACATCATTGGCTTAGAAATACTCAAACGTGGTGCGATTGAGCCAATCCAGAAATTCGTACGACTTGCAGTAGAAGAACGATTCTCGACCGCAATTAACTTTGGCGATGACAGGAATGCCGTTCTTGACTTCGGGGGGCATTTCGTCGAGCGGAATCCCTTTCATTCGCAGGACATATCCCAGGTCTGAGTCCTCCTCCAGGCCCGCGTTGACCTGGAGAAGGCGTCCATTGAACACTTGGTCAGGCTGTGAGGCGAGAGAGAATCGGAGCATGGTCTCGCCCTGCTCTTCTTCGGCGGATACGAATGCTTGACGAATGTAACCAGCGCGTTTAGTCGGAACCTTCAGATCTAGTTGTTTTTCCGCATTGGGATCCGCCACTGAAAAAAGGAGTGTGCCGCGTTCAAGTGGCCGCCCCGAGTAACGGCGATCGATATTCCAGCCGAGAATGACACCATCGATCGGTGCGCGGATATCAAGTCTGGTGATCTGGGACTTCGTTAATTCCAAGGTCTCCTTCTGGATGCGAAGCGTCTCTTCGAGCTGAGCGGACTCTTCGGCAAGAAGGCGGGCGTTTTGTGCGGCTTTCTCGTCGGGGTCATAAACAGGGCGATGGCGTTTTCGCATAAGTGCATCCAGGCGAGATTGCGTTTGCATGCACTCACCTTCATTGCGAGCGAGTTCTTGCATCAGTTTTTCGTCCCTAAGCCTAAGCAGGAGTTGGCCTGCAATGACCGGGTCGCCTTCCTTGACTAGGATCTCTTCGACGACCCCTTCTGTCTGGACAAAAATGTTCTTGGCGGCTTGCGAACGCACGTGGCCTTCGCAGCGAACAAGGAAGTCCGTCTTTACCGAGAATCCAAGAACTAGTACGGCCAAGACCGCAAAAGTGATTCCGAAGGCTGTTCGCGCGGTATGTCCACGGTATAGCGATGTGAATTTCGAGACGCCCTGCATTGGCTTGAGTAGGGCGAGTTCAGAGTGCCGCTTCGCATTGATAATTTGATTTGCGACGGGCGTTTGGACCGCGGACCAGCGTTCAGAAAAGTCATCCGTCTCGCTGTCACGCGAAATCAACTCAATAAGAATCCATGCACGAGTCTGCCGAGAAGATGAATGCTCATTGTCGACGACATCGATCAAAGCCTCCTTTTCGGAACGCAGGTAGGGGGATTGGGATTCCACGACAGGGATCAAACGAAAGCTCTGGGCCATCGATTCATCGAGAAAGGCCTCGATGCGTTTTTGGATCTTTGGCGGATAGTTATCGAACTGCCCATTGAAGTGCACAGCATTTGCGGTGCGAATAAAGGGTTTAACGAGTTCCTGACAAGATCTGACAAGAGGAGATCTCTTGTCAAAGCTAGGGACGCCGCTGGCCGCGAGCAACTTGGGCGTCGAGCCCTGAACGTCGATCACGGAGACGCGATCGGCTTTCAGATATCGGCAGAGCTCATTTGCGATTTCATAGGATACCTTTTCTTTGTCAATCGATCCTGAGATTGCCGCGACAAGCGCAGTAGCCTGTTTAGCGATGATTTCCGGTTCAGAGGTTGGTTTCGCTCTCGTGACGTTTGCGCGATCCGATCCCGGGGGCGACTTGGCTACGGTCTCAGGGCCGATTGAAGACGCATTAGTGGTCGTGCTGCTGTCAACTTGCAGATTGGACGCTTGAGCTCCCTTCGGACTGGCCTGAGCCTTCGATGACGGCGGCGGCGATGGCGATGGCGGCGATGGCGATGGCGGCGATGGCGATGGCGGCGATGGCGGCGATGGCGGCGATGGCGGCGATGGCGGCGATGGCGCGGACCGCTGAGATTGACGCAATAGCGGAAGCAGCATGATGGACCGCAAATGCTCAAGTTGTTGGTTCGTTCCCCGTGTGTCCTGGCGACTTTCAGGAACAAACAAATAGATTGCGACTTGGGGGAATTCACTGGTGCCGAGAGGCGCGATCAGCAGACGGTGGTCACTTTGGTCGGCGGACGCGTCAGAGGTGCTTGGCTCTATTTCTTGAACGTCGCCAATATCCATGCACGCATTCAAATGCTTCTGTAGGATTGGGTCGGCATGCAACCTTTGTTGTTCTTGGGGGATAGGATCCTTGGAGATCAGCACCGTCCATTTGTCTTTTGTAAGTAGCGCTGCCCCTTGTCGGACAGGCGAGAATCTTTCGCCGAGCAAACGCATGAATCGAGTCAGAAACTCGGCGCGCTCCAGTTTAGGATTGGCGAGTTCCCGAAGCTCGGGTGTCGCTTTTGGGGCTTCTGGCGGTGAGGTAGACATAAGGTATTGGACGGCAATGAGCCGGGGATGGGAGAGTACTTCGTAATGTTCTGTCTGGGCGTTATGGGGTGGCGATCTCAGGTCGGGCAATCGACGAGTGGGTCTAGACCGGCTCCATGTAGGTGCCTGAGAGTGGTTTTGTCGCGATGGAAAAAGGAACGCCGTTGAATCGAACGACGGGATGTGATTTTTGATTGCGCCGATCTGAAGAGCTTCAAGCAGCGGCTCGTCGAAAATCGCCGGTTCAGTTGCAAACGCAATGAATCGGCTTCTTCGGCAAACGCGGATTCGAGCAAGTCGTCTTCGAGACTTATTAGGATCCGGTACGAGCCGGGATCTCCTTGGCGCCCAGCACGTCCGATAAGCTGGCGGTCTATTCGTTCGGACTCGTGAATCCCAGCCACGATGACATGTAGTCCTCCGGCTGCGGCGACGTCCGGATGCAGTTCGATATCGGTTCCTCGCCCGGCCATGTTGGTGGCGACGGTGATCCGCCCTGGCAAACCTGCTTCCGCGACGATGGAAGCTTCCTCTTTGTCCTGACGAGCATTGATCAGCTTGTATTGCAGCCCCGCCGTTTTTAGGCTGTCTGCGACGAGTTCTGAGAGTTTCACCGATCGTGTGCCAATCAGAACGGATCGCCCCTTTTGGATGATCTGTTCGCACTCCTGGCGGATGCTGCTCAGCCATTCTTCATTGCTACGGTAGCACAGGGCTGGTAGCTCCTTGCGAAGGCATTTTCGATTCGGCGGGATCTCGACCACTCTTAAGTCGTAGACAGATTTCAATTCGGAGTGTGCCTGCTTGGCGGTTCCTGTCATGCCAGACAAATGTCGATAAGACAGCAAGAAGCTCTGCAAGCTGATGCTGGCCAAGGTCCCGTTGGGCATCGTTAGTGGTAACCCCTCTTTCGCTTGTACGGCTTGGTGGATTCCCTCGGACCATTGACGTCCTACGCCTACGCGGCCGGTAGATTGATCGACGAGTAAGATCTCTGAATTGTTGATGAAGTATTCACGGCCTTCCTTGAATTTGGTCTCAACTAAAATCGCCCTCTCAACAAATTCGTAGCAATCAACCATGCTGAGCTCATCCACGGCTCCCAGCTGATTCAGGCAAGAGTGAACCCATCGCTTGCCGGCTGGAAGGAGGTGGATCTGTTGATCTTGAATCGAATATTCATAGTCCGATTGCGGTGTTGCCTGAGGTGCTAGCTTGGCAGCCCATCGAAATGCTTGAAGCTGGCTGGGCGGGATGGGGGGCGGTGAACTCGAAATGACGAGCGGTGTTGATGCGTCGTCGACCAGCAGGCTGTCGGCTTCGTCCAGGAGGATGCTGTAAAGTGAGTCGCGTGTGACGGTTTGTTCATCTGCGAGTTCGGGATGAAGACGGTTGAATTTCCGCTTGGCGCGATCTCGAAGGAAATCGAAACCGAATTGGCTTGCGGTTCCGTATGTTAAGTCCATCTGATACGCAACACGCCGCTGCGCGTCGGAGGACGAATCGAGAACAACTCCCGTTTCGATTCCAAGACGCTCTAGTACCGGTGTGCCAAATTCGAAATCACGGTTCGCAAGATAGTCGTTGGCGGTAGCCAGCAGCATTCCTTGCCCGTCAATGGCTTTCACGAATAGTGGAAAAAGGGCTGTCAGCGTTTTGCCTTCGCCAGTTGCCATTTCCACGATCTGGCGATCGCAAAGCGCTAGCCCGGCCTGAAGCTGGACATCGTAAGGAACGATGTCGTACTGGCGTCGGATCGCTTCACAGACAAGAGCAAAGCAAGTCGAGAAACGCTGGCGTCGGCTCCGTTGGGGCGCCTCGAATTGAAGTTCGCGCGCAGCGTTTTCCAGGTCGAGATCACTCCAGTCTCGAAGCTGCTCAGCGGCTCGGCGTATCCTTGATACACTTGGCCGATCGAACTGTTGGTAGAGTGCCTTCATGACCTGGAGTCTAGTGAATTCAAATGGATCCTTGGTCTTCGACGCCTGCGATTCAGCGGGGTTCCGTGGTTTCATTGGCCCTTTCAGGGCTGGGCGTCACGAGAGTTTCAGCCACCTTCAGGTTAATCAAAGTTGATTGGGAGGCCCTGCAGAAAGGTGGTTGTCCGCAGCGGAGACGGTATTGCTTCCCGTGATGTCGACACCGGCTATCTGGTAGGGCCGGTTATGCGGCCTGGGCAGCCAACCAACAGGCTAGGTGTCCCTGATGTCGTCAGCCTAGCGGGCCTCGAACGAACGCCGGCATGGCTGGCAAATTGGAAGGTGGCCGACGGTAGCATGTTGAATCAAACGCAGTAATTCAAAATCGAGATTCATTCGAAAACGGAACTCGCGTAGAATCACGTTTCAAAGAAGATTCGCGGCTACTGCAAAACAGTAGCGAGTCCCGAGAGCCAGGGTTGGCTCTTGAGCACGATACAGCCAGAATTCAATTCGCCTCGCAGCGATTAGCTAGCAAAGGCGTTCTTTCGATGGAGTGACAACATGGTTTGCGGCGGGAATGGTTGTAGTGTGTTCAGTGAGGCGAGGCGCATCGCCTGTGCATACTTGTGTCAATTGATCTGTTTTGGCTTGGGCGGGATGAGCGCTACGGCGCACGCGCAGGTGAATGGCAGGCAAGAAGTATCGGTTGAACAGTGCACCGCAATGTTGCAGTCGATCGATCCTTATCAGCCAAGAGTCCAAGTGGACGGGAAGGTATCCGTCTTTGGGTCCACCAGCATGGACGCAATGGCCCATGGCTGGAGTGCTGGATTCAAGCGTTTTCATCGCGGGGCGGAGATCGTGGTTTCCGCAGCGGGATCTGAAGCAACCTTTGCTGAACTTCTGAAGAATCCGGGCGGTGTCGGAATGCTTTCTCGCCCCGTCACTGAAAAAGAGCTGGCGGATCTGAAGAAGAAGGGACTGAAGCAACCTGTGGCCTTTACTGTCGCTCATGAAGCGCTTGGGGTGTTTGTGCATCCCGATAACCCCGTCAAGTCGATATCCGGTAAGCAGTTGCGGGCCGTGTTCACGGGCAACGGCGAAGTGACTTGGGGGCAACTCGGTGCGACGGGCGAATGGGCATCCAAGCCGATCCACGTCATTTCCAGAGGCGAACGTAGCGGAACGCAAAAGTTCTTGCAGGATTTCGTGTTTGCTGGCAGTGAGCTACGACCGGGAGTTTCCGCTCATGCGTCCAATGCCGAAGTGATTAAGGCGATTTCGGGCGACTCGCTTGCGATTGGAATATGTGGTCTGCGTTCGAATCATAAGTCCGTCAAACCACTTCAGCTCATGTCGGGTGCGAGCGTGGTACCAAGTGATGATCACGCAATTTTGATGGGCCAATACCCACTGACTCGGCCATTGACGATGTTGTTGGACGTCGGGCAGACTTCGGATGACGGTATCGCAGCTCAAGAGTTTGTTCACTATTCGCTGTGTCAGGCAGGGCAAGCGGAAGCGATTTTGGTCGGCTTCTTTCCTGTCGATCTACCGCTTTTGCGAGCCGGACTGCAGAAGTTGGGCTCCGCCAACTTCCGGTAGCGAGCCGCGGTTAATTCGGTTGGCTTGAGCCGACGCGGATTTGGCGTCCGGATTGGGTAAACTTCGAATCGAGCTTGCGCAAGAACATACTACAGGATGAACATCATGGTGGATTCACGAAAAGCGACTCGCCTTCTCCTTTGTGCCTTTGTAGCGACCTGCTTCGCGGTAACAAATGACCACGTTAATGGTCAGCTTCGCGATGCGGGGCAGCGAGATCGAGGATTCGATTTCAATCGCTCGTGGCAAGGGAACGACTGGCTCAACAATACGCAAAATGCCGGACAGGAATGGCAGTTGGGGGTGCAGACTCAGAACACGGAAACCGGAGTCCTGATCAATTCAGTGACTCCTGGCTCTGCTGCTGCACGTGCAGGGATCAAGCAGGGGGACTTGGTTGTCGCCGTCGAAGGGTTTCAGGTCGGTGTCGTTTCAGGGCGGCTTTATGACCTGGCCGATGAGATTAATCGTCGAGCCGACGATCGAGGTGCAGTCGCTCTCCTGTTGCAAGATCATCGGTCACGCTATTTAGATCAGGTTCGCGTTCAACTGGATAGCAGTTCGCAAACACTGCGAGGTACGTTGGTGTATCGCGGTCGCAATTCTTTGCCGCGTGATGCGATTGTGACGGTGCAGATCCAAAACGTATCCCGGCCGATCTATCAGGTTCGGAATGGACAGACTTCGTTCCAAGCGGACGGGCAGTACGAGATCCCATTTGAGATTTCGTATGATCCAAGTTACGTGTATGCACAGGACATCTATCAAGTTCGCGCATTCGTTACGCTGAATGGCAGGACCATCTTGGATACGCCGCAGACGCAACAAGTGCTCACCCAAGGCAGGCCTAGTAACGTTAGGCTGAGCCTGGAGCCGCTTTCGCAAAGTCGTCCTGGGACCGCACTGGCCGGAAGCAATCAAGGTGGCAACGTGGTCACGGCAGGCTATCCCAATTTCAACGAAATTGACGACCGAATTACAGCGTTGTACCGACGCTACCTTGGGCGGGATCCAAAGCCGTTGGAGAAGGCCGTTTTCAGGTCTCAGGGTATCGTGGATCGAATTGATGAATTTCCACTCGAGTTGATGGCCGCCCAGGAGTACTTCGACCGAGCCGGCAATAATGATCGCGTTTGGCTTGACGCCGTGTTTCGCGAGATTGTCGGCAAAGCTCCGAACCGGGAAGAATTCGATGCGTGGATGCGACGCTACGAGTCCCTCCGGTTTTCGCGAATGGAATTATTGAGGCAGCTGAATTCTCAAGTCCGATGATCGCCTCGGTCCGGACTTAAGCAAATCAAAGGTTGGTCTACGATCACGCTGCGAGCGGGCCGCGCACCGAGCGGCTCGGCTCTGCCAATAACTGAATTGCTCTGGAATCGGATTTGAGTTCGCGCCACGGTACAAGCCATCTGAGTTCAGTGTGCTGCTAGATCTCCGCTACAATGGAATGTTTTGCGGGGAGAAGGATTTTGTCAGAACGTTGGGTGCCAATTCCGAAGCAGTTTCATTCGCTTTATCACGAAGGCCCATTCACTCGATGTATCGATTGTGATCGGGACTTGATGGAGCCAGGTTGCACCTACTGCGTCGAGCGTGTTTTTCGCGGTACGGAGCCAATTTGCGAGATGGCAATCTGCCTTGAGTGCCGCTCCAAGATTTCGGAGGAGCTCTCCAAGGATTCGATGATGCGGATCCAGGCCTACGTTGAAGAGCGGCTGGATTTTGATGCTCGCTACGAAGAGACCACGAAGTGGGAGGGCAGCCAAATCGAACGATGGCTAGATCATTGTGCGTTACTCAAGATCCCCGCGGCGGAATGCAAAGCCTATCAGATCGCGGCGATCTGCAAGGGCAACATGATGTCGATCGACATGTTGCCCATGATGATCTCGGGGGCTGCTACTGAGGAGATGCAGAAGCTCATGAGTAAGAAGACTCGAGATCGCCTCGGCGATATGGTGCAGGACTTCTTTGGGCAGCCATCTGAATTTGCTGACGGACCAGAAAGTTACTCGCCAATGGTATGGTAAGGCGCCGGCGGCAATGGCCTGATATGAATGACTCCCACGAGTAATTCTTCGGTTGGGAGTAACTCATCGTACGGGCAGTCATGAAGCATGGGACGAAAAAAGGACCGGTGACATCACTGCCACCGATCCTTACTTGTTTTTTCGCGTCAGGTCACGTTGACTCTAACCTGATTGGTCCGCGTAAAACGCGCTTTCGTGAGGCTTAAAGCTTCGCGCGGAGCTTGCTCGCATTACCAGCTTGACCGAAGGCTGTCATACGAGCGACGCAGACTTCCTTCATTGCGGCGCGAGCTGGCTTCAGAAAATCACGTGGGTCGAACTTTTCTGGGCTGTCGTGCATGACCTTTCGAATGGCACCTGTGATCGCCATACGGCAGTCGGTATCTACATTGATTTTGCGAACCCCGCTCTTGATACCACGTTGGATTTCTTCAACTGGTACACCATAGGTTTGCTTCATTTCACCACCGTACTTGTTGATGATGTCTTGAAGATCCTGCGGGACGGACGAGCTGCCGTGCATGACCAAGTGCGTGTTGGGTAGTTTGGCATGGATCGCTTCAATTTGCGACATCGCCAAGACTTCGCCGTCCGGCTTGCGGGTGAACTTGTAAGCACCGTGGCTCGTCCCAATCGCAACTGCCAAAGCGTCGACGCCAGTCTTCTCGACGAATTCGGCCGCTTCGTCAGGATCGGTTAGCAATTGGTCGTGGGAGAGTTTGCCAACAGCTCCGTGCCCGTCTTCCTGATCGCCTTCACCGGATTCGAGCGAGCCCAGGCAACCCAATTCACCTTCGACAGAAACGCCTTTCGCGTGTGCGAGTTTTACCACGTCGGCGGTTACCTTCACGTTGTAATCGAAGGAGGCTGGGGTCTTCCCGTCTTCTTCTAGCGAGCCGTCCATCATGACAGATGTGAAGCCGTGCTCAATTGCGCTCATGCACGTTTCAACACTGTTGCCGTGGTCTTGGTGCATTACGATCGGGATGTCTTTGTACAGTTCCGCTGCGGCACGCATGAGATACTCAAGAAAGAGGTCTTGCGAATAGGCGCGGGCACCACGAGAAGCTTGAACGATGACAGGCGAGTCGGTTTCGACTGCCGCTTCCATAATGGCTTGAATCTGCTCCATGTTGTTGACGTTGAACGCGGCAACGCCGTAGTCATTTTCCGCAGCGTGATCCAAAACGACTCGAAGGGGAACCAAGGCCATCGAAATCTCTCCTAGGGCAACTGAAATTGCACGAAATGCTAAATATGGGGTGAAGTAGTAGGCCGAGATTATCTTGCCGAGACCGTTAACTAGCAACCCACGATGCTGCACTGAAGTTCGACCAATCATGCGCCTTTTCCCCGGCGATTCTGCCGTCTTGCTTGGGCAGTTTGCGAGCCATAGGCACGCCGCACGTGGGGTAATGTTACAATCGCTCTCACGTCCCGACTGGTTCATGGTTCCTCGGTTGCCCCTCGGGACCGCTAAGGGGGATCGATACTACCTTGGGTCTCCTGCAGTGCGTTTGGAGGAGACGAAAAAGAGCACGTGCATGACCAAAACAAAGCATCGCTTCAATGAAACGAAGTTCCAAGTCGGCTCAAGTAGTAAGCTGAATCTGGCCAAACGCTCGACGTCCGCCGGCAAGGAGCTAAAGGGCAAGGCCGATGGCTACGAGCGACTGGCCGAGGATGTCGGAGCTCTCAAGGAAGCTCAGCAAGTGCTTTATGCCAGCGGCACTCATTCGTTACTGATCATCTTTCAAGGCATGGATGCAGCTGGAAAAGACAGCACGATCCGCCACGTTATGGGAGCGATTAATCCACAGGGCTGTCGCGTTTATTCGTTCAAAGCACCGAATGATACGGAATTGGCTCATCACTTTCTGTGGCGTCCAGTACCGTGTCTGCCTGAGAGAGGCATGATCAGCATTTTCAACCGGTCGTACTACGAGGAGACTTTGGTTGTTCGTGTCCATCCTCAATTCTTACTGCCGCAACGATTGCCGGGCGTTGACATTGAGAAACCAAAGTCGCTCGAGCGGCTATGGAAACGCCGATTTCAGGAAATCAACTCGTTTGAGCAGACACTTGCTCTTAACGGGACGATGGTCTTGAAATTCTATCTGCATGTCTCAAGAGATGAGCAGAAGGAACGATTTCTCGAACGCCTGACCAATCCCGAGAAACATTGGAAGTTTAACGCGAGAGATTTGGCCGAGAGGGCGCTGTGGCGAGAGTATCGCAAGGCCTTTGAGGAAACACTGACGGCGACCAGCACCAAGTATGCCCCTTGGTACGTAATTCCCGCAGATAATAAGTGGTACATGCGGGCTGCGATCGCGGACATTATTGCGGCTAAACTGGAGTCGCTCGATCTCCAATACCCCGAGGTCGATGGTGAGGAACAATCGCGGTTCGCGGAGTTGGAAGCTAAGCTTCGGCGAGAATAGTTCATCCTCGACAGGACCATTGCGCAGGGCAAGGTGCCGTCAACTCGAACGCATGTGTTGGTTTCACTTTTTGGCTCGGATACTCCCGTCCTCTCCAACTAAACCCTTCTTCGAGAACGTCGGAATGAACGTAAGTCATGTACGTTTAGGATGCAGTCTAATTGTGTCCTTAGTGGTTTTCTCCATCACGACTGAGGCTTGCGCCCAAGAATCCTCTGATTCGTCGTCGGTGAATTCTGGCGGCCAGTTTGCGGCTCCCTACAACAGCGAGAAAGTTCCAGGTGATCCTATTTCACCTCAGCAAGCACTTGAGGCTCTGCAGCTACCAAACGGATTCTCTGCAACTCTGTTTGCTGCCGAGCCAGACGTGATGAATCCGATTGCGGCATGCACGGACCCGCAAGGTCGAGTCTGGGTAGCCGAAAATTTTACCTATGCTGAACGGGAGCAACGGTTTGATCTCAATTTGAGTGATCGCGTCATCGTGTTGGAGGATCGCGACGGTGATGGTGTTTCGGAAAAGAGGACGGTATTCAAGGATGACCTTAAGATTTTGACTGGTATCACAGTAGGGCGTGGTGGCGTCTGGCTAATGGCTCCACCGCAGCTACTGTTCGTTCCCGACCAGGACGGAGATTTGGTTCCAGATGGTCCAGCGGAAGTGCGTTTAGATGGTTTTCACTTGGCTAGAGAGAATTACCACAACTTTGCAAATGGCTTGAGTTGGGGACCGGACGGTTGGCTCTACGGTCGCTGCGGTGCCTCTGGGCCCGGGGAAATGGGCTTGCCCGGGGCGACCGACGAGCAGCGGATTCCCCTTCGCGGTGGCATGTGGCGTTACCACCCGGAGACGAAAGCGGTCGAGGCTCTCGTCCAGGGGACAACGAACCCTTGGGGGAATGATTGGAACGAATACGGTGACCTCTTCTTTATCAACACGGTCAATGGGCACTTCTGGCATTGCATCCCTGGTGCGCATTATGTTCGTCCGCATACGCTAGACGTGAATCCACAGAGCTACGAACTGATCGATATGCACGCGGATCATTGGCATTTCGACACTGGTAAATCATGGACTGCGTCGCGTGATGGCGCGGCGAATGACTACGGCGGTGGTCATGCTCATATCGGGATGACGATTTACCAGGAGGGACGCTGGCCGGAACAGTACCAAAATCGTTTGATGACCGTGAACATGCATGGGCGTCGAATCAACGTTGAATCTCTGCATCGGGAGGGAGGTGGCTACGTCGCCAGTCATGAACCAGACTTTGTCCTTTCGAATGACGAGTGGTTCCGTGGGATGGAGATTCTGCCATTGCCAGACGGCAACGTCTTGCTCATCGATTGGAGTGATACCGGTGAGTGCCACGAGCATACTGGGGTCCACCGGACGAGCGGTCGGATCTTCAAGATCATCGGGCCGCATGAATCCGGCGGACCTGCGGCCTTGAGGCGGAATGCCGTGGTTGAGACACTCGAGGATTTGAACCTGCGAACCTTGCTGGAGGTGCAGGATCAAGGTGCAGAATGGCATTCGCGGCGAGCCCGAGAGCTGCTCACACAGCATGTTCTGTCCAATCCAGGAATGGATGTTAGCGAGTCAATCCAGCAGCAGTTTGCGCTGATCGCTGACGAGTCCAGGTCGGTGCCGCGACGATTGCGGGCGGTTTGGTCTGCTCTTGCACTCGGTTGTGCTCCTGGTGATTTGGCAAAGATTCTGGTCCAGGAAAACGACGAGTACCTTCGTGGATGGGGAGTCCGGTTGCTCGTCGACCGATCACCAATCGATACCGTGATTGGGAACCGCCCCTGGGGGGCTCCCACAGAATTCGGTCCAATCGAACTCTTGCGGAAGGTCGCAGCGAACGAGCAGTCCGCGAAAGTACGTTTGGAGCTGGCGAGCGCCTTGCAACGTATGCCTCACGCACAACGTGGAGCGATTGCCGAACACTTGGTAACGCATGATGAGGATGCGGGCGATCATAATCTTCCGTTGATGATCTGGTACGGGATTTCGCCGCTTGCGGACGGTAAAGCAAAGGAGTTGCTTGAGCTGCTAAACAACTGTGAGATACCGACCGTTCGGAGGTTAATCGCCCGTCGCCTTGCGGAGAGGGCCAAGGTCGATGAAGAAAGCTTCGCAGGACTGTTTTTAGTTGGTGAGAGCAAGGACATCGCCTTCCAGATGGACTTGCTAGAGGGTATCAGCGCCGCGTTTGCCGGGTGGCGAAAAGTTGAGCAACCGCCCACGTGGAAATCGTTTTCGACGTCGGTAGCGCGTGCGGCGAATGTGGCCTCACGGCAACAGGCTCAGGAACTACGCGATCGGATTCAGTCGCTGAACATCCTCTTTGGCGATGGTCGTGCCGTCGACGAACTCAAGCAGATTGCGATGGACGGGGGCGTTGAGCTGGAATCGAGAAAGTCCGCCTTGCAGACATTGGTCGACTCTGGAGTCGAGGGCACCAAAGAAATTTGCCTAAAACTGCTCGATAAACGTTTCTTGAATACCGTCGCTGTCGCCGGACTTGGACGCAGCAGTGATCCTGAAATTGGAAAGGCGATCGTGTCGGCCTATCGCCGCTTCCATCCGTCGGAGCGTCCGCAAGCGATTTCGGTTTTGACAACCCGCGCACCATGGGCGGTGCATTTGCTAGAAGCCGTCGGCGCTGGACGCATTGATCCATCCGAGATTTCTGCGTTCCAAGCTCGGCAGATGTCGAACTTGGAAGATAAGCGAGTAGAAGAACTATTGGTTGAGCAATGGGGCCAAGTTCGCGTGAGCGATGCGGCAAAGCGAGAGCGTATTGCAGCATTGAAAACGAAGTTCACCAGTGATTTTTTCACTGGGGCGGATCTTAAGGAAGGACGTCTGCTATTTCAAAAAACGTGTTCGAGTTGCCACAAGCTCTATGGAGCAGGTGGCGAGCTCGGGCCGGACCTCACCGGTGCGCAGCGCAGCAATATGGACTACTTGCTCGACAATATTGTCGACCCAAGTGCCGTAGTTACGAAAGAGTTTCGAGCGACCCGCATCTTGATGGAAGATGATCGAGTTCTGACTGGCTTGGTGACGGAGAAGAACGACAACGTGGTCACCCTGGCTACGCAAGACGAGGTCTACAAATTGGACGTCGACGAAATTTCGGATATGCGTCAGAGTGCTCAATCCACCATGCCTGAAGGTCTCTTGGATGCACTTGGTGAAAAACAGCTCCAAAGTCTCTTTGCCTACCTTCAAAGCAGCGAGCAAGTGCCGTTAGATTAGTGGCCACACTGTGACCGTTGGGCTATGAACGCTGCCTGACGAATTGATCGATGTGCAACCGAGTTTCCATTGGATATACGGCTGTGCTCTATGCTCCAGGGCTTATTTTGCAACAGGCAGGTTAGGGATGGCGAAGAGTGACCAGAAACAGGCTGAGCTTGAACTGAGTTCGGACCACAAAAAGCTGGTCCTACTAGATGGTATGGCTCTTACCTATCGAGCTCATTTCGCGCTCATTCGAAGCCCACGCTTCACTTCTGGAGGGGTTTGCACTTCCGCGGTATTTGGGGTGCTCAGTACGATCCAGGACATTATTAAGCGCGAGGAACCGACGCACCTTGCAGTTGCGTTGGACACGTCGGACCCGACGGAACGCCATGAGCTGTTCCCTGAGTACAAAGCTCAGCGCGACGCAATGCCAGAAGATATTGCATCCCAATTGCCTCTCGTCGAACGATTGTACGAGGCTTACAACATCACGACGATCAAGATGCCTGGGTACGAGGCAGATGACATTATCGGGACGATAGCGCATCAAGCGGCTGATCGCGGTTTTGAAGTCTTGATGGTGACTCCCGATAAAGACTATGAACAACTGGTTCGAGATGCTGTTTACGTTTGCAAGCCCGGTCGTAAAGGAGGCGAGTCGGAGATCTTTGGCGTTCCAGAAGTCCTCGAGAAATGGGGAATCGAGCGCGTTGAACAAGTCATTGACGTGCTTGGGCTGATGGGAGACAGCAGCGACAACATTCCTGGAGTGCCTGGGATCGGTCCCAAAACGGCCCAAAAGTTGATCGCCGAGTATGGTTCGACTGAAGCTCTAATTGAGCGAAGTGATGAACTGAAAGGAAAACAAAAAGAACGCATTCAGGATAACGTCGATCAGGCCCTGCTTTCCAAGAAGCTTGTCACGATTCAGTTGGATGTGCCCCATTCCCTGGACGTTGAATCGTTGCAGTGGAAGAGTTATGACGAGAAGAAGCTCCGGCCGCTGCTAGAAGAGTTGGAATTCGATACTTTTGGAAAAAGACTTTTTGGCAAATCTTTCTCGTCATCAAATAGCCGCGCGAAGGTGATTCGCGAGAAGCGTGAAAAAGAGATTCAGGCCTCGCTTTTTGATGAAGTACCTGATGAGCAGACCATTGCGGATTCCAAGCACGAGTACACTCATGTTGCGAACGCCGCTGAGCGAGCAACGCTCATCGAGAGGCTGCGAAGTGTCAAAGAGTTTTGTTTTGACACAGAGACTACAGGCAAGAATCCGCGTTCCGCATTGCCGCTTGGGATCGCGTTCGCCATGGAAAAAGGCCAGGCTTACTATGTATCGTGTCCGCCGTCCGCTGATGAAGCTCGCGCCGTCTTGGAGGAATTTAAGCCTGTTTTCGAGGACGAAGCGATCGGCAAAATCGGGCACAATTTGAAATACGACATGACTCTCCTGAAGTGGAACGGAATCCAGGTTCGCGGCTCAATCTTCGATACTCAGCTTGCTCAATCGATGAAAGAGCCTGAGATGAACCGTGGTTTGGATTATCTCGCCAATCTCTACCTTCGGTATCAGCCGATTTCCTACAAGTCGATTACCGATGACGGCACAAAAACCCTCGCGGAAGTCGATATCGATACGGTTGTTGATTACGCGGCCGAAGATGCAGACGTGACTTTGCAAGTAGCCAGTGTGATTCGCCCCGATATTGAATCGCAGGGGGTTTCGGACGTATGTCTAGAGATTGAATGTCCGCTTGTTCCAGTCTTGGTGGATATGGAGTTCGAAGGCATTCGTCTCGATACTGAAGCCCTGGGCAAGTATTCGGAAGTCCTTGCGGGCGATATCGATACGTTGCGGGAGAAGATTTTTGATGCGGCCGGGAGAGAGTTTAACATCGATTCGCCGAAGCAGCTCGGGGTCGTTCTGTACGACGAGTTGCAACTCGAGGCAAATCCGAAGAAAACGGCGACGGGACAATACGCGACACGTGAGTCTGAGTTGGAGCGACTTGCGCATCGCCACGAGATCATTGCTGATATTTTGGACTATCGCAATGCGGTCAAACTGAAGAGCGTCTACGTTGATCAATTACCCGGTTTCGTCAACGAAGCCACGGGTAGACTGCACACCGAATACGAACAGGCTTGGACAACCACAGGGAGGATGCAGTCGAACAATCCCAACCTGCAGACGATTCCGATTCGCAAGAAACGTGGCCGTGAAATCCGAGCTGCATTCGTGCCGCGTGATGATGAGCATTTGTTACTTGCTGCCGACTACTCACAGATCGAGCTGCGTGTCATGGCTCATCTAAGCCAAGACGAGGCGCTGATCGAAGCTTTTCGCAACGATGAAGATATTCACTCGGTAACGGCGTCTAAGGTTTACAAAGTTGACCTTTCCGAGGTAACACGCGAAATGCGTGATAAAGCAAAGACGGTCAATTTCGGCATCATCTATGGTATCTCGGCTTTTGGGTTGCAGCAGCGGCTGAACATCCCGCGTGCGGAAGCTAAATCCTTGATCGACAATTACTTCGAAAAGTACCCAGGCGTTCAACGATACATCGATGAGACCATCGAGTTCGCGAAGGAAAATGGTTATGTGCAAACCAATTCCGGGAGGCGGCGATATTTGCGAGATATCAATTCGCGTAGCCGTGTTGCCGCGAACGCATCTGAGCGACTAGCGATGAATAGTCCAATTCAGGGAACCGCAGCTGACATCTTGAAGTTGGCTATGATTCGGGTCCACAGGGCACTCCAGACGCACAAACTGCGAACGAAGATGCTGCTTACGGTCCATGACGAGATCGTCTTTGATCTTTATCGCGATGAGCAGGAAGACGCGATTTCACTCATCAAAGAATCCATGGCCGGCGCCATGGATCTACTGGTGCCGCTCAAGGTCGAGTGTGGCGTGGGCCAGAATTGGCTCGAAGCACATTGAACTTGCCCGCTGCTTCCATCAACAGAATTGTCAGCGGAATTGAAGCCTACTTTCGTTTTTGCTGTTAGTGCTGTAGATAGCGGCTCGGCAGCTGATCGCGGTGAGCTCAAGCTAGATCGGGTGCATGTTGTGGACCACTAGGTTACCAGTGGAGATGGTCGGGTTTAGCATCGGTTTCTCTTCCGAGGCTAAGCCATTTGTCGCCAGCCATGAGACCAGTTTCGTTTCGTCTAAGGCGGGCGAATAGAGGAAGCCCTGGTGCATGGAGCAACCCAGGCTTTGGACCACTTCAGCCTGTGCGGGAGTTTCAATTCCTTCGGCCAAAGTTTCAATGCCGAGGTCGTGGCATAGCGCAATGATGGTGCGCACGATTTTTCGACTTGCCGGATCGCTGCAAACATTTCGTACGAGCGTTCGGTCCAGCTTAACCATCTGGACTGGGATCATGACTAGTGAATTCAGTGCTGCGTGACCACTACCAAAATCATCGATTCCAATATGGAATCCTAGGGAATGCAATCTCTTGATGTTGGCGATCACGCTGTCGCGTTCGTCTTCAATAAAGACACTTTCCAGGATTTCGATGCCGACGCAATCGGGCGTCAAGCCATATGCCTCGGTGATCTCGACCAAGCGGTCCGACAAACGGGTGCTACGGAGTTGCTTCGAAGAGAAGTTAAAACTCACTCTCGGAATCGGTAACTCGGCATCACGCCATTGCTTCAGAGCTCGCAATCCGCTGTTAAGGATCAGGTCATCTACTTCCTCCAGCATGCCATGCTTTTCGGCCAGCATCAGAAACTGATTTGGTGCACGAAACGTGCCGTCAGGGAGCTTCCACCTGGCGAGTGCTTCTAGTCCAACCAACTCCTGTGTCTTGCTACAGATCTGCGGCTGGAAGAAAGGCACAATCTGTTGATACTCGAGGCCTTTGCGGAGTGATTCCAGTTCAAGCCGTTCCTGGCCAATCCGCTCACGCATAGATGCATCGCAAATGGAATAAACCAAGCCACCCATGGATTTGGATTCGTACATGGCAAAGTCGGCGCGAGCCATGACATCCTCTAGGGAGGTATCTGCAGGCTCCTGCATTGCGAGTCCCAAAGACCCGCCGACTTGTAAGAAGGTATCTTTGTATTCGATCGGTTCCGCTAAGCATTCGAGCAAACGCTTTGCTGGCGCTTCAAGCTGTTCGATATCGCGAATCCCGAAGATGAGCACGACGAATTCGTCGCCACCAATGCGTGCTATGAACTCTTCTTTGCGGACGTGCTGCTTTAGTCGCTGAGAAACAACGCTCAATACAGAATCACCGGCTTCATGGCCGTGCGTATCGTTGACTTGCTTGAAACCGTCTAAGTCAATGTGAATACAGCCGACTTTGATGCCTTTCGCTCGCTCGACATCGAAACGGGGATAGCAGGTTTCCGTCAACATTCGTCGGTTCGGCAGATCGGTAAGCGGATCGTGGTTTGCCGCCCAAGTAATCTTGTCGTGCATCTCCTGGATCGCTGCTGTCTGATCTCCAACCGTGTTGGCCAGCGGAGAGAAAATCAACTTTGATTCGAGCACCAGAGTTGCGAGTGCCGCGATGCAAAGTCCGAAGTTCAGGAAGCTCGTGAGTCGGACTAGATTGCCCGTGTAATTCTCGTAGCCAGTAACAGCGCCGTCTAACCTTGGCAGAAGCGTGCCGGCTGCGTGCGTCACGATTTGCTTGGCCAGCCGATCACGCTCGTCTTTCGTTAGTTCGCTGTCAAGAATGGCTCTCGATTGATCGATGAATTTTCGAACATGGAAGTCGAGCTCTGTATCTTCGGAGAAATAGAGTTCAGAAATCAGGCTGACGGGCATCTGGGCGATGCCAACTTGTTTGTTGCCATGCAATAACGCTCGATGACTTTTCTCGAAGAGATCAATTCCGTCGGTTAACCATTTTTCTGCCTTCTTGCGGGTCGCTGGCGTAGCGTCTCGCGCATACAAATCGGCTGCTAAGGCGATTCGTTGCGAGAGCATTCGCTGCCGACCGCTCACATTGATGACTCGGCCGCACTGTTCTTGTTTGCGAATCACGACTTGAAAAACGACGAACGTCGTCAGGCTGCATACAGCGACCAAGGCTAGTGCGACCGAATAGGTGCGTCGCACGCGTTCTCGCAATTCTTGGCTATTGAATGACATATGATCCCGAGTCCCGTTTTGGCTTGCTTTATTTCTCGCCTCGTAAATGAAGACCAGAAATTCAGGCAACCGGTCTCTTGCAGGCCGGCGCATCAAGCTTCGAAAGTGGCACCGGTTTCAAATGGTAGGCCACCCAAAACGGCTAGGTGGAGCCGATTGATGGCTTGAGGGTTTACCCGTGCCGTCATGCGCGCGATACATCGGGTGCATGAACGAATACACCAACAATGCAGGTTGGAGGGGCCGTTTGGGCCTCAAAATGCTGCCATGTCTGTGAAAGACGCAACTAGTGACACGACAGAAATTTCATGGATCGGGGGGCGTGGTCACGGCGAACAGAGGCCTCGCGATGGCCAACGCTGCGATCGATGGAACGCCATTGAAAATAATCGCGTGATCGACCCAGTGGTGATCGGTCGAGTTTACGTCGTTGCCAATGAACAATGGTCTGTCCCCACACCAACGTAGTCGTGTCGGGTACCTATAAGCCGAATAAAGGCAATTCGTTAGTGTTCGATCGATTGCAATACTTCTTCAGCTGCACCAACGGTTTGATCGATGAGTTCGTCGGAATGGAGAGAAGAGAAGAATAATGCTTCATACTGGCTGCAAGGCATGTAGATTCCTCGCTGCATGAGGCCCCAGAAGTACTTGCCGAATCGCGACAAATTGCTCTGGCTGGCTTCTTTCCAACCAAAAACAGGATGTTCGTTGAAGAACAATGTCATCATGCTGCCTACACGCTGGATCTGAAACGGCAAACTGGTGCCTTCAACAGCTTTTCGCAGGCCAGCCTCAAGTCTTGCTCCTCTCGCCTCCAACAGGTCGTAAGGAGGTTCGTCACGCAGCAAAGTCAGTGTGGCGATGCCAGCGGCGGTGGCGAGCGGATTTCCACTCAGTGTTCCTGCCTGGAAAACTTTCCCCGCAGGCAGAACGTGGTCCATCAACTCCGCCTTTCCACCGTAAACACCAAGTGGAAGACCTCCGCCAACGATTTTGCCCATCGTTGTCATGTCCGGAGTGATGCCAAATCGTTCTTGGGCACCACCGAGCGCCACTCGGAATCCAGTCATCACTTCGTCGAAGATGAGGACGGTCCCATGTTGGGTGCACAACTCTCGCGCTCTTTCGAGGAATCCGGGCCTCGGAGGAACGCATCCCATGTTTCCAACAACCGGCTCGAGGATAACGCATGCTATTTCGTCACCCACATCCGAGAATGCATTTTCCAAGCCGGGAATATCGTTGTATTCCAAGACCATTGTGTCTTGGCTAGTTCCCGGGGTCACGCCAGGCGAGTCGGGGACACCGAGAGTGGCCGCCGCGCTACCAGCTGAAACTAGCAAGCTATCAACGTGTCCGTGGTAGTTGCCGGCAAATTTGATAACGCGGTTCCGACCAGTTGCGCCACGTGCGACTCGGATGGCACTCATCGTTGCTTCGGTGCCGCTATTGACCAGGCGTAGCCGCTCAACGCTTGGAACTAGATCCACGATGAGTTCCGCCAGTTCAGATTCGCGTTTTGTTGGCGCGCCGTAGCTAGTGCCCTGCTTGGCTGCGGCTTCGATGGCGCCAACGACTTTGGGGTGGGCATGCCCCAAGATCATAGGACCCCACGAGCCGATGTAGTCGATGTAGCGATTGCCGTCGATGTCGTAGAGATAGGGACCTGCTGCATGGTCAATGAAAACTGGCTTGCCGCCAACGGATCCAAATGCACGAGCGGGACTGTTGACGCCTCCAGGCATCAAATGGCAAGCACGTTCAAATTCGGCAAGCGACTTAGACTGGTTGAACTCAGAATGAGATAACGACACGGGATTCTCCGCCATGCGGGCGTAAGGTATTGCTAACGGGATCTGGATCTTGCCCCAAAGGCTAAATCGAGCGGTCCCAATGCCAAGAGTCATTTGACATTGCAGATCTTTGCGGCATGAAAATGGCAGCCGCTTCTACGCGAGGTGTAGACCCTGGGGCCGGGAATGCTGGAATTGAAAGGATTCATAACCAATTTATTCGCTTGGCAAATCAAGCATCATTGGAACACCTAGATCATCACCATTTCCCTGGAAGCCGCTACCGTCCACATCGATAAATATTGGGTTCGTGACGGCAACCGGAGGCAGTTCACCTTTTTCTGGTCCCATGACTGGTCCTAGCTTCAAGCCTTCCCCAATAGCAGCCACAATCAAGTGCGTATCCTCTTCAAAGTCGGGCAAGACAATTTCGATTTCGAATCGGACTACATCGTCACTGAAATAGTTTGGGGCCGCCTTACGAGTAAAATTCATGTTCTCGAGTGGCCGGCCATTTGCAAAGACCTGAATTCGATTCACGTCCATCCAGTTTGCGCATTGGACTTGAATCCAAAGTCTGCTTGGATCGGTGGTTTGGTGCATGTTGTCACCGATGGAAGTCGTCGAAAGTCCACGGACTGTTTCGGTACGGACCTCCGCATTTAAGAATGGCCCAGTCGTCATCACAACATGACCGTGCTCAGATGAATGGATCATCTCTTCGATCGAAATCTGTGAGGGATCGTCAGACGACGAGGCCAGGTAGTTTCGAAGCCAGCCTGACCCATGAAAGTTGTAGTGAGCATCGGTATTGACTACGCCAGTAATTCGATAGCCCACATTCAGTAACTGCATCCAATAAAAAATAGGATTGCGTCGTTCGTTTGGAGATACCGTGGCCTCGGGCCAGTCGAAGATTCCCTCTGGCGGGTGCACTTCGATGACATCCATCCATCCCAGCATCCCTCTGAAACCATTGTCCGGTTTTCCGTCTAAATCTTTGTCACCAAGAATGGATGGTATGTTCGGGTGGTTCGTTTGAACAACCTTGGGCGCGTTATCGTCCCACAGAGCCAAGCGCTCAATTTGCTTAACGGGATTCGGATCGGTCTGGGGCCCTCCTCCATCTTGTTCATGAACATGGTGGATCAGAGGGAAAGCGTTTTGATGATTGATGGGAAGTGGTCCACCTGTCAGTTCCATCCCTGTGCAAGTTGCCATGGCGCTGGTCGCCTTAAGCAGCTCTAGGTCATCGGCGTAGGTATCGATGCGATTGTGTTCTGTGCACGGAGCGAACTCGAGGTGTTCTGACAACAAATTCAAGACACGGCCCGTCTGGTGGGAGACGTTGTCCCCTGATGGACTCGAATGCGAATGGAATTCCGCGCTGACCCAGCCTTTGGAGTCTACGACTTGGGGTAGCTCAACTTTGATCGGAACTAATTGTCCCGGCGACACATCAATTTCGAACATCTCTGCGTCGAATTCTGGGCCGTGGCTGACAATGACACGGTATTGGCCGGGATCAATCGATTGTTCAAATTTGCCGTTGGCGCAATAGACGACATTCTTGACTGCGTAGATGGCGGAATCCGGGCCAAAATCTGGAGTGGGCGTTTTGCCAAGGCCGATGAACTGCGTCTTCGCAGCGATCGCCCTACCCTGCGCGTCCGTGATGGTTGCGCGAACCCGGCTAGCGGCTTCGAGTGTCAGTGTGTCTGCTTTCGCTCGGTCTCCGACTGTGAATGCATGTTCTCGTACGGAGTGTCCGGTGGCCGTGATTCGGGCGGTATATTCGCCGGCGGGAAGTTTGGTTCGGATAAAGCCATCGGAATTCGTACGAATCATTCCTAGCGAATCGGATCCGCGAAAATATTCGACTTGAGCATGAGCGATTGGAGCACGCGGGGCCTTGGAGCGAAGTAACAGAATCACATCCGTCAGATCTAAGGCAGTGTCATCGCTTTTGGTGGCGTAGGCGGTTCGAATCGAGTCGATGCCGACGAGGGCTTGCGAGCAATAGATCTTGCCAGCCCAGGACGTCGATGCAGCAGGTTCAAGACGCAAGCTCGAATCGGTTTCTGGTCGCAAAACCATGTTGCGACCTGTGCCCGTGCGTTTCATTCCTCTGTCGACCAACGCGAAGAGGTAGGCTTGACCGAAATACTCGTCAGCCGCGTAAAAAGCTCCGTCACGCACACCGGTTTCGAATAGGTTGCCGTCACATCGTAAGGAGTCCTGGATTTGAACATCGGCAGCCGATTGGGCTTCATTGCGAATTGTGACCTGGTAGTCCAACCAAGGTTGGTCGTCGACAAGGGTATATATGACGACGGCGGAGGTGCCATTCGCCGCGACTGCCGTCCCTCGGACTGAAATCTGAATCTGTTTTGCTTTCAGTTTGCTTCCTTCAGCCGCGATCTTGCTAACGCCGTTGACGGTGACCGAGACTTCTGCGTTGGCGTTCTCAAATAGATACTGGCCGCCGCCGGGGTAGAAACAACTGAGTTGATCACTGCTACTGAATCGCGTCGAGTAATCGATGAGCAGCCCACCAACGCCGCGTACTGTCATGTTGGCTTTGCGGCCTCGCGTTGGCTTCGCAATGACGGCTTGTACATGTTGGTTTCGCAAAACCCAGTCGCCATAGATCGCATCAACCTCTTTGCCCTTGGGCGCGATCGAGTCGAAGTTTTCCTTGGTCAGTTGAATCAGCTCGACGTCAGCAAGACTCGTTGATGCAATGCCTGTAAGCAGTGCGGCATGGCAAAGGCAGCGTGAAATCCAGTAGCAGCGTGATTTCGAGCGGCAGCGTGATGTCGAGTTGGACATGGGAGGGGCGTCCTTACTTCTAGGATTGGCGGGCGAATAGGCGGGCGCAGCAAAAGTGCGACGCTCTCCAGCGAGTGCACGATTGATGCGAGCGCGGACCTGAAAACGCAGTTCGCTACAGGCCCGCGCAGTTCGCTACAGGTCCATCGAATGATGCGGAATCGCGAAGACAGGTGCTCCGCAATTCGCTTATTCTAGCGTTTCCGGCGCGGCACGTTGTGCGCTGGAATGGAGCCGGCTTAGGGACCGACTACTTCATCCAGCCAACTCTAGATTGCGGAGGGCGAAACGTTTTGCGTAGCGAACGTACGGGGCAGCGCAGATACGCACTGGCCACACCTGGGGCGGTATGAAGCCGTGCTTTGTGATGCCGTCGCCCGAGATTGGGAGGAATGGGACTACGCGAAGTTTGGGGTCGGCGGGCGGTAGTGAGAGAGATCGATCGAGTCGAACCAAGCAATGGTTTTTTCTAGTCCATCACGCAAAGCGATTTTGGGTTCCCAGTCGAGCTTGTCTTTCGCAATCGTAATGTCTGGACGCCTGCGAGCTGGATCGTCGGCCGGGAGTGGGTGCTCGATCAGTTTGACTTTCGAGCCGGTTAGCTCGATGACGAGTTCGGCCAACTCACGAATCGTAAACTCACCAGGGTTTCCGATGTTGACTGGACCTACGAAATCGTCCGGCCCATTCATCATGCGGATGATGCCTTCAACTAAATCGTCGCGGTAGCAGAAAGAACGCGTTTGACTACCATCACCAAAAATCGTGATGTCTTGGCCTGTTAAAGCCTGACGGATAAAGTTGGAAACGACACGACCGTCGTAGGGATGCATTCTCGGACCATAGGTATTGAAGATTCTCACGATGCGAACGTTGACACCGTTAGCGCGGTGATAATCCATAAACAGTGTCTCGGCGACGCGCTTGCCTTCATCGTAGCAAGCGCGAGGGCCGAGCGTATTGACGTTGCCGTGATACGACTCTGGCTGTGGATGTACTTCAGGGTTGCCGTAAATCTCCGACGTGCTCGCTTGCAGAATTTTGGCGCCGCAACGTTTTGCCATTCCCAACATGTTGATCGAGCCCATGACGCTCGTCTTGATCGTTTTGATTGGGTTGAACTGATAATGGCCTGGCGCTGCTGGGCAAGCCATGTGATAGATCTCGTCGACTTCTAGGAATACCGGGAGCGTGACATCATGCCGAATTAGTTCGAAATTCGGACGGTCCAGTAAGTGGGCAACATTGGACTTTTGGCTGGTGAAGAAGTTATCGAGGCAGATCACGTCATGACCTTCTCCCACCAAACGCTCGCACATGTGCGAACCAAGGAAGCCAGCGCCACCGGTGATTAGGATTCTCTTGATTTCAGCCACAATAAAGGTCCGTTTAATCGCAATGTATGGAGGGCAAATGGTCGTACACGGCACCCGTAAGACGAGTTCTTTGCCACCCGGGGCGTGCGCAGAAAGCCGGTGTTCCCGGTCCCGATGGACGGTAACCTAGTTTGGCTACCGGGTACCTAGATTCACGCGTCTAAAGGTAGATCACGGGGATTGGATTCCAAATCAGTTTGAAGCTGGGAGTCACATAACCCTTGGGCGGGTGGTCCGATTTTGACGCTCTTGGCGACCGTAACGAGCTCCAATATGAACCCGAAAACGGAGCTTCCATAAGGGCTTGCCCCGATCGAGGGGCGGAGGCTTTATCGAGTGAGTGATCTTGATCGAAGTTCTATAGGAATCTCAATCCGTCTTCGCGAAGCGAGCAAGGGATTTCGGCTTCGATCTCGTCGATTCGTTCGAGTGTCTCTTGGTCAAGGATGAGATCAATAGCGTCCAAGGATTCTCTGAGCTGTGCCGTCGAAGTCGCACCAATGATGGTCGAGGCGACGAAATCGTGCTGACGGCTCCATGCGACGCTCAGCGCAGTGAGCCCCACATCGATGTCTTCGGCGATTCTGGCGAGCCGACGGGTGACCTCCAAGGTTCGATCGTTGACGAAACGTGAGGCCATTACCTTCTGGCGGGGCCCCCCTGATTGAAGATAGGCGGTAAAGCGACCATCTCCAGGCAGTTGTTCGCAATACTTGCCTGTGAGCACTCCACCACCGAGCGGTGAATATGGCAGAAGGCTCACCTTCTCCTGTCGGCAAACTTGGGCTAACTCGCTCTCACAACGTCGATTGATCAGGCTGAAGTTATTCTGGATCGTGTCATAACGAGGCACGTTGTGCTTCTCTGAGGCCCAGAGACTCTTCATTAGCCCCCAGCAAGTTTCGTTGCTGCAGCCAAATGCCCGGATCTTTCCCTGGTCACGCAGCCGACCAAGTGCGGCAAGCGTATCCTCGTATCGCATGCCGTGATCCGGCCAATGGGTTTGATAAAGGTCGATGTAATCAGTCTGCAAACGCCGGAGGCTGGCGTCGACGGCTCGGTTGATTTGAAGGGCGTCGAGTGCGGTTCGGCCGCCACGGACGGGAGGTGAAAACCACCCGTGACCTGGGCCAGTGATTTTGGTCGCGACGATGATTTGTTCCCGAGGTTTCGTCTTGAGCCAACTTCCTACGATCTCCTCGGTTTTACCGAAGGTCTCTTCGGCGGGTGGTACCGGATACATCTCGGCCGCATCAAGGAAGTCGATGCCGTGATCCAGCGCCATGTCCATGATGGCGTGCGAGGTGGTAACGTCGCATTGACTTCCGAACGTCATCGTGCCCATGCATATGTCCGTTACCGAGATGCCGCTTTGTCCGAGTCTTCGTCGTTCCATGGTTCTCTCTATTGGCTTATTGGAGCGCAACGCGAATAGAGCGTTGAGTCCCGCTTTTGTAGGTGAGGTCGAGTTTGATTGGATGGACGAGCATAAACGAAAATGGTAGTCGGCAGAATGTGGCCAAGTTGGCTGTCGTCAATTTGCTCAACTCATTGCCGAGTCCTTAGTGCGACTGGATTTGCAAAATAGTGCTGCAACGCTCGGCAGTGTTGTGCGAGTGGAACTCAAATGTTTTAATGCTCGACGATAGTCGCGAAGTTCAAGTAGCTCGGATTGATTCCAAACTTGCATGAACGTGGCTATCACGTCAGTG
This sequence comes from Aureliella sp., assembly GCA_046290675.1. GTDB lineage: Bacteria > Planctomycetota > Planctomycetia > Pirellulales > Pirellulaceae > Aureliella. The sequence continues at coordinate 350,575 of JBKAHA010000004.1, forward strand.
ACAGGCTATTCCCAATACATCATGTTCCACGAGATGCGCGAATCATGTTAGAGCTCCACGGTCAAATTGAAGATGCAGTCGCGTACATTCGCGAGCAATGGGACAAGACGCCCCATGCGGGAGTCATTCTCGGTACGGGGTTGGGGCCGCTCGTTGAACAGATCGAAGTCGAAGCATCGATCGACTACGAGTCTATTCCGCATTTTCCCAAATCAACGGCGACCAGCCACCGTGGGCGGTTGGTGTGCGGCAACCTTTGTGGTGTGCCGGTCATGGTCATGGAAGGCCGTTTTCATATGTACGAGGGTTATCCGCTCAAGCAAATTACATTGCCAGTGCGAGTCATGAAGGCGATGGGAGCTCAATTGCTGGTGGTGTCGAACGCGGCCGGCGGCATGAATCCATACTTCAAAGACGGAGACATTGTCGTCATTGAAGACCACATCAATTTGATGGGTGACAACCCGCTGATCGGTATCAATGACGATCGCCTCGGGCCACGATTTCCTGATATGTGCGAGCCCTACGATCTGAAATTGGTCGATACGGCACTTGAGATTGCTCGCAAGGAAAACATCGTCGCGCACAAGGGAGTGTTCGTGGCGGTTGCTGGCCCGAATTTGGAGACTCGGGCCGAGTATCGATTCTTGCGGACGATCGGCGCTGATGTCGTCGGGATGTCGACCGTTCCGGAAGTCATCGTCGCCGTGCATTGCGGATTGCGAACGATTGGATTCTCGGTCATCACGGACATGTGTTTGCCGGATGCTCTCGAGCCTGCCGACGTTCAAAAGATCATTGGTGTCGCCAACGATGCCGAGCCTCGGCTGCGTGCTCTGGTAACGGGAGTCTTGGAGCACGAAGCGGCGAACCTGTAGCTGAACGCGAATTTGGCTAGCCATTCGTTGGATCGTCGAGGTTTTCGAGATCGTTAAGTAAATCTGCTTCCTTTGCCATCCTGTTCGGTAGAGTGCTGTTGGTTGGCGTTAAACTGATTTGCGAAGCCTCGGCTTTGCGAGGCAGGGCCATTACGATTCGATCTGATGAGGCCAAGTGTGGTCCCAGGGCAAAACACAACCGAGGGGCATCTGTCGCGAGTAGATGCCAATTTCCACAACAGAGATCGCGCCGTCGAAAATGAAAATTGCGATGCATCGGTAGGCCCGTGGGGGCGAGAATCGTCGGATTCTTCAAGCCGAGATGGACTGCAGTCGAACCACTCAGCCAGAGGGAGTTGGGCTCGGTTTGATTTTCGAAGCATCAGTGCGGTGACTATCGGTGTCGCGGCTGTGCTCGGAATAGCACGGCAGAACTTAGAGTTAGGTGCTGTACTCGGGATCGTTCTTGCCTATCTTTGGGCCGCCATCGCGTTGATCGGTCCACGTTCGAAGAGTCGCGTTAGGTTGTGGATGCTCGTGCTGATGTCCGGATTGGTAGCAACCGGGCTAGGCTTCTTCGTTCAAACGCTCTTGTTCGGGTTGATGCTTCGAGTCACCTGGGTTGCCTTGGTTGTCATCGCCATCATATTGACGGTGGTCGTCCTCGCCTGTCATGGCCAGCGACTTCGCAGGAGGACCTTCTTCGTAACGGCTTCTGTCGCTGCACTTGGATTTATGTTTGCAGCCTTCCAATACTCGCAGACGTCAGCGGAACGCTGGGTCTTGGACCACGTCTACTACACTCGACGGCAGCACATGCTGACTTTGCCGACGCGCTACGGGGCTGATAACCGAGACAGAATTCCCTTCTTGCGAAACCTCCGGGCTGGACTAGGCCTCGCACGCGCGGAGTCTCTGTCGTTAAAACGCATGCCTTCTGAGGAAGACTTGATCCATTTCGCTGGTTTGCGCCATTGCAAGTGGGCACACCTCCAGAATATGGAGATCACTCCGAACTTGCTTAAAGCTCTCGCCGCAATGCCGGCGTTAGAGAATATTGGCCTGTTGGACTGCAAATTAATTGGCAATTGGAAGCCGCTGCGAAATGCGGCCAACCTCAAAACGCTACGACTGTACTCGATGGCCTTCGAAGACTACTCCGGATTAGGCGAGCTTTCGAAACTGGAAGCCGTTAGCTCCGATACGGCCAACCATGGGGACGTTCGTGGCTCGCTTGTCGAAGAGTTGTTGGAGTCAACATCCCTGATTCATGTTGACATTCCGGCTATGACCACCGATTCAGAATTGCGAAAGTTGACCGATCGCAAAGCAGCTTACTTAGATCAGGGCGAACTACGGCTGTTGAGTGATGTGCGACTCGGGGCTACTTCGGCAACTGCAGAAACTTTGATTGATTATTCGAAGGTCATGAAACCATTGTGGCCGGCAGTTCCTGTACTGCAGCTGACTCCTGAGCAACGTGAACAGCTCGCCGAACCGATGGAAGAGTGGGAGAAGGCATCGACAGTTGGAGCGACGATGCCAGAATAGGCCGTGACGCACCTGACCTTCCATGTTGTTTTGAGATCCGCCTGATCCGCTGTCGAAGTAAGCAGACTTGTTCCGCAAGAATCAGAGTCCCTTTTCGCTGACCCAGAGGTGCTGAGCCATGAATGAGACGCAAGTCCCAACCGTGAATCAAGCACGGGACGCTGTTATCGCAAAGAAGCTGTTTCAGCCGCAGGTCGGCATTGTCCTTGGCAGCGGGCTCGGGCCTTTGGCAGATCGAGTGGACCACGCGTTTGCAATTGCATACAACGAGATTCCGGGCTTTCCAAGGACGCATGCAGTTGGGCACGCCGGTCGGCTCGTGTTCGGCTACTTGGGCGGAATTCGAGTCGTGTTGTTACAGGGACGAGCGCACCGGTACGAAGGCTGGACGAATTCTGATGTTGCTTTTCCAACTAAGGTACTTCACGCCCTCGGCGCACGAACTCTTATCACGACGAATGCCGCGGGAGGTCTCAACGCCCGTTTTCGAGTCGGCGACTTGATGGTCATTGATAGCCATATTGATTGGCTTTGGCGGGGAGTGGGGAAAGCTGCGTTGAGCGGGATGACATTGCGATCCGACGGTGAACTGAACCCAACGACGACGGACTGTGTCTTGCGGGGGAATTCGCCCTACGACCGATCGTTAATCGATCGCGTTCACCACATTGCAAGGAAACACGGCACCGTTTTACACCAAGGAACTTACATGGCGACGCTCGGGCCGACTTACGAAACGCGTTCCGAATATGCGATGTTCCGTGAAATGGGGGCCGACACTGTGGGGATGTCGACGGTACCGGAAGTCCTAAGTGCGGCGCGTCTCGGGATGGAAATACTTGCCTTTTCCGTCGTCACGAACGTAGCTTCTACCGACGTACCGCAATCAACGACTCACGAAGAGGTCGTCGAATCCGGCAAAGCAGCAGGTCCCAGATTGATTGCCATCGTCGAGTCGCTGCTGGACGAAATGTCCGGTGAACCCGACTAGGCATGCGTTTTCAACTCGGCGCGAGTTCCCAGTTAAACACGTTCTCATTTCCCATCATCTTGAGCTCGCGGCGAGGGATCTATGATCAAGTTGGCGGTCGAACCAGGTTTGTCGGCCTCGGAGTTTATCGATGTGTTGCACCGGAGCTCGCTTGCTGAGCGGCGTCCGGTCGGGCAAGTCGACCGGATTGAATCGATGCTTCGGAATGCGAGCGTGGTGGTAACGGCCCGCAACGAAGATGGCTTGCTGGTCGGTGTAGCCCGCGCGATTACGGATGGGGCCTACTGCACCTATCTGTCCGACTTGGCCGTTGACGAAGCCTGCCAACGTCAAGGAATTGGCCGGCGTATGATCGAATATTGTCACCAAGTTGCAGGGAAGGAGACGACGCTGATTTTGTTGGCCGCGCCGAAAGCAAAATCGTACTACGGTCATATTGGTATGCAGCCGCATGATTCCTGCTGGACGACGGCCTACGGGAAGATAGCAGGGACTGAAGAGGTTGAATCGGGATTCGATGATGCATCCAACACGAAGGCTGGATCGGACAAATCCGATTTTAATCTAGCCGATGTGTCGGCGTTCTTCGATTCGATCTCGTCGAAATATGGAGAAGCCATAAGACGTTGTGTACCGCGATATGATGAAATGACTTGGGCAATGTTCGAGTATCTGCCTGGGGAGATGGTCAATGAGCCGCATGTGCTTGAGCTTGGCTGCGGAACGGGCAACTTAACTGCGAAACTGATCGAGCAATTTCCTTCGGGCCAGTTGTCGTTGGTTGATGTTTCCCAGTCCTCGATCGACGCGTGCCGAACGCGTTTTGAAGAAGTGTGTAAGCGACTTTCTTCGCCCCCTCCCGCCTACCGAAACATCGATTTTCATCGCTGTGATTTTAGGGAGCTTGCTTATGAGGCGGGATCATTTGATCTCGTTACTTCGGCGATCTCCATCCATCATCTGACAAGTGTCGAGAAGCAGCAATTATTTGAAGCAATTTGCCGCTGGTTGCGACCGGGAGGCTACTTCGTCTACGCAGATCAATTTGCTGGCGCCACGGCAGAAATCTACGAACAACATATGCAGAATTGGCGGGCGTACACACGCGAAGCGGGGGCGAGCGACGCTGAATGGGCGATGTGGATGGAGCACCAGGACAAACATGACTATCACGATACGCTGGCGAACCAGTGGAGTTGGCTTGAAAAGGCCGGCTTTGCCGAAATTGACTGCACGTGGCGGCATCTGTTGTGGACTGTCATGATGGCGCGAAAGCCAACTTAAGCTTTGGGGTAATTCGAGGAGAGCAGATCGGTGCCAGGACTTCTCCAATTCTGAGTTGTCGCTGATAATGCGTGTGCGGCGAATTCATGCCGGAGCCCCCGCCCCTTTATTTTTCAGCGGTTCTTCGCGTAAGAAGTTGAGTGTTGACGTTACCTAGAGAACGAGCGGCGGGACGTCCGAGACAGTTCGAGTCCAAGGGCGAGCAGATGTTTCCTTTGGTTCGTCCGTTGCCGGGAGAGTACACACCCGAGTACTGTTTCCGTCGGCTTGCGAGACTCGATAGTCCGGTTTGGCTAGATAGTAGCTTGCAGCATGACCACTATGGCCGGTTCAGCTACATGTCGGCTGATCCGTTCGCGAAGGTCCGGATTGATAAGCCAACGCGAGAAGCGCTGACGCGGTTTGCTGAGTTGTCAGAGGCATATGAGCAGCCAGCTGTAAGCGAGATTCCTCCATTCCAGGGAGGTTGGCTAGGCTGGTTTGGTTACGAACTTGGGCAGTGCTTCGAACGCATTCCCGCGGCAGCCAATAATGAATTCCAATTGCCGTTGGCGAACTTGGGGCTCTACGACGTTGTGTTGTCTTGGGATCACCAAGAAAATCGGGGATACATCGTTTCCCAGGGCTTTCCGCAGCGTGATGCTGCAAAACGTCTAAATCGGGCGTACCGACGGTTGAAGTGGATGTCGAATGTTTTGAGTGGCGTTGCGGATACGGATACACCATCGCCAATCACACTCGCAGATCATCGGCTTGCCTCCCAGTTTCCAACACGATGGTCCGATGACTGGACGAGCAATTTCTCTTCGACGCAATATCGAGACGCTGTCGCGCGTTGTGTCGAATACGTGTATGCGGGGGACATTTTTCAAGTCAATCTCTCGCAGCGGTTGATGACCAAGGCGAAAGCAAGTTCGCCGGAGCTCTACCTGCACCTACGCAATCAGAATCCGGCTCCTTTTTCGGGGTATGCTGATTTTGGGCGAACCCAGGTGATCAGTTCCTCACCAGAGCGCTTCTTGCAGCTCCGAGATGGTGAGCTGGAGGCACGTCCGATTAAGGGCACAAGACCGCGGCTGGCTGATCCGCTTGCAGATCATGGCATTGCCGAGTTGTTGCAGGCGAGCCCCAAGGACGTGAGCGAGAACGTGATGATTGTGGACTTGCTTCGCAATGATTTATCGCGAGTTAGCCAGGACGATTCTGTTCGAGTAGAACAATTGTGTGGACTAGAGAAATATCCGTATGTCTGGCACTTGGTCAGCGTTATTCGGTCGCAACTATCCCAAGGTGCGTCACCGTGGGATGTGCTCCGAGGGACGTTTCCGGGCGGATCCATCACAGGGGCACCCAAGATTCGAGCGATGGAGATCATTGCAGAGCTGGAACCGACCGCACGTGGGCCCTATTGCGGTAGTTTGGGGTACATTAGCTTCGCTGGGGACATGGACTTAAACATCTTGATTCGAACCGTCACAGCTTGTGAAGGATGGTGGCAAGTTCCTGTTGGCGGCGGCATTGTGGCTGACAGCGACCCAGCTCTGGAGGAGCAGGAGACGTGGCATAAGGCCGAAGGAATCTTGCGTGCAATTGATAGTCTGCCTCGACACACCACGGCTTAGACTGCGTATCGGAAGTGCCTCGTAGATGATCCTTTTGATCGACAATTACGATAGTTTTACGTTCAATCTCCGTCGCTACCTCTGCCAATTGGGAGGACGGGTGAAGGTGCTGAGGAACGACGCTCCCGAGTTAGATGAGGATCTGTCCTGTGAGTATTCCGCGATAGTCGTTTCACCGGGGCCCAAGGCACCGGTTGACGCCGGAAGCTGCCTGCGGCTCATACTTCAATGGTCGGGCAAGCTGCCCATCTTGGGTGTCTGCTTGGGCCACCAAGCCATTTTCGAAGCTTTCGGCGGCAATGTTGTTCGCAGCAACCAGCCGATACACGGACGGTCGACGCCGGTACGAATTGACGATTCGCCACTCTTCGAGGGTATTGAGGACGGAGCTCGTTTCGCGCGATACCATTCATTGGTTTGTGACCCCAATACGATTCCTACCGAGCTCCGCGTTATTGCGACCTCGGATGAGAAGCAAGTGATGGCGATCCAGCATCATCAGCATGCGACTTTTGGGGTGCAGTTTCACCCGGAGTCCATTCTGTCCTTGGATGGAATGCGATTGCTTCGCAATTTTTTGCGTATTGCCGGGATCGCGACGCCCGCCTGGAGCCACGATCACGAGTGCGGAATTGCCAACCAGGCCGATGTTCAGCCGAGGCATGTGGAGGCACTCGACGGGTTGGCAAGTGGGCACGCCGTCGACTCCGAGGCGATCGCGGTGCTTCCGCAAGACCGACTTATGCGGCATTGAGTTGCAAGATGGAATCGCCGCCGAGACGGTATGGGTTAGAACTCCGAATCGCGTTTCTCGCCGCCAAAAACTGCGAGCAGAGCCGGAAGAAAAACGAGGTCGCAGAATAGTGCCGCCGCTACGGTGATGGCCCCCATCACCGCAAAGATATGATGGTCGCGAGAATCGCTGAATATCACGACCCCAAAGCCGGCCACGAGCACTGTCGTGGTCATAATCAAAGCGGTTCCAACGCCGGTGAACGCGCTTCGGATCGCTTCGACGTTGTTGGATGCCGAATCTCGCTCGTCTAGATAACGTGTCATGAAATGAATCGTGTCATCCACGGCAATGCCGAGGCAGACGGTGAAGTTGCAAACCATGACAATTTCTAAGTTGTAGCCCGCCAAAGCCAGATAAGTTCCAGTGAGTGCGAGCGGGAAGAGGTTGGGGATGATTGAAATCAATCCCAGTCGCATCGAGCGGAAGACGCAGGTCAGCACGATCCAGATGATGACCGACGCGCTTCCTAGGCTGAGTGCGAGGTCGACGACGATCTGATACAGGTTGCGCCATCTCCATGCAGCTCGGCCTGTGAGCGAAAGCGCGAATTCAGGATGTTGGTTTTCGATCTCGATTAAAGCCGCTTCAATTCGTTCGAATACCGGTCCGTACGCAGCGATCCCGACGTCTTGGACTCGGAAGTTTGCGATCGTTCGCCGACGTTCGGGAGAGTAAAAGGCTCGTTTGAGTGGCGGCGGCAATAGCTCCAGAAGCGTTATTCTCTCCTCTGGTGGTCCACTTCCGGGTTGAGCGTCGATCAAGTTTTTAATTGAAAGCGGATGACCAATTAACTTTTCTTGGCTCAGAACCTGATCGACTTTGTTGACGACCTCGAGGATCTCTGGGGAATCCCGATCCACCGAAGGCTCCCAGAGGATCTCAATTGTGGAAAATTCGAGTCCACCAAATGCTCGATCGACATGGAACAACGCTTGCGTCGATTCCGCGCTTTCTGGCAGCGAATCCGACTCTCGCTGATCCGGTCGTAAGGTTAGCGAACAGGCTAAGCAAACCAACGTCAGGACAACACCCAGAAACGCGACCGGTCGACGACGGTTTAGTATCCCCCCGATGAGGAAGCCGATTTTGTTGAGGTTCTTATCGACAAAGCTATTCTGTTGTCCTGCTTCCATTCCATTCGCAAATCGTGAAGAGCAAGCGAAGGGGATCACCGTGACTACGGCAATGAAGCACAGCAATACTCCCAGCATGCTGCAAAATCCGAACTGCTGAACCCATAGGGAATCCGCGAGCATGAGCGAGCCGAATCCAATGGCAGTTGTCAGCGAAGTTAGGAAGCAAGCAATTCCAACTTGACGCAAACCTTGTTCGGCAGATTCCAGTTTGCTAATGCCTTGCGCCCGCAACTTTCGAATCTGAACCATGAGGTGGACGCCATCGGTCAATCCAACGAGGCTAACCAGGACTGGCAGAATGACATCAATGAGCGGATTGTTGTTGTAATTAAAAAATCGAATGCAGCCGAGCGTCCAGAAAACGCCCAGAGTTGGAGCTAGGGCAACGATGACGACTGCTCGGATGCCTCGGAAGAGGATGAGTGACATGAGTAGGATCATGCCGTAACCGAATAATTGATAGCGGAGCTGGTTTGCTTCGTGTCGAGAAATCGCGGCAAGCGCCGAAGGGACACGCCCGGTGGCACGGACGCGGAAATTGACGGCTCCATTTTCTGCTAAAGACTCGCGAAGTGTCTTCGTCAGCAATGTGGTGGCGTCGGCGTCGTCGTGAACGTGGAAGTAGTTGAGCGTCACCATCAACAGCATGGTTTTTCCGTCGCTGCTCAGGAGTTGTCCGCCGACGAGCGGATGCTCTAGAGCTTTGGATCGACTTTTCTTGAGCCTCAGGTCTGAAGAATCGGTGCGGGGAAGCAGAGGCTCGGGGAGCCCAAAAATGTTGAGAATCGGGACTCGGTCAATCCATAGGACACCGCCGACTTGATCAAGTGCCTCCAAGTCCGCGACGGACGCACGCAAGGCGCGAATCATCGGATTCGTGAAGAAATTTTCGGCCTCGAGCACCAAGACGACATCCGAATTGGACAGGCTGATCGGGCTGACGTTGGGTTCTTCGTCAACCTCTCGTTCGACTCTAGAGTTACCCCGTTCGGTGTCCCAGACATCGATCTGCATCCAGTTCGGCCGAAAGTACCCAAGAAGGCTAACGCCGCTGATCAAAGAGATGATCATTCCGACAACAAATCGGTGTTGAACGCTTTTGTGAGCAAGCCAATAGAAAAGTGGTTGCATGTGGTGCGATGCTCGACGGAGATTCGACGCGAAAGTTAGCTAGCCGACGAAGGTCTTCTATCGGCGGTGATGATTGTACGAAGTGTTCGACCGGGGCTACTTGTAAAGCCTGCGTCCGATATCCGTCAGTTCTTCCTTTGTCGCAATGCCGTCGTCATTTTTGTCGAAGTATCGAAAGTTGAAGTGTCGGACGAAGGTCGAACCCTCGGATTCTTGGATCTGCCCATCTCCGTTGCGGTCCATTTTTTCCAGAACACGCTGCACGTACTGTTCGATTTTCTTTTGACGTTCATCATCTGCCAACTTAGATTTCGAGTATCGGCTGCTGCCGTTTGACTCTCTTGGTATCGCAACTTCGAACGATGCCAATGCCATTTCTTCCCAGGTTTGGTCTCCCCACGTTACCGTCTCGCTCGGGTCTGGATTGAATGGATTTGCGGCGGAGTTGTCGAAGGTCACTTGGAATCGCACCGTTTCGAGCCGGTTGAGTTCGATTGGATCGAGCAATTCGTACGTATGCTGCCAATTGAAATCGTATTGCGGGACGGAAAGCAATATTTCCGTCGAGGCCAGTGAGTTTGAGATCGGGCTGTCAACCGTGGCCTGTTCCGCGCTATCGGGATCTCGGGCTGTGCCATAGAGCTGGAAGGACTTGCCACGAAAGTGCATGTGTGGCGTAATCGCCAGCAGTTTTGAGTCGAGCGGGAGTCGCTTCAGTTCGCCGTCTACGGAATGGTTCGAGGTTTCTGGTGGGATCTCGAATTCTTGATTGATCGCCATGAGCGTAACGACCCGGTGGGTAACTTCCTTGTCATCCGCAAACCACAAAGCAATCTTGCTCAGGTCATTTCGCTCTGTTCCGTTCGGCGTGTAGTGCATTTGGAAAACGAGCTTCGATCCAGCCGCGACTCGGCGAGCGCTTCCGGCTGGTAACTCCAACGTTCTTTGTCCAGGCACGTACGCGGTCAGCCAGCCCACACCCTCAAAGCGAGAGCCGTCGGGTGGGCGCGCGAACACGGCAGCGTGGTGAACAACATCACGGCTGCCCGGCATGACTTGGGCTGCGCGAATCCATTTGTCTTCCTCGAAATGTGGATCGACGACAAAGTACTGATACTCGACGACTCCATCCCGCGGGACCGAGAAAGGCCTCGACCGCATTGGTAGGACTAAGTCCGGTTCTGCCGATCCAGCTCGATTGGTGATCGCGTCGTTACTGATTTCGAGCTGTGCTATTCGAGTCTTCGCGGTCGTGTTGGCATTCGTCCCCTCGGGGCAACCGTCGGCTACCCACTGCCGAAAGATCTCGCGATCTAAATCAGGCAATACCCTCGCGTTTTTAAACTGCCCGTGAGCCGGATCGGCATGCCAGGGAGGCATGCGTCCATCATCCATTGTTTCCAGCATTGTTTCCGACCAGCCGACGACTTCTTCATACTTTTGCATTGCGAATGGACCAATCTCATTGGGACGATGGCATTCGATGCAATGGTTGGAGAGAATCGGCGTGATGTCTTGATGGAATGTGTAGGTCGCATCCTCAGCTACTTTTGCTTCCTTGGCTCTTCCAATGACACAACCAAGCGCTGCGGTCTCTTTGATCGAAATTGGCTTACCCTCGAGGAGTTCTTTGATGGCAATTCGGAGGTCGTCTCGAGTCGAAGAAGATCGTGCGACGCTGGGGCGGTATTGATCGTCAATTCTTCCTCGGTAACGAAGTTTGAGAGAGCGATCCAAGAGGAAGACTTCGGGGGTGCGTAGGGCTCCGAATTGATCCGCAACAACGTTGTTGGCGTCTCGAAGTAACTCGAATTCCACGTCTAGCGAGTTTTGGTAGCCGCGGATGTCTTCCAACGAATCTTGGCGATTGCTCATGACGCCGTAGATCTGAATTCCCTCGCCCTCAAATCGCTGCTGCAATTGCGATAATTTGCTGGCGTAGGATCGCGCCATCGGGCATTCGGTCCCCAGGAAGCAAATAACGCTGGCCGAGTTCTGGTCTGCCTGCAGCGAAATTTGCTCTCCCGCCACATTTGGTAGAGAAAAGGCCAGTTGCTGTGCATTCACCTCTGAGAGCGACGACCCGCTCAGCAGAACCAGGCTGGCAACGATTCGTTTGACAAAAGGTCGAGTGACGAAAGCGTAAGGAAGCATAGTGATTGCTGGGGCTCTGGGTAGAGTTTGATGCAGTGAGTCGACCACTACTGAGACAATGGATTGGCCCGGGTTGGCCGCAGTTGGCACGTCGCTCTGGGGCAATCCTGGCTGTTGAGAGCCGCGACAGTGCTTTTTCGGGCTGTGCGCGTCAAAGTTGGCTGATTCTCGCGACTTTTTGAGGATTATCCCGAAAACCTGGTCCGTCGACCACAGTTACGGATTTGCACGCATCCTTTGACCGCCGATATACTTTAACGATCGAGTTCCCTGGCCATCAATACGATGATCTGAAACTCGGCATCCATTTGAAATTGCGTTACTTGAGGACCAAGTCATGGACCAAGTTCGAAAGCAAGCCAAGATCGCCAGAAGGAGACTGCTGTCAGAGCGGTTCCTTTCCTTCCTCCCATGGACCCTTTCGGTGGGAGCGCTGGTCGCCCTGGTAGGGCTCGTTTTGCCGAAGATGATGCACTTGGACGTCGAGCCGAACGTCTGGATTAGTTGTTGGGTTGGGGGAGCAGCAATTGTTGCTTTGCTATCGAATCTGAGTCTGACACTGGTTGGACGCCCCTCAATGGCTGATGCGGCCGTTGAAATTGATAAGAGATTTGAGTTGAAGGAGCGGCTTTCAAGCTCGCTGGTTTTGACAGAAGAAGACCAAGGGACTGAGTTGGGAACAGCTCTCGTCTCAGATGCGAACGCCCGTGCTGAGAAAATCGACGTTCGAGATCGTTTCACATGGGGATTCAATCGCGGACTCTTGCTTCCAGCGTTGCCTTGTGTAGTCGCCGCCTTGGTTTGTCTGTTGCCGGATCAGAGTGCGCCAGAAGAGGTTGCGAAGAAAGACGAGACCACCATCACGCAAGTGCGAAACTCGACCAAGCCGTTGCTCGAAGAAATTCGCAAGAAGCGGAAAATGGCAGAGAAGAAGGGGCTGAACTCAGCCGTGGACATGTTCAAGAAGCTGGAAGGTGAACTCGCCAAGCTTCAAAAGGATGCCAAGCTTGATAGCAAGCAGTCTCTTGCCAAGCTCAACGACATTAAGAAGCAGCTCGCCGAACGTCGCGAAGAACTTGGGACTGCAGACGCTCTCCGTAAAAATTTGAAGAACATGGAGAAATTCGAGGCGGGGCCGGCTGAGAAGCTTGCAGACGCATTAAAGCAGGGAGACTTCCAGAAGGCTGAGGAAGAAATGGAGAATCTCCTTAAGAAGATGCAAGATGGAAAGATGGATAAGGCTGCGATGCAGAAGCTTTCGAAGCAGCTCGATAAACTTCAGCAGGCCATGTCTGAAGCTGCCCAGCAGCACGAACAGGCGAAGCAGTCGTTGAAGGACCAGATCGCGCAAGCTCAACAGTCCGGTGACATGCAGAAGGCGGCTCAGCTTCAGAGGAAGTTGGAGCAGATGCAAGGCAGCGATGCGAATATGGCACAAATGCAGCAGATGGCCGACATGTTGCAGAAGGCTCAGCAGTCGATGCAGCAGGGCGACATGCAGCAAGCTCAGCAGTCTATGCAAGAGCTGGCTGATCAGCTTCAGCAGATGAATATGTCCGATGCAGAGCTCCAAGACCTGGATGAGCTTATGGATAGTTTGGCTCAGAGCAAACAGCAGATGGCTTGCAAGCAGTGCAGCGGAGCTGGCTGCCAGAATTGCATGATGGGCTCCATGCCAGGGCAGATTCCAGGTCAGGGAATGGGCGAAGGTCGCGGGGCAGGAGATCGTCCTGAAGAGGAAGATGAAGTGGACTTCTTCGACTCGCAAATCCGCGACAAGATGAAGAAGGGAGAAATCGTCTACGGCGGACTCGTCGGCGGAGAGAACAAAAAGGGGGAAGCCAAGGCCGACGTTCAGGCCGCAGTTCTGGCTTCCATGGCCGAAGAGCCTGAACCGCTTGATGAGACTCCACTGCCGAAGATGCAGAAAGAGCACGCTCGCGGATACTTCAACGCGATTCGCGAAGGCAAGTAGTGCCTAGGAGATTTCGTCTCCAACTCTGCTCGCGAAATTCTGAACAACAAAAGCCATCCTGTTTCGGTAGGGTGGCTTTTTTCGTAACGTGGTTTGGTCCAACTCCCGCAAAGCTTCATTCAATTCCAAAGGGGCAACCACGAAGCAAACGTGGCTAGGCATTCAATGTTGCCTTCCCTATCCTGACCAATGACGGACCGGAATCGCCACGATCGCTAGCGAATACTGATCCGGACGATATGGTTCATGCGAGATTGGAGCAGAGTATGTCAATTCGGATAGGCTTCGTTGGTGGCGGACAGATGGCATCTGCACTTGCTGGGGGGGCTGTTGCAGCCGGATTTGTTGACGAATCAGAACTCGCTTTCAACCAGCCTCCAACTCCCCGACAGGCGGCCCTTCGTGAACGATTTCCCGTAAGCACGATTCACGACGAAGCAGCTCCGTTGTTCGCTGACTGCGAGAAGATTGTCTTGTCCGTCAAACCCCACATTCTCAGGTCAATTGGCGCTACTCTGAAAGAGTATGTCACCCCAAAACACTTGCTCCTGTCGGTTGCATCGGGCCTGACGCTGATGGAATTGAGCGAGCTACTCGGCAGCACTCGGGTCATCCGGGTGATGCCCAATACACCGTCGCTGGTGGGTGAAGGGGCTGCAGCGATGGCAGCCGGCGATGGGTGCCAGGACCAAGATGTGGTTTGGGTTCGGGAAATGATGCAGTCGGTCGGCAAAGTCATTGAGTTGACTGACGATCAAATCCACGCGTTCACCGGAATCGCCGGTTCGAGCCCCGCTTACATTTACACCGTAATCGAAGCTTTGAGCGACGGAGGCGTGGCTCAGGGGCTCCCGCGTCACGTTGCGACCGAGATGGCGGCCCAAGCGGTACTTGGTGCAGCCAAGATGGTATTAGAGACTGGAATCCATCCCGGCGCATTGAAGGACCAAGTCACCAGTCCTGGTGGCACCACCATCGCGGCACTGCGTACGTTGGAAAGCAATGGAGTCCGATCGGCATTTATGGAGGCCGTGGCCTCTTGCGTTCAGCGCAGTCGCGAGATGGAGAAGGCGACAGATTAGCGAAGCAGCCAAGTTAGAAGGGCTGTTTGTAAAGAATTTGGATTCAGAAGGAAATCAGATTGAGAATTGTGGTGATGGGGACGGGGCCCTTCGCGGTGCCCACCAGTGAACGGCTGCGTGCGGACGGCCATGAGATTTTGCTTGTGGTGACGCGTCCATTGGTTGACCCGAAGGCAAAGAAGTTGCCTCCACGTCCCGTTTTCGAGTGGGCTCAAGAGCATCGACTTCCGATTTTCGAGCCAAGCAGTATCAACGATGAGTCGTCGATTGACGAGCTACGCAAGCTGGAAGTAGATTTGTTTTTTGTCTGCGACTACGGCCAGATTCTCTCCAAAGCCTGCCTAGCTGTACCACGACTAGGCGGAATCAATTTGCACGGCTCAGTGCTACCGCGCCATCGCGGCGCTGCCCCAGTTCAATGGGCTTTGCTACGTGGGGATCAGCGTGCCGGTGTCACGGTGATTCACATGACACCCGGATTGGACGCGGGCCCTGCGTTGGCCGTCCGTGATACAGAGGTCCAGCGTGACGAAACGGCCGAAGGACTGGAACCGCGATTAGCAAATATTGGGGTGGAGGCCACGGTCGAGGCGATTGGGATTCTAGAAGACTGGAATGGAAGCAGTCAGATTGGCGAGATTCAGGACAAGAAGCTTGTGACCAAAGCGCCGCGTTTCGCCAAAGCCGATGGTGCGCTGGACTTTCGGTTATCTGCCGACTATCTGAGCCGACTTGTTCGCGCGTGCCAGCCATGGCCGGGCACATTTGCGGAATTGGCTTGGCCGGACAATAAGAAGAAGCTTCGGCTGATTGTGCGATCCGCGCGAGCACTCCCTCAGGTCGCTGGACTTTCGTTGGCAGCCGGCGATGCGATTGCGTTTGACACGTCGGATCTTGGTGAAGATTGGCAAGGTGATTGGGGAGAAGTCTTAGCAATCGGATGCGGTGAAGGCGTACTCGCCGTTTCGCTGGTCCAGCCGGCAGGCAAGAGGGCAATGCCCGCTCGGGAGTTTTTCCGAGGGCACCCAGTCGTGACTGGGTGCAAATTCAATCTGCCTGAGGAATTGAAGAAACCGCTCGATGCATAGTCGGTACTAATTGTTCCGAATCGAGGCGATGCGACCTAATGGGTTTGCTATTAGGCCGCATTGGATTAGGCCGCATTGGATTAGGCCGCATTGGAAGTCACTGCTTCTTAAGCGGTGGTTGTCAGCTTGCCTTTTTCCGTCTCAACCATGCGTCCAAGAATTTCTCTGAGGTTCATGCGGATCGACCAATTCGGATAGTGGCTTTTTAGCTTTCTAAGATCGCTGATGTAGCAGATGTGGTCACCAACTCGATTCGTCTCCGAGTAGGTATGTTGGATCGAATTGCCGCTGAGTTCTTCGACCAGCTGAATGCACTCTAGCATGGATGCTGAGTTCTCGCGGCCTCCTCCGAGGTTGTAGACTTCGCCAGGCCGCGGTGCCTTGGAGAATTCTTCGAAGGCGAAAATGACGTCGCTGCTTTCGATTTGATCGCGGACTTGTTTTCCCTTGTATCCGAAGATCGTGTATGGCTTTTGGTGAACGGCGACATGGACAAGGTAGGAGAGGAATCCATGAAGTTCGACTCCAGAGTGACTTGCACCTGTCAGGCAGCCACCACGGAACACGCCAACCTTCATGTCAAAGTAGCGACCGTATTCTTGCGCGATCACATCGGCGGCGGTCTTAGAAGCTCCGAACAGCGAATGAGTGGTTTGGTCGATTCGGCAGTTTTCGTCGATTCCGTGCCAGTCCTTTTCATTTTCGTATTCCCACCGAGTGTCGAGCTCCTTTAGCGGCAATTCATTTGGAGCATCTCCGTACACTTTGTTGGTACTCATATGGCAGAACACAGCTTCCGGAGCATGCTTACGCGTTGCTTCGAGCAGGTTGATCGTGCCGCCAGCGTTGACATCGAAATCTAGCAGAGGGATGTCTTTCGCTTTGTCGTGCGATGGTTGTGCTGCGCAGTGGATGATTAGATCGAAATTCTGTTTCTCAAAAAGGTTGTCTACGGCCGCTCGATCACAGATATCGATCGACTCGTGTTGGAAACTTTTCGTGTCCTTCTGCAGCCTAGCGAGGTTCCACTCGGTGCTCCCTTGCGGGCCGAAGAAGACTTGTCGCATGTTGTTGTCGATTCCGATCACATCTGCGCCGATGGAATCCCAATGGCGAACAGCGGCAGATCCGATGAGTCCACTTGAGCCGGTGACTAGAACTTGCATTTGAAACCTTGGAGGTAAACTTCACATCTTTCTATGGAGCTGATTATTTGGCATCAACTCTGATCAGCACCTAGCCCTTTATCTTCCACGCGTATGGTGCAATCACCAAGACGCTCGCGGTTAACCGAATCGAGAACAACGGCTCGATCAAGATCGGCATCACCGGGGCTGCAGTACCAATTTAGTCGGACTGGCAATCGCTGGAATGGAATCCGCTGGGTGGCACCCAGCTGCATCGTCAATTCGTGATTGGTTAAACGGCGCCGCGCAAATGTGCCGATTGTAACGAGGGGAATGGCTACCCTAGTTTCAGGGCTGGCCAAGTTTTCCGGAGGAGGACCGACGCCGTAGCGACGACAGCGACGCAGATCGCGAAACTAATATACTGACCGTACAGGAAGAAGCCGGTTCCAAAAAGCAACGCGTAGATCAAAAAGGAGCTGATTGCCAGCGCGCGAATGCCCGCTGCTAGAGATGTCTCTCCAGGGTCATCGGCCTCAGCTTCGGTCAAACCTTCGGCTGTTATGGATTCCCGGATTCGCTGCCAGCCCCAGCCTTCCGGTCGAATCCTTAGATAAAAGTCGCGAAGCGTTTCCGCATCGGTTGCCGGAGAGACAAAAGTCGCTGCGATCCAGGCGACGGTCGTTAGGGTGACGCCAATGATGAGCTGCTGCCAGTCTTCGAGCGGTGGCAAGCCCGTAGAGTCGTAGATGAACTTGAAGAAGATGGCGACGGCGAACGACACGACCATGCCGGTGATCTCAGAAAACGCGTTCACCCTCCACCAAAACCAGCGAAGGATGTAGATCAAGCCTGTTCCGGCGCCGATCTGCAAGATGATGTTAAAGCTATCGAGTGCGCTTTCCAAATTCAGAGCAATGAACCCGGCGACGATCATGAGCGCAGCGGTTGACACCCGTCCAATGAAAACAAGCTGCTTTTCTGATGCGTCTGGATTCATGAAGCGGCGGTAGAAGTCGTGGGCTAGATACGAGGCGCCCCAATTCAAGTGTGTCGAGATCGTCGACATGAAAGCCGCTATAAGACTGGCAATGACAATGCCAAGCCAACCGGCAGGCAATTTCGTGAGCATGGCTGGGTACGCAAGGTCATCTTTGATGATCGCAGAATCAATCGACGGAAATGCAACTTGGATATCATCTAAGGTTGGAAATACCAGTAGCGAAGCTAGGGCAACAATGATCCATGGCCATGGGCGAAGGGCATAGTGAGCGGCTTGAAACAGCAGCGTTGCAGTCGTTGCATCGGACTCGCTCTTCGCGCCGAGCATGCGTTGTGCAACATAGCCACCACCTCCCGGTTCGGCACCTGGGTACCAGCTGCTCCACCATTGGATCGCAAGCGGAACAATCAAGATCGGGATGAGGACGTTGGTGTCCGAAAAATCGGGAAGCAGGTTGAGTTTGCTTGTGAGCTGCGGATTTTCGACCAATGCGTTGAAACCTCCAACCTCGGGTAGTTGGCACACGAAATACGCAGCCGCGATAGAGCCCACCATAGCGATGATGAATTGGAAACAATCCGTGAGGATCACGCCCCGTAGACCACCGAGCAATGTGTAGACCACCGTTACCGTGCCCGCAACGATGACCGTTTGCAGTGGTGTCGCGCCGAGCAGCACGCTGCTTAGTTTGATACCCGCTAGGATGACATTCGCCATTACTAAGCAGTTGAATACAACACCTAGATAGATTGCGCGGAACCCACGTAGCCAGGCAGCAGGTTTGCCGCTGTATCGGATTTCGTAGAATTCCAAGTCTGTGAGTACGCCGCTACGTTTCCAGAGCTTGGCGTAAACGAACACGGTGAGCAGACCCGTCAGCAGAAACGCCCACCAGACCCAGTTGCCGCTGACTCCGTCTCTTCTGACGATGTCCGTAACCAGGTTGGGGGTGTCGGCCGCAAACGTGGTCGCGACCATGGAAAGACCTAGCATCCACCAGCTCATTTTGCCGCCGGCAAGGAAGTATTCCGAAAAGCTCTTCCCTGCCGTCCGGCTCGCGATCACACCGATTGCTGCGGATATGATGAAGAAGGCCCCGATGGCGGACCAATCGATGAGCTGCACCTGCATTTGGGGTTGTTCCTTGGGCTATCGCTCGCGGCGAATGCTAGAGATGGCGTTCTCAAATTGATTTGGTCAAAATGATACCGAGTTTGGCTGAGCCGTGCTTCAAGACCAAGCATTCATTTTGCCAGCCCGAAATCATGGTGAAGGCCGTGTAAGAGCGGATTCTTGTTTCGAACGAGAGAAATGTTAGTGACTGAAAGCTCACTCGAGCAGCACTCCGCGACCCGAGGGCGAACCTACTGGAGGACGTTGCTTTTTCGCATTCTCGCGATTGGCGTCGGGCTCCTTCCTTTCCTGGCGGCGGAGGTCGTGCTTCGCCTGTGCGACCTACCCAAGAAGCAGGCGGCAGTTGATCCATATGTCGATTTGCATAGCCTGAGTCCGCTGTTCGAAGAGAACGATGGGCAAATGGTCATTGGCGAAAATCGTCTACACCTTTTTCGTCCTACAAGCTTTACAAGGGCGAAGCCGCCGGAAGTGTTTCGAGTATTCGCACTAGGGGGCTCGACGACTCAGGGGGAACCGTACAGCACCGAGACCTCATTTCCAAAGTGGACTCAACTGTGTCTGCAGTCGGCGTCGCAACGGCAAATAGAAATGATCAATTGTGGTGGTCTTTCCTACGCCAGTTATCGAGTCTTGGCGATCCTTCGTGAGGTTCTGCAGTACGATCCCGACTTGATCATCGTGTACACAGGTCACAACGAATTTTTGGAAAAACGGAGCTATCAAGGGCTCGAATTGAGCGATCCGGCCAATCAAATCCGGGGGTGGGTGGGAGCAATGCATTTGGTGCGATTCGCTCGAGAGACGCTCATGGGGCCAGCGTCGCGTCAAAATCCCCTTGTTGAAAACCCAACCGCGCTGAAACGCGAAGTCGACGCTTTGCTCGACTACCAAGGTGGATTAGAAGCTTACCAGCGCGATGATGCCTATGACGCAGGAGTTGTGTCTCATTTCGCATGGAATCTTCGGACGATCATCAATGAATGTGATCAAGCCGCTGTGCCTTTAGTATTGGTTGCACCCGTTCGGAATATTTTGGATTGCCCACCTTTCAAGATTCAAGCTGATCCTCGGCTAACAGACGATCAGCTCGATTCAGTGGCACAGGCATGGGAGCTTGCAAGAGAAACCGAAGATCGAGAGTTGGCGTTAGACGCAGCCCGAGGGGTTTTGAAACTGGACGACCGACACTCAGGTGCTCTCTACCTGATCGGGCGGGATGAATATGAAAAAGGAAATTGGGAGGAAGCGAAGCGGTTTCTTGGTCAAGCCACTGACAATGATGTTTGTAAGCTGCGTGCGCCGATGGAAATTCGTTCCGTCGTCATCAGTTTGGCCGAACAAATGGGGGTTGCCTGCCTGGACGCACAAAGCTTGTTCGAAGGTATCAGCAGGCACGGCATCGTCGGCAATGCGTGGCTTGTGGACCACATTCACCCTAGCGTCGAGGGTCACCAGAAATTGGGCGAAGCGCTGACTGAAACGATTCTATCCGCGGGCATGATCGGGACTGAAGTCAGTGACTGGAAAGCAGACAGCCGGATTGCATGGCGGAAACACTTTGATTCGCTAAACGAAGCCTATTTTGAACGTGGTAATCAGCGGCTTGAAGGACTTCTGCGGTGGACACAAGGTCGAGCCAAAAAGGTACGAGATGCCCAGGCGGACTAATGATCTACGGAAATGTGCAGTACCACGGGCATCGCAAGCCCCGAGGTGATGCTTGATTTAGCGTGGGGGATGAGACCCAGACGCCCGGTAGGAGTCATTGGAGCCGGCGGGCTTGCCAGTCTGCTTCACGCACGAGTCTATAGCGGTTGGCAGTCCTGCTAAACTGCCGTATCTTGCGATGATCTCGGAGACGCAGTGAGACCTCCGAACATGGGACGCCCAGATAGGTAAGCTACCAAAATGCCACGTGATTTTCTGAAGGGTTGCGAAGACTACTACGACGTGGTTGTCATTGGAAGCGGGCTAGCGGGGATGACGACCGCGAACATTCTTGGGCGTGCCGGGCACCGCGTGCTCCTACTCGAGCAGCACTATAAGCTCGGAGGACTCGCGACTTGGTTCCGTCGGCCGGGCAGCCATATCTTTGACATCTCTCTTCACGGCTTTCCCGCTGGAATGCTGAAGAGCTGTCGACGCTATTGGAACGACGACATCGCGTCCTGCATTGTTCAGTTGAAGAATATTCGGTTCGATAACCCGATGTTTTCACTGACAACCACGTTCAATCGCGAGGATTTTACAAGGCTTCTGACGACGGATTTCGGCATCGAACCCGAGAGCGTCAAGGCGTTTTTTGATACCGCGCGGGGGATGAATTTCTACGATGACCAGGAGATGACGACTCGAGAGTTGTTTGAGAAGTTCTTTCCAGGTCGAGAGGACGTGGTTCGGTTGCTGATGGAACCGATCACTTACGCCAACGGCTCCACCTTAGAAGATCCCGCCATTACCTATGGAATTGTCTTTTCCAATTTCATGGCTAAAGGGGTCTACATCTACGAAGGCGGAACGGATGATCTTGTTGGCAAGATGCACGCCGAACTCAAAAAGAACGGTGTCGACTGTCGGATCAATTGCAACGTTGAAAAGATCAATGTTGGCTCGAAAGGAGTGGAGTCGGTTGATGTCAATGGAAGAACCATACGTTGCGGGAGCGTCATCAGCAATTCGAACTTGAACGCGACCGTCTTCAACTTAGTCGGCGAGGAGAAGTTTGACAGCGGATTTGTCGAAGAGGCTCGTCAAGTACGTTTGAATAATAGCAGTACGCAGGTCTACATGGCGATCAAGGAAGGCGTCGAGATCGACGAAGACACAGGAGACCTACTCTTCTGCTCCACCGCCCCGCTCTTCCGAACAGAAGCTCTTTTGAGTCGTGATATCACGAGCCGCACATTTAGTTTTTATTATCCTCGGACTCGCCCAACCAAGAAGCGTCGCTATGCGATCGTGAGCAGCACAAATGCTAGGTATGAGGATTGGGCCAACTTGAGCGAAGAAGAATACAAAGCAAGCAAGGATGATCTTGTTGAAACGACGTTAGATGCGCTTGAGAAGTATGTTCCCAATGTCCGGGACAAGGTGGACCACGCCGAGGCTGCCACACCACGAACATTTCAGCACTACACCAAGCATTTGCTCGGAGCCAGCTTTGGAACGAAGTTCGAAGGCTTGGCCGTCAGCCGAGCTTTGCCGGAGCAGGTTCCCGGTTTGTACCATGCTGGTAGTGTTGGCATCATCATGTCGGGATGGCTTGGAGCCATTAACTATGGAGTCATCGTAGCCAACGATGTTGATCAGCACTTGTTGAAATCGCAGGCTTCAGCGTCTGGCCCCGTGTCAGCGTGAGCGTGCTACAACGTCGTCTGAACAGGAGTGCCGGGAATGAAATGCTCGCAGTGTTTGTTGCGCACCGGCAAGACGAACTTCTTAGTTGATCGTGCCCGATGATTGAGTCAGTAACTGGAATTCTCAATGTTTTAGGTGGTCATGACTAGCAAATCGAAAACGGAAATCGAAGGCTTAATCCCGCATCGCACACCGATGCTGCTCGTCGACTCAGTGATGGAACAGACTGAGGATGAGATTGTTTGTGAGAAAAAATTCGAATCCGAAGAGTTCTTTGTTCAAGGTCACTTCCCAGACTACCCATTGGTGCCGGGAGTGATTCTATGCGAGTGTTGTTTGCAGGCTGGCGCAATTCTGCTCGCCACAAAAGCTGAAGCCGAAAATGTCATTCCGGTCGCAACGAGAATTGACGGAGCTAAGTTCAAGCAGATGGTGAGGCCCGGCGATGTAGTTGAGATCAGGGCTACACTTAAAGAGACTGTCTCCAGTGCATTCTTTCTGAGTGGCAAAGTATCAGTTGGGGGCAAGTTGGCGGCGAGGTTAGATTTTGCGTGTACCTTGGCACCAAAGCCCGCTGATTGAGCGTTGGGATGCGAGTAGTCTTCGAATAGAGCATGTGGGCGAGAATCAGATGAGTTTTCTTGACTTAGATGGCAAGCGGGTCCTAGTTTTTGGTGTGGCGAACAAAAAGAGCGTTGCATTCAAGGTCGCTCAGGTGCTGGAGCAAAACGGAGCCGAGGTCGTCTATGTCGTTCGCAGTGAGTCTCGTAGGGAGCAGTTGCAGAAGCTTCTTGCCGGAAAACCCATTCATATTTGTGATGTTGAGCATCAGGATCAGATCGATAGCTTGGCAAGCGAGTTGAGTCAGTCTTACGATGGGTTCTTTGGCTTCGTCCACTCGATCGCGTTTGCGGACTACAGCGATGGGATGCACCCGTTTCACGAGACGACTCGCAAGCAGTTCTTGCAGGCGGTCGACATCAGTTGTTTTTCGTTTGTGGCGATCGCAAATGCCTTCAAGGACCAACTGGATCCGGCTGGATCTGCCGTAACAATCGGGATTTCGACGACGCGAATGGCCAGCGAGAGCTATGGGTTTATGGCCCCGGTCAAAGCCGCCTTGGAATCGTCGCTGGCCTTCTTGACGAAGTCGTTTAGTCGATTTTCTGAGGTGAGATTTAACTCGGTGTCGGCCGGGTTATTAAAGACCAGTGCTTCCGCCGGAATTCCAGGATATGTCGACTCCTATCTTTATGCCGAGCAGGTTATTCCGAGAAAGCGGGCGTTAGCAACCGAAGAGGTTGCCAATACGGCGGCGTTCTTGCTAAGTCCTCGCTCCAGTGGTATCACTGCACAGTCGATCGTGGTGGATGCTGGTATGAGTATCAACTACTTCGATCGGGATATTGTCTCCAGTGCGATGGATTCCGGGGCTAGTTAGATTCCTCTTGATGCAGTGAACGGATGAGCGCGAAATACGAAGTACGGCGCGTTTCTAGCCGCCAAGACAGACATGCATTTATCGCAATGCTTTGGGATCTGTATGCGGGTGATCCGAACTGGGTCCCCCCGCTCATTCACGCGCAGAAAGAGCTTGTGGGGTTCGCTTACCATCCCTTTTACGATGAGAATTGGTGCGCCAACTTCATTGTGCAGCAAGGGGCTCGAACGGTTGGGCGTATTACGGCGATTGTGAATCATGCTCACAACCATCGGTATCAAGAAAAGAGAGGCTTCTTTGGTTTCTTCGAGTCGATCGACGATTCTGAAGTATCTCAACTTCTCTTCGACGAGGCATTTCGGTACCTGGAAGAGGAGCACGGACTAACCGATGTCCGTGGACCAATCAATCCTAGCCTCAACTATGAACTCGGCTGTCTCATTGAAGGGTTCGACACGCCGCCAACGTTCATGATGACCTATAACCCGCCATACTACGACAAGCTAATATCAGCAGCGGGCTTTGAGAAAGTGCAAGATCTGTACGCTTATGAGGGGCATGTCGACATGATCGCTAGCCTTGATCCGAAGCTCGAGTTCGTCATCAAGGAAATTCGGAGGCGGTTTAATGTCGTCGTTCGGCCGTTCGATCCAAAGAACTTTATGGAAGAGGTTCGGCTTTTTCTTGATATCTATAACAAATCGTTGGAAGCCACTTGGGGTTTTGTTCCTCTGTCCGACGCCGAGGTCGCGCATCAGGCAAAGGGACTGCGTCACCTACTTCTGCCTGAATTGACAACGGTTATCGAGGTTGATGGCAAACCCATCGGTGCCGGGCTGGGACTGATGGATTTCAATCAGATCATCAAGCAAATCGATGGCCGGCTGTTTCCATTCGGCTTTTTGAAATTGCTCACGGGGAAACGCAAATTAGACCGAGTGCGGTTGATGAGCACCAATGTGCTGCCCGAGTATCAGAAGTGGGGGTTCGGGCTGCTCGCTCTGGAACGCATGCTTGAAGATATTCTCAAGCTTGGGGTCAAGCACGGTGAATTTTCTTGGGTGCTTGAATCGAACCATCTCTCGCGAGCCAGTTTGGAACGCGGTGGACTGGACCGAAGCAAGACCTACCGAGTCTACGACAAGCAACTAGCGGCGAAAGAGTAGAGCCTCCAGGTCAGAGCAAAAAAAAAGGCGACGGGCGCCGTGACCTGAATATGGGCAAGCCAAGCTTTCGGGGAACGACTACCGTTTCTTCTTGGATAGCTGGCGAAAGTAACCTTCGATCACATCTCGATAATGTGTGGGAAGTTCTTCCGTAAGTCGCTGCAACGATTCTTGTCGCTCGGCTGGGGGGAGATTCCCCCATCCCGCACGATCTCCGACATCTTTATTGTCGACATCGCCGGCTCCGCTTCCACCGGCGATCTTGGAATCTTCCAGTGGGCGTGATTGACTCTGCGGTTGCCCTTGCTGCTGTTGTTGTTGTTGCTGCTGCTGTTGTTGTTGCATCTGCTGCTCGATGTTGTCGATCAGCTTGTCGAGCTTCTTTACGATCTCGTCTTCTTCGTCTCGGACGCGCTTTCCTGCTCTACCCAGCTCGAGTCGTCGTTCTACGTCTCTCATCAATCGAGACACCTCGTCAAGGGAGTCGGTTTCTAGGGTTTCGATATCCGCGAGCATGAGGCTCGCGATCTGGGAGAATCGAGCAGGTAATTCGGTTTCTCGCTGAAGAAGCAAATCCAGGTCTGCTTTGCATTCCTTTGCTCGCAGCAAATGGTGCTCGCAGATAGCACGGTAAAAGATCAGGCTCGACGGGTCACAGACTTGAGAAAGCTCTAGGCCTGTTAACGCGGCGATCGACTCGTCATACATCGCACGCTGCGCGAGTGAACGACCGCATGCCAGCCGAATTGTATCTTGGAGCCACCCGGGGACATCACTTGTCAGCCATTCGAGTTGTCCGGGCTCTTGCGGAGCAGCGGTCGGATCGTTGAGCCGTTCGGCCAGTCGACTTACACGTGGTTCAACCCTGGCAGCGGTTGACAACAAACGCTCAAGTAGTGCTGGACCGTAGGTTGCGTCGATGGCTGAGTTCCATTCTGAAGCAGCTTGTTCACGGATTTCTGCCGCCGCTTGGACCTGATCCAGATAGCTCTCAAGGTGTGCTTCGAAAACGGAAATAGAGGGCCAATTCCAATCCGCCTCTTTCCGAAATTCAGCCTCTTGAGATAGCGCAGGCGCTTGTGCGAGCGGATTTAGGAGACAGAACGCCCCAATGAAAAGAGTCATCGATCTCAAACATGAGTTCGAGAATGCTGGTGGGCGATAACTGGAATCGGAATTCGTCCTGGAATCTAGAGGCGGAAATTGCATCTCGACCTTCCTGTGTCGCTAGGCACACTAACTTCGGCGATTGTATTTTGTTTGCTCGGCATGCGAAGTTGTGGGGGGCGTATCGCCACGAAACCTGCCTGATTGGAACCTTCGGGGTCAGAACGTTCTCTGCATGGCTCGCGGGTTGCGAAACGGCCACTGTGAATTCTAGCTGAAGATCGAGAGCGAAGCCAAGAATAACTACCCTAAGCCCGCTCCTTTTTACCTACAGTGGGTGGTTTGGTTGTGTGGTATGAGGGCTAGGTTTATTCCGTTCCAAATACTCTGAGACAAAAGAGTTCTTGAGAAGAAGCGGGGGTAGTCGGTATTCTTATGCATTCATTCGGTATCCCGCAGTAACAGAAAAGGCGAATGATGAGGTTTTGCCAGTTAGACCAAATTACGCTACTTGAGCCTGGACAACGAATCGAGGCCCTTAAGTCGGTGACAGGCGATGAGGATTACTTGAGGGACCACTTTCCTCGATTTGCGGTGATGCCGGGCGTCCTGATGTTAGAAGCCCTTTACCAGGCCTCAGCACTTCTCGTGCGTGCTTCTTTGGACCACGAGCCTGGGCTGGTCGTACTGCGATCGGCCAAAAACATCAAGTTTGCTGATTTTGTCCAACCCGGGGAGACACTCAAAATCTCAGCAGAGATTGTCAAACCAGGAGATGAGGAATATCTGGTCAAGGCAACTGGTCGGAAAGAGGAATCTGTCGCGGTCTCAGGGCGATTGGTCGTATCGTTCCGGAAGGGGGCAGAAGCTGAGATTGTGGACAAGCACGCCGCGCTGTATATGAAGCAATTGGCAGAGCAATTACAACAAGCGCCTATGGCTTGCTCTTGAGATAGCTATAATTCTGCCGCCGGGCATGCAAGTTGCCTGTTTGGGGCCTTTGACCCCAGTCAATCGAATTTTTTAGGAATACAAAAATGGCGAGTTCGGAAGAGGTTTTTTCCAAGGTGCAAGAGGCATTAGTAGATGCACTAGGAGTTGAAGACGATGAAGTCACGCGTGA
The DNA here is from genome assembly GCA_046290675.1 of Aureliella sp. GTDB lineage: Bacteria > Planctomycetota > Planctomycetia > Pirellulales > Pirellulaceae > Aureliella. The sequence goes on from JBKAHA010000004.1 coordinate 377,724, forward strand.
AGCGACCATGGTCGGCGACCTCGGTGCCGAGTCCATTGACTTCCTAGACATTGTTTTCAAGTTGGAAAAAGCTTTCGACATTAGCATCCCTCGTGAGGAGCTTTTCCCGGACGATATTCTGACGAATGCTGATTACGTTCAAGACGGGAAGGTGACCGAAGAGGGGATCACCGAATTAAAGAACCGCCTTTCCTGGGCAGATCTGAGCAAGTTCGAGCAGAATCCTCGTGTACAAGACTTCGGTAACTTGCTGACCGTAAATGACCTTTGTCGCTACGTAGAAAGCAAGCTTTCCTAAGCCTTGTCTTCGGTTAAGGACATTCCTGCGACTGGAGTTCGCGGGAACGAATGGGAATTAGCCCCTTCCCTCGTACGTTTGTTTCGTTCTACGAGCTACGGCTACTATGGAAACGCCGTCGCTTGAGCACTGGGTACTTTGCTGATGCGTTGGTATTGGGTTGACCGCTTCGAGAAATTCGTTTCGGGCGACGAGGCGGTGACCATCAAGAACGTCACTCTGGCTGAAGAGCCGCTAGACGACTACCTACCCGGTTATCCCCACTATCCCCATTCGTTGGTCATTGAGGGAATGGCGCAAACGGGTGGTCTGCTCTTAGGGCAGATCAACGATTTCACCCAGAAGATCGTGCTAGCCAAGGTCAGCAAAGCTGATTTCGATGCAATTGCCCAACCAGGTGATCAAATACGGCTTACTGCAAAGCTGGTCAGCCACCAACCCGATGGTGCAATTGTTGAGGGCAAGGTTGAAGTCAACGATCAACCGATGGGGCAGATGACGCTGACTTTCGCCATTCTCGACGATAAATTTGGCGAACGGCCATTTTTTATTCCCAGTGACCTCTCGCGCATTTTGCGCTTGCTGAAGCTTTTTGAGGTCGGAGTGGATCAAGAGGGAAATCCAATCTCGATACCACAGCACATGCTAGAGGCTGAGGTCGCGGCGCTGACGACCCCGCCGGAATAACGATTTGGGATCGCCCCAGGAATAGTCCTCAGGCCAGCTCTAGAGTTCGTATTGGAACTTCCACGGGGGAACGTCCAATGGGGCTCGTAGTTTTACCGTTATTCGTCGTCATCGGCAGGCGGAGGCGTAAATTTCGGCGCTGCTGGCTTCACTTGATCTTCGTCCGAAGAGCTGTCGCGAGCCTCCAGGTAAGACCGAGTTGGCGTCTTGATGTCCTTATCCCAATCCCGAAATTCACGTTGGAACTCGTCGACCTTCCCGCGGATCTGACGATAGGTAGCACCAACGTTTCTGGCTACTTCCGGCAATCGACTACCGAACAGCATGAGCGCGATGACACCCAGGAGCGCCATTTCCGTGTAGCCGATATCGGAAAGGAAACCTACTGTCAAAAAGTTGATTCCCTGCAGCCACACTTCGGACGCCGATAAAGCAACGGGCGAAAGTAAAGCAATGGTATCCATAGTTCCTGGATCGCAAAAACCCTGAAGACGCTCTCGATTCTACGAGAGAACGAAGATTAGACGCGACCACAGATTCTCGGGGCTCAAACCAGAAGAATATTGTGATGCGCTCGTATTGATCGAAAGCAGCGAGCTACTCGCCAGCTTTTCCATCGTCTTCGTCAGAAGCCTTGTCGCTACCTTCCGAAACTGGATCCTTCATCCCAGCTTTGAATTCGTTTGCACTGCGACCGAGGTTTCGCATCAAACTTGGTAGTCTTGCGCTGCCAAAAATGACAATCACAATCACCATGAACCACATGATTTCTGTGCCACCAAGACCGAACATGCCTAGCATCCTTAAACCCTTCTAAATGCGCGGAACAAGTTGTCATCCTAGCCAAGAACGCCGCGAGACTGAGTGTCTCTAGCTAGACCGCTCTTTAATAGGCTAGATTCTTGTTACGTGCCCTTCGTAGCGAAAGCGGGTCAGTCAGACTCACCGTGAGAATACTGCCGGGACCACGTTCAGGCGATTACTCTATTTTATAAACGCCGTTTCAAGTGTCAAACGGTGCGTTTCACTTGCTTAGTCAGTAATTCTTACCGTCAAACCTCGACCCTTCAGTGACTTTCTTGGTGAGGCATCGAGTCAGGGCGAAACGAGTTGGTTGTTGCCCTCGCGGACCGGCATCTAAACGGTCAGTCGGTCCAACATGCTCGCTTGTAACTGCTGGCTTCCACTCGCCACAAAGCGTGGATTCCAAAGATCGAAATCACCTTTGTCCACTGAATCAACAACCACGCCCGCCGACTTAGCGATGAGCATTCCGGCAGCGACATCCCAGACTTTGACGCAATTTGCCCAATAGGAATCCAAGCAGCCCTCGGCCAAATAGCAGAGATTGAGAGCCGCCGAGCCAAGCCGTCTCAGCGATTGGCTCGCTTCCAAAACTCGCAAGAATTGCTCGACTTCCTCATCGTTGCGAGTCACACCTGGACGGAAGCTACAGCAAACCATCGCCTTCGAGATTTCGCTGCACCCGCTAGCTTGGATCGGCTTACCGTCCTTCGCAGGGTAGCCATCCTCCGAAGCCGAGTACATCACGTCGGCAAGCGGATCGTAGACGACGCCCACCAAAGGGGTGTCGCCTTCGACTAACGCGATCGAAACCGAAAAGCTCGGAAGCCTGTGCACAAAGTTCGCCGTGCCATCCAGCGGATCCACAATCCACATTGGCTGACCCGATTTACGTGCGTCTTCGCGCTCTTCGGCGCTGGATTCCTCGCCAAGAAAAGCAAAGCTAGGAAAGCGGCTACAAAGCAATTCTTGAATTGCCTTCTGCGATGCGAGGTCGGCATCTGTTACTAGATCTGCGGGGGCTTTTTCGCGTACGGCTGCTCGGCCCATTTGGTCACGGAGGATGCCACCTCCGATTCGGGCAGCTTCTTTTGCGGCTTCAAGTGTTGATTGCAATCGTCTGTCCAGTTCCAAGTCGTTTTGCAGATGGTCTCATCTCGTCGCAAGATGAGGTTAGGAAGATTTCGAGCTATTCGTAGATTGGGAAGAAACATCCAAACGCCGATTCGCAGAATACGCCGGGATCGTTGAACCGCCGATTTCGATCTAGGGACGAAATTTGAGTCATCTCTTCGGAAGAAAGTTCGAAATCGAAAATGTCTATGTTCTCTCTCAATCGATCGATTCGCGATGATTTGGGTATCACCGAGGTCCCTCTCTGAATGCCCCACCGCAACACAATTTGCGCCTCCGTTTTGCCTTTTGCCTGCGCCATTTCATGAATGCAGGCTTCATTCAGAACGGAATCGTTCGACTGTGCCATACCTAGTTCGATGTAAGAGCCGGCACCCAGCGGGGAAAACGCTGTGTATGCAATGGAGTGTTCATTGCAAAATCGGAGTAGCTTGTCCTGCGTTAAATACGGATGCGATTCGACTTGGAGAACCGTGGGCTTGATTTCGGCATAGCTGAGTAAGTCTCTCAGTAGCGAGCATCCGAAATTGCACACTCCAATCTGTTTGGCCCTTCCTGATCTGGCAAGCGACTCCATAGCTGACCAAGTTTCTGAGATTGGAACGGAATCGATTTCCATCTTGGGGGAATCGACTGCTGGATCGAAAAACCAACCAGGCGGATAGCGTTCTTCGATCGAAACGTGCTTCAGAGCGATCGGGAAGTGAACTAGGTAGAGATCGAGATAGTCGAGCTGCAGGTCACTGAGTGTCTTGGCGAACGCCGCCTCAACGTGCGAAGAGCGATGGTGAGTATTCCAGAGTTTGCTTGTGATCCACAAGTCTTCGCGTTGGCACAGTCCCTCCTGAAATGCCCGTTGGAATCCAATTCCAGCCTCAATCTCGTTGCCGTAGTCGCATGCCGAGTCAAAGTGACGGTAGCCAAGCTTGATCGCCTCATAGACGATCTCTGCTGTCGATTCATTTGGGATTTTCCAGAGTCCCAAACCCACCGCTGGTAGCTTGGCTCCGTTCGAAAGCGTGAGATTCCGACTTGATGACATTCTTGGTTGCCTATTTGATCGTTCACGAATTGGTAACGTGCTAATCACCTGATGCTGCCTGGGGCACCGTGATTCTTTTCTCGATTGGCGGCCGCTTGTAGTGAGTGTGCTTCAGGAAGGAAACGCAACTATCTCAGGCTCCACGCCACTTTTTCGCTTTATGTTCGCTCTATGTATTGGCTCGCCACTATTGGATAGGATGGTAGCAGAAAAGCTCTGGTTGACGAGGCGAAGCAAGGGAACCAGATCGGTGTGTGCGATATTTTCGGGTGAGGACACGGATTCAATGGAACGGTGTGTATGAGAGGGGCTGGGTATGAGTGACGAGTGTCCAGAAGAGCTTCTCAGGCGGGTGCGTGAACACGACGGCGCGGCCTTCGCCGAATTTTGTCAGATAAACCGGGGGGCTTTGCTGGCGGCTTTGGAGAGAAAGGTTGGTCCAGGGCTGCGACGGAAGCTCGAGCTCGAAGATATTCTTCAAGAAACCATTGCACGAGCAGTTAGAGATTTTCCCAAAGTCGACTTTACCGGTCAGGAGCCAATCGGCTGGCTGTACAAAGTGATGGACCGTCAGATTGTCGATCTACATCGTTATCATTTTGAGGCGAAGAAACGCGAGGGGGCACGCGAGATTTCGATGGACGGGTCAAAGGGGGTGGATGTTGGGAGATCCAAGGGATTTGCAGATCTGTTGGTTGCCAGTATGACTTCACCAAGCCAGGTGCTTTCAAGGAACATCAAGCTGGGCAAGATCTACCAAGCACTGGGTGAACTGCCCGAGGAAACGCAGAAGGCCATCCGCTGGAGATATCTCGAGAATCTTCCTAGCCAGGAAATTGCCTCACGTATCGGGAAGTCGGACGCCGCAACTCGTGTTCTGCTTTCACGTGGCATACGCAGGTTGCAATCGGCTGTCAGAGCCTCGGAATGAATCGGGACGAGGCCGACAAGAAATGGTCACATCTCAGATCGTCTGGATTTGCGACAGAGCATCGGCTGCCTCGTCTGGGTTAGTCGTATCGCAAACGACCAAGCCGTCTCGAAGAACGATGTTCCGGTGGGCGTTTCGCGCGACGTTCAAATCGTGCGTCACGAGGATCACGGTTAGGCCGCGTTCTTCGTTGAGCTTCTTGAATAACCCGATTACTTCGCGGCTTGTTTTGGTATCCAAGTTTCCGGTCGGTTCGTCTCCCATCAGGATGTTGGGAGAGGTAGATAGGGCTCGAGCAATGGCGACTCGCTGCTGCTGTCCGCCGGAAAGCTGCCCTGGGTGATGGTCTAGGCGGTCCCCTAGCCCAACCAGCGTCAGCATTTCGGTAGCCAACTCTCGACGCTTCCGCTGCGTTATTCCGGGACCATAGAGGAGCGGCAGTTCAACGTTTTCAATGGCCGAGGTACGTGCCAACAAGTTGAAGTTCTGGAACACGAATCCGATCTGGCGGTTTCGGATTCGAGCCCGCGCGTCTCTTGTCATTCCGACGACCTCGTTGCCGTCCAGAAGGTAGCTACCGCTAGTGGGTCGGTCGAGGCAGCCCAAGGTATTCATCAACGTTGATTTGCCAGAACCTGAGGGCCCAATCAAAGCAACGTACTCGCCGCGTTCGATATTAAGGGTCACTCCCTGGAGTGCGTGAACTTCGACTTCGCCCATGGTGTAGACCTTGGCGACATCCGTTAGTTCGATAAGCGGCATGGAATCTCTCGGTCAAACGAATTCGGAATACCGCTTCATTCTACTCACGAGAGCGATTGCACGGGGCTAATGCCTAAGAATCGGCGCCATCAGACTGATTTTGGGGTGCCGAAGAATCACCCCCTGGTGTGTTCGAGGAGGACCTTTCGGTTTCGGTGGAAGTCGCTCCGGAAGTAGGAGTCGTTAATTCTATTTCGGGAACGGAGGTATCACCTTCAGTTGCAACGGACTCGGCTGCCGCTGCCTCGGCAGCGGCTTCTTCCAACTTCTTCTTTTCCTCAGCTTCTTTCAGCTGTTCGATGTATTCTTCCTGAATGGTTGCCATCGATTCATCCCCGATCGCTCTATATTGTTCAGCTAACCGCTCTCGGAAATCCGTTCGCTCTGGGTCCATCTCGATCGCCTTTTCAAATGCGGCGATCGCTGCAGTACTGTTCTTCTTCTTGCCATACAGCGTTCCGAGCGTGTCATAGAAGTCTGCTTTTGATTCGCCGAGCCGGTTTGCGATGTCAATTGCTTGCAGGGACAAGGCGATGGCTTGGTCCAGTTTTTCGGGGCGGAACTCGCCGTAAATAAACGCCAAATTGTTTCGTGATTCGATCTCATTGCGGTCGCGCATCACGACCTGTTCTAAGTGGGGGATGGCGGCTTCCAGTTCTCCTCGCACGATTCGAGCCTCAGCTAGCAATCGGTGTGTTACGGGAGTCGCGGTACCGCTACCAAGGAATTTTTTCAGCTTCTCGATTAGTTCCTTGCTCGCGGCACGACTATTCGCCCGAGCGAGCCTGGAAATCTCCTCGCCGATCATGGGGTTGGATGGATCGCAACGATATGCTGCGTCTAGATAACGCACTGTGTTGGTGTCGACCCCGCCCTTGTTTTGGATCTCAAGTCGATATAGGTAACGATAAAGCTCTGAGAGTGCTCGGCGGAGCTTATCTGATTCTCCAGCCGCCATGCCTTCTTTGAGAAGTGTCTCTGCTTCCTCCACTTTGCCTTGGGCGCGGAGACTTTCGGCTAGCTGGATTCGATAACTATCGTTCTTCGGTTCTTCAGCTAGTTTTTCCCGAAAGTACTCCTCGGCCTCAGGATACGCATCTTGAACCACAAGTGCATTACCGACTTTCGCAGCAAGTGATCCCAAACGCAGTGAATATTGCGGGTCAATCTCGGCGGCGCTCTGCATGAGGTTCAACGCCATGTTCTTGTCCCTGCGTATCGCAGCATCGCCTCGGCTCCAATTCTTTGCGCATTCATAGAAGAATTGGCTTCCCGACGTTAGCAGCTGAAGCGGTACTCGTTTTGCTTTGATTCCTTCAGTGATGTGATGCCGTAGCATCGGAATCGTTTCACGGGGGTCTTTTCCCTGTGGGCCCTCGCTCATCCGCATCAGTGCCAAAAAGGCGTGGGCCTCGGGGAGTCCAGCTTTGTCGTCCGGGGCAATTTCTGCCAGCATCTCTCGCGACTCTTCCGCAGCCCCTTGCTGCAACATGCTCATTGCGATGTAAAACCGACTGCGGTCACTTGGAATTAGGGACTCAACACGACGGAAGAGCATGTCAGCGTATGGCGAGATTCGGTTCTTCTCAGCAGTTTCCACAGCCTCAGCGTCGGACTCATCATCTGACGGTGATTCCGCTGTACCCGTCCAAGTCTCCGTCCATTCCTCGACTTCAGCCTCCCCGAGCTTCATATACCAGGACGCCAGCTCCTGCTTGCTCTGCGTTCGCCCATACCAAACGAACCCAAGAGTTGCGACTACCAATACCAAGGGAAACAATCCGAGTAGGACTTTGGTCCATTGTCGGGTAAGCATCCAGTCATAAAAGAAGCCGGCAAAGTCGACGAACCATTTTGTAGGATCTAACTGCATCTCGTAGAGTCTGCCAATAGCGGGGCAAAATGAAGTGTTGGACGACAATCGGATTTGGGTAGGGATCCAGTCTCCAGTAGGGCTGGTTGCGCGAGTAAAGCCGCTCCCTCGCCCGAATGGACCCGGCTTCTATAATATTACCAGAGGAGGCCGATTTGATCGATCGAACGCGACCCCATACGGGACATCCGGAAAGATAGGGTAGGTTGAATCGATTGAATGGATACGTTCGGACGCGGGCAGTAATTTCTACGGTTGCGAGTTGTGAGGTGGTTCACTGGTACAAGGCTGGACACGGTTCTGGCAGTGAGTCCGTGGTTCAGCCGCGTTCAAGAGTTGTCTGTTTTGAAGCAGTGAGAGGCAGGAAAGATGGGTGATCAGTCGTGGAAACGTTTCGTTGCTTACGCTTGGATGGTTGGGGCCCTTCTTGGGTGCAATGTCCAGGCGCAAGACTCTGGCAAGAGTGGCGATGTTAAAGAGAAGAAGCAAGCCGAGGTAGAGAAGGACATGGAAGAAAGCAAATCAGAGTTAGCGGTGGCAACCTTCGCAGGTGGCTGTTTCTGGTGCACTGAAGCGGTTTTTGAGCAAATGGAAGGCGTCGAAGATGTAGTTTCTGGCTATATCGGCGGCAGAATCAAGGATCCCAGCTATGAAGCGGTTTGTACCGGGCGAACGGGGCATGCCGAAGCTTGCGAGATTAAGTACGACCCCGAAAAAGTATCTTTCATCGAGCTGATGAAGGTCTTCTTTAAAACGCATGATCCGACGACATTGAACCGGCAGGGGGCAGACGTGGGAACTCAATATCGTTCTGCGATATTTTTCCACGACGATGAGCAAAAGAAGCTGGCCGAAGAGGTGATTCAAAAACTCGACGAATCTGGGGCCTACCGCGGCAAAATTGTCACGGAAGTCACCAAAGCTTCAGAGTTTTACATTGCTGAGGACAAACATCAGGATTTCTATGCTCGAAATCCGAACTACGGGTATTGTGCCGCGGTCGTGCGGCCCAAGGTTGAAAAGTTCAAGAGTGCCTTTCCTGACAAAGTGGTTAAGCCGTAATTCGGCTTAGCGCGATGTATTGAGGAGATCTTTGTTGGCAGAAGCGAGCGGCTTTGGGTGTGACGCAGATTATGGTTATTGCCAGATGGCACGATCAAGCATTCGGTAATTGATCGCCTCTTGCAAGTGGATGGGTTCGATCGATTCGCTGTTTTCTAGGTCTGCGATCGTTCGAGCCACTCGGAGCACCTTGTCGTGAGCTCGGGCAGAAAGGCCAAGTTCATTGCAGCTGTCTCTCAAGAGATTGGTGCCAATCGTGTCGAGTGGGCAATACTCTCGCAATTGCCTGCTCGACATAAGGGCGTTGTAGAGATGCGGTTCTGATTTGAATCGCTGCGATTGGAGCGACCTAGCTTGCTCAACCGAACGTCGCATTTCATCGCTGCTAGTTCCGTTTTCGGATGATGACAGTTCTTGGAATGGTACGGCCGGAACTTCGATATGGATATCAATTCGGTCTAAGAGCGGCCCCGAAATGCGTTGCATATAACGCTCGATCTGTGTCGGGCTGCAGTTGCAGGTCCTTCGAGGATCCGTCCTAAACCCACATGGGCAAGGATTCAGTGCAGCAACAAGCATGAAGTTGGCGGGGAAAGTCGTGGAGCGAAGCGCACGTGAGATGGTGACGGTACGATCTTCTAGCGGTTGTCTCATGACCTCGAGTGTGCGGCGATCAAATTCTGGAAGCTCATCGAGAAAAAGAACGCCGTGATGCGCCATGCTGATCTCCCCGGGAGACGGTGGGCTTCCGCCACCGACTAAACCTGCGTTACTGATCGTGTGGTGAGGCGAACGGAAAGGCCGAATTGCCATCAGCGGTTGTCCTGACTTCAATCGGCCAAGCGAGCTGTAGATGCGCGTTGTTTCAATCGATTCTGAGGCGGTCAATGTAGGAAGAACGGTCGGCAAACGCTTTGCGAGCATCGTTTTTCCAGAGCCTGGCGGACCGAGCATGAGCAGGTTGTGCGATCCGGCAGCCGCTATAGTCAGTGCTCGTTTTGCGACCTCTTGCCCACGGACGTCAGAAAAGTCTGCTTCGTAGCGACTGAATTCATCAAAGAGCTCGTTGAGTCTAGGCGGGTGCGGATCAATTTCGACCGATCCAACAAAGAATCCGACCGCCTCGGTCAATGTCGAGATTGGGATCACTTCAATCTCAGAGACGACAGCGGCTTCACCGGCGTTTTCCGCCGGAACTAAAATTCCGCGGTAACCAGCTTCCTTCGCTGCGATTGCCATCGAAAGAACACCTTTGACCGGACGCGTGTGTCCTTCTAACGCGAGCTCGCCGACAACAGCGTATTGCGAGAAACAATCAGACTGAAATTGGCCACTTCCAGCCAAGATGCCAAGTGAAATCGGGAGGTCAAATGATGCGGCCTGCTTTGGTAACTCCGCCGGCGCCAAATTGATCACCACTCGGTCATTCGGCCTCATGAATCCACTATTGACGATAGCGCGTTCCACGCGGTGAATACTCTCTTTGACAGCCTGCTCAGGCAGACCCACGAGCATCGTTTTGGGAAGTGGCGAGGAGGAAACGTCGACTTCCACTTCGACAAGCGGAGCTTCGATGCCCAACAGGGATAGTGTGTTTAGCTTCGCGAGCATTTGAACGTAGGGGCAAGATGAGTGGGCGTGGCAGACGTCTCAGGTATATTTTTGCTCCTTAACTCCAGGGCAACAAGCAACGGGAGCTAATGCATACCAGTTACCACTGGATATGCATGAAACGAGCTGCGTTAGTAGGACGCGAAGAACCCCAGGTTCTTACAGCAGATTTCTGCAATTATTGAATTTTTGCTATCAAGCATTTGGGCAGGCAAGATTGAGACTTGCCCAAAGTCAAGCATGCGCTGATATGCCGAGTCGTGGAACGCTTGCACCTAGTTGTCGTGGAGCCGAGTGATCTCGCTGCCTTGGATCGATCCCGTTTCCCTATGGATTTCGATATCTAGGTAGTAGCTGATGGCGCGTACAGAGCCGTCGGCAAGGGCTGCATTCCAGTTGGTCATGTGGGCGCTACCAAAGTCGTGACAGTTCAAGCAGTTGTTCTGAGTATCTTGGTATGGGGCTCGGCTTGTGAAACGTACGAATCCGTTCGCTGCGGTGCTGCGATCGACCCAACCTAGGGCAGGACCTCGATCACCAAAATCCGTGCCGTCGTGGTACTTGCCTTTATCCATCCCCTTCTCGCCGATGAAATAGGTGTTGCTCAGCCCATCCGTGACGTCTCGAATTCGAGTTGCCAATCCCATTCGCCAAATGCCGTCTTTCAGAACAGAGATCTGATTGTGGCTGTTTTCTTCGACGGCGTAGCCACCATTCATTGCATAGTCCGAACGGGCTGCTTTCTCGCCGTACCTCTGTTTGAATGCATTGATCAGCGGATATGCCTTTGGCGAGCGACGTGTCGGGCAGTGCAATACGTTGAGAGGCGTTTCCAAGGCTTCGCGTTGCTCATCGGACATGTTTAAAACGGGTGCAGAGCCGAGTTCTCCCCAACGGGACGACAACACACTTTGCTCGAGGAAGGGAAGTGATTTGGCAATCCAATTCCACCCTCGCATTGATTCACGACGTTGACGATGTTTGAACAGGACCAAGAAAGGCTGCTGCTCACCGGCGTAGCCCGGGAATATGCGGTTGGCGGTTTCGTAGTTGTGAGCCGCAAGCGCGAGTTGCTTTAAGTTGTTGCGGCACTGAACTTGTCTCGCAGCCTCGCGGATGGACTGCACCGCTGGGAGCAACAGTGAGACCAGGATCCCAATAATTGCGATCACTACGAGTAGTTCTACGAGTGTGAATCCGCACCGTTGATCAAAACGCTTCATGAGAGCCTCTCTTTCAAGTCGGGGCCCGGAGATTCGCGGCGTCAGTGTGCCGGGAACGCGGGCTGTCCGGTGATTCCACGTCTAGAGTCGTGCTTTCGAACCGTGACCTATTTGGCAAGGGAATGCCTTATGCCAACGCGACAACCTTCTGATCGAACGTCTTTCGACTCAGATGACTGGAGCACGCGTCTTTAGAAAACCACGTATAGACAAGAACCGTAGTATAAGGCTTTTGTACTCAGCCGTGGGAAGAAACCGTCAACGCTCGACAATTCTCTTGCATGCGGCCCCCGATGTCCTCTATCCAACAGTTGCCGAGGGCGTTTGATTAATTCAGCTTGCGTATCTTGACTTCTAGAGCAGATTCGCATTTTCCGAATACTTGCAAAGTGTCTTTCCGGCAACGAATGCCTTGGTCACGCTGTCGGATTCTCTGGTTACACCGAAACGAAAAATGCTCTAGGGGCTTTAGTCCCGGCAGAGAAATGCTTCCAAGTTTCGGTTGGTTGCGAATTCGTAGGACACGTTCAACGAATGAACCGCCTATTTCCAAACCCAATCGCCGATGCTGGGAACGAAGGGCTGGATTGGCTTCAGTGATTGAGCTTTGGTTTCAGCGCCGAAGCGAATTCCCAAATCTCTGATTTGGTCGGCGGCTGAGTTCAGTGCTTCGGCATTGTTAGCCTTAAGTTGGACCTGACGAAAAACATCGATGATTTCCTCAAGTAACTCCAAATCCACTTTCTGCTGAACAGATTCGAGTCGCCGAAATGCCGTGAAGCATCGTTTAGCGGCGGTTGAACCGAACTTGCCCTTAGACGTTGCATTCGCAGTAGCTCGCAAGCTGAATTCTAAATCGGCAATGATGCCGGATACGAACATAAGGCTTAGGCGAGCTGCAGAATTGGGTGCATTTCCGTTTCCCTTGCCACTCAAGAATCGGTGACGCATAAGTCCTTGTGACCAAGCGACCATTTCAAATTCGGTTCCTTCCATGCGATGGCCGCCGACATTGACGAGTTCTTCGTCACCGATGTTGTGACACCGCATACATATGCGAGCCATGGTGTAAGTGTTGTGTCGATTGCGCATTCCGTTGGAGATATTATTCGCGATTCGACGCACGCGATCTTCTGCAGACTCGGCTTGACCAGGTTGAAGTTGCGGGAAGTGCGAGTTGAACCAAGTTCTGCCCTGACCATGGCAACACTCGCAAGACACGGCTGCGTTGACGGTGGTGTCATTCGAAACAGTCGTTGTTTCTGTGTAATGGCACTGAACGCATCTCTTGCTGTATTTGACGGATCCCAAGCCTAGGCGTGCTGCGATCTGTTTCGCTTCCGGAGTGCGGTGCAATGAAGTGTACGAGGTGCTGTGCCAGGTGTTTTTCCACACAGCAGCCTCGTTGCGATGGCATTTTTCGCACTCTTGGTAGCCCACGGTTTGCCCGTGCACTAGTTCCGGGGAATTTGCATCTTGAGCCCGATGCATGTAACCCGGGTACTCCAAGTTCAAAACGGCATTAGTAGATACCTGCGCGCACAAATGTGCGTGTGCGGAGAACCCCAGGATGCAAGCCAAGATACTGGGGCAACCCAACCAAACTCGCCGAACTGTTTGAGACTCGTGGCCAAGCATCTGAGAATTCTTCCTGCCGAATCGCATTGGTTTCGCAACGTGACAAACAACGGCTGCAGACTAGGACCGGAAACGCAATGCGCCTCTAACGACGTCTAAACGAGAAAATCGTAGAAAATGGGGCCGGTCCGCGCAAAGGCCGTCTTGCAATGGAATTTCCCCGCCGTAAGCGATGGCTCCAGAAAGAGAAGATGGGTGCACCCGGTCAAATCTGCTGCCGAACAGCAACAGTCGCGGGATGCGAGCAGATGACTAGCCATTGATATTGATGGCGGCGACAACTAGCAAAATGAAGGCGATAACAGCGACAACCAGTGCGAATTGGATTCCCCAGAGGTTCTCATCATGGGCAGCCAGTTCGTCTTGGAGGGCTTCTAAACGCCGAAGGCGAGACTCGGTGCAATCTGGGCAGTAGTCTTTGCCGTTGTGGACTGTGACGCCGCAAAACTTGCAGCTACTCGTTTCGCCTGTCGACACTGGCGAATGAAGACGCTCCGCGAAATGACTTTCATTTGTTTGTCTTCCGGGAAAGCTAGCGTTTTCGATCGCTGGATCGGCGCTTCTCGGAGAATTCGACGCAGGCGATTCACGTTCTCGAGAAGGGACGGGAGTCACCAACGCCGCAGGTTCATGAGTTACTTCGTGATCCAATTCGTCTTCGTGATCCAATTCGTCTTCGTCGTCAGTCGCCAGGATATCCCCTTTTCCGGTGGACCGCTGACTTGCGATATCGGCCCTGTCCCCGCCATTAGTTCTGTTCTGTCGAACGTATTTGTTGGCGTCTTCGACAGAATAGTTCTCGATATTGCTAGTGCCATTTTGCTCGAGGTAATCCTGGGACTGCTTGAATGCTTGGTAAATATCGTCACGGAAGTTCGATTCCCACGCCGTATGCGCCTCGCCGCGCAAATAAGCAAAGAGTGCAAGTGCATAGCCGCTCATCGCGGAGCTCAAATAGCTCGTGTATGCACCCGTATCGTAATGATCCGATTGCGGGATTGATGCATTCGCGGTGAAGATACCCAACCCGAAAAAGATGGTCGCTAGATCCGATACCAGCGGTTCGTCCTCGGAGCCCTCTTCCAAACGTTCCTGCCGGACCAGATGGATGAATGCAATTTCGTGCGCTAATAAGGCGATTAGGCGGTCGCGATCAGCCAATTCCGGTTGGCGAATCTCAATTTCAAAAAGGGCGTCCGAGTCTTCAGAGTTGCCCTCTGAATCAAAAGCCAACTGCACTGCAGCTGGGTCCAGCCCCATTACTTCGGCGACACGCTCAAAATATTGCTGGGCCCGATCCTCTAATTTCGAGCTATTCGCGCGCCTCCCGCGACTGCGTTTATTGGACCGATCGCCTGATATGAGAAGAAGTGATTCGTCGTTTGGCTGGACAAGCTCCGCGTCACGAAGAAACTCGAATCCAAAGTCATTGCATAGCCAATCCATTCGCCAATCGATCCACTGCCGATCGGCTTCGGTCAATCCATTTGGTAAGCTTGCAAGCCTGGCCACAGTTGGCCCCTTGTTCCTGCACGACGTAGAGTAGTCAGTCCGCGCATTCTACGTAAATTCCCCGTCGAAACCAGTAATGCCAATCGAAGTGGGCACGGCTAATCACCGTTTCAAATTAGGAAGGCCCCCTCCCCCGTCACTCAAGCTCCAACCAACCAAAAATTCCTCGCTGAACTCGGAATAGGCAGGGCGTTCTTGATTTGTTGCCCAACCGAGATTCAGACTTTGATTAGCACTATCCAGTTGGGTGACGGGCTAGATTCAAAAGTAGTGGAACTGATTCTGGCGGCGATTTTCCTTGAATTCTCAGCCCAATGCGTCACTTCAGAGGTAAGTAAATTTCAGTCAGCAGATCTGAGGGCTGCGCGTTTTCAGGGGAATTCTTGTAGAGCTCAAACGTGCCGACCGTGCTTTGCTTCAGTTTCTTGTAGCGGACATGCTGGTTGGCAGCGCTCCATGCGTTCCCGAGATTTGCATAGCTGCCGAGGTGGTCGACGCGAAATGCCTGCGTCTGAGGGAGGTGCCAAACGGAAAGATGACTTGGCACGGAGTCGCGCGGCTCACCAAAGAGAAATCCACAAGTGAATTCAAAGTGTTCAGTCTTTGGGGTGAACTTATGGTAGATGGAAACTTTTTCTCCATCAGTTGGTAGGCCAGCGTTGTCAAGCTCTTGCTGTGCCTTGGAGAATGCCTCGTCCATAGCCGCACCGATCGATTTCAAGCTGGATTGGCCGCTTACACCCACAACCTGGAAGGGACCCATCGATTGCGTTCCCACGACCGTTGTCTTGCTTTCGATATGTCCTGATTCAATCCACTCTTTCAGCATTCGCAGTCCACGGTCGTAGTCCATTCCCACGAACGATTCGATCTGGCCCTTAAGGAAGAACAAGAAGAATGGTAGCGATCCCCCCATACTCCAAGTGACTTCCGTTCCACCATCGACAGGCTTGAAATCGAAGCCGACCTTCGATACGGATTTCATAGGTCTTAAGAACCGAATCTCGTCACGGATCTGTTCACCATCCTTCAGAGATTCGTGTTCCAGTTCCCCGGCACCAACGACCTCTCCGGACCAAGCGTAGGTTGAACCGACGCTCCGCGGATCGTCGGATACCGTAACCTTTGCCTCGGGTTCGGCGATCAGCCATGGAGACCACTGAGTCCAAGTGCCGTAGTCGACAACGCGATCGAAAACCGTCTGCGGGTCTGCAGCAATGACGATCGAGCGATGAACCTCATATTTAGGCATGTTGCTTTTCCCCAATGACTGGAAGTTGCTTTTTTTAGGTCACAGAGGGGCCGAAAGGAGGACCAATCTGCGTGCGGTGGTTTTGTGCAACGAATGGAAACTGCTTCACATGACTCAGTCGCGGACCGATGAATGGATCCCCAATCATCCCGGCTAACGAAGACGTTATTGGACTCGAGTTGAGGCTGCAAGTAGGTGTTTGTCTCTCGACTCGCGAGGGCCTCCAGGATCGCACTCTGGAGAAGAGCATTCGAGAGACGATCGGAGTTCCAATAAAACTAGACATCGTCTCAGTAGTAATGTCGGCCTCGCCGCCGATCTGGACGGCTAATGTCTCCGAATTAGACGATATGTCACGCGGGTACCGTGCGTGATTGGGTTACTTCAGCGCGATCGTCTTCTGTAGAGGTTGAAGAATATTTTCAATTAAGAATTCGTCGGCAACTTTCTCACAGATGCCCGCGAGCCTCAAAAGTTCGTCTCCGAATTCTTCCTCCGAATTGAGGCTGTCAAACCGGCGCACGGTCAAATAGACGCTGATCTGATCCTCGCTATACTCTCCGCTACGAACTTGATAAGCGGTTGTCTGAGTTTCAAAAGCGATTCGACATTGGGTCCGGCAACTTTCCTCAAGCGCAAAATGAATCACCGGTTCGTAGCTCAGAAGCGGCCCGACAGAAACGTCGCCCAGCTTATCCAAAGCAGATGGCACCCCGATAGCTTCGGCAAGAAGCTCGTTGTGATTGCCTCGGTAGTTGTAGTCAAATCCGTATGTCAGGCTCAGTGATTCGCAATCAAGATGGCTGACGGACAATTCAAACGGAACCAACGTCAACACGGTTTGATGTTGAGCGATGGCGTCTTCGAGCGAAGGCGGATTGACGGAACCAGAGCAGAGTCGACGCTGCTCTGCAGAAACCCAACGATACTGCCCCGCTTCTTTCTCTTCTTCCAGGCAAAACTCGCCGCGTTCGCGAGTGTAAAAATTCGTCATCTTGGGAAACCGCTTCTGAATTTGCTCGAAGAAATGGAGCACGGTTTCGCGATTCTGAGGTAAATCCATCTCCGTGTTCAGATACATATTTGCATAGAATTCGTCACAAACCGTTCCGTATTTGTGCATCCAAAAAATCCTACGAGATGGGTTATCTAATCGAGCGGAAACGCCGCCCGTTGAGGGGGAAGTATAGGTACCTGGACGTGTCGCTGTCAAAGTGGCGTGAAAAAGGCGTTTCATGGCCAAAAGCGATTCGATTGTGAATTCGTGACTGGCGTGAAACGGGCGAGCCAGATTAACGGTGGCATCAGAATTGGACCGAGTTAGGGATTGAAATGGGAATGATTCCTCATCAATTTTTTGTCTATGGAACGCTTAAAACAGGCCAAGTCCGCGAGAATAATTGGCCGGTCAAACCACTACGAGTCGAGTGTGCTTGGACACTTGGGCGGCTTTACGATACCGGGCCCTACCCTGCCTTGCTTCAAGGGCAAGATCGCGTAGCGGGTCAACTCTGGTCATTTGATCCAGCGGCCCTTGCTCAGGTTGTTCAGCGGTTGGACGAGATCGAAGGAACCAACCAGACTGGTGCCAGGAATGATTATGACCGGGCAGTCGGAACTGTGTGGAGACGCGGTGAAACAACGCCGATTCCGGCGAATTACTATTTGTACGCCAGACTCGATCTGGTGCCTCACTTCACCTACCTCGCGCCCGATGTAAAGGAAGCGAATAGGCTTTACAGCATCTGGCCAAGCGACGTGGAATGGGGAGTCTAAATCGTAATCGGGGCTGAACTTTGATGGGCCGTTGGCTTTCAAGTCAGTGTGAAGTGTGACTCGAGGCCTGGAACTCGACCAGCAGATTTTTTCGACAAACAAAGGCTCGCATTGAGAATGCGAATGCCCTAGCCGGAAAAGTCACACGCGGTCGCGCAAATGAGGAGTCAAGGTTGAGCCGGCTTGCCGTAGGCGGCAGACAGCTTTTCCACGGTGGTCTGAAGCTCCTCACGGCAGTGGCTGGGTTCGAGCAATTCCGCTTCCGTTCCGAGCCTCAACACTCTCTGAATGATCTCCATGTCGTGGTAGGCTTTGACTCGCAAGATGACGGAACCATCTTCCTGCGTTTCCAGTTTTTGTTCGGCGTGCCAAGGATCTTCGGCCAACCAGCGCGAAGCCTGTTCTGATAAACGGATCACGTATTCCTTCGGGTCGACTCCGCTAAAGATACCAACGGACTGACCAAGGTGAGCTTGGAGGTCGATATTCGGATTTGGCTTAAACCAATCGTCGAGTGCTTTGGCCGATTGAAAGCGGTCTAATTTCCAATGCCGGAGCCGTTCTGTATTTTCACCGTCATTGTCGGCCTCAGTGGCGACAACATAAATGCTCGATGAGAACAGCACGACGCCATAAGGTTCGATGTGACGCTCGGATACCGGTCGCCCTGGAACTTGGTATTCCATCCTGACGCGACGATGGTCCTGGATGGCGCGATTTACTGTTTTTAAGATGCCTTGGTGTTTTTCATAGGACTTGGTTGGGATCCCGGATACATACAACGTCCTACGGTATTTTTCATAGTGTTCAAAAACACTGTCGGGCAGTTGCTCTCGGACTTTATTCCAGAATGATTCAATACCAATCCAAAATTGGGTGCCGACCAGAGGCAAAAGCAAGTCACGGCCCATTGAAAGCGCGATCAATTCGCTGGAGGTGATTGCAATTTTGTGCAGGCCCTTGTCGCTGCGGCTGAGTTTCCAAACTCGACCGCGCGCGTTTTCTTCGTCGATAACGGGCATTCCGGCGGCGGTGAGGGCTTCTAAATCGCGGCGGATACTGCGCGTATGCAGCGACGTCAGTCCTAGCTCTTCAACGACGGCATCTCGGAGTTCTTCCAGTGTCGCACCGAAACGCAGGCGTTCGAGGATCTGCAGAATCTTGTGTTGCCGAATAAGTTGCTCATTTCTTGCCAACGTACCCTCCGTGTAACTGGTGTATTTGCCAATATTGCTAGGTGGCAGTCGAGAACCGAGAACCCCCGTTGCTACAGTCTATGGCGCGGCATTCCTGTGCCCGCAAGTAGCCTCATTTCTTACATGCGTCTTTGAGAACTTCCTCGGAGACGTAGATCGGAATGTGTGGCTCAACCGAAACGGCGACTGCGATGGCGTCACTTGGGCGCGCATCGATCTCGATCGTCTCATCATCGCGTTCAAGAATTAGTTTCGCAAAATACGTTTGCTCTCGAAGTTCATTAACTTCGATGCGCACGATTTTGGCGCCTAAGGTTTCCGCAATGGAGACGATCAAGTCGTGGGTCAATGGCCGTGGAGGCGTGTAATCTTCTTTCACCCGACGATCGATACTCGTCGCTTCGAAGATCCCAATCACAATTGGGAATTCACGATCCCCTTCGGCTTCGCGAAGGTAGATGACTTGTTTGTCGCTAATCTCACTGATGATGATGCGGGCCAATTGCATTTGGACCGTCATGGCAGAATCTTCCTGTCCGAGGCAAAAGTACCCGACCTTCGCAGCAGCAAACCAACTCGACTCATCTCGAGAATTCCGCTGATCGGGTGAAAATGCAAACGATAAAGGTAAGTTCGTAAATGCTCGGCAAGCGACAATCACGCCCCTGTTCACCTTTTGCTAGAGGCCTAATATACCGCTAGATTCGCAAATCAAAGACCCGGGCCAAGCCAAATTTCAGGGCAGATCAAAGTTTCAGTTTGCGATGTTTGTTTGAGAGTATCCCTACTCCCCCGTTCCGAGTTTCTCGAGGAATTCAGAGGAAGTCGGCCACTCCCCGCTAAGCGTGGGCCCGGGGCCGGAGGGGGCGATCACCAAACTTCAAGTTCTGAGTCGACCTGAATCCAACTTCGGCCTTAATTGAGCAATTCCCCGGGCTACCAAAAAATCGCCTCGATTCGACGTTTGGGGTGGAGCCAATTCAAAGTTTGGACTCGAAGCAGTTTCCACAATGCCTTCATCAAAGCCAGTCAAAATCGGTCTCACCATGGGAGATCCTGCCGGGGTTGGTCCTGAATTGGTCGTGCACGCGATTCGGGACGCGTACCGCGAACCGCGGCACGCGTTGCATGTCTTTGGCGATTTTGATGTGCTTTGCAAGTGTGCTGATCAAATTGGAGTCGAGCTCCCCGATTCGCTCGTACGGATCAACCGCAAGGAATACGACTCGCTCGATCACCGCGGACTCGGTGATGCGAATGTTATTCGGTTCGTTGATCACCAACTCGTATCTGGGACCGATCTAACGCCAGGCTTTGTCGCCGAGGCGAATGGCGAAGCTAGTTTTCAGTACATCCAGTCGTCGATCGATGCTGCCCTTGATGGCCGAATCGATGCGGTTGCGACAGGACCTATCAACAAGACGGCTCTTCATGCCGCCGGGCGGGACCAATACCCAGGGCACACGGAAATGTACGCCGAACGTGCGCAGGTCGAAGAAGGACGCTGGTGCATGATGCAGTACTCGCAACCAATTACTTGTTCGTTCGTTACTGTACACGTCGGTTTGAGCGAAGTTGCCTCGCTCATCACGCCCGAACGTGTTCTGGATACGATCCGTCTGACTCACGAGGCGCTGCTCAGGCTCGGGCATGCAGATCCTTCGATCGTGGTATGCGGATTGAATCCGCATGCTGGCGAGGGCGGGTTGTTTGGCGACGGCGAAGAGGAGCGGAGCATCGTTCCGGCAGTGAGGCAGGCCCAAGACGCTGGTCTGAACGTCACCGGACCACTTCCACCGGATACTGCTTTCGTGCCGTGGATGAGATCAAAAACGGATGCGTTCGTTTGCATGTATCACGACCAGGGGCACATTCCACTGAAGGCACTGGCATTTGACGAAGCTGTTAACACGACGCTGGGGCTGAAGATCATTCGGACGAGCGTCGATCATGGGACGGCATATGACATCGCTTGGAAGGGGGCGGTGCGGCCGGACAGCCTCTTCGCCGCCATCAAACTTGCCAAGCGACTTGCCCAGTGACGGCAGAGTGCTTACCAACTGCCACATCCGATGACGGCAATTCTTGAGCGATCAGCCCGTCGTCAGGCTATTGGATGGCTATCTGAGTTGAGCCTCGGTGCGAGCGATACGCTGGACTCGGTTGATGTCCATCGCAATCGCTAGGCTTCTCAACGAGTAAGTTAAGCAGGCTCGGTAGTTGGACCCAATCTCCCGGATATAGCCCGTGAACATCTTGGCTACTTGAGTGTCTAGCAGATCATGGTTCGGCAACCGAAGCTTCGATGGAGCTGGCAAGCTAGAGTTGCCGATTACTCCTAGTGATGTGGCGGTCTCGAGGCTGACGAGCAAAGGCTGACCATCTGGAAGTGTGATGTTGACTAGGTGCGGACCGCGGAAAAATGGGTTCAGATTAGGTCGCCATGTTTGTGCCATGAACACAGAGGATTGGCTGACCGCGACACGTTGCGCGGAAGCGATGCGATTACTAGCTTGCGCCAAGTATCGACCGGCAGATTCGGGATGGAGAATCGTCTGCAACTTAACAGCGGATTTGTGAAGGCGATCGCCGAATTCCAAGACTTGATTCTGGACTGATTCCAGCAGTCGTTCACCGAGTCCACGCTGTCGAACTTGCCCAACTGAATTCACAACGATAGGACGCTTGGTGATGTGGCCGTTGGCGCGACTGGAGAATTCGCGATGTCGCCAATCCCGCATGCTGAGATCATAAGGCAAATAGCGTTCGTCGAACTCGCGCTTATTCTGCACCTCGGCAACTGTTTGCGTCGAATCTTCCGCTGATCCGTTGGCAAGTTCCACAACACCGATATTCTCAGCGTTGCTCGAGAGCACGGGGGGAGCGATCATATCTCGATGAAGAGCCAAGTTGCCCCTTCGAATCTCTCGGGTGCTCGGAGTAGGCAGCCCAGCCCAATCGGCCAGGTGACAAACTTGAACTGCTACGGTTGGCAGCTTTTCATTCGCCTTTGCACGAGTTGAACGCAGTCGATTTTGATCTGCTTTTTGAGTGGCCGCCATGCGAGCATGATTGAAGGATCTGGCGTCGGAGGGCAAGTCGTGAGCGGCAAGCTTGAGCGTTAAGTTGCTCGTGATTGCGGTCGTGAAAACGATGCGAAAGACGACGTAGAAGAAAGTGGATCGCTTCAACGGATTCTCCTCCGGAATTCGGTCCCAATGGTGGCGGGGAAGGCGAGCCATCTCGATTCACTGAAGTCAAAGGCTCGCCAGGTGGAAATGTTTATCGTGTCGCGCTAGAGTACGTATCCTGCCAAAGCAGAAGGAATCGGTAAGCTTTGACGTGAGGACGGTAAGATCAGTTGTACTTAGAAGCTCGTAACGAGATTTCGGGCAGCGCTTGCCGTAAGGGTTGTGCCGAATAGAAGGAATGGCCGTTGGATTGATCGGGATCACTCGGCGAAAATTCCGCATTGCCAATGCGGACCGTCAGAATCGTGAGTCTCGGATTAGGCTGGTTCAGGGCGGGGGTCGGTCATGATTCAGTGTCCGACAGTTTTCCGCACGCAGTCGACACCTTCGTCGAGAACATTCATTGACACCCCATATCGCCATTGTGTTGTCCACCATCGTGGGCGTCTTTGTTGTGCTGTACTTCAGGAGAACAGCACCGACGGAGATATTGTTTTCACTGGGGGTCGGATTCTTCATTCTTTGTGGGATCTTAAAGCCTGCTGACGCTTGGCAGTGCTTCTCCAATCCGGCCGTCTTCGCTGTTGGCGGTTTGCTTGTAATCACGGCGGGGCTTCGATCGACTGGGGTCTTGGATTCCATTGGCCGATCGCTGTTTGGAAACGTATCCAACGAGACGGGTCTCTTGGCGAGATTATCAGCCGTCGTGATCGGAAGCAGCGCGTTTCTGCTGAATACGGCAATCGTGGCCATGCTGATGCCTCAGGTCGTCAATTGGTGTCGAAGTCGGAATGTGTCTCCTTCGCGTCTGCTTCTACCGATCAGCTACTTAGCCATCCTTGGAGGTACTTGTACCCTGGTCGGAACAAGTACCAATCTGATCGTCAACAATGAGCTCAAAAACCTGACTCTCCGTTTGGATTCGATGACGAAGACGGGCGAATTGATTGTGCCGAAGGAGGATCCACTCAGCGAATTTGATCCGGCATGGCTTCGTAACCATCTGGAAGCCGATCAGTTTCGGCCGATGGTGTTGACCGACATCACATGGGTTGGCTTGCCTTGCGCGGCAATTGGTGCGGTAGTCCTTTTGCTTTTGGGCCGCTTCTTGGTGCCCAATCGAACAGAACTGTTAGAAAGTTTGGACGAGCGTCGGCGAGAGTATTTGGTCGAAATGCTGGTCACTGAAGGATGCTCTCTAGTCGGCAAGACGGTTGAAGAGGGGGGGCTGCGGCATCTGCCAGGATTGTTCTTAATCGAGATCGTCCGAGACCACGAGGTGATCGCACCGGTGACTCCAAGAGATCGTATCGCCGTAGACGACCGGCTCGTGTTCACCGGAATCGTCTCTACGATTGTTGATCTTGAGAAAATCAACGGACTCGTTCCAGCGGTCGACATCAATTATCAAGTCGGATCCGAGCCGGGGCCGAATCGTCGTCGATCCATGGTTGAAGTTGTGCTAAGTCCGTCGTCGCCCCTGGTCGGACGAAGTGTTCGGAAAGCGAATTTCAGGCGGCTTTATGGAGCTGCGGTCGTTGCCGTACACCGAAATGGTGAGCGGCTACCGAGCAAGATTGGAGACATTGAGCTTACAAGTGGTGATACACTGCTCCTGCAGACATCGCCCGGATTTGTTAAAAACTTCCGCAACCGCCACGACTTTTATCTCGTAAGCGATGTGCAGGATAGTGAGTCGCGTCGCTACCAAAAAACGGGTTGGGCGATTGCCATAACCCTAGGCTTGATCGGTTGGCTCTTTTCGATGCCATGGTTGCCTCAACTGGATCGTTGGCTGGGCTGGAATCTGCCGCTAGAATTCTTGACTGATCCAAGTGCGGCAATATTCATCGCTGCGTTGGGCATGGTCGTGACTCGTTGCCTGTCTGCAGCCGATGCGCGGAATGCGATTGATCTGCCGATGCTGATGACCATTGGCGCTGCAATCGCTCTCGGCACCGCTGTTCAGGAGAGTCAGGCGGATCTTTACGTTGCCGATTTGATTCAACGCTCTGTGGGAGCTAATACGTACTTGGGGCTGATAGCAATCTTCTTTCTGACAGTGCTTTTTACGGAGATGATTAGCAATGCCGCCGTCGCAGCGCTCATGATTTCCGTGGCCATCGGACTTGCCGCAAGTCTTGGGGTGAGCCCGAGGCCGTTTATTATGGCCGTCACGCTTGGTGCTTCGTTGAGTTTCGTTTCGCCGATCGGTTATCAGACAAACCTTATGGTGATGGGCCCGGGTGGTTACCGACCCGTGGATTATCTGCGAGCTGGTTTGCCGCTGACTCTTATCGTTGGCATTGCTGCGCTCGTCATCATCCCGCTGGTCTGGCCCTTTTGACATTTGGAAACATCCGTTGAGCCGGTTGCCGATCTCAGCATGTCGCTGGTTGCATTCGACTCGGTACAGAACGATTTGAAGAAAAGCTGGGAGTCGGCTGAGCGTGTCTGCCATGAAAAGCGATCTGTTGGTTATCGGTGGTGGAATTGTCGGTTTATCCACAGCGTGGAAATTGGCTGAGCGATATCCCGACAGCAAGATATGCGTTTTGGAAAAAGAGTACTCTGTTGCAGCGCATCAGTCGGGGAGAAACTCGGGAGTGCTCCACTCCGGAATCTACTACAAACCCGGTTCTCTCAAGGCGACAACGTGCCGACAAGGTAAGTTGGCGATGGAGGAATTCTGCACCGAGAATCAAATCGATTTCGAGGTCTGTGGGAAAGTGATCGTTGCAACCGAGGAAGCTGAAGTTGCCCGGCTCGAGGCGATTTATAGTCGTGGGCAAGAGAACGGAATTGATTGCCGGATCATTGACGAGCGTGAACTGAAACGGTTGGAGCCACATGTGAACGGCGTGGCGGGAATCCATGTTCCGGTCTCCGGTATCGTCGACTATCCGGGAGTCTGTCGCAAGCTCGCGGAATTGCTCCGGTCACGCGGGCACAGCGTACACCTTGGTGAGCATGTGATGGGGATCGACAGCTCTGGAACCGGCGTCTCAGTCCGTACTAGAAAGCGGGACTATGAGACCGGGTATTTGGTCGCGTGCGGAGGCCTATATAGTGATCGGCTCGCGCGAATGGCCGGCTTAAAACCCGAAGCGAAGGTAGTTCCATTTCGAGGAGAGTATTTCGAGTTGGTGCCTGAGCGGCGAGAACTCTGTCGGAATTTGATTTACCCGGTGCCGGACCCCAATTTCCCATTCTTGGGTGTCCATTTCACTCGCATGGTCGGCGGTGATGTGGAGTGTGGACCCAATGCTGTTTTTGCGTTGGCTCGCGAAGGTTATTCGTGGACGCACGTTGACATTGGAGATCTTTTTGATTCACTCGGCTTTAGTGGTTTCAGAAGGCTAGCCTCGAAGCACTGGAGGATGGGAATGGGAGAGGTGCACCGCTCCCTTTCCAAGGCCGCCTTCGTCACGGCGCTGCAAAAGCTAATTCCGAGTGTTCAAGCCGAAGACTTGAAGCCCTGCCGGGCGGGTGTTCGGGCTCAAGCGTTAACGCCGGATGGGCAGTTGGTAGACGATTTCCTTTGGATTTCGGGAAAAAATATGCTGCATGTCTGCAATGCTCCCAGTCCCGCAGCCACCGCATCGTTGGAGATTGGGCGTCACATTGTTGAACGCGTTTCGGTCGACATTGGTTAGCGTCGAGCTGCCAAGCTCTCGCAGCGACTTCCTGATTGTTTGTGCCCTCGCCCCTGGATTTCTTGCCCGGTACTCGCGCCTCCTCCAACTCGGATCCTCATCCGCTACACAGCGTTCCGCAAATCAAAGGCCGTAGTCAGCGATCGGAAGCGGAGCCTCGATTTTGGGGTTCGTCATGGTGAAGTCGTAACCGAGCAGTGCGGCGACCGTGGCCGCAATTTGACCTTGAGTGAATTCGCCCTGCGAGTGTACGCCCGATGGTTCGATTCCTGCTCCGAACGCGGCCACCCAGATCCGATCTGAACCAGCGAGCTTATCAGAATGGTTCTTCCAGCCTTCGCGTCCGTCTCCGCGCCCATGATCGCCCGTAACAAGGAAGGCTGTTTTTCGGTAACGGCGGTGTTGTTGGGCTTCCAACCAAAGTTGTTGGATAAAATGATCGTTTTGGTTTGCCGTTAGCAAGTAGCGGTCGTAGCGACCTGCGTGGGCCCAGTCATCCGTTTCGCCAAGAGCAACGTAGAGAACTCGCGGCTGTGTTGAACGCATCGCCTCTATGGCGCCGGACGCAGTGAAGACATCGTAACGCACCGAATCCCATTCGTGGAAGAGGTTGTCCGCCGTGTGATTTAGAATGGCTAATCGGGTTGGATCCCCTTCCGTCAGCTTTGTCCAGCCAGCATTCACCGTGACGCGGCTGCGTTCTGAATTGATGATGTACGGAAATACATCCCAGGAGCAAAAAGCTTTGACTGACCCGATGAGCTCGGGCTGCTGGTTCAGGTATTCAAGCACTGTTTGATTTGGGTTGGGTTTCTTGTCGTTGGAGTCAATCGATGGATCTGGAAACCCCGACAGTAATTCGTTGTATCCCGGGTACGAAAAGTACCGGCCGTTGGTGACGCGAACCACGCTATCCTGCTCGTAGTTGCCCGCGATCCACGCCTTTCCCTTGTTCACGCGACTCCATAGAAAGGGGAGCAGCTTCTCTCGCCTTTCTTTCGCAGACTCCCCGTCGTAATGAGCGAACCAATCCCGTGAGCGGTTGGGTGCGCTTTGTTCTGCTAAACGAGCATCTGCACCGTTGAACACTTCTTCGAGACGAAGACCGTCCAGCGTGATAAGGATGACGTTGTCCGCTACACCTTGAGCGAGCAATGCGGGGCGAAATAGAAGGAAGGCTAAGAGGAAGAGTAAGAGTTGGTTAAGCCGAATTCGTTCAGTAGTTCCACGGTTCATTCGCTATTCTTTCAGTGTGGCGCTACCTTGGAGCCAACCGAGCGACTGAAGGAATTGGTCTGACTCAATCACCGTCTTTCGGTAGTAAAGGCCGTCTGATTTGGATGAATTAAAGAATCCATGCCCCTGCCCTGGATAGACAACGAGCTTACTCTTGACTCCTTCTGATTCGCATTCCTTTGCAAACTTTTCGGCGGTTGCAACCGGGATCAGCTTGTCATTGGAACCGAGGAATACAATCGATGGCGGATCATCTGGGGTGAGATTGTGTGCTGGAGAATACTTCCTGTATTTCTCGCCAACCCGCTTGGTTCCCCAGCCTCCGGGTCCGTTGTCGTATACCGGGTTGAACAACAACATCGCCGCGGGTTTCGCTGGATTGCCTTGGGCGAGGTTGCAACCCAGGTACGCGGCTAGATGCCCGCCGGCTGAGCCGCCGCCGCTCGCAATGCGGTTGGGGTCAACATGAAAATCAACTGCCTTCTGGCGGACCCATCGCATCGCATCGATCGCATCTTCGATGCAGGTGTCCGGCGCCTCGTTGGATTTTTTGCCAAGTAGTCGGTACTCAACTTGGAAGCAAACCAAACCACGTGACGCAAAGTAAGCTGCATGATCTGAGAATTGTCCCGGAGCGCCGCCAGTCCAACCACCGCCGTGAAAAAAGACGATTGCTGGAGTCGGCCCCGCTGGTTCCTTGCCGGGGGATGTGACGTAAATACGCATGTCACGCGCAGGAGCCTCGTCAGTAGCTTCGATCGATTTGTAGACGTACTCGTCTCCCTTGCCATGTGCCGATCGGACACCAGAGCAACTCCAGGTAACTGAAATAAGCAAGATGAACGCCGGCACGAGGCTAGTACGGCATATGGCTGGCATGGCAGTCACTCTCTCATCGCAAGTTCATTGGAGGTTTGCAATTGATACGATCTGGCAGCTGGATCGGATCCGTTTGGGGCTGCCGCAGCGTTGGCTATTGCCAGCTAGTCGACGCGGCGCTTACCGCTCAGTGGGATGTCGCCCGTGTTGCCATCAGCATCGAATGTCAGTGTACCCGTCATCTTTCCGTCTGAATCCAAGTTGGTGAGCCAGAACAGGTCGACACTCATTCCCGAGTGTTCATTTTTGAACCCGAATCGCAGCCCCTTTTTGTCGAGCTTAACATCGCTAAGTTCGAATTGATTCCCGTCGCCAGTCAGTGATGCGGCGAGTTCACCATTGTCATCGGAAAGTGACAGTATCGCGGTATTTTGACCTTCAGGAGTTTGAATCTCAAACTCCCAAGTGCCGAGCATTTCCGACGCTGCACGAGACAAATGCCGGCGTTTTGCAGCGATGTCGAATTCGCCTGTTTCACCTTGGAGTTCGAATTCGCAAATGCCGGAAAGGTGGTGTCCGACTGGGCTGCACTTGTAAGTCAAATTGAGTTCTGAACCTTGATAGTCTGTCGAATAATCGAAAGTGAATTGGTTGTCCTTGATTTCAATGCTTTCAATCTTGGCGGATTCACCTTCGCCGCCTATCTCCCCAAACACCTTTCCGTTGTCTTCTTTGATTGTCAGAACGGGGGTGTATTCATTGCCATCGGCGGCAGTGAACCGGAACTCCCAGGTGCCGACCACTTCATCTTTTCCGACGAACCGTGAGGGGTTCCAATCGAATTCCCCGTAGTCTTCGCCAGCCAAAGATAGATTGACTGTGCCCTTGATCTCATCTCCTGAGACTTTGCCCGCGAATTTCGCTTCGACTTCGGAGCCGTCAACTTCAGCCTCGAATCGGAAGCTAACTGCACCGTTATCAATTTTTCCATCGACGATGTTCGCATCCATCGTCTGATTTTCGTAGGTGCCGAAGAGCGAGTTACCTTCGGTGGTCAGACGAAGGATACTATTGATTGTTTGATCTCCCATTTCTGCCGACCATTTCCAGGTGCCGTCGGCTAACGAGCTAGTGTCGTTTTGCGCGATGCAAACAGTTGTCACTAGACTTAGTAAGAGTCCCAAGCAAGACGGGAAGCATGAATAGGCGGTGTTGCGCAAACGGGTTTGAATCGTCAAATGGGGTCGCATGATATCTCAATCAGTTTGAAGAGGAGTTTTGCTGTGTCCGTCGCAGCGGACGTCCGAGTAGGTCGGCCTCTGGGCCATTGGATTCCTGTGTGAATTCTCGTTTGGAGCGTCGCGTAATGTAGTCTAGTTCTAATTGGCTCGCAAATATTGACCGACTCCGAGATTGACCGACTCCGAGGCAGGGCTAATCCGAGTTTGAGCATAGGCTGTTTCGCCATTGAGCCGCTGGCCCTGCGCTGCCCCTACGTTGCCCCTTTGGCAACGGATTTCATGACGCACACGGTCGCTCACGCGTCGCGGCCCATGCCCGAGCTTGAAACTCGGATTGGCCCTCGACACCTAGGCTAGCGTCGTCTGACACCGTGAGTTTGATGTTGATGCTAGTGCTCTTGGCTCCCAATTCTGATGATGTTGTCCAGCTCGCGGGATACCAAGGCGAGGAACCTTCCGCTATGGTTGGATGCAGGCGTTCTTCCGAGTTTTTGCTCGTCGCAGACCTTTCCCATTTTCCCTTCGCATTTGAATGGCACGCGAATTTCGCGAGGCCCCAATATCAGACATGCAGTTTTTGCCCGGTATTACGGAACAGCAAGCCAAGGTTGAGTAGAGGATAACTTCATGAAACTTAAAGTGTTTTTTCACACCTTCGTTGGACTCCTCTACTTCGGAGTCCTTTGTGGAGCGGTTCAACGGGTCCAAGCGGAAGATTGGCCAACTTTCCGAGGGGCAGACCGGACTGGTATTGCTCCTGATACAGGGTTGTTGGATGAATGGCCCGCGGAAGGGCCCAAACTGTTGTGGGCTGCCGATGGTGCGGGACGCGGCTATGCAAGTCCTGCTATCTCGGGTAACCGATTGTTCACGTTGGGAGATGGTCCATCGACGGCCGGTGATGCCGACGAGTACTTAACGTGTTTTGATCTGGCTACCGGCAAACAGTTGTGGAAAACCAAGACCGGGGAGCCGTGGAACAATGGACGTACTTCCTGGCAAGGTTCGAGAGCCACACCGACTGTGGATGGTGATCGCGTTTATGTTATGACACCATTTGGAAAGTTGTACTGCGCAAAAACCTCAAACGGCGAAGTCCTGTGGAGCAAGGACTTGAAAGGCGATTTAGGCGGCAAGAAAAAAGATGTCTGGGGATATAGCGAATCTCCCCTGATTGATGGCAGTACACTCGTCTGCACCCCAGGTGGTCCCAAGAATACCGTTGTCGGTTTGGACAAAATGAGCGGGGATTTGGTGTGGAGTTGTGCTCGACCAGACGACGTTGGAGCTGGTCATTCATGTGTTGTTATTGCCAACGTCGGTGGCAAGAAAATTTACGTCCAAAACACGGGTGGCGGACCGATGGGAATCGACGCGGCAACGGGTGAGTTGCTGTGGGACTACGACATGAGTCCGCCTACTGCATTTATCCCAACCCCGATCATCCAGGGGGATTATGTGTTCAGCGTGGCGGGCTATAAGCTCGGTGCTGCGCTGCTGAAGCAGGTCGCGACTTCCGCTGGCGGAGTCGAAGTCGAAGAGATTTACGCACCGAAGACCGAGCTTGGAAACAAGCACGGCGGTGTTGTTGAAGTCGACGGAAAGATCTACGGAGGTTACGAGGACCAAAACATCGTTTACTGTGCGGACATGCTGAGCGGTGAAGTACTCTGGAAGGAACGCGGCTCCGGATCGCGAAGCACTTCGGTTGTGGTTGCCGACGGAAAACTCTTTGTCCGCTACCAGAATGGTGTCGTTGCTCTAGCCAAGTTAGACCCTAGCGGATTCAGCGAGATCAGCAGCTTCAAGACTCCTGGATCCGGCGATGGCGACAAGCCTAGTTGGGCCCACCCCGTCATCGTCGATGGGAAGCTTTATCTCCGAGAGGGCGATCAAGTGCTCTGTTATCAAGTTGCAAAATAGGGTCGTTCGGCCGGTATGAGGTCGGCAGTCTGAGTCAGTGGTTTGGGGCAGCAAAATAGGCAATAGTTCAAAAGCACGCCTTGGGATTCCGGGGCGTGTTTTTTTGTTTCCTTTTCAAATTGCCCAAATTGCCGCCGATTGGTCCAACCTTGATTTAGCCCAATTGGCCAATATGGGGGGCGATGTGTTGTGGCGGCGGAGAAAGCTCTTTTTGATTCAAGGTGACTCAGTCCGGCAATTGGGCTAAAATAAGGGTCCCACCGGGGGCGTTCGAGCTGTTACCGCGTACTGTGAGTTGCGGTCATCTCGTCAACAAAGCCCCAGCAACCGAGTTCATGTGGCTGGCTGCTTCATGACACCTACCTTTAGCAAGACTGCAAAACTGCAAAACCACGATGACATGATCCAATTGAGGAACTGTGTTGTCGAAGTGGGTCGCCTCGTTTGGCCGATCCGCTCATCCGTTCATCAGATAACGGTACGGGCATGGGATCGTGCGTCAAACGTTGCAGGTAGATGGAATTGCGATCTCGAACTGCGAACTGGAATGAAAAACAACTTACATAGTTTGACTGTGTTGTTGGTAACGCTGCTAAGCACAGCGTCGTCAACTCACGTAGTCGTTCGCGCCGAAGAGTCCGATGTCTTATCGGGGGCTGACGCGAAGGGCGTCGAAATGTTGACGAACTATTGTTACGACTGCCATGTGGGGGACGAGCCAGAGGGTGGGATCGAAGTCGATTTCTTCGAAGTCGGTGATTCGCTCGAACGACGAGTGGAAACCGTCGAGAAGATCATCCGCGTGCTCAAAGAGCAGCAGATGCCGCCGGCCGACTACGATCAGCCTAGCTCAACCGAACGGGTTGAAGTTTTGCAGTGGATCGAGTCGAAGCTCGCAAGCTTCGACTGCGGCGATGTAGCCAGTGTTGGACGCGTCACGATGCGGCGTCTCAATCGTGTCGAATACAATAATTCGATTCGCGACCTGACAGGACTCGCGTTAGAGCCTGCGAAGGATTTCCCGTCGGACGATGTTGGCAATGGATTTGACAACATTGGTGATGTTCTCACGATTCCACCCATCCTGTTGGAGAAATATCTAGCGGCAGGAAGCGAGATCGCGTCAGCAGTAGTCGCTGAGCAAGCTGCGTTTAAGAGAGTGTTCCCATTCGAAGCGGAAAACCCAGGAGATCTTCAGGAAGTTGTTGATGCCCTGATTCGAAGCGCAGATGACTTTATGTTGCGAGCTTTTCGGCGGCCTCCGAGTTCGGCGGAATCGGAACGTATGCGGGAGCTGATGACAACCGCGTACGTGGATAAAGGCCTGTCACCCAAGAAAATTCACGAAACGATGATTGCTGCGGTGCTCTCTTCGCCTCAGTTCATCTACAAAGTCGAGACGGCTAGTCCGAGTGACTACACCAATGGCGTTAGGCAACTCAATAGCTACGAAATGGCAACTCGACTGTCGTATTTTCTTTGGTCCTCGACTCCGGACGAGCGTCTGTTGAAGCTGGCTGAGCGTGGGGAGCTTAGCTCCGTCGAAGAAATTGAGTCGGCTGTCGATTGGATGTTGGACGATCCGAAGTCGATGGCGCTGACTGAGAATTTTGCAGGGCAATGGCTTCAGCTTCGTGATTTAGCCAAGCTTTCGCCGGATCCGGATCTATTCCCGGAGTACGACGGTGACCTGCAACGCAGTATGCGTCGAGAGACGGAATTGATGTTCGGCAGCCTCGTCTCTGAGGATCGCAGCGTCCTGGATCTGTTGAACGCAGACTACAGTTTTCTAGATGGCCGTCTGGCCGATTTCTACGGCGTCGATGGAGTCGACGGTGAAGAGTTCCAACGTGTCGATTTGAAGGGCCGACGCAGTGGAGTTCTGATGCATGCGAGCGTGTTGCTAATCACGTCCAATCCGACACGAACTTCGCCAGTGAAACGAGGAAAATGGGTTTTGGATAACCTGCTTGGTGAACCGCCTCCGCCGCCTCCGCCTGATGTGCCGGAACTGGGCGAATCTGGCGAGACGTTGGGAACGCTTCGGCAGCAGATGGAGCAGCATCGGGCGAATCCGAATTGTGCAGTTTGCCATACAAAAATGGACGCTTTGGGCTTCGGCCTAGAGAATTTTGACGCGATTGGTCGTTGGAGAACAAGCGATGGTCAAGGTCCGATTGATCCGTCCGGGGAACTGCCTGGCGGTAAGCAGTTCCTTGGTCCTGTGGATTTGGTAGAGATTCTTGCCGAAAATAAGAAGAACGAGTTCACTCGTTGTATGAGTCAGAAAATGTTGACCTATGCCCTTGGACGTGGGTTGGCCGTTTATGATCGCTGTACGGTCAATAATATTGTCGCGAGGATTTCTGCCGATGGGTTTCGGTTCCGAACCATGGTCAAAGCAATTGCGACCAGCGAACCCTTTCGCTTCCAAGAGGCTGCTGACTGAATCACTGTCGATAGAGAGCGTAGCCCGGTCATCACCATAGGCTGCGGCAAACGATGAATTGGTGGCTACCATTGGTGTCATCACACAGAAAAGGATGAGAGCTCATGGCTGGAAATAATCGACTTAGCCGCCGAACCGTTTTGCGTGGGCTTGGCGTATCGCTGGCATTGCCATGGTTGGAGGCGACTAGCAGTGTTGCCAAGGCAGCCACGGCCGCCACGGATGCGCCGCGGCGGATGGGGTTCATCTTTGTGCCCAACGGTGTGCATTTGCCGAAGTGGACGCCATCGACTGAAGGCTATGGTTTCCAACTGCCCCACATTCTCGAACCTCTGGCGCCGGTTCATGACGACCTACTCGTGCTCAGCGGTTTGACTCACGATAAGGGGAGAGCCAATGGAGATGGCGCTGGCGACCACGCGCGTAGCGCGTCCGTGTTTCTAACCGGGGCTCAACCTCGCAAGACGTCGGGAGAGAGCATTCGTTCTGGGATTTCAGTGGACCAGGTCGCTGCTCAAACAATTGGCCAGCGGACTCGGTTTTCGTCGCTTGAGCTAGGTATCCATGCAGGTAGCCAAGCGGGAAACTGCGATTCAGGCTACAGCTGTGCTTATTCGTCGAATATATCTTGGTCCTCTGAATCGACTCCAGTTGGCAAAGAGGTGAACCCACGTCTGGTGTTTGAGCGTTTGTTCGCTGGTGGTTCCAAACGTGAAGTCGACCAGAGTAAAGCCGAACGAGAGGCGATGCGTCGCAGTGTCCTCGACTTCATCATGGATGATGCGAAGAAGCTGCAAAAGTCGCTCGGCCGTAGTGACAATCGCAAGCTTGACGAATACTTGCACGGCGTTCGGGAAGTCGAAAGACGCATGGATGCGGGTACAGGGGATCTCAATCTAGAGATGGAAGTTGACTACGACGTCCCCGCTGGAGTGCCAAAGGATTATCGTGATCACATGCGTTTGATGTGTGACATGATGGTGCTTGCATTCCAAACGGATTCAACTCGAATTTCTACGATGATGTTTGCCAATGCCGGCGACAACAAGAATTATCGAGCTATCGGCGTTCCGGACGGGCACCACGACTTGTCTCACCACCGCGATGATCCAGAGAAGCTCGCTAAGATCACGAAGATCAATCGCTTCCATGTTGAGCAGTTGAGCTACCTCCTTCAGAAGATGAAGTCGGTACGCGAAGGCGAGAAGACTTTGTTGGACAATTCAATGATCGTCTATGGCAGCGGCATAAGTGACGGGAACCGTCATAACAACGAAAACCTGCCTGTGTTGCTTGCTGGATCAGGGGGAGGAACCATTGAAACTGGGCGTCACCTCCGGTTCACGAAGGAAACACCGATGTGCAATCTGTTCATGTCGATGCTCCAAAGGATGGATGTGGACGTTCCATTCATTGGTGACAGTACTGGCTATTTGCAAGGGCTTTCTTGATCACGATTGAATTGCCTTGCGATCCGATTTTCGTTCATCCCCGCAGGCGGCGTTCAATGCAAATGGTCCCGAGTGTGGATGTTCTGTTATGGTGAAGAGTGTTTCCTCCGGCCGCTTCTGCACAGTAGTCTTGCGGACAGTTTTACACTGTTTGTTGGTGACTTCATCGCTGCGCGTGGTGACGGCGCAATCACCCGCCGAGTTGCGAGATTGGGATCCGGAAAAACTTGTTGAACAGGTTTCTTCGTCGGATCTTCAGGCGCGTCGGGACGCAGTTTACGAACTGGTGCGTCGACGAGCCGAAACAGATTCTGTCATTCATTGCCTTGCATCGCTTGCCGACGAACGCGACGAGCAATTGCAGTTCCAGGCGTTGATGGGCCTTGCTCGAGCGGGCGAAAAGTCACTTCCTGTTGCCGAAGAACTGGTCGATGTTCTAGATGATCGCAGTGATCAGATGCGGTATCGAGCCGCAGAGGCACTTGGAAACATGGGGCCAGGTGTCGTGTCTCTTTTGGTCGAAAAATGGAGTGAAGCCAATTCCATCCAAAAAATAGGGCTCTGCAACGCGTTTGTCCGATTGGGGGCTGTTGCGATCGATGCGAAGCCGATATTGATCCAATCGCTATCCGATGGGGATCCGAGAGTGGTGGAAAGCGGTGTTACCGCCCTAGCGGAAGTTGCTCTGAATGATGCTCCATTGTGGTGTGAACTTGCAAGTAACGAGAGCAGCATTGTTCGATGGGTTGCGATTAGATCATTGTCGGCCGTTGAAGAACCGGGCGAAGAAGTTCGTTCATGCTTGGAAAATGCGATCCATGATTCCGAGTCTCGAGTTCGCGAGCAAGCATTGATCTCGGTTGCCCGTTCCAAGATTTCCCGAAAGCTCAAGATCGAGATCTTGCTCAAGGCGATTGAAGACCCCGAGTTTTCAGTTCGCTCAGCCGCGGTGGCTGGTGTAAAGCTGGATCCATCCATCCATGAGCGAGTGCTTCAAAATCTCGCTTCGCCGCTAAAGCAGTGTGATTCTCGGGAGAAGGTTGAGACCTATCTCCGGCTCATTGAATCGCTTTCTATTGATGAGCCTGACAAGGCTGCAGTTTCGGAATTGGTGTCCGCAATCCTTGAGCGGGGCGTCAGACTTGATTTGGATGTAGGGAGCGCAGCAGCAGCGATCGCAAGCCTTGGGAACCATGGTGTGCAGCACGCGATTAAGACGCTTTCGGATGATGAAAGGGTGGAACCAATTGTCTCGATGGCCATAGCCAAAGCTGGCAGTGGCGCCGAGAACTTGCTGGTTAGCGCTCTTGAAAACAATGCCCCAGTTATTCGTATCGCAGCAACCCGTGCTATTGGGGCTCTAGAGCCCGCTAGCAAGAGCCTTGTTCCATCCCTTATCGCGAGACTGGATGACGACGATGCTAATGTGCGGCGGGCAGCGGTGGAGTCACTTGGTGTCGTTGCTGGCGAAAAGTTGGGGGCGGACTCGAAGCAGCTCATTCAGGAAATCAGTGTCGAGATCGTTGATTGCTCAAAAGATGAAGATGAGTCCGTTCGTGCTTCGGCGATTCGCCAAGTTGTTGTTGCAAAGCTGAGTCCAGATCAAGAGGCCAAGCTCATTAATGGGGGGCTGGACGATTCGGCCGTCGGAACGCGCGTGGCTGCACTGGAATGCCTAGTCGAGTTACCGACTTTGCTGCAACGTAGAGCGGACCGAGTGTTCGAGCTCTTAGTGGCAAAGGAGTCAGAAGTAAGAGCACTTGCGTTTCGGGCTCTCGGAGCTCTTACCGGGCAAGCCGAGAAGGCAGAAGCGATTAGCAGACTTGCCTCCGGTCTTTCAGACCAGAGCATGAATGTCCGCGTTGCCGCGACGGAAAGCCTCAGTAAGCTAGAGGCCAAGGACGAAGTGTTGGTGACACTCGTCGCGGGCAATTTGGGAAATGACTTGGACCTGCTTCGAGTTTCATTAAGGGGGCTCGAGTCTGCCGGACAAGCAGCGTCGATGCATTCTGCGACTGTTCGAAATTTGTTGCAGCATCCGTTGGTCGACATTCGCATCCGTGCCGTCTCTGCACTCGCAGCCGTCGAAGCGGATAAATCAGCGTTGGCGGATAGCTTGACGGAAGCTCTCGAGGATTCGGAATGGACGGTGCGTCGAGCTGCATGTGAGGAGCTTGGAGGAATTGGTGAGGACGCCAAGGTTGCGATTCCAAAGCTCTTCGGAATGATTGATGACGAGGAAGACGAAAGTATTGCGACCGGGGCAATCCGCGATATTGGAGCTGCTCCACTAAGCTCGTTGCCCCTCCTGATCGAGGGATATGAGTCCGAGAATTTTCGAAAGCGGCTTTACGCTGTCTTTCTGACTGGAAAAATTGGGAAGCCAGCGAAGGAGGCTTTGCCCAAACTAGAGGAGATGCTGGAAGAGGCGAATCGTTCGAGGCGGTCCGGTACGACCAAAAAGTATATTCTCCAAGCGATTGATTCGATTAGCGGCGAAGATTAATGGTGCTGGTCTCGTTGCAGGGTCGGTAGCCTTTGCTTCAATTTCGCAGCCCATGAAGTCGGTCTCCTGAATTGTGGGCTATTCGACCGACAAGCGGTTTGCAAAGCTCTAGAATGACGACTCATTTGCAGCGAAGTTTACCTTGGTCCATTCTGCTCATCACAGAGCATTTGGGTTTCGTTTCATCATTCGTCCAAATTAAGAGGCCATCGGTGCCAGCGTCGCATCCAAGTTCGGGGATTTCTGCTCTTCTCCTTGTTGCCCTTATCGGCGGAATGGAATTGGGGCGAGCACAGGAGTTTGAAACTAGCTACAACGCGCGTTTCGAGCGCGAAAACCCGATGGTGGGTAAGGCTATGCCCGATGTCGAGATCTTTGATTCGACCGGAAGACCTTTCCGGCTCACCAGTGCAGAAGATAAGTATACGGTCGTTGTGTTCGGTTGCCTGACCTGAGCCCCTTTCCTTAAAAATGTCTCCGGTCTGGAGACAGTGTTCCGTGACTATCGAGACAAAGTCAACTTCTTCTACATCTACAAGCGGCTCGCGCATCCAGAAACGAATAACCTTATTGAGCCTGCGAACATTGGGGAGCGTTTGAAGCACATCGCCGAAGCGAAACGGATGACCGGAACGGAGATTCCTTGGTTATGCGATTCGATGGATAGTACCGCGACCAAGGCATACGGAGAGACTTACAACGGCGAATTCGTGATTGCTCCAAACGGAAAAGTCGTTCGGCAACGATTTTGGAGTAATCCAAAGACACTTCGAAGTGATCTGGTTGATTTGGTCGGCGCAGTTGAAAAGCCGACCGAGATTGCAGATCTTCCCGTTCGTTTTCGACCAGAGCCCCGAGAAGTGGCCAGCGGCGTGTTGCCAAGGTTGGATTTACCAGGTGGACTACAGCCGGTCGAAGTCGAGTATTCTCCAATCGGAGCTGAACGTCCGCTGTTCGTGAAGCTTCGGGCGGAAGTGATGCCACGGCCAAACGATGGTGGGCTCTATTCACTTTACCTTGGCTTCTATCCCGATCCGATCCATAAGGTCCACTGGAATAATGCTGCTGGCGCGGTGACCGCTCGGCTCGTTCCATCATCTGACGGGCTCTTAAGAAAACAGAAATTGGAAGCGCCAGTCCCAGGCGTACCGTCGGACTGTGATCCAAGAATGTTCTTAGTCAATCTGGAGCGTTTGGAAAGCTCGGATACTCTGACGATCTCGCTTCGCTACGTCATCTGTGACGATGCCGAGACGTTTTGCTTTCCAGTGACACAGGAATTCAAGGTCAATATGAAAGTCCTGCGGAATGGGAGTACTCGACCAGGAGTATTCCTCGACAGGCTATTCGGCGACGTCCGCAAATATGATCAGGACGGCGATGGCCTGATTACACCTAAAGAGTTGGGGCCAGGGAATGTCACCATGTATATGACTCACTTGGACTACAATCTCGATAATGTCATCGACGACAGCGAAGTGGTCAGGTTCAATCAGATGTACAATAATGGCCGAGGCATCGGGGTGAAAGGTCCCGTTAGCAAGTGATACGTGTCTTGCCGCAGCCCTGGCTTCTCAGTGCAGTTGGGCTCGGGGCCTTAGTCTTCGCCTCGTCGGATCTGTGAGCCGGGGAATCGGATCTGGAATCGGAAAATCTTTTTCCGAGTTGATGTAATCTCACCAGTCTCAAGATCGACGCGCGAGGGGACGTCCGCCAAGTTGATGTTGGCGACGGCTTTGTAGCCGCGTTCAGAAAAAATGTCGATTACCATGGCCAAGGCCAATGCATCTTCAAAAATGGTATCCTCCGAATTGACGACCGCCATGCCAGGAATGGCGTGCCGAGTCACAATTGGAAAAAATCGTTCTTCGATCAAGCGGATGACGCGATGAAAGAGCTCTGCGTGATCCCGTTGGTATCCATCCATTCTCTTCACCAGCTCTTGCCGAGCATGCAGAGCCAAGTCAGTTGCAAGTGGCAGGTGGCGTACGGAGTCGTACGTTTCGGGATCGAGTTCAAGTGAAGACTGGTAGTCCAGTTCCTTCAGGATGTTCTTTTCGACACTTTCGTAACTACCTTGAGCATTGACGAAATGATAGTGGAAGATCTCCTTCAGCGACTGAAGAGCTTCCCAGGTCTGCTCTTTGAAGACTCGATAGCGGCGTTTCGCGGCAACGGGATCCTTGTCAGTGGCTCTCTCTTCGTAAGGCTCCGGATCGCCTTCGGCCCGGGCTCGAGCGTTCAGTTCCGCTATCTCACGCCCACGCTTCAGTTGCCTGTCTACGCTCGTCTTCTCATCAACAAACAAAACCATTACGTGGATCGTCGGTTTGCGGAAGTTTGCCGCGTGTGGAGTCTTGTGATAAAGACGATATAGCTGATTCATTTTGCGAACCAGCATTTTCAAGCATTCGACTTGGACTCGAGTCCGAGGGAAACCGTCTAACACACATCCGTCGCGGAATTCCGGATCAAGCAGCTTGCGGAATACGAGGTTCACCACTTCGCGATCGCCAACCATTCCTCCTGCTTCTTTGATCTGCTGCGCCTCGGGGCTACTGAGAAGCGAACTGACGACAATCGGTTTGCAAGTCAGGTCTCGCGCACGCATGATGAAATTGGTGTTGGTGCCCTTCCCAGACCCGGGAGCACCGCCCAGGAGGATCAGTTCCTTCGAGAAACAAAGGTTTTCACGACCGAATTCGGCTTCCAGCTCATTCCAAACATTGGTGAAAATAACCTGCGCGTCTTTGACTTCCAGGTTATCAATTGGAGCAGGCGATGCCTTTGTTGCTTTTTCTTCCATCACGGTCCGCCGATCAGCACAATTAGTGTCGCGAAGTCGCACAATCTTAGAACAGAATGCCGCAAAGTCATAGATGCCGGATCACTTGGGATATTGACGCTGGCCACCCTCGTTGGCCCACAAATTGGGATTCCACGAGGCTAGCCGGGCATGCGCGGAATCGACCAAAACCTGGCCAAGCAGCCCTCAGGATAAGGAGTTCCTGTCGTGAACATTGTCGTTATGGAATGGCTCGCATGCGGCGGACAGGTTGCCGCTGCGGCCGAATCGCTGACTGCACCAGAACCATCCAAGGTAGGAACCTGCCAGCTGATGTCAAAGGACTTGGGGGACTCATTGCTGATAGAGGGTCTTGAGATGTTGGTCGCGGTGGCGCTTGGAGCCTCGAAAGCTGGGATGCAAGTTACCGCACCGATATCATCGCACGTCCGCGAGGCATCAGGCTGCCAAACGCAACTTGGGGACCTGGGGGGGATGGCAAGGGTCGTCGAGTTGCCTGGGGAAGACTTATCGCCGCGAGATCTCGTCCTTCAGTGGGCTAAGCTCCTCGACGACGCCGATTGCGGGATTGTCATTGCACCTGAATTGAATGAAACGCTTAGTTTTGTGCTTAGTTCACTGAGGGAGTATTCGCGAACTCCGCTCCTAAATTGTGCGGATCCATGTTTACAAATCGCTTGCGACAAAAGCCGGACGGCATCGATCTGCGAGGCTCATTCGATCATGCATCCTGCCACTGTAACCGGAGTCGCAGGGCCCGAACTGGATCGATGCGTGCACCAGGTGTTTGGCCAGGAGCGAGGGGAGGTTGTGGCAAAGCCAAGGTACGGTGCGGGCGCTACCAGCGTATTTGCCGGTCCTAGCTGGGACGCGATAAAGGGACGTCTAGATCCTGGCAATGAATACGTCGTCCAGTCATTCGTAGAGGGTGAAAACTACAGCTGTCATGTTGTGGTCTCAAATTTGGGAGAATGGCATTGGTTGCCTGCAATGTGCCAAGATATTCGAGTCGTTCAGCCTGGGCTGTCGGCGGGAACCAAGACTGGTGTTCGGATGCTTGAATTCAGTGGTGTCAGACAAGCGGGTGAGTCCCTACGTGGTCTGGCGGCTATGCAAGTTTGCCTTAAACAGGCGTTTCGAGACGGCGCACTAGGATGGCTTGGTTTCGATTTGGTACGCCAGATCAGAACCGGAGAG
Source organism: Aureliella sp. (assembly GCA_046290675.1). Taxonomy (GTDB): domain Bacteria; phylum Planctomycetota; class Planctomycetia; order Pirellulales; family Pirellulaceae; genus Aureliella. The sequence continues at coordinate 419,000 of JBKAHA010000004.1, forward strand.
TGGTATCTGATCGAGTGCAACGCACGCTGCACGACATCGTTAAGCGTTCTCGCGAAACACGATCCCAAATTTTCGCAATGTGTCTTCGAGTGGATGCTTCAAACCTAAAAGCGACCAAAGAGGAGTCGGCATTCTGATCTAGGCAGTCGCCGAAACGGTAAACTCGGCGCCGCTGATCGTGAGCTTTGTTCCTGGTTCGTTATTGCCACGCTTAATGAATGCCAAAGCGAACGAACTTGCATCGCTGGTGCATGCTGAAGTCACCTGGCCGACTACCTTACCTGACTCATTTTGAATCTCGCCCGACGGTAACTTTTCCGTGTTTTGGGCAGCTAGTAAACAAAGCTGTTTTTGCAGTTGCCCACGAGCATCCAGCCTCGCGATGGTCTCTTGGCCAAGATAGCACCCTTTGGTAAAGCTGATCGCGACATCGTCTCGCATTAATTCTTGAGGCAGTGTTTTCTCGCCTATCTCGTGGCCAAGCCTTGGCCAGAAAGCCTGGATCCGCACAGAATCAAAAGCGTCCGAGAGAACTTCCACCTCGCTTTCTGATTCCATTGTAGAGGCACCATACGTATCGGTTGTACAAAGTCTCCAATCGCCAATAGAAATACCGAGCTCACGCACCGAGCCGGAAAGAGAAGCGGGGATCGTAGCCTCCGCGAGTAGGATTCGATGTTCCCTGCTTAAATCTTCGAACTGGACATCTTCTCTGATCACGTAGCGATCCATGTGGGCGATTGCGGCTTCGCCGAATGAGCCAAGTCCAAAAAGGTCCATGCCGTTGCCCGTACGCAATGCGACTACGTGGCCCACGACCCAACCCTTCAGGTTCGTGATGAAAGCCTCACAGGAATCACCGGTTGCGAGTCTTGTCAAATCGTTGGTGCACAGGTTGTTCAATACGGAGACCGAATCGTCTCCCGTTAGCCTGAGGATAGTCGCTTCGTCGATGGGGATTATGCGCATGGTCGACTCAAATTTACTCGCTGATGCGTCTCTGAGCTTTCGGAGATTGAAGAAAAAAGGATTTGCATCTGAAAGGATGGTGTAAGGGGGCGTTGTGAAATCCAACGAAAAAGCCGCTCGCATTTCCGCCAGCGGCTTTGAATTTTATTCGTCCATCCAGTGTCTGCTAGACCCATTGGAATAACCGGGGCAGAACAACTATGGCGTTCGTTTGGTTCTAACCTAGGCAGATGCAAGCAGACGACGTTTGCTGAGAGGTTCAGGCTGCAACTCGGTTTGTTCGGAGTCGGTGTTGTTGGTCGTGACCGTTTCGGCCTCTGCTGCAGCTACCGATGCCGAGTTGGTGATGGTTCCGGCTGCTGTCGCGATCACCGTCGTGTTAATGGTGATGGTCGCTGAAGCTCCTGGGGCCAAGGTTCCTACATCGACTGTCACGTCATTGCCATTGTTGGTTAGGGTCCCAACCGTGGTCGTTCCGCTCACAAATGACAACTCGCTGGGCAGTGTGTCCGTGACTTGGACGGACGTAGCAGTAGATGGACCATTGTTCGTAACGACGATGGTGTAGGCCAACGCACTGCCGGTCGAAACGATGTTGGTAGACTCCGTCTTGGTTAACTGTAGATCTACGCTTTGATTGACCGTGGTCGACTGAGACGCCGTGTTATTGGCCGAGTTCGTTTCTGTTTCCGTCGCGGTCACGCTTGCTGTGTTGTCGATCGTTCCTGTCGTTCCGGGATCAACTCCGACCGTCAATGTGACTGTCGCGGAGGCCCCTGAGGCTAGTGTTCCGATGTCGGCGGTGAAGACACCATTGTTGTTGGCCGTTGTCCCTTGCGTGCTCGTCCCTGATGTGAAGGTGACACCCGCAGGTAATGTGTCGGAAAGAGATACGTTGGTGGCCGTGGACGGGCCATTGTTGGTCACGACCATGGTGTAGACGAGATCATTTCCGGCAATGACTGGATCGGCAGAGTCTACCTTGGTCACTTCGAGATCAATCGCCGGGTTAAGCGTCGTTGGCTCTGTGGTAGAGTTGTTGTTCGTATTCGTTTCGAAGCCACCAGTCGTTTCCGTAGACGTGACGGAGGCGGTGTTGGTGATGGTGTCTGCCGCATCCGCATCGATGGTCACAGTTACAGTCACTTGTTGGCTGCCACTTGCAGCAAGTGTTCCGATATCGATCAGCACATCGTTGCTGTTGCCCGAAGGAGCGGTCACGGTACCGCCAGTTGCGCTGATAAACGTGACGCCATCGGGCAACGTGTCTGTTACCACCACATTGGTAGCCGAACTAGGGCCAGCATTGGTCACATCCATGGTGTAAACGAGTGTGTTGCCACGTGTTGCCGGGTCCACGCTGTCAGTTTTGGTGATGGCTAGATCGATGGACGGGTTGATTGTGGTCGTTTCATCAGCTGTCACTTGAGTGGATTCGTCGGCGTTGGCTGTCACGGTGTTTGTGACTGAGGTGCCGGAGAAGGTCGAATCAACCGTTGTGGTCACGGTAATGGTCGAAGATTGGTTGACGGCAAGCGAAGCAATATCAACAGTGAAGGCATTTCCGCTCGGAGTTGCCGTTCCCAGTGTTGAGGTGACATTCGTAAGGGTAAGACCCGCGGGCAACGTATCATTCACGGTCACATTGGTCGCTGTTGACGGCCCCGTGTTTGTGACGAGGATCGTGTAAGTCAACGTGCCGCCGACCGTGACCGGGTCTTGAGCATCCGTCTTCGTTACGGTCAGAGTTGCGTCGCGAACAATGGCGACGTCTACCGAGTCGTTGTTGTTGGTGGTGTCGGTTTCCGCTTCGTCGGCGCTTACGGTGACCGAGTTTGTAATGGCTGCGGCAGCGGCAGCTGTGTCGGGGACGGTGACGACGATCGTTACGGTGTCAGATGCACCGGCGGCCAAACTTGCGTAGCGAACTTCAATTTCACCATTGACGTTACCGGGCGTGGTCACTGTTCCGCCGTTGGCACTGGTTGCGGAGACGATGGTCAGGTCGGTAGGTGTCAAGTTCGGCAAGTCATCAATCAACAGAACGTTGGTTGCGTCAGCCTGGCCCTGGTTAGCCACTGTAATGGTGTACGTAAGCTGGTCACCGGCAGATACCGAAGTCGTGCTAGCTTGCTTCGTTACGGCCAAATCGATTTGCGGAACGAAACCGAAATCCAAGGTCAAGTTGGTGTTGTTATCGGTGTCGCCGTCGTCCGTTGGTTCTCCGCCGGCAGAAAGCGTGATGGCTTGGCTTGCGATACCAACGCCCGCGATCAACGCACCATTGTCATCGCTGTTGGTGTTGTTGTCCGGATCCGGAGTAGGATCGTTGCCAGAGCTGGTCGCGAAGCCAGCCAGTTCATTGGCTCCTGAAAACTCAGAAATCGGAATGAACGCAATGTAGTCGCCGGGGAAGAGGTTTTCGAACAGGTAGTTGCCCGTTGCGTCAGTCACCGTGGTCGCACCAGCGACCGCAGCATCGACTCCGTCATCGTAAGTCCCGTTGGAATTGGTATCTTCGAATAGCTGAACGTCGACTCCCGCAATCCCTGCCTCCGCTCCATTGAGCGTACCGCTATTGTCCGTGTCACTGAACACGAGGTCACCGAGCGACATTGGGTTCAAGTTCGCAAAGTTTGCTGTCAGAGGGTCGAGACCTTGGACCCCAACAAAATCGATGGCGACGTCATCGGCGGCCGCCAAGTTCGCAAGGATGCGAATCGCGGACACGTTCGTGAAATCTGCGTCGGCAGTTGCACCGGTTAGACGTACGAAATCGTCGAAGCAGAAGTGAAGATCCTCCGTTGCAGCTCCACCGACCGTCGTGGGAATTACGAGCTGTAGCGAGGAAGCGGTCTGGTTGTCGCCCGAGTAAACTTCCACAGTCAGGAAGCTACCAACTTGGGATCCGACACGGAATAAGAAGCTGCGACCGTTGTTCGTTGTGAGGTCAACGCCACCTAGGTTGTGCGCGATTGTCGCTGCATCTCCATCCACGCCATCGTAAGTGATCGTGACGTCACCGGTCGTTGCCACACCAGCATCGATGATGACAGTACCACTCGGATCGACGTCAAAGGACAGTGTGCTACCGCTACCCACATCGTTGGAGACGACGACGTCACGTTCGAGTCCGATGATCTCCGTAGCGGCACCCGTTTGTTGGTCCGATGCGGTAGTGCCGGCACCTGCGCTCAGTGGGTCAGGCGTAGTGACGGTTTCGAAATTATCGACGACAGCCGATTGGACGCCGGCATCGTTGACAACCGTGACTGCCTTGACCGTTTCTGTGGTGCGTTGCAGTTGCCCAGTTACGGCGACTTGTTCGACCAAGTACTGACCGTTGGCGAGATCCGCAAACAGGTAATCACCGTTCGCATCGGTCGATTGCGAAGTAATTAGTGTATCGCCGGCGTCGAGCGCACCGTCTGTGTTCACATCTTGGTAGAGCCGAACGGTGGCGGCAGCGATTCCGGTGTCACCGGCATCAAGACCATCCTCGGTCAGGTCCGTGAAGACATTACCTTGGATAGCACCCAGGTCGGCAGCGAGCAAACGACGCGATTCCATCGATTCCATTCTCAGCTGCCGCCGGAATCCTGATCGTTTACGATCGCGGCTCTCTGGAGCGCTACCTGCGAAACGACGGATCAACTTAGAAATGAAACTTGCCATGGTGTAATTGCTCCTAGCTGGGGCCGCCAGCACGCACGAAAAAAGGCCCGACACTCCGTCATTCGGAAGGCCGAGCCTCAGTGGTTGGGTGGTCCCGAGTCGACTGGCAGCTTTCACCTTGGCGAGCTGAGGAGCTGGCGAGTGATGCTAGCAGTGTTGTTTGGGGGTACCCTGAGTGTCTCTCAATCGACAGGTTTTGCGTAAGTCCTACTGTTTACCAGCGGAACTCAGCACCAAAACTCAGACCTTGTACCCAATAATCGGTTTCGTTGAACGTAAACTGCGGTCTTAGTGCTCCAGTAAATGGGGTAACCTCTGGTGCAAGTAGATTGGGATTAACGTCTAGGTCAACTTGATCGCCTGGGCGAACCACATTTCCCCAGTAGATCAGCGAGTAGCCCATGTTGAGTCGCAGTCGTCGCGTCATTTGATAGCCAAGTGTCAGGCCCAACTCTGGAACGATGGTGAAACGATCGCGATCGTAAGTTCCGATATTGGTCCGCTGTGCCAGGAAGCCAGTATCGAAATTGCTAGCAGTTCCATTATCGACGATCTGAGATGAACCGCTAATGGTGACCGTCTGGTGAACGTTACCGATACCCATTCGCATTAGAGCGTCCAAAGACCACCAGCCTCGACGACCCTGCCAGATGAATCCAAGCTCAGTACCGTTGAACTGGTTTCGCGTTTCGAATCGGTCAATGATATCAAAGCTTCCAGATGCTCCGGTTCCCAGCAATTGGAGCTGTTCGCGTGTTTGAATTGACTCGTCGAGTTCCCAGAATCGGTAGCCAATTGTTGCATCAAGCCGTGATGAATAAGGCACGGTCTTGCAGCAAATGTTCGAGAAACAGCAGCCCTCGGAAGCACACAGCTGTCGGCGGAACCGGAATGCAGCACCTTCGAATTGCGAAGTAATATCGGCCGCGATGGAACCACTGACAACGTTTGGAAAAGCGACTAGTTCAGCGTCGTCTGCACCGGTCAGGACATTGAAGAATGGGCGGGCCAGGATTGGCGTGCCTGTTGATTGATTGAAGTAGGATTCGGTGTCTTCGCCGAGACCGACATACTCGCCTTCGATACCCCAGCATGGGAACGATGAGAGCCAAGTTCCGAATCGGATTCGGAAGCCAGATCGGTCATCCGTCATCATGTCATCAGATCCGCCGAACAGCGTCGACGTCGTGGACTGTCCAAGGACACCAGCTGCGTCACGGGCTGTCCCTGCGGTGCTAGTTGTAACCAAAGGCGGCACATTCATTCCTGATTGCCACCAAAGCAAGTACTCTGCTTGAACCCAACCGTGCGAGGGAAAGCAGATGCAAAAGCGTCTTGGTACGATACACTCGCCGCAGTAATCATTCACATTGCAGCTAGCACAGCCCGCGTTTCCGCAGCTTTCACAGCCGCCGCCGCTCACAATGTACTCGCCACCTTCGATGATCTCGTGGCTCGCTGTTGTGACTTGACGCTCATTTGGACCTCCCTCCCAACGAGAGGGGACTCCAACTCGAGGTCCGCTCGGACGAGTGGATCGAGTTCGTTGTTGGTCCTGAGCGGATGCGATGCTGCCCAGCACCAATAGTGTCAACATGGTTGAGGCAATGATGTTTTTCACGACTGCCGCGCCTTCCCTAGCAAAATTGCGCCATCATGGCGAATGCGATTGGGTCGCTTGTGAGCCACGGATTGGTCTCAGGCCGCAAACCCGCCCCAGACTGTGCATCTGGAGCTCCCTGCTTGTGGTATCGGCACTACCTCACCGGCAGATTAGCCCTAATCCGGAAAATCTAGTTTTTCCGCAAACTCAGCCTATCCCGCAAAGTTGAACAAGCGGCACGTAAATTCCATAGGTTGGGACGAGATTCGTCTCAAGTCACGCGCATCGAGCTACCGGCAGCTTCCGTCCGATAGCTAGCGTTTCGGGTTTTCCAGCTTTTCAGCGCCTCGACGGCGACTTGTCGAAGCCTATAGCAATGTGATATCACTTCGGTATCGCGAGAATAGCAACGGAGATGCCCTCCGAATGCTTGGAATCTCTACTGGAAGGGTGACTGGGAATGCATCACGAGAAGACCATCAAGCCAACCTCTGGCTGGGGGCCATTGGCTTTGTTTCTGGCAGGAATTGTCGGTGCTGTAGTGACGTTCATATTCTGTGCGACGAGAGGATTTGAAGGGCCATTCGCCCTCGGTTTTCTCTCTTTTTTAGTCGTGGCAGTTTGTTTCATAGGTCTCTTCGGATTGATGGCCATCGCCCCGAACCAGGCAAGAGTGCTGCTGCTATTTGGGGAATATAAGGGAAGCGTGAGAGAATCAGGTTTCTTTTGGGTCAACCCGTTCTATTCGAAGAAGAAGATCTCGCTGCGTGTTCGAAATTTCGAAACGGGGTCCCAGACGACGCCAGAGAAAAAGGATGCAGCTGGACAGGTGATCACACAGAAGTCGCGGAGTGCGAGTCGTCCCTCTAAGGTGAATGACCGGGATGGAAATCCCATCGAGATCTCAGCGGTCGTAGTGTGGAAGGTGGTCGACACTGCAGAGGCAATGTTTGAAGTCGACGAGTATGAGCATTTTGTCGAAGTGCAAAGTGAAGCCGCACTGCGTAACCTGGCTTCGCGGCATCCGTATGATAGTGAAGACCATAGCACTTCGTTACGCGGAAGTACTCAGGAAGTCTCCGATCAACTGAAGGGGGACATTCAGGAGAGACTGAATAAGGCGGGCGTGGAAGTCATCGAAGCACGAATCAGCCATTTGGCGTACGCATCGGAGATTGCGGCTGCAATGCTTCAGCGGCAGCAGGCCCAAGCCGTAGTCGCGGCGCGAACCAAAATTGTCGAAGGAGCCGTTGGTATGGTCGAAATGGCGCTGGAGCAACTCAAGAATGACAACATCATCGATCTCGATGATGAGCGAAAAGCCACCATGGTTTCGAATTTACTTGTTGTTTTGTGCAGCGATCGTCATACGCAGCCAGTCGTGAATACGGGATCGCTCTATTAACGCAGATGGTGCGTTTGGTTTTCGCTAGGAGCTCGGCTGTCGGTCTGACCGCCCTGCCCTTGCATTAGACGGTGACGATTTGCTGAAACCGAACACCGCGCCCGTCCAGAACTAGGACGGGCTGTTGGTGTTTCTGGAGCATCCAATCCAGAAGGACAGGAGGACAGAATGGCAAAACGCGATTCGTTCCTGCTTCGCATCGATCCTAACGTGCTCCGAGCAGTGAGGCACTGGGCCGACGATGAGATGCGCAGTGTGAATGCACAGATCGAGTACCTACTCAGAGACTGTGTTCGCCGAACCGGCCGTCTTGGGAGAGACGAGAAATCCAATGACGACGAGAAACCCAACGACGTGTTCGGAGTCGATTCGGATCAGCGAGCGTCTGCGGGAGACTCTGCTTGCAGTGACGAGCAAAACCCACCTATGCCTTAGATCAATGGACAGCCTCCGGTCTACGGACGACAGCCGCCTGGCTTCGGATGAATGCCGCCTGGCTAAGGTGACTGCTCCTTGTGTCGGTACTAGCGATCGTAAACGGGTAGCACTCGGGCCTGATCACGTTGGTAAGCAACGCGACCGTTGACTATCGCTGTCTCAACGTAAGTTCGATAGTCCATTGGTGTGCCATTGAGAATTAAAAGGTCCGCGTCTTTCCCGGCCTCGATACTGCCAATCCGGTCTTCCAGTCCCATCATTCGGGCTGGAACGATGGTGATCGATTCAAGAGCCTTGCTCTCGCTTGCACCACCACGTACGGCGAAAGCTGCCTCTAGCGGGAGGCTGGTCAAATCGCGTCCCGCCAAGCCATTCAAGCTAATGGATCCGCTGAGTGCTTGCACAGCGAAAGGAACGCCGCTCTCTTCCATGACCCGGCTCGTTTCAATCCAAGTGCCTGTGCGGTCTTCATTTCCGAAGGTAGGGTCGCGTCTGCTTCGAGGAGTCAAAACCACGGAGGCATCGGCTTCAGATAATTCCTTTGGGAGGACCCAAGATTCGTACGCGCCGGTGATCACGATCTTGAAGTCCAGTTCTTTGGCCAACGAAACGGCTTCTTGAATGTCTGCGACGCTGTAGGCCGTAATTCGAAGCGCAGTCTTTCGTTGCACTAGGTTCAGGATATCATCGCTAACGGGTATGCGAGGCGGTTTCTCTTTTTTGCCGGCTGCCGTGGCTTTCTCGTGGGCACGCTGATCTTCAAGGTACTTCTGCGCGATCTTGAACTGCAGACGCCAATTACGCTGATTCGAAGCACCACTCAACGCCCCCGGAGTTACATCCAAAAACGCGTTCTGGGTGACATACATGCCATCAAGGCTGCCATATGACATCTTGATGACTGCATTCTTCTGCGGAGTGATCGGAGTTGGGCGCGTGGGAGTGATGGGTTCCGTTGGCAGAATTGGCAGGCCGCAACATGGGCATGTCGAAACGTATTCGCCAATGTCGCGTTGCAGCGGTTCTTGTAGGTTGGCAATTTCCGCTTCGTCGGGATCGATGCCAGGGAAACGTCGCGTAAATGGAAACTCGTCGGCTGGCGTCCGCTGAATGGTTTCGGCGAATTGTCGGCCACGTCCACCAGATCTAATCTGAACACAACCCGTGGTGATTCCAACTCCCAGCGATAGACTCACGTTGCGATCGAAAGGGTCGAGGCCGTCCTGGTACTTCGCGCCTCGGTCGGAAGAGGTACGCAGGCCAACACGCGACATGTTTAAGGCAATGAAACCTGGGCAGATCGTTTTGCCGCTCGCATTAATTTCAGTCGCCCCCTCAGGGATCTCAACGCGGTTTCCCACGGATGCAATCTTGCCATCTTCGATCAAGATCGTGCCATTGCGGATACGGCCTTGGGTGACCGTTAAGATGTCACCACCGACAACGGCAAGGACTTCCTTAGACTCCTTTTCCTCTTTTTTATCCGCGTCTTTAGACTCTCCTTTCTTTTCGCTCGGTTCTTTCGGGGTTTCCTGTTTTTCCGAGCTTTCCTTCTCTTGCGCATTGGCCAACGTGCCAACACTTCCCGAAAGCAGAGTCGCGATGGAAACGAGCGTGAATAGCTGCTGCAGATGTCGCATAGAACGTGTTTTCGTGCGCAATAGACGAGAACTAAATTTCATCATCGATCCTAGCTCCGCGAGAATAAACCGCTTCTATTTCGGTGGTCGCTGCGAACGGATCGCCGTCGAGGATCAGAAAACTTGCCTGTTTACCCTCAGCGATGGTTCCGATCTGGTCTTCCATGCCGATCAGTTTTGCGGGCTCAGCCGTGAGAGCCTTCAGTGCCAACTCGCGATCGAGTCCTGTCTTGACCAACATTCCAAGTGCGAAAAATGGATTGTGTTGCATCGCTCTAAAATCGCTCTGACCGAGCGAAAGCGAAAAGCAGAAAGGGATTTTGTTGTTGGCCAGAAGAGCAGGCACGTTGACTCGCGTAGCGGAATTCGGTTTCAAATCAATCCTCGGGGGGAGGACTAAGGTGTAGTTGCCGTCCGGCAGAGTCTCGAGATTCAAGAACGCGTTGGCGCCCGAAACAATCAAAGCAATCTTCGCCTTTTCCTGACCTTTGGCGATCTGTTGCACATGCAAAACGGAACTGGCGTTGTCGACATTCACGAACAGAGACTGTTTGCCGGCTTTGACACTTTCCCAAAGCTGGTCGACAGGGTTTGCCGATGAATTGGAGCTTGCTGCACTTGAGCTACTAGGTGGTGTGCTACCTCGAGCACCCATCATCCGAGCCCGCATTGCTGCCATCTGCTCGGGTGTTGGCCTGCCACGAACCGGAGTGCCACCACTTGAGGCCTTCTTGGCGAGGCCTTTACGCAAGACCTCCAAACTACTTGTCTCGTTGGAAGCAGTTGAGACCAAGAGACCGTCGCGCTGGACAATTTCAACTCCGAACTCGGTTTGCTCCGAGGGGCCAGGTTGAGCGATGGCAGACTGAGCGAAACCACCAGTCGTCAAATGCATCGTTGTGATACCGCTACGAAGTGCTGGTTTCCAATCAACCGATTCCGTATCCAAACCATCTGCGACTTTGGCGAATGTGGTTGCGATTCTCGTCGTTCCGCCGCCGATTACAAATGTGCGACCATTGAAAACGATCGTTCGAGCAGGCGTCGATTGCACGTTGCGGCCAATGGAGACTACGAAATAGGGATCCACGATACCGGGCACGATCGTGCTGCCCTTCGCGTTGATAATGGCTGCATCGAGTGGAATCTTCGCATCCTTACCGACGGCAATGATTTTCTTGTCCTTTACTACCAATGTGCCGGACTCAATGACACCATCTTTGGTCGCTGTTTCGATTCGTGCATTGGTGATCGCAAACGTGTCTTGGCCTTTTGCCGTTGTTGACGGCAGTGAGACGAGCGTTGTCAAGGTCATCGCCGCAAAGCTCATGCTGGCCATTTGCATCAGGATCGCTTTCGAACGATTCGTGAACGATTCGTTCAGCAACCGTTCGGGCATCGATTCTTCAGTGCTATTGGTAATACCCATGGGTGCGTCTTCAACTGATTCGTTTCGATCGGACTAGTGAGGGTAGGACTGGTTAAGCGGTGACAAATGGCTCAAAAACGTCTGCGGTCTTTCGCTGTGTCGTAGACCATTTTGCCGTCGATGAAGACCTGTTTGACGTAGTTTCGAGGATCCACGATGGATCCCGTTGTGATCAAAATGTCTGCATCTTTTCCTGGCTCCAATGAGCCGACGCGATCGTCAATCATGAGTGCCTTTGCCGCTTCGATGGTGAGCCCATCAACGGCGTCTTCCTCGTTCCATCCATATCGGACTGCCATCGTGGCTTGGAAGGCGAGCTCTTCCTGAGGGATTACGGGTGCGTCGGTGTTAACGCCCAGCCACTCGATGCCACGCGACGCATATTCGGAAACGATTCCCTTGATCTGCCCATCTTCGGGTTCGTAGCGAAAGCCGCGAGGACCTGCCATGACCGGAATGTTTCGTTTGATGATTTCGTCACTGATCTTGTAGCTGTCGAAAGTGCCGTGATCGATAACGACTTTGAGATTCATCTCATCGTGAAGGATTCGCAGTGTCGACTGTACGACTTGATACGCCTGGGTGTGAACTACGACAGGGATCTCACGCCGAAATAGAGGCTTGAAATATTCCAGACGCAGATTGACCTCTGGCTTGACTGTGGTTCGACCTGCTTCAAAATCGTCCCACTGTCGAACGTAGACCCTTCCTTCCTCTAACTGCTGGCGGATGACATAGTTCATGCCCATACGACCTGAACCGACTTCTCCGCCTCGACGCTCAGGATTGCCGGATTGAGCGATCTTCAGCACGCCAGGTGCTTTGATGATCACGTCCTCAATCGTTCCGGGACCTGTTTTCATTAACGTACCCCAGCCGCCCATGTTGGTTCCCGAGCCGGGAATGTAGCAGATCGTGGTTACACCTCCCGCAATCGCAACTTTGAGATCTTGGTTGTGAGGAATGATCTGGTCCCAGTTCCTCAGCTCAGGGTTGGTTTGGTAAACCATCTCGTTGAGGTCGCCGGAGCCACCCACATGGGAGTGGGCCTCGATCAGTCCCGGCATTGCAAAGCAATCTTTGTGAACAACCTGCTTGTAGCCTTCAGGAATGTCCATGTCCTTCGTCTTGCCGACAGCCTCAATTTTGCCATCAGAAACCAGGATCGTCCCGTTCACAATAGGCTCGCCGGCGGAGGTAATGACCTTACCCACGGTGATGGCATATTGGCTCGGCGCATCATCCGCGACCGCAAACAACGGAACGAGGGAGGTTCCCAGAACAATGGCGCTGATAGACGAGCAGAGTTTCATATCGCGGAACCGTCGTGGGTAGGGTTTGTTCAGCTTACGCATCAGTTCGCGTCCTTTTGATATACCCACTGGCCATCAATCATGACAGCCAACACTTGAGTGCCCAGATCGAATGGCTCACCGCTGAGGACGACCAAATCCGCATCCATGCCCGGTTTGAGCGAGCCCACCTGGGTTAGACCAAAGAACTCGGCTGGAGTTTGCGTGAGCCCTTCAAGCGCATCCATTGCACCCAAGCCTTGGAAGACGGAAAAGGCGATCGCCTGAGGCAATTCCTTTACACCCGTGCTCGCCCTCGAGGCAAACATCGTGGGCACGCCTCTGACTTTGAGTTCGGCCGGATAATTTTGTGCCGCACCATTCTGAGAACCAACCATCGTTGGCCCGACAATGGCAGAGACGTTGTGTTTCGCGAGCAAACTAGAATGCTTCACCAACGCGGCGCCTCCTTCTATCGCCAAACGCAGATCAAATTCTTCGCGGAAGAGTTTGACTATGACGGGAACGGCTTTCGTGTCAGTCGTCCTCACCAGGGCCGCAATTTTCTTCGCGAATAGTGGGCGATACGGCTCTAAGGATGTGCTCGATTTCGGCTTCTTGGGCTCGGTCGGTTTCTTAGGTTCTTCGACTTTGGGCTTGTCGGATTCTTTGTCCGTCTTGGAATCGGAATCTGAGTCAGATGGTGCTGGTTTCGATTCCGATTTGCCATCGGAGTCACCTTGCTTCGCCGATCCGCTGCCAGCCTGCGGTTTAGCGGGAGCAGACTTCTTTGAGCTTCCGGCTTCTGTTTTTGCGTCGCCGCTTTTGCCTTCTGAGGACTCTTTTTTCTTCTCTTCAGCGGCTTTCTTTGCCTCTGCCGCCTTCTTGGCTTCAGCGGCCTTCATGGCAGCGTCGTACTTCTTCTTGGCGGCTTCGTATTCAGCGAGTTTCTTTTTGTAGACAGCTAAATCGGCATCGTATTTATTCCATGCATCGGAGTAAGCCTTGCCGCTCTTAAGCGACTTACGGAAGCTCTCTTCTGAAGCGGTGAGGTTCCCCTTCATTTCCCATCGAATCGCGACGGGATCCATCAATACCCGCGGAGCGTCAGTCAACTTGAAAGCAAGCACAGGGCTAGGCAGTCGGGTCGAACTAATTAACCCCGAGGTCACTCCGCCTTCTCGTCCCAGTGCGACCTGTTTGTCATCGCGAGCCAGGAATTCGCCCAGTTTGGTTCCCAACGTGATTTGGTCGCCGAAACTACCGCCGAGACCCAGAGTCGTGGAGCAATCAATCATGCCAGAAATGATGGTCGCATCGGGGTAGTTGAACATCTCCGCGTTTGCCGGAGCTGAAATCCCCGGGCCAACGCCGGCGATTTCTCCATCCACGATCGAGACACTAGCACTCTCAATGACTCCATCCGGACTAATGATTCGAGCTGCGCTTACCAGCTTGGAACTGGAAGTGCCTGAGTTTGAAAATTCAGCGTGAGAATAGGCTCGACTTCCGCCAACGTAAGTTGCCAGTACTTGTGTTCCCGGGGTCAGAGGCATGCCAGACAGCACGGCAAAGTCGGCGAAGCGACCTTTTTGAAGTGATCCAACATCGTCCGCAACATCCATCATTTCGGCCGGGTTCGTGGTTAGCATTTGCAGGATCTGATGCTTGCCGATGCCTCCGCGGCCCAAGATTGATGCTGTGTGTAGCAGGTTCTTCAGTTCAGCATCGATGAAGCCGGACAGCGCGATGCGTTTGCCGGCACCTGCATCGAGCAGCTTCTTGGCGCGATCCCAAACCGGTAGAGGTTGTTCGTCGCCAGCGGGGATTACGTTTGGGTTCGTTATTCGGCCTGCGGCGAATTCTGGCGTTAGCACAACGCCGCGTGCATTTGGACTTTCCCAAATTTCTTGGCTAATGAGGAAATCAACTTCTTCAGGATTCACGATAAACCAGGGGAGGTTGAAAGTCTTGGCCAGACGTAGCCCACCGGCGATTTCTGCGTTTTGCGATGCGCTGACTCGAAGCGGGAGCTTCGCTGATATCGCGTCTCCAAGGGCTTCCAACACAGGGTCGGAACTCTTTCCAGCCTGCGCGAGCTCGAAAAGGGTTTCCAATCCGACCAACGCTTGTGAGAGCGAAGTTGCAAGTTGTGGACGTGTCGGTTCAACCGGCCGTTCGACGGATACCGCACCCACCGGAGGTTCATAGACTGTGGAGGGAGTCAGGCCGTTACGGGTCAGGATGATTCCGAGACTCTCCTGAGATTTAAGGACATGTTGACCGGGTTCGGCACCGAGTCTAACGACGCCGTTCACGCCCGGGACTAGGCGATTGGATGCCGGTGAAACCTGAAGGGTTGTGATGCCAGCAGCAATGAGGGAGTCATAATCTTCGAACGCATCGAAGCCATCGACCGCTTGGACATCTGGGTTCACCGCTGGTTCGTCGGCCCTCGTAGAGCGAACGTAGTTGGATTGAGCAATAACCAATCCCGGTATCAGCGTCACATTTCCAAGCTCATGTGGCTTCGCTCCGGGAGGGACCGAGAGCTTTTTCCGCGGAGCTATATCAACAATCCGCCCGTCGCTAACGACCATCCCCGCGTTGCGAAGCATGATGGAATCTCGTTCCATCGACGGTCCCGTCCAAATGCGGTCGGCAAAAAAGACGTTTGTTTCGCCCGACTTGGAATATTGCGTTGGCAGTAACAACACGAAGAATACGAGTGCCATCCGAAGTAAGATTCGGCTCGTTCGTTGAATCGCCTCAAGACTGCGACTGTAGAGCATCAGGCTCACCATGATCTACTCCGCGGTTGGTGCCAATAGGCGTTCAAGTTTCTCGTCTTCATCTCGATCGTAAACGACTTCGCCACCTACAATCGTGTACTGAACCCAAGAGCCGATATCGAGCGGTGAACCGGTCAGCACGACTAGGTCCGCCTCTTTACCGACTTCGATCGAGCCTACTTGATCGTCGATGCCGAGCAGTTTGGCCGGACCCAGAGTAAGGCTCTTGTAAGCGTCGCTGACCGACATGCCATATTTGACGGCAGTTGCAGCTTGGTACCAGAAATAGCTACTTCCGACTGCCCCCCGGCTGCTTGCCGGAGACACTTGGAACACCAAACTTAAACCAGCCTTCTGGTAGATCTCTGGCAGAACAATTTTCTGATCTTTGCGTGTCCTGGGATCTGTTTCCCAGTAGACGAGTGTCGGATCAAGGATCACTGACTTTGCCCTGGAGGCGAGTCGCTTTGATGCCTTGTGGCAGTCCCTACCCAGTACGAAGATGGGCTCAAGCCCGTATTCTTCACAGATACCTAGGGCTGAGGTCACGTCCATTGCGACTTCGCAGTAGATGTAAACGGGCATGTCTCCTTGAAGGGCGAGCTTCAGTGCTGCTAGGCCTTCATCTTCAGGAGTTTTGGCTTTGGATTCAGACTCCTCTTTGTCATCCTCACTCGAGTCTGACTCTTTCTTGGCATCTGTCTTGTCTTCACCTTTTTTGTCTTGGTCACCTTCGTCTGATTTTTCTTCGTCGGCCTCTTTCTCTTTTTCGATAGCCTTTTTGGCTTTGTCGAGTTCTCGTCGCAGTCTAGCCATCTGACTCATGCGGCTACCGCTGGTAGGACGCATCGACAGTTTCAATGCCGAATCACGCTGTACGATCATGTCGTTGACGTAACCGCCGGCCGTTTTGACGATGGCGGCTTTACCTCCGATCAGCGTACTGTTTCCAGGTACGACGGCTGCGGTTGTGATTCCATTCCGGCGGCACTCTTCAAAGTAAGACGAGATTGGGTCGATCGAGTCGACAACCGAAAGAAATGGAACGACCGAGTTTTGCTCGTTAGCTTGGCTCATGCCAGCGGAGTTGTGTGCATCGATGTAGCCGGGCATGACGACCATGCCTTCGCCATCAATCACTTTGGCTTCACCTGGGACATCGACATCGGCGCCGACAGCCTCGATCATCCCGTCTCGAATGAGCACGGTGCCGGTCTCTATCTCATCTCCGGAAACGGTGATGATCTTAGCGCCCTGGATGGCCAGTGGTCCCGCGGCAGGCAGGGCCGAAGGTGCCATGGCAGCGACCAGCAAGAGTGCTCGGGATAGTAGGGTGTATTTCAAACGATGCATTGCTATTTACTTTCAGTTGCACCAAATGTCTTGCCCGCGATCATGGTCCACTGGACTCTTGATGTTGGTTTCATTGGGTCGTCCGTTAACGCGACGAGGTCAGCTTGTTTACCTACTGCAATGGATCCCACATCTTTTGAAATCCCAAGGATTTCTGCGGGCCAAATCGTAATTGCTTTCAGTGCTTTCTCTTTTTCCAGTCCGAAACGGATGGAGAAACGCGCTTTTTCCAGAAGCTCGTCGCCGGCTATGCAGAAGTCAATTTCTTGATCCGCGAGTTGTCCAGGGACGTTCCAACGCAGGTCTGTGCCCTCGCGCCCCCTTAGAGCCGATAGCGATGCCCCAAATGTCATGCCCGTAAATACGAGTGGGCTGTCATAGGCTTTGAATTCTTCGGTCATGCGGTAGATCTCATCACCGCCAAAGATGACCGGCTTGAAGCCGTAAGTCTCTCCGAGCTCCATGGCGCTTCGGATGTCAAAGTCCGTGCGGCTAACACTGTAAACCGGCAGCGTTCCGTCGAGAGCTTGTCCGATGACCTTCGCCGCGTCTTGGTCCACGCTTTGAAGTTCTTTGCCGTTCGCGACCGCATGCAACGTGTTCCGAGTGATCCACACGACTCCCATCCGATTCGTTGGTTGGCGTACGTAGATGCTATCAGGTCGACTTCGTGAGCGATTGCGAGATGTCGGATCCGAGCAGATCGCAATCACCATACTCTGGGACTCAGATGCGAATCGGTCGGCTCCTGCAGTTTTGACGATACAGCTGTGCCCGCAAAACACGCTCTCCGTCGAGGGGAGCACGTGGGCTGTAGTCACACCAGAGTCCAAAAGCTCTTTGAATTCTCGTGCTGACGGGTCAATCGCTTTGTGCGTTTCAAAATTAGGCGTAATCTCGCGTGAGACTTCCGCACCTGAATTGGCGAGTCCGGCTGAACTCGCAGCGTCGATGAATCCAGGGGCCAGTGTATGAACCTCGATTTCTTCTGCTGGCAAACCTAGTTCAATGCCGGGGCCAACATACGTTATCACTCCATCGCTGATTAGAACTTCCCCCGGTGCGATTACGTCGCCGTCAGCGGTGAATATCTGTTTGGCACGAATCAAAGTGCGTTCTTCCGCGGAAGCAAGTGACCCGAGCTGAAGGCTGAAGCACAAAACCCCGAGGGCGAATGTCCGCGCGCACCATGTCGACAGTAAGCTTCTCAATCGTGCATTACCAATCATATCTTCCATCACAGTCCGCTGCGGTAGGCAGTCGCTAGTCCGTTTCTCGATCATTGGCGTGCCTCCGCTAACTCGACGACGCCAGGCTGGGATGATGAGGAAAGAATATCGACACCACCAACGATCACATGGACGGGAACCGAAGAGACGGTAAGAGGAGATCCGGACCAAACCACGATGTCGGCCGGGGCTCCGGCGGCAATTTGATTGTTGATTCCGATAGCACTTGGGCCTGCAGTAAGACCAAGCATTGCTGCAGAGGTCGACATTCCAGCACGCTTTGCAGCACCAGCCGTGCGCCGAAGTGCATTTGGATCTGAACCTACGAAGCCGATCTCGACGCCGGACTTGCTAGCGAGAGCAAGATCCTTCGCGTACCAATCGTAGCTGGAGGCGGTTAGCGGGTTCAAAAGAACGCCCGTATGGGTCGAGGCTAGTCGTTCGATATGCGGCTTCAATTGTTTCGGGCCAGCAATGACTGCTCTCAGGTCAAACTCTTCGACGAGATCCAACGCTGCCCTGATTTCGGAGTCTTCTGCGGCTTCGATCAGAACCGTCATTTCCCCGGCTTTGATCGCTTGCCAGGTGCTCTTTCGTTTTGCGTCCAAGGCTTCGACCACGCTCGCAGGCAGATAAAGCCGGCTAGGAAGAAGATTCCCGTTGAGCGATTGTTCGATGAGCTGGACTTGTCCGGGCAAGCTTGAAGGGAATCGATCCGTAGATCGCGAGGCACTCGAGAGAACCAGCTTCAACAGCAGCGTTTCCGTTTCGATCGTCGTCTCGCGTCCCAAAGCGACAAGGCTGGCCGTACCGGAAAGTGGATTTCGACTGCCTGGCGTGAGAATGGCGCGCAGTAGACCTCCCGCGACCAGTTCTTCTTGATCGGGAAGTTCGCCGGCTATGGCGTTGGCGGCAACGACGTAGGAGGCATCCGCCTGACGCGTTGGGTCGATCAAAGAAGCGATGCCAAGTGTGGTCGACGAGGACAGCAAGCCAGGTGTCACGATCCTGTCACCCACATCAACGACAAGATGGTCGGAAACGAAATCGATGGATTCAACGGATGCGATCTTTCCATCCGAAATCAAAAGAGAGGCAGGGGTGAACTCGCCAGTCTCCTTTAAAACATGCTTGGACTTAAGAACGTAATCTTTGGTTGGCCAAACTTGGTCGTTAGTCGATGAGTCGGCTAGTTCGATGCGGCTTTGATCAGAGTCAGCGTTTGAAACGCCAATCGACTCATGAACCAGCTTACCTCCGCTCCAAACGCGGTGAATGGGGGCCGTCTCATCGATCGGTGAACCGGCAATCAAAACTAAATCGGCTCGTTTACCTTTCTCGATCGACCCCAGAGAATCGGCGACGCCCAGGGCACGAGCGGCGTTGATGGTGATGGACTTCAGGGCCATTGCCGGTGAAATGCCTGCCGCAACAGCGGCCGCCGCATGCATGCGTAAGTGCTTGGAGCCTAGCGAGTCGCGGCTCGCGGTCGTAATGACCAAGGTTCCTTCGTAATCTGAGAATCCATTCGCATAGTTGGCCGCCCCATCAGGTTGAGTCTGGTAGTTGGAAGCGATTTCGGACCAAGGTCCCAGGATGACCGGTTTACCAAGGCGTACGAACGGCTCAGTGGCCGAACCCAAATCGGAAACGCCTTCGTAGATGACGGCTAGCTCGTCAAAGTCTTCAAGCAATTTGGAAGCGAAATGAAAGTCATCTGCATTTCGGATCGTCAATCGTACTGGCAGCTTGCCGTGGATCGCCTTGACGAGCATTTCTTTGATTGGATCCAGTTCCGGCTTTTCAGGAGGCTTCTCCTCCTTCTCTTTCTTGTCGGAATCCTTGTCCTTTGATGTAGCCTCTGAGGTTTTCCCGTCCTTAGCTTCAGTAGACTTCTCGGCGGGCGCTCCCGAAGGCCGTCGCGAAGGTATAGGGCCGCGTCCCCTGGCTACGGGTCTATCGCTACCGGGCCGGACTCCTCGCGGTGGGGTTTTGCCCGAATTCGATTCGGTTTTCGATTCCTTAGACGGTTCTTTCTTTTCACCGTCTTTTTTGTCCTTAAGCTTCTTCTGATATTCTCGGTACTCGTCCCACTTCTTCTCGTAATCCTTTGCGGAACCGAGTAGCTTCTTGATGCGATCAAGCTGTTGAGATCGAGTGCGGTTGTTGCGGGCGTTCACTCCCAGTGACATCTGCAAAGCGACATCTTCCGCCAACTTTTCTGGTCCAATCGAATCCTCAGAGGCGGGAGCCACTGAAAGCACGGCTCCTGTTCCACCTACGCTGCCGGAGGATGCTGGTTGGTGATAGACCGCAGTGACACCGGACGCAATGACTTCATTCCACGAGTCTGAATAAGGGTCGACTCCGTCGAGAACGTGTAAGGACGCGTCCGATGCGGTTGTGGACCTAGATGCGTTCGTCAGCCAGAGTGCGCTGCTCGCGTCAATTAGACCCGGAGTCAGTACCATTCCGCCGCAGTCGAACCGCTCTGCTTCACTCGGTATCTTCAGATCCGTCCCCACGTCCAAGATCTTTCCATCTTGGATAAGAACGATTCCAGATTGGATCAGTCCGAGCTCGTTATCAACTGCCATATCCAGCGAGTAGATCTTGGCATTTGTAAGTGCGGTAATCGGGCCGGTGGGTTCCTCCTCTTGCTCCTTTTCTTTCGCCACCCCTTCGCTGGCGTTCTTCCCTTTTTTACCGGCCGCTTTCTTGCCGGAAGCTGCCTTTTGGGTTGCCGGCTTGGTCTTTGACTTTTGCTCGGCCGCCGGAGCTTCACCTTCCTGAGCGAAGGCTTGAATACCGAGGGAAGGCAAGGTCAGTAGAGCTGCCGCCGTCAGCGCGAGCGCGATGAAGTATGGGGACCGATTTGCACTCATGGTGTGTACGTCAGTTGGCAATCGAAGGAGGTCAGCATTCAACGAGGGCAGGCGTTCGACCGCTGACTTTGCACTACGCGAATAGACCAGTGACTGGAGTCGACAGGAATTGGTGAGTCCAACCAATGTAGAAGACCGGCAATCGCCAGTGTTTCATTTAGCCGGTACTCATGAGGCTGCTATAGAGAGGTGGGACAATACAGCCAAGAGTTACCCTAATAGCGACCATGGTGCGCCGCAAGCAGCCAAGTAGGTCGGCCGCTGATATTTTTGCGACGTTGGCTGGATTGCTGGGGGCAAAGCCTGCTGGCGGTCGCGTAAGTGAAATGCACTACCCTGTAGAATTTAGACAACGCGCACCGTCCAAATCGGCGGGAGGGGATGGAGCTTTCCCAGCCCACTTCGCGGAGCTAACAAATTCGCAAGGAAAGAGGAGTTGTGCACGGTTTCGTGATGGCGAATGTTTGCCTGATCGCCTTTTCTGCACGCGAATCCTCTGGCAGTGAGCTTCAACTCACTCGCTTATCTTCCAGAGTGCGTCAACCGATCGAACATACATGGCGCCATCGACGACAGCGGGTGAACCGAGCACTTCTTCGCCCAGTTCGCTCGTAGCCACCACTTCGGCCGCTTCATCGGTGAGCTTGACCGTCAAGCACTTTCCACTCATGGAGAACAGGTAGAGTTGATCGTCGGCAACGACCGGTGTTGCCCAGACTTGCCCAACGTCCTTGAGTCGAACGTTCCATTTCTGCTCGCCTGACTCATCGCAGCAAACCAGAATGGAGGGCCGTTTGAGACCGATCAATCCGAACTTAGTTGCTACTAGTGAAGCCGAACCTGGGCTAAGTCGATTCGAGTTCCAGCTTTCAGTTGGCTCTGCGAAGGCCGACGGTGATTTCAACGCGGATACACCTCGGCCGGGCAAATAAATGGTGTCTCCGGCGACTAGCGAGGTCACGACGGACGAGCCACCCAACTCTTTACTCCAAATGCTTTGGCCGGATGTTAACTCAACGGCCTGCAGTTCACGCGAACCTTGGAGTAGAGCAATCCCCTTTCCACTTTCGTCGATTCGAATTCGCGGCGAACACCAATTCGCTTTTGAGGGGCGAGTGATATCCCAGAGGACTTCACCTGTCTCAGCATCGATGCCGGCAGCGAATGAGTCCGCTTGACATTCCACGGTCACTACGACCACGCCGCCGCCAACGGCGGGGGATGCACTCATGCCAACGTCGTTTCCTGCGAGCGGATGTATATCCGTCAGGCTCAAGAACCACTTCAAGTTGCCGCTTAAGTCGTAGCAGATGAGATCGTTCGAGCTGAAAAACGAATAAACGTGTTTTCCGTCAGTACAAGGTGTTGGAGCCGCGTTGGCGCTGGATGGGTGACAATATGGACGGCCCGTAGAGCGGGCACTGCGCTGCCAAATGACGTCGCCTGTTTTCTGATCAACTGCGGTCGTATACATCCAGCGACCTTCAATTCCCCCGCTACTGGTGGTGATAACTTTGCCATCGACAACGATCGGTCCACTGACCGAACGGCCGGGCAATTCGGTCCGCCAACCAATATGCTCAGCTGTTTGATCTTCGGATGAGACGCGAAATTCAGTAGGAAGGCTGGAACTCGATACTGGATTGCCACCCGGCCCCAGGAAGCCGGGCCAGTCGGAGTCAGCCCGGGTGGTGTTGACGATGAAGACGCAGATTGCCAAAGCGTAAATGGTTTGTTGTGTTGGGTAATTCGTATTGAAGATCTGCATGGCTAAATTCCCTGTGCAAAAATGGTGCAAGTGGTCGTGGTGTTTACCGTGTTGCGGTGTCCCGAGCGGTGAATTAATCCACTTGCCGTATTGCTGCCCCTGTCTCGTCGGTGAAACGGAGTTGGAACTCCCAGTCCTGGGCCCACGATTCGTCCTGCTCGTTCTGGCAAGACTTGATAAAAATGGAATTGGCACCCGGCTTCAGTTTGACGTTTGCGGAATATTGATCGATTTGAGTCCCCGAGTGATAGACTTCCCTGCTGATGACGAGTTCGCCATTGAGCCAAACCTTGGTGGCATTGGGGCTTCCCACCCGCAGTTCGCAGGTTGTCGCAGAGCTTGAATTAAAATTGCCAAGCAGGTATGCCACGGCGCCTTTCTCTTTGTCGAGCGCGTCTGCGATTTTCAAAGCTCCATTTGCTTCTTCTGTGGTGATGGATTGCCAGCTGATCTCTTCCGATTTCCCTTTGACAGATTGATTCACATCCAGCCGCGATGCGAGATAGTCGGCCTCAGGCTGATACTTCTTGTCGAATGCCGACTGCTCGGAGTTATCAAATGGGCCTAAGAGTTGCCACTCTGCAATAAATCCGAAGTGCTCCAGTAAGCTAACTCCGGAATCCAGGGATTCGAGTTCCTTGTTGATGGATTGGACTTGTTCTGGGAGCCTTGCGAGTGAAAGCATCTCTTTCAGCTTCGCGAGACGTTGCTCCTTTTCGGATGTCTGCTCGCCTAATTCCTCCATTGCCAGCTGAATGGCCTCATAGCGAATATCGAGGCTGGGGTCGTCTAGATGAGCACGTAGGAATGCTTTGCGTACATCGGTTTGTTCATTCGTGACGTAGTCGAAGGCCCAGTAACGCGCTGCAGGGTCTTGGGGTGACCGTGACTGAAGGAAGTTATCGAGTTTCCGTTTTGCAGCTTCCGAATCTCGATCTGCGACCGTTTGGGCTACCGAGAGCAGCCAGTTCTTGGCCGTTGGCGTTGCTGCCTTCATTGCGTCTAGCACGGATACGACGTCGATTGCTTCATTTTGTTGGAGCTGTTTGGCCAATTGTCCGGCTAACTTCACGTCAACGGCACTCGCCAACTGTTGCAGCTCCGCGTCGGCGGCGTACACCGAGTTAGCGACTTTGTTGGAACTTAGTGCTGTAAGGAGAACGCCCACCCCAATAAGGGTCTTTGTAAAGTAAGGAACACGAGCGGTTCGCATTTCAACCTCGACACGCAAACTTTGTTGAAACCCCGATGCGAAAAGAATTTCATCGGGTGGTGACGGCCGTTGCCGGAAGGGGGCTTTTCCCCACCGGACTACCGTCAACTAACCAGACTTCGTCAGTGCTGTAAAGAGGTCGGACGCTAGCGGATTCGTCACGGTGATCGCGGAATAGCTGGATTGATCGACCGAGCGATCGGTGATCGCCAGGGCGCCGAAGAAAGGCTCGAATCGTCCTGGCTTGCAGGACTTGTGGAAAGAAATGCCTTAAATGGCAAAGCCCACCGGCCCTAGGGGCAATGCGTGAGGGCTAAATGAACAAAGCCCGCAGGAATCCCGCGGGCTTTGAAGTTCTTGTCGGTTTATTTGATCCTCTAGCAATCCACCGCCACTAGAAATCGGTGGTCACCACGACCGGATTTGTTAGAAGCTGTAAGTCAATCCAAAGTCGAGACCTTGTGTCCATAGGCTACTGTCGATGAAGTTCGCTGCTGGACGCGCGACTCCACCCGTCAGGTCGACTGTTCGGTCGATCTGATCTCCGGCCAAGGCAACCGAAGAGTAGTACATGAATGTATAGCCCAAGGTAGCTCGCAGATTCTGGTTTACGTCATAGCCGAGCTTAACTCCGAGCTCAGGAATGAATGCGAAGTGATCCGTTGTCGCGAAGCTTCCAATGTTGGATGGCTGGCTGAAGACACCGCCTGCAGTCGTCGTGCTAGTGCCGCCGAAAGACTCCGTCGTGAAACCAGAGATGCTTCCATTTTGACGCATGTTACCGAAGCTCACTTTGGCTAAGGTCGAAAGAGTCAAACCCTTCCGAGTCACATTGCTCAGGATACCAAGGTGAGCACCATGGAATTCGTTGGACGTTTCGAATAGATCATTCGTGTCAAAAACGGTGCCGTCTTGGATCAAGTCACCTGTGAACAGGTTTGTTGAGGAAGAATTCACTGTCAGCGAACTCTTGATGCGAGTGTAGGTGTAACCGGCAAGGAAGTCGACTCGGTTGGAACCGGTGCCTGCCAGCAGCATTCGCATGGAGCCCTCGGTTCCGATCAGATCAAGGTCCGAGCGGACGTAGACGCTACCCTCAGAAACTGGAGCGTTGCCAGCTGTGGTGAACGCCACGAGGTAGGCGTCCTCAGCCAGGACACCACCATTCGCGTTGAAGAAAGGAATGCCGATGGACGTGCTTCCGTTGCTGGCTAGGGAGTAGTCTTCGTTGTCATCAAAACCAAATACGCGGCCGCTGATACCGAGCTTCTTGCAATCATCTAGCCAAGTCCCCGCTTCGGCGCGAAAACCTGGGATGATGCCTTGGTCGATGCCGTCATTGCCGCCAAAGGCTGCGGTGACGCCATTGCTACCAAGCGTTGGCAAAACGCCCTGAGCAGATGTCGTAACGAGAGCTGGTGAATTGCTTCCATTGGTGAACCACAGTAGGAATTCACCGGTCGCCCACATCTTGCCACTGTTCTTGCGGCCGCTGCCGCCCAGGCTGGCCAAGATGCCCTTGCCCTTAGAGTCGCAGCCACCATCGCAACTACCCGAGTCGCATCCGTCGCCGCAGGCTCCAGTATCGCAAGCTCCCGTGTCACAACCACCACCGAAGCTGGCGGTCGTTGGAGCTAAGATGCTCATGTCTAATGCGGTCGCGAAGTCTGCGGTCTTGTCGGATATAGATCTCGAAGAACGATCTGAAATTGACTTCGAGCCTTTCATGACACCCGCAGAGGCCATTGGATCACGCAATGGCTGGGCGGCTTTGCTTGCAAACGCAGCGTCGCCATTATCCGAAATCGAACGGCTGCCACTCGCAGTTTGAACTGCGGAAGACGCCATCGACTTTGGCGTTCTCGAAGACGCGAGAACGTCCAGAGCTGCGTTAGCCATAGTGGCTGTCGACGCTGAGTCACTAATGCGTCGGCCAGATGTTGTGCGGGATGGGTCCTGGGCAGCGGCTTGACTCAAGCCAATACCTGCCAAGGATAAGGACAGTAACAATTTGCTCAGCTTCATAGTTTTTCTCGCTAGACGGATCAAGCGCTAGGGTCGTTACACGTAGATCGTCACCTACCTTCGATACTTCGAGCAAAAAGAGGATTTCCGATAGAGTCGACGTAGTTTGCCTACTTTTACAATTCGTTGCAGGCTTGTTTTCGAACTACGCATTCTGCCCTCGTTCGCGGAACGCTCGGCTAGGAAAGTGGAAATTCCGCTAGACTGTGGCCGTTGAGAAATCAGATGTGCCGCTTGCGTCTTAAGCTTGCCAGCAATGGCGTTGGGGGGCAGGTTTGCGGAGCCATCGCGAAGAGTGGAAGATAGGACCTGATGGAGATCTGGTGACGAGCTATCAGCGTGTGGCGAAGGCATGTGGATGCATGTTGTTGCGCATTTGGTTGCTTACCTATTTGTCTATTGGTGAATCATGGTCGTTCGTAACGGCCCCACCAGTGATGAACGACGGGAACTTCACGTAGCGAGAGTACTCGAATAGTTGGATTGAGCCGGGCGATGGGTCTGGAGTCAATCTCCAGTAGAAGATTGCCCGAAGAAGTGATGTAGCCCGAGCTTCAACGACGAATTTGCATTTTCATTGCGAGCAACGCATTTGCGGCCGTGCTCCCAACGATGACTCGATTCCTTGCCTTGCAGTGACCTACGAGAATGAGCAACCTCAAAGAATCGCAACCAGAATCGACCGATCCTGAAAAGGAAGAGGTCGAAACAGCGGCTGAGAGTGCGGCAACCGACGCCAGCGGGATCGTCGCTGGACGAGCGATTAGCACGGAGATTCCTGTAGATAGCGGAAATCTACCGAGCAAGCCCAAGATCTCTGCTGGGATGCCCATACCCGGAGTTAGCGCGAGCAAAATCAACTCCTGGATTGCGGCTCTTCGAGCGGTAGCGGACTTAGAGGTGGAGACTCGCAAGTATTCGCTTGAGGAAATTCGCAAGCAGAGCCTTTCGCTTCGGTATCGCGCTATGAGTGGCGAACCTCTGCGCAAGTTGTTGCCTGAGGCATTTGCTTTGGTGCGCGAAGCTGGTCGCCGTTCCATGGGGATGCGGCACTTTGACGTGCAGGTTGTCGGTGGCGCTGCCTTATTCGACGGTTGTATTGCAGAGATGCAGACTGGAGAGGGGAAAACGCTGACGGCGACATTGCCACTGTACCTTCACTCGCTCGCCGGACACGGAGCCCACCTAGCAACGGTCAATGATTACCTTGCCGAACGTGACGCGGAATGGATGAGGCCCCTGTTTGAGCTTCTTGGGACGACCGTTGGCGTGGTGCTCACTGATAGCCAGCCTGACGATCGGCGTAAGGCTTATGGGTCGGATGTAACGTATGGTACCGCAAAGGAGTTTGGCTTCGATTTCTTGCGGGACCGACTGCTCCTGAGAGCTCAGGGCAGGATCCAGTCCGACTTCCTGGGGGAAGGTAGTTCGGAGCGATGGACTAGTAAAGGCGACGAGCCGGTTCAGCGTACGATGCACTTTGCACTCGTCGACGAAGCGGACAGTATTCTGATCGATGAAGCGCGGACTCCTCTCATCATCGGGTCACTTGGAGACGAAACTCGCGAGACTGTCATTGCAACGTTCCAGTGGGCCGCTGAGCACGCGGCGAAATTCGACGAGGATGAGCATTTCACGATTGAGGATGAGACTCGCAAAATTGAGTTAACAGCGCGCGGTCGTTCGCTGGTGCGGAGTCTTCCAAGAGAGGGCTTGATGCGAGTTGTTTCGTTGGTGGATCTATATGATTTCATTGAACGAAGTGTCAAAGTCCATCGTGATTTTCAGCTCGACCGGCAATATATCATTCGAGACGATGAGATCGTCATCGTGGACGAATTCACTGGACGTCTTGCTGAAGGTCGAAAGTGGCGAGACGGCATCCACCAAGCGATTGAGGCGAAAGAGAAAATCGAAGTCTCAGTTCCAACAGGGCAGGCCGCACGAATCACAGTGCAGGATTTGTTCAAGCGTTACAAGTCGATTGCAGGTATGACGGGTACGGCGTCGACCAGTGCTCCTGAGCTGAGGAAGATCTATAAGACTCCCGTCGTCCTCGTGCCCACCAACCGGCCGCCGCGTCGAAAGGGGCTTCCGGATCGCGTTTACGGAACCATGATGCAGAAATTCGAGGCCGTCGTTGAGGAAGTTGCCGAATACCACGCGGAAGGTCGTCCTGTTCTGATCGGGACACGTTCGATTGATAAGTCTGCCATTCTCGCCCAGCTTCTTTCCGACGCGGGGATCGAGTGTCAGATTCTGAACGCCAATGAAGTCGAGCGTGAAGCAGAAATTGTTGCCGAGGCTGGGAAAAAAGGCCGCGTGACTGTGGCGACCAACATGGCGGGTCGTGGTACGGATATCAAGCTCGAGAACGATATCCGAGAAATTGGTGGAATGCATGTCATCTGTACCGAGTTACATGACGCCGCACGAATCGACCGTCAGTTAATCGGGCGTTGTGGTCGGCAGGGAGATCCGGGGACGTACCGTCAGTATTTGTCGCTCGACGATGAAATTTTGCGGACCGGCTACGGTATGGAGAGAGCCGCTCAGCTTACGAAGCTAGGGGAAACTAAGCCCGGGCCATTCCACTCGATGGCGGGCCTATTTCGCAAGGCACAGCGCAAAGTCGAACGCAAACACTTCCGAGACCGGATGATGCTAATGCATCACGAGAAAGAGCGGACGAAACTGCAGCTCGAAATTGGCCAGGACCCCTACCTGGACACGGCGGAGTAAGCGGGCTTCGTCAAACAGCGACGCGATCGCGCGGACCAACGCGAATGACTAGAGCAGATTCGCATTTACCGAATACTTGCAAAGAGTCTTTCCGGCAACGAATGCCTTGGTCACGCTGTCGGATTCTCTGGTTACACCAAAACGAAAAATGCGCTAGCGGCTGACGCTTGAGGGGCTTAGCATTCTGTCGCCAAGTGCTGGAGGTTGTTGACAATTTCGGCCTCAGGAAACAACGCGAAACTGTATTCGCGCGATTCAAGAAGCTGAGCCTGCTTCAAGCGTTGCTCAAGCTGTTTTAATTCGCGTTGGCAATCTTTCTTAAGCGGCTCCGTTAGAGATGCGAGCTTTTGATTCGCCAATTGCATCGCCTGATGCCATTCCCAACGTTGCCCTTTTGGCGGCTGGTTCTCGAGCAGTCGGTCTTTTTCGTTGATTAGCTGTTGAGCCTCGCTGCCAAGATCGGCAGCAAATTGATCCGCGTGGTGCTTAAGATCCCAAAGCCTTTTCTTGAGTCGACTGGCCTGCTCTTCAATTCTATGAGCTGACTTGGGGTGCGGCGAAGCGTCGAAGTCTTTCGAACGCACCGGCAAGTGCAGCGTTGCGCTTGCCACAGCGAGTTGCGGTGGAATGATGCCAAAAAACTGGGAAATGATTCCATCAGTCAATTGATCGTATTTACCGCCACCGATTCCGTGAACGAAGAGGTCACTCACTAGCAGGCGGAAATACATGGTGGTCAGCAAGGCTCGGGGGCGGAGTAAGACTCCTTCGTCGAGAATCTCAAGCCATTGTGTGGCTGCGTTATCGCAGTCGAGCCGCCCCTCGATTGAAGCCTGCCAACCTGCACGATCACTCAAAATGAGTTGGTCGTCTACCGATCGAACCCAAAGACGCTGGCGAATGGGCGATCCCGCGCTGTATACCCACCAAGGTCCTTCGAACCAGCCATCCGACTCCTCCAATGCCGGAACAGGATGGGCCTCGTTGCGGATCCGATGTGCGTTTCGGTATCGCTCTCGTTGTTCGTTGTAGCAAGCCTGAAATCGGGGCAGCTCGGCAAGCAATTGGATGCTGAACCTTGCAAAGGAGCGAGTGCTCACAAGCGAGCTGAGCGGAGCTTCAAGGTTGGATAAACCGTGCTCCAATTCCAGTCGATGTCGCCCTGCAGCGATGGCTCGTCCAAGGTTGCCCGTATCTCGAATGACATCCTCAGCTAGATTCCAGAGCTTGGTAGCTACGGGAGCTTCGTTCATGAGCCCGGCCAACTGCTTTGATAGGTCAGCCGGAAAACTCTTCCAAGTTTCAAGCGACTGTAGCTGACGGAGTTCCCAGGGAACTGCATCGCGTGGCGTATCAAAGGGGATTGTGTTTTGGCCCAATTCTTGAGTCGGTGAACCCTCGGTCATGTTTCTTGCAGGACGCAACTCTGGGCCCCGCACGGACGTGCTGCGGCAAAGGTCATTGTCGACTAAGAAATTGATTCCAATGGAGTTGTTGTCTTGGCCTAGACGATTCAGCAGAAAGTTCTTGAACCAGACTCCGCTGTGGAACAACTCGGGCTGGTGACCCGCTAGGACTAATGGAGAAGCAGAGTTGAACGCCCTGATGCGTTCTTCCGCAGCCGTAGGCAGATCAGCGTAGGTTCGGGTGTACTCGGCCGCAATGGATACGGCCTCTTTACGCGCCAGCTGCCGTACGATCGAAAGTGGCTTGCCACAGATTTCGATATCGCCGCCATGCTCTGAGGACTGCTGAGCACTTAGATAATTCGAAAGCAACCCAACAGAAGGGGAAACCAACGCGGTTCGATGTTCGCGTGGTGCTCGATATTGTTGATAGGGCTCCACGCTCGTGGTCATCGGCAGGCCTGAGTCTTGCAACGCTGCGAAGGAAGAGAAAAGCCATTTGCCAACATGGCTTTAGTGCTCTTGGCGATGACTTCTCGGTAGTACTTTAATCGCTTCTCCGATTCGTCCAATGCTCCGCCAAAGGATCGATTGAGATCCAAGTAGATCAATGGGACGGGGATTTCAATTACACGCAATCCTTTCACGGCAGCTTGCACCCACAGCTCCAGAGGCATGGCGTATCCGTTGTCCTCGATGCTCAATTCCTTCAAAGCTTCGACGCGGTAGGCTTTGAATCCGCAAAAAGCGTCCGTCAGCTGCAAGCCAAACTGTTCGTTGAGTTCGGAAGTGATTTGCCGATTGATAAACAGTCTTTGCGAGGGCGGAACGCTATCGCCTTCGTAGCGTTTCAGGTAGCGGCTGCCTGATACGATGTCGGCTCCCTCACAAGCCTTAATGAATCTCGGAAGCCGTTGCGGTTGATGCTGACCGTCGCAATCAATGGTGACCAAGTACTCAAACTCATGATCAATTGCATATTGAAACGCGGTCTTCAACGCGGCTCCATATCCGTAGTTCGTTTCATGCCGTATCACGTCGACCTGGTCCCAGGCGAGTAGGTGATCTGGGGTTTCATCTGTGGAGCCGTCGTCGACGACTAAGATATTCGGGGCATACTTTGAAACCTCACCGAGCACCTGATCGACATAGGCCATTTCGTTGTAGACCGGCAGAGCGGCGACCCAATTGTTCGGATTGTTCATGGGGTGATTCTCCATGTCGTTGTCGTCGCCCGCGGCGATTACGGCGCTAACAGCGTATTCAGCCTCGCCATCCAATCGGGTGACGTTGCCGGATGCGAAGCGTTGGTTTGGCGGACTAGGTGTTCAGGTCTTTATCTTGCGCTGTCAATGCCACAGGGAGGCTTCGCCGTCGGTCCTTTGTTGGGTGCCCCAACCGTTTGCGGCTCCGCTGCCGTTCGACTTGGAACGCAGGTCAATTGCAAAAACGGGTCGAGAACAAAAAAACGAGTCTCGCAAGAGCTCGAATCATTGCAGTCCGCGAAGTCTTGTCAAATCGATGTTGCGGGTATCCAAGCTCACGAGGAGGCTATGCCACGTAGGTAAGGACGCGGTCAATCGTGAAGAGCTTACACCGAATCTCGAAGTGCATCCGAATGAAGCCGATATGAGAGGTGGGTAACCGCAGGCCCTGGGACAGTTTACGACGACTGGTCAAGGTTTAAGGGATCAGGCCGGAGAGCCTGAACTTGCGGGAGTGCTTGCCTTTGACTTTGGCTCTTACTTTGCTGACCGGAAGCCTTATCGCAGGCCTCCGGTCCAAACCAAAACAAAGCGAGTTGAGGGTTTGACTACTTAGTCTCGCGACGTCGCTTGCATGTAACGCATGACGTAGTACGCCAGGGTCAGGATTGCTTGGAGGGTCGCGGCAACATAGGTCAGAGCCGCCGCATTGAGCACTTTGCTCACGTAGCCCAACTCGGGGCCTGAGACGATTCCTAGGTTCACCAAATCGACCTTCGCTCGGCTACTGGCGTTGAATTCGACGGGCAAGTTGACAACTTGGAACACCACGGTGAGACCAAAGCAAACGATTCCCGCAAGGAAGACCCACTTACCAAGAATTCCACCGAATCCCATGAACACCATACCGATGCCCGCCATCAACAAAATCGACCCAAAGCTACTCCCAAAACTTGCTGCTGGCACAGCTAGGTTTCGCAGAACGAGCGGTGCATAGTGTTTGGCATCCTGGAGCGCGTGCCCCACTTCGTGTGCGGCTATTCCGACTGAAGCCATGGACTGTCCTTGGTAGACTCCAGGGCTCAAACGAAGAACTTTGCCACGTGGATCGTAGTGGTCTGATAGTTCTCCCGGAACTTGCTCGATCGAAACATCGTAAAGACCGTGGTGGTCGAGGATCTTCTTGGCTGCCTGGTAGCCTGTCATTGATGCCGGTACTCGGCTCATTTTCTGGTAAGCCGATTTGACCATCCATTGGGCTACCATCGCCAACAAGAATGCTGGAGCGATAAACACAAAATACATCGGGTCGAATAAAAACGGCATTTCATTTGCCTCCGTATCAAATCCTGTAAATCTGCCATCTCAATCGGAATTCGCGGTTCAGCGGTGGCAATTGAATTCACGCTGACCAAATCCGACAAAATCGCCGTCAGTCGCGAGGGCGAAACACGTCGGCGATGTTGACGGAATGGTCACCGCAGCTAATTGAGACCCAGATGCGTTTAGAAATGGAATCTGCCAGAGATGGACTCTGCGATAGGGAATAATAGCTGACTTGTAGCAACTGGCAGGGAATAACATACGATCATTCAGAGCATTTTTCGGGCCATTCTCATGGGAAAACTGGCCGCTCGCTGAGCTTTGGGGGGCTGGCGAAGGTTGGGTAGCTTGGTTGAAACCAGATTTGATGCCTGAACGCCTTTGAAACCAAAAGATTTCGCATTCGCTAGCGATCGGGGCTTGTGGTAAATCTACTGATTCGATTTAATTTCTGAGTCAAAATCGGTGGGAAAATGCCGGTTTCGGTGGCTCGCTGCCGAATAAAGCCATTACTTCGCATGCCAGAGTGGCGGAATTGGCAGACGCGCTGGATTCAAAATCCAGTGCCCGCAAGGGCGTGTGGGTTCGAGTCCCACCTCTGGTACTGAGTTTATCGACGTCGCACAAGGGAATTGCGGCGGCCTCAATTACAGAACAATCATTCATTTGTTGGAATTACGATGCCAACCATCAACCAGTTGGTCCGACGCAAGAGAAAAGTTCAACGTAAATCGACCAAGTCGGTTGTTTTGGACAAGTGTCCCCATAAACAAGGCGTTTGTCTGCAAGTTCGGACCATGACGCCTAAGAAGCCGAATTCGGCTCTTCGGAAGATCACTCGTGTTCGCCTGTCGAATGGCAAGGAAGTCACAGTTTACATCCCCGGTGAAGGTCACAACCTTCAAGAGCACTCGATCGTCCTAGTACGTGGTGGACGAGTTCGTGACTTGCCAGGGGTTCGTTACCAGGTAGTTCGTGGCGCGCGAGACACCTTGGGTGTAGACGGTCGTAAGCAAGCCCGTAGCCGCTACGGTGCGAAGAAGTAATTGAAGCCAGCCGAACACAAGAAATAAAGCACAGATAGAAACGATGGGTAAGATCACCGCTAGTCGTACATCGCTGCGACCCGATCCAAAGTTCCAGTCTCTTTTGGCTGGAAAGTTCATCAACTGCCTCATGTACGATGGAAAGAAGTCGACCGCTCAAAAGGTCTTCTACAACGCCATCGACTACATCGGTGAGAAGGTTTCCGATCGTCCACCAATCGAGGTCTTTGAGCAGGCTGTTGAAAATGTGAAGCCATTCATCGAGGTTCGTTCCAAGCGAGTCGGTGGTGCTTCCTACCAGGTGCCTATGCAGGTCAATCGAGCTCGTCAGCAGTCGCTGGCGATTCGCTGGTTGCTCGCGGCCGTCCGTGAGAAGAAGGGCCGAGCTGTTCACGAGAAGTTGGCAGAAGAGTTGCTAGCGGCGTACCGCAAGGAAGGTACTGCAATCTCGCGGCGTGAAAATACGCACCGTATGGCGGAAGCCAACAAGGCGTTCGCTCACTTCGCTTGGTAGACATACGAATCACACACGGAGCCACGTTTCCTTTCGGACAACGTGGCTTTTTTTTTGCGCCCGCTCCGCCAAAATGGCGACTGTTGCGACTCGGATTTGAGGTTCGAAACGCAATTGGCGCAATTGGTTTTGCAACTCTGGTTGTGAAGCCTTCGAATCTTGTTTGACACACGACGAACCGAATATTGGACCACCATGTCTCGCAATCTTGAGTCCATCCGAAACATCGGAATCATCGCCCATATCGATGCTGGGAAGACGACTGTTACAGAGCGGATGCTCTATGTCAGCGGAGCGAAGCACAAAGCTGGCGGAGTCGATTCGGGGACCACGGAGACCGACGACGACGCGGAAGAGCAAGAACGAGGAATCACGATCTATTCCGCTTGTGTTACGTTCAACTGGAACGACAAAACGATCAACTTGCTCGATACTCCCGGTCACGTCGACTTCACGGCGGAAGTGGAGCGTTGTCTTCGAGTGCTAGATGGAGCCGTGGTCGTCTTCAGCGGACGAGAAGGCGTCGAGGCGCAGAGTGAAACGGTTTGGCGGCAAGCAGATCGTTACGAGGTGCCACGAATTGTATTTATTAACAAGCTCGATCGTGAAGGCGCGGACTTTTATCGCGTCCTCGATGAGATTGGTCCACGCTTGAACGCCAAGCCGGTTCCCATTCAGATCCCCGTCGGTATGGGGCCGAAGCATGTTAACGACCCGTTCGTGGGCGTGATCGATCTCGTTGAGATGAAGATGATTCGATTCTCTGAAGACGATGATGGACGCCAGGCCGTTGCGGAAGAGATTCCGGAAGCCATGATGGACGATGCACTCGTTTATCGAGAGTCGATGATCGAGGCTCTTTGCGAAATCGACAGTGAGATGATGGAGCTCTTCCTTGAAGAGAAAGAGATTTCCCCCGACCTGATTAAGTCAGCGCTGCGCAAAGGTTGCATTGAACGCGAAATACAGCCGCTGGTTTGCGGCTCTGCACTGCACGGGATGGGGGTTCAACCGTTGCTCGATGCGGTCGGAGAATTCCTGCCGTGTCCGACAGATCGCCCACCTGTCGTCGGTGTCGATCCCAAAAAAGAAGGCAAGGAACTATCGAGAAAGCCTTCTCCGAAGGACCCTTTTTGTGCGCTCGTCTTCAAAATCTTGCCCGCCAAGACAGGCGACCTTTACTGGATTCGAGTTTACTCCGGTACGTTGAATGCCAACTCGCGAGTGTACAACCCGAATCGTGACAAGAAGGAAAATGTAGCGCAGCTCTGGCAGATCCACGCGACGAAGAAGGAAAAGCAAGGGCAGGTCGAAACGTTGGAGTGTGGTGATATCGCTTGCGCAATCGGACCACGTTACTCCATTACTGGCGACACCTTATGTGATACCAAAGCCGGTATTGAGCTACCAAGTATACAGTTTGCTCAAACGGTTATTTCGATGGCCATCGAGCCGGAGAATACAGCGGACCGTAAGAAGCTATCTGAGGTCCTCGATATGCTGGAACGCCAGGATCCAACCTTTGATGCGCTCGAGAATGAAGAGTCCGGACAGACTCTCATTTCAGGCATGGGTGAATTGCATTTGGACGTGATTAAACATCGCCTCACACGCGACTTCAATCTGAATGTGAAATTCTACAAGCCGCGTGTGAATTACCGTGAGACCGTTGCGAACAAGGTCACGGTCGAAGGGCAATGTAATCGGCAGGTCGGTGCGACTCAGATGTTTGCCCGTGTGAAGCTCGAGATAGAGCCGTTGGAAGATCGGGCGGCGGACTGCATTATCTTGGATCGCTTTTTTGGCGAAGACGCGTTGCCGAACGAATTGAAGGATGCCGTCATGGAGGAACTACGCGGACGGGCCGAAGGCGGCGGACTCATCGGGAGCTTCCCGCTTTCTGGCATGCGTGTTTCGTTGGTTGGCGGAGAAATGCGTGAAGTGGGATCAGATGAGGTTGCTTTTCGAATCGCCGCGAACGACGGTTTTGATGAAGCTCTCAAGGCGGCTACGCCGACTTTGCTCGAACCCGTGATGCGATTGGATATTGTTACGCCCGATGATTACGTGGGCGATATCGTCAGCGACTTACAGCAACGCCGTGCAATTATTGATTCGACCGATGCACGCGGAATGATGACAGGGGTCATCGCATTTGCACCGTTGAAAGAGCTGTTCGGCTATTCTTCTGCAATTCGGTCGGTGAGCCAAGGACGCGCAGGTTGTTCGATGGAACCCCATGGCTACCAGGAAGCTCCATCACAAGACTTAGAGAGCTTTGGCTACTAGAAGAGCCGGCCGGGGAACGTCACAAACCGCACAAATGGGTGTTTGAGCTTTTTCTTAAGTTCACGCCCTCTGCAATAGCCCGAGGCGACGTGATGCCAGAAGCGACATGAAGCCAGAAGCGGCGACCGGGTCGCAGACTCTAGCCGTTCTCGTCGCTCAAATCTACCCGCGAGTTATTCGGCTGAGTTGCGTAGCAGTTTTTCGTACACGTTCGCTACACGCTGCGTCATGATGGTATCGCTGAATGATTCGCGATGTCGTTCGACCGCGTTCTGAGAGTAAACTGCCCAGCGATTTCGGCAAGATGTCATTTCGTCAATTGAATTCGCCAAGCTCTCTGCGTTTCCAGGTTCGGCAATCAATCCCTCATGCCCATGACGAATGACTTCAGGTGTGCCTTCGACGCTAGTTGCGATGACTGGAACGCCTGCGGATAGGGCTTCGAGCACGACCATCGGCATGCCTTCTCCGAAGAGGCTCGGAAGGATGAGTGCATCGAGCTTTCGGATCGCGTTCGGAATGTCACGAACAAAGCCCTTCCATTCAACCCGGCTTCCGACGCAGAGTTGATCTTCAAGCAGTCTGATTTCCTGCTCGTATTCGTTCGTCTCAAAAGACCCGATGAATTGCATCTTGATGTTGCCTGCTTGCTGTTTCGAATCCAAGACTTGCATTGAATTCAAAGCGACTTCGACTCCCTTGCGTGGTCGCATTAGCGCGATCATGCCAATGTTCCAAGCGTCTTGATCGAGTCGCGTCGCTGGTTCAATCGGTTCTGTCGCGGGGACACCATTAGGAACGACCGAAAGTCTTGATCTTGGAACCCCTAGTCTCAGCATTTCTCGCCTAAGCGATCGACTGACGGTAATCAGTTGGCTGCATGAGCGGATTGCAAACCTCTCGACAAGCGTGTTTGCCCGGTTGAAGAAGCTTCTCGTACTGTCACGTGCAGCCGGACTATGAACGTGGTAAACCCAAGGTAGCCGTTCGCGTCGAGCCAGAATCGACGTGATCATCGCCGTCCTGGGAGTGTGCGCATGCAGGATTTCCACACCACGGTCGTTAATTTCGTCGGAGATTTGATTGATGACACGGAAGTCCAGCCGATTCTGCATCGGCGCAGTGAAGATTTGATTTGACCGTAGGTCACAGAGCTCCGGAAAGACACCTGGTTTCATACATGCAAAAATTGGATCGAATCCGACTCGCCCCAAGTGTTTTCCTAGGTGTTGTTGGACACGCTCGGCACCAGCAAAATGTTCACCGTTGATGATGTGCATCACCGGAATCGTTCTGCGGGCCGCTGGTGCTGAGGAGGTCTCTGGGGCCGCCACAATAGGAACCGAGGCCGGTGTCGTACCGAAGCTGGTCGTAGTTGGCATATTCAGGAGAGCTCCAAGGGGAAGAACTAAATTGTCACCAAGTGGTTGCGGGCAATGGCAAGATTTATCACTGGTTTCGATGAACCCTTGAACGCATCGCGTTACTTTGGGTTTATCGGAACGTGCAAACCTAATCGTTGAACGCTAGGTTTTTCTGCCTAACTCACTCTTCGGAGTTGTTGAGACCGACACCTTGCGTCAACTGAAATTCGATTGCCGTTCGGCCTTTAGGGAATGTGCCGAATCTAACGAGACGAGGTACCCGTGAGGCACGCAAGTACGGGAAAAGGGCGAACGGCATCAACCGCTCGAGTTGCGGTGGCGGAATGGGCTACCTTGCAAAACTAGCCAAAGACAGAGAACGTGCGCTTGAGAGTTCTAATTGGGAGTCCTAAGAATCGATCTTTCAACATCCAAGATCGGGTTGCCGCAAGCAATATTGCAAGCGGCAACCGTGGCTAACGGTCGGTAGATGATTTCTCTACAGATCCTGCTCAGAATCAGCGTCAGAATCAGAATCAGCGCCCTCTTCCGAATTCAAGCCGAGCATGGCTTCCCAGAATTCAACCTCTTCCTCTGAAGTCGCCGCAGATCCAAACGATGGATCTGATTCAACATCGAGCGTCTCTCGGTAGAGCTGCCCGTCGACTTGAAGGGTGACTAGGTATTGACCGGTCGCGACTGTCGGGCTTCGGCCTCGGCCGCCGCGTGACGAAGGTCGGCGCAAGTCCCAGTTGACTTTGTGTAGGCCGGAGCCGGTTTCAACCTCGGTCTCATAGACCTCCTCGCCCAATAGGTTCGAAATCGTAAGTTTCGCTGAGCGAGCATTACGGCCAAGGCTGTAGAAAATATCGGCGGAGCTTGATGGGTTTTCGCCCACAAAGTCGCGAGTCCCGGCGCTTCCACGTTGGACCGTCGAACGCCAGCGAATCACTGTGTTTGGGGCATATAAAGTCGCAGCCGCATCCAGGCTTTCCTTTGATAGCTGGCGAAGCCCCGTTGCGTCCATGATCCAGAGTGCGCGCCCATGAGTTCCTGCTACGATTTCCCCACGGGTTGGGTGTTGAGCGATCTCATGCACAGCAACGGTTGGAAGGTTGGAGTTGAGCTTCGTCCAGCTTTCACCTCGATCGATCGAAACCCAGATGGAAAACTCACATCCCAGGTACAGGACGTTTTCATTTTCGATATCCTCACGCAGGACACGTGTCGAACCCGCGGAGGTTGGCAGGTTGCCTCGAATCGAACGCCATGTCTTTCCAAAGTTCTCCGTAACGAAGATGTATGGCTCGTCATCATTGCTGCGGTGTCCGTCAAGCGAAATGTAGCAGCGGCCATCTTCAAAACGAGATGCCGTGATGCTACTGACCCATCGCGGGTCGGGGACCAATTCGGCAAGTGCCACACTCCCGTCCGACTTGGTTTCGGAATCGCTGTCTTCCTGCGCGGATGCGTCGCCTGTCCGTTTCGCTTCGAAGTCGATAGAGAAGCTTCCGCCGTTAATGTCAATGGAACCATTGATGCGGCCATCAGCTAGGGTTCCTGAGAACTCGAGTTCAGCCTGGCCGGTGCTGGCATAGAATTTCATCGTTGATGCTTCCGGATCAAAGGTGCCCTCGATGTCGCCAGATGAACGACTGCTTTCGAAGCTTCCTTTCAACTTGTTCTCAGGTTGCAAACGAAGGGTTAGAGTGAAGCCTTCATCAGCGGGCATGTTTTCACTTACGAATTTGCCTGAGTAGACACCTGAAACGGCATCTTCCCGAGCAGACCCTTCAGACTTGATCTCATCGTTGTCGTCCGAAGGTCCTGGTGTTGCCACTGCCGTTTTTGCATCCGCTTCGGGGTCGTCTTTGGACTTCGAGGCATCATCAGCAAACGATTCGGCTGACGCAGATTCTTCTTGATCGGGACCAGTTTCTCTGGCTTCATCATCGGAACCCTCTGCAGTTGCGGCGGGATCGTCCGACTGCTTTTCGTCTGCAGAAGTTTCCTTCGTCGGTTGATCGCCCGTTAGTTCTTCTCGGGTGATCTCGCCATCTTCGTTTTTGTCAAATCGGCCAAAAGCAGCTCGCATGCGACCGGAAATTTCACTCTTGTCGACGACGCCATCCTTGTTCTTGTCTTGCGACATGATCATTTCGATCAAACGCTCAGGTGACGGGCGTCCGCCACCCTGCCCTCGTCGACCACGTTGGCCACCGCGAGGGCCGGAAGCACCAACAGAAACGCTCGCAGTAGTCTGCTCTTCCTCCGATTCGTTGAATTGCTTAAGGGATTCTTCGTCGAACAAATTGATCCAGCTCTTGCCGTCATCTTTTGTCATCCACAGTGCGCCGTCTGTTGTACCCGCGTAGACGACACCGGGTATTCGAGGGGACTCGGCAATTGCGCTTCCGGAACCTTTGTCCGTGTTGGTTATCTCTGGTGAAATCGCGGAAACTCGATCTCCCTTGCTAACCGACTTAAAGACGTGGTTGCCAGCGCTATAGTGAATTGACGGATTGTGCGGCGAAAGGATGAAGGGTGTCTTCCAGTTAAAACGGTAGCGTGTCCCTCTTGGTGCACGCGGGCGAATAAACCCTCTCTCACCGGTTTTGAGATGAATGCGTCCCATCGCGCCATTCTGGCTTTCGAAATAAATCTGATTGGGATCCGTCGGATCGACGAGGCATATGAATCCGTCTCCACTACCCACGCGAAACCAGTCTGAGTTCATGGGGCCATCGTTATCTGCGACCCTGGTTGGACCGCCCCAGCTCCCGTTGTCTTGGAGTCCGCCGTAGACGTGATAGTCCTCGTCGGCTGACAGTCCCACGTGGTAGAACTGACAAATCGCAACGTGATTGTGATGATCCCATGATTCCATGCGATCGTAGGTGACGTAAATCCCGCCGTCATTTCCCAGAATCATGTGGCGGCCGTCGTTCGGATCGACCCAAAGCGAGTGGTGATCAACGTGGACCTCGCCCCCGGCTCCATCACTGGTGAATTCCTCTCCTCCATCTTTGGAACGATAGAGAGACGTGCCGAGCACATAAATGTTGTTCTGATCGGAAGGATCGACTCGGATTTGGCTGTAATACATTGGCCGTGGGTTTACCGTATTGATCCGCTTCCAAGTGACGCCGCCGTCGTCCGAGTGATACACACCGCCGTAGTCCTGTTCGTTCTCACCCTGTTGGCCCTGAAGATTGGCGACTTGTCCTCCCAGGCTGGCGCTAAAGGGACTACGAGAATTTCGGCGCATTCGCGATTCTCGTTCTCGCTGTTCTTCGGACGGTGCTTCGCGCTTCTCGTAGGTCAGTTCGACTTGCTTTGCCTCGCCATCTCGGACGATTTCCCACTTCGCAGAATCTCCCGCCTTTTTGGATCGAATCGCTTTTTGCAGGTCTTCGTAACTCAAAACTCGAGAATCATCGACAGCGACGACAATGTCGCCTTCTTGGAGTTCAGCTTTGGCGGCAGCGGTTTTGGGCGAAACCGAGTTGATGCGAGCACCAACGTCTGCTGAGGAGCCGGTAAATCCGACGTACGGAAAATCCTCTGGAGCCTGACCGATCTTTTCCGATTCGACGACAGCGTAGACATGTTGCGGATCCTTCCGGTAAATCGAAAGTCCGATGCGACCCATATTCGCGGCGGGTAAGCCCTCCGTCACTCTAGTAAAATTCTTGCCGCCGTCAGTTGTTCGATAGATGCCTGCACCGGCACCAAATTTGACCTCAGGATCATTGCCGTCGAAACCGTCGCGTTTGCGTTCGTAGGTTGCAACAAGGAGGGTGTCGGGATTCTCCATATTCATCTGGACGTCGATAACCCCAGTCTTATCGTCGACGTACAGAATCTTTTCCCAGCTCTCGCCCCCGTCTGTGGTTTTGTACAGACCACGATCTTCATTTGGTCCCCACAGCCTTCCGAGGGCCCCTACATAGACGATGTTTGGATCCGTCGGGTGAATCGCAATTCGGCCTGTCTGGAAGATCTTCTTCAAACCCATGTTCTTCCATGTCTCGCCGCCGTCTACCGACTTGTAGACGCCGTCTCCCCAAGACGAACTGTTGCGTGGGTTCGATTCCCCCGTCCCTACCCAAACAATTTTGGGGTCCGATTGCGCGACTTGGACGTCACCGATGGAAACGGTGGCTTGGTCGTCGAACTGATGTTCAAAGGAAACGCCGTTGTTGACTGTCTTCAAGAGTCCACCGGATGCAGAAGCGGCCCACCAGATGTTGCTGTCTTTCTCATACACCGCGATGGACGTAATTCGACCGCCCATATTCGCTGGGCCAATACTGCGCCACTCGAAATTTTCGACTGCCGCATCCGGCAGGCTCGGTTGAACCGATTCCTGGCCGCTCAGAGCACCCGCAGAAAGAAGACAAAGTGTTAGAGCTACGTTAAGAATCGTTAGCCGTATTGTTTGGCTCTCGACAATGGAAACGAAGCGAGGTGGGAAACAAAGTTGCGTAAGCATGTAGGAAGGATCCACTTTGGAGTTAGCTTCAGAGGAGTATCTGAATCTAATCTGAGCCAAAGCGGCTGGCAATTACGGGGAGGAGCGCCTCTTCCTGTTCGGCCAGAAAAACAACGCAGTCGAAACCAAGCCAGACCTGGCAGCCATCTCGGGTGGGTATTCAGGGGCGGCACGCAGAGTTGTGTTGCTTTTGGCATCGGCGGTTGGTGCGTTTATTGGGCGTCCACAGAGTCAATGATATTGAGCTTCTGGTTCGCAGAGTTGCCGAACAATTCGGGTGCGTACATGCCTTCAATCGTGGCCGGCAAAGCGTTGAATGTGCCAGGAGATTCGGCGCGCAAGCGATACTTCATCGAATACTCGCCGCGGTTCAAACGCTCGATGCAAAGTCCAACATGCTTTTCACGAAGTTCACGGTAGACAAAGAGGCCGCCCGAATAGAAGTAACCGCTGTTCTGCGAAACTGTTTCGAAACCGGCAGGCTTCTTGTCTTCGACCAAAAGATATTCGTAGTCATTCTTGCTTTTCAGGATCAACTCAACTTCAACTTGTTCGCCACTGTGGACATTTGTCAAATCGTCGATGGCGATGCGTTCGAAAGCAAACTTGTCTTTCGATGCGATCTGGCCCCGTTTGTCGGCAAGATCCAAGTTGGCTGTCTTCTCTTTGAGCAGCCAGAACTTCCTTTCGACTCGTACCTCTAATCCCGTTGGCTCGATTTGATCTGCGAGTGAGTAGTTCGACGAATACACGTTCCAGTATAGGTTCCCGCTTCCGCTCACTCGTTTAAAAGTCAGCTCAGAAGCGTCCGTTGGGACAGCGCTGCCAGACAGTCGAACCGTGTTTTCGCCAGTCAGTAGACTGTCTGGAGAAAAGGTGAGGCGGCCGATTCGTTTGTCATCCAAAAATATGTCGACAATGGATTTTTGCTGAGCCTC
This sequence comes from Aureliella sp., assembly GCA_046290675.1. Classification (GTDB taxonomy): domain Bacteria; phylum Planctomycetota; class Planctomycetia; order Pirellulales; family Pirellulaceae; genus Aureliella. The sequence goes on from JBKAHA010000004.1 coordinate 462,038, forward strand.
TTCAGACTGTTCTAGGTAATTCGTGAAAGCACTGATGACGACCGCAGTGTCACGAGTGCTATTCCAGTAGGTTGCATGAGGCCGATTGTTGAGGAGGTATTTGATCAGCTTGGGTGCAAGCGGATCATTTGCGTTTTGGGCGACGACCAGCTCTAGAAATGTCGCATTCGATTCAATCTCGCTACCGTACCAGTACCAATTGGGGCCACGGCAGGAAAGGAATGCCGTCTGGTTTTCGTCGTCAACGACCAGAAACTGTTCGATGTTTCGGCGAAGCATGGCAAGCTTGTCTTGATCTCCAACTGCTTTACAAGCCAATGCGACGAGGCTCATTCCATAGCAACTAAGCTGGCCGCGATCGCGATAAAGGAGTTCTAGCATTGCGGGGTTGTTGGTGCCTAGCGTCGCTAGTACTTGAAATACGAAAGCATCGGTGTTGTCGGCGAATTGTTTGCGGGGCTTTTGCTCTGTGTCCCAGTTCTTGAGAGCCGCAAGTTGCTTGTCTTGGTACAAAGTCAGCCACTGCTGGCCTCGAGTCATAACGCTGGGAACAATCGCAACACCTTGTTGCTTGGCTTGCGTCAAACCACGCAACACTAACGCAGTGATATGCGCAGAGGATCGAGACGAAGATCCAGGGAACCATCCCCATCCACCGTCTGGATTCTGGAAGTCGGTCAGTTTTTGTACACCAACGTCGACCAATTCCTGCAACTTGTCTTCGCTAGCCAGCGGCGATTTGAGCAGTAACGAATTGGGAGCGACCCAGGTTTTGTCGCCTCGCAATTCTTGTGGATTCAGTGCCACCCTCCGACGCTCAATATCTTTCAGGGAAATGCCTATTCGTTCCAACGCGGACTTCGTTTGGACCGCGGGGAGAAACCGGTTCAGCGTTTGTTCCGTGCAGCCGTATGGGTATTCGGCCAGGTAAGGCAGCGACTCGACCATGGCAAATGCAAGCGACGGCGTCATGCGAATGATGAGCTCCGATTTCTCTACGATTCGCTCAGCAGGAATCTTCAGTTTGACCGAGCCTAGCGCGTCTTTCGCGAGTAAGGTGCCAGCCCAGGCTTCTTGAGTTGGAGATCCGAAGGGGACGATCGTCAGCTTCTGCTTCAAGGCGTCTGAGTATTGGACGTTACCATTGGCCGTTTGGCCCCTCACCTCGACTCGCAGGGAAACCGTTCCTGGAGCCAAAGCCGTGCAGCGGAAATCAACTCGGCGTTGTTCTTTGGGATTCAATGCCAATGACGACGATCCTTTATTGATGAGCTCGAGTTGCGTTTCGCCATCAATTGCAAAGTTGAGTCGTGCATCCAGAGGGGTGTTCGCATCGTTGTGGACAATAGCACTCAATACCGCTTGGTCTCCCGCAACCAAAAAACGCGGCGTCTGAAGTCGCACGAAAAACGACTTTTTCGTCGTGATCTCTGACTGAGCGCTGCCAACGGACGCCTTTCTCCCGACTCCCCATGAACCGACTCGCCAGCCGGTGAGGTTATCCGGGAGATCAACCGAAGTGCGGGCTATGCCGTTTTGGTCGTCCGTCGTGGCAGTGAACCATACCACTGAGTCCGCGAAATTGTTGCGCACCGATGGAGGTGGAACTGCATTCTGCTGCACCCCCAGCCGGGAAGAGCGACTCATGGATTTTGCGGGAGCTCCAAAAGCGTCCGATTCCATGGCGCCGTCGGCTAATGCCATGGCTTCAGGAGCGGCGCCGCCATACATCCCACCACCCCCTCCAACGCCGAAGGGACCCCCGCGAGCCATCGCGCCGTTAACGATTATCGTATCAGCGACGGAGCTACCGAAGATGCCTAGTGTTGACCAACGTGGCACGTGATCGAGTTGAATGGGATAGGAACCTACGGCCAAACTATGCGCCGTTTGCGGAAAGTGGCTTCGTTGCCATTTCCAAAAGAAGGCACGGATGTCGGTCGGCAGAGTCTGCGACGCGATGGCTTCCAAGGAACGGTCATAGCAGGCTAGAAGAATACTGGCCGCCACGGGCTTCCCTTCCATGTTCTTCGTTTCGACCGTGAAGGAGGCCTGTTCACCTGGTTCATAAACCTCTTTGTCAGCCCGAACGGTCGTTTGAATCACCTTTTCGGCGGGCGGAACGACGATCTGACAGGTTTTACTATGAAGTTCCCCATCGAAAACAGTCACAGCTTCAACAAAGAAGTTAGGAGCATCTTTCTCCGTTACAAGGATCTCTGCTACCGCGGTGTGATCTTCAAGCCGAATATGTTGGGGTTCTGAATAGACACCTGATTCAGGGCGTACAAAGAGCAGAACGTGGCCTTCTTTCTGGTCACTTGAAATCTGCAGCTTAAGAGTCTCTCCCGGGGAGTAATGCTTCAGCTCGGGAGTTAGTTCGAGATCTGCAAATCGCACGTCGATTTCTTGGTTCGCTTCGCCCCGTACATAAAAGACGTATCCGCCCTCAGCGCTTTGGCCCTCTTTGTTTTGAACCTTGAGACGAACACGATACTGCCCGGGCTGATTTGCGCGGAATTTCGCCTCTCCGCTACCGTCTTTTGCAGTTTCAAGCTCGTACGAGGCGATTCGTACCTCACGGACTTCATTGTTCGCATCAAGATTGATGCGCAATAGCTCGGCAGTCCCGGTGCCTGCTACTGGCTTACTATCAAGAGTGCGAGCTTGAAACGATGCGGTGATTTCGTCTCCCGATTTGTAGAATCCTCGATCTGTCCACGTATAGACCTTGAAGGGCTTTGCTGCGGCGACCACGTTTCCTTGAGCAGCGATACTGCGCCGGGAAAGATCGGTTACCGTTGCGGTGATGTTATACGATTGGGACTTCTCGCCGAAAAGATCCTTGGCAAGCTGCGTATCTATCGAGATTTTTGCCTTTCCTTCGGAATCGAGGGTGACTTCCATCTCGGACACCAACTCGGGCGGTGCAAAGCTGCGTGGGAAATACCAGCCGAACTGGGGAGTTAAGCATCCGCGCCACAAATCCCAGTTCGGATGCCAGACGCACGGTTCTGAATACCACCAGTATCCCGGACCGTAGCACCAGTCGTATGGTTGGGCGGGATAGAAACTGTCACTGTACTCTGAACGGGTAACGCGAATTTTCGCCGTGCCCCCAGAAACCGGTGTGCCTATGTAATATTTGGCAACGACTTCTGCGGCAATGACCTGCCCCAGTGCAACAGGAGCTTCTGGAGACTGGATTTCGACTTCAAATTCTGGCTTTCGGAATTCTTCGACCAAGAAGCCGGTCGAACACTCCAATCTTGTTGGCCACGATTGCGTTGCAGGTGACCCAAAAGGAGAGGCGTTTCGAGAATTGTTGGGCTTTTTGTTGGAGCCCGGAGGCAACCGAACCTCGCAACGGTAGTAGCCCAGTTTAGAAGACTTGGCGAGGTCGAGCTCTAGCTCAAAAGAACCGAATTCATCAGTGGTGACGATTTGCTTCCGAATCTCCGTCCCCTGCGGCCCCAAGACGCGAGCCTCGAGTCGAGTCTCTGCAATCCTCGGTGGTTCGATGTCGCCGTAGGTCGTGTAGGCGCACCAGAACTTGATTTTGGCTGTGTTGCCAGGTCGGTAGATCGGTTGACTACAAACACCGTAGGCCTTTCCGCGCTGGTAACGGGCTTGTTGCCGACCGGGCGAGTAAAAATTGCGAAAATTGAGGAGCGTTGGGGGAGAGTTGGGAACGCGGAGAATCGTGAGCCACTGGAATCCGCGCTCTAGAGACTTAGTCGCCTCGCCAATCTGATCGAGGTTGATCGCCATTCTTTTGGTGATTGTCCGTTGGCGTTTGCCATCCCATCTCCAACCGAAGAACTCAAGCATGCCGCCGGTCACTGGAGTACCGTCTGCTGTATGTACCGCCGCGAAAAGCTGTTGTTCAGCCAGGGGCTTCTGCAGGATGGTGTGTTCCGTTACCCAAACGAGGATTCTTGCTGAATGGCTGGCTTGGCTTGCGGACGAGCTAGCGTCCACGTGGACGACATAGAGTCCTGCTTCGGATATTGGCGTTTGGGTCTGAAGTCGCTTGTCCCAGTGTTTTTCGAGAGGCTGAACCGATTCGGTCCAAGTTTGTTTTTGCCCAGTTACATAGTCGAGAATCTTCTCCTCACGGAAGAGGCTCTGTGGATTGACCAAGTTGGGGACGCGGGCATTAGGCTTGTTATTGAAGAAGCGGCTTGAGGATGTAAGTTGAGTAAAGTGGTTTTGCACATCACGGATTAGGCGTTCAAGATCCACTCTTTGCGCCTCAAACTGAAGGCGATCCGCATTCCGAAACACGAAGCTCAACTCAACTGCCTTGCCCGCAGTTTGTGGCTTCAAGGCGTCAAAGGTGATTCGAGGATTCATGATCGCAGGGAGTCGGCTCTGCAGCGTCTCCAGTTCAGGGTGTTCAAGAATCAACGCTGCGGCTTTTTCGAACTGTCGACGGTTGAGATAAATGTCAACCAAAGCAGTCGCTGCGGGTAATTTGTTTTTTCCAGAGGACTCCAAGAGCTGCTTGTAATGATGGATGAAATGGTGTTCATCCGGTAAAAGAAAACGCTTCACGCCATTGGCGAGCTTCGCGGAAGTTTCGGAATCGGAGAGAGTGTGTAAACGGAGGATTGAGTTTGCCGTCTTTTCGTCTGATTGCTGGGAGTATCTCATCCAAGAGTATTGGCTCAGTGTGCGTACGGAAAACTGTCCTTCCAGAAATCTCGCCCAACGCAGAATGGCGTCGCCAGATAGAGACTCAGGCATGCCTTCCGTGTTCAATGCCCATCGCAAACGTTCGCCATCCGAAGTAGCAGCCTCCAGTGTTGTCGGTAGATCGTATAAAAGAGGATTTCCATTCGAGTCGACCGGAGCAGCGACCTGTGAAAAATTCGCTTGCTGATCCTGATCCGTATAATTCAACTCCGATTCAAAATTGGTCAAATTTTGGAGCCGCCACGCAAGCATTCCACTGCGGTTATGCAACAGCGTATTGGCGAATTGCAGCTGGAACTCGAACTTCTTTGATTCTCGTTGATCAGACACAAGTGATAGAGCGCTAGCGATCCAACGCAAGGCTTGTCCGCGATCCTGCTCGGCACAATTGACGAACGTGCCAGCAACTCGGCGTCGCGAGTTGTTGCCACGCAGAAATTCACCGTCGACGATCATGCCATATTGTGAAGCACCAAGGAGTGCCTTGGCCGCGGCAGCGTAAACTTCTGGTGATTCCGCATGAGTCTCTACCGCGTTGTTTAGCAGCTGATCTAATTCCGATTCGGTGCCGATCTGCCGGAAACAGCGTTGCGACATGAAGATTGATTCTGTCACCCAATCCGTATCGGATGCTGCGTTCTCGATGACGGACCGATAGAGCGGGATGGCATCGTTGAAATTGCGGTTTTCGAACGCCTTCTGCGCTGCATCGAACTGCTGTTCAGGGTCTTGCAACGGCGAGTTCGCCATGACCGCGAGACACACAGTGAGGCATGATGCCACCATTAATGTTAGTAGGAGCGGACGACTGGCGGAGACTGTCCTCATGATTCGACTCCAAGACCGAGAACGCGGTTTCAAAGAAAAGCAAACTGGAATCTTCGCGTCATCAGCTACGCGAAACGCGATTGGAAGGGCCGGTGCTATTTGCGTTTACCGAGCATGGCCCTAAAAGATGAAACGCTCCAGGCGTCGGATTAGTTCCAGGAATGTTGGAAAAAATAGACCTCGGTCTTGAGTCGCGCGTATCGAAATGCCACGCACTCAGGGTCGACGCTTCAAATGGGGAGTCCCAAAATTGAAGGCAAAAGAGAAAGGCGGCCTGCAGTCTGTTTATTCTGGGCGCCGGAAGATTTCACCGGCGATGAAGGCGGCCCGAAGAGAATCGGGATTGCGAAGCATTTCAATCAATGGATTCTGGGCAACACTCTTCCGCTCGATGCCGGTTCTCTTGTCCGATTCGAGATTCGAATCCACAGCTGTTGACGCGGTTCGAAGTCCAACTACGTCGTGATCCGTCACGTGCTTTACGTGGGCCGACATGCGCTCGTCGGCTTGGTTGATACGCCCCCCCAATTGCGGGCGATGGCTTACTGCAGGATCCAAGTGGCGGGTGTCGATTGTGCTGAGAGGATCGCTACCGCTCAGTGCTTGGTCTACCAGATCGGCATCGACAATTTCGGGCTCGATTATGTCGGGTTCAACTGGAGCACGCTCGGCACGGCGTACATTCCTAGGAGGCTGTCGCGGAGGAGTTGGCTGCCTCGGGGGCTGCTGTTTCTGAGGAGCTGGTCTCGGTCCGCCGGCCGCCTCGTTGACCTTCTCAGCAAGCCGTTCCGCAGCTTGCTGCAAAAACTTTTCAAGATCGCCAGCCATGTCTTATCTCAGTCGTTAAGCCGATGAAACTGTTTGCGTATTAACTCCAGCCATACGTCTTAGCCCGCCGACTCGGTTGCGGAATCTCGCTGCCCAACATCCGCAATACTCGTGCGCATCTTGGTATCGGCATCCACATTCTTGAGTCGATAGTAGTTCATGACATTAAGCGAACCGGTGGCAAAGGCGTCGGCCATCGCCTTGGGGACAGCTGCTTCTGCCTCAACCAACTTGGCGCGACTCTCTTCGATCTTGGCTTGCATCTCCTGTTCGACGGCAACAGCGGCTGCACGTCGCCCTTCGGCTCTAGCTCTCGCGACTCGCATGTCTGCTTCAGCTCGATCGGCCTGCAGGCGGGCGCCGATGTTCTCGCCGACATCAATATCCGCAATGTCGATCGAGACGATTTGAAAGGCAGTCTGTGCATCGAGTCGCTTTGCCAATACCGCCTTCGAGATCATATCTGGGTTTTCCAGAACGACCTTGTGATCCTCTGCTGAACCGATCGCACTGACGATCCCCTCACCGACACGGGCGATAATGGTTTCTTCGGTGGCACCGCCGATTAACTGCTCGATATTCGCACGAACTGTGACCCGCGCTTTCACCTTCATCTGAATCCCGTCACGTGCGACGGCGTCCAGCGAGGACCGTGCTGCCCCCTTTGGCGGACAATCAATGACCTTGGGATAGACACTGGTTTGAACGGCTTCAAGAACATCACGGCCAGCAAGGTCGATTGCCGCCGCTTCGCTAAAGCCTAGCGTAATCATTTTCGATTTTCGGGCGGCGACTAGAGCTCGAATAAGTTGCGGTACATTGCCGCCTGCTAGGTAGTGCGCTTCAAGGTCACTTCCGCGAATCTCTTTATCCGGCAGTCCTGCTTGGACCGCCATGATCTTTGCACGTACGATCGATCGTGCGTCGACTCGTCGAAACCACATTCCGATCAAGTCTAGGAAACCGATTCTCGCACCGGTTGTGAATGCCTGGGCCCAGAGCCAGAAAAAGTTGGCGAGGACGGCGAACAATCCAATGATGACAACGATGATGGCCAAGGCGGCAACGATCATCAAAATCGTCCCAAGGTCCGGATCGCCTTGAGCGAGTAGATGGACTGGATAATGCTGTGGCATGGTAAGTCTTTGAAGGAACTGGAGTATCAATTCAAACTGGACCAGCTAGACCTGTGACAGGAAAATTTCTCAATGAAAATGGCAAAGCACCAACTTGAATTGGTTCGGCCATTCAATGATTTTCTTCAACGGTCAGTCTAACACTATCAATCGACCGCCGGAATCATACTAAGTAAAGTCCTGGACCTTGTTTTTTTGGCCGCGAGACGCCCTGAGACTACAGGTATTTCAACACTTGAATGAAGAGTCTTCGCGCGAATTTGAATCCCGGGCTTAGAGCCAATTCTTGAGAATGCTGTGCGTTTCCTCGGCTTCCATGTGCTCATGCGTCAATAGCTCGTCGACTAGACAAGCAACAGCTTGCCAGATGTGATCCTGACTCATCCATTCATGAAGTCGCCGAGTCTCCTTTTCGAGGAATCGCAGACGTCTGACCTCGTCCGGGTATTCTTCGGACGACAACTCCCAAGCGACTTGCCAATCGACCGACCAGGCTTGTACCAGTGCCGGATGATAAGGTTCCTGGGTATGGATCATTTCTGCGACGGGGCCTGCCAGTGCAACGGCGATACTCGAATCTCTAAGTCTTTTTTTGCTGACCCCGGCGGGCCATTGAACTTCGATCAGCCCATCATGCCGTAGGTAATCATCATCCCATTCGGGATCGATGGTCAGCAGTTGAACCCTCGCGCCGGCGCAATGGGCGGCAACAGCATGTCCGGCTTCGTGGTGGGCGCATGTCTCCGACAATGGGAGGTGCTCCGTACTAAGGCGGCCTAAGCCAACATCAGGTTCTGCCTGGCCGCTGCATCGCAAGCGTGCAGGCGACTGGCTACCAACTCCAATAGCTCAGCATCTTCTAGCGATTTGAATTCGTCTGGCTCGATGGTGGCGCCCACGAAGACTCGGAGTGGTTGCCGTAATGGTATCTTCGCGCCTCGCGGAAGCGCATCGTAGGCTCCGACTATAGCGATGGGTACCAGTGGTGATTTACACCGGCGAACGATGGAAACAAAACCAGGCTTCAGCTCTGCGATCTGGCCGTCCGCGGTTCGCGTGCCTTCTGGGAACATCAGCACCTTTTCGCCACGCCGGACCCGTTTCATCGTTTCTTTGATTCCAGCGATGCCGCTGCGATCACGGTCAAGCTCAATGGCGTCGAGTAGGCTGATGACCGCACCAAAGATCCTGTTTTTGAACAAAGTGCGGCGGGCAAGATAGTTCAACCGTTCGTTGAAGGTGACCCCAATGAGAACGGGATCAAAGTGACTTTGGTGGGTACTCAGAATGAGGCCGCTGCCGTCGCCTGGAATATTTTCGCGACCGTAGCAGCGAAGGTTGAACAGCGTGACGCCCAGTAGTTGTGCCGACAAACGCACGGCCAAATAAAAGGCTCGCTTGGTCAAGCTGCGTTTGACTGGTCCTTTGGTGGGCTTCTTCCGCCCTGAGTTTTTGGACTTTGTCTGTGGATCGGAGTCGTTTTTTGGCGCTTCACTCATTGGGAGCCCTCGGACGAGATGTTGCCACCACGTTCGCCGGAAGACTGCAATCCCAGCTTCGCTTGGACGACTTCAAATAATCGATCGACGACTTGGTCTAATGAGAGACCGTCCGTACAAACTTCCAGGGCATCGTCCGCTTTACGAAGCGCCCCCACGGGGCGTGAGTAATCGTCTTGGTCACGTTTTTGCTGCTGGGCCAAGACCTGGTCGTAAGTCATCTCGATTCCGCGCTCGGCAAGCTCAACTTGACGTCGTTCGGCCCTGACTTCCGCGGAGGCGTTGAGGAAGACTTTGCATGGAGAGTCTGGAAACGCCTCGCTTCCCTGGTCGCGGCCTTCCGTGACTACCATGCGGCCCGATGCCCATTTTCGCTGAAGTGAAGTTAACGTCTTTCGTACTTCTACGTTGTCCGCAATTAGGCCGATTGCAGAGGCAACTTCGGGCATCCTTATTTCAGAAGATACGTCGTCGCCATTGAGCTGCACAACGTCTCCGTTGAGTTGTATGTCCAATTGCGAAGCAAGCGCCTCAATTCTTGGTGCGTTCGTTACGGAGATTCCATTTCTGAGTACCGCGAGCGTGACACAGCGATACATTGCACCGGTATCAAGAAATTCGAAGCCGAGTCGCTGTGCAAGCCGGCGAGCGACAGTGCTCTTCCCCGCTCCCGCCGGACCATCGATGGTAATGACCATCCCCTGAGGTGTCTGCGATTCTTCGTTGTCGGGATTTGGACGCATTTGAGAAAACCGAAGTGTATTTTGGTCGGTTTGTGGCGGGCACTCATTGCGGAGCCGTCATTCGTGTGAATCAACGAAAAACGCGTTCTGCGGCAAAGCCGGCCGCTGTGCCGACCAGCAATCCACCGAGGTGGCACAAGTCCGCGAGCCGCCAACCTGGAATTAAACCGGTCAACCCGATCACGATGATGCCGACGAGCATGGCGACCATCGGGAACGGAATACGGATGCCATGCCCTGGGTTGAGCGTCGTTCGAATCCAGACGAACCCAAAGAGCCCGTAAAGGACCCCCGAGATACCGACGAAGAGTGGACTGCCACGCATGAATTCCGGCGAAAGGCCTTGGAACAGATTCGGAATGATCACCAAGGCAAGGACAAGTAATGCGAAGCGAGGCGTGCCAATCCATCGTTCGACCAGCCGTCCAAAAGAAACGAACATAAACATGTTCATCGCCAGGTGAATGATGTCGCCATGAAGAACCGAGGGCGTTAGCACACGCCAGATCTCACCTTTCTTAATGCTCGCCGCTGGATCTCGATCTGGATCATTGCGATCGTAGTCAGCCGCGGACACGAAACTCAACCGATCCATAATCTGGACTCCGAGCCGCCCGGAGGGGCGTCCGAATTCGGTCAAAAAGCCAAGCACGATACAAATGATGAAGAGAGTCAGTGTTAGCGGCGGCATACGGCCACCACCCATCATCGCGTTTGCCGCCGGACGATCGGTCTTCTGCAGGTTTTTGACTGCGTCGGCACGACGCTGCTCTCGCTCCTGCAAAATCTTGCGAGCCGCCAGCATCGCTGCTTCGTACTTCGAATCATCGGAGTTTGCAGTGAACTCAATGAGTTCGTCTTGTGCAGCATTCAGCTTGTCTTCTTCACGAACCCACACTTCCCAAATGTCGCTTCCCTCGCGGGCAAGTTCAATATGAGTGTCGATGTCTTCGGTCAACAAGTGAGCAACAAACAGCTCAGCTTTCCGTCTGCCTTCGAGCTCTGCTAAAAAACGCATGCGTATCTTGTCGGAAGGAACTCAGTGGGGTTGGGAACAGCAGCCGGGAGAATCGCAAATTGCGTTTCTTCAGCCGCCCAGCGGCCAACTTCGCCTTTGGCCACGAAACAAAGAACGAGGGTGTCGTTCCAGCAACAGATGATAGCGAATCGCCTACATCTGCGCGAGCCCAACGGATGCGCGAGCGCGATATTAGATCTGTTCTCACGGAAATCTGCGGTCAGGGTAGTTTGTGAAGAAAGTTCGTGATTGGATCCACAATGCGGGCGTGCTGCAGAATTGCGTCTCACTAAAGAGTTGGCAAGAGTTGGCCCCACTACTTGTCTGCAGGCTGGAGCCATGACGCCACGATTGCGTTGGCCTGAGCGGAGAGCTGGCCCTTGGTCATCACTGGAGTAAACCCCGAATCCGCAGCTTTTTCCAGACGAATGGCGTGGACATGGGATCCAAAGGCGGACTTTACAGAACACTCTGGCAGCTGTTGCAATTGCGAGTAAATCTCATCCAAGTCCGCAAGGGAGATACTCGACAGATCCACGACTGCGGCACGTACTGCAGTTAGTTCGGGTACGGCGGAGATGTTGTCGGGCATTTGCTTGACGACGGTTAGCTCGGAGCCGGCCAGCTCGGCAGCAGTCCGCAAAACCGGCACGAAGAACAAGTCCTTTGTGAGTAGCAAGATCATGGGGTGATCCAAGTTCAAATCAAGTTCCGGCTAAGTCTTTCGAGCACGCCTCTGCGTGGCTCGTCTCCATCCTAGTATGGCGATACTGACAATCAGGCCTAGGAGTGCAATAGGCCACATTGGTCGAATCGAGTGTGTTTGAAAGCCACTACTCAGACCACCCGATGTCCAATCGACGGCGATTCCTAGCAAAGGCGCCAGCACCATGGTCGTGGCTCGTTGGCTCTGGCTCTCAATCGACAAGAGGGTTGCGCCAAATCGTGAATTGCCATGCTCGTCCAATCCCGAGATCAGGATGGGACGCCATAAGTTTTGAAGGATCAGAATGGCTATCAGGCTCGAAGCCACGATTGCAACGGCAATGCCCAGTTTGTCGTCCCACAGGCAACCGAGCAGCGCCGCAGAGTACGCCGTGATGGTTAGCACCCAGAGTTTGCCCTGTGCATTCCAAGTGGAGCCGGACCATGATGAAAATGAATGTGCTTTGCCACTCGCCCACCCGCTCACGAAATTCAACGCGGCATAGGCGGTTGCGACGACCAGTATCGTTGCGGTGTCGGTCGTCGCGTCAGTTGATGCACTCGAAGTTGATGCGACCATGGCGGCACGAGTAAACCAGCGTGCGCAGAATACCACGAGGATCGGCTGCAAGTAGTCCTTAACCGCATGGAAGACGCCCTCCCAAGCCATCGACTCGATCAGTAAGTCACGAATCGGGCGACTCTTTCGTATTTGACCTAGTGTTGCGCGGAGTGCTTGCCATGGCGCGAGCAAGACTTTTAACTTGCTCTCACCGGAAGTGAACCCTTCCTGTCGGTCGTGCGGCTCGTCCTCAGACTGGTGCTCTAAGTACTTGGGGTAGGAAACGAAATTGACCAAGTTGAGGAAACAAGGAATCGCGGCGAGGAAGAAGATCGCATCCAATCTTTGGAAGTAGAGGAGGAACCCGGCCGACAGAATCGCGCTGACCCCGCTACCGTACTTGCTCCATCGACGTGTCGTCCCGTAGACCTTGGTTCTTTCCTTTTCTCGTCCCTGACGCTTGAGCCAATGGAAAATCATGGCTTTGTGGGTCCCCGTTCGGAAAGAGTCGCCGATACCGAACAGCATCATGGCAATGCTAAGAGACGCGATGTCGCTAGCGAATCCGAAGGTCAGAAAGCTGACCACGTAGGCGGAGAAAGAGAGCATCATGCATCGCCGACGACCCCATTGGTCCGCGATGGCTCCAGAGGCGATTTCAAGAAGGTTGAGTGTCAGCCAGCGGAGCGAATAGAGAATTCCGATTTGAAAGAAGCTCAAATCCTTCGCCATGAGAGCCAGCATCATGAAGGGCTCAAAATAGCGTTGGTTTTTTAGGAAACCGTAGGCGCAGAATCGAAATAGCACGGAGCTACTTTGCTTTGTTTGCTGACAATGGGAACGAGTGAACGAAACGCCTAAACGGCCGCCGGTCCTTGCGTGCCTTCGAAGTCGAATGCGTCTTCGGTTGGAAGCACGAACACCTTGCCATCGCCGATTGATCCATCCGAGCCCGTGCGGGCAACACGAAGAATCGTGTCGATCGTCTTCTCAACGAAGTCATCATTGACCCAGATCTCTAGGGACAGCTTCCGAAGCATGTTGATCTTGTACTCGATTCCACGGTATGTCGCTGTCTGTCCACGTTGTCTACCATAACCCTGTGCGTCGAGAACCGTCATTCGCTCGACACCGATCTGATAGAGTGCCTCACGAACAGCTTGAAGTCTCGTTGGCTGAATGATGGCGAGTAGAAGCTTCATCTTGTTTCGCTGAGTCCCGGACGCGGCAGTAGTCTATTGGGCCCCAGTCTCCGGGCCGTACCAATGAATAAGCTAATAGGAGTCAACAAGCTAATAAGAATGCTGGAGCTTGTCACTGCGGATTTAGCGGAGCTCCCCAGTGTCTCCGGTCCCGCGGACGAGGCTGGCTGCAAAGAAGCCAGCCCTAACTTTATGCCCGCAAGCGGATCGCCGAGGGTGGATAGGGGGCGTAAAGACGACGCGAGCCGAGCTAGCTCAATTGGAAACGCTGGATACGGTTGTTGCCTGTATCGAGCACATGCAGATTACGTTTCGAGTCAATAATCAGGGCCCACGGGTCGATGAATTGGCCCGGTTCTCGACCGGCAGAGCCAAACACTTCGAGTGATTGTCCATCTCGGTTGAATCGTTGCACTCGGTGATTGCCGAATTCGGCGACGAGTAACGACCCGTCGTGGTCGAAATCCATGCCGTACGGATACTTCAGCTGTCCAGGCAATGATCCGGCTTCTCCCCAGCACTGGACAAGCTTCGGAGTTGCACCGTCGACTTCATAGACTTGGATTCGATGATTGCATGCGTCGGCAATCCAAAGGAGTCCTTCGTCGTCTATGTGAAGTGCTTGTGGCCTCGAAAATTCTTCTGTGCCACGACCTTGAGAACCCCAGCGGCGGATGAATTCCCCTTCCGGACCGAATTCTTGAATCTGATCGATTTGCCCGTATTGGCCTACGAAGAAGTGGTTCCGTTGGTCTTGGACGACATCCGTAACGAAATGAAACTGGGCAGGGTCGTCACCAAACTCACCACCAATCGTTCGGTCTTCCACCATCTCACCCTCTGGGGTGTAGAAGAGGACGCGATAATAGTGCGTGTCCGCGACCATCAAATGGCCGTCATTGCTCCAACCTAGTCCAGTGGGTTTTCCCTGCTGGTAAGCCGGAGTCTGCCAGCCTCGGACGAATTTACCCTCGGAAATCTTCTTCCCACGATGTCGTTCGACTCCAGAGTCGTTTGGGTCGAAGACCTGGATCCATGCTTTTTTGTCAACGATGTAGAGTTCGTCATTCGGTGCAATGACCATCGCCCTGGGTTTATTGAAGCGGCCTTCTGATCGACCGAATCTGCCCCACATCAAATTAGGCTGTTTCTCGGCCGACTGCTCTCCGCGACACCCTGTCAAAAGGCCGCTGCCTGCAACGGCTGCTGAAGCGGCAAAGGCTGAGCTTTGTTTCAGGAACGTTCTTCGGCTGGTCGAACTAGGCATTTCCAAATCTGTTCTAACGGTAAGTGGCAGCAGTGGCGACCGAGTGCGCAGGGATGGCGCAATTCGTCGTAATGTCCCGCTTGGGAACGGATGCAATACGCTGACCGAATTCTCTTCGGAATGCAAACTCCGCCAGCATTTTTCGGCACTCTGCACTTTCGAGCCGGACGGTTCGAATCGGGCGTAGCGGAAACTGGATTGCGAATGTTCGTGGTGGCTTAGAAGGCGTGAGCCTAAGTGCTTTTCCTTATGCGACTTGAGACGCTGAGGGTGTCGGCCCCAGTGTTTTCGCCGCGTGCTTGGCATTATAGTACTCACTTCGGTGCATTCGGTGATCTGCTTCGACCGAGCGAGACTGGAATGCTGCCAGCTTAGAAGGTGTTTTTGACTATGGCGAAGGTATTTGATTGGAAGAGCAGCGAAGTCCAAAGGGATATCGTGCATATTGTCGTGCAGGCGATCGTAGAGGGCAAACTGGTCGTTTTACCAACAGAAACGGCCTATCATGTCGTTTGCAGCGCTCTCAATGACGATGCCGTACGCCAAGCCAACGCGCTAAGATTGTCCGGAAAAGTGGCCAGCCCGTCGCTACTGACTCGTTCGGCGGAAGAGTCGTTCGATTTTTCCCCGGGGATGTCTCGGATCGCTCGCCGCGCCGTCTATCGCGGCTGGCCTGGGCCATTGGTGCTTGAGTTGCCGGTCGCGATCACGGCAGAGCAAGCTGAACATGTCGCCAGCGATATTAGTGTCGTCAACCAATTGCCCCAGGAATCTCAGAGTCTTCTTGTCAACGATGGGTTTTTGGCCCAGCGCGTTGTGCCTCACCCTATCGTCATCGACGCAATGCGTCTCACGCCAGGGCCCTTGCTCGCATTTCCTTGCATTGATTCGGAAGGCAATAGTATTGCTTCGGCGGCCGCTGCGGATGACTCCGTCGGAGAATCCAGCGCTGTGGTAGTCGATGATGGTGCGACGCATTTTGGCGGTTTCGCAACTCGGATTCGCGTTGATGGTAGTGACTGCCATTTGCTGGATGCGGGTGTCATTGACGCTGAGATTCGACATCGCCTGTTTCAGTTCGTGATGCTCATCGTATGCACCGGGAATACCTGCCGCAGTCCGATGGCGGAAGTGCTGATGCGCAAGCAGTTAAGCGAGCGGTTTCCGGACGCTTTTGAGGATCCCTCCAAGATTCATGTTTCTTCAGCCGGCGTGAGTGCCTTTCCCGGTGGACCCGCTTCTACTGAGGCGCAAGTCGTGATGGAAAAGTGCGGCTTGTCGCTGCGAGACCACCAAAGCCGAACCGTCACCGAACAAGCAGTTCGGAATGCCGATTTGATTCTCGCAATGACTAGCTCCCACCGAGCAGCGCTGCTCAGTCAATTTCCAGAGGCCGAAAACAAAGTCCATTTACTCGGCGGAGACGGACAGGACGTCGCAGATCCATTTGGTGGTACGGAAGCGATCTACCGAGAGTGTGCCGACCAAATCGATCGTTTTGTCGAGGCTTGGGTGAAGCGAGTCAATGAGAGCTGGTTCCCCAATTGGTTACCTCAGAACCAGAACGCTTCGTGATTCAAAAAATCGAACGCTTCGTGATTCAAAAAATCGAACGCTTGCGTATTCAATCCTGAGGGCCAAGTGATTCGCATCCACTTTTCGTTGGGCATTGTCGGTGCCCAGGCTGACTGACCGTGGGGGCCAGATAATGCGTATCTTTATTGGTAGTGACCATCGTGGCGTTGGCGTTAAAGCTAAGATCATTGCCGCGGTCGAGGCTCTTGGACACGAGATCACCGACGTCGGGACGCACGGAGACGAAAGCGTCGACTATCCAGATTATGCCAAAACGGTATGCGAAGCCATTGTTGGCGGTGAAGCTGAGCGAGGAATCCTCATTTGCGGTACTGGGATCGGGATGGCAATCGCTGCCAACAAATATCAAGGGATTCGTGCTGCTAATTGTTATGACGAAGTCATGGCTGAAATCTGTCGCCGCCACAACAATGTCAATGTCCTATGCCTGCCGGGCGATCTGATTGGTGAACGATCTGTTGATGAATTGGTATCCGTCTGGCTCGACACCGATTTCGAATCCGGGCGCCACGAACGGCGGATTGAGAAGATTGTCTCCATCGAATCTTTGAATTCGTAGTAGGATCGCGCATGCGTTGACCACGCGTCTGCGCACGCTTTTCCGACCCGCCCAATCCGGCTCAAAGCCGTTTGCAGGCCGATCTTAGCGGCTCAAGTTCCGACTTTAACGATTAGCTCACGCGGCGCGGACGCGTCCGGTGTGAATTACTGTCGATCTTGCGGCTTCTGCGGACGATCGTCGTCAGGAATCAGCTTCGCTGGATGGATTTAGTGAAGTCGTATGTTGAGCCGCGTTTCATTCCGTATACAGTCAGTCGTATTGCCACGCATCGTTGTGAAAGACTCGAGTCGGATTTCCAGTCTCGGTGCGGGTGACCTACGGGAACAGAGCACGGCCGTAGACTGCTAAGTCGCCTTTGATATGGGGCGTCCAAGAGCTGTGTAGATTCCTCAACCCCCCTCTTGATGCACTATGCCTAAAGCAGAAGAAGTCGAGTTGCTGCTGCACAACGCTCGTTTGCGGGATGAGCTGGAGCCGTACATTGACGAATCGGTTGCGAGCGTTCATTTTCGGCAAATGAATCTGAAGGAGGAGAACTGCTTCCTGGAGTCCATGTTGGCTTGGGAACGAGCTCCTGCCTTGCCGATCAGCTGCTGGTCGCTCCCAGAATTGGTGCTGCCTCGGCCTGAGTCACTTGACGATGATGTTCTTCGTGGATTGCTTGAGGACACGGTCGATCGACTGTTTGCGGTCCGAGTGGTTCTCGATATGACAGAGCATCTCTCCGATCGCGAACTGTACAAAGTAATCTACCGAGATATTTTGCCGGCATGTGAGAAGAAAGTTGACTTGCCAGGGAACTACTTGTGCTGGCGCTGTCTCGACGAATCCGATACGGAAACTTGGTTGACCTATTACGCGACCGAGGCAGATCGCCTGCAGTGGCTAGAAAACAATGAAGGTCCTTTGCCTGAGGCGATGCCACTGCCCTTCCCTCGCAAACTTCCTCGAGCCTCTGAACACTAGACCGGCGGGCACTTCGCCTTCCGAGTCCATCACGTTCGTTGTCGTGGCATTGTCCTGCTGCGGCGATACGAATGTCGGTAGGGCAAATCCTAGTTTCAAAGTAGCTAATAA
This sequence comes from Aureliella sp., assembly GCA_046290675.1. Lineage (GTDB taxonomy): Bacteria > Planctomycetota > Planctomycetia > Pirellulales > Pirellulaceae > Aureliella. The sequence continues at coordinate 479,759 of JBKAHA010000004.1, forward strand.
TGGTCGCCGTTCGCTCCGCGAAAGAACTCCAGTGCTTTTGCGGAGCAAAAGTCGACCATGTTTGGAACTCTGATTCGCCCAGCGAAAGTCTGAGCGCGTCGCGTTCTGCTGCGATGTATCTGATAAACTTGCGACATGATGATGTTGCAAGAAATATTAGATTGGCTCGAACAGACGGCTCCACTGCGTCTGAGCGAAGATTGGGACAACACCGGATTACTCTTAGGAGATCCTGGTGGTGGCGTTTCACGAATCTTAACGTGTTTGACGGTGACACCGGAATCTGTCGCGGAGGCCATCGAGCACAAGGCTGATTTGGTGGTCGCCCATCATCCGATGCCCTTCAAGCCGGTCCAACGCATCACGACCGGATCCTACGAAGGCCGTTTGCTTTGGCAGTTGGCATCCAACGGGATCGCCCTCTACGCTCCGCATACAGCATGGGACTCGGCTGAGTTTGGGATTAACGCAAAGCTGGCCAGCCATCTTGAACTGCGTGAGGTTAAGCCACTGATCGCGTTTGAGTCTGTTGCACCCAAGCCCCAATCAACAGGAACCGATTCAACGGAACTTACTCTGGGAAGTGGAAGAGTTGGGACGCTAAGGGCACCCATGCAAGTAGCCTCGATCGCTGCCCAGTTGCTTGGTAGCTTGCCAGCGGTACGGCCGAGAGGCGTGTTGACAGATCGGGAGGTTTCCCGAGTTGCCGTTGCCTGTGGTAGTGGAGGCAGTTTTCTTTCCGCGGCGGCTCGTAAAGGAGCTGAACTATTGGTGACCGGCGAAAGCACTTTCCACACTTGCTTAGAGGCGAAAGCAATGGGAGTCAGCCTGCTCATGATCGGGCACTTCGCCAGCGAGCGTTTCTCAATGGAGCAGATGGCTGCGGCAATGCAGAGCGACCTGCCTGAACTCAAAGTCTGGGCAAGTAAAAATGAAGTCGATCCAGTCGAGCTGCTATAGAGTCATCTTTCTTGCCAGGTTAGAAATCTGCATTGTCACGGCCGAAGCTAACCATTGAGGAGTCGGTTGTGAGCGGTAGCCCCGAGAAAAGGAACGGAACATGCATTTGAGAATGACCGATTGTTTTGGCCGAAGTTTTCGTTCCGTTTCGGCTCTATTCGTCTGTTTCGGTCTTGTTTGGGCTTCACCTCGGCTGAGGGCCGAATCATCAGACGCAAAACCCCACGTCGTCTTCATCATGGTCGATGACATGGGATACGGAGATCCGCAGTGCTACAACCCTGCATCTAAAATCGGGACGCCAAACATCGATTTGCTCGCCGCAGAAGGCCTCTCCTTTATGGATGCCCACGCGCCTGGCCCCCTCTGTCATATGTCGCGTTATGGTTTGATGACAGGGCGTTTTCCTTTTAGGACCGATGTTGGCGCTTGGCGAAAACGTCCATTGATTCAAGAGGGCGAGTCCACCATCGCTTCGCTTTGTCGCCAATATGGTTATCAAACATCGATGGTCGGGAAATGGCACTGCGGTTTTGATGAAAGTGGCGGGTACGAATCACGTTTGAGCGGGGGCCCATACGATCGCGGATTTGATTCGTTTTTTGGACTGCGGGCGTCGACCGACATCCCGCCCTACTTCTACATTCGAAATGCAAAAGCCGTTGAGCCTCCTACGAACACAATCGGTTCAAACTTTTCGCAAGACGGCTGGACCAGGATACAAGGTGCGTTTTGGCGGGAAGGCGGGATTGCACCAAACTTAGATCTGCAAGCTGTGACACCCCGGCTGACACAAGAAGCCGTAAGCGTCATCGAAAGTCATGAGCTAGATGATTCGAAACCGCTAATGCTCTACCTCGCCTATCCTTCGCCGCATACTCCTTGGTTACCATCGGAGGAGTTCCGGGGTAAGAGCCAGGTCGGAATGTTCGGTGATTTTGTGATGATGGTTGATGACGAGATTGGGAAGGTTGTCGAGTCGTTGCGTGGACGCGACATGCTGGATAACACCCTGCTCATCTTTACTTCCGATAATGGTCCCGTTTGGTACGAAAAGGACGTTGAACGCTACCATCATGATTCAGCAGGAGGTCTTCGCGGAATGAAAGCGGACGCCTGGGAGGCGGGCCATCGCATGCCTTTCATTGTTCGGTGGCCCGCTCAGGTCGAAGCTGGAGCTAAATCGGATCGGACCATTTGTTTCACGGACGTTTTCGCGACCTTGGCTCAATTATTGGGCCATGATCTGAAGGCCGAAGAAGCCCCTGATAGCATCAGCTTCCTAGATGAGATGTTGGGCGTCGGTAAAGTCGCTCCCCGTCCACCCATCGTGATGAGTCCGGGTGCGGGCGAATCGATGATGATGATTCGTTCGGGAAAGTGGAAGTTGATTAAGGGGCTCGGTTCCGGCGGATTTTCCCAGCCCAAACGCGTCAAATCGGGCGATGGGGATCCACAAGGGCAGTTGTACAATCTGGAGATGGACCAGGGCGAGAAGAACAATCTCTACGCGACGGAGCCTGAGACGGTTGCTCGGCTTCTAAATGAGATGAAGGTCATCATTGCCTCGAATGAAAGCAGAAGCATCAGTGGGGCTTCGGCGAACTGATTAACTTCCCACCCAAACGGATTCGAAGCTTTTTCACCGTTGTTGGAGGCGCCCGATGGATTCAAAATTTGGGATTCGAGTTCTACACGGTGACTTCAAGATTGTGAAGGTTCCGAAACAAACCGAGCTAACATCGATTGGCGATGTGCTGAATTCTTCGTTCTACTCAATCACAAGTTCGCCGTCGGAGTTTTCGATCGTCTGCGAAGAGTCGATCATGGTCGAAGCTGAGAAGCAAGATCGTGGGTGGGCTTTAATGATTATTGATGCAGTCATGGACTTTGACCTTGTTGGGATTCTCGCCGGAGTTTTGAATCCACTTCGCGACGCAGGTATTGGTATTTTCGCTATCTCAACCTTCGATACCGACTATATCTTGGTACGCAGTACGCAACTGGAAATTGCACTCGATGCGCTCCGGCAGAATGAGTTCAAAGTTGTATATTCGTAATGGCTGCTCAAGCGAAATGATTGCGGGCAGAGAGTCCCCTGGTCGTTATGTAAACCCTGCGGTCTCCCCAATGGTTACTTTGGCTTGGCCGTTTTCTTTTTGGCAAGCTTCTTCTTAGTGGTGGAATTTTTGACGGATGACTTCACTGCTTTCGTGGTGCTCTTCTTAGCCGTTCTCGTTTTCGCCGCTTTTTGGGGACTAGCCTCTGTCTTCGTCGAAGTCCGTCGCTTTCCACCGGATGCGATCGCAGTTTCGTAGTGGTCAATGAACTTGCGAACGGGGATACGTTTGACCGTTTTGCCAATCAACTCAAAAGGGATGTCGTCAATTGAGCGAAAGCGTACGCACGATTTTCCCATGTTGAGTCGTTTGCCGGTCTTGGCATATTCTTCTCGAAACCACGACTGTAGTTCGTCATGGCCGTAGATGCAGAAGAGATGCAGAGCGATGTAGCTCTTTTGAGATGCGATCTGCGCGAACGGCAGTGGCTGCGACGAATCGCAGTGGTAACCGGCGGGGTAGATGGAATGGGGCACGTAGTACCCGATCATCCCGTATTGAATTCCTTCTTCGTAACCTTTAGGCAAATTTTTTTTGACCACGGATCGCAGCTTTTTGATGGCCTCCAAACGATCTGGCGAAAGCGAGGATAGATATTCTTGGACTGTTTTCACGGCCATAGTGTGAACCTTCGAGTGATCGCCTTTTTTTAGAGAGCCCCATCGTTTCGGGCCCTTAATCGATCCGTAGGCGGGAAGCTAATCCCACGAGCGGAATGCCTAGGATAGCCGATTCCTGACGGCGCCGAGGAATAGGAGAGTAGGCCTGAATCATTTCCAAGCTTCGGCTGAGAAGTGCAACAATGTCAATTTAGGCCCTCAGCCAGCTAGACCAGTTGGTGTGCGTTTCGGATGGCCAAGTTGTGCTTATTCTCCACGATAAGGGAGAAGAAGACGCGATCGCGGGCCAACTGGCACTCTATTTCTGGAAAAGTGAAGCCGCTAGACAGACAAATGGCTCCCCGTTAAAATCCTGGCCGATCGGTGAAACAGATGAATTCCACGTCCGTTTTGGCCGATGAGAACACTTCACGCACCCCTAGCTCAACTGGATAGAGCATCGGTCTACGGAACCGAAGGTTAGAGGTTCGAATCCTCTGGGGTGTGCTCTTGTTTTCCTTGGGTCAACGAGAAAAACTATCTCTGACTGTCCTAGCTTGTACGAGAAATTGTACGAGAACTATGGCACGGCATTTGCGTTCTGTTCGAGAACGCCTCCGGTGGCAGCCGGAGTTCATAAGTGAGTGAGCTGACTCGTCGCCTCTGATGTTTCCTTCCTGGTTACGACGAGAGTTCACCCATGCCACATTATCCAAAGCCCTTTTTCAAGGCATCTAGGGGCGTCTGGTACGTCCAAATCTCCGGTAAGCAAATCAACCTTGGCAAAGACAAGGATGAAGCGTTCAAGCTCTACCATGAGCTGATGGCTAATCCTGAGCCTAAGCTTCAGACCAATCTCAATCCGAGCGTCACTGAGTTGATTGACCTCTATCTCGATTGGGTTCAGAAGCACCGAGCTCCAGATACCTACGAGTGGTATCAGTACCGGCTTCAGCGATTCGTTGACCGCTATCCAGACATCAAGGTGAATAGCCTTAAGCCCTTTCACATTGAGCAGTGGGTAGACCAATACAAGTTTGCAGAGACGACGAGGCGGAACTATTTCCGCTCAATAAAGACCTGCCTCACCTGGGCACTGAAACAAGGACACATCGATAGGCATCCGCTTGAGGCTCTTCAGATGCCGGGCTCAGAACGCAAGGATGTCTACTTGCCGCCGGAAGAGTTCCAGGAGCTTCTAGGCTACATTCAGAGCGAAGAACTCAAAGACCTATTCATTACCACCTATCACACCGGAGCTCGGCCTCAAGAGACGCTAATCCTCACTGCTGAGTATGTGGACCTTGCCAATGCTCGTTGGGTGTTTCCTCAGAAGAAATCCAAGGGCAAGCACGCTCCTCGAATCGTCTATCTTGATGACACTGCTCTCGAGATATCCAAGCGGCTCGTGGAGTTACACCCAAGCGGAAACCTGTTCTGCAATACGAATGGCGAGCCTTGGACGTCAGATTCTGTGAACTGTGCGGTAGACCAGATTCGGATTCGAATGGGAAGAGCAAGACTTGATGCCAGCGGCAAGCAACCTTCAGAGCTGGCTATCCGCGAAAAGATCAAGATACTGAACAAAACGACAAAGCGAAGAGGCAAGCTCCGGCCAAAGACCAAGCCAGAGCTTCGGGAGGAAGCCAAGCGAAAGCTCTATCAGTCGATGGCCAAAGAAATGGCTCCGCGATATTCGCTCTACGCGTTAAGGCACTCGTGGGCCACCAATGCCCTTAAACAAGGCGTTGATCCGCTGACAGTTGCTTTGCTCATGGGCCACAAAGACCCTTCGATGTTGGCTCGCGTCTATCAGCACTTGTCGCACAGCCCGGAGCACATGAGGGAACAGGCACGACGGGCGGCCAGTTAGGACCCATCATCTGCTGAATTAGATTGCTAGTCGATCCAAGCGAAGAGCATTAGTACTTTATGTGCCGACTGGTTCTTCGCTTGGTTAAGCTATTTGATTGTGGCATTCTAGATGCATGAAAAATCAAAATGAAAAAGCAAGTTGGAGTGAGGTTCGTGCAGCTGTTTTTGCCCCTGTAACGTTCGCTCAGATCAAGTGGGCTGTTAAAGAACTTTTCCGGCCGTTGTCGATTGAAAACCTGGGGTGGGCAGCAAGAAACATCTTTCGCCTCGGGCCAATCCATCGAGAATTGTTCGCTACGAAGCCCAAAAGCAAGCTCGAATGGATCAATCGAGCAATAGAGATTGCGATCTATCTTTGCGTCGTAGTGCTCGGTGCTCATTGGCTTCGGTCGATGCAGTAGAAACTGCACACGGACTAATGCGACTTAGGAATTTCTCCGAGCTTGACTAGCCTCTTCCCCACCAGCATCTCACTTGAGCAAACGTGTTCGAACAGTAAGAGTTGCCTTGATCACGGCAGACAGAAACCCGTCGATGTTGGCTCTTGTCTACCAGCGGTTTCGCATAGCCCAGAGCATGGCAGCGAAAGAGGTTTGCTTTCCAAATGAGAATCAGCAAGTGTACAATTAGTGGTAATTCGTCAAATACTCACCAGTCTTGGAAAACGGCATGGCTTCAGAAGAAAGCGAAATAAGTGAAATTGAAGAGTCTGAGGAGATACTCGATTTTCAAGAAACCCAGCCGATAGAGTTCTGGGAAAAGAAACAGAGAGAACTCGTAACCAACTCCGTTGACTACAACCTCGAGACGATCGCTCAGCTCATAGAAAACGACACAATCGACTTGAAGCCGAAGTATCAACGGAGGTTTAGGTGGGATGAAAAGAGACAATCAAAACTCATCGAATCATTTCTGATGAACGTCCCTGTCCCGCCTATATTCCTGAATGAGGATTCCTATGGCAAATATTCGGTCATTGATGGTAAACAACGCCTAACAGCTATCTCCCAATTTATGCGAGGAAGACTGGTTCTTAGGGACCTTGAAGTCTTCTCGGACATCAACGGAAAATCGCTTGATGATCTCCCTGGAGTGTTTAAGAGCGTAATAAAGACGCGACCGACTATCCGGGCGATAATTGTCCTTCGCCAATCAGATGCGGATATCAAGTTCGAGGTTTTTCAACGGCTGAATACAGGCGGTGTGAAACTTAATCCGCAGGAAATCCGGAACAGTACTTATCCAGGCCCGATGAACGACCTCATTTTGGAGTTGTCCGAGTTACCGCAATTTCACGAATTGCTCGGGATCAAGAACAAGAGTAAGTCTAAGATTCACCAAGAGATGCGCGACGCTGAATTCGTTCTGCGATACTTCACCTTCAGAGAGAACTGGAGCACGTTTCAAGGTGGGGTAAAGAGACATCTCGACTTGTTCATGTCGGAGAATCAGAAGGTCAAAGCAAAGGAGCTTGATACATTGAAGAAGGAGTTTCTCGAAACTCTACAATCGGTAAAAGCCTGTTTTGGGGAACATGCCTTTCATCGATGGCAACCGGAACAGAATCACTGGCGAAAGCAAGTACTAGCCTCTCTTTTCGATGCCCAAATGTTAGCCTGTAAGGGAGTCGATGAAACTGCTCTAAAAGTGAAAAAGGAACTAATCGACGCAGACTTTAAGGCACTGTTTAGGGACGAAGAGTTTAGGAAATCAATCGATTCGGCGACGAACACTCCTTCATACTTTAAGTACCGAATAAAAACTCTTAAGTCGCTACTGCAACGCCATACAGAGAACCTGTAAATGCCTCGCGAAGAGTATGATTCATTTCTAAAATCTCTCGCAATGGCCGAAGCGTTGCTTGAGCTTGAGAGAGCTAGTTTCTCCAACCCCCCAAAGAAAGATGAACGCGACTCTGTTCAGGGGTTGAGAGGTGGTGCCGTTGTATTGATGGTAGCATCCTTTGAATACTATCTTCGAAGTCTTATGGCCGCAGTTGTGGAAGATATTACATCCGGGCCAAATGCAGTTGAGTTTGGTGATCTTCCCGACCAAATGCAGGTGACTTCAATTTTCGAGGGACTACAGCTGGCCACAAAGGGAGCCCGCTATGGACCTCCACCTCCCAAAAAAGATCGGATACCAGAGATAAAGACGATTTGCAGTAAGATCCTCGCTGGGAACGTCATCCATCAAGCTTTTTCCGATACGAGCAGCAATCCCAATTCTCAAGTCGTAAAGGGAATGTTCAAGAATCTAGGAATTCGAGATGTCTTCTCTGAAATAAAGAGAAAATTCGAAACCAGAGGCAGATGGAATGGAGCAGTTGCTGATACTTTCATTTCAGATAAATTGGATGAGATAGTAGCCAACCGACATGTAGTTGCTCATACAGCGAAGACGCTTGATTTGACGCGAAGCGATTTGAAGGAGTCGATTAAGTTCTTGAGGATTCTTGCGGAGTTATTGGCCTTGAAGGCAAATAAGCATATTGAAAGTCTCAGGTCGACTTAGTTCCATCGAGCTCAAGTTCCAATTACCTTTTTCTTACTTCTCCGTTCGTCAAAATGTCCAGGTACTTCTGATAGGCGTAAACTCGATCACGCCTCTTTCCTGTTGTCTCTCGAAGTATCTTTGCCTTCTCGAGGACATCAATGGCTTTCGAGATAGAAGGCTTAGTCGCCTCCAGTTCTTCTGCCGCAATTGCCGCCGTGACAATCGGTTTGCCTGGAAGTAGATCCAGAAGTCGAACGGTGTAAATAGTTGCATCGGAGCTCTCTAGCAGTCGCTTGCGGTCATCATGGACGCACGAGAACAGGGCCTCAGCAGTCTGAACGCCGTTCTCTGCGGACTCCCGTACTGCCTCGAGAAAGAACGACAACCACCCTTCCCAATCACCTTCGCTTCTAACCGAACTCAAGAGTCTGTAGTACTCCTGCTGCCTTTGCTTAAGAGCCAGACTCACATAAAGCAGCGGAGCATCCAAAAGCTTCCAATGTTCTATGAGCAGAGTAACGAGCAGCCGCCCTATCCTTCCGTTGCCATCAAGGAACGGGTGAATGGATTCAAACTGCACATGGGCTAGCCCAATGCGGATCAGTGGCGGCAAGCTCTCTTCGCTGTGAATCCATTTTTCAAGTGCTGCAAGGCATCCGGCCACTTCATTGGCCGGTGGTGGCACGTAGACGGCATTGCCTGGACGAGTTCCACCAATCCAGTTTGGGCTTTTGCGAATGTTACCCGGAGACTTCTCAGCACCACGCACGCCTTTCATCAAACGCTTGTGAGCACCGCACAATAGCCGTGTGCTAATCGGCAAGCCCTTCTTTGAGGCAAGCTGCTTGCGTGCATAGTTCAGAGCATCGATGTAGTTGCAGACCTCCTCGGCATCCTCAGGCTTTTCACTCTGCTGCGTCACCTCAAAACTGAGCACATCTTCGAGTGTCGCCTGCGTTCCTTCGATCTGAGATGAGATCACCGCCTCTTTACGGACGAATCCGTAGATGAACCACTCAGCATCGGGCACCATTTTGCCGGCAACGCGGAGTCGTCCAAGAGCTGACTCAGCCTGACCCAGAAGTTCGCTGAGTTCACCCTCTATTTTGAGTGCAGGCCTGCTTGGCGGCAGAGCATGAGGAATAAAGCAGCGGATCGACTCACCGGAGCTTTCATTGACTAGGTAAGTGCCTGTTTTGCGTTTCATCCCTAGTAAACCCAACTTAAATAGCCCGAGGCGCTAGTAAAACCTCCTTTACTAGCATAGCACACTAATAAAGGACAGTTAAATAGTGAATATGCCCGCCTGGTGGCAGCCAGACGGGCTGAGGCAACTGAGCGTCGCCTCTGATGTGTCATTTGATTTGGACGTGCTTGAGGGCTTTCCTCGCACGAGTTCTGGGTGACTGAACACTGGACGGAAGAGTCTTCGAGTTGGCTAAAAACTCGAGAATATCGCCTTGTTCAAAACGAATAGAGCCCTTGGCCGAGCCCAGACGGATGACGGGTAGCGTGCCGGCCTCAACCATCTGATACACCGAGCTCTTGGAGATGCTCAGCCAGTCGGCTACCTGCCCCACAGTGAGCAGCTTGTTTTCTTGTTGCATTGTTCCGCTCTTGCTCAAACTCAGAAGGAAAAATGGCCCGGTCAAAAAGACACGGGCCCAGGGCAGCTAGTTGAAAAATCTGTTCAAAGTGAACATCAAAAACAAACCAGCTATGAACATAAGATTGGCAGAGAACATGTTGCAGACCATTTTGCTAATGACCTCCAAGTCCTTCTCATGAAGACGCATGACGCACTTCACTTGATGAACTGGTTTCTGCACCTCTGTTTCATTCGCCACCTTGAAAGCACACTGCTCAATAGCAGCCACTTTCGTTTGGGTATGCGTACCCCTTCTTGCTCGTTGATTACTTGCCATGATTCCTCCTTTGGCTGTTTTACATTCAACTCACCTGCTTACGAGCAGGTGAGAACAATGCTGCTGGAGGAGGCAGTAAGCCCCGAAAAAACCTTCCCTATGTTTGACAAACCGGAAGCGGGTTTGAGCCCCAATTACACGGCTGGGAGCTACCCACCGAATTTCAATTGCCCCGTTGTTGCTTGTCGTAGATCCACGAGTGGGCTCGGTCTGCGACTTTAGCTAGAAGCGGTAAGTCATCGCGGTCGAACCTCGTCGACTCTTTCCAACCCGCACCGTCGCGGTACAGTCGGCAGAGAGTTACGCGGTAGTAAGTGCCGCGTTGTTTGTTTTCATTGGCCCAGACGGTGGCCTTAATCAGCCCCATCCGAATTTCAGTCTCCGGAGTCTTTTGGCTCATCGCTTTGCTCTTTTTCGAAACTTGGATTTTGGATTTGAGTCTTGGGTCTCGGTGGTTCAAGCCGAATCACCGGATGTAAAACGCCGCAGTGGTAACAGCGGATAGGAGCAAAAGGAGCTCGCCACTGGCTATCACACTCAATGCAGCGTGCGACGTGCCACTGCGTCACGACTGCACGTGGCAAGAACTCCAGCCACGAGCCGTCGTCTCTTCAAAGACCTGGATGAAAGGCCCTGGGCTTACCGCCTCGAGTAGCTCACGGACTTTGACCGGCTTGCTGCCGTTACGCGGCTTTCTTGCTTCGATCCAGCTATGAAAGTTCTTAGCTTCGAACTTACATTCCCCTCGGACTCCCAAGACCAAGAACTCGTGAGCCCGACGCCAGTACTTCCCCTCACCTCGAATCCGGTTCACCCAAATCAGAATGTCTTCAGGCTCATATCCCCAAGCCCGGAGCACCTTTTTGGCTAGCTCAAGGCGATCGTAGGGCGTCCAAAGATGAGCGTGTGAACGCTCTCCTCCCAGATCGCCCACATTCAGCCTGCATAGATAATCCGCGAAGGACTCCAGTTCGCTAACTTCATTTGGCCATTCGGCCATGCAGTAAAGGCAGCCAAACTTCTGACCTGAGTCGATGGCAGTCTGCAATTTTCCCTGGAAGACTCCGCCCTCGGCGGTGGCCAGCGGCTTGGTCGCATTTCGGCTGCTTCTCGAACTGGCTCGAGTGCTAGCCCTTTGTGCCTTTGCAAACCGCAAGGCGGAAGCTGTAGTCAGCTCACTTGGCTCTGAGAGAGTGCTCGCTACGAACTCTTCAAAAGCCTGCTCTTCAATACTTGCAATCAGTTGCCAGCGCGAGGATTGGTCCTTGGAAATCCCGAGGTCGCTTAGTTGCATTCTTTTCGGGCTTTCCTCGCTCCTTCGATCACCGCCCTTTAAGTCGAGAGAGGAGAGCATCTGCCCAGCTTTGCGTTCCGCACGCAGCTTGATTTCTGCCGCACGGTTCTGCATATCGAAGCTGATTCCTGCATTCTCGATGTACTGGCGAATAGCTTCAGCTTGGTCGCGAATTTCCTTCACGTCCTCCACGGTCTCAGCATTCGCTAAGGCGGTCCTTGTGTTATCGATGGCCGCAAGTTGACGCTGCTCATCGGCAGTGACTTGCGGCTGTGTGGTGATGATTTCTCCAGTGGAGCACGGCTCGAGATCATCGTTACTTCTCGAGAAGATTCCCATGAAGCTGCCCTTTCATAGAGATTGGTGGGTTGTAAATAAGACGGCAGCATTAAACGCTCGAAATCTCCATCGACAAAAAATATGGCGTTACGGATGGCACTTCGTTTAGACGCCTCTTCCGAGCTTCTACAGCAATTCACTCGGTCACTTGGGAGTTTCTGACCTCACACCGTAGCCGTTCACCTTGGGACAGATAGACATTCATCTTGTAATGAAAAGTGGGTAGTTTTTATTACAAGATGCTCTCGGGGGCCGGGCTAGCGGTCGCTTCGCGGCAGTGTCGCCTGGCTGCCTACGAGTGGCTGCAGTCACTACGCCAATGTGGGAGTTGGCTTCGCTCCTTTCGCACTCGAAAGGCAGCTTATGGCCGTCTGAACGCCGGCTGCCCTGAACGGGCTGAGCGCGGCGTGCTCCGGGGGCCGCAAGCCGCTTACTCGCGATCTGTACGATCGCTCCTCCGCAGTCAGTGGGCAGCCTGCGGAGTGCGGCCAGCGTAGATCTGGGGATCTTACTGGCCTTGAGTCAAGCGAGCCCTGGACGGTCTCGCTTTGACGGACTCGGCTAGGCCGCCTCGCCGTCAACCGCTGCTGAAAGCAGCGGTGCTCTTCGCGTGCCGCGTACCGGCACGCGGGCCTCCACGGCTGGGTGCCGTGGAGGGGGCCGCCTGATGGCGGCCTTCAGGTAGTAAATACCTGCATGAAACAGCTCATACAGAGCCAAGGTGTTAGCTAAGAGTAACGACTAACGCCTGGAACTATTTGAAATGTTACAGGGCTTTAATCATCCTGGTTTGTTTGCCCAGGCGTTGCGATGCGACTTACGGACCGCGACCAGGAAATACTATCCTCCCTCTGTACGAAAGTGCGGCTTTTTACAGCTCAGCAAATCGCTGATTGCTGGTGGAGGGATGCTTCTACCTCGCTGGCTACAGCTAGGCAGCGAATGGGCAAACTCGTAGCGAGCGAGTTTGTTGCTCAGTTGCGGGTCCTCGCCGCTCCTCTTCCTCTCCTGCATTCTCCAGTAATTGCTTGGGCTCCAGGTGACGAAGCTCCCGACTACGGTGCTGCTGCATGGCAGTTGCAAAGTCGTTGGAAGGAGCCAGTTGAGCTAACCCGCGTCTATCTAGCGACAAGCAAGGCTTGTCGCCTCTTCGGGGGCAAACGAAAAGGCAGCCTCAAGGCTGAGTACCAAGCCACCCACGATCTTGGCGTAAGCCAAATGTATATCCAGCGAAGAATCGAATCAGAACAAGCCGTTGCCAATTGGATTGGTGAAGATGTGCTGGCCCATTATCGCAAGGGCCAGAAGCTTCCCGATGCAGTGCTGGCTAGGGCTCCTGGTGAGAATCCTAGCTTGGTGCTCGAGTTTGGAGGGGCTTACGATAAACGACGCGTTGAAGCTTTCCACAAGGATTGTGCTAAACGCGAATTGGCTTATGAAGTTTGGTGATTTCTGATGGCAAAGAAAACCAAACTCGGCGACCGCGACTATGAAATCCTCGATCATGTTCGCAGGTATCGACTTAGTACCAGAGAGATTCTGCACAAGCTGTTCTTTGATGATTCAGAGATCAATGCCGTCTCGAAAGTCACTAGCCGTCTAGAGCGAGCGGGTTTCTTAAGCTCGCACGATCTAGACGGTGCGAAGAAGTATTACGGACTGGGTTCTGAAGCTTGTCGACTCTTCGGACTTAGTCTGAAGAAGACGAAGCCTCTAGGCTCTCAGGCGTTACCTACTGAGCTGGGCATGCTGCACTTCTGTTGTGCTTCGGAAGTGCAAAGAACCAGACTGCTAGTGGGTGAGATTAGCAAAAGTCGCCCAGACTGGCTGGCCAAGGGAATTGATTCCTCTCACTACTACTACGACAAGTTACCAGGGAGCGAACAAGCCGTTCTCGGTCTTATTCGTGTTGACCAAGGAGGGCCACCTGATCACATCGCCCGCAAGTGTGCCGCCGACATTGAGAAACGCCTGAAGATTCCTGCGTTTACAGGTCTTATTGAGCAGGGCCATTTTGTGATTGCGGTTGTCACTGGGCATGACAACAAGGCAGAGCTCATCAAGGACACACTGGCTAGACGTAGCTGGACGATTCGCTTTCGAATAGAAGTGTGTCCGGATTTAGCAACTCTCATTTCTAGGACGGCTGTATAAGCCACGGGAGTTGTCATGGATAGTATTCGAGAACTAGCGGGTGGACTGCCAACGATTCCAGAGTCGTTGCGGCAGGAAACAGGCAATCCAGTTCAGACCAGTCGCTTACCAGAAGACGAGAAGCTTTCTCTGTCATTCCCTGCCCTGGATGACCCTGAGGTTTTCAGCAACAAGCGTCTTGTTCGCTTCTGGGCAATCTTTGGTGTGGGTGCGTTCATTTGGCTCGCGTTTCCCGCTTTCTTGATGACGCCCAATCACTTGATTGATAGCTGGGCCGTAGGCTGCTTTGTGAGTTTCATCGGCACGCTTGGCTTTGTGTGGCTGTACGGAACTGCCCGGCAATCTCGGTTTAAGTGGCTGGCTTTTGTCTTTGCTGTTTTTGCCTGGGCGATTGCTTTCTGCTACCGGGAGCCTTATCTGTTCTTCTTTGCGGCGGCTGGTGCTATCGCCTTGATCGCAGACACGATTGCAACCCACTGCTTTCTGATTGAAACCTGTGCTCCGATGAACCCCAAGGAGAGTCAGCGACTTCGCTCTGCTTGGAAGCATCGACTATGGAAACTTGGGGCGATTCCTGGAGCCGAGCTCTATCCCGCTTATCTACTTATCGCTCCGGCCTGTGCCTATGCATTTTGGTATTGTGAGATGCAGGAAGCAGTCGTCTTTAGTGAAGACTTCACCTACCGGTCGCTGTTTGTACTTGGTGGTGCTGCTTGTGCTGTTTTCTTGCTTGAGAATCTAAGCTCCTTTCTTTGGAAGCGACCGGTTCGTACCTGGTCAACGCTTCGAAAAGCGATGCGTCTGGGGCTTCGGGATTGGCTCACCTATGACCGAGGGAACAGTCAGTCCCCAGGCGTGCACAAAAGCCCGTTTGGAGTGCATGGACTTCGAATTCTGCTGCTGGCTTGCACCTGCTTTATGTTAACGGGCTTCATGGTAAGCCCTTATCAGCCTGGGCCACTCAATACGCCGATTGGCGATAACGATAGCGACCTACGCCACTTGTGGCGGATTCAATACGGCACCTTTCCTTACCTCGACCTGGAACCCAAGACTCGGGAGCAGATTATTGAGGAAGTCGCGGAACGAAAGCAGCGTAAGGAGCAGCAAGAGGAAGATGAGGCGGAGCGGAAACGTCGCTTAGATGAAATGCGTCGTCCGGGCTTTGTTGATTCAACGGTCAAAGCACTTGAGGAGAGCGAACTTAGCGAAGAGGCTCAGAATGTGCTTCTCTTCAGCGGTGGCATTCTCTTGATCGCGACTTATCCAATCTTCGCATTTCTCGTATCGCTGGGATTACTCTGGCTCGGATGCCTTTCGGCTTGCTGCGGCATTGCGGGAAGAAACAAGCGGCTGAAACAGGGAGACCTTATCTCAGCCGATGATTGGCATTCCATATTGGACGAAATGGAGGGTTGCCCAAAGGATTCCTTTGAGAAACAGAGCCTCTTTCTTGGCGTGAATGCTGCTGATAACGCACCGGTCTTGGTTCCTCAAAAAGTATTCAATGACCATGCTCATATCTTGGGTGATACGGGCTCGGGTAAGACTTCTATAGGTATCGCTTCCATCGTGTCTCAGCTCCTGCGTCGAGCGAACTGTTCGGTAGTGGTGCTGGACCTGAAGGGCGATGATCACGCTTTGATGGAAGGTGTTAGACGAGAGAGCGTAAACGCTGGCTTAGATTTTCGTTGGTTCACGAACCTCGTTGGTAAATCAACACATGTCTTCAATCCCCTCGCTCATGACTATCTCGATGGCCAACCCGCAACGATTCAAGCAGACATTATCGCGAATGCCTTAGGGCTTCAGTATGGTCGCGACTATGGGCGGGCATTCTACGGGGATGCCAACTTAGAGTTACTCACACGGGCACTCTCCGAAGCTGGCGAACCTGTTCGTTCCTTCCGCCAGCTTGATAGGCTACTGGCTGCTACTTCCAAGCGAGCAGACAGAGAGCACAGAAGAAATGCTTCTCATGTGGTTCACGTCGTGAAGCGTCTCGCTGATAGTGAGGCTCTGAATTGTGAGGACGAGGTTGCATGTAAGCATGCCATTGATTTCTCAAGCGTTTGCCGAAAACCACAAACAGCCTATTTCCATCTCTCCTCGGGTGCAGGCACAGGAGTCTCCGGTGAGATCGCCAGGCTTGCTCTGTATTCGTTGATGCACTCTGCCTACGGCGTGCCGCCTTCTGAGCGTGTGCAGACTTATGTCATCATCGACGAGTTCCAACGTATTGTGGCTTCTAATTTGGAGATGGTGCTGCAGTTGGCTCGAAGCCTGAACATTGGTCTTGTTCTGGCAAATCAAACGATCTCCGACCTCAAAACCCCAGGCGTGGATCTTATTCCCGCTGTGAGCACCAACACGCGGTTTCGTCAGGTCTTTGCATCGTCGTATCTCGATGACCAAGAAAGGCTGGTTCGAGCCTCAGGTGAAACCGTCCAACACCACGCGAGCTTTCTCGACTCGATCGCCAGCACGGTTGGGCTCGGCTCTCTCTCACTAAGCGAACGAGTTGTCAGCAGGCAAAGACTCAACGACATTCTTCTAGCTACGGATAAGGAAGGACGCAGCCTAGTGCAACTTCGTCGTGGTGCTGGTTTTGCCCAGTACGGTGGCTTTTCCTTCGTGATGCAATCGGGCTACACGATTTCTGAGGAAGAGTTCATCGAACGCAAGTCTGCTCCTTGGCCTGAAGCTTCCGATGGAACCATTAAAGAGTTTCACCGCGAGCGAAACTACCAAGCCCAAGGAGCACCAAAGCCTGATGTTACTCCTCCTAACCCCGACATTTTCCTCTAATCCGAATTTGTAGAGTCCTCTGATGACTGATCAGCTTCAATCCGAGTCTAACTCTGGCCCGAACCTATTCCGCTTTGCCATCGTTGCTGCGATTGCGGCAGTACTATTGCTACCAACCTACCTCAAGCATCGACGAGAGTCTTCGCGTGAAGCACTGCTTGCTGAACTGCGGGCGGATGACTCCACTGCAGCCGCTCTGAATGAAATCGATGCAGAGAAGGCTCAGCGGATTGCACAGCAGCAAATTCTCGATGAGCAAACGGCTGTTTCCCGTGCCGTGGCTTTAGCTGTGCTCGAGAATATTCAAGAGATTGAGTCTAGTGTTGAGGAACTTCAGGTACGAGCAGATGAATGGGAAGCTCTTCAGGCGGATGTTCTGGACGGTGAATCTGGACAACGGATTGCATCAGACAAAGCGGCTATTAAGAAAGCTAAGCACTTACTGGAGTTGGCAGAGGGGTTTGGAATACCGAATGCAAAGCGACTACAAAGGCAACTAGAAGTCCTAGGGATTCCCATTAAGGCCGCTGTAGATAATCCACGGCCTGGCTACTCCGTAACACCTGAAGTCAATTCACAGATTGCAGATATTGACCGTGAAACCACACAAGCACTTAAGAATCTCACGAAGGTCCTACCGCCACTGAAGACGCTTGCAAATGCGACCTATGCGACAGTCACAGGACTGACGTTGCGTGAAACCATCGCTTCGCTGAATGAAGTGGACCGAGAGGCTCAGCTTCAAGCCGAGATCGAGCATATGGAGCAGGTTCGATCGAAGAACCAGGCTGAGTTGTTGGCTTTGAAAGAAGCGAACGAGCAGAAGCTAGCCGAAGCCCAAAGGGAAGCAGAAAATTCCTTGCTCGAAAAGGAGCAGGCGAGAATCGCAGCGGAGTCCAAAGCGGAGCAAGAGGAGGAAGAACGCAAGCTAGCGGAGATCCAAAATAAGACTGAGCAAGCTGCTGAAGAAGGCCAATTCCAAGCCGACTTGCCCGACATCAAGCGGTATCTGGCAACGTTGCTTGCTGAAAACGAATCACTCAGAGGCCCCAATGCAACGCTAGAGAAGAAACCTGCTTCCTATGGCTACCTAGTTGGGCTAGGAGCTACCGCTGACAACCAGAACGGCTTGCTGCAGTACATTCGCGTACACGCAGCAAATCACAAACGACCTAGTGCCGAATGGGCAAAAGAATGGAGAATGCAAACGCCCGGATTCTGGTCGCAGATTGACCTCACGATACCGAAACGGGGACAAGCTTTGCTCAGAAAGTGGGGCCCAAAGCTCGTGGAGAAAGGAATGCTAAGTCCTTAGGCCTGCGCATAAAAAAACCGCCTTATGTTTTCACAGACCCGGCGGTGGGTCGGGAAGTCTTATGTTTTCATTCCCGACTTCGCTGGGAACAACTTCTCTGAGTATGACCGCTCAATGGGTAAGAGCAATAGTCAGAGAAATGGATTGCTGGAGAATCTCAAATCACCTTTCCCGCCTGTGAATACTGAAGTCAGTTTGCTGGCGGAATAGGCGTGCTACTGGATTCTGTCATGCCCTTGGTGAAGAGCAAACTGAGCTTCAGAGTCCACAGGCTCGAGGGCAATAGTAATGGCTAAGCCCGCTTTCCATGCAGGGCAAGCCTGCATCAATACGCGAGCTTAGCCGCAAAGCTTCAAGTTTCCAGTTTTGCTCAGGTTTCCGGATCCGGAAAATGGCTCAAAATTGGAAAGTCTCACTCTTTCGGCGAAACGCCCCTCAGAAATCCGAATAACAAAGCCTTGCTCCTAAGGCGGCTTCTAGCCGTCCACAATCTTCGGGGCCAAAGTAAATCGCAGGCGAGCCCCGAAGATTGATAGGACGACGAAGCCTTCTCTAAGAGTGATGACTTCTGAAGAACTCTGGTGTAGACCTCAGGGAGTGACGGAAGAAGAGCTGAACTGACCTCGTGTAGTGCATCGCACTGCTCGAGGCCTGTAGTCAACTGAGGTTTGAGCCAATGGTGGCTGGGTTCTGGAGGAGTCTCAACGCATCCTGCAGAACCCGACCATGTTGGCGGTAAAGCAGTTCTTTTTCGGAGTAAGTCGAATGACTGAAAAGAAGTCGCGTCCTGTTCACGAAGTACGACTCGGTGCGATCAAGGCAGCCATCTGGGAAAACCAAACCCAGAATGGCGTTCGCTACAACGTGACCCTCACCCGGCTCTACAAGGACGGCAACGACTGGAAAGACTCAACGTCCTTTGGACGTGATGACTTGCCTCTTGTTGCCAAGGTTAGCGATCGAGCTCACACGTGGATCTTTGAGCAATCCGGCGCATAGAGAACTTTGCGAGCCGAGAACCAAGGCTCGGTTCCAAGTATGTCGACTGGAAGTGAGACTCCAGATACCGAAGGTTTTAGTGGTTTATCGACTACTTGGCCTCGGAAAATCATGCATCCCCACAATCGAGATTTTGCTTTACTGTCGCAACCTTCTGTTGCAAGTTAATGCATGACAAAAGACGTTATCATGCATTAACTGCAATGGCCGATAAGTCCACATTTGGTTGTTTTGCGATGGGGACACTGTGTAAATGATTTGCTGCAGGCTGCAGCATTTTCTTGAGTGTCCAAGG
Organism: Aureliella sp.; assembly: GCA_046290675.1. GTDB lineage: Bacteria > Planctomycetota > Planctomycetia > Pirellulales > Pirellulaceae > Aureliella. The sequence continues at coordinate 498,938 of JBKAHA010000004.1, forward strand.
ATGGATTCAGACAAAAAGACTGATGCTTCTTCTCAGAACCTCACGTTAGTTGCTCCCTCTCAACTAGAACTAACCGCCGCAATTGAGAGCAACGACTTGCCCTCGCTCGTCGCATCTGCGGGCCCTGGTGCTAGGTTCGCTTGGGAAGAGTTTATCTATGCGAAGATTCGAAACAAGCACACTAGGCGAGCTTACGAGCACTCAATCAGAAGCTTTTTGAGCAAGTGCGAATCGATCGGCAGAAGCCTTCCTCACGTGTCCCCGCGTGATGTTGCAGACTACCTCGATGGACTCGATGTTGGGCCTTCAACGAAGAAGGTCCACTTGTCAGCTCTGCGGCATTTCTTTGATTGTCTGGTCACTCGGCACGTTGTGGTGCTTAATCCCGCAAACTCGGTTCGTAGCGAAAGACTCTCTGTTGTTGAAGGGAAAACTCCTGAGGTTTCGAAGGAACAAGTTCGAAAGCTATTTCAATCAATTGACCACCTTTCCGTGGTTGGCTTGCGTGACCGGGCGATCATCGGTGTGCTTGTCTACACAGCGGCTCGAGTCGGTGCAGTCGCGAATCTTCGAATGGGAGATTTCGTTGACTTGGGCGACCAACATTCGCTTCGCTTTCGCGAGAAAGGCGGCAAGCAAAGAGAGATCCCCGCACGCTATGATCTGAATGCCTTTATCAGTGAATACATCCTTTGTGCCGGCTTGAATGACGCCGATAAGGCAACGCCGTTGTTTCGCTCAACTGTAAGGCGAACACGCGAACTCACAGAAAACGGCATGACGGCCAACGATATGGGACGAATGGTCAAGCGACGCATCAAGCAGGCTGGCTTGCCCCCTCATCTCTCCCCTCACTCATTTCGTGTAACCACGATTACGGACCTCTTGAGCCAAGGTGTGCCCCTTGAGGACGTTCAGCATCTTGCAGGACATGCGGACCCAAGGACGACGAGATTATACGACCGAAGGAGTCGCCAAGTGAGTAGAAATATCGTTGAACGGATTTCGATCTAGCTAGCTTGTCTGCGAATGCATCAGCCGACACCGGAGAGCTTCGAGATAAGCTTCCTCCAGAAATTGAGCAAGAGGGCGATCCATATTGACGTGTTCCTCGATAATCTCTTGTTTGTCGGTATCGCTAAGATAGTTGTTGAAGAACAAGGCAGCAAACAGGTGTGGAGTTGTTTGTACAGAATTTGTGTCTAGCACCTGAGTCGCGAGCTTTCTGGCTTTCTGGTCGTCCGTCAGAAAAGCTTGCCCTGTTTTTTTAGCGAATGCAATTGAGGACAATTCTCCTTTGCTTAGCCGCTTACGGTTTTCTAGAAGTTCTACAGACTGAAGATCGGAAATGCTTAGATCTACGGATACGATTTCTTCACTAGCTTCTTGCTCTCGGAATCGATTCATCAGCTCTACGTCTGTCGGCAGAACTTTTGTTCGAGCTTTATACAAGCATTCATAGACTACGAAACGAGTACAGCAAAGGCTCAAGCCAAAAACTCTTGCCGCAAGGCGGAACTTTGGGGATGCCAACAAATTCCAAATTGCACAGGTGTCAATGACATTCGTCTTATTGAAGTTCGACGGGTCAATGCTCATAGCTCAGACTCCGTTTGAACATTCCCGCCAGGGCCTCGAGATCTCGTGTGGTTGTGAGTAGCATTTCTGCGGCTCTGGCTGCAGAAATTATGCCCTGCTCGTAGGCATCGAAACACAATTCAACGTAGTAGGAAGACAGGCCACGTTGAAGCATCGTAATCTTTCCTTCTCGTGCGTGCGTAGACAACGATTCAGGTAGTTCAGGGTCTTCCTTAGCTTCGCGAGGAGTTTTGGCTTTTCGAAGCTCGTTCGCTTGTTTGCTGCCAATAAATTTTGACTTGAGCAATGCGTTTGATAGGGCGGGTGTACTCACACGCAATCTTTTTGACCACTCAACAATTTTCAACTGGTCCCAAGACCGCGGCGATGGAATCCCCTTCAAGAAATCGGTTGGCATCAAGAATTCAGAGGCAAATGCATTTGCTCGAATTTCCACAAGATCATTCTGATCCCATTTACCATTGAATGAAATGTTGACGTCTTTCCCGGTGTCCAGTAAGGCATGGCCAGCCTCATGCGCAGCAGTAAATCGCTGCCGAAAGACATCTTCTGAGTAGTTCACCAGAACACAATTCTTTGCTACCGGGTGACGAATAAAGAGACCAGATATGGTCGAATTCTCGAGCTGACGCCGAAAAACATGTATCCCGATTGATCGGAACTCGCTGTACACATTCAACCCAACTTTTTTGAAATCGTGCCCCAAGTGTTGGCGTAACGCGTGAGCAGCATCTACACCATGTTTCTTGTAGAAGTTTCCGGTCGGCGTAAAGCTGAAAGTTGAACGTGATTTTCTACCTAGCTCAACTTCGAGATACTCCTCGCATTCACAGAGATACAAGAACTCCTGAATCGCAAGCCGATCATGCTGGGAAAGCACATCTCCATGAGCTCTGAATAGCGTCTCGGTTTGCTCAAATGGAGCTAGTTTTTCATTGGATATGAAGAACTTGTAGTCACACTTAAAAAAGTCCGCAAGAACAAGGACCTGATCCCCAGTCGGTTCAAGCGTACCTGATTCAAAGTTAGAGAGCTCTGAAACTGTAATCCCTGTTCCACTCGAAACATCAGCAAGCGACATTGCAAACTGCTGCCGGTATCGCCGCAGTTTATCGCCGAATAATACCAAATCAAAAGCCATTCAATTTTCTCAGTCGTTTCCGTAGTCGGGCTCGAACTCTCGTTCTCTTTCCATTTCCTGTTCAAATTCTTTGGGAATGTCACTGGCACCAACTTCTTGAACTCCAGCCAGCCTCAGGCCGCAAACTGGACACCAGAACTCTTCTGTAACGTATGAAATCTGTACGACTTCGATTGGAGGCCCATCCCAATCCTCCTCCCAATCTGAGTCGATGACCTCTTCGTTGCATTCAGTTCCTGCGACGATTCCTTTTCCGGTGCAAGAAGGGCAATCCTGAAGATCAAAAGCATCCATGTCTGACGGAAATTTCTTACAATAGCTCGTTGGAGATATGCTCGCTGATGCGGTTAACCTTTCCGATTTCCCCTCCTGATCGTCTTTCCATTTCTCGTTGAACTCTTCTTTGCAATTCTGAATTCTTGCCGAGATTGCTTTGCCCCTGGCACTCTCCGCTTCAGCAAGAAACTCCGACTTTTCCTTCGCATCTTGTGGATCTAACCAGTCCTCAAGATCCTGCTCTTGAAGTTTCAATAGCACATCAATTGCGTGCCAAAAGTTGTTCTCCCATCGTTTTAGGTCCATACCTACAAACGGTGCCTCGCCAGAATGAAGCTCTGCGTTCCTCCGTTTGGAAATGTCGGTACAAAATTGCTCAATCCGCTTATCAAAAGTCTTATCCAACACCCCAATTCGTTTGAAGAGTGTGGAGGCTTGAATCGTCTTAACATCGGAGTATTGCTTTGCACCACAAGCGGAAAAAAGCGATCTGAAATGGTCGGGATCAGCAACCAGTGTCGGACTGAAATGGCTCAATGCCGACTTCGCTAAGAGTTCAAGGGCCATTGATGCCCAAAGTTGATATTCGTCTAGATCGTCCGCTTTGAATGCCCTATATCCGCGGGAGATATACAACTGTGACTTCTTGAAAAGAGCAGACTTGTCAAAAGCCTTGTGTGTCTGGTTCATGTTATCGTTACTCTGTATAGCTTCCGTTCTGGGCTTTCCACCGTCGCATCGTCTGATCCACTTCTTGCGTGGAGCATTCGCCAATTATCGATCAGTACGATTTGCCCCTGCTCCCAATCGATGCGTTTCGTATCGTGCTTTTGCGTTGCCAGAGCGGCCAATAGTTCTTCACAAGAATGAGCAGCAGAGTTTTTCGGAGTCATACATGCTGGATCGTATCTTATTGTCGTTGCATCTTTAGCAATACAATTTCCATAAAAGGAATGCCTGCCGTTCTTGACAGCAAAAACTGAATTCTCAAAATCTCTCCAACAGCCTTCGTCTAAAGCCCAAGTTCTTGAGTCGAAAAGCAACGTTGCTCGGCCTGGCACAACGCACTGTAATGCGATGAATCGTGCGGGAGTGGTCCAGTATGCAGTATCGGTGTGAAACGGAAATGCACCCTCACCATAAGAAGCTGTCAGTGAAGATTCTCTTCCCGCATCGCAATTCCTGATCGTGAGTTCATCTACCGGCTCGCCGTTACTGCGAGAAGGAACCACCGAACCAAAACGACCAGCAAGCTCGAGAAGGTTTTCGCTTGAAACTGATGTCTCTTGGATGCAGCAAAAGCCATCGCTTTCTACTACTGCAATCGCCTCGTTGGTATCAATTTCATTCCAGCCGTTCACCAAGCTAGCCTCCACAAGTCGACTCAATTACACCAAGACCAGTAAAATAGTTTCTTGGTTCGCTTTCACCATCAATCGACCTGCTCTTCATCTCTCAGAGCCTCATAGAGCTTCGATGGCCCCATGAGCACTTGCTTGATACCGTCACGTACCTGTTCGGAGGCAAGAGCCTGTGAACTCATTTCGGTATGTGCATCAAGTGCGGCCATGATGGCGTTCATAATCTCGGAGCTTAAGTCTGGCGAGTTGGCGAACTGCTCTTTTGAGTTGCTCTTGGCTTGCTGCCGAAGCGTGTCGGACTCTAGTAACTTGCCTTTGATGACATTGTTCACGTAAATCAGTTTGTCATCGTCGGTTAAATCGCCCTCGAACAACTCGTTTAGCTGTTCAATGATTTCAGATAGGTAGGCCTTTTTCTCTTCGCGTACCGAACCGGTTCCCGCCGCTGTTATTGGCGGAATTGTTGGATACTCCTTGTCCTTCAGTGGCATCGGTTGCTTGCCCCGATTGCGGAGCTTGTAGTGAGTCAGCTTCACTTGAGATAGATCAACACCTTGCCGTTCTCGCCCGAACTTGAGCAGAGGAATCAAGTAGCGGTAAAAAATGCTTCGCTTCTCGAGGTCGGTGTTCGCGTAATCAAAAATCTGCGAGAGAAACGTATACGCTCGCTGGTACGTTGAGAGGTCTGCCTTGAACAAGAGCAACGCGTTCATTTCGTCCTTGGCTTCACTTTCTGCTTTCTTATCTTCGTTGTCCTTGGCTTCCTTTAGTGCTGCTTTCGCTGATTCGAACTTCTTAAGCAATCTATCTGCTACTGGAGCAATTGCAGCCTCTAGCTGCTTTTGTTTCGAGTTAGGATTCAACTCAATTGCTACGACTCGTTCAATCTCAGGCTCGTCATAGTGCCCGGTTTGATCGAGCTTTGTTCGAAGATCCAGAACGATATTGCGATCGGTAACATCCTCGAGTGAAGCGGTTGTGAAGTACTTTTTGAACTCCAGCAGGACATCCGCTGGCTCATTCACAAAATCGAGGACGTACGTATCCTCCTTGCCGGGATAGCAACGGTTTAGACGAGATAGTGTCTGAACGGTGTGAATCCCCTTCAGCTTCTTATCGACATACATGCCGCAAAGCAATGGCTGGTCGAAACCGGTCTGGAACTTATTAGCTACAAGAAGTATCTGATATTCGTCACCTTTGAACGCTTCTCGTATGTCCCGACCTTTCAAATCTGGATTCAAGTCTGAGCTAGTCTCTTTGAATGGTTCCGGTCCAGATTCCTTGTCGTTAACCTCCCCAGAAAAAGCGACAAGCGTCTTCAATGGATAGCCTGAGTCCTTGATGTATTTATTGATGGCCACCTGCCAACGCACGGCTTCTTTACGGCTGCTAGTAACAACCATGGCCTTTGCTCGGCCTTCAAGCAGTGGAGCAACCTGCTCTCGAAAGTGCTCTACGACAATCTGAACCTTCTGAGCGATGTTGTAGGGGTGAAGGCGGACCCATCTCATCAAGCCTGCTTTGGCCTCACTTGTCTCGACTTCATCGTCAGTCCACTCCTTACCGTCATTGGCTAGGCGAAACGCAAGCTTATACGACGTATAATTCTTGAGAACATCGAGAATGAAGCCCTCCTCAATGGCCTGTTGCATCGAGTAGACATGAAATGGCTCTGGTAGGTTGTCTTTTCCGCGTGGCTTTGTTGGGTCTGGTAGTCTTCCAAAGTTCTCAAGCGTCTTTTCTTTTGGTGTTGCGGTAAAAGCGACGTAAGTCACGCCAGCGTCAGATGCACGAGAAGACATCTGGACGGCGAGCAAATCCTCAGTGCTGATTGTCCCACCGTCCTCTAGGTCTTCCTGCTCCTCGACGGTGAGCATCTGCTTCAGCTTGGTGGCCGCCCGCCCGGTTTGAGAACTATGGGCTTCGTCTGCGATGACTGCGAACTTCTTACCCTCAGTCGCAGATAGACGGCTGACTTCCTCCATTGCAAATGGGAAAGTCTGGATCGTGCAAACAACTATCTTCTTGTTTCCGGCTAGGGCTTCCGCAAGTTCTCCGCTCTTGCTGCCAGAACTTCCCTTGATGGTCGCGACCACCCCCTTGTTACGTTCCATCTCAAAGATGGCATCCTGGAGTTGGCCATCGATGACGTTTCTATCTGAAACGACAATGACCGACTGAAAAACTTTTTCGCCGGTCTTCGGCTCATGAAGATCTGCTAGGAAGTGAGCAGTCCATGCGATCGATTTTGTTTTACCCGAGCCAGCAGAGTGTTGGACTAGGTATTTCCTACCTGGCCCCTCATCTAAAACGGTGCTGACTAAATCACGAGTGACATCGAGTTGATGGAAACGCGGAAAGACTATGGTCTTGATGTTCTTCTTCGAGTCCCGCTCTGCGAGCATGTATCGCCCGAGGATGTCCAGCCAACTATCTCGCTGCCAAACTTTTTCCCAGAGATAAGAAGTCTTGTGTCCCTCTGGGTTGTGGGGGTTACCTTTAGAGCCATCGTTGCCTGGGCCATTGCTCCCTTGGTTGAAGGGAAGGAAGACCGTAGCTGGCCCCGCCAGCTTCGTCGTCATCATCACTTCACTGCTACTCACTGCGAAGTGAACCAATGCACCGGAAGCAAATTGCAAAAGTGGCTCTGGGCCTTTTCCTTTTTGCGTTGGAAGTCGGTCAAAGCGGTACTGGTCCACCGCATCATCGATGCTCTGCGTAAAGTCTGTTTTAAGTTCGACCGTAGCAACCGGAATACCGTTTAAAAAAAGCACCAAGTCGATGTTCAGTTCATTGTGGACAGAATAGTGAACCTGCCTAACAACTCGCAGAATATTCTGCTCGTAGCGTTCTACAATTTCTTCAGTGGGAAGGGCTGGCTTGAATTGAGCCATCTTCAGTTTGCTACGGAGGCCAAGCACATCGAAGCCATTTCTGAGGACTTCGAGTGCTCCTCCTTGATTGAGACAATCCCGCAATCTCTTTATGAGCGTTTGCTCAGCCGATGCACCGTGATTTTTCTCGAGTGCCTCCCAAGCATCAGGCGAACTGCCCTTTACCCACTGAAGAACATCTTCAGGAAATAGAGCAAGCTCTCGATCGTATTTGTCCGCATCGTCCTGGGCGTACTTCCATCCGCCCGAGGATAGGTAATCACAGATCTCGTCTTCAAACTTGATTTCGTTGTGAATTGCCATCAGCCCACCTGTTGTTCGAATCCAAAGTTGTGCTTGCTAGTTTTCATTCGCAATAAGCTCCTTTGGTGCTGCATTGCGAACGTCGATCTTGCCGGTGACAGCTGCTGAGATCAGGGCAGTGCGGCGTTCCTGGAGAAGATCGATGGCTCGTTCGGCTTCCGCTTGAAGCAGGTCAAATTTCTGCAATCGCTGTTCCACGTAGTCGCAAATGGTGGCCTGTTCCTCAACTGGAGGAACTGGGATCGTCATTGCTCCGAGGATCTGGCAATTCAACGCAGCCTGATTTCCGCCGCGTCCGAACTCACGAAGGAACACGTATATGGCTTGAAAAATGAAATGTAGATAGGCAGACTTGAGTTTGTCACCAGGAACAATTGCCGCGAGGTTCTGATTGATCGTCGCTTCAATATCTAGGATCGCAGCGAGGCCACGAGTCTTTCCCTGCCCGATCATTCCAACAACCACGGTACCTTTGGGTAGCAACCGAACCGGACAATCAGCAAGTGCTTGTTCCGTAATTAACTCGCTTGGCTGATTCACGCGATACTGGTTCACTCCCCCAGATGAGACCCACGGCACCGTTCCATTATCCCAGTAATCGAGGTTGTCACGACTTGGCGTGCTGCCGTTCTCTATCGTCGCAAAGTAGGAGAGTCGAGTTACGCTCCAATGCTCAGGGACATCGCCGAGCCATTGGATGCCGGAGGGTTTCATGGGGGCGTTCGGGTTCAGGCCTTTGGTAACCGAGTGACTGATAACCGACTGACGCTTTTCTTTCAGGAGCTCGATCATACGACGCTGCTCCGTCACCAGACCGTCGATCTTCGACGTTTCCACATCGAGGAACGACGAGATCGCCCTTTGCTCGTTCAAGGGTGGCAATAGGACTGGCATTCGCGAGTGGAGTTGAGGCTCCAAATCCCACTGATTAACTCGAATCCCTTTGGACATCGCGAGGTAGCCAGTTATGTAACGTGGTGACCGCATCAGGTAGTGGAGATACCTTGAGTCTTGGTCGTGTAGGCATTCGTAAACGTGGTATGCAGGGCTGACGATGCCACGATGTTCGGAGATCGCAACCGATCCTTGCCACGCTTTCATCTTGTTTATGACCAAATCGGATGGTTCAACGAGTTGGTACGGCGAAAGGTCTTCTGACGGTTTATTAAAATTGTCGTCGCGACTCGACTTTGGGATTACGCCATAGTCGCGATAGACCGACAGCAATTCTTCATTCGCATAGCCGGTTCGCTTGGTTCGTCGAAACATTGTCCAAAGTGGCTTTGATTCCCAATGAGTCGGAAAGTCCCCAAGCCAACGTCGGCCACTATCTTGAAAATGTTCGTAAGCCGGAAAACTCATTGCGAAAGCTCTCCGATTAATTCGAGGATCCGATCGGTGACCCCTTTCAATTCCGTGTCGATTTCATCCAACTCGCGAGGCGGTTTGAACACGTAGAAATGACGGTTGAACGGAATCTCGTAGCCGATCTTAGTCTTCTCCTCGTCTATCCATGCGTCGGGTACATGCGGCTCGACTTCGGATGCGAAATACTCGTGAATATTCTCATCCAAAGGAACTTCTTCAGTGTCTCGTAACTTGGAATCCGGCTTAGGCTTACCTTTCTTTTTACCTCGCGTTTCAAACTGTGGTTGGCCGTCTTGATCTAGCAGTGGTCGCTCTACGGTTATCGTCTGGTAACCAAAATCCGTAGTCTTGAAGATGCGGCTAATAGGAATTGGCGGTTGGCCAGAGCGTAGCTTACCGGCGGTGACGGCCTTGCTGCTCACTTTCTTGCCAGTTTCGGGATCGACGTAGACTTCTTTGGCTTCGCCGAACAGTCTTGTGATCTCACCGATGTGGTCGTCACTCAGTTCCTTGCGTTTACTGCCGAGGGTCTTTCGCATCTTCTGCCACATCTCGCTGGCATCAATTAGCTGCACCTTGCCTTTTCTTTCCGCTGGCTTACGGTTGGTCACGATCCAGATGTAGGTGCTGATGCCGGTGTTGTAGAACATGTCGGTAGGCAGGCCGATGATGGCTTCCAGTAAATCGTTCTCCAACACATATCGACGAATCTCGGATTCGCCAGAGCCGGCACTACCCGTGAATAGCGGCGAGCCGTTAAGAACGATGCCAAAGCGACTGCCTCCATCCTTAGTCGGTCGCATCTTTGAGATTAGATGCATCAGGAACAGCAGCGAGCCATCGCTAACTCGAGGCAGACCGGGGCCGAATCGCCCATTGAAACCCTCTTGCTCGTGCTCTTTCTTTACATCCTTCTGAATCTTCTTCCACTCAACTCCAAATGGAGGATTGGAAAGCATGTAATCAAATTTCTTATCAGGAAGACCGTCATCCGAAAGCGTGTTACCGTTAATGATGTTGCTAACATCCTGGCCCTTAATGAGCATGTCTGCTTTACAGATTGCGTAGGACTCATCGTTTAGCTCTTGGCCATACATGACAAGTCGAGCATCCGGGTTGTGGCCGCTTAAGTGCTCGTCGGCTACGGAAAGCATCCCGCCAGTTCCAGCCGTAGGGTCATAGAGCGAGCGAACGATTCCTGGCTTTGTGAGAGCTTCATCGTCCTCAATGAACAAGAGGTTCACCATCAGTTTGATAACTTCACGCGGAGTAAAGTGTTCCCCGGCCGTTTCATTCGACAGCTCAGCAAACTTGCGAATCAGTTCCTCGAAAACCAGGCCCATCTGAGCGTTGCTAACCGCATCAGGATGCAGATCGATGTTTACGAACTTCTCAGTAACGAGATACAGCAAGCCCGCCTTCGATAGACGCTCAATCTGGGTGTGGAAGTCAAAGCACTCAAAGATGTCTCTCACTTCAGAAGAGAACGCTTGGACATAGGAAAAGAGGTTCTCTCTGATGTTGTCCTGGTCACCGGCGATAGCCGTTAAATCACGCGAGAAGGTATTGAAAAAGAATGCCCCAGATTTCTTCAGCAAGAACGGCTCAGGATTGACCCCCGCCGCCTCTCGTTTTTCTTTCTCTGCAAGTACCGCTTTCTTGGTTGGCTCCAGTACACAGTCCAAACGACGCAGCACCGTGAATGGCAAGATCACTTTGCCATATTCCGATTGCTTGTAGTCTCCCCGCAGCAAATCCGCGACAGACCAAATAAATGAAGAGAGGTTTTCCTTGCTCATAACCGTCCTGAACTACTTTGCTTTCCTTGGAGCTTTCTTAGAAACCGAGACTGGCTCCATGATTTGAGCAACAAGTGCTTCAATCTCATCTTTGGCATAAAGCCGATAGTTGTTGACCGGGTGACGGTGTTCCACAATCTTCCCTGCCGCTCCCCAAGCCCTCACGGTATTGGGAACCACATCAAGCAACCTGGCTGCTTCTTTGACCGTTACAAATCCCTTGTTTTGCATCATGGCGATTGGCTCCCACCCAAAAGAACTGCGAAGCTCAAACCTTACCAAACGCTGACCAAAGAGCAATTGGTAGTTTGAGCGTTTGAAAGTCCAGCTTGCTTAAGACAACTCTCTCGATTCTGAACCTCGATTTGTCCCAAAAGGCTTAACGACCTTTCGCCTAAGCGGAAGAATCTCATACGGCAATTGGCTCTTCCCTGCTCGCTTACGAACACGGTTTACTTCTTTGAGTAACTTGAGGAGTTGCCGCCGCACGGGGGCGTAGGGTGCAACGGGGAGTTCGTAGAATGCCAAGGCGAGTTTGTCGGGTGAGTCTCTGAGTGCTCGCTCTGAAAACCAGGCCCTAAGGTCCAAGTACTTCTCTCGTTCAATCTCAACATGCGAGTGCCATTTGTGATCTCGCTTGCCTTCTTTGGTTCGGCCACCAGGTTTGTACGTCACCGAGTAGCCAGCATACCGAAGGGCTTTCCTCCTAAAGTCACGGACCAACTTCCCTTCTTCAAGGAAGAATTGGTGCTCACCTTTGGTCGCCAAGATCACAAAGGTTCGCCCGTGGCGGATGTACTGCAGGTTTGCCCTGCCCGCCTTCTTGCGTCTTGCCCTGGTGGATTCAGATACAGCAATGCCGTATTTGCTAATTAGCTTCTCATCGATTGTCTCTGGGTTCTTGCCCTCAGGTACTCGCCCGACAACATAGAACCAGTAGCCATGGCGAAGATAGCAGCACGCAATTTGCTGAATAAAGCCTTCCACAGATGTAGCCACCGCACGGTACATGGGCCCTCCCAAGCACTCTCCTTAACAGATTTAAACAGTAGCGTGAGGAGTTTGTTCACAGGCACATACTCCTCAAAAAGCCTTACATCCTTTAGGCGAACAAATTGCAATCGGGGCGGCAGTATTTGCTCGGCACTACATTCAAGAATTGTGCCTCGCTAATTCATACAACCCACCAGCAAAAAACCGTCGGTCATACTCCGTAGAGTGCAGACGCACTCCATGGGTATGCCGTCAGATCGCCGCCACAAAACAACAGCATTCCCATGCAGTTCTCTTGTAGCCGCCCGCAGCCCTTCCAAGGACTAAGCACTGAGAATCTCTCAGCTTTCAGCACAGTTCATTCGTAGCATTTCATACTACCCGTCAGCCCTTTCGTCCTAGCGTTGCCGTCAGCACCACCTGTTACGACGCTAACGAGTTCCCACTGCCTTGCAGGAAACATCGCCCAAGTAAGTTCACAAGCTCCCGCTCACAAACCACTCGGCTTTCTACTTAGGCCACACTCCCACTCTACGGCTTTTCAATCACCTGGATGACGCACTGCTTCAATTTAAGAAACAGTTCCAGGCACCGGTAACTACTCCGGCAACCGCAGAGCTTCCTGCGTTAGTCTTATCCATCTACTTGCGGATCACGTCGCTATCCCGATTTATCGGGAGGAACGTTGGTCGTATGTCCAGCCCGCCAGGGCCAGCATAGTTTCACACTGAAAGCGTTAGACGCCCTCAGTGCATTTCAGGGGGCCGAACGTAGAAGCACCCCCTTACCCATCGACCAAGGTCTTTCGCTGCTCGGCAGCGTCTTCCGCAAGTCTTACCGGCAAGCCCTCACGGGCCTTTCATAGTTGAGCTATTCACGGCCACTGGATTTGCCAGTGGTCCCGAGAGTCGTCGTGCTCTCGGTTCGGCCTGTCACCAGGCTCGAAGCTCCCTACGCCGGACATGTTGAACGAAGTCGCTCTTAGGCTACTCCAAACCCCATGTGCAGGATTACTTCGCTACAGACCATGTAGCGTCCTCACCTGCTTTGGATAAAACGGCCTCAAAAGAAACTCCACCTCTTCGGTGTGTTCCTAACGAGGTTTTTCCGCATCGCCCCCGCCCTGGTTTTTCAATTCCACCTTTCGGACTTCTAACCTCTTCAAGCATCGGATCGAATCGTCGGATTCCTCGAACTCCCAATTACCGACAAACAAAGTCGGTAGTTGAAGCGGTTCGCATTACTCGACGAAGCCTCCGTCGAACCGGACAAGCACCTCTCGATGCATCCGGCTCTACGGGTCAGCTACGTGGCGGGAGTTACTTCCGCCCCCTTAGCCTAAGTGGTAAGCCTAGATTTACCGGGTGTAACTGGCTACGAATGTCTGTCATGCATGCCACTGCTAACGAGTCCTGAATTTGCAGGCCACTTCACAGCAAGCGCGTTTGACGATGGCAACAGCCGTAAGCGGTCAGAGCCTCCGCAAAGCTCTGCCCAAACTCGCTACCTAGCACTCAGGAGCATTGCTGCAAGCTTTATTTTCTTTCCGCTTATAGCAGTTCTCAGCCTGTGGATAACTCGATCTATAGGCGTGTCGGTGTCGTCATACTTTTTCGTTGAAAATGCGTGTCGGTCCCGTCAGTAAAAAGCCCTCGACACGTGTCGGTGCCGTCATCTTTTTAAGGCATTTCGAATTGAAGAAGCTCAGATAATCGACTGCAATCATTGAGCAATTCGGGAGTAACCGAGCCGCTTCAACGCTTCGTACAAAGTACTTGTACAAAGTACTATTATTGAAACAAATGTAATTGCTTATTAAAGGTCGAACTTGAGAACGTCCCCGATGCTTTCAAGCTTCTTACGGCGCTCTTCAACGTCTTTCTCTGGACGTGCGGTAGAACCGAATAATTCTGTTCTTAGCTTTGCCATCATCTGTTTGCTTTCACGGCTAAGCTCGCGAGGCTTTTCCTCATCGCGTTTAAGCTTCTGCCACCACTCAGGCGTGCCTCGAGTGCCTTTGTGGGCCTTATCGACTGAGTCGACTAGGAATGCCATCGGGCTAGCACTAAAGAACTTCTTACCAAATCGCTCCTGGGCTGCCTGAGTGATATCGCACCATTCGTTGAGCAGGCGGGGAGGGAAGCGACGGATAAGGCGAATAGCAGGTTCGTCCTCAAACCCAATGTTTCGAAGCGTTTCTAGGAGAGGGGAGTTGTAGGCATCTACTTGGTAGCTTCGCTTCTTCACTTCCTTGAAGTAGAGCCCTTGAGACATTTTCACGAAGTAGTTTCCAGGCTTGGTTCGAAAGACTTCGCCTTCACTGATGACGTGCATTTCTTCGAGCTTCTTGATGCAGCGGCTTACCTTGGCTTTCATCTCAGCAGTGGAGAGCGAATCGCTAAAGCCTAGAAGGTCTACGGCAACGTGCTCAAGCTTCAGGGCCTTGAGTTGTTTGCGGCGAGAGAGCACCTTGCTCGCGAATAGGAATAAACGCCTACTAGCGTTGTCTAGCTCGCGGTATACAGCGAGATCGAAGCGAAATTGGCCCGCAGCATGCTTTACCATTTCGAAGAACAGAGGGTCCCACACGATTCGCCAAGCACGAGATGACTTTGGGTCTTCTGGGAGGCTATAGCTGAAAAAGCCAAAGCTCACTCTGCGATGCTCTGAACGCACCGGGTCATAGAACCCGTCGTTCATGTAGGTCACGGCTGATAGTCGCTTGAGGGCATCAGCAAACTGCTTGTATTGGCGTCCACCGCGTTTGTTTGTTTGATTGATGACACCGAGCTGGCGGAGTATCCAATGCGGCGTAGCGACGAGCTCAGGCTCTGCATCGGCCGGTATTAGGCTTAAGGCTAGCAGGCCCCAAAGGTAAAGCTCATCGGCGGCTGAGAGTCCAAGCGGGGAGAACACTCGAGCTTGGGCGTAAGACCTGGTTCCGTGCTCATTGGGAAAGGAATACTTCGTTGCATAGACGAGGTTATCCACGAGAGATGCTCTGGGGTTCAGAGGGCAGAGTGCATGCTCAACTAGCGAGAGCTGGCCGAGTCCGGTTACTCGGTTGGGTTCCGGCGTTTCTACTGGCTTTCTCTTGGCTGACATCTCCTTGCCCTCAGATGCTTTAAGTTGATTAAACCAACTAGCACGGGGCAGGGGATTTTGAAACAGGAAAGTTAGTTAGACCCTAGAGGTTAAGTGTCGCGAATTCGGAAGTCAGTACGGCGACTTAGTACTGAATTGCAAATTGCAATTTTGACAATAACCACATGGGCTGGTAGTAAACCACGGGAAAACGCACCATTTTGGTGCCATTTGTGGGTAGAGGAACTTGCTGCTCTCGGTCGAGCTCAATTGAGTTGGGGCGAGAGGTGGTAAGAAGCTTAGGTTTTGAGAAGCGTTTCCTGGTCGAGTAACGAGCCGGAAACGTTTCTATGTCTAACCCCTTTTGAGGAATGAATGACCGATGCTAAATCGCTTGCTGAAGAGCTACGCACGACTCGAAAGCAACTAGCTTCCGCTGAACGAACTATCGAGAGTGTGCTTCAACGAAACCGGGAAGAATTGCGAGTAATTCATCGCGATCACCAACTAGCGTTCGACCTACTACATCAAGATCCCAAGTATGTAGACTGCGAGATGAATCTGCAGTTGCTTTGCCTGGGGGCACAGCTGCTGCTCAATGAACAGGAGCTTTGGGTGCCACCTGGTGTCCTTAGTGGGGAAATCGAAGTTGGAAGCCCGTGGCCTGAGGACTTCAAAATCAAGGAGTTTCAGGTTGTTTCGGTATGCCCGACTCTTCTCCATCATTTGCTGTGGTTTCTTATGGACGAAGAGGGCAACCTCCGAGGAAATATCACAGATGAAGAGCTAAAGGCTGAACCCAAGGAAATTGTGGAAGTTGACAAGAACTACTCGAAGCAAGTCCTTGTCGACAACCTAATATGGACGGTACTAAATCTGTGCCGGAATGGTTTAGCCGATGCTGAGAAAGACGGCCAGGAATTGTTCCCAACACTTCGGGAGTTTCCTGACCATCGTCTAATGCTTGGACTTACAAAACACGAACGAGGTATCGTCCACTACACGCCGGAAACGATTCTTAGAGCTTTCGCTGAGGACCTCAAGGCGGTTCAGGAAGTTCTTGGGGTGTTTCGATCGGCGAGGGAAAGATACGAATCTGGCAGACGGCAAGAGTTGTCTGAATCTATACGAGTCTTGCTCAACGTCTAGTCGTTATTCGAAGACTCGTATTTTTGGGAGGTTCGCTGAACTTCGGTTTGCTTCCTACGCCTCCCTTCAAATCTTCTGCGGACCCTTTAGCCAAACGCTGCCTGATTTTCTTATGATTTCGGTCGGTTCGCACAGAATTGCAAATTGCAATTTTGACAGAGGAAGGCCCCAGTGAAACAGTATGAGAAGTTTTCTCATAACAATGCTGGGAATCTGCATCGATAAATAAGAGTAGAAGTCTATATCACTCTCGGTCGAGCTCGTTTGAGTTGGGACGAGAGGTGAAAGAGTCAAGAGGTTTCAAATTCCTTCGAGGGAAAGCAAGGGTAGTTCTTAGACTTTGAGGTCTAAGAACTGCTTTTGCATTTACATTTAACCCCGAGGAATAAATGGAGTTTTCGAAAGAACGCTTGAAAGTAGCGTTCGAGCTAATCATCTCAGCCGAAGGTGCCTATGACTTGGACATCGATGTGCGAGCCCATGCGAGGCTCAAAACAAGCGACTGGCGTTATAAGCCTTTGCCGATTTCACGGCGTGGCACGACAGAAGACGTTTTTGATTTCCTAGATCGTCTAGATAGTGAATTGCGTCGGGATGTTATTGCCACCGCCCGAAGTCTCTGCTTGGATCTGGGGCTTTACGACATGAACATGGCAGCGAATCGACTAGGTGAAAATTTTCCACTGTTCTCCTACGAAGAGTATATGTGGGTTTGTAGCCAACTTAGTGGGTATCCCAAAAGCAACCAGGATGAACCACGGTTTAGCCCCGAGAAGCTCTCAGAAGTTCTTGAGGAACTTTTGCAGGCACTCTTGGAAGCACAGCTTTTCGTTCAGCAGTGGTGAATTTAAACGGCAGCGTTCCCAAACGCGGTGCCGTTTGGTGGGCGGAGTTTTAGAAGAACGGTTGTTCGTCTCTTGCACCTCCCATCAACTATCCCTTTCTCAAGCCTCAAAAGTCTGACGCAAACGACACGTACCCCAGAAGCTTGATCAACATAATCCTTGACGACCTTCCCCACTTCGTGACAGCTTATCCGAAGTGATTCCAGCAACTTAAGTGAGAATTGCAAATTGCAATTCTTCAATGTTGCCAGTGGCTTGGGAGGATGTATGGCCGCAGTAACGCTTTGCCTGATCAATCAGAAAGGAGGATGTGGGAAGAGTTCCACTTGCTTTCACCTTGCGGGGGCCTTTGCTGCAGAGGGCTACTCGGTCCTGATTGTTGATGCAGACCCTCAAGGCTCATTAAGCCAGGGCTTCTTTGGTTCTGATGTTATCGAGAACCTTCCAGCGAACGAAACAATCGCAGCCATCTTCGATGATAACAGCTTCTTTCTAGATCAGCGTTCACTTGTGCAACCCACTGATTTTCCTGGGATTTCCGTAGTCCGAACGAATCAAAGCCTTGCCCCTTACAACGCCCCCTGCCCCGAAGATGCAGGGATGATTCAATACTCGATGAGGGACTTCCTTGAGCAGTTCGATGAATACGACGTCGTTCTTATTGATTGCCCGCCAAACCTTTATCAATGCAGTTGGAATGCTATGATTGCTTCTGACTACGTTGTGATTCCTGTCCCGCCCGAAGACTTCGCGACGCAAGGACTAAGAGCAGTCCACCAGTGCATCGATAACGCTCGAAAGCTGAATCCCAAACTTAGACGTCTTGGGCATCTTGTGACGCGTTTTGATAGACGGCTGCTCGTGCATTGTTCCTATGAAGAGCGGATTCGAGGAATCTACCGGCACATGGTTCTCGATACTGTCGTTCCAGAAGCCTCTGCATTCAAGGTTGCACTCGCCTGTAGAAAGCCAGTGGAGTTTTACTCGAAGAAGAGTAAGGCAGCAGTCAGTATGCGGAGCCTGGTTAACGAATTGGTGAATCGCATCGCAGATAGAAACGAGAAGCGAAGAATTGGATAACAAGAATTAGATACGGAAAGGATGGCAAGCACACGCAATACCCTTGAAAGAATCAAAGCTAAAGTGGATGAATCCATGGGCTTAAGAACCAATGATTCAAAGCCCAAGCTAAGTCCAGTTGCAAATGCAAAAGACGTGGGAAGACGGGCACTTAGAACCTTTGGGACGCTCGATATCAATAGCTTGATACCAGATCCAGAGCAGCCACGACGGGAGTTTGACGAGGCCGAGCTCGAGCTTCTTGCGGAGTCCCTAAAAGAAAAGGGCCAGCTTCATCCAATCCGCGTCAGGTGGTCAGAACAGCATTCGAAATGGATCATCATTTCAGGTGAGCGTCGATTCCGAGCTTCCCGAATCGCTGGGCTTCCGAGTGTTCAATGTCACTTCGTGGATGACCACTTGAGCAAGTCAGAGATTCTCGAGCAGCAGTTAATTGAGAACTTGGTCAGAGAAGACCTAAAGCCGCTTGAAGAAGCACGGGCATTTGAAGCACTTAGGGAAGTCACCGGATGGACCAGCAAGCAGCTAGCTGAATCGATTAGCGTGACTCCTTCTAAAGTGACTCGCTCTCTTTCGCTTCTAAAGTTACCTGAGGATATCCAGGAACGAGTCGAAGCGGGACTTATCGCATCGAGCACAGCTTACGAATTGAGCAAGCTAAGCAACGTCGATCAGATGCGAGCAGCACTGCAAAACTCTGAGGCTTCAGCTTCCACTCAGCTAACGGTCACGCAAGCACGCAAACAAGTGAGTCAGCGACGCGGGAAAGCAAAGCCAAAGTCGCGTGGCGTAAAGCAAACGTTCAGCACTGCCGCGGGCCCCAAGATCGTGGTTACTTCGAGTAGCCCAAGTAGCTACGAGGCAATCGAGCAAGCACTTGAAGAAGCTTTGGATGAGGTGCGTCACAGAATCGAGAACAACGTGCAATTGTAGCTTCTTTCTATATGTAACTTTACTGCAAAAATGGACCGTGGTACTCCTACCCTATGTTGAAGGAATACCACGGAATCATCACGGTTGATGGGCTACTTGCACTTAGCCTCGGCAACGCTGGTGCAGTGCATGTGGATGTTCCCTTCTTGTTGTTCTGGGCACTGCTAACCAACGAGCAGGCCAACGAGATTAAGTCCGAACTTCTTTGGGGTGATCGACACCGTGCAATCTACCTCTTGAACCTCTACGCGGTATCCATCGGGAGAATTAGTCGTACAAGTCGTACAGAATCCAGAGTGGAAATTGAGCCCAGACCACCCGCACCGAAGGTCGCGTGTAAAGTCATTCAACTGTACGAGAAGTGTACGAGAACTACTGGTAAATCCTCGCATTAGGTGTAAGATCTGGACACGAGGCGAAAATAGCCAACTCACTTTTGAGCAAGTAAAACCAAGGCCAAACCGCAGTTTTCCGAGTCGAACCAGACTCCGCTTTACGGGCATTTTTGTGACCTACGGAACCGAAGGTTAGAGGTTCGAATCCTCTGGGGTGTGCTGATTCTTTTTCTGGGCATCGCTATATGCCATTTTTGACACGAGGCTGGATCCTCAATTTCGCGGCCCCCAGGCAATAACGATCGGTTCGTAAGCTCCGCAGCCCCGTTTGCGGCAAACTAGTCGATGCGTGGCTACATCGAGATCTTCCGGAGCGATGTTGGATTGCTCTCGTCCACTCAAGACCGCTTCGTATTCAGCCATACGCCAATTCCCGCGGTGCCCAGCATGATTCAAGGTTTCGAAAGCCTGCGTCCGGCGATTAGTCATTTCGGTGTCCGATGAGTCTCCTTTCGTATGCTGAGCAGCAGTTGCTGTGCTAAAAAGTGTGCGAGAGCGGTCTGTCCGCCTGGATACATCTGGTGTGCTCGTGCAGATTGAGATTGGAGCCGAGATGAAATTACTCGGGATTGTCATTTTGCTGTTGGCGGTACTCTCGCTGGCTTTCGCAGTCTTGGCGCATTCAGAACTGCGTGCAGCGGCCACTGCTGCGACGCCACCGACACCCAATGCAATGCCACTCAACAGGATTGTTGGACCAGAGCTGTTTGATCCTGGGCAAATCGGGCTCAAGCCGGCTCAATTAGCTGGGCGGGCGATGAACAGAATCTATGCGATTGGAGCTGCCTCACTTGTTCTTTTCGGTTTGGGGGCAATCGTGCTCATGAGCAGTAGACGCCCCATCAAGCGGAGCGAAGAGTGATCGATTCATGTGCAACCGATGGCTAGCTAGCAAGTGGAAGTCATTCCATACCACCGTTGCCCGGAGCGAAAGTTGTGGGAGTTGCTCGATCGTCTAGGTGATCAATTGATGGAGAATTGAAATGGACCGACGACAGTTTGTGCGTGCCGTGGGTTGCACGATGGCGGGATCCATGATGGCGAACACGATCATGGCCGTGCATCATGCGAAAGCAGCGGTGCAATCCGATCAAGGAACGAATGTAAGTGAGTTAAGGCTCGATGGTGTGCAGCTGGCCATAGCAACCATATGCACCGACGGATTCGGAAACCATCATCATCGGCCCGCCATGGAATTCATTCCTCATCTAGGTTTCGAGAACGTAGAGCTGAACCTTTGGTATCTCGATCAAATTACTCCGGCCTACATTGCGGGACTCAAGAGACGGTGCGAGGACGCCGGCCTCAATCCTATCAGCGTTCAAGGTAGTAGCTTTGGAGCTGAAGGCAGGACCGCTGTGATGAAGGATTTTTCCCACAAGTTACTGATGATGCAGTACGCTAAGGAGCTTGGTTGCAATATCGTCAAATTCACGGGTGCTAAACGCGGTACTCAGGGTGGTCTCGACACGATCATTGAGGTTTGCAAGGAGCTAGCGCCGGCAGCGGAAGAATTGGGTGTGCTACTTACGCTTGAAAACCACACTGGGAACAATCTCGAGACAATCGAGGACTATGAACGGATTTTCGAAGTTGTTGATTCACCAAATATTGGATTGTGTCTTGATACCGGACACTTCGAGGGATCGGGCATTGCTCTGAGCAATGTAGTTGGAAGCTTAAAATCACGTACATTGCATGTGGACTTGAAAGATTGCAAGCAGTTTGGGCAGGGGCACAATACGGTTCCATTTGGGCAGGGAATGACCAACTTTAAAGCGTTCCTAAATGAACTCATGAGTTCGGGATATCACGGGTACCTCGTCGTCGAGCAAGCTTGGCCGGAACCTCGTGGCGATTGGCAAGCCGATCTCAGGTCGGCTTACCAATTCTTCAAGAAGTGGGAACGTGGATAAGCAATTTGCATCGCACAGGTTACCGGACGAAAGTTGTCCGCATGCTGACTCTACTCCGGATCGGATTGAAGATGCTTTTGCTGCACCAAGAAGTGGATCAGGCGGATAAGAATGGGAAGTAGAGTGGGAATGACGCTTCGAAGCTGGCAACTTAGGGCTGTGATTTTCCTCCTCACCGTTGGCGGATCGGCGGTGCAGGCACAGGACAAGCCAAACGTGCTGTTCATCTCGGTGGATGATCTCAACGATTGGGTCGGTTGTCTCGGAGGGCATCCGCAGGCCAAAACACCGAACCTGGATCGTTTGGCTGCGAGTGGCATGCTCTTCACGAACGCCCACTGCCCTGCTCCGGCTTGCAATCCTTCGAGAGGCGCAATCATGACAGGCGTCTCGCCCCATGTGTCCGGACTCTACGATAACCGCCAACAGATGCGGGAACGAATGCCAGATACCGTCCTGTTGCCAAAGTACTTTTCGAATCATGGCTATTGGTCCGCTGGATCCGGGAAATTACTTCATTACTTCATCGATGCAGAGTCTTGGGATAAATACTATCCACCCAAGGAGACTGAAGATCCGTTCCCCCGAACTCATTATCCGTCCCCGCGACCGGTGAGCTTGCCTCGGGGAGGGCCGTGGCAGTACGTGGAAACCGATTGGGCAGCTTTGGATATAACGGAAGATGAGTACGGTGGAGATTGTCTGGTAGCAGATTGGGTTGGCGAGCAGCTGAGTCGCGAGCATGAGAAGCCATTTTTCTTGGCTTGTGGAATCTACCGGCCCCATGAGCCTTGGTTTGTCCCCAAAGAGTACTTTGAGCCGTTTCCGATTGACCAAATTCAGCTCCCGCCAGGTTATTTGAAAGACGATCTCGACGATCTTCCTCCAGCCGGAAAGAAGCGGGGGCCGAATCGCTACTTCGCCCACATCCAAGAACAAGGTCAGTGGAAGGAGGCGATTCAAGGTTATCTCGCATCGATCTATTTTGCCGACACAATGGTTGGTCGAGTGCTAGACGCACTCGAGAATGGACCCAATAGTCAAAATACCATTGTGATCTTGTGGAGTGACCACGGATGGCATCTCGGTGAGAAACAGCATTGGCAGAAGTTCACAGGGTGGAGAGTTTGCACCCGGGTTCCGCTCATGGTTCGAGTTCCGAAGGGTACGATCGGTTTAGAAGCCGGAACGCGACCGGGTTCGCAAAGCGATGCACCTGTGAATTTGTTGAGCCTCTTTCCAACCCTTGTGGAGCTGGCCGGATTACCGGCGCAGCCCACAAATGACGGGCCGAGCTTGTTACCGCTACTAAAGAATGAAACCGTGGATTGGCCGCATGTCTCAGTGACATTCTTGGGGCGTCCGGGCAACTTCGGGCTAAGTGATCGCCGGTATCGGTACATCGCTTATGACAATGGCGATGAGGAGCTTTACGACATCGAATCCGACCCGCATGAATGGAACAACCTTGCGGAGGAGGACGGCGTGCAAGAAGTGCTGGGGAAATTGAAGGCGCTAGCGCCTGCCGAATTCGTCGAGTACCAGAACGCGAGTGTCGCTTCCCTTCCCAAGCTCGAGTGGATCCAACTTGAGAACGGAGCGGAGAAGGAAATGGCACCAGCCTCGAAGCCCGATGGCAATCGCTTCAGTGTTGTTTTCAGCAACAAGGCTGAGAAGCCGGTTCGGGTTTTTTGGATGAACCGAAAAGGGGAACCACGACCCTATGGGACTCTGGAAGAGGGGTGGAGTAAGCCCTATCAGACTCGTCCTGGCGCCGTCTGGATGATCACGGATATCGACGAGAATCCGCTTGGGTATTTCGAAGTCGGGGACCGCACCGCGCACGCCGAGATCCCTAGATTTACCGAGAAGTGAGCTGGCCGCGTTCCATTGCTACTGGCTGGCGTTGGGACGAATCGGATCAATCGTGCCTTGCGGAAGGGGGGCTTCGGCGGCCCAGCAGATTCCGTTGACAATCACACGCAATGAATTGGGATCTGCAAAATCGTTGGCATGTCCAAGCGACGTGTTGAAGACTCTAGCGCCAAACTTGTTCTTCCAAGTCCAGGCAATCGGCGCGGACATCTTGGTTTTCAGATCGTGCGTTCCGAATCGATTCTTTTTGACTCTCGCCTCCTTCGGACTGCCTGTGCCTACCAGGATGGTTTCGATCTCGGAATGGGCCTGTGTTAGGTAAAGTGAGCCTGAGGATTCCCATTCGTCCAGCTCGATGCCAGTGAGTATGGGATGTTGCCGTGCGAACTCGGCTTTTCTGACTTGAGTTGTGCCGCTGAGATGAATGCGATAAGGCGTCCCGAGGATGTCTCGACCAAATCCATCGTTCAGTGAGTGCTTCGGATGATCCGCCGGATAATTGAATGCATGTGTGCTCGTCCGCAAGCCAACAACGGGCTTGCCCGACTCGAAGAACCGGATGATGTGTTCGAGCTGCGCGTCTTCTAGCTGCAGAAATCGAATAAAGAAGACCCCGACGTCGGCGTCATTCAATGCCTCTAAATTGGGCAATCCGCGAGGATCTTTTTCCGGATCCCAGGGCGGGTTAATCACAGTTGTTCGAAAACCGTGCTTTTCCAAGATCGATGCTAATCCCGGTACGGTTGTATGTGGAGAGTAATGATGGGTTCCAACGACAAGCACCGCGTGCGGTTCCGCTGCGAGAGTCGAGGGACCAACCCAGACGAAAGCGGCTAAGACTGCAAGGCAAATAGGGCGTGTCATGGATCAATTCCGCCGTTTCCTGATTGGCTATATCTATTCTGACCGATTGTGAGGTGCCTGACGCCGATCTTTTTCCACAGTAGCTTGATCGTAAACTTTCCCGGGCTGCACTGGAGAGTGTGCTTGCTTGGCGTAGATCATCAATCGTTGCAGAATTTGCGGGCGATTTTTAGCTAGGTTATGCTTCTCCTCAACATCCGTCCTCAAGTCGTATAGCTCCCAATCCTTGGATTTCTGTTTGATCGCTTTCCAACCGACTTCTCTTACTGCAGTTTGGCCAGAATATTCCCAGTAAAGGTATGGATGCTGACGCTGTTCGGCTTGGTTTAAAAGCGAAGGCAAAATTGAAATGCCATCGGTCGAAGGTGGCTCGGTCCCAGCCAGTTGAGCCAAGGTTGGCATCATGTCCTGAAAACAGAAAAGGTGGTCACTTGTCGAGCCGGCCGCTATCTTTTTGGGCCAACGTACAAGAAAGGGGACTCGGAGTCCGCCCTCATAGAGTGAGCCTTTACCGGCACGAAAACGTTTTTGAGTTTTCGGGTTTAGATTTGGAGCGAAAAAGCCGTGAGGGTGTTCCGTAGACTTGAAATAGTCCTGACCGCCGTTATCACCGCATAGAAAGAAAATGGTGTTGTCGGAAATATTGAGCTCTTGAAGTGTCTCGAGGATTTCCCCGATCTGACGATCAACCATGTGCAGAAAGGCCGCGTAGACTCGCGCGTCTCGATCGGTTCGCTGGCCAGCTGTCCAAGGTTGGTCTTCAAATAGTTTCCAAGACGGATCGTTCTCGTCGATTCCCCATAAACCATGTGGCGGCGTCCATGGAAGGTAGCAAAAGAAAGGATGATCTCGATTGCTGCGAATGAATTCTAAAGCTGCGTCAAAAATCGCAAGCTGAGCATGGGACTCGCCATCGTAGAAGCTAGTGCCTGGATTGCCAGCGAGTGGGACCTCGCGGCTGTTGCGAATCAGGTATTGAGGGTAGTAGGTGTGAGCATGAACTTGGTCGTAATAGCCGAAGAACTCGTCGAATCCGTGACGCTCCGGGACACCGGAAGTTCCTCGCGCACCGACTCCCCATTTCCCAAACCCACCAGTGGCGTAGCCTTGTCGTTTCAGCATCGAGCCTAGGGTTGGCTCTTCATCACGGAGCGGGGCAAAACCGTTATTGGTCCGCACTGATGAATGGCCTGAATGCAAACCGGTCAGCAGCACGCATCGCGTTGGTCCGCAAACCGGTGCTCCTGCATACGCGTTTCTGAACCTCATTCCTTCCTGGGCAAAGCGGTCGATGTTCGGCGTCAGGAGTTTTTCGTGGCCCATATGGCCCGATTCGTAATAGCCCCACTCATCAAGCATCAAGAAAATAATGTTGGGGGGAGAAGACCCCTCAGCACATCTTGCATCTGCAGTGGCAATCAACAACGTCACAACGAACGAGAATGCCGTTACCAAGACGCGTAGGCTTTGAGTCAAAATCATTGCTTCAACACGCGAGAGATCGTGGGGAGAACTTGCTGGGGCACTATAGCGAGGCGAGTAAAACCGAGGGTAATGCCTCAGCATAGGGGCTGCTGACGAAGACGAGAGCGAATTTTCTGGGTCGCGTATGAGATGTTCTTTCGGGTTGCATTGGGCGATATTCCAAGTCGACTCGATATAGCAGGGATTTCTTGATGGTCAAAGTATCGCATTTTGAAGCATTCAGACTGCAGATAAGGGAGTTCGCTCGCTTCCCGTTCGATCTGTTCGAGCCATTGCTTTTGCTCCATGCAAGAGGCATCGCGTTTCTTGTCCTCGATTGGCCTAGATGACTCATCCAATTGAGATTCTATCGCAACCGAGCGTTTTTGGCATTTCGCATGCCTTCGCATGGCCGAACGGAATGAGTTTTCCGCGATCTTCCGAATCCAATTCTCTCTACCCCTCGAATTTTGGCCGCGGCAGTGATAACGAGTAGTGATCGACTGTAGGCATACCGATTGGAAAAGGTCTTCAGCATCGAATCGGTGGGCAATCCGTTTTAGCCGCGGATTGTAACGCTCGATGATTTCGTCACGCATAGCGTCTAGGTGTCGGATTATTACGGAAACGCTGGAGTCAATTGACGGCACGTATCATTCCTGGCATCGAACAAGTAGTTGGACGGATAACATTCTTGCGTTAGTAGGCTTTGCCGCAACATTGAGCGCGGAATCTTTCGGTTTTCTGTGGTGTCTGATTTGCGCCTTTGAGCTTCGTACAGACGGTGTACGGTAATGGTCGCCCGCGGGAGGGGCTTACGAATAGGTGAGGGTGTAACGAATAGATGAACTGGATTGCCGCCGGTTTGGAGTGGTGTTCGTTTTTGCGCGAATCGGCTCGTAAGTAATAGCATAGGTTGCGGTGTATTGCGTCTTTGGATGAGGCGGGTCAGTCGACCCTTCTTTCTCATTCTTTGAAAGGCGTAACGATGAAGTTTTTGGCTGCAGTCTTAATGGTGTCTGGTCTCTTCTTGAACAATGGTTTGGCCCAAACAGCGGCAGATGCCGCAATAGCTCGAGCTGATATGGTGGCGGCCTCGCAATCGATAGATTCAGCACGCGATGATGCAAAGGATGCGGGGTCGGCGGCAAATACGGACTACCAACTTTGCCAAGATCGGCTTCAGTATTGGCAAGGTCGAGGAGTGCCGCTCGCATGGTTCACAGTAGACAATCTGGTGAATTTCTGGGCGTCTTATTATGACGACGGACAAGTCATCCAGTCGCATGAGGGGGTTGTCGAATCGCTTATGCAACAAGCAAACAATGTCTCAGCGTTAGCGGACTCTGGAGATGAAGCGTACGCTGAAGGAAATTATGCGCTCGCCTGTTCTTATTTTGCTGCGGCCGAGCAGCAGTATTCAGATATCGCGGATGCGTTCTCCAGTTTGGAAAATGAACTAGTTGCAGCTGGCAACAGGATGGGACCGAGTCGCATTGCTGATATTGATGCCTTGGGGCTTGAATTTGAAAGCCAGAATAATGGGGGAGGATACTTTTACGAAGAACGCGAAGCGAATCGATCCGCCTAGGTGGGTTGGGGCCATCAAATTGGGGCGTAAAGGATCTTTGAGTTGCGGGGTGCGATTGCGCGGGGCGAATCAAAGTTTCGAACTGGTAACTTCCCGTCGCTCAGGCTCCGACCCTCCGAGAATTCCTGGCTGACCTCGCTGAAGGAAGGGTTAGGTCTTAAACTGCAACTCAATCCAGATTCAGACTTTGATTAGCCCTATGTTTGCTCTTGGCGTCCAACCGGTTGCGGGAATTTTGCTCTATGATGGAGACAGGCTGTCAAGGAATTGGCAGCCTGCGTATCGAAATGGATAAGTTCGAACGCTAGTTGAAGTCTCTCACGCTTGAGGTTGGCAATGTCGATCGGCGAGAATCCTTACTCCCCTCACGTCTCAGAGTTGTCGGATGGAATCCAGCAGGTTCGTGTCCGGCCCATTGAGCTGATGAAACGTGGGCGTGCTCTGATGGCGGAGCAGTATTGGCTCTTTTTTGGAATTGCGCTGGTTGGAATCCTGATCGGCTCGGCTGTGCCTTTCGGGATCTTGCTTGGCCCGATGATGGTCGGGATGTTCATTTGTTACATCGAGAAGGAACGGGATGGCGCGACCGAATTCGGGAGTCTGTTCAAGGGCTTTGAGCAGTTCATGGATGCATTTCTCGCCACACTGATCATGATCGGCGTTTCCTTCGTCGTGATGATTCCGGTCATGATCCTATTTTTTGCGGCGATCCTTGTTCCGATCATTGCAAATGGGAACGGACAGGCTCCCCCTGAGCCGCCAATCGCGCTCTTCTTGGTCTTTTATCCCGTAATCATGCTTGCGAGCCTTGCCGTCTACATTCCCTTTTTTTTCTGTTTCCAGCTAATTGCTGATCGGAAACTGACCGCGATGCAAGCGGTTCGATTGAGTTTTCGAGGCGTGATGCGGAATCTAGTTGGCGTGATCTACTTCATGTTCGTCAATACGGTTCTGTCGTTTCTGTTTGCCTTGATGTGTTACATCCCTGTGTTTTTCTTCTTGCCAATTTCGTTTGGGGCGCTTTTCGTTCTGTATCGGGACGTGTTTGGGGTCCCGTCGACGCCTGAGGCGGAAGAAATCATTGCAGCCGATATCATCAACTGATTTGGTCCGTTGGATGTCGCGCGTCGCACGGACTACTCTCGCCAACCCTGTTTTCTGCTCTCTCGTCGTTTTGCAGCGAAACCCAGCGCCGTTGCCCGTGTTTGAGTCTTCCTCCAGCCCAGCGTTGTCTTGGTGGGGCCAAGTTGGCCATGATTACGATCCCAAGGCTCTGTCATCACGCGACTGAATTGTGGAACTCGTTTGAGACGGGGCACTTCAATGCCCCCGGATTGGTCCTGCTCCGCAATTCCGACTGGTGGTGGGGAGCCGGGCCGGACGCTGGCGGTTGGACTACTCTCCCTACTAGACTGCAGCTAGGGTCAGTTCGGCCAACGAGGTACGGATCGCGGGCTAATACAAAATTGGCAATAGCGACTTCAAACGATTCAGAAAACCAGGATGCCGAGTAAATTGCTTCGAATCTTACAAAGCATTGATTTAAAGAGCATCGATGACTTATTCCTGTTGCTGGGAATCAGGCTGGGAAAGTTTGGTCTGGCCCTGACGTGGGGTGGAGTGTTGGCGGTCGCTCTGCTGAATGTGACCGGGTGCAAGCGAGATGTGGTACTAGAGGAGCCTTTTAATTCTGTCGCCTTAGACGGTATTGAGCCAGCTGCCGTCGGTGATGTCATGGCATTTTGCGGAGCCTGCCACGTTCCTCCGTCGCCCGCGACGTACCCCAAAGACCATTGGGCGATCGAAGTCCGGCGTGGGTTCCAGTTCTATCAAGATTACGACCACAAAGATAAATTGCCCTTTCCGCCGAATGAGCTGCAAGTTGTTAAGTATTACGTTGAAAATGCTCCCGAGCACCTCGCAATTTCAAAGCCAGACCAGGTTGAATCCAAGCCAAGGGTTCGCTTCCGTCGTGAGGTCGTCGAGCCAAGTAGCAGCAAAGCGAAACCTGCTGTGGCTCATCTATTGGCCGGAAGAGATGGTTTGCTCGTTAGCGATATGATCTCAGGCGAGATTGAAGAATTGCATTTTGGGGATGCAATGATAGACCGTAAATTGGTTGCTAAAGTCAAAGCCGCAACCCATGCCCTTCGAGTTGATCTGTTTGGCGTTGGACGAAAAGGGGTTTTGGTCGGTGATATCGGCAACCCTACTCCAGAAGATCACGATCTAGGCGGAGTCTACTTCTTTCAAGATCCGCCCCAGGTTTCGAATGTTGAGCCGGTTGAACTGCTGACTTCAATTGGAAGAGTGGCAGACGTATCGACTGCAGATTTCAATGGAGACGGTATGTTGGATATCGTCGTAGCCGAATTCGGATATCTGGAGAGCGGTTCGCTGCATCTGCTCTTGAGAAACGACGACCATGACTCGCCCGGCTTCAATCATCAGGTGATCGACGAACGGCACGGGACTAGTCATGTCTTTTGTCGGGATATCGATGAAGACGGCGATGTTGATCTCATCTGCCTGCGCAGTCAGGAATACGAGAACGTCGAGGTCTTTCTCAACGATGGATCCGGAGACTTTCAAATGGAGGCTGTCTATTCCGGACCCGTTCCTGACTACGGTTGCAGCTGTATTGACGTCGGGGACATCGACGGCGACGGAGATCTAGACATTGCTCTTTCTAATGGCGATTCAATGGACTCATTCCTATTGAAGGCGCACCACGGAGTACAGTGGCTCGAGAATGTATCTGAGGAATCAGAGGGAATCCGTTTTCAGCATCACCGTATTGCGGATCTAGTCGGCGCGTACGGCGTTTCGCTCGGGGACATCGATGGTGATGGTGACGTCGATCTGGCGGCGTGTTCGATGACCTGGGATGGTGCCGAAATCAATACGCTTGCATGGTTTGAACAGGTCGATGAAAAACAGTTTGTGAAGCACACGTTGGAACTTTCTATAGATCAGCACGCGTGTTTAGAAGTCGCCGATTTGGACGGCGATGGCGATCTTGATTTGGCTGTTGGAGAATTTGATCAATTTGTCGAGCTCGGTACTTGGGTTACGATTTGGTGGAATGAGGGGGCCAGCGGAGCAGACGTTTCCGACCAAGTAGCGGGGCTGGCGACGGAATAGCAAGCTCAATTGACCTTGCCTGATCGAACCCTTGAGACTCCATGCAAGTGCCTATCGCTAGTGCCTATCGCTAGTGCCTATCGCTAGTGCCTATCGCTAGTGCCTATCGCAAAGGCCGTCGCCAAACCTTGTAACTTGGCGCTCAACCCTAACTGTTTCCTCAAACGAAAAATGCATTCGAAGCTCGCCGTCATTGGGCCTCGTTAAACACGAGAAGGCTTTTCAAGTTTCTTACTTTGGTCGCCCATGACAATTCGTGCCGAGGAAGAGATGCGTATTAAGGCGGTGCCGGCTCGCAAAACTCCTAGCGAGGCAAAGGTCA
The DNA here is from genome assembly GCA_046290675.1 of Aureliella sp. Classification (GTDB taxonomy): domain Bacteria; phylum Planctomycetota; class Planctomycetia; order Pirellulales; family Pirellulaceae; genus Aureliella. Next base: position 529,337 of record JBKAHA010000004.1, read on the forward strand.
AGACGCTCGCCTCGATGATCCGGGGCGAATCCAAATCCAAGACGAACAAGACCGCAATGCGAAGCAAGTACAGAGCGACGACGAGCAAGCCCCATCCTGCCAGTTCTCGAATCCAAGACATCATTTTTCTCTCTGCGGTTTCGGTCGATAGTGAACGGTCGAAAGTGAATTGGTTCTGTTAGGAATCAAGGGATCAACCCGAGCGTCGGACGATCTTCGACGACTGTTTCAGTTGTTTCTTTTCCCGTTTCCGCATTCGCCGGTGGATGGACAACAGTTCTGTCCCAAAGTCCCGCATGAGGTGACTTCGGAGAAACAGCCGAGCCTGAAACGGTGCAACTCTGCGAAAGTTCAGCTCCCGTAGGACTAGGTAGGCTCCCAGCAGTGCCACGACGATCGTACTCAGATTCGCCTTCATCTCATCGGAAATCAGGAGTACTCGGTAGACCTCAATCTTTTCTCGCCGTTCGGTTGGTAGCGAACCGATGATGCAAGCAGCCAGGGCGACAAAGGTAGCAATCAACAAGCAAGTCAGTGCCAGCTGAAACCAAATTTTAGGTGGTGAGCTGCTGCCGGATTCAACCTGCTGCGTGGGGGGAACAGGAGGGGCTGTTGGACGAAATAGGCCGATGATCGTGGTGTTGATTGCTTGACGTAAAGACGGAAAAAAATAGAAGTAGGCCGCGATCATCAGAATTGAAAAAACGTACGCGATTGACTGGAGCGTGAGGTCTAGACTCCTGTCCGGCGTCCCTCGTAGCAGGCTCGTTCCGATTGCAGCGACGATGATCACCCAGCAGCGTGATGTGACTGCAGCTAAGATTATCACGAAAAGCAGGATCAATCGCACCGAAAACCAAATCTCGACGTCGGCAAGAAACAACCAATCGAACAGGTACGCAATGACGGCGATTTGCAGCCCGTTCGCAAACGCAATCCAGCCCTGCGGAGGATCTTGCGCGCCGCCTAAGTTCTCGGCAACGTTAGGCATCGGATCGGGGGAACTCGTGTTAAGCGAGGTCATCGTGTGGCCAGACCTCGCTTTCTTCCATCGCGAGCGGTCTCGATTTCGTCCAAGACCATTCGGATAGAATCTTTTGAGCCCGACATTCCGATTGGAATTCCTAAGCGGCCAAGATCTCTCTTGAGCTGAGCCGTTGCATTCCTTGCGCGGATTGTTTCTGCTGCATGAAGAAGTTCCGTGGTTTCGTAGCTCTTTGCCCTAACGACCGACTGTTTGGGACGGACCATTGTCGTGGACGGGCAAACGAAGAGGACACGGTGGTGTTTCGCGAGGGCTAGTTTCAATGGCCGAATCAATTTGTGCAGATTCTGTCCGCAATTGATAGCGTCCGCCAAAATGACGAAGACTTCGTTATCCTTCGCCACTGTCAATTCTTTGGAAACAGCTTGCCCAAGGATCTCCATGTTCAGGTGAGCGCGTGGATCTTGCGATGGCAATGCGGCGAGCAAGGGGGGCAGCCAGGGTGTGCCACATTCGTGAAGCAGTCGCCTCGCCTGCTTGGAGAAATCAAGATCATTGAAATAGCAGCGGTACGTCTCCATGGGCGTCAGATCAAAGATGACGCCGAGCGCCTGACTGACGCGATAACGCTCTCTTGTCTTTTGTAAGAATGCGAACGGGATGCGCGAATAGCGTTTATCCAGCAAACCTGGAAATCGTTCGTTGATGACTTTTTGGGTAGCTTGAACAGCTGATGTCGAAATCCAATCGGCTGGTGGAGGCGGTGCGTTCGAGAAATCGGCTAATGCCTCCAGGAGTTTCATTTGCCCTTTATCGCCCGACTGAAATCGAAGGGAGCGGGTGCGAGATTCGTCAGCGAGCGTCAGAGCAATCGGGTCTCCAACGTTGGTGGCAGATTGAGCGATACTTGCGGCAACATGATTAAATTGATCGATCAATCGCATGCCAAACCCGCCCAACCGAGTTGAATGGGACCCATCGACAAAGATTCTGACGCGAACCGGAACCTCCGATTCGTACTGCCGTGTCATGAGGGATTCCCGACGCGCTGATGCTTTCCAAGCAATGGCCTTGGGCGGGTCGCCCGGTTGATATTCGCGGAGCTCCAATAGTTCAGAGCCAAAGCCGGATCGCTGCAGGCGATGGATTCCATGGCGAGGGATCGAGTTGTGACGCTTCGCAATTGGTGATCGCTCGCCCTGCCGATGGTAGTCAGGAAGGATGCGGATTTTCTGTTCTGAACTAACGAAGTAGTGGGCTTCGAAGAAGCCGAAACGATCCGATCGGGTGATCCGGCATCCTGGCAACACCGCATGTCCTGCAGCACGCGGCCTGAGGTGGTAGGTCCAAGTGAAATCCGAACCTGCGGTGGAGCTTTCGTGCTCGCTTGGCAGGCGGGCGAATCGCGGTTGATAAGCATCTTGGGTGAACCACTGCTTCGCTTGGTCTCCTAGACCGACGAGTGCTTGATACCAGGTTATGAAAACGCCTCGTTTGCGTTTTGAGATGGGCTCCGCTGCTGGGGATTTGACGTTTTTCCTGGCTTCAGTGGATTGGATTTGAAGCGCGAAGATCTCCGGAATGACATCACGAAAATAAGTGACACCTCTGATCTTGGTTCGGCTCTGAACGCGAACCGTCACTTTGAGACGTCGATCTACCCAGGCCACGGTGTCACTTGAGATCCGGTCATTCAAGACTCTCTGGCATTGAAGCGTCGGAAGCTCAAAACGGAGTCGAATTAGAAAGAGTGCCCATGAGACAAGTACCCAAAGAGCAAGGCTGATGCATAGTAAGCAAGTGGTAGCATCAAAACGGATTGCCCCAAGTACAAGTCCAGCCAGTGCGATCGCCATCAACCAACGCGCTCTAGGGGTCACGATGGGCGCCCCGCGGAATGATTGCCAGAGTCTTGGTCATGGACGGGGGACGCGGCAACAGTGCCCTGGGTAACCATTCTTGGTGGTGTTGCGTTGTTTGGCGGCGGCGCGTTGCTTAGGACTGGTACGGATTGAATGATCTGCTTGATCACGGAGCTGACGGTTTGCCCATCCATTTCGGATTCCGCACGCATAATGAGCCTATGCGCGAGGACCGGAAGCATCATGGATTGGACATCATCGTGCGTTAGGTAGGAGCGTCCGTTGAGCAGAGCGTGGGCACGCGCCGCTTTCATTAAACTGATTGCCGCTCTCGGACTGGCTCCAAGCACCAAATCGGAATGTTGGCGGCTCTTGCGCGCGATGTCGATGATGTAAGCTTGAAGCTCTTCGGAACAAAAAACTTGATCGACCGAATTCTGTATGTCGAGGATCTCTTCACTGCTGCAAACAGTTTCCAGCGAAATTGTTGGGCGGCTATGAACGCCGAGCATGCCGATCTCTGCATCGCGATCAGGATATCCAACGAAGACTCGGAAAAGAAAACGATCCAATTGGGCTTCCGGAAGCCGGTAGACTCCTTCTTGTTCGATTGGATTCTGCGTTGCAAGAACCATGAATGGAGCGGGCAGCTGAAGAGTCTCACCTTCGATCGTCACCTGGCGCTCCTGCATCGCTTCGAGTAGAGAAGATTGCGTTCGAGCGGGAGCGCGATTGAGTTCGTCAGCAAGTAGCAGTTGGCAGAATACTGGCCCCTTTCGCAGAACGAAGTCGCTGGTCTGCCGGTCAAGCACTTGCGTCCCCGTCACATCGGACGGAAGCAAATCTGGAGTGAATTGCACTCGTTCATAGTGAATTCCAAGCACTTGAGAAAACGAACGGCACAATGTCGTTTTTGCGGTACCCGGTACCCCCTCCAGAAGAACATGTCCGCCGGCCAACAAAGCCATAAGCAGTTGGTCGATGACATGGTTTTGACCAACTACGATTTGCGAAACTTGCTCGCGTATTTGCTTGCGCAACGTCTGGACTCGGGTAGCAAGTCGATTCAGTTCTGGTTCCACGGTGACTTTCTGAATTGGTTCGTGAGTACGAGTTGCGCGATGCAGGATCGACGATGAGGTGAAAGACGGATCTAAGAAGAGGAGGACCCGGAGTTCTTCGTATGAGACAAAATCTTGGACCGGACATCACCGATCGTCCAACCGAAATGTTCGAAATCAAGTTTGCCGACGCGTTCGACGAATCCACGGCCCGCTACGTCGATGATGGTGCCCAATCGCTTGATGTCGACCGGATCCTTCAAACCGATTTCTCCGTCTTGGGCCTTGATCCAAAAATTCTGCCAGTCTTGCGAACTCTGAGATCCGGTGATCTCAAAACAGAATTCTCGCGCAAGAAGTCCAGCGGCAGTACGATAGTCCATCGTTCTTGGGTTTGCGTATGTGCTAAGCTGGAAGGCGGCGAGCATCTTTCTTGGCTCCAAAAACGAATTCTTGATGACACCGCTTCTCGCGATGATCCAAATGAGCAAGGCCGTTACGATAATCACGAGCCCAACTAGGAGTGCTTCATAGTATCGCCAAGTATTTGGGTTGCGTGGCCGACGCATGAGCGTTTCATTGACGATGTTCGAGTCTTGTACCTCGCTGGCAACGATGTTCGCCAATCGTAAGGCACGCTCCCAAGACGCCTCTGGCTCAATAGGTGGCGCCGGATTTGATGGGTCGATCGGAGGGGGGGAGATTCGGGAGCGAATACTCTCGAGTGGGATGCCATCTTCGACAAAGACGAGCCGACTTCGTTCTCCGCCGGAAAGGATATCGCTGACCCTGACCGCAAGCTCTGCATTGTCACCATGCCAAAGCATTCCATTCGAAAACAGACTACTATCGGCGGCGACGATAACTTGGCCACGTTTGCTGCTAGGACGCGGCTGACGTCTCGAGTAACCACGAGCGAGAATCGGTCTAGCTCGCGCGGATGTTGGATCGCAGAATTCAGGAGCCAGTAGCCAACTCTCCCAATTTAAGCTGGAGCGGTTTGGGCGAAACCAGGTACAACGGTTCGCAACGATGCGGTCGATGCCCGCCAGTTCCAAAGCGGAAGTCGGTGGTTTGCGTTGAAGGCAATCTTCATAGTTCTCGTATTTGTCCGTCTCGTATCGCGCGCTGATGATGCGACCGTCGGTCTGCCCGATGCCTCTCATGAAGATGCCAGAATTGGTTGCGACAAGAAGATTTCCCCCTGCCAACACGAACTGAATTAGGCGATTTCGCTGCTCTGCAGAAACCGATTGCATGCTGCCAGTGATGACCATGACCGCCTGCTTGGGCTCGACGAAAGCGGAACCCCAATCGTCGTAGATTTCCAATCCACGCTCCTCAAGCAGCATCTGGAAGAGGTCGTGCTGAAATTGCCATCCAGGTGGGGGAGAGTCTTGAGCGTTACTGTTTGCCGTGCTGGCCGAGGATCCGAGCAATACGGCTAGAGTTAGAATCCACCGCAAGTAGGGTCCAGGCGCATGCGAACCTAGCTTTGAACGCCTAGCGAATTCAGTTGGATTCACGATCAAGTTCCCGCGGCTTCGAGTTCGCGGAGTGCAGACTGTACCGTCGCAAGCTGATCGGTTCTTAGCTCTTGTTCGGGAGGCTGGTAGCGGGCAAGTTCGTAAACTTGGGTGAGTTCCCGAAGGCTGCTTTGAAGCTGAGGAAGCGTCTCCGCAAACTTCCGTTCAACATAGCGATGGGTCCACCAGCGGGATGCCGGCGAAGTACGGTTGAGGACCAAGCTATGGTAGGCGCGAACCACGTCTTGACGGGTAGTCATGCCCGTGCGGAGCTTATCCTTGGCCCAACGGACTTCTTTTTTGAGGGCTGCAGCCTGTCCAACGACCTGGGTACGCAATAACCATGCGACAAGCAGTAAGATGCAAATTCCGATCAACACGATCCATTGCGAAGACCCCATTTCCCAGCTCACACCTTCCAAACCCCAGGAACTGCCGGTCTGATTGCTTTGGGCTCCTGAATTCGTTCTGCTGTTTGATGTGTTTGCGTTGGCACTCTGAGGTGAGGACTCCTTGCTGGCAGCCCAGAAAGAGTCAGAGAGTTTCTCTAGTGATGACTTTTTCCTCGGGGCATTGGGTTGCTGATTACGGTTTCGCGTTAATTCAGTCTGACTCTTTCGAGCCACATTTGAGGCGCCAGTTTGTTTCCTAGCGGTTCGCGATATGGGGTTCGAGCCTGGGGCATCATCCGAAGAGGTGGCGTCATTTTGGGACGGAGTGGAAAAAATGCTCTCACCATCCTTCAGCCCCTCGTCCTTAAGCGTCCGTTCCACGATGCCTTGAAGAGTCCGCCCGAAACCGAATCGCTCGACCTGCGATTTGATGTCCGTTCCTGATTCGGCGCCTCCGGCGTTTGGCGAAGAACGATCTCGTTCCTCGGGGGTTTTAGAAAACTGTTTCTGAATCTTCCTTCCAATGTCGCTATCGCGAACCTCACGCGCTGCTTCAAGGAGATCCTGAATATTCCCAGTGGTTAAGCTGCTGCTCGAGTCTGTCGAAGAAGTTCTGGTTTTTCCCGTTTCATTCTTGTCCCAGAGATGGGATAGCGATTCATCAGAGAATAGCTCGTCCAGATCAAGTGGTTCGGAAGTACGGGCGGTAGTCGAGCGGCCGTCGGCAAGCTCTCGTGGGGAGCCTGCGCCAGGTTGAGAACCGATCGAACGTTTGTCAGACGAATCGCTTTCTTGGCTCCGAAGCAGGTCACTAAGACGTTGCCGAGTAGTCCCTGCGCTGGGGGATGGGTTACGATCTTGGGAACCTGAGCGCGATGATTCACGAGGCGTTCGACTCGAGTCGGACGCTTGTCTACCGGGCTGAGAATTCAGGCTTTTCGCGCCTCGACCTGGGGAAGAACGGTTGTTAGCCAGATCCCTCAATGTGCGCTCTGTGCCGCCCTCGGGTTGATTTGAGTTGTCGCGTTGTGCTAGCTCCGAGTTGCCAGTTGTTGACGATGGATTCGCTCGAAAGGCCCCCTGTTTTGCAAGCTGCGAGAAAAGACTGCGAATCTGCTCCCGCATCTTGTCGTTCAATTGTGGAGAAGTGTTGGGGGAACCTTCGCTTCGGCGAGAATCGGATCGGAGATTCGGCGGCTGACCTGGATTTGCAGGAAACGTACTGCCGGGCGTCGAGTCGGGAGAAGTTGGGCGAGTGCGTGAGGAGTTCGAAGGTGATGAATTTGGTGCGTAACGATTCGTGACTTCAGGCGAAGAATCCAATGGCGAAGGATCGAGCCGCTGGTCGGATCTCGAGCTTAACGGAGGAGCCCCATTTTGCTGACGAGGCAAAGCACTGGGAAGTTGCGATTGGTTAGCGCTTCGGTTCGGATCAACCGGCCGAATCGACGAGCCCTGACTAAGACCCGAGTTGGATTGTTGCGGCTGAGTTTTGGAACTGTCTAGTGGTTGCTCACGACCGTTCCGGTTTCGATTGGCGAAGTCGAACGGGTTCGGGATGGGTTGATCTTCCCTAGGCGAGGTATTTTGTTCGGTCGGATCTGTCGGCGAATCGGAACTGCTGGGGGGGAGAAAGTCTGGAGCCGGAGAGGCCGGTCGGAGTCGGCTGGAATCTAAAGAACGATTAGGAATCGCATTCGCGCTGCCTGGCGATTTTTTGCGATTTCGTTCTTCATTGTTCTGCGCATTGCGTTGCTGGAACTGCTTCAGGAGGTCATCGATCGTCTTGTTCGATTGCGATGATGGTGAAGAATCGGAATCGTTAAGTGGAAGCTTGCGAGTCTTGGAATACTCATCAAAGAGCTTCCTAGCTTGAGACTGCAACGCCTGGTTCTGCATTGCCTCCTGGATCCATTCTCGTGGAATCGAGTCGAGGCTCGGGAAATTGCCACCCGTGGATCGATTCCATTCGTCGAATGTTTTCTCGATGCTACTGAGCTGTTCGGGCGTCAGCCCCGTATTCCCTTTATCGCCGCCGCTGGATGGCTGTTCGCCCGGCATCATGAGTTGGCCAAGCATATGCAGCAACTCGGCTTGGTGTTCGCCGACCTGGTTGGGCTGAATCTTGGGTAGTGGTAGCCAACGCTGAGAAGGCCGGTCTGGCTGGCGAGTGTCAGTCTGCGCATTTACCGGACTGTTCAGTAGAACTGCACAAAGCAATGCAAGGAGGCTAGACGTCCACACGAGCCGCGAAAGTGTCGACATCAATGTGTCCTGGACCGTAGGTCTGTTGAAGTCGTTGGTGACTCTTGCGAAGACGGACGACTTGTGGACCGAGCAATGGGATGACGACTTGATAGGGTTCATCGCTTTCCTCTCGGTCTAAGAAGTGTGATAAGTTGTGGTGGAACGATTCGTCTGGGACTTATTTTAGGCGATTTGACCAGCCCAGTGACAAGTCTAGCTGGCGTAGATCTGCGATTGGCGTCGCATTTTTTCGTGATTGACGGGACATCGCTACATGCACGCTAGATACGTCTGCTTTTGCTGCAGCAGTCGGCTTTAGAATGCTGGTGGAACGGGGAAGCGATCAACTGCCGGATGATGTCACTACGCTTTGCATTCGGATCTGTTCGATCCAGACTACGTGGGAGCAAGCAAAACCGTTCCCTGATCGTTCTTTTAGGCCAATAGGGCTAGGAATAGCCTTAGTCGAATGTATTGCATTGGGTTTGAACTCGCTTTTTGGGTATCCAGTCCCGAATCGGTAATCGAGTCTATTCGTACAAGAATGAACAATATTGCATCATAAGCGGCACAACGAGATTGGGATTTAGATAGATGAAATGGTTCACGTTTCTTTGTTGCGTTCTCTTGGTCACTTGGGGATCGCATTGGGGTTTTGCCGGCGAGCGACCGAATGTAATCCTGATCTTGGTGGACGATCTTGGTTACGGAGACCTCGAGTGTTTCGGTGCGGACGATATGAAAACGCCGAATCTAAATCAGCTGATGTCACGTGGGACTCGATTCAATCAATTTTACGCGAATTGTACGGTTTGTTCGCCGACCAGAGCTTCCTTGATGACGGGCCTCTACCCAGACAAAGCCGGGGTTCCTGGAGTGATTCGGCAGTGGGGCCCCAATAGCTGGGGCTATTTGGATCCGTCGGCCGCTACATTTCCGAAGACGTTGATGGAATCGGGCTATCACACCGGAATGGTTGGGAAATGGCATCTTGGATTTCAGCCACCCAATGTCCCGAACTCACGCGGCTTCGAGTACTTCCACGGGTTTCTGGGAGACATGATGGATGACTACTACACTCATCGTCGAGGCGGCGAAAACTGGATGCGGCTGAACGATCAGGTGATTGAGCCTGAAGGACACGCTACAGAGCTATTCTCGGATTGGGCGATCGACTACATCAAACAGAGTTGCATTGATGAGAATCCCTTCTTTCTTTACCTACCATACAACGCACCGCACTTTCCCATTCAACCGCCAGAAGACTGGCTGAAAAGAGTCCAAAAACGCGAGCCGGAATTGAACGAGAAACGCGCCAAGAACGTGGCTTTTGTAGAGCACCTCGATGCGAATATCGGAAGAGTCCTACAAGCGGTCTCCGAATTGGGAATCGACGAAGAAACGCTGATCATTTTCTCGTCGGACAATGGTGGTTCACTCCCTCATGCACAAAGTAATGGAGCACTTAAGGGCGGGAAACAGGACCACTGGGAGGGAGGGATTCGCGTTCCGACATGTGCTGTTTGGCCCGGTCATATCCCGGTCCGGGAGTCGAATGCCGTCGGTATGACGATGGACTTCTTTCCAACCGTTTGTGATATCGCAGGCATTCAAGTCCCAGGTGGGTTGGATGGAGTGAGCCTTAAAGATGTCTGGCTCGGCGATAGCCTCGGTGATCCGAATCGCACCATGTTCTGGGTGCGACGGGAAGGAGGTCGCAAGTACGGCGGTCAAGCTTACTATGCCGTTCGGCGCGGACCTTGGAAACTCGAGCAGAGTAGCCCCTCTGAACCAATGGTGCTAGTGAACTTGGATACGGACCCGCTGGAGCAGCAACCAGCTCCGAACTCAGGTAAGGTAGCTAAGGAGTTGTTAGAGGCTTTGATGGTTCACATCCAAGAGGCTGGGCGAATTCCATGGCAAGGCCCCTGATGCCTCATTGGGACGCCAACACCTAATCCGTTGATCGGCGGAAGTGCGGTGTTGCGTCGACTCGTATGGACTCTTTCGGACTCTTTGGCCTCGCGTGGCAACTCAATGCGTTCGCTTTGGCTCCGCCGGACAAACGGCTGAGTTTCGAAGTCCGATGACCTACTTAGCAGTTTATCCAACCAACTGCGAGAGCTCGCCCGTGCTGTCAGCAAAACGCGGTAGTGAAACGCCCATAGTTGAAGCTTGGGTCAGCCACAGATTGGCTAGTGGCGTGCCGTCGGCATAGTGTTGGTGGAAACCGTTTTGGAAAGTGCCACTGCCAGTACCAGCGACGATGATCGGCAAGTCGTTGTATTGATGCGTTGAGCCGTCGCCAAGACCTGATCCGTAAGTGAACAAAGTGTTGTCCAGCAAGGATGATCCATTGGCTTCTTCCACTTGGCTCATCTTTTCCACTAGATAGGCGTATTGGGCCATGTGGAATTGGTCGACTTTGAGTAGTTGCTCTGTGAACTTCGTTTGGTTGTGCGACATATGGTGATGGCTCATCGGTTTATCGAATAATCCCTCGAATCGGAACGGTGTGTCCCAGCGTTCGGGACCGACCATCATGGTCGCGACATTCGTTAATCCACTTTGAAGTGCGACGACCATGAGATCGCCCATTAGGCGGATGTATTCTCCACGCGGCAAATAAGCGGCCGTAGGTTCATCGAGCTCAATTTGGTCGAGCTCGCTCTTCATCGCTTCCAGGCGATCTAACTGAGTCTCGATGGTACGTACCGATTCAAAGTACTCTTCAAACTTGTTTTGGTCTCTCTTGTTGAGCGAACGGCTCAAATCTCGCGCGTCATCTAAGACCAGATCGGTCACATTGCGAATCTCTGTGACTTCACGTGTTCCAAAGAGACGGTTGTAAACATCCCTCGGGTTTCGCATTGAGGGGGCGACGTGTCCGGTGCCATACCAGGAGATGTTGTCAAAGTAGATGGATTCCACATTGTCTTTGTGACTGTTGCAGCTCAGTTCGAGTGATCGGAATGGCGTTGCTCTTCCGACGTGATCTGCGACGATCTGGTCCAGCGTCCGGTCGAGGGGCCAAGCCGACGACTTGATCGTAAAAGGGGCGGCGCTGCTCAAAAAGCAAGACGCGCATTGGGCATGGACATCCGTTCCAATCTGGAAGGTTCGGTCGAGCCCAGTGACAAGAGTGACTCGGTCTTTGAGGTGCTGGAGAGGCTCGAGAGTGGGTGTATTAGGGAAGTCGTGCCTCCCCACCGCGATTTTCTTAACTCCCTTGATTTTCGCAGCGTCAAAGTTGTTGCCTTTTGGAACCGTCGCCTCTTGTTCGCCTGGGAAAAAGCCCTTGCGCACGACGCCAATCGGTACGTAGAAAAAAGCGAGTCGCTTCGCCGGCTCCGTTGCAGCTGCAGGCACACTCTCAAGCCAAGGCAGGGCCAGCGAACCAGCCAAGCCGAGACTCGCACTTCGAAGGAAATTTCTTCTAGATCGATCGTTCATCGTGATTCCGTGGCGGTTCGATTATGTGTTTTAGTCTTGTGCTGCAACAGTTTGACTGGCGGGAAACGATCGGAAGGCTTCGCTCGTTGTGATGGCGACGAGCAGATCACGTAAGCCCGCTTGCTTCGAAGCTGCTCCGTTTGCCGAATCATGCTTCCAGGTTTGCCCGATCAGATGAATGCTACGAAAGTCGGCTGGACGAAGCTCACGACCCAAAGCGAACGAAAGAAGGTGGCGTGAAAATGCTTCCGTAAAACGCGCGGGATGCTGGAGCAAAATGGTTTTCAGTTCCGTTGCATCGCGAAATTCGTGTTTGCCCCACAAAATGCCTGAAGCGTCGATCGGGTTGCCCTTTTCATCTTCTTTTCGCCAGTGTCCGACGGGATCGAAATTCTCAAGTGCAAATCCCAGTGGATCCAGTTTGCGGTGGCATCCCGAGCATGCATCCGATTCTCTGTGCAACGCGAATCTCTCTCGCACCGATTGGTTCTCGTCGATCGCATTCGTGTCAGGCAACGGGGGCACATCGGCCGGTGGTGGCTCTGGCGGCGAGTTGAGGATGACAGATAGCAACCATGCACCGCGAGTGATTGGCTTTGTTTCACGCGGTCCCGAAGTCATCGTCATGGTGGCAGCACAAGTAATCACACCGCCTTCCCGTGCGTCGTTGACGGCAACGCGTTGGAAAGGGATTGCCGTCGGTGGTTTGGGAGAGTTACGGCCATCGTTGGCGTACCAAGCCTTGAGAAGATCGCTTCGGTAGCTGAAATCGGAGTGAATCAATGTTGTGATCGGCAAGTTCTCGACCAATACGGTCTCAAAGAGAAGCAACGGCTCCAGCATCATGTGCATGCTGGAGCGAAAACGCACAAAATAGAAATCTGGGAAAAGACCGGCATCCGGAATGGACGTAACGATCCTTTCGAGTTGCAGCCACTGTGCAGGAAAACTATCGCAAAAACGTTTCGATTTTGCGTCATTGAGCATCCGCCTCGTCTGCGCTGCTAATTCATCTGCATGACTTAGACGCCCTTGTTCTGCAAGAAGCAAGAGCTCTTTGTCGGGTATGCTACCCCAGAGGAAGAATGACAAACGCGACGCAAGCGCGAACTCAGGTTTCGAATCCTCAGAGTAGAGGTACAGGAATTTGGGTGACGCGAGCACTGCAGAGACGACGGATTTCATACTCTCTGCGAAATCACCAGACTCAGCTTGTTTCGAAAGCGCATACTCGGTGTAGCGTTTTACTTCCTCTTTCGTCACGGGGCGACGAAATGCCAAAGTAAGCAAGTCCTCAATTCGTTCTTCAAAAAGACGGCGAAGTGTTTCTAATGCTGGCTCAGCGGGCTCGAACTCGGGAGACTTGAAGTAGCGATTCCAAGATCCGACGGTTTTGGGGCCAAAATCGCGACTGTACACAATGGAGCGACTGAGTTTCAGTAGCGATTCCATCAGCAACGGCGACAAGGAAAGGTGGTCCGCGCGATTGTCGAAACCGTGTTCGGCTCGAAGGTCTTGCGGAAATGGTGCAACGCCTTCCAAGCGGGGTGCGATCAGTTGTGATTTGCCCAGTGGCCTGCTACCAGCTTTCAAACGCTCTGGCATCTTACCTGTGTCGGGTTTGTAGTAGCCATAAGCCCGAAGCATACGTTCGGGCAGGGCAAACACGTCGACTCGCAAGTCCAGGAGGTCTTGTACCGCGTTGTTGTATTGGAAACGATTCATTCGCCGGATTTCGACGCTTGGAAATTCGGCCGAATCCACTAGCTGATTCTGCGTATGACTTACTGATTCAAGTAGCACTTCTAATTCAGAATCACCGAGTGGTGTTTCCGAAGGAGGTGGCATCGCGCCTTGGTCAAGAACCTCTTCCATCTTTCTAAGTAGCCGGAAGGCCACTTGCTCCCTCGTATCAAAGGGACTGGTTGAGAGGCTGTGGCCAGGTTCATACAGATCACCCGGTTTGCCTGAAGTCTCGCGGCTTAGGATTAGATTGAGATCAACATTGCCAGCGGGATCGCCTTGGTCGTGGCAGTGAAGGCAGTTTTCCGAGACCAACTCCTGACCGCGTGAATCAAGCCGGAAGGTTGCTTTGCCAATCCCGCTGGTCAGCTGATGTGAATTCGACGCGTTATCAAGTGACTGCGCGTGAAGACGCTCGCTGACTGCAAGCACAACCAAGATGGAAAACAGCCGTAGACTGAAACTGAGACAAATATTCGAAAGCCAAGGGCTTCCTGTACCCGACCTCATGATTGCCGAGCTCCAACCGTCTCGGAGCTACTCAGGTCCTGGCTTCGTTGTTTGGTACTGAATGCTTGTTGATCGTCCTGGTCTCTTTTCTTGGCCTTCTTCTCCGCAGCTCGTTTATTTTGTGCCGCGCGTTTAGCCTTTTGTGCAGCCGCTTTGGCCTTCGCTTCGGCGGCGAGTGTTTCCTCCGTGATTCCGGCCGCTTCCGAGAACTTGATGGAGTCTAAATGTTGCCGAGCTGATTCTTGTGGGTTGGGTTCAGCTTCACCCTCCTCAAGTCCACGAATCCAACGGACGGCCCCAGTAATGGAATCTAAAAAGGCAAGGTTCTTCCACGTCTCATCGCGATGGCCCATGTTGTTGAAAAACAGTTTTCCTTCGCCGACTTGCTTGCACCAGGCGACGGGAACGTGATACGGACGCTTTAGCTCCGTCTTTTTCATGTCCAAGCTCAGTAGCACGCGTACTTTTTCTGGCTGCCAATTTTTGTACTGATAGATTTCATCCGTGATGGTGAAGTAGCTGTCGCCGAATGGCTTGACGGCCGGATGATCGGCATCATGGATCTTCATGGTGACCGTTGTGTTTGCTGTCCATGGGTGGCCGTTGAAGCTGCCTCCCATCAAATCCCAATACGGCTCGAAGTTCTTGAGTGTGTCGGCAGCGGAATGGAAGCCAAGAACGCCCTTCCCCTTTCTGGGTAGCCATTTGTTCAGGAAGTAATCGAAGTCCGATTCGTCGATGGGCAGATCGCCGGATGTGTAAAACGCGATAATGTCGAAGTTCTCGAGATTCTCCGCGGTGAAATCTGCCGCTGCGTTCTGAGTGCAAACGACGGTGAATTCGCCGGAGTCTTTGGCAAGCTGCATCATCGCGAGCTCGGCGCTGGAACGCTCGGCATCGCGGCGTTTGACGGGGTTGTGAACAAAACCTTTGCTCTGAGTGAGAAAGAGCATTCGAGGGACGTCGGACTCGTCAGCCTTTATTGGGCTGTACGGAACCAAGTTGAGGAGCAGACTGAACAAAAGGACAAGTGTCCATTGACGATTCGTGCGCATGGAAAGGCGACAAGCGTTCATCGGCGGGACTCTACGAAAGGGCCAAGTTAGGAGGTGGGATACCTACACTATAACACTTGGCGGCCTTGCAGAGCAAAATTGGGCGCCGGGATCAAAGACATTGAATTCAACGAATCGAGACGGATCGAATCCACTTCCCCGAATGCGTTCGAGGAAAGAACCTAGGCTTTGGACCGAAAACGGTAAGGGTTCGTGGTCATTTGAAATCAGAGACGATTAACCGGCTTTTGGCAATTTCGCCAGAGTGCATGCGTTCGAATGCTTCGTGCCAGTCTTGCAGCTGCCAGGAGCCGCCGACAATGCGTTGGGCATCGAGCTGGCCGCTAGCGAGTAACTGCAGCGTACGTTCCCAAGTCGACCAAGTGTGGGAAAAGCTGCCCTGAAGGTTGACGTTCTTCTGGACGATTGGATCCAAAGAAAAACCGACTGGGTCACGCCCCCACCCCACTTTGCTGATCCAACCAGCGGGACGTACGACTTCGATGGCTGTTTTCAATGTTGCGGATATGCCGGCGGCATCGACGACTCCGTCTGCACCAAGCCCGTCACGTTGAAGGCTCCAGTCGGCAGCTTGACTTGGCGTTAACGAAGTGCATCCATACGACTCGGCGATAGCCAGACGATGCTGGTCCCGCTCAAGGCCGACAATACCCACTTCGGCTCCGCGGAGTTTAGCGATGGCAGCGCAGAGAATTCCGATCGGGCCAGGGCCGAGCACTAGGATTCGGTCTCCAGGCAGGATGTTCACGTTAGTCGCGACAGCGCTGTAAGCGACGCAGCAAGGCTCGGTGAGGGCCGCATCTCGCAACGCCAATTCATCTGGCACGCGATGAAGGCAGCGAGCGGGGACCCGGACGTGCTGCGTCATGGCTCCATCGACACCGTAGCCGAAGCCCTTACGATTCGGGTCCAAGTTGTATCGGCCGATACGCGTCATGGGACTCTGCGAGTCGATCACCGCGGCCGTTTCACTGCAAACCCGATCTCCCTCTTCGAATCCGGTGACGTTTGATCCGATAGATGAGATGACCCCTGCGAATTCATGCCCGAGTGTCACCGGGTAGTTGACGGGCCAGGAGTGCTCTGCAGTCCACTGGTGAAGATCACTTCCGCAAACGCCGACGGCAGCCACATCGAGGATGACATCATCCGGACCACACCGAGGAATTTCGATCTCCCGCAGCTCGACGCAATGTGGTGAGTTCTCGTAGTTGACGATCGCGGGTTGTTTAGTAGACATCGCGCTCATTCTTGTAACGGATCATGATCTTTAAGTTTGTCTGTGGTTAGTTCGTGCGTGCGGCGAGGTGACGAGGCTTCGTTCTGCAATTGTGAGTCGGGCTAACGACGCCGGAATGCGGTGCACCTTACCCGACATCCACGTTGGGCTCTGTGACATTTGGTGAGTGCTACATTTTGCATTTTGATGACTCAGCGTGTTGCTAGACAGCTTCTAACTCTTCCCAGCGAGCATAGGCTTTCTCGAGCTCTGTCTGCAGGTTACCGAGCTCTTCGTTGGTCGTAGCAATTTTGTCGCCATCTTGCTTGTAAAAGTCAGGGTCTCCCATCGCTTCATGGATGGCGGCTACCTTGGTTTCGAGCTCTTCGATTCGATTGGGCAGCGTTTCCAATTCCTTTTGCTCTTTGAACGAGAGCTTCCGTTTCTTCGGTTTTGGCGGTTCGTCTACGGCTTTAGGAGGCGGCTGCTGTTGGAGCTTGCGGTCTTTAGCGATCTCCTTTTCCCGTGCGGTTTTGATGCGATGCCAGTCATCGTAGCCGCCGACGTACTCATGTGGTGCAAAGCGTCCATCTTCGTGCATGTCTTCGAACACAATTGTGCTCGTGACGACGTTGTTCAAAAACTCTCGGTCGTGGCTGACCATCAGCAGCGTGCCGCTAAAATTGACAAGTCGCTCTTCGAGCATCTCGATCGTCTCTGCATCGAGATCGTTGGTGGGTTCGTCCAACACAATCACATTGGCTGGTTTCGCGAATAGCTTCGCCAGTAAGACTCGATTTCGCTCACCGCCGCTCAGGTGTCGAATCTTGGTGCGGGCCCGCTCAGGCGTGAAAAGGAAATCCTGCAAATAGCCCAACACATGCCGATCGTTGTCGCCGACACGAATCGTTTGGTAGCCATCGGAGACATCTTCCTCGACCGTCTTCTCCTCGCTTAGCTGTTGTCTGAGCTGGTCAAAGTACGCGACCTGCAGATTGGATCCTAGGCGGACTTCTCCTGCTTGCGGTTCTATCTCTCCGAGAAGAAGTTTGAGTAACGTGGTTTTGCCAATTCCATTGGGACCCACGATCCCAACTTTGTCGCCACGCATGATGGTTGATGAGAAACCGTCAATGACCGTGATTCCTTTTTCTCCACTCTCATTGGAAGCGCCGGATTCCTCGGACTTCAGTTCCCCGGACTTCGATTCCCCGGACTTCGGATAGGCAAACCTCAGTCCTTCGGCCTTGATGATCAAGTTTCCGCTTCGTAGTCCTTCCTGGATCTGCAAGTTGCTCGTCCCGGTTTTCTCGCGTCGTTCGCTACGAATCTTTCGCAGTTCTTTGAGTGCACGAACGCGTCCTTCATTGCGTGTGCGACGTGCCTTGATGCCCTGCCTAATCCAAGCCTCTTCTTCGGCTAGTTTCTTGTCAAATAGTTTTTCTTGCTTCTCTTGGGCGGCAAGTTCCGCTTCTTTGCGTTTGAGGAAAGTCTCGTAATCGCAAGACCAATCGAAGATCCTTCCGCCCTCAATTTCTAAGATACGATTGGCCAATCGTCGCAAAAACGAGCGGTCGTGAGTAATGAACATGAATGCTTGCGGATAGCGATCGAGAAACTCCTCGAGCCAGACGATCGATTCAATATCCAAGTGGTTGGTCGGCTCGTCCAGCATCAGCAGGTCGGGCTGCTGTACGAGAGCCTTCGCAAGCAGCACTCGCCGCTTCATTCCGGCGGAAAGCGAACTGCAATTGAGTGACGGCGCCAGGTCCATACGGGACAAGATCTGGTCAACGAGATGTTCCCTTTCCCAACGCTCGGCTTCCTCAAGTGATGCTTCGGCCACTGGATTCAGGCCTGTGGCAACCACCGACTGAATGGATCCATTGAGATCCTCAGGGACTTGTTGCGTCAGCAACGAGACTTTGGCCCCGGAAGCAAGTTGGATAGAACCATGGTCGGGTTCGACTTGGCCCGCCAGCATCTTGAGCAGCGTCGATTTGCCAGCACCGTTACGTCCCAGTAAACCGATACGCTGCTTTGGTTCGATCAGACAGCTCACTTCGTCCAGCAAAGGTGGGCCGTGAAATCGAATGGTGACAGCGTCAATCGTGACTAAGGCCATGGACGTCGCTCGTGTGTTTCAATTCTTGTTTACCGCGATATCCGCGATTGGGGGAAACCCGGTTTCGTTTTGGGCAATGATAAGCTTGCGGCCGGCCACAATACGGATTGGATCCACCGCATGCCAAATGAATGTGAGATGATAGACGACTCACCAAGCTTCACAATCACAGCCAGACTGGATTCGGTGGATTCGGAAGAGTGACAATCGATTTGCCTAATTCCGTCTTGGGGTCGCCGGCCAAGCAATTGGACAACAGCCAGCCGGGGATAGATGAAGAGCTTGGATCTACAGAGCGCGGTTTACGATCTTAGGCAGACGTTCCAAGGTCGTCGACAAATCTCATTCGATCGAAGGCGAGGAGACTGTCGTTGGAACGGACATAAGTCTGAAAACGGTCCGTCGTAATTTTTTTTGAGACCCAATTCAGCGGGCGGCCAGAATGCGCAACGAAGCCAGCCACATCATTGATGTGCAGGCAGCGCTAAAGAGTTGCCTTGAAATCAACCCATCCGCGAAATCAAGATTGCGTATGGAGCAGGTTCCGAAGAGTGAGCCGTGACCTGGAGATTCTTAGATGCTGGGGCCGCACGCAGAACGCGACTTGTCTCGTACGCGATCCAGCGCGAATAGCTATCAATCAGATCCTCTACCACTCAGAGCTGATGCAATGAGTGGCGACGGCAATCAACGTATTTCCCGATCGACGACTATATAACGCCGCCGTGAACGCGGTAGGGAGTCATGTGATCTGGTTGGTCGACCATCCAGAATCGCTCCCATTCTTGGAGCAAGAGGCGAAGATTCTCGGACGTGTACACCAACTGCTCAGCCCGGCGTTCCGGAATCGCTGAGTACATTGGCAGGGCGCACCCCGCACCTGCGGAGATGCATCCCAATAACAAAGCAGCACAGATCCAGCGACGCATTCTCAATCCTCCGTGACCCAAGGACAAATCTGTCCCGATGTTGCCAGCTAACTAGCTTTGAATCAGTTGTTTTGTGCTTGATGACAGAACAGCTGCTTCAAGAGTTCCTATTTGATTCACCGTTCTCTTCGACTTCCGATGGCCCAGAGGCATCGTTGGAAAAAGGTACGGGCGTTTCTTCACTTCGATTCGACTTGGCCGGTCCATTACCCTCAGATCGGGCTACTAACTTGGCCTCGTCTTCCAACTTTTGAACCTGAGCTTCCATCTCTTTGCCAGGCTTAAAAGTGACGACGAATTTCTCAGGCACATCAACCTGGAGTCCGGTCCGAGGATTTCTTGCCTTGCGAGCTTTTCGGCTTTTGACTTGGAAGACGCCAAAGTTCCGAAGCTCGACGCGGCCCTCGCTGAGCAGGGTTTCGATAATGCCGTCAAAGGTGAGTTGCACAATCTCCTTGATCTGGAGTTGCGTCAGCCCAGTCTTATCCGAAATCGTCTTTACGATCTCTTTTTTGGTCACGCTCTATCGCTCCTTGACGGCGCCGCAAAATGCCCTAAGTCATTTGCGAGCAACAACTTAATCGCCGAAGCATAATGTCGCGTAACCAGTGGGTCAAGGCGTTCAACGGTACCCGAAACCGTTGGTTCGGTATGGATGAACCCTCCCCACACAGCACACATCGTCTACTTAGCCCGCAAACTTTACTGATTCGTACTAATTGGCAAATTGGGAACGTCCTGCTGCTAGCAAAGTCAGCTTTCTTGGGCATTTTGCTTTACCGAGGCACGTATCGAGCTCCGACGGGATGCCTACAATCAGGGGCATGAATCGGACCTGACGTGCACTGATCGAACCGTAGGGATTGTTTGCAAACAGGGGCTGATGCTGTTTTCTTGCCGGTTTTAACGGACCCTTGATGCATTGAAGATTTGCATCTTTGACTTTCTAGTCTGTAGTCCGCGACTCTTCAATTTGTTCGAGCGACATCAAGACCTTGGATCCAACTCGCATTCTCAAGTTCTCCAAGGTGGCACTAGTAGCTATTTTGCTCATCTTGCCTGGCTTTGTCTTTTGGGCGGCTCGGCTGGAGATGGGGACGACGTTTGTTGAGAGTTGGCTACCTGGCGGTGATGAAGACCGCGAGGCCTACCGTTCGTTCCGGAGACGGTTTGGTGATGATCAGTTCTTGCTCATCAGTTGGGAAAAGTGCCGCTTGGGCGACCCCAAGCTAGAATCGTTCACGCAGCGCTTGGAGTCACTGGCGCAGGAGAAGCCGGACCTCGTAATCGAGAGTGTGAATCATTCGGGCCGAGTTCTGGTCGAGATGGAAGCTAGTGAGATCGATCCGCAATCCGCGCTGAACAGGTTGCAAGGCGTCTTGATCGGCGATGACGGTGAAGCCCTAATTCAGGTGCAGCTGCGCGAAGGCGAAGTTGAATTGCGTGCGGAACTGATTGCTTCGGTTCGTCGGATTGCTTCCGAAGTTCTAGCACCCGAGGACGGCAGGCTCGTTTTGGCCGGCGAGCCATTTCAGATCCAAGAGATCGATCGATCGAGTCGAGATGCAATTGCCTGGTTCGTGCCGCCGTCAATGGTGCTCGCGCTGACGATGGCTTGGTTCTGCGTGCGCGACTTGCCTCAAACACTGACCGTTCTCGCCTACGCTGGCATTGGGCAACTGATCGGAATGGCGGTGATCTCGTTTTTTCTTGGCGAGATGATTGCCGTCTTAGTCGTCTTGCCGACTTTGGTCTTCATGCTGACGCTCTCGGCGGCCGTTCACTTGTCGAGCTACTTCGCTGATGCAGGAGGTAACGCCAATCCCAACTCAGGAGCACTTGCTTTGCGTCGAGGCATGACTCCGTGCGTCCTCGCGACGGTCACCACCGTTTTCGGATTCGGTTCGCTGGTGGTTAGCCAGCTTGCTCCCGTATGGCATTTCGGTTCGCTAGCAGCCACATCCCTTATCATCGCTTCGATCATCACGCTTTCCACGTTTCCGGCCAGTGCATTGATTCCTCAGTGGATCGCGACTTGGATCAAGAATCTGAAACAACGTGGCCCACGACGAGAGCTCTGTGAATCTCGGCATTCGAGTCCGGAGAACAGGGAAACGGTTAAGGCAACATCGAGCGGTGAGAATCCACTTATTGCGGCGTTAGTCGGATTCACGAGCCGTTGGTCGACTCTCTTAGTCATACTCGGATTCGCGTTGCTGTCGTTTTCCTTTGCGGGGATCGGCAAGCTTCAAAGTTCAACCGAATTTGAAGACATGTTTCCGGCAGATAGTGATGCGGTGCTTGGGCTGAATTGGATCCGAGATGAGATCGGTCCAATCAACGCACTTGAGTTTTTAGTCACATTGCCCCCGAAGGAACAGAGTGGCTTTGCGGCAGAACCAAATGCGGCAGCACTGGTTGATGAACTGCAACTGCTTGGAAGGCTCGAGCGTGCGTTGAAAGCCGCTCCTTCGGTGAATTCGACCATCTCTGCTGGGACATTCTTGCCACCAGCACCTTCTGGTGCGGGGGTTCGTAATACGATCGTAAGAGCCGTCTACCAAAAGAAAGTACTCGCACAGTTAGACGAGTTTTCGAACAAAGGACTCTTGTGGCGAAAAGATGGTGTCCATACGTGGCGCATTACCGCGCGGGTGGCAGGACTGCGTGGCGACAATTACGTTTCGATCCGTGAGCAACTTGAGTCCGCATTGGGGAAACAGGTCGAAGAAGAGCAGCGGAGCTCGAATCGCTCGATTTCCATTGAGCTTACAGGACTGCGGGCGCTGGTCGAACGTGCACACCACGCTTTGATCAGTGACTTGGTCTATAGCTTCGTAGCGGCTTTCGGTTTGATCACGCCCGTCATGATGCTGATCGTCCGCGGAGTCATGAGCGGGCTTGTTTTGATGATTCCGAACGTTCTGCCTGTCGCGTTCGTTTTCGGTTGTATGGGATGGTTTGGCGTGGCGTTAGATGTAGCCAGTGTACTGACCGCAAGCGTTGCTCTCGGAATCGCCGTCGATGATACCCTGCACTTCGTAACATGGTATTTTCGAGGGCGTCGTCGCGGCCTGGACGCAAGCGAAGCGACGAAGATGGCCATTCAGACCTGCACTCGACCCATTATTCATACGACTCTGATTTCTACCGCTGCAATGGCACCTTTCTTTTTGAGTGAGTTTCTTCCTACGAGCAAATTTGCGTTGTTGATGATTCTCATCCTTGCGGGAGCCATTATCGGTGATCTGATCTTGCTTCCGGCGTTTCTTCAGAGTCCTTTTGGTCGGTGGATTGGTAGTCAATACACTCCTCGCCCGGCTACGGAAGAAGGCACAGACGCGAGCTCCTAGTCTTTTGAATCAATCTCGAACGAATCTTGAACGAATCCAACACGAAACATGTCGACTTCGGACGTTGAGCAGCGGACGGCGATGAAGCAACCCAGCGAAGAGAATTTTTTGACGATCAGCGATGCGTGGATTGATGTCGGAGGCACGTTTACGGACTGTTTTGTGCGTAGGGCAAACGGTGAAATTGTTTCTTCAAAAGTGCTGAGCTCTAGCCGAGTCCCGGTTTCCGTCCGATTTGTTTCCGATGATCAACCAGATGATGTATCCCAAGTCGTATTTCGGTGTGCGGAAATCTCTACGTCTCCGATGGGATTCTGGAATGGAGCGGATCTAGTCGTTCTTCGACAGGATGGAAAAGAAGTTGCGCGGCTGCGGGTCCTGCAGCAGGATATCGACTTGCGAGCTGGCTTTTCGCGGATCACATGCGACGCAAAGAGCATTGAGCGCCTGGTCGCAAATGGTCGTCTATTTTCCCAAAACGAATCGAATCCAGTTTTCAAACTGCAAGATTCAACACTCCATCACTGGCGTTTCGAATTGGATCCTCGATGTGAATCGCCAGTCTTTGCCGTGCGGAAAGCACTGCAAGTGCAACTGGACGACGCGTTGCCCAGGCTTCGAGTTCGAATGGGAACGACACGCGGCACGAATGCATTGCTAACGCGAAGTGGCGCGAAGACGGCTTTTCTGGTGACGTCGCCGTTCGAAGACTTGCTCGAAATTGGTGATCAGACACGCGGTGACTTGTTTTCGCTCGATGTGAAGAAACCACTCTCGTTGCACTCACAAACCATTGGAGTGCACGAGCGCATTGGCCCGGGCGGCGAAGTCATTGTCCCTCTTGATGCGGCCCGGGTCGAAGGGTGCTTGAAACAAGTTCGCGACGAGGGGGTAGTATCGATCGCAATTGCATTATTGCACAGCCATGTGAATTCGGTTCACGAACAGCAAGTTGCCTCGATCGCTCGAAAGATGGGATTTCAAAATGTCAGCGTTTCCTCAGAGCTAGCTCCGTTGATCGAAATTCTGGCACGAGCTCGAACCGCTGTTGTGGACGCATACTTGAATCCAATTATTCAAGGGTATTTCACGAGGCTTGTGGACCAATTTGGTGACGCTACCGAGTTATCCGTCATGACCAGCGCGGGTGGGTTGGTGAACTGGAAGCGATTCTCCGGCAAGGACTGTATCCTGTCGGGGCCGGCTGGCGGAGTGGCAGCGTTGCGGGAGATGGGCGCGGCCTCGAGCGAGCGAGATCTCATCGGCTTGGATATGGGCGGAACGAGCACGGATGTCTGCCGTGTTTATCGAGCCGGTTCGGAAAACGCCTACACCGCAACGGTCGAACTCGAATCGGAGAAAGCGGGCGTCAAAATCTTGACTCCAAGTTTGCCGATCGAAACCGTCGCCTCAGGCGGGGGTTCGATTTGTTGGTTCGATGGCTCTCGACTTCGCGTTGGACCGGATTCTGCTGGGGCTTCTCCGGGACCAGCCGCTTATGGACGAGGTGGCCCGCTCACAGTGACCGATATCAATCTTTTCCTCGGCCGTATTCCACCTGAGCAGTTCCCGTTTCCCATCGATGTAGCCGCCATCGAAAATAGGCTAGATGAATTGCTCATGCGAGTATCTTCGTTGGGGATTGCTGACCGCGGAGAGCTTTGTCGTGGCTTTCGACGCATTGCGAACGAGCAGATGGCGGCAGCTGTTCGGACGGTTAGTATCCAACAGGGGGCGGATCCTCGGAACCATTCGTTGGTGGGATTTGGAGGTGCGGCGGGACAGCATATTTGTGAGATTGCGGACTTGCTTCACATCGAATCCATTTTGGATGCACCACAAGCGGGTTTGCTCAGTGCTCTCGGTATGGGGTGTGCGCGTCGAACAGCGGTTGGTCTTCTGCCTGTCTATTCCGTCTTGGAGTCGTTGGATTGGGAGGTCGTTCTTCAGCAAATTGATGCAAAGCAAAATCAATTGCGTGCACAGTTAGTCCAGGACGGAGTCAAACCAGAGCATGTTCGTGAATCATTGTTCTACGAAATGCGGTACCTTGGAACCGATTCGACACTTCAGATCGCAGGGGCTGCAACGGATGATTTAGGCAACTTGGGTGGACGTCTGAGAATCCGCTTTGCTGAAGAACATCAGTCGCGGTTTGGTTACGTCAGGCAAGAGGCGGCGATCGAACTGGTCGCGGTACGCGGCGAGTGTGATGGTCCTGGGCAATTCCGTTGGGATCGCGTTGAAACGGAAACACGGCAACAAGCTTCGGACCACGGTGTCGATTCACATGTCGAACGACCATTTCCGCAGATTTCTCGCGGCGATATGCTGCCAGGCGATGTCGTAACAGGTCCCTGCATCGTGCTGAACGAAGGTTCGACCCTGGTCGTTGACCAAGGTTGGCGGGCGAGTTGCTTGTCGAATGAGATTCTCCAATTGACCCGAACGAGCTTGGCGGCGGATGACCGTTCGACAAAAGAACGAAGGGACGAGAAGCAATTCCCCACAGAACCTTCTGCTGCGATTGATATCGTCTTTCGCGAGTGCTTAGGAGCTCGCCTGCAGGCCATCGCAACGCAGATGGGTGAAGTGCTTCAGCAAACAGCGATTAGTGTCAACGTAAAGAGAAGACGCGACTTTAGCTGTGCTGTTTTTGATGGGAACGGGGCTCTGCTAGCCAATGCTCCTCATGTGCCTGTCCACCTCGGCGCCATGGGAGAAACGGTGCGTGCAGCGATCAATTTGTTTCCAAATATGCAGCCTGGCGACCAGTTCGTAACCAATGATCCCTATCAGGGAGGTTCGCACTTGCCGGACGTGAGTTTGGTGACGCCCGTATTCGAGGCCGGAAAAGCACAACCTGTGATGTTCGTGGCCAATCGAGCTCACCATGCGGACATCGGAGGGATAGCCCCGGGTTCGATGTCCATTACTGCGTCTGTCTTGGGGGATGAAGGCGTCTTGATCCCACTGACTCGGCTTAAGCAAGGTGAAAAAGCGGAGAAGTTGGCCGCCATCTTCTCCGCTGGAAAATACCCGCCCAGAAACTTACAGGAGAATCTATTTGACTTCGCCGCCCAGCAAGCTGCGAATCGGCGTGGAGTGCAGCTTTTGTCCGAGTACGCTGAATCCGAAGGATGGGACAGGGTGTGCGATTATGCGGCTCATCTTTTGGACGTCGCAAGAAAGAGCATCGAGAGTCATTTGGAACATCTGCATCAGGGGGACTTTGAAGACACTCTGGTGGACGACTCCGTCATTCGATGCAAAGTAAGTCGACAGGCAGGTTCGCAGCCATTGAAGATTGATTTCACGGGCACCAGCATGGAGAGCAAAGGCAATTTCAATGCGAACCCGTCCATCGTCAAGGCGGCCATCATCTACGTGTTGAGAAGTTTGGTTGACGATGACATTCCATTAAATGAGGGTGTACTGGATGCTGTTGAATTGGTCCTGCCTCACGGTCTGTTGAACCCGCGCATGAACGAAACCCGGTCCCAAAGCCCAGCGGTTGCGGCAGGGAACGTGGAAACTTCGCAGCGCGTTGTCGATGTGTTGCTCGGCGCGTTCGGAGTCGCTGCCGCGTCGCAGGGGACGATGAATAACTTCTTGTTTGGAAACAAGTCGTTTGGTTTTTATGAAACGATTGGTGGTGGTACCGGAGCCACTGCTGCCTCGCCCGGTGCCGATGCTATCCATTCCCATATGACGAACACCAGGCTGACCGATCCCGAAGTGCTTGAGAGCAGTTTTCCGGTCCGTTTGACTGATTTTCGGATCCGAAAAAACTCTGGAGGCGATGGGGCGAGGCGTGGAGGTAACGGAATGATTCGAGAATTTGAGTTTCTCGATGACGTCGTGGTTTCCTTGCTTACAACTCGACGTGGTACCATTGTTCCGTTCGGTTTGTCCGGGGGGGAGTCCGGAAGCCCGGGTGTGAATTTTCTCATACGAGATCGAGCGCCACAGCAGCTGCAGGCATGCGAGACGCTCGATGTAAAACGCGGAGAGAGGATTCGCATCGAGACGCCTGGAGGCGGTGGGTTTGGCTCGGCCGGTGGATTTGGCTCCGCAAATCGTCCTGAATAGATCAGTGGCACTGAACTAACAAGTCTATTGCAAACTCGAGCAGAGAACGCCTAATGTCGTCAATGGAGTTGGAACCTTGGATCGTTCTGCTTGGAGCTGGTCATGATGCGCAGCCAGCACTTTGGCAGATTAGCGGGCAGTCGAAACCGGCCATCGCATTCTTTAGCAGCGAAGGTTCGGCAGAACGTTACAAGTCAACCACAATAGAATCGGGGCAAATTGCCGAGGTGAAGCATTGCGACAGAAACGCGATGCTGCGGCTGCTCATCGAGTGTCACAAACAAGGCGTCGAGTTGGTTGTCTTGGATCCAGATCTTGAGGTCACCAGAAAAGTTTTCCAGGTCGCGGAAGTCTTGAGAGCAGCCCGTGAGCAGCTGAGTTGATTCGCACTTAGATCACGCCTGTTGCATGCACCTAAATTCGAAGTCATGTAGACTCTGTAGGTTGATGCCAGATCACTAGCGCAAGTTGGTTTTAGGAGACAAGACAAGTGTTGCACTGGAAAACAAACCGCCAATTCGGACAGCCCAGCGCAATAGCCGCGACTCTGATAGTGACTCGTGTATTCGGCGTGTTCGTTGGAGCCATTCTGTTGGCCGGATCGATCATGGCCCAGGTGGACGTCCAAGAGACTATTTCGAAAGAGGCCACGGCGGATCTCCAAAGCAAGCAGCCTATCAATTTGCCTTTGTGGGCGGATGAAGTTCCGATGGCCAAGGGCGATGCGGAGAAGGATATTCCCGATCTCATCGCATACCTTCCCGATATCAAGTCGTCCCAATCGCGCGGCGCGATTGTGATTCTGCCTGGCGGAGGATATGGCGGACTGGCGATCGGTCATGAAGGTCATGAAATCGCGCGTTGGGCGAACGAAATGGGAATGGCTGGCATCATCGTTCGTTATCGGCATCGTGGGCGTGGTTATGGACACCCTACCCCGATGCTAGATGCACAGAGAGCCATCCGGCTCGTGCGCAGCCACGCTGCGGACTGGGGCATTGATTCATCTAAAGTCGGGGTCATGGGGTTTTCCGCGGGTGGCCATTTGGCAACCACGACGTTGACCAAATTCGATTCGGGGAAGCCAGGGAGTGCCGATCCGGTTGAGCGTCAGAGCTCGCGACCGGATTTTGGAATTGTGTGTTACGCGGTGGTAGCCATGGGGGAGTCCTTTACTCATGCCGGTAGCCAGCGAAATCTGCTCGGTAGAGAAGCGAGTCCAGAGCTGGTTCGACTTATGTCCAACGAGAAACAGGTGAGCAGCGAGACGCCGCCCTGCTTTGTCTGGCACACTGCTGAAGATGTCGTGGTTCCTGCGGAGAACAGTTTGCGGTTTTATTCCGCTTTGGTTCAGAAGAAGGTGCCGGCGGAGTTGCATATCTTCGCAAAAGGTCGCCATGGAATCGGGCTTGGCGCTGACGTTGATGGTGCTTCCGAGTGGCCCAAACTCTGCGAAAGTTGGCTCGTGCGAAATGGATTTGCAGTTCACAAAAAATGAGGCTTTAGCCAAATGGGCAGCGTTGGTCATCGGAAGAAGTTGCCGATGACGGTTCCAAGGCAAACTCTGGCGGTCGAAAGATGGTCTAATGCATGGGCTTGCGGAACCGCGTTGGTTAGAAGCAAGTCAAGAATTGAATGTCATTATTGGAGAATATGAATGCAATCTTTAAGAGTGCTTGAAGCATTGGAGGAACGGCAGGTGAAGCGCAACCTGTTCTCTTTGGGATTGGCTCTTTGTGCTTCGTTGACGACGACTGCAACAGTCTCGCTACCAAGTACAGCTTGGGCGCAGGAAGAAAGTGCCGTTGCGTCTCAGAAGGAAGGCGAAGCCAAAGATACCGAATCGGCAGACGATGGCGAAGTAGCTGAAAAGCCGCTGCTTACCAGTGCCGAATTCAATAATCTGATGCGAAAGGGAAAGCTCGAAGAGCTAGCCGCGGAAGTCGATCGGGCTCTCAAGGAGATTCCCGATGATCGCAGTGTGCAAAGTATGAATATTTCGTTGGCGATGATGATGACTCGCAGCGATAAAGCTGCGGCGGCCGACCGGTTGCAGAAGCAATACGATTATCTATTTGCAGCAGACGGCGTGAATTCGAATCTAGTCACGACTGTCCGATATATGGCATCCTACGACGATTCTCGTAGCGTTGACGAAAAGCTCGAGATTTACGACGCCGTGATGGAAAAGCTGGAGGGAACCAATGGTGGTGCTCCTTTGGTGATGCAATTGTTGCAGGATAAAGCCAACTTCCTGATCCGTTCCGAACGCGCTGCTGAAGGAAAGGAACTTTTGGATGAAGTCCTCGCGGAGAAACGCGGCAGCGTCGACACCGAAGAGAAGTCGACGGTCAATGATTTCGTTCGATTTGCTACGACTTATGTAGCTTCTTTGAAAGATAAATTCCCTGCGGAAGCGGATTCAGTACTCGATGAAGCGAAGACTTTAGCCGTTGGGTTGATCGACGCAGATGACGCAACTGGTCGCGATTTTCAAACGTTTTACAGTTTGATGTCACGACAGATTTCGGCCAATGTTTACGCTGCTCCGAAGCTGGCTGACGAAGACCTCACCATGGTCGAAGAGAAGTTGGAGCATCTGACAGAGCGATTTGAAGAAGCTGAGGCAACTCGCGATCTCAAGTCACTTGAAAATGTTTCAAGATCCATTAGCAGCTACCGTAGTCGGTTGAAGTCTGCCCTTGAGAGGGAAGCGTTGATCGGTACGGCTGCTCCAGAGATTGATGCTGAAGCATTCGTCGCGACCGAGCCCGTCACGATGGAAGAGCTGAAGGGGAAAGTTGTCTTGATTGACTTCTGGGCCGTTTGGTGCGGGCCCTGTATCGCGACCTTCCCTCACTTGATCGAATGGCACGAAGAGTACGCAGATGACGGCTTGGTGATCCTTGGTGCAACCAAATACTACAACTACGCATGGGATGACGAAGCGGGTAAGGCGAGCCGTGCTGAGGGTGAAGTCGAGGCAGAGGATGAACTCGCGATGTTGGAGAAATTCCGTGAGTTGCACGGCCTGCATCACGGTTTCTTCGTCAGCGGCAAAGGTAGTGACTACTCGAAGCAATTCAAGGTCAGCGGTATTCCCCAAGCGGTCTTGATCGACAAGGAAGGGAAGATTGCCATGATCCGGGTGGGGTCCGGTAGTGCCAATGCAGAAGCACTTCACGAGAAGATTGAAGAGCTTCTTAACTAAAACGCGTTAAATACGACGGGTTTGAACAAACTGGGCCCGCTGGATCAGGATCGACTCAAGATCTGTTGATCCAGCGGGCTTTTTTATGCCTCAGCGTTCTCTTCGGGCCCAGTGGGGCGCTCCTGGAGAAGAGGGATTCTGGACTAGGACGCTTCCGGAGTAAGGGGCTCCTTTAGGTCAGTCCGGCAAGCTCTGTCGCTCGTTGTACTCGACTGATGGCCAGAACGAACGATGCGGTTCGAAGGTCAATGCTTCTCTTTACGGACTCCTGCCACACCTGCTCGAAGGCATCGCTGAGTGTGTGATCAAGTTCCTGCCGGACTCGGTCCAAACTCCAGCGATAGTGCTGACGATTCTGCACCCATTCAAAGTAGCTCACCGTAACTCCTCCCGCGTTGGCAAGAATGTCGGGCAAGACGACAACTTCGTTCTTCGACAAGATTTCATCTGCGGATGGCAAGATGGGGCCGTTAGCCGCCTCAATGATCAATTTCGCCTTGATCTTGTCGACGTTGCCCTCGTGAATGACTCCGCCTAACGCGGCTGGGATGAGTAGGTCAACGTCTAGAGTTAAGAGTTCATCTCCTGGCAGTTTTTCAGCCTCTTGAAAACCATCCAAGGTTCTGTGTTTGAGGACATGCCGAAAAACGGCTGGGATGTCTAGCCCCTTTTCGTTGAAGTAGCAGCCGCTGATATCGCTGACAGCGATGATTGGAAATTCGGCTTCGTGCATGAATTTGGCGGCGTGAGACCCCACATTCCCGAATCCCTGAATTGCGGTTCGACAATCCTTGGGACGAATCCCGAGGCGTTTCAAGGCCTTGACCGCCATGATTCCGACGCCCCGACCGGTTGCTTCCTCCCGCCCCTTGGCACCGTATTCTTCAACTGGCTTGCCCGTAATGACGGCGGGATTAAAGCCGTGGTATTTTTCCCATTGGTTTCGGATCCAAGACATTACTTCGTGCGATGTCCCCATATCGGGTGCCGGAATGTCCGTATCGGGACCAATCACATCGTGGATTCCGTCCACGAAGGAACGGGTCAAACGTTCCAATTCTTTTCGGGTTAGCGTTCGCGGATCAATTGTGACTCCGCCCTTAGCTCCCCCGTACGGCAAATTGGCAACGGCTGTCTTCCAAGTCATCAGACTGGCGAGTGAGCGGACTTCATCGATGTCGACTTCAGGGTGGTACCGAAGCCCTCCCTTCATCGGGCCGCGTGAGTTGTCATGTTGAACCCGGTAACCCAGGCAAGTTTCAATGCTTCCATCCTCGCGCTCAAACGCAACTTGAACAGCGACTTCACGTTTCGACGCGAGCAACGCCTTGCGCAACCAATCGGGAAGTTCGAGTTGATCAGCAGCTTTGGTGAAGAAATACTCGGTGGCTTGGCTAGCACGCATGTTGGACAATTCCTTGGTATTTGTTGATCCAGAGAGACCGTTCAAATCGCCTGTCGCTTTTCCCGTCGTTGAGGCGAGCGAGGTCTCCTTAGATTCACCCTCCGAGGGGATGTTTTCGAGTGGCTTCAGCATGATGAGTTGTGCGTCAGAATCGGAAAAGGAGCGGGTGCCTCTCGGTTGGACTCAGTTGGGAGATAGTATCGCCCACCTGCGGAATTGACGAGTTCACTAAATCCGGAATGTCTGGGAATCGGCGTAATCTGTCGATGATGAACGATAGCGTCTCGACGTGTTTCGTCTTTTCGCGGCGGACGACCAAAGTACCCACGCAATCTGCTAGCTGTCCTATCAATGTCCGGCGGGAATTCGAACTCTATTACTCTAGCGAAGCGGGAATGTGTTATCCAAGTTCTATCGAATTCGCGGGTATCCGCGTCTATCTATTTCGCTAAGACGGTGCCACTCTACGAAGACTGGTTGATCGACCAGCAGATCCGCTTCCGGCGCGTCTCGCAAATCGACTAAACTGGGATGGAAACCACTCATTAACTGCCAGCTTAAAGCCTAGCTTGAATGTCGATCTCGAGTCCTGAACTTTGGAAGCGAATTGCCCAAGAAGGAATTGCCAGCCCTTTGCAATGCCGTACATGGGCTGCAGAAGCGGCAAAATCCATGCCCGCGCAGGATACCGCTGACGGGCTAAAGATGGCCCTACAATTGATTGAGCAAGGGCATCTAACAAAGTACCAAGCGAAGTCGCTCGTCGGACAATCGGAGCAGCCGTTGCGTTTGGGCAGGTTCCACATTCGCCAACATTTGAAGACTCCGATTTGGCGAGAGTGGATTGAAGTCGCGGAGATCGACCTGACCAAACCAAAAGATACGGTGGTCTCATGGGGACGCTGTTTGTCGTTGAATCAAGTCCAGGGAATGGAGCCCAGGAGACCGAGCCTAAAGCGGGCAATTGCATTAAGCCATCTCGAACATCCGCACCTACAGAAGATCTTTCTGCCCGAGATGATGGAAGGGGGTGCGCGTGACTTGCTTGTTCGTTTGCAGCCGGTCGAAGGTAAGCCGTTGTCGGCGTTCTTTCTGGAACAGCCTGCTGCAGAATCTGACGGCCGGCAAATCATAGATCAAGTCGCCCAGGCTCTCGTTGTGCTCCACAACGCGGGGATTGTTCATGGTTTGCCGAATCCAGATCGAATCTACTGGGACGGTGAAAACGCAAAACTGGTGGTGGATCCAATCGCCGCGGAAACGCCTGTAGGACTCGATGCCAACAACCAACATGCGGTTCTTGGTTCGACGATGAAGCAAGGTGAGCGGCTCACGTTTGCAGCGCCTGAATTTGTGGCCCCTCAACACCGACCGAATGTTTCTTCCGATGTTTTCGCACTTGCTAAGACTTGGAACTGGCTTCTGGGAGATCGGGACGAACCGCATCGAGGAGTTGAGCAGGCATTGTCCGCCAATGCGGTTTGCAACCTGGGCACGCAGGCGTCCAAATTGGATGCGCCGTTACAGAAAGTGCTTCTTCACGGGCTTGCGCCCAATCCGAGTCACCGATTTGCGAATTCGGCGGCATTTGCCAAGGCAATCAGCGTGGCGGAGAGAGTCATCGAAACTGGACGGGTTGTTCCAGGTGCCAAAGTGGATCAGCTCGAGAAACCGGTGGCGGAAGCGAAGGCCTTGATCGCAAAACCCGAATCCAAGAAGTTGAATCCCACCCAAGATGCAGGGCACTCAATTGGGGAAAAAGCATCGACGACGAGAGGGCGGAAGAACCCAGTTGTGACAGCGACTGCTTCCGAGCCAACCTCGCCTGGGTCTAAGTCATCGGCACCGAAAGCTCAGCCACTGCAGGAGGTCAAATCCAAGGCGGGTCAAGATCCGAAAAAGAAGGAGATGTCGCCCTCGAAGGCCAAACTGAATCCGACTGATAGGAAGAAATCACAAACGCCGACGCCAAATACGTCGGATAAGGCTCAGCGGAAACCTGTGTCGGATTCGAACGCCCCAATCGGCGATAGGGAGGTGGAGCCAAAGCAAGCGAATTTAGTATCAGGAGCGGAACAAGCGGCTTTAGTAACACGATCAGAGCGATCAGCGAAGGTCGCTCAATCAAAGCCGGGGGAACCGGAAAAGCCAAGTACAGGCAAAACGGGGGCACCGCAGTCAAAGCCGAAGGGATCGAGTCCTTCCAATGCGGCCTCCGGTTCGCGAAAGCCGGGGGCGCGAGGCAAGCGACGGAAGCAGTCAAACAAATGGATGCTTCCTGTCATTGGCGGGTTCGGCGTCTTGATCGTATTGCTGCTTGCTTTGCAGTTCAGTGGTGCGCTTGAAGGCATGCGAAAAGAGAGGCAGGCGTCCAAGCCACCGCCGGCCTACGTGCCTAAATCTACTTCCAAACCGAAAGTGATCGAGAAAGATCCACTTCTCGACTTTTACAACGTCGTCGACGATGACCAAGGGTTGTGGGCTCCTCCGAACCCTCCTGCCCCACCGCCGCTAAACATGCTACCACCCGGGGCCGGGCTTTTCCTGTGGATGCGGGTGGATCAAATCTTGGTCAAGCCCGAGAGGCTGGGAATCAACGCGCTTTGGAATGACGGTCAGCAGTTTGACGAATGGTTACGGGAGCTCGCTGGTATCGATTCAGATTTAATTCAAAGTGCGATCGTGGCGATGTACTCTCCAGATCAAGATGGTGGATTTCCTAAGTCCGCAATCCGCGTGAACCTGGCTGATGCGGTGAGCAAGGATCAGTTCGCAGGCATGATCGGAGAGCCCGCGGAGTGGATCGACGAGAATCAGATCTCGTCAGGAGCCAAAAGATACTTCGTTCTCGTTACCGACGAGAACACCGTTTCTGAGTTTTCGGTCGGGCCGGATGACTTAATGGAGGAAGTCGCTGAGCTTCAGGGCGGCGCGGGGCCGTTGCTGAGGAACGTGGAAACGCTCTTCGAAGCGTCGAGCGAAAAAGATGATGTGTTTGTTGTCGCTTCCGCCCCATTTCTAATTGCGGAGGGGCGAGGCCTACTGGATGCGGTGCCAGAGAGAGGTCGGCAGGCCGTGAGCCGACTGCTCGGGGCTGACGCGAGAGCCATCTCGTTTGCGTCATCCATGGATGAAAGTTGGTTCTATGAATTGCGGATTGTGGGGACGGCGAATCAAGAAGCGGCAGCATTCGCAGTGAAACTATCCCGTGGCGTGCAAGGGTTAGCCGATCGGGTGGAAGCGTGGTTTGTTGAGGAATTACCGCACCCCCACTGGCGTGCTCTCGCGCTTCGGTATCCTCAGATGCTGAGAACGTTTTCGAGATGGACTCGAATAGGAGTGGAGGATGGAGTTGCGGTCTTGAATGGCTATTTGCCCGTCGGAGCCGCCGATAATCTATTGCTGGCAAGCTCGATTGCTTTGAATGATGCCGCTACGGTAAGTGGAGGATTCTCCACCGAGGGCACAGACGGTCCCTCAAGTCAGCGTTCACTTTCCACCGAAGAGTTCCTCGCACGCAAGATCACGTTGAGCTTCGATCAAGAGCCGATCGAAGAAGCGTTCCGCATGGTCGCTGAAGAAGCCAATTCGGGACTGCCGGCCGGTACAGAGCCGCTCGAATTTAGGCTCGATGGAGACGCCTTCGAACTGGGGGGGATTACCCGCAATTTTCAGCTTCGCGATTTTCAGCACCAAGATGCTCCAGTGCGAGATGCCCTGACGGAAATTGCCAAGCGAGGGAATCCGAATACGACCGTAACCGATTTGTCAGATCCGAACCAAAGCCTCGTTTGGAGTATTCAGCCAAGTGCCAAAGATCCATCCAAAGCCGCCGTTGTGCTGACGACTCGGAATGCGGTCGCATCGGGTGAGGGGCAGTTGGCGGACGAATTCAATAAGTAGAACTGACTGGCTACCGCAGAGCTGAATTGCGGCCATAGAGCTACCTAATGATCAATCAGTTCACGTGTGACCCGTGCTGGTCCGCACTGTTTTTTTCTGCTTAGTTTGAGGAAATCCCGAGTCATGAATCGATTTCTCCGGCTAGGCACCGATCGACGCGACCAGGATCAAAAGGCCGACGATTAAGGCACAGACGCCGACAGAGACGGCAAATCCGAATACGTCCTTGAATCCAGGTCTCATGAGTTCCAGGTCAGAGCCGGGCAACAACCTTTGCGATTCATATTGCCTTGGGTTCAAGTAGGCCTGTTGAAGCTTGAGTCGATCTGCCTCGGGATCCGGATCCACTTCAGTGTGCATCTTGGCGTAATATCGATCCAAGGCCTTGGTGGAATTTCGCGGCGTGATCAGGCTTACGACAACGAGAACTAGGAATGGCGCCAGGACTCGTGTGGGAAGCCGGAGAGTCTCCAACGTCGCTTTGCTCGCGTCTTCGAGTTCAAATCCCAGAAAAGCGTACACAGCAAAGTCGATCTTGAGGTTGCCGGTTCCACGGAATTCTCCGGTGGCTCGGCGAACTAGGAGTTCACTTTCTGCGTTTTTCACTTCGTTCAAAATTTCATAGCCGTTGTTGCCAATTGGCTCGAGCTTGCCTGTCCAGTAGATGGGGACTCCACCAGTACGGCTAGTGATGTAGATGTCTTGACCGACGCGGCACTGGGGTGGTTCGGATCCGAGCTTCGCGAGCCTCTCGGATTTTTGCTCATCGGACAACTTGTCATTTTCATTAATGCGGGCGACCGCTTTTTCCCAGGCTTCACGCTTGGCAACATCGGCAGCCGTCGCGTCGCGCCGAATGCTCTGCGTAGTTTCAATGGTTTGACCGGAGAAAGTAGGGAGTGTCCTAAGTTGCGGCGCCAGGATAGGCAAGCAAACCGGCAAAATGAAAAATGCAAAAAGTGAGAACAGCAAAGTGCACCACACTGCGGTGGTATTCGAGCGACGCCAGTACATGCCAATCCAGAATGGTGCAGCGAAAAGAATCGGTAGCTCAATGGCCAATTTGAACTGCCCAAAAACATTCGACATGAAGATAGCGACGACACAGGCTCCGACGATGATGATCAAACCGGCAATGCGTCCAACTCGAAGGTAGGTACCCGGTTCTGCTTCTGGATTGATATACGCGGCATACACATTGCGCGTGACCAGAGCAGAAGTGACTAGCATGTAGGCGTCGGCCGAACTCATCATCGCGGCCATGAGACAGGCAAGCATGAGTCCGACAAGTCCAAGATTGAGAGGACCAAGAATCTCCTTGGCTGCGACGCCCCACACGCGATCTGGATCCAGCGCAATCTCGACGTTATCAGCGAGTAGGGCGAGCGCGATTAACGCCGTTAGTGCCCAGCCTGCGGTGCACAGGCGTTTCAAAAAGTTACCGACAACAAGGCCGATACGAGCTTCGTCTTCGCTTTTTGCA
Source organism: Aureliella sp. (assembly GCA_046290675.1). Lineage (GTDB taxonomy): Bacteria > Planctomycetota > Planctomycetia > Pirellulales > Pirellulaceae > Aureliella. Next base: position 565,912 of record JBKAHA010000004.1, read on the forward strand.
GAGCCGCCGCCCGTGGCGATAAAGTGCGGCTGAACGACGATGGTGATCAATCCGAGAATGCTAAGCGAGACAATGTACTGGATTGGGAATTCGCCCGAACTGGGGCCTCCAAAGACGCTGAAGAAATCAGCGGGGATCCTTTGGTGAAGGATTTCAAATCCATCCATGATGCCCATCGTTGCTGGATTACCAAAGCGTTGGACTAGAGCCCACAAGCCGAATGGAATCAGTAGCACACTGAGCAAGATGATAAAGATGCCCTGGATCAGGTCGGTGTAGTAGGCCGCCGTCAAGCCGCCTAGAACTCCGTACACGACAACGATGCACGCCAGCGCCGGAACAAGGACGTATTGAAGCGGCAATCCCGCTATCGTGTCGAAGCCCAATAGCGGCGCAGCGAAGCTAGCGATCGCCGAGAACATCGTGGACAGATAGAACATATAAAAGACAATTGCGAACAAAGCATAAGCAGCGCCCAACGCTTTGGATTCGTAACGTTCAACGAACCAATCTCCCAGCGTCAGGTGACGCATGCGGCGATACCAGGACGCAGTAATCCAATAGACAGGCGTGACGAATAGCCACATGAGCGCCGACCAAACTCCGCTTAGTCCACTGGTCCAGGCCGTGCGGCCCACCATCACTGGATCTTGAGCACCCGTGCCCGCGCCGAAAGCGGCAAAGGTTTGCATGACTTTCCCAAAGCCGCGGCCTCCCATGAAATAGTCTTCATGGTTTTTGACACGCTTCATCGCCCAAAGCCCGATTCCTACCATCGCGGCGAAATAGATTAAGAGCACCAAGTAATCGATAAAGCCCATGGTCACCGTCCAGCACGAAGTCGATCTCCAACTGCTTTGTCGGAAGGCGATGGCAGTCGAAGACTGAAAAAACGTCAGGGAGATCGCCGTGCAAGCCACTGGTCTTGCCTACCTATCCGTTCCCATCACGGACTTGTGTGTCGGGCTTCAACGCATTGCTGGATTGTTACAGCATGCGTCAACGAGCAATCTCTACAGTATGTAAGACTGCTCATGATAATGAATGCGCGTCGTCGGATGTGCTCACGCATACGGCGAGCCTAATAAGATCCGGGTTGAATGCGATTCTTGCGGGTGGACACGTCCGAGTGATCGTTGAAGAGCGAGTCAAAAGGCGACTCCAGCGGGACTTGCCATGGCGGACTCGCCTCCGCCTTAGCGACGAAGCAAAGCTCGTAGTCGTTCAATCTCAGCATTCTGCTCGCGAATGATGGCTGCTTGTTCTTTGATCGTTTGTTGCAGGGAAGATTTCGGTCTAGCGGAAGGCACCTCAATCGGTTCGACGGATTCTAGGATGGAACGTGGGGTCGGTGATTTAGCCGTCGGGCTGGGAACCAGCGGAAGTGGGGAACGAGATGCCGGAGACCTGTTGTTGCCAGGATACTGCCCGGTGAAGTCCTCTAGTTTGAGTCCAGAGTTTTGCGTGGAGTCAAAGTTGTCGTCTCGGGTCAATGCGAGAGCGGGATTCGTTTTGCTCTGCGTCTGCGCAAGCAGAACGCCGTCTTCTTGGACGGTCAAGTTGACCTTTTGGGCACGATTCTTGCGAAGCAACTCGACCTCGATCAAGTCCCCTTTCGCCAATACTGCTTCGAGACCTGATAGGGAGAATGACTCGTCGATCGGCGAGCCTGCGATCAAAAGGAGTTGATCGCCTTTGGCGATTTCGGCTTTATCTGCAGCCGATCCCTTTTCGACTGCCTGCACGGACAAGCCGGATATCGGCTGTCCTTTCGATGATTCTGAGGTGAAGGGTTTCGTCGTCAATCCGAAGCCTTCATTTCGATTGCTGTTTGGCGATGCGGCCGACCTGGATTTATTCGGGGCAGAGCTCGACTTTTGCGGCGGCGCAGGTGTCGGGGTGCCCTGCTGGCTGGCTCTCGATGAACCCGCTTTCTTCTTACGCGATATGGCAGGCTCGTTCTCCGGTTCATCTTCCTTGTCCGCCTTCTCTTTGTCTTCCTTTTTGTCCTCTCCCTCTTCCTGGATATTGCGTCCAAACAAACGGCGGATAAGTCCGCCACGTCCAAGTTGGGCTGAGCAAGGTTCCGCGGTCGTCAAGCTGACTAGAATGACCAAGTTGACAATGGTAACGATCTTCCGCATGAACTTGCTCGGTAGAAAGAATGGATATAGAGTCGGGGCCGAGGTGGAAACAGATCTGAGACCTGTTTCCACGGATCCGAAGAATAACATCGGAATGGGCATTATGGTGGTGTATCGTCTTGTCTGTTTCCGATGTTCATTGCCGTTCATTTCATCGCCAGAAGACGGCATAAGACATAGCGGAACAGAGCCACTTTACGGGAAAGGTGGGTGTTATTTAATTTTCCGCATTTTCAGGTTGTCCTGCTTCGTATGATCCCATTGTTTCGTGAGCAAAGGCGAGTTCGTTGCGAATCTTAATCGATGGATACAACTTGCTGTTCCAAAGCACCTTAGTCGGCCGGGGACGCGGCGAAGGGTGGCTCCAGGCGGCGCGCATCCGCTTGGTCGTCTGGCTCGCAGAGCGAATGGACGGGGTTTTGCGTAAACAAACCACGATCGTTTTCGACGCTCATCGGTTCCGGCGGAATCGTCAAGAGGCGGAGCGCGAACAACTAGAAGCTCTTGGGGAAGGGATTCGAGTTGCCTTCGCAAACGACTACGAAGAAGCGGACGATCTGCTTGAACTTCTGATCCGACAACACTCGCATCCCAAAGGGTTGCTGGTAGTCTCCAGCGACCACCGCATTCAGAAGCGCGCCCAAGCTCGTAAATGCAAACACCAGGATTCTGAGGACTTCTGGGATGAGTGGGAATCCAAGCCTGCCTTGAGGGTGAGTGTTGAACAATTGGATGCTGATGTTGACGATTTCCTTCGAAGTGGGCTCGAAGAAGGACCAATAAGCGCAAACCAATCCCCCGAAGCAGAGTCCGGAAGTTTAGATGAGTCCGAGGTGGAATTCTGGCTTCGTGCTTTCGGATCCGATTCCGGGGATGCAACTCGCTGAGCCTCATTGGAACGCGATTAAAGTCATCTTCTCTTTACTGTCGGGCGACTGTGGTGCCGCATGTCGATCAAACTTGATAGGTGATTCTCTTGGTTGTGTGCAACAGGTTGTTACTTGCCGCTTGTCTCCGTCGTATTCCGGTGTGCTAGCGAGCATCTAGCCCAGAACGATTTTTTTGCGGCGCTCTGCAAGAATCCAGAAACTGGATGAACGATTTGCGGGCCGTCGGGAAAACTCAAAAAAATCCGCTTGACTTGCTATTGAATTGGTGTTCTAGTGACGTGGTACACTAGTTCGGTGTTGGCGTGAGCATTCAATAGTTGCTTGCCGCCGGCAGAAAAGGGGGAGGGACGGTGCGATGCAAGTGATGATTGATCCCGACAACGGCGTTCCAATTTATGAGCAGGTGGTTCGCCAGGTGAAATACGCTGTGGCGGAGAATGTCGTGCTTCCCGGCCAGCCCATTCCAAGCGTGCGAGAAATGGCGAAGACGTTGGCCATCAACCCCAACACCGTGCAGCGGGCGTATTTGCAGCTGCAGAATGACCAGGTCATCGAGGTGTTGCGCGGACGTGGAATGGTGGTTTCCTCGGGTGCGAAGAAGATCTGTGTGTCCTCAAGAAAATCAGTGGTGACGAATCGGATCGAGACCGTGGTCGTGGAAGCAGTTCAGAGCGGAATGGAGGCGGAAGAGATACGCCACGCTTTCGAAGCTGCGTTATCGTCCGCTCGGCAGCGCGATAAAGCTTCGGATCAAGAGTCATAGATGGGACCGGCAACATGGCTGCTCTGGTTGCAGCTATGGCTGTGAAGCAACTCGGAAATCCACACGCAACTGTTTGACGTGGGCGTGCATCATTTTTGGAATCCGTTGGCAGAGCGTGGTGGTTAGTTTGGGAGACAGTGATGAACTCAGCAATTTCAGTTCGGCAAGTGACGAAGCGTTATCGCAGAAACTTGGTGCTTGATCGATTGAATTTAGAAGTACCGCAGGGCGTCGTTTTCGCGTTGTTGGGAGACAATGGTGTTGGTAAATCGACTCTGATCCGCGGTTTGCTTGGCTACCATAAATTCAACTACGGTGAGATATCGGTCCTCGGCTACGACCCAATCAAAGATGCCCGGGCGCTGAGAAGGAAAGTTGGCTATGTAGCGGACAATCCGGGTTTGTACGAATGGATGACTGTTGGGCAAGCCGGATGGTATGCTTCCGCGTTCTACGCAGATGGTTTCCTGGACCGTTACGACCAAATGGCGTTCGAATTTGGTCTACCGCAGGATGCGAAGATACGCACGCTTTCAAAGGGCATGAAGGCCAAGGTCGCATTATCACTGGCGATGGCGTTTGAGCCGGAGCTACTGCTCTTGGACGAGCCAACTTCGGGACTGGACCCTGTCGTCCGAAGAGCATTTATGGAAAGCATGATTGACCGGGCAGCCGCTGGGCAGACTGTGTTTTTGAGCTCGCATCAAATCCAAGATGTGGAACGCGTGGCGGACTGGGTGGCAATCGTTTCTGACGGGAAAGCGGTCGTTGTGGCTCCGCTCGACGAGCTGAAAAGTCAGGTTTCGATCCTCTCCTATGCTTTGAAGGATCCACTGCTTTCCCCTCCTGCAGTTGAAGATCACGTCCGTGTATTGAAATCGAAGCAGAGCGGCCGGGTCATCGAGATGACAGTGATGGGTGAAGTTGAAGCAATCCTGAGTGAACTCAAGGACAATGAGAATTGCTTCGACGTCAGGTCGATCCGGCCAAACCTGGAGGAGCTGTATGTGGCATTCACGCAGCCAAAGCAAGTAGCTGTCCCATCTACGACGGCCAAAGCATTTAGTGAAGCGGCAAATGAGTCGGTTGCTTAGTCTGACCGCTCAATTGGTCGGAGTGGCGCGAAGTAGTTGCAGTTTTGATGTGCAAAAAACGGACGGCGAGTCATGAGCAAAACAATTGCGAGAAAAAGACCCGGGGTATGGCTAGCTCAGATTTGGAAGGAAGCTGCGTTGGTGTGGCGCAGTGGAGCCTTACTGGTCATTCTGGGATTCTGCCTACTGCAAGCTTTGATTGCTTTTGGCTATTGGGTGGCCGGTTCGCAAGATCTGCAGCAGTCGCTAGTCCGTGACATGGTTCTACCTGCACTGCTGACGCCAACGCTAGTCGCGATCGCGTGCAGTGGTATGCAAATTGGTCATGAGCGGGAGTCACGCAGTTGGGAATGGGGCGCATCTCTACCGCAGTCATGGTTCCAATCCTTGTTTATCAAGTTTGCGTTCGGGAGTTTAGCGGTTCTGTTCTCCGCGCTGTGCATGTGTATAACGCCAGCCCTTGCCAATCTGATATTGGGAGCACGCTCCGCATTTGATCCTTGGCTTTCTTTCATGGGGCTAGCAACCATTTCCGCGTGGTCGAGCCTAACCGTCTTGTCGATTTGTGTCCTTTGGTTTCGCGAATCTCTGATGGCTTTGGTAGCTGGAGTTTTCTTCGCGGTAGGGCTACAAGGGTTCACCGCTTATATCTTTTCGTTGTTCCCGAATCTTGTTGGATTCCTGTTGGCGATGATCTTTTGGCTGTCGGTATGGATTTCTTTGGCAGCCATTTATGAATGGCGTTGGGGAACCGGACAGCAGTTCTCGATGGGTGGGCTGATAGGATCCACGAAACGAAGAAAATCTGCTCTATCGCGTCCCAAAACAAGAGCTAGAGCCCGGAACGAAATCATTGCTATTTTCAACCTAGCATTAAGGCAGAATCTTGGGGCCTACAGCGCGTTGCTCCTGGGCGTGTGTCTGGTCGCACCGTGGGTCCAATTGGGCTATCTAGTCTCGGTGCTCGTGCTGGTGGTATGCATTGTGGGGGGCTTCGCCTTTTCGGGCGACCAGGTTGCGGGGCGTTATCGATTTCTTGCGGATCAAGGAGCAACACCTTGGAAGGTTACACTGATGAAATTCCTGGTGTCCGCCTTTTTCTCTGCCCTGATCGTTGGCTGTGCATTCGCAGTTTGGGATGCCTGGTACGCATCTGTCTCCTCTCCCAATCCGAAGGTTTACCAGGCCGCCGCGCTATCGATGAATCCTGAGGAGATGGCAATTTTCGTTTTAGTGACGACAGGTGCTTTATTGCTCTCTGCGATGAGCTCGGTTGTGTTTCAGCGTGGTCTTTCCGCGTTGGCTGCGAGTGTATTCTTGGTGATGGCGACTACCGCCGCCGTTGGATTGCTCGTCAACCTGCTGCGGCAAGCCGAGATTGAAGTGGATTGGTTGTTGAAGCTAGCCGTAATATCATTCGCCGCTTTCTCACTTCCACTTTGGCTATTCTCGCTTTTCCGCTTCACCGGTCGCTGGATGAAATTCTCCGAGCCAAACAATGTTCCCCGGTTTGCTTTTGCGGTTTCTGCGGGCTTGGTTGTTCCAGTCACGGTCGGATTGGTGTGGGGCTTGCCTTCACTCGACCTATTGCTGCACTGATTTTCAATTCGGTTTAGTGTTCGATATGCGTTTCGACTTACCCGACCGTCGAGTCTTGCCCACTTCATGGAGTAGACCTAAAAGCGTATAGTCTTGCCTGCAGAAGCCCGTGTTTTGAACGGGCTATCCTGCTGGAAAAGCGAAACCACTGTGTGGCATTTGTTTCAGGCAAAGGACTTGGACGTTGGCAGATGTGAAGGTAGCCATTGATCTCTCGGTTTTGAGGCGACCGTTGAAGCAGGCATTGGAGACAGCGGCTCGTTTGGGGGCGACCGGAGTTGTCTTCGATGCGCGAAATGATCTGCGGCCGTCGGAACTGAGCGACACTGGACGTCGTCAACTCAAGAAGATGATGGAAGACCTCGGATTGAAGGTCGCCGGAGTCCGGTTTCCAACTCGCCGAGGGTATGACGTTGCCGCCGATCTAGACCGGCGCATTGATGCGACCAAGGAAGCTATGTCCTTTGCATACCGACTTGGGGCCGCGGTCGTGATCAACGCTGTCGGAAGAGTGACCGACGATGAATCTCATCCGGCATATCAACAATTACAATCGAGTCTTGCAGATCTTGCCAAGCATGGGCAGCACGTGGGAGCAATGCTCGCGTGTGAGACTGGAACGGAACCGGTTAGTCGCTTATGCGGCTTATTGGAATCGCTGGAAGAGAAAGCCATAGGTGTGGCTCTGAATCCCGGCCAATTGATCGTTTCCGATCATTTTTCGGAGGCCAGCGTTCGAGAGGCAAAGGACTGGACGTTGGCGGTCATTGCCAATGATGGAGTTCAGGATCTTTCCCTAGGGCGTGGGCTCGCGGTGCCGCTTGGCCAAGGATCCGCCGATGTCCCCGAGTTGCTTGGGGCACTCGAAGAGCAACGCTACCAAGGTTGGTTTACCGTAGGTCGTCGCAACGCTGAGAATTCGATTCAGGAGCTAGCGGATTCCGTTAGCTATCTGCGTGCGATTTAGAACCGAGTTGTAGGAACTCAACGCCCGAACATCACGGCTAGTTGTCCCTTGGGCAGCTTCCTCTTCATTTCGCTTTCTCAATTTCGCTTCGGACGTTCGATAGTCAGCTTGCGTTTGTAGATCTTTCCGCCTTGGGCTATGAACAGCGTGTTGCGATCGGAACCGGCAATGGCGCAAGTGGTAAGCGGCTTGTCCTTGTCTGGCTTCGGTAGCAGTCCACAAGGCCGGCCGGTTGGGTCGAAGATTTGGATGCCAAGCTCGCTTGTCACGTAGAAGCGACCGATTCGATCGACTGTCATTCCGTCGCCCTTCGCAGATGATTTGTAGGGAGGCTCTTCGTTGAAAGCGAAGTCGCCATTCATGTCGATCGGGCATCGCAGTGTCATCGTGGGCATTTGTGCGTCGAGCGAGCCGTCTTCAAGCACGCGAAATGTCCAAGTAACTTTGCCACCATATTCCGAAACGGCAAGTGTTCCGCCATCTGGAGACAAGGTAATGCCGTTTGGCTTGGCGATGCCCGTCGCGACTGATTTGGCTTCGCCTGAATCCGGGTCGACTCGAACAACCTCTGATTTGGCGGTATGAGTAAAGAGGATGTGACCGCTATTCGTTACCTCAAGATCATTGGGTTTGAAGCCGGTCGCAACCGTGCGACTGTTCCCGGTTGTCGGATCGATTTCGATGAGGCGGTTCTTTGCACCCTGGCACGCGTACAGCTTGGTACCGTCACGATTGAACTCGAGTCCGCTAACGGACTCGTTGGCAACGATCGAGTTTTCATCGGTCGCCGGGTTATGGCGAAAAATCTTGGACGCTCGCATATCGGAGAATAGCAAGTCGCCGTTTGGAGCGACGCATAACGCGTCGGCAAAGCCAAGATTGTCGGCTGCGATTTCCCATGTTTGGTCTGGGATCAGAAGATCGAGCAGCGTTAGGTCACCGCCTAGATCATCCTCGGTGTTGATCTCAGGCGTATGGGAATCTGCACGCCATAGCCATCGCATCGCTTCTGGAAACTGTTGGCTACCAAAATCGGCGTTGTGTCCGTAACCTTCAGCCCAATCGAATCGTGAGTCGTATCCCATGTAGCTTAGCGCTGCCGCCATGCGTTGGTTTGCAATCGGCCAACTGCCAAATGCGTTATCGACGTCACCGCTCGTATCCGCCATGTAGACTCGAATGGGTTTTGGTTCGGTCTTACGTACAAGTGCCGGAAAGATGTTTCCGCCGCGAAGATGGGTAAAGCTCCCGACACTTGTGAAGACGCGCCGAAACACGTCGGGGCGTTCCCAGGCTACGTTGAACGCACAGATTCCTCCGGAACTGGAGCCGCCGATGGCGTGCATTTCCGGATCGTCACTGAGGTTGTATTTCTGCTGCACGACAGGCAAGATTTCATCGATCAAGAAAGTGGCATAACGATCGCCAAGACTGTCGTATTCGAATCCCCGGTTGGAGTGTTTTCCATTGCGGCGCGGCTTATTCTTTTCGTGGCCAGGGTTGATGAACACTCCAATGGTCGCTGGCATTTCGCCGGACGCGATCAAATGATCGAACACGGTGGGGATACGCCACCGCCAGCGACTCTGCATGCCTTGACCGTCTTGAAACACCATGAGCGCGGCCGGAGTATCGGCCTTGTACTGTGCTGGTACGTAGATCCACCAATCGCGGATGGTGCCAGCGAAAACCTTCTCGGATTCAAAGGCTGGCATCTTCGTAACCGTGCCCGTGGGAACATCGTCTTTTTCGATCGATTCTGGAGGTGGACTCCACTTTGGACGGGTCCCCGGATCCGGGATCTGTGTGGAAACCGAATCCTCATCCCAGAGCCATTCTAATGCGTTCGAGAACACCTCTCCGGCCCACTTCCCACTGTGGCCTCCGTCGGTCAACTCGAGCTTATAGTGGTACCCAGCAAACTGTAACGCGGCCGCCATATCTTGATTGCCAAGTGGCCAACTTCCGTGCAAGTTGTCTAGGTCGTTCACACCGTCCTGCAGGTAGACCTTGATTGGTTTGGGTTTTCGGTGTGATTTGCGGATGAGTCCCGGGTACGCCCATCCGCCACGGATGTTAGTGAAGCTTCCGATATGGCTCATCACTTTTCCAAATGCGTCGGGGCGTTCCCAGGCGACGGTGAACGAGCAAATGCCGCTGGAAGAGATTCCGCAGACGGCTCGGTTCTTGGGATCATTGGAAATGTTGATGCCTTTTAATGCCTCGGGCAATAGTTCTTCGAGCAAGAATCTGCTGTATCGGTTGCCCAGGGAATCGTATTCAAACGAACGATTGCTTCTCGATTTTCCATCTTCGATTTTGGCTTCAATCTTGCCTGGATTGATGAACACAGCCACAGTAACTGGCATTCGTGATTTTTCGATCAACGCATCGAAGACCGAAGGTACGCGAAACGCACCTTTGGCATTGAGATATCCCCGGCCGTCCATGAAGACCATCAAATTGGCTGGCTTATTCGAATCGTACTCCTTTGGGATGTAGACGCTGTATTCTCGAGTTGTGCCAGGGAAAATTTGGCTATCGTCAAACGTCGCGGTCGTTAGTTTGCCTTGAGGCGTGGTTTCGTCCGCAAACGCTGTGGTCGACAAGTTTGTTCCGAAAAGAACGATCGTAAGCAAACAGGAGAAAGGACCTGCATTGTTGCGAAGCTTCTTTGCGAACGGGCGGATGGTGTAGAGCAGGTTCTGCATTGGTGAAAAACCGAGGAGGGTTGAGAGGACTCTGTGATTTCCTAACCACAATCTTTTCCCAGCCACAGCCTTTTCAACACGACAGCCCAAAGGAATAGTCAGCAGTTGTAGGAACTGAGGCGAGAAGCTAGGCGGATTTCTGACAGGCAAAGCGCCGGGATTTTGCGGATCGAATTGTATTCTAAAGCAAATTGGATTCGATGTTGGAATGGAGGCTGTTGTCGAAACGAGTTATAATCGTAGGCCCCCGATTGATTTCCCACTCTACATAGATGGCTCGCTTGAAGCAGGAATCCACCGCCTGCTCGAGCTCTTTTTCGCTGCCCAACTTGGAGCAGCTCGGAGAAATGACATCTGATTCATTGAAGGTGTCTTGTTCCGTATGCAGCAACCGCACCAGGTCCATGTTCCGAACTTTGCCATGGCTTGGGGCATTGGCTTTGGTTTATTGGTGTCGGGTACGACAACTTAGGCAAGAGTAACTCCGATGATTCTCCTAGCTAGCCAACGATGGAATTGCTTTGCCGTTTTGGCAATCCTGGTTTTGTCTTTTGGCTTCATCCAAGGGGGGACTCATGCGCAAGACGCATCCCTTCTGACGGCCGGGAAATCTTCGTTGGCAGGAGAAGACGTTGACCGATTACGTTTGGCTTTTGAACTGGGAAGGAAACGCTCAAGGCTATCACAAGGCCATCGATTCGAAGGTGAAGCTCAGGGCCTCTTGAATCGTGAGCAGCTGAAGCCAGATTTGAAACGCTTTCGTGAGGAGATTTTGCCGGTTCTTAATGAAGCTTGCGCTGATTGCCATCAGGGGCCTGAAGCTGAAGCCCACCTTCGTATCGAAAAGCTCAACCCGGACATGCAAGTCGGCGCCGATATCGCATGGTGGATTGAGATTCTCAATGTTGTCAGCAACGGAGAGATGCCACCGGCAGATTCATCGGAACTCAACGATAAGCAACGAGAACAACTCGTGGATTGGCTGTCGCGCGAAATGCATGCAGCATCTTTGGTTCGACGCGGTGAGGGTGACTTGCGATCCTTTCGGCGGCTTACCAACTATGAATACAACTATGCATTGCAAGATTTATTGGGGGTGCCGAATCAGTTCACTGCAAAGTTACCTCCGGAGAATGCTTTGCCCCATGGATTTCAAAACAGCACGGCGACTTTGACCATGTCAGAGACGCAGCTGCAGAGTTATTTGGAGATCGGACGTGATGCAATTGAAGCTGCAACGGCCTTTGGTGATTGCCCTCAATCCCGCTGCTGGCAGATCACCATGTCGGAAGCCGCCTCTGAGATGCAGGTGCAATTGGATAACGAGATTGATAAAAAACGGCGAAAGCTGAAGGACGAACCAGAAAAACTGCAGCGAGAATTAGAGCGGCTTCGAAATACCAAAGCTTCAAGCAAACGAACGCATTACCTGAACTTGAAAACTGGTGATACATTCCAAACGAAATGGAGATACAGTGGCGCCAGATATGCTTGGGATTCGAAGAACGAGCTAGACGCAATTCCAGAAGTTGGAACTCACGTCGCCGTTATTCCCCCGCAACAGAAACTAGTTGTCGAACTGGGAAACGAAGTTCCCGACAGGGGGCTGATTCGTGTGCGGATAAGAGCTTCTCGTATGCCAACAGCCATGGATGAAAGTCTCGCTGAAAAGCCTGCCGGACCCGTACCTAGTCTTCGGCTCGAATATGGATTCCAAGCAAGCAACAATTCATCCGCGTCCGAAACGATCTCAACGAAGGACGTTGCTGTTACTGCGGCATCGAATGATCCGCAACTATACGAGTGGGAGATTCCATTAGCCAACATTGCGATGCGCAATCCAATGCGTCTGACTGCGAAGATGGGGGAGACGCCGAGCCCTTCTGAATATATCAAGATCCATAACAACGTGATTCCTCCCGAGCCCGGTATCGCTGCCGAAGAGGTCAGCGTGCAAATTGATTACGTCGAAATTGAAGCTCCAGTCAATGAGCAATGGCCTCCAGCATCTCACCGTAAGATCTTTGCGGACAAGGCTCCGCAGCAATGGAGCCGAGATTCCGTCGAAGAAACGCTCCGTCTGTTCATGGTGAGAGCCTGGCGAGGCGCAGTGGAAGCTCACGATGTGAACCGGAAAATGCGGTTTTATGAGTCGTTGCTTTCAAAAGATGCGAGCCCGCGACAGGCTGCTGTCGAAGTCCTAGCGACCGTTCTTGCTTCGCCCAGATTTCTTTATGTAACACGTTTCGCGGATCCTACGGCGGCAGTGGAATCGACACCCGTTGGTGGAGCGGGAGATCGGGTCACTGCACTGGAGTTGGCGTCACGGCTGTCCTTGTTCTTGTGGTGCAGCAGTCCTGATGCCGAGCTAATTCGCGACGCAAAATCCGGTGAACTGATGAACGAAGAACGGCTTCGGCAACATGTTGCTCGAATGCTGCGTGACGAAAAGAGCCGTCGAATGTCCCTGCATTTTGTGCGGCAGTGGCTAGCGCTCGATTCGCTCGACTACTTACAGGTCGACCGCAAACTGTTTCCGCATTTCGATCCGAACTTATTGGAAGCGATTCAGGCCGAACCGGTTGAGTTTTTTCAGCATGCACTGGAGAGCAACGCGAGTGTATTTGATTTCGTCCATGCTGATTACGGTTTGTTGAATGAACGACTCGCGCGGCACTATCACGTTCCAGGGGTCTATGGCAATCAGTTTCGCAAGGTGAATTTGCCGCCGCATAGTCCCCGCGGAGGACTGCTGACGCAGGCTTCGATGTTGGCGATGAATTCTGACGGGGAGCACTCTCATCCGTTGAAGCGAGGGATCTGGTTGTTGGAGAGGATTCTCAATGACCCGCCTCCGCCTCCGCCGCCGAGCGTACCGGAGATTGATGTCGCTGACCCACGCATCGCGGAAATGACTTTAAAGGAACGTCTTGAAGATCATCGTAATGACCCTGCATGTTATTCTTGCCACGCGAAGATCGATCCATGGGGCATTGCTTTTGAAAACTTTGATGCCGTCGGTTCCTGGAGAGATTCAATCGGAGATGAGCCGGTCGATGCGAAAAGCCGCTTGTTCAATAAAGAAGAACTAGATGGCATTGAAGGTTTGAAAGCGTATCTGTTGCGAGAGCGTCAGGATCAATTCGTCCGTGCTATGGTCCGTAAGTTGGCGGCATTCGCGATTGGAAGACCGCTTTCGTTTCGTGATCAAGCCGAGTTGGAGAAGATTGCTTTGGCGCTCAGGGCCAGGCAGGATGGTTTACGGTCGCTGGTAGAGTTGATTGTCTGTAGTGATTTGTTTTTGCACCGCTGACGGTGCCGCAGTGATCTTTAAGACTAACGCGGACCTGTACGTGAGATTCGCGTTGAAGGTGGTCGTAATTACCGTTTGGGGCTTCTGACCGTTGGTTGAAGCTTCTTGCGGGTTAATCAAGGCGTAGAACGCTCGTTGCAGAGCACAGGACAGAATGGGCATGATGGCAGAGAATCTAAATTCGGTTGATCGTCGAAAGTTCATTCGCGGCAGTGGAATCGCTCTAGCATTACCCTTGTTTGAGTCGCTGCTGCCAGCTCTCCGTGCCGATGAAGAACAGTCGGATTCTGTACCGAGAAGGTTCGCTGGTTTCTATATGCCCGATGGCGTGCCGATGCCTCTGCGTGAAGATCCTGCTCATGCAGATTGGAGTTGGTTTCCACACGGTGAAGGGAGGGATTTTCGATTCACAAAGTGCTTAGATCCACTCGAGCCACTGCGCGATGAAATTACAGTCTTGTCGGGACTCTCACATCCATCTGCTCGCAGCATTCATGGACACTCGAATGCGGATCAGTTCTTAACGGGGGCTGCGACTGGAGGGCACGGTGACTACAAGAACTCAATTTCATTGGATCAGCTCTACGCGGGGCAGGTCGGAACCCAGACACGCGTGTCGTCACTTGTTCTATCGACCGACGGGGGAACGGGGACCCCACGTGGTACGCACACGATGTCCTTCGACCGCAACGGAAAAGCCATTCCCGCGGAGCATCGACCTAAGCGGATCTTCGACATGTTATTCGTGAAGAAAGGTGGTGATGCTGAGAAACGACTCGCAATGACCGAGAGTGCACTGGATGACCTCATGGAAGATGCCCGGTCACTACGTCGACAATTGTCCAGGCCTGATCGAGCAACCTTGGATCAGTACCTAGAGTCGGTCCGTGACACCGAGCGGAAAGTGGCTAAAGCCAAACAATGGATCAATCTGCCGATGCCGACGGTTGATGTGAACCATCTCAATCTTGAAGTGACGCCTGAAGACCCTCGCAATTATCTTCGAACGATGTTCGAATTGATCTACTTGGCATTCAAAACAGATACAACACGAGTTTCAACTTACCAACTTGGCCGTGAGAACGGAGTGGGTGTCAGTGACTACTTAGCACGTGCTGTTGGGTTCAACCTGACTCACCAATTGTCGCACCAAACAAAAGCTCCCGGTGGCTGGAAAAACTTCGGAACTTATTGCAGCTTCCTCAGCGAAGAGCTTGGACGGTTCGTCCGCATGCTCAAAACGACTCCTGAAACTGGTCATCGTGGCAGCATGCTGGACAACACGATTGTCCTATTTGGTTCGGCATCGAGCGCATTCCACTTGTCGCGAAATTACCCGCTCATCTTGGCAGGTGGAAAGAACCTTGGATTCCAACACGGGCAATACATGCGTTGCGGAATCTACAAAGATGGGGGCCAACCGGCAGGTGGCCCGTGGCTGGGAGGCAGGGAGCCATGGCAGAAAGAAATGGATCACGAAGAGCAGCCACTGGGGAATCTGTTCTTGACGATTCTGCAGAGGCTCGGAGTCGAGATTGATGAGTTCGCAGGCAGCGAGCAAGCATTGCAAAATGTTTAGACGCTGTGACAACTATTTCGATTTGCTCGACTGAATGACTCTCACAAGATCGCCGGAAGTCTAACTAAGGCACCGAATCTAGAAATTTGAGCTTCGCTAGCGAACCGTCCGCAACCACTTGTGCATCGACACTTCTAGTGCAGCCAGATCGTTGCCGAAGTGATTCTTGAACATGTTGACTTTATCGCGGGGATTCGTCGTGCCTAACGGCGGTAGTTTCTTTAAAGCAATCAAATACGAAGCAAACTCTTTTTGTTTCGTTTTCATCAGATAGTAAGTAAGAGCCCAAGCAAAAGGGTATCCGACCCGCTGGTTCTCAATGATGAGTTTGTCAGACGCGACGGTTTCTTCTAGCGATCCCGGGGGAATAAGTCGCTGGGACATCGCTTGCCGATAACGCTGCAGGTTGTGGCGGTTGACACTACCCATGCTCCAGCCATCTCGACTCTTGGGGTCGGGAGCTTCAAAGTACATGGCTAATCCTTCGCTAAGCCATCGCGGATTGTCGGCCATCCGTGTTTGGAGTCCGCAGTTGAATGAGATTTGGTGAACGGCTTCGTGAACAACGGTGGCTACCGTCCGTTCGACTTTTGGTTGGAACAAATTGGCTCTCATCTGCTGTGCGAGTCTGCCGGGTGGAATTGGAATCCCGTTCACGCCGGTCAAGTCATAGCTGACCATCAGATTGGACATCATGTTGTAGTAGCCGATCGTGTTCTCGGCCATGTTCTTTCCAACGTCCCTTGTCGCATACTTTTGGTATGAGTTCTTGTCCTTGAAGACCAAAGCTACCAGTGGAAATCTTGGCTCCTCGAGTCGGATTCCTTTCTTTCGCCAGTAGTTATGGAGACCCTTATAAATCCTCTCGAAAAGAGAGCCCACCCAGTCAGCGTATTCCCGAGATGTATTGAAGATGATTACGAAGTGTCTTTTCTTGACCATGGCAAAGCCAGGCGGAAGGTCTTCTTTGATTGAATCAAAGAGTTGAACTTGAGTTAGTGCCGTCATCGGCGTGTCGGATTTCTCGCGTGTTACAACCTCCACACTGAGGAGATCCCGAAGCCTGCCATCTGGGGTGCGGAGCAGTAGGTTTCCTTTCGCGTCTTGCACAACGATTTCGCCGACGGTTTCGCCCTGCTCTTCCGCGGTGCTAAACTCAATCTTGACTGTCTCCGGTGGTTGACCTTGCAGAGACGCGTTGGGAAGCAAGAAGAAAAGTGCCCACAGAGCGGCGGCCCGACTCTGAACCGTGCTGGTCGCATACTTGCAGTTATTGGGTTTCTTCGAGAACATCCTGTATCCCAACAAAGAGAGAGGTCTCTGAATCCAAGCCTTGATTTGGATGCTCACGATGATAGAGATCGCGGACAGCCGCGTAATCCTGATACAAAGGGCGAATTTCACAGAGTGAATCCTCGGATTGGCCCCTTCCCGTTACGAACCTTTATTCTAATACAATCCAAGTCGTTAGCGTTTGGGAGATTCCGAACGGAGACAAATAGATATGGAAATCAAATACGAAGCGGAAATACGGCGAGTTTTGATTGTCGGCGCTGGCTGGGTCGGGCGGCAGATCGCGGCCAGATTGGTGCTGCATGAGATTGATGTCGTGCTTTACGACCGTCAAGCCGAGGCGACGCAGCAAAGTGTGGACTGGATCCGACGGCATGCTTTGGCCGAACACGATGGGAGTTATAAGCCGTCCGGCTCGGGGTGTTCAAAAGATCTTTCATTCGGAAAACTAGAAACGATTGATCAGTTGGACGTGCTTGCGGAGCAAACAAGTTCTGGTAGGGAGGCTTTGCAGTTGGTCATTGAATCGGCTCCGGAGCAGCTATCTGCGAAACGGCGTGTTTTGTCGGAGTTGAGCAAGATTTTTGAGCCACCCATTATCATTGCTTCGAACAGTTCGTACTTCGTTCCATCGTTACTTGGCCAGTATGTCGAAACGCCGGAGCGCTTCGCACACATCCACTTTCATGTACCCGTACTACATGACTCGATCGCCGACATTGTTGGTCACCCCGCGACCAACGCTGGTGTGATTCACAATCTCCGTAAATTTACCGAACGAATTGGGCTCGATCCGCTGGTACTCAGGAAGGAGCAGCCAGGATACGTTTTCAATTGGATGTTGCAGGCGCTATTGCGATCAGCGCTAGATTTAGTTGCAAAAGATGTTGTCGATCCAGAGGACGTGGATCGCTCCTGGCGTACGATCACGGGAATGCCACTTGGGCCATTTGGAATGATGGACCAGATCGGACTAGACGTTATCGAGCAAGTGTTGGCGAACGGGAAATGGGCGCCAGATGCGACGGCGAGTTTTGACCAAGTGATGCAGTTAGTGCGTGACAAAACGAACAACGGAAAACTGGGAGTCAAAACCGGAGAAGGGTTTTACCAACATTCCGATGATGGTGGTCTGCGCTAAGTCGCGGTCTGAATTGAGGAATCATTCGGCCGCAACGCATCGGGTATTCACTGGATTGGGCGATTTAGTGCGCCAGATTCTCGTACTCTTCGTCCGTCTCAATCACTTTGCCATCGGATGCAAAGTCCAGGCAAAAGACGATGGCAGCCATGACGAAGTAGGCGACGCTCAATTCGATGATGGTTGAACGAGTCGCCGGATCCGCAGCAAGCGTGCCGTCACCCTGGTCGATCATTCCAATATTCCATGGCCAAAACATCTTGTCTCCATCGACCGGTGAATGCATGACTCCAAAAAGGACAAGCACTCCAGCAACACAGAAATAGATTGCCGCGGAACGGAACTTGCGATCGATGATATTTGCCATCGCGGACGCCCATATCACGCTGGTAATGATGAAACCTCCGGCAAGTATTCGAAGAATCAGCAGGCCGGGGTCAGTCGCCATTTGGTCAGGGCTTGCATACTGGCCGACATAAATCACGATTAGCTTCGCCAAAGCCGGAAGACAGGCAATTGCGATGGCAGCGTAGTGCCGGCGAGCGGTCGCATGAAAACTCTGAGCCGTGATTTCGATCCCAATGAAGATCAGGATGGGGAGCACGGCGGCTTCTGGAATGTAGTTGAAGAGTAAGGTGAAATAGCCGACAACTCCGGCTCCACCAACGAAAAGTGCGGTTGCAAGGGTGTATGCTGCTCGTCCGCCCATCGCTTTGTAAGCAGGGTGACCGATGTACGGTGTCGTTTGGATAACACCTCCGCAGACTGCTGCCAACAACGTTGCAATGGCTTCGATTCCAATAATCGTATTGGTGTTGTACTCGTCGCCTGCTGACGCGGCACTTTCGGTGCAGTCGATTCCGCCAATGACGGTCGCAATCGCGAACGGGATGATGTACGGCACGTACGCTAGTGCGTCCCCAAAAGCTCCGATCCACTCAAACGAGAATACCGTTAGCCATTCCTGTGGGAACCAAATCACGGTGCCTGCTTCGGCTTGGTGTGCTATTTGAGTTCCAGCCAGTCGGTCGATTCCGATCATCAGGTACCAGATGACGCAGCCCGCAACGACGGCGCCGAGTGCCCCGGGGATTTTGAATGGCAGCTCTCCTCTGGCGACCAGTGTTGCCAGCACGATCACAAGCGAGGCAAAACCGACAATCGGATCGCCGGCAAGCTTGGGGAACTGGGAAAATGCGATTAGGACTAACGCGATGGCAGCTAGGGAACCAAGCAGTCCGGCTCGCGGAATGAGTCGGCGAATTGAGTCCGAGAAAACTGCCAAGATGGCCTTAATCACTCCCGAGATCAGGATGCTACATATCCCGATGTGCCAGGTTCGCATTGCCGCTTCTTCTGGGCTTAGACCAAGTGCCGTCCCAGCGATGTAGGAAGGGCCCAAAACAAAAAGAACCATGCCAATGGTGCTGGGAGTATCCAGCCCCAGCGGCATCGCTGTTACGTCCGAGCGGCCCGATTTCTTTGCAAGAACGAATGCCAAACCGAAATAGAGTAAGTCTCCGACAAAGACTCCGATGGCTGTTCCCGGCACCATGTATCGAATCGCAAAGTCGATTGGGAATCCGAAAATCGACGAAAGCATGGTGACCGTCAAAACGAGCCCGGCTACGTTGTCGAGCATGAGGCCAAAAAAGGCATTCACGTCGCCTCGAGCAGCCCATTTGTATCGGTTACTGTTCAATTAGAGTCTCCGGAAGAATCTAAATTTGATTTTGTTCTGCAACGAAGAAATCTGGGCGGGACGAGCTTACGATCGTACCGACCCGAACTCTTCTCTTTTTGCTTCACCGTAAGAGATGCTGTTATAGCATTTTCGTGATGTTGCTTTCAGGCTCGCAAGGCTCGGGGTCGCGGCCCGGCCGAAAAATTGTGGCTGGCCTTTCGCCGTGGACGACCATTTTTTCACCCCGCACGCGTAGCCAGGCATCTTCGGTTAGCCCCAAAACGGGTTGCGGATTCTGAAAATGAAACTCTGCGATGCGTTCCTGCCGAGTTTCTCCCTTGAATGTGGGATCCGGCGCCTTGGTTGGAAAATGAGGGTTGATATTGAGAGGCACAGCCGAAAGCGCCTTGAAGCTCGGCGGATACACGATTGGCATGTCGTTTGATGTCCCAATACTGAGTCCAGCAATATTGCTGCCTGCGGAAGTCCCCATGTAGGGAAGTCCGGAATGGATCCGCTCACGTAGCGGAGTGACAAGCTCTTGGTCGTACATCGTCTTCAAGAGTAGGAACGTGTTACCCCCACCAATAAAGATTCCGTCCGAATTTTCGATGGCTTCGGGCGCCGATGAAAATTGTTCAATCCCGGTCATCGGGATCGACATCTTGCTAAATCTCTCGCATGCCGCAGCAGAATAGTCGTGATGGCTCGAGCCTCCGGGCCTCGCGTACGGAATAAACAGGACTTGTTGACACCCCTGGAACAGTTCTCTTGTGGAGGCTTCAATGTGGTCAAGATACCCATGCGGGTGGCAGCGACTGCTGCTGGCTAGAAGAAGGTTGATCTGATTCACGCGGAAATTCCGTATCTACAATGAAGGTCTTCAAGGGGCCAGTATTCGCCCAGTCAGCATCAATGCAAGTCTCGATACGAGGTGAATGCCGAATTGCCATTGTGAATGCGGCATAGCCCTTGACGGTAACCAGGACAACGAGCCCAGAATGCACCTAACCTCGCCAACCTGAGGACAGATGAATACTGGCACGGCAGCGTTATGTGTCGTCCGCGTTGGGCCTGCGAGTAGCAGATAAGAACGAAATTGGGGAGTGAAGGATTGTCTGATAACCGACCCGAGCAGTGGGCTGCAGAGCTAGAACGCGAGGCAGTTCGTGCGCCTGAATGGCGAAGCGAAGTGAACCGCCCACAGGCGGAGGCGATCTCGGTCGCGAGTGTTTGGCAGATGGAGTCGCCTGAAACTGCGGATCAGGCCCTTTCCGGAGCTGATGGCGTCTACGTCTATCGACGCGATGGCCATCCGAATGAACGGACTTTAGCTGACAAACTCGCCAAACTGCACGGTGGAACGCACGCATCGATCACGGCACAGGGGATGAGTGCGGTTGGGGCTGTCGCACTGGGGCTACTCTCGCCTGGAGACGTTGTATGGATCGCCCATGAGTTGTACGGCAAGTCAATCCAGCTGTTCGCAAAAGATCTCGCGCGCTGGGGGGTGGATTATCGTTCGTTTGACCCTTTGGACTCTAAGCAGATTAGCGAGCTGGCGAGCAGCAAAGCCGCGTTGGTTATGGTGGAAACGATCAGCAACCCACGACTGCGAGTGCCGGATATCGTTGCAATTGCTGAAGCCTCACATCAAGCTGGCGCCAAGTTGGTTGTGGATAACACATTTGCGACGCACTTGATCTGTAGGCCGATCGATTTGGGGGCCGATCTGGTGATCGAGAGTCTCGGGAAGCAAGTCAACGGGCACAGCGACGCAATGGTTGGGTTGGTCGTATCGAAAGATTCTGAGGATGCCCACGCCGTGCAGTCGACAATCAGCACTTTTGGTATGGCTAGCAGTCCGTTGGATTGTTACCTCACCCACCGTGGTTTATCGACACTTGCTGTTCGGGTGGAACGAGCCAATGAAAATGCACTCGCTGTCGCAGAGCGACTCGATCGAGCCGGCAAGATCAGAGTGGACTATCCCGGCTTGTCTGCGCATCCCCAAAACGAATCCGCACGCCGGCAGCTGAAGGGCGGTTTCGGATGGATGCTAACTTTTCATTTGGAATGCGGGCGGGAGGGTGTACTGGAGATTTTTGATCGCCTTCGGCCTGAGATTCCATTCGTTCCATCTCTGGGCGATGTAAGCTCCTCGGTTTCTCACCCTGCTTCGACAAGCCATCGCGGTTTTACTGTTCAGCAAAGAGAAGCACTCGGTATTTACGAGGGGACCATACGGCTTTCTTGCGGAATAGAACCTACCGAATGGCTTGTGGACAAAGTACTAGCAGCGCTCGATTGTGATTGAAGTCGTTGAATTTCGCGGCTGGACCAGAGGAAAGAACAGTGGCTTGCGTCTCTACTTACCGATGCAGAATCGGCCAAAGATTTCCCCGAGAATGTCCTCGTTGTGAACCGAACCGATAATGGCGGAAAGTGATTCGATCGCCAATCGAAGCTCCGTGGCGGTTATCTCTTCTCCAGCGTCTGCTTCGTTTGCTTGGATTGCCGAGTGGAGTGACTCGGCCGCCTCTTCCAGTCCCTCACGGCACCGAAGTGTGGTTCGATGTAGTGCATCACCCTGTGTGCTGGTCTGAGCGTTGGCGAGTTCCAGTTCGATCCGTTTCAGGAGCTCAGCCAAGTCATCTTCTTGTCCTTGTCCAACGCCACAATCCACGTCTCTGGGCGGAGCGAGATCAACTTTCGTTCCGACCACCAGAATTGATTCAGGGAGGGAGGCCGGCCGCGCTCTTCGAATGTAGGCATACTCGGATGCGGTCGAATCGAGGGCCGTCGTTTCGGATTGGTCTATGCAATGAAGAACAAGATCGGCTTCGGCGATACGCGACGAGGCGACGTCCTGTGCCTTGCCTCGTGGTGTATTGGTTTGGGCCTTTTCCAAACCTGCCGTGTCGACGAGGTTGAACTGTACTGAGCCCAATTGAACGCGTGCTTCGATCGCGTCACGCGTGGTGCCCGCAACAGCCGACACGATAGCGCGCTTCGTGTTCAATATTCGATTGAAC
The DNA here is from genome assembly GCA_046290675.1 of Aureliella sp. GTDB lineage: Bacteria > Planctomycetota > Planctomycetia > Pirellulales > Pirellulaceae > Aureliella. Next base: position 588,125 of record JBKAHA010000004.1, read on the forward strand.
AAGGTGCTTTTGCCCGCATTCGGAGCGCCCGCCAGAACGACCGAAGGTAGTCTCTGTCGAGATCCTCGCGCTGATAATTTCTGAAGGAGGGCTTCGATGGAAGCTTGGACCTGAGTTAACGAGTCATTCAATTCTGACTTTGAGATGAACTCGATATCTTCTTCGACAAAATCGAGACCCGCTTCAAGGTGAGCTGTCAGTTCAATTAGCTGACCGCGAAGCGTGGCTACAGGCCGAGAGATGTTGCCAGCCAGTTGGCCGAGTGCAAAACTCAATTCCGATTCCCCTGTCGCTTCGATGACTCCGAGAATGGCTTCGGCCTGCGCCAGGTCAATTCTTCCGGCCAAGAAACTACGTAGAGTGAATTCACCACGGGATGCATTGTCTGCGCCGAGGCGGATCAGCGTTTCGATGACGGCTTCGACGATGGGAAGCGATCCGATCAGGTGCAGCTCGGCGGATGGCTCGCCTGTGAAACTGCGTTGGTCGGGCCAGAAATAGACTGTCGCAGGGACACACTGTTCTTGGTCGAAAGCCGGAAATGCGAATTTGAGTTTCGTCGCCCATGCACTCGAAGAAACAACTTCGTCCGCGCTGGAATCATCCAAAAGTGCTGCGAGTAGTTCCGGTGTCCTTGGCCCGCTAAGCCGAATGATGGCCCGCCTAGCTGCAGAAACGCCACTACTGAGAGCGACAATGGTGCGAGTTGGATCCATCCAGCGGCCTACTTTGGGGTTCGCTCTTGCAAACCAGAGTTAGAATCCAACACCGCCGGTTCCGCCGGTCATTGGGCCTTTCTTCATCCGTGAATTTGAACCGGGATCGCCGGAGTTACCACCAGGTCCGGCACCCGTTCCTTGTCCTGGTCCTCGGGCTCCTCGTCCTCCAGCAAAAGCATTGTTGCCATTGGGGGGGGCGCCCATACCAGGGCTGAACGCTCCCGGTGGGATGCTTCCTTGGATGCTTTCCAGAAGAGGCTTAAGGCCATCGATGACAGCGTCGAATTCTTCTTGGGTTTTCGCTCTAGCGAGTGCCCCAGCAGGTGGAATAACGGTGAACAATGCACCTTGGATTCCGGTTCGCACCTGATCCTCAGGAACGCTCTTGAGTTGTTCAAGACCGGCGTCAATGCCTGCTCGCATAGGAGTCATCCATGCAGGTGCAATCCATTGCCCACGAACTTTTCGGAAGACAACTTCTTGTGGCGGCATCATTGGAGCTGCCAGCTGAACCTTTCCCTTGGTCTCTTGAGACGAAGGTACCGAAACGACGTCGGCAAATTTGGGCTGAGGTTGACCGCCCATTGTTTCTGTCAATTTTTCCAAAGCGGCAAGGTTGGAGCCGATTGCGGACGTGAAGTCTGCCAGCCAACGTTCAACGTTGCCCTTGTCAAAATTCTCTTTCTGCCAAAGTTCTTCACGTGAGATGGATCCAACAAACTGTTCGATCACAGGCCAGACGCTGTACAGCTGTTTCTTGATTCGGCGATTCGACATCAGCGTTTTGTTGTTGAAGATAAAATCCTTCTTCTCGCTGACGATCGTGTTGAGATTGCCCATCAGTGTTTTGATCTGGACAATCGGCCCGTCGCCGACTTTGTCCATGCCCGCAACGATCAAGTCCTCAAGTGATTCTTGCATCTTGGGAGGCAAAGCATGCCAAGCGACAAACAGGTTGCCCTGGTCCATTTCAGATCCAAAGGCTTCAACGAATTGTTCGAGGGTTTGACTGTCGCTGAATGGCGACTGCAAGACGGTCTCTAGATTAATTTGGGTTGGAGGTGGCACGTCGATTGTTGGAGCAATCTCGGCCTTTGGCACAGGCTTAGAGAACTCCTCGGGCTTCGCCAGTTTGATGGCCTGAAGATGACTTTTTAGGCTCAGGCGAGAGAACGGGACTTCAGCTTGCTTTCCGTTTGACTTCAACTTCAATATGACGCCGTCGTCAGTCAAGCGAACAAACTCGGCTTCTAGCTTGTTGCCGTCGCTGCTCTCCCAAGTTGTTGGAGAGTCTTGAGCTACACCTGCTGAAGCAAAGCCAAAAAAAGCCGCAGTGACGAGAGCTACCATTCGGACAACAGAAACGCTGGATTTCATCGCAAGAGATTTTGTTGAGAGGTTGATTTTGGATTCTTTGGGGGGCCGCAAAACACGAAACCACCGGACTAGTGTTTCTACGTCTTGCGGATCCGTTCTGTTCAAACAGCCCTGGACTGGGACAGTAAGCAGCCGAAACGCTAAAGATTTTAGACCTAGTATTATAGGTGGTAGTGGGTCAATATCTCCAGCTTTAGTCTGTCCTAGAATGGGTTTTCACCGGAATTGAAACCGCATTTGGGCCCAAACTAAGGCAGATTGGTGCTGATCGGACGTGTGTCTGTCTGCTGGGCGGATTGCGATCGCTCGGAGGCAAACCACTCAAGCGTGAACGGGATTGCCACTACCGAATTGGTTTGAAGTCTGCGGATAGCGAACCGAACACCGGAGCATGTTTGATTCAAGATTCTGGCCTGAAGGTTCTCGTCCGTTAGTTCAAACTCTAGATCAGGGACCACTTTGAATGGTGGATCAAAGGCGAGGACCAGTTCGGCCGACTTTTCGGATGAGTCTAATTCTGAATTCACGCAGCCAGAGGCTGTCCTCTGCCCGGACGCCCCAAGTAGCGACTGAGCTTCCCGCAAGATGACAATTTCCTCATCCATCGTTGGAGCAGGGTTTTGAGGAGCAGCGTTTAGTGGAGCAGCATATAGATCAGGGGCCGTTTCAAGCTCCTTCGTTGGTTGCTCGAACTGAACTTCAGACAATCCGAACGCCTGCGAATCGAGGCCGAGATTTTTCGCTTCGTCATTTGCAGAGGCGGGACCACCAGACGTCGTCAAAACTGCGTTTGCTTCTGGGGTTAAGATTGCGTCTGGTGCTTGTTCTGCACTCAAGGGCTTGACGTAATAGTGCTGAACTAGACAGGCGCAGCAACCGCCGAGAATCAGCACACTCGGCAGAAAAGCGACCAACGCAGACGAGCAGTTTGCCGCCGCCCCGCCCCAATTCAAGATCGCGACCAAGCCGACGCCCGCGTGGACAAGATTCGGTTGGAGATGCCAACTTAGTTGAGAGGATTGCTGAGCAGCCAATTCGGGGCCTCTTCGACCTCTATGGCGCGTGGTCAATACATGCAGCGTGAGCGTTACGGCTGCCGCGACTAGCGTGCAAGTCGCTAGGAGATCACCTGGTAGGCGTGGGCCATCGATGATTGCCGTGCAGAACCAAGCCAGAAACGAACAGACCGTCCATGCCGTTATGGCGATTGGGATCTGAGAAAGTCCAACTGCTTGACCTTCTAGGTTCTCGGTTTCTTCCATAGCCATTGAGTCTGCTCGGCCGCCAAGGCAACTTACGTCTGTGGATGCAGCAAATGTTACGGGGCTATCTGCCTGTTTTCATCGCACAACCTCCGTGATCTCGCGAATTGTAACCTACATTTCAATTGGCACGCAGCTGGTGAATCGATAGGAGCGCACGAGGCCGCATACAGGACGCGTTTTCTAAGCACGTTATCGAGCTATTTGTCTGAAGCAAAGAAGAAAGGTGGCCATGAAGGGTGTCGTTTTTACCGAGCTTTTCGACTTGGTTGAGTCGGCTCACGGCTACGAAATGCTGGACCGCGTGATCGAGAAGTGCGAACTCGAAAACCAGGGCGGCTACACAAGCGTCGGAACCTATTCCTGTTCGGAACTGGTCAAAATCGTCAGTGCATTGAGTGAAGAATTGCAGACGCCGATTCCTGATCTGGTTCGTATGTTTGGAGGGCACCTTTTCGGTCGATTTTTTGAGCGGCATTCCGACCATCTGAACCAATTTGAGTCGGCATTCGATTTGCTTTTGGCCGTTGAGGACATCATCCATGTTGAAGTTAGGAAGCTCTGGCCCAATGCCGAATTACCTACTTTCGAGTATCCCGAAATTGGCCCCAACCGCCTGATGATGAATTATCAGTCCACCAGACCTTTCGCGGATCTATGCGAGGGGCTCATTGTCGCTTGTATTGAGCACTACGGCGAGTCCATCGAAGTAGTGCGTGAGGATAAGTGTCCGCAGGGAACTGCGGCTGTTTTTACCCTAACCAAATTGCCGCAGACCAATGCTGAGGCGGACAACTTCGAAGCCACCGCGGACGGTCCGTCTTGAGAGTCCAGCATCTGCCGTTCACGCCTGATGCGCTGGCTCCCCACCTCGTGATCTCTCACCCTCTCACAATTAGGTACCCATGCTAGACAGTTCCCTGCTTGAGAAAAAATACGAACGAGAACGACTTGCCAGGATTGAAGCCGAACGCACGCTTGAATCGAAGAGTCGTGAACTTTACGAATCAAACGAGAAGCTTCGTCGGATGGTCGAAGCATGGAGATTCGAAAACGAAAAGAATCAGGCGATACTCGATCACGCTGCAGAAGGGATCATTGCGTTTGATAGCGACGGAATGATTACGACATTCAACGTAGCAGCGGAAACGATCTTTGGTATCCCGAGCTTCGTTGCTACCACAAAACGGTTTGACGAGCTTTTTGAAAATATGGACTCGGAGAGTCGTTTCTCTGTGGACGCATGGCTTGATTGCGACGTTCTACCGGAGTTGATCGGCAAGGGGCCTGATGGGCGGGATCTCGTGCTCGACGTCGGGCTGAGTAAGACGTCTTGCGACCATGGTGAACAGACCTACATTGCAATCGTCCACGACCGTACCAAAAAGAAGGCTTTAGAAACGCAACTCTCACTAGCCCAAAAGATGGAATCGGTTGGGCAGCTTGCTGCGGGTATTGCGCACGAGATCAACACGCCGATTCAATACTTGGGGGATAATGCACGATTTCTGCAGGATGCATTTGACGACATCATTGGTTTGCTTGAGCTCTACGATCGGTTAGCCGAGGTTGCGACGGATACGGCGGGCGGTGAACCGGATCGCTGCGTAGGCTTGGTTGGTGAGATCAAACGTGCCAAGGAAGAGGTCGATCTCGCATTTTTGGAAGACGAAATCCCGCAGGCGACGCAGCAAACCTTGGATGGAACCGATCGTGTTGCCAAAATCGTGCGGGCGATGAAAGAGTTTTCACACCCAGGGAGTGACGAACCCACTTCGGTCGACATCAATCATTCCTTGGAGACGGCAGTCACGGTTTCTCGCAACGAATGGAAGTACGTTGCCGAGATCGAGATGGATTTGGCCTCTGACCTGCCTCAAGTGCATTGCTTCGCGGGCGATCTGAACCAGGCATTCTTGAATCTGGTCGTGAACGCTGGTCACGCTGTCCAGCGGCGGACGGAAGATGAAGAAATCCGGGCAGGCGAGGCGCCTTACGAGGGCAAGATCAGCGTGCGAACAAGGAAAGACGGACCTTCCGTTTCAATTTCTTTTGAGGACAACGGATGTGGGATCAAGCAGGAAGTGATGCATCGCATCTTTGATCCGTTCTTCACCACGAAGCCCGTTGGTCAAGGAACAGGGCAAGGTCTCGCCCTGACACACCGATTCATTGTTGAGAAGCACGGAGGAACGATCTCGGTGGATTCGGAGCTTGGAAAAGGGACCACGATCACACTTAGCTTGCCGATTGAAGCACCCGTGCTTGCGAAAGTCTAAAGCAACTTTGCGTCCTGCTGTTTTTCATTCCTCCACCGAATTTCGAACGACTGGGGCTTGCTATGGCTGACAAGTTGAAACTGCTCTTCGTCGATGATGACTCCAATATTCTGTCGGGGCTAAGACGCATGTTTCGGTCGAAGCGAGCAGAATGGGACATGCGATTCGCGTGCGGTGGTGAAGAAGCATTGGAGGATTTGAGCGAGCATGCTGCGGACGTGGTTGTGTCCGACATGAAGATGCCCGATATCGACGGGGCGACACTGCTTAAGATCGTTGCTGAGAGATATCCTACGACGAAGCGAATCGTCCTTTCAGGTCAGGCTCATAAGAACAAGCTGGTGCAGGTCGCCGGATTTGCTCATCAGTTTCTTAGCAAGCCCTGTCAGCAAAGTGAGATGGTTGACACGTTGACACAGTTGGGAGCGTTACCGAGAAGCGGACGTCTCGATAATCTGTCCGGGCTGTCTGGTGTCTATTGTCAACGCAGCGAATGCCAGCGTCTCATGACCCTTTTAGATGAGTCGAATCCGAGTGAGATAGATTTGGTCACCGCCATCAGTGGCGATATTGGGCTGAGCGCGAAAGTGTTCCAGTTGACTGCAACTTCGTTCTTCTCGGCGCCAGTGAGATTTGGCGACCTCCGGCAGTCGTTAAACGCTCTGGGGGTGGAGCAGCTCCGAAGTCTTCTGTCGCAAGACGTCGTATTCCGTTGCACCTCATGTTTCGAAGAAGAGTCGAAGATCGCTGAAATCAATCGCCAATACATTCGCGAAGCAAAGGCGCTCGAGGCTGCTTGTGCTCAGGCGGACTCACAAACGGCGGAGCGAGCCTACTTCCAAGGACTGCTTCGCGGTGTCGGGACGCTCGGTTTAATGGAACGAGTCGATGCATCCATCGCCGCAGTGGAATCTCGCCAGATCGCAGAAGCCACCCGTTTTCTGCTTCAAATGTGGGGCATTCAAATGGAAGAAGTGGAGCCCACTTTAGTGGTACCCGCCACGCTCGATGGCGTCGATCGAGTCATTGACGCAGTGGAGTCACTGACTGGATCCTAAGCTTACTCAATTCTTGAGTAAGCACGCTCAAAGCCTATGGCCAGCGATTCCGCGAGCTGCCTTCTGTAACGCAAAACATAACGCAAAACGCTTTGCCTTTCGATTAAGGAGGCGGGCCAACATCGCGCGTTCTTCCAACCGGCCAAAGCCGTTCTTGATTGGGAGTTTAAGCAAGTATGCGTTTGCCAATAGCGCCTTCTTAGGGCTGGGATGGAGGTAGGGCTGCAATGAAGGGGCTTTTCCTGCCAGGTCTACCCCCGGCTTAATGCAGTTTCCATGGTCTTGTGGGCTTCTTAGAGGCAGAGGCAGAGGCAGAGGCAGAGGCAGAGGCAGCGGCAGCGGCAGCGGCAGCGGCAGCTTGGCTGCGAATCTACCTACCTTCAAAAAAAATAGGGAAATATTTGTGGGTAGACTGTCAGAAACATCAGTTGGCCGTGTTTGATCTTCTGCGGCGGTTTGTGATCCGGTCCCGTCGGAACTCTTTTTGGACTGCAATGTAGGCGTGGCTGAGATTCCTGAAACACGCGAAAGTCTGATCGTGAGGGTCAAAGATCCACGTGATCGTGATGCATGGGACCAATTCGTAAGCATCTATCGACCGGTCATTTATCGAATGGCAAGGAGCCGTGGTATTCAGGATGCCGATGCGCAGGATCTGGCTCAACGAGTCTTAGTTTCGATATCCCAGGCGATTCCTGCATGGGAGCCAAGGGATGGAATTCGTTTCCGCCACTGGCTGGCTAAGGTTGCGAAAAACGCGGCGATGAACGCGCTTTCGCGCAAGCCCCAGGATCTGGGCCGCGGCGGCTCCGAACATTTGCTGTATTTGAAGGAAGTGGAAGGCGAGCCCAATGACGGTAGCTATGAAATTGAAATGCAACGTCAGATGTTCCGTCGTGCGGCACGGATCGTGCGAAAACGTGCAGACGACACAACTTGGCTCGCATTCTCTTTGACAATGATTGAGGGCATCAGTTGTGAAGCCGCCGCGGCCCAACTCGGATTGAGCCCAGGTTCGGTTTATGCAGCGCGAAGCCGAATCGTGCGTCGACTGCGTGAGCAAGTGAACAAGTTGTCGGAGGATACGGTGGGGGGCAACTCGAATCATCTGGGAGCGAATCATGATTGAAGGGGGTCCTAAGCGGAGTTCGCATGATTGCAGCCAGGAGCGAATTCAGCAGTTTTTGGACGAGTCGATCTCGGTGGCTCAAGAGAAACTACTGGTAGAGCATCTAGACAGCTGCGAAACGTGCCGTCGGGAAATGGAGTCGACGGCCGCGGTGGAAACGACCTGGAGGATGGCCAGGGATTTTCTCTCTGAAGATGTTTATGACAAAGAGAAACCGAATAGCACTCGAGCGGTGCCGGAGGCGGATGGCGACGCGAGCGATCATGATTCGTTCACCGCGGAAATCACCAGTGTTCTAGGCGTGTTGGCGCCTACGGACGACCCAGAGATGTTAGGGCGGCTCGGGCCCTATGAAGTTTCGGGGGTGGTCGGCGCCGGCGGAATGGGGGTCGTCCTCAAGGGCCATGATTTGGCTCTTGACCGAGTTGTGGCAATCAAAGTACTCGCACCGCATCTTGCCACCAGCGGCACCGCTAGGAAGCGTTTTGCGAGGGAAGCGAAGGCGGCAGCCGCGGTATTGCATCCCAACGTGATGCTCATTCACGGCGTCGATAATGCGGGTCCGCTGCCGTATCTTGTGATGCCTTATATGCGAGGAGCGTCGCTTCAGAAAAGGATCGAAGAACAAGGCCCGCTCTCACTCGTGGAAATCCTTCGGGTCGCAGCACAAATTGCATCCGGGTTAGCGGCTGCCCACGACCAAGGCTTAGTCCATCGAGACATTAAGCCAGCGAATATCATGCTTGCCGATGGACTCGAGCAAGTTGCGATAACCGATTTTGGATTGGCACGAGCCGTCGACGATGCCACGATGACTCGGAGCGGTGTCATTACTGGGACACCGCAATATATGTCGCCAGAACAAGCTCGCGGGGAATCGATCGATGCGAGAAGCGACCTATTCTCTCTTGGTAGCTTGATCTACGCGATGTGCGTTGGGCATTCTCCCTTCCGTGCCGAGACGAGCTATGGTGTGCTCAAGCGAGTCAACGACGGCCAGCCACGAGACATCCGGCAGATCAACCCGGAAATCCCAAGTTGGCTCAGTCGGTTCATCGAGTTGCTCCATCACAAAGATCCTGAGCTTCGCATTGGCACCGCACGCGATGTCGAAGCGATTGTGAGGCGATGTCTAGCGCATGTCGAGCAGCCAGATTCTTGCGATTTGCCCGAAGTACTGCGGGAGAAGCCAGAAGCTAGAAGCAAATCGGAGTTTGCTCGCATCCGGCCGTCTCTTTCAAGGCTATTCGTCGCCAGCTGCGCTGGGGGACTGCTTGTAAGCGCGGCCGCCGTTTTTTATTTCGCGTGGCCTTCGAATATCACGGGTAGGACGCACAACGCACCGTCAGTCGGCTCGGGGGGAACTAATGAGATTGAAACCGCCGCATCGCTCGGAGATACACAGAAGAGCTCGCCGACGATTTCTTCAGTCGAAACGCTCGAGGATTTATGGAATGAGATGGACGATGACTTCCGGCAGCTTGAGGAGAGCATGGATTCAATCCAAGTTATCGAGGAAATATTAAATAGCCAATTGACTTCAACGAGGGATAGCCATGAGTAGAAATAAGAGTTTTGAGCATGCATTGGTGCTCTTCATTTTCATGACGACCGTCATCTTTTTTGGGGGAATTGAGTCCAAAGCGCAAGACAAGGAGATTCTGTTAGAGCGAACAGCACGGGAGCGAGATTCCTCCGAACTTTTTCCTCTCCAGGTGAGAGAAAAAGAACTCGTGGAACAACTCGGCGAAGGGCATCCAAGCGTCACTGCGATTCGCGAACAAATCAAGCGAAAGGAAGAGCTGATCGAAGCGCTTCGCGAGAAGGGGTTGATGAGCAAGGCAGGAGCAAGTGGCCTTGAGGGGGAAGAGTTCCCACGCTTAGTAAAGTTGGAATATGCTTCGGCTGCAGAGCTGGCGGGAATGATTCGCATCTTTTTCAAGGACGTCGCACTAACGGCTGATGCTGAGGACAATTCGCTTAGTTTTCGGGCTGATAATGACACCGTGGTCAAATTCCTTGACTTCATTGAGCAAGCGGAGGCCAATGCGAAACAGAGAATGGAAGCGACGGAGCGTTCGAGGCAAGGAGCTTCTGCTAAAGACGGCTCAATGGTGACGATGGAACTGCGATATCTGTCTCCGTTATCTGCGATCCAAGTGCTTAACGATCTGGGACTTTCGGAAAATTCACGTCTAAGCCATTCTGGTAACACATTGCTGGTCAATAGCAAGGAACGAATGGATGTGGCATTGATCGAACAAATCGTGGAGCGAATTGATGTTCCCAAGGTCCGAGCGGACGCCGGTATCGCTGGAGGCTTCGACGATGAGCGATCGCCTCAATCGGAACCCGGACCAGTCGAGCATGATTTGGCGGGTTCAGATGTTCGGAAACTGAGGTTCCCGAAGAATGCTTCAGCCGAAGACCAAAAGAAATTGTTCTTGGCCAAGCAAGACTTCCTCCGGCGGCAAATCGCCCTTCAACGTTCCAAGCTGGATTTACTGGAAAAGCGGTTGGAACAAAGGGAAAAAATGGCAGCAGCCATGTTCGAGTCCGTTGATGAACAGTGGAGCCGACTTTCAGGTTCATCTTCTGGAACCATTTTGACAGGCGACACTCAGTTAGAGTTTGATGAAGACACGGGTACGGTGGTCGTGCGGGGGAAGAAGGAAGACGTCGATCGAGTGCTCAGCGTTATCGACAAGATAAAAGAACGAGCTGCTGCCGACGACGCGAAGAGGATGCAGGAGGCCGGTGATGGGCAAAGCGAAGAACCGCGTTTCGAAGTGATTGAATTGCAGCAGATCGACACGCAGATGGCCATCGCAGCTGTCAACAAATTCTTCGCGGTCTCTCGAGGAGATGCAGAGAATCCGCTCATCGTTGACGGCGATATCCTGAAGAGTCAGTTATGGGTCAAAGGGACTGCCGAGCAGGTCGAACAGGTCAAGCAGTTCATCGCCACGCTGGATTCACCACAACCAGTCGCAGATGCAGCTAAGTCCCAAACGGGGGAAACGGATCAAGAGGATGCTAAGGAAAGGCGAGCAGCGTTCTTCGAAGAGCTGAGGTCAAAAAGGAAAGGTAGCCAATAGAGGCGAACTAGCCGCTTGGTTAGTCTAGCGGCAGTAGGCGACAGCAGAAGCGTCTGCCGCGGATTGTGAGGGGTGCGAGAGCGGTACGGTGTCCCGGGAGTTGAGGTAAACGAAAAAAGGGAGTGCCAGTTGGCACTCCCTTTTTTCTTCTGTGTCCGTTGTTTTGCAGAGCAATATGTAGCCTGCTGTTTTGTCGGGCTGTCGCTCTAGGCTCCGGCGGCTGTCTTGAGAGCGTCGACCTTGTCGGTCTTTTCCCAAGTTAGTTCATCGATCTCACGTCCAAAGTGGCCGTAGTTGGTCGACTTACTGAAGATAGGACGCAGGAGATCCAACTGGCTGACGATGTCCGCGGGTTTGAAGGAAAAGACTTCGTTGACAGCGGCTTCAATCTTTGCTTCGTCGACTTTATTCGTACCGAAGGTGTCTACCGTCAGTGAGACTGGATCTGGGTAGCCGATCGCGTAAGCGGTTTGCAGCTCACATTTGTCGGCAAGACCAGCAGCGACGATGTTCTTGGCGACCCAACGGCACATGTAGGCAGCACTGCGGTCGACCTTGGATGGATCCTTGCCCGAGAAGGCACCGCCACCGTGACGACCCATACCCCCGTAAGTGTCCACAATGATCTTCCGGCCGGTGAGTCCACAATCGCCTTCCGGTCCACCGATGATGAACAAGCCGGTAGGATTGATATGGAACTTGGTATCTGCGGTTAGCATGTTGGCCGGAATGACTTTCTCGATCAATTCCTTTTGCAAGATCTCGCGAATTTCGGCTGTCGTGATTTCCGCCGCGTGCATGGTCGAAACCACGACTGCAGTGACACGACTCGGCTTGCCGTCAACGTACTCAATGGATACTTGAGTCTTGGAGTCTGGACGCAACCAAGTGTGAGCTCGGCTCTTCCGGAGTTCGGTGATGGCGGAACCCAATTGATGTGAATATGCGATTGGTGCAGGCATCAATTCTGGAGTTTCGTTGCAGGCGTAGCCAAACATGATGCCCTGATCACCCGCGCCCTGCTCTGCCGTTTCCTTGTCCGCAGCAGCCTCGGCATCGACACCCTGGGCGATATCAGGCGACTGCTGGCCGAGGAAGTTGGAGAAGAAAAAGTTTTGAGCGTCAAACTTGCAGGTATAGCTGTAGTCCGTGCCAGAGGCGTATTCCGAGTCGTAATTGATGTCGACGAGTGCCTTTTTGACGACTTCTTGATAGTCGAATTTGGCAGCCGTGGTGATCTCACCACCGAGGATGACGGCGTTGTCCTTAACCATGGTTTCACAGGCAACTCTCGATGCAGGATCCTGCGCCAAGCAAGCGTCTAGGACTGCGTCCGAAATGGTGTCGCAAACCTTGTCCGGGTGTCCTTCCGTTACCGATTCCGACGAGAAAATAAAGCTCTTTGTCATGTGTCGTTCTACGAGGGCTAAATGAATTCTTGGAGTAGGAAGAGGCACCGACACAGTCGGATGGCCGGTAGGTTAGGCACCGACACAGTCGGATGGCCAGTAGGTTAGGCACCGACAAAGTCGGACGGCCGGTTGTCTAATTGCTGACTCGTTCAACGTAGTCGCCGGTTCGGGTATCAACTTTAATCACGTTTCCTTGCTTGATAAAACCAGGGACGATGATTTCCGCCCCCGTTTCAACCGTTGCCGGCTTGGTGACGTTGGTTGCGGTATCACCCTTTGCACCAGGTTCGCACTGTGTGACTTCGAGTTCGACTTGATTCGGTGGATCGAAGGTAATTGGATTTCCGTTGAAGAGCACCATTGAGCACTTCATGCCATCTTTCAGATACTTCCAGGAGTCGCCGACTTGGTCTGCTCCAAGTTCGTACTGCTCGTAAGTTTCGTTGTGCATAAAGACAAAGGTGTCGGCTTGCTTGTAGAGATATTGAACATCGACATCCTCGACATCGGCAGCCTCCAGCTCATCGCCGCCTTTGTAAGTTCGGTCCAAGACCGTGCCGCGAAGTAGATTGCGCAACTTGCACTTGTAGAGGGCATTGCCTTTACCGGGCTTCACGAAATTCATTTCGATCATTTGGTAAGGGTCGCCGTCGATTTGGACCTTCAGACCTTTTCGAAAATCATTGGTCTTGTAACTTGGCACGTTGGAAGCTCCTGGCGGGAGTGGCTGAGGACGCGGCTCGTTCGCCATCCGGCGAATTCTCGAGCGATTGAACGAATCATGCTCCGTCCCCAACACGCCAGAAGCTGGCGAAGAATGCCTATTCGAAATCGTGCTGAACCCGTTTTTCGGGCTGCAAATTGGCTCAATTCCGGCAAGGTTTGAAGAAGGAAGCTACATTTTGAGCGGAATTTTACATCCTAACCGCGACTCTGTCGAAGGCTCTTTGGAGGCCGAAAGGAAGTGCCCCGTCGAGCCCGCAGGCTGGCCTGAATCGCTGAAATTGGCGATTCGCAGCGGTGGCGAACTGTGCAAACACTTGGGGCTGCCAACGGAGCCATTTTGTGGGCCGGCGGAGAAGGACTTTCCCGTTTTCGTGCCGCTTGAGTATCTTCAGCGGATGCGTCCCGGTGATCCCAAGGATCCACTGCTCTTGCAGGTGATTTCTAGCGATCTGGAGCTCGGCCCGGGTGGAGAGATGGATCCTGTGGGAGATGCGGCCAGCGAGATCAGCGGTGGTCTGCTCCAAAAATACCAACGTCGTGTCTTACTCATTGCCTCAGGCGCTTGTGCTGTTCATTGCAGGTACTGCTTTCGCCGCAATTACCCGTATGAAGAAGTCCCGAAGGGGCAGCCAGTCTGGGAAGACTGGCTGAATCATATTAGGAATGACAGCCAAATAGACGAAGTGATCCTGAGCGGTGGTGATCCGCTTTCCGTGGTTGATTCCCGTCTCGCATGGTTTGCCGAAGAGCTCGCCGGAATCAATCATGTTCGGCGGTTACGAGTTCACTCTCGGTTTCCTGTTGTGGTGCCCTCCCGGATCGACGCGGATCTGATTGAATGGGTCTCAAATGCAAAGTTGAGCATCTACTTTGTATTACATATCAACCATGCAAACGAATTGGATCAGGATCTCGCGGATGGAATCGCACGGTTACGTCAGGCCGGTGCGACGGTCTTGAATCAAGCTGTGCTGCTCAAGGGGGTAAACGACAGCTTTGAGGCATTGAGTGCTTTATGTCTTTCGTTGGTCGATATCGGGGTGCTGCCCTACTACTTGCACCAGCTTGATCTCGTTCGGGGCGGGATGCACTTTGCTGTCGAGGATCAAGTCGCGATCGGTCTGATGGAACGACTGAGAGCTGCGCTTCCGGGTTACGCAGTGCCTAAGCTTGTCAGAGAGGAAGCTGGCAGGGCATCCAAATCACCACTTTAAACGCAAAGCGAAAAAGGCGGCGTAATTGAGGCGGCGTAATTGGATGACAACTCGTTGGAGCATTGCCAAACGAAAAACGGCGAGCCACATGGCTCGCCGTTTTAGATTCAGACTGAATGATCGTTTCCCGCAGGATTCGAAGTCTTAGTACATCCACTCAGCACCGAGGGAGAAACCTTGGTAGACGACTTCACTGTCCACGTTGATGAAAGGTGAACGAGCTAGCGTGAAGGCACCGCCTCCGATCGCGTTGCTAAAGTCGCGAGTGTTGAAGTTCTCTGGAGCCAGTGCGACATTGTCCACATACAGGACGTTGTACGCTGCTCGGAAAGACCATGAGTAGTTCAGGCGGTAAACGACTTGGGCGATCCCTTCTGCAAGATAGGCTGTTTTACCCTCTTGGAGATGCTCTCTTGCACCAGGAATCGAGTTCGCAATGATGGTTGATTCCACTTCGGCGTGGTTGCCGAAGATACCGCTCTTGCCTTCAAGTCCGATGTGGAGCCCAGGTGTTAGGTTGAACCAGAAGTCTCCACCGAACTGAACACCCGTTAGCTGGTTTCGCGTCTCAGTCGCATAGTCGAAGAATCGAAGCTGATTGAAGGTAAACGTGTTGTTGTTACTTCCGACAGCATTAAAGGCGAATCGCTCGTCGAGGTCAAAGTGCCGGACACCGAACAACCAAGACCCTTGCGTGTAGCCGAAACCGCTAACCCAGCGACGGCGGTAGTTGACTTCACCGTTGTGAATTTCTGAGTTGTAGCTTAATCCGTGAACGAATGATTCATCCGTATCATCGAAGCCACCTGCAGGAGAAGTTCCAAACTCACTGAAGATGGAATAGATCGTTGGAATGCCGGACGCTACGGTGCTGTATTGAGCGGTGTTGCTCCAATTGTTCAGGCCGAAGTAGCGAGCTTCCAAGTTCGAACCGACGCCGGTTTGAAGAGCTGCAACCAACTCAAGACCCCACCGCAGATCGTCATCGTCTTCAAAGCTAACATCACTAACTCGAAGAACAGGTGTGCCCGAGACACCGTTCGTACTGATTACGTCTCGAGTTTCGAAAACACCCGTCTGGGCATTCTGGAAACTAGAAGAGACTCCTCCGACACCGCTTGTTCGCTTCAGAGCCATGGAGCCAGCGTAGATATCGTACCAACGCTGTTGACCTCGGCCGCCCTCTTGGTAGCCACCAAGGATGCGTCCCAGGATACCACCCGCGATACCTCCACAGGCACCACAACCTGATCCACCGCACATGCCGCAACCGTTGTTGCGACCACCAAATAGTGATTGCAGTCCACAGCCGTCGCCGCCAAAGATTCCGGACAGATTGCAGCCGCTTCCTCCGCAGCCGACGCCGCCGCATGTAGAGCAGCTTCCGCCACCGCAGGACGAGCAACCGCCGGCCGCGTCGCATCCCATATCACAGTTGCCGGTAGCACCGGCGTACTGGACTTCCATGGGAGCGGGGCCTTCGAAAGCCATGCTCATAGGAGCGTCAGGACCCATGAAGCCTCCGGCTTGCATGATGCCCGGTGGAACGCCTTGGGGCGCACCGTAATTCATGTGTGAGGCAGATGTGACTTGAGACTTCTTCTTCGCAGCTGCTGTGGCTGGCTTCATCGGAGCCTGACCACTTGCTTCTTGCGTCACCCACCCTTGAGCACTGACTAGCAACGCTAGACCAACTGATAGCCAGTGCATACGACCGCTGCGCATTGTCATTGAATTCTCTCCGCCGGCACGTCGTCCGTATTCGCAGTGTTGCACGCACTCCACAGACTTCGGTCGCGCACAACGTACATTCGGTATCACCCGAAAACTCGTTACAGATGTGCATATCGGCAGTTACAACCCGAAAAGTTTGCCATAACCGAAAGAATCCGAACTGATTGCTAACAACAAAGCGCGGTTTCGGCCCATTTGGGCAACAAAATCAAGGCGATTGGCTCGCTTAGAGTAGGCAATGCATGCAATGCGGATTGCTCTTGCGATCGCCTCTTTGGGGAAGACGAAAGTGGAAAGTGGCATTCTGAGCGAGGGTTTGTAGACATCTTCGTGCCACATCGAGGTTGATCGAGAACGGTTCAAAGTAGACTAGAGTTCAGTATGAGTGAACGAATAGGATCAACCTCTATCTGACAAGATCTTGATGCGTAAAGGCATCGATTTACGTTCACGGCGACCAACTTCGGTGCTAAACAGAATGGCCAGAATGGCGAATCCGACTCAACCAATTCTCTGTTGCCTTGGTGAACAGGTCGCCGGAAGCCCGACGCAGTTTGTAATTGATCGCATGCTCTCGGCAGCGGATTTGGATTGGCGAGTCTTTACGACGGAGATCAATCCTGAGGACACCGAGGCAGCTGTACTCGGTGTTTCTGCCCTGCGTTTTTCGGCATTGCGCGTCGCTCATGGGAACGAATCGACTGCAAGAATCGTGCGCGAAAAATTGCTTTCGCAAAACGTCTGGTTGCCATTCTTAAGCGAATGCAATTCAGCGGGCTTCGAAGCGAAATGGGTTGGTTGGAACTCTGAAAGTGCGGGCCTACTTTGGATGCTTAGGCAAGTGGCTTGTCCGACCTTGTCGAGCATCACTGTCTTGATGCACGGCGACAGCTCTCTGACCCGAAATTTATTTCATGCGTACCACTTCTGCCGCCTGTCCGATCAGATCGATGAATGCACGTTGCACTGGATTGGCCTGGATGAGGAGCACTTCCAGCCGCCAGCGACCGATTCCTTAAAGCCTTTTCAACTGCACCGAACGGTGGAGAGCTATCTCGAAAAAACCGCTGAGGGACGTCGGGAGTCCGCCAGTGGTGCTCAACAAGCCGTGCTTCTTGTGGGCGAGAGCACTCAAGAAGTGCAAGAAATACGCAGTCACGTGGGTGATCTAGCAGGCGACCGTCTGCTTTGTTGCAGTGGCCTGCAGTGGGAGCAGGCTGCCAAGAGTGGCCGAATACTGCATTACGAATCAAATGAATCCGATCTTCCGTGGGTTTCACCGATTGATCTGGCGTCCTCTGCCTTAGCGCATGACTTTGAACGTTGGACGGGTGCCAAGGCGCATTTCCAAATGATTCGTGAAGCCTACGAAGAATTCTGTGAATTCTAGCGCGGGCGCGTTGACCTCATGATGCCACACTGATTCTTGGTTCTCAGTGGCTGTTCTGCTTGCAGGCCCCCGTTCAGTGTGGCTGCCTAAGCTTTTAAATGGGATACGACCGCCGAGGCCATTTCTTCCGTTGATGCCGTCTGCGAAGTGTCTGAGGTGAGATCGGCTGTGCGAAGTCCAGATTGAAGAACAGCTTGAACAGCCTCTTCAATGGTCGACGCTTCTTCGCTGAGTCCGCAGGAATGTCGCAACATCATTGCGGCTGCCAAGATGGTCGCAAGCGGATTGGCGATTCCCTTGCCGGCAATGTCTGGAGCGCTTCCATGAATCGGTTCGTACAAGCCAGGACCGTTGGAGCCTAACGAAGCGCTAGGAAGCATGCCGAGTGAACCTGGAAGCATCGATGCCTCGTCGGTCAGGATGTCACCAAACATATTGCTCGTTACGACGACGTCGAAACTCGTTGGCTTGCTAATTAAATGCATCGCCATGGCGTCGACTAAGACCACTTCGTAGTCCAGGTCGGAATACTCTTCTTCGACGAGCTTGGCACAGACTCGTCGCCAAAGTCGACTTGCCTCCAAAACGTTGGCTTTGTCGACCATCGTCAATTTCCCGCGTCGTCCTCTGGCTGCTTCTGCCGCGAGCCGAAATATCCTCTCGATCTCATGAGTCTCATAGACCATAGTGCTTTCAGCACGTTGCTGGCCGTCCGGTAGGTCTTCGCTTTTTGACGGGCCGAAGTAAATACCACCGGTGAGTTCACGGAAGAAAAGGATATCTGTGCCCTCGAGTATCTCTCGCTTCAATGGGGAAGCGTCTAGCAACTCTGCGAACGGAGTAATGGGGCGCAAGTTCGCGAAGAGACCAAGTTCCTTGCGGATTTTTAGCAAACCCGCTTCGGGGCGAGTCTTCGCGTTCGGGTCATCCCATTTGGGTCCACCAACAGCGCCCAGCAAAATCGCATCAGAAGAACGGCAAGCCTCAACCGTCTCCGCTGGAAGTGGATCGCCGGTTTGGTCGATCGCGATTCCACCGATACTGCAACTCTGGAATTCGAATTGATGATGAAAGCGTTCTGCAATTGCCGTAAGGACGCGTTCGGCCTGTGCGACAATTTCCGGTCCAATTCCATCACCTGGTAGAAGTACAAATTTTGCTTGCAAGGTATGGGGGCTTTCGAATGCGTGAAATTGTGTCCGAATGTTGAATTGACGCTTTTAACGACGACATGCTCTATGAGCCGGCTCGAAGATGGGTCGTCTGCCGACCTTCTTTGGGCCAAGCCCAAGGGAACTCGGGTCGAACCGCCGACCAAGGAATCGGCTTGAATGACCGACCAAATCGGCCTGTACTATTTCTTCGCAGAAATGGGCGTTTCTTTTTTTCCGTCCCTTAGGTACGGCTCGCGAACTTGTTTACCCTGAATCGGGTTCAGTGGGCGGACCCAAATGTTTCGAAAACGCACTGGGTTGCCGTGGTCCTGCAATCCAATGGGGCCTGTCTCGCCTTTGTTGTTGTACTCAGGTGGACGGTTGAACGGTGTGTCTCCGAGCAATTCGAAGTGGTGTTGAATCAGCAGTCCGTTGTGGAATGCGGTGATGTAGGCAGGGGACTTAAGCGAGTCATCTTCGTTGAATCGGGGGGCAGTCCAGATGATGTCGTAGGTATTCCACTCACCTGGTTTGCGCATCGCATTGACCATGGGCGGACGCTGCTTGTAGATCGCGCCAGCTTGGCCGTCAAAATAGGTCTTGTTGTTGTACGAGTCGAGAACTTGGATTTCATAAGTATCCATCAAAAAGATGCCGCTGTTGCCGCGTCCTTGTCCATCGCCTTTAACGACGGTGGGTGAAGCCCATTCGATATGCAACTGACAGTCACCGAATTTTTCCTGGGATACGATTTTGCCTTTGCCAGACAAAATGACTCCGTCTTTCACTGTCCAGTTCTCGCCATTCTTCCAATTCTTCAGATCCTTTCCGTTGAACAGCACGACCGCGTCTGAAGGTGGCTGACTGTTGACCGAGCCTGGGGTTACAATGGGCGGCTCGTTCCACTGGATCCCCGTCAAATACTCGTCTGCACTTGCATGTGGCAGGCAGCTGGTCATGATTGCGAAAATGGCGCTGCAGGTAGCTGTCCTGGCAAAAGAGAAATTCGCTGGCGTGTGCATGTTGGAATCCTTGGTGGGGTTGGAGGGTAGCTGGAGGGAATCTCGGCGAAGCGGAATCACTCGCAAACTGGTCGAGTATTATTTTCCGACAGGGTCCAAATCGCAAGGACTAAGTGACTCTCGGGCTTAGCCACGGTAAGTTCACGCGTCGAATCATGGTTCGGATTTAGAGCGAGGCCAGTCGCGAGGCCAGTCGCGAACGAAAATTTTTCGGCGCCCGTGAAATTGGCCGCTAGTACAATCCCCTCCCAATCAACAATCTTCTCCCAATCAACGAAGGCATTGGCATGAAAGCGGGAATCGTTGGCGTTGGCTTCATGGGCTGGATCCACTACTTGGCCTACGTGAGATCGACGCAAGCGCACCTCCAAGCCTTCTGCTCCCGAAACGCCGCGAAACGCGAGGGCGATTGGACCAGCATTCAAGGGAATTTCGGTCCTCCCGGAGAGAAGATCTCTGTCGATCAGCTCGACGTTTACGAATCACTCGACGACATGTTGGAGAACTCGGAGCTAGACCTGATCGATATTTGCCTGCCGCCAAACATGCACGTCGACGCTGCTTGCAAAGCGCTCGAGGCTGGCAAACACGTGCTTTGCGAAAAGCCACTTGGTTTGAATACCGAGGACTGCGACCAGATTTTGAACGCAGCGGCAAAGTACGGGAAGAAGGTCATGGTCGCTCAGGTGTTACCGTACATGGGGGAATTCCAGTTCATTTACGAACTCGCTCGTGGAGGCGAACTTGGCGATGTGAAGCGAGCTCACCTGAAGAGAGCCATTTCGCCGCCGGACTGGATCTCGAACTTTTACCAAGCTGATGAAGTCGGCGGTCCACTCATTGATTTGCATGTCCACGATATTCACTTTGCACGACTGCTGCTCGGCATGCCGAAGCGTGTTTGTTGCACGGCAGAGATGAAGGATGGAATCGTCAAATACGGCTATTGCTTACTCGAATTTTCCGATGGACGAATTGTGTCGACGTCCAGCGGTGTTAGTGATCAGAATGCTCGTCCGTTTTGTCATGGCTTCGAAATTCAATTTGAACGGGGCCTAGCTCAATTCGAATTGTCAGCCACAAACTCCGGAGCAGAAATCCTGCCACTGATGGTGTTTGGCCAGGATGGAGAATTAAAAAAGCCTGAGTTGAAATCGGCTGACGAAGTGGATGCGTTTACAGCTGAAATCGATGATGCGGTCCGCTCAATCGGCTCTGAGGTAACCGTGGATAAGCTGGACGGAGCGATCGCACGTGACGCGATTCACATTTGCCAGTGCCTGCAAAGGTCCGCTGAGACTGGCGACTGGGTTGACTGCTCTACGTAAGATGCAAGTCGATGATCAGGACTAATCACGAACATCAACCTTTTAGCGACATGCAGCCCATGCAGCCCATGCAGCCCATGCAGCAGGGCCAATCAAAGTTTGAATCTGGGTTGAGTGGCAATTCAATACCCAACCCTCCGTTTCCGAGTTTAGCGAGGAATTTACGGAGGGTCGGAGCCTGAGCGACGGGGAGGAATTCTCCCCAAGTTTAAACTTTGATTGGCCCTGGCCCATGCAGCCCATCCGGGGTGTACGACTGGAATTCCTTGTAGAATAAAGGGCCTACGTTTCCACCTCGACGGGCCGAACCACGCCATACGGGAAGGAATCGGTTTTGGTTGAGCAAACTGTTACCGAAATGTTCACGTATTGAGTGGGAATGCAGTTCGTTGACGCGCAAGTGACGCTACGCGGGCATCTATACCCTGATTCGGATTTGGTCCGGAGTGCACTTTCCTTACGTTTTCGATAGTACTCTCAATGGTGGGCTCGCCGCATTGATCGAAAGAGACTTATCGGTCACCCTACCTACCCACCGACTTCGGTCGTCGTTACCTCCAAGTTCCGTCTTCCTCATTTCGAAAAAGTGAGTCTCAAAATGAATCGCCGGACATGGTCTCGTTGGCTTTCGATTGCGTGCGTTTGGATGTTGGCAGTGCTGCCAGCTTCGCTCGGCTTGTCCAGAGATTGGCTGAGCGGTCGCGCAGACTCTCAGGGGACGGGGGCTACGGAGGAGAGTCTACCTAAGGAGCTAGATTTACTTTGGGAAGTGAAATTGGAAGGCCTCGGATTCGATGCGGGCCCCATCATCGCGAACGGAGTTGTGTACGCGAACGATCATGACGGCCGAATCGTGGCAATTGACCTCAAGTCCGGCGACGAAATCTGGCGCAAAGAATTGGATACCGGTTTTGTCGCCACGCCTAGCTATCGGAATGGCAAGCTCTATGCCGCCGATTATGACGGAAGGCTTCGGGCAATCGATGCAAAGTCAGGCGAGGAACTGTGGGGTATCGACAGCGGTGGCGAGATCACAGGCAGCCCGGTTTTTTACAAAGACTCAGTGGTATTCACCTCGCAAAGTGGAGCCCTCTATCGATTAAACGCGGAAGACGGAACTCAGGAATGGAAGTATGAAACCGGCGAGCCGATTCTTTGTGGTGCCTCGCTCGCAGGCGATATTACGTTTCTTGGAGGGTGTGATGAGTACCTTCACGTCGTCGATCTTGAGACGGGCAAACGCATCGGTGAGCCGGTTCAAATTGGTGCGACGCAAAGCACGCCCGCGGTCTCAGGCAAAAGCGTCTTGATTCCTGTGCATGCCGGCATCATTTTTAAGTTTGCGGTAACGAAGGACCGAAAGCTGGACCTCGAGTGGCAAGTTCAAGGCGACGACATTCCGGATGACTTCCGTAACTCGCTTGCCGTGAAGGACGGTCTTGCCATCGGTACGGGACGCAACAAGAGAGTCTTTGCCGTGAAAGTGGATGACGGCGAAGTACTTTGGACGAGTCGTTTGCGAAAGCGTGCTGACGCGTCTCCGATTATTGCTGGTGATAGCGTATTTATTGCGGCAGCAGACGGTCGCATCGTTCGGCTCGATCTCAAAACAGGTGACGAAACTTGGATGTTCGAGCTAAAACCAAGTTTTATTGCTTCACCCGCTGCCGCCGATGGGAAATTAGTCGTTGCAAACGATCGTGGGACGATCTTTTGCTTCGGCGAGAAAAATGGGAAGTGATATACTAAAGCTTCCTGAAAGCCACTTTTGAGACTCGTATCCGACGACGCCCAATGGGGCGAAGCGGATTCGGTTGTGGTTGACCTCAGTTGACCCTGCTAGCCGAACCCGAATCGAGATCCAATCCGCCGTACACCAGCCGACTACATTCAGCCGCCGATGACGACCGAAGCGACCAAGACTGACGTTGGAAGTTATTTCATCTCCAACTACCCACCGTTTTCGCAGTGGAAGAAAGACCGTCTCTCGGAGGTCGAGGAGGCGATTCAGTCGAAGCCTCGTGACGTTCCGCTCGGTCTCTACTTGCATATTCCATTCTGCAGGAAGCGCTGCAAGTTCTGCTACTTCAAAGTGTTCACTGGCAAGAACGCTAATGAGATTGAGACTTATGTCGAGGCGCTGTGCAAAGAAATTGAACTCGTTAGCCAACAACCCGCGATGGGAGACCGGCCATTTCGGTTTGTCTATTTCGGAGGTGGGACGCCGAGTTTCCTTGCACCGAAGCAACTGAACAGCTTGGTGGATCGGCTTCGGGCCAACATCAGTTGGGACTTGGCGGAAGAAGTGACATTTGAATGTGAGCCTGGAACATTGAGCGAATCGAAGGTCTCAACGCTAAAGGACTTGGGCGTAACGCGGCTCAGTTTGGGTATCGAGAATTTCAATGACAAGCTCTTGGAGGAAAACGGCCGCGCCCACCTGTCCAAAGAGGTCTACAAGGCTTGGGATTGGATTGCCGCAGCGGACTTCCCAAATGTCAACATTGACTTGATTGCCGGAATGGTTGGGGAGACTTGGGATAACTGGCGTTACAACATCGAAGAGACGCTGAAGTTATCTCCTGAGAGCGTCACGATCTACCAAATGGAACTCCCGTTTAACACCGTGTATTCAGAAGGGATTTTAAAAGACCAGAACGAAAGTCCGGTTGCGGATTGGCCAACCAAGCGCGACTGGGTGCGGTATGCGTTTGAGAAATTTGCGGAAGCTGGTTATTCGCAGAGCTCCGCGTACACCATGATCAAAGATCCTTCTAAGGTCAGTTTCAGCTATCGAGACAACCTATGGAAGGGAGCTGATTTGTTGGCGACAGGCATTGCATCGTTCGGACACATTTCTGGCGTGCACTATCAAAACCTGCCGGAGTGGCATCAATACATCGGTTCGCTTGAGGAAGGCAAGTTGCCACTCGGACGCGCCTACACTCCCACCCAGCGCGAAACATTGATTCGAGAGCTGATTTTGTTGTTGAAACGTGGCTATGTGGAGCCTCAGTATTTTGCAGACAAATTCGCAGTAGATATTCAGGAAGAGTACGCGTCTGTCTGGGAGGACTATCAGAAGCAAGGCTTCGTGAAGATCACTCCAGAACGCATCGAGCTTACGGTAGACGGACTTCTCCGAGTCGACGGCCTATTGCCGGCATTCTTCGAAGAGAAACACCAAGGGGTTCGATACACGTGAGCTCGAGCCAATCTTTCATGATGGGAGAGTACGAAGCCTCTTTCCCTGCTGATCGCTTATACGCCAAGAATCACATGTGGGCCGAACAGACCTCGGCCTCCTCTTACCGGTTAGGGTTTTCTGCATATGCAGTTCGTCTCCTGCAAGACGTCTACTTTCTTGACCTTACCATCGAACCAGGAATGGATCTGAAGAGCAGGCAAGAAATTGGTTCGATCGAGAGTAAGAAGGCGGAAAGCGGGCTTTATTCGCCAATTGCTGGCAAAGTCACCGGGCTAAACCAAGAACTTCTCGAAGATCCCACGCCCATCAATCTGGATAAGTATGGAAAAGGCTGGCTCTACGAGATTGATTCCGATGGGAAACAACTCATGGAGTTGGGGGCATACTTAGTTCACCTGGAGCAGGCTTGGGAAGTTGCTCAAAGGACAATTAAAGGTCAAGCAAATGCTTAATCCGAATCCGAAAGCACAGCGAAGTCTCGTCGTTGTCGTTTCAGCTGGACAGAGTCGAAATCCAGCGAAACGTGAGCTCGAGAAGGAGATCGCGACTAAAGCATCGAATTTGCTTGGCGTCCGAGTGGTTACCATTCCTCATCTTTACGATCTGGCGCCGAAGGGCGAATCTTTCGAGGCACTGCGTGGGATAGAAGAAAACCTAGTTGTCTTATCCTGGCTGTTCGATCGTGCTGCCCACTGGGTGCTCGATCGGAACGGAATTCGCGGGCAAGTTGGAGAAGTTGAATTACGCGAGGAGATTGACGAAGAAGAATCTGGCGATGACGAGCAGGCAGAAGCTTCCGAAGAGAGAGTCACCGATTCGCAACCACGTCCTGGACGAAGGATCTACTGTTTGGACTTTCGAGTCAGCAATGATGCAAGTGACTTCGTAGCAGAGATTGATCGGATCGCCGACGAGTGTGCGGACGAAGGATTTTCGACTCCAGCGGCTGTGAGCGATTCCTCGCCGTTAACCATTGAAATGCTACAGCGGCATTCGAGTCCAACGAATGACACGTATGTTGGTGCCACTCACGAGCCAAATTCGGAAGCGTCGGCCGAATCCCCAAGCCTTTTTGGTGTGGATGGCCTCGTGACCATTGATGAGCATCCGGGCAGAAGGTGGTACCCAGTGATTGATTTCAGTCGCTGCACCAACTGCATGGAGTGCATCGACTTTTGTCTTTTTGGGGTCTACGGCGTCGATGTTTTGGAAACGATTGTCGTGGAGCAAGCAGACAATTGTCGCAAGGGATGCCCGGCCTGCAGCCGAGTCTGCCCCCAGAACGCCATCATTTTCCCGCAACACAAAACTCCGGCTATCGCGGGTGCTCCGGTTGATACTGGCGGCCTAAAGATTGATCTATCCAAGCTTTTCGGGGCGCCAGAGCAAGACGAAGATGCAGTGGATGTAGCTGCACGCGAACGGGACGAGCAACTGATATTGGCTGGCCGCGAAGCGGTTGGGAAAGAGGTCGGGTTGAAACAGCGTGTCGAAGAGGGCAAGGCCAGCAAAGGGGCGCAAGCAGATGACCTCGATGAGTTGCTCGACGAATTAGATTCCCTCGATCTCTGAATGAACTGTGGCGAAATGTCCCTGGTTCGAGCTAGACTAGGTAGATTCCGCAGTCTTGGGGGGATTCTTTGCTGGAAATGAGGCGGTATTGGTGTCGCATTTCACGGTGCCAAGTCCGAATGCTGCGTATAATCTGAGTAGCGATGCAATTGGTGGGAACCTATAACGACCGCCATACGTATCGCTGTCGTGATTTCAAAAATGAAGTCGCCGTCCAGAAGCTCATGTTGAGCTCGAACGAGCGGTGGCGTGTTATCCAAACATTATTTGGGAGAAGAGCATGGGTAAGGTTATCGGTTTTGTAGCAGCTGCATTGATTTTGGTTGGTATCGCGGGCTACTCGCGCTACAACACTGCGACACCTGCATCGAAGGGTGAAATCGTCGACGCGGCAATGGTCGCTGAAGAAGGTAGCTGCTGCAGCATGGAGTCTGAAGGTTCTTGCTGCGCCAGCGAGGCTGCAAGCTGCTGCTCGAGTGAAACCGGGGCATGCTGCTCAGAGACAGCGGCCGCTGAAACCGCTGCTTGCTGCAGCGAAGGTGAAGACAAAGCATGTTGTGCAGAAGGCGAATGCCCAGCAGAAGCTGCTGCAACAGAAGCAGAAGTCAGCGAAGAATTAGTTGAAGAAGTTGCTGACACCGAATAGGTCATCAGCTGCAGATTTTGATCCGGCGTGAGCGACCGAATGCGGATCAAACAAAGACTTGGATATGACGGCGGCGGTTCACTTTCGTGAGTTGCCGCTTTTTTTATGCGCAGACAATGGTCTGTCTTCAACTCTTGTGCTACGGGGACCTCGACGGCTACTTGAGAAACGGCTCGCTTCCCGTAACCCTTCCCGTAACCAATAGGCCCGGACTCGAATCGGCTTGATCAAGGGTCAAGTTCGATTAGCAAAGCGGTTCGACCAGCGCATGGGTGAGATTAGCGAAGGGCAAAGAAAAACGGCTGGTCACACTATCAAAGTGCCACCAGCCGTATGGTCAATAAATGGGATTGCTTCTCACTAAGTCAGCGATTGGCTTGGATATCGCTTAGCTGCCAGATTGTTGCTGAACTTTGAGGCGCTTTTGAATGTCTGTTTCAAGAACGCCGAAGACGGCTTCGTGGCGCTGAACTGACATTTGCAGAGCGGCAAGTAAACGCTTCGCTGTGTAGAAGTTCATGATGACGCGTTGATTGACTTGGATTGGGTCCTTAGGAATTCCAACTGGCTGTGGGTTTAGGCCGAAGTCAACGATCAACTCTTCTGGAGAGCCGGTTACGCGACAGAAGTTCGCGTAGTTGGCATCCGCGTTTTCGTCTTGAACTTGAACTTGAACAGGAGCCGCTTGTTGAGCTTCTGGAGCTGCTGCGGGCTCTTCTACTGCGGTGCTACCTTCATCTTTTGCCATGTGACAATTCTCCTAGTGCTGTTGCCAGCGAATGGGGTGTCGGTTGGTCACGTTGACCGGAAAACCAAACACCGAAGTAAAACGAATGGGTAGGGGCTATTCGCGATCTGAGATTACAACAGTAGCGATTCGCATGCGTTCGGGGGAACTGCGAATCGAATCGTTGTGGTCCCTAGACGCCAAATAGACTCCAAGGCTTGGACGGTATGCAACCGTCTGCAGCCGTTACATTTCTAAACGGAAAGTCCGTGTGAAGAAGCGAGCAATTCGCCACCCTAGGGACTTCCAACCAACGTAAATCTTCGCTTGGCCTCGATAGCCAGCACGAAGTGGCACTTCGATCTGCTCAAGTGGAACTCGAGCCTGATACGAGGTGCTGATTGGACGTAATTGGCCACTGGGGCCCATTTCTGTATTCAGTGCACCGCCAGCCTGTGACGCGAGTGATTCGGGAGTCTCTTGCATTTCCATCTCAGAAATGCTCGCGATGCGACCCGCGAACTTCTCAAGTCGAGCCGATTCAATTTTGATGTCGACTTCATCTTCGATGTCGACCAAATCGATGTCATGCTGATCGACGATGATGATCGCTTCCATCTTGGCTGGGTCACCGACCAGGCATAGCAGGTCGGACTCGGCGAACACGGCCTCTTGGTTCGAGGTATCAAACGGGTTGCCGGACCAAGTTGGAAGTTGTCCGGACATGGCGGCTTGCGGAGACTCTTGCTTTTCAGGTGGCGGCATGATGTAGCCGTCTGCCGCAGAACGGATCGACAGCATAGCGATCTTCTTCTGGATGTTGTCGAAGACTTTCTGGCGTGAACGCACTGATTCTTTGAGCGGTTCGATCTGCGAGCGAGCCTGCTCGTCCAGCCCGCCTTGGTCCATCGTGACCTTAAGACGATCTTGGGCCATCAGCAGTTCCCCGTAAGCTTGGAGCTGCTCGTATTTGAGATCATCGTTCTCAAGTTGGGCAATGACCTCATCTGCCTCGACAGGATCTCCAGGCCTCTTGTTCAATGAAACCAGCTTGCCTGGCACCATCGCGAAGACTTGGTTGGCATCCTGTGGCTGAATTTCGACAGCGCAATCAACGTGAAACGGTAGTGGAATGAGGCAAATACCAGCGATGGCTGCACTGGCGATGCCCAGCGAAGTCAGCACGTTCTTTCTTTTCATCTTGCTGGCCCTACCTGGAGTGCGGAAAAACTTAATGATCTGCCAAATCGGTTGAATGATCATGCCTGCGAGGCCGCTGATTGCAATCAGGCGTCCCAATGCCTGAAGACCATATGGCTCGAGGACTTTCATCAGGAACATCATGATCGAGAAAACGACGACCCAG
The DNA here is from genome assembly GCA_046290675.1 of Aureliella sp. Lineage (GTDB taxonomy): Bacteria > Planctomycetota > Planctomycetia > Pirellulales > Pirellulaceae > Aureliella. Next base: position 616,546 of record JBKAHA010000004.1, read on the forward strand.
CGATACACAATCGAAGCGAGGGTGTAGAGTGCGAACCAAAACTGTTTCTTCTGCGGTAGAAAAGGGTTCTCTTGGAGCTCCAGTCCCAGGCAATATTGCTGGAACCAACGCTTTAGGATTTCAGTTGCCTTTTGGCGAAGGTTGGGAATCTCCAATACGTCCATCAAGATGTAATAACCATCGAATCGCAGCAGTGGGTTCCCATTGAAGACGACGGTACTGACGGAGCATATGAACATTACGGAGAGACATAGGAAGTGAAACGGCCCCGGTTCGCTGAACCACCAAAGGTAGGTCGCGATCGACGCCAGGATCAGCTCCACGTACATCCCAGCGGCGCCGATGAAAACGCGATTCCATTTGTTCGGGAGCATCCACGAATCGGATACGTTGCAGTACAGGCAGGGCGTGAATACGAGGAACATAAAGCCCATCTCGTGGCATTCACCACCGTAGCGTTTACAGCTCAAGCCATGGCCGAACTCGTGCAGAATCTTGACGATCGCCATCGTGCAACCGAGGTAAATCCAGTTTGAGGCAGCGAAGAATTGCTCAAATGTAGGCAGCTTGGCGCGAAAGTCCTGAAAATTGACTAGTACCAGCGTCAGTGCGCTCAAGCCGAACATCAAGAAGAAGATCAAGCAAGGCAGTGTGAACAACCACCATGTGAATGGGTTCAGTACATTGAGGATCTTCTCAGGATCGATTCCCCGGAATCGGAGAGCAAAGATGTTCGCGAGTTTGCCTAGTCTCTCCTTATTTTTCTTTTGGTCACCGCGACGTCGGAGTTGACGTCCCTGCCCTGTTGCTTCTGAAATCACCAATCCACTTCGGTGAAGCATTCCAACAAACTGCTGCAGGTCTTGTAGCGTGATCCGTTGGGGAGCAAATTCCGCCTGGAAACGATCCTTAATGTCTTGAAGGCTTGTTTCTCCATCCAGCATGTTCAAGATCGCGAATTCTTCCTCATGGAAACGGAAGTAATTCAATCCAACAGGCTCTTTGACGACCCAGTAGGCGCGCCCGTGGTAACGATGACGCTTGTGCTCCAAGTCTGGACGACGACGCAGCTTAAGCGGCCGCATCGCGCTGTTAACCAGACTGTCTGCCATCGTCGTCATCGTGGTGGACTCTTTGAATGAAGAGGGAACTCGAGGTGGGGGCTATCTACGAAACAATCCGGATTTCGCGGCAAGCTTTGCTGCCATTGGCTACCGCAGATTGCAGGTAGGTTTGAATTAGGGGTTTGGAGTAATCGAAGCACTCACTCGCATGCCATCGCTCAAAAGCCAGTTACCGGAAGCGTCTTGTTGATTATTGATTTTGGCTACGACACGAACCTTGCCCTGATCGATTTGAGGACTGACAAAGGTGACGCGAGCTGGAATGACCAGATCCGACTGTCCAGCGCCAAGGTTGACCGAGATTCTCATTTCCGCATTTCGAAGCTGTGAAGTTGCGATGCCATTGAGGAGTACATTCGCTTCGACCTTCATTTCATCCATGTGAAGCAATTGGAAGACCGGGTCGCCTGCGCGGACCCATTCGCCAACGTCACGAAGTCGCTCAATGATGATGCCGCTACAAGGAGCTTTACCCTTGTGCAGCTCGAGTTTGATTTCGCTGGCCCGTAGTTGTTGCGCTGCAACAGCTGCTTCTAAGCGATACTTCTCTCGCTCATCTTGGGCCATGTCGATGCTGAAGCTGGACTTTTCCATTTCCAGCTTCTTCCGTTTCAACTCTGATTCGGTTGCAGCGTATTTGACATACAGCTTGCCCGTCGCCTCATACTCTTCTTTGGCGAGATCGTGGGCTTTCTCGGAGAATTTGACGTTTGCCTCTTGCTTCTCCAGGATCTCAGCAGCATCCAACTGGCTCTTTGCAACCTGTAGTTCCGCTTCCGCCAGGCGGGAATCGATCACGAGGACAACCTCACCTTTTTGAACGACACTACCTTCGTCCGCTCGCAATTCTTGAATCACTCCGTCGGTCTGCGCTGGCAGTGGGGGCGTAATCGTGCAGTAGATAAACGCGTCGCTGATGGTGATGTCGCTGCCCGGTGTGTAGGGCTGGCTCGTGGGGATCGTCGACTTGCCTGGCGAGCCAAGCAGGTCTTCGATGGACTGAGTGGTTGGCTGTTGGGCAACACCTGTCGATGCTAATGCGAGCATGGAAAGGCCTAAAGCCATTATGAATTCACGCTTCATCATTTTAGATATTCCCGGAAGAGGTCAGTTGTATTGATCGTGTTCGAACGGAGGGCAGTTGCCAGAGTCTAAAACAGGACGTTGGCTTGGACCCACTCGAGGACTTCGTGGAACCAAACGAAGAACGCGGAGCGTTTTCCGACATTAACATCAGCGATCACCTTCGCACCTGGTCTCAGGCTAATGCCTTCCATCGAATCCGGCTTGATGCGTAGTTTGACGACGGGGCCGTCTTCTTCGTGGAGCGTCGCCCGGCGATGCACACCTTCGTATGAGAGCGTACCCGTGTGTGTTGTTGATGGATCTGTAGACATGATGAATTCGACTGGTAATGGTTTGCCCTCGCTCTTTCGAAATCCACCGTCGAGGTAGCTCATTCGCTTCTCTGGCATGAAGACCTCAAGCTCCCAATCACCGGTCGCGTCCGCAATGTTGGCCAGCACCTGTCCAGTTACGACTGGCCGAGCACGAAGATTCTTTTTGAGATCCCAATCCATGATGCGTCCGTTGATTGGGCTCGTGCGGACCAACTCGTCTCTCTTTTCCAGGACCAGTTTCAGTTGTGCATCCAAGAAGCGTTTTTTGGTTTCAAGCTCCTTTTGTTGTCCCAGTAAGCGACCGTACTCGATCCGGTCCGATCTGGCCTGGAGGACCAGCGGGGCCAGAGCGGCAGCTTGTTCAATCGTCTCATCGATTTGGCCCTGGAGCTCGACAATTTGAATGTCTAGCTCACGGTTCCGTAGCTTTATAAGTGGATCTCCAACACTTACTTGGTCGCCATGGTCGACGAAGACCTGTTCGACTTCACCATTAACATGCGCGAAAACTTGGCGCTTTAGGCTCGGCTCAAGGCTACCGTTGGCTTCCAGATCGTGGTCAATTCGAATCAGGATCATCGCAAGCAAACCAAGCGTGATCAGACTGATCACGGCCATAGTCTTCGGGAGCGTCGAACCGCGGAAAAGCCACATGGCTCGTCCAAGAAGCTTCCAAAGTGGCATGAGAAAGAGGTCGCTGTGCGACATGGAATTGTTCAACGCGCGGGCAGCGTGCTCGTAGACCAAGTCGCAACGAGATTGAAGGTCTTCAGTAGTAATTTGGCTTTCGATTTGCTCAACAATGAGAGCTCCGATGATCTCTCGTTTTTCTAAGTCTTCGGTGAAGTCCTTGTCTTTTGATTTGACATCTCCATCGATCACCTTTTCCGGGCGACGGATCGGAAGGACTGAGATTGAGCGGCCGTGTGACAGATCGACGTAATCTTCAACCGCTTCTTCTAGCTGCGGTGGCAGATCGACGACACTACCGTCATACCAAAGCGACTCGCCCGCAGCGACGACACGCGTTGACAGTCGATTGAGTGCAGTCACGATATTGGAACGATTTTCAATTGTGTCCTGGCCGGAAATCGCCTCGACCTTGCACTTACTTCCTTTCTTGATCGCAACGCTAACTCGGTCGCAGCCAATAAGCTGTCGACCTTCGTTTGCGATGGTGAAAGCTGTATCGCGAAGATCTAAATTGTCGTGTGCGAGGCGCGCGAAGTGGTCCGCCTTTTGCCACATCAGCTGACGGTCTGATACCTTCTGGAGCGTCCGGCCTTTCAACCATTCGCCGATCAGTCCTGCCATCTGATCAAGGAATCGCATATATCCACGCTGGATGTTCGGCGCAGAGTTCGGACGTTGGAACACTTCAATAATACCGGCGGGTTGGTTACCGCTCTTTAGCGGCGATACGACCAGTAGATACGAAGAAGGGTTTCCCTCGTTCTGATCTTCTCCGAGCATCGAATTCGGAGGAACCAGCTCCGATTTGCCACGTGAATAGAGCCGCGTCAGCAATCGACCGTGCTTGGCCGCGTCTTCGTTATCTGCTTCGAGTAATTCCTGATTGACATTGATCTGATAGCTGAGCTTTAACGCTCCGTCTTCTTCGTCGATCAACCAGATGGCGCCACCGATTGCGGCGAGCGCGTCGACGACACGTTTGAGTACGGAAGGAAAATACTCTTCCGCGGTGCTTTCGCTCCTGGACAGTTCCGCGATTTCGTTGATCAGGCTGCGGATCTGCTGCTTGGTCTGTTCGACGGTTTCTTGCGATGGAGTTGTCGACATAGGAACTCAATTCCGCGAATCAGAAAAGAATTGGATTGCTCGAGCCCAGATTCCTCGACTGGCTGGCAACTGAACTCTCCGTCGTAAGGCTGAGGATTGGTCAGTTTTGATCAGTCTTGGAGGATCCAGACTCCTTTCGGTTCGGCCATTAGCTAGCAGACGGTGAATCGACGCCGCGAGAATTGGGTTATACCGCTCGCACAGTGCCGAATGCCGTCGTTTGGATTGGGAATACTGGAATAAGTTCCCTAGGTCCTTATTTTTCCTAGCTATATTGTGTTTCGGAACAAACATCCGCCAAAGCGTTGCCTCGTGGTTGTACGAAGAGTATAAACGTGGTTGTTCGGTAGGGGAAATACGTTCAAGGCAATTTTTTCGCAAAATTCCAATCCTGAATCCCAGGAACTCTGGTCTGGATTGGTGCGTCGTAGGACACAAGCCTCGGATATCTGAATGCCAGGTATTCTCGCTGACGTGGGAACGGACTCTGGTGACTTCGCTCGTTTGGATCGATTAGCAAATGGAAACTCAGCTCCTCAAGGATGCACTCGACGACTTGGCCAGCAATGTGCCAAGCAACGCGCCAGCGGATTTGGCGCAGTTGACCGAGTTGATCGAGAGCGAGCTGCCTCTTCAGTCGTACCTAGAGAATTTGCTGCCGGTTCTTATTCGAGTGCTCGGAGCAGAAGCCGGAGTCGTATGGTTGAAGGCTCAGGGTGCACCTGGCGCTGTCTTTGGGATTCGCTACCGATTCGACGAGTTTGTCGATAGCCTTACACTGCAGCAAAAGCACGAGCGTTTGGTTCAGATTGCATGGCAGCAAAAACAGCCAATGATCGCGGAGCCGACAGCGCAAACAGGAGATGGACTGGACCAAGATTCCTTAGGTGACGACGCTGCAAATGTAGAACACAATCCCACCGATCACCTTTTGCTTTTCGGGCCGGTTTTGCACGCAGGTGAATCCATTGCCCTGCTGGAAGTCTTGATCAAAGATTCGAATTCGGCGGATGAGGTTGCCGAAGCTCGAGTTCTTGGGAAAAGAGAAAAGCGTATCTATCTACGCGCTATCCAGCTGCTAGCCGAGAAGATCTATTTTGGTTTGAGAGAGCGGATGGTCATGCCTGCACCTACGTTGCAGCAGGCCATCGAGCAGGTCAACGAGCTTTCGTCTGAAGTTAAGACGTTGCAGCAGCAGATTGTGGCGAGTATTGAAAAACGTCTTCAGCACTTTCGCGGTTGGAGTTTCTCGACACTACGCGAGAATCAGGCGTTCGCGAAACTGATTCATCGAGTACTCGATAGCCACGGTCTGAGAGTCGAGTGTCCAGAGTGTGGGAACCCGGCTATTTTGCGTTGCCTAAGGGCCGGAAACGCGAAGAACGGCGCTTTCGTTTTCGACCACTATCTGGATTCCGGGCGAACTTTTCACGGTGGCGGCACGACCGTTCCGCTACTGAAAGTCGTACCCAAACCGGCGCGACGTCCAGCCAGTAGCAATTCCTAATCGCATGTCTTGGCTGAACAGGTTTTGATTCAGCCTTAAGCGATGATCTCTTTGATGACTTCGCCGCCGAACTGCGACAGCTGCTTAAACCGGCCGCCGTGGAAATAAGTCAGCTTGTTGTCGTCCAGACCGAGCAAGTGCAACAATGTCACATGGAGATCTCGAATGGGGTGCACATTCTCCACGGCTTCGGCACCGATTTCGTCTGTAGCGCCGACGACAGTTCCTTTTCGAACGCCACCGCCGGCAAACCACATATTCATCGCGTCTGCATTGTGGCCACGTCCAACTGAAGTAACGCCGCCACGGTAGTTGTTGTCCGGCGTGCGGCCGAACTCCCCGGTCCAGATGACCAAAGTCTCATCGAGTAAACCGCTGCGTTTCAAATCTTTGATCAACGCTGCAATCGGCTTATCGACACTCTTGATACGAGAGGAGTGGCCGCGCTCTAGGTAATCATGGCTGTCCCAGCCACCTGAGAAGATTTGGACGAAGCGAACTCCTTCTTCGACTAATCGACGAGCCATTAAGCACTGTCGTCCAAATGCGTCCGTTTCCTTTTCACCGATACCGTACATATCGAGCAGCTGTTGTGACTCACCCGCAATATCGATCACACTTGGAACGGAAGTCTGCATGCGATAAGCAAGTTCGTACGTCTCCATTCTAGCGGCGAGATCTTTGTGTTCCGGCCGCAAATCGAGATGACGTTGGTTGAGCATTGCGAGCTCATCGAGGGCGCGACGCTGGTGAGCTCTGGAACGGTAGGACTGAGGTTTCAAATCGAGCAGCGGTGAGCCTTCGGGACGGAATCGAGTGCCCTGGTAGTACGCCGGAAGGAAGCCATTCGACCAGTTTGTCGAACCCGCTTGGGGCATTGCCAGCTCCGTCATGACCACGTAGCCCGGTAGATTCTGGTTCTCCGTACCCAATCCATAAGTCATCCACGAGCCGAGGGCGGGATCACCGCCAAGGCGGCTGCCCGTGTTCATGTGAAGCAGTGCTTCGGGGTGATTGAGTGATTCTGCTTGGCAACCGCGGTAGACGCAAAGCTCATCTGCGACATCCGGATCGGACATGTGGACAAACTGATCACACATTTCGATTCCGGACTGTCCTGCCTTTTGGAATTTGAAGGGGCTCCCGACGAAGAATCGCTTACCTGTCAATAGACCTGTTTTTTCGCGAGTTGATTCTGTCAGATGAAGACGACTCAGTTCTGGTTTCGGGTCGAACGTGTCCGTTTGGCTGGGGCCGCCTTCCATAAAAAGCATGATGACAGCCTTGGCTTTCGCAGGATGCATCTGCTTCTTCGGGGCCAGGGGGCCTTGCTTGCTTTGGGCTTCTGTCCCAAGGCCGTCGCGGGCTAATAGATCTGTCAACGCAACGGCACCGAGGGAAGAGCCAAGTCCGTAGAGAAAGTTTCTTCGTGTGCTGGAGTGCATGGGAATTCTCGTTCGTTTTTGTGGAGGATACTGTGGCGTCGGCGAATCGCCTGTACGGAACCAAAGACTCGCGAAACTGTTAGTAGATGTATGCAAATTCGTTGCTGTTGAAGAGCAGCAAGCATACATCGGCCATGGCGCGAGTCCGGGGTCCGACCGTTGCTGGTTTAGGATCAGCTACGTAGTTCTCAAATACCGGTAACCGTTCGGTATACTCAAACGGCTTTCCGGTGAACTCTTCGACCAAAGAACGAGTGATCTCGGTTGGGTAGGTTGGCAACTCTGGTTCAACGTCGTGGTGATACTCGAGCATCTCTTTGAAATAATTTGTCAGACGATTCAGCTCGTTCGACTCGGGAGCACGTCCAAGTGCTAGCCAGAACGCATTGCTAATCTGAGTCTCAATCTCCTCTGCTTCGCTCTCACAGCGAATCGCCAGTCCGATGGCGCGGTCCACCATGACGTCGCTGTTAAAAAGCGTAAATGCCTGAGGCGAAACGGCGGCGGCATCGCGAATCTCGCACGAATCATTCGGATTCGGCTGGTTCATGACTTCGAGGAACGGGTCCGCCATTCCGCGAACTCGGTACGCGTAGATGGAGCGACGGTTCCGTTCCTGTGGGGTTCGCGACGGCTGGTGGGCTGGCGCGATCGAAAACTGAATCATCCGAGGCTGCAACGCAACTTCCATATTGATCTCGGGCATGATTGGGAAGCCGCCAATTTCTCGATTCAATTCGCCGCTTGCTGCGAGCATACTGTCTCGAAACTCTTCCGCAGTAAGACGTCGTGGTTCAAATCTTGCAAGCAACATGTTGTCGGGGTCGACATTCGCAAGCTGCTCCATCGCTGGATGTCGCGTGCTTCGTCGGTAAGCAGCCGACATCATAATGAGCTTATGAATCGATTTTGGTTTCCAATTGTTCTCCAAGAATTTGGCCGTCAAGTAATCGAGTAGTTGTGGATGTGATGGTGCGTCTCCCTTCACTCCGAAGTTGTTCGCCGTCTTGACGATTCCTTTGCCGAAATGATGCTGCCACATGCGGTTGACGAAGGATCTGGCAGTCAGTGGGTTTTCGTCCGACGCAACCCATTCTGCTAAAGCCTTACGTCGCCCGCTCTGGGTCTTAGGCAGTGCGTATGGATCTTCTTTCGTGCCCGTAGGTGAAGGCAGGCCGCAGGCACTGAGTACGCCGGGGGTGACCGGTTGTCCGGGCGCACTTCGATCGCCGCCTGTATAGATGACGGACTCCGGTACCCATTCCTGATCGTATTTCCCCTTTGGGGGCCGCAGCTTGCGGGCATTCATTGAGCGATCTGGACCGTTGTAGACGCCCTGCACCATGGGTAGGTAGCGTTCCTTCCGCCGATTCCAAATCCATTCGTCTTGCTCGCGGACCTTGAGCCTGCCCTGCTCCATCTCTGTTAAACCGACGTGGCGCATGGGCTTCTTGTCTTCAGGATCATTTTTCCGAGCGTTGTTGTCCTTGTAGGGCAAGTCGTGCTCTTCGTACCACGCTTTCGCAGCTGCCTCGCGTTTGTTGACTAGTTCCTTGCGTTTGGAGTCCGCAAAGCGATGCATTTCGTTGACGAATTCTTCGCCCTCTTTTATGCCGTTCAAGTTCTCTTCCGGCAAAAATGCGGCCTCGACTTCGGCAGGCTGAGTCGTCGCGAACGCGGAATAGATTCGATAGTAATCTTGAGTCGGAATCGGATCGAATTTGTGGTCATGGCACTTGCAGCATCGCAGCGGCATCGACAGAAAAGTCTGACCAAAACTGTGTACCACGTCGTCCAGGTAGAGTTGGCGAGCTTCTTCCTTGGGGATCATGGCGGTTCCCCAAGGGCCCATCCGCAAAAACGAAGTGGCAACGATCGCTTCTGGGTTGGACGGATCGATTTCGTCACCTGCAATCTGCTCGCTGATGAACTGATTGATCGGTTTATCGTTGTTGAATGTTCGGATGACGTAATCTCGATACCTCCACGCATTGGAACGTTCGTAGTCGTTCGAGAAACCGCCAGTATCGGCGTAGCGAGCGACGTCTAACCAATGTTGAGCCCAACGTTCACCGTAGTGTTCGCTGGCTAAGAGGGAATCAATCAGATTGTTCCAGGCCGCTTGGGAGTCTTTCTCCCAGGCAGCTAAGAAGTTCTTGACGTCTTCTGGTTGAGGCGGTAAGCCCGTCAAGTCGTAAAAGGCTCGACGAATCAGCTCGCGAGGCGAGGCCATTGGGGCCGCTTCGATGCCCGCATCAGCGAGCTTGGTTTCGATGTAATCGTCGACGCTATCAAACTCATGTTCTTTACGAATCGGTAAGAATGCCCAGATCGATTCCTGTCGGTACCTTCGATACGTCCAGGAATCGGAGAGGCCGCCGCTGGTGGAAACCAACGTGCCTTCGTCGTTAACCTTGACCTCTCGTTCAGCCATTCGAATCGCATTTTGTGTATCTTCATTCGGCCACGGAGCCCCTGCTTCGATCCAGCGCCGGACCATTTCGCATTGCTCTTCGGTCAGGCGATCGTTTTCCTTGGGGGGCATCTCCAGGCCTTCCCACGTGACGGCCTGATAAATCGGGCTGTCATTGGCATTCCCGGGGACAAGGCCGGGTTCCTCGGACTCGCCACCTTTCAGCAGGGCTTCCAGCGACCGAACATCAAATTCTCCTTTGAGGTCATCTTCATCGGCTCCATGGCAGCCGAGGCATTTTTCGGTCAGGAGAGGCAGGACTTTGAGTGTAAAGTGCCGCTGCTCTGCGGCTTCGGGAGATTGATCGTCTTCCTGTGCTTGAACGGAAGGCATGCCTGTCATGCTCATCAAAATGAGCAACGTCAGGAAGGCCGAAGACCTTTTCATGAAGGGTTTGGTTGAAATCATCATTTCCGATCCAGAGAGGATAAGGCTAGGGGTCGAATAGTGGGAGTCAGATGGAGTCTTGATTCGAGCTGCAAATTGAGGGACGTGTTGATGATGCTGGAAGGAATTAGGGTTTGCCATGCTGGTAAATTTCATCGATTTCTTCCGGTGTCAACGCGTCGGCAAAAATCATGATCTCGTCGATTCTTCCGTTCAGGTTTCTGATCGCGAATTCTTCGCTGTCTCGCGTTGGAGCGGACCAGTTTCCAATGGAAGCCAGTCCGATGCTAGTATCTCGAACTAGTTGTTTGGCGGGGATCTCTTCAGATGACAGTGGTTGGCCGTTGAGGTAGTGAGTGGTCGTCGCGTTCTCCACATCGTAGGTAGTTGCAAGGTGTAGCCACTGGCCACTCATGGAAGGCTTCCAAAATACGGGTGATAGCACTTCTTTGTGTTCTTGTCCGCCTTTCGTCTGGCTAACGCGAACCGAAAAGAACAGTTGTCCCGAGTCGAGGATCTGCCAGTGCGGCTCGCCATGCTGATAATTGTCGGTTAAGAACAAGGAGTTGTACCAGCGATCGAGGCTGTCTATCCTAACCCAACAGCAAAAACTCAAGGATGAGAATTGCCCAGGGATTTGGACTCGGACACGATCGCCCGGGTGTTTGAATTCTAGGGCTGTTTTCTCCGGCCATCGGCCCTGTGAGAATTCTGCTCCCACGATGGCGCCGGTTAACTCGCTGTCCGACGGCGTTCTTGAATCAAGTAGCTTTCGCTCCCAGTGGTTCTCGGTTTGCATTCCGTAATACGCAATGAGTCGGGTGTCCTGAGACAAGTCCTGCGAGAACTCGAGCCATTGTTGGTAGCTGAGCGATGATTGGCCTTCCGCCTGACGACGGAAACTTTCTACGTCGACTAGCTTGGTTCGATTGCCATCTTGAGGCAGAGGACTGTTCGATGGATTTTCCACTCCGCTCCAGGTAATCGAATCCCCTGACTCTAGCAGCTGTGGAGAGGCATTTGCCGGGTGCTGTAATACAACTTCGCCGTCATACACATGGAGGTCCACTCCCGATGGCGAAACTTCTATTCCAAACTCGGTTCCCAGATCCACGACTTTGGAATCAGCTACCAAGACTTCAAATCCTCGAGCCGCTGGAGGCACGTTGGCTTGTAGCTTGCCACTTATGCACTGAACCGATTTCTCGCTGAGCAGGTCGAGTCTTGCCGGTCCTTCCACGATGAGAGTTGCACCACAAAAGAACTCCAGTTGGGCGATACCGCTTTGCAGTTCAAAAGGCCCGGGGCGAAGCGCTGAACCTTCTGCGACAAGCTTTACATCGTCGCGGTCCGTTTGAACGACTCTGGTTACAAGAGCTATACCGCTTGCCGTAAGCTCCCTTTCACCGGCTGGATGCTGCAAAGCACTTGCTGCTCCCGCCAGACTCGAGGTTGGACCGGGGTTTCCAAGTTGAATCAGCCTCACACCGAAGACGCAAGCCAGTACGGTGCAGGCAATCGCAATGCCGCTTCGCCAGTCAAACCAGCTATTGTCGACGTAAGAACGGTCAGGAGCCGGGGCGTGATGCTTGGCTTCACTCGTTTCCGACACCGAATGCGCTGGAAGTGATACAGCGGGATAGTCTGAGGATTCTTGGCCAGAGCCAAATGTTATCGATGGATCGGACGATTCGAGAACAAGGGCGGCTTCGAGCGACATCCATTCGGCGTAAGCCTTTCTCGCATCAGGTGAAGTTAGCAAGAGCTGGCGAAGTGCTTCGGCTGCCTGAGGGGATAAGCTGCCGCTTTCAAGTTCAATAAGTTGAGCGTAGAAATGGTCCGCGTCGAAATTCATGACGTTTCCCCCGCTGCTAATCTCTGTTCAATGCAGTGCGCAAGCGCCTTGCGAGTCCTGAGCAACAAGACCTTGATATTGGATTTGGACTTGGACAGTGAATCGGAAAGCTCTTCAATGGATTTTGAGCGGAAGTAGCGATCCCGGATGAGATTGCGTCGATCGTCCGCCAAGTGCTTAAGACAATCGTGTAACGCGGTCCGTTTTTCGAGCAACAATTCTGCTTCAGCCTCCAGATCCGGGGCAAGTGCTTCGGCTAGTTCGGCGTCGATGAATCGCGGTCCCCTGCCTTTATCTCTCAGGTGAGCCAGGACCTGGTACCGAGCGATCGCAAATGCCCAAGGAAGGAATGGCCGGCTCAATTCGTACGTTTCTCTTTTTCTCCAGAGGACGAGGTTGGTCTCTTGAAGTAAGTCTGCGACTCTGCCACGATCGCCGATCAATGAATAAATGTAGCCGAACAGCCGGTCCTGGCTTTCTGCAATTAAGGCGACAAACTGCTCGGTTGGGTCTGACATATTGGGTTCAGTGAAGCCATGGAATCGTTCAGAGCTGCGGGCCGAACGGAGGCGATTGGTGAAGGCTCAATTTGGTGAATGCTCAGGAGGGGATTACCGCGATTCCGCAAAAGGTTACAGCGCTTTCCCAATTTTTGCCAAATTGGGCCTTTCAGCACCGGAATTCTATTTTTGAGGCCTTTCTAGAACCAAGAGCATTCCAGGCAAGAATACTTCTGGAAGCGTTTCTAGGTCGCGAGTGTCCGCAACTGTGGCGTTCCAACCGCTCTGGCTAGCGGTTGCTAAAATTCGTTTGATCGCAGTTTTTGCGCCGTAGGCCAAAAGCAGCTTTCCTCCGGGCTTCAAATGCAGGTGAGCTTCTGCGACTAGGCCATCGAGCAGTGCAAAGCCGGGGTCGTAAAGAGCGTGTGCAGCGACTTCCTCGACGGGCGCGTCTTCCCATGGCGGATTGGACACGATGAGATCAAACTGTTCATCGGCACCAATTACAGAAAATGGGCCCGGGCTAGTAGGCATAACCTGCCGGATTTCCAAGCGTTCGTCCAAATCAAGAAGTTCAGCGTTGTAGCGTGCGTTCATGCATGCCATGGGGTTGATATCCGTGGCGACAGCGGATTCGACGCCCGCAATCAGGCCAGACAGTGAGATGATCCCTGTCCCGACGCCTATCTCCAGCATATTCGCTCCATCCACTTCGGGGTGCTCTACGAACCACGATCGGAGCGACGTTGTATCGTCGGGTTCCCAAAACACGGTTTCGAACTGCGCTAGTTCGTTTGTTATTCCGCCTACGGAATGCCATTGCTTGATCTTGGGCTGCACGGCAGATGCCTGTGTGCTCGAGGTCTCCGTTCGTTGAGGACTCGAGGCGGGTCGAAACCAGTTCCTAGAAACGAAGACCGCGGCGGTCAAGATCGCGAACAATGACCCGCCGGCGATCAGGAGCGATGTCGATTTTGAGCCTGTGTGCCGCGATGATTTCATGGGCGGAGCGAGCTTTGTTCTGCTGAATTCGAATTGCATGCGGAAACGTTAGCATGCGGTTCGCCGCTGAATAAGGAGCCTGGGATCGTAAGCCGCGAGCGCTAATTCGAAACAGGTTGGGAGTTGCCGCCGTGTCTACTTTTCGGCGGATCCTAGTACCCAATCTAATCCTAAATCGAGGTTGGTTGCTGAATGAGTTAGCGCGCCCATGCTGATTCGGTCGACGCCCGTTTCGCCAATGCTGCGCAGGGTGTCTCTGGTGACTCCCCCGGATGCTTCTAATTGTACGCCGGGCTGGATCGTGTCTCGCAGCTCGACGGCTTTCTCCAACTCGTCGATCGACATATTGTCCAGCAAGATAATGTCGGGGCCGGCTGGCAGGGCATCAGCAAGCTGATCGAGCGAGTCAACCTCGATTTCGACGATGGCTTCAGAACGAGTCGCGTCCGAGGAAGCGAGGAACTGTCGAGTGTGATTCACTGCCTCAGACGGGCTGAGCAATTTACCGGTCATCCGCTCATGACATGCGAGGTGATTGTCTTTCACCATGACGGCTTCGTAGAGACCGCTGCGATGATTCTGACAACCTCCGCATCGCGTCGCATATTTCTCTAGCCTCCGCCATCCAGGAGTCGTCTTTCTGGTGTCATAGAGCTTTGCGCGGAGTCCCTCGAGCAGCGCAACATGCTCATTTGTCCAAGAGGCGATTCCACATAGTCGGCCAAGGAAATTCAGGATCGTTCGTTCGCAGGTTAACACGTCACGCGAGTCACCTTGGAGCGTGGCAAGCTTTTCCCCATTTTCAAAGTGGGATCCGTCTGCAAAGTGCGCCGTGACCTTGATGTCCGCTTCCGCGACCTCCACGATTGATTCGATTAGCTCAACACCGCAGGCTACTCCAGGTGCTCGTGATACGATGGCGGCCGAAGCGGGGAGTCCCTCCGGAACCACGGCGACTGTAGTCAGGTCAAAACTGCGGTCCAAATCCTCACGAAAGGCAAGTCGGACAAGGTGCCCTAAGTCATCGAGCAAATGCTCATCGATCTTTTGTTGGTGAAAGTCTTGGTTGGGTTCGAGCATACCTTGCTAACCGAGGAGAAAGTTATGAGATTGATGGGGGCGAGGTTCACGCACGGCTTCGAGCCGAAGCTCGTCATGACGAGCAATATTGCTTTGTGTAATCACGTAATTCGGACTGGAACGCTTTCAGTAGCTTCGACTGGAAGCGATATGGATTCCAAACCGAGACCACGGTCCGCGTTGGGCGTTTGCCTGAAAGATGGCGATAGTTTCGTCGTTTACTCTCGTCTAGCACTCGCGCCATCCTTGGAATCATGGAGACGCCGTGGTTTAGAGCAACCAATTCCTGAACGGTGGCTAGCTGGCTTGTTCGTTCCATCGAGACGGGATGAAACGAACGCTGGCGGCAGAAGCTCACGATACTATCTGATAAGCAGTGTGCTTCATCGAGTAAAACGAATGGAAGGTTCTCGAGGTCGCCAACACTGATTTTGTTTTGTTGATTTAACGGGTGGTTCGACGGCAGAACCAGCAAGAGTTCTTCTTCAAACAACGTCTCGATCTCAACGTATTTGGCAGGGACAGGTAGGGCCAGAATAACCAGATCGATTTCCCCTTGGGTCAACCGCTTCAGTAGATTGTCGGTCGTGTCTTCTTGGACAGTGACTTGAGCTTTGGGGTACTTGGTTGCGAATTGGCCGAGCAATTCCGGCAGGAAGAATGGAGCGATCGTTGGAATGGCTGCGACTCGAATACGTCCAGATTGGCCGTCGTCACAGATTTCATTCTTGGTGTCGTCGATGATTGAAAGGATTTGTTGAGCGCGCGACTGTAGTAGCTCCCCGGCGTCAGTGAGAGCTACTTTCCGTGTTTGCCGTTCAAAAAGTGGTTGGCCGATTTCATCCTCTAGCCTAGCAATAGAACGTGAAATCGCAGGCTGGGAGAGCGATAGTTCTTCGGCGGCTCTCGTGAAGTTGCCCAGTTGGGCGACCTTGATGAAGTTCTTGAGTTGATCGAATTCCATGAGGAGTTGGCTGCCCGAAATGAAGCCAGCAGGATAAATGCCAGGGCGAGACTGAAAGGGCCAATTGGAGTCAATACTGAGTACCGGAAAGCACTCGCGTTCGAGGCTCAATCGCGGAAAACCTCATTTCTCAGACTCAATTGTGGTCGTTGGCACAACTACAACCGCGAAGGACTAGGGACTTTGTCCGAGAGTCTGGCGAATGGTGGACATTCAGCATATTACTGTTAAACTAGGGGGTGTTGCGATGGAACCAGAGACCTTACTTTTACATTATTCGATTTATTAGCAACACGTAATTCGGCCTCTTCTCTGTTCCGACCCCGTTGAATGTCTGTGACGCTCGACGGGGTTTTTTGTGCGCCCGCGCATCTGATCTGAACGGGAGATGGTGAGCGGCAAAGGAATGGCTAGATTCAATGCGAATATTCTCCCAGTGATGGCCGCTGATCAGAGCCAGACCTTAAGGCGACCGCCAAGTAAGTCGGGGAGTTTCTTTTCAATCAGTCGATGCACCTGGTTCGCGTTGTAGCGGACACTGAAATGCCCGGCGATGACAAGCTCATTCTTAAATAGCTCCTGTCGCGCGATGAAATCATCCAAGTGCATGTGCCCGTTCTTGTGGATCTTCTCTTTGCGGTGTTGTGGCGCGACGAAGGTCATCTCCGTAATGAGAACTTGTGCTTCGAGCATCTCCGGGTTGTCTTCTAAACCGGGTGGACTGGTATCGCCGGTGTAGGCGAGAACGGGGATGCGAGTTTCTTCACTGACTTCGGTGCCTTGGAGCCGAATGTCTCGAATCTGCTCACCGCTTAAGCTCTGGTACTCGGCCTTGAGTTTCTTTCGGCGTTCCCAAACAACGTACCCCACGCTCGGGACCGTATGCGTCGTTTTGTGGACGGACAACAATAACTCTCTTGAGAGTTCGATCTCGTCACCCGGTTGTACTGTCACAATGGTGCAAGGCAGTCGACCCCGATCGAGCCGCGAAAATCCACGCAGCATCGATTTGACATTTTCAACGATCTTCTCTGGCAAGTAGATCGTCGGTGGATCCATCTTCATCATGCGGCGACGGGCGATGTAGACGGGTAATGCTGCGATGTGATCAAGGTGTCCGTGTGTGATCGCCCATGTTGGGGTCCCCATAAAGTCCCACGGCTGAGCGCCGAGATCAAAACCAATCTTCAGTTCAGGGATTCGCCAATAACTTTGGACTGCGGCGCGCGAATACCCTTCGATGGTCATCGAGCGATGTTGATGCGTAAGAAATGGCGCGTTGTCGAGCATTGGCGGTCTGTTTCGACGCGGGAGATAACGTTTGCTGCAATGAAGCGGAGAAGCTTAGAGCATTTTGACGGTTCTTGTAGGCCGTTTCGCCACGCCAAGCCCTTTTTTCTACTGTCCCAGATTTTCGATATGCCATCCAAATTGCAAAAGGGTTCAGGCTTTGAGTTTGTGTTCGGTGGCTGTCGAACAAGTCGCAAGAGCCAGCCGCTAGGACCCTCGAAACATAACGAAAAAGACTCGCGACCTCGGGAAAGGTTCGCGAGCCTTGCTAGGGATCGGTTCAACACGCAGGCAAGTTCTTTCGTCCGTCGGGTCACATGAAGCGATGCAAGTGAACCCGAAGAACAGCGAAGAACAGGACTCTGCGAGGTGTTGGTTTAGGGGATAAGTGCTGCAGCTCCAGTCACGAAACCAGCCTGAGCGGCAGCGCCTCGTAGGCTGAGTGGTAGTGGCTGGACCATGTACGGAGCACAGTTGCCTGGGCGGTAATAGCCAAGCGAGTACTGGCACTCATTCGGTGGGTGGATGCCCATCTTGTATGGCAACACTGCAATGTTGGCGAAGAAGTGAGCTGTGCTGATCAGCGGTTGAACAATTGGGCCCGCTTCGTGACCGTAGCGTTCTAGTTGTGTTTGTTCAAAGTAGAGAGGCTTGTGACAATGCCCCGGAGCTTTCCACTGAACCGTACTCGCAACAAAGTTCCTGCCTTCGAAAGTGTCGTTGCCTGAGCCGCAGTTCAGCGGGATGTTCCACGCTTCACCGACGTAGGCCAAATCCACATCGCTTAGGTTCTGGAGTCGGATTTTGCGTTCGACACCGTTCGCCTCGAGTACGATGCGGTCGTCTCGCAAGTCGACGAGTCGTCCGGTGGTGAGAAAGTTATTTCGATAGTCATACCAGTCGCGAACTCTCGCGTTCGCCGCGAACTCGAGACGCTGATCGTCTGTATTGCCTCGAACTGCACGCAGACCTTCGCCAAAAGCTGGCGACACGTCTAGCGAAAGCTCACGGAGAGGGCGAGGGCGAATACGGTTACGCGCCTCATTGCAGTTAATCGAACTGGCATCATCACGTTTTAGGAAATCTTCTTGTTCATCTTCGTCTGGATCAGGGCTCGGCACGACTTCAGCTTCACCAAATCGACTGGATTCGCCCATCGACTGATTCGAGTCATCGAATGGATTAGGACGCTCATTCGGACGAGCGTTTTGCGTTTCCGAGGGTATTGCAGGAGCCGAGTTTGAGCCGGCGCCGGGTGCTGGTGGTGGCTCGCTACTGCTCAGAGGGTCGCCTTGCTGCGGCAGTATTTCCAGGGCGTTCGCAGGATTATCGCTGAAAGCTCCACCCGCTTGCGGTAACGCAGGCATGGTGGAGTCGCCTCCTTGAGGTTGGGTGAACTGCAGGGGTGCTGTATTTGGAGTCTGCGGCAGCCCACCGTTCAGATTGGGAGCGACTGGAGCGGTCCCGAAATTGTCCCCGAAAACGTCGCCAGCTTGCTGGTAGTTGGCGAGACGGACCTGAGAATCCGCGTTGGTGCGAGCGTTGCTTGCCCCCTGAAGTTCATGATGAGACGGTTGAGCACCACGAAGCGGATTGCCGCCGAAAGCATCTTGAGCTGTGAAACGACGGCGGGCCGTTTCATGGCTAGGCTGCAGGACGGATTGAGCAGCCGCTGTTTCAACTTGGGAAGCGAAGCGAACACCATTTAAAGGGGCTTGGGGGGCCGTGGATCGGCTTGCCGATTGAGCCTGAGATTCGAGGTGGCGTTGGGGGGCCCAACCGGCGCTAGCTGCGGTGTTGTCGGCGGTCGCTGTGGCGTTGTCCGCGGTCGCTGTGGCGTTGTCCGCGGTCGCTGTGGCGTTGTCGGCGGTCGCTGTGGCGTTGTCTTGAATCGACGTGGCTGAGCTAAATTGCTCGGGCTTCTTCCAACGAAGTGCAGTCGTGGATTGCTCGTTCGTGGTGACGCGACTGCGCTGTTCGATTGACGATCTTGATGTCGTACGCGGAGAGTTCGATTGAGCCGGACGGTTTGGGGTCCACTCGTTTGCACTTTGGCCCCGGGACGTGGCAGCCGTCGAGATGTGTGCTACGTTTCCACTTGGAATACGCGTGGGTTGCCAATCTTGTGCAGGAAGACTTTGACTTAGTCCTGCCACTGCGGCGAAGGCAATGACCGGTTTCCAAAGATCTGTCAACCGCGGGCGCCACGACTCTACTGGCCGTGCGAGTCCCTCTACGATATGCCGTAGTAAATGGTTGCGATTGGTGACGTCGCTAGCTACTTTCCCCGGAACCATATTCCGGGCTGTAGTTAGGTGCTTCCTGCGTGATGGCAATGTCATGTGGATGATTCTCTCTGACAGTTGCTGCTGAAATCTTGATGAACTTCGCATCCCTACGAAGCTCGTCGATCGTTTTCGTGCCGCAGTACCCCATTCCTGCTCGCAAGCCGCCGACTAGTTGATAAACAAAGTCGGCCAGTGCGCCCTTGAATGGAACTCTACCCTCGACACCCTCTGGAACCAGTTTGACCAAGTTGTCTTGGCCCGATTGTCGGTAGCGTTCGCTCGAACCCTTCACCATCGCACCGATGGAGCCCATACCTCGGTAAACCTTAAAGGTCCGTCCTTGGTAGAGGATGGTTCGACCGGGGCTCTCAGCCAGCCCGGCGAATAAACCGCCGATCATGACCGCGCTCGCTCCAGCCGCGATTGCTTTCGTTATATCACCGCTGAAGCGAATTCCACCGTCAGCAATGATGGGTACGCCAGCTGCCTGCGCAGCTTTGGTGGCGTTGTAAACTGCTGTAATCTGAGGAACGCCGACTCCCGAAATGACTCGGGTCGTGCAGATGGAGCCAGGACCAATCCCAACTTTGACCGCATCGGTTCCTGCATCAACAAGGTCGCGTGTTCCTTCGTAGGTCGCCACGTTTCCGGCGATGACTTCGATGTCCCACTGACGCTTCAGTTCTTTGACGGTATCAATCACGTTTGAAGAATGCCCGTGAGCCGAATCGACGGTGAGGATGTCTACTCCTCGCTGAATCAGCTGCTCGGCACGCTCGTAATCAAAGACTCCAACTGCGGCCCCGACGCGTAGGCGTCCTCCTGCGTCTTTGCAGGCATTGGGGTACCGCTTGATCATGTCGATGTCTTTGATCGTAATGAGGCCCGTCAGTCTAAAGTCATCGTCAACCAGCAAAAGCTTCTCCACCTTTTTATCCGTTAAAATCTTCTCAGCTTCCTCAAGCGTTACATTTCCTTGCGCAGTGACCAAATTTTCTTTGGTCATCACGTTTTTGATTGGAGTTTCGCCTGACTCGAGAAACCGAAGGTCTCGGCGGGTGATAATGCCAGCTAACCGGCCGTTCTCATCTTCGATAGGGACCCCCGACACATTTTGCTGATCCATCAGATCCCTGGCGGCCACAACAGGCTCATCGGGACGCAGCGTCACCGGGTCGACAATAATCCCATTGGCACTTCTTTTGACTTTGGTGACCTCTTCCGCCTGGAGTTCGATACCCAAGTTCTTGTGGATGACTCCCAGTCCGCCGACTTTGGCCAATGCAATTGCCATTTCGGACTCCGTCACCGTGTCCATAGGGCTTGATAGCATTGGCGTTTTGAGACGGATTTTCTTTGTCAGTTGCGTCGAGACGTCGACGTCGGCGGGCATGAACTCGCTGTAGCGAGGTTCGAGAAGAACGTCATCGAAAGTGATGCCGGAATAAGCGAGCTTATCGTCCATTGCGCAACTGCCTTCAGGGATACTGCGCTGCGTCTGCGTCAACCTGAAGGGCTGCTGGGACAAATTATGATTGTCTGGCGGCGTGCATTAAGGGTGCGGAGCCAAATTCGTATGCAATTCGGATTCGCGGCCGTCATCTTCGTCTGATCGACCGCCTATGAGTTGGCTCAGACCCTATGCGGCGTGGCGGCTGGCGCCGTTGGCGGTATTCGCAGAGCGAACGCACGGGATCGAAGTCGAATATTGTGCCGACAACTGCCTATTTCATCAATGGCGGGCCCAGGGAATTGCACGCGGATAGAAGATCGCAATCAGGCATGACTCCGTCTGTTTCGATCGAGCACTTGGCGGGCGGTTAGTCTGGCTGGGAAATGAGCTCCCGACGATCGAGGTCATAGACAGAGCCGGCAGGGTAGGCTTCGTAGTCAGGTTTGTCTGGAAAAATGTCTTTCGATCGGTCGTAGAAGAAGACCTGGCCACGCCCGGTCACCGTCGCTTCCGATCCGCGGACGATGATGGCAGTCGCTTCATCAATTCCAATTCCGAGGAGTTGTGGATATCGATTGACCAAGGATGTCATGTCTTTCTGGCGACCGCGCTGGCTGAAGTGCTGGTCGATGGCAACTCCAGCGATGAAGCCGAGACCGCCTCGTTCGTAGCCTGGGGCCATGGGCAAGAAGTTCTCGATTGGTGTCGCCCGGCAAAGGTAACTGGCTTGAATCGAAGCTCCCGCCGAGGAGCCGCCGATGACGCCGCCTCGGTTGAGTACTTCTTTCATTAGCCTATGAGTCTGAGTGCCGTAGTAGGAGTCTGAGAAGTTCCACTGGCGTCCACCTCCAAACCAAATCCCAGTCGCTTCTTTCAACGGGGCAAAAAAGGACTCGTCTTCGTTCGCCTTGGTTCGATCTTTCGTGTGGATGTAAGTCGCGGAGGCAACGCCCATCCTCTCCCAAGCGGAGACAATCGAATGACGGTCCCCCACTTCGTCTCGCTCAGAGCATGGTACGTACACAAGGCGTGCTTCGTCACCACCGGCGGCTTCGACGAATTGGGCTAGCAGGCCTTCCGGCATTCCGCCGCCCCCGACGATGAATAGTGTTCCGTTCGGGACGCAAGGTTTTTCACGTTCTGCTGGTGGGAACGTTTCCAGCGTACGATCGATTGCTTCCCGTCGCCATTGGGTCAAGTCGGCGAGGAATTCCGTCGGACGCTGAGAACGTTCGCCCGTGCGAGGAATGATCCGTTCGCGCTTGTAGGGAGCTCGGCCGTCACTGGCCAACAGCAAAGTCGCTCCACCTGATCCGGAGACGATCATTTTGCGGCCACTCAGAAGCAGGGCCGTGTTGGGATCGATACCAATACCGACCTTGCCGGGATGGGACGCAAGCGCACTTAGGACGCGCGGGAGATCGGAGTCGGTGAATTCTGTCTCTAAGATCGAGTCGGGGATCAATCCTATGCCCGACTCGATCTCAGGGTGAGGTTTCTCATTGGAGATAAATTTTTCTGAGCACCAAGCTGCTGCACCGCCAACTACGATGATTGTCTTGCCCTGGGATAAGACCTGTTCGAATACCGCCGCGTGGCGGTCCAAGTATTGATGTTGGGGACGGAAATTCTTCGAAGTATGCCAAGCGATGACCTCCGCGGACTCAATGGCATCTCGGTCCAGAAGACTGCCTAACAACTCGGCCTCTGCGAAGTAGTTCTGGTATTCCGCTAGCAGTTCTTTGGACTCATGGTGACGGCAAAGTAACAATGCCTTCCCGTCCTTACTGCTGTTACTGAGAAGCTCCCAAATCGTCGAGGTGTCTTCCAAACTTGACGCAACGATCAACCTGCCCTTGATACGCAGATCGATGGGCCAGTCAGAAAAACGCTCGAAGAAGGCGACTTTGTCCGACGCTTCCTGCGGATCCTTTATGCTGGACTGCTCCTGTGCCTTTAACCCCTGCATTGTGCAAACCGGGGCGAGGCAGATAGCGAACAACTGAAGGCAGGTTGTCAGTGAGACGAAGTGGCGTATTCGGTGGGGCATGATCTGGTTCTTGGTAATTGAATTATTCACAAGCTTGGTCGGTCGGCGCTAGGGAATTGCAGCTTGGGCTGTTGCGAATTCGAGAGCGTGGCAGATCGCTTCTTCGAGTCGGCGGCTGCGTGCCGCAATATCCTCATCGGAGGTCGGGGCTGGATTTGAAAGCCGGATCATCTGCTCTTCTGTCTGATCCTGCCGGTCGACCCAAAACAAGAAGATGTGACCATCTGTTTTTGCTGGTGCACCAGGTCCGAAATCACCGGTGATTGCCAGAGCACAGTCGGCTTCCGGAGTCCGATCCAAAGCACTTTTGGCCAAGGCTTGCGAGGCAGCCATGCTGACCGGACCTTGCTTCGCATCATTTAGCAATGCTCGTGGAACATTGAGCCAGCCTTCTTTACTCGAGTTGCGGTAGACGACAAAGCCGCCGCACAAGCTGCTTGAGATTCCTGGCAGCCTAGCCAACGTGGCAGAAATTCCGCCGGCAGTGCAACTTTCCGCAAAAACAATTCGTCGGCCGCTGTCCACAAGCTGATCTCGAAGTCGTTTTGCCGTTGCGATCGCTTCACCTAGGTCGCGATCGCCTTGATGGGCGAGTGACGTCTTGGGGCCGTTTGTGTTGTTGTTGTTGTTGTTGTGCGCGGAACTCATTCGCTTGATTGTCGTCGACGCATATGTCGTTGTCGATCCACCTGCGGGGAACGCCTTGCAAGTCCATTCACCAGTTTTGCCGGTGTGAAAAAGAAAGAAGCCCCTTGATATTGGGGCTTCTTGGTTGAGAGCGACGGCGTGCTTCTACTCGACTCGGAAAATGCGATGGTCGACCACAGGGGCTCCGGTTGGTGGCTGGGCTCGGATTTCGATCTTGTGCGTCCCAGGTGGAAGGCTAGGCGGAAGCATAGCACGATAAATGTGCGGGGTGGCGTGTGGTCCAGGAAGATCTGACCACGGCTTATCTGCGAGAGCCGTTTCTCTTGCTTTCGCCTGGAGAAATCCAGGGTCGAGTGTGGTGATCTGCTCCATCGGCTTCCAGTCGCGGTCGCCGATTCGCATTTCACAACTCCACTTCTCGGAAGCTGCAAACACATTAGAGAGCACAACAGTTTGGGCCAGCTCGAGTCGAGAGACGGCCTCCGGAGCGTAAATCTGCATCTGATAGGAGGATGGACGTCCTGCGGGAATGAGATCCAATGAATAGTTGTTCCCATCAAACTTCATAATGGAGTAACCATTCGGGCCGCCGTCACTCATCGTTGCGTGAGGAATTCCACGCTCGTCTGGTCCGCCACGCCACCAGCTTCCACAAACCGTCACGTTGACGATGTGGTGGTGTTTCTCCGGACCCATCCAGCCGTCTTCCTTGCCAATGAAACGATGCTCCATGTAATGCGTGTGCGCGGAAATCGAAACAGTTGCGGGACGCTGTTCGATCAGCCGATACAGGTCCTGTCGATCTTCGACCTGGCTGAGCGGAATGTGCATCATCAACACGACAAGCTGATTCTTGGGGATAAGCTTCAAGTCATTCTTGATGAACTCGATTTGTCGATCGCCTAGCCCTGCGTGGTAATGGCCGCGTTCACCTTTAGGATGTTCCCAAACAACATCGTCCAGCACCAAGAAGTGGGCGGAACCGTAGTCAAACGAGTAATAACTAGGGCCATAATGACGTTCGAAGGTTTCGTCGCTGAGCGAGTCGACTTCGGCATCTGTGTTGAGGTCATGGTTCCCGATGACGTTGTACCACGGAATGTCGATCAGCGCGATGGCCTGGTTCAGGGGCTTCATGATGGACAGGTCATCGAAGACGATATCACCCAGCGTGACGCCAAAGGACGCGTTGTGCGCTTCGGAGGCAATGATTTGTTCAATGACATCGTGAGTGATGTACTCGACTTCCTTAATGTCTCGCGGCTGCGGATCACCGAAGAGGATGGCCTTAAACTGATCTGGTTCAATACTTGGAGTGAGAGCAAAGTCCACGCTCTCCGGCAGCGGTCCAGTTGGCTTGACTCCGGGGAAACGGAAGTCCGCTGGAGACCCATTCGGTTTGTGAATGTAATAGAACTGCGGCAGATTGTTACGATTGAGCGGCGTTGAGTAGTTCCGTGGTTTGATCACAAACACAATTGCATCGTTGCTAACGGGCAGGCTGTACTTCCCATTTGCATCAGTGGTCGCAATTTCTTTGCCATTGCTGACATGGACGCCAGGGATACCAGGTTCACCCTCGTTTCGGATTTGATCTCCGTTCTTATCCTCGAAGACGTAGCCCGTCGCTGTGTTGGTTGCGTTATCGGTAGTCGTGTCGTCGTGGCTATGTCCCTCATGCGCCGATGTCGATGTGGTGATCAACATCAAGAGACTAGCAACCAGCAATACTTGGATCTTCACTTTGAAACTTCCCACAGGAGTGCGTCACGATATGGAGTTGAGCGATCTTGGCGTGGCATTTCACCGGAAGTCTATCTGGTTGAAAACACGTCGCCGTGAACCTTAGTAATGAATCATTTTCGTTGGGATTTTTGGGCTGCGGCGTGCGACTGGCGAAAAAAAGATGAAGTTTCCCGTTTGGGAATGCCTCGTATGGCTCCGGGCTAGCCGGGAAAGTCGTTGGTACCGAAACTGTTGCGAGCCAAATTTGCGACGATGGGAGACTAGAATGTAACCGCAGGGCTCGCAATGATCGGCTCGACCAGATTGCGGAAAGGACTGTGAAGAGAATACCACTGCCCAGGACTTGGGAATTCCTATGATTCAATTGAATGACGCTCAGCTTCGCTACTCCGGGAATAAACTCGCTCAACCCCCGCAAGCCGTTCAAAAAAATGCCATTACCAATGGCGTCTCTTTGGCTTGTCGGCTTACCGAATGGCTTTTTGCCGCCGAGGCTGTCTCGGATAGAAATTCGAAGGTGCTACTAGGCAGATTCGGCCTCCCTTCGCCGATCGCTTTGATCACGGTGGCATTGGCGATCTTGGCTTGCAGTAACTGCGTATCGGCTCAATCGGGACAAGAAGACGAGCGTGTTGCAGATTGGATTACTCGTTATTCTGCCGACCAACGGACGATGGATCATCGCTTTCGTATTCCGCTCGACGAGGTCGGATTCAGTCGCCGAATCGAGACTGCCGAACGCTGGTTGGATCGACTTCAGGAAAAGGATTTCGAGACGTTAGGACGTGTCGAGAAAATCGACTATCTGTTGTTCCGGAGTGAGCTCGAGTACCAAATCGATTACCAACAGCTCGAACGATCAAGGGATCTCGATGCACTGCAGTTGATTCCCTACGCCGAGAAATTAGTTGCCTTCTGCGTGGATCGGGAGAATGTAGAGGCTGTGAGCCCCAGAAAGCTCGCTGAGCGAATGAATGCGGTTGCGGAGGAGGTCGAATTAGTCGCGGCTTCGCTCGTTTTGGAAGAGCCTTCGACTGAGTCCAACGATTCAGACTCGGGGCCGGCCAAGGATGCCGCGCGGACACAGCAAAAGTTGGATGGGCTCAGGGCGGCGGGCATTCTGAAACGCCTGTCCCGAAGTGTGAGTGAAGCGGATCGTTTTTATCGAGGTTACGATCCGCTCTATTCATGGTGGATGGAAAAGCCAATGGAGCGTCTTTCGAAGGCGATGGCACAACACGAGGGGCAGATTCGAAACGTTGTTGTTGGTGTGCCTGAGTCGGATGAGGAGACCATCATTGGCTTGCCGATCGGCGCTGATGGATTAGCTCTCGAGTTGAAGCATGAGTGGATTGCACACTCACCTGAGGAATTGGTCGCGATAGCGAATCGCGAAATGGCTTGGTGCGAGGCGGAGATGGCCAAGGCGTCTGCGGAACTCGGATTTGGCGATGACTGGCGAGCAGCTATGAAGCATGTCAAAGAGAAGCATGTAGAACCTGGCCAACAGACTCAGATGATCAAAGATCTGGCTTGGGAAGCAATACGGTTTTTGGAGTCACGTGACCTATTGACGATTCCGCCAATGGCCGCGAACGGTTGGCGGATGACGATGATGAGTCCGGAACGGCAGCGGGTGAATCCGTATTTTCTTGGCGGAGATACGATCATCGTTTCTTTTCCTACAAACACGATGACGCATGACGAGAAGCTGATGAGCATGCGTAGCAACAATGAACACTTCTCGCGTGCAACGGTACACCATGAACTAATTCCGGGGCACCACCTTCAGTACTACATGTTGCCTCGCCATAAGCCTTATCGCAGCTTGTTTCGCACTCCCTTCTGGATGGAAGGCTGGGCATTGTATTGGGAAATGCTCTTGTGGGATCTTGATTTCGCGCAAGGTCCAGAAGATCGAGTGGGGATGCTCTTTTGGCGCAAGCACCGCTGCGCGAGAATCATTTTCTCACTCAGCTACCATCTCGGGACAATGACGCCGGAGGAGTGCGTTGAATACCTGGTGACTCGGGTTGGCCACGAGCAGTCAGCTGCAGCTGCTGAGGTTAGGAGATCGATCATGGGTGGGTACAGTCCTTTGTACCAAGCCGCCTACATGTTGGGCGGACTTCAGCTACGAAAGATGCACGAAGAAATGGTCCAGTCCGGGCAGATGACCAACCGCGAATTTCATGACACCGTCTTGCACCAACACTCCATACCGATCGAAGTCTTACGGCTGTCAATGTCCGATACGGAACTTAACAAGGAGACTCGCGCGTCTTGGAAATTTGGGGAGTGATTCACTGTGGTGTTCCAACCTGCCGCGGCATTCATTTAGTCGCCGACGTTCTGGATTTTGGATGTCGCTAGTGGTTTGCCAAATGGAGACACTTCAACGAATACGAGTCCGTCGCGTCGAGTTTCGTAGGTGTTCAAATCGGGGTTTGGCGATTTGTCGAACGCAGTTGGCGGAACGCGCACGTCATCATTGTCGACGAATACCATTACCGGGACTTCATCGACAACAAACAGCACGACAGTGGACTTGCGGCTGAGCCCACCACTGTAGGAAACCCCCAACATCTTGACGACTTCTTTCGTCGTCGAATCGCTCTCGGTATTGATCTGGAGATCGACGTTATGACGATGTCGCATGGTGGCTAAGAATCGAGCGTCGTCGCTGCAATCGTAATACGGTGTGAATCCACGCTGAACCGCATCGTCATAGAGTGACGCCAGGGGCACAGCCTCGAAAGCGGGTGAGGTATCAAACGACCACCACTGCTTTGGGCTCCAAATCGCAACCGCGATGACTAGGCACGCCGCGACCGCAAGCGAAGCCAAAATTTTCGTGCGCGGAACCAACGTTGCCGATTCTTGAGGAGGCACCTTAGCCGTGTTGGCTGAAGAGCCACGAAGCGAATCGAACGCATCTTGCAGTCCAGCAAGCTGCTCGCTAGATGGACGAGTTGAGGGGAACTGCTGGCGCAAGCTATGTTCGATGTCGGCGTTCAGAAGGTTTTCTGGAGAAGGGCGTTCTGGAGAATTGTTGGAAGGGTCTGAATTCATAATAGCCCTCCTTTCAATTCGTCGGACTCACACAAAAACGCGGCAAGTGATTTTCGGCCGCGGTGGATGTGACTTGCAACAGTTCCCGTGGGAATATCTAGGAGTGAAGAGATTTCATCATAGGTCATCCCAGAAACGACTTTTAGCAGCAGGCACGTACGAGTTTCATCGGGTAGGCAACGGAGCCCATTTGCAACGGACGCATCGAATTCTTCATCGATACCTTCGAATCGTCGCCGGACTTCCGAAAAAGTCAGCTCTGACGAGTGGCTGTCTGACTCACCCGCAAGCGATTCCGCTTCTTCCCATTGGACCTCACGATGTCGCCCTCGTTTTCGACGTTCATTAGCTGCGACGAACCTGACGATTTGGGCGAGCCATTTCGTAAAATCCGTGCCCGCTTCGTACGAATCCAGCTTTTTGATGGCAATGACGGCAGCTTGCTGAACAATGTCAGCCGCATCTGACTGACTGCCGAGGATTGCCGCAGCAATCACGTTCAATTTTGGATACGCTTCCACGTATCGCTGGCTGAACTCTTCGGCATTCAATAGGACCCGACCTTTTGATTAACTACTAACACGAACCCGATATGGTGAATTCTAGTCCAAGACGCCGCTTCATCGGACAACTCCATTTCAGACAGCGAAGCTGGGAACCAACAACGTTTACTTTGGGAGTGTTCTAGAGCACGCGAGATGTCTTAGTCACCTTCCTATTAATGCCGTGCCTTAGCCGCGTGATCGCCTCCTTACACAATATCCAATCAATCCAAGGGTGCCGAGACCGAAGGTGGATGGTTCTGGCACTGCTGCAAAAGCTCGAAATCCATCAAGACGGAGATCGGATGCTACTGCAGGTCCACGAAGCAAGTCGCCGCGAGATCGAAACTCAGGTAAGCCAGGGCTGTGTAAAAGCTCGAGGCGAGTGACGCTTGAGAGCGTGTCGGTGAAAACGCCGGTACCGCCACTCGCCCCGATCCATTCAAAATTGCTGGACGCGAAGTCAAAACGGTGCTTTGTCCATTCGTTTGCATTTGGATCGGAATCGCGGAGCAGAATGGGTTCAGAGACAAACCAGCCTCCTGCTCCATCAAACGCTAAGCGAAGCTGTAGGTCCGTCTGAGTGCCGCTTCGATTGTCAGCCCAGTATTCAATTCCACCAACGGCAGGACCATTGGATGGCGAAAGGTAGTTGCCGATCCAATCAGAGTCTTCTGTCCAGAGCAGTTGTCGCCCGCTATTGCCGCTCCCGTCTGACTGCGAACGAAGGTAGCCGTTTTCGCCATTCCAACCCGGCGTTCCAAGCCATTCTGGCGGCAACGAAGCGCTGGCACCTTTCGTCCAACCTTCCACACCGGTTTCAAATTCATCAGTAGAGGATAGGGTGATCTCAGCCAAAGCAATTGAGCTGTGCGAGATTGGAAAACAAATAAGAAGTGCTGTCGTGAGGGCCGTTTTCATGATGTTTCACTCGAGAAGAGTCGCCTTCGTTCAGGTTTGATCTAATCGCAGATGTCGCTTGGCCGATCGAAAATTGCAGACTGTTGGAAAAATCTGAAAAAAGTTGCTCAGAGTTCGCAAGTCTGCCAACAAGTGCGTCAGGGTTGACGTAGATCCCTACTGTCACAGCTTGGGACGTTGGAGCGCTAGCGAGCGTGAACGCATTGGCGAGTACAAAAAGACCGCCAATTCGTTTGTTGGGTATCTCACGTTCGCGAAGGCAAAAAGAGACCGTAATGACGGCTTCTAGTTGAGGCTGCGATCGGTATGGAATTTCACTTGTTGAATTTGCAAATGCGAAACAAGATGGAATTCAGACGAAAGGTGTAGGAATGATGCTTCGAATCTATGACCCGGCTCGCATGTCGGCTCACTTGTCGGCTCGGCAGAAAAGTGGCTTTACTGTGGTGGAGCTGTTAGTCGTAATCGCGATCATCGGGCTACTGACTGCGCTTCTTCTGCCTGCCGTCCAATCTGCCCGAGAAGCGTCTCGCAGGATGAGTTGTCAAAATCGTTTGAGACAGATTGGACTCGGTCTCCACAATTTCGAAAGCGGCCACAAGAAGTTACCCGCGGGTCGATGGGGGTGTGATGACTGGGGACAAATGGCTGTCGGACAGATTTGTCAAAAGCCGGCCGGTGTCGAATCGAAGTCAGGAGCTAGCGCTTTCATCGACATCCTTCCATATGTCGAACAAGCTCCGTTGTTTGAACAGATCGATGTCATGAATGGTGGATTGTGGAATCGCAACGTAGACGACATCCGTTGGTATCAACAAAGTGAAGCGAAGCGGAAAGGGGTTATGACGAATGTTGCTCTCTTTCGATGTCCAAGTGACCCCTCCGACATGTCAAGCAGCGTTTACTTTCCGCTTGTGTCTGCAACAGGCAGCTACGCATTCTGTACTGGGACTCTCGGCGCGGATTCTTCCGAGATCGAAGTTAAATATCGCAATACCGGTGCCTTCATCTACAAACTCCCTCGCAAGTTGGGGCAAATTCGGGACGGCCTGTCCAACACCTTTTTCGCAGGCGAAGTCCGGAATGCGGATACGTGGGAATCCTCCAATATTTGGACCTATGCGATATCGCATGCGGACTCCCTGAGAACGACACGAAATGCTCTGAACACAACTCCTGGGATCGGGATTGCTAAAGATCGACAGAACGGCGCCTTTGGCAGTTTGCATGCCTCCGGTGGTTCCTTCGTTTACGGGGATGGGCACGTAGAATGGATCTCCGATTCAATCGAAAAGGGCATCTACGATTCGGTCGCTACGATCTCCGGTGATGGCTAAGCACCATTCCGCGATGCAGCTCTACGGCTTCTGCACGATTTTGGTTAGGCTAGACTCTCTAACCACAAATACCAAACGTGATTCAGATGGAGGTCAGTTGATGAAAGAATGGATTCTGGACTTTGTGACAAAGTACCCGGTCGTTTTTCTACCACTCTTGCTGCTTGTTCCCTTCGTCCTCAAACGCAAGTACCGACGGTGGCAACGCGCGACGGCGAACGCAAATGATTTGAAATCCAAAGTGCTTGTCGGTTTCGGACTTGTGGTAGCGATCGTGATCATTGGCATCTGGCTGAGCTACAACTAGTTTTGGTCAAGCCTTTGTAGCACAAGGGTAGAATGGCTTTATCCACATGGACGGTTAGGTCGCAAGTTGCAAGTATGTGGATAGCACAGTTCAGAGGGGTGATCGATCAACAGAAATAGCGTTGGCCAGCCGATAAGCCGGGTTCTGTCGACAGCCCAGATACGCTTGGCACCCGTACCGCCGTAACGATCATTTATCTAGACCGTCCATTGCTGAACGGCTCGAGCGATCTACCCGAAGGTCGACGATACGAGCGATATCGTAGGTTGGCACTGCCAACACTTTCCCTCTGTTTGATCTTGCTTCGGACGGGGTTTACCTAGCCGGTCAAGTCGCCTTGTCCGCTGGTGAGCTCTTACCTCACCCTTTCACCCTTACCACGCGCCAATCCGCTTGAGAGTCCCGGCGGAACTTCCAAGCAGATCGGCCGTTCGGCGGTATCCTTTCTGTGGCACTGGCCCGCGTCTTTCGACGGGTCGGCGTTACCGACCGCCCTGCTCTGCGAAGCCCGGACTTTCCTCTCCCGTCATTCGACAGCAGCGATCGTCTGGCCAACCAACGCTTGTTTGAATTCTATTAATTGACTTCATTGTAGGTTGTCGTCTCGGTTTGAGTACCGATCTTGCGATCATCCAGTCTACGATTCGCAATAGCATGAGGTTGGACACTTTCGAATTGGATCGTCTGTTTGAATTGGTTTTCTGCCCGAATTGAAAATCTGCAAACCAATTGGCTGTCTTATGTCGTCCTTCGAAAACTTGTACATTGTTCATCGGGCTTCCTGGATGATACCCGAGCAGATTCGGTTGCCATTTCCGCCGAAATCGGATTTCGGGAGCTCGCTGACAAGCGGAGGAAAAATCGATTGTCCTTGCTGCACTTAATGTGAATCTTGGGCATGATGATGACGCCCTGTTGAATGTGCTGGGTGGCAGGCGACCACGACGCGAACTGCGGATAAAGAAGTGCTGGTTCGAAGCTTCATAAATACTGACTTGCAAGCTATCTGCGACATCTGGAATGAGCACTTCCAAGCGGAAGGAGTTGATGGCCTTGCACCAATGACCCCAAATCGGCTCGAAACGTTCGAGCTCTCGAAGCCGCTATTTCAAGCAGATCATTTTCTGATATGTGAAGTTGACGGTATACCGATCGCGTTTCTCGAATTTGGTTTTTTTGCGAATGAGAACGAGGAGGATACGGACGAACGCGATGTTTCAATCCTGGCTCTTTGTGCTCGTGACGTGGAGATGGCTCCACAGGCGGCGGATTCGCTATTAAGAGAATGCCAGAAGCGAACCGCGTCGGCCAAATCTTGGACGGTTCGTCCGCCATTGCCCAACAATGGCTTCTTGGGGATTGCACCGGCTGACGGACTAGCTGGGGTCACTCCGCAGGAGACGCGGCTCTGTGGATGGCTTCAACACGGGGGATATTCCGTTGATCGCATGTTAACGCTTTGGGAACTGCAGTTGGCTTTTTTCCAAGCCCCGGTCGATCGAGCGCAAATTCAGATTCGACGTGCGTCGCGAGTATTGCGAGAGCAGGATGAGCCAGTACTTCCTTGGTGGCGCTCTTGCTTGTTGGGGCACACCGACGCAAGTATGTTTCGGCTGGGGGATAAGCTGGGGGAACCGCTTAACCTGGATGCATTGTTCTGGCAGATCGAGCCCGAGTTGCTTTCGGATTACTTGCTCAAAGTATGGGTCTGGCCTGATTTCGCTAAGTCCGATTCCAGTAGCGATCAACTCGTCTATTTAGTCGCCGAAGCGCTGCGACAGTTTCAGGCTGAGCAGATTGATGTCGCAAGAACGGCTAGTTTCGAGGACGATGAGGTCGCTAGTGCAGTGCTGCATCGACTTGGGTTTTCTCCGCTCGAACAGGGAGCGAGTTTTGCCAAGAATACGTCGGAATGAGGTTTGGAGACTAGATCCCTCAGAATGCGCTGCCAGATCTTTTGGGGGCATCTCTGATGCTTAGCCGAGTTTCGAAACGAATAAACGATCAGAATCAAAACCGATGATTATCGATACTCACTCGCATCTTACGGACAAACACTTCGAAGAACTCCTGCCATTCATCGAGATGGCGAAGGAAGCTCATGTTTCTGGAGCATTGGTCGTCGCAACTACCGCGCAGGATTCACCAGGATGTGTCGAGCTGGCTCGCAAGCACAGCGGTCTACGGGCAACAGTCGGGATCCACCCGAACAATTGTTGCCAGGCGGGAACCGATGACTGGGAGCGGATTGTTGAGCTTGCAAAGGAACCTGAAGTCGCAGCTCTAGGCGAGACCGGGCTGGACCGCTATTGGGATGACTGTCCTTGGGAAATGCAAGTCGATTATTTCAAGCGGCATCTGCATTTGAGTGAAGAGACTGGGCTGCCCGTGGTGATTCACACTCGAGAATGCGCAGAGGAAACACTCGGGATTTTGCAAGCTGAAGCGTCTCAGGCTGGGCTCACGCTCAACGGTGTGATGCACTCATTTACAGGGCCGCTGAAGGTCGCAGAAGGCTGCTTGGATTTAGGACTCTATATTAGCTTCGCAGGCATGCTGACATTCAAGAATGCACAGGAAATTCGAGATATTGCCCGAGAGATCCCAGACGATCGGGTGCTCGTTGAAACCGACAGCCCCTACTTAACACCGCACCCGTTTCGAGGGAAACGCCCCAATCATCCCGCTCTAGTGGCTGAAACGTTAAAATGTTTAGCTGAGGTTCGAGGCACAACCGTAGAGCGATGCGCCCGACTCACGACAGAGAATGCGGAACGACTGTTTGGACCGTGGGACGGCCATTTCTAAAGATCGGGATCGTTGAACGTCAACGAACGTTCTAGGCTCGCTACCTTGACGACGGCAAGGTAGCGTCTAGTTCGAGTGATGGATTTTCAATTGGCATGAAAATCGCGCCGTAGTTTGCGATTGGGCGTGGGGCTCTCGGGAGATCTGTCGCCCGGTAGGTGAATGACATGTTGCCCACCATGACTTCAATGCTCTGAGTGATCGGGCGAAGAATCATGGCGAAACCAGTATTGAGATCGACTGGTAATTGCGGCACCGAGTGCGCGATCTTTCCGTCTCTTAGATCCAGCAGTACCAAATTGCAGCTTTGGTCCTGAGTCGTTGAGTTGAAGCGGAAAAGCGACACGAATGGAGAGTTCCGTGGCTGACTAACCGGAAAGAACATCCCCCATATTTTTGCCGGGGTTTGCCACAAGGGATTACCTGTTTCAATGTCCAGCGCATAGACTTCGCCGTGTATTGGTCGAAGGTACGAACGAGTTTTGTTCCGAGCGGTGATTTGGTCTCTTTCGAAATTAGAATAGAGCGTCTTTAATCCCACGAGCAGACGGGAACCGAACCGTTGCAAAACAATGGATTCTAAGTCTTCGATATCTTTAGAGCCGAATGAGAACTGCTTCTCTTTTTCGAGGTCGAAGTACTCGATTCCCTGACCTGGAATAGCGAGCACGAAAAAGCGATCCTCACATATCGCTGCTCTCGATCCACTGGGTAGTTGATCGTATTCGACTAGCGTCTCGTTCGTGAATGGATTCCATATTCGAAATCGGGTGTTAAAGATATCGGATCCATCTGCGGATGCACGAAGCTGATCTTTGGTTTGCCGATAATCCAGTGCAAGGCGCCCGTAGCAGTGCAGTGGAAGCAAGTTGTTTCTGAAGTTTTGGCGGTCGGCCAAAATTTCTGATCCGTCTCGGGCGTCTAGCCGTTCACTGATTCCAAGTTCTGAGTCCACAACGGCGATATCCGTTCCGTCAGCCAAGATTCGCGAAACTTGTAAGTAACCTTCTCGAGTCCAATTCGGACGTCCTGTGTAAGGGTCGATGCAGACTACTTCGGTGCCATAGTTGAGAATTAGGCCGGCAGGCGTGAGGGGGCCGACGGGAAAGACTGGACGGGAGCTGGGCATCGAAATGCCAAGTGCCGTTGTGCGTTCTTGTGAGATTTCTCTGAAGCTATCGCTGGGCGATCTGCGCAGACGAGTGACCGATCGCCTCCAAAGAAGTGCATCACGACTATTGCGGAGGCCCCGATATAGATCGAACGCTGCGATCTCAGAGGCTGTTTCAACAAGGAGAAGGCCCCCGACAATTCTCGCTTTCTCAACGGCCTCGCCAATGTTGCCGAAGCCACTGCGCTGCACTTGATTGAGTCGAAAAGAAGTCAGACGCTCCCCGTTCGAATTGACAATAATCAACTCGTTGCCTTGGAATCGAACCGCAATTTCGGGACGTGAAAATCGTCGTGACTGCAACTGGATCGGAGTGCCGAACTCAAGTGCAGAACGTTGGCTTCGGACAGCAAAAAGCATGTTGCCACGATTCCAATTTGAATCGCGGTCAAATCGATCCTGCGAATTCAAGTTCTCAGGCTGGAATTGTCCGCTGGGACCATACATACGTCCCAGCAATGCGCCTTGCGGAGCCAACAGATTTTGGTCGGCAACCGTCTCTTGGCTGAGCATACGGAGCGCTAATTCCGCGGTGTCGGGATTCGCCGAAAGCAGGAGCGGACGAAGTGTCTTTTCTAAGCCGAGCTGCATATCCCGCCGCCCATAGGCGAGTGCTAGGTTAATGATAGGCTTTTCGGCGGTGGGGTGCCAAATAAAGTATCGCAGCCGGAGTAGCTGTTGGGAAAGAATTAGATTCTCAAGGCCTGACAGTGTCTCGGTGATGGTGTTGTCCATTAACTTTCGCTGCTCAGGTGTCGCTTCGTCGTACAACGAAGCAAATTTGGCGGCGATCCACACATCTACGTTAGCTTGATGAAGTTTGGAAAGGCGAATCAAGCTCGATGAGTTGGAAAGGATTCTTTGGCTGGCTGTAATGCGATCTCGCATCAGCGTTGTCAACGCGTCGAAAGCTGGCATTACATTGCCGGCTCTTACGTGACCAACAGCAATCCACTTCAAATAGTCACCTCGTCTCGGGTGATTCATGAGAAGTGACTCAAACTCTTTCGCCTTGGGACGGTACAAGTCGAAGTCGCTTTCGAGTCCATTCAAAATGATCTCCACGATCAATGAACGCGTATCGATGTTTTCAGGATTGATCTTGAGAGACTCACCCAAACTCTCGAACACTTGTTCGACTTCACCCGCCGCGTAAGACAGTTGTGCCTTCAAGTTGAGAGCTTCGACGTCGTCCTCGTCGCTAGCGAGACGTTCTAGAACTTCGCTCCGTAGTTCGTCTTGAGTGTAATACGCGCTGACCGAAGTCGCTGTAGCTGAAATCAAAGTGCCTCGGTGACTGAACAAATTCCCAATAGGTTCGTCGACCGTGACTTCTTCGATCACTTCACCATCGGCTAGCGAGATCTGCATGAGGCGGTTGGGTTGGAGCGGTACGATCAGGCTCGTGGCTGTCATGAGAGCGCGGCCAGCGAGCCTAGCCTGCTGTGGCAATTCGACGTTCCAGGCTGCATTGTTGGTATCTCGATCAATACAGAAGATGTTCTTCTCGCTAACCAAGACGACCAAATTGTCTTTTGTTCCGGCAAGATAACGATAGCGTCCGCGATCAATGCGAATCTGTTCTTTGCCTGTGGCAAGATCTCGTAAATGAAATTCGGGGGTCTCCACGGGGGTTAACGTCACCGTGCCTTGGCTCAACTGAAGCCCCGAATCTTGCCAGTTGGGCTCCGTCGGGTTGTAGCTTGACGACAATTGCATTCCGTTGAACGCGAGGGGACGGTTGGCCTGACGCTTCGGTTGGTAGGAGAAGGCCCATCGCAGTGAACGTGTGTCTAGATCCAGAGCGACGAGTAAATTCGCACCCGTTGGGCACACGAGAATTCCATCGGAGATGGCTGGCGACAACGCTTGGCTTCTGCGGGCGAGTTGAGCTGTGATCCCGGAGGTTTGACAGAGCTGCTGACTCCAGAGCAGCTGTCCGCTTTCGGCTTCCAATACGACAAGCCTGATCTCACCCCGAGATTCGGTGATGCAGTAAAGGTTGTTTTCGTAGGCGAGCGGTGGCCCGAGAAAGTAGAAGCCGTTCAAGTCATTGTGGGTAAGTACTTTGGTACCGTTGCTGCTTGGGGTACCCACCGTCCAAACCAGGCTGCCCTCGCGTTCGAAACTGGCCGCGTGAAGTTGATTGGCGGGAATCCCGAAGCGGCTGCTGTTAAATGCACTTCGATTCCCCGACGAATTGACTGAGTCCGCCGTCACGTAATAGAGTCGTTCCTTGTCGCAGCTTATCCGCGCAAATGCAGAGCTGCCCCAAACCCGATTTTTGACATTGAACGAAAGCGACGTGGTGACGTTATTTCCCGCTGAACTGAAACGCTGTGTATATAGGTCCGTCGGGGCGCCGCTTGGATAGCAGGCCCATTTCGTGAGTCCCGTTTTAAGATCGACGGCTAGGATCCGCGAGTCAGTCGATTTGACTAAAATCAGATTACCCGCCGCACGGACTTCGGCTTTGGGAAGGAGTGTACGGCCGCTATCGAACTCTTGACTTGCGAGAGTTTCAAGTGCGGTTTTTTCCGGTACGCTGCCGTGGGTTAGAGTCACCCATTTGGGAGAAGGTACCGGCAAACTGGTTTCGGCCAACGCGTTACGAGCTGGTACTCCCCCGGCTAACAGGTAGTCTCGAGTCACGGGGATTGACGACCGTGCACGGATCGATTCCGACAACGCCGACACGGTGGATTTCCAGTCGTTGTCTCCGTCAAGATCTCTAGCCTGCCCTTGGAAGTCTAGTGACTGCCCTGGAAACCACTCCGCCCCTTGTTCCAATAGTTCGGTTGCGGCCAAATTCGACTTTGCCGTTACATAGGCTCGCACGGCCGAATTAAGCAGGGAAACCCCGAATCGCTCACGCGCTGCTGGCAGTTGAAGCAGGTCGGCATAAATCGTGGCAGCGCCATAGGGTGAGCCTTGTAGTATCAACTGCTCAGCCAAAATGGCTTGGCTGTCATAACCGGCGTTCGTGAAGGGGAAACGGTTCGCGACCGATCTAATTTCGGCTACGGATCCAGACTCAATCGCCGCGTCTAGCTGCTGCTGAGCGGTTACGCCAAGGCTGATCTCCAAAAGGGAGCGGCCTTTGGCAGGAAGCGAAGACAGTATCTGAAGAGCTTTCCTTTTCAACGTGTCATTGAACAAATCAGGCGACGCTTCAGGTGTCTCGGCTAGGGCGTTTGGCAAAGGCAAAAAGAAGTCCTGGCCTCGCAAATCTTGCGGAATGGACTCGGAATCCGGGTCGAATAGTGCCGTCAGGGTCTCGATGGCATCGGCGTAACGGTTCTCTTGAATCGCCGTTTCGCCCTCGGCAAGTCGACGCAAAAGAGCCCGAGGCGCGATTGGAATCTGATCTGCCGAGACTCTAGAGTTTCGAAATTGAGCCTGAACTTGGGGCGGGCTAACCACGCAGCTTGCAATGACGGCGGCCGAGAGGCCAATCGCCCAACTCGTGGCGGTTCTAAGCACCTGAAAAAAAAGTGTTTCTAGCCAAGGAATTGAAAGTTGTTTCAACTTGGAGCTAGCTGTGCGTTTCTTTGACGACATCAATGTCGATCCTAAATCCGTGAAGATCAGTTTTGCGTCATTCGAGAGACCGATCCGACGCGAGAATCCGATTTGCATCTTGTCGATGGATGTTCGATGCGAACAGAAAAACACCGGACTACAGCCAGTATTACGAATCGCGAGTGCGTTGGGATAGCGACTTACCGTTCTTACAGCAAAAAGCAGGCGGATTTCGCTACACAACGACCAAGACTGAGGGGGTGATCTCAACTTCCTTGCGAGTGCGGGAGAGGTCAAAGGGGCACCTATTCCGGCGATAACGGCCCTGAATTGTTTCAAGGCTGAGAGTGGAACGGCACTGGTATCCAGTGCGCCGGGCCCAGGGAGCAAACCGCCGATGTTAACAAAGAATCCAAGTCGTACTTGGAATTAGCCCTGATTGGTGCGGACGGGCCCAAGTCGAATGTGTTGAGTGGACGGGACTTAGCGCATGAAAAAAGCCCTAGAGAGCTTATCTCTAGGGCTTCAGTGACCCCTACGGGACTCGAACCCGTGTTGCCGCCGTGAAAGGGCGGTGTCCTAGACCGCTAGACGAAGGGGCCGCAGCTTTAATCTCGGCCAATTCTCGCTCGACCGTTAGATCAAATCTAGCAAGCACAGTTTTTATCTGTCGCGACATTTCTGGTCAAGGCTCGTTGCTGCAAAAGCAAGGCTAATCAGAGTTTGAAGGTAGGCGTATCCCCTCAGGCCCCGATGGGCGCCCCGATTGGCCGACTACCCGTCATTCGTCGCGAAACTCGGAAAGGGCAAGGTGGAATGCTCTTGGATGAACTTTGCAAATTGAAACTATGATTAGCCCTGGCTGCAAAAGCCCTGACAATTGGTGTCGCGGACGGCAGGCTGAAGAAACTTGCCAACGCAGGCGACAATGGGGAATCGCCGCGGACGCGGTTCGCAATTGCAGTACGAGGTGCTCTTCTGCTCCGAGGCGGGTTCATGCGGCTTCGGGGTCAATACTCGCGGCCCAGAGCTGGGCGGCAGGTACGCGTGTCGCAATTGCAGGAAACCAATTGGAGGAAACCATTGCAGAAAAAAAGCCCATACCAAAAGCCCTGAGGCAGGGAACTTGGTACAGGCTCTTCAATATCTTACTCCGACCACACCGGGCTGATTCGAAGAGCCCTGCAGACGGGTAAGTCGGCGTTACTCTTGAGAAGTCGCGGATGGGTCGTCAGAGTGCTGGGTACGCTGGATGGCGTCGTAGACTTCTCGACGATGTACGGGCACTTCACGTGGTGCTTCCACACCTAACCGAACCTTGTCACCTCTGATCTCAACCACCACAATGGTGATATCGTTATTGATGACGATACTTTCGTTCTTTTTTCTGGAAAGTACTAACATCGGACCCTTCCTTTGGTAATTGGCCCAAGCCGATTCCTATCGGAGCGATTGAAAATCTTTCGACTAGCGAATCTTTGGCAAACAGCAAAGCCTTATGGCAGAATTTCTGCCAAACTAAAGTTTTGAGAAACTACCTTCACTCTACGCGCAACGAAGGGCGAGTCAAGAAATCAAGAGCAATTGACCGCACTTTTTGCAGTTTTTTTGTCAAATATGAGGCTCCGATGCTACGCTTCCCTCGATTAATTGGCACAGTTTTCGTAAACCGCCGATAGGGATCCTGCGCAGTGAAGAGATGACTTGGTAGCTGCTGGCCTATTGAACGAAGGGCGGCACGTCTGTCTTCGCCTTAGAAAGAGGTCCGCTGGTCGGAATGGGCCTGGAGATTCATTGCATGACGCATCCAAAGGCAGCGAATACCTCAACCAAGCTGCTGTTCTTGCAATGGTTCGTGCACCTTGCGGTGATTGTCCTTCTAGCTGGCGAGGCGGTGCCGGGGATCAACGAGTCGCATTACCTTCCGAAGGCGAAGAGTGCCTTGGATGCCACCTTCGCCCCTGGCGACTTGTTTCTCGAATCGAACAACTCGCATTTTGCGTCTACGTATCTTGCCGGCGCGTTCACTACTTTTTTGCCGCTGACCGCCGTCGCATGGTTAGGGAGAATTCTGGCTTGGGGTCTTTTGAGTTACGCATGGCTTCGGTTTAAGAGTGCGGCGCGCATCCCACCACTTCTTAGCCCGTTCGCTTTGGCTAGTTGGTATCTCGCTACCGAGTACGGTCATTGGGCAGGTGAGTGGGCGGTCGGTGGATTCGAAGGGAAATCATTGGCCTATCCATGTGTCTTGTGTGCACTCGCGTGCATGCTGCAATGCCGATTCTCAGGGGCTTGGTTATGGCTAGGTTGGGCTGTCCTTTGGCACCCACTGGTTGGAGGCTGGGCCGGTATTACGGTTGCTCTCGTGTGGGTTTGCGTATCTTGGAGAAATCCCTGGACGGCGCTACTTACGCAACTGCCTTACTTGCTCACTGCCGCGCTCATATCGGCTGTTGGCATTCTGCCTGCTCTGGGCGGCATCGGTGGAAGTGAACAATTCGGCAACATCGTTGCGTCTCAAGTCCACGTGTATTTTCGACTGTCTCATCATCTATGCCCTTTGGCTTTTGATACGGAGCGCCATTGGGCAGCGGCAATAACGGTCGGGTCCTTTTTGCTTGTCAACGTAATGTGGTTTCTGTTCCGCTCATCTTCGCAATCATCCGAACCAAGTCAGGCAAAATCCAAGCAGGATTCCGGTTATGAAATTGGTGAAGATCCTAAACGAAGTGTATTGGGGCGCCTCTTGCTCGTTGCATGGTTTGCCGTAGGCATCGCTGGTATTGGTTTGTTCGTCGATATGCAGATGTCTGTCCCGGAGAGTTCATTTTACAATCCGTTGGTCGCATCCAAGATCCTGCGATTCTACTGGTTTCGGTGGGCCGACATTGTGGTACCTCTGGCGTCGACAGCCATGCTTTGGCATATGCTTGGGGTTTGGGGAGACGACGTTGCTAGAAATGGGAAGTCACAACCCAGTTGGGTCGGGCGTTTGACGCTGTCCATGGCAATGGTGGTAGTACTCGGAATAGGAGTGCGCCGCATATGGAATGGATGGGACGACACGCTGCCACCAGCGGACCGGATGTTGGTTGAAAATATGGGGCAGCGGAGAAAGGTCGAGTGGCCGGAAGAAGATTCGAATCGACATCGCGATTGGATGGCTGTGTGCGATTGGATCCGGAAGGAGACGCCGAATGACGCGTTATGGCTAACTCCGCGATATCAGCAGTCATTCAAGTGGTATGCCAACCGTGCTGAAGTTGTTTGTTGGAAAGATGTACCACAAGACAACGCGAGTGTGCTTGAGTGGTTTACTCGGATTCAAATCCTCGAGCCGAAGAGAGATGCCAGGGGGCGAATCCGGTTCTGGACTGACAAAGAACTCGCTGAATTGCGCAATGAGTTCGGCTTCGATTATGTCCTCGCGGACAGAACGTATATTGCTCCAGGCGAAATTCCGATGCAAGAAATCGTTTACCCAATCGCGCCAATCGAGAATCGAACTTTTGCTGTTTTTCGGATGCGAGAGCCCTGAGATCAATGACGATGATTCGCTAATCTGACCTTGTTGGAGCCGTTTGTGTCCTCCGTCGAGTCGGCGCATGGAAATGCAACATCAACAGCGATCCCCGTCAGGATTGTTGGTATAGAACGAGTGATTGAGCGGAGGTTTTGGCGATGAGCCCAGGCAAGCGGATCGGAGGTGTCATCCTCGGTTGCGGGATTGGCTTTGTTTTAGTTGCCGCTTCCGTGGGGCTTCTGTCTTGGAATGAGTATCGCACGATTCATCGTAGCCGAGGTTTGGCTGAGGCAAACCGAGATGCGACCTCGCTTCCTGCACAGCAACCAGCAGATCCTCGGTTGAAGGGAAAGTTAGTTCATCTCACTGGAACGACGCAAACCGAGGACGCATTGCAAGACCCCGTCTTCGG
Organism: Aureliella sp.; assembly: GCA_046290675.1. Taxonomy (GTDB): domain Bacteria; phylum Planctomycetota; class Planctomycetia; order Pirellulales; family Pirellulaceae; genus Aureliella. The sequence goes on from JBKAHA010000004.1 coordinate 659,173, forward strand.
TGTTCGCAAGAATGCGGTGCATCTGCGACGGCGAGTCGAGATGTACCAATGGAATGAGGATGAAGAGACGAATCGCGAGGGGCATACGACCTACAGTTACGATCTTCGGTGGATGGAAGGGCGTATTGCAAGTGAGGAGTTTCACGATTCAGTCAGTCATGAAAATCCAACGCTCGATTTTCGCTCAGAGAAATGGTCCGCTGGGGTGACGCGGCTTGGTGCGTTCCAATTGAACCGGCGGTTGCAAGAAAAGATGGACCGCTGGCAAGATGAAGCTGTCACAGAAGTATTGTTGAGGGAGATACTTCAAGAGAAGTTCGAGTCCAATTGCGCGTTTGAAGACAACACACTCTTTTGGAATCAAAAACGGAAACCCATACCCTCGGACCCCGTGCTCGGTGACCTCAGGATTCGCTTTGATTTTGTTCCCGATGGCGACGTAAGTGTGCTTGCTGCATTGCAGGGCGAGACCTTCGCAGAGTATCGCACCTCGAATGGAGAACCCCTTGAGGATCTCTATTCGGAAGTGCTCACGCTGAATGAGTTCATCGGGAAATTACGGACTGCCAATACCCTATTCGCATTCGCACTTAGGATCGGCGGATGCGTTTTCTGTTGTGCTGGGATCGGTCTGGTCTTGGGTCCCATTCGGGCTGTTTTTGGGTGGGTACCACTGTTGGGTGACATTGCAGGTGGGCTCGTTGCTTTGGTGGCGGTCACCAGTGGTTTGATTCTTTCGCTGCTGACGATCGCGATTGCTTGGCTCGCGGTACGTCCTTTGCTTGCCGGGGCATTATTGGTGCTTGTTGGCTTGCTGTCTTTTGTGTTGTGGAAACTATGGAAGTCAGTCCGTTCTGAGCCGCCTGTCATTGCAACGTCCTAGGAAACCAGATTCGTTGTCTTTTTCCGCGGGGATGGTTTTCCTCCTATTACAAAATGCGTTTGCCCTGACTACGCCGTCTAGGACGGACAAGTAGCGAGCGTTAGACTACGTTTGCTGCCTTGGCGGAAATGGCACTAGGCTCGCAGCAGGTTCCAGTCGGGCATTCGGGGCAAAAAGCCCGATGTTTCGGGCAAAGAACCCATGGACGCCAATCGGGGCCAGTCACGATTGTTTTTTAGAACTGCGAAGATCAAAGACTGCAAACCGCCGATTTTCTTTTCACGTTCGAGGCCAATTTATGGCGGCATACGTTGTCCGTTGCGGAGTAATGAAGACGCTGCATGTCATGCAGTCACGACAGGAGTATGCGCGTGGGACACAAGTGATCGCGCGAACGCCGCGAGGTCTGGAAACAGGCGAAGTGCTTTGTACGGCGGACGATCGAGTTACTGATCAGCTGGTCGAAGCCTTGGGAGGTAGGAGACCTGAAACAGATGGCAATCCGTATCCAGGCGGTTCGATCCAACGCGAAATGAGCGAAGACGACCACAATGAACTTGCGCATATTACTGCCAAGTCGGTCGACGAGGCAAATCGTTGCTTCGAAGTTATTCGCGAGCTCGACTTACCCATGGATCTTGTCGACGTCGAACGTGTTTTTGGCGGCGAGCGAATGGTGATCTATTATCTTTCCGAGAGTCGAGTTGATTTTCGTGAATTGGTGAAGCGGTTAGCTCATGAATTTCAGACTCGCGTGGAAATGCGTCAGATCGGCGTTCGTGACGAAGCGAAGTTGCTAGCAGACTACGGTGATTGTGGTAAACCTGTATGCTGCAACACACACTTGGTTAAGATGCCACCGGTATCGATGAAGATGGCCAAGCTGCAGAAGGCTACTCTCGATCCAAACAAGATTTCAGGCAGATGCGGGCGGCTAAAATGCTGCTTGCGTTATGAGTACGACACGTATGAAGAGCACCGTAAGGAACTTCCTAAGATCGGTTCCGACGTCGTTACCTCAAATGGACGTGGACGCGTCTTGAACCAAGAACTATTGTCACGGCAGTTGCTTGTTCAAATGGAAGATAATCGGCGGACTATGATCCATGTCGATGAAGTTCTTTCGGTCATCAAACCAGCGAAAAGAAGCCCGAAGAAGCCGAGGTCGGATTCTTCGGATAACGAATGATAGGGTGGAAAGTTGACAGAGAAGTTGCATCCGATTGTCGAACTGCTCCAGCAAGACCAGCGGTATCACATCGAAGCGTATCAGTTTGTACGCGAGGCGCTGGTTTATGCGCAGGAAGTGATGAAGTTGCCTTCAGACGGTAGCGAGGGAGAACATCACATTACCGGTCAGCAGTTGTGCGAAGGGATCCGGCGGTATTCCATTGAGCAGTTTGGGTTTATGTCCAAAACGGTTCTCAACAACTGGGGAGTCCATTCGACAGGTGATTTTGGCGAGATCGTTTACAATCTGATCAAAATCCAGCACATGAAGAAGTCGGACTCGGATAAGCGTGAAGACTTCGATGATGTCTATGATTTTGCCACGGCTTTCGAACCTGTGTTCGAGCACTCGTGTGCGGAAGATTGATAGGGCAATCTAGGCGTCAGAGCTCCCATATTGGCACATGTCGGCCAGCAGCTATGCAGACCCGCTCAAAGGCTAGGAACAAAACGATACTCTGCACAATTGCAGTGGTGTACTCGATTTGGTTTCTATGGTTGCTTTACGCGGCTTGGGTGAATGTGCAAGCAGGAAATCAATAGCTAAAGAATCCGCGTTTGCCTCGGAACGATACGCCTACTAGAGAAGCTTCCCTCTAAGTTTTTCCAGCAACTGGGAGGCGTGGCCGATTTCTTGTTTTTGCCGTTCGGGTTCCTGCGGAATCTCACGCTCGATAGTGAGTGGACCCCTATAGCCGATCTCGTGCAGCGTGGAGAGGTAGGCTTCCATATCCACTTGGCCCTCGCCCAGCGGGACTTCGCATCCCCAAGTTTTGCTAGGCTCGTCGCTCCAGGTTGCGTCTTTGCAATGGACGCTCCGAACGTACTGCCCAACTTTCTTGAGTGCTGCGATTGGTTCGCCAGTGCCGTAGAGAATCATGTTGGCAGGATCGAAGTTAATGAATAGGTTCGAGCGCTCAGTTGAATTCAGGAACTCGAGTAAGCCATCGGCTGATTCCTGTCCTGTCTCCAAATGGACATTCTGGTCGTTCTTTTGGGCGTGGTCGCAAAGCTGCCTGGTGACATCAACCACATCTGTGTACAGCTTTGAGGAGGTATCGTGAGGGACGAAACCCAAGTGCAATGCGATCACGTCGCAGCCCAGTAGTCGTGAGAAATCGCTGATTTCTTTCATCTCTTGCAGACGTTCGGCCCGAGGTCCTTCCGGCACCAAGCCGACTGTCTCGCATACAGTCGGTATGTCGGCATAGCTCTCACCTTCGAAACCGCCGAACACGGCGGTCAACTCGATGCCGAGTGATTCGAGCTTTGAGACAAATTGGTCTGCTGCCGCTGGAGTTCTCGATGATCGAGACGGAGCGTGAAGCTGTATCGTTGGTATCTTAAGCTCGCTTGCGACTTCGAGCTTTACGCCAAGTCCCGCGTCGATGCTCGTAAAGACACCAATGGGCCAATCTGTCATCGGTTCGACTCCTTTTTCCGTAGGGCTTGTTCCCGGAGAGCACTGACTGCCGGCGCTCGTACCGATATCGGTCTGGTTGGATGTTGAGGTAGGATTGCCAGCATTGTAGTAGGCGTTCGAATCTCAACATAGTAGGTTCCCAAAATGCCGTCGCGTCTGCGAGGATCGGCTTGGATGCGCACGTGAAGCAAGTCAGACTTTAGATGCGTTATGCTGCTTATTTCTCTGAGTTCGCTTAACTGGATCAACTTGGAAGGAATGCCAAATGAAGAGCCCTAAATTTGCGGCAGTGCAGTCGATTCAAACTCGACTGCCGGAGGATGCATGGATCGCTCGATGCGTTGCTCTTTTTTCATTCTTCCTTAGGCTTTGTTCTCCGTGTGTAGGAAAGAGCAAATTTGTTCCACGTCGCCATGGGGTGCGTCACCTGACGCTATCCGCGTCCTGTGTTCTGAATGCTCATTTCGCGCTTGCAGTGCAGCTTTGTACGGCTCAGGACGGGAGCGACCAAGTCTACGACGTCGTTATCTACGGTCAGACAAGTGCAGGAGTCGTCGCTGCGATCGAAGCAAAGCGTTTAGGAAAGTCGGTCCTGTTGACGGGGCCAGACAAGCATCTCGGTGGGCTGACTGCAGGCGGGCTCGGGTGGACGGACACGGGAAACAAAGCTGTGATTGGCGGTTTAGCACGAGAGTTTTACCATCGAGTATGGAAACACTATGACCAGGACTCGGCATGGCGTTGGCAGCGGCGAAGTGAATATGGGAATCGTGGACAGGGAACAGCCGCGATTGATGGAAACCAAAGGACCCAATGGATCTTTGAGCCGCATGTCGCGGAAGCAGTTTTTGAACAGTGGATTTCCGAATCAGGAATCGATTTGGAACGCGAAACATATTTGGACCGCTCGTCCGGAAGTGTTCGAATGGTGGGTGGCATCATCCAGACCATTCGCATGCTCGACGGTTCTGTTGTGCGTGGGCGGGTGTTCATGGATGCTACCTACGAGGGAGACTTGCTCGCTGCGGCAGGCGTCGACTTCCATGTAGGCCGTGAAGCGAATAGTACTTACCAAGAGAATTGGAATGGCATCCAGGTAGGGGTGCTGCACCACAAACACTGGTTTCAAACGGATATTTCCCCTTATCAGGTGCCGGGAGTTGTTTCGAGCGGGCTTCTGCCAGGAGTTTCAGAGGAAGCGCCTGGGAAGAGGGGGGATGGGGATAGCCGAATCCAGGCATACTGCTACCGCATGTGCTTAACGGATCTCGATGAGAATCGTATCCCTTTTCCCAAGCCAGACGGGTATGACCCCAATCGTTATGCATTGTTGGTTCGAGTGCTCAATTCAGAGTGGAACGAAGTGTTCAGCAAGTTTGACCCGATCCCAAATCGCAAGACCGATACCAATAATCATGGTCCGTTTAGCACAGACAATATTGGGCAAAACTACGACTATCCTGAAGCGAGTTACGAACGGCGTCGGGAGATTTTGAGGGAGCATGAGATCTATCAGAAAGGCCTCATGTATTTCTTAGCGAACGATGAAGCGGTCCCTGAAAACATTCGGAGAGAGTTTGCACGTTGGGGGCTGGCGAAAGACGAATTTACCGACAACGGTGGTTGGCCTCACCAGATCTATGTCCGCGAGGCGCGGAGAATGATCGGTGAATATGTCATGACCGAAAATGACGTGATGGATCGCAGGCCAACGCCGAAGTCGATTGGTATGGGGTCATACACGATGGATTCTCATAATGTGCAACGTTACGTTAAACCTGATGGTTTTGTGCAGAACGAGGGTGATATCGGCGTCGGAGTTCCAGGGCCCTATGAGATTAGCTACGATTCAATCACACCCCAACGCGAGCAGTGCAAGAACCTTCTGGTGCCAGTCTGCGTTTCGAGTAGCCACATTGCGTTTGGCTCAATTCGGATGGAGCCAGTCTTTATGATTCTTGGACATTCAGCTGCGGCGGCTGCTTCATTCGCGATTGATGATGACATTCCTGTCCAAGACGTGAATTACGCTCAGTTGAGCGAGTTGCTGACGCGTGAGGGGCAGATACTTGAGGTCCGTCAGGCCAACGAGAACGTAACCGGAGGATTACCTGGCACCGTTGTCGACGACTCTGCCGCCTTGTTGACAGGAAATTGGCATCCTTCCAAATCAACACTTCCGTTTGTTGGCTATGGATATGTTCATGACGCTAACTCGGACAAGGGAAATAGCCGAGCAACTTTTGAGGCTAAGCTTCCTAACGGTGCCTACAAGGTGCGTCTTTCATTCTCCCCGCACGGGAATCGGGCAACCAACGTACCGGTTCAAGTAAAGCACGCTTTGGGAGTCACCAAAATCACTGTGAACCAGCGTGACGTCAGCGAGGGCTTTGACGGCTGGTTCGAACTCGGTGTGTACCGATTTCAAGATGACGCCAAAGTCGAGATTGGCAATCAGGGAACGGATGGCCATGTCATCGTCGATGCAGTCCAATTCCTTGAAGCGAGCAAAGGGGACTGAGGCAGCCAACCGGCAATCAGCCTATGTTGGATACTAGTAGCCCCAAGTTGACAGGCTTGGGGGCTAATTCACAATCCCTCATCCACGGTCAGATTAGGTAGTGGCGGTCGAATCGCCCTCTTGCGTGTCGGTTGGAGCCGCTGTGGTTTGCTCCTGCGATTCTGCTGTTGCAGGCGTGGCGGCCTCCGGCTGAGTGGATTCGGGAGGGGCGGCCGCGGTATCCTCGGACGGACTCTTGGGAGCCGGAACATCGGTACGTTTCGCCTCGTAGAATTGCATCAGATCAGAAAACGAACGCAACGGTTCATCGCCCTCTTTCATTGCATCTGAGATCGCCTCTTTGGGCTTCTTGCTTTCTACGATGACAGGCTTTGAAGTTCGACGCTCATCACGTCGGCCCGATCGCCCGCCGCCCGGTCGTCCACGTCCTCCTCCACCAGGGCGCCGTTGGCGATCGCCTTGACCTCCTGCCCCGCGTGGTTTTCCTCCTGGTTGGCCACCTCGCTGTCCGCCGCTTTCATTTCGACCGCCGCGAGTACCAGGCTTGCCACCGCTGCTTCGGCGATCACCACGTGGTGGACCGCCTCGCTGATCGCGAGAGCCGCGTTCTTGCTGCTCCGATTCGGCGGCCGCTTTTCTTTGCTCTGGAGATAACGCGGTCAATGCGACTCGGTTCTTCTTTTCGTCGATCGAAACAACCCAGACCATGATTAAGTCACCAACTTGAACGACTTGGTGAGGGTCTTCGACATAGTTCGCGGAAAGTCGGCTAATGTGGATCAAGCCGCTGCAATCCGGCCCGAGTTCAACGAAGGCACCGAAGTCAGCCACGCCGACGACGACTGCCCACAAACACTGGTCCGCTTGCAGATTGGTCAGCGACGGAACCTCGGCCAACATTGGGATTGGAGTGCCATCTAATCGCGGGTCCGCGAAAGGCTCGTGGAGGCAACGTGCGATCCACTTCAGTTTCTCGCGACCAACTTGCCAGCCCCGTGCGAGCTTCTCCGTGTCGATTGCGAGTTGGGCTCGTTTGTCACTGTTCTGGGCTGCCAGTACATCCTCGGAGTATTCCGGTGTAACGGTTGGGATCGAATTGGCCGCAGTCACTTCCTCTGTAGCCGTCGCCCCTTCAGTCGTCTCTTCCGACGTCTCTCCACCGGAACCCTCGCTTTTACCCGACTCAAGGCTTGCCGTGCTTTCTTCAGTTGATTCCGACTCGGACTCCGAATTGGAAGCTGAATCCGATGGAGTCGACTCGGGATTGGCTTCGGTCACCTCGGCATCAGCGACCGGTTGCTGTTCAGCTGATTCGTTACTTTTGTCTGCTGAAGAAGCCTCGTCTGAATCATCAGCCGCTACGGCGTCGCTACTGCTGTCCGCTGCGATTTGCGACTCTTCTGTTGTGGGCCTATCGCCCGTAACCGACACCTCATCGGTCGCCTCGCCATCAACAGCTTCCGATGCTTCGGTCGTCGGCTGGCCCGACAACGCGTCGTCTTCGCTCGGTTTGGAAGACTCAGAAATCGGTTCGGGCTTATTCCAACCTTCTGGGGAATTGGGGGGCGTCTCGTGATCTGTATTCGAAACAAGCCGATCTGCAAGCTTGTAGTCTTCCGGGTGGATCAGAGTCGCATCGAGCGGTTGTTCGCTGCTGTAGACTCGCAAGAAGCCGATCGCCTGCCGTGAATCCTTGCTGTCCCAGTTCGTTACATCGGCCAAGAGTTGTTCGCGTGTCCGCAAGTTACCTTGAGCGGCGAGAGTCGCAATCTGCTGGGCCTGCTCATCGGCAACACCAGCCACAGACCGAAGCGATTCGACACTAGCGTGTTGTGTGTCGAGCCCCTGATCGCTGACGCAGTCAGAGATGGTCGCTTGGATAAGCTCTTTTAAAGGCTCCTGAGGTAGCTCACGCTGGTAACTCCCGAGACGAAGTCGATTCACGTCAACCTTGAGAAGCTCTTTCAGAGGATCTTGCAGTGAGCGGCCGATCCAAATTGCTGCTCGATCACGCTTGTTGTGAGCGGGTAACTCCTTGAGAGCAGTGCGACTAATGGCATAGGCTTCAGCGCCACCACGATCGGCCATGGTCCATCGCAGTTTCCCTTCGCTGGCAGTAATCAGTTCCTTAACGCTCAGTACAAGGAATCGCCTCGCGGGACCGTTCGTAAGAGCAATCATCGAAACTCGGTATTGATGTGCAATCTCACCAAGCTTCACCATATTTTGACTGATTGCATCAGGCTGAGCCGAACAAATGATTTCATCCGTGTGGAGAACGCTGCCTTCGGGCGATATGACTGCGACCGAAGCTGTCTTAGGGCCAATCGTATCGACCACCAAAATGACGTGGCCGCGAACCGGACGCTGTGTCAGGCTTTTCCTAAGTTGATCGGTCGCAGATTCGAGCAAGCGCTCCTGGGCACGCTCTTCAAAAAATGCGAGAGTATCTGCTTCGATTCGAGACTGAACCGAGGTTTCGAAGCCGGCCTTGGCTGCATCCGTAAACCAAGATGCCATGCCGTGCTTGTCGCGAACAAAGGCATCGCGGCAGATATTGATTAGCTGGCGTTCATCGTATTTCAGGTTAGTTTTGACAATCTGGCTACGGCGTCCACGCCCTAGCATTAATTGTTGATATGCAGTGAGCTTACCAATGTTCTTCTTGAGCGACTTCATTGGCTGGATCATGCTAACCAACCAGCGGCGGCGGCGTTGCCGCGGCGTCATTTTTGCGAGGCTCTTCGATTCCTTGGCAGCGGTCTTCTTTCTCTCGCCAGGCTTCGACCAAGATTCAACTTCCTGGCTTACCTCGCCCTGCTCCGCCTCGCTCTTTGCTTGGTCGGGAACTGTTGCCGATTCCTCAACTGCAGTGGCATCGGTCGACAGCTCAGCCGCCACACTTTCGGCATTCTCTTCGGCAGTTGAGCTATCGGCTTCGCTTGCTGAATCAGTAGGAGAATCGGACGACGAAGCAGCTTCGGATGGCTCCTCGGTCGCCGAGGTCGATTGATCTTCAGAGATCGGCGAGGCAGCTTCGCTTATCGAATCTTGGGCGGGAGCTTCTGCGGTTGCCGCATCGCTTGAATCGGTTTCTTCGGCTGTGGATTCCGCCTCCGGTGCCGGCACCGTTACGTTCGAATCCTTCGCGCTTTCGGTATCCAGTTGAACTGCATTCGCATCGTTCGGCGGCTCATCGGTTTTTTCTTCTGCTTGCTTCGGATTGGATGCGGGCGCGTCGAGCATCTCAACCTGAATCTGTGCTTTCTTGCAAACGATACTGCGCAACTCGTGTGCCAACCGGGTGTCGCCTTGAAGGATCGTCGCGACAAGCTGTTGAGCTTCGCTTAGCTTGGCACTTGCCTCGTCTGGAGAACAACCGAGTTCACTTGCCACCCAAGCTGTGATGTCTTCCGGCTTTTTGCCTTCGTAGGCAATCAGTTTCTCAAGCAGTGCGCTGGCAGCAGAATCCTTCTCGAGTGCGATGCCCATATTGCGCCTCGCACGCCAGCATCGGAGCGCTACTTCGATATCGGTTTCCGAAGTTGCCCGCTCGAGAGCCTTCTTGGCTTCGTCGTCTAGCTCGGAATCCTTGGGCAGCTGAGTCTGTGCCTTGTCCCGCGCGACCTGCAATCTTTTCTGGCGATCGATCTCAAGTTTTAGCGACCAAATGACTTGCTTTGAAAGCTTGCCGGTCTCATCCGCTCGGTAGCGGGCAATGAAGCTCGGCTGGTAACCCTGCTCTAAGAGGTCAGCAGCTATTCGGAGTTGGTCGACGGAAAGACGAAGTTGACGGGCGATTCCGCTGAGATCAGTCATTCGATTCTAAATTCTGTATTGCTCGTAGCTGCGAGAAATGCACGCCACTTGCGGTCCCTGGTAGATATAAAAGAGTGGCCAAACAGATAGCCACTTGTCATGTCTTGGAAGCTAATGCGAACGAAACGATGAATAGTTGCCGCCGTGAAAAGAAAGACGCCTATGGCCACCGACGCGCACGAACGGCGCGAATCTATGAAGAGAGATATTCCTTGTCAACCGTCCATGACCGAAAAGATAGCAAACCTCTCGACTAATTCAAAACTCGGGCATTTCGATGGCTTTCGGAGGCAGATTCTAACTTGTTGGCGAACGAGATGGGGCTCTTTCAAGAGCCCCCTTTTTGCCCAGTCTGACAAGTGCCGTAAATGTTGAAAAATGCCTAACCGGCAAAGTTTGACATTCCGATAAGTGTCCTGTGGAGAATGCAAGGAAGCAAGCTCCTCATCGCAACGCATATGATCGAGTTGTCCATGCACAGTACAAATGCGAATCCTGCCCCGGAATATGTGGACTGTGATACGCCCGTCTCGGCAAGTGGTTCCGTACGAGTCACCGCAGGGGAAACCATCGCATTACTGATGCACGCTTCGCGAAAGAACCGAGCTTGGCTAGCTGACTTTGCGGAAGAAACGATCGTCGTCAGCCAGGATCTCTATGAGGTGCTCGTTGCCTACAAACGACTGGCACTCGAGGAACGAGCTAGCGCTGCCTAGGCGTGTACAACGAAAGTACGTCGTAGGCCGAACGCGCGGATCTGTAGAGCGCGGACTCGGAATCAGTCGAACGCTGCGTGGCCAGGTTGCAGATCGCTGTGGTCGAAGCGTCCCCTTTTCGATGCGTTTCGTTCATGGGAAACGCTTCTGCATGGGAAACCTTTTTGCAACTTAAGCCGGTGGCTGCGAGCTTCGAGGCACACAGCGTCATCCCGCCAGGCTAGAGAGGCTTTTCGAAGACCAGAAGGTGGTACCGAAAGTACTTGCGGTATAGTCCAAGAGCGACCGTGTAAGCTGAAGCGGTCAGGTGTTTCCACTGCCACTCCTTGACACCACCGCGCGAGAAGAATCTTTCCGCGTTGAGCTTCACAAAGTGCCAAGCTGACAAGTGAATCGCATGTAGCGCGGACGGCCCTAAATGCCAGCCGCATTCCCGATTCACGGCAAGTCTCAGATTACCCGCGCCTGTCCATTTTTCGGCGAGTTCGATTTCGTGGAACATGGGAACAGCCCAATTGTGTGCGACTCCGCGTACAACGTGCTGAAACAATTTGGACGTTTCATCGAGCGGCCGCGTAATGTAACCGTCGGTCAAGGCAATTTTACCGCCTGGCTTGAGTGCCCTGGCTGCTTCGGCTAGGGCAGCATCCGGGGTGGTGCTGTGGCAAAGGCTTTCTAAGTAGTAGATTCGATCGATGCTGGAATCTTCGAATGGCAATTGGTGGTAGTCGCCAACGTAGTAAGAAACACGTTCCTGTTCGTGGAGCGACTTTCCACGCGCGACCTGTTCTGCCGAAAGAGTCATCGCATGGAAGTCTAAGTTGTTAAAGGTGCGGCTGCCGTGCCGCGCTACCGCTCCAACTCCACAGCCGAGATCGGCTACGGAACCCTGCCGCAGATCCCTCAGACCGAGGTTCGTGAAGATGAGCCGATTCATCTCTTCCAGCATTGGTCGGCGACGGAAGGGATTGAGCCACGGGCGCCAGTAGCCAAAGTGAAGGTAGCCTTCTTTGCTCCATGCGTCGTAATCAGCGACCGTGTCGTTGTAGTAGTCCGGAATTTCCGCTGATGCCCCAGTTGTCCCCGCGCCGTCTTCTCCAGGCTGTGAGTGTTCGGAAATCTCCAGGTCGAGGTTTGGTGACATTGGCTGAACCATGATTTGGAAAAACAGTGTCTCTGCGGCTTTGATGTTAACCGCGAAACCCTGGATCGATTCGGACGTACGGTACTCGATGCCGAAATTTTAGATGCATTCGATTCTCGTGTTGAGCCACCAAGTCTCTATGGCAGGGCTAATCGGATTTTGACTCTAGGCTGTTTCGCCATTGAGCCGCGGGCCCAACGGTGCCCCAACGCTGCTCCCTTTGGCTATGGGTTTCATGACGCACCCGGCCGCTCACACGCCGCGGCTTGGGCCCTAGCTTGAAACTGTGATTAGCCCTGGTCAGCGCGGCTCGCCCCAAGGTTTCCTGCAGAATGCTGCCTCGGAGGCGATCGGCCATGCTAGGCCGTTCGACTGTAGGGAGATATTTAGAATCCTGGCCAATTCCTAGGCCAGCTTCTTCCTGTATTCTTCGTAAGCTGCGTCAACGAAGTGGCTGACGTCGGCAATGCTGCACGGCTTATTAATGATGACAAACACGTCAGCATCGTTGATCGCGCTGATTGCCGTCTCGCTCTTCCGGCTCGAGGTAAGCAGCATAAATACGGAATCAGGCGACTTCTTTCTTGCTTCGATGATGAACTCAATCCCGTTCATACCGGGCATGTGCATATCGGTGACGATGACCGGGAAAAATTCATCATCAAGAATTTCTAGCGCTTTGGTGCCCCGATTAGCGAGTTTCACCGGCATGCGGCGAGAAAGCGAAAGCTCAAATGCCTTCAACAGCGTCTCTTCGTCGTCGACGAGGAGCACGCTTAGGGGCGCGATTTCAGGATTCTCAATGTCTGAGGCCATTAAGAGAAGGGCTTTTCTGCAGTGTGTCGAAGGTCCCGGCGAACTGAATCGGGAACGCAGGTGGCGAATGCACGCCTTAGGTTAGGCGTTGAGTTTGGTCCGTACAACCTGAATTTCATGCCCGGTACGGCCACTGTTGCTCGGACCGCGTAAAAACTGACTAGATACGGCATCCCACAAAGGGTGTATGAGGAAGCATACCACTTGTGGCAACCCTAGAAGTTGCCTTGCGTAGAATTGGTCGGAGAAGTGACGGAAGGCCGTCAGTCAGCTTCCGTCGAGCCCCGGCAAAAGGCTCGAATGGGCGGGCCTATCGGGCAGAGGATTGGACCTGGCGGAACAAACGTGACAATTCCGACCGTAAGCTCGTAAGCTGCTGTTTGGCGGCTGCCACCGAGTTTTCAAGGACGGAGATTTCCTTGTCATAGTTTTGGATGTCCTCGCGAAGCTTGCCTTCTTCGACCTGCTCTAGACCAATGAGCTCCTGGCCTTCCTGATTAGCAGCTGCAAGGAGGCCGGTTTCTCGCTGATACAACTCGATTCGTTCAGCGACATCCTTCATTCGAATCGAATGGTTGTTGAAGGCTTGCTCATAGTCGTTCAGTGGGCGAACGTAGATGCGTTTGTTGATTTCTGCGGCTCCTTTTTCGACCAGCTTACGCGCCGCTTCTTCCTTCAAGACGACCAGCTGCTGCTTCATGTCCGGCGTTAGCTGGACACTGCCTTTCTCCGTTTCGCTGGTTCGTTTTAAACGGATGTCGATGCTACGACCTGAGGAATCGAAGAAGCCTCTTTCGGTGGCGTTCGCGTTCTCTTCGCTGTCGACATCGAAGCTTTCCGCTTTGATCATGTTGACTTCTGCCCAGACGCTGGAAGTAGGGTCGTCCGGCGTAGCCTGTTGTCCATCCCGAGTGTAGCTCTGCAAAAGCTTACTCTGACGCTCTCCCGCCGTCGGAACAGCCGCAAACAAGTTCCCGAGGGTCTCTTCATCCATACGGCCGAAGACCGCATCTTCGGTTTTTTCAGAGCCTGGCGCCGCAAAAGCTTGGTGGCTGTCCAGGGGCAACATTTCATAAAGAGTCCAAGAGGAAGCGTTGCCGCGCACTTGCTGAACTTGTGGAGGAGTGAGGGGGAGAGTTGGCTTTAGCGTCACCGCGCCGTCTTGGCTTTGCGTGACCGTGAATTCTCCGAGATAGAAGTTTGGAATTGGCTTCCCTTCCGAATTCAACTCTTCCGAGAATCCATACACGACTTGATTGACGGGCAAGCTTTCGCTCGTCGGAGTGTCGTCTGCAGCAACAGGATCGGCACCTAGGTCATCAGCTGCGGGAGCAGCTGATGAAAGCTCAAGCTGGAATTCGCCATTGTTGTTTCGGATGAAAGTAACCTGCCGCCAAACGCGTCCTCGGTCACTGGTCAAGCGTCGCAATTCGCCTTGGGCAGGCACAACAGCATCGAGATTCTCGACATTCGGCTGGAAGCGACCCCAGGTCAAATCTCTCGTCCGTTCAGTCGCCTCTGCAGCCTTCTTTTCTTGGACAAAGGCGTCCTTGGTGAATTTCACTCGCGTTGCCTGAACTCCTGCCGCAAAAACGACGAAAATCCAGCACTCCGTGAATAGGGTCCACAGCAGCGTCGTGTGCAAGGCTCCCCACGTTTTCGCGGTCTTGACCGTTACGAAAATGAAAACGATCACGGAGACGAGCAACAGCAATAAGAAGAGAATACCACCCAAAGTCATGGCAGCTTAGCTTCCTTAAACGATCAGCCGAGGAGCTCACAAATGCGCTCAATTGAATCGGCTGCGGTGAAAAGTGGGGTAGCCGCGGGGTCAAAAACGGTCCCTGAACCTGCGGACGCCCTCACATACTACTTGCGCAGCACCGCCTTTTGGAAGGATTTACGCAAGCTTTTGCGATTCCTCCGAAAGAAAACGCACCTTCAAGTACTCCTTCGGGGTGGTTTTGGGGTAGGCGAAGTGCGACAACAGGGATGAGTGCGTCAAGTGCGGTAAATGGTACGGCCTGGATAGATGGTTTTAAGGTCACAAGTGGCGTAAGTCGAACGAAGGGAGATAAGGCGGGGCACCTAGCCAAGGACGGTTAGAAGGTGCTTCTGAGCGATTCAGACTACTTCCCGAAGGAAGGCCTGTCGGAATCGCACGACTCAGGTTTACGCAGGGAAGCGGTCTAATGAGCCAAAAACTCCTTCGTTCGTCGAAACGCAGCAAGCAGTCGCGTTTCCGAAAGATCCTCGGTGGAGCCACCTTGAGCTTGGTCGCCATGTCGACGCTATGGGGAGCGACCGGTTGCTCTCGCCAGTACTATCGATGTCGCACGGATACAGAAGCTTATCATCTGCTTGACGAAAAGCGGCAACAGTCTTGCGAGTCCGGAGCAAGTACGATTCGTATCGAGGTCGACCCTCGAAGCCGTATGTTTGACCCTTTCAACCCCGATCGGCCACCCATGCCCGAGGACGATCCCCAGGCGAACCGCTTTATGCGTTGTGTGGATCACAAACGGGGCTACCCGCTGTGGGAGGGTAACGGCCGGACGAATGTAGTCGAAAATCCGGAGTGGTGGAATTACCTGCCATTGGATGAGCGCGGCGTTCTGGTATTGGACCTCGACGACGCTGTCCGAATCGCATTGTTGCATTCTCCGGGCTACCAATCCAATTTGGAGACGATGTACCTGTCCGCGTTGGACGTGAGCATCGAACGTTTCCGCTTGGATTCGCAATTCTTCTCTGGCACCGGCTCGAGCTTTGCTAGATCGGGGCCTGTACGGGCGAATAATGCTTTCGGTGCCACAACGATTGGGCTTGGTCAAGGCACCGCTCAGATGCGCAAGTTGTATTCAACGGGGGCAACTTTAGTTGCCAACGTGGCGAACAGCTTTACTTGGCAGATTGCTGGGCCCGACTCATTCACGTCTCCGTCGCTGATGAGTTTCACACTGATTCAGCCGCTGCTCCGAGGCGGCGGACGCGACGTCGTGCTCGAGCGTTTGACTTTGGCTGAGCGCGCATTGCTGACGAATGTCCGTGCATTTGAGCGTTATCGGCGTGGTTTCTACACGCAGATTGCGACTGGAGTTGGCCCTGATACGTCTCCAAGTCGTCAAGGTGGTGCTTTCGGCGGTGCCGGGCTTGGTGGGTTCGACGCTCTGGGGTCCGTATTTGCGAATGCCGGCGGAGGCGGCGGATTTGGTGGCGGCGCAGTTCAAAACGCGAACGGCTACATCGGGATCCTCCAGGATCAATTGAACATCGCGAACTCCAAAGAGAACATCATCCGGTTGCAGGATATCTACTTGCAGTACGAGGACGCTTATCGTGAACTTCTGTTGACGATGCCGGACAACCAGACTCAAATTCCTTCGCAGCAACTTCAGGTCGCTCAGGCGCAACAGAGTGTTTACGCGGCTCAGTCTGATTTATTGGGGCAGCAAGCTGCTTACGAATCGACACTGGACGCTTTCAAGCGAACTCTCGGATTGCCGCCATATTTGTGCATCGAGATCAAGGGCGATTTGCTCGATCAATTTAAGCTCATCTCGCAGCGATTGCGTGACCGGAGAACCGATATGGCGACCTATCGCGCTGACGTGGGTAGCCAGAACACGGCTGTCCTCTCGTTTTCGGAAGCCCAGCGAGATCCAACGACTGGCGAGGCTTATCGTACGCTCCCAAATGAGAACGGTGTCACGGAAGGATTGGCGCAACTACGCGGTAAACTCCAACCGATCCGGGAAGTGCTAAGCAGTATTGTTGCGGAAGACATTCCCGAAGTTCGCAAGGACATTGAGCGTCTAAGAACTGCAGTCCCGGTAAGACGTCAGCAGTTAGACCGTCTGAAGCAGATCGCTGAGAGCGAACGTGGCATGGTCTGCAGTCTTCTGCCACTGGGGGAATTCAGCACGACGTTCCTAGACGGGAATGGACTCGAAGAGCTTCCGAATGAACTGACTACGAGCTTAGATGAACTCGAAAAACGAATCGAGGATCACATTGAGAAGTTCGAGTACATCGGCGAACTGATTGAGAAAACGAGCGGCAGCCTGGATGCGTTCGGCGACGATCGTGAACGATTCGAATATGTCAGCGAAGAACTGATTCTGGCATCCCAGGATCTGATTGCCACGATCAATGAAGAGATCTTGGCTGTTCAGCTTGTCCAAGCTCAGGCGAGGACGGAATCGGTCATGCTTCCTCAGATCGATCTCCAGGTGAGAGATGCAGTTGAGATCGCGCGTCAGAATCGCCGTGACTGGTTGATTCGAAAAGCCGCATTGGTCGACACTTGGCGTCGAATCGAGTTTGTAGCGGATGATCTCGAGAGCGTCCTGGACTTAACCATCAGTGGTGACGTTGGCAACGTTGGAACGAACCCATTCGCGCTGCACAGCTCGAACGGGACGCTTCGTGCCGGCTTGACTTGGGACGCCCCTATCACTCGAGTTCAAGAGCGGAACAACTACCGCCAAATTTTGATCCAGTATCAGCAGGCCCGTCGTGCGTTTTACCAATACGAAGACGGTATCTGGAACAGCCTGCGTGGGGCGCTACGGCAGGTCCGACAAAGTCAACTTGCGTTTGAGATTCAGCGCTTCGCGGTTCAGAACGCGGCTCTGCAGATCAGTGTGAACGAGGACATTCGGCAGATCAACGAAACTCTTGGACAGTCCTCCGGACCCACTGCGGCTCGGGACGCTGTTCAAGGTCTATCAGCGTTCTTGAATACGCAAAGCCAGTTGATTGGACTGTTTGCAACCTACGAATCGACTCGCCGAGTTCTTGATCGCGACTTGGGGACGATGCAGATCGACAACGAAGGTCTGTGGATCGATCCCGGTCCAATTACGTTGGAGACCGTCGGCGGAGGGATCAGTCAAGCCATCGCCGAATACGGTTTGGCCGAAGGGGAAGAGCTAGTACCCAACGGCATTCTGTTCCAAGACGACGTAACAGTGGTACCCACCGAACAAATGCCGGCGATTCCGACTGACGGTAACACGGCTCCGCCCGTTGGTTCGCCAATTCAGCCGATAACACCGAACTACTAGCATCGCGTGCAGCGAATCTCGATCGGAATCTCGATCGGCGTTTTCGAATGGATTGAACTCTAGCCGAAGCCGGTATCGCAAAGTGACAAAGTGATACTGGCTTCGGCTGTTTTCGTTTCCACATAGGATATCAACAGCCTCCGGGGTACCGACGCGCGGTGAAACCTGTGTTAGTCCTCATCTCGTGCCAGAATGGTACTCGCCAGCGATCGGCATTGTGGCTAAGTTGATAACCTCTCGTACGGCCTATTGGCGGCTGGCTACGCTTCGATGGCGACGGGAATCTGCGTCTCTGGTGGCGGCGCAGATAGGTGAAATTTGACAACGACTCAATCGAGATTCTTCTGTGAAGACACTTTTGACTGAAAGCCAGTTGCGTGACGGTGTGGACGCGATGGCGAAAGAGATCTCGGATCGATACCAAGATCGGCCACTGACGATCGTGGCGGTGATGACCGGCAGTTTGGTTCTGCTGGCGGATTTGATTCGCCGACTGCAGATGCCGATTCGAGTTAGTCTCATCCAAGCGAGTAGTTATCGCGGCGGCACCGAATCGGGATCATTGTGGATCAAAGACGACATGATGCTCGATGTAAGCGACCGAGATGTGCTCGTCGTCGATGACATTTTTGACACGGGCAAAACGCTAAAGGCGGTTCTCCAATGTATTGGAGAAATGCAACCGAGCAGTATTGCCAGCGCCGTGCTGTTGCATAAAGAGGGTTGCCAAGTTGTTGATATGGAGCCCGACTTTGTTGCTTTCAAGATCCCCGACGAATTTGTTGTTGGCTACGGTCTGGATTATCAAGATCTCTACCGCAATCTGCCGTTCCTGGCCGTCTTAGAAGACAGCGAAATCGCAGCAACGAAATAAGCTTTGCTGTAACCTCGATGACTGTGATTCTGTTCCCATGATTCCACACCGGCAGGCGTACGCTATCGGCAGCTACTCTACATTGAGTCGGGTTCGCGGCTGAATGGGTACGAAGGTTGAGGCCACACGGATTGCCGTGATCGCGGACTCGTACTGGCCCGTTGTATCTGGTGGGTCCCTGCGAGTGCGGCTAACTGTCGATTCGCTGTTGAAAGCCGGTTTCGCGGTCGACGTGATCACTCCTAAGCCCGCAAAGAGCTGGCCGAGCTACACGCGGAATGAGGACGCCGAAGTATATCGTTTCGACGAATCCTCAGTCATGGGGCTCCCTCTGTCGAGAGCATCACGTGAGGTCGATCGATTGATTTCGAGGTCGCAACATAACTACGATGCTATCTATCTAGATCGGCCGGGACGCCAATGGGAATCCTTGGTGAGGAGACTTACTCGGAAGCAATGCCCGCTTCTGGTTCGATTTGATCCAGAGGACTATGTTCGCCCGGATGCCAATCCGGCGATCAGCGAGGCGGCGATCGAAATGGTCATCTCTTCTGTCCAGTCTGCGGACGCGATCTTAGCGCCGAATGCAGAGGCGGAGCGTAGGGCAACGTCGCTCAAAGCCCAAGTTATTCGAGTTGACGAGCGACATGAGTTCTTGGTTGACCGCAGTATCGGAGTTCGCCGCGAAGTCAGACGATCGTTCGGTGACGCTTCCCATGAATTAATGACAAGTTCGGCGGATCGTATTCTGCTTTCGATCGCGACTGGCCAAGATTCGATGGCGATCCGCTCCCTGCTTCGGCAGGTTGGATTGCTGACCGAAAAGAATCGGCAACTGCGGTGGTGGATACTCGGACATCTACCTGATCGTGAAGAGCTATATCAGCAGCTCAAAAACCATGGATGGCAATACGCAGTCACTATGCCGGGTGTTATCACCGACATCGAGTCGGCTTTGCAGATAGCGGACCTCGTACTAGTTGCATCGCCCACAAATCAACAGTCGACCGTAATTGATATTTGCGTTCAGAATCGGGTTCCGTACTTGGTCTCCAATATCATTTCTGCGAACGAAGAACCAGGAAAGCAGAGCGTTACGGCCGCTCCGCTGAGCAAACGAGTGTTTGATCAACAACATTTTGACGCCAATTTGAGTTCCGGCGAAGGATCGCTACGCGATCAAGTCGAAACATGGCTTGACGACCCCAGCAATTTAGAAAACCGCATCCTGGCATTGCAGAATGATTGGTTTGCAAAACAGAATAGCCCCTCAGGGATTTCGGTCGGTGAGGCTGTTGGTAAGTTTCTAAGAGCGTTGTCAACAAAACGCTAATTCGGTCCGCAATGCCTTTTCGAATCTGTTCTTTTCGGCGTGGCAAACAGCCGCGCCTCGAAGGCAGCACGTAAATTCTTGGCTATCACTGAACTGGTTCCACTCACTATGCCGCATCGCATTTGTCAAATCATTCCCACCTTGGTTCAGGGTGGAGCTGAAAAGCAGATGTCGTTATTGGTGCGCGGGTTGAATCCGAGTGAATTTGAATCTCATGTCGTAGTGCTCACGCACTCTGGTCCCCTCGAGACGGAGCTTCGGGACGCGGGTATTCCAATTCACATGGTGGAGAAAAAGGGAAAGCTGGATCCCTCAGCGGTCTTTCGACTGCAAGGTTTGATTCATAAGTTGAATCCTGCGCTGGTGCATACATGGCTGTTTGCCGCGAACAGTTACGGACGTTTCGCGGCGAGACGGGCCGGAGTCAATGCCATTGTAGCTGGGGAACGCTGTGTCGATCCTTGGAAGCGTTGGTGGCATCATCGCATCGATCATTGGCTCGCGAGCTATACAGACAAGATCGTATGCAATACGGCTGCCATCCGAGAATTCTACACGCAACATGGTATTCCCACAGAACTATTCGCTACGATTCCAAATGCTGTTGTCAATCCAGCCTCCGAGATACTGACAGGGGAAGCCAAGGACGCAAAGCGTGCCGAAGTCTTCAAGCGACTCGGAATCAAGCCACGTGCGAGGCTCGTCGGTGCTGTTGGGCGTCTTTGGAAACAGAAAGGCTACCGGGATCTCATCTGGGCAAGTGAGTTGTTAAAGGCGGCGCATGGTGACGTTTGGTTCGTGATTCTGGGGGATGGTCCCGACCGCGAAACTCTACAGCACTATCGGGATCGAATTCATGCCGAGAATAGTGTGCGTTTCGTAGGGCATCGCCAGGATGCAAAAGAGCTGATGGCCGGATTTGATTTGCTTTGGAACGGTAGTCTCTATGAAGGGCAGAGCAATACGATCCTGGAAGCCATGTCGCTAGGACTGCCTGTGGTGGCCTCTAACATTCCAGGCAACAACGAGCTCGTCGACCACGAGAAGAGTGGCTATCTATTCAATTTGGGAGACGTCGAATCTTTGACACGACATTCGAATCGATTGCTCACGGATGATGACCTCCGCGAAAGCTTCGGAAAAAAAGCACTCGATAAGATCCAAACTCAATTCACGTTGGAATCGATGGTGTCTCGGCACGAGGTCCTTTACCGAGAGTTGATCGAGCGCAAAGCCTCCAAGTAGCCTTTCATGACTATTCTTGATAAACATCCCATCTGAACTTGCTCTGGGAATCTGTTGTCAGTGCGAAAAGTAAAGCCGAACCGAAAGATCTTCAGAACTGCCGTATTCCTACTTCGACGTCTTTGCAGGCATAGCGAGGTGAGCAGGCGGCCACGCCGTTTCTCCGAGTTAGTCAGGAAGGCCTCCGGTTACAGTGGCGGTTACTTAGTCTTTGGGTGGGGCTTAAGGGGCGTTGGGTCTCCCTTGTCAGCCCCGGACGCTCTGGGGGAGCGTCGAAAAGATGCTGCCAGCTGAAAGTTGCCAAATGTTTGGGATGGAATCGAACTGTCTGACCGATAGACTTTCTTGCGTCGTCTCCGGATTGCTTCGCGGCCGGGATATGCACATAGGTGATTTGGCCAGTGAGTGGCGATTCGTAGACCGCAGTCAGAATGAAAGAAATTGCAACTCACCTGAGTCGCCCCGTTCGTCTAGTGGCCCAGGACGCCGGGTTCTCAATCCGGTAACAGGGGTTCGAATCCCTTACGGGGTACTCTTCTCCTCCTAAGCCCTTGGAAATGCCACAGTTTCCAGGGGCTTTTTCTTTTTCTGCTCGACTGACATGCAAAATGTGGTTGCCAATTAGGGCGTTGAAGCAGCCGATGAAAATCCGTCTGAATTGGAAACAATATCAGCACCCATCCGAGCCGATTCATCGCTGATTGTACAATTCGGGCCGAATTTCAACGTCGGTTTGGAAATCGACAATTCCATAGCGTGCATTCAGCTGGTTGGGCTGCAGACGCCCCGGCATCGAATGCCATTTCCATAGGGCAAGCGATCATGAGTCGAACCAATTTGATACTTGCAACTCTTTTAGTGGTCTGTGCTTTGCCGGTTGGAGCGCAAGAAACATCCGATGCGCAGATCGACCAACTCGATCCCGAAATGGCGAAGCAAAAGCGGGGCGGCGACGGATTGTCTTGGCATGACGTATCGAGTTGGGGAGTCGAAGGACGAATCCTTCCCGACGCGGAACGCAAGCGATGGTTTGATCGTCTTCCAGCCTCAGCGGAAGGCCGTGTGACGAATGCAGTGTGGAATCTGAGTCGACACTCGGCGGGAATGATGGTGCGTTTCGAGACGGATAGTCCGTCCATTCACGTGCATTACAAGCTGTTGAGTGCGAAACTGGCAATGCCGCATATGCCTGCGACGGGTGTCAGTGGTGTCGATCTCTATGCACGAGACGAGCAGAGGAGATGGCGATGGGTTCAGGTGAGTAGGCCTACGACCCAGGAAGTCAAAGTTCAGTTGGTCAGCGGACTTGCCCCTGGGCTCCGTGAATATGCCGCTTATCTGCCGCTGTACAACGGAATTGAAGAGTTACAAATCGGAGTTCCCGTTGGAAGCAATTTCAAATCGTTGAAGCCACGTCCAAAACCGATCGTGTTCTACGGAACCAGCATTACACACGGTGCGTGCGCCAGTCGGCCTGGGATGGTACATACGGCTATTCTTGGTCGCCGATTTGACGTACCCGTTGTGAATTTGGGGTTCTCGGGCAACGGCCGAATGCATGCCGAAGTGGGCGACTACCTGACACAGATTGATGCAGCCGCTTACGTGATCGACTGTCTT
Source organism: Aureliella sp. (assembly GCA_046290675.1). GTDB lineage: Bacteria > Planctomycetota > Planctomycetia > Pirellulales > Pirellulaceae > Aureliella. The sequence goes on from JBKAHA010000004.1 coordinate 681,866, forward strand.
CCTAACATGAACGCGAAGATGGTCGAACAGCGATGTGTCGCGCTGGTGAGGCAAATTCGGGCTCAGAAACCAGACACGCCGATCATCCTGGTCGAAGATCGGCGAAACACCAACAGCTGGATCCTTCCCGAACGAGACGCACATCATACGGCCAACCATAACGCACTGCAGGACGCATTCGATTCATTGGGGGCTGAATCAGTCGGCGGCGTTTATTACGTTTCCGGAGATAGCCTGTATGGCACGGACGGAGATGGAGCTACGGATGGGTCGCATGCCAGTGACCTTGGATTCTTTCGGCAAGCCAATGCATTCGAGCCAATCCTGCGGCAAGCTATTGGTTTCTAATTCGTACCGTTATCCGTGCGAATAGCTGGATGAACTATTTGTACTAGAAGCGAGTTCTCACTGACACGAGGGAGTGTACGCACACGTTGCCAAAAGCACCAAGTCTGCGACACGAACCTAAAAGTGGTCGCTATTCCGATTCAGTAGCGGCTGGAGAAGACTGCGACGAGTCAGCCGATAGAGCAGCTTCATCCTGCGGTTTCTCCTTGGGCTGCTGCCAGAGAGCCAGGAGTCCTTCCGAAGCTCGCGCGGCACAATAGTCGATGAAGCGACTCGGGCTGTGTGGATGCGTCGCGGTGGAATGAGCGTCGCTGGTCTGCATCGAGAAATTGGCATAGTCCTGATAGGTCGCAGGATGACGCAGGTCAAAGTACCCCGAACCTGAAACCAGAGCGATGGCTTCTTCGATACTGACAATCGCGAACGTCGCGTTCAGATTCATTGGTTCGTAGGCCGAGATCTGTGGCAATTCGCAAAACAGCACCGTGTCCACGTTGTAACGTTGTGCATACTGAAGCAGGTCTCGCTCATTGAAGCGTCCGGAACGCATTGGGATCTTGTTCTCGCAAATGTATTCTTTCGCAACGACGACATCGAAACGCCCGTTGGCGCGAAGGTAGCTGGCGAGCGATCGGGCATAAGTGTCGTGCTCCCGCAATCGATCTTGTCGGCACTGCGGAGTCACGATCAGTAGACGCCGCGGAGAAAGGGACCATAAGTGTGGCGATACACCATCGATCCTGAGCAATTGGCCCGGGTCGCAGGTTTGAGCCGATGCTTGGCTAGGCATCAGAGCAGACATCAGAAGCCCCGCGACCAAACCACATAGATGAAATGCTCTCCGCAGGCCGTCATAGTGAGAGGTTTCCATTTTCATCGTCCGTTCCGCAATTTGACTGAGTTTGCCATTTCAACGCTAGCTTTATGCGAAAGCTAAACGTCATTGGCCCCTAGCGCTGTCTGCGCGGGAAGAGACCGTCCTCTTTGAAAGAAGATCGGATGCGGTCACCCGGCCAGAGATCTCGGGTTACAACGAATTTGGCAATAATCCCATCGCAGATAGTAGAAGATGAGGGCTGGGCAGAGCTGAACGTCGGATTCGAACCTGCAATCGAAGGCAATGCGTTTCATGCGCGTTGCGGGTAATTCACTTAAGCTAGCTCGCGAGCATTTTGATTGCCCGCTATTTTATCACGAGTCAGCGTTTGATAGCAATGGGCTCTGTGCGAGCTAGTGTATTGGACATGGAAGCGAGCGACTGAACCGCTTCGATTCTGCAATGGAGAATCTGCGACCTAATTTCCATTGGCGGCGACTTCTCGCATCACTAGATCATCCAGTTCAGCGCGGATGCTGGTCAGCATTCGGTCGGTTTCGAGAAGCGACTTTTCGTGCTCGGATCGAAGTGCCGTCAGTTGTTGTTCCAGGTCACGGTTTGTACCTTTGGATTTTTCAAGCCGTTGATTCAGTGATTCAACTTGGCCACCGGACTTAGCCAGCGATCGTTTGGTGGATTCAAGTTCACTCAGCAACCGTTCAATCCGGTCGACTAAAGATTGGCGATCCAGCTTCAGCTGTTCGTTCTCAGCCTTCAAGCGGAGCGCGTGCTCGGTAGCGGTCACGTGCTGGGTACCCAGGTGAACCCCGTACTCGGAAGGTGGCAAGCCGATGGCTGGCGAGCCAGTTAGGGCAGGATTCATTGCTGCTGGATTCTGGTATGGGTTTGGATTCTGATTCCTAGGGGGTGTCGGCTGAGGAATCGGATCCGCATTCGGACGTTGAGATGAAAATTCCGTTGCACTGAGCGTGCCTGCTGGAGGTGGCTGCTGATAATTGGCCCAATTCACAATCTGGGAACCATTTGCGTGGGACATCTGGGGCGGAGCCAATGTGGGCGATCCGCCGGGGGCGTTTGACGGAGGATACGCGCCGGAGTTCGTTTGATATGCCCCAGCGTTCGATTGATATGCTCGCGATTGGGCAGCGAAGTCGCCAAGTTGCGTTGGCTGCTGCGGGAATGCAGTTCGTTGTGGCGAGAGCTGACCCTGGTTCCGCATTGCATCCACGGTATTCATTGGGATTTGCGGGCGGCCAGCGAAGGTATTTCGAGCGGGCGGTGCCGGCTCTGATTTCTTGCTGAAGGTGTTCTTCATCTTCTGCTTGACGGATTTTTGGAACCGATCGAGCTTGATGAAGATGGACGGTTTTTCTTCCTGTGCAGGAGCACCTTGAGGCAAGTAGCTCTGCTGGGCTTGGCAGAGATTGGTCACACAAGACGTGATAACCAAGAGCGCTGCGGCCTTGCGGACGAGCCAAGTTCGTTGCACACTCGTTCGTGAGTGCTTCAATTGCATTAGGCGTGGAGGGATTTGATGGCTCATGATGGCGTCTCGGTCGGATACTCGCAAACGATGGTGATCTTTTCTCCGCACGCACAAGTTACCACGATGGATTCGATCCGGTCGTCAACTTTGTGCACATGGATATCCGCCTTCTTTTCTTGTGTCATATTGCGTGGTCCAATCCGTACGACGCCCGCTTTGGGTGTCGGGTTGGACGAGACGCTGTTATTGCTTAATGAAGCTTGCATCGAACGCTCTCCTGCAGTCGGAATTTTGCGGAAGCCAAAATGCGAGAGACTCGACTTTCGGACAGGTCTAGGACTTTTCCAATTTCAGCCAAATTCAGTTCATCCGTGAAATAGAGCGTTAGGACAATGCGTTCCTTCTCTGGCAGTTGTTCAATGCCATCGGCCAGAATCATTCTCATCTCTTCACGTTCGGTGTGGTATTCCGGCGAACTGGGCTCGCTTCTCCAGCTACCGTGAACGATGTCGGAGAGATCATTCCAGTCATCGGGTTTGATGAATCGCATGGCCTCCAGGCATTCAACGATCTGCTCGACGGTTAGCCCTGTGGAATCTGCTAGCAACTCAGGTGAAACGGGAGGCTGAAGTGTTTCATAAGCTTTCTTTACAATGCCGATCTGCTTCATCAAAGCTTGCGAGACGGGCGAGAGCTTTCTTAGCTCGTCAACAATGGCCCCTCGAATTCGCGGATAAGCATAGGTCTTGAAGGTCGTACCTTGGGTTGGATCAAAGCTGTTAGCGGCTTCGACTAGCCCGAGAACTCCGGCTGAGTTCAGGTTTTCGCGTTCGTCTGCATTTTCAATTTTGAACGTCATCGTGCTCAGGATGCGAGCTACGTAGTCGAGGTTATCAGTGATCAAACGATCGCGGCGGATCTGCTTCGGGCGTCCGTAAGTTCGTAGTGTGGAAGCATTCATGATCTAAATCCTCCGCAATCATTGATCCAGACGGTTGGCCGCGCTAAAGGCAGCGTCCATACCGTGTCTGGGATTGCTTGTCGCGAGTTAGCAAACTCGTTTTCCATCAAGTAGCGGGAATCATCCTCGTTGGTTTGTGGCTCTTCGACGACCTGCATGCTGTCGATACTCCGAGTCGGTCATGCGTATGATGCTCACGCCCAGGGAGACGATTATTCCCAGGACAAAGCTCGATACGACCGCGCGTTGGAGGATTACGTACGGCTCCAGTTTGAGGAAGACCCCAACTAACACGACGGCTGCGCCGGTCAGAAGCGCAGCACAGATCCCAAACGGAAAGTTCTTTTTCAAACGCTGACGTTGTCGTGGCGTCAACTGTTGTTTTGACATCACGAGTTATCCTGATTGGGAGTTTGAGGTGTCTGGGGTGACTGATTCGGTTGCTGCATGTTTAACAGATCGGCATTTATGCCCTGCTGATCTGAATTTATCACCTCTTCAAATCGAATGATGGCGGTTGTATCGATCATTAGATCCGGAGGTATCTCGCTATACGCGATAATGGACAACTCAGGTAATGAGCGCGAAATCGTTTTGTGTAACGGGTAACGCACTGAGGAGTCGACTAGGACGGCAGCGGGAGCGTCCTTCAACCTAGAGGTTTCCCACTTCTCTTGAAGCAGTTGAACAAGTCGTTCCAGTTCATCTGGACGCAAGACGATGGAATCAACGTTCACGTTTTGCCGGAACTGGTGTTCCAGCCGGGGTTCCAGCATGATGACTCGCACGCGACCTTCTTCATCCCTGAATCGGTCGCAAATCAGGTGTCCGATGTTGCCGCGAATTTGCTCGGTGAGCGGCACGGGATCTTTGATTTGAGGTCCGAATTGGACTGCGGATTCGACAATCTTTTCCAGCGAGGTGATGGGGATGCCTTCGCGGAGTAGGTTGACCAGAACTTGGTGCAGTGTTGATGGCCGGACGGTATCCGATTTGATCTCGTCAACGGTTGTTGGAGCAATCTCTTTCAGTTTTTGCAGCATGAGCTGCAAGTCTTCGCGACTAAGCAATTCGTGGGCGTGGTGCCGCAGGCATTCACTTAAGTGCGTAATCAATACCGTTGGTGCATCCACCACGGTGAACCCAAGGACTTCTGCTCTCCGGCGACTGGTTTCGGTGACCCATGTTGCCGGTAGATTGAAGGCTGGGTCGGTGGTTTTTGTTCCATCCAATTCGGTCGTAATGTTGCCAGGATTGATAGCCAAGAAGTGGTTCAGAATGAGGGTGCCGCGGGCGATTTCGCGGCCTGCGATGAGGAAACGGTACTCATTCACATTGATTTGAAGGTTGTCTCTAATGCGTGCCTTTGGAATCCAGAATCCGTGTTCCATCGCCACATCTTCGCGCAGAGTCGATATCCGGTCAGCGATTCCTTTACCTTGTTGTGGTTCGACGAGTGAAATAAGTCCCGCACCGACTTCGACGACAATTCGTTCCGTCTGAAGAAACTTGGTCAGTCCGCGTTCTTCCGGTGTTTGCTCAATTGGTTGTTCGGCGGCTTCCTGTTCCTTGGCTTCCTGAGCGATTTTCTGGTCATCTTTTCGCTTTGAAAGGAAGACAAACGCGAGGATGCCTAGGCCAATCATGACAAACGGAATTTTGGGGAAGCCGGGGGTCAGGGCGACCAGGAATAGAATGGCTGGGCCGACATAGAGCGAGCGGTAGCCGTTCGCTACTTGGGCACCGATTTCGTCGCCGAGATTCGTATCCGATGCGGACTTGGTAACCAAGATACCGGCACTCGTTGCGATAATGAGGGCTGGAATCTGCGACACCAGGCCGTCACCAATCGTGAGAATTGAGTACACCTGCAAGGCATCGGTGAGGGCTTGTCCGTCGGTCATGCCAAGCACGACGCCGCCGAGAATATTAACGACCATGATGATCAGGCCGGCAATGGCGTCCCCGCGAACATACTTACTTGCACCATCCATGGCCCCGTAGAATTCTGCCTCACGGGTGAGGTTGGCTCGTTTTGCCTTTGCTTCGCTTTCGCTAATGGCTCCAGCATTGAGTTCAGCGTCGATGGCCATCTGTTTGCCAGGCATGGCATCCAACGTGAACCGGGCGTTCACTTCCGAGATCCGCGTCGCACCTTTCGTGATGACGATAAACTGAATTGTCACCAGGATTAGGAAGATCACGATCCCGACGATAAGGTTACCGCCGACGACGAAGTCACCGAACGTAAGCACGATTTTGCCTGCGTTCGCGTTGAGAAGAATTAGCCTGGTGGTGGCTACGTTGAGCGACAACCGGAATAAGGTCAGTAGCAGGAGCACTGATGGGAAGACGGCTACGTCCAGCGGGCGTTTGGCGCCTAGAGTTACCAGCAGCAGCAAGATCGCAGCAGCGATGTTGCAGGCCAGGAACATATCGAGCAGGAACGTTGGCAAAGGAATGATCAAGACGACCAACGTCGTCAAGAACGTCAGCGAGAGCCAAAGTTCACTGCGTTGCAAGAACGCAAAATTGGAGTCGGTTTTTGGAGACGCGTCGGGAGCCGCCATTATCCACCACCTGCGAAACTAGAGACTAAGGCGCGGGTGATCAGCTGCCATCCATCCACGAGTACGAAAAGCAATAGCTTGCATGGCGTGGAGACAACGACGGGCGGCATCATCATCATTCCCAGAGCCATCAAAATCGTCGAGATGACCAGATCGATGAGCAGGAACGGAATGTAGATGCAAAATCCCATGATGAAGGCGGTTTTAAGTTCACTAATAATGAACGCTGGCACCACAATTTTGAGCGGGCTGTCTAGTCTCTCCGATGGCGGTGTGGCGGACGAGAGCTCGAAGAACAAAGCTAAGTCAGCTGTGCGAGTGTTGTGCAACATGAACACTTTGAGCTCTTGCGATGCGACTTCCCAAGCGTCTTGATATCCAAAAGCAGCTGCGGCATCCTCATCGCCTTCCTCTTTGGCCTCCTGTGCCTCGATCAACGGTTGAATGGCGTCAGAGTAGATGGACTCAAAGGTCGGCGCCATCACAAACATAGTCAGGAAGATGCTCAATCCCATCATGACTGGGTTGGGCGGGATCTCCTGTGTCGATAACGCGCGGCGTACGAACGAGAGAACGATAATGATTCGAGTGAATGCGGTTACGCTGACGAGGATCGCCGTCGCAAAGCTCAACGCCCCTAGCAGAATTGCGATCTGCAAAGGCGGAGCCAGGCCGGAAAGCAGTTCTTCTTCGGAACCACTTTCGGCTACAGCTTGCGTTACCAAATCAGCGGCTGATTGGGCAAGCAATAATGCGTTTGGTGAAAAAAGGTGATCCATCGAGGCAATCCGTTGCCGTGAGATTGATTCAGTGTGCGGGCAATCTTGGAGAAGTAACTTGTCTCGACAAATCTTCAAGCTTCTCCACGGACGCCAACGGGACTATGCCGCTTCTCGAGATCGCTTCAGCAACATAGAAATCAGTTTTTCGTCCAGTTCCTTGCTGTCCTGATCCGCTGTGGTTCGTGTGTTTGACGTCTCAAGTGAACTGTTGGGGACGCGTACCCGTGCACTGGTGATGGTAGGCTCCTGGTTGGTGGCAGCGGACGCTTTCTCTTCTTGCAATTGGTATTCTCGAGTTGCAAGTTGTCCAACGAGGCTTTCCATCGTAGCTCGGGGTGACTGCAACGCGTCTTGAAAACTGCTTACTGAAATGTCGTCGTTCAGCATCTGCATGTTGTCATCGAAGTCTGCGTCCATCACATTGACGGATTTGATTCCCGATGAATCCACGGCTACCAAGAACTGATTTTTTGGGCCGTCGACCACATGCAAAGTTACACCGCCGCCAAGTGAAAGAACTTCACGGACACGCAGAGCCTTTTGATCTTTCGTAGCTCCGGTTTGCTGCGTTTTTCGAGCCATCTGCCACATACGGACTAACACGATAAACCCGATTCCCATCGCCAGGACAAAGGCAAGATTGATCACGATTTTGGCGACGATTTCTTGTGTCGTTGCCGAGGAAGCTGCCTTGGACTCTTGGCTTGCTGCTTGTTCCGCTTCGATGAACGATTGGCCATTGCGCTGTTGCGTATCGCGAATCTGTTGAAGCTTGGAATCAAGGGAGAGAGGTTCTTCGAACCCCGCTGGCTCAAGTGGCTCCTGAGAACGAAGTGAGTTCATCGGACGCATGCGGATGGCGGGCTCGGACGACGCCGTATCTTCATAAGCGGGAACTGAAGACTGTTCATAGATCGCGGGGCTGACCGATCCAACTCGCGATACTTCTGCCGCACGAGTGCGCAATTGATTCGAATCTGGGATTGAAGGCGTGCGTAGTTGCGGCCGTTGACGGGAGGAAGCTTGGCCCCCCGAATCGAAGCTACCCGCTTGCTGATAGGATCCTCTACGATTGGGATCCGATGTCGCGGGATTCGCGGGCGCCGCAACCGCTGTCGACGTCCGGTTCCTTAGCTGATGAACGATGCTTCCGCTGATTCCAGCATCATGCTGGTATTGTGCGTTTGGCGAGGCAACCTGGTTTTGCAACGATGCATTTGGTTGTTGGCCCCAAGCAAGGCCGGGAGCGAAAGCAAGACCAAGAAACAGGAGTGAATTCCGTGTCCGTTTTCCGTTTTTGTAGAACAATGGCATTTCGATCACTCGCGGAAGTGGATTGCAGAAAATGATTGCGTAACGCTTTGAGCCAGGTTCCGGCTGGTTTGCATCCGCCGGATGCCTCGTGCGAAACCGACTAGCTTTGGTAGATCTCTTTGATACGAATCGCAAAGCGATCATCAACCACGACGACTTCACCGTTTCCCAAGGGGACGCCTTGGGCTACGAGTTCAACTGGGGCGCTGATCGCTCGATTGAGCTCCAGGACGGCACCTTCACTTAGACCAAGCATTTCTTGGATGGTGAGCCGAGTGCGACCAAGCTCTGCAGTCACATCGACTTGCACACCGCTAAATCGGCTAAGCTCGTGGTTGGCCTGTTGAGAGGGCGCTACGCTGCTGAGCTCCGGAAAATCGGGGACGCTTTCATCGACAGCATCTTCTTGAGGCTGATCTTCCACAGAAACGCCAGCCGCATTTGCTTCCTCGGCTTCTGGCGAAGTCGTTTCGTCTTCTAGATTGGGATCTTCTTGATCACTCATGTGGCTATTCCGTTAACCAGATGCGGACTTGTTTCGAGCTGATATGGAGCGTGGTGATCCAGGCTGCACTCAACTGCCGTGCAGACAGTTAATGACTTGTAGGGCTTGCTGCCCACCAAGCTTGCCCGGCCAGCATTCGTAAAATGGACGGTTGTTCACAAAGGCAGTGAGCGGTTGATCGATTCGCTGGTCGAGCATGAGCAGCTGACCTTCCTTCAGTTGGGAAAGCTGCGACATCGGTACCGAAACTTGCCCGAGAGAAGTGATGACCTCAATGGGGACCTGACGAACCGTCGTATCTGGGACACTTGTTTTCTCAGGTGCAGCCCGGCGATCCGTCGCGGCTTCGAGCAAGTCTGATGTTTTTTGTTTTGGTAACAGCCAACTGACTTCGAGCGAGGCGAGTTTCAATTGGAATTGGATCTGAACTCGAGTTACCAGATCCTTAGCCCGAAAAAGGCGGCTTTTTCGCGGATCCTGGACCAGTTCTCCTGTCTCTAACTGGAGTGGCTCGGGGCCCATCCATGCATCCGTGAACGCCGTGGCAAGACTTTCGAAACACAACGACACGAGGGACTCTTCGATCTTCGAAAGCGGACCTTCCATGGCCTCGATCTCTTCTTCTCCCATTACCAGCATTTCGCCGATGAAGCCGCGGAGCTGATCCGGGCTGGAGTACCACTGTGTCGAACTAATTTCGCCGAGCTCCGTAACGCAGCTCATGTCTTCCTTCGAGATCTGATTCAGAAGGGCTCCATAAGTCTCTGTGACGATGGACCCCAGTGTTAACTGGGCGCTGTATCCTGTCGCCTCTGCCCAAAAGGCCGAGAAGTAGGAAGATGCTTTCGCTACCCAGTTCCTTAGCGACTCTGCGGTGTCATCCAACGCCGCAATTTCGCGAAAATCAAATACTCGAAGATCCGCTTCGCTCATTGAACCTTGAGATCCTCGATGAGAACATCCTGTATCCGTTCAATTCCATCCGTGAACAGCAGCGAGTTGAACTTGTCATGAATCTCGCGGCGGAGGGTGTTGAACCCAAGCTTGCCCATGACATCATCCGGCTTCCGCTCGCTAAGGTGGGCGATGAGCCAGTTCTTCAAGATCACCGCATTCTTGTCTACGAGAGCTTGAATCGCTTCCTTCTCGGCGGCAGTGATCTGCAGCTGAAATTTGCAAATAAGGAAACGAGAATAGCGTGGGTCATCCAGATTCGCTGTCAGTTCATCAAACTCGATGAAATCCAATTCATCGTTTGGCTCTGGAATGTCCATCTTTACAATTGGGTTCGGATCGACTTCTTGCGATGTCGCCGACGAGCCTGGCAATACGAAAATTGCCACCGAAACTCCGGTGCCAATTCCAACAACGAAGATCACACTCCAGACGATCAGCTTGCCAACGAAGCCACCGCCTTGCTTCTCTTCTGTTGCTTCATTCTGTTCTGCGTCTGCCACCACTCGTCTCCGATATGTCCGGGAATTCGATCAGCTCATAGCCAGCTCGCGAAGTGCAGAGCCTCGTGGAAGCTTAGCTTCCGGGTAGTCTTAGGCTGAAAGAAGACCTGAATTGGGGTGCCCGCAAAGCTTGGCAGCTTTGCACGACCCGTAATGTTTATCGGCTTTGCGCAATCGGTACTTGATGCACTTTTGTTAAAGTCGGCGAATCTGAGGGTGAACCCCCGGCAAAGATTGCGTCGCGCCCTCTTTGGATCGGCAAAAATTGCCTTTCGCTTGCGCTATTCATGTCGCTTTGCTTTCGTTAGCTGACAAATTCCATCGAGTTCCAAGAATCCCTATTTCGGTCAGGATCGTTGCAACCGTGCGATTTTTACGACTCTGGAAAGCCTAGGTGCCTGCGAAGTTGGGAATGACGAGGGCTAGAGAAGCTCAGTTGGCACATAGAATGCAACGGCGGGTCTCGGCCCCGAGGAGTCCATTTTGGCTACTCGGTAGTGCAGGTTAATTGGGTTGTTTGGGTGGCCCGTCTTCGGCCTGAGTATACAAGGATGGTGTCGCGATGATCGACGGTTTGTACAGCGGAGCTTCTGCTCTGAGGACGCTTGAGCGTCAGCAGGAACTCATTTCGAAGAATCTCATGCATGTGAACACCAGTGGGCATCGACGCGCATTGGCATCCGTAAGCAAACGTTTCGAAGAAGCCGAGATTGATGTCAGCATTGATCTCGGTCCCGAGATTGACCAAGTAAAGCAAAGCTTCGAGCCCGGCAGAATGGTCACGACGGGTCGGCCCTTAGATGTTTCCATCATGGGGCAAGGCTTCTTTGCCTTCGGGACAGGGGAAGATGAGTACCTTTCCCGGAACGGTCGTTTGTTTCGCGATCCGAATTCTGACCAGCTCGTCAATGAAGAGGGTATTCCGATTCAAGGCGAAGGTGGGTTTATAACGATAGATACGGATATCCCGGATCAGGCTTTAACAATTGCAACCGACGGGACCATCTCTGCGGATGGAGAGGAACTGGGGCGTCTAAGGACGATTGTGTTCGAGGATAACTCGACGCTTGTGCCTCAAGGCGATACCAAGTTTCTCCGCGGAGATGATTCTGTGGCGAGCGCCGAACCCGCAATCCTGGCGCAGTTTCAGCATGAGTTATCCAACACGCAGCCCGTTATGGAGCTCGTGGCCCTGATCGTAAATAACCGGCAGTACGAAGCAGTTCAGAAGGCATCCCGCACGCTTTCTGAGTCGCTGTCAGAGTACATCCGCGCCTAACTAGTTTTTGGCGAGGTTGTGCGCCGCAGACGCTTCGCTGCATAGCGACGGACCCAGATCATGCTAAAAGCGTTTTTCTCTAGCGCGACCGGAATGCGCGCACAGGAGCTGTTGATTGACAATACGGCGAATAACCTCGCCAACGTCAACACGACGGGCTTCAAGAAGAAGCATATCAATTTTGCTGATTTGCTATATGAAACCACGACGCAGCCCGGTGCTGCCGCGGCCAACGGCACGGTGAAGCCGATTGGATTGCAGATTGGTAGCGGTGTTCGTGCGGTTGGGACGACAAGTGTCTTCACTCAAGGAACGCCGACCGAAACGGGTATCGATACGCATATGGCGATCGAAGGCGACGGGTTCTTCCGCGTTACGCAGGGGCAAACTATCGCGTACACCAGGGATGGTTCGTTTAACAAGAATGAGCTCGGCCAAATCGTCAGCGGCGACGGATTTCTGCTCGATCCTCAAGTCACCATTCCGCAGGACGCCACGAATCTTTCGATTTCTCCGCTTGGTGTGATCAGCTACACGCAGAATGGGGTTCCTGCGATTGGTCCTACGATTCAGTTGGTTCGTTTTGCGAATCCAGCTGGCTTGGCGAATATGGGCGGTAACCTGTTCGCCGAGACTGCAGCCTCAGGACCGGAGATCGTCGGCGAGCCCGGAGTGAACGGCGTCGGCACACTACGGCAGGGGTACTTGGAAGGTGCCAACGTTGAAGTCGTTAGTGAGATGGTTTCGCTCATTACCGCGCAACGTGCTTATGAGATTAACTCGCGGGCGATTCGAGCTGGCGATGAAATGCTATCTTCGGCTAGCGGATTGGTCCGGTAAGCGAGGCTAATCATGTTTAGTGCCATCAAAACAGTAAATGGATATGGGACTCCGTTGGGTCGCCTCTTCCGAACGGCAAGCCGTCCTGCGGCGGCGTGCGCAGCCTTGTTTTTCTGCGTCACTGGTGCCATTGCAGATGAAGTGATTGTTGAACTGAAAGACTCGGTTTCACTACTGCCCGGAAACGTCGTCACCATCGGGGATATCGCCGATGTTCGAACGGCTTCGGCAAGGCTTAAGCAGCGTATCGAGTCGCTGGATGTTGCAGACGCTTTGACGGAATCCTCCGTGCAGAGGGTCAACCGCCGTGAGCTTGAGATGAGGATGCTCATTGCTGGTATCTCGTCGGCGGAATTGGCAGTCATTGGGGCCGATCAGGCAGTCGTATCAGCCACGACTCGCGGTTCGTTCGTTGCAGGGCTTGAGAAGCAAGTCGCCGCCGATTTGGCAAAACAGTTTGGTTTGGAATCGAATTCCGTTTCCGTACAAATTGGCAACAAGGCGTCGCTCAAAGTGCTCGAAGGTCAATTGGCTGGAGAGCCCTATCTTGTCCGCTTGGTATTTGGTGATCGGTTGCCTGTAGGACGAAGCCAAATTGAGTGTCGTTTTGAGACGAGCCGCGGGAGTGTGACGCAGCGTTTGGACGCGTACGTGACAGTGACGCGGGAAGTTGCCATCACCACGATGCCGATTCTCAGTGGTACTCGAGTCGAACCCTCCATGATTCAGGTCGTCAAACGCCCGCTGGTTTCAACGGCGTCCTACGTCGATCCAGAATCAATCGTTGGAAAAACTGCGAGTCGGAATATCGAAAGTAATCAGTTGTTGCAGCCGAACTTTTTTCGGACACGCAGAACGAATGAAACGCTGGTCAAGCGATACGACTTGATTGACGTCTACATCCAGTTCGGAGGTGGGCAGGTGCGTTTGAAGGATGCCAAGGTCATGTCTCAAGGCGGAAACGCGGGAGATACGATTGAGGTCCTCAACACGAGAACAAATAAGCGGCTGAGCGCAATTGTGGTTGATCGAAACACGGCGAAAAGAACACCGCTAACCGGGAGTGGCAGCTGATGGACAAACGCATTACAAATTGGTTCGTGGTGAGTGGCATTGCATTTGCCGCCTGTATCACTTCCAGCTCAAGCGTTTCCGCGCAGTCTTTGTTTGAGCGGCGATCGGTCAATCAAATCGATTCGTTTCGCAATTACGTGGGTCGGAATCGCGGGGATATTCTTACCGTTCTCATCAATGAAAACACGGACGTTGAAAACCGTGACGAGCGGCAGATGGAGAAGCAGGGAGCTTCGTCCTACTCCGGTGGACTTAATTACGGTCTTGGCGGAGGACTTGGTAGCACGGAGGGCGACGGGAACCTCGGACACAATACGCAGAGTGCTCGGACATTTCAGGGGGATTCCGAGTACCGAAGCGAACGTCAGTTCACGGACCAGTTTGCGGTGTCCATTGTCGATGTGCTGCCCAACGGGAACTTTCTCATTGCGGGCCATCGTAGGATTGCCGTTCAGGGAGACGTACGCGAGCTTCGGCTGACCGGTATCGTGCGTCAATACGATGTGCTTCCCAACAATGTTGTGCCATCACACTTAGTCGCCAACTTGAAAATTGACTTAGTGGCTGAAGGGCCAGAGCAAGCATTTGGAAAACAAGGTTGGTTTTCCCGAAGGATGAACAAATGGTGGCCGTTCTAAGACGCATGGATCTTCTAGCGCGATTGGAAGCGGGCTTTCGTTCGTTTCATGCGTTTCGCGGAAACCAGCAGGATGGCGGCAGACCTTGAACGGAGTCGAGGACTTGAACAAGCAACTAAAGCAAGCGAATAGCATGTTCATGCTGTTGGTCTGCATCCTTGTAGGCCGTTCGGTCCATGCGCAACTTCCAGGTGGACCCAACCCCGGAGGAAATCCTGCTGTACCGGTTGTGGTTCCGTTCCCCGTCGACACAGGGAGTTTGGGTACGCAGCCGGGCACCCTCCCTCCTTCGCTACCGAGCGGCGCCGACACAAACCTGGCTAACCCCGCGCCTGTCGTCACGTCTCCAAATGGTATGAGGCACCCTGCGGCGCTGCAGGATGTGATCCCAACACAAACAAGTGGATTTCATTTGGACCCCATGGTCCGGGTGAAGGACATTACCACGGTCGAGGGAGATCGATTCAATACGTTGACGGGAATTGGGCTAGTTGCCGGACTGGCTGGAACCGGTGGACGGTCCGAACAGACCCGCCGCGTGGTAACGAATTACTACGAGCGGATGGGAATACAACTGACACGGGCCGACACGACGAATATGTCCGTCGTTGTCGTGACGGCGAAGATTCCTGCGTTCGCCCGGACAGGAGAAAAAATTCTCGTCGACGTCAGCGTCCTCGACGACGCGGCAAGTATTCGCGGGGGAACGTTGGTCCAAACCGCTCTACGCGGTATTGACGATGAGATCTACGCGCTGGCTGCCGGACAAATTGTCGGAGCCGGTATTGCGGTTCAGGGTAACGCCGCAAGTGTGAGTTTGAATCACCCAACCGTGGGTGTTTGCGAGGCGACGCTAGAACGTGAGATTCCATGTTCCGACCTCGTTCGGTACGGCCGCCTCAACTTGATTGTCCAGAACAAGAGCTTTACGACGGCGACTCGGATTGCGAATGCAATCAACGTGGCCTTTCGAGGCGGGATCGCGGTGGCACGCGACAAAGGGACCGTCGAAGTCATTGTGCCGAACAAATGGGTCGATGACGTGACACCTTTCATTTCGATGATCGGTGATCTGCAGGTGCATCCGGACAAACCCGCCGAGGTTGTGATCAATCAAAAGACCGGGACGATCATTGCCGGCGCGAACGTCAAGATTTCGAGCGTCGTTTTCGCCAGTGAAAACATCGTGATCTCGACAAGCGAGACTCCGGTTGCTTCCCAGCCGGCACCGTTTTCGCAGGGGCAAACGGCCATCCTTGATCGCACCCAAGTCGACATTTTCGGGTCGGGAGGCTCTTACAACGTGCTCAACGAGGGCTTGTCTGTTGGTGATTTGGCCAACGCGCTTAACGTGCTCGGAGTCTCTCCCAATACACTGATCAACATCATGACGGATCTGAGAAAGCAAGGGCACTTGCAAGCCAAACTCTCGATCGAATAGTCAGCAAGCGATTACCAGTCAAAACGCCAGACACCGTGCAAAAGGTCCATTTGCGGAGACAAGCATGATATCACCGACAGCAGGAGTCACGACGGGTTCATCGGCATTACTTTCGAGTATGCAGAAGGTGAATCGCGGTGCGGAAGATTTCGGTGAACAACAGATGGAAGCAGTCGGCAAAGAAATGGAAGGTGTCTTCCTGTCGATGCTGTTAAAAGAAATGCGGAACTCGCTCGAGGACGGTTTCTTCGGGAAGGAAGGCAGTGATACCTACGGTGGAATGTTCGACATGTTCATTGGACAACACCTGGCGGAATCAAAACCATTAGGGCTCAGTGACACCCTTTTGAATCAATACAAAAAGAACCAAAGCAGCTTTGGAGCTTCACCGGACAGCGTCACTACGGCTCAATCCAGTGAATCGATCGAAGCCCCAATTTCAATATCATCGAAGTCAGTCGTAGCGTAAGGACTCAAAGGTGAAATCATGGATGGCACAAGCAAGACCAAGTCGAATGAACTGAAGTCGCTCGTGGAAGAGCACTTCGTTGAAGAGCTGCAGCTAGCAGCAGAAATTGAAGAGCTTAACCAGGCTACGGCTAGCGTCTTTGAGGGAGCTGGGCTGCGTGGACCGTCGATTACCGATCTTGAGGCGCTCCACCCGCTGACTCAAAAGATTGAAGATGGATCGAAGGCGCTCGATCGTAAACGCAAGATCTTGATGGGCAAGATCAATGCGAGTGACAATTGTGAATACGAGTCCTTGCGTGACTTTATCCAATCTTTGGAACCCGGCTCGCGGCAAGAGCTGGAAGGGATCCGGCATCGAGTCCTCGAACGCACGACAAAGGCTCAAGCGCATATGGTTCACAACCAAGCCGCGTTGTTCTACACGTTTGATTTCCATCGCAAGTTCCTTGCTGGCATCCTCAACACGGATCCTGAGCAGCAAAGCTACCGCGCCGATGGGCATTCTCACGATCTTGGACCAGGGAATCTAGTTCGAAAGACCTGTTAACATGCCAAACTTCAACATCGGGCTGTCAGCCCTACGTACGAGTCAGTTTGGACTCGAAGTCGCATCGAACAATATTGCAAATGCAAATACCGAGGGTTATCACCGCAGGAGCGCGCACCTGCACGAACTTCGTCCGCAATTGCGTGATGGGTTTCAGTTTGGTACTGGCGTGCGTGTCCATTACATCGAACGAATTCGGCACCAAATCACCGAATCATCGCTTTCGAATGTAATCTCCGATGTCAGCGAAGTTCAAAATCTGGTCATCCTTGAGCGTCAGCTCGAAGCGGCATTTTTGAATGACAACACTTCGATCGGTGGGCAGTTGGATACGCTCTTTGGCGAAATCACCAAACTGACCGCGTCGCCTGATGAATCTGCTCAGCGTATAGCCGTGGTGGATTCCGCAGCCCGATTGACGACTTCTATTCGTCAAGCTTCACACCAAATCACGAGCCTGAAAACCTCAGTGCGATTCCAGTTGAACGAGGAAGTCGCGGCGTTAAATGCGGAAATGGTGCAGTTGGCCGACTTGTCGGAGAAAATCACTTTGTCGCGTAACCAAGGTATCGAGCCGAACTCAGAACTCGACGCTCAGGATGCTTTGCTGAATTCCATCGCGGAACGAATCGGCATTAATCGCAATGATCACAATACCGTCGAGCTCAATTTGATGATCGGCAACGCGTCGGTGCAACAAGCCGGGCATGCCAACGCATTTCAGGTGACCGAGCTACCTGACGGCAAGGTTGGGTTGCTTCTGGATGATTCGGATCGAGTGTTGCAATTTGGTGGCGGACGAATTGCTTCGCTGACCGAAATGTACAACGAGACGATTCCAAAGTATGAGGGCAAGTTGGGATCGATCACTTCGCAGCTGATGCAGAAGATGGATGCAGTCCATGCCACCGGAATTGGCCCAGCCGGATCATTCAACTACCTCGCGGGATCACGGGAAGTTGCAGGTCCAAATTTGGTGCTGGATATAGCCGATCCTGCTTTTCCAATCACGGCAGGCGATCTGCACTTTTCCATTATCGACCCGAATGGTAATCGAAGGACGGAAACGATTTCCATTGATCCCGCGGTTGATTCCCTATCCGCAGTTGCAACGAAAATTGGGGCAATCGCCAATATTAACGCCTCGGTGAATCCGCTCAGCAACACGCTTCAGATATTCGCTCAGCAGGATTACCAATTCGATTTCACGGGCAACATTGCGACGAATCCAGATCTAACAGGATTCACAGGAACGACCGTTCCGACATTTGGCGGCTCGTATAACGGTGATTCCAATTCAGAGTTGACTTTCGAGATCGATGGCACGGGTGAAGTTGGTGTGACGGACGACCTATTCGTCGATGTCTATGCACCTGGTGGCATTCTGATCAATCGCGTCAACATCGGTAACGGCTACGAGGCTGGGACCGACATCGACATTGGAGATGGAGTCACGGTGAATTTCTCACGCGGTACGGTTGTAGATACAGAGCAATTCACGACGAAAGTCATCGCGCAGCCGGATGAAACTGGAATTCTGGTCGCTCTTGGATTGAATTCGCTTTTCACCGGCACCGAAGCCGGCACGATTGGAGTCCGTGAGGATCTCGTTGAGAACCCCGATCTCTTTGCGAGTGGTCGCAGCACGGATGTCGCGGATACGGACAACTTATTCAAATTCACGGAGCTCGAGGAGTATGACGAGCTCCCTGGCGATGCGAATTTCTCGGAGAGTTT
The DNA here is from genome assembly GCA_046290675.1 of Aureliella sp. GTDB lineage: Bacteria > Planctomycetota > Planctomycetia > Pirellulales > Pirellulaceae > Aureliella. The sequence continues at coordinate 700,154 of JBKAHA010000004.1, forward strand.
CAACGAGCTTAACACCGAGCTCGGTTTGAAGATCTCGGCTGACCAGACCCTCAGCGTTAGCCTCGAAAGCTTGCAATTGCGATTGGTGCAAGAACGAGATGCATATTCAGGCGTCGACTTGAATGAAGAGTTAGTCTACCTGCAAGAGTATCAGAAGTCCTATGAAGCGGCGGTTCGGATTATTCAGACGGCAGACGAAATGTTGAACCAGTTGTTCTCTCTAGTCCGCTAATAGCGATAGGTGAAAACGGTTCGACGCTCGCCTATGCCGGCAGAATGCAGGCTGTGGCTTACGCCGGCAGAATGCAGGCTGTGGCCAAAGGTGGCCACTGGCGGGATGCGACGATTGTTCCTGCCAGCGATTCTGGAAACATCCTAAGTCAGGCGAAGAAATGCACTTCCGAGTAACGTCGCAAACTTATACCAACAACACCGTTCACTTTGCACGGCTGCATAGCTCGACGCTGGCACAATTCCAGCAGCAGATCAGTTCTGGAGTTAAATTCACCAGGCCATCTGAAGATCCGATAGCGTTCCGGCAAGCCACCTCACTGCGGGCTCGCTTTGAGGAGTTGACGGCCGACGTGGCCAGTATTGAACGTTCCTCGTCGATCTTGACCCATGGCGCAACGCAGATCCAAGATTTCAACGATATCGTGACTAGCGCTAAGATTCTTGCGCAGCAAGGTGTGCAAGCGCTTGATGGGGACGAACGCGTTGCGTTAGCGACCGAGGTGGACGGTCTTCTGAAGCAGCTTAAGACGATCGCATTGTCGAAGTTTAACGATCAGTACGTTTTTGGCGGCACGAAGAGCGAGAACCCACCATTCACCTTTGAAAATCCAGTGATTGACTCGCGATCTCTTCGCGTCGACTACGTTGGCTCTAATCGCAGAAGTCGCGCGAGTGTTGGTGAATTCATCAGCGTTGATACCTACTATTCAGGTGAAGAGATTTTTGGGCTCGCCAATCGCAGGCCAACGGAATTCTTTGGTCTGACCGGGGCTAGACCAGGCGCAGGCACGGATACGCTCAGCGGCAGAGCATCTCTTGAAGTGACCCATACGTTGACGACTTATGCTGCTGGATCTGGCATTCAGGCAGGGACGGACTCTGCGGCACTGGACAATGTCCTCGGGCCTTTGGGCAGCCACACGGTCACGATTGATGACACTTCAGGTACCGGAGCGTCGGGAACGATTAGCTTGAATGGAGGTGAACCGGTCGCCTTCACGAGCGCCGACACCAATCTTGCAGTGGCAGGTCCAGGTGGGCTGGTGGTTTACGTTGACACCACGAACATCACAGCTGGGTTTAGCGGTGATATTGACCTGCAAGGTGACGGCACGCTTTCCGTCGATGAAGGGGCGACAACCGTCGCCATTGATTTCAGCTCAAGCCAAGTTGTCGACGACTCGTACACTGGAGATGCTCTGACCGTCGATTCTTCCGGGGTGAGACAAGCTGGTAGTGAGCGAGTTGAATTCCCTGGCACCTCGAATGCGTTTCAAGTGCTGCACAACCTGGCGGCGGATCTTCGAGCTGATGGGTTCAATGATTCGAGCGAACGTGCAGATACCCTTTCACGGCGTCTAGGCGATCTTGAGGAGCTCGCTTCGTCTGCGTTTGAGCGATTGGCCGAGCACAATACAGCGCTTAGTACGATGCAACGCTTGCAGAATCGAGTCGAAGATTTAAGGGACTCGGTCGAAATTGAGGTCAATGAGATCCAAGCAACAGACTTCCCTGAAGCCGTCGTGCGACTCGAGAATTCTCAGCAGTTGTTGCAGTATACCTATGCCGTGACCGGCACTCTGACTTCGCTGCAGCTGATTGACTTCTTGCGGTAGCGCCTTGGTGCCACGTTCCATCGAAGCATGAGCTGTAAATGGTGCCTGGCAAATCAAAGTTTGAATCTAGGCTGTTTCGCTACTGCGCCGCTGGCCCAACGCTGCCCCGTTGGCAACGGGTATCATGACGCACCCGGGCGCTCATGCCCTCACTTGAAACTCTGTATGGCGAATGGCGGTCCGGCATTTCTTAATGCTGTCATCAATTCAGCACAAGAGCGAGCGGCAGCGCTCCGTAATGAAAGGTCCGTGTTGACTTCTGCTGTGCTGAATGTACCAGACCTCGTGCTAAGAACGAACGACTTTGCAGCCGCAATGCCATCGGCTGGTACGCAATAGTTTTACGCCATCGACTGATAGGTATCGTCTGTAGGCACTGGTGCGATCTCTCCGTTGGCTTCCATCTGATCGGCTTGTGCCTGAACTGCCGCGAAGGCTTCGCGGACTGGGGTGACGACCTTGATGGCGGAGGCAAAGTTCTGGTTTTCCAGTTCGCCTACGACAAAGTGCAGGAGCCGCGCGATGTTAGCAGCAACTTCATCTTCCTCGGGCTTGAGGCCCGCTTCCAATGCCGCAATTGCCTTGCATGCTTCGAGCTGTTGCTGGGCGACGGTAACCGAATCGTTCTGATCACGGGCCATCTCGCAAGCTTCGAGTGATCCGAGTAGGCGATCGTAAATGAAGACAAGCATTTCGGCGCGAGTCCAATTTGGTGCTATCGCCTGCTTTTTGTAGCTGTTCAGTTGGCTCATGGGAGTTCCTTCACGCGTCGAGCTCAATTGGATGCGACTTGGCCATCGCCTCTTCGTGTGCGGTTTGGCCATCGCTGCTTAAGGATGCGATGTAATCACCGCTTCTTTGGCTAGTTGCGGTTGTTGTTATTGTTTCCGCTGACCGCTCCGATCGTCTGTAATTGACTGGAGATAAAGTTTCCAGTCGTTTGGAGATCGTTCAGAATGGTTTCCAAAGCAGTGAATTCGCGGATCAAGGACTCTCGCTTGAGTTCCGTGATCGTCTGGACTCGCTCAATGGACTGATCGATCGAATCAATCCGGGTTTCGAAATCTTCGTTGATTGTTTTCAGGAAACCGTTCTCGGTATCCAGTATTTCATCGAGGTACTCGGATAGGTTGGAAGAAATACCCTTCGTAATCTCAATCGTTCCGTCCACGCCCGCAGCAACTTGGGCAGTTGTCAGCGTGACTTCCAGCTGCAGGTCGGCCGTGTTGGCATTGTCGGATTTTCCGATTAGTGTTCGGCCGGTTCCGATTGCTTCTTCTTCGACTCCGTTGACGATGAACTTGCCTGCTACATTCTGTCCAATGTCGGTCTCTGTGCCAGTGAATCCAAGTACAGAAACGGCAGAACCTGAAAGGCTTGAGATACTGGCCGATGCTCCGTAACCTTGGGTGGTGATGACGAGCTCATCATCGGGGCTCAAGCTGACGGTTACGTCCTGCACGCCCAGTTCGCTGGAACTATTGATGGTGCTTTGTAAGTGAGCCGCGAGCTCCTCGCGAGTGTACGTGCCGTTCCCGAGCGTAAGTATTTCGCTCGCCACTCCATTGATGGAAACTTGGAACGTGTTGTTCGAATCGTCAATCACGGTGCTGGCGCCGAGTGCGGTGGTCGCCGAGACCGTCGCTTGTTCTGCGGCTTGAGTAATGTCAATCTCGTAGGGTGTTCCACCTGAAGCCAGTGTCCGGCTATTGCCTGATGAGAATCGAATTCCGGAATTCGTTGTTGAACCATTCACACCAAACAGATTCCGAACAGATGACCCGTCAATGTTCTCGAGTTCTCCATTCAGCGCTTGTTCCAATTTGGAGCTATCCAGCGAAAGCTTGCCTGTCGTGTCGATGTCGATGCCGACTTGTGAGAGTCGTGTTGCACCGGTCGAAGCGGTGATAGAGCTGGTAACCGCCGTGAGTAGACGATTCTTGATCACACTTGCAGATCGATTGCCTGTGAGTGGGCTCGCAATATTGGCGTCAGGAGTGAAACGCGTTTGATCGTCGATGAAGGAGATGATCGAATTGAAGTCCGTGACGAAGGAGTCGATTGCAGCGCGAGCGGTTGAGGTGTCTTTGGCGACTTCGATCGTCACCGTCTTTGATGCGTCCGCTGATTTGAGGCTGAGCGTAACACCATCAATGAGGTCTTCTACCTTGTTTTCGCTATAGCTTGCTGTGATTGCACCCGCACCAGAACCCAATTTGATCAAGGCATCGGAGGCTTCTTGAACAGCTGGACCAGAGAAGTCAGGAATGGTACCGGTGCCGGAGTCTGCCGTGTTGCTTAGGTTAATTGTGTTGGCGGCACCGGAGACGGTTGAGCTCAAGAGAATACGGTAACCGCCCGCGCCCTGGTCGAAAATCAAGTTTGCGTTGACATCTTCGGCCTGTGTGTTGATCGCATCAACAAAGCCGGTCAGTGTGTTGTTGGTGTTGTCGATGGTGATCGTCTGAGCAGCGCGATCGCCTACGGAGATCGTGTAATCGCCCTGAGCAATTTGCGACGTTTTGTCAGAGAAGGATTGGGAACCGATTTGGTGGGATGCGGCGAGTGATTCAACCGTCAATTGATACGTACCTGCGGTGGCTCCACTGCTAGCAGCTACGTCGATGATGTCCTCGTTGCTGGATAAAGCCTCGGCAGCATCGAAGACCGATGAAGTCGAGCGGTTGAGACGCGATAGGGATGACTGAAGCGTGAGGAGCTGGGCTTCGATACCCTTGAAGGACGTTTGCTGAGTTGCAATTTCTGCTTTTCGACTGTTAAAGCCATCAATCTGCTGCTGCTGAAAACCCAACAGGCTTTCGATGATGGTTGAAGTGTCGAATCCGGATACGATTCCGTCGATCGAGAAAGCAGACATGCGAGTAGCTTTTTAGATAAGTGTGGTCGTAACAGGCGTATTTTGAATCGGAAAAAGCGAGGGGCATGGTGCCCCTCGCTTCTGTTTCTTTCCTAGGCGAACCTAGGTCGATCTCAGCTCAGTACGATTACTGAAGAAGAGAAAGAACGGCTTGGTTCGTCTGGTTTGCACTCGAAAGTACAGATGTACCAGCCTGAACCAGGATCTGATTGTTCGTGAACTTGGAGATTTCTTCAGCGAAATCAGTGTCACGAATAACAGACTCGGCGTTCACGGTGTTCTCAAGAGTGTTTCGCAAGTTGTTTGCGATCGACTCGAGCGTGTTCGTTTGGAACGCACCCAAAGCACCACGAATGTTCGACAGTTCGTCAATTGCGGAGTCGATGACCTTCAGAGTTTCTTGAGCCTTGTCGGCCGAAGTAACGTCGATGTCATTCAGGCTATTGAAGCGAACGCCCGTTACGCCCAAGCCGAGAGAATCGGCAGCGACGTCAGCAATCGCGATCTTCGCAGTTTGGTTTTGGTTGGCACCGATTTGGAAGACGAGAGAGTTATCGGTGATCGCAACGTTACCTTGAGCACCGGTAACTGTTTCGACCAAGTTCGATGCGTTAGCAGCGATACGAACCGCGACACCCTTCGAGTTGCCCGCGGTACTGGTCAGAATATTGCCTTGGCCAGAAGCGGCAGCACCATTGATCGTACCAGCGATGTTCGTACCGTTCGCGGACGTCAATGTAGTACCGAATCCAGACGAAGTCGTAGCAGCAGCAGTGTCCGAAACGACTGAGATCTCTGCGTCGGCACCGAACTCGGTTGAACGAAGTCGTGTAACGGTAGCGGTGGAAGGATCGTCTTCCGCGGTAACACCGGTGAGGCTCGAGAATTCGTTGATTCGAGCAACAACGCCGTCTTGAGTTGTTCCCGCGTTCAAGGTGATGGAAACACCGTTGATCGTCAGAACTTCGTCCGCAGCAAGTGTGCCTGTTTGAGCAGTACCACTAGCTGTGGCTCGAGCGGCCGCCGTAGTAACAGCAACGGCGTAGGTGCCGGCTGTGGTATCCGACGTGCCTTTCAAGAACGTTACGTCAGCATCATCAGGCGTACCGACAAGGCCGGCACTGCCGTCGAGAAGTGCCTTCTCGCCGAATTGCGTGTTGGAAGCGATTCGGTTGATGGTGTCCAATGCGTTGTCGATTTCAGCTTGGTTGGCTGCAAACGCATCCGTGTCGTTTACACCAGCATTAGCCGAATCAAGTGCTAGCGATCGAACCTTAACGAGGATACTGTTGATCTCGTTAAGTGCACCTTCAGCTGTTTGAACAACCGTAACAGCCTTTTCAGTGTTGCTGATCGCTTGGCGAAGGCCAGCAATCTGGGCACGTTGCTTCTCCGAGATCACCAATGCTGCAGGACCGTCTGCACCACGGTTGATCTTGAAGCCCGAAGACAATCGCTCGATCGACTTGTTCAACGAAGTCGAAGAACGAGTCAAATTGTTGCGGGCATTCAGAGCACCCACATTGTTGGCAAGAACCAAACTCATAACTCAAAACCTTTGAAGAGTTAATTAGAACCGTGCGCGTCCCTGCAACAAATTTTCATCCCTGCGCCTTCCTGGCACACCCAACCCGGGTTTACAAATTCAGAATTGCACTCGCTGTCTCGTAAGCGGAGCTCTTGGAGAGGAATTCTTCAGTTTGTATTCGTGCGCGAGTCTCGTTAACGAGACTGTCGTTGATCTGATTGGCGTTAACGATCAACTGCAGCAAGCCTTCAATCTGTCTCACGTCCACAGACGGAGCTGGAAGGCCGCCACTAGCGGCTGCACCCGCTCGAGAACCTGGATTCTCAACGGGAGCGATATTCGGTTTGATCGGATTTGAACTGCTATCAATTCTCATGGCTTGTCTCCAAATACTGCCGTTCATTCCTAGTTGTCGTGAAGCCGCTCAGAAACTTGCTCACAAAATTGCTAAAGCGGCCAAGCAATTGAAGACGAAACCTCTGTAACGGTTATTCCGATTGCGCAGGGATTTATGCGCGCTTGATGAGGGACTAACTGGAACAACTACTTCGGGGTTTGCGAACGCGACGGTTGGAACGCGGCCACGTTACAGGTCGCATTGACGCTTCGTCATCAATCCAAACCGGGATCCGGAGTTCAGCGAAGGGATTCAAGTGTCACGAGTTGAATTGCTATCAACTGCTGTCCTGCTTGCGATCGGTACGATCGGGAGCGTGCTGTTCAACTGGCCAGTCCAGTCGGACGGTGGCGTTGGGCAATCTCAGCAAGTTGATTCCTCGGCATCTTCCGTTATTCCAGGCGATTCTGGGCAGGGAGCTGGGGGCATCGGCGGGGATACAGGCAGCTCGTCCAGTGACGCTCAAGAGGGTGCGGCATCGCCAGGTTTGCCGATTCGTCGCGGCGTTGAATCTGGCACTGCACGGGAACCTGTCTCGCTCATGCTGAGAGAAGAGCAAGAGGATTTACCCAGTCCTGCATATATCGATTTCGCGGCTCTGCGCCGTGGCGACCGGTTGCTAACAGCCGGCAACTACATTGGCGCGCATCAGCTGTATTTGAAGTTGGATGAAGAGACGGTCAGCGACATCGACTCGACGGTTCGTTTGAGGATTGGGCTGTCGGCTGAATTCGCCGGCTTGGACGAGCAGGCTGAGAAGGTTTACCTGGGAGTCATTCAGTCGGATGGTTCCTCTGAGATTCAGCGAGCGTGGGCGCTGTTGGGCCTAGCGCGGCTATGGCAGGGTGCCGGGCAGCTTGAAGACGCGATTGAGCTGCTAAGTGAGTTGTCATTGATTTACGGTACGAGCGAGTATCCAATCGAACTTCGGATTCCAGTACTGCAAAGACTTTCTGATTGCTTGCAGCAGGCGTTCATCAAAGAGCACGGTGCTGAAGTCATTGACCGACTTCAATACTCGTGGAGCATTTACAACGTAGAGCCCGTCCTCGAAGGGCAACTGCAGATCGACGCGGCGCCGTTGGAGGACGTTGGTGAGGGGCGAGTCCTCAAAGTGGTGCAAAAGCCACTCGATGATTTCGAATTAGTGCTCATTGATGCTAGGCTGCCTTTTTCTCCGCTATTGCAAACGTTGGACGAATTGCAGGATCTGATCGACCAGAAATTTAGCTACAGCAATCGAGCTCGGGCGACGTTAGCTGGTCGATCGATCCAGGCGGATGCTGCCGCCTTGCCCTTGCCTGTTCTGTTGGATCAAGTTGTCACTCCATTAGGCTTGGTGTGGCGAGAAGAGAATGGGTTGGTTGAGTTTTTGCAGGCCAACGAAGTCTCGAGAATCGAGGCTCAGAAATACCAGCTTCGACGAGTCCAGCGTATCCTGCGTCAAATCCAATTGGAGACCGATGATCAAGGGATTCGGGCCGCTGCGGTGATGCACGAAGCGAACAATGCGGTCTTGCTCGGGTTGCGAGAAGATGCCCGCAATAAATACTTTGCCGCCCGCGAAGTCGGCCCAAAGCACGAGCTCAGTGCGAAGCTCTATTTGAATACGGGCTATTTCCATGCGGAAGAACAGCGTTTGGATCTCGCGCTAGATCAATTTTATCGTGCACTCGATCAATCGCTTGCTCCGCAAATCCAGGCAGAAGCTTATTCCGAGATTGGAAGGCTCGAATTGGAATTGGGGCGAGCTGATAAAGCGATTCAAGCGTCAGCTCGAGGGCTGCGGCACGCAGTGGATGCTCGGCTGGCAGGCCAGGCACTGGTGACGTTGTGTCGTTCTTATCTCCTCGAAGGAGATCCCTATTCTGCCAACCGAGTGATTTACGACAACGCGGATCGAATTCAGAAGCCAAGTCATAAACGACTTGCGACGGTGTATTCGAGCTACGCTCGCTTTCAAGCGACGAAACCCGTAAGCGGATTGCAGGCTCAGGACCAGCGGTTGTTGCTTGCTTTGGGAGGGCTGAAACCCGGGGATGTGAAGCACTTTTTGGATCACTTGATTATCGGGCGGGCTTACTACGACATTAGCCAACGAAGCACCGCAACGGAGCATTTGAACATAGCCGCTGCGATGGTGCATGGTGACTATTGGAAGGATCGGATTCGGTTCGAGTTGGCCGAAGTTGAGTATTTGGCCGGGAATTATAAGACGGCCCTCCAGATTCTTGAGGAGTCAGAACGCCAAACTCAAGACGTCTTGTTCGTGGGGCTGGAAACGCTGAGGGCCAACGCGAAGAAGCGACTGGGGGACTTGGATGGGTGTATCGGAGTATGCCGCGGATTGCTGGCGATGGAGATTGACGAGCAGGGGAAACGCGATGCGTTGAAACTGCTCGGCGAAGCCTACGAGTCTGCCGGAGATCTTCGTTCGGCTTCGCTTTGCTTTGCTGGATTGCTACCCAAAGAAACCGAAGTGCTTGTTGGCAAGACCAAGGGAGTCGGGCAGACGTCCGTGGACTGAAATGCAGACCAAGGTACTTCTATCGCAAACCAAGGTACTTCCATCGCAAACCGAGGTACTTTCATCGCAAACCGATGAGGCTCCCGCATTGATTCAGCGACTCGCAAACCTTTTCAGGACTCGTTTCAATCCGGCCGCGGTGCGCGCCGCCAGAATGATGGGGTGGAGCGGAGTGTTTTGCTTTGGTTTCGCAGCGACACTGAACGCGCAATCAACTGAAAACTACAAAGCCGATGCGCCACCCCCGATTCCAACCTCAACTCCAACTTCGACAGCGCCTGGCTCCAAGTCAGAGGAATTGCAGTTTGCGCCGGATCGCAGGTCGGACAGGGTTGGAGGATACGAACAAGCAGTGGGTCAGTCGGGCTCGATAGCGAGCGAAGGGCCAGGACTTGGACGCATCCTGGATATGACGCAGCGAGTGAAGAGCATTATTGGCGACCGCGGAATGAGCGCCGGTAAAGCCGCGACGAATTCAACTGGCTCCGATAGGATGCGATTGACGGACCAGGAATCGACCCCTTCCAATGCATCCGAGTCAATTGTAACGCAGCAGACATCCGGACAGGCTGGTTCGGATTTGGCGACTCGCCGAGTTCGATCGGCAAAAGAGATCGTGGAGAGAATCGAGCTCCTTAAACGTCTTCGATCGGAATACAGTCGCAAACGCATGGCGGCGATTCAAAATGATGATGGAGAGAGTCTCATTCCTGGTCCCAAGGAGGCGCTCCAAGGAGGTGGCCCCGCGTTGTCCGGGGCGGACATTCCAGGTGGGCAGTTTGTTACCGCCGAGTCTGGCACGACGCAAGCAATGCCTGAGATCGGAGCGCAAACTGATGTTGGGCAACAGGGCAGCAACGTCAATGGCGACTCAACTGCTTCTCCATTTGGGCAGGACATCGAACAGATCTTTCCCGCGCCGGTCGACGCGATGCAATTAGGGGAAAGCCTGTTTCGGACTCAGAATTACGCCGCGGCTTTAAAGTCGCTGGAAAGTGTCGAAGTCGACAAGCTGACGGACTCGGAACACGTTTGGTTGGATTTGCTCATTGCACTTACGAAACGACGACTTGGGATCCTCGATGAAGCCGAAGAGGAACTCAGGAATATTGCCAACATCAAGTCACGAGATAACTCGGTGCCGACAGCGCGGTTTTGGCTCAAGCAAACCGAGTTTACGCGCAAGACGCGACCATTGCTCGATCAACTTAATGACGAGTATCAAATGCTTGTCGAAAGGGCGAAGGAATATGCCAAGTCCCAATAGTGCGAAGCTGGAAGAGTTGACCTTGATGCTGCGTCAACAGTATCGAGCGTTGGATAAGATCGTCGACGGAATGGGCGAAGACGGTGCTTTGTCAGTTGAGGTCATGGGCCAGCATTTAAAGGCGATCAAGCAAACGGAAAGCCTGCTAGCTCCTATTCGTCAAGAGTTTATTGCAAGCGGCGAGACTTTGGACCAGCTTGCTCAAGAGGCCACCTCCGAGACCATCGAATTGGTGAAAGGTCTCATGCCGAAATTGGCGCAGCTTGAGAAAGTGACTGCCGAATCCGCCAAACGTCTGTTCCCAAAGATTCAAGAGAATGTTCGGGCTGTACAGATGCAGAACGCGTATCAGGCAGGTAGCCGCTAGTCTCATATTCGTCTCTTATGAGCCAGGTCTGTTCTTTCGCTCTGACCTATGTCAGTGCAACTCTCGGTTCGAATTGTTGGTTTGATCGACGCCCGTGATTGTGACTCAATCCAAAAGAATGCTTGACCTTATCAAGCTCGCCAAGCGTGTGGGAAGATCACGTGCGCCAGTGCTGCTGACAGGTGAAAGTGGTACCGGTAAGGAACTTTTCGCCCACCTTATTCATTCCTCGAGTCCAAGAGCAGAGCGGCGTTACGTCACCTTGAACTGCGCTTCGCTTCCGAAGGACCTGGTTGAAAGTGAGTTGTTCGGCCACGAAAAAGGATCCTTTACCGACGCGGTTGCCAGCCGTGTTGGACGCTTCGAGTTGGCCGAGGGTGGGACTCTCTTGTTGGACGAAGTCAGTGAGATTCCAACCGCCATCCAAGCAAAGCTATTGCGAGTCTTAGAAGCCAACCAATTTGAACGGGTTGGAAGTTCCGAAACGATTCGCCACGACGTTCGAATCCTGGCGTCTTCAAATCGACCGTTGCGAGAAGATGTCGCTAAGGGGCTTTTTCGATTGGATTTGTACCACCGTTTGAATGTAATCGAATTACAAATCCCTCCATTACGTGAACGTACGGAAGATCTGCCAATTTTGGCGATGCACTTCGTCGAGAAATTTCGCGAAGAGAATGACGGGATTATCCGTGGGCTTGAAAACGCCGCCATGCAGCAGCTCACGCAACACACTTGGCCCGGAAACGTGCGTGAGCTTCGAAACGTGATTCATCGCGCATGTATTCTTGCGGATACGGAGTTGATACCAGCTGAGCTGCTTTGCTTGGATCGTTGGGATGACGATTCTGAACTGAAACACGAGAGCGAATCTTCGTCTCGGGAGCTACCGCGTCGTTGGCTGGAAACCGAGTTGGCTGAGATCGAACGCGAAGTCATCTTGGCCGCGGTAGATAAATACGGAAATCAGCGCGTCGTTGCAGAAAAATTAGGCGTCTCACAGCGGACTCTGACCAACAAAATGCGGCAATATCGCGAAGTGGACGTGTTGCCCATGCCCCGAAGAGATGCAGCCTAGATGTCACCTAGATGCCACCCAGGTGCGGATTTCTCTTGCTCACGTCAGGGCCACGTCGTGCCAAGGTCAGGGCAAACTCTTGGTGATAAGCGCAATCCTCGCTCCGCTCGATGCGAGCGAAGTAGAGCAAATCCGCAATGGATTTTGCCCTGCCCTTCTCTGCTTGGTCCAGTCAAACGGCGGTTGAGAACCCGTCTATTGCAGCAAACCAATACGTGAGCCGGGTTCGAGTCCCGATTACATCTCGTATTGGAATCCTGAGCCGTTGCTAGCATTTCGCCTGCAGGAAATGCGTCCGTTCGGCAAATGTTGCATGTGTTCCATCATCATGGAATTTGGCAGAGTCCGGTTGTAACGACTACCGAAAAACGCCGGCTTCCGGCAAGCTGATTTCGAGCGTTTTAAGGGTGCCGGCCAAGTTTGGCATCCTACTTGCATTCGATCTGGGCGTGATCTCCACAGGACGGAGAATTGGTTCCACGCAAGAAGGATCGACGGTTTTGGATGCGACCACCCAGTTGCCATTTCCTGTTGAGTCGAAGAGTCAACCGGTTGTCAGGAAGTCGAGCCGGCAGGAAGTAGGTCAAGATGAGTCCGTGAAGCAGGGCCCGAGTTTTCGCGAGACACTCGAATCGGAGTCCGCTCGGAATTCGGAGTCCGCTCGGAATTCGGAGTCCGATGTCGCCAACAACGAGCGCGTCAGCGAAGAACGGACTGAGCGCGACACAAGCCCTCTTTCTGAGGAAAGTGCTGAGTCGACGGAGACGCCGCAACCACCGCGCAACGAAATCTCGACATCCGAAACACCGGTGGAGACCGAAGTACAAAGCGGTGAAGAGTTGGGCTCTCAAGCGGTCGCACCGCAGGCCGCGGATCTCGTCGTAGCGGCTGGCTCCGATCCTATCCTGGATCCGGAAGCCGTGGGTGCCCAGCTCAACACAAAGGCAGAGGCTGCGACCCCAACGGTGGCAGCTTCAATCGGTTCCTCGCTTGTTGAAAGCGAAGTTTCTTTCAACCCCGGTTCATCTGGGCAATCAGTTGAGAGCCGACCTGCAGTGGTCGAGGGCATCAACGCAACGGGGTCCTCCCCGGTCGTAGCCGCTGAACAAGTCGCGACTCCCATTGAAGCACTGCAAACTACTGTGCAGATGGCAACGCCAGTGGTAACAGAGAGCGTGCCTGCAGCTTCAACGATTTCAACGAATTCCACGACTTCCAAAACGGAGAGTGCATCAACAGCGGGTACAGAGCAGACGCTTACTCAGATAGGAAATAGCAACGGGGAAACGGTCGGTGTGGCAGCACAAAGTCAGACGCCGCAAGCCGAGGCCGCTGTACCCGGACCACCGGCATCAGGGCTCAAGCCTAACGCGCAACCTGAGGCGACGCCGGCAGGACCTCTGGAATCCGACTCATCGATACCGAATTTGAATGGAGGAACTCAGGGCGATGAGTTGCTGGCTATCCCTGCCAATCCTGACGAGATCGTTGACTCAGAAGTTTCACGCACCGCGAACAACGCGGCGGCGCAAAACGGATTGCAGGCTGTTGACGGTGAGCTGAATCCCAATGAGGTCAGCGTCAATGGGCTCTCGTCAAACCCGGGAGACACGGTCTCTGTTGGCTCTAGCGATTCCAATCCATTGCAGCAAGTTCCCGATCAGCAACTGGAATCCGCCAAGGCCATCGGCGGTCAATCTGCGTCGGCAGACAGCAATCTTGGTGGTAACTCCAATGGGCATCATCCAGAATCCGGAAGTGGATTTGGGGAAGCGGAAGTAAGTCCGATCGTATTTCGTGACTCGACTGTTACGCCGGTTGCCCAGACAAATCGCGTCTCCGCATTCGAAGCCATGATGCGAGCTTCTGACCCAGGCAGAGCTCAGGCGACCGGCCAAGCTGTTTCGGTGATGACGCAAATGGTGGAAAGCTTGGGCAGCGAACCCGTTCGTGTGGCCACGGTGGAACTACAGCCCATCGAGCTCGGGAAACTATCGATTCGCATCGAGCAAACAGGCGACTCGATTAGCGCCACGATTCTAGCTTCGGAGTCTTCCACATCGGATCTGCTCAATGGGCAGAAGAGCAATCTTCAGGAGGCTCTGGCTGATTTGGGCTACGAAGACGCGTCCGTCGACGTTTCGCCCGGTGAACGGGACGAGCAATCGGGCGGGGAACAAGACAAGAATGGCCAGCGGCTACTTGCGACAGGGAGCGAGTCACAAGAAACCGGCCAGACGGAACGGACTTATAAATCAAATTCAGGCGTCGATATCGTCGTCTAACTCGTGAGGAGAAACTAGGTATGAATGGAATCAATTCGACGACCGCTACGGTTGACTATCTGGAGCTATTGACGGTCCAGCTAAAGCATCAAGATCCAATTGATCCTGTTGATCAAGAGGGGCTAATCAACGACCTGACGCAGTTCTCCATTCTCGAAGGCATCGAAGACATGAATGTGTCCTTCGACCAAATGCTCAAACTACAAGAAATTACCCAAGGCGTTGGATTGGTCGGCAGGAATGTCAGCTACCAGGACGCCAATACTGGAAACATTCACTCTGGCCGAGTCACTGACGTGATTACCACCTCGGATGTTTTGTCGTTGGTTGTCGACGGGAACTCAGTCAATATTTCGAATGTCATCGGTGTCAGCGATTCGGGTACCGAGTAACGGATCTGCATCGTCAACGTTGTCAATGGATTGGATATGCCGAGGAATGATCTTCGGCACAACCCGACGTTCTACTTGTGGCTCAAGTATTTAGTGAACGGGCGGGGATATACGCGAAAAGGGGAAACGCAGGATGTCGCAGGCACTATTCACTGGAATTTCTGGTCTTCGTACACACCAATTGAAACTGGACGTGGTCGCCAATAACCTGGCGAATATGAATACGGTTGCATATAAGTCTCAATCGACTGTCTTTAGTGATCTGATTTACAATCGATTCAAGAGTGGATCGGCCGCGAGTGCAAGCACGGGGGGCAGTAATCCTCAGTTCATCGGTACCGGTGTTCAGATGGCTCAGATTGCCAAGAAATTTACCCAAGGTGCGTTGCAATCAACGGGCGAGCTACTGGACTTCGCGATCCAAGGAGAAGGGTTCTTTACTCTCTCTACGGAGACTGGTGAGAACGTTTTCACACGAGCGGGCTCGTTTGGATTGGATGCAGACGGACAGCTCGTGGACCCGTCTACAGGTTATCTGGTACAGCGTTTCGGTACGGCTGGTGAACCGACCGCCGGCAACCCCGGGTTCCAGATTCCTGGTGATAAATCAATTCGCGTTCCCATCGGTGCTGCGGTTCCCGGACAAGCCACGGGTAAGGTTGACCTGTTCGGAAACCTCCCGTCTGACTCCAGTCCGCCGTTGCCGGAAATCCTGAATTCGTTCCAAACCTTTGAGACTTCAACGGGAGCGGCGACGCTTGCGACCGCGTTGGACGACTTGACGATCAGCCAGATACCATATGGTGCCGGCGATACACTTACAATCAGCGGTACGAATCCTGACGGCAGCCCCTTTACCGGAACGCTCAACGCACAGGGTGCGACGATGGGGGACTTGGTGACCCAGATCAATGCTTTGATCACCGACGCGACGGCGACGTTACAAGCGGATGGAACCCTGGCGGTGACCGCGGATAACACGGGCGAAGCGTTCCTCAGCTTGGTCATCGAAGACAGCGCTGGCAACACCGGTAACATTGATTTCGCGGGCCATTCCATGGTCGTGAATCAGGAAGGGAACGACGGCGATCGCTACGAGCTATCGATGGAGATTTTTGACGGTCGTGGCCAGCCGCATCGAATCCTGTTTGATTTTCACAAGCAGGGGGTCAACACCTGGGATGTGACTGCCAGTCTCAATGGCAACGCGGGAACCTTCTTGGACAACAGCGTTCTTAATCTGACCTTCAATGAAGATGGATCGTATGCAATCGCTGGATCGACAGGATTGGGCGACGCAGATATCGAGATCAACTTCGATTCGCTAACGGTGCCTCAAACCATTGCGATGGACTTTGACCAGATGACGCACTTGGCCTCAGGTTTTAGCCTAACGCAAGAGCAAGATGGTTTTCCACCTGGCAACCTTGTGGCGGTTGAAGTATCGGCCGACGGCATGCTCAGCGGTCTCGCTTCGAACGGAAGCGTGTTCGAATTGGCCCAAATGGGAATCGCGGTCTTTTCAAACAACAAAGGTTTGAACCCGCTCGGAAACAACTTCTTCCGCGAAACGCCAGCCAGTGGACCTTCCGCAATTGGTGCTGCTGCGGAAGCCAGTCGGGGTTCGGTCGCTGGAGGACAACTCGAGTCGTCCAACGTCGATATCGCGTTGGAGTTCACCCAGCTGATTATCGCCCAACGAGGATTCTCGGCGAATTCGCGAACGATTACGGTTGCGTCGGAAATGCTTGAGGAGCTAACGAACATCGTTCGGTAACTCTCTTGGAGCCAAGTCTAAAAAGGAAAAAGAGCACCTCGCCCTACTGGCTGGGTGCTCTTTTTTTATCTTCTTTTTATCTTCTCTTTATCTTCGTATTGGCCTTACGGAATGGCTGCGACTCAAGCGAGAGCTGGTTCAGGCGATTGGGATTCGTTTTCTACCAGATCAGCAACGTGTTCACCGCTAAGGATGAGTGGGCAGATCACTTCGTCGGCGCCAATCTTGCGCATGCGACTAGCAAGGTCGGTCCGCTGTGCACAGCTAATGACATGCAGGCCCGTACCCATTCCTTTACCTGTGATCGTAATGAGCAAGTTGTCAAAATCGTCTTCTGTCGCCGCAATCAAGTACTTGGCGTTGAGTGCATTGGCATCGCCCATGGCCAATTCCGACTTTGGATCGTCTTCAACAATCATTGCTTCGGGAACCATACGGCGAAGAGAAGCGATTTCGGTGGGGTTGTTCGTGATGACAACCGCTTTCTGTCCTTTGGCGGTCAGACGATGCAGAATGGTCAATGCCATCGAGCCGCCACCGCAGACGATGACGTGATTTTTGAATGAAGCAATCATTTTCTTCTCCCGTTTGCGTTTGAAGTTTCCGCTGATTTCGCCGCTAACAAGGACGCTGGTCATTGCCGACATCCAGCATGTCATGAGTACGACTGAAGTGGTGATTAGCACTGAGGTAAAAATGCGACCGTTTTCGGTAAGCGTTTGGACTTCGCCATATCCAACCGTAGATAGCGTGATCATGGTCATGAACAGAGCGTCCATGAATGACCAGTCCTCGATCAGAACGTAGCCCACGCTGCCAACGACGATTAGCATCGCTACCAAAGTCGTCAAAGTCCGTGGGAGATTCTGCATGTTCATTGTCTGGGGCCTCTGCTGACTGCTACCATTGGCGCACTAACCAAGGCAGATCTTCGCGATCTCACTGTATTGCTCTTGGCAGGACTCGATAAACTCGGGTTCAAGGAACGAAGGTAGCTCGTTTTCGATCGATTCACTGGTCTCGAATGACTCGTTGGGTTCGCCCGCTAATCCCCATTTCTCGGCGAAGTAATTGCCCGCCACAATACTCTTCGTAAGCGGGTCTTCCGCGGACTCGAATTCGGTATGGTGATCAGATATTGCGGTGGTGATAGGCTGCGGCAATCCCCAAGCACGTCCACATTGAGCGCCAATATCGGTGTGCGTCGCGTTGAATACGATCTCTTCTTGTCTGAGCAGTTGAGTTTCTGTTAGCTGTTCGCACTGTTCCAAGTACTCGTCGTTGCCGGATGTACAAAAGACGATTTTGCCAATGTCGTGCATGACGCCGCAGAGAAACGCTTCGTCTGGATTCGCTCCCGGGAGTTGCTGAGCAGCCAATCGCGAAACGATGGCGACGGCGAGCGATTTGGCGTAAGTGCGTTTCAGTCTTTCCCGGCAGCGTTCATCGGGATGATCAAAAAGATCGCCAGCAACCAAAGACAATGCGAGCTGCGAGACGGAACGAAAGCCGAGCAGGACAATTCCGTGTCCAATTGTTGTGATTGGGCGGCTCGCGCCATACATGGGGCTATTCGCAAGCTGGATGACCTTGGATGCCACTTTGGGCTCACATTCGATCAGCTGTACGACGGTTGGAACGTCTGCTTCGGGACTATTGAGTTCAGAAACAAGTTTGGACGCTGTGGTCGGGAACGGTGGCAGATCGAATTCGAGCTGATGCTTTGAGGCATCCCCGTTGATAGTTTCCGCTTGCATAGTCATGGTTGGACCACTTTCCATTCACCGATTTCGGCGACGATTTGAATCCGCGTGTGTCTCCTCTCGCTCATGCAATGGCGGGAGGCTTGCGCTCATTTATGTACGCTACGATTGCGCCTCTGAGAGGATGACCGAGAGTACCGGTCGTTTGGCGTCCGAGAAGAGCCAGGGTTTCACTCGGTAGCGGATTCGATTTTTATCACCCTCTTTCAACCAGAAGATGCCTTCGATCCTCTCCCGAAATTCTTCGGAGAGTTTCAGCTGCTTCTCCATGTCGATCGGACTCGGCATGTTGGCCCAGATGACCACTTCAATGTTGGTGGACGGCTTTCGCAGTTTCGAGATCGCGTCCGACATCAATTGGATCGCATGTCGGCTAATCCCGCCCGAGGGCGGCTTCACTGGTTCAAAGGAGTCGAACACGGTTTGGTTGGTGAATCTTTCCGAACTCTGGATGCCAAATTTCGATTCGATGTCCGTCAAGAACTTCTGGAATTGCTCTTTGTCTCGATCCAATACCCGTTCTTTTGCTTCTTCGTCGTCGGGGCCCACTTTGCCCTCGGCATCCATGTTTTCTGCCAGAGCGTAGATTGGTTTTTGACTTTCCTGCTGGATCATGTCCTTCGATCGGTTGCCAGAGTTGACACCCGGAACGCCGGACTTGGAGAACGCCTTGACGAACGAGCCAGTCCCGCTGTGCATGTTCGCGCCGGTTTGTTCCTTTGCAAGTGAGTTCAATACGATGAAGAACGCGAGCAACGCGGTCATCGTGTCGCCGAACGAGACGAGGTACGCCTTACTCGGGACGCTGGGTTCTAGTGGTTTCTTCTTACCCATTGTTTTGCCAAGCCCTTACTGCTCGTACCTCTCAATTACGAATCGAATCGAATTGGCGGATACGCCTCGGTCAAAAGCCACAGCAACCTGACCCGGGCGAGTATTCTCGACGCGGTACAGATGTTCGGCAAAATGAATGGCGGATTCGGACGTTGCACCTTCAGGACGTTCGATCGCGACGTGAACGGGAAGCTTCCGCAATTGCTTTGCGAGTTTGGACGCAATCTGTGTTCCCAGACTCGTCAACTTGTTGCTTGGCGTAACGACGCTTCCGAGTGGAAGCTCGAAGGAATACGTCTTCATGACGTCCTTTTGTGCTTCTTCATCGGTAACCGTTTTGACGCCTTCTCCCTTCGCTTTCGAAACCGGTTCGCTATCGATCGGCGGCATTTCTGAGCCGTCTAGCGCGATCCGCGCAGCTCGGGGGCGAATCCGTTTGGTCCATGAGTCCCGGTCGATCTTCTTGTGAGGGTGCCCAGCAATACCTGTCGCACCTGCCTTGCCGGCAAATACCGCGGTAATCTTCTCGTACTTCTCCGGCTCCGTGGACGAGAACGTGAGCAACAAGATGAAGAACGTCATCAGCAGCGTAATGACGTCTGAGTACGTCATGAACCACGCTGGGATATCCTCAGGTGGCGCTGCTGGTTGGTCTTTCTTCATCGAAACGCTCGGAGCTTACAATTGGCTTGGAAGGTTTTTGACTTGGATAAAGTGCTCAACATTGCTGCATTGCTCTCTGCCCGAATCGTCGCGATCCAATGAATGTATTTGGAGACGCGACGACTTGGAGCTTTCTTATGCTGCGGCAGCAGATTCTCGACGTTTGGGTTCTAGGAAGGCTTCGAGTTGTTCTTCCATCGCTCGAGGGGCAACACCGTTTCCGAGAAGTTCTACACCCTTGATGATGAGTTCCCGGATCGTGCCTTCTTCCATGTTGCGGGCTTCGAGTTTACCGGCCAGCGGAATACAAACCACGTTCGCCACGATCGCACCGTACAGCGTGGTCAAAAGAGCGGTCGCCATACCGCCACCAATCTTGCTCGGGTCATCCAAGGCACCGAGCATTTGCACGAGGCCCACAAGAGTCCCGATCATCCCGAACGCCGGAGCGGCCGCACCGGCTGAATCCACGATCTTCTTGCCTGCCACGTGTCGAGCGGTGATGTACGACAACTCCGTCTCTAATGAGTCCACGACTTCGTCACTGGAAGCTCCACTGATCAGCGATTCGATACCTTTTCTGGTAAACGGGTCGCTGATATTTTCGACTTGGTTTTCCAAGGCAAGCAAACCGTCCTTGCGCGCGACTTCGGCGTAGGACTTGAATTGCTCGATCGTTTCCTTCGAATCCGGCAACTTGAAAAGGAAGCACTTCATAATGATCCCGAAGGATCCGAGCACGGACTTCAAAGGGAAGTTGATGAATGAAGCCGCGATGGCTCCACCGAACACGATCATCCCCGACGGAATGTCGATAAACGGCATCAGACCGCCGCTTCCCATCGCGATCGAGGCCAAAATCAGACCAAAACCGAGGATCAATCCGATGATGGTTGCTATGTCCATGATTCACCAATCTGTCAGTGTGTTTCAGTCGTCGCGGCGACGTTGCTGCGATTCTGAATCCGATGTCCGGGGGGATTGTTGTAATTTCTGCTGCGATGCCAGCTCAGTCACAAACGGCGTTTAGGATCGTTGGTGAAGCTCAGGAACATTGGCAAAGCAAGTCGTTGTATCCGCGAGCCCCTTTGACCCGCTTCGATTCGCCCTGAGGCAATGCAAGCAATGAAGCAAGTGCATCTGCTCCGGATAGCCGCGGGACGAGTAGACCTCAATGAAAAGGTCCACCGGAATGTAGGTCACACCTAAAGTCGGAGGAGAGTCAAAAGAAAAGTTGGGGTTTTCAACCACTGCAAACCCCTGTTCTTACCTGCCTCACCCTCAAAATCTGCCTGATCCCAACCACCCTCGTGCTAGTGGGGTTAAAGACGGCCTCAAGTTAAGGCCGATACAACAGGCATGACCGGAATATTTTCACAAATCAATTTATTGGGTAATGCACTTGGTGCGGCGGATCAAAACCACCGCGTCCTGAGTGCCAACGTCGCGAACGTCAACACTCCTGGTTACAAGACGAAGCAGCTGGACTTTCAGCAGCTGATGGATCGCCTTGAATCACGGGATAGCCAACGTCACATGATTGGCGAAGTGGAGGTGAGTGATGTTGAAGGCTTGGCGGAACGGGTCGACGGCAATAACGTCGACCTGGAAAAAGAGCTGTCTGCGTTGAAGAAGAACGCGATGGCCTACCAGGCGTATACCCAGCTCATGTCGTCAAAACTTGGGACTATGCGAAAGGCCATGACACGCCGTTAAACCTGCTCGCTTTGTTGGGAACGGTCATTTGGTCTTCATGTTGGGGCTTAATTAGAGGGGGTGGGCGATGTTCGGGCAATTCTCTGCAATCGACATTAGTGGTTCCGCCCTTTCGGCTGAGCGTTTGCGGATGGAAATCACCGCGAACAATATTGCCAATGCGAGCACGACACGAACGGAAAACGGCGAGCCGTATCGCAAGCAGACGGTCGTTTTTTCGAGCGCGATGCAGCAAGCTGGCAAACGTGGTGGAAAGACGGCTTCTGGGATGGCAGGAGTCGAAGTCGTTGATATCGCGGCTGACCAGAGCGAGTTTCCGGTTGTTTTCAATCCAGGGCATCCGCACGCTGATGAGAAGGGCTTTGTTCGTCTCTCAAACGTTTCCATCCCTGAGGAGATGGTCGATCTGATCACGGCTAGCCGATCCTACGAAGCGAATACGCGGGCAATTTCGCTCTTCAAAGACATGGTTGAGCAAACGCTCTCGTTACTGCAAGGAGGCCGATAATGTTGCCGATTCAATCCATCAACCCGGCGGGTGGTCTTGGCTCCGCGCAGGAATTGTTGCCTGCGAAAGAAGCTGGCTCACCCGCTCTTGGAATGTTTGAGAAGCTACTAAAGCAGGCCAACCAAGATCAGTTGAAGTCTGATGAGGCGGTGAAGGATCTGGTCACCGGCAAGACGGACAATGTTCAACAGGTGGTCATGCAAGTGGTCAAGGCGGAGATGTCATTCCAGATGTTTATGGAAGTCCGCAATCAGTTGATCGAATCATACAACGAACTGATGCGAATGCAGTTCTAGTAAGCTCCTGAGTTTTAGAAACTCTTCGTTTGGGCGGTTTGTCGAAAGTGGCAAACTATTTCTTTGGCATGGATGCGAAGTTAGAGCCGGCACGTGAAATCGTTGAAGCCATACATTGACGCCATCCTTTCCGTTTGGCAAGACAATACTCCTGCGGCGCGAGTCGGATTGGTATTGCTCGCTGGTCTGTGTTTGGTCGCAGTCGGTGGAGTCGGGTACTGGTCCGTCCAGCCGAACTATGTCGTTCTGGTCAGCGGCACCGAAAGCGACAAGATCGATCGCGTCATGGATGCTCTGGACAAAGAGGGTATTGATTACGACTTAGGCGGTGCCGGCGGAACGCTGCGTGTCGACCAGCGTGATTTCGCCCGGGCAAGAATGCTTGCCCGAAGCAGCGGTGTCGCGAGTACGCTACCTGCTTCGTCAGGCACGATGGGCGGGGCATTCTCTAGCCCTGGTGAGCGACGCAATTTGGAGCGAATGCAGCGCGAGCAGAATCTGGCACATACGATCCAGAAGTTTGACGTTGTCGAGCAGGCGGACGTGCATCTGAATATTCCCGATCGCGGGCCCTTCGAGCGGAAGAAATCTAAACCGTCAGCCAGCGTTTTGTTGACTTTAAAGACCGACGCGCAGTTGTCCGAACTGCAGGCGATGAACATCGCAAAACTAGTCGCTTTCGCCGTTGAAGATTTGGATCCGACAGCCGTCCAAATCACGGACAAGTCCGGAAACAGCTATAGCACGCCGGATGACGAGACTCACGCGATCAACAGCCAGGTTGAATACGCACAGGAAGCCGAACGCTGGCTCAGGAATAAGGCAGAGACTCAACTGCTCAACTTTCTTGGCTACGGAAACGCGAGCGTTCAAGTCAGTGCCGACTTCTCGTTCAAGACGGGCTCCAAGAAGACAACCACGTACGACCCCGATACGAAAGTTCCGACGGAAGAAGATCTCGTTACCGAGACGACTACGAACGTCTCGGACAAGCAAGAAGGAGCTGCCGGCGTTGCTACGAATCTCCAGTCGCGCCGTCTCGGTGGCTCCAATATGGAGAGTAAGACCGAAGAGATCAAAACGAGCTATCTCGTGGGGAAGACAGAAGAGACGGAAGCATCTAGTACACCGATTCGAAATTTCATGACCGTCAGCGTCCTTGTGAATTCGGATGCGCCTGGAATATCCGCAGAAGATGGAACGCTTGTAGCGGGAATGAAAGAGCGAGTTGAAGCGATTGTGAAGAATGCAGTTGGCTTTCGAAGTGATGTCGACACGATCTCGGTTGAGTTCATGTCTTTTCCCGAAAGCCCGTTGTCATCGGAGCCAGTCGCTGCACCGTTTGATTGGTCCAACATTCTTTCGCTTGTTGAAAATGCGTCCTTGGCCATCGCGGCTCTCTTCGCCTTTTTGATCGGATGGATGTTGCTACGTCGATTCCAACCCTCTCAAGAGGGTACAGGACCTGGAGCTGGCGTTGGTGTTGAAGGTGACGCGGCAGGTAGTGTGTCTCAATTGTCTGCATTGATCCGCGAGAACCCAGAGGTCTTTACTCAGATTGTCCGATCTTGGTCTGGAGCGGACCACGAAGAACGTAAACAGGAGCAGAAGGAAGCGGCCTAGGCAAAGTGGCGAATGGCTTCGGGCGCGGTCGTACAATGGACTTGCGTCGCACAGGGCCACAACGACTTCATGCCCAGCACGGTGACTGATTCTTATGCAAATGTTAACGCGACCAGAACGATTGGCCCTGCTGCTGAACATCCTCGGCGACGAGGCTACCGAGATGGCCAAGTCCGGTTTGACTGGGGATGCGCTGTCTGATCTTGAGGCGGCAATCAAAGATTTCGAAGAGTATCCGCCGAGCAACGATGAAGTGCAGACGGTGCTCGAGGACTTTGAGCAGTATTTCGAACTGGCGATGCAGACCTCCGCCAAAGTGCTTGAAGAGGAAGCCGCCAAGGAAGCCGAGGAAGAAGAGGAAGTCATCAAGCCTCGAATTCTTGAGGTGCCGGAAGACGAGTTTGATGTTGAAATCGAGCCGACTCGAATCTTTCCGGATCCGCTCCTGTCAGGCAACGTAGCGAAGGACTTGAGTATTCTTCACCCATATCGTGTTGCTCAGGTGCTACGGCACGAGAATCCCCTCACGGTTTCACTCGTTGTCCGCCATCTGGCCAATGAGCACGCTGCCAAGACACTCGAATTGATTCCCGATGAAATGCGGGCGGCCATCTTTCTCAATCTTGCATTGCCAGTCAACGTCAAGCCGATCGTTCTTCAAAGGATCTTTGAGACAACGCGGGATCTAGCTCTGCTCGTTGAAGAGCGGAAAGATGAAGAAGAGTCCTCCGCCAAAATGGCGAACCTCATGCGATCCATGCCGAAGACACTTCGTGGACCGATGATGGAAGAGCTTAACAAGAAGGACTCCAAGCTCAGCGATAAAGTGAAGAAGTTGCTTTATCGCTTCGAGGATCTAAAGCGGATCAACGACAAGGACATGCAACAACTTCTCGCGAACTGCCGCAGTGAGACGCTTGTCATGGCCCTGCAAAAGGTCGATGAAGATCTGCTGGCAAGGGTCTTGGGCAACATGTCCAAACGGGCCAAGGAAGCCTTGCAGGAAGAAATCGAGTTTGCGGCGAATGCGAAACAGGAAGAGATCGATCAAGGGCGAGAAGAAATTGTTCGCGTCCTGGCCGAACTAGACGAGTCTGGCAAAATTTCGATTGAGTAATGCTGTGAGTGTTTTCCGACTCGACTTGAATAGATCGCTGCCCGAAGTTTCGTCTGACGAAGCCCGGATCATCATCCAGGAAACCACGACGCCCGATACGACCTACCAGGAGGAGGCTCTCCAAACGTTGCAAGGCTTGGCCGGCAAACTAGATTCACACTACGCGGGTGTTGTCACGCAGATTGCTGAAATGCGGAACTCCTACGCTAGCGGTGTCATCGAGCTTACGAGGGTCCTCGTGGGAGCCGACACCGAGCTCGTGGAACGGCGATTGCAACGTTTTCTTGATACGGCCTTCGAGGCAATTCAACCGGCAAAGTGTATCCGAATTGTTGTCCACCCAGACCAAAGGGCAATGATTACGGAGTGGTTGGAAGCTTCAGGCCGTCAGGAATTTGAGCTTCAAGTGGATGTTTCTTTGTTGCCGGGTGATTGCCGCGTTGACAGTGAATCATCCGGCTTCTCCGCGACTCTTGATGCGTTCCTCGATCGCGCACGCGAGTTGATCGATGCGCAGGAGGTGGCGTGATGGAAGCCGTATTGGGAAACTCACCCGTGCTCGCGCACTGTCTTCGGAAGACAGGGAAGCTCCTCGGAGTCTCCGGGCGGATCTCCGCGAATATTGATGCAGGCCTGGGTGAGCTGGTCGACATCAAGACCTCTGCAGGAGACCTTCGAGCTGAAGTCATCGGTTTTGACGAAGACGAAGTCCAACTCATGCCATTTGGTGGCAACGGAACGTTTCGTAGGGGAGATGTCGTCGAGGCGCGTGGCCATAGCATGAGTGTGCCCGTCGGCATGTCCCTGCTCGGGCGTGTCATCAATGCTGTCGGCCAGCCCATCGATGGCAAGGGCGACTTGCTCGCGAGAGACCGTGTCAAGATTGAGTTCAATTCGCCAGACCCGCTTACCCGACGCAATATTGATAAGCCCT
The DNA here is from genome assembly GCA_046290675.1 of Aureliella sp. Classification (GTDB taxonomy): domain Bacteria; phylum Planctomycetota; class Planctomycetia; order Pirellulales; family Pirellulaceae; genus Aureliella. Next base: position 725,954 of record JBKAHA010000004.1, read on the forward strand.
TCGTTACCGGGACGAAAGCGATTGATGGTCTCTTGACCATGGGGCAAGGGCAGCGCGTCGGACTTTTTGCTGGTAGCGGCGTTGGAAAAAGTACGTTGCTAGGAGAAATTGCGAAGTACGCGGAATCGGACATCAATGTGGTTGCGATGATTGGCGAACGAGGTCGCGAGATCCGTCCGTTTATCGAAGAGAGCTTGGGGCCCAAAGGTTTAGAAAAGTCGGTTGTCGTCGTCTCCACCTCCGATGAACCTCCACTCGCGCGAGTACGCGCAAGCGAAATTGCCGTCGTGCTATCCAGTTGGTTCCGGGCTCAAGGAATGAATGTCTTGCTCATGCTCGACAGTCTCACGAGGCTATCGCAAGCCCAACGCGAATTGGGATTGCTGCTGGGAGAGCCACCGACGTCTCGAGGCTATACGCCCAGTGTTTTCCAAAAAATGTCTCGACTGCTGGAGCAGCTTGGTACAAGCGATGTCGGATCCGTCACTGGATTGTTGACCGTTTTGGTGGACGGCGACGACATGAACGAGCCGATCGCCGACGCGGCTCGATCTATCTTGGATGGGCACATCGTTTTGGATCGTAAGCTCGCACACCAAGGGCATTTTCCCGCGATCAATGTTCTTGAGAGCATTAGCCGCCTCTTTACCGAGTTGGCAGACCCAGAGCGAAGGGCGCAAGCGACTAAATTGCGAGCGTTATTGGCGAAATACAAAGAAGTCGAAGATCTGATTCAAATTGGTGCCTACAAGCGTGGCGCGTCGGCAGTCGTAGACCAGGCAGTGGATCGATTACCGATGGTCAACACGTTTCTGCGTCAATCATTGGATGAGCCACGTAGCTACGAGCAGATGGCTTCCGAAATGGCTGCGGTCGCGAGCCAGATTCGCGGCTGAGCCCGTGAGGGGAAGTTCTTTGGGTTAGGAATCATTGGCGGGAATGAACCGGGCGCGAATCAATTGTCGGGAACTTGATTCCAATTGATTCCAATGAATTCAGACAGGATTCGAATGAGCACAACGAAGCGGACCAAGCGTGTTTCGCGTCTGAAGCAAATCGAAGACAGCGAGTTATCGCTTCGGCTGACCAAGTTGAATGAGTTAATCGGAAAGAGGCAGATTGAAATTGGGCGTCGGCAACAGCTCATTGTCGCCTTTGAACGCCAAGGGCAAAGTGAAGCTGCGAATTCGGGACGAGTGGAGCAACTTCGTGGGCAACTGTATTGGATGGAACACTTGAGTCTGTCCATTCGCAAGGTGGATGAGCGGATCGCCAAAATCAATGCGACGATAGAACACCAACGTGGACTTGTGCTAGAGCAGAAAGCCAAAGTGCGAGGCTGGGAAACACTGATCGATCAAATGGTTGCTCAGGAAAAAGCCGATAAAGGTAATCAAGAAGCAGCTGAAGCCGATGATCGCTATCTGGCTCGCGGGCAGTTGGGAACCAAAACAAGTTGAATGGGTAGGCAAGGGGTTTTGGAACCTTCCGCCTGCGAATTGGTAAGCAAACAGAGTGGTGGCGGCCTATTGAGGCTAGCTTGGAAAGCAAGGCAGTTGTCTAAGTGCAAATCTGGCGCACGACGGCGATCAAGTTGCTCGAAGGAACGAGAGAATGAAGTCAATTATCGCAGCCGTAGTGACTTGCATACTGCTTTTTGGGGTGTCGCTTGGGGCAACGTATTTTCTGCTGCCATCGCCTGGAGAAGAGGATGCCACTTCTGAAGTTGCTAATGCCTCTGCGGAAGAAACTCCGGTAGAGGATGAGCCGAGTCTACAAGAAATGGTGTCGATGCCGGTTTCATTGCGCCCGGATGTTTCCGTAGAGTCGGTCCTTCAGATGAGCGACTCGATCAAGAAAACCGAACAGCAGTTGATGGAACGCGAAAAGGACATCGAAGTCCAGGAGCAGCGTCTAAGCGCCTTGTTCGATGAATTGACTCGGGAAGAAGAAGAGCTCAAGGCCTTCAGCGAGGGAATCGATGCGAAAGTGGACTTGCTCTCGCGAATGAATGAAACGCTACAACGCACTTTGGATGATATTGACGTCAAAAAGGCGGAGCTAGAAGCACTGAGAAAAGATGTTGGCGAGGACGATGCCACCAAGCAAGCGGAGACGGATTCCAAAGTGAACGCAGTCAAAGGCTGGTTCAGCGGGTTGCAACCAACGCAAGCGGCGGACTATCTGACGGAGTTCTCATCCAACGACATTGGATTCGCTGCCACATTGCTACATAAGATGCCGGAGCGACAGAAGGCCAAAATTTTGGCTGAGATGAACGACGGAGTTCTCGTTCAGCAACTGATCGATGCTCTTCGAGTTCAGCCGAAGACGAAGTAGCTGGACGTTGCTGCTAACCTGCGATTTCATCGGAATCGTTGAGTTAGTAGCCACTTGCTGAAGAATGGGTCAAAAATGGATTCGGGTAGGAAACGACATGGAACTTGTCGATGTAGTTGCGCTGGGGCGAGAATTTTTCTCGATGGCATTGTTGCTGACGGCACCAGTCGTGGTGGTGAGTCTCGTTGTCGGATTGGTGATTAGCATCGGCCAGACTGTTACGAGTATTCAGGAGCAGACGTTGGCGTTTGCCCCGAGAATCGTAGCCGTAGTGGCATTGCTGATCTGGCTAGCGAATTGGTATCTCACCACACTGCAGTCCTATACCGTTCAAGTCATGTCGCAGATGGTTGAATTTGTTCGATGATCGACAACCAGCAACTCGTCCTGTTCATCATGATTTTGGCACGAGTTGCTTCTTTCGTTGCGGCGTTCCCACTCTTCAGCCGGCGGCAGCTTCCACAGATGGTCAAAGTGGGGCTGGCGACTGCTCTGGCTGTTTTCTGGTACGGCGAGATTGAGTCGCGATTTGTTGGCGTTGACCGCGATCTGACTAGCCTGAATAGCTTCATGGCGATCTTGCTGATCGTCAAAGAGAGCGTGATTGGGATTGTGCTCGGCATGCTCATGGGAGCCCTGTTTTGGCCTGCCAAGATTGCCGGTTCTTACGTCGGGCAAGAGCTGGGGCTTTCTTTGGCGTCCATTAGCGATCCCGGTAGCCAAGACTCTTCGACGCTCCTAACTCGAATTTTTGAATCGTTCGCGGTGCTCGTGTTCTTCGGGATCAACATGCATCACTTCCTTATTCTGGGGTTAGATGCTTCGTTCGACTGGTTCTATACCGGCGTCGGAATCTTTGATTTCCCCACGGAACACATTGCATCCATGATTAACGATTCCAGTGACTATGGGTTGCTGATTTGCGGCCCAATGCTCTTGGTCAGCATGCTGGTGACCTGCGCGCTTGCTTTTCTCAATCGGGCTGCACCCTCGCTGAATCTCTTTTCGGTTGGGATGCCTCTGCGGGCTGGGTTGGGGATCTTTCTATTGCTGCTATTTACGCCAATCTTGTTTACCGCATTTGAAGCGTACCTCTACCGTGTGCAAGAGGATATCGTCGAGTTCTTTCGATTGATGGTCTAGAACGCTTCAGCAGCAAGCGGCGACACGAAAGCGCCTTTTTGAGCGGATGGGGCGTGACGAACGCAAATTCGTATTGCTGCCATCGCTGCAGCGCGATACAGGCAACTGAAGTGAGGTTCGTTTTGCCTCGCATGAACGGGCAGAGCAGGTCCGCAACGCATGGCTGAGAATCAAGACAAAGATCAACGCACCGAACAGGCGACTCCGCAGAAGATTCAAAAGGCTCGATCTGAAGGGCAAATTGGGTTTAGTACGGAGTTGATCGCCGGGATCATGTTGATGTCGGGAGTCCTGATTGCGTTCATGTTTGGAGGCAACTTTCTGGGAGTATTCGGTGAAACGATCTCGAATCGTTTCACGAATTTCGAAGGCGTTATTGCCGAGCCTAGATTGCTCATCCGAGCCATGATCGAGGATACGACGCTCATTGGCTTTGCTTGTCTCGGTCTGGTAGGACCCCTTGCCGTTGTCGCGGCGGCCGCAGGATTGTTGCAGACCGGTTTCAATATCAGCACGAAACCGCTGCAGCTCGATGTCAGCAAAATGAGCGTCATCAAGGGCTTCGGGCGGATCTTTTCCGGCAAGAGTGTGGTACGCGGAGTGCTCTCGGTTGCCAAAGCATCCATCATCGTTGTCATTGTCTACTACATCGCCAAATCGAGAATTGACCAGATCGCTTTGGCCGGGTTTGGCTCTTTCGGAGAGTTAATGCTCGCGCTGGGGGAATTACTGCTAGTCACCTCTGCCGCGATTGCAGCCATGATGCTGATCGTCGGGATCATTGACTTGGGCTACCAGAAGTGGAAGCACCTCCAAGACTTGAAGATGAGTGTCAAGGAAATCAAAGACGAACACAAAGAGTCTGAGGGGGATCCTCAGATGAAAGCTCGTTTAAAGCGGCTGCAGGGAGAAATGAGCCGCAAGCGGATGTTGGATGAAGTTCCCAAAGCCAACGTGGTGATCACCAACCCGACTCACTTTGCGGTCGCGCTTCGCTACGAACCCGCAGAAATGGACGCACCCGTTGTGGTCGCTAAGGGTGCGGATCACTTGGCAAGGAAAATCATTGACATTGCGAAAGAGAATGACGTGGCCGTCGTCGAGCGTAAACCTGTGGCTCGATTCTTGTACGCGAATGTCGAACTCGATCAGCCCATCCCGCTCGAGATCTACCAGGCCGTTGCCGAGGTGCTCAACTTTGTAAATCGAATGCGCGACCGAATCTGATCCAACTTCTAGCTGAGAACAGGTGCCGCAGCCGGTTGGTCTGCGACTCGTTGGTCCCACCAGGTCTTCTCTTCATCGCCAAGGTAGATGAGGAAGCACTGGAATAGCATTAGAACATCCGAGACCGAAACCAGTCCAACTAGATAGCCGTCTTCTACTACGGGAAGGCAAGAGATTCTGTTTTCGAGCAGAATCGATAGCGCAGTCTGGATCTTCGTATCTGGGGTTACCGTTTTCGGATTCGTCGTCATGTATTGTGCGACGGTCCCACCTTCGGCGGTGGACAAGTCTTTGCGGCTGATAACGCCGAGCAGTTTTCGATTGCTGTCTGCCACCAGGAAGCGGCGGAACCCTTTTTTCTTCAAGGTCTGTAGGGCTTCGTCACAGCTAAGTGTCGGTAGCACAGTCTCGAGCCGTTTGGAGACATAGGGACCGATCTTGGCTTCGCCCAACATGAGGTTGCGCATGTCGTCATGAATGCCTCTTAGCGTCTGATTACGTTTGGAGAGAACGTATTCAAGCGCTTCTTTGCGCATTTCTTTTTTGGTGACCGCTTCTTGAATGACTTCTTGTTTCTTTTGGCTCGCCTTGACTAGTTTCCTAATTTGGAGAATGGCGAGCGCGCAGACGACGGATGCGGTCAAGAACACCGCGATCACGAGAATGTTCGACGTCGTAAACTGTCCAATTTGCTCCATTTGCTCATAAACATCGAAGTCTTCCGTGGCAACGCGTCTGGTTTTCGATGCCTTATCACCCGTGAACGTTTGAGTGACCTTCGTTAACGCAACCTGAGCGCTAGTTCCCACTTCAGAAAAGAGCAGGAAGAGACCACCAACGATACACGCCAGCACTACAGCGACTTCCGTATTGCATAATCCGTGGCGGTTCTTGGTTGAGCAGTTTGGCATTTTAAGGGACCAGTAAGGGATTTCTTGCCGGAATTCTTTGACGCAAAATCATTTCTGCACTCTTGCAGGATAGGGCGAAGCCATGTACTCAGGCGCTACGTCGCCAAAGTGTTGCTTACGCCTAACTGCGGTGCAATTTGAAACCAACCATTGTTCGAAAAAAAGCCATGCCTCTCGAAAATGAGATGCATGACTTTGGTTCAGTCAATCGCAGCGCGACAACGCTAACGCAGTTTTAGGTACCACTTCTTAGGTGGAGTTAGGTACTAGATGGAATTGAAAACGGATTCGACTTTCGCCTCGATGGCACTACCACCTTCGGACACTTGAGTCATGTTGCGGTTGATTTCCGTTGTAACCGCGCTCTGCTCCTGAACGGCTCCAGCGATTGACTGCTGGGCTTCAGAGACCTGCCGGATGATCTCATTGATCTTTTCGACAGAACTATTCGCAGTCGAACCATCTTCGCGGATTGAGTTCAATGAATTGGCGATGTGCTGTGTTGCACCGCCGGTTTGCTTCGCAAGTTCCTTGACTTCGTTGGCCACAACCGAGAACCCACGACCTGACTCCCCTGCTCTGGCTGCCTCAATGGTTGCGTTGAGTGCGAGTAGATTGGTTTGCTCTGAGATCTCATTGATCATGGTGACCACCTTTCCGATCTCGGAACTACTATCAACCAGGCTTTCGATGGCCTTCATCGTGTTTTCGGCTTCTTGTACTGCGTTGGTGGACATACCTGCGGCTTCGGCCGCGTTGTTCGAGATTTCGCTGATGCTGGATTCCAATTGATGGGACGCCGTTGCAACCTGCGCCACGTTGTCCGAGACCATGGTGACGGCGTTCGAGATTTCGGTTCTCGAAGAGCTCAAGCGCTGTGAAACGGATCCAACGACGAAGTAGGCAGCTGCGCCAAGCCCAGCCAGACTAAGGAGAGCAACAAGCGACGTTTTCTTAAGGATGCCCCAGACCATCGAATCCGCACGATTCAGCGACTGGATGACTTCAAACGCTCCGTGCATGTCGCCAGCCTCCCAACCCTCCATCGGGTACCCAGCGCCATCGAGCCCGTCGTTGTTGCCCCAGAGAGCAAGTGAATTGGCTGGGTCTCCGTGACAAAGCAAGCAGTCCTTGGAAAGCCGTACTGGTCGGAAATAGTGCACGGCATTGGTATCTGGATTGACAGCAGAGTACTCGTCGAGATTCTGGCTGCGGAGCAACTTCAACGCCCGGGCTTCAAAGGCATTAGGAGTGTTTTCCGGATTTCGAGGGTTCAACGCGGGCACGCGGAAATCGTATTCACCTTCATCGGCCTTGATTTTGGCAGTATTCCAGGCGGTCACGACGGGAATCGAAGCGAGCGCCTTGCTTCGATGACCCGGTTCTTTGAACCATTCCGAGACTTGCTCTTTCGTGACAGCCCCATTTTGCCATTCAGCTTGTTTCTGTTCTCTTGCCGATTCTACCGCCAGGCAAATCGAGCGAGCCTTTTGGACCGTTGCATCGATCGCGATCCCTCTTGAATCTCGGAAGAAAATGTATGAAATCACGCACAGAATCAGCATTGGAAGAATGACGCAGAGGCCAATAATGCGGTGCTGAAGTGAGATAGAGTTCCAGGCTTTCATGTTTTTCGCTTTCGAATTTGTTTTCTTCTGGCAAAGTCGCTGTGACAGTGCAACGATTTTTTCAATTGAGAGGTGGACCTTACGCGGAGCTCGCCATCGACGAAGCACCCGCATCTGCGATGAGGTCTTCGATTCGAGCCGCTATTTCAGACGTTCCGCCAGAGACATCAGAAACGTGCTCGGAGATCCCTGCGACAACTTGTGATTGCTCTGAAAGCGCTGACGCAACGGATGACTGGGCTTGATGGATCTCGGAGACGATGACTCGAACTTGTTCGATTGCTTCCGCCGTTTGCTTGGTGGACGTCTGCATTTTGCTGATACGGTCCACAATTTGTTCTGTCGCTTTGGACGTTTCTTGAGATAATGATTTCACCTCGGCAGCAACCACGGCGAATCCCTTCCCGGCCTCCCCTGCCCTGGCCGCCTCAATTGTGGCGTTAAGGGCGAGCAGGTTGGTTTGGTCTGCGACGGAGTTGATCATCATCACAACGTCCGAGATTGCTTCGCTATTCTCTTGCAACGGAATGACCGTTTCGGAGGTCCGATTCGCAAGGGTCTCGAGATCAGCCGCCATTTCAGCGGTTTTGTCCGTGGTCGAACTGATATCACGAATTCGTAATTCAGCCTGGTGAACTGCGTCGTCGAGATCGGTCGTGCTGTCGTTAATCGATCTTGCAACACTGCCAGTTGCACTGACCGCCTTCACAATCCCTGTAGAGACGGAGCGAGCGCAGAAAATGCTCCAAGCGCCACCGAGAACAGCGGACACGGTACCTAGAAGAATTGTAAACCTGAGGAAGGCATTTTCTTCCCGTTGAATGTCGGCCTGAATTGAGGATACGACTTCGTCCGCAGCGATGAGCGCTTCGTCAGAAAGAGAGACCAGTTTGTCGATGCTCTCTGCCCTAGACTGGCTGTCAAGCGAGTCGTCGGTGATTAAATTCAAGCCGTGTTCGATGGCGGAGCGGATGGCTTGGTCGCTTCGATTCAAAACCGCTAGTGTCTTCGGCGACTCACAGACTCGGATTCGACCAAATGCGTGTTGACCACCCTCTCTAAGCAGTTTTTGTGACTCAGTCAGATGCTTGGCGGTGTCCCTAAATTCGCCCCTGATATTGGCGACTTCGGCGATGCAGTCCCGCGCTAGACGCATCGATAGGGCACGTTGCATACCTGCTAAATTGATCGTATTCCCGTTGCTATTTTGGGCACTCGCTTGCCAACCCAGGACTGCAATGGCACCAAAGGCGTAAACGAGGAACACTAATGGCAGGGTAGCGAGCCGATTTTTTCGCAGGTAGCTACGGAATCTCTTGTACACGGCGCTTCACCTTGCAAGACGATTTGCACTTAGAAGATGATTCCGCGAAAGTGCAGTCAGGGAGAGCTGCTGCTGGCTTCGACACGGAACTGCCCCTTTGGGCTTTGAACTGTAGCCCGTAGGTACCGACCGGGTTTGGCGAAGATGCGAAAAGTGCAACGGAATGTTTTGTTTAGAGGCCAGCAAAAGCCTGCGTGGAATGCAACCCCGGGCTAACCAATTATGCAGATTGGGAAGACCCCTTTACCGTCGCCCAGGCTTCAACGCTCCGAACAATCCTCGTGAATTCGGGAAAGGAGGGTTCGCTCTTGAATTGCTACTCAAGGTAGTTTCAGACTTCGAAGCAGCCTGGAAATGAAGCCTAGATGGGTTTTCATCAATTGGATTGATGTTGCAGCAATGGATTAGCCATAGAAGCGATGGTTCTGGCGATATGAGAAATGGGCAATACTTCGTCGGCCAGTCCTGCTTCAAAGCAGACTTTAGGCATTCCCCAGACCGTGCTCGTTGCTTCGTCCTGCACGATTAACGTGCCGCCATGCTTTTTCACATCGCGCGCACCGTCGAGACCGTCGCACCCCATCCCCGTAAGGACAACCGCGATCAGCTGCTGGCGATAGAATGACGCCAGGGATTGAAACATGGGGTCCACAGCGGGTCGGCAAGATTGAACAGGTGGGGCCGCGCTTAGTCGGATGGATGGAGGGGATGTGCGGGTAGAGGCTTGAACCGTCAAATGGCGGTCTGCTGGAGCTATGAAGATAGCCCTCTTGCTGATCGGCATCCTGTCTTCCGCCAGGAAGACTTCAAATTGAGAACTAACCTCTTGCAAAGAAGTTCTCATCGGTTCCAAAAGTCGCGGATCCATGTGCTGTGTGATGAAAATCGACTCCGTGCCGCGAAGCTGGGGGCATAGCGTTCGTAGAACTAATCGGAGTGCAGTTGGGCCACCCGTAGATGCACCAATTGCGATTGCGTCTCTGCGAGACTGGTTACTGCCGCCGGCCATGATTGATCCCAAGATTGCTCTCAGCGTAGAGCTTGTCTTTTGCCGGCGTCAAAGAGAACGCTTTTGCTGGACGCCGAGCATTTCACTTAAGCGTACAATACGCTTCATCGTAGATTGCGTATTCGCGACAGGATCAAGAATAAAACCCGTGATTTCAGCGAGGCCATTTGCATAGCCCCGTTTATCAGAAAGCTCGGTCAGAAAGCTCGGCGGCGGATGACGTTTGCCGCCGGACCATTGGCGTTGAAATCGGACTGAAATAGAAGACGCAGTTAGATACCGGCGGCTTCTAATTCTTCTCTGTTGGTGCCACGTTCTGCCGTCATATCGGTGGGGATCTTCAGCGTGAAGGTTGAACCCTTACCGTACCCTTCACTGGATACGGAGAGGCTCCCGCCCATTTCGCGAGCTGAATTGGCACAAGCGTGCAGACCGAAGCCGTGTCCCGACTTCTTCGTTGTAAATCCGTGTTGGAATACCTTCTGAAGGTTGGCCGCCGGCATGCCTATGCCGTTGTCCTCGACTTCGAAACGAACAAAGTCATCTTCGAGCCGAACTCGGGCATGAATTTTTGGTGGAGCGGTATCACAGCTCTCCAAGGCTTGACGGGCGTTCTTGATCAAGTTGATCAAGATCTGCAGAACCTCGTGACGCTTGGTGAGAATCGGATCGATGCCCTCAATGGTCGTTTCGACTTTGATTCCAACTCGAGTTAAGCCGACTTCATTGATCTTCAGTGCGTCTTCCAAGATCTCTTTGGGCGACACATATTCCAAAACGCCAGTCCTCTTCGCGTAGGACTGCTGCATCGAAACAATCTCTTTGATGTGATCGATGTTCTTGGACAGAATTGTAATTTCGTTGCACAACACCGAATGATCGGTGGATAGGCGATCGCTAATCGCATGAATCAGTTTTGGGAAGTTCTTTCCACGAAAATCACTGGTCAGAAAATCCGCCAAGTCGGTTTTGGTTTCGAGTGCTTCAGCAACTTGCTCCAGCTGTGGAAGTGGGGTTTCGTGGACTCGTTGGCGAATGATGTTGGTTGAGATATTAACGCTGTTGAGAACGTTGCCGACATTGTGCAGGACACCGGTCGCGACCTCCGCTTTTCCAGCATCGCGAGCGGCTCGCTGCAATTCTTCGTTCAATGCATCTCGTTCTTGTTCCGCGATTAACCGTTTACTCAGATCGTCAGCGAGTGTTTCTTCAGCCACTTCCACCTTGCGATAATCGGCAACGATACTTCTGGACAGAAAGTAGCCGCTCAAGGCTACGAGGAACGCTTTGAGAGTGACGACAATCACAAGAATCGTGGATACGGTGGAAACCGTTTGGGCAACCAAGGGTTCAAACTTGGCTGAGTTTTCGGTGAAGCCTTCGACCGCTTGTTCTAGTTTCTGAACCAATTCCTCTTTTTCAATACGACCTGAGTCGAATGAATCGACGGACAACAGAGTACGTTGGGCCAGGTCGATGTCTTCTTGGCAGATGGTGATGGCTTCGCGTGTGCCGACAAGCGATAGGATTTGACGTTCGAAAAAGCCGACCAAATTGAGACAAGCAATCGGCTGTCTGCGGACGAGTAGGATTTCACCTCGGATCGCCGAGGTGTCCGAAGCGTCACTAGATTGGAACTGCTCGACTGCGTTGCTAAAGCTGTGATTGTGCTTGACGTGCAGGAAGTTGAGTTCGTGCATCTTGGCGCCTTTGGCAATCTCAAAAGCGCCGATGACACCAAACGAACCGGACAAAATGATCATGAAGCACATCAGGTTCAATCGGCCGGGAACCGTCCAGATCGACCTGGGGTGTCGCTTGCGTGCGACACGGCTTTTTCTTTCGTTTGATCTTGAGTCGTTCATGATGCGGCCACTCCACAGGGCCCTTGCACTAACACGTCTTTATTGATTGCTCAGTCCCATTCGGAACGTTCGCATTGGGAACTTAGGTTTCACTCCAATGTGGATTTGCATGTGAGCCTTCGTTTTCGGGGCAACCCTACCACCGGCGTCGGGAAACCCCTTTGAGTGCCCGTCGGTTCGGCGACGAGTCGCCTTGGGCTACCCGCTTCCGCTTAAAACAGTTGAGCATCCTGAAACCTTTTGCGAATCGGGGGTGCTGTCTAGCGTCATCATGCCGACGAGCGTTGGCGCGATGATGGAGAGGTCGAGTACGCTGTCAGCCAATCCGGCTTCTTGCACAGCGCGAGGCATGCCCCAAACGGTGCAAGTTGCACCCGATTGGACCATGACTTTACCTCCAACCTGTTTGATGGCTCGACACCCGCTTAGTCCGTCTATTCCCATACCGGTAAGCACAAGCCCCACGGCTCGGTCCCGGAAGTTGCGAGCAACCGATTGAAATAGGATGTCCGCCGCTGGACGGACCTGGCACACTTTCGGACCATCATCAAGATCGATGGTGTGGCCGTTTGCCTGCTTCCTCAAGGTCATGTGCAAGTCGGCCGGAGCGAAGTAAACGTGACCCGGCTTTATTTCCTGATCCTGTTCAGCCAACTGGACCCGAAGAGGAGATTGGCTGTCAAGCTGCTTTACAAGGAGTTTGTCGAAGCCAATGAGGTTGTGCTGAACACAAACGATGGGCAAAGGGAAATCTTCTGTCAGTCCACCCAAAACTGCCTTGAGCGCCGCCGGTCCACCAGTCGAACTGGCAATGGTGAGAATTCTTGCGTGCGGTGGATGTCCTGTTGTTAGTCTATCGCCCGCATGAGCCTTATTCGTCGTAGTCAAATCAGAAAGGGGGTTGGATGCTGCCTTGAGAACCGAATTGTTGAATGAGGTCTGCCCATCGACGGAACTCTCGTTTTTTCGATTCCGAGGTTTCGTTGGGTTCCATAGACCCGTTTCGGTATTTGATTTTGGAATCGTTGGCAGATGGCAGATTCCGTCAGCGCCGGGACCAGCAGAGATGTTTGGATTTTGGCGAGACGGGTTCTCTCGCGATCGGTTATCTGTTGTTGATGGTTGGTTCGCATGGACTTGGCAGGTCGTAAACGCCTCCATTGGAAGGCTCTGCGATAGTTTGTGGGCCGAGCGGTTCGCCCAGTGGCGGATTTTCTGAGATAACGGGCCTTTGAGCATGGCCGCGTTCTCTTTCGTATTGCTTCCCGTTGGAGCAACGACGTAATCCGAAGCGCCAATTCGAATCGCATCCAGCATCTTCGCCTTACTTTGCACACTATGATCGCAAAGCAGAATGATGGGTAAGTTGGAACGAATCGTTTGGACTGACTTGACGAGTTCGACGGGGTCTTCGAGACCCTCTACGCAGTCCAACACGATGATGTCAAAGTGTTGTTGGTCGCGCAACTGTTCACGTGCGACCTCATAAGAGAATGCCAGCGAGGTCAGATTGATCTCTTTATTCCGCTGGAACTCACGGATGAACAAAAGACGCATACCGATTCTTGGCACAGCAAACAGCGCTTTGATCGGTGCGTTTGTCATCGATTCGCCTTTGTAGTCGAGAGAGGATGGTGTTCTTTTGGTGGCTCGCACATCGAATTGCCCAGTTGCCAAAACCATTGGAGTTGGCGAGCAGCGGTCATTATTTCGGCGTTCCACATAGTTAAACGCCTGGAACACTAGCACTCTCAACCCGGCGGGGTGGCGCCAATGGTACAAAAGGGTGGTTTTAACGGACGCGTGGAAATCACCCCCGCCGCTCCAAAACGAACAGTGGTCGAAAGCAGATTGAGAATTCGCGGGTCCTCCCTTTCTAAGTCCTCTTGAGATGCAACCGAGCGTACAGGCGGCTTTCTGTGTGCAAGAGTGAGAAGACAAAACTATTCTTCCATTCAGAGGCTTTCAGTCATGCTCAATGAAGCTGAATATGAACGACGGATATTGATTATCGACGACAATCAGAGCATCCACGACGACTTTCGCCGTGTCCTACTGAGCTCTGACGACAATAGCGAACTCGCTGAGTTGGAAGCCGCTTGTTTCGGTGACTCGATCTCGCAAGACAAAGCGCCATCACTGAACCTGACGCTCACGCATGCGTTGCAAGGTGAAGAAGGCGTTGCTTATGCCCGCGATGCGTTTGACTCGAATGCGCCATTTGACTTGGCGTTTGTCGACATGCGAATGCCGCCCGGCTGGGATGGGCTGTACACAATTCAGGAATTGTGGAAAGTCGATCCGGATCTAGAGGTCGTCATCTGCACCGCCTATTCGGACCATACATGGAACGAAATCGTGGCTGAAGTTGGCCACAATCACCATTTGTTGATTCTGAAGAAGCCATTTGAAGTTGTTGAGATTCAACAGATGGCCCTAGGGTTAACGGAAAAGCGAAGGATGTCGCGGCTGGCGTCACTGAAGATGGATGAGCTTAAGGAATTGGTCGTTGAACAAACCCATCACTTGCGTGAAGACAAGCTGAATGTAGAGGCAATGTTGCGAGACATCGTCGATCTCGTTTCTCCAGAGGCCTCGCGTCAAGTTCGCGAGTTACTGGCACGCTAAATCGGAAGCTTGATTCCGATACGCGATTGCAAGTGCCGTCGTTGTGATCTTCGAAAGCAAATAACCATAGGCCGACTTCAACGAATGGCCTCAGGGTGCAAGCTCTGAGGTCATTTTATTGACAACTGATCGGTTCGGGCGGACACCAGCGTTCTTCGAATGGTCGATCTCCGAACGTCCGGGGGATTGGCTTTGTCTGTGACCGTCTGCTACGCAATGAAGAACCGAGTCGTTCGTTCGGTTTCAATCTGCGGCCCGATATTGCGCACTCAGGTCTGAGGCGCCAATGAATTTTGAGCCTCGAAAGGTACCGCCGGATCAGCTTCCGCAGGACTGGTTTCTGGCAGACGGCTCTTCGTCCCTTTTTCTCGGCCAAGGAATTGGCATGTTGTCTTCCAGGAGTCCGATTAACTTGTCCTCTGCGTTTTAGGAAACGCATCGCCTTCGATCGAGCCAGCGAAGCACAAAAAAGACGAGCAACCGAAGGGTTGCTCGTCCGCTTGATGTTGGAGGCATGATTCAGGCCAAAGTTGGAGGCCAAATCGATTGCCACTCGCGTTCTTTTGCGATTACAGCTGCTCCGCGATGAAGCATCCGCGGATGTGATGGCCGAATTACTCGCCGATGTTGGCGATGACGATCGAGCCTGGACCGTAGCCTGCAATGTCGACGTCGAAGTTGACTGACTCGTCGATGTTCGCTGCTTCGACATACTGCGACGCTTCGCCGTCAAGCAACATACGTGTGAGGCAGATTCGTCGTTCGTTGTGGCTTGGGAAAAGGTTGGACGCGATGTTCAGTGTCTCGCCCAAGTTCTCCGCGATATGGTCTGGGAATTCTCGTGTCTTGATCGTGTCTTCGACAGCACCCTTAGGAATGCGCGTCAGAATCGCTCCGAGACGAGCTGCAGCAGGCAGGTCACAGCCGATCAATCCGATCACGGTTCCATCCTGATCTGCGTACTCAGCGACGGCGTAAACGTCCACTGATCCATCTTTGGATGTGGTTGGAATATTCTGGCCGGCGAGGTCAGATAGGAAGCTTTGGGTTTCACCCTGCTCTGGCAGACTAATCGTGGATGGCATCGTTGTGCTCTTTTGACGAGATGTAAAATCTTGTTCCCCGGCAAGCCGGGGTGGATGAATAATGGTTACGCGAGGACAGGCTTCAATTGAAGCTCCATCGATTCCGCGTTGAATGGCTTGGTCAGTAGGAATGCGGCTCCGGCTTCTTCTGCTTCATTGATCACGTCAGCAGAACTTTCGGAAGTGATGAATCCGAATCGCGTTGTGTTTCCACGCTCACGAAGCGTCTTCAAAAGCTCAATGCCCTTCATTTCAGGCATGTTCCAATCGGAAAGAACGAAGTGGTAGCGTTCGTTCTCGATCTTCTCCAAAGCTTCTTGACCGTTGCAGGCTTCTTCAATTTCAAAGTCGCCCAAGTTGCACTGCTTCAGAGTACGGATCACGATCATGCGCATCGCGCGGCTGTCATCAACAACTAGGATCTTCATAAGATGGCTCGCTAAATGATTGAAAGTATGGATGTGTTTGGATGTGGATCAAACGACGATAACTTTGAGATAGTGCTCGTTGTTCTCAAAGTTGCAGACGATACTCCCGTCCTTAACGATGGGTTCACGGTTATCAATGCACGGCAAGGAAAGGCCGCAGTCACGATTGATGACACCTTTAATATTGCCACCGATGACGTTCGCAACTTCGCATAACGCGTCGCCAACCTCTTCAATCGCAATCTCTTCTGGCTCCATGCAGAACATGCTCGAAGCAATCCGGTACGACATTTCCCGGTCAGCGGAAACCTGCACGAAGCATGAATGCTGGCCGGTGATCTCGATTTTCGCTCGAATCCAGGATGACGTCACAGGCGGCGTCGCTGAGATCGAGTTCAACTCTTGATCGAGCAAGGACTGAAATAAGTCCTGCATCATGAGCACAACATGGTTGGAGCTAACGAGGTGCCGATGTACTTCGGACTCAATTTGGTCGGTAGCAGACTGAAGCATCAATCTCTTGCCTTTCGTAAGGTAGTCCTAGACCGAGTAGCATCTCGGGTCCACCAAGGAATAAATATCCTTGATCGCGGAGGTTGCCACGCATACGTTTGAGAATGTCAACCTTCACTGACTGCTCAAAGTAAATTAGGACATTGCGGATAAAGATGACGTCGAACTGACCAAGAAATGGCCATGGTTTTGCCAAATTCAATTGGCGTGTAGTAATCAGTTGGGATAATTCGCTTTTGACCTTCCAGCTTGTGCCGGAGCGGTCAAAAAAGCGAACCAGTTTTTGAGGTGGCATACCCCGATTGACTTCTAATTGGGAGAAGTTCCCCTCTTGTGTGCGTCGAACCATATTATGCGAAATGTCGGTCGCAAGGATGGAAATGTTCCAGTCCTTTAGCTGTGGGAAATGTTCCAGGATGGTCATCGCGATGCTGTATGGCTCTTGCCCGCTTGAGCAGGCCGCACACCAAATTCGAAACTGGCGTGTCGCCGAATTTCGTTGCATTAGCTCGGGGATGATCGAGTTTTTCAAAGACTCGAACGGGTGCACATCGCGAAAAAACTGCGTCTCATTGATCGTCGCTGCTTCCGCGACTTTGTCTTGCAGTTTGGGATTGTTGACTCGACGCAGTTCGGCGATCAACGTTTCGACATCTTTGAGACCGTTCTCAACGGCGACCGTAGTCAGTTGCTGCTCAAGCATCTGAGACTGACGCGGCGCAATCTTGTTGGCTGAGCGTCGGGCGACGACGTCCTGCAGATATTCGAGGTCTTGTGTTTTGATGGCCATAGGATTGTTCTCGTTCGGATGCGGGGGACTTCCGGGGCGACAGAGTCTAAGTTCCAGAAACGGCCAAGGTACGTTGTTGAGAACAGAGTCGTGTGATCTCGTGCGGAATCTCGCCGATCGGCAGTATGCGATCGACCACTTCCGCTTCGACGCAGGAGCCAGGCATGCCCCATACGGTGCTGGTTGCTTCGTCTTGTGCGATGACATAGCCTCCTTTTTCTCGGAGGCCCCGGCAGCCTTCCAAACCGTCTTTGCCCATCCCTGTGAGGATGACCGACAATAGGTTGCCTTGATAAACTTTGGTCAACGAGCGAAGCATGGGGTCGACGGCTGGGCGACAGGAGTTTTCGGGCGGTGTCTTGCTGAGAGTGATATTGAAGCGATCGAGCTTCGCTTTGACGCCCATGTGGTGATCGCCTGGCGCCAAATAGATGGTTCCTGACTGGATCGTGTCTTGGTCTGCAGGAACGCAGACTGGGTTCTTCGAGTACTGCGAAAGCCGATTCGCAAGTGGCTCAATGAACGCAGTGGGCATGTGCTGAGTAATAAAGATGGGAACCGGAAAGCTGTCAGGTAAACCGCTAACGAGTGATTGCAATGCTTGGGGGCCACCGGTGGAAACACCAATGGAGACGGCGTCAATTCGGCCCAGGAAACGGCCTGTCTTGGAGTGGAAACGCGTGTCTGATGTGTCCGGGGAGGCGGGACTGTTCGAATTCGCTTCCACAATCGATTGAGAGAGTTTTTCTAAACGCTCCGAAGTCTTTTGTATCGACGCTGCAAAAGATGATTCTGTGCGGCGGTTCTTTTGGGCGAGTGCCGATAGCTTCGGTATCAAATCGACTTTCAGAGCTTCGAATGCGTCTTTGATATGCCCTTTAGCCTGGGGTTTGGTCGCATATGCGTTAGCGCCCGCCGATAGTGCATCCAGAGTCGCTTCGCTTCCGCCGCCAGTCAGTGTGCTGAACATGACGATCGGCGTGTTGATCTTTTGTTGGCGAATGTTGCGGACCGCGTCGACGCCGTCCATGATTGGCATCTCAACGTCCATGACGATGACTTCGGGTTGATGAACGGGAATTGCATCCAGAGCTTCTTTGCCGTTCGCGCATTCTGCTACGACTTCGAATCGGTTGTCCGCATCCAACGATTGCTTGATCAGCTTGCGGATGAGACTCGAGTCATCGCAAAGCAGCACTTTGATCTTTTCTGAGCTCAACATGGTGTTATCGATGGTCTTGGAGGTGGATACGGGAACGCGCAGCGTCGTTCAGATTTTCGATGATGGGCGTGGACTTTGGACCGAGAGTACCGGTCGCGTAAGCGAGTGGTTTACGCGGATTCCAGCCTAAAGATTGCGTGAGTTGAGATGAATGTCGTTGACCAGTTCGGTCAACGATTCACCAAATTGCGACATCAACGCTTTGCCTCGAGAGATTGTGAGCTCCTGCACTCCCTCGTTTTCCTCAAATGGATATTTATCAAGTGGCTGTTCGGTTTGGATGAAGTTAGCGAGATGGTCGGCTGCACGAACTAGACCGAGAAGTTTGGCTTTAGATGGGTCGCTATCCAAGAATATGGTGGAATCATCGTGGTGAGATTCGATGACCTCAGCAATGTTCTCTGGAATGTGCGAGTAGCGGAGGAACCATGCCGCCAGGTCGCAGTGATTGATGCCATACTCGGCAACCTCTTTCTCTGGCTGCAAGTGATCGTTCTTCATGTCGAGGGTGTCAATATTGCTGAACTCCTCCGGACACGCGATCGCCAGCAGCAGTCGGCCGAAGTCGTGGAGTAGGCCGGTCGTGAATTCTTCACCGTTGAAACCGAGATCAAAGGCGCGGTTGAGCACGGTGCAGGTCGTCGCCGTGGTATGACTGTGCTGCCAAATTACCTCTCGGATCCACTCTTCTTCCAAGGCGAGTTCTCTCATCAGGCTTGATGCACAGCTGGACATGATCAGGTTCCGACATTGTCGGAAACCGAGACGTACAACAGCATGCTTGAGGCTGGTTGTGTTGTTGCGTCCACCGAGAAGCGGACTGTTTGAGTAGGCGAGAATCTCAGCGGCGAGTTTGATGTCGCGTTCGATAAGACGTGCAAATGCCGCTGTTGAACATTCCGGATCGCGGGCCATTTCTAGAGCCTCGACGGCGACACCTGGCAATACGGTGATTTCGCCGACCCGGCTCAAGACTCGCTCTTGCAATGCGGCGACCTTGTCTTGGTTTTCTACTTGCGATGATTGCATGATGAACTCGATTCCAAATGAGAACAGTGCTCGTTAGTTGCGATGGCAGTCATTGGCTTCTCGAAGCCTGTTCTGCCTCGAGCGGTCCGATCTGCTGTTCGTTTTGTTGTGTTCGGTTGAAGCTGGCATGCAATGGAGCTCGTCCATCCGGCGGATTAGAGGAGCCCCGTCTGCGTCAAATCAGGTTTCTTTTGGTTCACTCAGACCCAAGCGGTATCTGAATGCATCCCGCGTCGAAGACTGTAGGTTTCGATCTTCGGCGAAGTGCTCTACTAGGCAGTTGTCGATTGGAGGCGGTACTTGCCCTTTGGAGCTTCTGTTGGCTCATTCGAAAGCGTCTCGCCGACGAGCGCCAGAAGGTCCGCAGCGAGCGATTCGATCTCTTCGGCTGTGGCAAGTGTCTCTTGAGAACCGCCGGTCGTGGTCTTTGCTGCATCCGCAACGAAGGAGATGTTCTTGGCGATCTCGCTGCTGCCCATCGCTACTTCGGAGGTGTTTCTAGAGATCTCGCTGGTCATTGCAGTTTGTTCCTCTACTGCACCGGCGATGGCGTTTTGGCTCTCGTTGATGTTGCAGATGATCTGGCTGACCTGGCCAATGGCGTCGACCGCGTCAACCGTATCGGATTGAATGGCACTGATTCGACCGATGATCTCTTCAGTCGCTTTGCTGGTTTCTTTCGCGAGTTCTTTGACTTCGTTGGCAACAACGGCAAAGCCTTTACCCGCTTCGCCAGCTCTCGCCGCTTCGATCGTCGCGTTCAACGCAAGCAGGTTGGTTTGTTCCGCGATCGAGTTAATGACCTTGATCACGTTGCCGATTTCCTTGCTGGACTCGCCAAGGCTGGTGATGGTCGAATTTGTACGTTCGGCCGCATCCACCGCGTCGCGAGCAACACTCGCTGCACTCGAAGCATTATTGGCGATCTCGCGAATGCTCTCTTCGAACTGAGACACGGCACTCGAGAGCGATTGGGCATTGGCGCTGACCTGCTCCGCAGCTCCGGAGGCCATTTGAGCCTGATCGACGGTGCTTTCCGCGTTTTGACCCAGCGTCTGGCTAACTGCCATCAGCTCCTGCTTGCTGAGACGGCGGAGTTCAGTAGCCGATCGGAGCAATGGGGCAACCGTTTGTCGTGTTGCATACCAACCAGCACCCGCGAATAGGGCGATCGTGGCCAGCGTTGCGATGACCGAGAGTCGAGTGCGGTTCTTGACGAGTGCCGATACCGCGGTTTCTTCTGCCGCGGTCTTGGCGGTCGCCAATGCCACCACTTCGTCGATCGCAGTTCGGTGTTGTTCGTAGCTTTCTCGGAGTGGACCGCGAACCAACTGGTTTACGACGTCTTTCTCACCATTCATACAAGCGTCATAAAACGCATTGTCGAGAACGTGATAGAACGCAATCGCGGGCTCGTAGCAATCGATCGTCTTGATCTGCTTCATGCGGTCGTTTGGCAATTCTTCTAGCCATACGTTGTGACGCTCGTGAAACTCGGCTTCAAGAAGCTTGCAACGGTTCACGTAGGCTTGCATCGTGTCGCCGGAAACGCCTGCGTCCACTTCATCAGCCATGTGAAGGACCATCATGTACGATTCGATGATGTAGTTTGGGGGCGGCAGGATGTCGGCGATAAGGTCTTTGCCTTGAACGATACGGTTGTAGTATGGCCCAAGAACTGACGCGGTCCGAAGCGTTGAATACGACCATGTCGCGTAGCCAATGAAGGCGATGCAGAACAAGGCGATGAGAGTAAAGATTTTTGCACGGACAGTTAAGTTAGTTAGTTTCATCGGTTGGTGCCTGCCAGGTAAGAAAAGGTTGTTTTGGGGTGGTTTGCTATTAGCTTTTCGCTGGTAGCTTTTCGCTAAGGGCTAAACATGACGCTAAGCGCTAAACGCCGACTTGGACGACTTCTTGCGTGTCGAGGACGAGTAGCAAGCGATTCTCGAGCTTGTAGGTGCCTTCGATCAGCTCACGCTGTTCGGTGGACAGTGTTTCCGGAGGCGGTTCGAAGTCGACGATGTCGACCTTTACAACGTCACCAATCTCATCCACAAGCAGGCTGATTGGCTCATCCGCGGTGCGAATCACAACGTTGATAGGCCGGTTTCCGTCTTCACGTGGTTCGATACCTAGGCGAGTTCTTAGGTCAATCGCGGGAACGATTTGACCACGCAGATTCATCAGCCCATGGATCACATCGGGAGCGAGCGGTACCTTTGTGGTTGGTTGGTGCCGAATAACCTCTTGGACACGGGTTACCGGAACGCCGAAATATAGGTCACCGACACTAAAGGTGCAGAATGTTTCGCGATCTCTCATTCGATTCAAATCCAGCGAGGGACGAAGTGATGGCTAAAGGAGTAATTCGGTAAACTAGGCGGTAATAAGGTGAGGGCAGTTGCGAGCAACCCAGTGCTCTAGATCAACGAGCTGGGTGACCTTGCCCTGCACAACAGAACTGTTGTTTTGTGACTCAAAGTTCTGGATGTCGTCTTCGACGATATCCAAGATCTGGCCGACCAAGATGCCGATACTGAAATCGCCCGATGTGTAGACAACAGTTTGAAGGCGTTCGCCGTTTTCACGCTGACCAAGGAGTTGTTCTGGGGAAGCTCCGAGGCACAAGCTAACGAGTGGCAGGATGGCGTCCCGGTACTGAACAACAGGGCCAGTGACCGATTGTTCAATCTGAGACAGAGTGAATTCTTCGAGTCGGGCGACAGTAGACAGCTGGATGGCAGCTTGCGTGTCGTCACCAGGATTCACAATGAGCATCGATGTGGTGTTCTTGGCTTGGCCACCAATTTCAGCTCGGATATCGTTCAAGGAACTCTCACGGTTCTGCGTCAGGACGCTAGCTCGCTTGGCGATTCCAGCCGTGTCCAAGATCAGGGCAACCGTACCGTCACCCATGATGGTTGAACCCGCGTAGGCGGTAATGTTCTTGAGGTGTTGCCCAAGTGGCTTGACGACGATTTCTTGCGTGTCGTTGATGGAATCGACGACGAGTCCGAATTGGCGGTCTTCAGCTTGCAAGACGACGATGTTGATCGATTCGTCGGGGCTCGTTCGGCTGCGTTTTGGGCAGAGTTTTAGTTGCTCATCCAGGTAGATAAGCGGCAAAAGCTTGCCGCGAAGGCGATAAACTGGCGAGTCGTGAATGTATTCGATCGCATCGCCAGCTCGCGACGCGTCGAGTCGAACCAGTTCGAGTAGGCTCACCTGCGGAATGGCATAGTTTTCGCCGCCGGTCGTCACAATCAAAGCGGGGACAATGGCCAGCGTAAGTGGGATCTTGATACGCAGCGTGGTGCCCTTGCCTAATTCGCTTTGGATTTCAAGCGTTCCACCAATGCGCTCGATGTTTGTCTTGACGACATCCATTCCCACGCCACGTCCTGAGACGTTGGTTACCTTTGCTGCGGTGGAGAAACCTGGCAAGAGGATGAGGTTGGTAAGCTCGTGCTCGGACATGCGAGCGACGTCGTTCTCGCTAACGATACCCTTCTCTAACGCTTTTGCTTTGATTCGCTCAGTGTTGAGTCCGCCGCCATCGTCTGTGATTTCGATGTTAACTTGACCGCTCTCGTGGTAAGCACGAAGGAGTAGCGTGCCGGTCTCTGGCTTGCCAACTTCTTTCCGTACTTCGGGAGCTTCGATACCATGGTCGACCGAGTTGCGAACGATATGCGTGAGTGGATCTTTGATGGCCTCGAGGATGGTCTTGTCTAGCTCTGTTTCGGCGCCTTCCATCTCGACCTCGACCTTCTTATGGCAGGAGGCGGAGAGGTCTCGGACCACGCGCGGCAGTTTGCTCCACGCATTTCGAATAGGCTGCATTCGCGTCTTCATAACGCCCTCTTGCAGCTCTGTCGTAATCAAGTTGAGTCGTTGGCTCGCAGCCATCATGGCAGCGTCGTTCGACTCCGTGGAAAACTGAAGGATCTGATTTCTTGCGAGTACCAGTTCGCCGACTTGATTCATCAAGGTATCAAGCAAACGAACGTTGATACGAACGGTGGAGTCCGCCAGTGATTGACCTTTGTCAGCCGACTCCGCCTTTTCTTCTCCCGATTTGTCTGCAGTCGACGATACGGATGGACTTGGTTCAGCGGTCGCGGGTGCTGTAGTCGCCGTTGGCGATGCTGCTTGTTCGGCAGGAACAGACTCTTCAACGCGAGCTGACGGCTCAGGTGTTGGCTCCGATTCTGCCTCGTTCGATTCGATGGACGCATCAGCCGAGTCCGGATCAGGCGAGGCCGCAATTTCGATTGCGGCGGGACCGTTTTTCTTGAGCTCTTCTAGGGTGCTGATGAGGTCGCCAAAATCGGTGTCACCCTCGGAGCCATCGCTTTCGATGTTACCGAGAATGCTACGAATGGCGTCCACCATCCCAAGCAACGCGTCGGCAATGTTCTGGTCGAGTGAGAGCTCGCCGTCACGGAGCGGAACCAGAAGGTTTTCACCGACGTGAGCGACTTTCTCGAGCTTAGGAAACGCAAGAAAGCCGGATGTGCCTTTGATGGTGTGCACCGTTCGGAAGATGCTAGCCAAGCGATCGCGATCGTTGGGCGTTTCTTCCAGAGCAACGAAATCACTGTCAAGTTGATCCAAGCTTTCATAGCTTTCGACCAGAAACTCTTGAGTAATGTCATCCATCTGATTGTACCAGTCTATGTTCGAGGTCGAATTGACGTGTATTCAATGTTGCCAACAAGCGTTGGCCAAAACGGTTTGCTCGGAGCGACGTTAGTGAACCTGGTGGTGCTTGCCTTCGTGCCCTTGGTCAGCTTCGTGCCCTTGGTCAGCTTCGTGCCCTTGGTCAGCTTCGTGCCCTTGGTCAGCTTCGCTGTGAGCTGAGCCACTGGAGGCTTTCTTGTGGCAGTCGCAATCACAATGCGTTTCTTCGTCGTGAGACGTGCTGACAAAGTGGGGATCGCCTTGCCCGTCTTCGTCCACTTCTTGGTCGCCAGCCAGTCGCATTTGTTCTGAGGCCGAGGCGTGTGGGTAGACCATTTCTTGAACGTAGAAGATGCCTGCTCCGCCGAGGTATCCGATCAGTGCCCACATGGAGACACGTTTCGCGTACCAGACAAAATCAATCTTCTCCAATCCCATGGCAGCAACGCCTGCCGCGGAGCCAATGATGAGGCAGCTTCCGCCGGTTCCTGCACAGTAAGCAAGGAACAACCAGAACCGGTCGTCGGTCGGTAGTTCGTACATCTTGATGCCAGCAGCGACGAGTGGCACGTTGTCGACCACTCCGGAGAGAAGACCAATGACGAGTGCCACAATCTGCATGTCCGGAACGGTATCACTCAACCAGCCGGCCAAGGCTTGAAGAGTACCGGTTGCGTCTAGTGAGCCAACCGCAAGCAAGATGCCCATGAAGAACAGGATGCTGGCTGTGTCGATCTTCTTCAGTACGCCCACAACGTTCGTGCTGGAACGAGTTGTCTCGTCGAGGTCATGCTTGACGAATTCGGAGACGACCCAAATGACACTCAAGCTGAACATCATGCCCATGAACGGTGGCAGGTGAGTCACCGACTTGAAAATGGGGACAAAGATCAGTCCGCAGAATCCAAGTGCCAAAAAGAGATTCGAGTGCCAGGGCTTCAACGACTTGTCGTGAGCACTATTGTCGACTTCAGGTCGTTCGATTTCGCCCTTCAGCATGAAGGAGGCAACGGCTAACGGGATCAGCATGCAGAAAATGCTAGGTACGATCAACGTCTTCATGACTTCGACCGTAGAGATCTTGTCGCCAATCCACAGCATTGTCGTGGTGACGTCACCGATGACCGTCCAAGCTCCACCTGCATTGGCGGATACAACAATCATCCCACAGAAGAAGAGTCTTGTTTCGCGATCGGCGATGAGCTTCTTCATGAGTGAGACCATCACGATCGTAGTCGTCAAGTTGTCGAGTACGGCGGACAGGAAGAAGGTCAGTGTGCAGACCGTCCAAAGGAGAGTGACCTTATTCTTTGTTGTGATTCGCTTCGTAATGAACGAGAACCCTTCATAGGCATCGACGAGTTCGACGATCGTCATTGCACCCATAAGGAAGAAGAGGATGTAGGCGATTTCGCCAATCAGTGGAAGGAACTTGCCCTCGAGAGCGTAGTGCAATGCAAGTTGGCTTTCATCGCCTCCATGGCCATGACCCATCATGCTGTGGAACCAATCGGGAATCTGATCGGCGGGTAGGAAGGTGTCCAGTCCAAGTATGTAGATCGCCCAGCAACCAGCACCGATAAACAAAGCTGTGGCGGCCTTGTCGATGTGCAGTGGATGCTCCAAGGCAATGACGAGGTAGCCGATGACGAACAGAGTTACGATGGCTGCGAGTAGCATGGATTTTTCCGGTCAGACTAAAAGGTATGGGTATCTTTTCATCTCATGTCGCGGTGCTTGGACATCCGCGACTTGGAAACGTAGGTCAATCAAAGAGGGTGGCCTGTTGTTTTTGACCGATTGCGTGATTTACGCCCGCTGCGATTTGACTTTGACGCTCTATAGCGCTGGACTTGGAATGCCGCTCTCGTTGTTGCCGTACTCGAGGGCCGGAATGGGTGCGTCTCTTTTCTCGCACCCGAAGAATCCCCTGGTTTCGATGACCTCTGCAACCTCAGCTGGAACATGTTCTTTCCAAGATGGATCGCCGGCTTCGATCAAGGCTAAGACTTGTCGGGAGAATGTTCTTAGGTGCTGAGGATTGTGATTTTCGAGCTGTTCGATGCAGCCACGCTCAACGAGATATCGATATAGCGATCTGATCTCGTCGGCGACCTGGAGGTTTTCCACGGTCAATAGCTCGTTGCTCTTCTGGCAGAGCAGCGGATAGATGTAGAGCTTTAGGTCGTTCTTGAAGAGTCGTCCGAACGATTCGAGAATGCCACCGTCCAATTCGGTGTAATACTTTTCGTCGAAGAGCTCACCGAGGCTAGCTGCCCCCATCGTGATGCCGATCTTCTTGCGCGTGAACTGAGCGAGGTAAGCCGCAAGTCGATAATATTCAAAATAGTCGGAAATCAATACGGTCATGCCGCAAGCTGCCATGACGTCGACTCGCGCGAGGAAATCTCGCAGGTCAATGTCGCCATTGGCTTGTAGGTTTCGCATGTTGATTTCGGCCAATGTGACGACTTCGTCTTGCTGGACGTCTTCTTCCTCCGCAAACTTCTGCGCGGCCGCATCGAGGATGTCGACGTTGGTATTCGTGAGTGGGCGGAAGCTACCGCGTTCTACAAGGATGTTCTTTTTGCGTAGAACTTCGGAGGGCTGAAGAACTTCACCCGACGCGGAGAACATGGCTGCATTGGTTAGTCCGAGCTGCACCAAACGCAGACTCATGACTCGATTATCAACATGACGGAAGGCAATCCCCGAGAACTCGATCATGTCGATCTCGATACGACTCGTATTCAAGTTGTCGAGGAGTGATTCAACGAGTTGCTCTGGTTCGTGATTTAGGAAGAAGGCACCGTAAATGAGGTTCACACCCACAATGCCGAGGGCCTCTTGCTGCAGCGCGTTTTCCGTATCCAGCATCCGAACGTGGATGATGATTTGGCTGTCTTCATCTCGCGGGTGAGCTTGAAAACGAATGCCCATCCAACCATGGCATTCATTCGTTCCACGGAAATTGCGTGCGGAAACCGTGTCGGCAAATGCGAAGAAAGAGGAGGTGTCGCCCCTTGTTTCCTTGAGTCGCTCGAGGTTGAGGTCATGCTCGTACTTGAGCATGTCTTCGAGACGCTGTCGGCAGACGTATCGTTGGCATTTTCCGTAGATGGCATCACTGACGGCCATGTCGTAAGCTGAGATGCTCTTGGAGATGGTTCCTGCGGCACCGCCGACACGAAAGAACCACCGGACCACTTCCTGTCCGGCACCGATTTCCGCGAAGGAACCGTATTTTCGCGAGTCCAGATTGACTTCAAGCGCCTTGCGGCCGGTGGTTGGACGATCTGATTGCATCACGCAGTCCCTCAGCTTTTGACATATGGTGAAGTGTCAAAATTGAGGCGCAAGCAACGATACCGCGAGCCCGAAGAGCTTGCCTAGGCCGTAATTTCGACAGGCAAGTGTGCGCTACTATCTAAAGCTGGAGCGTCTAAAGTTCTAGAATTCCGCAAAAACTGCGGGATTCGCCAAAGTTACCCAACTCGACTCTTCGTCTATGAACAAGCAGAATTGACGCCTTGGGGCTCTAGCTGAAGCGGTTGTTCTGGTATTGCGGCCGGTGTTGACTAGCTGGCCCCACACAATTCGAGGGCAGCTTCTTCAAAGTGCCGTAGGACTAGGCGGTTGCGTCCAGTGTGCTTCGCCTCATAGAGAGCTTCATCTGCGACGCGGAACAGTTCATCGTATCCGCCCGCCTTCGGATAGGGTGTCCAGCAGACTCCGATACTAGCGGTCACAGGAATGGCGGTGCCTTCAAAGTCAATTTTCAGAGCTTCAATCGCTTCCAGGAACCTCGTTGCGACCGAGGCTATACCCTCAAGTCCACAGTCGGTAATCACGGCGACAAATTCCTCACCACCAAATCGGTAGACGTCGTCATACTTTCGAGTTCGCGCGCGAAGTGTTGCGCCAACTTCAGTCAAGACTACGTCGCCAGCAGCATGGCCGTGGGTGTCATTGATCGATTTAAAGTGGTCGAGATCGATGACAAGAATCCCGAATGGTCGGCGGTTACGGTTGTGGTATTCAACCGTTCCTTGGATTTCTTCATCGTATGCCGAGCGGTTCTTGAGCTTGGTAAGGGCATCAATAATTGCCGTCGCTGAGATCTCCTCCTTCTCTTGTCGAAGGGTCTCAATTTCGGCAGCCATATCAAGAGAGATCTGCACCATCGTGCTCTTGGTGCGGTTCTGGAGCTCCTCGATACACGTGAACTCTAGCGTTTCTGCGTCGAAGAGTTCTTCGTAACGCTGCCAGCTTTCGATCAAGCTGTCAAACAGTTGATCGAAATCAGGTTCGCGAATCTTGGCTGCTTTGAAGCAAGCACGCTTGGCACGAGAAATTCTTTTGGCGGAGTGCGTACTGCCAAGGAGTAGTGATGCTAGTTGTTGCGCGACAAAAAAGTCTGTGGACTTCGAGGTCAGTTTGTCTGGGTCGTATGATTCGACCGTTTCAATGGCGTATTTGGGGAAATTCCATTTTTGCAGCAGCTGGCTACCGATCTCGTATCGGTTACAGCCGAAAATCTCTGCTTCTTTGCGAGTCGAAATATCGAGCAGAGAACCATCTGTTGGTTGGAGAGAGTTTTGTTCGGCAGGGAAAGTGTTTCCGATCCCAATCTGCCCGATGTTGAGAACCAGACCATTCAGGAAAGCTGCTTCCGGGTCACCACCTGCCTTCTCCGCAAGTAGCCGCGTTGCCAGAGCTGTCCCAAGTGAAAGTTTCCAGAACGCGTCGTAGTCGAAGTCCGCTTGGTTGCGCGTCTCCATCAAAGAGAAGGAGAGTGACAGGAGCCGCAGCATGCGGGTTCCCATGACCATGACTGCCTGCTGGAGACTCGTGATCTCCCGCTTGGCACCAACAATGGGTGTGTTGGCATAGTCGATGACTCGAGCCGAAAGAATAGGGTCTGCCCCCAAGACTTCTGCCAGTTCTTTAACGTTGACGTCTGGCTTTGAAACGAGGTCGAGGAGCCTTACCGCAACGCTCGAAGGCGAAGGGATTTTGTCGTTACTTAGAATCTGCTCTACGTAGTTACTCATGGCGAACCGAATCTTGTTCGAGAATATTGCGCTAGAACCGCAGCTTCCCGAAAAAGTAGGTTCGTACTAAGCTCAGAGTGAGGGTTTTCCCAACATTCTGCCAAGAAAATTTGCCGGAACGAGAAGGCGGAACATATTCCTGGCTAAATGTTCCTCAACGACCCAAACTAGAGCTTCTGGCCGCGTTTTTCACAACGCGACATCACCAATGCGGAAGCAGCTAGGCTTCGTGTGAATCTGGAGTCGCATGTTCCTTCAGATCTTCGAGATCGAGAAACTCCAACGCCGAAATATGAGTTGCTTTCAAGTTCACGAGCGGTGCCATGCCTGCCTCAAAGGCTTCTTTCCATCGCAGTACGCACAGGCACCATCGGTCGCCCTCCTTAAGGCCCGGAAATTCGTACATCTCGTTCGGAGTCGAGAGATCGTTGCCGCGTAACTTCGAGAAGCGGAGGAAGTCATCGGTCACTTCGGCACAAACGGTGTGGAGACCTGTGTCATCCACGCCCGTATTGCAACATCCGTCGCGAAAAAAACCGGTCATTGGGTCGGTACTGCAGGTTTCGAGGTCCGAACCGAGAACATTTTTCGCCATGCTTATCTCTACCGCTTCGATCTAGGTGAGGAGGACTTGGACCAGGACAACTCTGAGTTGAACGATATTCAATTTCCCTCCGGCCCGAATTGGTGCCCGAATGCGCCAACTCCCGGCCGGCTTTTGCCAATATTGCTCGACGACTTTAAATTACCGACGTCTATTCTTGATAGGTTGAGAAGACGTCATTCGCCCAATTCTCGTGAATACGTTTGAGCCGGGCAACGATCTCTCCTTGGTCTTGGAGGTGATTCTTGCGTTCGGGATTTTCTTCAGCGAGATTCGTTAGTGTCCATTGGTCTAGCTTCGGTTGACCGAGTCCCATTGAGCCTTTGAAGATGAGCTTCCAGTCGCCAACGCGAGTCGCCCAACCCTTCTGCCATTGCCAATGCATGACTGGGCCGTTGCCCTGGTCATAAGGGCTCGGCTGTGCAGGGTCTTTGAGCAACGATACCAAACTGCCGCCGTCGAGCCGAGTCTCGGGCGATAACGTGACGTTACAAAGCTCGGCAATGGTAGGGTACCAATCCATGATGCTAGCTGCGTGGGATCTCTCTTCACCCTGAGACAACGCTTTTGGATAGCTGATGACGGCCGGAACACGAATACCGCCCTCTAAAAAGCTGCCTTTGGCACCGATCCACTTTCCCGTGTTTCCGCCGCCGCCATTCGCCCCGTAGTTCTCGCCTTTTTGCATCCCGGACAAATGCCCGTCCACTTGGACTTGATAGTCTTCTTCTGAGTGTCCGTTGTCGGCCGTGAAGATCACGATGGTATTGTCGCGGACTCCAAATCGGTCGAGTGCCGTGAGAATTCTTCCGAGGTAATGATCGCAGGTTGAAACGACTCGAGCGTAAGAACGGCGAGGCTCTGGCAAGTCTGCGTAAGCCTCGGCGTATTGGCCAACGGCTTGTTCTGGATAGTGCGGCAGGTTAAACGGAATGTGAAGGAAGAATGACTCTGCTTGATTGCGTTCGATAAAACTGATCGCTCGGTCGACAATCAGGTCAGGAAAGTACGAACCGCGGTGGAAGACTTCATTGGTGCCTTCGAATAAGTCGTGGGCTCCAACACCATGCCCGCCGAAGTGATGATAGTTGTCGATGAAACCAGCTCGGAATCCAAAAAACTCATCAAAACCTTGTTTCTTGGGACCGTGATCCGGGTGGGCCCCAAGATGCCATTTGCCAAACAAGGCTGTCTTATAGCCTTCAGCCTGTAACAACTCAGCCAATGTGATTTCAGACAATGCCATATTGCGACCTTTGGCTCGGTCCCAAGTCCGACCCTGCGTCCAAGAATTAACATTGCTTCGCTGTGGATATCGGCCAGTCAGCAGGGCGGCCCTAGACGGACAGCAAACGGTGTGTGCATAGTGCTGTGTCAGCCGGATCCCTTGCGCGGCGAGCGAATCAATATTGGGTGTTTGAAGGTCGTCTGAGCCGAAACAATTCGCGTCGAGCGTTCCTTGGTCATCCGTGTAGAAGATCACAACGTTGGGGCGATTTCGTTGTTGTGCATCGCCCTGTTGCCCATACAGTTGGGTGTTGCTGAACCCAAGAAGCAAAAGAAAAGCGATCAAAATCGCATGACACACGTTTGGGGGCGTGGCGCTAGCAGTTCGGTATGGCATCAGTGGGCCCGGTGCAACGAAGAGAAGGATTTTGAGATCAAAGCGGGGGGAGCTGAATCACTGCAACGGGGACGAATGCATCGGAACGCAGAAGGTGTCATTCAGCGCTGCCGGTCTTTTGGTAAGCGATAGTGTCAGGATACACCTTCGTGTCCGGGAAGGTGGCGCTGGACCTCGTTGGCAAATTAGCTCGGCTTAGGGTATTCACCTGCAAGCGCTTTGCGTTCGATTTCGAGAATTTTCTCCACGCGAATCCGGTGGCGTTCTTGTGGGGCATATTCGGCAGACAGAAATGAACGAATGATGTCCATCGCTGTTTCTTGTCCAATGACTCGTGCCCCGATGCAAAGCACATTCATGTCGTCGTGCTCAACGCCTTGACGCGATGAGTAGGAGTCATGACATAGGCTTGCTCGGATGCCTGGAATTTTGTTGGCCGCCACGCTGACACCTACTCCACTACCGCAAACCAGGATGCCACGTTCCGCATTGCCTTGGAGCACTTCCAGGGCAACCTTCTCTGCGAAGTCGGGAAAATCGCAGGGGGCACCGTCGTTCGTACCGCAATTGGTTACCGATACATTGGCTTCGCCCAAGTAGTTTGCTAATAGATTCTTCAGTTCAAACCCTGCGTGATCTCCGCCGATCGCCACAGATTTAACCACGAAGTTAGGCATGGCCGTTTCCAGTGGGGGGAATTTGCTGTCAATGGATGCGGTCTCACACGCTATGGCGCCGCCGTGTTCGCTGGCAAAGAGTCGCATTCTGCGACATTCTCGCGAACGCCAAGTTTAAACGAGCCGAAGTTGTTTGCTAGGCGGTGATCGCAAGCGATGGTGCGTCCGCAACCGATGGCCAATCGCGAATCTCGGCCCACGTCGTCGCTGGTCGGCTAGGGGCGTGGGGCTAGCTGCTGGCTTTGGGAGGGCTGGGCTGCGGCAGTGGATAGCCGAAGAAAGCGGTGGGCCGATTAAAGCTGGAATAGGGTATCTGGCGGCGCTACAGGTCTGTGGGGGCGTGGCAGATGAGCGAGAGTAAATAGCTTCAGGCTAGCTGGGGGGCTTGCGCTACTCGGGCTGATTGGTGTTGCCGAAAACTAGCAAAACTGTTAGATTTTCGCGGTTAATCGCAAGGTGCAGGGTGGAAGATAGGTCGGTGACTTTGCCGCCTCGTTTCGGCTCCGCATCGGGAATTCGTGCTAGCTGCAGTGGGCTAGCCGCCCAAGTGTATCAACCTTCTTTTTTTATGGGTTCCTGGAAGCATTTTGCGTTCCGTCCGGAAGTTATAGCGTGACCGGCAAACGTTTTGTCGGGCTGCGGGCGAGTCGAACGATTTCAATGTAGGTGCTGCAGGATTTTTAGGTCAACCATGGTCAATCGTAATCTCATTCGTTCCCTCGAAGATGACTCCATCGCAACCGATCTGGACAACTTGCTGCCAGAAGATGAAATGGATCAGTACATTCTGGATGCAGTCCAGGATTTGAATCAACAGTTCGACGTCAATCAGATCGTCGACGGCAAAATCGTAGAAGTAAGTGGAGAGTTCGTTGTCATCGACGTCGGCTTCAAGAGCGAAGGCGCGATCAACGTAAACGAATGGGAAGAGGACGAAGAGCCACCTCAGATTGGTCAGACCGTGAAGGTCTTGATCGAGGAAATGGAAGACGCCTTAGGGCCCGCGAATGACATCCACGGGATGATTGCACTCAGCAAGAAGAAGGCTGAGAAGATCATCGAGTGGGAAAAGATGATGGCCGAGGTCGAAGAAGGCCAGGTCGTCACCGGAACGGTCGAACGAAAGATCAAGGGCGGTTTGCTCGTCAACATTGGTGTGAACGTTTTCTTGCCAGCTAGCCAAGTTGACATTCGTCGTCCGAATGACATCGCTGACTACATCGGACGCGTTGTACAGTGTGAAGTCCTTAAGATTGACGAGACGCGACGAAACATCGTTGTCAGCCGACGTTCGCTGATCGAGAAGCAGCGTGAAGAGGACCGAGAGCATCTACTTGGTGAGCTCGAGATTGGTCAGCTTCGCAAGGGTGTGGTCAAGAACATCGCCGACTTTGGTGCGTTCGTCGACCTGGGCGGTATCGATGGCCTGCTTCACATCACCGACATGAGTTGGGAACGAATCGGTCACCCATCCGAGATGGTTTCCATCGATCAGGAAATCGAAGTCAAAGTGCTTCAAATCGATCGCGAGAAGCAGAAGATTGCTCTCGGTCTCAAGCAAAAGGAAAAGAATCCTTGGGACAACATCGAAGAGAAGTACCCAGTTGGCACCGTCGTGAAGGGCGAAGTCGTCAACGTAATGAGCTACGGTGCGTTCGTTAAGCTCGAGCCCGGTATCGAAGGTCTGGTTCACATCAGCGAGATGTCCTGGACTCGCCGCATCAATCACCCGAACGAGTTGGTTCAAACCGGCGACGAAATTGACGTCAAGATTCTTGGCGTTGACCCTGCCGGGCAGCAACTATCTCTCGGTATGAAGCAAACTGTCGCGAACCCATGGGACGAAGTGCTTAACAAGTACCCAGAGGATAGCGAAGTTGTGGGTAAGGTTCGCAATCTGACCAATTACGGTGCGTTCATCGAGCTCGAACAAGGTATTGATGGCCTGTTGCACGTCTCGGATATGAGTTGGACTCGCAAGGTCAGCCATCCAAGCGAAGTTGTCGAGAAGGGACAAGAGATCAAGTGTCGCGTCCTTTCAGTCGACCAAGATCGACGCCGGATCGCACTTGGCTTGAAGCAGCTTGATTCTGATCCTTGGGCAACCACGATTCCTGAGAAGTATCAGCCAGGTCAACTCGTGAAGGGTGCCGTAACGAAGATCACCAACTTTGGCGTCTTCATCGGCTTGGAAGATGGGCTTGAAGGCCTGTTGCACATCTCGGAACTATCCGACGACAAGGTTGAGAATCCCGAGGAATTGGTCAAGGTTGGCGATGAGCTTGAAGTGAAAGTTCTTCGCGTTGACAGTGACGAGCGAAAGATTGGCTTGTCGAAGAAACGCGTCGACTGGGCAGAAGAGCAAGAAGAGGCTGCTGCGAAGGAAGAAGCTCGCATTGCTCAGCAAGAAGCTGCAGGCAAGGTCAACCCAGACGATCTGAAGGGTGGACTCGGCGGTGGCGGACCACTCATCGCACCTCCGACAGGCGGAACCGACGAAGGCAGCTCCGACGAGTAGCCGTTGTCGACGTCCCTTTGGATCGAAGGGGCATCACCGCGACTAAGAATCGAAAGGCACTGGGCTTTATACCCGGTGCCTTTTTTTTCGTCCCTGTTCATACCTCTGCAGATCTGGCGAAGAGTTCTTCGTGAAACGTCGAGAACGGACCTGGATTTCGAGACGCAACAAGCGGCGTTTACGGATGGAGGTTCTATTCAAATCGAGGTATCTGTAGATCTGCAAATCCTAAAGCAGCCTGAAGACTCGGTGGCAGTCTGATAAACTCAGCATGTATGACTTGTGATTCAAAGAGTCTGATCTTTGCAACTCGAGGCGCAGATGTAGCCTCTCCTTTAAGTTGGAACAAACTTCATGCAACCACCACGCAGTATCGTGCAGCGAATCGAATCGCCTGTTGGACCATTGCTCGCGACATGGACTGAAAATGGTCTTTATGCGTTTGAATTTGAACGCGATGAAAACGCTTCTGCAGGCCAGAACGAAGGCTTGAAGAATTGGAAACCAGGAGCTGCCGCTAAGGTCGAGCATCTTCAAAAATTGCTTCTTACCACTGTCGATCGCTACTTTCGCGACGCCTGTTTCGAGTGGGATTGCGGCACGTTGGATTGGTCGGGTGTGCCAGAGTTCCACGTCGAAGTGTTGCAATCTTGTTATGGTATCCCTGCCGGCCAAACGATGACGTACGGTGCACTTGCAGAGGCCGTGGGACGTCCGAACGCCGCCCGAGCGGTTGGGGGGGCGATGGCAAAGAATCGCTGGCCTCTTCTCATCCCGTGCCACCGTGTGCTGGGTGCGTCTGGCAAGCTGACGGGATATTCCGGAGTCGGTGGGATTGAAACCAAGCGTTGGCTGCTAGATCACGAGCGTGGGCAAACTCAGGTGCAGCTTGTCTGACCTTGATCGGTTGGGTTTGATGTTGGAAACAATCAAGTATTGTTAAAAATTCGCTTCGGTTTGAGCTGGCTCTCGAGTTTTTTGTTGTCATGACAGATGGAAAAGGTATGTCTCGACTAACCCCGCATGTTTGGACGCTTGGCTTGACCGGAATGATCTTCTTGGGAACGTATTCGTTGGCAGGGGCCGATGAAACTCAGGTTGATACCAACGGTGTGTTGAACCCGGCAAAACTGTCTGATTCCGCGGTCGTCGCTCTTATGGAATTGGCTATGAAGGGGATTGAGCAGCAATTCCCGAACAAACCGTCGAACGTCATGACCAGCGCGGACGATGTGCTTAGTCCGCAAGACATGCATCCCGTGTTTTATGGATGCTTTGACTGGCATTCTTCCGTGCATGGGCACTGGCTTTTGGTCCGCCTGCTCAAGTTGTATCCAAACAGCGGAAAGGCGGACGAAGCGAGAAGACTCTTGAATCGGCAATTGACGCGGAGCAAGCTTCAGTTGGAAGCCGACTATTTCGACAAGAAAGAGAATAAAAGCTTCGAGCGAATGTACGGCTGGGCTTGGGCATTACGCCTGGTGACCGAGCTGCAGGGTTGGCAGGATGCGGATGGACAGCGCTGGGCGGCGAATCTCAAACCGTTGGAGCAGCAGCTGGTATCTTTAGCCAAAGACTATTTGCCCAAGCTGAGCTATCCGATTCGCACCGGTCAGCATCCGGATACGGGATTTGCGCTCGGGCAGTTGCTGGACTACGCTCGGACCGTCGGCGATAAAGAACTGGACGTCTTGATTGCCGATTTCGCGCGCGAAAAGTATCTGAATGATGTTGATTACCCGGCTCGCTATGAACCATCTGGGCACGACTTCTTTTCGACTTGTTTGAACGAAGCCGATTTGATGCGACGCGTTTTAAATCCAAGTGAATTCGCAGAATGGCTCAATGGGTTTTTGCCCGAACTGGCCAAGCCGGAAGGCAGTGCGAACAGCATTTTGACACCAGAGGAAGTACCCGACGTAACCGATGGAAAACTGGTTCACCTGGCGGGACTCAATTTTAATCGTGCCTGGGCTCAACTAGGCATCTACTCTGTGCTGAGGGATGACGATGAGCGACGCGCGGTTCTCGCCGAATCGATCGAGGCTCATACCAAATCCGGAATGGACTACGTTTTCAGCGGCCACTACGAAGGTGAACACTGGCTCGCAACCTTCGCTGTCTACACGTTGACCAGATCCGGATTGCGATAATCGGATTCCGTCGCGTTAGGAAGTTCGGCTTTACTACGGATGGCTAGGCGCTGTGGCGGTGGTAGTCGACGGTTTGGCCGAGGTTCTCGGACTGACGCGGCTCACCGGTATCGGGGTGGATGCCGTTCTCAATCATCGCGACGCGTTCTCGGTACTTCAATGCTTCCGAAGCGACATGGCGGACAATCCCAGAGATGACACATACGCTCAGGAAAACCCACAGTCCATTTGCAGAAAGAGCACGAATCAATTCAGTTGTGATGTCGCCGGCTTCGGCTAGTGGGAACATGAGTTGAGCCTTCCTTTGGTTTGCGAACAGTGGTTTCTGCTCTCCGGGGCCAGCAAATGCGGCCAGAGAACACACCTAATTCGCTGGATTGTCCGCGATCTTGGAAGACCAGCGGATTTTTTTTCCAGCGATCATCTCGACGCCCAATTCTCGCTCTACAAAGGCTTTTTGCAGGTCTGCCGAGGGCCTCTTGCACGCCTACCAAGGGCTTCTAGCCCGCCTAATAAGGGCTTCTTGCCCCGCTTAGGGAAGGCGGAAGTGGAGAAGGTGGGACTCGTCCTTGATCAACATTCCACCAGGCAAAATTGCCGGAGCCGACCAAGTTGGACGCTCGGAGACTTGGTAGCTCGCCCTCGGCACGTAGCTGCCGCCTGTGGCTTCGATGAATTGAAGATTGCCGTTGTCTAGCAAGGCAGCTACCAAGTTGCCCCACGACAAAAACGTGGCGTTCTCCCCGACGCGGCCGCGGCCTTTCCAACGGATTTCACCAGACGCCAAATCGATGCAGCAGAGCTGATTCGAACTGTAGTGTGACAATCCGAATAGCAGCTCTCCGTTAACCACAGCCGTACTCATGTTGAATGCTGCACGCTTCTGTTGCCAGACTTCGTTCACGCTCCAAGTTCCGTTGTCCAGCTTGGGCTCAATACACCGTACGCCTCTGTTTTCGCCTCCAACAAAAATGCGACCGCTTGCGTAGTTGGGGGTTGGCATATTCTGATTCGTTCCGGTGTGAGCGAACTCATAGAACCACAGTTGCTGCCCACTGAGCAGGTCATGCGAGGCTAGGCCAAGGTGGTTCCATTCGACAAGTTGCTCAACGCCTTCAATCTTCAAAATAAGTGGTGATGAGTAGGCGGCACCGACACGCTCTTTGGCTCGCCAAACTGGTTCGCCGCTGCCGACATCGACTGCCTCTAAGAATCCATCGTCGTCGTTGCCGAAGTGAGCGTACACGATGCCGTTCTGAGCGATTGGTGATGCGGTCGCACCCCAGTAGGGCGTCTTCCGGCCTTCGAATTGATTGCTGCGATCGACCTCCCAAAGCTCTTTTCCTGAGTTGGCATCCCAAGCGGTGAGCACGCCGTTGATGCTCATCGTGAAGATTCGGTCTTGCAGAAGAAATGGTGCAGCTTTGGGGCCGGCGCCGTGATCCTCCCCGCCCCCGCCCACTTTGAAAGGGATTGGCTTCTTGTTCTGCCATTGAATCTCCCCGGTCGAAAGAGTGAGGCAACTCAGCACCTCTTCATCGCCAATTCGACTGTGCAGGAAGATGTTTCCGTTGCGAACGATGGGAGACGCGTAGCCTTCGCCGATCTCCTTTTCCCACACCAGCTCGAGTTCGTCGGGCCAATCTCTCGGAGGAGCAAATTCAGTGATCTGGCCACTTCGGTCGGCGCCCAGCCAGCCAGTCCAAGATGGTTCATCTCCCCTCGTTCGGTTGGCGAACGTCGGCGCGAGCATGAAGAGGGTACATAGCCAACCGGCTGTGAATCGACGTGGGAAAAAGTCTCTCATGTGATTTCGACTCTGAATCGTTTGGGGAACTGAACGTCTGTGGCGACCAAAAGGTCTTGGTCCCTTAATTGAATGGGAGAATGTTCCGCCTGGCCGTATTCCTACCAAGCGACAGAGAGGATCACGGCGGAGAGTTACCAAGCGAAAAGGACACGTGGAGCCGTTGGATGGAATATAACGGAACCGACGCGAAATTGTGGGGTTAAGCAGTGATCTCGCGTCGGTCACGAGGCCTCGTCCCTCTGTTTGCCACCTTGAATGTCGGTTGTGAGTTTCGGAAGACAAAGGCTTCCCGTGGCAAAATGCTGGTAGTTCGTAACCGCTGGAGGCCTCCAGAGGCAAACAGGTCTGGTCTACTAGCAGGGCCTTGTTTCACCGCCTTGAAGTCCGTCGAAACATCGACGATCGATTATTATAGGGCCGGGAGGACGTGTACTGATCACCTATCGGTTCAGGCTTCGTCCGCCCCTTCCCTCCTCCCACCATCCTCCTCTAAGAAGTAAATCCTCCAATTCGATCCGGAATCGTCGTTGCCGTATCCTGGCCGAACGGAGGATTGAGGTGAGCAAGCTATGTCCGCCATCGCTCGTACCGTTTTGTCACTGGTCATTCTGGCGGTCGCAGCCGGAGTCTTTTTTTGGTTAGGTGAGCCCGAGGTTCCCCGACGACCTGCGGCGAAACCGAAGCCTCCTGCGGTGGAGTCAATCGCCGCAATTGAACATCGCGATGGCATCGAATTCTGGGTCGACGGTGTGGTTGTACCTTATCGAACGATTCAGTTGGCGACGCAGATCAATGGACGAGTCGCTTTCAAATCCGAAGAGTGTCGAATCGGTAAGGCTGTTCAAGAAGGCGACTTGCTTCTGCGTATCGAGAAAGAGGATTACGAGCTCGAAGTCCGGCGGTTGACGGAAGAGGTCCGCCAAGCTGAAGCGATGTTGAAGGAACTAGAGGCGGAGATCGCGACGACAGACAACCAGATTGCAACGGCCAAAGAGCAGCTGGATCTGGAACAACGCCAAGTGCAACGCAGCAATGATTTGGTGGCGAAACGTATTACGTCAGCGGCAGAGGTGGATGATGCCCGTCGCGCCGAGCTGAGTTCGCAAAATGCGCTGCAAATGTTGCGGGACCAAAAAATGCTCCAGCAAACTCGCCGATCGCGTCTTGAAAGTGCGAAGGCGCTTGGAGAAGCGAATTTGGATCGCGCTGAATTGGCACTCTCGCGGACTGAAATTCGAGCACCGATCGATGGAGTCGTGGTTCTCGAGAACGTTGAGGAAGATGGCTACGTTCAGCAAGGTAGCCCGGTCATCACACTTCAGGATTCGTCCCAACTCGACGTCTCGATTAAATTGCATATGAAGCAAATGCACTGGTTGTGGCAAGGTGATGGAAAGCAGCCGACCGGCCAGCTAGCCGACGCCTACGAGTTTCCTGAAACCCCGGCAATCATCGCCTACGATCTTGGTGGGAATAGCTACCAGTGGTCGGGAACAGTGAACCGGTATGACGGTGCGGGCATCGACAGCCAAACCAGAATGGTTCCCTGTCGAGTCAATGTGCCGGATCCACTCTCGGTGGTTGCGAAACTCGATGGCAAGGACTCTTACGAGAGTCCGCCGACGTTAATGACCGGCATGTTTGTCAAAGTGCTTGTCCAAGCCAAACCGCCGATTCCATTGGTTAGGATTCCTCAAGCTGCCGTGCAGCCAGGGAACCATATCTGGGTGAATGCAGATGGAAAGCTGACGCGTAAGAACGTGATCATCGCGACCACCGAAGGTGATCAAGTCGTCGCGTACCAAGAAGCAGATGGATTGCAGGCTGGCGACCAAGTTGTGTTGACTCCTTTGGCAACACCCGTCGAAGGTCTTTCCGTGGTCGATGCAAAGAATCTTCCCGACGGATACTTGGATAGCGGGCGTGGTGGCGGCCCGCCAGGGGCACGTGGCGGAAGGCCACCTGGTGTGGATGGCGGTAGGCCACCTGGTGTGGATGGCGGAAGGCCACCTGGTTCAGCCGGCGGCAAGCCGACAGGAAAGCGTGGCGGATCCAACGGAGGTGCTCAGCGATGATACGAACAATTGTTCGCGCAGCAATCACGAACAGTGCGGCTTTGAATCTTTGCATGATCGCCGTCATGGTGGTCGGCTGGTTTTGTTTGAATTGGATGCGTCGTGAGGCTTTTCCTGAGTTCGAGCTGGATCGCATCAATGTGGCGGTACCCTACCCCGGCGCGGCTCCACAAGAAGTCGAAGAAGGCATCGGACAGAAGGTCGAAGAGGCCGTTCGGTCGATCGAAGGGATCAAGAAGATCACGACGGTTGCCATGGAAGGCTCTTGCAATGTGATACTCGAGCTGGCCGCTGATGGGCGATCACCGGACCGCGTACTGGATGAAGTGCGGTCGGAGATCGATCGTATACCAAGCTTTCCAGTCGAGGCTGAGGATCCAAGGATCAGTTTGGCGACGAACCGTAGGCCGTCGATTCGAGTTGGCTTAATTGCGCCCGAAACATTTGTTAACGGCGACCGGAAGCTGGCGGCAGATGATGAATTGCGTCTTCGCGAAGTCGCCGAGCGGATTCGTAATGATCTACTGGAGATACCTACCGTCGCTCAAGTCGGCTATCTCGCATCGCGTGACTTCCAAATCGATATCGAGATTCCGGAAAACAAGCTTCGCTCACATGGGTTGACGTTGAAAAGAGCTGCCGAGATTATTCGCCGAGAGAATCGGGAGCTGCCAGCTGGAGCGATACGAAGCCCGTCACAAGAAGTCCTCTTGCGTGGAAACAACCGTCGCGTTCGCGGTGAGGATCTGGCTGAGCTTCCTCTGGTTACCGAGCCGGGTGGTGGGGTTCTGACTGTTGGCGACCTGGGAACGGTAAGAGACGAGTTTGCAGATGCGACGGCAATTAATGTAATCAATGGCAAGCCCGCATTGGCGTTGTCTGTGGAGCGGAGCACCTCGGAAGACTTGTTCGAGATGATCGATTCCGTTTTGGCCTATGTGGATTCGGCGAATGCCCGCGGTAAGAACTCGGTCCTTCCGCCGGGGTTCGAGTTGATGACTTGGAGCGATGAATCCGTAGAAGTACGTGGACGACTTGATTTGTTGATTGCGAACGGTTTCCAAGGACTGATCATTGTCTTCGTATTGTTGCTCCTATTCCTGGATCCCAAGCTGGCATTTTGGGTCGCATTTGGGATTCCTTTTGCACTCCTCGCCTCCGGGATCTTCTTGTACCTAACCGGACAGACTTTGAATCAGATCTCCATGTTTGCCTTTGTTATGGCGCTGGGCATTGTGGTCGATGATGCGATTGTCGTTGGTGAGAATGTGTTTGCTCATCGCGAAATGGGCAAATCCTATTTTCGTGCGGCGCTGGACGGAACGATGGAAGTCATTCCGTCGGTGACAACTGCGGTGTTAACGACTGTCGTGGCCTTCGCTCCGCTATTGTTCGTATCGGGCCGAATGGGCAAATTTACAGCGGTCATGCCGGCGGCGATCATCGCGATGCTAACGGTGTCGCTGATCGAGTGCCTAACGGTGCTACCCTGTCACCTGGCCCACAAAGATGGTTTGGTCTTTCGCGTCATCGGGGTCGTGTTCTTTGCATTTCGTTGGGTGCTGGATGTAGCCAAATATGCAAACCGAATCGCCACGGGGTTGCTGGAACGTTACATTCGCCACGTGTACCAGCCAACTCTAAACTGGTCCTTATCGAATCGTTCCGTGGTCGTTGCTGGATGTTTCGCTGCTTTGCTGACGATTGGGGGCTTTTATCGATCTGGAGTCATCAAGTTCAACTTTTTTCCGCGACTCGACGGCAATACGCTGAACGCCACGGTAAGTTTCCCAGACGGGACGCCCGAGAGCGTTACGTTGGCGGCAACACAACGCATTGAAGATGCGTTTTGGGAATTGGCCGACGAGTACGAGTCGCGAGGCAATCCAATTGCCGAGACTTCCTACCGTGTCGTGGGAGCCACTGTTTCGCGTGGTGGTCCCGGCGGATCTTCGATGCCGTCAGGGGGTGGAGGTCACAAGGGTAGCATCGAAGTCGAGTTGGTTCGCTCCGAAGATCGCGGCGTGCCTAGTCGAGTATTGGTAGGGCAATGGCGAGAAAAAGTAGGTCTCATTGCCGGCACCGAGGAACTCAGTCTCGGCACACGTTCATTTGGTCCTGGTGGAACGGCGATCGAGTTCAAGTTGCTCGGTCCGTCGGATTCCATTAAGCAGTTGGAAGAGGCTGTTGACAAATGCAAAGCTCAACTGGCCGAGTATCCCGGCGTGTACGACATTAAGGACGATTCGATCCCGGGGAAGTTTGAGTTCCGCTTTCGAATTAAACCTGAAGCTTTCGCGATGGGCGTAAGGACTTCGGACCTCGCGGAAACGGTTCGTGCTGCTTACTACGGCGAGGAAGTGCAGCGCGTTCAACGCGGTCGGCACGAAGTCAAAATTATGGTGACTTACCCACGCGAGGCGCGGAGGTCATTGACCAACTTTGACGAAGTTCGTGTTCGTCTGGAAGATGGCGTTGAGCGACCTATCACTGAGTTGGCCGAAATCGAGGTAGTGAGGGCGTATTCGGAAATTAACCGTATCGACCAAGCTCGTTCCATCACCGTTTCGTCCAACTTGGACGAAGATGTTGGCAATGCGGCAGAAATCATTATGGATCTCCAGGAGAATTTTGTTCCCGAGCTTCTACGTGCATACCCTGATTTGCGAGTCCGCTGGGAGGGGCAGCAGGAGCAGCGTGAGGAGTCGTTCGCGAGCATGTTTGCCGGCTTTGCGGTGGCTCTCATGATCATGTTCGTGTTGCTGGCGATCGAGTTCAAATCCGCAATGCAACCGATTTTGGTCATGTTGATCATCCCATTTGGGGCTTTGGGAGCCGTGGTCGGCCACCTGATCATGGGAATTCCACTGACCTTGTTTAGCTTCTACGGAATCGTCGCGCTGACCGGCATCGTGGTGAATGATTCGATTGTCTTGATCGACTTCATCAATTCGCGGGTACGTGCTGGTATGCCGATTGAGCAAGCGATCAAGGAATCTGGCAGTCGTCGGTTCCGGCCAGTTCTGTTGACGACCGTGACGACGATTGGAGGCTTGACACCGATACTTTTGGAAAAGTCGATCCAGGCGCAGATCTTGGTTCCGATGGCGACAAGCATCGCTTTCGGCGAGTTCTTCGCGACGATCGTCGTGCTTTACTTGGTTCCCGTTAGCTACTCACTTTACTGGAGCGCTGGTGGTCGGTTAGACGTCATGGACTCGCAGGAATCAGAAGAACAGTTAAACGACGAGCCGTCTGCGGGGCTCGAGCAGAAACCACAAGCCGTAGAGCCATCCCTCAACCCGGCTTGATCCGGGGCGATCCTACCGCCCGAAAAGCTTCAGAACGCCAACATTGGTTTGGAAGCATTTCGTGAAAGAGAGATGCGCTCGAGCTTGATTCGAGAATGGAACGTTGTTAATTCGATTGAAGTCATTTACGAATTGGACACCTGCTCGCGATAGTAATCGACGTAGGTTACTGGTCGCCAGTCCTGGCTCGCCAGTGTGCGTTCTAAATCGTCCTTAAGCAAAAGCTGTTGATCGAAGGGGTGCAAGCTGATTCGAAACAATCCGACACGCTGGGCGACTTGCCGGCATATCTGATTGAAACGGCGTAGGAATGTCGTCCTCGCTAACGTGTCGGCTTCAAAGCCAACAAGCGGAAGGCGGTGATGCCTTTCGATGGAAGGAATGAGGATTCCACTTGTTGTCTCAAGCATGCGAAATCCACAGCTTCGCAGAGAGTCATTCGTGACCGAGCCCATGGCCCATGCTGGCGGGACGTAAAGCACTGGTGGCTCAAGGTCGTGGGCAGGAAACCATCTTGAGCAACGTTGAATCAGCGTTAAGATCTGTTCGCTACTCATGGATAAGTGCTCGGCGACGTTACGGGACAATAGTAAGCTGTGAAATCGGTGGTACCACGAAACGATGGTCGAGGTATGGTGACTCCAGCCGTGTCCGGCCAGTTCACATCCTTGCTCTTGCCAGCGTCGAATCTGCGTTAACTCATCAGGACGCCACCCTTTCCCTGGCACGATTAATAGCATCGGGGATTCGATCGAGCAATTCCTACAAAGTTTGATAAGCTCGCCAACCTGCTTCATCGTTTCAGGCATGACGTCGTGGATAGATACGAGACCTCTTAGCGACGTCGCAGCGGCGCCCGTCCTCAAGTCTGGAATGTTTTTCGACCCCATGGATTTGACGTGCATGGTGCCCTCCGAATTGTTGCGAATGGTTGACATTTTCCAGTCAACGGCTGACGCCATTGACTGCAAGTCGGTTTGTTCTTGGCGACCAAGTGACCAGTCGAGCCACAATGGTTACTTTCCGGAGTCCTTGTTACTGCGGGCAAGGGTATCGCACAGAAAGTCCAGCCAGCTCTGAATGGCTGAAGTGTGAAATTTGGCGACCTCTTTCCATGCTAGTGCCGCGACTTGAAGTCGACTTTCGTGCGACTGAGAGTGCAAGCGTGAGAGCGACTTGTGAAGGCATTCGTCTCGCTCGACAAAGAAGAGCCCCTGCTT
This sequence comes from Aureliella sp., assembly GCA_046290675.1. GTDB lineage: Bacteria > Planctomycetota > Planctomycetia > Pirellulales > Pirellulaceae > Aureliella. Next base: position 770,828 of record JBKAHA010000004.1, read on the forward strand.
CAGTGAAGGCCAATTGCTAATACCGCAGTCGCGCGACACCAAGACGAAACGTCGGCGTGCGAGGCACTCTAGCGCGACGGTTCCGAAAGTCTCGAACTTAGAAGGAAGCACAAGTGCCTGGCAGCGGTCAATCTCACCCAGGATTCCAACGCGGTCGACCCAGCCAATGAAACGGACATTGGGAAGGCGTTTTGCAGCTTCGGTAACTTGCCATCGCAACGGGCCATCGCCTGCAAACGTAAATTCGATATCCGGTAACTTGGCCGCCGATTGAAGGAGAGTACCGATCCCTTTTTCTTTCGCGAAACGGCCAGCAAACAAGACTCGCCGAATCCGACGCTCAACTTCAGTTCGTTGAGTGGTAAAGAAGTTGGAAGGTAGGGGCGTTCCAACGACTCGACAGAACTGGGCTCCTAGGTCGGCTGCCGTATTGATTGCCTCGGCGGACATTGCCGCGACTCCATCTGCGCCTCTCATCAGGCTTCGTTGCAAACGGTGTAGAGCCATTTGGACAGGCCGGCTCAAAATTTTGGGCCAATAGAGTCCCAGAAGTTTATCGAAGTCCGTGTGGTTTACGATCGCGATGGGAGTTCCCGTCTGTCTAGCGTAGCGTAATCCAAAAAACGAGTATGGACCTAGAGAAGGGAGAACGATGAGGTTCGGATTTAGACTTGTGAGTAGAGAATTTAGACGGCCTACATCCGGCCAAGCAAGTCTTTGGGTCTTGTCGCCGGGCAACGGAATTGAGAATTGCTCCAATTCGTCGGGAGCGGTTGCTGGGGAATACAATTGAGCTTCGGCGACGTGCGGACGAATTTGTTGAAGGAGATCTTGGTAATAAGTTCCTACGCCGTTTCGACCAATCACTGCGTCCGATACGAATGCGATGCGCAGTGCTTCTGCGCTTCGCAGGATCCGAGTGGGCGTGATTTTCGAACTAGACTTTTCGGTTTGGACCGGAAAGAGGGGAGAGGAATTCATTTGGCTCGTTTCCTTCGTTGAGACGCAAAGAGGGAGTTCGAGAGAGATTCGTGGCTGGCTCAGGATTCGTCTTGAAAAGCTTCTCTAAACGTTCGGCTGGAATCGGATAGTCAGACATCGAGTAGTGATGCTTGCTCCGGTATCTACTGTTTGTGATGGCCGCGTCCGCTAACCTCTTTGAATCGCTAAGAGTGCATTCGATTTCGAAATGACGCAGCATGGCTTGGATTGCACGATGCGGGGATCGAGTGAGTTGCTTGTAGGGGAGGACAAAAGCCTGCTGGGATGGGGCGGAGCGAAAATGCTCGACGCTCGTTTCGACAATATGTTGGTAATGAGTGAGAAGATCGAGGAATGGATCGAGGATCTGCGGTGAGCGCAAGTCAAAGCCGAAGGAGCGGATTTCAGATTCGACGGAGCTTAGCTGCGAAGCCACACACCTTGCTGCATCGCGTTGAGTGAAGACGAATCGGGCACTTGGAATACTCTGTTTGAGCAACGGGATCCAAGTAAGGAAGCCAGGTGTTTTTGATACATAAATTCGTTCACTCCCGCGAAAGGCAAGGTGCCGGCGGATCAAGCCGAGGTAGGCATCGAGCAGATACCGACGCTGACCGTCCGGCAGACGGGTTGCAAATTGCCCTAGCTGCCAGCTGTAGTCGCTCTTTGGGAACGGAATAACACGGAGGAAACAGCCGTCAAACGGCATCAAGCCGATTTGGTCTTCTTCTGCCTCAAATAAACCTGTCGAATGGATGTGCTTGGTCTGGGCCGCCATACGTTCGACAAGCCCTTCGACCGCCCGCGTCACAAAGGATCCGAAGAGTGAATCCAAGTGGTGGAGTCTCAAGAAGAGCCGTTTTTGGCAGAGTGCCGGAGCGAAGAGCAGTTCCCACAAAGGCATCGCAGTGAACCTGTCACGTTGGGCAGTGATGAGGCGGTGTGCGAGTGTGGTACCGCTTCTCGGCATGCCTACAATGAAGATCGCATCAAATTCCTTGGCTCGTCTCAATTGCGGAAACAGAATTCCGTCCAAAGCAAAAGCGATTCGGTGCACCGCAAATAGCGGCGCACAAAAAAAGAGCAAGACTGCGAGTTTGATACGACCACGCCAAGTACGTCGTTCGGAAGGCATGGTGGTTAGAGAATCCAACTTCATCGACTCCATTCGCAGGTACTTTACAACGACTCTGCATCTAGAAGCTGGAGTTTGATCTTGTTTTCAATTTGCATCAAATGAAGTTTGTGCGCTCGGGTCGTGATTCATTGCTCTTTGTCGGATTCTTGACGCCCTGTTAACAATGCTTCGGCGTGAGCCACGTGTTGCTAGCGATTCCTTGTTCGCAGCATCTACACCGCGAATCGAGAGCGCTGGCACCACCCAGCAAAAGGGGCAAATGTTAAACTCTTGTTAAGCTGCTTGGCGAAACAAGGTATGCATACGACATTGTCGACCTCGCCTGCTCGAAACGCGTCTCACCTATAGAGCGTCTTCCCAATTGTGGTGCGTTGCGAGCAGGTTACTCAGGCTCCATTTTTGCGCCATTGGTTGCGGTTAATGGAAGATGCGATTTATGCCGCAACTCACCCTTTGAACAAAGCCCCGCTGGATGCGTGTAGGAAAAGAGACCATTGATGACAGATCGGATGCTGTCTACGTCCCACCAGCCCAAGAATCACCCGAGGTTGACGACGGAAGGCGTGTCGTGGCTTCGTCGCTAGTTGAAACCCTCCAGCGGGGAATCGAGTCCTCGATTCGAGGGAAGACGGAGGTGGTCAGGTGCTTCCTTGCGTCGGTCCTGGCTGGCGGTTCGGTGTTGTTGGAGGACATGCCGGGAACCGGCAAGACGACATTGGCCAAGTCATTTGCCAGGCTCGTCGACCTGCGTTTTAATCGGGTTCAGTGTACGCCGGATTTATTGCCATCAGACGTTTGCGGTTTCTCGGTTTATCGGGCCGAGGATGGTAGTTTTGAAGTGCGGAAAGGGCCGGTATTTTGCAACGTTCTTTTGGTGGACGAAATCAACCGGGCCTCGCCTCGTACGCAGTCGGCTTTGTTGGAGTCCATGGCTGAAAAGCAAGTTACGATCGAAGGCGAACACTACTCATTGCCCGCTCCCTTCTTGGTCATCGCGACGCAGAACCCAATCGGCTTTCAGGGCACCTATCCACTGCCTGAGGCGCAACTGGACCGATTTCTTTTGCATTTGTCCCTGGACTACCCCGATCACGAAAGTGAAATGGAGCTTCTCTACCTACAGGGGGAAACAAAAGAACCGAGTCTTGAAAGCCAGATCAACTCGGAAGATTTTCTCGAAATGCAGCGGAGGGTCACCGAAGTGAACGTTGCCAAACCGCTTGCCGATTACATAGTCAAAATCATCCACGCGACCCGCAATCAGTCAGAGATTGCATTAGGGGCGAGCCCACGTGGTAGTCAAATGTTGTTCCGAGCAGCGCAGGCAGAAGCATTTCTCGGAGGCAGAGGTTTTGTTCTCCCGGACGATATCCAATACATGGCGCCATTTGTGCTCGCCCACCGAATTGTGCTCAATCGGACGGCTAACTTGTCGAACCGACATCAGGACAAGCGGCAGCTGATCTCAGATATCGTCCGCAAGATCGCTGTTCCCGCATAAAGAACGACCACATAGAGGCCCGGGTTCTGTTGTATGGGTAGGTGAGAACCAACCATGATTTGCAGAGGTAGTGGGGTGGAAGGACGTGTCTGACGCGATGATTCGGCGACTGCGAAAACGATTAAGTCAGTTTCAGCAGCAGAGTCCGTTTACCGTCACTGGTCGGATGCTATTCGTGGCTTTTGTCGCGTCGTTGACGGCATTGGTAGAAGATGCGATTGCCCCACTCCTTAGCTACCTGTTCTGGATCCTCATTGGTTCGTTCGTGTGTGGATTGTTCTATCGGCCCAAGCTCAAGATTGAGTTTTGCCCCCAAGGTTTCGGCATGCCTGGGAATCCGCTTGTTTTGTCTTTCAAAGTCACGAACACCGGAGGTCTTCCCGCATACGATCTGCGACTTGCACTGAACGGAGGGTCAGATGGGTTCCAAGTGGCAGACTCAGTCGTTCAATTCTCGTCCTTGAAAGCCGGAGAGACAGTACGAGTCGAATTGGATGCGGCTGCAACACGTCGTGGCGCGTGGAGTGTCCCTGACATCATTGCGACAAGCTATTTTCCCATCGGTCTGTTCGGCTTTGTGAGTCGACATCGCCACGACAAGCAGCAGATGATTGCACCGAGGATGGATCGTGCAGCTGCTCGTTTACTGCTAGATGAGTCCATACTCGGTGGCACAGAGACGTTGGCGGCGCAGCAAGAGCAGCTTGCGGGCGTCAATCAACGCAGCGACGAATACGAGTACGTTGGGAGCCGTGAGTTCCAGCCCGGGCTTGATGCTCGCCATTGGGACTACAAGGCCACCGCGCGGTTAGGTGTTCCAATCGTGCGTGAATACACGCATTACGCGCAAACCGCGGCGTTGATGATCGTTGACAACCATGTGGCGAAGGGATCGACCCAGAGTTCCCGCACTTTCGAAAGTGTCTTAGAAGTTGCGGCAACCTGTATCGATACGTTCCGCGGACAAGCAAAGCAGCTGGCGATTATCCTTGGTGACAACCCCGAAGAATATGAATCCTATGAGTCGCAGATGTTGGCTCTCGCCAGGGCAAGCGGTACGCCGCATCCGACCGATTACCGCAAGCTCCTTGGCGGGATGGGTGCGGCAGAGTCGCTTCGGATCGATGTTGTCTTGGGGATCAAGAAACAAGTTCTCGTGGTCGTCAATGAAGATGACGTAGCGGCGATAGAGACGTTGGACGAGTTGAATAATCTCGGCGAATTTGAAATCTGCCCAGTGCTTGTTCCTCTCAGCTGGCAAAAGGACACTGCCCAAGGCGTCGAATCTTTCGCAGGTTCTAATGTATTGAATCGCAAACATGAGAGCAGGGAGGCGAACGCATGATTCGGGAGCGTTGGCAAAGTCTGTTGTTTGTGACATGCCAAGCGATATGGTATGCGCTGGTACCGGGGAACTTCGCCGCGGTCTTGACCTTTGGCGTTCTGGCCCTGCTCGCAGTGATGCTGCCCCCTACCCTGCACCTTCGCAGCCGACCCCATTTGCTCATTGTGCTGTTGTTGGCGGCAATCTTTGGCTTGGCCGGCGTCCAAGGCATCATGCAAGGCACCGAGCTCATCGAGCTGCTTCGGCTTTTTGGAAGCTTTTTATTGCTTGTACAATCGCTAGAGCTCTTGCGCGTGCGCAGACCAGAGCAAGTGAATTATCTTCCAGGGCTAGGCTGCGTGTCGTTCAGTTTGTTGCTCTTGTCGTCTTATCCAGATGAACGACCGACCGTATTTGACGTCGCTCCGTTTATTCAAGTCGTGGGCACACTATTGGTGCTGAGACCAGATCTGCCTCAGATGTTAATGCAAAGTGAACGCGGTAAGGGGCTTACGCTTCTCGTCGTTTTCGGTATTTGTTTGGCAGTTGGAAAGCTCTTCCAAGAGGAAGTTCGGCGTGATTTACCTCAGTTGCGGCAAAAGATCGGCGTCTTCCAGGTGGACGAACAAGTGGGGCGTGTGCTGGCACGATCCGATGCTAGATTCGTGCAATCAGTTGAGCTCGGGCATATCAGCCTGGCAAATCGCGCCAATCCGGATCGGGTTGTCTTTACGGTTGAGGCGACGGAGGTTCCCGGTTATCTCAGGACGCTATCTTTTTCCAGCTTTGATGGGAGGAAGTGGAGAAGTCGATCGAGGCAGAAGTTGGATGTGCTTGGGCCGATAGATCAACGTGGCTTGAAGATTGCCGGGCCGCAATCACTTGCAAGCGATCTTCGGCAGTTCCCTGGGCGTCTATACCAGCTGCACGAAAGTGTCACGGTGAACGAAAAGATGATCGTGGAAGTATCGGATGGGCATGGCGGATTGGTTCCTGCTCCGATCAATACTGTTGCCATGAAGGGGTTGACAGAACGGCCAACGCAATTGCATCTGGATGAACATGGCAACGTGTTGGAACGCAGCCTGGTGAACCGCCGTTATCTCGTTCTGACCGGAAAAATCGACCAGCCGAGATTAAGCGGGCAACGAGAAGGGCTCTTGGACCTGCCGCCCAAAGATGCAGCCTTCTTACGTTCATTTGCCCAAGATTTGTGTGATGGAGCACAAGCCGACGGTCAGTCTGCATTACAGCAAGACGTTGTTTCCATTACTAAGTTCTTTCGTGAGGAATTCCGCTATTCGCTGGAGATGGAGCCGATCTCCAGCAAGCTTGGTTCCAGCTCAAGGCTGAAGTTCTTTCTTGAGAACCGCTTAGCTGCTCACTGCGAGTTTTTTGCAACCGCAACGGTGATGCTCCTGCGGGCTCGTGGCCACGAGGCTCGGCTCAGTACCGGGTACCTTGTCTACGAACAAAACGATGAGACCGACGATTTCGAGGCGAAGAACCGTGGTGCACATGCGTGGGCTGAAGTATTGAATTCAGAGAATCAACGTTGGGAGATTGTCGAATCGACGCCCGGAGTTGCCGAGCTGATCGACTCCCTATTGGAGGAAAACGACGATACGGGCGGGCCGGGTGGAGTCGCAGTTGCCGAAGAGTCTTGGTTCTCGTGGCAGGCGATTGTTGGAGTGTTTGTTTGGACTCAGAGCGTCGTCGCAGAAAGTCTGCGCAGCCGATATGCATGGATACTCCCTATACCCGTCGCCCTACTTGTGGGACTAATTTTACGACGCCGGGGGATCTGGTTGGCCAACCGACAACCCCTTTCTGGCGAGATCCGCAAAGCCGATCGAAGGGCAAAACGACTGGGCTTGCGCAGAGAGAGTTACGAGACTTGCCATCAATTCGCGCGACGTCTGCGACAATGTGAGAACCCCGAAGCGACCACGCTTGCAAATTGGTATGAGACCCACGCCGTCAGTTACTACTCTTGCGATCTGTCGGCCAAGCTTGAACCGGAGCCGGCTTAACGGCATCCAAACGGACCGGATTCGTCACTGGCAAGTACATGGACGGCATCAGCTCTAGCGATTGGTGCTGATTTTGCGTCTCGTCTTAATGGTCTGCAGCCAAGAGGCCAATGACGGCCCAGGCGGTGCCCCAATAATTGGAAGTAGGGACACTCCGATTGCGGCTGTTTTTCTTGGTTCCAGGGACTTTCCAACTACCGTTGGCGAGCTGCGTCGTTCCAAGAAATTTTGTCGCTCTTTGGATTGCGGCTACAACTGGCGGTTTGACGGCGTCGCTGTCAGGCTTGATTGTGCTTAGTGCATAGAGAACGATGCCGGTTGCGAGTGCATCACTCTTGTCAGCGAGAAGCCACCCCCAGCCTCCATCGTTCTGTTGCGCAGACAAAAGTATCTTTCGAGTACGATCGACGACGGTCGTCTCTCCTAGCTGGTCTGCAACAAGTAATCGTGTGGCCCACCATTCTGCGGATTTGGGTTGGTTGTCTTCTGATGCGCCTTCATCAACGAAGGCGAGAGCGCCGGCGAGTTTGAAGTCATCTTCAGTTTGACCTTCCTTCAGCAGCGCATAAGTGATCCACAACGTCGAAACACGCCTGGTTTCTTGCGGATCTCTCTTTTGCGAAGGTAACTGGCCCTTCGGGTCCCAGGAGCCGTCCGCGTTTTGATTCCGGATCAATGCATCGGCGAATGTGACTCTCCAAGAATCCTGGTCTTGGACGTCGTCCGATCCATTGCCGCATTCGGGCAAGCTCGCATCGGGGGCGTGTAAATAAGATTGTTCGTTCTCGGATGGTGGCAGGGCCAGAAGCAACGCGGCCATGGTGTCGGTGTTTTTCTCAAGCACATCGTCGCATTCCGCGTCTGCTCTGTCCTTGGATTCTACGAAGTGCAGGTGATCAGTGGACCATTTGGCCAAGTCATTCACTTCGGTGCGCTCAACCGACAATCCACTTCCGTGAGCAGCGTTAAGGCTCCAAACCATGGCAGGGATCTGGTGACAAGATACACATTCGCGACGGTCGATCCATCGCTGTCCTTCTTTTCTTAGATAGTCCAGCGCGCGCGAAGCAATCTCTGGCGGAGTTTTATTCGCGGAGTCTTCTGCATGGGCGAAAGGTTGCACCAAGAAAATGCAAATCAGAACAGACATAGTCCGAACGAGGATGGACTGATCAAAACACGGTTCCGTGATGCAAATTGTTTTCATGGCCAATCGACTCCTACAAAAAACTTTTGCACCGGGGCGGAAGTGCTGGCAGCAATGCCATGTTTGGCTGAGAGCTGTGCCGGTGCTATATGATAGCCGATTTCGGAATGATGGCATTTTTTGAGAATGTCCGGCTGGGGAGGCAGGATCTAAGATTCGCGGTGGCAAGTATCATTCGCCGTCGTCCAGGCTTCGCAGGGGCCAAAAATTCATTGTTGAGCTGGTAACCGGCTTGGCCGGTTTTGAGTGATAGCCCGCTCTAGAAGCAAAATGACGTGCGTAATCCCTGGGTTTATGTCATTGAGCTCACGAGAAACGACTCGGTCCATTGGACTCGCTCATCTCGGGGCGGTATGCTCACCATCGGCGGTTGGTGCAATTGGCGCGTAGAGACGCGTAGAGAAGTACACTCGATTGAAGAAATCCTCATGGAAACGGGTTTTGGCAACGCAGCGGAAGAAGCAATAACCGCCGGCACCCGTTCAGCGAGTTCGTTCTCGCGTTACTTGCCATACGCAATGAGTCTGGTCGGCCTTCTTGTTGGCTACCTTGCAACTAGGGCGTTTGGTCTTGGGACGTTGGCCGTAGCGATGGCCGTTGTTGGCGCGGTTTCCGGTTATATTCTTTGCCGAGTTTTTCAGTCGCGAGGCAAAGTTTCGCTGACGGTAACGGCGATCGTGTTTCCGCTCCTGGCAGCAGTTGTTTGTGTTGCATTCCTTAAGCTGGCACCTTTCCGCGATCGCAACCAGGGCATTATTGCCTTGCAGTCCGAGAAACTAAAACTGACTCTGCGGCCTCCTGGTCGACAGAAGGAGTGGCTCATTGATCGGTCTGGCAACATGTTACCGATCTGGTTAGCCAGCATGATTGGACCAGCGTGCCTCTCGGAGTTGAGGGGAATCGAAGGCGATCTTACGGGGCTTCAGAACGTAGATCTTTCACTCCTCGAACCTGAAAGTGTGACTTGGGTTCGACTGGGGAGACTGGAACCGGGCGGGCCGCCGGTTTCGTCTGAATTGATTGGATGGCTTAACGAGTGTCAGGCGATCCCTAGGCGATCCATGACTCAGTTTACGTTAGTCGATTACCAGGCTGAGGATGGCTTAGCTCTAGCCAACCTAAATCATCGACTGATGCTCACACTGCAGAATTGCGAACAACTTCCTGATCTTGCTGAACTAGATGGTGCAGAGTTCTTGTATCTTTCAGGCGAACGACTTGCTGCGGAACGAGCAAGGCAGCTTCAGCATGTAGACGGTCTCCGGTTCCTGCGTTTGAACCTGAGCGAACTAGGACTAGAGACGATTGAAGCGCTGTCGGGCTTGCCGAAAGAATGCTACCTGACCATCGAACAGGCCGAATTAAATTCGGAATCGCTTGAAGGGCTCGCCGCGCTTGGCGTCTTTGGAGTTGAGTTGAGAGGCTGCCAATTCCGGCAGATCCCAAGATTACCGGCTGCTGCTCTTTTGAGGAATGTTGCTTCACGCCCGCAGGTCTCCGGTGCTCCCTATCTGCGGTTGGTCAGCAGCCAGATTTCCTACGAAGAATGCCAGCTGATGGCCTCTCATTTTCGCTGTGAAACGCTTTCGCTCATGGATGTCAGAGTTTCCAATTTTGGTCCGTCGGAATCTGGTTTCCAAGCGGTAGAGAACCCGTTCTTTGACCTCGAGTCTCCTGAGGTGGAGTTCTTTTGGGAGCTTCGCCATCTCCAAAAAATCGAGTGCAACTCTGGTGGCTGGCGAACTCTTGACCGCCCGGCAGATTGAATCCGTTTATAGTACGATGCTGGGCTCAACCAGAAATTGAGCGGACCTATTTCCGGCATCTTTCAACGGGTACAGTCGCGAATTGGAGCATTTGGAAAAGCAGGTCCCGATTCGCAAGTCCTGATTCGAGCGCTGACCCAACAAGGCGGAGTAACTAGATCATGAGTACGGGCATTCATCGATACGTTGGATCTCTTCGGATGCGGGCGAGAACGAATTTTCTCGTAGCCGTTATTTGTAGCTTATGGGCCTTGGTTGGTGCGGTTCGCGGGAGTGAGCCGAGTTCGAAGGCAGCAAGCCGGCCCAATGTGGTTGTGTTCTTAGTCGACGATATGGGAGTGATGGATACTTCAGTGCCGTTCTTGACGGATGCGCTTGGTAACCCAAAGAAGTATCCGCTGAACGAATACTATCGCACGCCGAGCATGGAACGCTTGGCGAGTCAGGGCATTCGCTTCAATCAGTTCTATGCAATGAGTGTCTGCTCACCGACACGCATCTCGATTCTGACGGGTCAAAACGCTGCTCGGCATCGCTCCACCAATTGGATTAATCCCTCCCAAGATAACCGAGGAACGTTTGGACCCGTCAATTGGGCTTGGAAAGGGCTAGATAGCGATGACGTCACGTTGCCGAGATTGATGCAGGCAGCTGGCTATCGAACCATTCATGTTGGCAAAGCACACTTTGGCCCGACCGGCAGTGTTGGGGCGGAGCCGTTGAATTTGGGATTTGAGTATAACGTTGGCGGAGCAGCCTTCGGGGCTCCGGGTAGTTACTACGGTGAGAAGAACTACGGGTGGGGAACCAAACGTGAGCACCACGCCGTGCCTCATTTGGATGCCTATCATGGCTCCGAGACATTTCTAAGCGAAGCATTAACGCTAGAAGCAATCAAGCAGGTTGACGCTTCCGTAGAGGACGAAGAACCCTTCTTTCTCTACTTCGCCCACTACGCCGTCCACGCTCCATTCGACTCGGATCCGCGATTCGCTCAGAATTACACCGAGAGCGGGAAACCCAAGAATGCGCAGGCCTTCGGTACGTTGATTGAGGGGATGGACAAGTCACTCGGCGACTTGATGGATCATCTCGATTCCATTGGGGTAGCGGAAAGCACCTTGGTCCTTTTCCTTGGCGACAACGGCACGGATGCACCACTCGGACACCAGCACCAGGTAGCTTGCGCGGCGCCGCTACGAGGCAAGAAGGGGTCCCACTACGAAGGCGGAATGCGTGTCCCCTTCATCGCCGCGTGGGCCAAGCCCAATACGAAGGTTGCTTGCCAGAAGTCGCTACCCATTCCCCAAGACAAGATTTCTAGCGAAGTGGCCAACGTCACGGATTTGCTCGGAACCATAGCGGAGGTGACTCATGTTGCGATTCCGGAGAACCACATGGTGGACGGGCAATCGATGGTCTCTATGTTGAAGGGAAATTTAGATGACTCGCATTCGAATACATTCCTAATGCACTATCCTCATGGGAGACACCGAAGCAATTATTTCACGACCTACCGTGATGGTGATTGGAAGCTGATCTTTCATGCACTTCCTGATGAGCCGACGACGGGAGGGCACATTCAGTATTCTGGTGGCAACTACGAACTCTTTAATCTGCGCGAAGACCCATTCGAGCAGGACGATTTATCAACGAGCGAGCAAGGACGGGTTGAGGAGTTGGCTGCGAAGATGCGTGAAGCGTTGGAGGCACACGAAGCCTTGTATGTAGTCGATTCCCAGGGAAGAGAGCGAATCCCCGGTACTGGCGAGTAGAATGTTCGCCTGCTCAGATGTTCGCCAGCTAAGTCAATTGACGTTTGGAAAGCCGATTAATTTGGTATTCGAGTAGGCTGCACCCCTCTGTAGGTTGGTGTGGTTTGTTCCAGGCGACGGTTTGATCAAAAGATGCGTGGGATATGCGGTTTGCGGTGTTTCCACGCAATGCTCGGAACACCCCTAGTCGATTTGAAGTTTGATCTGGGCGTCGCAATTTCATAGGATGATGCGGTTGACCTCAAGCTTCTCTTCTTCTCACTGCGGGGTTCAGGCATGCCTAGCATATTTCGGTTGCGATCGACTCTGTCGTATTGGCTGGTTCTCTCTTCTGTGGTCTTTTCCGGTTGGATTGGAAGTGCTAGGGAGCCTTCGCCGCCCGAGTCGCTTCGCCGGACTGAGTTCAAGGTCCAAGACAAAGTTGCACGGTCTTTGATCGGTCAAGCTCTCAAAGCCGAAGTAGAGGGGGACGTACTTGCACGTGAACGATACCTGAACGAAGCCCGAATCGCTCAACCGAATTCATCGGCTCACCACTGGTACCAAGGTCGATTGCTTGGGCTAGATGGATCGTGGGTATCGGTCGATGAAGCAATCGAGCTTTCGAAAACGCAGCCGTTGTTCGACGAATATCGAGCTTTCCGCGCTACGCAGCCCGCGAACGTGGTTGGTCAGTGGAACGTAGCCGTATGGTGCGCAAAGCATGGCTTGCCCATGCAGTGCCGCGCTCATCTCTCTAACATCTTGATGCGAGATCCCGAGCACAAGCCTGCGCGACTCGCACTGGGGCACCAGCTCATCCAAGGTGAGTGGATGTCGCCGGAAGAAATTGGCGGATTGGTAAGTGATGCGGAAAAGGCCAGGATCGCTTTTGCGAAATACGGTGACTCGATCGACAGGCTATTGAAAGTTGCCTCCAACAAGAGTTACTTCGGACGAGCGGCCGCGAGGAAGCAACTGTTTGCAATCCACGATCCATTGGTCGTACCAGTCCTTGAGTCCGCTGCGCAGACTCAGGACGAGAAGTTGGTTCTGATGGTGGTCGAGATTCTTGCTCGACTTGAATGCCAACCTTCAACGTTAGTACTTGCGAAACTTGCTACGTTTAGCCCAAGTTCCGTTGTTCGCAAGGAAGCCATAGTGACCCTGAAGAGGAGGTCATTCCACGATTTCGTGCCGCAGCTTCTGGAAGCTATGTCCTCTCCGATTGCATTTTCGAGCATTCCAGTCTTTAAGGCAAATGGAGAGCTGAAAGGGTTCCAGCAGGCATTTGGTAAGGAGAAGATGGGTGAGAAGCGTGTTTGGAGGTTCGATACCTCTCTCGATAAGTTCCGATACCGTCGAAGATTTTTCTCTGGAATCCCAGTACAACAGCGAATCCCTGTGGAAGTCATTGCTTCTAGTGGGCCGGTTAGGCTTACGGCCGTAGTAGACGGCTATGTGCCGTTCATGGTGGATCCCGCAGCGTTTGCTGAAGAAGCATTCTGCAGTGAAGTTGCGAAGTTAGCAGCAACTGCTGATTCACATTCCCGGCTTGCAAACGCAATGGACGAGAGCCGAAGAATAGAGCAGACGAATTCTCAGATTGGTGAAGTCCTAACCGCAGTTTCCGGTGAACGCTTTATCTCGCTCCCGTCTGATGCCTGGAACTGGTGGGATCAACTTAACGAAACAGATTACCAAAGCGACAAGTTGGTTCGCAGGAGATACGAAACGGCACGCTACGTCAGCGATGGGCGAAATACTCCAGAAGTTTTCAATGTTGAGTTGCTAAAAATTGTTCGTTTGGGCTCCTGTTTCGTCGCGGGAACACCGGTGACTACCTCGCGGGGCCTGGTACCTATCGAGAAGATCGAGGCTGGTGACCAGGTATTAAGTCGAAGTGTACGTACAGGTGAGCTCTGCTTCATGCCGGTCGTCGCTGCAACCAAACGTAAGCCAGCCAGGACGGTGATCCTGAAGGTTAACGACGAAGTGATCCGCGCAACAACCAGCCACCTCTTATGGGTTTCAGGAAAGGGGTGGACCAAGGCTGGAGATATCCGCCCGGGAGATCTACTTCATTCGGCCGCCGAGCCGGCAGTGGTCATGAAGACAACGCCCTCCCAAGTTTTGCCCACTCATAATCTAGTCGTCGATGATTTTCACACTTACTTCGTCGGAAAGAGTCGTGTTCTTTCCCATGATGTTTTGCCTCGCATCCAGGCGCATGAGGCCGTTCCAGGTGAATTCGTTTTTGTCGACGCGGATTAGTCAATGGATGGCTCCACCCTGAATTCCATCGGCTCGCAGTTCATGACGGGCGGGCAAAAGCTCGATGGTCGAGCCAGTCCAGTTTGGAAATGAAAAGGGCTCCCAAACCGAAAAGGGCTCCCAAACCGTTTGGATTGGGAGCCCTATGTTGTTGTACTAGTAAATCGAGTGTTCAGAATTCACTTTGAAACGGTGGCCATAGCACGGCTAAGCAACGGTCTTACCGCCCTTCTTTTTGGCACCTTTCTTGGGCGGACCCTCCTTTTTCTTGGAGTGCCCGCTTTTTTTCGCGTCTTGCGACTTGCTTGCTTCGCTCGCACGTTTCTTGGCAGCTAGTTCTCGCTGAGCCGTGGCTAAGCGACGTTCCATTTCCTTCAGTTTGTTTTCGAGCATTCGAGTCGTCGACTCGGCGTTCTTGAGCGCTTTTACTCTTGACTCCTCTGATCGTTCTCGACGCTTGGCCGATTCTTGAGTCGCCTTCATAGCCGCTTCATAACGTTTCTTCAGTGCCGCAGCATCAGTACGCAATTGTTCGTTTTCGGAACGTAGCTTGCGGAGTTCGCCACTTGCTGAGGCCTTGTCCTTATTGGAAGCTGCAGACGCTTTGGCCTCCATTGCTTTACTCATCTTGGCAAGTGCGGCGCGTAGCTTTTCGTTTTCGCCCTTCAACTTTCCGAGTGCAGACTTCATTGCCTCTGCCGCTTTTCCCTGTGCGGACTTGGACGCCCCATCCTTCGCGACTTTGGCTTTATTCTCGGCCTGTATTTTGGCCATGACTTCTAGTTTCTCGACCAGCATTGCTTTCTCTTTAGAGCTCGCGAGAAGCTTCTTTTCCATGACTTCCATGCCTTTTTCTCGTTTGACGAGCGCCAGCTCCATTCGCTCAAGCTGTTCACGCATTTCGGCATGGCCGTTACCTTCGGCGCGTTCTTCGAGTTCACGGTGGTGCTGTCGTAGTTCTCTGAGTTCCACTTCGGCTCGTTCAGCCCTTTCGGCGCGTTCCCGCATAGCGGCTTCAAGATCGCGAAGTTCACCTTCTCTCTGGCGTACCGCATTCTCCATTTCTTCTTGGCGTTCGCGAACCTTTCGTTCGATCGATTCTCGCATGGCCCCCGCTTCGCGGCGTGTGTTTTCGAGAGCCCGTTCTAAGTCTTCAATAATCGAGCGTGCTTCATGCGACTCTTTTTCGTGCTCCTCCATCGCTTCCGCCATGGCTTCGACTTCGTCTTCAGCCTGTTCGGCTTCACGCTCCATGAGTTCGAGCTTCATTTCAAGCTCGATCTCTTTGATCTTCATCTCTGCCCGCAGCTCAAGATTCTCCTCTTTCAGGGCGAGCATTTTTTGGACGATATCTGACGACATGAGCTGATCTAGCTGTTGAATGCTCATTCCTGGTGAATGCAACGCGCCCGGCACTGGTCCGTGGCCCGACGATTGCGAGTGAGCTTCGTGTGGATGCACATGAGCACCGTGGTCGTCATGCTGGCGTGGGTCGTGGTGATCGCCATGGGCATGCGAATGATCATCATGTGCCCCATGTGCCGAATGGTCATGGCTGTGATCGTCATGGGAAGGGATAGCAGGGGGAGCCATCATCGGTTTTGGAGGTCGCACGCCAGGAACTGGAGGGGTTGCCGGTTGCTGGTTGTTTGGGGCGGGACGTACGCGGAGCATTACGCTGCCTTGTGCGGCTGCGGGTGGTTGGGGCGGTCTACCTTGAGGGGCGGGGGTTTCTTGGGGCCGTGCCGTTGGGACAGGGCGCTTTAGTCGCGAGCCGCGGTTAGGTGGCGGGACAGGACCGTTCTGCTGAGCGACGAAGGTGGCCGGCTGAGCACCGGACTCGGATGTGGTCACTTCTACCGAGCCCCAGTTGTTGGTCGCGGAAGGGGATTTGGCTTGAGACGCAGTTCTAGCTGACTCAATCCCACTAATCACCATGACGGGCCCACTTTGGCCTGGCATGTAGGCTGGTAGGACAATTCGATCGGGCGAAGATTTCGCGCCAGCGGTTTGAGCAGATGCGGCTGGGCTGATACTCGCGAATGTCGTTGCACAAAACAGCATCAATGCCTGTTTGAGCCTTCGTCGAAGCACGCGACGATTCGAATGAATCGAGCTGGAGTTGTCTCGTTGTTGCATTATTCCGTTCCTTGTCTGCGATCTGCGAAGCAATGGGCTGTCCGGTTAGGGCGAGTGGGCCATATTGGCCCCGCTCAAGGAGCTATTGTACCAGCTTGAAGTGCGAATTCTTGCCTGGTATTGCACGAGGGCAGGGCCAATCATAGTTTCAAGCTAGGGCATGAGCAGCGACGCGTGAGCGGCCGGGTTCGTCGTGAAGCCCGTTGCCAACGTGGGCAGCGTTGGAGCAGATGGGCCAGCGGCTCCATGGCGAAACAGCCTAGATTCAAGCTTTGATTTGCTACTCTGTACGAAGGCCTGCCCTGCCGCAATGCAACGCGTCACGCAGCGTGTCTGGGCACTTTTAGAGCGCGGACGAATTGCAATCGCTCAGCAATTTGCCAGCAAGTCAGGTTGTAGAGACCCTTGAAGGCCGTTAAACAAAGGGAAAAGTGCCCGAATAAAAAAACACATTTAGGGCGACTATTAGACGCGACGAGATTGAACCAAGGGAATGTAAGGCAAGCCATCATGAGTGGAGCAGCGGCGGAAGTGACGAAGATACCAGCGCGAAACGAAGTCCCCGAAGCGGATTGCTGGGATCTGGCCAGTCTCTACGCTACGGACGAAGCTTGGGAGC
This sequence comes from Aureliella sp., assembly GCA_046290675.1. GTDB lineage: Bacteria > Planctomycetota > Planctomycetia > Pirellulales > Pirellulaceae > Aureliella. Next base: position 787,564 of record JBKAHA010000004.1, read on the forward strand.
AGGACTTTGCCGCGTTTGAAAAAGAGATTGAGAAATACGCCGAATTCCGCGGCAAGCTTGGTGACGGAGTAGCAGTGCTTCGAGATTGTCTCGAGTTTGATAACAAACTTGATCGACTCGCTGAACGCATTGGAACCTATGCGTTCCTCCGCACAACGGAAGACCAAGCCAATGATACTTATCAGGGGTTGGTTGCTAGATTTCAAAACGTGGCCGTGAAAGCTGGGCAGATCGCAAGCTATATTCGTCCGGAGCTTCTGTCGCTTCCTGACGAGCAACTTAAGGAGTATCACGAGTCGGAGGAGCTGGCCGACTACCGATTGGTTTTGGAACGGATCACTCGGTACAAGGAACATACTCTGACGGATTCGGAGGAAGCTTTATTGGCAATGCAAGGCGAGATGGCCGGTACTGCCAGCAAGGTCTTCAATCAATTGAATGATGCAGATCTGAAGTTTGGTGAGTTAGAAGATCATGAGGGCCGAACTGTTGAGCTTTCCAATTCGACATTTAGCCAGTTTTTGATTTCACCATCTAGGGACGTTCGCCGAAACGCGTTTCACCAGTATTACGAGCAGTTCAAGTCGCATGAGAATACCCTTGCTGCGACACTCGCTGGTAGCATTCATGGGGATGTCTACTACGCTCGCGCCAGGCGCTACGAGTCAAGTCTCGAAGCCGCGTTGTTTCCCGATAATGTCCCGCAAAGTGTCTATGAGAATCTCGTCTCTGCAGTTCGAAGCCATTTGCCCGCTGTGCACGGATACTTCGACCTCCGGCGTCGAAAAATGGGGCTGGAGGACATCCACCACTATGACACTTACGTTCCCATCCTGAGCGACCTAGACCAGCACCGGGAGTGGGACGACGCGGTTGCGACTGTCGTGGAATCTCTTCGACCATTGGGTGACGAATACTGTCAGGCATTGGAAGCAGGCCTAGGCGGACGTTGGTGCGATCGCTATCCGAATCAAGGAAAGCAAAGTGGTGCGTTCAGTTGCGGTACGTTCGATGGCGATCCCTACATTCTGATGAACTACAAGCCGTCGGTGCTCAACGATCTGTTTACGCTTACGCACGAAGCTGGGCATTCGATGCACAGTTACTACTCGGCTAAGCATCAGCCCTTCCAGTACTACAACTACACGATATTCGTTGCCGAAGTGGCCAGCACCTTCAATGAGCAGTTGTTAACGCACTATCTCCTGCAGACGACCACCGATGATCGGGTGAAGGCCTACCTCCTGAATCATGAAGTCGATAGTCTGCGAGCAACGATCGTTCGCCAGACCATGTTTGCCGAGTTCGAAAAGATCACGCACGAGATGGCGGAAGCTGGCGAACCACTCACGACCGAGTCGTTCAAAGGCGTTTATCGTGAACTACTGGAATCCTACTTCGGGCCAGAATTTACCATCGACGATGAACTGGCGTTGGAGTGTTTCCGGATACCGCACTTCTATCGAGCGTTCTACGTGTACAAATATGCTACTGGACTCTCTGCCGCGGTCGCGTTATCGCGACGCGTTTTAGAGGGGGGAGCCGCAGAGCTGGAAGCTTACTTGGGATTCTTGAAGGGGGGCTGCTCGAAAGATCCTCTGGATCTATTGAAGGATGCGGGTGTCGATATGACGACGCCAGAACCTGTTGAGACGGCACTCACTTACTTCGGTGACCTTGTCAAGCAACTGGACGAATTGACGTAACCGAGCTTACTGCTCGAGTACGCAGTCTGCGTCGGTGCGATGTGAACATGAGCTGCACGTCCCAACTCTCCCATTCCCCGTTCTGCGAGGAATTCCGTATCGTTAGCCTCTCAAAACCGTACTGGGCGTTCTTCGTCGCCCAAAACCTCATGCGATCCGTTCACTTGACTGAGGTCAGCATGCGAGGCCGTCTACACCGAACTAAAATACCGTTGCTATGCTTTGTGCTCAGCCAGCGTGATCCGCCTCGCTAAGTCTTGCCCTTTATTTCGACGAGAGTCGATATGTCGAAAGACGATTCGAAATCAGACGATTCGAAATCAGAAGATGAGGATTCAACGCTTGCAGAGACCGGTGAGTTTGAACTTGCGGCCAGCGGGGACAGCGATTCCCAAGCCACAGCGTCAAGGAACGACGCAACGGTCGATTTTTCTAGTAATGGCTCAATCGATGCCTCATCCTCGCCTTCTTCAGTAAATCGAGCCGCGCATCATAGTGGTTCGCAATTCGGCCCCTACGTGCTGGAGGAGGAGATAGCCCGTGGCGGCATGGGCGTGGTCTATCGGGCTCATCACAGCGGGCTGAACCGATCCGTTGCGCTAAAAATGATCTTGGCTGGTAACCTCGCTTCGGATGAGGATGTCCGCCGCTTCTACACCGAAGCAGAAGCCGCAGCAAAGCTCGATCACTCCAACATTGTCCCCGTCTTCGACGTGGGGGAATGCGATGGCACCCATTACTTTGCGATGAAGCTGATCGAGGGCGGTGATCTCGGGGCACGGCTGAAAGTCTTGCGTAGCGACCTAAAGTTGGCAATCGGAGTACTCGAGAAAGTCTGCCGGGCCGTCGGACACGCGCATCAAAGAGGCGTTTTGCACCGGGATTTGAAGCCAGCCAATATTCTGCTCGACGAAGACTGCGAACCGTATGTTGTCGACCTAGGGCTGGCCAGAAGAGTTGATTCTGAATCAGATCTGACGCGGACAGGCGCCGTCGTTGGTACACCCAGCTACATGTCTCCAGAGCAGGCTTCGGGCGAATCTGATCTGACAACAGCGACGGACATTTACTCGCTCGGAGCGATACTTTACGAGATCCTGAGTGGCCAGCCGCCGTTCCGTGGCAAGAGCCCGATGGAAACGTTGTTTCAAGTAATACATGACTCTCCGTCGCGACCTTCGGCGAGTGCCTCAACGGATCGAACTCTGGAGATGATCGCGCTCAAATGCCTAGAAAAGTCGCCGTCTGAGCGATACCCAACGGCATTGGCACTTGCGGAGGACTTACGGCGGTGGCAAAACGGCGAACCAATCACGATTAAGGGCGCGTCCGTTGGCTCGATCGCGAAGACCTGGTTGAGGCAAAACTTTGGCAACGCAGCATGGATCCTTGTTGTTGGATCATTAGCCGGACTGATCGCAGGCATAGGTGTTTGGACAGCAACCGTCCAACGCGAGGTCAATTCGAGCTCCGAATACGTCTACGGAATATTGAACGAGCATCAGCCGCCGTTCTCGTTTTATGGAGTCCCAACTCCAGCTTGGACCAAGATTCCGAGTCTAATGTTGTTTGTGGCGGCAATCGCGTTCCTAGGCTTCTTCACGGCATTGCTGGTTCGAACCAAGAATACGAGTGCGGATGTTGCAGCTGGATTGATGGTCGGATGCATCGCGGCGGCCGGTGCGTTCTTCTTTGCATTTGCGACTATGGGAGCTAGCGTCGTTATCAGGACCGATGACTCTAGCTTTATTGCGATGCTTGCAATTGCTGCTGAGGGAGATACGCCAGTTCCGGTGCTCGAAGAGTATCCCGAATTGGAAGGGCTGGATCGAGAAGCTCAAGTTCGAGTGCTACGCAGCAAGATCGACGCGGACCAGTCCGCGCTGCTTTCTCGCGGGCTACTGTTGGCCGCTATTGCCTGTTTTGGCATCTTTGTTGTCGCCGGCGTCGCGGAAACGGTGATAGCGGGTGCAGCCCTACGACGAAGATCGACCTTATGGAAGGCATTGGCAGAATACCTTTTGCGGGCGACTCCCTATATCGCGCTTTCAGTATTTGTCGGTGTTCATTTCGCGATTCTTCTAATCTTCGGTAACCACGCACTAGTGATGGATTGGTGGTCGGCAGCGATGATCGCGGGTCTATGTTTGGGCGTAGTCGCCGAGTTTTTCCGATGGCCAATTTGGATACGCCTTGTCACGGGGACAGCCAGTTTTGTTCTATTGGTGGGATTCTTCTCGAGCGAATTCGGATTAATGCCACGCGTTGCGCGGGCGCGTTATGACCTGAATGTAAGCCTTGCCAAAGCCGAGAGGTTTTCCGACCGCGAGTCCTTCCAAGGCAATGCTGCCAATGCGTTCCTCACACTTGGAGTCGCACTCTACAATTCGGACCGTATCGGGGCAGCAGAAATCGACTTTAGACGAGCAATTGATTTCATCGAGCAGAACCCGATGAAAAGGCGTGGGACTCAGCTTGGTTCAATCAATGCCGTAGCTCATTCCAACTTGGCATACTCGATATGGAGCCAAGGACGGGAAGCAGAAACGATTCAGCTGCTTCAGGCGGCGGTGGCTTCCCATGCTGACAACGAACACCTCGGCGCAAGTGCGGTTACGTTCTTCCAACGCAAGAAAAGAACCCCGCTCGCGGATGATCTCATTGATTCCCAAGTGATTGATGGTCCTTTGGCTTTGCGCAGTTTAAAGCGAATGATCTACGCGAAAGAGACTTTTGACCTTGTCAGTGGCGAAGATCTTTCAGCCGCGAAGGATCGCGCCGGTAAAAGGCTGTTGCAACGGTTAAAAGAAGCACCAGTCGCGTTGCAAACTCGTCTCAATAATTTGCCAATCTTGCAGTCATGGCAGTTGATTCACCCGAGGAATCGAAACGAACTTGCTCAATTCGAACGCTTCATCGTCAGCCAATGGAAGCCATCTGAAAAGCGTGCAGAAATAGATACGTCGGCGACACTGGTTGAGCGATCGTCAGACGAGATCGCAACTAGTGCGAGAGGGGGGGCTTCACGCCCGAGTTTAGTACTCAATGTCGTAACACCGTTCGAGCCGATGTTGCTGGACTTAACTCTGGAATTCTCAGAAGCTGGAATCAACACTGCCGCCTTTGCTCTCGCAGTAGTGGAATCGAATCGAGACATGCCTGTCACTTTCCATTTGGGCAGTGATGACGGATTTGGATTCTGGTTGAATGGAAGCCAGTTGGCCTCCTATAAAAAGAGTCGCAGTTTCCTGTCTCGGCAGAACGCTTTCTCTGGACAGCTTCTCACTGGATCCAACTACTTGTTGTTGCGAGTCAATCAGAGCTCAGGTCCCTGGTCTTTCGCCCTGAGTATCGAAGAGAGTGATGGATGGCCCGCCCGGATCAGGTGGGTTGATCCCGCTGACTGGGAATCGAGCCCTGTAGAGCAATGGAACGAGTGAACGGCCCAACGTCACCGTCGCTTTGCGGCCGTAGCATCCCTATGGATGCAGAGTTTGGCGAGCGTGGTCTTGGCGACCCTTGTTGAGGAGTACACGCGGGCAGCAAGAAAATCGGCTCAGGACTTCCGCGAGACGGCGGTTCGAGTGCGTATGTTGAACATGGCGGCGAAGGCTAGGAACCAGTTGAGTATGCCGTGCCTTACAGGCTGATGGCCCCCCGCCGATTGAGTCCGGGTGTCTTCCTGTGATATCCCCCGCTCGTTAGATGCAGGCCGTTACGTCCCAAATTCGGCAAAATCCGCAAAACAGACGCCACCAACGAACGAAGTCCAATAAGGGGCGTTACCGGCCTTGCAATGATTTTCCGCCGCATGTATTTTTATCACTCACAACGACGGCAGAAGAATTAATTTGGAGTCCAAATTAGAGGCCATTCTTCTAGTGGTTGTTGACCACGATCCTCTGTAGCTCAGTTGGTAGAGCAAGCGGCTGTTAACCGCTGGGTCGCAGGTTCGAGCCCTGCCGGAGGAGCTGAATTTAAAAAAGCGAAAACTCTCGCGAACCAGTTAACGCCCGTCGGTCCAGCATGACCCGCGGGCGTTTCTCGTTTCCGCCCCCTTTTTCGCGGTCTTTCGCCACCACGGCGTGCAAATCCCGAGTTCCAACTTTCGCAGAGAGAGTTCGGGCTGCCGAATCAAACCGCCCTGGTTTGTCCCACACCCCAGAGACAACCCCGAGAACTCTCTGAGTCTCTGTTTGACATGTCGGTCTCGGTTTACACGCCTTCTAAAGCGTGCGGTTTACCTCCTCGAGTCGGTTGCAGCCGATGCTCTGAAAATCTCCCGTACCAGCGGCAAACACTCAAAGGACTTTACGCTCACCGGAGTTTACTCTGGATGTTGGCCAAATTGCTTACTCGGTCGGATGGGTTGATATGTTGCGATTCAATGCAATTCGGCCTTTGCATCGCGAGTAAACAAAGACTCCTATGTTGGGAAAGTCTTCGGCACTACCTCCGACGATGACAAGAATAACCTCAGGACAATCTGTATCACGATCATTGGCAATATCCACTTGATTTTGATCGTCGGTGTCGCTGGGAAGCACTGGTCCGTCAGGGTGACTGTGCCATTCACCGACGTAATGTCGGCGTCCTTGACTGCTTCGGAAAATTCCCGAGAAGAACCCGGCTAGGTTCTGAACTCCGCGTACAAACGTCAGACGCGAGCCTCGAGAATCTGAAGATAACGGGGCGAGTCCATCGATCGTTGCTGTGTGACCATCGTCTGAATATGAACCAACGAGAGAGGTCCCTACTTCATTCGGTGCGTGCTTAACAGCAAGTTCTCTCATATTTGCAATAACGGCTTCGGCGATTTGGACTCGATATTTACCATCCTCAGATTGCCATTTAGATACATCGGCTCGCGTGCTCATCTGTAAGCCTTGTTCCAAACGGTCTCAACCAGCGGTCCTGTTTGGCCGATGGAGTTTCGCCGGATGAGAATTCCGTAGCCGTCGCAGCCCCAGTGATCACTAATCCAATTTGAAAAGTGTTCGATCGCAGCGAAGGCCAGTACCCAAATATGCGAGTTCAGTCCTGGGAATGTTGGCTGCCAACAACCGACTGGAAGGACCGAATCCTCTTCGCTTAATTCATCAAAGTATTCAGTTGGACAGACAACTGTATTTGACGCCTCAATGTCATTAAGCAGCTGCCGATAGACCTTGGCTGCGGCTGTCTGTTTTCCTGAGAGCACCAGCGTCAAGGTAGTGGCGTTTGCGTTAATAAACATTGATGCCAGTCGCTGGCCGTTCGCTCGCGCCCTACGACTCAACCAATGAAAAGCCCCTTCATCGGTTGAACAGTCAATAATTGTGGACGAATCGTTTAGGGCTCTGATTGCCGATCGATCCTGTCTGTCGATCGCCGGGAACGGCAAGCTCTTAGCATGTCCTCGAATTTCCGACATCGGGTGGCAGCTAGCCAACCGGTGCGCAAGACCGATCGCTTTATTGAGCCCTACATGTCGTCCGTCGAGCGTGTGGCGACATAAATTGCCGTACTCAACAGACTGGGCGTCATACAGCTCGAGTTTGCTAACACCGCCCCTAGCCAACGATTCTGCGACCGGGGCACCTATCGCACCACAGCCTACGATCGAAATACGTTCGTCTCGAACTCTTTGCGCGTGAGCTCCACGGGCAAACTGTCGATCGCGCGCGATATTCTCTGTTCGCGCCCAAACGACTGGAGAATTGTCCCGCAAGGAGCCTCGTTTCCACTCGTGCGGCCACAGGTTTGCGCCACGTAGTCGCTTTCGATGCGCCCTTGACACGGCACGCTTGGATTGCCGTGGAGTAGGCACCACGATGGGCTGCCAATGAACCTCAGCCGAAGCCTCGCCTACATTCCTTGGAATGGGAAAACCAACCAAAACGATCGAACATGGATTTCGATCATCGCCAAATTGCCACGCTTTCTTGACTACGGCTTCAAGGCTTATACCCGCTCGATGAAATACCTCGCGAAGTTCCCGGAAAGTCTGGGCAGCCCGGTGCCGACCGACAATGACAGTTGGCAGTAAAGCCCAAGTTGCTTTGATCGCTTGCGAAGGCGGAAAAAGACGATCCGCTGAGAAACCTGTCTCTCGAATTAAATCACCATCAGCAGTCGAGAATCGCAAGGCAGCCATTTCCATCGCCCCGTGCCGCGATCGCAGCTCAGCCGTTCCCCACGTTCCGACACGCTTTGACCAGCAGTCAAAGTTTGCTGGCGTTTCATCGATCAGCAACGTAAACCGCTTGTCAAGCAACGGAGACTTGACTCGCTTGCAGCTGAAGTCGGGTAACTCATATGGGTCTCCCTTCGCAAGAAGAGTTCCATTCGCTGCGTCATTCAACCATTCCTTTGCCCATTCTGCTACCGCAACCAATCGGTGCTCATCGAACGATGCATCATCCTTGAATGGCAGGCAGAGTTTGCTGCTTTCCGCGTCTTGATGCGGAAATCCACGCGGCTCGTCGCTTCCGCTTGCTGGGTAGACATCAATGGATCCGAATGGAAAGTCTTTAGTGAAGAACAGTTCGAGTTCGATCTCCGCAGGTAGTCCAGCGGGATTGTCTCGCGGTGTCGCGAATGCGCAGCGCAAAGTATTGATTCCACACCCGAGCTGCTTTAGGTCGCCGCGCACCTCGCAGACACGTGAGGCCCTCAGTTGGTCAACACCTAGCTGAATCAAATCCGGGATTTGCATGCGGTTTTGTTCAGCCGTATCTACGAGGAACGCGGTCACCCGTTGGCGACTTCGGTCGGACGAACGGACCAGTCGATTTTGCTTGGGACTTTACGTTGACATCGTCGTCCGCAAGCCCGTATTCGGCTGAGAGGTCGCCCCCGTCATCGCCTGCTTCGCTGTGACTGCCGTCCGCAAAGATGTCCACGATGTAGCTGAGCCTTTCGTTGCCCAAATGAAATACGTTATCTTTCCCACAATGCTCCCGATATAGCTTCATCGCTTCTTCGTGCGGGTGATTGTGACGGCTCTCTTTGCGGGTCGGAGCTGATATGAAAGTGTAGGTCGGATCGATTGCTTCAAGACCGTCCAAGTAGGGATCGTCCCCTTCCCTATTCATAAAGAATGTCCTTGAACCGTGATGTGATCCAGCTAACGCAAATGCTGCAAGCCGATCTTTGTGGTAGTCGGTGATGTGATTCTGAAATGCAGCCATGTCTGCGTCGCCAACCACCACCACCCATGTCGAATCGGTACCGAATTTGATGACTCCGCAGTGCTCGTGAATTCGCTGCTTACGTTTTTCGGGCGTCTCGTCGTTTACGTCATCCGTAACGTATTTTGCCGGTGCGAGAACGTGATAGCTGGCGTCGCCGATCGTCACCGATGATCGGCTTCCTTCCAAGATTGTCTCTGTGCCGCCGGCCTTTTTCACTTTCTTAATGACCTCTAGCAGGTCATCGTGTTTCGAGCCATGTTCCTTCGACGGCTTGTGATTTGAGTGAAGAACCTCATCAATTCCCGAAAGGGTCTCATGCAGTTCGCTAACTCCAATAAGGTGATCATCGTGTGGGTGAGTATTTACAAAGCCTCGGAGCGAATCTTTACCCAATAGGTCTTTCATCAGCTTGGGCACGTCGATTCCTCCAGCGGCTGCGTCAAGGTTGATATCAACGAGCCAGCAATCGTATGTAGTTCCGTTTCGGACCAGGAAGAGAGTGCTTGATCCTTGGCCGACGTAAAGAAAGACGGTTCGAACGAGCACGTTCGTGTCGGACGGCCATATGATGCGGCGAGCAGTGTTGACTGTCATTTTGAAACCTCCGAAGTGTCTTCTTTTTGCTTTTCATCCAAGTGGCGTTCTGCCGCGAGCAGAACTTCTCGACAGTAGTAATTGGCTCGTTGTCGGCACCTGTGCCAAAGCAGCATGCAAAGCAGCACGATTCCAACGAGGAGGGCGGCGAATCCCCAGCCGGAGAGAGTCGCTGCCGATCCTAGCCATCGCGATGCGACTGCCATCAACAGCCCGGCGCAGGCCATCGTCAGAAGCGCCCGGTGGTAGGCGTAAGCACCGTTGAACGACCCTTCGAGTGATTTGCCATCGGCCCTGGCAATCGTCATCGCCCTCAGAAAAAGCGAGCGAGGCAGTACGTCATCGCCAGCAATTGGACGAAGCTTTTCGGCGATCCGCTTCCCATCGCTCTCTGGCAGATAGCGGTCACCGAGCCCACTGGTGAGTGCCTTTTCCGAGGGGCGCCCACCCCACGAACGGTGCAGCAAGGGCTCAAGCAGGCTCGAAATAGCTTGGACCACCTGGCCTGCGAAATAGGCAACGACGGTAAGGACGATGACAGAAAAGGCATCTGGAACGCCCTCGACCTGAACGGTTTTTGCCAGTCCTGGAAAGAGAACTGCCGCTGTGAAGATCAGCAGGATCCCCGGCACAAAGGCACTGAAAAGGTCATATGGATTGAGTTTTCCGAACATTTGCGGCTCCAATGGCTTGGACCGGAGGCGGGGAAGCAGCTTCGCCACCATGCCTCTTGGGTTGGGTGTGCCGCCAGCCTCCATCAGGTTGGCTCCAAAAGAATATGCGCCATAACCCTCCGAGTCAAACACCGCTATCAAATATGCCGGCAAGTTTGCCGGCACATTTGCAATGGTCATTGACATGCCGCCTGGTACCGCAACAATAGCAAGCACATCAAATCACCGAGGAGAGGTCGTTGGCTTTCGTTGCGTTCAATTCAATCACCGAGCATGCAGAGGAATTCGGCTTGATTGCCGGCCCAAGCGGGCCGCATTCGAGTCGAACGATGACGCTGGATGACCTTCGGTCGCTACTGGATTCCGTTCCGGCTGACGCCGAGTTTGCGGATTACCAGCGGGCGGTGATCGATGAGAACCTTCTTGGTAAATCCACCGAATCCAATCGGCGAGGCTCGCTCCGACGTCTTCGGGAGCTTTACTCCCTTGACCGAACAACACCCCTGTTTCGCGTCTTTCGGACACTGTGGGAGAAGGATTCTGAAAGTGCGTCCCTGCTTGCGTTTCTTGTGGCGTATGCGCGTGACCCGCTTCTTCGTGCAACTGCAAGCGCAGTGCTCATAACAGGAGAGGGCTCGGAGCTGGTGCGTCAGTCGGTATGCAAAGCGATTGATGATTTCACCGATGGACGCATGAACGAATCGACGATTGACAAAGTCGCGCGTAATGCATCGTCCTCTTGGAGCCAAGCTGGACACCTGGTTGGTCGTGTTCGGAAGGTGCGAACTCGAGTTGAAGCAACCCCCGTTTCGGTAGCGTTTGCGCTGCTGCTCGGCTACGTGATGGGGCTGCGTGGCAAGCCGTTGCTCCGGAGCGAATTCATCGCCGTGCTTGATGCGCCTGAAGATATTGCGCTCGCCCGTTCGATCGATGCGCGTCGACTTGGGTTGATCACATTGCGTGAGTCGCAAGACGTATTTGATGTTGGGTTTGGTCCGATGCTAACCGACCGGGAGCTGCGAATCGCAAATGGGACGAATTGAAGACCTTGCTGACGCCTACGAGCGAAACATATCTGCGCCCTGGCAACGAAACCTAGCGGGTGCGCAAAAAGCTATCTTCGTGGTCTATGCCAAAGAAGATGAACGAAAGTTGTTGAATCGAATTGGCGAGTTCGAAAATCGGACTCGGGACGCCGAGCACGGCTGGAAGCAACTCGATCTGAGCCCGTTGTTTCCGCAGTGGATGGCAGGCGAGGAGTACCGTGACTCCTACTTTGAGTTTCCAGAAGATTTGCAGCTGCAGCTCGACACCGAGTTTTTTGACTTTGTTGTCGATGCTGTGAGATCTGAACTGACAGCGGACGACGTTGACGAAGACACGGTCGTTGCGATCTACGGCACGTCGTCGCTATACGGATTCCTTCGAGTATCTGAAGTGCTCGAAAAAGCCGTTGGCGACATCAAAGGCCGCCTAGTTCTTTTCTTTCCCGGTACATTTCAGCAAGACAATTACAGCTTGTTGGATGCCAAGGATGGTTGGAACTACTTGGCCACGCCGATCACGTTGCACCAAGGCGAATGATGATTCGCTTCGCAAAAAAACAATACACAATTGCTGGACACTTAGGAAAAGCATTTCAAAGATGAAAAATCGCGAACTATTCGTCCGAGATCCTGGCAGTTCGGAGTTGATGAACAACGGTCAGGCACGCATCACGTCTGAAGGGACAGCCCAGGAGCGTGATACGCTGCGTGAAGAACTTTCGAACTTTGTTTGCGAAGGCCAGTATGAAGACGGGATGGTCCGAATACTAGAGTCCTATCTTCAGCACCTGAGCGGCACCAATCAGCCGGCCGCTTGGGTCAGCGGTTTTTTTGGCAGTGGCAAATCGCACCTGCTGAAAATGCTCTGCCACCTCTGGGTCGACACGGAATTTCCAGACGGTGCTCGAGCGCGTTCTCTTGTGAAAGATCTGCCCGACGACGTTACTTCTGCATTGAAGGAACTCGATATTCAGGGGCGCAAAGCCGGAGGATTGCATGCTGTTTCGGGAACGCTTCCATCGGGTGATTCATCCAGCGTCCGGCTGAATGTATTGGGCATGATCCTCTCGTCTTGTGGTTACCCCGATGAATATGCACCGGCAAAGTTTTGCCTCTTCTTGAGAGACGGCGGCCACTACGACGCTGTCAAATCATTTGTTGAGGCCGCCGGAAAGGACTTTTTCAAAGAGCTGAACAAGCTGTATGTCAGTAAGGTTTTGCATGAAGCATTGCTTAGTGTCGACAGTGGTTACAGCGACTTGAAGGCGGTGCGGGACAGCATCCGTGCGCAGTTCCCGATGCCGAAAGACATCACGACACCCGAATTTCTTGCCGTCACGCGCGAAGTCCTGTCCGTTGATGGCCAGCTTCCCTGCACGATCATCGTGCTGGACGAAATGCAGATTCACATTGGCGATTCGAAGGAGCGGACTCGCGATGTTGTGGACGTGGCTGAAGCGCTCAGCAAGCAGCTTGACTCACGAATCATCGTTGTCGGGGCGGGCCAAAATGCGCTCGCCGCGCAGGCACCGCACTTCCGATGGCTTCAAGACCGGTTCACCATTCCGATCGAGCTGTCGGATACTGATGTTGAGACCGTTACAAGACGGGTGCTGCTTCAGAAGAAGCCCGAGCATGTCGACGAGATTCGCAAATGCCTGGATGGCCATGCTGGCGAAATTGAACGTCAGCTTTCGGGAACACGAATCGGTAGCAAGAACAGCGACCGTGAAATCCTCGTTGCCGACTATCCATTACTTCCGGTGCGACGCCGTTTTTGGGAGCATGTCTTTCGTGCGGTTGATCCCACCGGCACGAGTGGAATGCTGCGTTCGCAGCTTCGCATCATTCACGATGCGTTGCATGACTACGCCAATTGTGATGTTGGCTCAGTTGTGCCGGCCGATCTCATGTTCGATCAATTGCAGCCCAGCCTTGTTCATCAGGGTGTGTTGTTGCGGGAACTCGACGAGACCATTCGTTCGCTGGACGATGGAACAGAAAAAGGAAAGCTCAAACGCAGGCTCTGCGGCCTGACTTTCTTGATCCGCAAAATTCCACGCGAAGCTGGTTTCGATATTGGAATACGAGCCACTGAGGGCATGTTGGCCGACCTCATGGTCAGCGATCTTCAGTCGGATGGCTCGCGGCTTCGCAAAGAAATCCCCGACCTACTGGATGAGTTGGTAGAAGATGGAATCTTGTTGAAGGATCACGACGAATACAACCTTCAAACCAAAGAGTATTCCGACTGGGATGCCGAGTATCGCCGAAGAGAGCAAAAGCTAAAAGCAGATGCTCGTGAACTGTCGACCAAACGTGAGAATCTTCTTCGAGCAGCGACTCAGGATGCGGTCAAAGGCGTCTCACTTCTTCAGGGTGATCGGAAGGAGCGTCGAAAGCTTGATATCCACTTTGGAGACGATGCTCCCATTGTGGATGGCGACGCAGTTCCTGTTTGGATCCGAGATGAATTCTCCGCGTCGGAAAAAAACGTGGTCGATGCAGCACGGGCTGCGGGAACGGACAGTCCCATCGTTTTTGTCTTCATACCCGGTGGTAATCCCAAGGATCTTGAGAAGCAAATTGTTCGGGCGGAAGCGGCCCGAGGCACGATCGACTTCAAAGGCGTGACTAGCACTCCCGAAGGTGATGAAGCACGCAGCGCGATGGAGGGTCGTCAGACGGATGCTGAGCGGATGCGGGACGACATCATCCGCGATCTCATTGAGTCGGCAAAGGTTTTCAAAGGCGGCGGTAGCGAAGTCTTCGGTGTCACGATTGATCAAAAAGTCAAAGACGCCGCGTCGGATGCACTCGATCGAATGTTTCCACGATTCGGCGAAGCGGATCATGCAAAGTGGTCGGTAGCGATTGGACGGGCTCGAAACAACGATGATGCCCCGTTGGGTGCCATCGGCTGGACGGACGAAACAAAGGCTCATCCGGTTTGCAAAGCAATTCTGCGTGAGATCGGTGCTGGCTGCGAAGGCCGCCAACTGCAAAAGCACTTTGGCAATTCGCCTTACGGTTGGCCGCAAGACGCGATCGATGCGGCGATCATGGCGCTTCATAATGCTGGCGACATCACCGTCCGATCCGGCGGCGGAAATGTTGAGCCTGGAAAACTCGACCAAACCAAAATTAAGAAGGCCGAGCTGCGACAGGAAACCGTGACCTTGTCTGCCAGCGACAAGATCGCATTGCGGGGGCTCTTCCCACTTGCGGATGTCAGTGTTCGGCCCAGCGATGATCTTGAATCCAAATCCAGCGAGTTTCTGGCTGCGATGGAGAGCTTAGCCTCGCGTGCCGGCGGTGAGGCTCCGCTACCGGCGCGCCCCAAAACCGATCACATCACGACACTTCGCCAGCATTCGGGCAATGAGCGTCTAGCGAAAATCCTTGCGGATCGCGATGAGCTATCGAAGCAGGCGGAAGAATGGAAGCGTCTTGGCGAGTTAGCTGGAAAGCGTATGCCGCTTTGGAATCGGCTCCAGCAATTCATCGGGCATGGCAAGGATCTTGATGAGTTCGCTGACATCAAGACCGCAACCGCCGGTATCTCTGATAACCGATTACTGCTGGACAGTACCGATCACGTCACCGAGCAAGTGAAAAAGGCGGCGTCATTGCTTCGGGCTGCAGTCAAAGACCTTCACTGCGAATTCGAGACCCGTTACCAGTCGCTGATGAGCTCTCTCACCGAAAGCGAAGCTTGGCAGCAAACGGATGACGCGAAGCAAAAAGAACTTCTGGCTGCGGAAGGTCTGGATTCGATTCCAAATCTGTCGATCGGAACGGACGAGGAGCTTCTCAAGCAGTTGGGGGCGACACCACTTGCTTCCTGGCGTGACAAAACGGATGCCCTGTCCAGTCGTTTTGACAAAGTGTTGGCAGCAGCGGCGCGGCTTCACGAGCCCAAACTCCAGCGTGTTCATCTTTCGAGCGATACGTTGAAGACCCCCGACGAAGTCAAAGATTGGCTATCGAAACAGGAATCCATGTTGATCGAAAAGCTGAAGGAAGGGCCGGTCATCGTTAGCTGATGAGTCGCGGCAGCGACGATCAAACACTGAAACACGATTAATGGATAGCCAAGAAGTCACATGCCATCACTGACAACGACACAGCGACGACGATTGGAGAAGGCGGTCGAGGAAGCTCGGCGGGAAGCCGAAGCGGGGGCTCGTGAAGCCTTGGAAGCGTTGACCGTTCACGAAGCCAAGCGGGGCGGTCATGTCGACACTTCGGAGAAGATCAGTCTACGGAATCGATTGCGCGCTCACGGCCGGTTCTTGGGTGATCGGCGTGATGCGAACGGATCGCAGGCAATCGATCGCTTGGTCGAAGAGTGTGCATATCAGCATTGGCACCGGATCCTCTTTGCCCGGTTCTTGGCAGAAAACGATTGTTTGTGGCATCCGGAATTACGGGCTCTTGTATCGCTTGAAGAAGTGGAGGAATTGGCACACGAAGAGGGAACGCATAAGTGGGAGCTGGCTGGCCGTTTTGCCCGACGCGCGTTGCCGGCGATCTTTCCGGCGGACAACCCGGTGCTTGAAGTTGAACTGCCTCGCGAACGCTTGAATGCACTGATCGAATTAGTCGAAGATCCGACGGGCGAAGATGACAAGTCTGGATTGCCACGTTCCATCTTTCAGGCCGATGACTCGCTGGGGTGGGTCTATCAGTTTTGGCAAAACGACGCCAACGAAGCTGCAAACAAATCGGAAGAAAAGATCGATGCATCGACGCTGCCGGCGGTGACTCAGTTCTTCACCGAAGACTACATGGTTCTTTTTTTGCTGCACAACACGCTGGGTGCATGGCACGCGGGTAAGGTGTTGGCAGCGCGACCTGAGCTTGCACAAGACGCCAAGGATGAAGATGAGCTTCGGCGTGCCGTGGCATTGGAAGAAGCCGGCGGCTACGAGTTCGAGTATCTGCGTTTTGTGCGCGAGGCGATCAATTCCGAGGATGATGATGCGGAGCCGACCGGACCGTGGAAGCCGATGGGAGGCGCGTTTGAGGGTTGGCCACGCACTGCCGCCGAGCTGAAAGTGCTCGATCCCTGCTGCGGCAGCGGTCACTTTCTCGTGGCCGCTTTTGAGCTGTTGGTGCGTCTACGAATGCATGAAGAGTCTCTGTCGTTACCGGATGCAATTGACGCCGTGTTTTCGGACAACTTGTTCGGCTTGGAAATCGACAAGCGTTGCGTACAAATTGCTGTGTTCAATATTGCCCTGTCGGCATGGAAGCTGGATTCCTACCGAGACTTGACCTCGATGATGATTGCCCATGTTGGCCAGTCCATCGGGGCAACTCGGGCGGATTGGATGAGCTTGTTAGACAGCAAGCCGCATGAGTCAGGATCGCCAGCTGCCGAACTCGCCAACCAAGCTCAGGAAGGCCTTGGATTCTTTTGGGGCCAGCTATACGACATGTTTAGCCAAGCTTCAACGCTCGGAAGCTTGCTCAGCCCGCGGCGTTCTCTTACCTCCTTCTTGCTAAGCCCTGAGCAGACAAAATACTTGTATGACTTGCTCGAAGCTGCTGTAGCCGCTGATCCGAACACCGAGCCCGACTCGTATGAATTGGGCCTGACCGCGAAAGGTCTAGCCACTGCAACTCGTTTGCTCGGCGAAAAATACAATTTGGTGCTGACCAATGTTCCTTTTCTCGGAAGGAATAAGCAACCCAACTCAATGCAAGCTTATAGCGATGCGGAATTTCCTTTAGGAAAGGCAGATCTCTCAGTTGCGTTGATACTGAGATGTGTAGAGATGTGCGGTACCGGTGGGACTGCTGGGATAGTGTCACCACAGAATTGGCATTTCTTAAACACCTACCGAAAACTTCGAGAGTATCTACTTGATCGCACAACTTGGAACTTCGCTGCAAAGCTTGGTCCAGCAGCTTTTGTCGACATGAATTGGTGGGCCGCAAACACCGGATTGGTTGCGATTTCAGCTAGCACTCCGGTCGACGACTCTAAACTTAGTGGCGTAGATGTCTCCCCTCCGCGAAACGTTAAAGGTAAGTCTGATCTACTCCTTGGCAAGACTTACGACGGGCATAGCTCGCCGGTTGACGTGTTCTTGCAATCAGACCAAAGAGCAAACGCAGCTTCGCGAATAGTGTTTCGAGAGTCCAGTTCCGATGAAACGCTCGGTGAATATGCCGAATGTCTCGCAGGTATTAATGCAGGTGACATTAACAGATTTTTTCGAGGGTTTTGGGAGCTGTCGACAGCAGGAGATGACTGGGAATATTTGCAAAACTCATTTCGCGGCAAACCCGATTTTGGTGGTATGTCTTCGATCGTTTTGTGGCAAGGAGGGACTGGAGACTATTATAAGAGCGTAGCAGAGAAACTTGGCGAGAGTGGTGTGGGTGCCTGGATTCGGGGGGCGGCTGCTTGGGGCCGGCCCGGAATTGCCATCGTTAAAATGCGTGACCTCCAGAGCACGCTTTACATCGGCGATAAGTTCGGCGCGAACGTTTACGTAATCGTTCCGAAAGACGCAGCCCATGTAGCCCCAATTTTTGTGTACTCGCGCGATCCATCCTTTCTCAAAAACTGTCGGCAACTTGACCAAAAGACAGACATAGCTAACCAGACGGTTTTAGATATTCCGTTTGATCTTTCGTTCTGGAATACGGCTGCAAATGAGAAGTACCCGAACGGACTCCCTGAGCCTGAATCTAACGACCCAAGCCAGTGGCTCTTTCATGGATGGCCTTCTGAGTCAACTTCGCCACTGCAAGTCTCCGTTTCCCGTCTTCTCGGCTACCGCTGGCCGTCGGAACTCGATTCTGAAATGCGACTGAGCGACCGTGCACGTGAGCTTGTCGGTCGATGCGTTGAGTTGGCTTCGTTTGTTGACGACGATGGGATTGTTTGCATCCCTTCAGTGCGTGGTGAGGAACCTGCCGCTGATCGGCTGGCTAGACTCCTCGCTGCATGTGGTGTCAGCACGAGCGAGAATCTCGACGACTGGTTGCGCAACAAATTCTTCAAAGAACACTGCGATACCTTCGATCAGCGTCCGTTCATCTGGCACATCTACGACGGACGTAAGCAAGACGGCTTTCACGCCCTGGTGAACTACCACAAGCTTGCTGGTCCCGACGGACACAAGCTGCTGGAGAGTCTCACCTACAGCTACCTCGGCGAATGGATCGATCGGCAGAAAGACGAAGTGAAGCGTGAGCTGCCTGGTGCGACGGATCGACTGACCGCTGCAGAAGATCTGTTCAAACGATTGGAAGCAATCGCGGAAGGCGAACCGCCCTTCGATTTGTTCATTCGCTGGAAGCCGTTGCACGAGCAGCCGATCGGTTGGCATCCGGATATCAACGACGGCGTACGCATGAACATCCGGCCGTTCATGGCGGACGACCTGCCCGGTGTCCCGAAAGGTGCCGGAGTCTTTCGAGTTAAACCCAAGATCAAATGGACGAAAGATCGCGGCAAGGAACCAGAACGCGACAAGCAAGACTACCCCTGGTTATGGAGTTGGGACGAAAAGGCAACCGACTTCGCCGGAAACGACGCATTCAATGGTGTCCGCTGGAACGACTGCCACTACACAATCGCCGCAAAACAGAAGGCACGCGAGTCTTTTGCAGCTCGAAGAAGTGACGAGGTGCAGTCATGAGTAGTCAGACAATGCTCGAATCGCTCTGCAAAGCCTTGTCGGACGCCGCGCGACATTCCACCGGCGAGGCCGCGCCGACATGCGTACTCTGGTCTGATCCGAAAGGCGAGTGGCTACCGCTCGTTGATACGTTGCGTTCGCGTCTGCCGCAGCTGTTGATTCACGGTGAATACGATCTAGAGAAGCGAACTGGTCCGTCAATCTGGCTGCGTTGTGCGTTGGCGAGAACGCTACCGGAAGTCACGATTCCAGATGACCTCACACCAATTCTGTATTTGCCCAAGATCAGCCGGCAGACATTGCGAGCAGGCAAGGAATGCCCGACAGAACTACAGCCGTTGGTTGCCCTTTTGTACCGCGGCACCGTTTGGACCCAAAAGAATGGTCGCGATTGGTCTATCGAGGCCATGCTAGTCAGCAAAGATTCTCCGGGGATTGGCTTGGATGTTGCCAAGGACGAACGAACAAAACAGTCCATGATGGCTGCGTTGTCCGTGCTTGCCGACACTCCGGTCTCTCGACTCGCTGGCCGACGCCTTGAAGCCGAGGACTTTGACAAGCTGATGATTGGTGACCATCCACGCGATTTGCTTCGCTGGATGAGCGATCCGGTCCCAGTTCGTAAGGAGCTGGAACAGGCGACTTTGGACGGTGGCTCATGGCATGCATTCTGTAGTCGCTGTCGCGATGATTTTCGGTTTGACCCAGAAGCCGACGGGGAACTCGTCGCCGGCGAGAAATTGGGCATGCGAGAAACAGCAACCTGGGAGGCGCTCTGGGGACGATTCTGTGAGTCTCCAAAAGCCTATCCAGGAATCCCGGAACTCCTGCGACGTTCTAAACCCACCGGCAAGATCACGTACGAGCAGGAAACCTGGCCTGACGTGAATGAGTCGGAGGAGTCGACGCTGCGTTCGGCACTGGAAAACTTGAAGGATGCAACCGCATCCAGCGCCCGCGATGCCATTCATAAGCTGGAGCAAACACACGGCGTGCGCCGTACCTGGGTTTGGGCAAAACTCGGTTGGGCTCCTCTCGCGATTGCTCTTGAACATTTGGTTCATTTGGCGGATCGCTCGGCAAAGCAGATTGGTGGTGATAGTCGGGAGGACCTGGCCAAGCAATACGCGGAGAGTGGCTATCTGGTCGATGATGCAGCATTGGCTGCCTTGGGGTCAGTTAGAACGGCCGCAGACTCCGCCGCGGTCGGCGCTGCCGTGCGATCTCTCTATCTGCCGTGGTTGGATCAAACCGCGGTTCGACTTCAGGAAGTCTGGGATGAACCCGAGTCCGACCGAGTTTCCGAATCGCCAGCAGGCACCACTGCCTTTGCTGATGACGATGCCGCGACCGGTGTCTACGCGGTGTCTTCCGATCGCAGTGCGTATGGAACTAGAGGTACCGTCTCAGCTCATCAAGCCGTCAAAGGTGCTGTGGGTTGTTGCCTCCTATTTGCTGACGGCTTGCGTTATGACCTAGCCCAGCGTCTGTCAGTACTGCTCGGCGAACGAAAGCTGATGGTCTCATCGCAGCGAAGATGGGCAGCGTTGCCATCGGTAACAGCAACTGCAAAGCCGGCCGCCTCGCCTGTAAGTCAGAAAGTTCGTGGCGTCGGACTGCCGGACAGCTTTGCTCCTTCGCTCGCAGAGGACGATAGCAAGTCACTGACCTTTGCGAGGTTGCAATCGTTACTAAAAGGCGATGGCTACCAGATTCTCGCGGGAGATGATGTTGGTGATCCTGCCGCACCGAAGGCTCGAGCCTGGTGTGAGTTTGGTGAGATCGACAAACGCGGTCATAGCATGCAGGGCAAATTAGCATCTGTGGTCGATGAACAAATCGAACTTATCGCCGAACGTGTATGCCAGTTGCTTGATGCGGGTTGGCGAGAAGTTCGAATCGTTACAGATCATGGATGGCTGCTGATGCCGGGAGGCTTGCCCAAGGAAGAGTTGCCGCACTACCTGACGGAAGCGAAGTGGGCGCGTTGCGCAACGATCAAAGGTGAATCAAATCCACAAGTTCCTAAAGCTGTATGGCATTGGAACCAGGCGGCGGAGTTCGCCACGGCCCCAGGCGTGCGTTGCTTCAAGTCCAGCCATGCTTACGCGCACGGTGGCATCAGTCTTCAAGAATGCCTGATTGCGGATCTTTCGGTCACGCTTCAAAGCCAAGCCCCCAAAGAAGAGGCAACAATCACAAATGTCGATTGGAAGGGGCTGCGCGTCCGCGTGAGTGTGGATCCGCCTGCTGCGGGATTGCGAGTCGATTTGAGGAGCAAGCCGAATGATTCCACAACTTCCCTTTGCGATGGCGGCAAGCCGCTTGACGGCGCGTCCACGGTGACGCTGTTTGTGGAAGACGACGATCTAGAGGGCTCGGTGGTTGCCGTGACCGTATTCAATGCCGCGGGCCAGTTGATAGCGAAACAAAACACCACCGTCGGTGGCGAATAAATAGGAAACGATCGATGAGTTCACCAACCATCCATATGGATTCGCTTGACCAGCTAGCCGCGTCGGTATTCGACGGTTATTTGGTGCGAAAAGACTTGGTTCGAAAGTACTCGCGGCAATACCCAGTACCGACCTACGTGGTGGAATTCCTTCTAGGCAGATACTGCGCCACGGTCGACGAAGAGGAGATTGCCGAAGGCCTGCAAATCGTTGAGAAGCAGTTGCAGAACCGGACGGTGAAGACCGGCCAGGAAGAGGTGTTCATCAAGCAAGCTCGGGACAAAGGGTCTGTCAAGCTGATCGATATTGTCAGGGCCAAGCTCGACACGAAGTCGGATACCTACTTCGCCGAGATCCCAAGCCTAGCCATCAAGGATGCGTCGATCGACGATCGCTTGGTGGACGATCACGAGCGAATGCTGACCGATGGGTTTTATGCTGAGATCACGCTGGAATACGACGCCGTTATCGCTCAAGAGAAGAACGGTCGACCATTTCGAATTGCATCTTTGCGTCCAATCCAAATGTCTAAATCCGACATCCTGGATGTCTTGACTCGCGGAAGGTCCGAGTATTCAACGGAGCAATGGATCGACTTCTTGGTTCGGTCGATCGGGCTGGAACCGACTGAATTGACCGATCGCGCGAAGTACGTGGTCCTGCTACGAATGGTGCCGTTCGTGGAACGCAACTACAACCTTGTGGAGCTCGGGCCAAGAGGAACGGGCAAAAGCCACCTGTTCCAGCAGATCTCGCCATACTCGCACCTCATTTCTGGAGGCAAAGCGACGGTGGCAAAGATGTTCGTGAACAATGCGAACGGACAACGCGGATTGGTTTGCCAATACGACGTCGTCTGCTTTGACGAAGTCTCTGGCGTTTCTTTTGACCAGAAAGACGGCGTCAACATCATGAAGGGCTACATGGCCTCGGGAGAGTTCAGCCGTGGGAAGGAGAGCATCCGTGCCGAGGGCGGCATCGTGATGGTTGGTAACTTTGATGTGGATGTAGAGCAACAACAACGAATCGGCCACTTGCTGAGCCCGTTGCCAAGTGAGATGCGAGACGACACCGCATTTCATGATCGGCTACACGCCTTTGCTCCAGGCTGGGATTTTCCCAAGTTGAATCCGAATCAACATCTAACCAACCATTTCGGCTTGGTGAGTGACTTCTTGAGTGAGTGTTGGACAAAGCTCCGAATGTCTAGTCGAGTCGCGGTTTTGCAGAACCGGGTGTTCTTCGGCGGTGCGCTTAGCGGCAGAGACATCGAGGCGGTCAACAAGACAATCAGCGGTCTGATCAAACTCATCTTTCCGGATACCGATGTTGCAATCTCGGATGATGACCTAGAACTCATTGTGCGAATTGCCCTCGAGTCACGACGCCGTGTGAAAGAGCAGCAGAAACGATGCTTGAAGAGCGAGTTCCGCAATACGCACTTTAGCTTCACGATGGGAGTGGACGGAGTTGAGCAGTTCGTTGCGACGCCCGAGCTGCATAGTGACGCTGCGATCGACGGTGACCCGTTGCCTCCCGGCCAAGTCTGGTCGATTAGTCCAGGCTCACAGGAATCGGGGCCAGGTCTCTACCGTTTGGAAGTGACGTCTGGCCCCGGGAGTGGCGTGAGAATACTCAATACACCCACCCCACCGAGTTTTCGAGAAAGCGTGAAGATTGGCGAGCAAAACCTCTACACCCAGAGCAAACAGCTTGTTGGCGACCGCGACCCTCGTGCCCACGAGTTTTCGATCCAGATGCGAGCGATGGACAACGACACCAGCGGCGTCGGAATCGGACTTCCCGTGCTCGTCGCGCTTGCAAGTTCATTGCTGGAGCGGAGCACGAAAGGCGGAATGATCATCGTGGGATCTCTCAACCTCGGCGGCTCAGTTGAGATGATCCCGAACCCGGTGGCCATCGCTGAAGTCGCAATCGAAAAGCAGGCAACCACATTGCTGATGCCCGTTTCGGCTCGTAGGCAACTCAACGACCTGCCTGACGACCTGTGGACGAAGATCAGCATCGAGTTCTACAAGGATGCCCAAGACGCGTTCTTCAAGTGTCTGTTGGATTAGGCGTTCGGACGGCTCCAACGCGACAAGCTTCGATTTGAAATGTGAATGCTAGATGACGAATCAATCAGAAGAACGATATTTCTTGAAAATCGGTGAAGCCGATGCGACTGGGTACATGGACGAGAACGGTTTCGTCGTCCTGGAGGGTTCGCTTGCGCGAAAAGGCATCACGTCGTCGTGTCGTGCAAACGTTGCAGATATCCGAGCTGAATTGATCGAATCAGGTGTATTGCAGGAATTCGATGAACATCTCCGGTTCATGCGCGACCACCGTTTCAAGTCTCCGAGTGGCGCCGGCGTCATTGTCAAAGGGTCACCATCCAATGGCTGGTATGACTGGAAACACGAAGACGGGCGACGACTTAGCGAAGTAAGACGGGTCTCCCGCTCGCCGGATTCGACAATCCTCAGTGAAGAAAAGCGAGCCGAGCTCAGATCGACTTTCGAGCGTCTTCTCGAGGAAGGTCGTGTTTACACCAACGAACAGCTTGAGGAATCTTACGCGCTCTTTGCCGAGAGGTTCTCGCCACAGGTTCTGAATGGTCTCGACGGCCAGCAGTTGCTTGAATTCATGCACGATCATGGCAACAAGGACAGCTTGGTCTATTGGCTGGAATTTAAGAACGACGAAGAGTTTGACACCAAACGTTTTGGCAGTATCGCGGGCGGGAGTGCGTTGAAGTTCCGTATCTTTCGTCGAAAAGAAACCGGCCGATGGCAAATGGCTGGGACAGATGGCAAACCTAAGGATGTGTCGATCGAGCAAGCAGTTGAAGCTGCCCGCTTGCATCGAGATCAACTAGTTCAAGGCGCTGAGCTTCTCGAGCAGTTGCCAGAAAATGCAACGGATGATGATTACGCGGAGCTGCAAGATCAGATGGATGAGCTTGTGCCTGAAGTCAGCAAGCTGGCATGGGGGCACAAGTACTTTAGCCTGCTGTACCCAAACAAGCTTGATGACTTCCATAGTCCCGATTGGCAGCACTTTCACTTACTGAAACTACTTCAAGTTCCACCCGGGGGCGACGGACGATACATCTGCGCCGGACGTTTTGTGTCGGCTGCGGCTGAGGTAGACGTGCAAATGCACCAGGTCACTGCATCACTCAACGAACTCCACGGGCGACTGCACAAATACTGGCGGGTTGGCACGCGTGGTGGCGAGGACGGAGTTAGCCATTGGGAAATGATGAAGGAGAGAAATGTCGTCGCTGTCGGATGGAAAGCACTCGAAGATCTTTCTTGGGTTGAAGCAAAGCCAGAGTCTCGCAAGAAACTCAAGGAGGCACTGAAAGAGGCTTACCCAGATCAAACGGCGATTGCAACTGGCCAAGACTGCTCTCAGATAACACAGTTCATCGCATCGATTAACGAAGGCGATTGGGTTCTTGCATCTGACGGATCCAGAGTGCTCGGAATTGGTCGTGTCACTGGGGAGTATGAGTTCGCTTCGGAGTTTGGTTTCCCACATCAACGTAGCGTTGAATGGATGAGCATCGAAGAATGGAAGATGCCGATCCCCGAAGGTCTTCGGTCTACAGTCCGCGAGATCCGCAGACATGATGAGAATATCGTCGAAGCGGAGAAGCGGGTTCACGAGGCCGGAGACACCCCAGTTTCAGGCAATGCGAGTACGCCGGCCTCGACGCGACCAATCCGCTTAGTGGGAACGGCCGGCCGAATTCAGTCAGTGCTGTCTCGTAAATCGCAAGTCATTCTTTACGGGCCGCCCGGAACAGGAAAAACCTATTGGGCAGAGAAAGCTGCGTTTGATTTGGCAGCGATTTCCCATTTCGGGAGGTTGTTTGCCTCGCTAAGCCAAGACGAGAAGCGAGCAATTGCAGGTGAGGGAGAGCAATCGGGATGCGTCCGTATGTGCTGTTTTCATCCAGCATACGGCTATGAGGACTTCCTCGAAGGTTATCGTCCTAGCACGGTCAATGGACAGGTATCGTTTGAGCTTCGTGATGGCATCTTCAAGAAGCTGTGCCACGACGCTGCGGCCGAACCAAGCAAGCAGTTTTACCTCATCATTGACGAGATCAATCGCGGCGACATCCCAAGAGTGTTCGGTGAGCTTTTGACCACGCTGGAAAAGGACAAGCGTGGAAAACGAATTACGTTGCCGGTCAGCCAGGAGGTTTTCTCGATTCCCAAGAATGTCATGCTCATTGGGACGATGAATACTGCAGACCGGTCAATCTCTCTCTTGGACGCTGCGCTTCGTCGGCGGTTTGGCTTTATCGAATTGATGCCGGACGGAAGCGTTCTGAAAGACTCAACAGTGAGTGGAATTCCGCTGCGAGCTTGGTTCGAGGCATTGAACGAACGAATTCGACGACACGTTGGACGCGATGCTCGCAATCTGCAGATTGGTCACTCTTACTTGCTGCAGGGCGGTCATCCGATACGAGAGATTGCAGTTCTGCGGCGAGCGATCCGCGATGACATCATTCCGCTGCTCGAGGAATACTGTTACGAAGACTACCGGACGCTGGCAATGATTCTTGGCGAAGCCCTCGTTGATACTGATCGTCAAGGCATTCGAGAGGAACTGTTGAATTCCGGCCGTGAATCAGATTTGGTCGATGCTCTCCTTTCTTCCTTTAGCGACATTCAGAATACGACCGCCGCGCTTGCATCGGATCAGTCTGCCGATGATGAGGATGACGCGGTCGATGTTGTGGAAGAGGAGGATTCCAATTCTGCTGAAGAGGAAAGCGTCGAATGATTAGCGACGCTCGTTCCATTGTGCTTTCCGAATGGGAAACAGTAGGCCCAGCGACGCACGAGTCGCTAAGGGGTTTGTTTCTGGACTCGGCCCAACAGACACACGCGGATACGCTAGCACGTTCGAGGCGGCTATGCCTCACTGAGCTTCGTCACGGCATTGAGATCAAGGCTCTGTCTTATGTGGGGCGACTCAGCTTGGGGAATCTCACCATCACAGTGATGCCGAAACTGCCGGGGGCTTCGCTATTGAATTTGCTTCGATATGCCTACGGTTTTCGCAGGCTTCACCTTCTGTCGGATGCAAGCCAGCTTGTCGAGCCATGCGGGTTTGAAGATCTCTTGGTTGCTCAGCTAAATGCGGAAGCTCAGGAATTGTTGTCTCGCGGATTACAAAGAGCTTATGTGCCTCGAGAGGAGCAACTCAGCTCACCCCGAGGCCAGATAAACATTGGGCAGATCGCTCGCTCGGGCTTGATGACCGCTGAACTTCCATGTCGCCACCATCCGCGAATCGAAGACACCTTATTCAATCAAGTGCTACGAGCTGGTCTCAACCTTGCGGGTTCAATCGCAAGTGGCCTCGCTCTGCGAAGAGATTCTTGGCGGCTCGCTTCTCGAATGGACGAATCGGTTTCAGAGATTCGCCTAAGCTCGGCGACAATGAATCAAGTCGAGCGACAGCAGAACCGTTTGACGTCGAGCTACTCGTCAGCGCTCTCTATCATTCGACTACTGCTTGAGTCTCAAGGAATCACGCTCGAAGGCAGCTCCGTACCCGACCGTCTACCGGGATTTCTGTTTGACATGAATGCTTTCTTTCAAGCCTTGTTGTCAAGATTCCTCAGCGATAGTTTGCCTGGTTATCAAGTCGTTGATGAGCATGGGCTCAAGAATATGATGCGATACAACACCTCTTTCAACCCTCGGCGGCGACAATCACCGACTCCAAGACCTGACTACGCAGTCATGAAGCAACATCGTCTCCGAGCATTAATAGATGCCAAGTATCGTGACCTTTGGGAAAAGCCCCTGCCGCGGGAGATGCTGTACCAGCTGGTTGTGTACGCCATTAGTCAACCATCCAATCCAACAAGCTGCATTATCTACCCAGCTGCCAATTCTCAAGCCAAGGAGGCTAGAATTGACGTTGCTGATCCAGTCCGGGGAACCCCTTTGGGTCAGGTCTGCCTTCGACCAATCAACCTGCAGTCACTCGAATTTCTTTTAAACAACAACAGCCCCGAGGGTCGCCGGCAACGTGAGAACGAAGCAAAAAGGTTGGCGTTCGGCGATAGCTAGAATCATTAAACGCCCGTGACAGAAATTTCCGTCACGGGCGTCTCGTTCAAATTGCTTCAAATTGCTTCAAATTGCGAACGGTTCGGCTCGCGTCCATTCTTGGCTCTGGACGAAGGCACTTGTTGCCGGGAGTGAGGCGTAGACGATCTTGTCGCCGTCGCGGATCACTTGGCCGGTGAAGTGCTCCGAGGTTGCAGTGTCGATCGACACGTCAGCCACGGTTTCTTCGTATTGCAAGTCAAGTGGTTCGTCGAGTAGCTCGCGGACCATTGATCGGGCTCGTTCGTCCTCTTGCGAAGCGATCTCGGCGATCAACGATTCCAGCTCGTCGAGCGATGCGATCTCAACCGACAGTTGGACTCGCGGTGATCGGTCTGGTGCTCGATCTCCGTTTGCCTTAGCTGCTTCAATCGCCAACGATCCGTAGCACTCGCGAATCAGGCTTGGCCAGATGCTTAGCCAGTACTCGTGTGACGGTGCTCGCTCGATGCCGACAACGCGGTCATCGACTAGGACGATTGCACCGACTTGGCGTGGAACGCACTCGAACTCGGCGACGAACTCATCCAGTTCCTTCTTGAATGCCTTCAAGAAGTACTCGAGGTGACCTTGGCCAGTCACACCGAACCGTTGATTAAACACCGAAATGTCATCCCAGAGCTTCTGGTAGTTCTTTTCGCCTCGCTTCTGCAATGCGTGCTCACGAAGTGCATGCGGCAGAATCAACATCCGGTACGAACCCTTCTTGATGAATCCACCTTGCGACGCCTGGATACAAGCCGCCGTGTCGTAGCGGCGATCGCCCGCAGCAGCGACCACGCCGGCGTGAGCCATCGCGTGGTCTTGTGCGTGCTGCTTAACGACGTAACCGGCGTGGCACGGAACGATCATCACCGACTCGCTTGAGTTACGGAAACCAAGCGTTCCATAGCTCGTCGTGTAAACGTCCGCATCGCACTGAACCGGCGACACGAATCGATCATCGTTCAAGTCGCTGACCAGCGGGATGACTTGCATGTAGCCAACGCTTTGCAGCCGGCCAGCCTCGCATCCGCGCAGGACCTCGCGTACTTCGATCCGCGTGCTTGTGTTCTTCTTTCTCTTACGAAACATTCCTAGAAGCCTCCTCACTATTCACCGAGATGCCCGGTGTCCGATCGTCAAACCGGACACCGGGACATTCGATGAACTTATGCCACTGACAAGTATCCAGCGACCTTGGTCATTCCAAACAGAGCCGCAACGCCACGGTCGACGTCGGACTCGATCAACGCCTTCAGCAATCCGATTCCGATTGCTTCTGGCTTGCTAACCGGCATCGCAACGACGGAATCGCTCAGCGTGCGAACGCCCTGCGACTCGGCTGCAAAGACCGGCGTAAACTGGTGAATCGGCGTTTGGATACCGATTCGTCGGACAGCCGCGACCGTTTCACCGAAGCGTCCAGCCGGAGCGTTTTCGTATCCGTCCGATAGAACGAATACGACGTCTGGCTCTGACTTCAGCAATTGAACCAGTCCTGCCGCCAGCGACGTGTCGCCCGACGGTTCGATCAGTTCGTAGCTTTCGCTTGATCGGCCATCCGAAGTAATCGCAACCGCATCATCTGCAGTTGCTGACAACAGGTCGCGTAGCGCAAGTGCCGTCGCGATTGGACGACGAGCCTGTGTGTCGTGACCAACCATCGATTGCGATGCGTCGATCAGCACACCTACTCGCTCGAACTGCACCGGTAGTCTTGCTGCAGCCGCTTCCGCCTTCTCGCGAAGGGCCTGACGAATCTCATCGGTCATGCCCATCTCGAAAGCGTAAACGTACAGGCGAACCGCGTCGTACTTCGCTGGATCAAACTCGACCTCCACACCTGACCGCTCGGCCTTTCGCTGCACTGCGATCTTTTGACCGGTCGTCAGCTGAGACTTTGTCAGTTCAAGCACTTCGGCGCTGGTGCGATCCTTGTGGTAACGGCTTCGCAGGCCTTCCATCGTTTCCGGTGGCAGAACCGTTCCGCGATCAAATTCAGACTTCGCTTCGCAGTAGGCAGTCAGGCGACCCAACGTCATGCTTGTTTCGTCACCGAGGACGAAACGCACACACTGCTCAACTCGATCCACGGAGTCGTCCCGAACGAATCGCGCTACGTTCTGTCGAACGATCTGTGATTCCTTCTCGGTACGATCCTCTGCCGACTTTGCCAGCACGCTTCGCAGGATGCTTGCCGTCCGGCGCCCCCACGCGTGCGTCAACGCGACCCGCAGCTTCTCACGGTACTTGACCGCCCAGAACTCCAGACCGTCAGCACCAAGGATTTCACTCAGGATCAGTCGACGTGTTCGCGCGTTGTTGACACGGTCACGGCGTAGCATTCCGAACAGCTTGAGCATCCGCTGCGTTGGCAGTCCACGAACCAGGTGCGTGATCGCTGCAGCCTCGAACTCGGCTGGCAGGATTCCACCATCGCGAGTCGTTTGCAGCAGGCGGCGCACACCGATCTGTCGACTGAAGTCCGTCACACCCGGCAGCATCAGAGCTGCGGTGTAAACGTCGCGGTCGATGTCGAGCAGGTCACGGTGGGCTGCTTCAACGGCTGCGGCTTGTTCTTCACGCGAGTTGTAGAACGTTCCGCGGCCAGTAGCCGTTGCGACCGAGTCGAGGAATGAACCAAACGCGAGCGGCAGCAATTCACGCTGGTGATCGGACAGTGCATCAGTCGGCCGCGATGGCAGGCTTGCAGTCTGGATCAGATCCATTGGTGTAGCTCCTTCGTGTTCAGTTCAAAAACAAGACGAATAAAAACACAACATCGGGGCAAGGTGCGGGACGCTTACAACTGTGTGTCTGCCAATTCCACCACTCCCGCGTGTGTGCAACGACCGCAGAGATCGTTGAAAGAGCAGGAGGAGGGATTCGAACCCTCAAACGCTTTCGCGTACAGCCATTTTGATGGCTCTGTATCGACGCGCAAGTTCCCGATGTGATGTGTTCGGTGTTGCCTTGCAATTTGGTTGTGATGCAAAATGCCGGGGTAGGATCCTGGTCAATGCCTTGTCGGAAAGGTTCTTCTACCTTTCGTGGTTAACAGCCACGTTCTGACTTGACGAGAGAGTCCCCGGCATCACGGCTCCGAAGAACCATGGAAAAAATTCGAGGTAGGTTGCCAGTCATGTTTCAAGCACGGGACTCGAACCCGTTACCCGTAGGTTAATAGCCTACTGCTCTACCCAATGAGCTAGCTGTAATGACGTGCTAGTCCTCGAATCAGAAACGCTGGTGGGAATCGAACCCACTTCGACCGGGTTGCAGCCGGGTGCCTGGCCATCTGGCTCCAGCGTTTTGTTTGTCCGTCGCTCTGACAGACGTGTTTCAGTCTTTGTCCCTAAAAGTAGTCGTCCCGATTGGAACCATCAAAAGTGGCCCGATTTGAGACAACAACGCTTGAATCGTTGTCCGCTGCCGCATGGGCAAGGATCGTTGCGTCCGAGCTTCTCCTCGAGTTGCTTATCGCCGCGGACGATTCGCACTCCGCATTTGACGTGTTTTTCCGATGGGAAACCGCGTCGTCGCTTACTCATCGGCTCGAAAGCAGTGGTCTTCGTTGTGCTCGTGTTCGTATCGCATTGGTCCGCTCCCTTTCGAGTATCCAACGTTGACGTAGAGAAAGTGCTCCCGCCAGGAATCGAACCTGGTCTTCGACCTTCGCAGAGTCGCGTGCGTTCCGGCACACTCCGAGAACAATTCAATTGGCACATTGAAGCGCCAAGTAACCCGCCCAGGAATCGAACCTGGTCCGACAGTTTCGAAGACTGTCATGCTATCCAGCACACCCGCGAGTCATGTTGATTGGTGTTTTAGTCACAAGAGCCGACGACTGGGTTCGCACCAGCATGAGCCGCTTTACAAGAGCGGTGCCTTTCTCAATCGAGCCACGTCGGCGTGGTTGTCTCAGTAGCCCGACCAGGAATCGAACCCGGAACTTCTGGTTAGAAGCCAGAGATGATTTCCGTTTCACCATCGAGCCATTTTGCAAACAAGCGGAAGGAGAGGGAGTCGAACCCTCAAGGCACCATCAAGATGCTCGCCCGGCTAGCAACCGGATACCGTCGCCCATCGGATTGCCCTTCCGTAAAATTGAGTGGACCGAAAGGGAATCGAACCCTCCCACCGATCTTGCAAGGATCAGTCGCCCCCTTGGAACATGCCAGCCCTTTTGAATCAGAGGTCCGTCCGGGAATTGAACCCGGTCTTCGTCCATACCACAGACGCGTGCTGCCGCAACACTTACAGACCTTGTTACTCAGTGATCGCGGATGGAATCGAACCATCGATCTTCTGCATGTCACGCAGACGTCTTCGCCGCTGGTCCACGCGATCGTTTTCTAACCAGTAGTCGAGATAGGAGTCGAACCTACAAAATCACTTGGCTCTCGACCAAGTCGCTTTTCCGTTTGCGTACTCGACCATCGAAGTAGCGGATCCGGGGGTCGCACCCGGCGGTCCTGGCTTATGAGGCCTGGCTGAGCACTGGCCCATCCGCGGTGTTGTTTGCACTGAAGTTGCAGGTCTCGGTATCGAGCCGAGCACACCGACCTTATGACGATCAGTTGGACACCTGTCGCACCTGCAATGCTGTTCCTGAAAAGTAGCCAAGGCGAGAGTTGAACTCGCACGCCGCTGTGGGCACGATCTTCTGAGAATCGCGTGTCTACCGGTTCCACCACTTGGCTGTTTGGTGTTTGCAAGAAGTAGCGCGGGAGGGAGTCGAACCCACAGACATGTCACGGAGGTTTGAGCTCCGTCGCTTTACCGGTTTGCGTACCGCGCCGTTTGAAAGCGTCCCCGATCGGATTTGAACCGACGACCTCTTGCGTGACAGGCAAGCGAGCACTCCGCTGCTCCACGAGGACTTGTTGTTTGTGAAAAGTACGGGCACTCGGATTCGAACCGAGACTAACTGGTTGGAAGCCAATCGTGCTAGCCGTTGGACACTACACCCGCATATGGTTTGAGTAGCTCAGGTGGGACTCGAACCCACAGCATCTCTGGTTCTAAGCCAAAGTGGTCTGCCAATTGCCTACCGAGCCATGTTGATTGCACTGAGTGGAGCACCAGGGAATCGAACCCTGATCTTCTGCTTGCAACACAGACGTCTTCCCGTTGGACGAGCGCCCCAT